>NZ_BAAHYS010000001.1:0-1080000 GCF_054657435.1 Clostridium carnis
AGGTCCTAATATTTTCTTAGCTATTGTTCCCCCTGCATGTATAAAAGCTAAGCCATCTCCTTCTAATTTTTGAAGTATAAATCCTTCACCTCCAAAAAAGCCAGTTCCTAGCTTTTTATGAAATGCAATTCCAACGCTAATACCTTTAGCACAACATAAAAATGCGTCTTTTTGACAAATCAATTTATTTCCATAGATTCTTAAATCAACTGGTATTATTTTACCAGGATATGGAGCTGCAAATGAAATTTTCTCTTTAGTAACACCTGTATTAGTAAAAGATGTCATAAACAAGCTTTCTCCAGTAATAACTCTTTTTGCTGCTCCACCTAATTTACCAAAAATTCCACTTTGGCTTTTTTCACTTCCGTCTCCAAAAATAGTTTCCATGCTAATACTATTATCCATCATCATCATACCACCAGCTTCTGCAACTACAGTTTCTCTTGGATCAAGTTCAATTTCTACATACTGCATTTCATTTCCAAATATCTTATAGTCAATATCATGTACCATTTTATACCTCCTAAATAACTTTTAAATATTATTACTTAATTTCTTTAATTATACTACTATACTTACATCCATATACACATTTTAACTTAAATTATATTAATTATCAGAGTTAAACCTAACCATATCAATCATTACTAATAAACAAACTAAAAATATTTTATAATTTTCATCATATACTTCTAAGGAATATCTATCTCTTCCAAATGTGAACTCCTTATCAATTTTCCCAATTTCTATACTTCCATTTCTAACTGTATAATGTCTTCCCAAAATACTACTAGATTCCATATTTAAATTTCCTATTTCACCAGTAATATTATACTCTGGAACCATAAATTCTTTTTTTATTGTAGCAAGCTCCTTCATATCATGGTCATAAACTAAATACTTATGTGCTCCTAATCTTATTTGTTGCTTCATATATAGAAGTCTTTTTCCTTTATCTGCATTATAAATATTGATATTTTTTCCTATATCAAATTTATCTGCCTCAACTAGATATACAGGATTTTCATTTGAATCATAAACATCAAATTTTGCTCCAATAGAAAACAGTCTTTCTTTAATAAAATATTTACTCATTATACCACCTCTATTTAATAGTTTTCTAAAACCTTAAATAGAGTATATTATACCTCTTATCTGTTGTCAATATTTTCTTTAAATTTAATTGAAAAATTCATCTTCTAAAGCCTCTAAATTTAAAATAGTTATATCTTTTAAGGTAACTGATATAAGACCTAGCTCTTTCATTGTTATTAGCTCTCTTGATAATGATGGTCTAGGAATCCCAAGTTCCTCTGCTAATTCTTTTTTAGAATTTATTTTCAATGACATTGTATTATTTATTTTATAATTATCTAATAGCAATTTACATATTTTTCTTCTTATTGAATCTAATTCAACTAAATTTATTTTTCTATTCAACAAAACGATTTTTTGTGATAGAAGGCTTAATATATTTTCTGTTACCTTTGTATTTTCTTTTATAATTGATAAAATAGCTTCTCTTGAAAAAGATAATATTTTGCAATTTTCTATTGCTATTACAGTTGCTGGATACTCTTTATCTTTGGAAAATAATAATGCTTCTGCAAAAATATCACTTACATTAAAGTTTGCTAAAGTAAGAACTTTTCCATTTTCGTATATTGTTTGTATTGCTGCCTTTCCAGATATAATTACAGATAAACTATTACACTTTTCTCCTTGGTTTGCAACTATCTCACCTTTATGATAATCTTTCAACTTATAATTACTATTTTTTAAAATACCTTCAATTATACTTTCATCTATTCCCTTAAATAAAAAGGATTCTTTTAATGCTTTAATCATATTTACACCTCAATTTTTATTATTAAATATATTATAACTCAAAAAAGCCCAATAGGATTTATATAACTTCCCATTGGGCTTTAATAATAATTTAAAAACTTATTTACATATATTTATGAAGTTATCTTTAACTCCGATTATACTTCTTCTAGAGTTTACATATTCATCTATTATATCTATAACTTCTTTTGTTATTATTTCTCCTCCACAAACTAGAGGTACTCCAGGTGGATATGGTATTATAGCTTCTTTTACAACTTTTCCTTCTGCATTTCTATAATTAATCAACGTTCCTTCTTTTTCAAATATCTCATAAGGTTCCATAATTTTTTCTGGTATATAATTTAAATTTTTTCCAATATATACATCTTTTAATTTTTCCATATTTAAATTATTCATCACATTGTATATCTTTAAAAAGTCTTTTTCAAGATTAAATGGAGATAAAATTAAAATAACCCCTTTAGAAAAACTCATTTCTCCTTGTATTTTATTTTCTCTTAAATAATCTAAAAGCTTATGTCCACTATATCCATCCTCTAATATCATTATATATCTAGTTAAATCTAAGTGATATCCACTCCTTAAAGATTCTTTACTTAAAATAGTACATTTATTTAATAAATTTATTTTTTCTTTCCATACTTCTGATAATTTTATAAGTTTATTATAGTCATCTTTAGCATGATTATCTAAATAATATCTTCCATAATCTAATGAAGCCATTATTAAATATGATGGAGATGTTGTCATAAATGCTTTTAAATAAAACTCAATTTCACTATTTTCCTCATTTACTAGAAGATATCCCCCTTGAGTTAATGATGGTAAAGTTTTATGAGCACTTAAAACTACATAATCACCTAATGTTACTATTGATTTAGGTAATTTTTCATTAAATCCAAAATGTGCTCCATGAGCTCCATCTATTATTATTTTTAATCCCCTATTCTTTAATTCTAATACAAATTCCTCAATTGAATAGCTTATACCAAAATAATTTGGGTGGGTTATTATTATTCCCTTTGGGTTTTTGGATTTTTCTAGTGCTTTATATACATTCTCTTTATTGGGAGGTAAAAGTATTCCATTTTCTTCATCTATAACTGGTTCTACATATATAACTTTTAATTTTCTTAATATAATTCCATTATATATTGATTTATGGCAATTACGTTCAACTAATATCTCATCTCCTTCTTTAAAGGCAGAGAATATAGCTGCAAGGTTTCCACTAGTACTTCCATTTACTAAGAAGTATCCTTTTTTAGCTCCATAGGTTTTTGCAAGCATATCTTGTGCTTCTTTTATAACGCCCTCAGGACAATGTAAATTATCTAATGGATCTACTTCTGTAATATCTAAAAAGCATAATGTATTTGCAAATTCTTCTCCAATACTATCTCTAAGAAATCCTCTTCCACATTTATTTCCTGGCATAGATAATATTAGATTATTCTCTTTTTTATACTTTAATAATTCATTTAAAAGTGGAATCTTTTTCTCCAATAAATACACCTCTTTCTAACCTAAATAATTTAATTTTTTTAATTATTTATCTTATATTATTTTTTATAATTTCAATAGAAGGACTTTTTAATACACTTTTAGCAACTTTAAAAATTAAATCCTTTGATACTTTCTCTAAATCAACTAATTCCTTTTCATATATTTTATAATCATTAAACATAGCACTATATGTTGACAGCTCTTTTGCTAATATAATACTTTGTTCTTCTCTAAATAATCTCTTTAACTTTATAGACTTTACTAAATTAATTATATCTTCATTAGTTAATTTTTCTTTAAATAAATCTAAGTTTTCTATACTTTGATTTATTAGTTCTAATGTCTTATTTATATTATCACTAGATGTATTGAATGTTATTTTATAAAGCTTAATATATTTTTCTAAAGCTATCTTTGTAATAACATCATAAATAAGTCCATTTTTAGTTCTTAAAGTATCATATAATATAGAATTTACGCCTTCACCAAAAAATTCATTAAATATTCTTAATGCCTTTATTTCATTTTCATTAAGATTATGAATTGGAAAAACAATTTCTACTCTACAAGTATTACTTCCACTTCTTATATCTATAAATTTATCTTTAATAGGCTCTTCATACTTAACTTCACTTTTCTTTATCATATTTTTTAATGTTTTCCAACTTAAAAATAACTCTTCTACTATATTTTTTACCTCTTCAAAATCTAATGAAGTTACTATTGCAATAGATGTATTTTCTGGTACGTAGTAATTATTATAAAAATCTTTAATATCTACTAACGATATATTATTTAAATCCTCCATTGTACCTATTATTGGATATTTAATTCTTCTACTTTTAAATGAATTTATAAATAATTTATCTTCACAATATTGATCTAATTCCTCATCCCACTCTTTTAACTCTTCTTTAATTACATCCATCTCTTCTTTAAAACCAGCTTCTTCAAATAATGGATTTATTAATAAATCTGCAAAAATTTCTAACCCTTCTTTTAAGTCTTCTCCTAATAAAGTACCGTAATAAATTACATAAGGGAAATTTGTCATAGCATTTTGAAAACCAAATATTTTACTTAATTCATAATTTATATCACTTTCACTTCTTTTCTTAGTTCCTTTATAAATCATATGCTCTGTTGCATGAGCAACTCCAAGCTTTTCAGTTTCCATTGCCGCTCCCGCTTCTAAGGCAATAGAAACTGAAGTTAAGTTTGATAAACCTTTTTTATAAATTAATTTAATATTATTACTTAATAAATACTCCATCTTTCTCTTCCTTTTAATTTAAATTATTAAAGTGGCTATGTATAAAAATCTATTATCATAAGCTGACTTAAATTTTAAACAGCTAAATGATATATATCTATAATACATAACCACTTTATTAATTTTCTATTTCAATTTAGCTTATAATACAGCTACTATTCTGCTTTTAAAGCTATAGCACATTCAATTCTCTTCTTTTGCATTTTACATCCAATTTCATATGGAACTTTCATATCTCCATTAAAACTGAAATTATTTGCTTGACATCCACCGCTACAGTAGAATCTTGCCCAACAATCTCTACACTTTGGCTTATTATATATATGTGCTTTTTTAAATTCCTTACCTAAGTCCTTATTATACGTATCATCAAAAATAGTTCCAAGTTTAAACTCTTCTTTTCCTACAAATTGATGACATGGATAAACATCTCCCTGTGGAGTAATAGCTACATATTCAAATCCTGCACCACATCCTGAAATTCTTTTATATACACATGGTCCACCATTTAAATCTACATTAAAGTGATAGAAATTGTACTCTTCTTTTCCTTCTCTTTTTCTTTTAGCCATATCTTCATATAATTTATCATAGTTTTCCATAATTACAGGTAAATCTTCTTCTCTTAAAGCTAAAGCGTGTCCTTTTTCTAAAACTACTGGTTCAATTGAAACTTCATCAAACCCCTCATTTACCATAGCCATTACATCTTCATAAAAATCTGTATTAGCTCTTGTGAATGTACCTCTTACATAATACATCTTCCCTGGCGTTCTCTTTTTTATCATCTTCTTTATATTAGGAATTATGTCATCATAAGAACCACTACCATCTACTTTAATTCTTACATTATCATTTACACACTTTCTTCCATCTAATGAAAGTATTATATTTCCCATTTCCTTATCCATAAAATCCATCATATCATCATTTAAAAGAGTTGCATTTGTTGTCATAGTAAATCTAATATTCTTTTTCCACTCTTTTTCATTTTCTCTTGCATACTTGATAATTTCTTTTATAGTATCCATTATCATGGTTGGTTCTCCACCAAATAAATCAATTTCAATATTTCTTCTTGGACCACTTCTTTTTACAACATAATCTATAGCTTTTTTAGCTGTATCAAGAGACATTACTCCTTTATTTCCGTTGTATTCACCTTCATCAGCAAAACAATATTTACATCTTAAGTTACATCCATGAATTATATTTAAACATACTGCTTTTATATAATCTCTATCATCCATAGAACCATGGGCTATTTCCTCATATTGATCCTTTGAATATAATATTTCTTCATTTACTAATTCCATTATTTCATCATAAGCTTCTGATACAACACTTTCTTTGTATTTATTGGCAAATTTCGAAATAAGTTCCTCTTTAGATTCCATTTTATCTTCATTTACTAAATCATATACTAGCTCATCTACTATATGAACTGCTCCTGTATTAACATCTAATACAAAAAAGTTATCGCCTTGTTTAAATTTATGAATTAAAGCCATATTTATTCTCCTTAAAATTTATCTATTTCAATTTAAATATTTTTATATAACTAGCTACTTAAGTAGCAGTAATTTCCATACTTATAATACTAAAAATTAAGCAGTAACCTTATAAAGTTACTGCTATAATATTAGTTTTCACATTCTAAGTTTGCAACTGTACAAGAAGTCTTGCATGCAGATTGACATGAGTTAGCACACTCTTTACATCCTGGCTTAGCTAAGCTATTTTTTATATTTGATTTGTTTATTGTTTTTATGTGTTTCATACTGTGGAACCTCCCCTTTGCAAAATACAAAGTGATTATATCATAGTTTTTTTGGATAATAAAGTCTTAATTGCCAAATAGGAAAAATTCCTTTTTACTTCTTTTATTATTTATTAGTTTTTATATTATTTATAAAATTAATAAAACCTTAAGTTTCTATTTTAATTTAAAAATATTAATTTATCCTATTTTTCTTTCTTTATTATATATTTTTTCTTCTCTAACTAATACAGTAATTAATACTATAATACATAATCCAAACATTATAACATCAGTAATTGGCTGTGCATATATAAACCCACTAAATCCTGCTATTTTATTTAATATAATTATTAGAGGAATATATAATATTCCTTGTCTAGATATTGATAAAATTAATGCAGGTACTGCCTTTCCCATTGATTGAACACTTGTTGTGCTTACCATTTGTCCTCCTATAAAAGGCAAAGATATTGAAAGTGCTGAAAGTATTATTGCTCCAGTGTTTATTACCTCTGTATCATTTATAAATAAAGTAATTAAAGGTTTAGCAAATATACTAAATAATATGGCAAGGGTTATTCCTATTATAGATGTTATTAAAATACCCTTAAATATTATTTCTTTTATTCTATTTATATTTTTTGCCCCATAACTAAATCCTACTAAAGGTTGACATCCAGATGAGAATCCCATAAAAATAAATGTCCCTATTGTCATAATTTTACTTGCAACTCCCATTCCAGCTATAGTAGTATCACCATAATTTACTGCTATATTATTAGATACAATTATTGCAATGCTCATAAGCATTTGTCCTAATGATGCTGGTATTCCTATTTTAAATATCTCTTTAAATATTTTTTTATCAAATGAAAATAACTTTAAATTTATTTTAGTAACTGTTTTTTGTTTATAAAACACATACGCATAATATAAGAATCCTAAAAGATTTCCTATTATAGTTGCAAGAGCTGCACCTACTATATCCATATTAAATGTAAATATAAGTATTGGATCTAAAATAATATTTGCAACTGTTCCAATTAATAATCCCATCATAGATTGCATTGCTCCACCTTCTGCGCGAAGAAGCTGTCCTAAAGCAAAATTTCCAATAATAAATATACCTCCAAGAAGCATTATTCCTACATATTGAATGCTATATATAAATGTATTATCACTTGCTCCTAATATTGAGACTAATGGTTTTATAAATATTAAACCAAGTACTGAAATTAGTATTCCAATTGCCATACATAATACTACTGCTATACTTGCTGTTTTATTTGCAATCTCATTTTTATTATCACCTAAAGCTCTTGATATATATGATGCTGCTCCTAATCCTACTGTTCCTGCAAGAGCCATAAATACTATAAATATTGGGAAGGCTATATTTGCAGCTGCTAATTGATTTGAGTCATTTAATCTTCCTATAAAATATGTATCAACTAGATTATATAAAACCTGAACCATCATTCCCATAACCATAGGTAAAGACATTTTAAAAATTGCTTTTGTTACTTTTTCATTTGCTAATATATTTAATCTTTTTTCATTCATAACTACATTCTCCTAACTTCTTTTTGCCATTGGAGATAGTTCTGATAACACTCTAATAGCATTTAAATATTCTTTAGCTTTTTCATCTCCATCTTTATATATAAAAGCTTCAATTTTTTTTAACATTATATTTTGCATATCTTCAGCAATTAATCTACCCTTCTCTGTAAGTTCCAAAGAAATTTTTCTACGATCCTTTACATTTCTATTTCTTATAACATAACCCTCTTCTATTAAGTTATCTATTACAGATGTAAATGAACCTTTCTCTAAACCAACACCTCTACTTATTTTACTCATTGTATTATCTTTATGATTATAAATCATTATAATCACTCTTGCTTGTGTACTATTTAAAGAAGTCTCTACTTCTGAAACCTCAAAATTTTTAAACATTTCTTTCATCCAATGATAAATAATTGCTATTTCATTTAATAAGTTTTTTCTCTCCATTTTACCACCTCATTTAGTAAGAAATCTAACTATTAGTTATATAACTAATTTATATCAAAATATTGTCTTTGTCAACAATAATTATTAGTTAATATTTTTTTGTAGTGTTTATTAATAATTTTTAAATTATACTTCTAACTCCTATAATCAATGTTACATTTTTTTATCTTTATGAATACTATGTATAAGAATACTTACATTGGAGATAAAATATGTATACAAAAGGAGATTTTCATATTCACACTATATGCTCTGATGGAGCATATACCCCTACTGAAATTGTTATTATGGCAAGAGAGTCTAAATTAGATATAATCTCCATAACAGATCATAATACTACAATTGGAATTGATGAAGCTATTAAAGCTGGAGAATGGCTTGGTGTAAAAGTTATACCTGGCATAGAGCTATCTACAAGTTTTTATGGAAAAAAAGCTCATATTCTTGGGTACTTTACTACAGATATTTATAAAAATAATGATTTTTCTAGGTTATTAAAATATATAAAAAAGCATAATATAAAATCTGTAAAAAATTTTATAGGTAATTCAATTGAAATTAGGAAAAGTAATAATAAAGAAGTTCTTGATACAAATTTAGGAATTGATTTAATTAAATATTTTGGCGGATGTGCTATTTTAGCTCACCCTGTTCGTTTAAAATCTGGTATATTTAATGAAATAATAAAACTTCCTTTTGATGGAATAGAAGCAATTTACTCAAAAAACACCCCTTCTCAAACAGAATATTATAAAAAAATATCTACAGAAAAAGATATGATTTATACAGCTGGTTCAGATTTTCATACAGATTTAAGAATGGATAGACGTCATGGTAAAATAGGACAAGTTTCTTTAGATAATTACGAAATAGAAAATTTATTAATAAAATGTATAAACTCTAGTCTTAAAAACTAACAAAATACTAAAGAAAGGCTATCTTAAGATTATTTAATAATAATTTTAAGATAGCCTTTTATAGTTATTTTAATCTAAAAATTCTGATTCTGCATTATGCCAAACTTCTTGAACATCATCATCATTATCAAGTAAATCCAACATTTTTTGGAACTTTTTAGCATCTTCTTCTCCGATTTCAGTATATGTATCTGGAATCATTTTAATTTCTGCTTCTAAAAATTCAAGTCCTTCTGCTTCTAAAGCTTCCCTTACTGTTCCAAAATCTTCTGGTGTTGTTGTTACTATAAATACCTCTTCTTCAGCTGCAAAATCTTCTGCACCTGCATCTAAAGCCATCATCATAACTTCATCTTCATCTTTGTCTTCTCTTTCAATTACTATTTCACCTTTTTCTTGGAACATAAATGCTACACAACCTGAAGCTCCCATATTCCCGCCACCTTTAGTAAATGCACTTCTTACATTACCTGCTGATCTATTTTTATTATCTGTTAAAGTTTCTACTATTACAGCTACTCCTGATGGACCATAACCTTCATAAACTATTTTTTCATAGTTAACTGATGCTAATTCTCCTGAAGCTTTTTTTATTGATCTTGAAATTGTATCATTTGGCATATTTGCAGCCTTTGCCTTAGCTATTGCATCTCTTAATTTTGGGTTAGAGTCGGGCACAGGACCACCATTTTTAACTGCAATTACTATTTCTTTACCTATTTTAGTAAATATTTTACCTCTTTTTGCATCTGCTTTTCCTTTTTTATTTTGGATATTATGCCACTTTGAATGTCCTGACATGTTGATTCCTCCCAACTTCTAATTAAAAATTTAAAATATTATTTTCTAAAATTATATCACATTTATTATTTTTTTACAATTATAGCTATTTCTCTTGATTAATATCTTAATTTAAATAACCTTTATTATATTATTTTAAATAGTCTATTTTCTTCTTTAAAATATATTCCTTCTTCTGATTTTGTTATATTAATTTTTCCATTTGATGAGTCTATCATTTCTTTTTTAATTTTATCTGATATAGTAACTTCAGATAGAATATTAACAATAACTTTATCTGAATACTCAATATCTTCTATATGCCAATTATTTTGAGCACATATATATTGAACTTTTCCTAGCATATCATACTCCATATGAATAGAGTTTTTAACTCCATCAACCTTTTCAACAACTCCTCCAGCTTTTAAAGCTATAGAAGCTCCTTTTGTATATGCTCTAGTAAGTCCTCCTGTTCCAAGTAATATACCTCCATAGTATCTTGTTACTACAATAGCACAATCTGTAACATTACTTTTTTTCATTACTTCTAATATAGGAATTCCTGCTGTTCCTTGAGGCTCTCCATCATCACTATATCTTTGTATTCCCATGTTTTTTCCCACTACATAAGCCCAACAATTATGAGTTGCTTGTTTATGCATATTTTTAATTTCCATAACAAAGGCTTTAGCTTCCTCCTCTGTTTCACATCTTTTTGCGTATCCAATAAATTCTGATTTTTTTTCTATAAAATTATCTTCACCAAAATCCCTTATTGTCACATATGACATTTACTTTATCTCCTCTCTTATAATATCTATTCCTTTAATTATTTTTTCTTCATTTACTTGAGAAAAACCTATCCTAAAATAATTGTTTCCATCAGTAGGAAATCTAAAAAATATAATTCCTGGAGTTATATATATGTTTTTTTCTTTTAACTTATAAAATAGTTCTTTAGAAGTTAAATTCTTATTTTTCAATTCTATATAGAAACTTAATCCACCTTTTGGATCAATATAATTTACACTATTTCCTAATTTTTCTTTGATTAATTTATTCATAAGATAATATCTTTTTTTGTACTCTTCTTTTTGATACTCTATATGACCCTTCCAAAATCCTTCTCTTATATATAATTCAAGAGCTCTTTGCATTAAACTTGACGTTGCTATATCGGTATTTATTTTAGAGTTTTGAAGACTTTCTCTAAAAGAGGTTGGAGTTATAATATATCCAAGCCTTATTCCTGGTAAAAATATTTTCGAAAAACTTTTTATATAAATAACTCTATCGTATTTATCTAACCTTTTTAAAGGCTTATATTCTTTTTCTTCTTCATAAAGTAACTCTGATAAATAATCATCTTCAATAATATAAAAGTCATATTTTTCTGCAAGCTCTATAAGCTTTAGCTTTTTTTCTTTACTATAGCTTATTCCTGTAGGATTATGAAGACAACTCATAGTATAGAAGCATCTTATTTTATTTTTCTTAAGTATCTCTTCAAATTCTTTTAAGTTTACTCCATCACTTTCTAACTCTACTTCAAAAATATTTGCCCTTCTCCACTTAAAAACAGAAAGAGCTCCTCCATAAGTTGGCTTTTCAACTATTACATTATCATTTATATTAAGCATTGCTTTTGAAGCTATATCTATACCTTGTTGTGCTCCAGATACAATAAGCATGTTATCTAAGTTTAACTTATTCTCCCAAAAACATTTATTAATTGTTTTTCTTAACTCCTCATAACCAAGAGGTTCTTTAATAATTAGTGCATTAGCTCCATCTCTATCTAAAACTTTATTTATTACTTCTTTAAATTCTATTATTGGAAAATACACTTCTGTAGATGTTTCTCCTGAAAAATCTATTATTTCTTCTAAATCTTTTTCTGTTAATTTTTTGAAATACTTAGAATACTCTCTATTAAATAGAGGAAGTCCCTCTTTTCTTTTGGCATAAGTTCCTGATCCTACCTTTTGAAAAGCATACCCCTCATTTTTTAACTTTTTATAAGCATTAACTACTGTTACACTGTTTACTTTCAAAAAATTTGTAAGTTCTCTTATAGCAGGCAACTTCTCACCTTCACTAATGCTCTTATTTTCTATAAGTTCCTTTATATGATTTGAAATTTGAATATACTTTGGAATTTCATCATTAAATATTATATTAAATTTTCCCTTCACTTAATCACCCAAATTAAATCCTTTTATATGAATATACATTTTCTCTTGTTAATATATTTCCATAAGAATCATGAAATTCTCTTATATCTTTTAAAACAATATCATTTTTATATAGAAGCTTTAATATATCCTCTACCTTAATATCAAAATTCCTAAACTCATCATAGTCTTTAATATCATAAGAACTTAAATATCCATCATAGCTTTTTAATAAATTAATAATCATTTCTGAGATAATTACAATATTATTATTTATATATCCCTCTACTAAATCTAACATCTCTTGTATGTTTTCACTTTTAACTTCCATTGAAAATAGCTTTGTAATTTTATCATTAAAAGTATTATTTAAATTACAAGCCATAGACAAAGAGTCCTTACTAACTGTATATCCATTTATATTTAAATATACTTTAGAAAAATTATCTAAAGCTCTAATTAGAACTTCATATGACGTATATAATCCACCTTTATGAAGATACTTTTTACACACTCCAATATCTTTAAGTAATTTACCTAAGTAAACTAAGTTCCATATACCCTTATCTGATATTGTAGTATACTTGCTATTTTCATATATTCTAGATATTTCTTCATCCTTTGAATATATAAGCCTAGAGGATAGTAAAATACTTTTTATAGTATATTTATCTCCTGTGCTATAATATCCATTTAAAAATGATTCTTTATTTAAAAACTTTATATGGACTGGTATATCATTTACTTCTGAATATACATCCCTAACTTTTGAAAAATCATCTTTACATATTACAAATAAATCTATATCTGACTCTGCCCATAAATCCCCTGTTACCATACTTCCAAAAACTAATATACCAATTATGTTTTTGTTTTTTCTTAATCCGTCTGTTATTTCTTTATATGCTTTTTGATATTCTATAACAGCCTTTCCCATACAGCCTTGCCCCCTTAGTTTTATCATTGAATTTATTATATAAAAAAACTGCAATGAAGTCTAATAATCATTGCAGTAAAAATTATTATAATTTTATTTAATTTTTATAATATAAACTCTTTTTATTATACTTATATTAATTAGTTAATATACTTGTTATGAAGTTTTCTGATTTATTAAATGTTTCATCATCTACTTCAACTATCATAAATGTACCATTATCTTTATAATCTTCTTCTAAAACTCTACCATTTCTATGAAGATATGAAACTATATCACTTCTATCATAAGGAATTAAATATTCGCATCTTTTCATTTTATATGGTAAATTTTCCTCAATTATATTTAATAACTCTTCTAAAGCAATTCCTTCTTTTGCAGATATTTGAATTGTTTTGTATTCCTTACAAGCTTCTACAATTTCATTTATTTGATCATCTGTTGCCTTATCTATTTTATTTAAAACTAAAATTGTGTCTTTATCTTTTGCTCCTAATTCACTTAAAACCTCTTCAACTGCTTTTATTTGCTCTAAAGCATAATGTGATGAAGTATCAACTACATGACATAAAAGATCTGCGTATATAACCTCTTCTAAAGTTGACTTAAATGCCTCTACTAAATCATGAGGTAGCTTTCTTACAAACCCTACTGTATCTGTTAAAGTTACGATTCCTTTATTTTTTAATACTATAGCTCTTGTTGTAATATCTAATGTTGCAAAAAGCATATCAGCTTCAAATACTTTATCTTTCCCTTGAGTTTCCTTTTGAGCTGCTATATCACATAGCTTATTTCTTAATGTTGATTTACCTGCATTTGTATATCCAACTAAAGATACTTTTGGAATACTTTCTTTATTTCTCTTTTCTCTTTGCGTCTCTCTAATTTTCTTAATTTTTTTAAGTTGATCGTTTAAATCATAAATTGTTTCTCTTATATGTCTTCTATCTGTTTCTAACTTCTTTTCTCCAGGACCTCTAGTTCCTATTCCTCCTCCAGTTCTAGATAAAACAGTTCCAAGGCCCTGCAGCCTTCCAAGTCTATATTTAAGTTGTGCAAGCTCAACTTGAATTTTAGCTTCCTTGCTTTTAGCTCTTCTTGCAAAGATTTCTAAAATAAGTGTAGTTCTATCTATAACTTTTGCTCCTAATGCAGCTTCAAGATTTCTAACTTGTGATCCTGATAATTCATCATCAAAAATTATAATATTAGCTCTTTCTGTTTGTCTTAAATGTGCAATTTCTAAGACTTTTCCTTTTCCTATATAAAAAGCTGGATCTATTTTGCTTCTGCTTTGATATATCATATCTAATACAGGTATATCACATGCTTTAGTTAACTCTTTAAGTTCATCTAAGCTTTCCTTAGTGTCTGATCCTACAAGTATTGCTCTTTCACCTTCATCTTCAATTATATCTTTTTCTTTTATCAAACCTTCAATATGTTGTATTTTATCTAATATATGTATTGAAAGAATTTCATCAATAGATAAATTTGATTTTTCTTCATAATCTAACATATCATTAGTTATAGTTAACATACCTAATGAACAATCTATTATTTTCCCATTATATATACCAATAGCCATAATAGCATCTAGCTTAAGCTTTAAAAGAGCTGTTAAATCTAATGCTGAAAAGTTTGATAAACCATTTGGGTGTGTATGAATTACTCTAACACCTGATAATCTTTTTTCTCTAATATCAATCATAGCTATTTCTACAGAAGTAGAATCTCCAATAGCTACAGAAACAACTTTTCCTCTTCTATCCACTGCAATACTTATTTCTCTTTCGATAATACTTGAAACTCTCGAAATTGTTTCTATTATCTCTCTACTGCAAACTTCATCTTTTAATACTTTTGCTTTATAAAGGTTTTCAAGCTCCTCTAGAAAAGATTTTTTAATACCATCTATATTTCCATGTATCATAATATCACCTCGTATTCTTACTCTTGACAACTTTCATATAATTTTATACTATTAACTCAACATTGTAAATACGACATTACGCTTTTAAAATACACATTTTGGAGGAATACTAATGGAAGATAGAAATCGTAACATTCTTTTTACAGAAGAACAAATAAAAACTAGAATTGCTGAGCTTGGTAAGGTTATCACTGAAGAATACAAGGACAAGAAGCTTTACGTATTACCATTATTAAGAGGAAGCTTTATTTTTGGTGCTGATATATTTAGAGCTTTGGATTGCAAAGCTAAAGTTGGATTCATGACAACTTCTAGCTATGGCCATGGAGAAGAAAGTACTGGAGAAGTTAAAGTTGTTAATGATATTCCAGATAATATAGAAGGCTGGGATGTACTAATAGTTGATGACATTATTGATACTGGCTACACAATGGAATTTGTTATTAATTATGTAAAAGATCGTGGTGCTGCATCTGTAAAAACTTGTGTTTTACTTGATAAACCTTCAAGAAGAAAAGTAAATTTAAAGCCTGACTATTGTTGCTTTGAAATAGAAGATTTATTTGTTGTAGGATATGGATTAGACTACGAAAGTTTCTATAGAAATGTTCCTTATGTATTTAATTGGGAAAAATAATCCTTATAAAAAATAAAATCAGTGGCAAATTTGCCACTGATTTTATTTTTTATAACTTATCAAGGCTTATTTAGTTCTATTGCTGTATTTGGAATTTTACCAACAATTATAGTTTCTGCAACTGGTATTTGACATGTTATATTAATATCCTTACTATTCATTGGCAGTATGGCTCTAATTTTCAAATCAACATTTAAATATATTTTATGCCTAGTTTGATTTATTCCTGCGCTTTCAAAAACAGATTCATAGCTACTTGTAATATTCCCAACTTGTTCCATTTTAATATTTATTTTAGGCCCTAAGTTATGAATGACTAAATTTTTTGTCATATATCCTAATGGAACCTTTACACCAAGTTCCTGTAGGTTCATTAATTTTTTATTGCTTTCTAAGACCAATTTAGATGATAAATAATTTAATTTTACAGTATCAGCTCTTATCATAGTAATATTTCCATTATTATCTTTTTCTACTATTACCATATCAGAATAATTAAATTCTCTTGAATAAATATCAAGTGCAGTTTCATAAACTATATCTGTTGCTTCTCTTTTCATTTCTTCTTCTGCCATTTTTAATACTGCTGGTAAAATACTATTATCTATACAGTATAAAATGGAATTAAATAGAACAAAAATGATAATAATGACTAATATAAGCTTTTTATGTTTTATCCTTAGGCGTATTTTAGGTTTTTTTGTATAATACTTCATAAGCACCTTCGCCAGTTATTATTTTACTCTTTATATAAATATGCTATAATATTCTATAATATTTATTTTAAATTCATTTAATAATTTATTTTATGAGGGAGGAACAAATGGCTAACAATAAAAATTCTAGAGAAGAAAAAAGCCAAGCTAAAGCTAAAAAAGGTAAAAAATCGAATAAGAAAAAAAATCAACCTAGATATAAAAAAATAATTAAAGGTATTTTATTAACAATTTTAATAGCAGTACTATTATGCTTTGTTGTAGGATTAGGTTATGTTTTTGCAGTTGTAAAAAGTACTGAGCCTCTTGATATTAACTCTGTAAGAAACTTAAATCAAGCCTCTATGCTGTTTGATAGCAACGAAGAATTTATAGATAATCTTCCAACTGAAGAGGAAAGATATGTTGTAAAATCTGAACAAATGCCTACAAACCTTAAAAATGCTTATGTTGCAATAGAAGATGAGCGTTTTTATCAACATAAGGGAATTGATGTAAAAAGAATATTAGGATCAGCTTATAGAAGTGCTATGTATTTAGTAACTGGTAATGGTGGTATTCAAGGTGGTTCAACTTTAACTCAACAACTTATAAAAAATACACTTTTAACAAACGATGTAAAAATCGAAAGAAAACTTAGAGAAATATATCTTTCTATAAAATTAGAGAGTAAACTTTCAAAAGATCAAATATTAGAATCTTATCTAAATACAATTCCACTTGGTGGTAAAATTTATGGTGTAGAAGCTGCTGCAAGATATTTCTTTGAAAAGCATGTAGAAGATTTAACACTGCCTGAATGTGCTTTTATTGCAGGATTGACACAAGCTCCAAGTTATTATAGTCCTTATAATCCTGATAATAAACAAGATCCAACTGCATATTTAGATAGAACTAAAACAGTTTTAATGAAAATGAGAGATTTAGGATTTATTACTCTAGATGAGTATAATTCTGCATACGCTTTTGTAGATAAAAATGAATTTAAATTCTCTCAAGCTGAAATTAATTATAAATTAAACTATGAATGGTTTGCTTATCCTGCTTTAGACCAAGTAAAAAAGGACTTAAAAGAAGTTTATAAATATACTGATGAAGAAATTTCAAAGCTTCTTGTAAATGGTGGTTTAAAGATTTATACAACTATGGATAGAAAACTTCAAGACTCTACTCAAGCAATATTAAATGATAGAGAAAATTTAAGTATTGATCAATATCGTAATCCTGAGGAATACGACGCAAATGGTACTCCAAAGCTTCAAGCTTCTGCTGTAATTATGGATTACCATACTGGTCAAGTTAAAGCATTAGTTGGAGGTAGAGGTAATCAACCTGCATCTTCTACAAATAGAGCATATTTTGCTTTAAGATCTATAGCTTCTACAACTAAACCTTTAACAGTTTATGGTCCTGGAATAGATACAAAAGTTATTACAGCTGCAACTTCTATAGATGATGCTCCACTTCCATCTTCTATAGCAAATAAATATATGGATAATGGTAGTCCTTATAATCCATCAAACTGGAACTTCAAATTAGATGGTTTAATAACCTCAAGAGAAGGTCTTGCACTTTCAAAAAACATTGCAGCTGTAACTGTTGAAGACTTAATAGGCGTTGAAACTGGATTGTCTTATGGTGAGAAATTAGGATTAGTATATAGCGATGCTTCTAAAACAATTTCAACTTTATCTTTAGGAGAATTTACTAATTCACCTGAAGATCCAGATGGTGGTAATACATTCAAACTTGCTGCTGCATATGGAACATTTGGTAATAATGGTTTATATACAGAACCTAAATTATACACAAAAGTCGTTGATGCTTTTGGAAAAGTTATTTTACAACCTGAAGTTAAACAAAAGCAAGTATTTTCTCCACAAACAGCATATATAATGCAAGATTTATTAAAAGGTCCTTTAACCTTTGATGGTGCTAAGGCTAAGCTTCCTAATATGCCTATAGTAGGTAAAACTGGAACAACTAGTAATGTAACTGACTTTTGGTTTGCAGGACTATCACCTTACTATTCTGGAGCTGTTTGGATAGGTTATGATAACCACAGTGTAATGGGTGGTCAAAGTTATAGTTCTTCTGCTGCAGGACTTTGGGGAAAAATTATGACTCCTGCTCATGAAGGATTAGAATATAAGGAAATATCTCAAAAACCTGATGGTGTTGTTAGTGTTGATATCTGTATAGATTCTGGTAAGCGTCCTACTGATCTTTGTCATAAAGATCCAAGAGGTTCAAGAGTAAGAAGTGAACTATTTATTAGTGGTACTGAGCCACATGGTGTATGTGATGTCCATGTATCTGCTAAAGTAAATAAAAACAACAATAAACTTGCAACTGATAATACTCCAAAGGATTTAATTGAAGAAAGAGTCTTTATAAAGAAACAAAATCCAAATCCTAAAACAGCTGACTTTAAATATATTCTTCCAACAGAGAAGGATGATACTAAAGCTAAACCAAAAGATGAGGGCTTTAATTTATCTGATCTTGGAATAAATATTGGTAGTAATGTTGATTCAGCAATTTCTGCTTTAAAAGAAAAAGGTGTTAATGTCACAATTTCAAACCCTGATTCTAAAAATAGAAATATTAAAAGTCTTTCAGCTACAAAAGCTAAAAAAGGAGATACAATTATAATTGAACTAGAAAAAGATAATGCAGGTGAGGCAACAAATCCAGCGCCACCAGAAAATCCAGAATCTCCACCTAACAATCAGCCTCAACCAAATGCACCAAACCAACCAAGTGCTAGAGGAAATTCTGGATCAAACTTTTTTGGCATATCCCCATTTATAGCTTTTAGAAATGTATTGGATATATTTTCTTAAATAAAGTTTTTAAAAAACTTATAAAAGAAGTCTAATATGGATAAAATCCTATTAGACTTCTTTTTTTCGTTTACATTACCTATTCTTTTGCATAAGTTGTCAGTTCATAATTCAATATATTTTGTAATTTTAGTATTTTAATATAACTTTTTAAGTTTTTATGAATTAACTTAACTTTATTCTTGCATTTTCTTTATATATATTATATTATATAAACATTAATGAAAAGAAGATAATAAAAAGGGGGAAATAATATGGATTTTTTAAATAATTTTATATTAAAAATTAATGATTTTATATGGACCTATATTTTAATAGCTCCGTTAATCCTTATAGGATTATACTTTACATTTAAAACTAGATTTGTTCAATTCAGAAATATAAAAGAAATGTTTAGACTTTTAGGTGATGGTGCATCTAAATCAAAGGATAGTAATACTGTATCATCATTTCAAGCATTCTGTATTAGTACAGCTTCAAGAGTTGGTACTGGTAACTTAGCAGGTATAGCAACAGCTATAGCTATTGGTGGACCTGGGGCAATATTTTGGATGTGGCTAATAGCACTTGTTGGAGCTGCTTCTAGCTTTATAGAATCTACTTTAGCTCAAATATATAAAGTTAAAGATGGTAATTCCTTTAGAGGTGGTCCTGCTTATTATATGGAAAAAGGACTTAATAAAAGATGGATGGGTGTATTATTTGCAATATTAATTACTATATCTTTTGGATTGGTATTTAATTCAGTTCAAGCTAATACTATAACTGTTGCTTTAAATGAATCATTTGGTTTCAATAGAACTGTACTAGGAATAATTCTTACTATTTTCACAATAGTTATTATATTTGGTGGTGTAAATAGAATTGCTAATGTTTCATCAGTTTTAGTTCCTATAATGGCAATTGCATATATATCTGTTGCATTATTTATAGTAGTAAAAAATCTTGGTTCTATTCCATCAGTATTGAAAATTATTTTTGAAAATGCTTTCGGTTTTGAACAATTTGTTGGTGGTGGTATTGGAGCCGCTTTAATGCAAGGAATTAAAAGAGGCCTTTTCTCTAACGAAGCTGGTATGGGATCTGCTCCTAACGCAGCAGCAACTGCAACTGTTTCTCACCCTGTTAAACAAGGATTTATACAAACACTTGGGGTTTTTACCGATACAATAATAATTTGTAGTTGTACAGCCTTTATTATACTGCTATCTGGTGCTCCTATTGATGGATCTGTAAAAGGAATTCAACTTACTCAAATGGCACTTACTTCACAAGTAGGCTCATGGGGCGGAGTATTTATATCAATTTGTATTTTACTTTTTGCTTTCAGCTCTATAGTTGGAAATTATTATTATGGAGAATCTAATATTCAATTTATTACAGATAAAAAAATATATCTTCAACTTTATAGAGTTTTTGTAGGATTTATGGTGTTTTTTGGTTCTTTAGTAAGCATGGATATAGTTTGGAATCTTGCTGATGTGTTCATGGGGCTTATGGCAATTATAAATCTTATTGCAATAGTTCTTTTAAGTAAGATAGCTTTTAAAGCTCTTAAAGATTATAACACACAAAAGAAAGCTGGAATAAAAGATCCTATTTTCAAAGCTTCTTCTATACCTGAATTAGGTGATGAAGTGGAAGAATGGAAAGATTACGAAGAAGAAGAATATTTAGCATAAATTAATGGATATAAAAAAAGCTATGAATTTCATAGCTTTTTTTATATCCATTAATTTGATACTAACGCTTCTAAGTCAGACCATAAAACTTCTCCACTATTAGCGCTAACATATAACTTATATTTAATTGATTTTCCTTCTTTATTTTTACTTTCTATAGTATAAACATATGCAAGTTGTATATGTTTATCTTTATCTGAGACATATGCAGTAAATGGATTTTCATCTATCTTACCTTCTATTTTTAGTTTTCCTAGATACTCTTTTGCAATTTTATTAGCATCATTCTTATCTATTTTAATTTTACTTATATGCTTAACGTGGTCTAATGTATAATTAGTATATCCATCTAATTTTCCTGTACATTTGTTTATTTTAGCTATAATCTCATATTCATAATAAGGATATCCATTTTTACACTTATAAAATACTACTGTATAAAAAGGTTCATTAGATCCTTCTACTATTCTTATTTCCTTAAACATTATTTTTTCATTTGCAATTTCTTTTAAATATTTTTCTGCTTGTTTTTTAGCTTCTTCTTCAGTATATTTTATTTCTTTTACTTCACATGATGATTCCTTTTTAGAAAAGCCAATAACATTATAATCACTATCTAAATCTACTCCATAGTTTTGCACTATTACTGAAAACTGTATTTTAGAATTTGTATTTGTAGATTTATTTAATGGAATTATTTCTGTATTAGATTCTTTACTATCTTTAATATAATTTTCACCAATATCTATTACATTATTTTCTTGCAATTCTTCTATGAATTTAGTTGCTGCAACAATTTCTTTAGAATCTTTCGAAATTATAGCCCTTCCTACAACTAAAATAGCAATAATTAAGCACCCTATTATAATACCAAATATAATAGTACCTTTTTTATTTTTCATTTTAGTCCCCCTTTGTTTAACTATTACAAGAAATTACAAATAAAACTTTTAAAGTTTTATATTTATTCTAATTATATATTACAATATTTTAAGAATAATATAAAGTTTTTTATTTTTCTTTATATTTGCTTATATTCTCTCTTAACCCTTGTATTTAAGCCATATTAAGGTTATAATTCCATTATATAAGTAAAGGGGGATTTTAAATGAATTTAACAAAATTAATTGAACAAAAACGTAAAGAAAAAGCAAAAAAAGAAAAAGCTAAAACTGCTAAAAATGTTGCTATTGGAGCTACTTTAGGGGTTGCCGCTGGACTAGCTAGTGGATTACTATTTGCTCCAAAATCTGGGAAAGAAACAAGACACTCTTTAAAACAAACCGCTTCTGATTTAAATAATACAATTAAATCTAAAGCTAACGAAGCTACAGAAAATATTAAATGTAAAGCTATTGAAGCAAGTGAAGTTACAAAATCTAACTTCTCTGATGCTAAAAATAAAATTTCAAGCTACTTAGAATCAAAAAAGCATGAAACTGACGATTCTAATGAAGTTATTTCTGAAGAAATCGCTGAAGAAAGTAAAGATGAAACTTTAGTTTAATAACTGTGAATACGAAAGGATAAAATTATGACTATTACAATAGATTTAAATACTCTTTTCTTAGGAGTTATTGCAATTGTAGTTGTTATAGCCCTAATTTATCTTATAATAACATTAAGAAAAGTTAGTGCATTAATAACTAATATTAATAAAACCCTAGATGATAATAGAAAAAATTTAGATTCTACTTTAAGTAATTTAAATGGAATCTCTGAAAATATAAAAGACATAAGCGATGTTGCTGTTGAAACTACTGCCGAAGCAATTGTAATGAAGGAAGGCATCGTTAATCAAATTGATATCATTAAAGATATCTTTAACATAATTGCTGGAGTATTCTTAAAAAAATAAATTGAACAAAAAATAGGTAAGAGCATATAAGCTATTACCTATTTTTTTATTTTATACATCCAACTATTTCATTTATATTTTTAATTCCTTGAGATAAACAAAACTCTTCTATTTCTTTTATTATTTCTTTTCCTGCCAATGGATTTATAAAATTAATTGTTCCTATTTGAACTGCTGATGCACCTGCCATCATAAATTCTATAGCATCTAATCCCGTTGAGATTCCTCCTAAACCTATTATAGGTATATTTACAGCCTTTGATACTTCATGTACCATTCTAAGTGCTATAGGCTTTACTGCTGGTCCTGAAAGTCCTGCATACATATTATTAAATATGGGCTTTCTCTTATAAGGATCTATTGCAAATCCCTTTAATGTATTTATTAAAGATATTGAGTCCGCTCCCGCCTCTTCACATTTTACAGCCATATCTACTATATTTTCAGCATTAGGAGATAGCTTTACCATTAATGGCTTATCTGATATTTTTTTTATTTTAGAAACAACATCAAAGGCAACATTAGATTTTATTCCAAATGCCATTCCTCCTGATTTTACATTAGGACATGATATGTTAAGTTCTATCATATCAATATCTGTTCCTACAAGTTTTTCTATTGCCGTTTCATAATCTTCTATACATCCCCCACCAACATTAGCTATAATGTTGGTGCCTAATTTTTTCATTCTTGGAAGTTCCTCTAAAATAAATTTGTCTATCCCTGGATTTTGAAGTCCTACTGAGTTCATCATACCTGAAGATGTTTCATAAACTCTTATTCCCTCGTTTCCTTCTTTTGGATTTAAAGTAAGTCCTTTAGAAGATATCCCCCCTAATATTCCTACATCATAAAAATTATTATATTCTGCTCCAAAACCAAAAGTTCCTGAAGCTGCAATTATTGGGTTTTTAAATTCTACCCCATTTATATTTATCTTTAACATTACTTCTTTCCCCCTTTGATTTATAGTTCTACATATCTTCCATCAAATACTGGACCATCCTTGCAAGTTCTTTTATGTCCATCTTTAGTTTTGCAAGTACAAACTAAACAAGCACCAACACCACATGCCATATGTTTTTCCATAGACACATATATTTTAGTGCCTTTTTCTTTACACATTTCAGCTACTTTTTTCATCATAACTTCAGGTCCACAACATAAAACTGTATCATATTTTGAAACATCTAATAAATCAGTTACAAAGCCTTTATATCCATATTTCCCTGTATTAGTTGTAACAAAAGATTTATTAACATAATTATCTATTTCCTCAATTAAATATGTATCATCTCTGAATCCTGCATATAAGTCCATTATAATATCTTTATCTTTTTCTCTCAATTTTTTGGCTAACTCTAACATAGGTGCTGTACCTATTCCACCTGAAACTAAAGCTACCTTACCTAAATCCTCTTCGATATTAAATCCATTTCCTAATGGACCTGTTAAATTTATAAAATCGCCTTCTGTAAGCTTTGTATATTCTTTAGTACCATTTCCAACAACTGCATATAAAAACGTTATTGATTTAGATTCTTTCTCACATATACTTATAGGTCTAGGTAAAAGAGTTGCACCATTTAACTTAAGCATATAAAATTGACCTGCTTTAACTTCATTATTGTCTTCTACAATTAATTTATATATTCCGTCTACAACTTTTTCATTTGAAATTACTTTAGCTTTAGTATAATTCATACTAACCGTTCCTCCTTACAGCTTCTCTTATCTCATCTCTCATTCTTATAGTTTCTTCTCTTGAACAATTAGCAAAATCCTTTTCTCTACCTTCTTGTCTTTTATAAGCTAAAAGTATTGCTCTTGATGAATTAACAACTCCACCATTTCCATTATTAAGGTATAAAGCAACATCCTCTGCTCTTCCACCTTGTGCTCCATATCCTGGTATAAGGAAAAACATTTTATTAAACCTATTTCTTATTTCTTTTCCTTCTTCAACATGAGTACAACCAATAACTCCACCAATTGCAGAATATCCACAGTCTCCAATTATATTTTGCCCCATTTTTATTAATTTATCTCCAACTATAGTATATACTTTTCTTCCATCTACTATCTCAAGTTCTTCTATATCCTCTGCGCCTTTATTTGAAGTTCTAACTAGTGAAAATACGCCTTTTGTTCCTTTTTCCATATACGGAATATATGGTTCTATACTATCCATTCCCATATAAGGACTTAATGTTATAAAATCTGCTTCAAAATCTCCTTCAAAATGCGCTTTTGCATATTGACTAGCAGTTGCTGCTATATCTCCTCTTTTTATGTCAGCAATTATTATTGCATCTTTTTTTCTTAAGTATTCTAAAGTTTCTTTATATGCAATGATTCCATTTAACCCCAATGCCTCATAATATGCTATCTGAACTTTAAAACATGCACTTACATCTATTGTTGCATCTATTATTTGTTTATTAAATTCAACTAATGCTTCTATCTCGCTTCTACCTTCAAAAAGATGCTTTGGTATATAAGAAATAGCTGTATCTAACCCAACACATACAACGCCTCTTTCTTCTACTCTATTAAATAATTTATCTATTATTGTACTTTTCATTTTATCTCCTCCTATTTTCTATATAATACCCTTCCAGATTTTATTGTAGTTATAACTTCACCATAAAACTCCATACCTTCAAAAGGTGTATTTTTACCTTTTGAATAAAACTCATTTGAATTTATTGTTACTTTCTTATTTAAATCTACTATAACTAAATCACCATCTAATCCAACACTTATAATCCCCTTATTCATTCCAAGTATTTTAGATGTATTTTTAGACATTATTTCGCTTAATTTATTTATTGATATAACTCCATTCTTTACTAATGTTGTAAAACAAATAGGAAATGCTGTTTCCAACCCTACCATTCCTGGAGAACCTTTTTTCTTATCTTCATCTGTATGTGGTGCATGATCTGTTCCAATACAATCAACTACTCCATGTTTTATGGCATTTAAAATAGCATTTACATCTTCTTTTTCTCTTATAGGAGGATTTACTCTATAATTACTAACTTCTGTTGTTAGAAATATATGATGTGGTGTTACTTCACAAGTGACATTTACTTCATCATCTTTTGCTTCTTTTATATATCTAATTGCTTCCTTTGTGCTTACATGAGACATATGGAGCCTCGCTCCCGTTTCTTTTGCTAAATATATATCTCTTTGAGTCATCATATTTTCTGCAATTCTCATATCAACCTTAGAAAACTTATGATCCTCTGCATGAGACATTATTACCCATCCATTTTCTTTAGCCTTCTCCATTGCTTTAAGCATTATTAAAGAATCCATAACTCCAACACCATCATCTGATATTGCTTTTATTTCCTTATCATTTTTTAATTCATCTAAGTGTTCTAAAGTTTTTCCATCAAATTTTTTAGTAACAGATAGACATTGATGTATATCTATTAAATTTAATTCTTTTGACCTTTTTCTAACTATTTGTAAAACTTCATCACTTGAACAGATTGGTGCAGTATTTGCCATTAAGCATACCCCTGTATACCCACCTCTTAACGCAGCCTTTGACCCAGTTTCTATATCTTCTTTGTAAGTTAATCCAGGTTCTCTAAAATGAGCATGTGTATCAACAAAGCTTGGCATTACTGTAAGTCCCTTTGCATCTAATATTTCTACATTATCTATTATTAAATTGCTTCCTATACTTTTTATTTTTCCATCTTCTATATAAATATCTCCAAAAAAATTTTGAGTACTATCTATTATATTTGCATTTTTAACTAATAAATTCATTTTTATCACCCTTTTCCCTTATACTTCTGATAACTTCATTATATGATCACAGTATTCACATCTATATGTTCCTTTTTCATTATCAACTAATTTAAAGGAATGCTTTACATATGTTTCATCAACTGTAATACATCTTGGATTATTACATTTTAATATATCTAAAACTCTTTGTGGTAATTGGGGCTTAATTTTTCTCACTATTTCACCTTCTTTTACTTCATTAATAGTAAGATTTGGTGATAGTAATCCTAATACTGTATAGTCTATTTCCTTACACTTTTCTATTTTTATTATATCCTTTTTGCCTAATTTTTTACTTTCAGCATTTATAATTAAAGCTACTTGATTTTCACCCTTTTCTAAATCTAAGTAATCAAATATTTTTCTTCCAATTCCATTCTTAATGTGGTCTATAACAACTCCATTTTTAATACTTGTTATTTGTAACATCTACATTACCCCCAAAAGCTTCACTATTAACGCCATTCTTGCATACATACCATATTCTGCCTGCTTAAAATATGCCGCTCTATGATCATTATCAACTTCTACTGTAATTTCATTTACTCTTGGCAGAGGATGCATAACAATCATATCGCTTTTTGCTTCTTTCATTTTTTCTTCATCTAAGATATAACTATCCTTTAACCTTATATATTCCTCTTCATTAAAGAATCTTTCTTTTTGAATTCTAGTCATATATAAAATATCTAAATCTGAAATAACATCTTCTAAACGCTCTACTTCTTTAAAATTTATATTATTTTTCTTTAATATCTCTTCTCTAATATATTCTGGTATTTTTAACTCTTTTGGTGATATTAATATAAATTTACTTTCTTCGTATCTTGACATGGCTTTTATAAGGGAATGTACAGTTCTTCCATTTCTAAGATCACCACATATTCCTATTGTATGACCGTTTAAGCCATTTTTTAGTGACTCTATAGTTAAAAGATCTGTTAGAGTTTGTGTTGGATGTTGATGCCCTCCATCACCTGCATTTATTATTGGAACACTTGAAAACATACTTGCTACCTTTGCTGATCCTTCTTTTGGATGTCTCATCGCTATTATATCAGCATAAATTGAAACCATTTTTATAGTATCTGCTAAAGTTTCACCTTTAGCAGTTGAGCTTGAATTTGGTTCAGAAAAACCTAAAATTTTCCCACCTAATTTCATCATTGCTGCTTCAAAACTAAACCTGGTTCTTGTACTTGGCTCATAAAATAATGTTGCCAGTATTTTTCCATCACAGATATGTGAAAATTCTTTTGGATTTGAAATAATTTGATGTGCTAGTTTAAATATTTCTTTTAATTCTTCTTTTGTAAAATCCATTGGATCTATTAAATGTTTGTTTATCATTATATACTCTCCTTCTTAACCTCTCTGTGTTAATTTAAAGGTCTCATTAAAATAATATAAAAAAGCCTTCCTTAAAAAGGAAGGCATAATTAGTCCTATAAAATGGGCATTAATATAACTTCCTTTTTAATCTCTCGGATTAATTTAAAGGTTTTTCTATTTTTTCATAGGATAACACGTATATCTTTTATTGTCAATATACTCACTAATACAATTATAAAATATCTTATTTATTTTTTTAGAACTAACCCCTTACTTCTTATACAAGTACACTCTTTTACTTCTTCTGTATGTAAGCATTGATATTTTACTTTTTTAGGCGCTTCAACTTCAATTATTTTTTTATCTTTTTCTTTATTTGAATTCATTCTACACACTCCTTCTAATAACATTATATATCTATTAATAATTATTATCAACGTATTTTCACCTTGTTTTTATATAATTCCACTTCTTATAGTACTTATTAAAAAAACACATCACATTAATATTTAAATGTACTATGTTTTTAGATATTATATAATTAATTTATATCATATCTGTGCAAAGTCTAAGGTTGTAAGATAATTAAAATTTAACCCCCTATAAAATCAATTAAGAAATGATATTATACATATGAAATTAATTTTAGATACGATTGCTAAACAAATTGGAGTACCTGATATAGTAACAAATGATGTAAAAAATGAATTGAAAAATCTTATTTTAGAAGGTAAAAATATTAAAGCAATAAAAAGATATAGAATGATTACTGGTTTAGGTCTAAAAGAAGCTTACGAATATATTAATCAATTAAGTAAAAATGAAATAAAATAAATTCGTCTATATCATTTCATTAATATTTTAAAAATAAACTTGAGAAAATTAGGGCTATCTCATTAAAAGATATAAATATGATATTAGGTATTTAAATAAATTTAACATACTAAAGCACTGTATTTAAATTTTCTTATGAGATAGTCCTATTTTTATATCACTCTTTGAAAAAATACACCATCTAATACCATAATTGCTAACTTTAATAACTTAAAGCATTTGTACTCTTAGTTAATAATTATTTATTTTATGATATTTTAAAGTACATTTCTGGAGTATTCTCATTAATTGTTTTAAATTCATATCCCTGTGACTTATAGTATTCTATTATTTTAGGTAAAGCCTCACAAGTATTTTTGTGCATGTCTGTACAATGCATAAGCAATATTATTCTCTGCAAACCATCTCCTGCATTTATAGCTTTTCTATATAATTTATATGGTGAAAGTTTAGGATTTAAACCATCTGTATTATCTAAATTCCAATCATATACTTTAAAATTATTATTATGTAGTTTTTCTAAATAGCATTTATTTAAATGCTTATAGCTTCCTCCTGGAAATCTAATTATATTAGGTGAAACTCCAACGACCTTATTTATTTCATTTTGACACTCAATCATCTCTTCTATAAATGTATCCTCATTACAATAAATACATTTATATTTATGAGTAAAGGTGTGTAATCCTATACTATGTCCTTCCTCATTTATTCTTTTTACTATCTCCTCTTTATCTTTAATTTGATTACCAATTAAAAAAAATGTCGCTTTTACTTCATTTTCTTTAAGTATGTCTAGAACTTTACCTGTTATTTCATAACTTGGACCATCATCAAAAGTTAGATATATCTCTTTCTTATTAGAAATATTATTTTTCTCGTCATTATTACACTCTTCTGAGGATTTTAGCTTTGCTCCTACAGAAATACTATTAATACTTTGCCATGTTATACAAATAATAAGAAGCAAATTTATAGTAAATAATAAAAAGTACTTCATTTTATTTTTCAATTTATTTTCCTCCTTACAACTTGTTTTATTATTTATTAATTTAAAATTCATTACATATTATCATTTACTTTATTCTTATTTTTATTTGTGGTAATTTTGAACAATCATTAAAATTATTTATTTTTACAATATAACTTCTCATAAATTCAATCCAATAATTTCCTATAATAAATTAATATATTTACTATAATACTAATCAAAAGGAGGTGGTAAATTTGAAAAAATTAAATTTATTTATAGCATCCTTATTAGTTTCTATATTTTTCTTTTCTATATCAGTAAATGCTATTAATTTAACCCAACCTATATCAGATACTTATAAAGAAGGAGTATATAGAATTAACGATAAAGCTAAATATTATGCAACTGCAACACTTTCAAATAAAAATAAAATAGCATCCTTACTAATTATTGATAGTGAAAATCGTATTAGATTATATAAAAATTTTGATACAAGTCAAGTTAATGATTCTTTAAATATAGGATATATTTCCTCGGAAGATACAATTGTTGTATTAGGAATAGGAGAAATAGCTATTAGATTCTACTCAACTTCTCCTTAAATTAGACCAAACAGTTAGAATGAGTGGTTGATTATAAATATTATAACTACTAATACTTCTGTTAAATAAATATAATATTGTATATAAAAATAAAAAACACTTAGGATTTTTTCTAAGTGTTTTTAATTTAATTAATAAAATTATCTTGATGGATTTTCAAATGATGGTGGTGTTGGATTAAGACTTTTATGATTCTCACTTGGTGATGATAAGTCAAAATAAAGTTTTGAATCTTCTGTAACTCCAAAATCCTTATTTGAACCTGTATTTTGTACTTTGTTTAATGCTTCTCTAAATAAAGCATTATGTGCCTCTTCTCTATTAAGTAAAAAATCTATAGTTTCTTTTACATATTTATCATTAATTTGACGATATAAATATTCATATACTACTTTCGCTCTTTGCTCTGATGCTATATTAGAAAGTAAATCTGCTACTAAATCCCCTGTAACTGTTACATAATCAGCTGTCCATGGGGCTCCTGATGAATTTATTAAAACTGGTGATAATCCACATTGTACATGAGTTTGTATTTCTCCACTGCTAACTTTACAATTATCTACATCATGACCATTTAATAAATTTATTGTTTGTGCAACCATTTCCATATGGCTTAATTCTTCTGCAGCAATATCCAGAAATAAATCTTTTATTTCTTTATCTTTTATTCTAAAACTTTGAGCCATATATTGCATAGCTGCTTTTAATTCTCCATTTCCTCCACCTAATTGCTCTTGCATTAAAACTGCATATTGTGGGTTTGGTTTTTCAACCATTACATCTCTTAATAATTGTTTTTCATGTTTAAACATATCTTTACCTCCAAACCTTAATTTCCTATATTATGTTTTCCTTTAATATTCTCTATTATTCATCTCTATAAAAATTTATATTTTAATAATTTGTTAATATTTAAATTTAATAATTAGATATATATAATTTTTTGAATAGTATTTATTAACACTAAACATAATAATATAGAAATATACTATAAGAAGTAATGAACATTCCAAATTTAACACAATTAAAATTACAAAATCTAATACATCTTATAGGTACATAGTACAATTGCAAATAAATTAGATGATTTTTCAAATCCATTCATCTATTCCAAAACATATGAAACACTTCAATAAGGTGCTAATTTAGTAAAAGTCAGTAAAGATAAATTAATTACATTTTTAAAATAGATCATTAGAAAATTGGAAAAAATATATACTGAATCCTTACTTAAGTATGATTAATAGTAGTTTAACTGGATATGCTAGTATAATAGTTCAATCAGACAATCAAGCCTTGTTCCAAAATATACAATAAATAAAGAATAAACACGGGATTCGTCAATCTTGAGTTTATCAAAAAGCAAAAGGTAGAAGATTTTACCCTTCCGCTCTTTCGATTATCACTAATTTCCTATAAAAATATCTATATTAATTTTTTCTAAAATACAATATGTATTTCTTAATTTTTTCATTACTTTATACTAATACAGACAATAAAAACTTACTTCCATGTAAATAATGATATGATAAAAGAAGCCACAAACTTAATAAGCAGAATTTTTGACGAATTGGCTTATAGTAAAAAAATAACCCCTAGAACCCTAGGAGTTATCAGATTTCATTTATTAATGCCACTTATTCATTACATTATCCCACATCATTTTTCCACATTTAGCTAAAGTAACTGTTCCATAAACACTATTTGGAACACTCATAGATAACACAGTAAATGTAAAGTCACCTTTTGATAAATGTATAAGTGCAGTATCATTTTCTACACCATTTTTATCACCTGTTTTGCTTGATATTTCATACTTTAAGTCATCTGGAATATATAATGCTAATTTATTTTTTATTTGTTGTCTTCTTAGAATATCTATCAGCATTACACTATTTTCTGGATTTAGGAAAGTTTCTTTATATAAGTGTTTCCATATCTTTGATAAATCTCCTGCTGATGTAATATTTTCAATTTCATTTTTAGCTTTTCTTTCATCTGTTGTCTTTCTATTTAAAGTAGTATTTTTTAATCCCATATCTTTTATATCTTTATTAATTTGATCTATTCCTACTATATCTATTATTTTATTTGCAGCTGTATTATCACTTTGAATTAGCATTGCAACTAAAAGCTCAAATATAGTATATTCTCTTTCATTAAACTCATGAATTATTCCTGTTCCATATACTTTGTCTTTTCCATCTATTTTAATTTTATCCATGAAACCTATTTTTCCATCTTCTACAGCCTTAATCAAAGACACTGATATAGGTAGCTTCATACATCCAGCTGCTACCATTTGAACGTTTTCATTATACCCATAAACAAAACCGCTTTTTAAATCCTCAAAGAAAAATCCATAAGTACCTATTCTTGATTCTAAATATTTCTTTATCTCTTTCATAATACCCTCCAGCTTCTTTTATGTAATCTGCTTATCTAAAGTATAGCATATTTTCAGAAAATTTTGAAGTATTAAATAAAATTTAATTTACTATTTTTACAATTAAATCTACTATATTAAATAAATTTAATTATATCTTTTCTCTTTTATATATAACCTATGCAAAACTTTATTAATTTATTTTTTCATATAAAAAAGGAGAAGTTAATCTTCTCCTTTTTATATAATTAATCTGCAAAAGAAATTCCAATTTTCTTAGCTATTTCAACTAATTCACCTTCTGGGTTTACTAATTTAGATTTCTGTCCTATTACATTTTCTAAACTATCACTTGATAGTTTATCTGCCTTTAGACAAACCATTTCTCCAAACTTTCCTTGATTTATAAGTTCTACAGCACCTACTCCATATCTTGTTGAAAGAATTCTATCAAATGTTGAAGTATTTCCTCCTCTTTGAATATGTCCTAGAACTGTACATCTTATTTCTTTATCTGGTAATAATTTTTCTAAGTCATCAGCTAATTTATTACCTATTCCTCCAAGTCTAATTGGATCTGGACTATCTTTTACAATCTTAGCTACAACTACCTCTCCATCTTTAGGCTTTGCTCCCTCTGCAACAACAATAATACTAAATCTTCTTCCTTGAGCTTCTCTTTCTTCAACCTTTTGTACTATTTTATTTATATCATATGGTATTTCTGGTAAAAGTATTACATCTGCTGAACCAGCAATTCCTGATTCTAGAGCAATCCAACCAGCACCCCTTCCCATTACTTCACAAATCATAATTCTATGATGTGATTCTGCTGTTGTATGAAGTCTATCTAAAGCTTCTGTTGCAACATCTATTGCTGTATTAAATCCAAAAGTCACATCTGTTGATGCTAAATCGTTATCAATTGTTTTTGGTACACCTATAACTTTAACTCCTTTTCTAGCAAAATCTCTTGCAGAGGTTAAAGTTCCATCTCCTCCAATTACAACTAATACATCAACACCTTCTTTTTTTAGATTTTCAACTGCTATATCAGATACATCTTTTTTAACCATTTCTCCATTTTCTTCTACTAAATAATCAAAAAGGTTGTCTTTATTTGAACTATATAATATAGTTCCTCCTCTATGAAGTATTCCTGATACAGTATCTATAGTTAGAGGAACGAAATCATTATTATAAAGACCTCTATATCCAAATTTATATCCAATAACTTCTATTCCATAATTTAATATTGCAGTTCTTGTAACAGCTCTTATAACTGCATTTAACCCAGGACAATCTCCACCACCTGTTAATAACGCTATTTTTTTAATTTCTTGTGCCATATGAAACTCCCCCTTACCCAAATATCAATAGTTTTTTGAATTGAATTTACTTTTATAATTTTCTGTAAATTTAAATTAAAAATATTGATGTTTTTCTACAATTTTTCACAATTGTTATCAAAAAACATCTACTAACTTTTCTTATATAATAATATCATAAATAAAAGTTAGTTAAAAGTATATTTTTTATAGAAATATTACTTTTTTAGAATTTTAGTAAAATTTTACTATTTTTCTTTTTATATTTTGTGCTTTTTTTATAAAACGCACTTGATATATAGTATATAATACCTTAAAGAAAGAAAAGTCTGATGTTGATAATCTAGAGTCTTTATCTTTGACTGCTATTTTCTTCAAAATTAGAGGAAATAAAGATACACTTAAAAAACCTTTACTTTAATCATCATAATAAATTAATAAAAAAGACCTAAGCTAAATTAAAGATATCCTTTATCAAGGAAATTTTAAAAGCTAGGTCTTCTTTTTTTATATCTATACTGTTAAACTTACTATTCCCGCAAGTGATAATCCTAATAAAACTATTCCTGCAATTATTCTATAAATAGCAAATATTCTCATAGGTCTCTTCTTTAAGTAACTTACGAACTTTTCCATAACTACTATAGAAACTATAAATGCAACTATAAATCCTGCAATAAGAGCAATTGTATAAGTTGAGTTCATTATTGAAAAATCAAACCCTGCCAAGTCTACTACTGTTGATCCTACCATAGCAGGTATCGCTAAGAAGAATGAAAATTCTGCTGCAGCTGGAGTTGCTATTCCTGCAATCCATCCCCCCATTATTGTAGAAGCACTTCTTGACATTCCTGGCCACATTGCCAATACTTGGAAACAACCAACTTTTAGCGCTTGAATAGGTGTAAGATCAAAAACATCTACTGTAGCTATATTGCCTTTTCTTGATACTTTATTTCTAAATCTATTTTCTATTATTACTAGTAAAATACCTCCAACTATAAATCCTACTACTACTGCTGAAGGTTTAAATAGTTCCTTTATTTTGTCATGGAAAGGAAAGCCTATAGCCATAGCTGGAATTGAAGCAATAATTACATTAATTCCAAATCTAAAACCTGTTTTTCCTTTTTTGCCAGCACTAAAAATATAAGTAAAAAATTCTACAACTGAACTCCATAGCTTATTCCAGTATAAAACAACAACGGCTAAAATAGCACCTAATTGAATAACTACCTCAAACATTTTAGCGAATTCTTCTGCTCCAACTCCACCTGATCTAAAGCCTATTAAACTTCCAAATAGAATCATATGTCCTGTAGATGAAACTGGTACGAATTCTGTTAATCCCTCTATAACTGCTATAAATACAGCCTTAAGTATATAAATTAAATCTAACCCCATTACCTTTCCTCCCTTTCAAAAGTGCATTAATTTCACAATATTTTCATTATACATATTTTATCAGTTAATGTCTATAACTTAAAACTTAATAAAATCTTACATATTTCTATGATACTTTTACTTCTTTTGAACTTCTATCATTGAAATAACATTTTCTCCGTCTAAAGAAAGTTCAATAGTATTACGACCCTTTTTAATAAGTATATCTGAATACTTACTAACCTCTCTAAATTTTTCCTCACTAGATTCTCTTACATAATACTTGTCCATTATTTTACCATCCTTAAATCCTCCAACTACAAAACTTTCAGCTTCTTCTTCATTATTTCTATTGGAATCTTCACTCTTTTTTAATAATATTAAATATGCCTTTTCATCTTTTCCTATTATATTATCAATTGGATTTTTATTAATTAAGTCTTTATTTTCTGTAAAGATAGTTGGCTGTATATATCCACCCTTAAATTTTAATGATATATCTTGTACATTTTTTATATACGTAATATAACTATTGCTTTTTTGCATATCAAATGTATTATCTATCATTATTGTGTATGTATATAATGATTTTTTTAATTTAGGTATATAATCTTTTCTATCACTTTTTCCTGTATAATTAAAATTTCTTATTTCACCATCTAGCACTTCCATTGAACTACATGTGAATCCCTCTACATCAAAATATCCCCTATCTATAAAGTCTATCATGATCCATTTATTATCTTCTTCGCTCCAGTACTCTACTACATAATATGAGTTTTGTTTACTAGATTTTGTATTAATATTTCTAAATTCTCCTATTCTAGCTGTAAATCCAACACTTGATAAAAAGTCTCTATATATTATTGCCATATCCCTTGCTGATACTTTTTTAGCTCCATTTTTTTCCTTTAATATATCATATCCATTTATACCCTTTGAGTTATCAACATCATCAAACTCTACTGTATCTTGCAAAATATCTACAACTTTCAATGCCTTGTTTAATAGGCCCTTCTCACCTTTAATATTACTTTTTATTTTATACATATCATTTAAAACTTTGACCTTAGTATCTTTTTCATTAGAGAAATAGTACACTATATTACTTTCATTATATATGTTATCCCATTTTTTAACTTTTAATTTTTCTCCAAATGATCTTTCTATTAGAAATTTAAAACCCAATATAATTATTAAAACTAATATTGATATTTTCATTACTCTTTTAAATTTTTCCATGTTTTCCCTCCAAATTTTCACACTTTATAATAATAATAACAAATTTTTTCTTATTATACAAAAAAGAGTGCCTAAGGCACTCTTTAATAAAGTAATATAAGCTCAGATTTTTTAAATTCTTTTAAAGTTCCAGAAATATAGTTATTATATAGTTCTTTGGCTTTATTATAATTATTTAAAATGCTCTTTTTGCTATCTTCATCTATTGTTTTTGGCATTTCTTCATATGCTGACTTTATATTTTCAAAACCTCTTTCTATTTCACCCTCAACAGAAATATAATAGCAGCCAGCATTATTTAAAGATAATACATCTTTACTATCAATAGAATACGCATTTCTTATTTCCTCTATACCTTCTTCATTCATTTTTGAATTTAAATATAGTGTTCCAAGAGTTCTATGATATTTCCCTTTTGACTCATTTAAAGAAATAGCCTTCTTAAGTTCTTTTATTGCATCTTCCTTCTTTTCATCAGATATATATAATTTTGCAATATTATAATATAGTTCACTATTATTAGGATTAATTGTTAATGCTAACTTATAGTATGCTATTGCTTCCTCATTATTCATTGAAATATTGGCATAGTAATCAGCTATTTTAATAATTATATTATAATTAAAAGGTTCCTTTTCAAGAGCTGCTCTAAAATAACATTCTATAGATTTTATATCTCCTTTTGCCATCATTATATCTGGCATTAATATTCCATAGACCTCTGGATAATCTTTATTCTTTAATATGCTTTTTTTACATAATTCAAATGCTTCACTATAATTTCCATCATTAAAAGCTTTCCACGCTCCAGTATAATATCCTATAAATGTATCTTGTTCACTATTACTTATATTTTTTAATAACCTAGACGCTTCTGCTTTTCTATCTGTATTTATATATATTTCAGCTTTTATCATATCTAATGCAATTTTGCTAACATCATCTTGTTGAAGTTTATTTATACTATCTTCTGCCATATAGGCTGTTTCTTTTAAATTTGAATATACTTTAGCTATCCATACCTTATATACTATTTTATCTGGATTTTCATTTGATACAGCTGTTAGTTTTTCTAAAAAAACATCTCTATTATAGTTTGCAATATTATTTATAACATCATAAATTTTAATTTCATTTTCATTTTTTTCCCAGGCTTCTTTTAATGTTTCAAATCCTTCATCCCAATTATCTACAAGCATATTCATTTCAGAGAATACTGATAAATCATATGAAGATTCTTTATCAACAGGATATATATCTAAAATATCTTTAGCTTTATTTTTTTCATTATTTGCTAAGTAAATTGTAAATATAGTTTTCATAAGCTTCTTTTCATTAGGTACTTCCTTAAGATAACTTTCTCCTAAACTTATAGCTTCCTCATACTCCTTATTCATAAAGAAAGTAAATATAGCCTCATTCATAAGTTCTATATCTTTTTCTTTATACTTAGCTGAATCCTTTTTATTTGCTATTATTTTATCTCTAATTAATATAGATTCTTTTAATAAATTATTAGACTTAACTATATCACCTTTATATGAATAAATTTTCGCTGATTTAACTTTCCATATTGGCCACTCATCTTCTTTTTGCAGTTTTTCATATTCTGCCAAAGCTCCTTGATAGTCGTTTTCATAATATAGTTCCTCTACTTTATTAGTAGTTATACTAACAGTATCCACTTTAAATATGCCTTGAATATATATAAGAATTAATAAACATATTAGCATAGAGGATCCAATAATTAAAATTGCTTCAATTGCAGAGTTTTTCTCATAAGTTTTTTTATATAACATTTTTATTTTATATGTACTTTTCTTAAATAAATTTTTAATAGGCTTTAATATATTAAATATCGGTTTCATTTTACTTCTTAAAGGCTTTGTTTTAATCCACAAAGATTTAACTATTTTTTCTATTGTATCCATAACTCCCCCAGCAATTAAATATTTATAATATGCATAAATATTACATATTAATTATAATATCAAACAAAAGTATTTTTTACAATTAAAAAAATATCACTTAATTTACATATATTAATAAATTTTTATAAGATAATAGCCTTGGTATTAAAACCAAGGCTATTATCTAAACTACTTTATATCTGCTAGCTTTTGTTCTAAAATAGCTACTAACTTATACATTACAAATGCTATAAATGATAATATTACTATACTCATCATTACCATATTTAATTGAGATATTTGACCTCCATAAACAATTAAGAAGCCAAGCCCTTCTCTAGCTACTAGGAATTCCCCCATAATTACACCTACCCAGGAAAGACCAACATTTATTTTTAATGCTGATATTAATACGGGTATATTTGATGGAAAAACTAAGTATTTTAACTTTTGATACTTATTTGACTGTAATGTTGTCATTAATCTCATTTTTCCCTTATCAACTTCATTAAATCCAGTTAACACTGTAATAATTGTTGTTACAATTGAAATAAGTAATGCTATTACTATTATTGCTGTAACTCCATTACCTACCCAAAATATTATAATTGGTGCTAATGCTACTTTTGGAAGTGCATTTAAAACTACTAAATATGGATCTAGCACCTTTGATACAAAAGGCATTGCCCATAGTATAATAGCAATAATCGTTCCTATTATAGTTCCTAATGTAAAGCCTAAAATAGTTTCATAACATGTTACCCATATATGTCTAAGTATCGTGCCATCATTTACAAAAGACATAAATGATTGAAACATTCTACTAGGACTAGATGTTAGAAATGGATCTACCCATTTTAAATTTGCTGCAATTTCCCATAAAGCAATAAATATAACTAAAATTGATATTCTAAAAAAAGCAAGCTTAACTTTATTTTTTTTAACATTTTTTAAATATATATCATGTTCTCTACTCATTTACTTTGTCCAACTCCCTCCATAATAAATTAAAATACTCATTAAATTCCTTTTCTTTTCTTCTTTGGAATGGAGTTGCTTCTTTATTTTCAAAATCTATTTTTATATCTAATTTAACATTTGCTGGTCTTTTAGTTAACATTATAATTCTATCAGAAGTTGCAATTGCTTCTCCTAAATCATGTGTTACCATTATTGCAGTCTTTCCCTCTTTTTTTATTATCTCTGTTACATCATCACAAACTTTTAATCTAGTTTGATAATCTAATGCAGAAAAAGGTTCATCTAAAAGCAGCACTTCCGGATTTAAAGCTAATGTCCTAATTAAAGCTACCCGTTGTCTCATTCCTCCTGATAACTCATTAGGTTTATGATCTTTAAATTTTGCTAAATCATAATTTTTTAACAGACTATCTGCACGACATATATTTTCTATAGTACACAGTTTTTTTATCTTAAGGCCTAAAAGTACATTACTCCAAACTGACAACCATTCAAATAGATAGTCCTTTTGAAACATATATCCCATTTTATCTAATCTATTTTTCATATTAGGTTCATTATATATAACCTGTCCAGATGATGGCTCTAGCAATCCACTTATAATATTTAAAAGTGTAGATTTTCCACAGCCTGATGGCCCTATTATACTTACAAATTCCCCCTTTTCAATTTTAAAGTTTAACTCTTCTATTGCTTGTGTTTCACCTTTTAATGAATGATACGTTAAATTTATATTTGATATTTCTATTAAACTCAAAATTTACACCACCTTTCTATATTAGTATGTATTTTAAGAAAGGGGATAAAGCATCTAGCTCTAGAATTCTAGAACTAGATGTTACTTTAATAATTACTTTTCATTAATTGTTTTGTTTGAATAGGTGTTATCAACTATTTTATTAAAACTTGGTCTTTCTGGTAATAATGTTTTATCATATTCTTCAATTATATCCATAAGCCTATTTAAATCTTCTTCTTCTATTGTTGGTTTGCTTGCAAAAGCATCTATTTTTTTATAATTTTTTATAACATTAATTATTATCTCTTTATCAGTTCCTGGAAAATAAGATAGAATCTTATCTGCTACTTCTTCTTCACTATGAGTTTTAACCCATTGTTGACCTTTATATATTGCATTTGTGAATTTTTGGATAACTTCTGGATTTTTTTCCATATAAGACTTAGTTGCAAAAAAACAAGTATAAGGTATGTTTCCAGCTGATTCACCTATTGATGCAACTATTTTTCCACTACCATCCTTTTCTAACATTGATGCTGTAGGTTCAAAAAGTGTTACATAACTTCCTGTACCTGCTTTAAAAGCTCCAGCTGTTGCAGTGAAATCAATATTAGTAATTAAATTAACGTCTATTTTAGGATCTAAACCATTTTGCCTTAACACATATTCAAAAGCCATTTCTGGAACACCACCTGGTCTTCCACCTATCATGTCAACACCCTTTAATTTCTTCCAATCAAAATCCTTTTCCTCTGTTCTTCCAACTAAAAATGATCCATCTCTTTGAGTTAATTGTGCAAATAGTATTGGATAATCTTCTCTTCCTTGATTATTTATATAGATTGTTTGTTCTGGGCCACAAAATCCTATATCTGCATTTTTACTCAATACTTGTTGCATAGTTTTATCTGCAACATATTCTTATAGACAAGTACTTTTTATAGTAGTACTATTTAATAAGATACTAAAATAATTCATAAAAAAAGAGATAATTAGATATTATCTCTTTTTGAAAATTTTATTCTTTTTTATTGAATTTATTATCTCGTGTAATTATGTAGTTTATTGAGAAAGGTATTAAACTTATAACAAATACACTTTTATACAATTCATAATCTCTATTAAAGTAACTAATTTCTTCTAGTTCATGAGCTATTATCTTTAAATCTAAATAATTACTAACATACGATAACATAATAATACCAGATAGCAAATAGCATAAGAGAAATATTATTTTTATTATTCTAATAACATTTATTTCTTTTAAATTTATTGTGTACAATGGATTAAAATGTTTATTAATGTAGTTAATCCCGTTAATAAAAAAACATTTACTCTTAGTTAGTAAAGGAATATTAATATCTCTTTCGTTTTTACTCTTATTAGTGTTAATTACCTTTTGTGTTTCTTTGATATTATTATTTGTCTTATTAATAATAATCAATATTCCCCACAAAATACAGCATAAAACACAAGCAATAATTAAATGAAATACCAAATATATTGGTATAATACTATACTTTGTTAAAATACTATATTTCTGAAGGACAAAATCATTAAAAAGTGATAATGCAATCATTAAAATTGTTGTTGATATTAACGCTTTAATAAAAATATATCTATTCCCCAGCTCAATTTTTTCATTAAATACTTCAACAAAAAACTTAGTCGTGTACAACCCAGCTAGAATAGAAATGATTATAATAATTATAGACTCCATATAATCCCCCCTTTTCTAAAATTATATAATATTATGTAATTAATTGGAATATTTTATTTTATAATAGCAAATTTTCTTTTTAATATTAATTCCTTCTTTGAGAATTTGAATAAAAAATATACTCCTAATAAAATTAGGAGTATAAATTATGCCTATTGGTGTTAGTATAAAGTAGTGGACACATTAAGTCGAACTAAGTAAAATTATATTTAGTTAAGAAAGGATGTGTCCATTATGGGAAGTGGCAAAAGGTATGATCAAGAATATAAAAATATGATAGTAGATTTATTTAAATCAGGAATGAGCTTAGCAGAGCTAAGTAGCGAATATGGCATTGCAAAATCAACAATCAACGGCTGGGTTAAAGATGTAAAAGAAGTTAAAATAGATGAAAATGAATCTATGACACTTAAAGAAGTAAAGGCTTTAAAAAAGGAAATGGCAAGGATTAAAGAGGAAAATGAAATATTAAAAAAAGCTATGGCCATATTTGCAACAAGAAATTAAATCAAGTAATACTATTTATAGATAATAATAAAAACAATCATGATATTAAGACTATGTGTACCGTTCTAGGCGTAGCCAGAAGTACATATTATAAATCTTTTGATAAAATTAAATCTTCAAGAGCAATAGAAAATGATGCATTAAAAGCAGCGATTACAAGGATATATAAAGCTAATAAAGGAATATATGGTGCTCCTAGGATTCATCATATACTTGGTACAGAAGGCTTTAATGTGTCAATAAAGAGAGTTCAAAGAAAAATGACTGAACTTGGTCTTTATGCAATAACTGTAAAAAAATATAAGCCTCATTCAAATAAGAAAGTAGTAGAAGATTTAGAAAACGTTTTAAATAGAGATTTTGCAACTACTTCTATTAATGAAAAATGGGTTGGCGATATTACATATATTCATACTATCAAAGATGGTTGGTGCTATTTAGCTTCAGTTCTTGATTTACATTCAAAAAAAATAATTGGCTACGCCTTCGGTAAAAGAATGACTAATGATTTAGTTATTAAAGCTTTAAAAAATGCCTACTACAGCCAAAATCCAGATAAAAATAAAAATTTAATATTTCATACAGATTTAGGCTCTCAATATACTAGTAATGATTTAAAAGAGCTATGTATACAGTTTAATATTATACAATCATTTAGTAAAAAAGGTTGTCCATATGATAATGCTTGTATAGAATCTTTTCATTCTTCAATAAAGAAGGAAGAAATCTATAGAAATACATACCGTACCTTCGAAGAAGCCAATATAGCTATATTTTAATATATTGAAGGCTGGTATAACAGAAAAAGGCTACACTCTTCTATTAATTACATGACTCCAAATCAATGTGAATTATTAGCTAGAAGTGTAGCATAAAAAAAGTTTGACTTTTTGTGTCCAAGATATTGACGTAAGACCAATCTACTAAACTATTAACTTTAATTTCTGAATTAACATTTACTTTTATAATCATAATTACCTCCGATTTCTCTTTGGTAATTATACTTTATAAAGTTATTTTATTACATTATTAAATGATCATTTATTTACATTCCTATGGTTCTTCCGTATTTATCCGTTCGGAGCTAACATTAGTTTTGCTGTAAGAAGTTTCTTACTGCATCTTCCATACATAGTTCTTTTTATCATTTTTAATTTACTATTAGTACCTTCTACAAATCCATTACTTAAATCACTACAAATAGAATTTTCAACTGCTTCAATATCTTTTAATAATCCATTCGCTAAAGATGATAATTCACTAATATCTATATTTATATATTTCTCAATAAATATATAAAACAATGCAAGATTCTTTTTCTTAAATAGTTCTCTAAATTCCATAATACACTTTTTCAAACTAAATACCTTTGGATAATTAGCATATATATGATTCTTTTCTATTTTAGATAGTTCAGAATCCATCCATAAGTAATCAAATATATATTTTCTCTTTAGATAAATATATTTTTCATCTCTAGCACCATTTTTAGTTTTAACACTTTCACTAACAGGAGAATACTTATTTATCTTTAGATTATTTTCTTTAACAACCTTACGAATCATATGCCTTGCATTGCTTTTTGAAAGTTTATAACCCTCTGATAACAATATATCTACAATCTGTTTTTCAATATATCCTATATTTATTAAACTAATTACTCTATTTTTATATGGGTTATTTCTTTTTCTGGGATGTTTACATAAATCATTTACATCTCCTTGAATGTATCTTTTAATGGTACGTCTATCTTTACCTAAGAGTCTTGATATTTCACTAATTGAATATCCATTATTTTTCATTTCTTGGATTTTATATATTAATTTAATGCGTATCTGCTCAGCATCTGTAAAGTTATCCACAGTTTTTAGGATTTTTTTTACCGTGGTCATTCTGTTCAGAGTTACATTGAGTTTTAATATCATTTTCAATTTTTATAGTTGAAGGAATTTCTTTGTAAAGAGCCTTTTTTATAGCTTGCAATAGATTTTGGTGTATATGGAATCTATCTGCTATTTGCATAGCGCTCGGCAATTCTTGCTCAATAACTTTAGCATATGCACTTGCACGATCTCGTGTAACTACTTTTAGATGCTTATTATCTTTTAACCAAGTTGATAAAGTTTTACCATCTCTACCATCTAATATGGCTATTGGTTTATGAGTTTTTTCATCAACAATAATAGTTCCATAATTATGTCTTTTTTTAAAAGCAAAATCATCTATTCCAACAGTACTGCTACAAGTATTTATTTTCATTTCATCATATTTTTTTAGTAATATTTTTATAATTGTATCCCCACTAACTTTGATATTCATATTTTTAGCTATACGTGCAGCCCCTTCACAGCTTGTTTCCAAAGCTAAGGTACATAAAAAATCAGATAAACGCTCTGTCATTCTGCTATAATAACTAATAAAACCATCAAAAGATTCTACTATAGTTTTATTAGAACAATCAATATTTTTACATTTATATTCATATGAATTGATTTCTAATAATACTTGCTTACCTAATATAGGTAAATCCTGAACTTTTCTTATATATGTTCCATGATATTTGTTCGATATGATATTGCATTTAGGACAAATACAATTATTACTTTGTGATTTTAAACTTATCTTAATCACTTTTGTATCTTCTAATATATTAGTAATTTTTAATTTGTTAGTTGGAAAAAAGTTTTGCAGATCTATTGATGAATTACACATTATTAATACCTCTTAAATATATGATATATTAATTATATCATATATACGGAAAAATACGAAAGAACCATTCCTATCTTAACACTTATAAGCTTAATAGTATTTCCAGAATTTGATTTATATCTAGCTCCTGTTTTTATGTTTAAATACTCAACTACCTCATCAACATCTTTTTTTATATATTTTTTATTAAGAGTTTTTTTAGTAGATGAGTTATTTAATAGATGAGTCTTTGTTGTACATTCTGATGCACACCCGGTGTTCATTTTCATGCACACCCTGTTCATTCCTATGCATACCCTGTTCATTTTCATGCATACCCTTTCTTGCATTATATGGCTTGGTCACTTTCTCATTAACATTTTCTTCTTTTATATCTTTAGTGCTGCTTATAAGCTCAATATATTTAGGTCCTAAAGCGAAAAATGAATAAGTTCCTCCTTCTTTTTTTGTATAATGAGTTAAAATATCTAAATTTCTTAATTTAAGCATTCTTAGCATTATTGTTCTTTTACCTAACTCTAAGAAAGGCATTTCTTCTGCCATTGAATTATAATTAACCCAATAATATGCCTTACCTTCAATTATTTCAGCTTTCATTCTTCCTGTTTCTCTAAAATCAACAAAATATCTACGTATAGCCATATCTTTCATATCAAGCTTTAATTCCATAATCTTTGAAACTGAAAATCCTAAAAATGAATATTGCATTCTCTTTATCTCCTTACTTAAATTACTAAATAATTCTAATTATATTTTTACTTTATACTTATTTAATGTTATAATAGAGATACGGATGGCGGTCCGTATCTTTTCGATTGATGAACCTTTTTATAAGGTTCTTTTTTATTTTAAAACCACTGAATTTCACCATTATGCTCTACTACATGAAGCCAAAACTTTTCATTCCCTTCTTTATCAACTATTCCAACAGTTAGGTTTCCATCTTTATCTAAGTTGCTCCAGGAAACTTTAAAATCAGTCCCACTTTCATATATTTCTTTAAATCTGCCTAATAAACTACTCATTATATTGCCTCCTATAACATTAACTTCGTAGCAAATATCTTAAGTTCCGATGCTCTCATTTCTAATTTGCTAAAGAAATCAATTATCGTTCCTAGTTCTTCTTTTTCTGATTCATCAATAACCCCATCTTCAACTATTTTAAATAAAAGCTTTTGGATCTTAGGGCTTTCTTCTAAAGTATTAGTTGTTAATACTGCAAATCTAAATAAATTATCAATATTTTCATTATCTATAGGTTGTATAATCTTTTTTCCTATTGGACATTCATTACAACAATAGTTGTTTAATAATTCTGGAGCATTATATACATCCGCCATAATAACAACTTTATCTACTGGTACAACTTTACATAAACCAAGTTCATACTGTGCTAAAGAATCTTTGCTCCATCCTAATTCATCACTTGCACTTTCTCTACTAGCAAATTTAGAATTATATTTTGCTGCCTCAATTCTTGCTTTACAATAAGGGTTTTCTATTGCTTTACTAACTGCTCTTGTCATTTTTATACCTCCTAAAACTTAACAATAATAAATTTATGTAGCTTCTAAATTTATCCATATTCAATTTAAAAGTTAAATTGAACATGAGATAATTAATATAAAGAAAAATATTACATATCTACTTTTAAGAATATTTAATCTATACTTTTCTTATGAAGCTATTCAACATCTTTATCTGCGGCCTTAACCTTTTGCATAATAATTGTGCCCCAGTTTGGGCCGTATTGCTTTTCTAAACCTTCTATCATAGCCTTGTAATATCTATCACTTAAAGCTTCAAGTTCTTCTTCTGTGCTTGGGTAATTTAAACAAATAGCTGTTAAATCACTTTTGTCACTTTTAAATTCTTTAATACAAGCCATAATCTATACTCCTTAAAACTATTTATAATCTAGTATATTTTTATAAAAATTATTTGTTACTTATAAACCACTTCCACTTATTTGTGCTGTTTTGAATAACATGATAAAATTAATGTGAAAGGGGGGTAGATTTTATGGAAAATAGTGCAATTATAACTTTAAAATCAGGTAGAGAAGTTCCAATCAAAGACTTTGAATATATTACTTATCCAAGTCTTTCAGATAGTAAAAACATAACTACAGTAAAAACATTTGAGAACTTTTATCTCTATGATAGACTTTTAACTTTTGTTGGAAGAACTGCTGTTATATCCTTACATTCAAAGGATATAGAATTTGTTAGATTCATTGGCTCTTTTAATGAGTAATAGTTAGATCTAGAGTGCAAGTGCAATTGCACTCTTTTTCTAAAATATCTTTAACTTCTTTTATTACTTCCTTTACATCACTTAAATCATTTAAGTTAATTTGAATTTTAATATCTAACTTTGACATTTTCTCACCCCCTAAATATAAAACAAAACGTAGTATTACATTTCAAAAATATCTTCAAAAAGAATTAACATACTAATCTGGTAATAACCTTGAATTTTTTTCATTAAATCCACACTAGGGTTTCTATAACCCCTTTCTATAGAACTTAGTGTTTTTTGTGATATACCTATGGAGTCAGCTACTTCTTTTTGAGATTTATCTCCTCTCGCTTCAATTAGTTTTTTTCTCATCACTATACTCCCTTAACAACATTTTGTAGTAACCATATTTATATGGCATACTCCACCTTGTAGTAAGTCAATGTTTTTTACAACATATACGTGTATTTTTTTACTCCATAAAGTAGTAAAATTATAATGAGGTGATAATTTTGAATCGTTTAAAGGAACTTAGACTTGAAAAACACATGAGCCAAGCTAAATTAGCTGAAGCTTTTAATATATCCCAACAAGCTGTAAGCCATTATGAAAAAGGATTAAGAGATATGGATAGTAATTTAGTTACTTCTATTGCTAGTTATTTTAATGTTACAATTGATTATCTCCTTGGTAAATCAGATATAAAAAATTATGATAAAGTAAAAAAAGAGCCTACTATAGCTCTTCATAGTGATTATGAATATGATGAACTTCCAGACGAGGCCAAAAAAGAAATTGAGAACTTTATAGAATATGTTAAAGCTAAATATAAAAAATAATGTGTTCGTGACGAGCACTATTATTTTTTACTATTTATATGTAATTATTTAACATAATATAATAAATATTCATATTATGTATTTTTATTAATACTTTTCAAGAAATAGTTTTATTTTCAGTATGAAATAAATCAGAAATTTCTGATTAATAAATAAATGAGGTGGTTAAATGAAAAAATACGTTCCTATCATTAAATGGAAAGCAGGAGAAAAAAGTGGTTTATTACATTTAGATGAAAATACTAAAAACTCAATAATTCCCTTAATTGAATTAGTTGATTACTGTGAGCCTGAAAAGTTTGCCGAAGATATTAAGAATTGTTTTAACAAACCAGTCTATATTGATACTATTATAAGTGAAGATGATTATCGTAATGATTTAAAAAATCTTATTACCAGTACAAACTCTATAGAACTTAACTGCATTCCAGTCTTATATCCAGTGGATTTAGAAGATTACTTTGATGACTTCAATGATATTTCATCGAAGGTAGCTGTAAAAATCGAACTACCTTTAGATCTAGAGCTTAATTCCATAGAAGATATTATTGATAATGTAATAACTAAATTAAACGCAAATAATGTAATTGACGTAATTCTTGATATTGGTAATATAGAAAATAGTAGAGATGCTGCAAAACAATATAATGAACTCGTTGATGCATTAAAAACTTTGAAAAATTATTGTAAATACCTTGATTCTATAATTATTGCTTCTACTTCATTTCCCAAAAATATCTCAGGAGTCCCAAGTGATTCAGAAACTGCTTTTAAGAGATATGATTTTATAGTGTACAAAAAAATAATGGAAAATAGTTTTTTTGATGAATTAAGAAATACTATAGCTTATAGTGATTATGGTGTAACCAAATACCAAGATACTGAAATAGACTTTTCAAAAATGAGTAGTCCTATAATTGCTAAGATAAGATATACAACATATGATGATTACATTATGTTGAAAGGTAAGAATAAAAATATCACTAATCCTACTGGTATAAAATTTCCTGATTTAGCAGCAAGATTAGTGAAAAAATCATATTATTTTGGTAGTACATTTAGTTTTGGTGACTTAGAAATATATAAAAGAAGTAACGGTATGTTAGGTCCTGGAAATGGAACTAATTGGGTTGCAATTGCTGTAAACCATCATATAACTGTTGTAGTGAAACAGCTCTCCAGTCTTGACGAGACTTTAAACAAGCTCGAATATAATTTCGTATAGTAATTTCATCTATGTTAGATATTGCAATTTCACAAAGAGCAGACCTTGTTTTGCTCTTTATTCCTTTTGTAATCCCATTATTCTTTAATAAATTTAATAATTCATCTTTCCACAACAACTGAGATAATGAAAATATATCAGTTTCCTTATTTACTTTCTCTTTTCTTTTCCTTTTTAAAACAAGTTCTCCTTTTAAATTTTCTACATAATATATCCCCCACCAAGATGGCACTTTTTCCTTTACTTTTTCTAGATGATTCTTACATGTTACTATAGTCATAGTATCAAATATCTTATTATAAGATTCTATTTGATATTGTAATCTATCCAAAGTATCTCTTTCACTCTTTATCTCAAATCCATGGATTTTACCGTTTATAACTGCTATATCTACTCTTGAAAATCCCTTACACACTTGCATTTCGTCAACTACTTTTGTTGTAGAATCTTTAGCAAATTCCTCTCTTATAACAAAGCTTTTATATAATACTTTCCTTATATCTGGATCATAAATATTCATATCCCTCACTCCTATACATAATTATAAATATATTTCATTAGTTAGTAAACATAAAAGATGTTTATTATTAATATCTTTTTATTTACACCTTGTGCGAACATATATTCGCAATTATAATAATATTACTAACATAATTTTATACGAGGTGCATATATATGAAAAAAATAAATAATATTTTTAATATTATAGAAAAAGAAAATATAATTTATGAAGAAAGCAATTTAGAAGCAAAGGGCTTATATCTTAAAATCCATGAAATTGCCCCTATAATTGCTATAGATAACTCAATAATAAATAACACTAGTATTTATATTTCTATTCTCTCCGAAGAACTAGGACATCATTTTACTACCTATGGTAATCTTTTAGAGCCAAGCAAGAGTTATGTAGATAAATTAATAAAACATAAGAAAGAAAATATAGCTAAAAAATGGGCAGCTAATTTTTTAATACCTGATGAAGATTTTATAGATGCTTTAAATAAATGTGTTGCTTCAAAATTCGAAATGGCTGAATATTTTGACGTCACAAATGAACTATTAGAATATAAAATTTTATCCATAGTTCATGATGAAAATAAGTACAAGTCTATAAAAGAAAATTTTATGAGTAAAGAAATACAATATAACCAGTGTACTGTGTAGTTCTAATAAATTAATTAACCTTTATAGTTTAACCAACATCAATTTAATTTTTAAGAGTTTTAGTGAATAGTATATACAAAGGGGTGATTAAAATTAGAGCTGCAATATATGTTAGAAAATCTAGATTATCAGAAAAAGGTGAATCTATTAATAACCAAATAGAATTATGTAAAAAGTATTTTTCTAATCTTCACCTAGAAGACAATATTGAGTTTATTATATATCAAGATGAAGGCTTTAGTGGTGGAAATATTAATAGACCTGAGTTTCAAAAATTAATTAAAGATGTTAAAAAGAGAAGATTTAATTATTTAGTTTGCTATAAGCTTGATAGAATTTCAAGAAATGTAGCTGACTTTACTTCTACCCTAAAGATATTGGAAGAAAATAACGTCAACTTTATTTCTATAACTGAACAATTTGATACAACTTCTGTTATGGGTAGAGCCATGATTAATATATCTGCAACTTTTGCTCAAATGGAGCGTGAAAGTATTGCTGAAAGAATAAGAGATAATATGCTTGAACTTTCTAAAACTGGTAGATGGCTAGGTGGTACTTGCCCATTAGGTTTTAAATCTATTCCTGTTGTTTATGAAAGTAATGGCCATAAGAAGAAAATGTATTCTCTTGAAGTTATAGATGAAGAAATTGAAATAGTAAAACTTATTTATAATATGTATATTGAAAAACATAGTTGCAGCCCCATTGCTCGTTATCTATGTACTAATAGCATTAAAGGAAAAAATGGTGGTGATTTTAGCCGTAATACAGTATTACAGATATTAACTAATCCTGTGTATTGTACTGCTGATAAAAAAGCTTTTGAATATTTTAAATCTAAAGGCTCTACCATTGAAGGTAATGCTAATTCTAGTAATGGTATTATGGCTTATAACAAGCGTAAAAATGGTAGGAAGGATAATCCTATGGATCAATGGATAATTTCAACTGGAGGCCATTTAGGGGTAATTCCTTCTGATAAATGGATACAATGTCAGCAAATATTAGATGCTGTAAGAAAAAAATCTAATAATAAATCTGGTACTGGTAATAAATTTTTATTGTCTGGATTATTAAAATGTGAACATTGTGGTTCTTCTATGTGCTCCTGGAGTAGAAATAATCCTAAAAACAATAAATATGAAAGATATTATAGATGTGAGCTTAAAAATAGAGCATCTAAAAGATGTACTTGCAAAATGTTAAATTCAGATAAAGCTGAAGCTTTTGTAATAGATCTATTAAAAAACTTTAATATAAAAATGCTTGATAATTTTAAAAGCAAATCAAATTCTATTAACGCTGCAAGCATTGAAAAAGAAAAAAATCTATTAAATAAATCTTTAAATGAAAACAACAAAATAATCTCTGGACTCATAAAAAAGATAGCTTTACTTGATGATATTGATATTCTTAAAGCTATTCAAAGTGAAATTAAGACTTTAAAAAGTGATAACGAAGTTATTGAAAAAAACATAAATGATTTATCTATAAAATCCTTCATTGTTGAAGATGAAACAGAAAATAAAAAAGCCTTCATAGAAAGCTTAAATTTATTTAAAAACACTATTGATTTCATAGATGATGTTGAAATAAAGAGAAACATGATAAAGAATTTAGTTGAGTACTTTACTTATAATAGTGATACAAAACAAATTAAATTTAAGATAAGATTATAATTATTTATAATTAACTTAAAAAATATAAAAATATAGTCACAACACATAACCTTATAGATGGTATTTATAAATTACAAATTTAAAATACCGTATATTTTTCATATTGAATAATACGGTATTTTAATTGTTTTTATATATAATTTGTTCTAACAAACTTATTTAACAGCTACTAGAATTCTTTTACTATGCCACTATATCCACATTTTTTAATTACATTTTTATAATCTTGCTTCTCTTTTGGTGAAGGAAATTTATTTATCATCCATTTAGCATTAGTCGGTATATTATCAATAACCTTTTTAATATATGGTTCATCAACAGATCCATATGAAAAGCCAAAACTATATACTTCATCAACGTCTTTTATTGACTCAAAAAATAATGAATTTTTATTTAATACAACTTCCACCGGTTTACGTAAAGCATAATTAACCATATTTTCCCCTTCTGCCGTTGATAATTCATTAATATCCTTACGATTTATAAAATATTGATAATCTAAACAATTTCCATGTCCAAAATAAAGTATATTATTGTCCTTCGCTTTACCATGTATATAGCAAATATTCTTTCGTTTAATATTGTATAAATACTCTAATGTATCAGTATAATTAAAACAAAGAAATTTTGTTTCATCATCGAATAAAGAACTTAATTGCCCATCAATGTTTTTCTTATAAACTTCATTTATACTAATCTGATTAATCCATCTTGAAAAAAAATTAGGTATTGATTTAAGAACATCTACATAAGGCGAAAAAATATTTTCATTTATAAAATTTGCTCTTTCTTCTTTATCATATTTGCTCTCATCAACATACAGCCATGAAAAATCATCATAATTGAATTTACCTACTGATTCCTCAACATTTCTCCACAAACCTTTTTCCTCTTCCTCAACATTTTTTATCAAATTTTCTTCCTCTGCATTTGATAAAAAATACATAATAGTTAAAATGTTATTCCTTAGGTTTTCTATATAATCAATTGTAATAATTCCATTGTCTACTGTGAAATCATAATTACAATAATTCTCACCAGTCTCCTTAGTTAATGTAGAAATTAAATATTGTCTAAAGTCTTCATATTTTGACGGAATTCCATGCGCTAAATCGAACCCATTTCCTATAATAAATAATTTGCTCATAACTTACTCCCAACTCTAATTACAGTGTATATATTTATTTATTAATTGCAAATATATACTTTTAAGTATAATTATTTCTAACTATAAATATTATACCATTCTTTTCTAATATAATAATGTTCAATTTTAGTGTCCTTTTAATTATTTACAATACTATTAAATTTATATTAATTTAATTAAAATATAAGAATTTCAACATTTCACCCCTGTTGTGTAAAAGAATATGTTGCATCTGCACCTTGACCCGTAGTTAAATCAATCTCCAATCCTTCATCGCTAAAAAAACCTTCATTAATAGCAACATACATTGGTGCATAAAAAACAGAACGAACAACTTCATTCAATCTAACCTTCATTACAGTATCTGTTTTTTTATCTTTTGCACATGACATAAAACTCATTGTGGCTACACCTATGATGGCTACTAAAGATGCTATTTTTATCAATCTTTTTTTCACCAGGTCCTCCTTCACTTTATTAAAAGTTAAATTACTATCATGGTTTATTATATGAGAAAAACTCTAAATTTGTTAAAAATTAAAGATTTATAATTTTTTATGCTATTTACATATAGTTTTAATAGTGCTAAATTAATAAAGGAACAACTAAGGAGGTTTTATTATGAAACTATTTAGAGAATCAATCTTAATACTTGGAATTTATTTAATTGGTGAATTAATTTCAAAGGGATTTAAATTGCCAGTTCCAGGTAACATTATAGGTATGCTAATATTACTTTTACTACTTTGTACTAAAGTAATAAAGGTTGAAAAAGTTGAAACTGTATCTAACTTTTTCTTAGATCATTTAGCATTCTTTTTTATTCCAGCAGGTGTCGGACTACTTACCTCCTTTGGCTCGGTTAAAGATAGCTTATTGATTATTATTATTATATGTATTATAACAACTATAATTGTAATAGCTGTTACTGGACTTATGGTCCAAATTATAATAAATAAAATCACATCTAATCCTAAGAAAGGAAGTGTTGAATAATGGATATTTTAACTAATAATATATTATTTGGGATAATTTTATCATTATTAGCTTTTGAATTAGGGTTATTTATTTTTAGAAAAACTAAATTCCCCCTATTTAATCCTTTATTAATTGCAATTATATTTACAATTGCTTTTCTTGTTGTCTTTAACATTGATTTTGAAAAGTATAATAATGGTGCACAGTTTATAAACATCTTTTTAGGACCTGCTACAGTAGTATTAGCAGTACCCCTTTATAAACAAATTCAACTTTTAAAAGATAATTTTTTACCTATAGTTGCAGGAATATTTATAGGTAGTACAGTTGGAATATTATCTGTAATTGTCTTATGCCTTACATTTGGGCTTGAAAATGTATTAACTATATCGCTTTTATCAAAATCTGTTACTACACCTATCGGTATAGAAATTACAAATCAACTTGGTGGACTTGCCCCTGTAACTGTATTAGCCATAATACTTTCAGGAATATTAGGTGCTGTAATTGGGCCATCAATTTGTAATATTTTCAAAATTAAAAATGAAGTTGCTATAGGTATTGCAATAGGTGCAGCTTCTCATGCTGTTGGTACAAGTAAAGCTCTTGAACTTGGAGAAACTCAAGGTGCAATGAGTTCATTATCAATAGGTATTACAGGATTAATAACTGTATTTTTAGCACCAGCTTGTTTTGCTTTAGTAAATATATTTATTAAATAACTTTAGATAAATATATTAAAATGTAATTTAGTTTTGACACCTTTAAATGAATAAAATAGAAAATCCTTGAAATCATTAGTGATTTCAAGGATTTTCTATTTTTTAATACCAAAATAATTATTTAGATTCTTCATATTGATTTTTTACATTTATAAGTTTTCCGTTTAATTTGCCTATTAACGAATTTTGTAAAACTTTTCTAGTATTATTTATTGTATATGCCTCAAGCTTAACCATAAATTCATTTGGCTTTATCTCTTCATCATTTACCATTTTCAATCCTTTTTCCCAAGATGCTGTTAAAGCTGGATTTAATAATGATGGTATAGATACTTTTATTGACTCATATATCATTTCTCCAAGTTCTGTTGGTGTAAGTATTTGAGTTTTTTTATTAGATTTTATATACTCAATATTAATTAACTTCTTTAGTATTTCCGCCCTTGTAGCTGATGTTCCTATTCCCGCACCTTTTATATGCTCTCTTAATTCTTCATCCTCTATTAACTTTCCTGCATTCTCCATAGCTATAATCATTGACCCTGTTGTGTATCTCTTTGGTGGAGATGTTTCTCCTTCTTTAATTTCAAGCTCCTCTATTGAAAGCTTTGTACCTTTTCTTAAATTTTCTGGAAAATACTCTTCTTCTTCTTCACGATCTCCTTGAATAATAACTAAATACCCCTTATCAATACATATTTTTTTATTTAATAAAAAATTTTCTGTATCTATACCTATTGTTACAGCCATTTTACTATATATAGCTGGTGGATAAAAAATAGATAAAAACCTTCTTAAAATGATAAAATATACTTTTCTATCTAATTCGTTCAGTTTTACTAAAGCATCTTTTCCTTCTCCAGTTGGTATAATAGCATAGTGATCTGTTATTTTGCTATCATCAACATATTTGCTTTTTATAATACCTTTAGAATAATCCTTTTCTATTATATTTTGAGCTATTAATGTAAGTTCTTCTCCTAAATTCATATTTTTAAGCTTTATTATATTACCCTTAATTCCTTTTGCTACAGCTGTTGAAAGAACTCTAGCATCTGTTCTTGGATAAGTTACCATTTTCTTTTCATATAATCCTTGAACTATTTTTAAGGTTTCATCAGGACTTATTTTAAATTTTTTAGTACATTCATTTTGAAGCTCAGCTAAGTTAAATAAAAGAGGAGCATTTTTCTTCTCCTTTGTTTTTTTCACCTCTTTTATTACCCCACTTCCAACATCTCTTAATGTTTGCATTAACTTCTCTGCATCTTCTCTTTTCTTAAATCCAACTTCACTATAAAGTTTTGGAGATTCAAAAAGTCTCGAACCTTCTATAGCCTTCCATTCTCCTTTTATAATTACACTTTTTTCATCTTCTTTTGAAAACTCTCCAGCTATCTTATAGAAAGACATTTTTCTAAAATCTCTAATTTCTCTTTCTCTTTCTACAACCATACCAAGTACACAGGTCATCACTCTTCCTACTGCTATAACTACATTTTTATCTTTCCTAAGTATATTGGCTATTGTTTTTCCATACATAAGAGTTAATAACCTTGAGAAGTTTATACCAAAAATATAATCCTCTTTAGCTCTTAAATATGCTGAATGAGCTAGAGAATCATATGCTCCAAGTGGTTTTGCTTCTTTGATTCCTCTTTTTATCTCTTCTTCTGTTTGTGAATCTATCCATACTCTTTTCTTTACTTTATTTGGCTTACCAGCCATATCGTCAACAAGTCTATAAATATATTCTCCCTCTCTCCCAGAGTCAGTACAAACGTAAATGGTATCTACATCTTCTCTATTCATAAGAGAGCTTACAACATTAAATTGTCCTAAAGCTGATGGAATTACCTCATACTTATATTCATTAGGTAAAAAAGGTAAATCTTTTAAATTCCAAAATTTTAACTTTTCATCATAGGCTTGTGGGTAACTCATTGTAACCATATGTCCAACACACCAAGTGAAAATACTCTTTTCACCCTCTATGTAACCATTATTTCTCTTTGCTTTAATATTTAATAGTTTAACAAAATCCATTGCTACTGATGGTTTTTCTGCTATAAATAAAGTTTTACCCATACAAACTTCCTTTCTAATAAAAATAAACCCTCTAACTTAAGAAGGTTTACCTTATTATACTACATTATTCATTACATTTCATTAAAGATCCAGATAAAAAAATTTAAAACTCCTGCAAAAAGCACCCATATTATATATGGTGTTAGAAGAATTGCTGCTATTTTATCTACTTTAATAAACTTTATAAATGTTATTATAATTAATACAAATAATATAACTAACCATATAAATGATATGGCATATAATCTAAATGTAAAGAATATAAAACTCCACATAAAATTAAATATTAATTGCACTAAATAAAAGAAATATGCTCCCTTATCATCATAGCCTTGTTTATTCTTCATATAAATCCTATAAGCTGCTATTCCCATTAATATATATAATATACTCCAAACTATAGGGAAAATATATGAGGGTGGTGTAAATATTGGTTTTTTTAAGGCTTCATATTTTCCCATTACATTACTATTTAAAAATCCAACTAATAACCCACCTAAAACTGGTATTAATATATTAATTACTAATGGTATAAATTTAAATTCACCATTTACTTTAAATATGTTTAAATTACTTTTCTTTTTTTTATTCTTTTTTATCTTTGGCTTTTTTTCTTTAAGCTTTTTTTCTTTTTTCTTTTTCATTATGCACCTCAAATAATTACTTTAATTATTATATATGCATTATTTTTATAAAGTATGAAATTAGAAATATATATCCGAAAACTCTATATCTACTTTTTCTTCTAATTGATTTATCTCAGGATTATAACTTAAAGTGTTTTTATATTGTATTTTTTCATATGGAAGTATTATTGTAAATGTATTTCCAATATTTTTACCTGAATATATATATATTTCTCCTTTATGCAACTCTACTAATCCTTTAGTTAAAAATAATCCTAATCCACTTCCTTCTGATGGTCTATTTAACGAACTATCAATTCTTGTAAATTTTTCAAATATTACTTTTCTCTTATCTTCTGGTATTGCTTTAGCATCATTTGTAACTTGTATTTTAATCTCATGATGGTTTTTTAATATTCTAACATAAATATTCCCATTTATTTTTCCATATTTTAATGAATTTGAAAGAATATTAAGCATTATTCTTTCAATGTAATCTTTATCACATAAAATATATACTTCTTCATCTTGCGGATCAAAGATTAAATTAGTTTTCTTCAGCTTCATATATTTATTACATAATAATATTATATTCTCTATTATATCTACTAAATTATATACTTTCATATTAGGCTCTAAAAAACCTTCGGATAATTTATTGCTATCTATAAAGTTATTAATAGTCCGTATTAATCTTATGGAGTATACCCAATTTGATAGACACATAGAAAGTACGTATAATAAGAATTAAGAAGGATGTGTTTATTAAATGGGAAACCAAAGAAGATTTACTAAGGAATATAAAGAAGAAATTATTAAGTTGGTAATAGATCAAGGTAAAAAAGCAACTCATGTTGCAAGAGATATAGGTGTTAGTGAAGCAACTGTTAGAGGGTGGGTTAAAAAATATAAAGAGCATGGAGAAACTGCCTTTCCAGGTAGCGGAAAACTAAGACCAGAAGATGAAAAATTAAGAATATTAAAAAAGAAATTAGCAGATATTCAAGAGGAAAATGAAATACTAAAAAAAGCTATACGCATCTTCACAAAGCCAGAGAAATAAAATATAAATTTATTCTTGATAATAGCTCCGTATTTCGAGTGGAGAAGATGTGTAATATATTAGATATAAAGAGGAGCTCATATTATGCATGGTTAAAAAGACCGCCATCTGAAAGGACAATTAATGATGAAAAGCTCGTTTTAGAAATAAAGAGAGTTCATAAAGAATCTTATGGCACCTATGGTGCTAGACGGATAAAGGCTCAACTTAAGTATTATGGAATAGAATGTGGTAAAAATAAGATTTCTAAATTAATGAAGGAAAATAATATTTCTAGCAAGATTACTAGAAAATACAAAGCTACTACTTATTCAGATCACAATTATGCTGTTGCACCTAATTTGTTAAAACAAGACTTTAACGTAGAAGCACCTAAAAAGGCTTATGTTGGTGATATTACTTATATAGGAACTGAAGAAGGATGGCTATATTTAGCGACTGTAATTGATCTGTTTGATAGAGAAGTTGTTGGTTGGTCAATGGATTCTACTATGACTAGAAAGTTAGTTATAGATGCGTTTAATACTGCTATACTAAAAGAACAGCCAAATGAAGGTTTTATTTTTCACTCTGATAGAGGGGTTCAGTATGCATCTTATGATTATCAGGATTTATTAAGAGAGAATGGATGTATCCAAAGTATGAGTGCTAAAGGATGTTGTTATGATAATGCTTGTGCAGAATCCTTCTTCTCATCTTTAAAGAAGGACTTTCTTTATGGAAGAAAATTTAAAACGAGAGCGGAAGCAAAGCAAGCTGTAGTTGAATATATTGAATTATTTTATAATGCAAAAAGATTACACTCTACCTTAGGGTATAAGTCACCAAGGGAGTATAGAAAAAGTTATTATAATAATTTAAAAGAAGTTGCTTAAAATTTAATTATGTGGTACTTGTATAAAATGCACACTACACTTACAAAAAGTTATAAATATATAAAAAAATAGAAAATTGAGAAATCCTAAGAAAATCAGAAAAAAATCGTATATTCTATATGTCTAATCTACTCAGAACACTCCATTAAGCAATTTTGCCTTATAATTATATAATTTTTATCTATCTTTTGTAGTTTTTCTAAAGTATTTAAATTATCACCATTTAATACAACTTCATTTAATTGTAATGCAGAAAAAATAACATTAATGGGCGTAATTAATTCATGAGATATATTAGAATAAAATTCATCCTTTATATTTTCTTCTAATATCTTTTTTTCTAACTTTATTTTATTCTTTTCAAAATTAGTTAATTCTGTAATATCATTAATAAACAAAACTTTATTTAATCTATCAATTACAATTAAATTAATTTCAATAATAACTTCATTATCTTTATTTTCATTAATATAGATTATTTTTGAAAATCCGTTATTAATATTATCCTCTGTTATTTCACCTTTCGTAAGAATACATAAAATATAAAATAGATTTCCTTCTTCATTTTTTATATATTTTTTTAAAAATTCTGTACCTTTAATATTAGAGTATATCAAAAATTCTTCATTAAAAATTATCATTCCCTCTGAAAATGTCTTTAGTATTTCACTATATTTTTTACGACTTCTTTCCATTTGCATTTTTACATCTACAAGTAACTTTTCTCTTTGAACAAGCTCATTATTTAACTGTTTTTTGTTTTTTTGTACTTCTTCTAAAGATTCTAAAGCTTTCTCATAAGCACCTTTAAGAACTCTTTTTTCAACATTTCTATATATAATAAAATAAGCTATAATCTTAAAAATAAAAACAAAACAAGTTAAATTTTCGTCAAAAATAAAGTTCAATACTGAAAAAAGATTACTTATCATTATTAAGGATATTACTTCTAATTTCCATAAATGTTTTTTTAAGTTTTTATATTTTTTTATTTCCTTATAAGTAATAAAAACTAATATAACGTATACTGCTTGATTAAGAATCGTTATATTTTTGACAAAATGTAAATTATACCAATTATTAATACTTACTTTAATTAAAAAAGCCATAATTAGAATCAATGATATAAATGTCTTATGCATTATAGATTTAGATAACTTTTTATTATACATAATCAGCGGTATAAAAATAGCTAATATTTCCAAGTAGTTAAAACCTGAAACAAATGCCATATGAATACCTATAATATCTGTATTTACAATAAATTGTAGCTCAAAAAATCTACATATTCCTATATAAAAGAATCCTACTCCAACATATTTAAAATAGTTAAAATTCTTATCTTTTACATTTATCCTAATCATAACAGCTATTAATATCGATAATAAAAAATATAATATTCTTAATATATATATAAGTTCTTGTCCTTTATCATAAAATATCATCATAAAAGTTAAACATATTAATAATGGAATTAAAAATCTATCTAATAATCCAGTATTTTCATCCATGAATTTTAATTCCTTTTTATAATTGTACCTCTTCATAATTGCTCTCCTTAGGTAACTCAATAGTAAATTGTGTTCCCTTTCCTACCTCACTGTCAAGTTTTATGTCTCCACCTTGAATTTGAATTAAATTATATACAACAAACAATCCTATTCCACTACCGTTTATTACATTATTACTTTTTCCTTTTTCCATGGAGTATTTTTCAAAAGCTTCCTTAGTAAAGGTTTGTCCCATTCCTATACCAGTGTCTATTATTTCTATACAAATCCTTTTTTCATGATTTTTTATATTTACATATATTTTTCCATCTGTAGGAGTAAATTTTACAGCATTTGAAATAAGATTCAATATTATTCTTCTCATCATATCTACATCAAAGAAAATATATATCTCTTCTTCGTCTGTATCAAAGATTAATTCTATATTTTTACTTCTTATATAATATTCTAGTGATAATACATTTTCTTCTACAAACTCTACTATATTTCCTTTAGTTAAAGAAGGGGTTAAACTCTCCATACTTATTTTACTTATATCTATTAGATTATTTGCAAATCTTGCAAGAGTAACACAATTAGACTTACATATAAAATTATATTTTTTTATTCCTTCAATATCCTCTTTCTTTTTTAATATTTGTTCTAATTGAATAGCAGAATATATTACATTAATTGGTATTTTTAAATCATGAGAAATATTTGATAAAAAGTTCTTTTTTATTTCATCATTCATCTCCTTATTTGCTAACTCTTTTTTCATTTCTTCAATTTTCACTTTTTCTGTTATATCCTCAATAATCATTACTACTTCCATTTTATCTTCACTAGAAATAATAAATTTTATATTAAATATCTTGTTACTAATACCATTTACAAATATTTTGTATGTTTTTTCATTATTTTCAAAATCAACTTCTTCATTTATCATTGAAATATCAATAAATCTCTGTACCTTTTTATTTATAATATTTCTTAAATTATCTTCGCCTATTAACTCCATAAAACATTTATTACAATACAAAATTCTTTTGCTAAATCTACTATATGTAATTACTGGTTTACTTAAATTCTCTAAAAAGTTTTTATATAAATTTTGATATTCCAATCTAGTTTTTTGTGATTTTAAAAGTTCATAATTTCTATCTATTAATTCATCATTAATTTTTTCTAAATTCCTATTTGTTTCATATATTTCTTTATATACATAATTATAATTTTCTTGAGATATATTTTTTATTATACAAATTATACTTACAATAAATACCAAACTTTGTATTTTATAAATTGCCGATGAAACAAGAGCATTATCTAAAAAATATGAAATTAAATTTATTACTGCTGTAATTGTAAGCATAATAAAATTTAATTTAAATAAATTTAGTTTTCCATTCCAAAGCAATGTACTTCTTCTCATGTAAACATTAGTTTTTAAAAATAATATTATTATACTTAATACATACGTATATATTAATATTTTGTGGCTATTATAATTTAATATCAAACTAGACTGTATAATTAAGTCTAAAAGAAATACACAACCATACTCTAAATAAATTAATTTATCATTTGAATTTTTATATTTTGCTAATAAATAATAAATCCCAAATAAGGTTATAGAATCCAACCTATAACTCCTCTTAAATCCAACAGAATTTAATATGTATTTTAATTCTGTAAATTGCCCTTCTGGTGTTAATATTAAAATTCCAATAACACAATTAATAATAAAAAAAATCTCTATAACAACATATATCCTTCTATCTCTTATATCTCTTATATGAATAATAAACATCAATAAGATTATATTAGATACTAATATGCAAATCTTTTCTAAAAACAAAGTAAAATTAGGTAAATATACCTCGAAGGCTAAAGTCATTAAATAAGCTATCAAACCCAAAGATATAAATTTATCTATATTTTTCATATCAGTATAATATATTTTATCTTCAAAAGTATAAACTTCCAATAAAAATTACCTCAACTTTCATTATGTTTCTGCATATATTTTACATCATTTTTTTTTAAATATAAATTATTTTAATAAAACAATAATATTTTTTTACTTTTTTCTTTATAAAAATATTAAAAGCTACAAAAAAGAGTAAGGGTTTCTTACTCTTTTTTAATTAGCTATATTCTATTTTTAATCCAAAGCACTATGTCTTTTATAACTTCATCCTTATTACTTTCATTTAACATTTCATGCCTTCCATCTTTATATAGCTTATATTCCACATCTTCTATTTTATTTTCTTTATAAATTTCATATAAATTAATTATGCCTTTACCTAGATATCCTACTGGATCCTTATCTCCAGCAAAAATATAAATTGGAAGTTTCTTAGGTACTGCTTTTTTATTTTCTTCTTTATGAATATCCCATAATCCTCTTATTAAATCATAATAAAATGAAGTAGAACATATAAAACCACATTTTTCATCATGAATATATTTATCTACCTCTTCTTCTACTGAGCATAACCAATCAAATTGTGTTCTTGTAGGATTAAAATTTTTGTTAAAATCTCCGAAGGATAACTTATCCATAATTTTACTTCTAGCTTTTCTTCCCTTAAACATAATTTCTATTTTAGAAACTATAATACCAAGTTTAGTTATATTTTTAGGTCTACCATTTGTTCCTGAAAGAATAAGTGCATCTATTTCATTACCATATATTTGTGCATATCTCTGACTTAAAAAAGACCCCATACTATGTCCAAATAATATTAATTTTAAATTTGGATTCTCTTCTTTTATTATATTAGAAAGTTCCTTTATATCATTTACCATCCAATAAAATCCTTCCTTGTCAGCTATATAACCAAGTTCCTCTTCTGATGATGCTGTTTTTCCATGCCCTCTATGATCATGTGAATATACTATATATCCTTCTTTGCATAAAGCTTTAGCAAAATAATCATATCTTAATGCAGTTTCAGTCATTCCATGCACAATTTGAACTACTGCTTTAGGCTCACATTCTGGAGTCCACTTATAACAATTTATAACCTTTCCTTCCTTATCAGTAAAAATAAAACCATCCATACTTTACTCAACCCCATTTAAACTATTTTTCTTTTATTATCCTCTCAATTATATTTCATGTCAATTTATTATAAAAGTTAAAATATATTATTTTGTATAAAATAAACTTGTGATATACTATTGATATTCATAATTTAGAAATCTTTTTAATTACTGATTAACAAATAGTATTATTGTAAATAATACTTGATAAGTATTACAAGGTGGTGAAAAAAATTAGTATTAAATCAATAATAAGCATAATAGCTTCAAAAATCACAATTTTTCTAACAAAAACAATACTAAAAGGGGGAACTACATTTCCTGGAAGGGTAGCCTTGAAAATTGATAAAAATATATTATCTAAAGTTTCTAAAGGTTATAAGGTTGTATTAGTAACAGGAACAAATGGAAAAACTACTACAACAAGTATGATTTACAATATAGTAAAAGAAAGTGGTCACACTGTTATCACTAATAATACAGGTGCTAATTTATTCTCTGGCATAGTTACAACATTTATCGACAACTATAGTTTCTTTAATAAAGTAACAAGCTCCTATGCGATTATAGAAGTCGATGAAGCCAATATAAAATATATAACTAAATTTATAGAACCTAAAATTATAACTGTAACTAATCTTTTTAGAGATCAATTAGATAGGTATGGTGAAGTATATACTACTCTTAATAAAATTTTAGATGGTGTTAATTTAGTTCCAAATACTACTCTTGTTTTAAATGGTGACGAATCTCTACTTGGAGATTTAAAACTTCCTAATCCAACTGTATTTTATGGATTTAACGCTAAAATTAATGAAAATAAAACCATAGATGTTAATGCAGATGCTAAATTTTGCAAATTCTGCAAATCCCCTTACAATTATAACCACATTACATATAATCATTTAGGTGATTTTTACTGTACAGGCTGTGGTTTTAAAAGAGAATCTTTAAAATATGCTGTGGAAGAAATATTAGAGCTTACTCCTGAAAGCTCTACAGTTAAGTTTAATAATCTTGAAATTAACATAAGCCAATCAGGAGTTTATAATATTTATAATGGTTTATGTGCTTATGCTATTACTAAAGAGTTAAAAATATCTGATGATATAATAAAAAAATCATTAGAAAAACAAAGTTCTAGCTTTGGTAGACAAGAAATGCTAAATATTGAAGGTAAAGATGTTAAGATTATTTTAGTTAAAAATCCTGCTGGATATAATCAAGCATTAGATACACTATGCCTAAACAAAGAGGAATTTGCTACAGCCTTTTTATTAAATGATAACTATGCAGATGGTAGAGATGTATCTTGGATTTGGGATGTTGATTTTGAAAAGCTTCATTCTCTTAATATCAAAGAAATATTTGTTTCAGGTATTAGGTGTTATGATATGGCTGTTCGTTTAAAAATAGCTGGCTTAGATCCAAATAAATTCATTTTAGAAGAAAATTTTGAGGCTTTAACTGAAAAAATCAAAAATGGTAATAGTCAAAAAGTATATATACTTGCTACTTACACTGCTATGATAAACTTTAGAAAGTATCTTCACTCAAAAGGATACATTAAAAAACTTTGGTAACAGGAGGAACTTTAAATGGAGTTAAATATTTGTCATCTTTATCCTGATTTACTTAATGTTTATGGTGATGTAGGAAATATATTAATCATTAAACATAGAGCTGAAAAAAGAGGGATAAAGGTTAATGTAATACATTGTTCTTTAAACGACACTTTCGATGAAGAAAATACAGATTTTCTCTTCTTTGGTGGTGGCCAAGATTTTGAACAATCAATAGTTTCTGATGACTTAAAAACTATAAAAAAAGATTCTTTAGAAAAATATATTGAGTCTGGTAAGGTTACTCTTGCGATATGTGGCGGATATCAACTTCTTGGTAAATACTACATGGCTCCTACTGGTGAAAAAATAGAAGGTTTAGGTATTTTAAATATCTACACTATTAGTGGAGAAAAGCGTTTTATAGGAAATACTGTGATTTTCAACGAAGAGTTTAACGAAACATATGTAGGTTTTGAAAATCATTCAGGAAGAACTTATATAAATCGGTTAAATCCACTTGGAAAATGTAAACATGGTTATGGTAATAATGGTGAAGATAATGAAGAAGGATGTATTTATAAGAACACGTTCTGTACATACTTCCATGGATCTTTATTAGCTAAAAATCCAGAACTTGCTGATAGATTCTTAAGACTTGCTCTTGAAAAAAAATATGGTCCAATTGAACTTAAGCCATTAGATGATAGTTTAGAACTTAAAGCAAAAGATGTAATGATAAATAGACTTTCTTCTAACTAAATTTACATTAATAAAAAATAATCCTAACAATTAGTACGAATTGTTAGGATTATTTTTATTATTTATTTAATACATGTATTTTTTCTAAATATTCTATTTCCCATTCATCTATATTATCTAATGTTTTAAATTCATATCCTTTTCTTTTGTAAAAGTCAATTACATTTTGTAATGAATCCACTGTTGTTTGCTTATTACCTAAATCATGCATTAAAACAACTTCAACCTTATAAAGCCCACCATATTCTCTAATATGCGAATTAATTAATTCTACTGTGCAATTGTATCCCTCACTATCTCCACTGTCTACAGACCAATCTATATTATATATTCCTTCCTCTTTAAGGGTTTCCCTTATTGAATCTAATATTTTCCTATCAGCTATATTATTATCTGAGCCTCCTGGCATTCTAACAAACATTAACTTTCCATTTCCTATTACTGATTCTATTGTTTCTATACAATTATTTAAATCCTTAAAATATTCGTCTTTACTACTATAAATATTTTTATATTCATGTATGTCAGTATGAGGCATAATACTCATACCATTATTCTTTAACTCTTTAATTACCTTTGGAAAAAGTCTAACATTAGATCCAACAACAAAGAAAGTTCCTTTAACATTATTTTTTAATAAAACTTGTGAAATTTCCTTTGTAATTCCTGGAGATGGTCCATCATCAAAAGTCAAATATACAACTTTCTTATTTTCTTGTGAATTGAAAGCCAAAACTTGGATATAATTTATACTATTGATAACTATTGCAAAAATAAATATAATTAATAATTTTTTAAATTTATTAATTAGAACCACCTCCTATATTAACCTATAAGTATATTCTATACATTAGTATCATTAAATATAATATGTAAATTCAACCACTTTTTTAATTCTCTTATATGTTGTTATTATGTAACGTAAATGATATACTAAAAAAAGTGAATTTAAATTTTATACAGAGATGGGGAGATGAATTTGAGAAAAAGAAATTTACTAAAATCATTTGCAGTAGCTCTTTCCATATCATTAGTAGCACCTTTTGCTAGTAGAGTTAATGCACAAGAGACAAATATTACAGCACCTGAAATAATAGGACAGTCTGCAATAACTATGGATATGGATACTGGAGAAGTTATTTATTCTAAGGATGCTGATATTAAATTATCACCAGCTAGTACCACTAAACTTATGACATCACTTATTTTCGCTGAGAATAAATCTAAGTCAGACACACTAACCTTTACTCCAGATGTCATTAAAGTTACTGAAACATCTTTAAATAACTTTAAGCACTTTAATCCAGGTGATACTATTTCTGCTAATGATATAATGAATGCTGTTATGATTTACTCAGCCAATGATGCAGCATATCTTATGGCAGACTCTGTTGCTGGAAGTGTAGATACATTTGTAAAAATGATGAATGAAAAGGCTCTATCACTTGGTTTAAAAAATACAAAATTTGAAAATCCAAGTGGACTTGAAATCGATCCTCTTAATCCAAGCAATACTAATACAAATCTTACTACAGCTCATGACTTAGCCATTATTGCTAAAGAGGCTTTTAAAAATGATTGGATTAGAGAAACCATTTCTCCTAAAAATAGTAAAGCAACTATAGACCTTAAGGGATCACCTTTTCCTATTGAAACAAGAAATAAAATTCTTGGTAAAAATGGAAACATAGGTGGTAAAACTGGAACTGAAACTAAAGCTGGTCATTGTTTCGTAGGATTTTATGAAAAAGATGGAAGAGATTTAGTTACAGTTGTTTTAAATTCAGAATATGGTGCAGATGGATTAAATGTATTTCATGATACTGAAAAAATAGCTGATTATAGTTATAATGTACAAAAAGATATTTACAAAAAATCAGGAGATGAAGTTGGAACAATAGATTTAGAGTATAAGATTTTTAGATTCTTTGGACCTAAGAAAATAATCACTGCTCCTATATTATTGGCTGAAGATGTAAATTATTATAAAAATGATTTAAATGATAAAATTCTTTCTATTAATTATAATGATGATACAACTAATGCTTGGAAAGTTACTAGTGGTAAGGAAGTTAAATTATCATTAACAGTTGCAGATTCTACTAAGGAAATCAAGGGAACTGTTAAGTTAACATCTGGAGACCTATTTAAAGCAAACTTTGCTTTTTACTTAGCTGCATTACTAATTATAGTTGTTATAGGAACTTTAATTATCATAATAGTTAAAATTATAAATATGAAAAAAAGAAGAAGACGTAGAAGAAGATACTAATATAAAATGGATTAGCTAATTAGTTAATCCATTTTCTTATTTTTTATTTTTTTCAAGTATGCTATAATCCTAAATAAACTGTATTTAATAAGGAGTATTATATGAATAAAGTTAATTTTAAAGGCAGTGTTGTATTAAACCCTGTTCCTGTTGTATTAATAACTTCAAGAAATAAAGAAGGAAAAGAAAATGTATTTACAGTAGGTTGGACTGGAACTATTTGTACAAAACCTCCTATGCTTTCAATATCAATTAGACCAGAACGATTGTCTTATGAATATATAAAGGATACAATGGAATTTGTAGTAAATATGCCCTCTTCAAATATGGTTAAAGCAGTTGACTATTGCGGAGTAAAACCTGGAAGAAAATTTAATAAAATAAAAGAAATGGGCTTTACAATGAGAGAAAGTGAGAATATAAATGTACCTTATATAAATGAATGTCCTGTGAGTATTGAATGTAAAGTAAAACAAATTATACCACTTGGAACTCATGATATGTTTATTGCTGAGGTTGTTGGATCTCATATAAATGAGTCTCTTATAGATGAAAAAGGTAAAATACACTTTGAAAAAGGTAATTTACTTACTTATTGTCACGGTGAATATTATAAAATGCCTCAAAACTCCATAGGAAGTTTTGGATTTTCAGTAGCTAAAAAAAAATTATCTAAAGCAAAAAAATCTTCTAAAAATATTAATAAAAAAAATAAAAAAAGTTTATAGGAGTTTTAATTACATTCCTTGACATTATCTAAAAATCTATCTATACTACTATAAGTATTACAAAATGATTAAAGTGAGGGATACACCATGTTCGTTCTATCTTATAATATTAATTCTAATGATCTAGATAATAAAATTGAAACACTTCAAATAAATGATATTTTTGATGTATTTTATGAAACGCCTCTAGAAATAACTACTGATGATTATGGTTATGGCTACTTAGAAAAACCTTCTGAAACAATTGAATTAAAAATTGCATTTCAAGGTGAATCAACTGAGGTTAATTCATTTAAAGATCAAGTAGATGCTTTATTAAATTCACACGCTATAAAAATAGAGAAAATTACTACTGATTATACAAACTATGATTTTCCTAGTGTGAGTATAAATGACGAATGGGTACTAGCTTCCCCTAATGATATTATAGATAATAAAAAAAATAAAATTAGTTTTATTTCTCAAGGTGCTTTTGGTACTGGTCTACATGAAACTACTCAAGATATTTTAAATATAATACTTACTAAATTAAATTTAGTAAGTAAATCGGTATTGGATATTGGTACTGGATCTGGTATCTTATCAGTTGCATCATCAATTATAGGTGCTTCACATGTAACGGCTTTAGATATTAGAGATGTACGCGATGAAGTTCAATTAAATGCATCATTAAATGGATTATACAACATTAATGTCATAGTTGGAGATGTCTTGTCTTCTGAAGTTGAAATCACCGATAAATATGATTGGATTTATATAAACATAGGTGGTGAAGAAACTCAAATGTTTATGGAATTTATATGTGAGCATTTGTCTCCTAACGGCAAGCTTTTAGTTTCTGGATTAGTAGAATGGAGTTTTGAAAAAGTCAAAGATATTGTAGAAAGTTATGGCTTTACTCTTAATGAAAAATACCAAACAAATGAATGGATAACTGCAATATTTTCAAATTAAGATAAAAGGACTTAGAATATTAAATAATTCTAAGTCCTTTTTTAATAAAGCAAACTATTTTCCATATAAATATTTATATACACTATAATTTGTTTTTACCTTATCTACATATTTTTTAGTTTCCTTAAATGGAATATAATGCAGTTTTTCACCATCCTGAGAATACTCTTCATCACTAAGCCACTTATTTACATTACCTCTTCCACCATTGTATGCTGTAATTACTAACTCCATATCTCCAAACTCATTCATTAAATTTTTTAAGTACCAACAGCCAATCCTTATATTAAATTCAGCATCATATAGCATTGATGGTAAAAAATAATTTATTCCAATTTCATTAGCTGCCCATTCACCTGTTTTATCCATTATTTGCATTAAGCCTTTTGCCTCTTTATTTGATACTGCCTCTTTATTAAAATTGCTTTCTGCTTTCATAACAGATAATACTAATAATGGATCAACTCCAAACTCTTCACTATATTTATCAACATACTCCTTATATCTATAAGGAAATATATATTGCTTCATTATAAATGTTATTCCAAAGTAAACTACAACTATTGCTACTAGAACTGTTAAAATACGTCTAAACTTCATTCTTTTCTCCTTACTTGCAGATTACCTTTAAGAACTCAGCCACACCATTTACCTGCTTTTTAGTTTTTAAAATATCTCCATTATTATCAATAATTATTGTCGCATACTCTCTTTTTTTATCTAAAGGTATCTGAGCATTTACTCTATTTATTGCTTCATCTCTTGAAATCATATCTCTATTTTTCACCCGCATTATTTGAGTAGTATTATCAACCCAAACTATTATAATATGATCCATTTCAAGATGAAGATTATGTTCAATTAATGTTGGAGCATCTAAAATAATCATTTTCTCTCCATTTTTTTCCTCTTTATCTATTGCCTCAAAAATCTCTCTTTTTATATAGGGTATAATTATATCCTCATATTTCTTCCTTTGTTTTGGGAATCTAAAAATATGACTTCCGAATTCTTTTCTTCTAAATTCCCCTCTCCAATCAAAAAAACCTGATCCAAATTCTATTTTTACCTTCTCTAGAATTTCTGGATACTTAGAAAGAACCGTTCTAGATATATTATCAGCATCTATTATTTTAAATCCCGTATCATTAAGAATTTTTGAAACAGTGCTTTTACCAGATCCAATTCCTCCTGTTAACCCTATCTTAATCATTAATTAAGCCCCCTTATTTAGCTTCATACCAAGTCTTTCCTAAATTAATATCTACTTCTAAAGGAACAGCAAGCTCTAATACATTTTCCATTTCATTTTTTACAATTTCACTTACTTCATTAAGTTCTTTTTCTTTAATATTTAATATTAATTCATCATGAACCTGTAATATTATCTTACTTTCTAACTTTCTTTCATTTAATTTGTTATATACATTAACCATTGCCAATTTAATAATATCTGCTGCACTTCCTTGTATAGGGGCATTCATTGCCAATCTATCCCCTAAAGCTTTTACAATTCTATTTGAAGATTTTATTTCTGGTATAAATCTTCTTCTATTTAAAATAGTTAAAACATATCCTAACTCTTTTGCTTCTTTAATAGCTCCATCTAAATATCCTTTTATCTTAGGATATCTATCAAAGTATATCTCCATATATTCTGAAGCTTCTTTTTTTGTAATTTTTAAATCTTGTGAAAGACTAAAATCACTTATTCCGTAAACAATACCAAAGTTAACTGCTTTTGCTCTTCCTCTCATTAAAGGTGTCACTTCTTCTACTGGAACTTTAAACACTTCTGATGCAGTTTTTGTATGTATATCACTATGGTGCTTAAATGCATCAATCATATTTTCATCTCCAGACATATGAGCAAGAACTCTTAACTCAATTTGAGAATAATCGCAAGATAATAAAATATCACCAGGTTCTCTTGGAATAAATACCTTTCTAATTTCTCTACCCATTTCATACTTTATAGGTATATTTTGTAGATTAGGTTCAGTACTCGATAATCTACCTGTAGTTGTTACTGTTTGATTAAAATTAGAATGAATGTAGCCATCTTTATCTATTACATTTTTAAGTCCTTCTACATAAGTTGAGTTTAATTTTGTAATTTGTCTATAGTAAGTTATCTTAGGTATAATCTCATGCTTATCTTGTAGTTTTTCTAGCACTTCAGCATTTGTTGAGTATCCTGTTTTAGTTTTCTTTATTACAGGTAAATCTAACTTTTCAAATAATATCTTGCCAAGTTGTTTTGGAGAATTAATATTAAATTCTTCTTCTGAAAGAGCAAATATTTCTTTTTCAGTTTGTATTATTTCTTCTTTAAACTTAACAGCTAGTTCATCTAACTTTTCACTATTAATGTTAAATCCTAAAGTTTCCATAGAAGATAAAACAAATATTAATGGATGTTCAATCTTATAATAAAGTTCCTCCATTTTATCTTCTTTAAGTTTATCATTTAATATATTATATATATCCTTTAATTTTCTAACAACTTTTCCTGCAATGTTTATGCTATCTTCTTTTATATCTTCACCAAGATATTCGTTAATAAGTGTTATAAGGTTATACTCTGACTTAGATGAATCTATTAAATAAGCAGCTATTGCTGTATCAAAATTAAAAGATTTAATAGAAATTCCTAATTTGTTTAATGCAGTAACTAAAGCCTTTCCATTATGTATAACTTTTGTTACTTCATCTTTTTCCATTAAATACTTTAAAACTTCTATTGCTTTGTTTTTTTCTTCATTACAAATACTTGTAAAATCTATAATATATACTTTATCATCATTCATAATATTTAATTTGTCTATTTGTAATTCTGAATATTTAGATGAATTTAAAACATCATAAGTTATATATAACTCATTGGAAATATTATTAAAAAGCTCTTCAAAAGTTTTAATGTCTTTTACTTCATTTACTTCAATTTCTTCTTCTTCAAAATTTTCATCATCTTTTATTTTACCTATAAGAGATTTCATTTGTAGTTTAAAGAACATCTTTTTTAGATTTTCTTTATCATAATTTTCTTGGCTCTTAATTTCTTTAAGATCAAAATCTATAGGAACTTCAGTCATAATAGTAGCTAACCTTTTACTAAATATTGCCTGCTCACTAAAAGCTTCAAGATTTTCTTTTAGCTTTTTACCACTAATACTATCTATATTCCTTAATACATCCTCTACAGAACCATAAGTTTGTATTAATTTATATGCTGTTTTTTCTCCTACACCTGGAACCCCTGGGATATTATCTGATTTATCTCCCATTAGCCCTTTTACATCTATAAATTGAGTTGGTGTAACTTTAAATTCTTCTATAAATCCTTTTTCATTATAAACTGCAGTTTCCGTTACTCCTTTTTTAGTTATTACAACATTTATATTAGTTGAAGCTAACTGAAGAGCATCTTTATCTCCTGTAACTATAAAAACTTCTATTCCATTTTTCTCTGCATATTTAGCTAGTGAACCTATTATATCATCAGCTTCAAATCCATCTATTTCATAAGTTGTTATTGATAAAAGCTTTAACATATCCTTTACTAATGGAAATTGTTCTGCAAGTTCAGGTGGCATCTTCTTTCTACCTGCTTTATAATCTTCATATTCTTTATGTCTAAATGTAGGTGCTTTTCTATCAAATGCAGCTACAATATAATCTGGATTTAATTCTTCTTTCATTTTAAATAGCATATTTGCAAATCCATAAACTGCATTTGTGTGTATTCCTTCTTTTGTAGTTAATGGTGGTATTGCATAAAAGGCTCTATTTAAAAGTGAGTTAGAATCTAAAATAAGTAATCTTTCCATCTTTTCCTCCATATTAAGGATATATTTCCTTAATGTTATTATCAAATTAAATTATACTATTTTTTTAATAATAAATCATTAAATCATACTATTTTTTATAATAGTTTAAGATATTAAAATTTAAAAAATACTTAAGTCTAATTCTTCAGATAAATCTTTCATAAAATGAAGTCCAGCTATGCTATTACCTTTTTCGTCTAAAGATGGTCCAAATATTCCTATACCATATTTTCTTGGTACTGTTGCTAAAACTCCCCCACCTACTCCTGATTTAGCTGGTATTCCAACATGAACAGCAAATTTTCCTGAAGCATCATACATTCCACATGTAACCATAATAGTTTTAACTATTCTACAGACTTCCCTTGACATTAATCTATCATCACTCCATGGAGTAACACCATCATTAGCTAAAACCGATCCAAACCTAGCTAAATCTATAGCTGTAACCTCAATAGAACATTGCCTAAAATATAAATCTAAAATTTCTTCAACATCACCATCTAAAATACCAGTACTTTTCATAAAATAAGCTAGAGATCTATTTCTATCTCCTGTAGCTTTTTCTGATAAATAAACTTCTTCATTTACAGTTATATTAGGATTATTTGTAGCTAGCCTTAAAAAATCTAATATTCTAGCAAATTTCTCATCCTTTGTTTTTCCATCTATTAAGGAAGTTGTAACAATAGCACCTGCATTAATCATAGGATTATATGGTCTTCCAGAATCTCTAACTTCTAAGTTTACTATGGAATTAAAGCCCATACCTGTTGGTTCAACATTAACCTTTTTAAAAACATTTTGTCTTCCGTTATCTCTTAATGCTAAAATTAATGTAACTACTTTAGATATACTTTGAATAGTAAACTTTTTATCACATTCACCTGCATAATATTCTTTACCATTTAAATCTACTACACAAACACCTAAATCATTTGGATTTGCTTTTAATAATGCTGGTATATATGACGCTACCTTTCCATCTTTTCCATATATCTTATTTCTATCAACTAATGTATTTAATAAATTAAACATTAATATCACCTCTCACTATCTTTAGTATGCTCAAAACTTAAGTATTTCTATTATAGTTATATTTATTGTTATATACAAGGGAAAATATACCTAAAATATTTTCACTAGACTACTTTAGAAAATTATGTAAAAATGGATATATTGGTTATAATATAAATCTAGAGGTGATATAAATGAATATAGAAACAATGTTAAAAAAATATGCAACTTTAACTGTTAAAAAAGGAGTAAATGTACAAGAAAATCAAACTGTAATTGTAAATTCTCCAATTGAATGTTCTGATTTTGCAAGAGCAATTGCTGAAGCTGCTTATATTGCTGGAGCTAAAGATGTAGTAGTACATTACAGTGATCAAAATTTACAAAAAATCCGTTTAACTCATGCTTCTAATGACACTTTATCAAATGTTCCAAGTTGGGTAGTGGATTCTTATACAACTTATGCTAGAGAAGGGGCTTGTGTTATTTCTATCTCTGCTTCAGATCCTGATTGTTTTAAAGGAATTCCTATGGAAAAAATATCAATTATGCAAAAGGCTCGTCAAATAGCACTTGAAGAATATTATTCATATTCTATGTCTAATAAGATAAGATGGACTGTTGTTTCTGTTCCAACAGAGGCTTGGGCTTTAAAGGTATTTCCTAATGAAAGTGCTGAAAATGCAGTAAGTAAACTTTGGGAAGTAATTTTTAATGTTGTAAGAATTGATAAAGATGATCCTGTTAAAGCTTGGGAAGAACATAATAAAAACTTTAAAGAAAAACTTAAATTTTTAAATGATTCTAAATTTAAAAAACTTCACTTTAAAAATAATATAGGTACAGATTTAACAATTGAACTTCCTGAAAATCATATTTGGTTTGGTGGTTCTGAGGATTGTGCTAATGGTATAGAATTTAATGCTAATATGCCAACTGAAGAAGTATTTACACTTCCTAAAAAAGATGGGGTTAACGGTGTTGTTAAGTCCTCTAAACCTTTAAGCTATGGCGGAAATTTAATTAACAACTTTTCACTAACATTTGAAAATGGTAAGGTTATAGATTTTTCAGCTGAGGAAGGTTATGATGTGCTAAAAAAACTTTTAGATAGTGATGATGGTGCTAAACATTTAGGAGAAGTTGCACTTGTTCCTTTTGATTCTCCAATTTCTAATTCTAATTTAATTTTCTTTAATACACTTTTTGATGAAAACGCAGCTTGTCACTTAGCATTTGGTAAAGCATATCCTATATGTATTGAAAATGGTACAGAAATGACTAGCGAAGAGCTAAATAAAAATAGTGTAAATACATCTTTAATTCATGTAGATTTTATGATTGGTACTTCTGACTTAGAAATAATGGGATTTACTAATAATAAAGATGGTATAAAATTATTTTCTAATGGTAATTGGGCAATTTAATAAAATAATAAATTAAAATAAAAAATGCATTTCCATATGAAATGCATTTTTTTATTTTAAAATTCTAATTATTATCTTTAGCTCTTAATTTATTTTTTCCAAGCTTTCTAGATTCCTTTGAATAACCAACTTCATCTGCTGTTTCAACTTGCATCTTTTTTACTTCTGCTTTTGTTTTTTGACTTGATTTTTTATTATCTTTAGAATTTTTATTATTTTTATGAGACATAAAAACACCTCCTTTGCTTATATATATTTTTAGCTTATAAAGTGTTTTTATTCTAACTAATTTTACTTATTTACCCTTAATATTCCTCATATATAATGTTATCACAATTTAATTTAGCTTTTTCATAATCAGCATTGCTCTTAATGGTCCAACCAAGTACTGGCACACCTTTCTTTCTTTGCTTTTCTATAAATGATTTAGGCAAATAATTTATGTCATAAGAAATAAATGCTGGCTTACTTTCAAAATTTAATAAAAGGTTACTTAAAATAAATCTTTTATAAGGTTCCATATCTGAATCATATAATCCTCCTGATAACTGCCCTCTTATAATTTCTGGTGCATTCTTTCTAAACCATGAAAGTACATATGGATTAAATGCTTGAATTGCCATTTCACCTTTATAACCTTGTATAATCTTATAGACCTCAGCCTCTATTTCACCTACTTTTCCTTCATTTTTTATTTCTATTAAAACAGGGACTTTTCCATCTACTAATGTTAATACTTCATCTAAAGTCGGAATGTACTCCTTAGTTCCAAGCAATTTTAAATCTAATAGATCTATATAATTTAAATCTGATATATTTTTAGAAATTCCAGTCATTCTTGTTAACTCATAATCATGAAAAACTACAACCTTCTTATCCTTACTTAGTTGTACATCGAGTTCTATAGCTACATTATTTTCGACTGCCTTTTTAAATGCAGACAAGGAATTTTCAGGAATCCCTTCTTTATTATTATATAATCCTCTATGCGCTATTTTTACACTTTTGATCCAATCTATATTTTTATTTTCTACTAATTCACATTTTCTCATATATGAAATAGTAAAAAATAAAGTAACTATCACTACTATTACTATAGCTATAATACTTATAATTTTATTTCTCATAATATCCTCCTATACCATATCATAAGTTATAGTCTTTTAATTGGCATATTATTTTATTCATATTTTCACATAAATATTTTAACATATTTTAGCAAGTTTGGGATAAAATTTTAAGGTATAGCTAATAAAATTTAACTATACCTTGTATTTTATAACTTTAAATATATAAATTTTCTAAGTTTACTCTTATTTTTTTTATAAATTCAAAAGAATTCACAACTTTAATATTTTCTAATGATGATAATGATGCTAGATCCTTTGTCATAAATCCATTATCTATAGTACATAATGAAGCTTTTTCTAGATTATCTGCAAATAATTTTAATTCATTAATGTTATCTAATTCACCCCTTTTTCTTAAAGCACCTGACCATGCAAATATCGTTGCAATAGAATTAGTTGATGTTTCTTCTCCTTTTAAATGTTTATAATAATGTCTTTGAACTGTTCCATGAGCTGCTTCATATTCATAATTTCCTTCGGGTGAAACTAATACCGATGTCATCATTGCAAGGGAACCAAATGCAGTTGCAACCATATCACTCATAACATCTCCATCATAATTTTTGCAAGCCCATATATATCCACCTTCTGATTTTATTACTCTTGCTATTGCATCATCTATTAGTGTATAAAAATACTCTATACCTACTTCTTTAAATTTATCCTTATACTCATTTTCAAATATTTCTTTAAAAATATCCTTAAAAGTATGATCATATTTTTTTGATATAGTATCTTTAGATGCAAACCATAAATCCTGTTTACTATCTAATGCAAAATTAAAGCAGCTTCTTGCAAAGCTTTCTATAGATTTATTTAAATTATGCATTCCAAGAACTACACCATTATCTTTAAAATCATGAATTAATTCTCTTTTTTCTTCACCATTTTTACCTGTAAAAACAAGTTCTACCTTTCCTTCTGATTCTATTTTCATCTCAACATCTTTATAGACATCTCCATAGGCATGTCTAGCTATTGTTATTGGCTCTTTCCATGTTCTTACATAAGGCTTTATAGAGTCAATTAAAATAGGTGCTCTAAATACTGCTCCATCAAGAATTGCTCTTATTGTTCCATTTGGACTTTTCCACATTTCTTTTAAATTATATTCAGTAACTCTATCTGCATTTGGAGTTATAGTTGCACATTTCACTCCTACCCCATATTTTTTAATTGCATTTGCAGAATCAATAGTAATCTTATCATTAGTTTTATTTCTATATTCTAATCCTAAATCATAATATTCTGTCTTTAAATCAACAAACGGTTTTATAAGTTCTTCTTTAATCATGCCCCAAAGAACTCTCGTCATTTCATCTCCATCCATTTCTACTAATGGTGTTATCATTTTTATCTTTTCCATATTTTTGCCCCCTTTATATGTTTAAATATTACAACACTATAATTATACCTTAATAGTAATATCTTTACAATTAATTTAAGAAGTTTTTTGTCCATTTTTGAATATTTATATATCTAATCTTTCATTTTTAAAAGTAATTCAATTTTTCTTACATATAAAAAACCTCCTCCTCACTCTCATAAATCCTTTTAATTTCAATAAAGTTAATCTATTAAATAAAAAACGAGATGAATTTCCTTCAAAATCCATCCCGTATAAATGCAAGTTTTTTTATACATAATTCATTTCGTTACTTTATTAAAAGTCTAATTAATATTATTGCAAATATTATTTGACACCCACCTACAAGTAATCCATATAACATCGCCATTGGTCCTTCTTTAATTAGATCTCTAATTTTAACACGCATTCCAATACCAGCTAAAGCTATAATTTCAAAATTACTACTTATCCATTTAAACGCCTTTGATATAAAGTCTGGAATAATTCCTATAGTATATAGAATACAGACAACAAAAAATCCAGTTATAAACCAAGGAATATTAAGTCTCCTTCTTTTTTTAATAACTTTTTCCTTACAAGCATCTTCTTTTATATTTTCTAAATCTAGCGTTTCTACTTCTGTATCTTCTGGAAAATTAATTTTTTCATATACTAATACAACAACTACTATTAATATTATTCTTATTATTTTAAAAACAGTTGCTAATTTAACAACATCATCACTTACAAATTTTGCAGATCCAATTACTTGCCCTACAGATTGAAGTATTCCCCCCATCATAGCGGAAGTTTCTAATGTTGAATTATTATATAAAGCCGCTGTTATAAATGGGAGTAAAATCATTAATATAGTACCAATGACATTAACAATTGTAATTGATATTACTTTATCAGAGTCATCAGCATTAATAACAGGTGCTGTTGCTCCTATTGCAGAGGATCCACAAACAGAATTTCCTGATGACATTAATAAGCAATATTTTCTATTAAATTTAAGCTTTCTTCCTATTATGTATGTTATAGTCATAGTTAATGACATTTGGATAATTATAAAAATTAATCCATTAAAACCTAACTGAAGTATTTCTGTTAAATTTAAATTAGCTCCCATTAAAACAATTGAATAATTTAAAAGATCTTTTTCTGCAAACTTAGTTCCGTTATCATACTTTTTATTATGAAACAATGTATTTCCTGCAACTATACCTATAAAAATTGCAAAACTAGCAGCTCCTATTGTACTAAATTGCTTTCCTAAAAACTCAGAAATAATACCTATAATCAAACATATCGTTAAGCCTGGTAAAACTTTTTTTACCTTTTCTAGCATATACTCTCCTCCATACATCTATTTTAATCTATATCAAGATTATATATGTTACACATCGAAAGGTAAAATACAGTTTTTTTATAATATTAATAACTTTTTACTTATAAGAACTTTTTATAAACTTTATAAATTCATTTATATTATTTGAAATATATTTATCTTTGTGTTGTATAAATAATAAATCTCTTTCTATTTTGCCACTTTCTAATCTAAATATACTTAAATCACCTAATATCACTTTTTCTTCAATCGCTCTATATGAAATACAGCCTATCCCTAAGTTAGCTTCAACAGTTCTTTTAATAGCCTCTGTATTTCCTAATTCCAAAAACACATTAAATGGAATTTTATTGTTTTTTAAGTAAGCTTCTATAACCGCCCTAGTACCACTACCTAATTCTCTCATTATAAATTTTCCATTTGATATATCATTGTTTTGTACAACTTTTTTATCTTTAAATTTATGACTATCACCACATATAAATACTATTTCATCTTCCCAAATTTTTTCAGTTATTATTTCATCAGAGTTTATATTTCCTTCTACAAAAGCAAAATCAACTTTATTTTCTAAAATTAACTTTTCTATATGATTTGTATTTTCAATTATTAAGGAAATTTCAATATTAGGAAATTTCTCTGAAAAATCCTTAATTATATCTGGTAAAATATAAATTCCTATTGTAGTGCTTGCCCCTATTACTATTTTTCCATTAGAATTACTTTTAAAATCTTCAATTGTTTTTATACCTTCCTCATAAAGATTTAATATTCTTCTAGTATAATTTAGAAAAACCTCTCCTTCATGTGTTAAATATATTTTTTTGCCAATTCTATCAAAAAGTTTTGCCCCAACCTCTATCTCTAATTCACTTATACTTTGGCTTATAGATGGCTGGCTTATGTACATTTCCTTTGCTACCTTAGTCATATTTAAATAGGTAGCTGTTTCATAAAAAATTTTTAACTTTCTAAGATTCATAGTTCCTCCCCTATATTCTAAAAACAAGATATATTTATTATAATATAAAAAAACTCAGCAAGTGCTGAGTTTTATAAATTTAACTATTTTATTTATTACTAATATCCTCAAAATCTACATCTATAACTTCATTTACTTCATCATCTTGTATAGAATTATTATATTCATTTTTAATATATGTATTATCATATAAATCTTCTCTATTATACTCACTATTATTTTTCTTTTTTGAAATCATATTTTTTATTTTTACAAATAAATAGATAGCAATAATAAATGGTAATGCCCAAAATAATAATTGAATTGCTAAAACAGCAATTAATCCAATAATTAAAACTCCACCCACTATATATAACCCAGTTTTAAATCTATTACTCATATTCATCTACCTCAATCTCGTTATTAGTTTTATATTCCTTTGTCCTTATTATACTACAATAATAAATGTTTTTCAATAAGAGATAAACTATATTTCATAAAATAGTTTTAATTACCCTTTGTTACTTTTTATAAAATAAGAGTTATCAAAATTTGATAACCCTTATTTATATTAATTATTATTCTTCTTTGCTAACTTAGGAAGTATTAATCCAAGTCCTAGTAATACAAATGGTGTAGCTATATTAAGAGAAATCTGGAACCACCACTGTGATGAATAAGTATCAACTCCTCTTGGGAACATACCCATTATACATGCAAAAGCTGTAAATATAAAACACCAGACACCTAGTACTAATGCAATAGTATCATTCTTAACAAATTTATAATCTGATGCAAACTTTCCTTTAAGCTTTTTAAGCATTATAAACGCTAAAAATACCCATAGATATCTAAGTGGCATAACAACTGAATTTAACTTTAATAGCCAATCAAATAAAGTATTCATATCACCAATACCTAAAGCTGGCACTATTATTAAAATTCCAACTAATACCATAGTCATATAATATCCATTTATTGGTGCGCCATATTTATTTGTTTTAGCTAATTTTTTAGGTATATATTTTTCATCAGCATCTGCTAGTAAAACTTTTAGAGGTGCATCTATTGAAAATACTAAAGCTGATATTTGTGCTAGAACATTTGAAATTGCATAAATAACTAAAAATAATTTCCCTACTCCATAATATTCACCTAACATTTGGAATGCATAATATTGTCCATTCATCATAAGATCCTTTGGTATATTATCAGCATTAAACATCATCCCCATTGCAACTGAACCAAGTAATGCTGAAATTGCAACCATTGCAGCCAATATAATCATTCCCATTGGAAATTCTCTACTAGGCTTATTCATATTATTTACATATGGCGATATCTTTTCTGCTCCACCTACTGCAAATACTAACATTGAAAGAGTAGTAAAATATGCAAAATTAAATTCTGGCATTATACTATCAAATGTAATATTGGTTGTTGCAGGCTCTATTCCCCTTATAGCTGGTGCAGCCATCATTAGTACTATATAAAGCATAGACATTACAAAAACTGCTATACCTGCTATAGTACCTATCTTTTTAAGAGATGTTACTCCTCTTGATGCAATCCATAAAAATAGTAAAAATACTGCTAAAGTAAGTCCTTGAGCTGCTAAAGTATTCATATTCTTTATTAAAGTTCCATCTTGCTTTACAGCCCAACCAAGGGCAATAAGAACTGATTGTGGCTTTTGAGCTAAATATGGAATATGTACTACCCAATAAGTCCATCCTGCAAAATATGCAAGAGTTGGACCCATAGTTTCCCTTATCCAAGTACTTACACCACCTTTTCCATCTTTAAAGGTTGACCCTAACTCTCCAACCATTAATGCATAAGGAACAAAATATAATGCAATTATTAATACCCATGATACAATTACAGTTAATCCTTGATTTGCAAAGTTGTTAACTACATTTCCAAATCCCCAAACAGATACAAAGGCCATTAATGCAAGATTATACCATCTAATTTTTTTATCATCATCTGTCATAAAACTAGTCCTCCTAAAATATATATTTTAATTCTTTAATAAAAGATAATTTCATTAATCATTTTACCAATTCGACACATTTTCGACAACTATTAAAGTTATTAGAGTTTCTTTATATTGTCATATTATAATTTCATTATAAATTTCATTGTTAACATGGTATTTTTATGCTATATTTTGTAATACATTGATATAATGCCCTGAAAAAACTTATTATATTCTTTTATTTCATCTTAGTAAATTAGCTAGTTAAATTTCATAAAAAAAGAGTCGTTAACGAAAAATGATTTACATATCTTTTCGTAACAACTCCTATTTTATATTTATTTTTTTAATCTTATATAGTCCTATATTAAAAACTTAAGAACAAAAACAGCTCCTATTATAACAGTTGTAATACTTATATCTTTTACTCTTCCTGTAAATAACTTAATAAGTATATATGATACTACCCCAAAAACAATTCCATCTGAAATACTATATGATAATGGCATCATTATTATTGTAAGAAATGCAGGTAGAGCTTCTGTCCAATCTTCTAAGTTTATTTCCATTATCGGTTCTAACATAAATAATCCAACTAAAACTAGTGCTGAACATGTTACAGCTGGTGTAATTACCCCAAATAATGGAGCAAAAAATAAAGATAAGGCAAACATAATTGCTGTTGAAACAGCAGTTAAACCAGTTCTTCCACCTTCTGCTACACCTGATGCACTTTCAACAAAAGTACTTACAGTACTAGTACCTAAGCAAGCTCCTATTGTTGTTCCAACAGCATCTGCAAGTAAAGCTTTATTAATATTTGGTACTTTACCATTTTCATCAAGCATTTTAGCTTTTGTTGCAACACCTACTAAAGTTCCTATAGTATCAAACATATCCATAAACAGTAGAGTAAATAAAACTATTACCATGTCTAATGAAAATATATTATGCCACTCAAACTTCATAAATACAGAACTAATTGATGGTGGTGTACTAATTACAGCTTCTGGTAAATGTGTAATCCCCATTGGAATTCCAATAATTGCAGTTATAATCATTCCAAAGAATAAAGCACCTTTTACTTTTCTAGCCATTAAAATACCAGTTATAATTATCCCTATAATAGCAAGTAATGCTGGACCTTTCGTTATATCTCCTAAAGAAACTAAAGTTCCTTCTCCTTTAACAACAACTCCAGCTCCTTCTAATCCTATAAGAGCTATAAATAATCCAATTCCAACTGAAATTGCTTTTTTAATATTATTAGGAATCGAATCTACAATAGCTTCACGAACATTAAATATAGTTAATACTATAAATATTAATCCTTCTAAAAATACTGCTGTTAATGCAAATTGAAATGAATATCCCATTTGTAGAACAATTGTAAATGCAAAAAATGCATTTAAACCCATTCCTGGTGCTTGAGCAAATGGTAACTTAGCATAAAGTCCAGTTAATAAAGTTGCAATTACAGCTGAAACTGCTGTAGCTGTAAAAACTGCCCCACTATCCATTCCTGCTGCTGAAAGTATTGATGGGTTAACTATTAATATATATGCCATGGTCATAAAAGTTGTAATCCCTGCTAATATTTCAGTTCTAACATTTGTATTATTTTTTGATAATCCAAAGTAATTATCAAGTAAATTATTTTGATCAGATAAATTTTTCATATTATCCCTCTTTCGTATATATTTATAAATCACTGAACTATAATACAACATTTTTCGATAATTTCCAATAGCAAATGCGAATATTTTCCCTATTTTTTAAAATATTTTTTGTGATAATATTTACATATATAATATCAATATAAAAAAACACTGAAAATATTCGTATTTTTATAATAGTTACCTTCTCTACTCTAACTAGTATAATAAACTTATTTCTATTATTTATTCTAGCTTCTTATTTATAAACATATTATCAAGCATAGTAAATCCACTACTTAAACTATGTCTCTCCTGATATTCTATAAAATTATTCATAAATTTACTTTCAGTATAATTTCAAAAAAAATCTGTGTAAGTAAATACTTACACAGATTTTTAAAAATTACTTGTTCATTGCTTCTTCTATAGCAACTGAAACTGCAACTGTAGCTCCAACCATTGGGTTGTTACCCATTCCGATAAGACCCATCATTTCAACGTGAGCTGGAACTGATGATGATCCTGCGAATTGTGCATCTGAGTGCATTCTTCCCATAGTATCAGTCATACCGTATGAAGCAGGACCTGCTGCCATGTTATCTGGGTGAAGAGTTCTTCCAGTACCACCACCTGATGCAACTGAGAAGTATTTTTTACCCATTTCAACACATTCTTTTTTGTATGTTCCAGCAACTGGATGTTGGAATCTTGTAGGATTAGTTGAGTTACCAGTTATTGATACATCAACTCCTTCGTGATGCATTATAGCAACACCTTCTCTAACGTCGTCTGAACCGTAGCACTTAACTGCAGCTCTTGGTCCGTTTGAGTAAGCTTTTTCTCTTACTATATTTAATTTACCAGTTGAGTAATCAAACTTAGTTTCAACATATGTGAATCCATTAATTCTTGAAATTATATAAGCAGCATCTTTTCCAAGACCGTTTAATATAACTCTTAATGGTTCTTTTCTTACTTTATTAGCTTTTTCAGCTATCTTTATAGCACCTTCAGCAGCAGCAAAGCTTTCATGTCCTGCTAAGAATGCGAAACATTTAGTTTCTTCTCTTAAAAGCATAGCTCCTAAGTTTCCGTGTCCAAGACCAACTTTTCTATCGTCAGCAACTGAACCTGGAATACAGAAAGCTTGTAAGCCTTCTCCGATTGCTTCAGCAGCATCTGCAGCCTTTGTGCAACCTTTCTTTATTGCTATAGCAGCACCTAAAATGTATGACCACATAGCATTTTCAAATGCGATTGGTTGAGTTGACTTAACGATTTCGTAAACATCAATACCCTTTTCATCGCAAACTGCCTTAGCATCTTCTATTTTAGTCATTCCGTACTTTTCTAGTACAGGAGTGATTTGATTAATTCTTCTTTCATAACTTTCAAATAATGGCATGATACTTGTCCTCCTTCAACTTATTATTCGTGTCTTGGATCGATAGTTCTAACTGCATCGTCAAATCTACCGTATTGACCTGTAGCTTTTTCCATAGCTTCGTTAGCATCCATTCCCTTAGCAACGAATTCCATCATTTTTCCTAAGTGAACAAATCTGTATCCAATGATTTCATTGTCAGCATCTAAAGCTAACTTTGTAACATAACCTTCAGCCATTTCTAAATATCTTGATCCCTTAGCAACTGTTCCGTACATAGTACCAACTTGTGATCTTAATCCTTTACCTAAGTCTTCAAGACCAGCTCCTATTGGTAATCCACCTTCTGAGAAAGCAGTTTGAGTTCTTCCGTAAACAATTTGTAAGAATAATTCTCTCATAGCTGTGTTTATAGCATCACAAACTAAATCTGTGTTTAACGCTTCTAAAATTGTCTTTCCTGGTAATATTTCTGAAGCCATAGCAGCTGAATGAGTCATACCTGAACATCCAATTGTTTCAACTAATGCTTCTTCTATTATACCATCCTTAACGTTTAAAGTTAATTTACAAGCTCCTTGTTGTGGTGCACACCAGCCCACACCATGAGTTAATCCTGAAATATCTTTAACTTCTTTAGATTGTACCCATCTTCCTTCTACAGGAATCGGTGCTGAACCATGGTTAGGTCCTTTAGCAACAACACACATTTCTTCAACTTCTCTTGAATACATCATATTATTGATTCCTCCCTAATTATTAAATAGTTATAACTTGTCCTATTAACTGTAAAGTTTATATGTAGACTATGTATAACTGGGTCAAAATATAACCCACTGGGTTAAATTTATCCTATATTTATAATAACAGATGTATGAGCTCCTAACAATATGTTCATGTAAAAAATTTAACTTTTATGGTATAAAAATTTATATATTGATATTTTACTCCTCTTTTGGTATAATATTTTTATATTAAATATACATTTGTCGGCATGGCGGAACTGGCAGACGCACATGACTCAAAATCATGCGGTTTTACCGTGAGGGTTCGATTCCCTCTGCCGGCACCAACGTTTAAAAGAAATGACTTTATCACTAGATTTAAATATCTTTTGGTAAGGTCATTTTCTTTTAAATTAGTATATTTACTAATACTACCCTTAAGTAAAAATAAACTATTAAATATTTTAATAGTTTTATTTTGTATTTATATTGATATTATTATTTTGCACTATCTATTAATAAACTTATCCAAATCTAAATAATAAATTTATCTAATTAAATAAAGAATCTCATAAAGTTTTAACTTAATAAAATTTATTAGATTCTTTATTTTTAATATATAATCATTTATAACTTTTCTTAAACTATTTATTGTTTTATAAACTACCTTTCATTATTTATCTTAAATATAGGCAGCTAATCCATTATAAACATTCAATACAATAACTAAAATTAAAACTACTTGATAAACTTTAAAAACTATTTTACTAGATAATTTACCACTTAGCATTGCCCCTGTAAAACCTCCAAATATAGCTGCTGGTATAATAAACCATAATATTGATAAATCAAACATTCCATATCCTGTAGAAAATTTAATTGCTAATATCTTTGCAAGTTGAGAGAAAAATATAGTGATAATAGAGTACACTGTCGCCTCTTTTACTTCTATTCCAAAGCATAGCATAAGTAAAGCAACATTAATAGGTCCTCCTCCTATCCCTAGTAAAGTTGATATAAATCCTAAAAAATATTCCAATTAAAATATACCACATTAAATTTTTAAGATTTAAAGACTTCCACTTGTATTTTGTATATAATAAAGCAAATACTAAAGTGATAATCGTTATAAGAATCTGTATTATTTGTACTTTTTGCTCATTTTTAAAAAAGTATAAAAACTGCTCAAAAGTATAATTTCCTACTATTCCTCCTAAAACCGATCCAATCGATACTAAAATTGCCATTTTTATATTTAATGTTAATTTATTTTTTAACTGTCTTAAAGTAGAAACAATTGACATTGTAAAAACAGCTACACTTGAATAAAATGATATAGCTGCTATTGAATGAATGCCTAAGGCATCCATAACTGGTTTTATAATAACTCCACCTCCCATACCTGAAATGGCTCCAACTGTATTAGCGATAATAATAACAAAAAAATAAATAATTCCTGTAATCATTTAGTTATATCCTCCTCTTGTTTAATTAGAAATCTTTTATTTATATCCACTATTCCTATTAAAAATAAAACAATACCATTCTATACTTATATCCCTACATAAATATTATAAATCATTTTACAAACTATTCCATATATATATTAAAAATATATTTTTTACTTTAATTTTATTTTTTACCTTTTAAAAGTTTAATAGACATTTATAGTAAATTATAGTAAAATTTATTATTGTGATTATTTTATCTAAGGAGCGTATATGTCATGCAAACCTATGAAATTAATACATATAATTTTAAAAACTTAATTACTAAGGTTGCTTTTACACCTAACTCGTATATAAATATTGATGAATTAAATTTAATAATAAAAAATTCAAAATCTTTTATAGCAAATAAAAAAAATAATTCTTATAAAGATTTATATTTAGCTAATTTTTTAATAGGCATTTGTAATCTTTCTTTAAAAAATCTAAAAACTGCAATTAATAACTTTACCACTTGTCTTAATATTGCTAAAAATTTAAATAAAGATTACCTTTTAGGTTGCACATACACAATGTTATCAATAAGCTATATTGAAATTGAAAACTTTTCAAAGCATAATAAATATTTTAATTTAGCAGAGGAAATTTTACATATAAATAAATATAATGAAGAATTGCTTTATTTATATGTAAAAACAATCATTTTACGATTTAAATTTTATGATGCAAAGAAAAATATATCTTATTATATGGAAAAAGCATTGAATTTATTATCTGAAACACAATGTGAATATTCTGCACAAGCTTATATGGAACTAGGTTTTATTTACTCTACATATTTAAGTTCTGATAGTTATTCTATAGAATTATTTACTAACGGACTTAATCTTGCTCGTAAATATAACCAAAGTAATATAGAAGTTATGCTACTTTATTATATTGGAACAAGACATTTTGGTCTTAGTCAAAATTCACAAGCACTTATAACTTTTAATAATCTTTTAAAAGACTATAAAGAAAATTTATCTACTACAATGAAATTATTAATTTTTATAGAAATTATTGAAATTTATCTTGAGGATAAAGAAAACCTATCTTACGTTAATAATCTTATAAATAATATCGAAAGTGAAATTTCTACATTATTAACTTCTGATAAAGAAAGCTTTATTGCAAAAATACTACTTCTTAAGGCTAGACTAAATTTAATAACTAAAAATGAAGATTTCTCTTATACATTAAAACAATTAATAAGTGCAAATACACTTTATTTAAAAAATTTAACTTGTTTTAAATTTACTCACTTTGATTATTGGCTTGAGATGACTTTTGGAAATTTATATTACGAAATGGAAGAATATAAAACTTCTCTGCTTCGTCATAAAGGTGCCTTAGATTGTGCAAACAAGTATGAAATAAAATATAGAGTAAATTCCTATACTAAAATTTCTAATGATTATGAAGCTTTAGGAGATTATAAAAATGCATATTTTAATATGAAAAATGCTAACAATTTACTTAATTATGTAGAACATAGAGATTTAATAGATGAATATACTAAAATATATAATGATTTTCAACAATTAAAAGATCACGATAAAGATAAAAATGATTTTTTCACTAATTTATCTCATGAATTAAAAACACCTATTAATTTTATTAATTCATCTATTCAGCTTTTAAATAGTTTTAAAAATTCAGATTGCAGTAATTTTAAAAATCATTATTTAAAATATGAAAAAAGCATTACTAAAAATTGTTTAAGAATGTTAAAGCTAGTTGATAATTTAATAGATATAACTAAAATAGATTCTGGTTCTGCACAATTAAGTGTTGTAAATTTAGATATAGTATCTTTTGTTGAAAGTTTAATAGACTCTGTAATCCCTTTTGTTAAGTCTAAAAATCTAAATATAGTATTTGATACAGAAATTGAGCAGATATATACTGATATAGATCTTCTTGCATTGGAAAGAATTATATTAAACTTACTTTCAAATGCAATTAAGTTTACTAATTCAAATGGTAATATAACTATTAGTATATATACTAAAAATAAAACAATAAATATAACTATAAAAGATGATGGTATTGGAATCCCAATAGATTTTCATAAACATATTTTCGAAAGATTTTCAAAAGTTGATAAATCTCTCTCTAGAGAAAAAGAAGGAAGCGGACTTGGTTTATATCTAGCAAGCTCTTTAGTTAAAATGCATAACGGATCAATATCAATAAATTCTGAATATACTGATGGTTGTGAATTCATTGTTACTTTACCTATTATAAATAGTGGTTTATATAGCTTACAAAATACAGATAACTTCCCTATTAATGATCAAAGAATATTGGCAGAGCTTTCTGATATATATGAACTTTTTTAATAGAAAAAGGCTGCTAAAATAGCAGCCTTCTTTCTATATAACATTATGAATCCACTTATAACTTTTAAGTCTTATAATTGAAATTATAAATTTACAAACCTCTTCTAGAGTAACCATTAATAGTACTATATATATTGGCAACCCTAAAATACCTGCTCCTATAAATGCCATAGGTACTCCTATTCCCCACATTGTAAATGCCTCTGTCTTCAATGCAAATCCTGCATCTCCGCCCCCTCTAAATACACCAACTATTAAAACTAAGTTTACAACTCTTATTGGGTAAAATAAGCTATAAATTCTTAATATTATTATTGAATTTTCTTTTACAACATCTGAAACATTAAATAGCCCTAAAATCGGTCTTGCTAAAAGTAGTACAAGAAGTCCAAGTAATACTCCTATGATAATAGAAAGTATTGCAAATTTCCTTCCATATCTTTTGGCCGATTCTTCCTTTCCTGCACCTATTTTATTACCTATCATAACAAGAGACGCACTCGCCATACTAAAACAAAGAACAAAAAACATATTTTGTATATTATTAGTTATTTGTACTGATGCTATTGCCTCTGTTCCTAACTTTCCATAAGCTATTGAATAAAAAAATGTTCCAAGCCCCCAACAAGCTTCATTTAAAACTACTGGAATTACTGACTTATATATATTTATAGCAAATCTTCTATTAAAGTCTATATATTCTTTAATACTTCCCTTTAATACATGATTAAACCTTACTTTTATCATAATAAAAATACATTCTATAAATCTTGCTATTACAGTTGCAACTGCTGATCCTGCACATCCCATAGCTGGAAATCCTAACTTTCCAAATATAAAAATATAATTTAATACTATGTTAGTTATTACAGCTATTGCACTTATAATCATTGGAGATTTTGTATCCTCCATACATCTTAAAGATGTTGCAAATGTAAAAGTAATTGCTGTAGCTATATAACTTATACTTACTATTGATAAATATTTTGCTGCTTCTTTTATTACAACTTCATCACTACTAAATATCCCAACTATTAGTTTAGGAATTATAATTGCAATTAAAGTTGATATTATTGCAATTATAATAACTGTAATACCACCAAGTCCAACTACTTTTTTTATATTCTCCTTGTCCTTTTTTCCCCAATATTGAGAAATAAATATACTACATCCACCAGTTGTCCCAATAACTATTAAATTAAATAAAAACGAAAATTGATTACCTATTCCAACAGCTGCTACCTGTTTATCTCCTAACGCTCCAACCATTAATACATCTGCCATATTTAGTGAAGATGTTAAAATATTTTGTATTACTATAGGTAGTGCTAATACAAATAATGTTTTAAAAAATCTAGAATCATTAAAAAAATTTGATATTCTATTTTTCATGTATACTCCTTTCAAAAAATAATAACCACCTTGAAGATTTTCAAAGTGGTTACTTCTCACTTATCTAATAAATAATTTTAATTATTTATTAGACTATTATTTTTATTTTAATTATTACGATTATATCTTTTTATATTATTTTTTTCAATATTATTATTTAAATTTAATTATATAAAACTTTAAGTATTTTTTTTTACTAATAGCAAATACTTAATATTAGACTTTTATTTATGGTCAAAATTTATTTATACTTAGGAGGATTACCCAATGAAAAAATTTGTTTGTACTGTTTGTGGATATATCCATGAAGGAGATACTCCACCCGAAATTTGCCCTGTATGTAAAGTAGGTGCTGATAAGTTTATTGAAATGTCTGGTGATATGCAATGGGCTGATGAACATAGAATTGGAACTATTGATAGCTTAGATTCTGAAATACTTGAAGGATTACGTGCTAATTTTACTGGAGAATGTACAGAAGTTGGTATGTATCTAGCAATGTCACGTCAAGCAGATAGAGAAGGCTACCCTGAAGTAGCTGAGGCTTATAAAAGAATTGCTTATGAAGAAGCTGATCACGCCTCTAAATTTGCAGAACTTTTAGGTGAAGTAGTTGTTGCTGATACTAAAGCAAATCTTAAAGCAAGAGTAGAAGCAGAATTTGGTGCTTGTGATGGTAAAAAGAAACTTGCTACTTTAGCAAAGCAAAAAAACTTAGATGCAATTCATGATACAGTTCATGAAATGTGCAAAGATGAAGCTAGACATGGAAGAGCCTTTAAAGGATTACTTGATAGATACTTTAAATAAACTTTATAAAAAATAATTTGTTAAAAAGGAGATAGTATTTATGCAAAAAATTAATTGTAATGTCAATAATTGTTCACATAATAACTCTGGAATCTGCTATTCAAATAGAGTTGATATAGGTGGTAAAAATTCAAATAGTGATTGTGCTACATGTTGTGGATCTTTTTTAGATAAGCAACTTTATAGTGATTTAACAAATAATACTTATAGTGCTGGAGAATGTGATTGCTTAGTTTGCAAGGTAGAAAGCTGCGCTCATAACTGTAATAATCTATGTGATTTAAATTCTATAGATGTTTCAGGAAATAATGCAAGAATATATAGTGAAACTAATTGTTCTAGCTTTGAAAAACAATAAAAATAAAGGATAGAAGCTATTTTGTTTCTATCCTTATTTTTTATTATTCAGTTATTTTCCCTTTAATGATTTTATTTCTTTTTGAAGCATACATACCCTTATATGTGATTTTAACTTAGCTATAAAAATATCCTCATCTACAGGTTTTATAATAAAATCGTCTGCTCCAGAATCTAATATTTTTGCTAAAGTCTTATTATTATCTAATGATGTAACAGCTATAATAGAAGCATCTATATTATCTCTTCTCACTTTTCTAATAATATCTTTTCCAAACTCATTTTTTAATATAATATCTATTAAATATATATCGTATTTTTTTTCACTATTTATTAAGGCCTTTCCTGATTTAAAATAATCAACCTGGTCTATTCCGTATTTAGTTAGAATTTCTTTTTCTATTAATGTTGCAAATGCATTATCTTCTACTACAGCTATATTAGCATTTTTCAGAGCCTTCATATATTCATCTTCTCTAAAAATAGTATCTATATGTTTTTTAATTTCATTTTCTAAATCATTTTTCAAAATATATTCGCTTATTCCTAAATTTATTAATTCTTTTCTTTTATCATCTACATTATCACTTGTTACTATAAAAATAGGTATATTAAATTTTTCGTTTATGTCTTTAACAAACTCTTCTATTACTCCATCTTTAGAATATAGAGCCGTTATTATTAAATCAACATTTTCCTCGCTTAAAACTTCATTTGCCTCATTAAAAGTTTCTACTTGTATGTATTTATATCCCTTTTCTTCAACTATTCTTTTTACTAATTTACTAAAAAAACTACTTTGTTCTATATGTAATACACTATACATATCCCTTCTCCTTTTTTCAACATCTTTACTTATATATCGTTCTTTTTTATATTTTCTTTATATATTTTTTATTCTATATATATTTTTTTATATAAATTTGAATATACTATTAATTTCATAAAAAATACAGAGTACTTTAACTTAAATAGTTAGTTACTCTGTACCTAATATATTATTTAATTACACTACTCTCTTATAAGCTTCAATCATTATTAATATCATTACCACTCCTAATATTATCCAAATAATATTTATTATAATTTCTTTTTTGCTTATATCTTTCATACACTTTTTTCCTTATCTATTTTATAATAATTAATTATTTCATTGAAAAAGTTAATAGTTTTTATAGGAACCTTACCAATAGATGTTTCTCCTGCTAATAAAAAACCATCTACACCCTTATTTATAAATGTATATATACTTTCAACTTCTGGAAATGTAGCTTGTTGACCATTTTTCATACTATTTAAAAGGTGTGTTGCTATAATTGTTTTTTTATTATTTTCAACTAAAAATTTTATTGCTTCATATTCTAATTGAACTGCATCTAATATACCTGACTCTGGAACTAAATCTCCTCTTCCTATAACAATAGTATCTGTTCCTTGTATAATTTCCCTTAAATTTTTTATTCCCTTAGGAGTTTCTACCTTAGCCCATATTTCTGGCACTTTGACTTTTAACTCATTTTTTATATATTCTTTTACTATATTAATTTCATTTAAACTTTCTACAAATGATTGACAAATTATATTTATATCATTATTTATTGCCCACTTTATATTTTCTTTATCTTTATCACTTAAATAATTTTTATTATGCTTTAAATTTGGTATATTGCACCCCTTTCCTGCTCTTATTATTCCACCTTTTAATACTTTTGCATGTATTAACCCGTATTTCTTTCCTAATACTTGAAAATTCATTGTATTATCTTTCATTGATATATTACTTACATTGCTTTTAAGTAAATCATCTGATTTTAATGTTAATGGAATAAGCTTCATATCATTAAGATTATTCCTATCTATATTTTTATAAAAATCTTCTCCACAAAAATATATTTCTTGTCCATTATATATCTTATATATATATGCTAACTCCTGTGATACTCTTATTTTTCTACCACATAAATCAACCATTATATGTATATCCTTTTTTATCTCTTTTGCCCAGTTTATTATATTTTTAAATTCTTCATCATTAAAATGAGAGCAATTTAATCTAAGTATATCTACTCCATTTCCTATAAGCTCTTTTAAAATCCACTTATCATATGATTTAGGTCCTATTGTTGCTATTATATGCATATTATCTTCTCCTATTATTACTAACAATTATTTTTACTATCAAATTTATAGAAATATTACTATAAAACAAAATAAGCTTGTGATTTTTATATATAATCACAAACTTATATTTAATAACTCATTTAAATATCTATTAATATATCTACAATACTATCTATATATCTTTCCTCAATTAATCCTATATCCTCTTTAGGAATTCTTATATATAATGTTGGTGCATTAATATTTTTAACTAGATATAAATGTGTACCTACATCATATATAATTTTCTCATTTTTTAAAGATAATAGTTTTTTTATCTTTTCGCTACATATTTTTGATAAATTGTTATCATCATAGAATATTTCATATTCAAGAAGCTTATCTTCAAATTCCATACACAAATAGAAATCTACATTAGTAATATTAGCAAGTAAAGTTTTCCTAAATACTAATTGCCCTTTATTACTACTAGCTTCTTGAGAAAAATCTACAATATAATGCCCACTATCTTTCATCCGTTCAGATATGGCTTTTAAAACATTTAAATTATTTATATCTATACCGTATTTCATTTATCCCCCAAGGACAATTATTTTAATTCATTGTATTCTCATCTTATACAAAATGTTCTAAAAATAGATTTTAATGAATAAATTTATAAAGAAATTGTTGACCTAGGAGGTTTTATAATGAAGAGATATTTAAAGCTAATTATCTCATTACTTTTAATATGTATTTTGCCTGGTTGTGCTCTAAACAAGCCTCAATACATAATATCTAAAAATAAACCTAATGATTATTATTATACAAGTGAAATTTATTCTCGTCTTATGAATAAAAAACCGTATACTATTAAGATTTTTGATTTAAATGTTTATAAATATTATGATGTAAATCCTGAAGAGCATAGTATTATATTAGAATTTATAGATTCTTTAAATAATGATAGCTATGGCAAAGAAATTGATGAAAATATTACCCCAAGATTTAAAGTAATTATTGAATTTAGTGATGAAAAATTTATAATTAATGCCTATAATGATGAAATGATTTCTATACATCCTTGGGATGGGGTTTATGATGAAGATAAAATATCCATGAAAGGTGTAAAAGACTATTATAATATTTATAAATTTTGTGAATATATAGAAAAAGTATCTAGAGGTTTTGAAGGTTAAAAAAGCTGCTAATTAAGCAGCTTTTTTTATTGTCTATTTTTATTTTCTTCAAAAAGTATAAATACTCTCTTATTTAATACTGGATGTAATACATATGGTGCTATTTCATTTAATGGCTCTAAAACAAAGTTTCTAAATTCCATTCTTGGATGTGGTAATATAATATCTTCATCACTAGATATTATATTATCAAAAAATATTATATCTAAATCTATTATTCTAGGTCCCCATCTAATTATTCTTTCTCTTTTCATTTCAGATTCAATTTCTAATAAAACCTTCATTAATTCTCTATGAGAAAGTGTTGTGTCTATTTCCATAGCTCCATTTAAAAATTCTTCTTGATCTTCATATCCCCAAGGTTCAGTTTTTATTAATGAAGATACTTTTCCTATTTTAATTTCTTTATGATTTCCAATTTTATCTATTGCTTCTCTAATATTTTGTAGTTTGTCTCCAACATTGCTTCCAAATGATATATAAGCCTTATGCCAACTTCTTGTAATTTCTATTGCTGCATAATCCAAATGTCTTCCAATAGGTGCCCATGGTTTTTTTAGAGTTACCTTTACCTCTTTTACTACACTATAATTATAAAGAATAAATTCCGCTACTTTTTCAGCTGCTGTTTCAATTAAGTTATGACTTTCACTTTGAAACTCTTTTTCAATTTGATGACATAATTCTCCATAGTGAACTGATTTATTTAAATCACCTTTTTTTCCTGCTTCAGATAGATCTAAAGTAAGTTCTACACATAATATAAATTTTTGACCTAAATTTTTTTCTTCTTGGAAAACACCATGATTCGCAAATATTTCAACGTTTTCTAAATATATTTTATCCATAACTATTATCTTACTCCGCTTTAATTATTTTGTCTGTCATTATACATGCTCTTTTATTTTCTAATACATCATGAACTCTAATAAAATTACAGCCTTTCATTATTCCCATTACAGTTGTTGCAATAGTTCCCTCAAGCCTATTTTTAACATCTACATCTAATGCTATTCCAATCATTGATTTTCTTGAAGTTCCTAAAAGAACCGGGTACCCAATTTCAACAATTTTTTCTAAGTTATTCATAACAATTAAATTTTCTTCGTAGCTTTTAGCAAACCCAATACCTGGATCTAAAATTATATTTTCACTTTTAACTCCAGCATCTAAAGCTAAATTTATACTTTCAATTAAATCAAGTTTAACATCTTTTATTAAATTCATATAATTATTATCTTCTCTATTATGCATTAAAATACATTGAACATTATATTTAGCTGCAACCTTTGCCATTTCTTTATCCTTTTTAAAACCCCATATATCATTTATAATATCTGCTCCTGCTTTTATAGCCTCTTCTGCAGTTTTACTTTTATAAGTATCTATTGATATAGGAATATCAATTTCCTTTTTTATTGCCTTTATAATAGGAACTACCCTTCTTATCTCCTCTTCTTCAGATACATAATCAGCTCCTGGTCTTGTTGATTCTCCACCTATATCTATAATATCAACACCATCTAAAACCATTTGCCTTGCCCTATTAACTGAAGCTTCTAACTCATTGAATTTCCCACCATCTGAAAATGAATCTGGTGTTATATTTAATATTCCCATTACTAATGTTCTTTCATTTAAATTATATTCCTTATTACCAATTCTCATTTTTATTCCCCTTACTAATATTTAATATCTAAGTTTTTTTTCTCTTTATTCCACTTACATTCTTTAGATGCATTGCACATAAAACAATTTCTTGATAACTTATCACTTTCATATATTATTTTAGCTAAATAATTATTTCCTTCATTTCTATGACCTTCTATACATTCTATTATTAAATTTTTTTCTATTTCATTAAAATCTGTTTCCTCTAATAAATTCTTAGCTAAAGCTACACTTCCAATATGATGTGGCGTCCCATCTTCATACTCTAAAACTCTTCCTATATCATGCAATAATCCAATTGCATATATAACTTCTTTACTACACTTAATATTTTCCTCAAGAACTCTTATATATGCAATTCTAGATAAATCTAAAAAATGTTCTATATTATGTTTACAAAATATTCTATCTTCCTCATACTTATTTAACTTTTCTATAAGATCTTTATATTTTTTATTATGAAGAATTTCATTTACTTTATTCAAAGTTATCACCTCTATTTAAGTAAGCTTAATACTTCTCTTCTTAACTCATAATTTTCTTTAAAGCTTCCTCTATAAGTTGTAGTTACAGTTTTAGTTCCTGGCTTTTTAACTCCTCTCATAGTCATACACATATGTTCACCTTCAATAACAACCATTACCCCCTCTGCATCTAAATATTTCATTAATGCATCTGCAATTTCTGTTGTAAGTTTCTCCTGAAGTTGTGGTTTTTTTGCATATACTTCTACGCATCTAGCTAATTTTGATAATCCTGCAACTCTTCCCCTAGGTATATATGCAATATGTGCTTTCCCATAAAAAGGAACTAAATGATGTTCACACATTGAATAAAAGGTAATATCCTTTTCTATTACTAAATCATTTTCTTCTACCTTGAAGGTTTTACCTAAAATCTCTTCAGCAGTTTGTCCTATCCCTGAAAATATTTCTTCATACATTCTTGCAATTCTATCTGGTGTTTCTAAAAGACCTTCTCTCTCTACATCTTCGCCAATAGCTTCTAAAATTAATTTTACGCCCTCTTTTATCTTTTCTTTATCCATTACTTACTGCACTCCTTCTGCTTTTGCTATATAGTCCTCATAAACCTTCCTTATGTAATCTACTTTAATATTATTTTTAAAAGATTTATTTTCTATATTACTAACTTTAATTACACCTACTAAACTATTTGTAAGAAATACTTCATCACTTTTTAACAATCTATCTAAAGTTATTTCTTCTTCATATACGTTAAATTTATTAATAATAAATTTTCTTACAGTTCCATTTAAAAGACCACATTCTATTTTAGGTGTAATAATTTTATTCCTCTCTACAATAAATAAATTTGTTGTAGCTCCCTCTGTTAAAAATCCCTTTTCATTTAAAAATAAAACTTCATTGTATCCTTCTTTATAAGCACTTTCTTTTTCTAATAAGTTATCCATATAATTACAGGATTTTATATAAGTTAATAAAGATGTTGAGTTTCTTAAAACTTTTGAAATTTTAATATTGAATCCAAATTTATATGTATTCTCATTATAAGGTACTTTTCTATTATTTATAATAATGTTTTTTTCTGTTACTATTATCTTTAATACACAATTATTTAATCTTAATTTTCCTATTTCTTTTTCAATTTCTAAAAATTCTAATGATTTACCTATTTTAAGTACTTCTATACCATTATTTAACCTTTCTAAATGCTCCCTTAAAAAAATAGGTTTTTCTTTAATTAAAATTGTTTCAAAAACACCTCTCCCAAAAAATATTCCACTATCTACTATAGCTTTTTCTCCTTGATAAATTACTTTTCTCATTATAAAACCCTCATTAACGCTTTTGCTTTATCTAAAGTTTCATTATACTCATCTTCCTCAATTGAATCATAAGTAATTCCACCACCAACCCCAAAATAAGCCTTATTATCTTTTTTAACTATAGTTCTAATTACTATATTAAAATCTGAATTCCCCCTAAAATCAAAATACCCTATACAACCTGTATAAAGATTTCTCTTTAATCCTTCTAATTCTTCAATTATTTCCATAGCTCTTATTTTAGGTGTTCCAGTTATGGATCCACCTGGAAAACATTCTTTTATACACTTAACAGAAGATACATTATTTTTAAGTTCTCCATAAATAGTAGATACTAAATGAAATACAGTATCATACTCTTCAAGCTTAAATAATTCTGTTACTTTAATTGAATGTGGTTTACAAACCTTGCTTAAATCATTTCTTTCTAAGTCAACTACCATTAAAAGTTCTGCTTTATCCTTTTCACTATTTATAAGTTCTAGTTTATTTTTAATATCCTCTTCTTTAGTTTTTCCCCTTGGCCTTGTACCTTTAATAGGCCTTGTATGTACTTTTTTATCTTTTATTTGAATAAATCTTTCAGGAGAAGAACTAATTACTTGAAAATCTTCAAAATTCAGAAAAGCGGAAAATGGAGCTTTGTTTATATTCCTTAATTTCTTATATATTTCAAAGGAATCCTCTTTACTTTCACAAAAAAACCTTTGTGTCATATTTGCTATATAAACATCTCCACTAACTATATATTTTTTTAATTTACTTACAGCATCCATATAAGATTCTTTTGTAAAATTAGATTTAAAATTTATATTTTTATTTTCTATTTGCTTTATTTCAAGTTTTCTTCCATTATTAATTCTCTCTTCTATTTCTTCAATAGTATCTTTAGATTTTTTTAAAATATTTATTGAAGTTATATATTTTTTATTATTTAATAAATCAAAACAAATTATATTATTATAAAATATAAATTTCATATCATTTAAATTAAAGTCTTCTATAGATTCATCTGGCAAACTTTCTATCATTCTTCCTGTATCATATGAAATATATCCAATGGCACCAGATATTAATGGTATTTCATTATATTTATCATTTTCTATTTTATATTTTTCTAAATAGCTTTCTAAAACATCAAATGGATTTCCATTAACTCTTTCTCCATTTAGAAAAGCATTATTTCCTTTAGACTCGAATATTAAAAATGGGTTTATTCCAATAAATGAAAATTTCGAAAGTTTTTCATCTTCTTTTGAAGAGTCTAAAAAAATAGTATTTACTTCATCTTTAAATATATTATAAACTTCTAAAGGATTTAAAGATGTTTTTATTTCTTTTAATATAAGCCCCATTAGTTTCCTCTTTTCTTTGTTATGTTTATAAAGTTTTTTATTATCTTATGTCCTTCTTCAGTCATTTCTGCTTCTGGATGAAACTGTACACCATAAATAGGTAATTCTTTATGTTTAATCCCCATAATTACACTATCCTCTGTTTCACATGTAACTTCTAAGCTACTTGGAACAGTTTCTCTTTTTAATACTAAAGAATGATATCTTGTAACTCTTAATGGATTTTTTACATTTTTAAAAATCCCATCATCATTATGAGTTACTAAACTCATTTTACCGTGTACAGGCTCTCTTCCTTTTACTATATCACCATTAAAATAATGACCTATACATTGATGACCTAAACATATTCCTAAAATAGGTATCTTATTTTTAAAGTTATCGATTATTTCTAAGCTTATTCCAGAATCTTTAGGGGATTTTGGACCAGGTGATAAAATTATTCCATCTATAGGTAATAGTTTTATTTCTTCTATAGTTATTTTATCATTTCTATATATTACTACTTCTTCATTTAATTCTTCTATATATCGTACAAGATTAAATACAAAAGAATCATAATTATCAATCATTAAAAGCATATTCCCCTCCATAATTTCTAAAACTGCTATTATTATGTTAAAATAAATTATAACATAGTAACATAAAATTTTAAATTTTTATTGATTTATGAAAGGAGATTTTTATGGTTAAATTTGACCTTCATACCCATTCAACTTCTTCTGATGGACGATATGATCCTTCAGAAATTATAAAAATGGCTTATTCTAATAATGTTGATTATATTGCTTTAACTGACCATGATACTATTTCTGGATTATCCTGTGCTTATTTAAAAGCTAAAGAACTTAATGTTAATTTTATTCCTGGAATAGAGTTATCAACAGAACATAATAATGAATCAATTCATATTCTTGGATTTTTTAAAGACAATAGTTATACTTCTAAGGATTTAATAGCCTTCTTAGATTCTATTAAGAAAAAGAGAATTAGTAGGGCGGCTGAAATAATTTATCGTTTAGAAAAATATCACAATATAAAATTAGATTTAAACAAGGTACTTTCTAATGGTAAAGATACAATTGCACGACCTCATATAGCTAAGGCTATTATAGATGCTGGTTATCCATATGATAATAACTATATATTTTCAAATATTATTGGAGATAAATGTGCAGCTTATGTACCATCTTCTAAGCTTTCTACTAAAGATGGAATAGACCTTCTAAAAAAATATAATGCTTATGTATTTTTGGCTCACCCTGTACTTATTAAGAAAACTCCAGTTTATGATCTTATAAAACTTGGTTTTGATGGAATAGAGGCATTATACTTTAGAAATAAAAAAGGTGATACTAAAAGATTTATTTCTTTAGCTAAAGAACTTAATTTATTTATCTCTGGTGGATCTGACTTTCACGGAATTCCAAATGATGTTGATCATGGATCTGTAGGAGATGTATTTTATCCAGATAATATAGATTTAAACCCATTAATTCAATGGATTCAATATATAAATATTAAATAAATTAAAAAGAGAAGTTAAATAAATGTTTTAACTTCTCTTTTTAAATTTCATTAACCTTCTTCTTTTTCTTCTGTAATCTTACAGTCATCTCTAAACCATTTTGAAGTTGTTGTAGGATTATTTAATAAGCCAGCTGCAACTAATATCGATAAAATTGTATTTGTTATGGTTTGATACTCCTCGGGTATAACTTTAATACCAAAAAGATTAAGAACCATTGGTATTAAAGCGGCTATTGATACCCATAACCCATAATTTCTAAATCTTGACCAGTCAAAATTTTTCATAAAAAAGCCTCCTATTTCCAAAAATATATACTTTATAATATTCACAAAGTATATATTATGTGAAAGAGAAGGCTTTCTATTATTTTTTATTTTTCTTCTAAGAAAGCTTTATAACCTTTCATAGTTTCATATATATCAACCTTGCTTGCTATTTCCCAAGGTGCATGCATATTTTGTAGCGCCACTCCACAATCTATAACTTCCATATTGTATTGTGCTAAAATATAAGCTATTGTACCTCCACCACCTTGGTCTACCTTACCAAGTTCAGCTGTTTGAAATGCAACATTATTTTTATCCATTATATTTCTAAGCCATGCCATAAATTCAGCATTTGCATCATTACATCCACTTTTTCCTCTTGCTCCTGTATATTTACTAAATACAAGACCTTTTCCAAAGTATGCTGAGTTTTTCTTTTCCATTACTGAAGGATAATTAGGATCATATGCAGCAGTTACATCTGCTGATAACATTTTTGAATTTGCTAATGCTCTTCTAAGCTTAAGTTCTGAGTAATTTCCCACTCTATCCATAACTTCTGCTACTGTATTTTCAAAGAATTTAGAGTGCATTCCTGTAGCTCCATTGCTTCCTACCTCTTCTTTATCTACTAGTAAAACTACTGATGTATAGTCTACAGCTTCTAATTCTAATAAAGCCATAAGCGAAGTATATGCACATATTCTATCATCTTGACCATAAGCCATCACCATACTTCTATCTAGACCATAATCTCTTGCTCTTCCAGCTGGTACTACTTCAATTTCTGCTGATAAAAAGTCATCTTCATCAAAATCATATTTTTCTTCTAGAAGCTTTAATATATTTGCTTTTACAGCATCCTTTTCTTCACCTTCTAAAGGTATATTTCCTACTAAAAGATTTAAATCTTCTCCTTCAATTACAGTTGATGCTTTCTTTTGTAATTGGTCACCTGAAAGATGAATTAAAAGATCAGAAATACCTATAACAGGATCATTATCATCTTCACCTATAACTACATCTATTTTACTTCCATCTTTTTTAACTACAACACCATGTAATGCTAAAGGAAGTGTAACCCATTGATACTTTTTAACTCCACCATAATAGTGAGTTTCCATCATCGCAAGCTCTCCATCTTCATATAATGGATTTTGCTTTATATCTAATCTTGGAGAATCCACATGTGATCCAACTATTCTCATTCCTTTTTCAATAGGTTCATTACCTATAATAAAAAGAGCTAAAGCTTTGTCCATGTTATTTATAAATATCTTGTCTCCACTTTTTAATGTTTCTCCATTTTCTATTATATCTTCTAAGTCTCTATATCCCATTGCCATTGCCATATCAATAGCTGTAAGTACACATTCTCTTTCTGTTTTACATACTGACATGTACTCTATATAGCCTTTACAAAAATCAAATATTTCCTCTTTGCCACTTGCATCATATCTTAACCATGCATTTTTTTTATTTTCTTTTTTTGTCATTTATTAGTCCTCCTAATTTTATATAATACACCTATTTATATAAAGATCGTCTAATACGATCCTTCTCTCTTTAAACTTGTAAATTATTCTATTACCTTATCCATTCTACTTTCTATAATATCTACTGGAGTAACCTCAGACATAAGTGAATATCTATAATTAACTGCTGCCGCTTCAATAATTACAGCTATATTCCTACCCGGTCTTACTGGAACTCTTAATCGTTTAACTTTAACCCCTAACACTTCTTGATACTCGTTGCTAACACCTAGTCTATCATAATCTCCATCATCTTTCCAATGTTCAAAATGCATAACAATTTGAATACCCTTTTGTTGAAGAACAGAACTTAATCCATATAATGCTGAAACATCTATAATTCCAATTCCTCTAACCTCAAGCATACCAATTGTTATCCTTGGGGATGTACCTATTAACTCTCCATCAATTTCTTTTATATCTACAGCATCATCAGTAACTAATCTATGTCCTCTTTTTATAAGTTCTAATGCTGTTTCACTTTTTCCTATACCACTTTCACCAGTTATTAATATACCTATTCCATATACATCTACTAAAACTCCATGCAATCTTGTTTCTGGAGCTAGTTTATCTGCTAAGTATATTGTAAGCTTACTCATAAACTTAGTCGTAACAAGTTTACTTCTTAATAACCATACTTTATTTTTTTTAGCTGCTTTTACAATTTCATCATGAGGATCTAAATCTCTAGTTATTATTAGACATTTTATATTAAAGCTAAAGTATTTATCTACTCTCTTTCTTCTTAGCTCTACTGCCATAGCATCTAAAAAGCTCCATTCAGCTTTTCCTATAACCTGTATTCTTTCTGGAGTAAAATAATTATAAAATCCTGCTAATTGTAGGCCTGGTCTATTTATATCATTAACAGATACTACAGCTTCTTTCTCACCTTCAACTAAAACTTCCATATCAAAATCTTTTATTAATTTCTCAACTGTAACTGCCACACTCATCACCCTTCAAAACATTTTACTTTTAGTTTACTTTTTTACCTGATTTATTTTTAGGTTCTATTCCTTCTAATTGAACTTTGAAATTACTTTTTACACTATCTATATATCTTCTTCTTAATTTTTGTTGTTCTTCTTTTTCTAAATCATTTAATCCTTCTTCTTTACTCTTTTTGTATAATTCATTTATTCTCTTTATTACGTCATCTATTTTCATATTTGTATAATCCATGTTTATTACTTCCTTTCCTTTTGTTAAAATAAGCCTTTATTACATTTTACCTTCTATTTACACCAATATCAACTTATAATATTTCGACAATACATAATATACTCTAATATGTAGTTTTAATGCCTTTTATCATCATTTGTCAACATTTTCCATTTTTAATATTTTTCTATTTTATGAAATTTATGGTAGAAATTTGGAGGTTTTTGTAACTATTTGTTTAACGGTTTAATTTTACATTATTATCCTTTTTGGTATAATAATGTTATAAAGCGATGGAATTTGTAATATATGGAGGTGTTGCTAAAATGACAAAATCACACAAAAAACAAATATTAATAAAAAAGGCTATTTTAAATTACTTACTAAACTATTTTTCCCCAACTAATAGACTTATTATTTATCTTTCTCAAGATTTGGACAAGATAGTAAGCAAATATCAAAAACATATTTATGTTAAATATCAAAGGAGGAATTGTCTTAGCAGACCTTTAAGAAAGGTAGCTTAACTATTTTACTTAACAAAGACATAATTTTTATATAATAATACCGGTATTATATAAATTAATCTACTTATCCAAAGTTCCCACAAGCTTTGGATAAGTAATATATCTTAAAACATATTATTTTGTACATATAAGTATTTAAATATATATTATTATTTAAATTTTAAAACAACAAAAAACGCCTCAAAATTGAGGCGTTGAATGCTGTTAATCTCCCAACATGCCGTTCACTTAAATATTCATACCTGCGTCTCGCAGGTGGGTTAAGCTCACCTTGACTCTGTTATCTTCTGCCACATAATGTGAATTACTGAAGTCCAACATAATCAAAAGTTGTTGCAAATCCCGTAAAAGTTATGTAGGTTGAATATTATAAGCTTAGCGCACATCTCAGGATTAATTATGCTTTTATTATAGCACATATATTTTTATATGCAATAGAATTTTTTTCATAAAAATCCAAGATTTTTAGCAAATGAAATCCTTTACCACATCTTCTATTGCTATATTATTGTCTTCCTCAGTAAATAATGCCATAAACTGAACAAAATTAGAGTTATTTGAATCTATTTGAAATGCCATCATTTCTCCAGAAACATCACAATCCTCTACTATATCTTCTATAATTGATAAAACTTCATCATTTGCATAGTCATATAAATAAGGAATAAAATACTCTGTACTCCATTCTGAACTTTGTTCCTCATAATCACTTTCATCATTGGCATATGCTTTTGCTGCAGCCAAAACATCTTTATCAAAATCGAAATAAAATTTTACAAGCAGTAAGCCTTCTTCACTTCTTAACTCTTCAATTTCTGATAAATTATTTTCTTCTAGTATACTTAATATTTCATTACTATTCATATTTTGTCACTCCTTTACTAATATAAAAGTTTTTTATATTCCTTTTTAACTTCTAAAAACTCCTTATCATCTTCTACAAGATTTAACTCTTCTTTTCCATCAATTTCATCTACTCTAAATACATAAATGTCCTCTGATTCTTTATCATCAACAGGCGATAGTAATAGATACTCCTTTTCCTTTAAATATATTCTTGCGATTGCTTCGAATTCTACCTTATTTCCTTCTTCATCTAAAAAGGTCATTATTTTTATTTCATCTTCATTTATGTTTACTTCTTTATTATCCATTATTTATTTCCCCTTTAATTATATTTTATTGTAATTATACTTTATTATTTTATCCTTATAAATATTTTTTTGCTACTATTTTTTTATAAAAATTTCTTTGTAAAAACTTTATACTAACAATCTGATAAAGTCAAATGATGTATAAATTTCCAATACTTTAAAAGTATAGGTCTCCTTTTGTAACTAAATATAATTATTTTCATATTCTATAGTGATAAATAAATTTCTGAGGATAAATTAATGTTTGAAACACTTATACTAGTATTATCAGTATCTATTGATTCTTTTTTAGCCAGTATTGCATATGGTACTGATAAAATTAAAATACCTTTTTCTTCTGCATTGATAATAGATATAGTATGTTCAGGTATGCTTGGAATTTCTCTTGCATTAGGCTCTATTCTCAAAGACTATTTACCAGTTAATACGGCAAGAATAATTAGTTTTCTTATATTATTTATTCTTGGTGTTTATAGGCTTTTTGAGAGTATATTTAAAACTTATATAAAAAAGAAATCTTCACTTATATCACCATTAAAATTTAAATTATTTGATTTTAATTTTGTACTTCAAGTTTATGCTGATGAAACTAAAGCTGACTTTGATAAATCTAAAATACTTAATGCTAGAGAATCTTTTTATCTAGCATTTGCATTATCTTTAGATAGCTTAGCTGTTGGTTTTGGTAGTAGTTTAGTTTCCATAAATTATATAGAGGCCACTATTATTTCATTGATACTTGGAATAATTATGATTTCTCTTGGGGAATACATTGGAAGAAAGTTTGTAGAAAAAGTAAATTTAAATCTTTCCTGGCTTTCAGGAGCTATGTTAATTCTTCTTGCTTTTATGCGTAGCTTTTAGAAATAAAATTATATTATCATGCATATTTTTAAATTAGAATAATTTTTAAGGAGTAACTATGTCTAACATAGTAAAAGGCTATATTAAAAATATTTATAAAAAACTTTCTTATAAAGCCATCATCTTTAAAAGAACTTTTAAAGATGATTCTAATTATTTAAATATTGCAACAGATTTTATAAATTCAAAGAATTTTTCTAGCCCAACTTATTATTTTATCTGGGTAGATACAAAAAATTTTAAAACAAATATTTTTGAAGGATCTAATAATAATTGGAAACTAATTAAAAGTTACCTTTGTAGTGTTGGTAAAGCTTCAACACCAACTATAAAAGGTAATTTTAGTATTGGAATTAAAGGTCTTTACTTTGGAGTAACCCATGGATATAAATGTTGGTATTACTCTCAGATAAAAGGAAATTATCTTTTCCATTCTATTATTTATAATTTAGATGGCTATATAAGAGATGGTAGATTAGGAGTAGCCATATCTGATGGTTGTGTAAGACTTGCTAAAGAAAATGCTAAGTGGATTTATGATAATATTCCAAGAAATACTTCAATTTATATTTCATAAAAACAAAAGAAATCATACCAAATATCTTGATATGATTTCTTTGTTTATTTTATTGAGATTTTAAATTTAAGTTTTCAAAAGAATTTGTTAATACAAATTTACCATCTCCAACTTTTATAAATTTAATTAGTATTTTATCTCCGACAGAACTTAGAGCAACTTCTCTTGATGTTTCAGTTGAAACAGAAAAAATGCTATTATTTCCTTTTATCTTAATATCATAAATACTCGTTCCATCTTTAACAACAATTCCTATTCTCTCTATTTCACCTTCTAAAGTTTCTTCACTACTACTACCTTCTAAAGATATATTAGTATTAGTTAATCCTTCTAAATATTTATTTAATGTTGCTTGAAGTGAATCTCCAACTCCTACAATGTTATAATTTTTAACATTTACCATTGCATATTGTTTTACCAGTCCATTTGAATCTTTAAGTGTTGTAAAATATGTTGGCTCACTTTGTATATTAATTAAATATGGAAAAGTTGCCTTATATCCATATTGCTGAACTTTACCTTCTGCTGATTTCATACTTGCAGTTTCTGTTGCTCCTGCCGTCTTATACATCTTAGTTTCACCAGTTCTTGTATTAGTTAATGTAAATCCTACTAAGCCTTCATCATTACCAACTGATGTAATACCTGTGTAGTAGTAGCATGTATCATTATTAAATATTAAATTCATACCTTCTGTACTTTTAAGTTTATCTTTATCACTAAAGTTAAATACACCATGTACAAGTTCTCCCCATTTATCTATATAAGATTTTATATATCTATCTGGTTGTATTCTATCAACCCATTTTGGTGTATTTTCTATATCATATACATTAGATTCTCCTGTTTGAGCATCTATTATTAACGCTCCAATTGCTTTTGCTTCTGCAATACCTATGGCATTATCATATCTACTCACAACCCAATAAGGTTTTCCTTCATCATCTAATTCAAAGGTATAATCTGTATGTCCAGATTTCATATCTCTTAAATATGCCGCCCTATCTAAATCACTTAAAAGAAATGCTGATTCTAAATACTTTATTTTTAAAGATGTTCCATTTAATTCTGTAACAAGTTGTACATCACTTTGGTTAGTAGCACTTACTTTTATATAACCTGAAGTTCCTTCTCTATTTGTTATCCACTTAAAAAATGATGAATGTTCTAAAGGTGCTACATAATAAAGTTGTCCATTAATACTTTGTAAATCTAAATTTCCTATAGTAACTTGACTTCCCAAACTAGGAATTTCACCAAGCTTTTTATCTGCAAGCTTATATGCTACTTCTTTATCTATAGTTGGAAGCTGTTTTAAATCTATATGTTCAATTTCATGGGTAAAATCTACTTCTTCTATATCACCAATTAAAGCCCTATGTGCTTTATAACTTATAATTGGACTAAATATTATAGTAGTTGCAAGATATATTATTATTCCTATAACTGCTGCAACTCCATATTTTTTATTAAATGTTATAACTGAATATACTAAGCTTACTCCAACAAATATTGCAATAATGTAAAAGAAGCTTAAAGTAACATCAAATATTAGCTTACTATTAAATAATAATACTACTCCTATTGCTATGTATGCTAAAGCTAACCAGCCAAGATAATTTTTAAAAGATCCCTTTTTAGGTCTTATTTCACGAATGTTATCCATATATTCCTCCATAAAAAATATTTTTTCATTATTATAACATAAAATTCTTAAAATATAATTTATTTTTTTGTAAACATACTTTATTATATGTTATTTAAATACTTATTTACAGTTTATTTAAACCATTATTGGCAATAAACATTACTTATGATTATTGCCAATACACTTTACTTATCTTCAGATTCCTTATTATCTTTTTTATATCTATTTAAATAAGGTGCTACATCTATTAATGCCATTAAAATTCCAGTAGCTATTATTAATGTTATTTGAAATAACTTCATACTACCACTTTCCTTTTTTTCTTTTATAATATAGTATGGTTATTTCTATAAAATAGTTATTTTAAAATAAATTAAATACCACATTCTAATCGAATGTGGTATTTAATAAGTTTTTATTTTCCCCACTGATTATCAGTAGCAGTTTTTTTAGCTTTTCCACAACTACCTTCACCACAATTATGTGTATGAGTGACTTTGTTTGTATCTTTATGCTTACTATCGCAACCGCATTTATGTGTCATTATTAACACCTCCTTAACATTATTAGTTTGTACATTATTAAAAAATTAATGTTATAAAAACTATTGTAAATATGGTTTAATATTCTATATATAATTTTAGTTTCTCATCACTATATATATAACATACCCTATATATAATGTGGCTAAACAAACTCCTTCAACTTTACTAAGCTTTAGTTCTTTTCCTTTTCCAAGGAACATAAATCCTCCAAGAATTAAAGTTACTATTATTAAAAATATCATATCAAAACTTAAAGTCATAGCAACTGGTATTGGATTAATTAATGCTGATACTCCTAAAATTAATAATATATTAAAAATATTAGATCCTAATACATTACCTATAGCAATATCATTTTCTCCTTTTATAGCAGCTACCATTGATGTAACTAATTCTGGAAGAGATGTTCCAACTGCAACTATAGTTAATCCAACTAGCTTTTCACTCATCCCAAAAGAATATGCTATATTAGTAGCTGAATCTACCACTAGTTTTCCTCCAATAATTACACCTGACACTCCTACTAAAATCTTTATTATACATTTTCCAATATTAATATTATTTACAGTTTCTTGCTCTTCTTGATTATCCAAATTGTTATTATTTGTATTTTTAGTTATATTTATTAAATATATAGTATAAGAAATACATCCTATAATTAAAATACTTCCTATTAATCTTCCTATAATTGGTTCATAGCCAACTATCACTTGACCAAATGTAAAAACTAATAATGCTAATGCTACTAACAGTGTAATAATATAGTCTTTTAGAACTGTTGCTTTTTTTACTACTATAGGCATAATAATTGATGTTACTCCAAGTACCATTAATGTATTAAATATATTTGATCCTAAAACATTTCCTATTGTTATTCCATTATTCCCCTGTACTGATGATATTAAACTAATTGCAAGTTCCGGAGCACTTGTTCCAAGAGATACTATTGTAAGTCCTACAATAACAGTTGGGATTCCTAATTTTTTTGCAACTGCTGCTGCACCATCTACAAATATGTCTGCTCCTTTTATTAAAAAGGCAAATCCAATAATTAATATAATATAATTCATTTCTTTTCTCCCTTATCTTTTATGCTTTATATATCTTTTATAAATATATAATTTATTTTTTCCTAATAAATTATATAAATTCTTATTATTTCTTCATTAAAAAAGTAATTTTAAATTATGTACCTTCTTTTAAATATTTATTTAAACAATATCTACTAAATCAAAAAGACTAAAAATTTGAAAATCAAATTTTTAGTCTAAATTGATTTATATTATATTTTAATAATTTGAGTTTGATTTTTTACCTTCACATATAGCTATTGATGCTGAAGCTCCTATTCTTGTTGCTCCATTTTCAATCATTAATAAAGCATCTTCTCTACTTCTAACTCCCCCTGAAGCTTTAACTCCTAACTCTTTTCCTACTGTTTCTCTCATTAATTTAATATCTGCTGCCGTTGCTCCACCAGTTGAGAATCCAGTTGAAGTTTTAACAAAATCAGCTCCTGCTTCTTTTGATAACTTACATGCTATAACTTTTTCTTCATCTGTTAAAAGACATGTTTCAATTATAACCTTAGTTAATGCTTTTCCTTTCGCTGCATCAACAACGGCTTTTATATCATTTTTAACGTATTCTAAATCTCTTTCTTTTAATTTTCCTACGTTAATAACCATATCAACTTCATTGGCACCATTTTTAATAGTATTTTCTGTTTCAAAAGCTTTTACTTCCGTAGTAGTTGCTCCTAAAGGAAAGCCTATTACTGTACAAACCTTTACTTCGCTGCCTTCTAATACTGATGCAGCTGTTTTTACCATAGATGGGTTTATACATACAGATGCGAATTTATACTCTATCGCTTCATTACAAAGCTTTACAACTTCTGCTTCTGTAGCCTCCGGCTTTAGTATTGTATGATCTATCATTGCTGCTAAATCTTGTTTATTCATTCTAAGTCCCTCCTAAATTTTTTCTTTTCTTTAGTAGTTTAATTATAAATCAAAAATACTTTATATGAAAGGTTGTTTTTATAAAATAAATTTTAATTTATTAAAATAAACTTAATTGTTCTGTTTCAAATTCCATAAATGATGAGATGGTTATTCCTATAAGCCTTATTCCACCTGAAAAATCCTCTCCATTTATTATTTCTACACAAATACTATAAACCTCTTGAAAATCATTAGTATAATGATTTATTGTTCTGCTTCTAGTATGATTTTCAAAATTGCTCATTTTATACTTAACTGTAATTGTTTTTCCCTTAATACCTTTTATTTTTAAATCATTAGTGATACTAAGTGAAAAATCTTTTACATATCTTAATATTTCGTCTTTATCATCTGTATCACTTGTAAATGTTCTTTCTTTACCATAAGACTTTCTATCTCTTTGAACTTCTACTTCCCTTTTATCTATTCCTCTAATTCTATAATATATATCCATTCCATATTTACCTAAATATTCAATATAAAATTCTCTAGGCATTTCGTATAGATCTTTTACTTTAAATATGCCCATATTATTTAATTTTTTAACAGATTTACTTCCTAAACCATATATCTTTGAAATTGATAATGGAAATAAAATATCTGGTAACATATCTCTTCTTATTATTTTTATTCCATCTGGTTTATTCCAATCCGATGCAAGCTTTGCTAAAAATTTATTATAAGATATACCTATAGATAGTGTTAATCCTAACTCCTTAAAAACTTTATTTTTTATATATTTAGCTGCTTCTAATCCATCATCAAAATAACCTTCACTTAAATCTAAATATGCCTCATCAATAGAAAGAGGCTCCACCAAAGGTGTAACCTCTTTAAGTATATCAAAAACTTTTTTTGATATTTCTTTATATCTTTCATGTCTAGTTCTTAAATAAATTCCATGAGGGCATAACTTTTGAGCAATAAATATTGGCATTGCAGAGTGAATACCATATTTTCTAGCTTCATAAGAGCAAGTAGATACTACGCCTCTTTCACTAACACCACCAACTATTACTGGTTTTCCTTTAAAACTTGGATTATCTTTTTGCTCAACAGATGCAAAAAATGCATCCATATCAACATGTAAAATAACTTTTTCCATTTATTTTCCCTTTTAAACTAGAACCTCTGAAAACATTCCTTTATTTTTAGATTTTATAAAGCAATATACTCCTTGAGCTAAAAGTTCATCAATATATCTCCTTTTTTCAGAAATTGTACAAAATGCTACTATTGAAATTGCTATTATAGTTCTAAAGCCCTTATCCATATAGTATTCATATTCGCCCTCTTCCTCACACAACTCTTCTATAACCCCTTCTACTAAATCAGCATTCATTCTTGGATTTATATTTGATAAAACCCCAATAACTGGAAGAAATTGTTGTGCAAGCTTTATGTCTCTTTTTTCTAATTGTATTATAAATTCAACTGTTCTATACATATGCCCAGATGATCCATTAAGCATAATTGCATTTGTAAGACCTTGAATTCCGTTTTTTGACTTTATATTTAAGTCTGTCATATGATTATAGATTGTTTCTATAAACTCATCTATAGTTTCAACTTCAATCTCATTTAATGCCCATAATGCACAAACTAGATAATCATCCTCTTGCGTTATATTATAGTATTTCTCTTTTAATAAAATATACACATCTTTCATTTTTGAAGCAATATTATACTTGTCCTTATTTTTTCCATATTTCGCAATAACAAATGAAGTTAAAGCTAAATGATCACATTCATTAAATCCCTCTTCAATAAGTATATCCATTACTTTATATATGCTATCTATTAATTCTTTTTCTGATCCATTATCTAATGCAATAAGCAAAGATAGCATGTACAACATATCTCCTCTAAAGGGTGATACTCTTGATGATGTCATTTTTATATACTTTCTAATTTCTTTTACTTTTTCAACTGGAATTTCTTTTTCATAATGAGCATATATAAGAGATGCAAAATGATTTAATACATCTCCATCATTTCTTAACTCTTCTTTTGCTTGTCTATAATTCTCAATTGTCAGCTGAATCCTGTCCATGAGAAATCTTTCCATAAATAATTTCCCCTCGCTTTGCTATTAGCATATTATCGTCTACATATATATTATACTATAAAATTTGTGTCAATTTCATAACAAAATTATAACATTTATAGAAATAACTTTTTTATTTTATAAATTATAATGAGCTAAGCTAAATTTTAGCTCAGCTCACTAATTCTTTTTTTCAAAAGTTATTTATATTTCAAGCTTATTTAAGAGATTATTTTAACTCTAACATAAACAGAATAATAAAAGTAATCCAAATAATCCAAAATCACAGCAGCCACATCCACATCCCCAACCATTTTGATTATTATTTCCCATAAAAGGACTACAACTTCCATTTTTATCAAATAAGAATACTAATTTCACAGTTTCATCAGCATCTTCTAAAAATATTTTAGGATATATGCATAATAATTGTGATAATTGTGGATTATAAGATCTTATTATTATTGCATATTCCTTTTCTCTATTACATCTTACTTCTTCACAGCAAGAATCTTGTAAGCATGAATCTTGACAATAAAAATCTTCAAAGCCATCTCTTCTGTTGTTTCTTTCTACTATTCTTATTGGCTCAGATAATGCAAATAAGTTTTTACATGGAATGCATGGAGGCTCTAATATATCTCCACAGCACCTTACTATGCAGTTAATTTTTATACCATCACCAATTAATGATTCTGGTAAATTATTTCGTATTTCACGAGCTGCATTTCCACATGCATCAATAATCATATTGTACTCACAATTCCTACATCCTATAGGAGATATAAGCTTTAAACATATATTCATCTGTACATCCATCCTTTATCTTAAAGTTTAATCATACTATATAATATGTTTTCTTAATGAATTTGCTAATGATTATTAAATTATAATTTACTTCTTAGTATTATAAAAATTATTTTTTTATATAATATTATTTTTAACTTTGTATAATACTACTTATATATAAGGAGATGATACTTTGATTAAAAAAATTTTTTTCACTTTAATATTATCTATATTAATATTTATTAACACTAACTTTTTACCCACTGTTGCAGTAACTTTAGATAGTAATTTAAGTCAAGTGCCTGTTTCTGATATTTACAAAAAAGGTATTTATAATTTTGATATTACTTGTACTAAATGTGAGGCTCATGCTAAATTAATAACCCCTGATAAAAATTCAGTTATAATGGTAATAAATTCAGATGACTCACTAAGATTATTTAAAAAATGTACACCTGATGATTCTACTGCTACTATAGGGCATCTTACTAAAAATGATACTGTTATAATTGTTGGTGATGGTGAATTTTCTATAGACTTTATAAGGTAGTTTATTACTAATAAAAAAAGCAGAAGGTTTAATAATTTTAACCTTCTGCTTATAATTTTAAGGTTTTCCTTTAAAGCTCTATATTTTAAAGCTTTATAAACTTCTTACATAAAATCCTTTGTTATATACTTCTTTATCATATTTGATTTCAGTATCATTACAAAGTTTCTGATCTTTTTGTTCTATAACAAATTTCACATCATTTATTTCAACTAGTATATCCTCTGAGGTTTTATAGTCAGGATATATCTCATAAGCAGGTTTTCCACATCCTACTGCTGCTACCTTTAATCTTATGTAATCAAAACTACTATTGCTAATAAGGTCTAATAATGCTATTTTTGTTTTTTCACCAAATATTATATTCACTGTTCTCCACCTTTCTATAATTATATATTTAATAGTACTATAGCTATTAAATTTTTCAACTATATTTTATTTAATATTCTCAATAATATAGTTCTTTGCATAAAATATAATTATTATTTATTTTTAAAGGAGTAATTATGAAAAGTGACTTAAGAGATATTAAACATAAATATTGTGTTGACTTACCTTATCCTAAAATTGAAGTTGAAGAAAAAAACATTAACTATGCAAATCTTATTCAACTTAATTATGCTGGAATGGTATCTGAATTTTCAGCTATAGGTCAATATATCTTTCATGAAATGAATTTAGTAAATACTGATCCTAATGCTAGTGAAACAATTAGAGGTATAGCTATGGTTGAAATGCATCACCTTCAAATATTAGGCGAATTAATAATTGCATTAGGTGGTGAACCTGGATTTTGGATAAATAAAAAGTGTAAAAAACTTTATTGGACACCTAAATTTATAGAATATGGAACTACCCTTAATGATATTTTAAAAGAAGATATAAAAGGGGAAGAAGATGCTATAGCTCAATATAGAAAAACAGCTAATCTTATACAGGATGAAAACATAGTTGCAATTATAAATAGAATAATTTTAGATGAAGAGTTTCATATAAAATTATTAAATAATCTATATAAATTATAATTTTATATAGATTATTATTCTTCTCTTTTAATATACTATAAAGGTTTACAGATTTATTTAATTTTTTATTTAATAAAGCTCCTAAGTATGTTATAATGACCTTGTAATTATATTATTTATAATTTTTTATAAATTTTCGCAGATAAAAAGGAGTTTTAATTATGGGATTTAAAGATAAAATGACTAAATATTTTTCAGATGCATATATGCAAAAATATGGAGATAGAATGACTAGTGCTTCTGGTACAGTTTTATCAGTCAAAATTGAAGAAAAAAACATACTAGGTATTATGAGAATATTCAAAGCTCATATCTTAATTAAACCTGATATGGGTAAAGGAGTAGTTAAAACTCAATTTAAACAAAAGAGATGGTTTAAAAAGCCTGAATTTATAGATGTTAAACAAGGTCATAAGATTATCGTCATGGGAATTGGCGGAGAAAAGGGAAAGGATAATTCTGAAGTTATTATGATTTCAAACATAGCTAATTTAACAACTAAAAAAGATTTACATCCTTTCGATCATAATCAATTAAAAAAGGCTAGACAACAAGCAACAAGAATGAGAACTAGATAATTTCTATAAAAAAAGCAATGAATTATTCATTGCTTTTTTATTATTTCTCCACAAGTCTAAGAAACTCTCTAGTTCTCTCTTCCTTTGGATTTGTAAATATAGTTTCTGGGGTTCCTTCTTCTACAATTAATCCCTCTTCCATAAATACAATCCTATCTGCTACATCTCTTGCAAATTTCATTTCATGAGTTACTATTATCATTGTTCTTTTTTCATTAGCTAGCTCTTTAATAACCCCTAAAACTTCAGATACAAGTTCAGGGTCTAAAGCTGATGTTGGTTCATCAAACAAAATAACCTCTGGGTTAACTGCCATAGCTCTAGCTATACTTACTCTTTGTTTTTGACCACCTGATAATGTAGATGGATATGAATCTCTTTTATTTTCAAGACCAACTTTTTTTAACATATTTATAGCAATCTCTTTTGCTTCTTCTTTTGTTTTTTTCTTTACTACTAATAAAGCCTCAGTAATATTTTCAATTACAGTCTTATTATTAAATAAATTATAATTTTGGAAAACCATAGCTGATTGTTGTCTTAATCTATGTATATCATTTTTATTTACCTTAACTGTATCTATATTAATACTTCCTATATTTATTTTCCCTGAATTAGGTTCTTCTAAATAATTTAAACATCTAAGAAATGTAGATTTACCTGATCCAGATGGTCCTATAATTACAACTACTTCACCTTTTTTTACATTTAAACTAATATCCTTTAATACTTCGGTATTACCAAAGCTTTTTTTTAGGTTAATAACACTTATCATCTTTTCTCTCCTCCTAGTAAACTGATATTTTTCTTTCTATTCTTTTTTGAAGGAAGTTAAAGAAACTAATTGTTATCCAATATACTATAGCTACAACAATATAACTTTGGAAAAATTTATAGCTAGCTGCTGCACTCATTTGAGCCCTAGCTAAAATTTCTGTTACCCCTAATGTAAATGCTAATGAAGATCCTTTTATATTATCTATGAAAATATTTCCCAAAGATGGTAATGATATTCTAAAAACTTGTGGCATTACTATTCTTCTCATTGCCTGATCTCTTGTCATACCAACTGATAAAGCTGCTTCCATTTGACCTTTATCTATAGCCTCTAAAGCTCCTCTTAGTGCTTCTGCTATATATGCTGATGCATTTAATGCAAGACCTATCATAGCTGCAATATATGCTGTTATTCCTTTTAACGCAGGTACTAATTGTGGTAATCCAAAATAAAGCAAGAATAATTGTACAAGTAAAGGAGTTCCTCTTAAAAATGAAATGTAAATTTCAACTAATTGCTTTAATCCTTTCATATTATAAAATCTTACTAAAGCTATAATAATTCCAATAATAAGCCCAATTACCATAGATATTACTGATAAACTTAAAGTTGTTTTTAGTCCATTTAATACATTTATAATTAAGCTTTTAAGATATTTTGTATTATTTCCTGTAACATCTGTTTTCAGCCACTTGTTTGATATTTTTGTAAATGTTCCGTCTTCTCTCATATTTTTAAGAGTTTTATTAATATCTTCTACAAGTTTAATATTTTCTTCATTTTTAACAAATGGAAATGCATTTTTAACTTCTTCTATTGGCTCTCCTGCAAGTTCTAACTCTAATCCCTTTTCATTTATAGTTACTATAGCGGATATTTTATCTATAACAACACCATCTAATCTTCCTAAAAGTAAGTCTGTAAAAGCAGCATCTGTATTTTGATAAGTAACTACTGTAACTTCATTATTAGAGTCTTTCTCTCTTATAATTTGTTCATAATTACTTCCTAAATCAACACCAACTTTCTTTCCTTTTAAGTCATTAAAAGAATTAATCTTATTAGGATTTCCCTTATTTACAATAATTTGAGCTCCACTATAAACATATGGATCACTAAATAAGTATTTATCACTTCTTTCTTTTGTTATAGTTATTTGATTTGAGATAGTATTTACTTTTCCTGAATCTAAAAGACCAAATAATCCACTAAATGCAGCAGTTTTAAATTCAATCTTATAGCCTAATCTATTTCCTATTTCATTCCAAACATCTACATCGAACCCTTCTAAACTATTCCCTGATGAAAAGGTAAAAGGATAATAAGTACCTGACATAGCAACATTTATAGTTTTTATACTTTCATCTTTTTTATTATAAGCACATCCTGAGAAAATTACTAAAGTCATTATTATTAACAATAGTAACCTAATCTTCTTTTTCACATTATCCCATCCTTTTTATTTAATTACTTAACTTAATTATTTATATTAATTAAATGTAACTAATTCTGTTTCTTCAATTGCCTTTTCTACTAAAGTGTCTATTTCTAATACACTTTCTGATTTTTGAATTAAATCTACTCTTGGCTTTGTCTTCGGATGTTTTGGTACAAATATAGTACAACAATCTTCATATGGTAGTATTGAAGTTTCATATGTTCCAATATTCCTAGCAATATCCATAATATCCGTTTTATCCATCGCAATTAACGGTCTAAATACAGGTCTATCCGCACAATCATTACTTACCATTAATCCTTCCATAGTTTGGCTTGCTACTTGACCTATACTTTCTCCTGATGAAACTGATTGTATTCCATACTTTTCTGATAAAGTACATGCAACTCTCATCATAAATCTTCTCATTATTATTGTTAATTCATCTTCTTTACATCCATTTATAATTGCCATTTGAATTTCCGTAAATGGTACTATATACAAATTAACCTTTTCTGTATATTTTGCTAATATCTTAGCTAAGTCTTTAACTTTATCCTTTGCTCTTTCAGAAGTATATGGATGACTATGATAATAAACACAATGAAGCTCCACACCTCTTCTAGCCATTAAATATCCAGCAACTGGTGAATCTATTCCTCCTGATAACATTAGCATAGTGCTTCCATTAATACCATATGGAAGTCCTCCAACACCCTTTATCTTATCTTTTGTTGTATATATATAAGCATTTTCTCTTATTTCTATATTAACTAAACACTCAGGATTTTTAACATCTACTTCAATTCCTTCTATATGATTAAAAATATATCCTCCAACTTCTCTTGAAGTTTCTAAAGAATTTTTAGTGAACAGCTTATTTGCTCTATTTGTTTCTATTTTAAAAGTTTTAGGTGAAGCTTCTTTTACTTTTCTTAAAGCCTCTTCCTTAATTTCTTGGATATCTCTTTTAACTTCAGTAACTATACATACTTCAGAAATTCCAAAAACCTTTCTTACTCTCTCCGCTGCTTCTTCTATATTGTCTGATTTAATGAAATATCTACCTTGATCTAATATTATTTCATACTCAAGCCCTTTAAGTTTTTTCTTAATATTATCTCTTAGTTTTTTTTCAAACTTATTTCTATTTAAACCCTTTAAAAATATCTCTGATGCATATTTAACTAAAATTAATTTATTCATCTTCTTACTCTCCTTAAAAACATTAATGAACTACTTAAAACTTCTATTACCTTATCAATTTCCTCTTTTGTATTTTCTATTGAAAATGAAAATCTAATAGCACTTTCTATATCCTTTTTTGATAATTTCAAGCTTTTCATAACATAACTTCCACTAGTTGCACTACTTTTTGATGTACATGCTGATCCCGTTGAAACATAAATATCTTTTTCTTCTAATAAGTGAAGTAAAACTTCTGCTCTTATACCTCTAAAAGATACATTTAAAATATATGGACTAAATCCTTCTTCTATAGGACTATTTACTCTTATATCCTTTATATTAGAAAGTTTTTCTATCATATATCTTTTTAACTCTAGTACTTTATTATAATTACTTTCCATATTGCTTAAAGTCATTTCAGCCGCTTTTCCTAACCCCATAATACCTGGAACATTTTGAGTACCAGCTCTAAAACCACCTTCTTGACTTCCACCTTTTATTAACGGATTTAAAATTATTCCTTTTCTTATAAAACAAAATCCAATTCCCTTTGGTCCATGAAACTTATGAGCTGCTACTGATATCATATCAATGTTCATTTTTCTCACATCTATTTTAAGTTTTCCATAAGACTGTACTGCATCTACATGAAATTTTGCTCTTGAACTTGTTTCTTTTATAACTTTTCCTATTTCTTCTATATTTTGAATAGCTCCCATTTCGTTATTTACATGCATAATTGATACTAAAACAGTATCTTTGCATATTGCTTCCTTTAAGGCTTTAATTGATATTTTCCCATTTTCATCAACTTCTAAATATGTAACTCTTACGCCATTTTTTTCTATTTCTTTACTGCTCATTAAAACAGAATGATGCTCAAATGATGTAGTTATCAAATGGTGTCCATTTTTTAATAATCCTTTAAGTATTAAATTATTAGCCTCACTTCCCCCTGATGTAAAGTAAATTTCTTCTTTATTTGCTCCAATACTTGAAGCTAAATATTCTCTAACCTCTGTAAGTTTTTTTTCTGATTTTATACCTAGTTTATGTAGTGAAGATGGATTAGCATAATAATCACGCATTCCACTAGCAACTAAATCTATTACCTCATCATAAGGTTTCGTTGTCGCACTATTATCGAAATAAATATCCACTCATATCACCCCTAACTATCTTTAGTATTCTCTTTAAAGAATTTTATATTACCTTATATGTAAAATGTTTAATCCCAACAATGTTGATATGTTTACTATGGATTAATATTAAATATATCAGATTTTTATTAAATATCCAACCCTTAAATATAATTTAATTATATTTAAAATGCTTCCTATTATATAAAAACTATTTCTATTATAAAGTGTAATATAAAAAAAGGAAATTGGTTACTATTTCGTTACCATTTCCTTTTTTATATATTGAAACTATTTTATTTACTCCATCGCAATAAAGTCAACTTTTTCTACACCATCTAACTTACCTAAATCATCTAATAATGTTTTTAAATCTACATTTAATGACGATATATCTACCGTTAAAGTTAAATTTGCTCTTTCATTCATTGGTATTCCTTGATTAATAGTAATAATACTGCCATGTTCTCCTGATATATAATTAAGTATTTCAGATAAAACACCTTTTTTATCTACTATCATCATATTAAATGTTACTTTTTTACCTTGAGCTGTTTCTACAAAATCAAAAACAAAATCTTTATATTTATAGTAAACACTTCTACTAATATTTACAGTTTTAGCTGCTTCAGTAACATCTTTAACCTTTCTTTCCTTTAAAAGTTTCTTAGCATTTACAACTTTTTCATATACGTCTGGTAATACTCTTTTATCAATTACTAAATAGTTACCCTTCATTTATTTAAGTCCCCCTCAATTACCATAGCCCCCTGATTATTAACTAAAAGCTCTTTTACACCCCAATTGATCTTTTTAATTTTAAGATAATTTTTTATTGAAGTCAAAAATTCTTTATTGCTCTCCTCTACTATACACATAATAGTAGGCCCTGCCCCACTTAAAAAACAACATATTACATCTAGCTCATAACATTTATTGTAAACATCATCGTAATATTTTATTAATTTACTTCTATAATTTTGATGAAGCCTATCTTTACAAGCAAATTTTAATAATCTATAGTTTCCAGTAGAAAAAGAAGATGCCATTAAAGAAGCTCTGCCTATATTGTATATTGCGTCTTTTAATAAAATCTCCTTAGGAAGTACTTCTCTTGCTTCCTTGGTTGAAAGTTTAAAGTCAGGTATAATACAAGTAAACTTTATTCCTTCCTTTATATTAATTTTATTATATATTGTTTTCCCTTTATCTACTATAGCAATAATCATACCACCTAAAAGTGCTGGAGCTATATTATCTGGATGCCCTTCCATATTTACTCCTAAATCTAAAAGTTCATCTTTACTAAATCTATTTCCCATTATATAATTTGCACCTAAAAGCCCTGCTATTATACAACTTGAACTTGACCCAAGCCCTCTTGCAATTGGTATACATTGCTTTATTACTTTTATTTTTAGTCCTTTAAATTTATAATTTCCCTTTTGAAAGCATTTAATCATTGCTTTATAAATTATATTATCTTCATTACAAAATTCTTCTGGAATACCATCAAAAAACAGCCCACTATCTTCTTCCGAAAATTCATATTCATTATATAAATTAAAAGCTATTCCCATAGTATCAAATCCTGGTCCCATATTTGCTGATGTAGCTGGTACTTTTACTCTTACCATAAACATCTACCTTAAAAATGCACTAAGTGCATCTTTCATTTCCTCTTTATTCCAAACTTCATAATGTAAGATTTCTTGTTTTTCTAAATTCTTTAGATTATTTGGTATTGGTACTTTCGAAAATTCATTTAAAGCTTCCAAAACTTTAAAATCATCTTTATTTTCTACATTTAAGCCTAATGCATTACAAATACTTCTTGGAAATTTATACGGACTAGCTGTTGAAGCTATTAAGTATTGCTTTTTATCTTTTGTTTTATTTATATATTTATTAAGAGCTACATAAGCTACAGCTGTATGAGTATCCATTAAATAATTTTCCTCTTCATACAATTTTTTAATAGCTTTATATACCTCCTTAATATCTGCATAATCAGCATAAAAATTCTTCATAAATTCTTTATATTCTGAATTAATTTTATATACCCCATCATCTTTTAAAGAATTCATTAATTTATTTATTTCATTTCCATTTCTATTATATGCTTCATATAATAGTCTTTCTAAATTAGATGAAATAAGTATATCCATCGATGGCGATTCTGTAAGAATAAGATCTCTTCTCTTATCATATATTCCATCATTAAAAAAATCTGTTAGCACCTTATTTTCATTTGATGCACAAATAAACTTTGCAATAGGAAGCCCCATTTCCTTTGCATAATAAGATGCTAATATATTGCCGAAGTTTCCTGTTGGAACAACGACATTTATTTCTTCCCCCATTTTTATTTTTTGCTTATTGACTAAATCAAAGTACCCATAGAAATAATATACTATTTGTGGTACTAATCTACCTATATTTATCGAATTTGCAGAAGATAAAATATAACCTTTTTTCTTTAACTTTTCCCTAAATAAAATATCTGAAAATATTTCCTTTACTCCAGATTGTGCATTATCAAAATTCCCTCTAATTCCTATAACCTTAACATTTTTGCCCTTTTGAGTTGACATTTGTCTTTCTTGTATAAGACTTACTCCATTTTTAGGATAATAAACAACTACTTTAAATCCATCAATGTCACTAAAGCCTTCTAATGCAGCTTTTCCTGTATCACCAGATGTAGCTGTTAAAATAACTATATCCTCTTGAAGCTTACACTTCTTTTTAGCTATCTTCATAATTTGAGGTAAAAATAGTAATGCAGCATCTTTAAATGCTGAAGTTGGTCCATGATAAAGTTCTAAAAATCCATTTTCCTCTTTAACAGTAAATTTATTTTTGTAAGCCTCATTAATTGCCCCTTTTAATTCAACTTCACTAAAGTCTGTAAAAAACTCCCTAATAATTTTAAAAGCAAGATTTTCATAACTTAATTTACTATTACTTTTTATATTTTCAAATATTTTAGGAATTGTTTCCGGAACATAAAGTCCTCCATCTTTAGCAATTCCATTTATTATTGCCCTTGAAGAAGAAACATTAGTTTCTCCCCCCCTTGTACTCATAAATTTCATATAAACCACCCCAAGCGTTTATTTTTTTCCAACCCCTACCATAATAATAACATGTCTTTTTCTCAAATACAAGTGTTTTTTATGTAAAAACATTATTTAATTTATTCTTTTATATACTAACATTATTTTTTAATTTAAAATTATAAAACCCTTAAAATTCAAATAAATTTTAAGGGTTTTATAATTTTAAATTATTTTTTTGATTTTATTAATAAATATACACTATTTATTGTAAATATTATTCCTGAATAGAATAATACAATAGCCCAATGATTTAATCCTAATGGAACTGTATTAAATACATTTGCTAAAAATGGTACATATAATATACTACAAACCATAATCATTGATATTGTAACTGCCCCTACTAAATAAGGATTACTAAATATCTTAATCTCAAATATTGAGTGTCTTTCTGATCTACATTCAAATACATGTAAAAGTTGTGACATAACTAATGTTGTTAGTGCTAATGTTCTACATGTAACTAAATCCATTCCATAAAATCTTCCACTCATAAATGCTAAAAGTGTACAAATACCTATTAAGCAACCTCTAACAGTTATTTTAGACCATAGCCCTCTTGCAAATATGCTTTCTCCTTTTTCTCTAGGTTGTTGCATCATTATATCCTTATCTGGAGGATCTACGCCTAATGCGATAGCTGGTAATCCATCTGTTGCTAAATTTACAAAAAGTATTTGTATAGGTGTTAATGGATTAGGCATATAAAATAGTGACGCTAAAAACATGGTTAAAACTTCACCTAAGTTACAAGAAAGTAAATATCTTATAAACTTTCTTATATTATCATAAATTACTCTTCCTTCTTCTACAGCAGATACTATAGTTGCAAAATTATCATCCATAAGAACCATTGCAGCTGCTTCTTTTGTTACATCAGTTCCTGAGATTCCCATAGCAACTCCAATATCAGCTTCTTTTATAGCAGGTGCATCGTTAACTCCATCACCTGTCATTGCAACTATGTTATTATGCTTTTTAAAAGCTTTTACGATTCTAAGCTTATGATTTGGAGAAACTCTTGCAAAAACTCTAACATTTTTAACTTTCTTCATTAATTCATCATCAGTTATAGCTTCTATTTCTTCACCAGTTATAGCTTGATCATCTGTATTACATATATTTATTGATTTTGCAATTGCAAGTGCTGTATTTTTATGATCTCCAGTAATCATTACAGGTTGAATTCCTGCAAGTTTACATTTTAAAACTGCATCTCTAACCTCTAATCTTGGTGGATCTATACTACCTGCAACTCCAAGAAAAATTAAATCTTTTTCTAAAGTTTCATTCTTTACTAGTCCTTCATCCTTATACGCAGCTGCAATACATCTTAAAGCTCTATTAGACATAGCTTCAATATAGTTTGCTACTTGTTTTTTCTTTTGTGAAGTAAGAGGTTTTATCTTTCCATTTTCAAGAATATACGAACATTTTTCAATGACTCTTTCTGGAGCACCCTTCATATAGCAGGTTTCCTTTGCCCCCTCTCTAACTATAACACTCATCATTTTTCTTGTAGAATCAAAAGGAATATCATATATCCTTGTTGAGTTAGATACAAAACTCTCTAGAAGTGGTACATCCTTAAAAAATGCTTTAACCAAGGCTGTTTCTGTTGGATCACCATAAAGAGCTTTTTCTATGTTTTTAACTTTAAAATCGTAATTACAATCATTACAATATACAAGTGCCTTAGTTAACATAATATGATCTGTTAAAGTATCTTTTTCTAAGGCATATATTCTTCCATTTGTATATATCTCTTTAACTGTCATTTTATTTTGTGTTAGTGTACCTGTTTTATCAGAACATATAACTGAAGTACATCCTAAAGTTTCTACAGCTGGCAGTTTCCTTATTAAAGCATTCTTTTTAAGCATTCTTGATACGCCAAGAGCAAGTGCAACTGTAACAATTGCTGCAAGTCCTTCTGGAATAGCTGCAACAGCTAAAGAAACTCCAAGTAAAAACATTTCTGTTATTTCATTTCCACGAATTATTCCTAAAGTTGTTACAACAGCGCATATTATTAAACATAATGCTACTAAAACTTTTCCTAAAGAATCTAATCTTTCTCTTAAAGGAGATTTTTCCTCTTCAATGTTATCCAAAAGATTTGCTATCTTACCCATTTCTGTTTTCATACCAATTCCATCAACAAGTAAAATACCTCTTCCTTTTAAAACTGTTGTTCCCATAAATCCTGAATTGCTTCCTCTTTTTGTATCTTTAGATACACCAACTGATTCACCTGTTAATAATGATTCATCTATCATTAAAGATGAAACTTCAATAAATGTACCATCTGCTGGTATTCTATCTCCAGCTTCAAGGATTATAAAATCCCCTACTGTAACCTCTACTGAATTTAAAACCTTTAAAGCTCCATCTCTAATAACTTTACATGTAGGTGCAGCTAATTCCTTTAATGCCTCCAAAGACTTTTCAGTCCTATATTCTTGAACAAATCCAAGTATTGCATTAACAACAACTATAATAAGTATAGTAACCGCATCTGCTTTATCTCCCATTAAACCTGATATAACAGTTGCAGCTATTAATACCCATACTATAAAGTCATTAAATTGTGATAAAAAAATCACTATTGGTGATGTTTTCTTTTTGTGTGATAATTCATTTAATCCATATGTTTTCTGCCTATTTTCAGCTTCTTTTGTTGTTAATCCTCTACTTACTTCTCTTTCTTGTATCACCGGTTGTCCTCCTTATTATGATTTCTATATATTATATTTTGTAAATTTAAAGTTATGATTGAATTTTAATAATGAATTATTTATTATTTTTATGTAAATTATGCACTTATTTAATTTAAATAAATTAAAATCATTTAATTTCTTCTATAATTCGCTAAATAATTACGTTTATTTATCAAATTTCTACATATACTTTTACTAGACTCCTTTACAAATTCTCTACTTATATATTAGAATGAAGTATAAATAAATTTATTGCTAAGGAGGCATAAGACTTGAAAGATATAATTTATGTAACTGGTCATAAAAATCCAGATTCAGATTCAATATGCGCAGCTTATTCATATGCTGAATTTAAAAATAAGACAGGCAATATTCCTGCCATACCTGTAAGACTTGGAAATGTAAGTCAAGAAACTCAATTTATTTTAGATTATTTTGGTGTGGAAGCACCTAGATTCTTAAAAACAGTAAAACTTAAAGTTGAGGATTTAGAATTTGATAAAATAAGTCCTGTAGCACCTGAAATCTCATTAAAGAAAGCTTGGAATATAATGAGAGATAAAAATATTAAAACTTTACCTGTAGCTGATGAAAATGATCATCTATTAGGTGTTTTAGCTATCTCTAACTTAACTTCATGCTATATGGATATATGGGATAATAGAATTTTAGCTAAAAGCAATACATCACTAGAAAATATAGTTGATACGCTTTCAGCAAAAGAAGTTTATGTTGATGAAACTAGAAACTCTTTCCCTGGAAAAATAATAGTTACTGCTATGCAACCTGAAAGTATGAAAGATCATATAGATGAAGGTGATATTGCTATAGTTGGTGATAGAGAAGAAGTTCAAAATGCACTTTTAGATCTTAATATATCATTAATGATAATTACAGGATCACATGAACCACAACAAGCTATAATAGAAAAAGCTAGAAAGAATAATGTAAGTGTTATTGTAACACCTCATGATTCATTTACTGCTTCAAGACTTATAGTTCAAAGTATTCCTGTTGGATATGTTATGGTAAAAGATAAGTTAGTAACATTCTCAACTGAAGATTTAGTTGATGATATTAAACCTGTTATGGTAGAAACTAGATTTAGAAGCTATCCTGTAACTGATACTAACGGTAAAGTAGTTGGAACTGTTTCTAGATATCACTTAATATCAAACTATAAAAAGAAAATAATACAAGTTGATCATAATGAAAGAGGTCAATCAGTAGATGGTTTAGAAGATGCGGAAGTATTAGAAATTATTGATCATCACAGAGTTGCTGATATTCAAACTAATAACCCAATATTCTTTAGAAACGAACCATTAGGAAGTACTTCTACTATAGTTGCTAAAAGTTTCTTTGAAAATGGTATAAGACCATCAAAACAAGCAGCTGGACTTTTATGTGGAGCTATTATATCAGACACATTATTATTTAGAAGTCCAACTTGTACAATACAAGATAAGAATATGTGTAAAAAGCTTGCACAAATTGCTGGCATAGATATTGAAAGTTTTGCTAAAGAAATGTTTAAGGCTGGTACATCCTTAAAAGGAAAAACTGTTGTACAAATATTTAATCAAGACTTTAAACCATTTTCAATTGAAGATACAAAAGTAGGTATTGCTCAAGTTAATACAATGGATATCGAAGGCTTTATGCCATTAAAAGAAGAAATGCTTAAATATATGGAAACTAAAGCTAAAGAAGCTAATTTAGACATGGTTATGTTACTTCTTACTGATATATTAAATGAAGGTTCTCAAATATTAGTTGCAGGTGATAAACCTGAAATAGTAGAAAAAGCATTTAAAGTTACATTAAAGGACAATACAGCTTTCCTTGATGGTGTTTTATCAAGAAAGAAACAAGTTGTTCCTCCAATTACTTCAGCTATTACTTCAGCATAATAAAAAGGTGGCTCTAAGCCACCTTTTTATTATTTTGATCTTAAGTTATTTACCATACTCCACATTTCATCAGCAGTTCTTACTCCCCTTGAGCTTAATTCAAAGGCTCTTTGAGTAACTATCATATCTGCAAATTCAGTTCCAATATCTACATTAGCTCCTTCTAATGCACCTTGATGGAAGTCCACATCTGTTGTTCTTTTAACTTCAGCTCCAGGAGCTTGAGTAAAAAGGTTATCTCCTACTGATAAAAATGCCTTATCTCCCACTGCTATATATGCTGGTACTTCTGCTACTTGTAAAAAATTATCTCTTTGTTTTATATATAACTGTCCTTTTTTATCTATTAAAAAATTATCTTTTGTAAAAGTAACATTATCTTCTGAGTAACCATTTAAATAATTAAGTTCTACCTTATTTCCTCTATAATCTACAAGTCTTCCTCTTCCATCAATTGATAAGGCCCCATCTCTTGTATAGAATGATTCTCCTGTAGGTGATATTACCTTTAAGTAACCATTTCCATCTAAAGCTAAATCTGTTGATTTTAATGTTTCCATAAGCATTCCTTGTGAATTATCTCTAAACCACTCTGAAGTCTTAACACCTGTTCCTATAGTTGAATTTTTATTATTTAGTGGTATCCCATTTCTATCTAATGATTCTGTTAATAAATCCTTGAAACCAACTTCTATTCTCTTATATCCCATTGTTGTAGAATTGCCTAAATTATTAGATATTGCATCAAGTCTTTCTTGATTAGCATTCATTCCACTTTTTCCAGTCCATAATGTTCTTAACATAGCTTTTCCTCCTATTATCTAACTGCACCTATCTCATTAGCTGCTTTTCCCAAAGTTTCATCTAATGTTTGAATCATCTTTTGGTTTGTTTCAAAATTTCTCATTGTTGTTATCATATTTACCATTTCATTTGATACATTGACATTAGAAGCTTCTGTATATCCTTGTTTAACAAAGACTTGTGCATTATATTCAGGATTTTGTCCTCTATAATAATTGTCTCCTATTTTTTCTAAGCTTTTATAATCTTTAAAATCAGCCATTGCAAGTGAATGAGTAGATCTATTTCCTACAAATAAATTATTACTTTTATCTAAAACAAACTTTTCTCCACCTATAAATATTGGTTCCATGGCTCCTGTATTTTTGTTTATACCAAGAACCTTATCACCGCTAGTATTAATTAAATATCCATTATTTCCAACTCTAAAGCTTCCATCTCTTGTATAAACATTTTCTGTCCCAGTAGCTGTTGCCTTTTGTATTGTAAAAAATCCTCTTCCTTCAATAGCAAAATCTGTTGGCTTTTTAGTTGATTTAATTAACCCTTGAGTAAAAGCAGTATCTACACTATCAATTTTTGCCCCAAGGCTTATACTTCCTAGCTTTTGAACAATATTTTGATTTCCAACTATTTTATCTTTATTTTGAAGCATAACTTCATCAAAGCCTTTTACAGATAAATTATCACTTTTAAATCCATTTGTATTTGCATTTGTTATATTATTCGTTATATTAGCTTGTTTATTTTCCAATGTTATTAAACCAGATACTGCTGTATATAAACCTCTAATCATTTTTGCCATCTCCCTTAAATAATACTTTGCACTCACCTTCATAGTGCATTCCCATGCCTCTAGCTTTTTCTTCTATTTTATCAGGTGAAATACTTCTATTGAAGTTATATCCAAACATTAAAATAACAGTTAAAACCATACCTATTCCTATACCCATAAGTATTTTTCTATCACAAAAAAACTCTACTGATGATTTTAATTTTTTAATAAACCTTTTATTAATAGTACTTCCCCCTTACCTATAGACAATTTATCACATATTTCATCTTCTGTTAAACCTTCATCTAGAAGATCTTTAACTATATTAACCTTATTTTTTTTATCTTCTTTAATATTGAAGTTTATTTCTGAAACAACTCCATTTTCTATACTTGGTAAAGCTGTTTTATTTTCATTATTCTTTATATTATCGTCTTCTAATTTAATATTCTTAATAGAACTAATTGAAGTTTTTAGTTCCTCTATTTCTTTCTGTAAGTCTAATACTGTTTCTGCTAAATCTTTTCTAATAGATATTATTTCAATATCATAATCTCTATTAGAGTTTTTTTCCTCTTTTTGTAGCATTGCAATAAAGGATTTATCTTCTTTTTTTATAGCTCTAACATTTAGAATTATTAAAGTTATTCCTATTAATAGTATTAATATAGGATTCATTTTTCTCCCACCTTATATGTAGTTTACACTCTCCATTATTCCTCTTAAATTTCTAATAGCTCTACTATGTAATTGACAAACCCTAGATTCTGATACCTCTAAAATTTGTCCTATTTCCTTTAATGTTAGTTTTTCATAATAATATAATGTTAATATTAATTTATCTTTTTCTTTTAGCTTATCTATAGACTTAGCTAAAACTTCTATTTTCTCTTTATCTTCTAATGTTTCTTCTGGAGATGGACTATTTTTATCCTCTAACATCTCAATTACCGCTACTTCATCTTCATCTGAGTATATAATAGATTCTAATGATACAACCGACATATAATTAATATAGTTTTCTACTTGAAAAACTTCATCTATATCAATATTCAAGTCTATAGCAATTTCTTCTACCTTTGGTTCCCTCATATATATATTTTGAAGTTTTTCTACAGATTGATTATATTTAGCAAGTTTATCCATAGCACCTTTTGATATTGGTCTCTGCTTTCTAATTTCATCAATCATAGCACCTCTAATTCTTATAGTAGCATAGGATGAGAACTTCATCCCTTTACTTGCATCGTATTTACTTATTGCATCTAAAAGCCCTATAATACCATATCCTACTAAATCTTCATATTCTATATATTTAGTTTTTCCTATCATTACCCTTGAAGCTAAGTGCTTTACAAGAGGTATAAATTTTTCAACAATCTGTTCTTTGTGTAGTGATGGGCTTTGATTTTCCATAAACAAATACCTCCTCTAAGATAACTCCCTTTGCTTTCTCATTATTGTAAAAACAGTCTTAATTATTTTTTCTCTTGTTCCATTATCTATATCACAAAATTTTATTCCACAAATATATCTATTATCCTCAGTTTTTTCTTTTCTAACTATTTTTCCTCTAATAATTATCTTTTCATTTTGATAAATTAAATTTCCAACTATACTATCTCCATATGAAATATCTTCTTTTATTTTAATTTTCATACCACCACCACTTAGATCTAATAAAAGTGCTGGATTAAACTTCTCTTCCTTTTGAAAATCTCTTATTAAAGATTCTTCTTTAATATAATTTATAACTTGTACTACATTTACTCTTACATAATCTCTTCTTTGTATTTTTCTAATATCATATGGTTTTCCTAATTTATAAAATGGTATATTATTCTCTATTACTCTACCTAAAACTTTACATTTATAGTTAAATACATTTCCTTTATCATCATAATAAACTTGATCTACTTCGTCTCCATCTCTCATAGTTAAATATATTCCATTACATACTGGTATACTTATTAAACTTTCTTTTTCATTAATATCTTGAATTACACTTTTATATATTTCTTCATCCCATAATATAGCTACTTTGTTATTAACCCTTATATTTAACTTCATTATAATCCCCCATTAAGAAAAAATATTAAATAATTTTTTAAAAAGCCCTTGTGCTCCTAATCCCTTTTCTACCTTTTTTTCTCCCATAATTTTACATGAGATTTCTTTGATACATTTTGCAGCATCTGAATTTGGATAACTTATTAAAAATGGTATCTGCTCTCTTACAGCCATTATAAGTTTTCTATCTTCATATATACATCCTAGATAATTAGTCTTTAGTTTAAGAAATTTTTCTACAGCCATTTTAAACTTTATAAAAGTCACTTCTCCCTCTTTTTTATCTAAAACTTTATTTACTACAATATTTACCTTATTTTTTATTTTAAAATGATTTACAGCTTTTAGCAAGCTATATCCATCAGTTAGTGATGTTGGCTCTGGAGTAGTAACTAATATAAGTTCTTCTGAACAAGCGATAAAGGCTAAAACACTTCTGCTTATTCCTGCACCTGTATCTATTAAAATATAGTCAAAACCTTCTAGCATCTCTATTTTTCTTAAAAATAAATCCCTTTGAATTTGATCTAAATCTTCGATATTATTTAATCCACTTCCACCTGGTAATAACTTTACTCCTTCAGGTCCATCAACTATTACGTCTTCAATAGCTAAATTTTCCTTCATTAAATCAAGAACATTATTTTTTGTATATATACCCATTAATACATCATCATTTCCCATACCTATATCTGCATCAAAAATTAAAACTTTATTCCCATTTCTACTTAATGATATAGCCAAGTTAACAACGAAATTACTTTTTCCAACGCCACCTTTACCAGAGGTAATAGTTATTATTCTAGCTTTTTTATTATTAGAAACCATGCTTTCACCACTAGCTAATCTTCTTAAACTTTCTGCCTGGTCTAACATATAGTTTCCTCCCCTAATATTAACCTTTTAAGTTCTTCCTTTGTAGGGATTTTTATATCATCTGGTACGTTTTGCCCTGTTGTAATATAGGCTATTTTCCTTTTTGATCTTTTGGCTATATTAAAAATAGCTCCATAGGTGCTTGTTTCATCTAATTTAGTTATTATTAACTTTTCATATCCAAGCTCTTCATATCCAGATAATATTGTTTTAATATCTTTATTTTTAGTAGTTCCACTAATAACTAATGCAATATGATCTGCATTTACTTTTTGAATAAATGCCCTAAGTTCTGATATTTGCATTGAATTTTTACTACTTCTTCCAGTTGTATCGACAAGAATAACATCACAATCCTTCAAGCTATTTACTGCCTCTTCCATTTCTTTTAATGTTATTACAACCTTAAATGGAATATTCATAATTTCCGCATAAGTTTTTAGCTGCTCTACAGCACCAATTCTATATGTATCAATAGTTATTAAGCCTACCTTTTTCTTCTCTATCAATGAAAGTCTACCGGCAAGCTTAGCTATTGTTGTTGTTTTTCCAACTCCAGTTGGTCCAACTAAAGCTACTTTACCTTTTAATTCACTATTCCATAATTCTATTTCGCTATCAATTACTTTTTTAAAATCTTCTTTAAATATCTCTATTTCTTCTTTACAAGTTTCTTTTATCTCATTGTAATATTCACTATCTATATCTAAATCTTTTAGTAAATCCTCTCTTAAGTCTTTACTTTCTTCTTTAGTTGTATTTTTAATTACTTTATTTAATAATTCTTTTATTTCTTTTACTTCGTTTTCTAACTCTTTTTCTTCTTTTATAACTTCTATCTTCTTATTTTCATCAACTGAAGTGTCATTAATTAGTTTTTTTAATCCATCTAGAGATTCCTTAAAATCTATATCTTCATCCTTCTCTACGCTTACTTTTTTTCTACTATCTTTTTTACTATTTTCCAATGCTGCTGTTACTTCTATAAGCTTTGGTGAAAAATATCCTTTAATTCCAGGCTCTCTAACTTTTCTTTGGCTAATAATTATAGCATCCTTACCTAGCTCATATCTAATTCTTGTTAAAGCCTCATTCATATTCTTAACTGTATATTTTTTTATTATCATTGTAATGATACAACTCCTTCAGTTCTTATTTCCACATCATTTGGAATTTCATTTAAAGAAATAACCATAATATGTGGAAATACCATTTCTATTAGCTTTCTAAATACTGAACGAACATTTGGTGATACTAATATTACAGGTTGATTATTATGGAAATATACCATCTCTATAGTATTTCTTAAAGATTCTAATATTTTACTTGTAGTATCTGGATCAACAGCTGGGAATGAACCTTGCATTGATTTTTGAGTATTTGCAGCTATTATTTCCTCTATTTGTGGTGATAAAGTAACCACAGTAATACTTCTATTTTCATCTATTATTTGATTACATATTGTTCTTGCTAAAGAAAATCTTACATACTCTGTTAATAACTCTAAATCTTTAGTAAGTCTTGAATTATCTGCTAAGGATTCCATAATTGTTACCATATCTTTTATTGGAACTTTTTCCTTTAAAAGATTTTGTAATACCTTTTGTAATTCACCGATAGTCATTAAATCTGGTATTAACTCTTCAACTACAGTACTATATTTTTCTCTTGTATTATCAACTATTAATTGAACTTCTTGTCTTCCAAGTAACTCATAGGAGTGTCCCTTAATTGTTTCAGTTAAATGAGTTACCATTACAGTTGTAGGGTCTACTACTGTTAATCCCTTTATTTCAGCTTCTTCTCTTTGATCTTTATTAATCCATACCGCAGGAAGATTAAAAGTTGGCTCAATTGTTCTAATACCTGCTATTTGTGAGTTTTCTCCTGATGGGTCCATACATAAAAGCATATTTGCCATAAGCTCTGCTGAAGCTATAATTGTTCCCCTTATTTTAATAACATATTCATTAGTTTTAAGTTGAAGATTATCTCTAATTCTTATAGGTTGTACAACTATACCCATTTCAATTGCACATTGTCTTCTTACAGAAGCTATTCTTTGAAGTAAATCACCACCTGTAGATTCATCTGCTAAAGGAATTAATCCATACCCTATTTCTACTTCCATAGGTTCTACAGAAATTAAAGTCATAACATTTTCTGGCTCTTTTCTTTCCATTTCTGTAAATTCTTCTTCTTCCTTTAATATTTCTTCTTCTTCCTTTTTTTGCTCTTCCTTATATAGCATATAAGATAAAAATCCTGCTGATAATGATAATAGTAAAAAAGGAAACATTGGCATCCCTGGAATTAAAGATATAAATAACATTACTGCTGATACTATTCCTGTTGCAATAGGAAAAGCTGTAAGTTGATTTGTAAATGTCTTACCAAAGTTATCCGCTGAACCTGATCTTGTAACTAAAATACCTGATGCTGTTGATATTAAAAGAGCTGGTATTTGTCCAACTAGACCATCACCAATTGTAAGCCTTGTATATAATTCACCAGCTTGAGAAATATCCATATTTTTTTGTATTACACCAATTACTATACCTGCAACTATATTTATTATAGTAATTATAATTCCTGCTATTGCATCTCCCTTTACAAATTTCGATGCCCCGTCCATGGCTCCATAAAAATCTGCTTCTGATTGCAAATCTTGTCTTCTTTTTTTAGCCATTGTCTCATCTATTAAACCTGCATTTAAATCTGCATCTATACTCATTTGTTTACCCGGCATAGCATCTAAAGTAAATCTTGCAGATACTTCTGATACTCTTCCCGCCCCATTTGTAATAACTACAAATTGTATAATAACTATAATTAAGAATATAATAACTCCTACTACATAATTACCACCAATTACAAATTCTCCAAAGGCAGCTATTATTTTTCCTGCATCACCTTCACTTAAAATTAATCTTGTCGATGATATATTAAGACCTAATCTAAATAATGTTGTTACAAGTAATAATGTAGGAAATACTGATAATTGTAATACATTTGTTGTAAACATAGTAATCATAATAATTACTGCTGATAATGTAATATTAAATGCTAATAATATATCTAATATAAATGATGGAAGAGGTATAATAATCATAAGTACAATACCTAAAACACCAAAGGCAACTAATACATCTAAATTTTTCTTAAATTCTAACCTTCTATCTAAAAGCAACATTATCCCATCCTTTATACTCTAGTACATCTTCTTTTTTTTTCTTTAATTTGTACACCATAGCTAAAATTTCAGCTACTGCTTGGTACATATCTTGTGGTATATCTTTATCAATATCCACTTGCTCATATATCATTCTTGCTAGTGGTTTATTTTCTATAATTGGAATATCAACTTCCTTAGCTTTTTCCTTTATTTTCATAGCTATTATGTCAGCTCCTTTAGCTATAACTTTAGGAGCTTCCATTTCACCCTCTTCATACTTTATAGCTACAGCTAAGTGTGTTGGATTTGTTATTACTACTGTTGCATCTCCAACTGATTGCATCATTCTTCTTTGTGACATTTCTCTTTGTTTTTGCTTTATTTTAGATTTTAACTGTGGATCTCCTTCCATTTGTTTATATTCCTCTTTTATTTCTTGCTTTGTCATTTTAAGTTCATTATTATGTAGCTTAAACTGAACAAAATAATCTATTGCAGCAATAGTAACTAATAAAATAGCTATCTTATTAAATATACCTAAAATTAGAGATTTTACTTCTCCACCTAATGTAGGTAAATATAAATTTCCAATTTGCATTATACTATCAAAGTTATCTTTTACATATCTATATCCTATAAAGGCAACAATAGATACCATAATTAAATTCTTAACTAAATCTATTAACGCTTTTTTGGAAAACATATTTTTTAGCCCATTTATAGGATTTAATTTTCCAAAAGATGGTTTTATGGCATCTTTTGTTATTAAAAATCCTGATTGTGCTAAACTAGCGGCAACTCCAGCTATCATTATTGGTAATACTACTGGCATTAAAGCCACTGCTATCTTACTAAGAACAAGATAGTTCAATCCCTTTACACTATTTTCATTAATCTTAATAGCACTTAAATCATTTAAAAAATATATAACATTATTTTTTAAACTAGAAACTAAAAAAGTACTAAGTCCTGCAATAACTAATATTACTGCAATCATTGTAAGTGCAAGCCCTACATCTTTACTTCTAGCTATCTGTCCTTTTTTTCTAGCATCACTCTTTTTCTTTGGAGTTGCTTCTTCAGTTTTTTCATCTGCTGCAATTATAAACAAAATAGGAAAGGCTGTCATAATTTTTCTAAATATATCTGGTAAATAGCTAATACTACTTATAAATAGCTTTATTATTATTGGTAATGCTACCCCTATAGCAATTATTCCTACTAGCATCTTTACCGGCATACCAAGAATCATTACATTTATTTGTGGGACTGCTCTCGAAACAAGTCCCATACAAAGATCTGTTAATATAATTATCAATACTATTGGTATTGCAATTTTCAATCCTATAACAAAATATTTTGCTATTATTTCTATAAGTACCATCATAGTTTCCCCATAAAGAATTCCATTACCAAGTGGTACTAGCCTGAAACTTTCCATAATTGATTTAATTATCATATGATGTCCATCTATAATAAAAAAAATAATCATTGCAACGTAATGAAGTAAGTTTCCAGTTATTGTTGTATTTGTTTTACTATTAGGATCTAAAGTACTTACCATACTAAGTCCTATATGAACATCGATTAAACTTCCCGCCATAATAACTACTTCAAAAGCTATATTACTAATAAGTCCTAATATTAATCCAGTAGTTACTTCAGCTATCATATAAAAAATTAAAACATAATTGCTTGTAATTAAATTTATATTTGTATAATCTATTCCTCCAAGTACTGCTGAGGAAAATATTAAAGCAAATACTACTTTCAAAGTATTTGGAGTACCACTTGGAAAAAACACCTTAGCAATTCCCAAAAACGCAGTAACTCTTAAAAACACAAAAAATATAGCTAAAAAGTAGGCTGTATCTATCATACTGCTCTACCTCCTAGGTTGATATTTTAATAATAAGTTCAAATATTCTTTCTGTAAAGGCAACTATAGTATGCAGCATAAAACTTCCTAACATAAGCCCTACTGCTGCTATACCAAGTAATTTAGGAACAAATGTTAGTGTTTGCTCCTGAATTTGGGTAGTTGCTTGGAATATACTTATTATTAATCCAATTAATATTGCTACAATTAATATTGGTCCTGCAACCTTTAATGATGTAGCTAATGCATCTTTTACAATGCCAATTACTAAGTTTTCGCTCATTCCTTTTCACCTACCCACCAAAACTCATTATTAAAGATCTAACCATCAAATACCATCCGTCGACCATTACAAAAAGTAATAGCTTAAACGGTAAAGAAACCATTACTGGTGGTAGCATAAACATCCCCATTGACATAAGTACACTTGCTACTACCATATCTATTATTAAAAATGGTAAGAATAATAAAAATCCTATTTCAAATGCTGTCTTTAACTCACTTATTGCAAAAGCTGGAATAACAACATGTAAAGGGATATTTTCTTTAGTAATTCCCTCTTTATTAGTTTTTGAAGCTTCTATAAAAAGTTCTAAATCTTTTTGCCTAGTTTGCTTTAACATAAAGCTCCTCAAAGGCTTACTTCCAGCTTCCATTGCCTGTTCTTGAGTAATGGAATTCTCTAAAAATGGCTTAAATGCATTATCATTAATCTCTTTATAAACTGGCTGCATAATAAATATTGTTAAAAATAATGCTAGTCCAATTAAAATTTGATTCGGAATAGATTGCTGTGCTCCTAATGCACTTTTTAAAAATGAAAACACTACTATTATTCTAGTAAAACATGTAGTCATTATTATTATTGATGGTAACAATGTTAATATTGTTAATACAATTAAAAGTTTTATATTATCTACATAATTTTGAGGTGATGAATTTTCTCCTCCAATAGAAACATTAACATTAGGCACGCTTATTGGTTCAGCACTTACCTTAATAGTTGATGTAAATATTATTACTATAGCTAAAAATGTTATAAATAGGTATTTCTTTTTATTTACCATCTTTCTCTTCCTTCAACTTAGATTTACTCTTAAGCTTTAAAATTTTATCCTTTACTTTATCAAATAACTTTTGATATTGTAATGTTAACTCTTTCTTTTCCATATTTTTGCTATTTTCTAATTTTAAAATTTCTTCTTTTGATATTTCTTCTAATTTTTCTGTTTTTCCATTTGATATTGACATTACATAGCCCTTTTCACCTATTTTTAATAGGACTATTGAACTATCCTTTGACATCTGAATTCTCTCTAAAATTTTAATATACTTATTTTTATTTAGTTTATCTATTTTTTCTCCACTAAGTTTAAATGCTAAATACATAAGAGCTAATACTATACCTAATGCAAATACTAATTTAATAATCATAAATAAAAAACTTAATTCCATAGTTTACATCCCTTTATTGTACAATAATATCATTTATATATACGTCTATTAATGTACCTGATTTTAACTTTTGATTTAACCTCGTTAGCATATCTCCTTTTAGAACTGCTTCATTAGCAGGTTCAAAGGATTTTGCTTTACATGCTTTTAAATAAAATATTGCTGTATCTCTAAGAGCAACTTTCTTTTCTTTTAATTCTTTTTCTAAATCTTTATTTGATTTATTATAACTTACTGATACTGTAAGTTTTACATATCTCTTTGAGCCTTCATCACTAAGATTTACAAATATTTCTCCAACTTCAAAAAATGCTTCTTCTATAACAACAGGTGCAGTAGCAGCCCCCTTATTTAAATAAAAATAAACACTAGCAAAAGTTCCTCCACCTAAAATAGCTATTAGTGCTAAAGATATTATTAAAATCTTAGATTTACTTTTACTTCCATTCTTTTCTTCAGCCAATTTTTACCCCTCCTTATTAGTTGTCATTATTAAAATATTTACTCGTCTATTTTTAGCCATATTTTCATAAGTATCATTCGGAGCTACTGATCTATATGGTCCATATCCTGCAGCACTAAATCTGGATGCATTTTGTCCCATTGCTTCTACAAAATATCTTACTACATTTACAGCTCTATCCGCCGATAATTCCCAGTTTGATGGGAATTTTGATGTATTTATTGGCCTATTATCAGTATGTCCCTCTACTAAAATTTCATTATCTATAGATGTTATTAATGAATTAATAGTCTTTAATATAGCTTTACTATCTTCTCTTAAATCTGAACTTGAAGTTTCAAATAGAATATTATCTCTAAGTTGAATTACAATACCTCTATCACTATCAATTATATCAGCTACTGATTGTAAATCATTTTCATTAATAAATTCTTTTACTATTCTGTACATCCTTTTTTGTTCAGTTTCAACATTACCTTCAGTATCACTTTCAACCTTTATTTCTCCTCCAATAAGAGGAACTTCTCCATTATATAAATCGTATTGCATCAAAGAATCTCCACTTTCTCCTCCCATACTTAACTGAAAAGCTTGAGCAAGTTTCTTTATTTTTTGATTATCTACTGATGACATAGAATATAAAAGAATAAAAAATGTAAGAAGTAATGTAATACAATCTGCATAAGTTGCTAACCATTCATCACCTTTAGATTCCTCATATTGCTTCTTTTTTCTTCCTTTAGCCATTAAATAACAACTCCTTCATTGCTTTCAATAGTGCTATTTAAATATTCTAATTTTTCCTTTGGTGGTAAATATGATAGTAGTTTTTCTTCTACAATTCTTGGGTTAACACCTGACTGTATTGCTAAAACCCCTTCTAACATCATTTCTCTTGTACCTACCTCTTTAGCACTTTTTTGCTTAAGGTTTGCAGCCATTGGATTACAAAAAAGATTTGCTAATACTGATCCATAAAAAGTAGTGATAAGAGCTTTTCCCATACCTGATGCTATATTAGCAACATCAGTTAAGTTTGCAAGCATTTGAATTAACCCTATAAGTGTCCCTATCATACCAAAGGCTGGTGCATATACCCCCCAAGTACTATAAATCCCTGCACTTTTCATATGTCTACTTTCCATTTCTCCAATTTCAAGTTCTAATATTTCTCTAATTGTTTCAGGTTCTATACCATCTACTACCATTTGAAGACCTTTTTTAAGAAAAGTATCATCTAGTTCAGAAATATCGTCTTCTAACGATAGTAACCCTTCTCTTCTAGCTTTTTTAGATAAATCTGTAAACTGAAGTATAATTTCTCTAGATGAAGATTTATTTTCTTTAAATGTTTGTACAAATACTTTTGCTAATGTTTTAACTTCACTTAATGAATAAGTAATTAAAACCGCACTAAATGATCCTCCAACTGTTATTAATACTGATGGAAAATCCCAGAAAATTGTTAAACTACTTCCTGCAAGCATTCCATAAACTAATAGTATTCCTCCAATTATTAATCCAGCAAAGGTTAATGCATCTGACTTTTTCATAATTATGCCTCCTACTAAACCCTATATGTAACGATTTTATTTTTATATCTTATAACCTTTTCCACAACTTCATCAACTTCTTCTAATACAAGATATTTTTTTCCGTTTGTTAAAGTTATTAAAGTTTCAGGAACCTCTTCTATCTTCTCTATATGGTCTGCATTTAAAATAAAATCTTTATTATTCATTCCAGTTAAGTTAATCATAAATTCACCTCCATGTTTTATGGAAAATATAATTGATTGCGGGAAATAGATATAAAGATACCTTGAATCTATTCCCCATCCTTAATTTATTATTTGAAAACTATCTCTTTAAATTAATTATATCTTGAAGTATTTCATCACCAGTAGTTATCATTTTACCAGCTGCTTGGAAAGCTCTACTAGAAACTATCATATCTGTAAATTGTCCTGCTAAATCTACATTTGACATTTCAAGCATTCCTTGTAAATTTTCTCCATACCCCTTTGAATTATCATCATTAAGAGTTCCTACACCACTTTTTATAACAGCTTCTCCTGAGTTAACTGAACCACCATATAAATTTCCACCTAATTTAGTTAGTCCTTCTGGATTTTTAAAGCTTGACATTGCAATTTGTCCTAAAGCTGCAACTCTACCATCTTCTAAAACTCCATTTATTATTCCATTTTTAGCTATTGTATATGATTTAACTCTTAATTCTATATCAGTTCCTGGAATTTTCACCTTATCTGGAATCTTAAGAGTCTTAAGCTTACCGTCATATGATTTTAAATTTTTAGTTCCATCTACAAAATTTATGTTTCCATCATTATTTATACTTTCTATAGGTGTACCTCCCATAGTTTCTTCTGATACTACTCCACCTACTTCAATAGGTTTTCCTGTTACATTAACCCCTTGATCAATACCTTTTTCTGCAAGAGCTTTATTTAAAGCCTCTTGTACATTACGTGTTGATATAGCATTAGCAGTTACAAAGTCACCATTAACTATAATTGTTTTATTTTTTTCATCTATTTTAGCTTCAGTTTTTGTTCCTGCCGTTATTTGACCTATTTGAATTTTATAACCATTTAATGAAGCTCCCTTGTCAAGTTCAAGCTCCATGCCTCCAACAAGAACTTTTCCTGGAGCTTTATCAATTTCTCCACCTTCAACACTATCAGATGTTAATCCTGTATAAGGCCTTGATGTTCCTGATATTTTAACCTTTGGTTGTTCAACTACATACTTTTTAGCTAACTCTTCATTTATTTTATTTTCTAAATCCTTAGCTGCAACTTTCTTAGTAAAGTCTCCTTTAATTACAAGCTTAGGTGGATTCCCCCCAGCTGCTTTAGTATATTCTACTGAAAGAGTTGGTTCATTAATATCTGCTATTTCAAATGTAACATTATTTAATAAATCACTCTTTGGAAGTTCTACATTTAACCCTGCTATATTAAGTGCCTTTGGTGAAGTAGCTGTTACACCATCTTTAAACTTTACTTTATTCGCAACTTTTGCATTATCAATAGTACCATTTACAGTAAGTTTTGTTCTTATTCCTGCAGTTTTTAATGCATTATCTAATTTCCCTTGTAAATCTACATTTGTAAATTTAGCTGGCGCACTAAAATCACCTTTTATTATAATATTTCCATCTTCTACAACTACTGAAAGATTTGTACCTGCTGCCGATTCTGCAATTGAAATTGTATAGTCATTTAACTCTGCATTAGTTGCTCCTGTAAATGTAAATCCTCCAATTGAAAGATCTCCTTTAGCTATTTCATTTACTAAAGTAGGTGCCTTATCATTTTTCCCACTATCATCTGATGCACCTTTTATATTACCTAAAGTTGCTGGTGCTCCTGTAACCTTTGCTTCTTGAGTAAAGCCAGCTACTTTAAGCTTTCCATTAATTTCATCTTGTAAATCTGATGAATTAAATGTTTTATTTAAAAAGTCTGCACTTATTACAATTTTTTTTCTTCCATTCTCTACTTTTGCTTCAAGTGTCTTAGGTGCAATCTCTCCAATTTCAAAACTATAGCCATTTAATCCACTACCTTCACTAAGTTGAATTGTAAATCCACCTATACTAATAGCTTTTGGAGCAGATGCATCTGTTCCTCCTATAATAGCTTTAGAACTTAAGTTTTCTATATTTATTGGTTTGCCTGAAACAAATATTTGTTGTGAAAGCCCTGCTGATGATAATCCCTTATTAATTGCAGATTCTACTTGTGCTGTTGTTAATGCACCTGGAGTAGAAAAATCACCATTTACAATTATAGTTTTTTCATCTTTTTTAACATCAGCTGATGTAACTGTTCCTGGTCCAACTGATCCTAAAGCAACTTTATATCCATTTAACTGAGAACCTGGTCCAAATCTAAAATCTAATCCTGCCGTGTTTATAATACTTGGATTCTTACCTGTTGCTTCCATTGCGCTATCATCATTAGTTAATGAATATCCAAGCACTCTAAATCCAGCTCCTGTTAATAAATTTCCTGCTTCATCTAAAATAAATGATCCATCTCTTGAATACATAATTTCTGAACCTGATTTTGCAAGTGATTGTCCAGTTATATTATGAGCTCCTGCTCTATGATTTACTTCTAAGTTGCCATTATAAATTGCAGGCCCCTTACTTACCATAAAGAAACCATCACCATCTATTCCAACATCTAAAGATCTTCCTGTTGGTTGCATTGCACCTTGAGTCATTACTGAATCAATACTTGAAAGTTGAACTCCAAGCCCTACTTGACTTGCGTTAACTCCCCCCTGATTACTAGATGGTGCCATAGCATCTGATACATTTTGGCTTAACATATCACTAAATCTTGCTCTTGAAGATTTAAATGAAGTTGTTCCAACATTTGAAATATTATTTCCTATAACATCTAATTTTACTTGGTTTACTTTCATTCCGCTAATTCCGGAATACATTGATCTTAACATAATTATCCTCCAACCCTTATATTTTACCTTGCTTCTATCCTTCCACAAGGTTTAGCCTCCTAAATAGGTCCGGCCTATAAAACTACTACGCTATCTATATTTGTAAATATATTATCCTTAGCTCTTTCTTTCTCTACAGCAGTAATAACTGTTTTATTTTCTATACTTGCAATAAGTGCAACATCCTTATATAACATTACAGAATTTTTAGCACCTTTTCCTTCAGCAATTTTAAATCCTTTTGCGATTTCGTTCATATCATATTGAGTAAAATTAATTTCTCTTAATCTATCTGCTGCATGTTTTGAAAGTGTATATTCTTCATTTTTTATTGTTTTATTTAAAATTTCACTAAAGCTACCTTGTTTTATTTTATTATTTCTATTTTCATTTAGTTCACTAGTTGGTCTTTCAAAATTACCAACTGGATAAGCTTTTCCATTTATTATTCTAAAGCCCATCTAATCACCTACTCTTTTTCGGTTACTTCACCATTATCTTTTTCTGAATTGTCTTCTTTAAATATCTCTGATTTAGAATTTGCAACCTTAGTAACTTTATCATAGGTAAATTCTTTTATTTCATCTGTTCCATGAAGTTTTATTCTAACTTTAACTAAACCATCATCTTTAAGAACTCCTAAAACTTCACCTGTTAATTTATTCTTATCAATATCTACTTCATTTAATTCAACATGTTTCCCAATAAAAGCTGATGCAACTAATAAAGAAATATTTCCATTCATATTATTAAGTGGTGGAATTGAGTAATTTGGAACATCTAATACTGTCACTATTTCTGACATATCAAAATCTTTATATATATTTTTTCCATTTTCACTTACTTCAACCGAAACTGTTGTTTTGCCACTTTTTATAGTTACCGCTTTAACCACTCCAGTATAAGGCTTTCCTTCACTGTCAACAGATTTCATAGTAACACCCTTACCAACTAAGTCATTTGATGCAAATCCTGTCATAGTAGTATTTAAGTTTGACATCTGCTCCATGCTTGCAAATTGAGCCATTTGAGTTATATATTGGGTTGAATCATTATTCCCCATTGGATCCATATTAGCTAATTCTGCTGATAATATTTTTAAAAATGCATTTTTATCCATATCTTCACCAGGTTTCATTATCTTTGTCCCACGATCAGTAGCTCTATTTAGTCCTCCAGAATTACTAGCATTATTTAACCCTGTTCTATTTAAATTATAATTTCCAGCTTTTGTTCTATTAAAATTCTCAATTATACTTGACAATACCTTCCCTCCTAAGCTAGTAGATTTACATTACTATCATTATGAGTATCTCTACCTTCCTCTAAATCTTCTAATCCATTTATTTTTATTGTTTTATTTTCATTATAACTTTGGTTTTCTTTCTGATTGTTAAAGTTATCTCTTTGATTATTTCCACTAAAAAATGTAGTATCTTCTTGATATAATCCAATATTAACATCATGGATTTTTATATTTTGATCAGATAATCCTTTTTTAATATCATTTAGATTAGAATTTAAAAGATTATAGGTTTCTTTTGATGTAGCCTTAATTTCAGCTCTCATAATACCCTCTTCTGAAAGTATTTTTATTGTCATCTCTCCAAGTTCTTTTGGATAAATTTTTACTTTCAATTCAGATATTTCATTTCTCATCATGAATTTTACATTCTTTATTATATCCTCTCCCATAGTTTGCTTTAAAACTGGAATAGGTTCTTTTATAATATCTATATTTCTCATTGCAATTCGTTCATAAGGGGATAAAACCTTAGAAACATTTAAATCTTCTTTTCCTAATATTTTTGATAAAACTTTATCTTCCTTTAACAGTCCAGAAATTTCTTTTTCTTCTTTTTTTACTCCTGTTTCTTCAAACTTACTTTCAGTATTTTCTAAATTAGAAACTTTATTTATATACTTTAAATCTTGATTTTTAATTGTAGATAATTCGTTTTTTTCTTCTGAGAAATTACTATCTACTTTAATAGATTTATCTTCTAAAACTATTTTTTTTAAATTCTGATTTAAACTATCTTTATTTTTTCCTTTTACATTACTTAAATCTTCTTTATTTAATATTCTTTCTTTTAACAAGCTTAATATTTCATTAACTTTAACTAACTCTTCTTCAGATAATGTTTTTGGTAAATTATCTGACTCTACTTTATTTAATAATTTTACTATTAAATTTTCTATTTTTTTAATATCTACTTTACCATCTACATCTATTAAAGTTTTTTTATTTTCTATATTCTCTATTAAATTTGATATTTTATTTTTCAAATCTATATTTAAACTTTTAATACTTAAATTATCATCAATATTATTAATAGATTCTGATTTTACTTTTTCTTCATCTACTTTTGTACTTCTTACTTCAACAGATACTTGTAATAAATTAGCCATTTTATTTAAAAGTAACATAATTTCTTCTAAAGTATTCTCATCAAAATCATTTCCTTGGAAATTATCTTCTAATAAAAGTTCTTCTATTTTATCTGATATAGTTAAAATATCATCATTTACTTCTTTGTTTTTTATATTTAATTTTTCACTTTCATTAGTTTGATTTTTAGAGTATGTTATTTCTTTCTTTAATATATCCTTAAAACCTTCATTAGGAGTATTTGTAACTTCTTTTGACATTTTTTCTTTTGGATAATCTTCTCTAATATTTCCTACACTTTGAATTGAATTTACTTCCATCATCTACTTTTCACCTCCCTTCCTTGAGTTCTCATATATGCATAAAGGGCAAATTCATCATTAGATATTTGCTCTAATCTATTTTGCTCTATATCATATGCTAACTTTTGTTTTTCCTTTAATATATCAACTGTTTTTCTTTCTACTTGTTTTTGTATTAAATCATCTCTTCTAATTTCTACTTCTTTATTTTTTATAACAACTTCTTTTTCTGTTATATCTATTCCTTTATTTAAAGCAAACAAATAATTTTTCTTTATTTTTTGATATACTAAAGATTCTCCTTTATTAATGCCACTATATTTTTCATAGCTTTTTTTCAAGTCTTGTAATTTATATTCTGCAAGCTGCTTTTCTCTTTGAGATTCAGTAAATAATCTTTTACTTTCCTCTTCTTTTTCAATTCTAATTTCAAGAAGCTTTTCTAATCCAAATTTAAACCCACTTGCCAAATTATTTCCTTCTTTCTACTTAATTAAATAATGATTTAAGTATATTTATAGAATCCTCAAAGGTTGAGGATTCTTCAACTCCTTGTCTTAAATAATTATTAAGAGCATCATTATATTCTATTGCTAAATCTATTTTGCTATTTGATCCCTTTACATAAGCTCCTAGATTAATTAAGTCCTCTGAGTCTTTATAGGTTGCTAAAAGATCTCTAGCAATAGAAGCTGCTTCCTTATGGTTATTTTCTGCTATATTAGACATAAGTCTACTTACACTATTTAATATATCTATGGCTGGATAATGATTTTTGTGAGCTAAACTTCTAGATAAAACTATATGTCCATCTAATATACCTCTTACAGTATCTGCTATAGGTTCATTAAAATCATCACCATCAACTAAAACTGTGTAAATTGCAGTTATAGACCCCTTATCTGATGTTCCTGGTCTTTCCATTAATTTAGGCAACTTTGCAAATACAGATGGTGTATATCCTTTTTGCGCTGGAGGCTCTCCAATTGCAAGTCCAACTTCCCTTTGTGCCATTGCAAATCTCGTTACAGAATCCATCATTAAAATAACTTTTTTCCCTTGATCTCTAAAATATTCTGCTATTGCCGTTGCAGTTAGAGCTCCTTTTATTCTTATAAGAGCTGGTTTATCTGAAGTTGCACATACAATTACTGATTTCTTCATTCCCTCTTGACCTAAATCTTTTTCTATAAATTCTAAAACTTCTCTTCCTCTTTCTCCTATTAATGAAATAACATTAACATCGGCATCTGCTTCTCTTGCAATCATACCAAGAGTTGTACTTTTCCCAACTCCAGATCCTGCAAATATACCTATTCTTTGTCCTTCACCTATTGTTAAAAATCCATCTATAGCTCTTATTCCAGTTGGAAGAACATCCATTATTCTTTTTCGTTTTAATGGATCTGGAGGTTGATTTTCAAGGGGATATTTCTCATGGTTTTCTATCTCATTTCCTTCTAAAGGATTCCCAAGACCATCTAAAATTCTTCCTAAAAGTTCATTTGAACATTTAACCTCTAGGGGCCTCCTTTCTGGTACAACTCTACAACCTGGAGCTATTCCTGTTAATTCTCCTAGAGGCATTAAAAGAACAGCATCTTCTCTAAATCCAACAACTTCACATTTTACTTCTTTGTTGTCTAAATTATATATTGTGCATAATTCTCCTACAAAACCTTTAATTCCTTGTACTTCGATAGTTAATCCAATAACTTGTTTTACTTTTCCTTCATAGTAAACTGGATTAATTTCATTTACTCTTTTTGTTATCCCTTTGAAGTCTATATCTATCATATAACTGCCTCCAAGTTTTCTATCTAAATAGCTCTTCTTCCAATTTTTCTAATGTAATATCCATTCCTACTATTGTTTTTCCTGTTTTTCTTTCAACTACTGCATTACCACTTTTCATAAGTGGATCCTCAATTAAAAAAATCTCACCTTTTATGTTATAAGCTTTTTTATAATAATCACTTTTTGCCTTTATTGCTTCTATATGAGTTTTATTACATCTTATAACTATATTTTCTTCACCCTTGGCTTCTTCTACTAAAGGTTCTACTAAAGATATAATTCCTTCGTCACAACATATTTTTTGTCCTGCAATAATTTTAGCCATTTCTAATGCAAGTATTATTATTTCTTTTTGTTTTTCTTCTATATACTTTAAATAATCTTCATTTGCATTTTTTAATATATTATGAGCTTCTTCTATATCCTTTGTGACTTTTTCTTCTGTTTCTCTAGTTATATTCTCATAACCATTTTTATATCCAGAGTTATACCCATCTTCATATCCATTTTTTTGCCCTTGATTATATCCTTGCTCATATGCATCTTTTTCAATATTAGCTGCTGTAGTTCTTGCTTCTATTAATATTTTTTCAGCTTCCATTTTAGCTCTTTTTATAATACCTTCTCCGATATTTTCATAACTTTTTTTCATATCTTCTAAGGCTAAAATTTCTGCTGTTTTTTCTTTATTATCTTCTTTAATTTTACTTATATATATAGTATCTATTTTTTTATTATTTCCATCTTTTGCAGAAACATTTTTTATAAGGTTATACGATAATTGCATCTTCTCCACCTCTTGAGATTATAATTTGATCTGCATCCTCAAGTCTTCTAATGATAGAGACAATTTTTTGTTGTGCCTTTTCTACGTCCATTAATCTTACTGGTCCTAAGTACTCCATATCTTCCTTTAATGAAGCAGCAGCTCTCTTTGATTGGTTTCTGTAAATAGAATTTGCAACATCATCAGAGCATCCCTTAAGCGCAAGAGCAAGTTCCTTACCTTCAACTTCTCTAAGAATTCTTTGAATAGATACATCATCAAGAGTAATAATATCTTCAAATACAAACATAGAACTCTTAATTTTATCTGCAAGTTCTGCATCTTCTCTTTCTAAGCCTTCAGTAATATTCTTTTCTGTTGTTCTATCAACTTGGTTTAATATATCAACAAGAGTTTCAACTCCACCTAATGATGTCATATCACTTCTTACTACAGTACTTAATTTACTTTCGAGAACCTTTTCTATCTCTTTTATAACCATTGGTGAAGTATTACTCATAGTTGCAATTCTATAAGCAACTTCACTTTGCACATCTTCTGAAAGTTCAGCTAAAACTTGTGCTGATTTATCTGGCTGAAGATAACATAAAATAAGCGCAATTGTTTGAGGATGCTCATAAGTAATAACATTTAACAATTGATGAGCATCTGCTTTTCTAGCAATAGAAAATGGCCTATATTGCTGTGTGGCTTCTGTTACTTTACTTAATATTTCACTTGCCCTATGCGGACCTAGTGCTTTTGCTAGAAGGGTTCTAGCATACTCTATTCCCCCTTCTATTATATAGTCTCTAGCTTTATTAATTTCTAAAAATTCATCAAGTATAGTTTCTCTTTGTTCTGATGTTACAGATGAAATATTAGCAATTTCATAAGTGATTTTTTGTATCTCACTTTCTGGAAGCTTTTTAAGTATTCCTGAAGAAGCTTCTGGTCCAAGAGTTATAAATAATATAGCCGCCTTTTGTATTCCATTTAATTTTCCTGACTCTCTTGCCATCTTATCACCTCTCATCTTCTGCAAGCCATGACTTAATTATATCTACTACTTGGTCTGGTTTGTCTGTTGCATATTTTTTAATTTCTTCTTCAATATGAGCTTTTGGATTAATTGAGCTAAAATCTATTGGAGGAAGTTTCTCTGTATTAACTCTAGAAATATTATCATCTATAACAACATCTAATAAATTTTCTTCCTCATCTTGATTTTTATTCTTTTTCTTTCTAAATAATAAAATAGCAATTATTAATGATGCTAAAGCTAAAGCACCTAATGATATATATGTAATCATTTTATTTCTATTTTCCTTTGCCATTAATTCATTTAGTGCATCAAATTCTTTTTGAGCATTTTCTTTTGTTGCAGGATCAAATGTCATTCCTACTACTGAAATCTGATCTCCTCTTTCTCCATTAAATCCAATAGCTGTTTGTACAGCTTGTTCAACCGCTTTTTGAAGATTAGTATCTAAATTACCATCTATAAAAACAGATGCTGTTAATCTTTTAACTTCTCCTGGTGCACTTATTGTTTTTGTTTCTGTTTTTCCACTTTCATAATTTGTTTTTTGTTGTTCTTTTGAAGATGTTGTATTTCCATTTCCTGAATTCACTGTATTTCCCATATTATTATCTACAGGGCTATTACTAGTTGCACCATTATTATTTCCATTCAACTCTTTAGTTGTTTCTTGACTTATTATAACTTTATTAGGATTAATTACTGTTTCTGTTTTATTTTTTGAATCAAAGTCTAAATCTACATTAACAGTACTTTTTACCTTATTTTTACCTACAACAGGCTCTAAAAGTTCAACAATAGATTTTTGTAAATTTTCTTCATACTTCTTTTCTAATCCATATTGTTTTTCTACACTTTCAGCACTTGCTACACCATTTTCTAAATTATTTATATCTTTAGATAATAAATTCATCTTATCATCTACTACTTCTATATTCTCTTTAGGTATATTTTCTGTACTACCTGAAACAAGAGCAACTATTGCTCTTACTTGTTCTAAAGTTAATTTATTTCCAGCTGATAATTTTATATATACTGCCGCTTTTCCCGGAGTCTTATCTTCTACAAATACAGAATCCTTAGATGGTGTTATATGTACTCTTACATTTTCTACTTGTGGAAAGCTCTTTATAGTTTTTTCTAACTCTCCCTGTTGCATCCTTAGCTTTTTAAGCTTAAACTCTTCATCTGTCATTCCAAATGAACCACCACTATCCATTAGTTCATAACCTTTACTTCCAGTTGAAAGCTCTGGAGCTAATTCTAGTCTTAATTCATCAACTTTATCTTTAGAAACCATTATGGTCTCACCTTCAATTTTCATATCAACTTTTTTTTCTTTAAGTTTATTTGTAACCACCTGTGCATCATTAGGATCTAAATTTGAAAATAAAACTTTGTATTTATTGGCTGAACTATAAAAAATCATAGATATTATTGCAATTATAAAGGTTACTAAAGCAATAATTATAGCTATTCTCACGCCTTTTCCAAAGGATTTAAACTTTTCCATTAGTTTCTTAAAACCCTCTTTAAGCTTATTCATTAATCGCACCCCTTACTTCTATAACTGCATTCTAGTTAATTCTTGTACTGCCTCTACTACTTTATTTCTTACTTGCACAGCAAGTTGAAGTGACATCTTTGCTTCCTCTGTAGAAAGCATCACTTCATGCAAATCTACTTTTTTTCCCATAATAAGGTCATTATTCATATTATCTGATTCTACTTGTTTTTCGTTTAACTTATCTAAATTTTCTTTTAATATATTCCTAAAATTATTAGATTTTATATTATCTTTCTTATTTATGTCCTGTGAAAAAATATTTTCACTAGGAATGAATCCGTTTATTTTCATCTTTTATTCTCCTATCTTCCTAACTCTAGCGTTTTCATAAACATACTTTTTGTTGCATTTAAAGTATCTATATTTGCTTCGTATGCCCTAGATGCTGCAATCATATCTGCCATTTCATTTAAAATATTTACATTAGGCATATTAACATATCCATCCTTATCTGCATCAGGGTGAGATGGATTATACATCTTTTTAAGTGGAGATTTATCATCTACTACTCCCACAGCTTTTACTCCATTCAATCCCTTTTCATTATCTAAATTTTCTTGAAAAACTGCAATTTTTCTTATGTAAGGCTTTCCATCTTTACCTCTAGTTGTTTGAAAATTAGTTGTATTAGATGTTATTGTATCCATTCTTAATCTTTCTGCTGAAAGTCCACTTGCAGTTATCCTCATAGTATTAAATAAATTCATTTTTATCTACCGCCTCCTGAAATAACATTTTTAGTCATACTCATTTTAGAGTTTGCTTGTGTAATTAACGCATTATACATTAAACTATTAGCTGCTTGATCAACCTTTTCTAAATCAATATTTACATTATTACCATCCATTCTCATGCTTGTACTATCATCTTTCTTAATTAATACACTATTTGAATCATCATTTCCTTTAATATGCTGCTCTTTTGTTCTTTTTAAAGAAAATACCTCTTTAGCATTAGAAAAACTTTCATCAAATGATACATAAGACTTTTTAAATCCTTTAGTATTGACATTAGCCATATTATTAGATATAACCTTTTCTCTTAATGCAGAAATGTCTAATCCTTGTTTAATTAATCGATATGTGTTGTCAGTATTTATATTCAAATTTCTCACTCCTAAAATAACTCATAATTTATTGTATATAATTTCTATTACAAATAATTTTTGTAATTATTCTCCTTAACTATATTATAGTTTAATATAAATTATTTTTCTATAATAATTTTAAAAAAAATTCACATTTTATTTTACATATTTTCTCTTTTTTTGTATCTTTATACACTTTATTCGTCAATCTAATCACATTCTATTTTTTTCGACATTTTTCTCTATGATTATTATTCTCATCCATTAAAACTAAAAAAGGAGTTTGCTACTTTAAAATTTATAGTAAGAATATATTTTAAACTATTGGATTAAATGTTTATTTTGATACATGCCTAAAAGAAGTAAATATAAGCACAAAAAAAGTTACCATTGTAATTTTTTATTAATATTTTTTTAATAAAACGACTACATCATATCTATCATTAATAAGTTTAATAATTTAAGTTTATGAAAAAGGATGGATTCGATAGAATCCATCCTTTTTCATATATTAGCCTAGTTACTTTTGCAACATATACTTCTTTTTTTATAATCTATTTAATATTTTCTAATATTCTTAACACATCCTGTGGAAATCCATTACTTTGACTCATAAGAGCTATAGATGTTTGATGTAAAATTGATGTTCTAGAATACTCTGCCATCTCTAGTGCTAAATCCGCATCTCTTACCTTACTTTCCGCCTTTTCTAAATTTAAAGAAGTCGATGATAAGTTTTCTGTAGATGTCTCCATTCTATTTTGAATTGCACCATATCTACTTCTTATAGAATTAACACTTTTAATAGCTTCATCTATTACTAAAAGATTTTTATCTTTATCTTCTTTCTTTCTTACATCTAAATTCTTTAATGTATTTCCTTTTTCATCCTTTAAAACATCAGTTGTTACATTAAATACAGGTATCTTTATTTCTTCTTTAACATTTGCACCAATAACATGCGGTATATGTATTGGATAGTCATTATTCGAAACCTTATTGCTGTTTAATAAATTTACCCCGTTAAAAGATGAATTTTTAGCTGTATAATCTATATGATTTTTTAATTGATCTATTTCTGCTTGAATTGAATTTAAGTCTTTATCAGTTAAAGTACTATTGCTACCTTGAATAGTTAATTCTTTAATTCTAATAAGCACTTCCCCTATTGAACTTAGTGTTCCATCTACTGATTGCATCATAGAAACTCCATCTTGGAGATTTCTCTCTGCAGATTGAAGACTTCTAATTTGCATTCTAAGACCTTCACTAACAGCAAGTTTATTAGGATTATCTTTTGATGAATTAATTTTACTACCTGTACTTATTCTATTTAAAGCTACAGATTGTATTCCTAAATTCCTTTTATAATTCTTATATATATTTAATGAAGTCATATTTTGATTTAATCTCATAATAACTCCTCCCATCTTTTCTATTTATTAACATTATTATATAATAACTTATCATCATCTTAACCTTTATAGATTATTTTACTAATACTATCAAATAAGATAATTTATCATAACCTAGCTTTTTAACTTCATCACATATTTTATTAAGAAATTTATTATCATGCTCTATCACTCTAGAAAAGGAATAAAATATCTCTATTAATTTATCTTCTGTAAATTCTTCTTTATAAAAAGCTAAAGATGTAGTTAATAACATTTTTAGTGAGGAATAACTTACAATTAGCTTTATAACTTCATTATAAATATCTTTATTTTCCAATCCACACATAAAATTATTATATATGTTATAAACTAAATAATTTTCTATTATATATTCATGTTCTTTTAAAAACTTATTATAATAATCCTCCTCTATTTTTGAATATATTTTTATTAAATCTTCTAAAGATTTTTTCTCATCAAATCCTATTACTTTATCAAAATTAATGCACATTTCATTAAATTTATTATTTATAATTATTCCCATTTTTCTTCTTGCTTGTAATATACTTTTAACAACAGGAAACTTTACCTTTTCTATTGTTGGTATATTATCAAAAGAATCTATTACATCTTTATATTCTAAAATACCTTTATATTGATTTATAATTTCATAACATTTTTCTATATTACCATTGCTATCTAATATCTCTTGAACTTTTTCACTTATCATTACCACTATAGCAATACGTTTCCATATAGGTATATATCTATATTGTACAATACTAATACTTGTACTTCTTAACTCCCAAAATAAATTATATAAATCTTCATTTGTTTTTGTTATAATTTTAAAATACTTTTTATTATCTAAATTCAACTCTTCTTCACTATAATTAAAAGTTATACATTCTTTATTAAGTAAAATTTTTCTACAAGCTTCTGGACAAGATATTGTTAATCCAAGTTCATATAAATTATTAAACTTATTAGTACTTCTTGGATAAGTTTTGCATGTAAAGCTTAAATATCCACCCCCTAATTTTTTATAAACACTACATAAATTATTGCTGTCAAGCATTGAACATGCTCCATAAGAATTTAATTGAATTCTTGCATAACTATTACCACTGACATTTTTTCTATTTCTTTTTATATTTGAGTTTAATTCTAATCCAAAACTACTTTTTAATTTTCTATATTTAATAAATGTTTCCTTATCAATATCAATATTCCATATAGCAGAACAACAATTTGCTTCACAATCACTTCCTATACATCTAAAGTCATCATAATATTGAGGCTTTAAAACTTTATCCATAAATTTTATACCTTTCACTTTATTATTTAAATTTCATATTTATTATCGTTAAAATTTTACGAAACTTTATATAATAATTATTTATACTTATGTAAAAAGAGCGAGATATAATCTCACTCTAAATTAATTTTATAAATATTATCTTAATAATTGAAGAACACCTTGTGGTTGTTGATTAGCTTGAGCAAGCATTGCTTGAGCAGCTTGAGAAAGGATGTTATTCTTTGAGAAACTCATCATTTCTTTAGCCATATCAACATCTCTAACTCTGCTTTCTGCAGCAGTTAAGTTTTCTGAAGATGTACTTAAGTTATTAATAGTATGTTCTAATCTATTTTGTACAGCTCCAAGCTTAGCTCTTTGAGTTGAAACTTGTTCTATAGCTGTATTAATAGTTTTTATGCTACCATTAGCAGTTTCTCTACTTGAAACATCTGAACCATTAATTGTAAATTTAGCTTTATCTTTTAGCTCTTTATTTTTAAATCCTAATTCTGCATCTGTAATTTCTTTACCATCAATAGTTATTTTGTCAGTTCCTAATGTTCCTACTAATTTACCATCTTTTATAACATTAGTTCCTGATACTTCATAAGTTCCAGGTGCTAATTCCTTGGCTTTTCCTGTAATTGCATTCTTAATATCTGCAACACCATTTTTAACTGTTATTACAGCTCCATCACCTAATTTAGATGTAACTAATGTTGTTTCTTTAGTGTTTGCTGTTATTTTAGTTCCATCGTCAGATGTTGCTACAACATTTCCATCTGTATCCACTATATTTTTTCCTTTTAGTGTATAAGTTCCATCAACTAAGTTACTTTTATCAGTTAATTTTATAGTTTCAATTGAGTTTGTTGATGTTAAGCCTAAACTACTTGAATCCATTTTTGAAATATCTAAATCTATACTTTGATTACTATTAGCTCCAATATGGAATTTACCTTTAAATCCACCATCTAATAGCTTTTGAGTATTGAATTCTGTATCGCTAGCTATTCTATCTATTTCTTTTGTTAAAGCATTAACTTCTTCTTGGATAGCTTGTCTATCTACAGCAACGTTTGTATCATTTGAAGATTGTACTGATAATTCTCTCATTCTTTGAAGAATGTTGTGAGTTTCGCTTAAAGCTCCTTCAGCAGTTTGGATAAGTGAAATACCATCTTGAGCATTTCTTGAAGATTGATCTAATCCTCTGATTTGACCTCTCATTTTTTCTGATATTGCAAGACCTGCAGCATCATCTCCAGCTCTGTTTATTCTTAAACCTGAGCTTAATTTTTCCATTGACTTTCCTGACATTGCAGTGTTACCTGTCATATTTCTGTGTGCGTTTAACGCGTTCATATTGTGATTGATAATCATAATAAATTCCTCCTTGAATTTTCCTTTTAGACATCCTTGTCTTTTATTTTTTTATTTTAGAAACTAAATTATTATAATTTAGTTTTACTAACTATTTACTCTTAAGAGTTTTTAAAGCTTTATATTATATTTATCGTCATCTTTTTATATAACTTTAGCTTTTTATAAAAATATTTTTATAAATATTTTAAAGCCTTATGTTATACTTATCGTTGCTTTTTTATATAACTTTAGCTTTTTTATTATATTTGTGTACTAAAAAAACTTTGTATTTTCATATTATTACTATATGCACTATTTACACTTTTTCTTTTTCTAAGAGTTAGTAATTCCTCTTTTACCTTTAATTGTTCTTCTTCTATTGTAACTTTAAACAACTTATCTATTTTGTCTATTTCTAAATCTAAGTACCTTTTCTTAATTTCATCCTTTGATACTTCTAATGAAAATATTTTTTTTAGTAATGTATCTCTTTTTTCCATTATATCTTCTACATCTGCATCCATTTTTATTTTATTTAATGCTTTTAATGTTATTTTTTTATATTCTAATAAAATTTCTTCAATCATAACTATCTTCCTAATTGTTGTGCAAGATAGTTTTGTTGTGAATTATATTTATTCATCATTTTTTCTAGCTTTGAATATTTAGTATAAAGTAACTGTTCTCTTCTTGAAAAATCTTTTTCTAAATCCTTCATTTTCTTTTCATGCTTTTCAATAGTTTTTGTAAGTTCATTATTTACAATAGTTGACGAACCTTCTATACCTACCTTTTTAATAAAAGAAGATCCTACTGTCACAGTTTCTTCATATAAAATACTTTTTAATCTTTGCATTAATCCACTTTGAATATATTTTTTGCTATCTGATACCCCTTCTGTAGTTGGTTTAGATTTTATAAATAAATTCATTACTTCTTCAGAATTTTGCTCTAATGATTCAGTCAGCTTTTTTTCATCTATTGTAAATGTTCCATTTTTTGTTCCTTGATAATTTGCTACTGGTTTTATTCCTATTTTTTCAAGACTTAATCCTGAACCTTCTACTAAATCTCTCATTGCTTGTTTCATACTATTTGCAATTCTTGTTACATCTTGATCTCTACTAAGCTGTCCCTTTTTAACTTTTTCATTCCAAAGCTTTACTTCATCTTCTGACATTGATTTTTTTTGTTCTGCTGTTAAAGGCATAAAACTTTTATCCCTTTTTTCACTTGTCATAGTATTAAGCTTTTCTATTAGTTTATTATAATCATTAATAAAGTTAACAAGCTTTTCTTTAATTTCTTTAGAATCCGTTTTTCCTGATATTTTTATTGGTGTAGAAGTAGGTGTTACATCATTGAACTTAAAGTCTATTCCATCTACTACAACTCTATTTCCAGTTAAAGCTATTTCTCCTACGTTATCTCCATATTGAATTTTATTTCCATTACTATCTTCAAGCTTTACTCTAGCATTTTCACCCTTTGTTATAGTATATATATGACTATCACTTTTCATGGTAAAGTTAATATCTTTTCCTGTTTCTTTAGACGATACAACTATCCCCTTGGTAAAATCAGAATATTCTGCTTTAATACCTATGTTAGATAACTCCGAATCCAATTTATTAACTATTTCTTTTTCACCAGTTAATCCCTTTAAATCTACATTAATAGTTTTTCCATCCTTTTCAATTGTTAAAGTCTTATCTTTTAAATCATCTGGATTTATTATCTCACTTTTAGTTGATGTTGCTAATTTTTCTACCGTAACCTTATAATTCCCTGTTTTAGCTCCTGCTAGTCCAGTTGCTGAAACTGAAGTTTCATCACTTGATGTAAACTTACTTGTTCCATAATTACTTGAAAGTAATAAACTATCTTTATTAGCAACATCAAAATATTTATTGTAAAATTCTCTTGAATCCTTTATTACTTCTCTATATAGTTTTTGTTTTATTTCAACTATCTCTTTTTTTTGACCTTGCTGATCTATTTTTACTCTATAAGGTTTCATTGAATCTTTAACTATTTGATCCATATCTAAACCTGATGCTAAGCCTGTTATTCTCATACTTCCTCCTTTTTAATAAAAAAATCTTTTTTATCTTTGTTTTTTTGAAATTTCATATGCTTCATGCCATGTATCTCTAACATTTTCTATTACTGGTATTAACTCCTCTAAAGCATTTAAGTCCTTACTTAAGTTTATTTCAAATAATCTTGTTTTTATAAACTCGTATACTTTAAATATTTGCATAGCCCATTCCCCTGCATTTCTATCTAACGAAACCATTAATTCTGTAAATATATCTTGTACTTTAACTAAGTTTTCATGGCTCTTTTTAATATTCTTTTGTTCTAAAGCTTCTTTTGCTATTTTAGAAAACTTTACTGCACCATCTACAAGCATTAATAGTAACTGTTCCTTTGAAGCATAATTTACACTATTATTTTTATATACATTAAATGCATTGCTGCCATACATAATATAATCCTCCTATTTTTTCACATCCAGAAATGTTCCTTGTAATAAGTTACTTTCTTTTTCTTCCTTTTCTGCATTAAGTTTTATTGCTGGTTCTTCTAACCTAGTAGCTTTGACAATTATTTTTCTTTTTTTATTTTCCTTAGCTTCTGATTCTATATACTCTTCAAAGGATTTTTTATTTCCTTTTTCGCTATCTCTATATATAGAAATTTGTTCTTTTCTATGAACTTTTCCATCTCTTGTTCTTTCATAAATCTTTCTTCTTAAGTCAGTATCTATTTTATTTAACAAAAAGTTCATATAATCTCCTCCAGCTAAGCCTTTTTATCAATAGCAACACCTACTAGTTCACACATTTTTGCAACTAAATCTAGTATTTTTTTAGGTGGACATTCCATTATCACTTCTTTTGTTTTTGAATCTACAATCTTAATCATTATATCTCCAAATCTATCGTGTACAGAATATTCAGCATAAGTATTATCATCCTTTAAAAATTTATTTAACTTATCCACTGCCTTTGCTAAATCTTCTTCCCTATACCCCTTATCTTTCGAAGTTACATCTACTACAACATCCTTGTTATTGTTATTTAAAACTTCTCCACAGGAATAAACATCAAGGTTAGCTTGTCCGCCTTGACTTACAACCTTCATATCCATCTCAAATTCCTCCTCCCTTTAAAAATGAAAAGGGAATAATCCCTTTCGTCTATACTATTTTATTTAATATTTTTTAGAATATCTAAATCTATTTTAATAGCTTCAAGATTTTCACTTTCAACCGCTTTATAAATTTCTTTTCTTAAAATACTTATATCTTTCGGAGCTGAAACTCCAAGTTTTACGCTACCATCGTCTATTTTAGATATAGTTATCTCTATATTATCACCTATTAAAATCGACTCACCTTTTTTTCTTGTTATAACTAACATAACAACCACCTTTCTTCAAATTGAAAATGGATATTTATTTAAAAATTATAGGATGTTTTATTTGATAAATTTCTTTATCTCCTATAAATTGTTCCCCTATTTTCTTTTTTATATTTATAACTAGTGGAGCTTTAAGATTTGCTGTTATGTTTTCAACCTTAGAGTTTAAGGTAACTATTGAGTAAAGCATAATATCCTCTGGGGATACTACTTCAACTTTTTTTATAATTTCATCACTAAGTTCTATTTCATAAGTACTTTCTACATCAAATGGAGATATTACAATAAATGCTATATCTTTATTTTCTATTGATTGTACAATACTAAATGGACTTTCATTTGAAACTTTTTTAATAACATATTTCTTTAAGTCTTCGAAACCAGGAATTCCCTTTTTAAAAGTTACTATTTCATCTTCATCATAAATAATCTTTCCATGTACTGGTGATACTAATTCCATTTCACTTCCCCCTATCTTAAGAAGTCTAATAGTGATGGTTGTATTATTTTTGCACTAGTTTGAAGTGATGCCATATATACGCTTTTAGCTACTGATACTTCAATATTTTTTTCTGCAAAATCTATATCTTCTGTTTTAGATAAAATATCTTTCATATTAAAGTTTTGTTCTTCATTTTGCTCTCCAGCAGAATCCATTCTATTTTGCTTTGCACCTACTTCTGATCTTATTCTTAATAAGTTTGCCATTGTTTCATCTATAGCTGATAAGTTTTCATTTGTAACTTTTTCTACATCTATCGAATCCTTTGAATCTAGATTATTAGTAATATCTTTTAAAAGATTCATTACATTAGATTCTTTTCCATGTCTATCTTTAAATAATAATAAATCTGTAGCAGATACACTATATTCCATAGTTACACCTTGTGAAATTTCTACATTAAGCTTTTTATTAATCATATTAATTTGTTGCTGTATTTCAAACTCATCGCTATTAAGATTTAAGTGCTCTCCATTTTTTCCACTTAAGTACATTATATTATTTCCTGTATCTGTATCCTCCATTGATCCAACAGGTTTTGAGCTTCCTTTAGTTCCTCCAAATATATATTTACCATCAAAGCTTGTATTTAATATTTGTGTTATTTCATTAACTTTTTCATTTATTTCATCTTTAATTGCTTTCTTTTCATCACTTCCATAGGCTGCATTCCCAGAAGAAACCATAAGTTCTCTAACTCTTTGAAAGCTATTATTTAATTGTTCTAATGCCGTATCAGTTGTATTTAACCAGTTTGATGTATCTTTAATATTTTCATTATATTGAATATTAGTAGATATATCTGAATGTAATTGCATACTTCTTGCTACTTTAAAAGGATTATCAGATGGTCTTCTTATTTCTTTACCTGATGTTAATTGGTCATTTAATCTTTTTAAAGTATTTTGATTTCTATTTAAATCTTTTAGAAAGCTTTTTGCCATCATTTGATTTGTAATTCTCATTCACTTTCACTCCTATCTCTTTAATCCATTAATTACCACATCTAAAAGTTCATCTATTGTAGATATAATCTTTGCACTTGCGTTATAAGCATGTTGAAATTGTACTAAGTTTGCCATTTCTTCATCTAAAGATACACCAGATTTTGATGCTCTTGTCTCTTCTAAGCTAAATAGTAAGTCCTGTTGATTCGTAACCATTCTTTTAGCTTCTTGAGCTTGTACACCAAGTTTATCAACTGAATCTTTAAAGTATGAATCTAGTTTCATACCTGATGATGAATTTTCTATCTTAATACCATTTCCATCTATAGAGTTTCCACCTTTAGAAATATCAAACATATCTTTTCTTGAAAAAATAGTTTCATTTACACTTTGTATTTTAAGAAGTGAATCTCTAAGTTGCGCAATTGCTAATGCTCTTGCTCCATCTGATTCACCATCAATTGTGTTATCAGCTGTATAAGCAAACATATTATCATTGGTTTTAGTTTTTATTTTCATAACATTCTCTAATATTTCTTTATTAATTGAAATATTTTTAGCTGTTATTTCTTCTTCTTTATATAAAGTTTCATCTAAATTTTTTAATATATTATTATTATTGTATTTAGCTATATCTTTATTAACAAAGTATGGTAAGTAATCTCTATCAATACCTATTCCTGTATTTATCGGATTATCCATACCACTATGGATTGTATTTACTGAAAATGCTATTGATTTTGCAAGCTTGTTTAGTTGATTCATATATCCAAAAATATCTTTTTGTACTGAAACTAAACCACTTAAATCACCGTATTCAGGTTTAAACATCATAAGTTCTGTTGCATATATAGTATCTCCATCTCCAATTGGATAACCATCACCCTTTACAGCTTGACCATCTTTACTCGCCCAAATTATTCTATTATCATTTATAGCTTGTATCTGTTCTTTGGACATGCCAGAAACTATCATAGTTTGTTTATTACTTTCACTATCCATATTACCATTTTTATAATATGTAATTATATAACTATCTTCTGACATATCAGCTTCATTTTTTGAGATTTCTGATACATATGAAAATCTAGTAACATCTCCATTTGGATTTGAATTTACTATAGTAGAAACCTTCATTCCACCTTCATCAGCTGGTCTTAAGTCTATACCATTAAATTCTCTCTTATCAACTTTTAAATTAAACTTATAGCTTAATTTATCTACTAATAAGTCTCTTTTATCCATTAAGTCATTTGGACTATTTCCAGATACACTTACATTAATTATCTCTTGATTCACTCTATCTACTTGATCTAACATGCTATTTAATTCTGTTATTCCACTTCTAAGCATATTTTGAGCATTACTCTGTAATTTTTCTAACTTTGTATAAGTGCTATTTAAAGCATCTGTCAACGCAGCTGTTTGCTGTGCAGCTACAGTTCTTGCATTTGAACTATTAGGTTGCTTAGATAATTCTTGAAAAGAATCAAAAAATTTACCCATAAGGCTCGAAATGCCTGTTTCTGATGGTTCATTTAAAACACCTTCTATTTCATATAAAAATTTATTTCTTGCATCATACTTTCCAAGAATAGAACTTTCATTTCTTACTTGAAAATCTAAAAAACCGTCTCTTACTCTTTCTATAGCTTGAACTTGTGCTCCTGTACCTAATTGTCCTGGTTGAACAGAAGATCCCCTATAGGCTCCACCAAAAGGTCTTGTTGTTTCAATTTTAGCTCTTTGTTTTGAATATCCTTCTGTATTGGAGTTATTTATATTATGTGAAGTTACATCTAGGCTCTTTTGAAAAACATTCATGCCTCTTTTTGCTATATTGAATGTTGAAAATAGTCCTGCCACCGCTTTTCCTCCCTTATTTATGCATAATTAAAATTATTTTAATACACTTATTATCTTTTTATATTTCCATATGAATTATAAACTGGAACTTCTCTTCTTGGATTAATAAGATTTAATAATCTATTTGTAAAGCTAAGTTGTTGTTTTATAAGTAATTCATTAGTATCTTTTTGAAGCGTTATTTCTTGTAAAAGTTTTTGAAGATTTCTATATACTTGATCTAATTCTCTATCTTTAGAATACTCTACAAACTCTTTTATTGAATTCTGTCCAAGTAATTGTCTTCTTTCAACCTCTACTTCTGCAATCTCTCTATTGCATAACTTAATTTCTTCAACTATACCTTCTAAACCAAAAATATCTTTATCCATAATCATTTTATATTGCTTCTCAAGTAATATTAATAACATTCTTAAAGCGCTATCCTCTTTTTTTAAAATTTGAAGTAGCCTATTAGTCATACTAGTCTCTTCCTCTCATCGAATCTACCATTCCTTTAGCTATTAATTTTGAATTGTAGCTATAAGTTCCTGTAGATATTTTATTTCTTATCTCTTCAACTTTAGCTTTGTTATCATAAATATTTTTATCTATAGAATAATCCTTTAAAGCTTTTGCTTCTTTAGATAGTTCAATTCTATCTACTTGGATTTTTTTATCAACTTTATTCACTTTATTAGATGACATTTTATTGTAGTATTCCGCACTTCTTACATACCCAATTCCTTTTATGTTCATTTGAAGCCCTCCTGAATTTATTATCTATTTTATTTATCGTACATGATTCTATTAAGTTTAGTTTTAAAAACAAAAAACTAGAAATGGATTTAATCCATTCTAGTTTTTATTCCTATCTTAATGACTTTATTCTTTCAGCACCACTTACTATACTTGTTATTCTTACTCCAAAGTTTTCGTCTACGACTACAACTTCGCCATAAGCTATTTTCTTTCCATTAACTAAAACCTCAACTGGTTCTTCTGCTAATTTATCAAGTTCAACTAATGATCCTGTACTTAAATTTAATATATCTTTAATACTTTTCTTAGTTCTTCCTAATACTACTGAAATATCTAATGGAACATCCAGTATAAGATCTATATTTTTATGACTTTCTCCAACTGTCCCTTGATTTAAAGGTTCAAAGCTAGCTTTATTAACTTCAACAGGAGTTTCTATAGTTTTTACACTTTCCGTACTTATAGTTTTTTCTTCAAATTTATATTCTTCTTTAGGTTCATTTACAACTATTTCACTAGCTACTTCCTTTATATCGTCGTCTTCACCCATCATTATTGAAACTATTTTTTTTGCTGTAGGTATTGGAAGTATTTGCATCATATTTGATTGAACTAATCCTTCAATACTTAAATCAAAACATACTTGAACTATAGGTTCTGTTTCTGTTATAGAATCTGTAATAGTTTCATCTATATCTTTCCATATCTTTGATTTTGGTGGAGATATATTTACTTCTCTTGCAAACATAGTTGCCATAGAAGTTGCTGCTGAACCAATCATTTGATTCATAGCTTCTTGAACAGCACTAACTTCAATTTCTGACAACTCTGTAGTTTGTACTTGTCCATCTCCTCCCATCATAAGATTTGCTATTACCGCCGCATCTATTGTCTGCATTATCAATATATTTCTTCCTGTAATACCTGATGTATATTTAACATCTAATATTATATTAGGATATTCAAAGTTCTCTTTTATCTCCTTTAAAGTTGTTATCGTTACTCTTGGAGTAGTTATATTTACTTTTTTATTTATAATTTGATAAAGAGCTGTTGATGCAGAACCCATTGATATATTTCCAATTTCACCAAGTAAATCTTTTTCTATATCTGAGATTATTTCCTGCCCATTATTAGTTGGTTTCTCTTCTTCTGCTTCTGATCCGCCATTTAATAATGAATCTATTTCCTCTTGAGACAAAAAACCATTGCTCATTCTAATTCACATCCTTATCTAAAATATCTAAAAGTTCTATTCCCATGTTTTTACCAACTATTCCTGGTTTACCTATAAAACAATTTTCATCTTCAACGAATACTTTTACAGGTTCATTATACTTTGTATCTAAAACCAAAACATCTCCGTTTACTAGCTTTAAGAAATCATCTATAGTAATTTCTGTATTACCTAATTCAACACGCATAGAAACTTCTACAGGATCTAATCCCTGTTTAACTTTTTCCCTAGATTCTGCTATTAGATCTGACTCATCTGACTTAAACCAGTATTGAACTATAAGCTTATCAAGCACCTTCTCTACACTTAAATATGGAATACAAAGATTCATATATGTAGTATTTCTGCCTAATTCTACTGAAAAACTAATTAATGCAACTGGTTCATTTGGAGCTAAGGTTTGATTTGCTGCTGGATTTGTTTCCAACCCTTCAAATTCTGGACTTACCTCTAAAATACCATCCCATGCTAAAACTAATGATTTTATCATTTCAGATGTAATGTTCGCCAGTATATTTTTATCTATTTCTGAAAATTCTTTTTCATATTCCTTACGTTCGCCTGTACCGCCTAATAATATATCTAGTACTCTAAAGGAAAACTGAGGGTTCATCTCTAAAAGTAAGTTTCCTTGCAGTGGTGGCATTCTAAATACTGAAATCATTGTTGGATTTTGAATAGAGTGAATAAATTCTTCATATGTTATCTGCTCTACACTTTGTATTTCTACTCTTACATGCTTCCTTAATTGTCCTGAAAGATAGTTTCCAATTATTCTTGCAAATCCATCATGAACCATTTCTAATGTTCTTATGTGATCTTTAGAAAATTTTTGTGGACTTCTAAAATCATATTTTTTTATTTTATGTTTATCGTCCTTCTCTACTAACTGTTCAGGTGCTACGTCTCCTGTAGAAAGGGCAGATAACAAAGCATCTATTTCACTCTGTGATAAAACCTCTGCCATTTTCTTCCCTCATTTCCTTATTGATTTAGTAGTTTCTCTATTTCTATTACTGTTAATAACCTTCCATCAAGGTCAATTACACCCTTAATATATCCTTCTATATTATGAGCTCCTAATTTTTGCATTTTAACTTCATCTATATCTATTACTTCTTCAACTTCATCTACTGATATTCCAATTTCTTCACCATCTACTTTTAATATGATTATATTATTCTGTTTATTTTCTGAAGTTATTTTTAAAAGTAAGTTAATATCAACTAAAGACTTTATACTACCTCTTAAATTAATTAAACCCTTAATATACTCTGGAGCTCTTGGGACTGTAGTAATACTCATCATATCATTAATACTTAATATTTTATCTGTTTCTACTGCGAAGTGTTCTTCCCCTAATTTAAATACAACAAATTGCATTTGACTCTCCTCCTAATTAGTTTAGCCAATTACTTTTCTAATAGCCTCTAACACTCTATCTGCTTGGAATGGCTTAACTATAAAATCCTTTGCTCCTGCCTTTATAGCATCCATAACCATTGATTGTTGACCCATTGCTGAACACATTATTATTTTAGCACCAGCATCAAAAGATCTTATTTCTTTAACTGCTTCTATTCCATCCATATCAGGCATTGTTATATCCATTGTTACAACATCTGGATTTTCTTTCTTATATAAATTTACTGCCTCTATTCCATTTGAAGCTTCTCCTACTACTTCAAAACCATTTTTTTGTAGTATATCCTTTATCATCATTCTCATAAATGCTGCATCATCAACTATTAAAACTTTTGTCATTTTTTTATCCCTCCAAAATTATCTTATTCCTAATGAATCTAATATTATTTCTAATGAACCTGGAGCTGGAATGTAATAAAAATGTCCATCTATATTACTATCATCTTCTCCAATAAATAATGTTTCTATATCTAAAATATACTCTTCGTACTGTCCAGCTTCTACAAATGTAGAAACAAGTATAGCACTTAGCATATCATTAGCTACTGCTGGCACTGATGCCGACGCTTTTACTTTAATAAAATCTGCTATGGCATTCATAAATGAAGAAGATATTATATTACCTATTTCCCCCATAACTGAAGTTCCCATTTCATTAATAGTAGTTTCTTTTGATCCTGTTAAATTTGATATTATATTTAAAGCTACATCAGTTTCAAATACATATAAAACACTTCCTGGAATATCATCTTGAACCTTTACCAATACTGCAACTACTTCGTTTTCTTTATAATTATCAAATAATTCGCTAAAAGCTATAATATTTAAATTTGGAACTGACATATCTATTTTTGTTCCAAGTAACATCGATAGAGAAGTTGCTGAGTTACCAGCTCCTATATTAGATACTTCTCTTAATGCATCTAGTTGTAATGAGGTTAAATTTTTGTAATTCATACAATACCTCCTTTTAAATCAATGCAGCCACATCTAGAATTAATGTTACTAATCCATTACCTAATATAGTAGCTCCAATATACTCTTTTAGCCCCTTTAGTGTTTTCCCTAATGGCTTAATTACTATTTCTTGTTGACCAAATAATGAATCTACTAATAATCCCACAGTTTTTTCTCCAACTTTTACTATTATTATAAAGCTTTTTTTACCATGTTCTGTTTTTATTCCAAGTCTCTTATTTAACCTTATTAGAGGAATAATATCATCTCTATAAACTATAACTTCTTCGCCATTAGTTTTCTTAATAAATTTTTCTTTATAATCTATTACTCTATCTATAAATCCAAGAGATATAGCTAAAGTTTCCTCTCCTACTTTTACTAGTAACGCTTGTATTATTTGAAGTGTAAGTGGAAGCTTAATTACAAAAGTTGATCCCTTCCCCTCTTCACTTACAACATCTACAGTTCCTCCTAGAGATGAAATTTTTGTTTTAACAACATCCATTCCAACTCCTCTACCTGATATATCAGTAACTACTGTATTAGTGCTAAATCCTTGAGCAAAAATAAGATTTTTAATATCAAAATCACTTAATCCCTCAGTTGATATTCCCATTTTTTCAGCTTTGGCTTTTACCTTAGCTACGTTTATTCCTGCTCCATCATCACTTACTTTAATAAGTGCCTTTGTTCCTTCTTGATATGAAACTAATTTAATTGTTCCAACTGGATCTTTACCATTTGCAACTCTTTCTTCTTTACTTTCTATACCATGGTCTGCAGCATTTCTTAAAAGATGTATTAATGGTTCTCCTATTTCATCTATAACAGTTCTATCAAGTTCTGTTTCAGCACCTTCAATTACAAAGTTTATTTCTTTCTTAAGTTCAACCGATAGATCTCTTATCATTCTTGGGAATCTGTTAAATACAACATCTAAAGGCAACATTCTAATTTTCATAACTAAATCTTGCAAATCAGAAGTTGTTCTCTCAACCTGTTCTAAGGTTTCGACTAACTCTTGTGATTTATTATCTATAACTATTTGTTCTAATCTAGTTCTATAAATTACAAGTTCAGATACCATATTCATTAACTTATCTATTCTTTGTAAATCTACTCTTACTGATTGATGTCCTCTTTTATTTTCTTTCTTCTTCTCTGTTTTAGATGCTATGCTTTCCTTTATTGGCAGCGTTTCTATCTCTTTTATAATTTCAGTATTTATCTTAACGTCTTCTATAAATTCATTTAAAACTATCTCTTCTAATTCTATGTAAGAAGTTTTAACTTCTCTAACTTCTGATATATTTCTTACTACTTTTCTAATGTTCTCACTTGAATTGCTAGTTACTAAAACAAAGGATAATTCTGAATCAAACTGTTCATTTTCAATATCTTCTGTAGATGGAATAGATTTTAAAATTTCTCCATGGCTTTCTAACTCTTGAACTATTAAAAATGCTCTAGCAGATTTTAATAAAGTATTTTCACTTAAAATAATTTCTATATTTACTGCATTAAATCCATTTTCATTTGCTTGTTTTATTACTGAAACATCATATTCATTCAGCTCTACCTTCATATTTGGGGTTTCTTTTTCATCAACTGATACGGTTTGCTCTTCAACCACCTTATTATTAGCTATATCTTCTAATGATTCCATAATTTTTATTATATCTACTACTTCATCATTACTTTCTTCTATGTTATTTACCATTCTTTCAAGAGTATCTAAGCAATCAAATAATGTTGTAACAACATTTTGTGTAACTTTTAATTTTCCTTCTCTAAAGTTTGATAAAACATCTTCCATTTTATGTGTTAATTCTGCTATATCATTAAATCCCATAGTAGCTGCCATACCTTTTATTGTATGTGCTACTCTAAATATCTCATTTAATTTATCAATATTCTCTGGTTCTTGTTCTAAATCTAGCAATGCTTCATTCAATGTTTGAAGATTCTCCATAGATTCCTCTAAAAACATTCCCATGTATTGAGATACATCCATGATTTATTCCCCCTTATATTTTTTTATATATGAATGTTGATACTTTGTCTAAACCATATTCTTTATAATTATATATACTTTCTGTTGCTCCAACAAAAAGTAACCCACCTTCTTTTAAGGAATTTGTAAATTTTTTAAATATTTCTTGCTTAATTTCATTTTTAAAATATATTACTACATTTCTACAAACAATTAAATCAAAACCTTTTTCATAGTTATCCACAATTAAATCATGCTTTTTAAATTCAATCATGGATTTTATACCATTATCTATAATATAATTTTTTTCACTTTTTACAAAATACTTTTTTAATAAATAATCATCTATATTTTTCATTTCAGCTAAAGTATATTCTCCCTTTTTAGCTCTTTGTAATATTGTACTATCTATATCAGTAGCTAAAATTGTATGTTTATAAGATGAATTTATTTCTTTTAATATCATTGCTATTGTATATGGCTCACAACCTATAGAACATGCTGCACTCCATATTTTAAGTTTATTACCTTTAGATAATAGTTCATTTTTTATAGCCTTCTCTAACTCTTTAAAAAGTTCTGGATTTCTAAAAAATTCAGTTACATTAATAGTTATAAAGTCAAGAAATTTTTTTCTTTGATCATCATCTTTAATTAGAAGTTTTTTATATTCTTCCAAGGAAGATATTCCTATTCTAGACATTAAACTTCCAATTCTTCTATTTAATTGTTCTGGCTTGTAGGCATTTAAGTTAACTCCTAGTTCTTTAAAAGCCCAGCTATGAAAATCATTAAAATCCATATTTCCTCCTAAGCTTTATTTAATAAGCTTTTTATTTTTTCACTTATTTTATCTAAAGGTACTACAAAATCTACAGCTCCAGTTTCATATGTAGCTTTCGGCATCCCATATATAGTACAAGTACTTTCATCTTCTGCTATAGTAACTCCACCATTTAACTTTACAACTACTGTACCTTCTGCTCCATCCTTCCCCATTCCAGTTAAGACAACAGATATAACTCTCTTTAAATATATGTTTGATGCTGATATAAATAATTTATCTACTGCAGGTCTTACTCCCCATATAGGCTTTTCTTGATTAAGATTTATAACCCCCCCTTTAGAAATCTCCATATGATATCCACCGGGTGCTATGTAAACAGTATTCTTTTTTAATTTTAATCCTTGATATGCTTCAAGGACTTCTAGTTCACATTTATTATTAAGTCTCTCTGCAAATGACTTTGTAAATCCACTTGGCATATGTTGTACAACTAATACTATAAGATTTAAATCTTTAGTAATATCCTTAATAACTTTTTCAATCGCTCGTGGGCCTCCTGTAGAAGCTCCTATTAATAGTACATCATATACTTTATCCAAGTTGCATCACCTCCTAAAGACGCTTTACTACGCTTCCTATACTCTTTATTAGCACTGTACCGTCTTCAGTTTCTACAATCATAGTTCTACCTTTGTTTCCTCCAACATCCTCTGCTATTATCGGAATTCCGAGACTATTTAAAGTCTCTACAACAGCTGTTGAATTTCTTTTTCCTACATCACTTATTATCTTTTTATCTGGAAAGTTAAACATAGATGCTCCACCTGCTATTTTAGCAACTATATTTTTCTTAATACACCCATTATCAACCATCTTAGATAACAAACTTGGAATTCCAATATCTGCGTATTTCATTGGGTTCACTATATTTTTAAACTGTGTACTATAGGGAAGCATTATATGTACAAGCCCTGCAATTTTCTTTTCTTTATCATATAAAGCAATCCCTATACATGAGCCTAATCCCATAGTTATTACTCTATCTGGAAAAGAGACAATTGAGTGATCTGCTATCCCTACTCTAACCTCATTTTTTTCTCTCATTTTTTCACCCCTGGAAAATCATCTCTTCTTCTTCTAAGGTTAGTATCATATCTAAATCCAACATAATAATTATACTTTCATTCTTCTTGATTAAACCTCTTATATATTTTTTAGAAACAAGAGTAGAAACCGCATTAGGGTTGTTTATTTCTTCTTCTGTAATACTTTTAACTTCGCTTACATTATCAACTAAAATACCAAACTTTCCTGACTCTTTTTTTACTACTATAATTTTTTTATCATCACTATCTTTATTTTCTGGTTGTCTAAACTTTTTCACAAGGCTTATTATAGGTAATACTCCAGTTTCATAATTAATTACACCTTCTAAAAAATCTGGTGAATCTGGTAATGTTACTGGTTCTTCATAACCTAAAATTCTTTCTACCTCCATAATATCTGTAGCATAAAATTCATGTCCTAACTTAAAAACTAAAACTTTTATTTCTCCCATTCTTTACCCCTCCTATAGAAGTAACTTATCAACAGCTAAATTTCCTTGTTTATCTATATAAATTTGTATATCCTTTGAGGCTCTATCTAGGATATAGCACTTATTTCCAACACAAAAGGTCGTATTTTGATATGCTACATCAACATTGATTCTCCCATTTTCTCCAACTTCAAGTTTTGTCTTTACTCCAGCTTCGCTTCCTACTACCCTGGCTACTATCTCATTTCTTGCCTTTAAACATCCACCTCTACAAACAGAATTTTTTAAGTAAAAGGATATTTTATCTAAAGATTTTATTTCTGATGCAAAAACTCCTTTTCCAATAATATTTATACTGCCTGAAGTGTAAATTTTAGCATCTTGTCCATATTCTATAGTTAAATCTGCTGGTAACGATCTTTCTTTTTTTAAATTTTCAAGTTCTAAATTTATTTCATCTATTATTTTTAAAACTTCTTTGAAATTCTTTATATTTACTGGAGCTAGTCCAATTAAATACTTCTTAATATTTTCTGAAACCTTAGAATCTTGACAACAATCACTTAAAGCCGAAGATATAACTTGTATACATATTTTTGATAAGTTTTTATATTTAGTTTCTATTAATCTTTTTATAAGCATTCCATCATTTACTGTTCTATCAACTAGATTTCTTTCTTTTAAGTAGCTTATATTTAAGTATAAAGAGTTTAAATATTCCTTTAATTGAGTAAGATTATCAATTCTAGTTTCTTTAATAAGATCTTTCCCTCCAATTTTAATTTCTGAACTTACTATATTTCCACAAATTTTAGAGGTATCTTTACCTTCAACAAAAGCTGAGAACACTCCATTTCTTATTTCTACACTTCCTCCTGATATTACCTTCATACCTTCTGTTACTTTACCGTTTATTTGAACATTTGCAGGAAAGTCAATATTACCACTTGATATATTCACATCCATTCCTACTATGTGTATTGGACTTACATATATCATACCTTTTTTAAATGAAGGCTTTCCATCTATTGTAGAAATTATTTTATTATCAATTTTCTTACATCCAGCACCTATTTTAATAACCAGTTTACTCTTTAACTTTTTGGGTATTTTTTGAGAAAATACATTTATTCCATCTTCTCCATCTTCCCCTATTATAATTTCGGCCAAAATTTCTCCAGCTTTAACACTTGAAATTGATTTTAAGTTTTTATAATCTATTTTATTTAAACTTTCATCAATTTTTATTTTATTATCATCATTAAAATAAAACTCTACTTTATCTTCTATTGGCTCTTTAGCCTTAATTCCTTTAGCAATTAAAAGATCCCTTATTTCCATTTTTTCTTTTATTTGTTTAATAGCCTCTTCATCTAAACCAAAAATAATTCCCTGTTCTTTTAAAGTTTCTCTTATTTTATCTTCACTTATTATAGAAGGAATTTCAGTTTTTTCTTCCACCTCTAAGACTTTACAATTACTTTTTTCACTATCTTTAAGTCTATATACTTTATTATTTTTATATGATAAAGAAATATACGCTTCTGTATTATCATTATTAAGCTTTAGTGATATATCTACTTCACCATCTTCTACCAGTTCTTCAAAACTTATTTTATCAGTTTCTTTTACTATATGAACTCTATTTATAACTTCATTATTTATAATCAAATTCCCTTTTTCCGGTGGTATAATAGTGGCAAACTTCCCTTTTCCAATTGGATTTCTTACTATTATATTTCTGTCTCTAACATAGCAAAAACCATCTATATCTTCTTTATTATTTTTCATATTGATATTAACCATACTATATCCTCCTATCAAAACCATATATACTTAGTATATCATAGCATTTAAATCATTTAAATTAATTATAATAAAAACATTAAATAAATTCGATTTTTTTCTAAATAAAAAAGAAATATTTGTATTTATATTTTAAATTCTTCTATATAGCTCCTTATTTCATCATTTAATTTAACCATTAGTAATTTAATTATTTTATTATTAACATTCATACTATATTTATCTACACTTGATATAGGCAAAATATTAGGCGATGTACCACTTATAAACATACCTTCTATTTCATTCAATTTATCTGAACTTACTTTTTGTTCCTCAAATTCTATCCCTATATTTTTAGCCAAAGCTATTATTCTTCCTCTTGTAACCCCTGGTAGTACATCTTCAATAGGTGACGTAATTAAAGTATTATCCTTCACCATAAATATATTGGACTTGCTGCCCTCTGTAATAAATCCATTTCTATCTATTAATATTGCTTCAAAAGCATTTTCTTTTTTTATACATTCCATCACTTTTTCTCTAAAGGTACTATCTATAACTTTTGCATTTGGATTTTCTCTTTCTCCATTATATAGTATAGTTTTAACACCATTATCATACATTTCCTTTGTTGGATAGGAATGCTTAATGCTAAAAACCTTCATAGTATCACATTCTATATCAAAAGTAATTTTAATGTTTCCATTTTTTATATCATTTGCTTTTATTAAGTCTATTAAATATTGTTTGATTTTATCATATCTATATGAAAAGTGTTTGTTCATTAATCTAAACGATCCTTCAAATCTTTTTATATGATCTTCAAAAAATAATGGAACACCATCTATTACTCTTATAACCTCATATATTATCCTACCTTTTTCTGAAGTATCTTCCGTGTAATTATTTAATTTTTCTAGATGCCCATCTTCTAAATAGAACTTCTCTATAGCTTCCATTTTAATTCCTCCTTCTATTTCCACCTTAATATCTCAAATTCATGCCTCTTCTTGTAGTTAATAAGATATGGTTTTCCAACTAAGTCAAGTAAAGGTTTATCTGATAAAGAATCTGAAAACATATATGAATTTTTAAAGTCTATTTCTAATTTTTCTTTCTTTAAAACCTCATATAATCTTTTTACCTTTTCCTCTCCTTTACAATTAGCCCCCTCCATTTTTCTAAAAAACTTTCCATTATTAAATGAAAATTTAGTTCCTATTATCATATCAACTTCTTTAATTGCATATAGTTCTCTTAAATAAAATTCTGGAGAAGCAGATATTAAATATATCTTATACCCCTCCTTCTTTAATTTTTTTATCATGTTTAATGCATCTTTATATAAAATCTTATCTAGTCTATCTTTATAAAATTCCTTTACAAGTATAGCTAAATCCTTTTCATCTATTCCATCTATAAATTTTAAAAAGGTTTCCTTTACTTTCTTTTCATCATATAACTTCACACCATACATAATCCCACTAAATAATGCCCTTGGAATAAACTTAATATTTTTTTTATCTTTATAAATTACATATTTAAAAAGTTCCATTAGGGTTTCTTTTCTAGTTATTGTATAGTCTACATCAAATATTGCTAATTTATCCACTAATATTCCTCCTATAAAACTCTTATATCCTATTATATAATAATTTTTTCTACATTTAAACAATTAACCATTATAGTAACTTAAAATATAAAATTTCACATTAATAAAGCTAGAACCCATTTCTGGAATCCTAGCTTTTTACTACTTCAGTTTATTTAAAAATGCTTCTATTCTATTTAATCCTTCTTTTATAATATCTATTGAAGTTGCATATGATAGTCTTATATAATTATCAAGACCAAATGCAACACCTGGAATAACCGCAACCTTTTCTTCTTCTAAAATTTTACTTGCAAACTCTAATGAATTATTTATTTTATATCCGTTTAATTCTTTTCCGTAATACCTACTTATATTTACCATTACATAGAAAGCTCCATTTGGCTTTATTAAAGAAAGTCCTTTTATTGTGCTTATTTTATCAACCATAAAATTTCTTCTTTTTTCAAATTCTATAATCATATCTTTTATTTCATCTTGTGGACCAGATAAAGCTTCTAAAGCTGCATATTGAGAAATAGAATTAATATTTGATGTAGTATGACTTTGTACTGATGTCATAAGCTTTGCAATTTCATTTGAAGAAGCTGAATAACCTATTCTCCATCCTGTCATTGCATAAGATTTAGATAAACCATTTATAACTATAGTTCTATTATATGCATCCTCTGAAAGTGAAGCTATACTAATATGTTTTTCATTATCATATATTAACTTTTCATATATTTCATCTGAAATGATAATTAAATTATATTCTTTTGCAAATAGCGCAATAGCTTCTAATTCTTCCTTTGTATATATTGTTCCAGTTGGATTATTAGGACTATTAAGAAGTATTACCTTTGTCTTATTTGTTACAGCTTTATATAAATCTTCCATTGTATATTTATAATCATTTTCTTCCTTTGTTTCTACAAATACAGCCTTTCCATCTGCTAACTTTACAAGTTCTGGATAGCTTACCCAGTAAGGTGTAGGTATTATAACCTCATCTTCTGGATTTAAAATAGCCATAAAAGAATTGGCTAAACTTTGTTTTGCACCAGTTGAAACAACTATTTGTGAAGCCTCATAATTTAAATTATTATCAACTTTAAATTTTTTGCATATAGCTTCTCTTAATTGTAATATTCCATTTGTCGGTGTATATTTTGTTTTCCCTTCTTTCATTGCCTTAACAGCTGCTTCTATTATATTGTTAGGAGTATTGAAATCGGGCTCTCCTGCTCCAAAACTTACTACATCTACACCTTCTTCTTTTAATGCTTTTGCCTTTGCCGTTATTGATAATGTTATTGATGGATTAATATTTTTAGCTTTTTTTGATAAATCCATTTCTGTACCCCCATTTTTATGTTTACTTTATTAGCTTATTAAATAATATTTCATTTATACCAAAACTACCTAGCCCAGTGTCGTGTAATGATTGCTTTCCATGATAATCACTACCACCAGTTATAGAAAGTTTATGTTTCTTAGATAAATTATAAAAATTATTGGTTTGTTGCTTTGAATGACTAGGGTGATATACTTCTAATCCCTTTAAACCATAACACTTTAAATCTTTAACAAGATTTTCTATTGACATTCCTCTATAAATTTGCCCCGGATGAGCTAAAACTGCTATTCCTCCGGCATTATTAATAACCTCTAAAGCTTCTTTATAATTAAGCTTAAACCCTTTCACATAGGCTGGTTTACCTTTTACTAGATAGGAAGTAAATGCAGTTTTATAATTATCAAAATAGCCTTTTTTAACCATAGCATTAGCAACATGACTTCTACCTACTGTTGAATCTAAATCTGTTGCTAAATCCTCTATTGTTAACTTTATATTATGATTTTTAAGTTTATATAATATCTCTTCAACTCTTGAAATTCTTGAAAAATTTAATTTTTCTACAACCTTTTTTAATTTAATATTTTCAATATCTATAAAATATCCAAGAACATGTAACTCTAAGTCTTTATATTCAGTACTTAGTTCTATTCCTGATATTATTTCTATATCATTATATTTCTTGGTTGTTATATATTGAGCTGCTATAGAATCATGATCTGTTATAGATATTGCTTTAACTCCTGCTATTTTAGCTATTTCAATAATTTCTTCCGGTGTCATAGTTCCATCTGAATAACTTGAATGTATATGTAAGTCAGCATACTTCATCTTTAACACCTTATTTCTTAATATATATTTAAAATATATCACTACTAAAGTAAATTGACAATTAAAAAAAGTGCCTAATGGCACTTTTTTTATATTATTCGTTTGCTAACTCTTCGCTATAATATTTAGAAACTCTATCAAACTCAGCTTCTTCTGGAACTGTAAGTTCCCCTTCTTCTCCTGATCTAAATAAATAAACTGAATCTTCATTTGGATCTTGAGCTAAAATATATTCATTTTCTTCAAATTCAAAAGCATCTATTATTGGACATGAAATTACATTTCCATTATCATCTTCTAAATCTACAACAAAGTGTTCATGTTCGTGTTCACCACATCCACATCCAGCTTCTTCATGATCATGGTTACATCCACATCCAGCACCTTCTGAATGACATCCACATCCTTGTTCTTCTTCGTGGCATCCACATTTATTTTCGTTACACATATTAAATTCCTCCTTTTTATTATCTAGTCACTTTCATTCTACCCCTAATCATAATAAATTAAAAGTAAAATAATTAAATTTCTTTATAAAAAAATAAATAAGAGGCTAAATAGCCCCTTATTTATTTAAATTATTCTTGTTCTGATAACTTTTTATATCCTGCTAATCTTTCCATAGCATCTTTTTCAGTTTTTTCAAATAATGCTTCTGCAGCTTCTGGGAATGCCTTAGCTAATGATGCATATCTTACTTCTCCCATTAAGAATTCTCTGAAGTCACCCTTTGGTTCTTTTGAATCTAATGAGAATGGATTCTTAGTTCCTATTAAAGTAGGATTGTATCTGTATAATCCCCAGTATCCACAATCAACAGCTTTCTTAGCTTCATCTTGACTGTTTGCCATACCACTCTTAATTCCATGGCTGATACATGGTGCATAAGCGATTATTAATGATGGTCCCTTATAAGCTTCAGCTTCTGCTATAGCCTTAAGAGTTTGGTTCTTATCTGCACCCATTGAAACTTGAGCTACATATACATAACCATAAGTCATTGCCATCATACCAAGATCTTTCTTCTTAGTTCTCTTACCTGAAGCAGCAAACTTAGCTATAGCTGCTGTAGGAGTTGATTTTGATGATTGACCACCTGTATTAGAGTAAATTTCTGTATCGAATACAAGAACATTTACGTCTTCTCCTGAAGCAAGAACATGATCTAATCCACCGTATCCGATATCATAAGCCCATCCATCTCCTCCGAAGATCCATTGTGATCTCTTAACTAGGAATTCCTTATCCTTTAAGATTTCTCTAGCTATATCAGAATCTACAGTTTCTAATGCAGCTATTACATTATCAGCTCTATTTCTAGTACCTTCTCCACTTGTCATATTTTCTAACCAGTCTGAAAGTACTGCTTTAACTTCTTCAGAAATATTTTCTTCTAAAAGTTTCTTTGCATTATCAGCTATTCTTTCTCTTATAGCTTCAACTCCTAAATGCATACCTAATCCGAATTCAGCATTATCTTCGAATAATGAGTTTGCCCATGCTGGACCGTGTCCATTGTGATTAACTGTGTATGGTGTAGCTGGAACAGATCCACCCCAAATTGATGAACATCCAGTAGCATTAGCAATCATCATTCTATCTCCGAATAATTGAGTTACTAACTTAGCATATGGAGTTTCTCCACAACCTGCACAAGCTCCTGAGAACTCAAGTAATGGTTGTTCAAATTGGCTACCCTTTACAGTATTCTTGTTCATTGGGTTCTTCTTAGCTGAAACCTCTTTAACAGCATAATCCCAAGCTTCAACTTGTGCTTCTTGTGTGTCTTGTGGCTTCATAATTAAAGCCTTACCTGGTGCTGGACAAACTTGAGCACAGTTTCCACATCCTGTACAATCTAATGGAGTAACTCCGATTGTGTAGAATGTTGGTTCTTCTGTCTTTAACGCCTTAGCAGCAACTATTTTCATAGCTTCTGGAGCATTGTCTTTTTCATTTTCATTTAGTAAGAATGGTCTTATTGCAGCATGTGGGCATACATAAGAACATTGGTTACATTGGATACATTTATCTTGAACCCATTCTGGTACATTGATAGCTACGCCTCTCTTTTCATATGCAGCAGTACCTGCCATGAAAGTACCATCTTCCATTCCAACAAATGTTGAAACTGGTAAATCAAATCCTTCTTGTTTATTAATAGGTTCTACTATATTCTTAACGAATTCTGGAATATCATCATTTTCCTTGTTTTCTTCAACTACGATATCTTTCCATGATGCAGGAACTTCAATTCTAACAATTGATTCAACACCCTTATCTATAGCAGCGTTGTTCATATTAACAACTTTTTCACCTTTTTTCCCGTATGACTTAACAACAGCGTCTTTTAAATACTTAACAGCATCTTCAACTGGGATAATGTTAGCTATTTTAAAGAAAGCAGCTTGCATTATCATATTGATTCTTCCACCAAGACCTATTTCTTGAGCTATCTTAACAGCATTTAAAGTGTAGAATTCAATGTTGTTTTCAGCTATATATTTCTTCATGAATGCTGGTAATTTTTCTTCAACTTCTTCTGGAGTCCAGATTGTGTTTAATAAGAATTTAGCATTCTTCTTTAATCCATCTAAAACATTATATTTGTAAACATAAGCTTGGTTGTGACAAGCTACAAAATCAGCCTTATCTATTAAATATGGTGACTTAATTGGTTGCTTACCAAATCTTAAGTGAGATACAGTGATTCCACCTGATTTCTTTGAGTCATATGCAAAGTATCCTTGAGCATACATATCAGTATGGTCTCCGATAATCTTGATAGCACTCTTATTTGCTCCAACTGTTCCATCTGATCCAAGTCCCCAGAACTTACAAGCCTTTGTTCCTTCTGGTGTTGCATTGATGTCTTCAGTAACTTCTAATGAAGTATTAGTAACATCATCTACAATTCCTATTGTAAATCCATTCTTTGGTTCTGATTTAGTTAAGTTTGCATAAACTGCTGCTATATGTGATGGGTTTGGATCTTTTGATCCTAATCCATATCTACCACCAACTATAACTGGGGCATTTTCTCTTCCATAGAATGCATTCTTAACATCTAAGTATAAAGGTTCTCCAGTAGCACCTGGTTCCTTAGTTCTATCTAATACAGCTATTGCTTTTACTGTAGTTGGTATTACTTTTAATAATCTTTCTGTTGAGAATGGTCTGTAAAGTCTTACTTTAACAAGACCTACTTTTTCTCCATTTGCATTTAAATAATCTATTGTTTCTTCAGCAACATCTATTGATGATCCCATTGCCACTATAACTCTATCAGCATCAGGAGCTCCATAATAATCAAAACAATGATATTCTCTTCCTGTTATTTTAGTTATTTCAGCCATATAGCTTTCAACAACTTCTGGTACTTCGTCATAGAATCTATTTACTGATTCTCTTGTTTGGAAGTAGATGTCTGGATTTTGAGCTGTTCCTCTAGTTACAGGATGATTTGGATTTAATGCTCTCTTCTTAAAAGCATCTAAAGCTTCATAATCAACTAATCCTGCTAATTCATCATATTCTATAACTTCTATTTTTTGAATTTCATGAGATGTTCTAAATCCATCAAAGAAGTTCATAAATGGAACTCTTGTCTTTATAGCAGTTAAATGAGCTACTGCTGATAAGTCCATAACTTCTTGTACTGAACCTTCTGCAAGCATTGCAAAACCAGTTTGTCTTGCTGCCATAACATCTTGGTGATCTCCAAATATACTTAATGATGATGTAGCTAAAGCTCTAGCTGATACATGGAATACTGTTGGTAATAATTCACCAGATATTTTATACATGTTTGGAATCATTAATAATAATCCTTGTGAAGCTGTATAAGTTGTTGTTAATGCTCCAGCTTGTAATGATCCGTGAACAGCACCAGCTGCTCCAGCTTCTGATTGCATTTCCATTACCTTAACAGGTTGACCAAAAATATTCTTTCTTCCTTGAGCTACCCATTCATCAACATGTTCAGCCATTGGTGATGAAGGTGTAATTGGGAAAATAGCAGCTACGTCTGTGAAAGCATATGATATATGTGCCGCAGCCGTATTACCATCCATAGTTTTCATTTTTCTCATCGTATTTGACCTCTCTTCCTTAAATTAAATTAATCATCAATAAACATAATTATTGTTTAATAAAAAACTTGAAATACAATATACAAAAATATATTTTGTATATAAAAATTAAATTGCTTAATCTTTATATACATACTTACCCCCTAAGCAAGTAATTTATTAATGTATTTTATCCCCTAAATCTATTTTGTTAATTCCTCTCCTAATTTGATAGCTTCACTAAGTTCTGCTTCACTAGGTGATTCTTTAACTGCAATGCTGCCTACTACATTGAAATCGTAGTCCTTCATTCTGTGAACCCAATCCACCATAAATTTACCGTCATCCCAACCATATGAACCAAATAAAACTAATTTCTTTTGGTTATTTGGTAATAGTTTAAACTCATTTATAAATGGCTCCATTTCACGTTGCTCTATCCTATTGTTGTCCATAGATGGACTTCCAAATGCTACTGCGTCTGCATTTGTAACATCCTCAATTAAAGCATCATAAACATGCTTTATAGTAACTTCAGCTCCATTATTTTCAGCACCTTTTGCAATAGCATTTGCAAGTACTTCAACATTGCCTCCATTACTCCAATAAATAATTGAAATTTTCTTCATAAAATATAGCACCTCATCCTTTGACTAGTATATAAGTCACTTTTTTGGATATTTATTACCTAATTTTTACTTACCTTTTAATTATATACCACTATTTTATTTTTGCAAGTTTTATACTGTCCATATTCAGTTTATATATCTATCTCATCTTTAAAAATCCTTATTTTTTTAATTTAACTCAATGCTCTTTAGTATTACTTCCGATATCGCCTGTACTCCATTTTTAGCCTTACTATTTTGCATATTTTTTATTAGCTCATTTCTTTTTAATTTAAGTTCTTTAACTTTTTGAATTAATAAATGACTCTCTTCCATCATTTTATCTTCATCTAAAACTAAGGAATATCCTTCTTTTTCAAAAGAATTTGCATTAAGTATCTGGTCACCCCTACTTATTTTTTTAGAAAGTGGTATAAGTAAAGTTGGTTTTTTTAAAGCTAATAGTTCAAATATTACGTTTGCTCCTGCTCTAGATATAATAAAATCTGCGGCATTAAGTAAATGTGGTAATTCATCTTTTACATATTCATATTGTTTATATCCATTTGTGAACTTTAAATTATTGTCTAAATTATTTTTCCCACAAATATGAATAATATTAAAATCTTTTAATAATTCTTTTATATTTTTTCTTACTTCATCATTTATACTTTTAGCTCCTAAACTGCCTCCAATTACTAAAAGTATTTCTTTATCATCTTTAAATCCACATATTTCTTTACCTTTAAATTTGCTACCTTCAAATATCTCTCTTCTAATTGGTGTCCCCGTGAGAACTCCCTTTCCATCCTTTACATAATTTAAGCTTTCTCTAAATGTTACACATAATTTATTACAAAATGGAGCTGATAATTTATTAGCAAGTCCTGGCGTTAAGTCCGACTCATGAGATACAACAGGAATTTTCTTCATAGAGGCTGCTATTACTACAGGAACAGCTACAAACCCTCCCTTTGAAAAAATAACATCTGGCTTTTCTGTCTTTAAAATTTTACTAGCTTCCATTACGCCTTTCATTACTTTAAATGGATCTGTGAAATTTTTAACATCAAAATATCTTCTAAGCTTTCCTGATGATATTTCAAAATAAGGAATATTAGCATCCTTTATTATTTCTTTTTCTATACCATCTTTACTTCCAATATACTTTATTTCAAATCCCTTTTCTTTTAATTCAGGAACTAAAGCTAGGTTTGGAGTTACATGTCCTGCTGTACCTCCTCCAGTCATTATAATTTTATATTTTTTCATAAAAACACCTCTTAAATTATTGATTAATCATTTTATTGCTACTCTATTTTACCATCTATTCCTTTACTTACATCTTATAATAATAAAAAAATTACACAAGCTATAGTCATTAAAGGAAAAGGAGGTGGACAATATGGCAAAGACATTAGTACCAGAAGCTAAAAACGGATTAGCTAAGTTCAAAAATGAAGTAGCTAGCGAAATGGGAGTTCCATTTACTGACTACAATGGTAACCTTTCTTCAAAACAATGTGGAAGCGTTGGTGGAGAAATGGTTAAAAGAATGGTTGAAAAGTATGAAAGTGGTATAAAGTAATATCTTTTCAACTACTAAATCTATATTGTATTATGTTAAAGATTATATACATAATACTAAAGTATAGGGTATCTTTTATAAGATACCCTTTATTATTAACTAAGTCTTATACTTTTAATCATTAGTTGAATGCTTCTCTTCCCATTAAATTCATTAATATTTGGATAATATATTAAATCAGCCTTTGCATTAATATATGAACTCTCACAAGCTTTAATAAATTCGTATTCTCCATATCTATATATAAACTCTTCTTTAAATTCAATAAATTTATCAAAGCTTATTCCGTCAATATTTAAATTTGTACCTTCAATTTCACATCTTAATTTTAAGAAGTTTTTCTCTTTTCCAATTAACCATATACGATTTAACTTAACATTTTTAACTGCAAAAACAGGACTTGTATTTCCTTTCCCAAAAGGTTTTAGCCCATCAATCATATCTATTAAAGTTTCATTTAAATATTGTAATGGTAATGGAGAGTCAATTTTAATTAAAGGTGTTATATCCTCTTCTGTCAAAGTACATAATTTATTTAGTTTTTCTCTTAAAGGATTTATATTTTCCTCTTTTAATGATAATCCTGCCGCCATTGGATGTCCACCAAATTTCTCTAAAAGTTCACTACATTTTGATAGTTCCTCAAAAATATTATATCCTTCTATAGACCTAGCTGATGCCTTTGGCATATCCTTCCCTCTTGTTATTATTATGCAAGGTAAATTAAATCGTTCCTTCACTCTCCCTGCAACAATTCCTGCTATACTTTCATGTACATCTTTATCATAAACAACTATTACTTTATCACTTGATTGCTTTTCATTTTCAACTCTTTCTATAATTCTATCTGAACTTTCTTGTGTTAACTCCTGTCTTTTAGAATTTAATGTATATAATTGATCTGCTAAATATTTTGCTCTCTCTTTATCTTTAGTAATTAGAAGTTCAACTGATAAATCTGCTGTCTCTAATCTCCCTGTAGCATTTATACAAGGTCCTATAACAAAACCTAAATGATATTCTTCTAAATTTTTATCTTTTAAATTCGTTACTTTTCTTAATTCATTAATACCTATATTTTCACTTGAATTTAATAACTCTAGACCTTTTTTCACTATAATTCTATTTTCATCTAATAAATCAACTACATCACACACTGTAGCTATAGCCGCAAATTCTATAAGTTCTTCATATTTTTTATAAGGAATATTAAAGCTTTTAAATAAACATTGTGAAAATTTTAGCGCAACTCCAGCTCCACATAGTTTTTTAAATGGGTAGTTACAGTCTTTTCTTTTTGGATTAATTACTGCATCTGCTTTTGGAATTTCTTCTTTTATATCTCCGCTTTCATTTTTTCTAAGTGGTATATCATGATGGTCTGTTAAAACAACTTTCATACCAAGGTCTTTAGCTAAATTAACCTGTTCAAATGCAGAAATCCCATTATCACAAGTAATAATAACGCTATATCCTTCTTCATAAATTTTTTTAACTCTTCCACTATGCATTCCATAGCCTTCTTCTTCTCTATTTGGAATATGATAGTTAAAATTAGCATTTACAGTTTGTAACGCCTTATATAAAATAACTGTGCTTATAACTCCATCACAGTCATAATCTCCATATATTATTATTTTTTTCTTATTATCTATAGCATCTTTTATTATTTTTATACCTTTTTCCATGTCTTTTAGTAAAAAACCATCATAAAGATCTTCAACTGTTCCGTATAAAAACTTATTTGCAACCTCTTTATTATCAATCCCTCTATTTGCAAGTAATCTTAAAACAAGAGGATTTTCATTTATAGAATTGGAGAGCTTTAAGAAGCTCTCCTTTTTATTAATTAACATCCACTTTTCTTTCATTATTCCCCCATAGTACTTTGAAATTATTTAAATAACATTCCTTTAGAAATTTCATCAACCTTATTTGAATCTATTTTTTCTAGTATCTTAAAAGCAAATGGAATTGCTGCTGCTGGTCCTCTTCCTGTAATTATATTTCCATCAACAACTACTAATTCTTCTTTATAGTTACATTCTCCAAGCTCCTTTTCAAAGCCAGGATAGCATGTAATATTTTTGCCTTTAGTTATCCCAGCTTTTCCTAAAGCTATTGGTGCTGCACAAATTGCACAAATATATTTTTTATTGTTATTGAATTCTTTTATAACTTTTATAACTCTATCATCATCTCTTAAATTTTTAGACCCCGGCATTCCACCTGGAAGAACTATAAAGTCATACTCTAAAATTTCTTTTTCATCTAAAACCTTATCCGCTATTATATTAATTTTATGAGATGTAGTTACTTCTAATGAATTAAGTGATATTGTATCACAATTAACCTTAGCTCTTCTTAAAATATCAACTACTGTTAAGGCCTCTAAAGTTTCAAATCCATCTGCTAATAAAACCGCTACTCTCTTCATATCCAGTTACCTCCAATATTAAAATGTTATTGAATCTCTTTTATCTCATCCTCTAAGGCAATTACAATTATAGTACTTCCTCTACCAGCTCTATTTTGTAATTTTATTTCTTCTATATCTACATCTTTTTTAATTTTATTCTTTGTTGTTATTGAAATTTTCTGTTCTATATCTAGTGATATTTCTCCATTTGCGTTATTTTTTCTAATTTCAAATACCTTTCCATATAGAACTTCATCATTTTCCTTTAAGCTTATTCCTGTAACTCCTGAAGCTATTTTACCCATTGGATTTACGTTTTCAGATGAAAATCTAATACCCATTCCTTTTTTAGTTGCAATTACTATTTCTGAATCTGTTGAATCTAATATTTCAGCAGCTACTACATAATCATTTTCATATTTAAATTTATATGCTATTTGTGAGGAGTAACTTCCTTCAAACTCTTTTAAGAATGTTTTTTTGATCATTCCTTTTTTAGTAAAGAAATAAACAACTTTATTCTCATCAAAGGACTTTATAGAAAATACTTGAATAATTTCTTCATCTTTTTCCAAGTTATCTACTATATTTGCTAAAGGAATTTCCCCGTTATTAACATTTTGAAGTAAAAATGCTGGGATATTAAATATTTTTCCTTTACTACTAAACAGTAATAAAATTCCACTTGAGGTTGTATTTACCTTAAGCTTTTCACTTTTTCTAGCTTTGGCAAAAGCTTTAAAGTTCTTCTTATTAGTTACACCTACTGTAAATTCAACAAAATTCATTGAGTCACAATATTCTACTTCAACTACTTCATCATTATCTGGAAGAGTAAATAAAGAAGTAGGTAATATATTTCTTGGTTGATCTTCAATTTCTGGAATTTCTAATTTAAATTCTATTCCCATTTTAGTCTTAAAACTTGCAAAATTCTTCTTTTCCTCATTTTCAAGTATAATAATTTTTTTAACTTCTTCATATTCTTTCATCTTTAAAGCTTGAAGCTTTGTATATGCAGTTTGGAATTTATCTAGTGAACTTTTCTTAATTCCACCTTTAGAAGTTATAAATTGAATATATCTATTTGGCATTAGGTTTGATATAGATATTACATCAACTATTATTTCTTCATCAAGATTTAAAGCTTTAATTAAACTATCAACTTTTTCACCTTTTTCTTTCCATTTACACTCTGGTATATTTATCCCTTTAATCTGATACATATTCCCTTTATTTGTGAAAATCCATAGATTTTCTGTTGTATTAGATTTAAATAAGAATTTTAGTTCATCGCCTTCTCTATAATCAATATCTTCAGCTTTTGCATTTAATCTATTAAAACTCTTCACTGGTATTCTTTTTATAAATCCATCTTTAGATAAAGTTATCATAACATCTTCAACTATAATTAACTCTTCTACATCTATTTTTGCTTCACTATCATCATGTATTATTTGAGTTTTTCTTGGATTTTCATATTTTTCAGTAACTTCTTTAAGTTCCACTCTTACAACTCTTAAAAGTTCCTTTTCGCTTTCTAAAATCTTTTTTAGCCTCTTTATAGTTTTTTCTAATTCATTGTACTCTTTTTGGAATACTTTAATTTCTAATCCTGTCAGTCTATAAAGCATTAACTCTAAAATAGCTTCTGCTTGAATTTCTGTAAATCCAAATTTATTTATTAAATTTATTCCAGCATCTTTTTTAGATTTAGATTCTCTTATTGTCTTTATAACATCATCTAATACGTCTATAGCCTTAATAAATCCTTCTACAATATGGAATCTCTTTTCAGCAATTGCAAGTTCTTTAATTGTTCTTCTTGTAACTATTTCCTTTTGATGGTTAACATAATGCATTATAATTGTTTTAAGCCCCATAGTTTGTGGCTTACCATCTGCTAAAGCAACCATATTAAAGCTTATATTGCATTGTAAATCAGTTTTCTTAAATAAATACTTTAAAATTTTATCAGCACTTTCTTCATCAACTGATTTTCTTAGTTCTATAACAGATCTTACTCCACTTCTATCTGATTCATCTCTTATATCTGTTATAGCCTCTAATGCCTTTGCATGTCTTTTATCCCCTGTCATTTCTGATATATTTTGAAGGAGCTTTGCCTTATTTCTCCTATAAGGGAATTCAGTTATTACAATTCCTAATCTTCCATTTTCAAGTTTTTCTATACTTGTCTTTGCTCTTAACGATACTTTTCCCTCGCCTGTCTCATATGCAGAAAGTAATGAGTTTTGTCCAATAAGTATTCCTCCTGTAGGAAGATCTGGGCCTTTTATATATTTCATAAGCTCTTTTGTTGTTATTTCTGGATTGTCTATGTATGCTAAAACCCCATCAGTTACTTCTCCTAAATTATGTGGAGGGATATTAGTTGCAAGACCAACTGCAATACCAAAAGTTCCATTAACTAAAAGATTTGGATATCTGCTTGGTAATACTTTAGGCTCCATCTCACTATCTGAGTAGTTAGGTACCATATCTACAGTTTCTTTGTCTATATCTCTAAGCATTTCCATCGCTATTGGCGCAAGTCTTGCTTCTGTGTATCTCATTGCGGCTGCTCCATCACCATCCATTGATCCCCAGTTTCCATGTCCATCTATAAGAGGCTCTCTTGTTGAAAAGTTTTGAGCCATAATTACCATTGCATCATAAACCGAACTATCCCCATGAGGATGGAATTTACCTAAAATATCCCCAACTATTCTAGCTGATTTATAATATGGTCTATCTGGATATGCCTTTAAAAGATATGCTCCATATAATATTCTCCTATGAACAGGTTTTAAACCATCCCTTACATCTGGAAGTGCTCTATCCTTTGCAACTTCTATTGCATAAGGTAAATAATTATCTGGCATAGCTTCTTCTAAAGGAACTCTAATAATATTATTATCCTTAGGTATATCATTTACTTTCTTTGCCATACTATTTCTCCATTCTATCTATATTAAAATTCACCATACTTATACATATAATTTTTTCTTGGTTCAACTATATCTCCCATTAATAGTGATACCATTTTTTCAGCTTTTGCTGCATCTTCTATAGTAACTTGCATTAAAGTTCTTGTTTCTGGATTTAAAGTTGTTTCCCAAAGTTGATCTGGATTCATTTCTCCAAGACCTTTATATCTTTGTATTAACGCACCCTTTCCAATTTCTTTTTTAACACTTTCCAATTCATCATCACTATAAGCATATTTGGCTACATCTTTTCCTTTTCCACTTTTATAAACCTTATATAGAGGTGGTTGTGCTAAGTAAAGATGTCCATTAGCTATTAAAGGTTTCATATATCTATATATATATGTCATCCAAAGAGTTCTAATATGATATCCATCAACATCAGCATCACTCATAATAATTATTTTATCATACTTCAAATCTTCTTCCTTATAGTTATCTAAAGTTCCTGTTCCTATTGCTGTATTAAATATTTTAAGTTCCTCAGATGCTAATACATTTTCAAGCTTTTGCTTTTCTGTATTCATTATCTTACCCTTAGATGGCATTATTGTTTGAAAACGTCTATCTCTAGCTTGTTTAGCTGATCCACCTGCTGAATCTCCCTCAACAACTATAAATTCATTAACAGTACTATCTTTTAAAGTACATACTGCTACTTTTCCAGCAAGAGGAGCTGTACCTTTCCCAACTTTTTTCTTTTCTGCATCATTTATTTTTTTTATTTTCTCTCTTCTTTGAGCAGCTTGAAGAGCATTGTTTATAATCATTGCTGCTACTTCTTTATTATCTTCTATCCATTCACTAAACTTTGTATATGATAAATCATTCATCATTGTATAAGCTTCTGTGCTTCCAAGCTTTGTTTTTGTCTGTCCTTCAAAGATAGGATTAGTAATTTTTATTCTTACTATAGCTGTCATTCCCTCTCTAAGATCATCACCTTCAAAATCCTTATCTTTTTCTTTTACTAAGCCTAGTTTTTTAGCCCCTTCTTTAAAGGCTCTTGTCATACCAGTTTTAAAACCTGTTTCATGTGTACCTGCTTCTGTTGTTGGTATATTATTAACATAACTTGCTATATTTTCTGTTGTAGAATCTGTAAATTGAATACAAACTTCACCAAACATTTGAATATTATCTAAACTTCTTTCCCCTTCAAAGTATATAGGCATTTGATGAAGAGCTGTTTTAGATTCATTTAAATATTCTATAAAATCTAATAATCCTCTTTCAGAATAGTATTCTTTTTTATTCTCTTCATCTTTTCTTTTATCTATTAATTCAAGATATATTCCTTTATTTTGGAATGCTAATTCCTGTAATCTTTCATCAATTATATCAAATTTAAAATCTACTGTTGAAAATACATCTTTATCAGGCATAAAAGTTACTCTTGTTCCTGTATTTTTAGACTTTCCAACTAATTCAAGCTTTGTAACTGGCGTTCCTGGCATGTCTTTTTTTAATTCTTCATCATATGCATATTGAAATCTTTGTTTATATATATTTCCATTTTGATGAACTTCTACTTCTAACCAGCTAGATAATGCATTTACTACAGCTGCACCTACACCATGAAGACCACCAGAGGTCTTATAATTTTTATTATCAAATTTTCCTCCAGTATGAAGCTCTGTAAATACCATTTCCACTCCTGATTTATTTTTTATAGGATGTATTCCCGTTGGAATTCCTCTCCCATTATCAATAACAGTTATACTTTTATCTTTATTTATAATAATGCTTGCTTTATTACCATATCCGTTTGATATTTCATCTATAGAGTTATCTAATATCTCCCATATGCAATGATGTAATCCCTTATTTCCTGTTGAACCTATATACATCCCCGGTCTTACTCTAACAGGTTCTAACTTTTCTAAGGATGTTAAGTCAGTTACATCATATCCTTTAATTAAATCCTTACTCATATAAACCTCCAAAATTTAATCCACATCTAAAAATAGGTTATATACATACTATAATCTATCTACATAAACTATAATTTATCCAAGTACAAACCTTCTATGCAATCTTTATAATTTTATCATACTTAACCTATCAATAAAAATATATATGTAATAAAAAAATTTGTCAAACAAATGTTCGCACAAAAATAAAGCCAGCGCTTAGCGCCGGCTTTATTATACATCACATATTTCTATGCTTCTAACATGCTTAGTTGGATTCCATTCTTTATTATTTTTTCTTAATATTCCTTCTATAGTTATTGGTATCCATGTTAAAGTATATAAAGAATATAGTAAAAATCTAAAGAATAATATTAAATTATTTTTACCTAAGAATAATGCTGTTGCTAATAAAAATGATACGTTATACACAATATTAATAAGTACTATAACTGAAAAATCATGTGTTTTATTGGCAAACATAGGTAAAACAAATATACTTAGTGAATAGAATAATAACATTGCAAAAAATCCTGAAGATATTTTTTTATCTAATCTCATAATTAATGGCGTTAATAAAAATTGCATAACTGCTATAGCTTTAAATAAAAAATCTCCTACAACATATGTCATTACAAATATATTAAGCCCATTTGCACTCATTACTTGAAGAGCAGTTAGTAAAATTGAAATACCTATCATCAATGTGAAAAATGGTTGAATAACATATAAAGCACAGTCTAAAACAAACCATTTTCTTTCTAAAACACCCTTTTTAATAAGTTTAAAGAAATATCTAGAGGCAACATCTGCAAATCCTTGCATCCATCTTCTTCTTTGGATCCATGATTGTTTTAATGTTAATGGTTTTTCATCATAAATAATAGCATCATGTGCCCAACCAACTTTTTCTCCGTTTAATATTAGTTTACAACTAAATTCTAAGTCCTCTGTTAAACAGGTAGCACCCCATCCAAATTCCTTAAGTATTTCAGTATCTATAGCAAATCCAGTCCCACCTATTTGGTTAGATAGTCCAACATTTGCTCTTGCTAATTGATACATTCTATTTTGAGACCAAAACGCTATTGAATATGAAGCTGATATCCATGAATCGTTAGGATTTTTACTATCTATATATCCTTGTACAACTTTATATCCTTCTAACATTTTTGAATTTATTTCTTTACACCAGTTTTTTTCAACTAGATTATCCGCATCAAAGATAGCTATTGCATCATATTTCTTTTTCATTTTAAATATTTTTGCAAACATCCATTCTAATGCATAACCTTTACCTTTTTCGGTATTGTTGAATCTTTCATAAACATATACACCATATTTTCTTGCAACTTTTGCTGTATTATCTGTACAATTATCAGCTATAACAAATACATCAAATAATTCTCTTGGGTAATCTTGATTTAACATACTCTCTATAAGTTTACCTATTACGACATCTTCATTATGGGCTGCAACAATCATAGCAAATTTTTTCTCAGGTTTATAATTCTTTTTTTCCGACTTTCTTTTTAGGCCAAAAAATGCCAATATAAAATAATACATGGTAACAATAAAGACGAAAAGCTGAAATATTCCTGTTACAGTAAAAATAATTTCTCCCATTATATCCACTCCTATAAATCAAAGGAAATTTCCTTATATTACTATTTTTCTATTTTCTCTTTTGCATCTTTTTAAATATATTCTAATAGAGACTAAAAATCAAGCATAGAAATCTTAAAAATTAATTAAGATTATTTTTTGAAATTTCTCACTTTTAAAAATAGTGTTTTTTATTTCTATAAAAATATTATTTTTATAGAAATATTACTTATATCTTCTCCAATTACTTTAATAAGTATTTATCATAAGTTAATCATTTACATAAACACTTATATTATTACCATATCCTAAAAAAATATTACAGTCTAATTACATATTTTTCTTATAATCTCAAATAATATTAAATAATATTAAATTTAAAATATTATAAATTTAATTTAATCTTTAAAATTTATTTTTTATAGTAATACAGCATATCTATAAAAAACACCTAATTCATTAAGAATTAGGTGTTTTAATTAAACTCAAAATAGGGGTTACTATTATTGAGGTTTAAACTATTCCTTGAGCTAACATAGCTTCAGCAACTTTCATAAATCCCGCTACATTTGCTCCAACTAAAATATTGCCAGCTTCTCCATACTTTTCTGCTGCTTTTTTTGAATTTTGATAAATATTAACCATTATATCCTTAAGTTTTGAATCAACTTCTTCAAATGTCCAAGATAGTCTCATACTATTTTGTGACATTTCAAGAGCTGAACAAGCAACTCCGCCTGCATTAGCTGCTTTAGCTGGACCAAACATAATTCCAGCTCCCTGAAGTAAATCAATCGCTTCTAATGTTGTTGGCATATTTGCTCCTTCTGAGACAACTTTAACACCATTTTCAATTAATTTTTTAGCTGATTCTATATCAATTTCTCCTTGCGTTGCACAAGGAAGAGCTATATCACATTTAATTGACCAAATACCTCTATGCCCTTCAAAATACTTTGCAGTAGGAACTTCATTAAGATACTCTTTTATTCTACCTCTTCTTACTTCTTTAATCTCTTTAATAACCCTTAAGTTTATTCCATTATCATCATAAATATATCCATTAGAATCACTTAAAGCAACTACTTTGGCTCCTAATTCTGTTGCCTTTTCTGTTGCATATATAGCAACGTTACCTGATCCAGATATTACGACTGTTTTCCCTGAAAAACTTAATCCATTATCCCTTAACATTTCTTCTGTAAAATAAACCAATCCGTATCCTGTAGCTTCTGTTCTTGCTAAGCTACCACCATAAGTTAGTCCCTTACCAGTTAAAACACCTTGATCATTTGCATTTCTTATTTTTTTATAGTATCCATACATATATCCAATTTCTCTTCCACCAACTCCTATATCTCCAGCTGGAACATCGGTGTCAAGTCCTATATGTTTACATAATTCAGACATAAAACTTTGGCAAAATCTCATTACTTCTCCATTTGATTTTCCCTTTGGATCAAAATCTGATCCTCCTTTTCCTCCGCCTATAGGAAGTCCTGTTAAAGAATTTTTAAATATTTGCTCGAAACCTAGAAACTTAATAATACTTTGATTTACTGATGGATGAAATCTTAACCCACCTTTATAAGGTCCAATTGCACTATTAAATTGCACTCTAAAACCTCTGTTTACCTGTACTACACCCTTATCATCAACCCAAGGAACTCTAAAGAATATCTGTCTTTCCGGTTCTACTATTCTTTCTAATATTCCAGCCTCAACATATTCTGGGTGTTTGTCAAACACAGGTGCTAACGAATTCAAAACTTCTGTTACAGCATCTAAAAATTCTATTTCTCCTGAATTTCTCTTTTTAACTTGTTCAAGAACATTGCTTACATATTCTTTTCCATTCATTCTACCATCTCCTTTGACTTCCAATTTATTTATATAATACAATATCCTAGTAAATTTTGCTATATTTTTTTCAAACATTAATTTTTTTTGAAAATAACCCATATTTTCAATTGTTTTTTAACAAATCATCATTTTGAAAACCTTTAATTATTTATTTACACATTATTAATCTTTTATTAATTAACTTATATTAATTTTAATATTATTTTTTTATTATTTTGATAATATAAATAAAGCGATCATTTTTAAATTTTTACCAAAAGTATTTTTATCAATAATCGCTTTGTTATTTTATTGTTTAAACTTTGTATATAAAGTTATTTTTCCATTTCTTTTAACATATACTCTATAATCTTTATCTTTTTCCCTTTACTATGTAAATATATAGGAATTGCTGTTAATATACCTACAACTGTACCACAAATTATATCCCACATAGTATCCTCTAAACCATTTTGTGCTGTTAATCCAAATAAAGAATCTGTTGTAAACTCCCATATTTCCCATATCCCCGCAGCTGCTGCCGAAAATATTATAACAAATATAACTGAAGTTTTTGGGTTTAAATCTTTTATTTCCTTTCCATTACATAAAAATATAAAATATATATATCCAATAATAGCTATAATTGCTCCTGATCCTAAATGTAGAAACTTATCATAGTTAGTTATAGAATAAAAGTCCCATATACTAGCTAAATACATTGATAAAAATATAAACCCTAAAATAATATAATAAGACGTTTTTGATTTTTTTTAAAAGCTTTTTCTATAAAAGATATATGTTCCTATAATAGTTACTGCTATTAATGCTATTCTTGGAATCTTTTCGCCATTTCTTACAATCAAATCATAAATAGTAGTAAAAACTAATAATATCATAAAGCCTAAGGTTACTAATAATTCTCTATTTTTCGTTTTCATTTTATCACTCCTAAAACTACTAAATTAACCTTAATATTATATCAAACTTATTATATATTATTCCTTTTTCAAGCTAATTTTAACTAATTGTTAATTATATATCTTATCTTTTATAGTCTTATATAAAATCAATGAATATATACTTCCATATATTAGTCCACCTAAATGGGCATAGTTATCTATATTAGGTATAGTTACACCTATAATAATATTAATAACTATAACTTGTATTATATTCATCATATAATCTTTTCCAATATTTTTTCTTTCTTTAAAAGCAAATGTAAGCATTGCTCCTAATAATCCAAATATAGCTCCAGACGCTCCAACTGATACACTATTTGGTCCTAGTATATAGCTTAATAGTGATGATCCAATAATTGATATAAAATAAATAGAAATATATTTCTTAATTCCATAAATTTCCTCAACCTGTGTTCCAATTATTTTTAGTGATAACATATTAAAAAATACATGAATTAATCCTCCATGTAAAAATGCAGATGTTATTAATCTCCAAACTTGACCATTATCAATTAATATATTTACCTTTGCTCCCATCTGTATAAGAGTTCTTACGTCTATATCAAATAAATTTCTAGCTTTTATAGCGGAAATAATGTATATTAATACGTTTATAATAATAATTGAATATGTAAGCTTATACTTACCAAACTCCCTTTTAGGTGTAGTATCTACTTTAACTATATATTCAAGTATTGGTACTAATGACTTGGAAGCTTCACTACAATAAATTACACGTCTCTCTTTTAATGAAAATACGACTTTATTTTTTATATTATAATCACCATCAAAATTTATGTAATCTTCTGATGCTAATACAACTAAATTTAGTAAGTGAGGCTTATTAAAAGCCTCACTTAAATATTTGTTTCCTTCTTCATAATTTATATCTTCTTCTGAATCCTTTGAAATTATTACTCCTACGACTACATTACCCATATCAAGGATTCCAATCCATTTAGTTTCTTTATGAAACTCACTATAGTAATCCTTCATATAGAACCCTGCATTTTTAGTTAAAAGATTAAAAAATACCTTTTCAAACTTTTTCATATTCCCCTCTTTTTCTTCTAAATTTCCTTTTCTAACATATCTAAAAGTTGCTTAAATCTTTCCATTGTAGCTTCAAGTGGCTTAGAAGTTGTCATATCTACTCCAGCTTTCTTTAATATTTCTATAGGATAATCACTTCCACCACTTTTTAAGAACCCAATATATTTTTCAGTGGCATCTTTTTCTCCATTTAATATACTCTTAGCAAATGCTGAAGCTGCTGCATAACCTGTTGCATATTGATATACATAGAAATCTGAGTAGAAATGTGGTATCCTTGCCCACTCTATATCTATTTCCCTATCAACTATCATATGTGAACCAAAATATTTCATATTTAAATCATGCCATGCACTACTATAATCCTCTGAAGTTAAAGGAATTCCACTTTCTAAAGTTTCATGAGTATATAATTCAAACTCTGCAAACATCAATTGCCTAAATACTGTTGTTCTAATTTGCTCAAGTTCTTGATTAATTAAGTATAATTTTTTCTTTTTATCATTTTCTTTATTTATTAAATAATGTATTAATAAAGCTTCATTGGTAGTAGAAGCTACCTCTGCACAAAATAATGTATATCCTGCATATATATATGGCTGTTCTTTTCTTGAATAATATGAATGTATTGAATGGCCCATTTCATGCGCTAATGTAGAGACATCATTTAGTTCATAATTATAATTTAAAAGAACATATGGCATTGTACTATATCCCCCCCAGGAATATGCACCACCACGTTTTCCTTTATTTTGATAGATATCAACCCAGCCATCTTTAATTCCATTTGTAAATATATTTAAATATTCTTCTCCTAGTGGCCTTAAGCCTTCTAAAGTTATTTTAACTGCATCTTCAAAGTCTATATGCTCTTTTGGAATTTCTATAACAGGAACATATAGGTCATACATATGCATCTCCTCTACTCCTAGCATCTTTTTCTTTAATTCAATATATCTATGAAGTAAGCTCAAATTTTCATTTATTATCTTAATTGAGTTTTTATATACTTCCACTGGAATATCATTCGGTTTTAAAGAAGATTCTAAAGCTGAATCATACTTCCTTATCTTAGCTCCAAAATTGAAATTTTTTATTGAACTTGAAAGTGTTGTTGCAAAAGTATTTTTAAGGCTCTCATATTCTTTATATAATGCTTTAAACGCTTCTTCTCTTACTTTACGATCTTTACTTTTTATAAATGATGAGTAATTTCCTTCTGTTAATTCAACTTTTTTACCATCTTCATCATTTATATCTCCAAACTTCATATCTGCATTTGCCAACATATTATGTATAGCTTCTGGAGCCTGCAAACAATCTGATACCCCTGCTAGAAGTTCTTCTTCATTTTTGCTTAATATATGAGGTTTTTCCTTTAATATATCTTGAAACATAAATCTATACATTTTTAATTCTTTATTACTATCTATAATTTTATCTATATATCCATCATCAAAAGCTAATACTTCTGGAACAAAATATGCAGTATATGTTGCAAATTCTGCCATATATGCATCTATTTTATTCATCATACTTTGATATTTTGTATTTGAAGTATCCTCATCACATTTTAAATGTGCATATACATAAATAGTTTCTGCCTTAATTCCTATTGATACATATCTTTTTAAATACTCTATAATATTATCCTTATCTTCTAATTTACCCTCAAATTCTTTTAATTTTGGTGCTTCTTCCTTTAAATCTTGAAAAGCTTTCTCCCACTCTTCATCTGAAGAAAATATTTTGTTAACCTTCCATTTGTACCTTTCTTCTATTTCCTCCCTTTTCTTTAAAACCTTTGATTCACTCATATTAATCCGCCTAAAAATTTAGGCTCCTCCCTTCTTAGTTATATTCTTCTTCTTTACCTTTAATATCATTAAATACTTTTTCCATAGCTTCTTCTATTAAATTTACGCATTTATCTAATCTTTCTTTTATAATAATATAATCATCTTCGTAGTTAAATTTAATTAAAAATGTTGGATTATATTCATCTAAAACATCCTCAATTGAAAATCCACTTTCCTCAAATGTATCATAATTAAAAAGATCATATATAGCTGAGTATTCCCATTCTTCAACATCTTTATTTGTATCAAAATATAAGTTTATTGTATTATCTAAAACAAATAATTTTTTTACATATAATGCACCTTCTGAAACTTCAAAACTACCTAACTCTTTTGTAATAAACCCCGTTTCTTTATCTTTTTCCATTAATACTAAACTTGAAAAATCCATATTAAATCTCCTCCAAATAAATTTTACTTTTGTTCTTTAATATAAAATATATATCTATTATATGTTTTTCCCATATAATAAGGCAATATCAATAATTTATATAACTAAAATTCTCTATACTACCTTTACATAATGGTAAATTATGGTAATATAATGTTAAAGGGTTTGGAGGGATATTATGAGAAAAAAAGTTTCAAAAAAAGGTTTAATGATAAAAAGAAGGGAAAGACTTAAACAGAGAAGAAAAAGATTTTTTATAGCATCATCTATAATTATATCACTTATTCTTTTATCTTCCTTTACTATTTACACTCTTATAATAAGAGGTAAGCTTAAAAATTTATCTTATGCCGTTGATTATCACTTTACTAGTTCTTCTTTAAAAGAAAATAGGCTTTTAAGGGTTCAAGAGTTCAATTTAGAATTTTCCGATAATGAAACTGCAATTATAGAGGCTTATGGTCTTACTTATAAAAAGCCACGTGAAAATGCTAAAGTAAAAGCTTATTTAAAAAGAGATAAAAATGGTGTATGGAAACTAGATGCAACTACATCACTTAATGAAATTGCTGATAAAAAGTAGTTGTTGCAAATTATTTGCATTATCATATATAATAGAGTTAGAAATATTAGGAGATGATTTTAATGATTACCATAGACAACTTGTGCTTTTCATATACAAATAAAAAGCCTTATTTACTTAACAATATTAATCTAACTATTCCTAAAGGAGCTTATGTTTCTGTAGTTGGTGAAAATGGTAGTTGCAAAACTACTTTAATAAAATTAATTTTAGGACTATTAGCTCCTACATCTGGCTCTATTACTGTTAAATCTAATTTAGTAAGCTACGTACCTCAAAAATTAGATACATTTAATTCACAGTTTCCTATAACTGTGAATGAGGTATTAACTTGCCATAAAAAAGTATTAAAAAACTCTGAAATTAATATTAATTCCATATTAGAAAATGTTAATATGCTAGAATTTAAAGAAAAACTTCTTGGAAACCTTTCTGGCGGGCAACAACAAAGAGTTCTTATTGCAAGAGCTTTAATGGGTAATCCTGAAGTTATAATTTTAGACGAACCTTCTACTGGTGTAGATGAAGCAAATCAATTAGAAATTTATAATATATTAGAGAAACTAAATCGAATTAATAATAAAACTATAATTTCTATAGAACATAATATAGAAATTGCTTTAAAATATTCAACACATATACTTAAAGTACATAATGGAAAAATTTCCTTATTTACAACAGAAGAATTTAATAAAATAAGACAAAAAGATTTAAGGTTTAATAATGCTATGTAGGCATTATCCTTTTCTTTACTTCTTAGAAAGGTAGAATTTCATGTTTCAATTAGATTTTATGCAAAATGCCTTTATGGCAAGCTTTATTATCTCTATATTATGTCCTTTTATAGGATTATTTTTAGTTCTTAGGCGTTATTCTATGATAGGGGATACTTTATCTCACTCTTCCTTTGCAGGTGTTGCTATTGGTTTAGTTATAGGGATTGACCCTATAATAACAGCTTTCTTATTTACATCATTTTGCGCTTTAATAATTGAATTTTTAAGAGATTATTATAAAAAATATGCAGAGTTAGTTATGTCTTTAGTTTTAACATTTAGTCTTGGAATTGCAATTATTTTAATAAGTAGTGGAAAAGCTTCTGCAAAAGTAAATTCATTTTTATTTGGTAGTATTCTAACTGTAACTACTTCTGATATTATTTTAATATCAATAATAGGACTTATCTGCTTAATAACTTTAATAATTTTATATAATAAGTTAGTATATATTACTTTTGATGAAGAAGGTGCTAAAACTGCTGGTATAAAAGTTAAGCTAATTAACTACATATTTACATTACTTGTAGGTGCTACAATTTCTATGTCAATTAGAATAATGGGTATTCTTGTAATTTCATCTATTATGATAGTACCTGTTGCAACAGCCATGCAACTAAAGAAAAGTTTTAAATCAACATTAATTTTTTCAATTTTATTTGGATTTATTGATATTATGTTAGGCTTAGTACTTTCTTATTACATAAATAGTGCCCCTGGTGGAACAATCGCAATAACATCAGTTTTCACCCTTATATTAGTAATAATTTTTGATAGATTTAAAAAATAAAACTATAACCAAAGTTATTTTTACATATCTTTGGTTATAGTTTTATTTTTTTGCATTCATCACAAACACCTTTTAACTCTAATTTATGTTCTGTTAAACTGAATCCTGCTTGAGCTTTTATTATTTCTTCAATTTGCTCCATAGGACATGGAATTTCAACAGACTTATTACATAATTTACATTGAAGCATATGACTATGATGTGATTTTTTTAGAACATATAAAGCAGCCCCATCTCCAATATTAACTTTTTTAATTATTTCCTTCTCTTCAAGCAACTCTAAACTTCTATAAATAGTACTAAGATTTAAGTTTACACCTTGTTTTCTACATTTATCATATAGGTTTTCCGCTGAAAGACCTTTATCAGCTCCTTGAATAATATCTAACAGAAGTTTTCTTCCCTTTGTAATTTTAATTCCTCTTTCTCTTAGAAAATCATCCCAATTCATATCTTTCTCCTAATGTTTATTAGATTAATTAATATTATATCATATTGTTATTATTTTTTGTATTGTTAGAAAAATATCATTTTTATTCCAAATAAAATTAATATTATTCCACCTAAAAAGTCAGCATATTTGCATATAAAGTTTATCTTTCTTACATATCTACAAAGAAAAAATCCTGTAGTACAAATTAATAGCGTAATAAGACCTATTAAAATAGAATCTACAAATAATAGTAAAATCAATTGCATTTCATGAAATGCTGTAAAACCTATAACCAAAGCATCTATACTAACTGAAACACCTAAAATTATATACATTGCTTTTCTTATTAAAAATGAATCATCTTTATCATCTTTTTTAAATCCATCAATTATCATTATTGCACCAATTGCTCCTACTATTAACCCACCAATTATATTTGGAATACTTGCAATATATGTATCAAAAAACACCCCCGATACTCCACCTATAAATAGAAATAAAAATTGAAAAAATGCAAAAGATACTATAAATCCAATTTTATTTTTCCTTTTTAATGATGGATTTATTCCAAGACTTATACTTAATCCTAAAGCATCCATTGCTAATGCCACTCCAATTAAAATTACCTCTTTTAATCCCATATACTAATTTCTACTCCTTTTTAATAATTCTACCTTATATTTTATTAAAAAGAGTAGCATTTATGAATTTTTATTTTAAATAAACACTTTAATTTCTCTAAAATTTATTGTATATTATTAATTAGAGTACATAATTTTTAAAAAGTATATCACATTTTGTAATATAGTATAAAGGAGAGTAACTTCATGGCAAATTGTATAATAGCACAATCAGGTGGACCAACTTCGGTTATAAATTCTAGTGTAGTAGGATTATTAAAGGCAAATAAAGATTTAGGAATATATGACAAAGTATATGGTGGGCTAAATGGTATTCAAGGTATTTTAGCTGGTAATATAATAGAGCTTTCATCTTTTAGTGATGATGAAATAGAAACCTTTAGATATACACCATCATCTGGCCTAGGTTCTTGTAGATATAAAATGAAAAAATTAGAAGAGTCAACTGAAGAATATGACAAGCTTTTGGAATTATTAAAGGTTAATGATATAAAAGCCTTTTTTTATGTAGGCGGAAATGATTCAATGGATACAATTGCAAAGCTTGGAAAATATGCAAAAGAAACTGGTCTTGATATTAAATTTATTGGTATTCCTAAAACTATAGATAACGATCTAATGTTTACAGACCATACACCTGGTTTTGGTAGTGCTGCAAAGTTTATTGCAACTTCAACTCTTGAAACTTATTTAGATGCTTCTGTATATATAAATAATGGTATCTTTATATTAGAAACAATGGGAAGAGATACTGGTTGGCTAGCTGCATCATCAACTTTAGCAAGAATTGATAATAAACCCGTAGCTGATTTTATCTATTTACCTGAAGTAGCTTTTGATATAGATAAGTTTTTAAATGATGTAAATAATAAATTTAAAAAACAAAATAAAGTATTTATAGTTGTTTCTGAAGGATTAAGAAACTCTGAAGGTAAATTTATAACTGAAGTTGAAAAACAAGCTCATGATACTTTTGGACATGCTCAACTAGGTGGAGTTGGATCATATTTAAAAAACTTAATAATTAATTCAGGTATAACAACTAGAGTTAAATCTCTTGAACTTGGAGTTCTTCAAAGATGTGCTATTCACTGTGCTTCTGATATAGATCTTACTGAAGCCTTTGATGCAGGATATTCAGCTCTTAAATTTTCTAATGAAGGAAATAGTGGTTATATGGTTGGTATTAAGAGAGAGTCAAACTCTCCATATAAATCATCACATTTTTTAATTGAAGCTGATAAAATTGCTAATAATGTTAAGTATTTCCCTAAGGAATGGATAAATAAAGAGGGAAATAATATTAAAGAAGAAGCTTTTGAATATTTCTCTCCTTTAGTATTCGGAGCTCCTAATTTAAAGATTAAAAATAGTTTACCAAAGTTTAAAACTTTTAATAAATAGTTATAATTAAAATAGTCTTGGAATTAATTTTTCCAAGACTTTTTTTCTTAATTATTTTTGTTTATCCATTCTATAGTATTTAAAAATATATCTACCTCATCTAAGCTATTATAAACACCAAAACTTGCTCTTACCATACCTGGCATTTTAAAGTTTGGATTTATTAAATGCTTACTAGCTTCTTCATCTGATAGCTTTAAAAGTCTTTTTATATATGGATGAGCACAAAAAGCTCCTTGCCTTACAGCTATAGCCCTAAATTTAGCTAAAACCTCTGCAACCTCAGCATTATATATTCCATCTATATTAAAAACTACTATTCCTAATCTATCATTAATTTTTTCACAATCCCCGTAAAGTATTACTTTATTTATACTCTTTAATCCATTAATAGTCTTTTCAAGTAGTATATGCTCATTATTTTCTATCTTATCATATCCTATTATTTGAAGCTGTTTTATGGCCTCAACTAGTGCTACTGCTCCAAAAAAATTAGGACTGCCGGCTTCATTTTTCTCTGGTGAATCAAGAAGTATTTCTTCATAATCTAAAACTGACTCTACCATTCCACCGCCTTTAAAATCAGTATCTAAAGAGTTAAATCTCTCTTTTAATCCTATAATTGCTCCACTTCCAAATGGTGCATACATTTTATGAGCAGAAAATACTAAAAAATCTATTTCCTCTCCTTTATTTTCTCCAGATAAATTCACTTTCCTATGAGCTACAATTTGCGCACCATCTACAATTATTTTAGCACCATATTTATGAACTAATTTTGCAATTTTTTTTAAATCATTAATATAACCAGTAACATTTGATGCTGCTGTTATGGATACATACTTAACTAAACCTCTATGTCTATTAAGTGTTTCTTCTAATTCATCAATCTTTAATCTTCCATCTTCATCTACTTCTATATATTTTAAATTGCACTTTCCTCTCCATGGTAAATCATTTGAATGATGCTCCATTCTAGTTGTTATAACTATATCGTTCTTGCTTTCTATTAATATATTAGAAAGCCTATTTATCCCTTCAGTAGTATTATTAACGAAAATAACAGTGTACTTGTCTTTAGGGGCATTAAAAAAATCAAGTATAAAATCTCTGCTTTCATTATATACTTTAGTACAATATTCAGATTTTTGCCCCATTCCTCTTCCTATAGAGCCATAGTAGTTACAAGATTCCGTTACTTCCTCTAAAACTCTTTTAAAAACAGGAGTGGTAGCTGCATTATCAAAATTTATTGGAACTATTTTATGCCCACCTAATATAGGAACTTTATAATCAAGCCCTATAAACAAACTTCTTAAATAATTATCTCTTAATCCATACATGCCATTACCTCCCCTATATCCTATTCATTTATGTATTTTATGGTGATAGTAAAGATTTTATACTATTGATAAAAATTGTACTAATTCTAGTAAATCATACATATTTTATAAGGTAACATATGCAAATATAAAACATATATTTATATTAAAATATTCTTTGGAGGAGAAATATGAATAGATCTAAAAAAAATTTAGCTATAGATGACGATTTAAAGTTTATTCCATTAAATATTAAAGAACCTTTTTCATCAAAGGATTCTAATTGGCTTCCATTTATAAATTTAAATTGTCAATCTACTACTAATATGACAAATAATTTTATTGCTGATTTTGCTACCCCTATGCTATATGAAAATCTTAATAAAGGACTAGTAAATATTCCTGACTTAGAAGTTATTCCATTGCCTAATAACGTTACAAATAATACTTCAAATAAAAATGAACCTAATTTAAATATGAATAATAAAAATGTTACTACGCCTAATCAATCTTCTGAAAATTATACTTTAGAGTACCCTTCTGAAACTATATCTGAAGAACTGTATTCTTATAACTCAAATTTACCAAATTGCCATACTACTCAAACACGAGATAATGAATTTTTTCAAGAGCCTCTTCATATGAATTTACTAAGAAATTTTGATTTTATTTTAGACGAATTTGATGATTTAAGAGGATGCTGTCCTAATAAAATAGATAAAATTTTTAGGGATATTGAAGAAAACCATTCATTTATTATAGGTACATTAAAAGCATATAAAATTCCTTATCCAATTATATGTTTGTTAATAAAGAAAATTATAAAATTTACCCTTAACTATTCTGAAGATTGAGGTGATTAAATGATTCTATTTAGAGAAAACTTACCTAATTTACAAAGTAAAATTAGATTTCTTCATAGCCTTCCTAGTTCTCTGCAAGTAGATATATATGCTAATGGAGAATTAATTGGAAAGGATTTATCCTTTAGTAAAATTACATGCTATAAAACCATTTCACCTGGCAGCTATAAAATTGAAATTTTCAACTCTGGAACCTATGATTCACCTATATTAGCCAAAAATATAGATCTTTTACCTAATACTAGTTCAACAATATCACTAATTACTTTAGGTAATGATATTGATATTTTTGTTCTTAATGATGCAAATATACCTGAAACTATAACTAATTCATTTTTAAGATTTATACATTTATCACCTAATGCCCCATTATTAACATTATCACTACCTAATGATATATCTTTGTTTGGTAATGTAGAATATGTTGAAACTACTGGGTATTATCCTTTATCTCCAGCAATATATAACTTTAAAGTTTTATTTTTACCATCAAATACATTTAAATATATAAAAGACATAACATTAAAAAACGGAAAATTTTATACTATATATATAATAGGATCACTTAATGCTAGTCCTCAATTGGGTTATTTACTTGTAGAAGATGGAAATCAATAATTTTTATATCTAAAGCTTTATTCTATAAATATAAAATAATAAAGCCTTGAAATCTATGGTTTCAAGGCTTTATTATTTTTGTTTATTTGCCTACCTCCGCCCCTTCTAGTATAATAAAATTGAATTTATAGAAATTATATTTACATTTATATAGATATAAACTTTTGGAGGATACATTTATGATAGTTTTAAGCTGCAAAGATATATGTAAAAGTTATGGAATACGTGATGTTTTAAAAGGAGTAAACATTTCTATTAATGAAGGTGATAAAGTAGGAATAATTGGTGCAAATGGTGAAGGTAAATCAACTCTTTTTAAAATTATTACAAAAGAACTTTCTCAAGATAGTGGAGAAATTTTTATAGATAAAAATAGAACTATTGGTTATTTAACTCAACATTTAGATTTATCTACATCGAATACAATTTATTTAGAAATGACTTCTGTATTTAAAGACCTTAATGAAATCGAGAAAAGACTTTTAAAAATAGAAGAAAAAATGAATGAACCTTATGATGAAAATAATGCTGAATACCATAATAAATTAATAAAAGATTATACTACTCTTCAAGATCTTTACTCTCATAAAGGTGGATATACTTATAAAGCTGAAATATCAAGAGTTCTTAAAGGCCTTGGTTTTATAGAAGATGACTTTGATAAAGAAATTTCAACTCTTAGTGGTGGACAAAAAACTAGAGTTTCATTATGTAAATTACTTTTAAAAAATCCTGATATAATTTTGCTAGATGAGCCTACAAATCATCTTGATTTAGAAGCAATAGAATGGCTTGAAGCTTATTTACAATCATATAAAGGAACTGTACTAGTTATATCCCATGATAGATTTTTCCTTGATGCCGTAACAAATCATACTTTTGAAGTAATAAATGGCCATGTTAATTGCTATAATGTTTCTTATACTAAATTTATTGATCAAAGAAAGAAAAATTATGAAGCTCAACTTAAAGCTTATAATCTTCAACAAGCTGAAATTAAAAGACAAGAGGCAATAATAGAAAAATTTAGAAGTTTTAATCGTGAAAAAAGCATTAGAGCTGCTGAAAGTAGAGAAAAAGCATTAGATAAAATTGATCGTTTAGATACGCCAGATAAGGAAAAGGAAGCTTCTAAGATACAATTTGAAACTTCTGTTAAAAGTGGCTATGATGTTCTTCATACAGAAAATTTAAGCAAAAGTTATGGTGATAATACTTTATTTAAAGACCTTAGCTTCGATTTAAAAAGAGGTGAAAAAGTTGCTTTAATAGGTGAAAATGGTAGAGGTAAAACCACTTTATTTAAAATAATACTAAATAATTTAAATTCAGATAGTGGTAATATAGTTCTTGGTACAAATGTTAATGTAGGTTATTATGATCAAGAACAATCTGATCTTAATCTTAATAAAACTATAATAGATGAGGTTTGGGATCAGTTTCCTAATTTAACTACTTCAAAGCTTAGAGGTGTCCTTGCATCATTTTTATTTACAGGTGATGATGTGTTTAAAGAAATAAATACATTAAGCGGCGGTGAAAAATGTAGAATAAATCTTTTAAAACTTATGCTTTCAAGATCTAATTTACTACTTTTAGATGAACCTACAAACCATTTAGATATTATGTCTAGAGAAGCCTTAGAAGACTCTCTACTTAATTATGATGGTACATTAATGGTAATATCCCATGATAGATATTTTTTAAATAAAGTTGTTTGTAGAATTCTTGAACTTAAAGAAAATGGTGTTAAGGAATACCTTGGAAATTACAGCTACTATCAAGAAAAAAAACTAAATCCTAATAGATATGAAGAGCTTGAAGATCTTTCTAATGGTAAAACTAAAACTCAAATAAAAGATGAAAAAAAGAAAAAGAAAGAATTAGAAAAAGAAGAAAAAGCTTTAAAGCTAAAAATTAAAAAACTTGAAGATGAAATCTCTTTTAAAGAAGATGAGCTTCTTTCTCTTCAAGAACAGCTATGTTTAGAGGAAATTTATTCAAATCCATCTGAAAGCGAACGTGTTAATAAAGAAATTAGAGATTTGGAATCTACTATTTCTAAACTTTATGAATCTTGGGAAGAACTTAATGAAAATTAATATTATAAGAAAAAGCTGAGTAAATTCACTCTCAGCTTTTTTCTTAATTATCTTAATCCAGTAGAACCAAATCCACCATTTCCTCTTTCACTATCTGATAATTCTTCAACTTCTGTAACATCAACAGCCCATACTGGTTTAACAAGCATCTGAGCTATTTTCATACCCTTTTCAACTTTAAATGGGTTTTTACCATGATTTATAAGTATAATTCCTAGTTCACCTCTATACCCTTCATCAATTGTACCTGGAGTATTTAAAACTGTAATTCCATGTTTTAAAGCCAACCCACTTCTTGGTCTTACTTGTCCTTCTGTTTGCTTAGGTAACTCTATTTGAATCCCAGTTCTTACAAATCCTGTTTCACTAGGATTTATAATTATTTCTTCAACTGAATATAAATCTAATCCTGCATCTCCTTCATGGGCAAAGTTTGGTATTATTGCGTCTTTATGTACTTTTTTTACCTTTAATGAAAATTTGTTCATTTGTATTCCTCCATTGCACTAACAAATATATTAATATATTATCATATTTATTTAGTTTTGTAATATAAATTTAAAAGATTAAGACCATTCATTTATGATCTTAACCTTTAACCTCTAACGTTTATAACAATTTGCTTTTATTTTATTAATTACAATTACTGATGATTCTTTATTCTCATTATCTATTATTACTTCATTCCATGTAAGATAACAAGGTTTTTCAAAAAATCTTCTATCTAGAATAGCAATAACTCTGTAACATCCATTTTCTAAATTTGTAAATTCTATTTTCCCATCATCATCAGTTACTTCTGAATAGCAAAGCTTTGGTGAAACTCCATTTATTTTATAGAGATTTATTTTAGCTCCTTTTAAAGAAACTCCATCCTTCTTTCCAAGTTTTGAAAATACAGTTATATGTCCTTTTTCTTCTACAACACAATTTTCTTTTTCACTATTTATTTCTTCTAAGTTTTCATTGTTATTTTCATTATATTCTTTAGAGGTATAGTCATTTTCATTATTATAATTATTTTCAAAAATTTCATAATTATTATTAGTATTAAAATTATTATTTTCCTCATAATTATTACTATAATTATGGGTTATGTGCTCATCATCTCTACCATTGTTAATTATACAAGGCTCTGCTTCACTTTCACTTACCTGTATAAATACATTATAACCTTCATCATTATCTACTCTATATGACTCATTATGCCCACTATTTTTAGCTTTTGATTCAATCCCCTGATTTTCACTATTGTCATTCTTATAGGACTTTTCTCCATTTTCATCCATATAATATTGATCCTCTATCATGATTTTCATAATATCCTCCTAAATATAATATAGTTACATAATATGATAACCATCTATATTTTGTGATAAGAAAAAAGTGCTTTAAAGCACTTTTTTAATTAAAATATCATTGATGATATTTGACACAAGTTTTTTATATAATTATACTCTTTAAAATTAAATTCCTTTTCATTTACAGATACTGAAAAATAAAATACAGCAACTACCTCACCATTTTTTAAAACTGGTACTATACATACTGAATTCCAATCTGGTAAATTCCCTTCATCCTTTAATATATTAATATTATCCCAGTCAATAAAATATATCCTATTACAATCTTTTACAACTTCATTTATATCTTCTATTGAAGCTTTGGCAATATATGAATTTATTATATATTGAAGTTTTCCTAGTTTTTTTGCTATATCTAAACATTTATTTAGATATATAATAACTTCTTCTTTTTCTTTTAAATCAATATATAATTTACTAATTTTAAATGATAATTCTAATGAATTTTCATTTACATCAATACAATTTGTAAATGCCATTTTATAATAATATAATGCTTTTTCTATATCTGTTTTTTCTTCAATAAACGAAGCATATTTTTTATAGTAAATAACTAATTTCTCACTACCTTCTATTCCCTCCAACTGATATAATAGCTCCTCTATTAAAGTATTATCAGTATGGCACTCTAATTCTATTAATTCTATTAACTCCACTTTTAATCTTCTAACTGTGCATGTTTTAATTCTAGAATATATTATTTTTTTATCCAAATATCTTTTAAACTCTACAATTGTAATTTTCCCATCTACTATTTCTTGAATTATTCTTAATGATTTAAGAGATAAAAATTCACTTTTATCTACATCATTTTTTATAATATATTTTTCTACAAACTCAGCATTTATTGGATACTTAATTACTGCTAATTTATTTAATATAAGCATTTGTCTATAACTTACATTATCTAAACCTTTAAAAATATTTTTTTACAAATGATTTTATATATGATGGATTTCCTAGGGTATATTTATATACTTCCTTTGCAAATCCCATTTCTATATATTTATTTCCAAATATTTTCCCTATAATATATTGAGTATTATATTCATTAAATAATCTCATTTTATATTCTTCAAACTCTTTTATGCCTCTTAACGAATCCAAAATCCCCTTAAAAATATCTCCCTCTATGTTTTCATTATAACTAAATAAAATAACCATATTTTCAAGTTTCCCTTTGGATAAACAAAGATATTTTATAAATATTTTCAATACTATATTTCTAATATCGATATCATCTATAATTAAAATTGTAAATTTATTAGAGGAATGTTCCCTTAACATTTTTATAACTCTATTTATTACCTGTAATTCATTTTTTAATATGCTATCTAATTCTAGTTTTTCATTAGTTGAAATTTCAGAAAATCTTTCTATATGCTCTTCATATCTTTTTACAATTTTTTTATCTATATTTTTAATATTTTTTAAAAATTCAGTCCTACCTATACCATTTTGCCCAACTAACCCAATTATCTTATAATTTATTTTATTTTCTTCAACATCACTAATAGAATTTTTTATTTTATTTAATTCTAAATCTCTTCCTATAATATCTATTTCACTATATATAGAATCTATTTTTTTTATATCATAGGTATTATACTCTTTATTAAATATCTTATTTATAAGAAGTATTAATTCAGTAATTGAATTTATATTTCCCCTGCTAAATTGATTTATTGTTTTTTTACAAAATCATTATGCTTTTCATTTGATATTACCTTTACTGATTCTTTAAATATTATTTCAAACAAGTCCATAATATCTAATAAATTATTATTTCTATATCTTGTATGAACTATAAAATTATTTTCTTTACTTTTTAATCTCTTTATTATATTTAATCTTCTAAATTCATCCTCTAATATATTATTTAACTTTATTATTAATTCACCATTATTTTTTTTATAAATTAAAATATCTTTAATATTTATTTTATTAAACTTATATCCTTTAATATTTAATGTATTAACTATTTCACATATCTTAATAAATATATCTATTTTTTCTTCAAAGCTAGTTTTCTTTATATATTCATAGGAGTTTCTATTTCCAAAAAAAACCTCTGTAATATATCCTACCTTATAATCTGTTAATTTTATTCCATCAATATTTTTTACAATTAAACTATCTTTTAAATTAACAATACCTTCAAAATTTAAATTATATGATGTCTTAAACTTTGTTAATAAATACTCTTTAACTTTCTCTTTAATTACGTTATTCTCCAGTATATAAACAGAATATTCCTTTTCATCTTCTAAATCCCTTACTAAATAATTAGAAAAATCATCATAATAGCTTATAACATCTTCAATAATATATCTATTATTTATAATTCTCATATACAATCATCCCCATAATAAAATAAATCCCTATATATTAATTTAACTTTATAAAAAACTGCTTGATTTATTTTCCTAATTAGATAATAATTCAAGCAGTCTTAAATTTTCTTTAATTTAATATCATCTTTGACGCCTCTTCAAAAAATTTTGGTTTACTATAATAATATCCTTGTATAATATCACAATTTACTTCTTTTAAATACTTTAATTGCTCTATAGTTTCTACCCCTTCTGCTACAACAAGCAGCTTAAAATAATGTGATAATTCAACTATACTTTGTATAATATGTTCACTTCTATCATCTATATTAATACCATCTATGAAACTTTTATCTATTTTTAATACATCAATTGGTAAAATTCTTAAATAATTCAATGAAGAATATCCTGTCCCAAAATCATCTAATGCTAAAGTTATTCCAAGTTCTTTAAGTCTTTGTAATATCTCTATATTCTTTTGAACTGACTTCATTATTATACTTTCAGTTATTTCAAATTCTATATACTCTGGTGAAAGATTATATTTTTTTAGACAGCTATCTACAAATCTTACAATTTCCTCATCTCTAATTTGAACGTCTGATAAATTAATAGCCATTTTAAATTTTTTATCAGTTTTTAAAGATAGATCTTTACAATGTTTAAAACATTCTTCAATTATATATTTTCCTATATCAACTATTATTCTTGAACTTTCAGCAATAGGTATGAACTCCTTTGGAGGAATAAATCCTAATTTACTACTTGTCCATCTTGCCAAACACTCATATCCTATTACTTCTTCTGAATTCACCCTAATCTTAGGCTGATACACTAGGTTTATTTCATTATTTATAATAGCTGATCTTAAACCTTTTTCTATTTCAAATTCTCTATTTAAGGATTCTAAAATACTCATATCAAAAAACTTATATCTATTTTTTCCATTTTCCTTTGCAGTGTACATTGCCATATCTGCTCTTTTTAATAATGTAGTTATATCCTTTCCATCTGATGGATATATACTTACTCCAATACTTAAAGTACAAAAAACCTCTTTATCATTTATATTAATTGGCTTACTTAAAGTTTTAATAATATTATCTAATATTACTGTTACTTCATTTTTATCCTTTATATTATATTTTGCTAATATAAATTCATCTCCTCCAAACCTTGCAATAAACGATTCTTTTCCACTTAATTCATTTATAAGTTCTGAAAATTTTATTAATAATGCATCTCCTACATCATGACCATAGGTATCATTTACATATTTAAAATTGTCTAAATCTATAAATATAAAAGCTACCCTTTCATCAGTTCCTTGTCTTTTTTTTATTATCTCAGTAACTGAATCAATAAAATATCTTCTATTTGGCATTCCTGTTACTTCATCATAATAACTTAAATGTTTAACTTCTATTTCTTTTTCTTTTCTATCTGTTATGTCACATAATGATCCATAAATAAATTCTTTTCCATTATTATCAATAGATTTTTTTCCTTTGCTTTGTAACCATAAGATTTTATTATTTCTACATTTTATTCTATAATCAATTTCATAATAACTTTCTATTTTTGAATTTACTATCCTTTGCATTTCTAAATTATATTTTTCTATATCTTTTGGTACTATATATTTGCTCCATTCAGAATTTGAAATTATTAAATCATCTTTAGTTTCATAATCTAAATACTTTATTATTTTATTATCAAAAGCTACATTATTGCTTTGTAAATCCCAGCAAAAAATTATATCTTTTGACCCTTCTACAACTAGCCTATGTTTTCTTTCCCTTTCTTTTAATATTAATTCTTGCTTTTTTCTTTCTGTTATATCCGTTATAATACCTGATAAATAAAAAGTATTATCTTTTATTTTTCCTTTTCCCTGTACTTCTACAACCATACTTTCCCCTAAGGAATTAGTAATAAAATGATCTATATTAAATTCACTTAAATTTTTCTTTTCACATATATTTTTATAAAATAATTTTGCATCTTCTTTTTCTTTATCATCTGTAAAAAAATCAAACCACTGATTTAAACTTTCTATTTCTTTATTAACTTTTAAAATCCTTTTCATCCTATTAGACATGTATACTGTTTGGCTTTTATTATCCCATTCCCATACTGCTCCATTTAAAGCTTCTAAAGCCATTTTATAACGTCTATTATTAACTTCTGCAATTCTATATAATCTTTTGTATCTCTTATTTTTATAAATATTTTTAATAAATAAGATAACACATAATAAACTTAATGTAATTATAATTGAATCATTAAAATATATAGTTATTCCTATTGCTATTATTACTAATATGCCTAAAAATATATTAAATACTAACTGTGGCCTTTTCACTAATTCTCACCAATGCTTCCCTTATATATATTTTTCATAACACTATTTTATCATATTTTTCCATTTTTAAGAACAGATTATTTATTAAAAATAAAAAAGAGCCTAGTAAAACTAGACTCCTAACTTGCATATATTATTTTTCTTTAATTAATTTTGTTAAAATTAAGTTTGCAATAACTCCTACTATCGCAGCTAAACTTAATCCTGATATACTAACTGTTTCTGTAATATTTATTCCTATTGCCTTTGGTAAGAATAATCCTGAAAGTCCTACAAAAATAATACTACTCATTACTATTATATTTTTTATACTGAATTTTACTTTTTCATTTATAACAGTTTTTACACCAACTAATGCTATCATTGAAAACAACATTATACTTATTCCACCCATAACTGATGATGGTATAGTTCTTATTGCAGCACCAAATTTATCTATAAAGCTAAGTATTATTGCAAAAATTGCTGTTAATCTTAAAATTGATGGATCATAATTTTTTGTTATTGCTAAAACTCCTGTATTTTCTCCATAAGTTGTATTAGCTGGACCACCTAACATTGAAGCTGCTAAAGTCGCTAATCCATCTCCAAGTAATGTTCTATTTAAGCCTGGATCTTCTATAAAGTTTTTTCCTACTACTGTTCCATTTGTTGTAATATCTCCAACATGTTCCATGAAAACAGCTAGAACTACTGGAACCACTATCATTATTGCTCCTAAATCAAACTTTGGTAATGTAAATTTAGGAATAGCCACAACGCTTGCATTTTGTATCGCTGAAATATCAACTTGTCCTAGCACTAAACTTAATGTATATCCAACAATTACTGCAATTATAATTGATATTTGTGATAAAAACCCTTTTCCAAACTTTTTAATAGCTAAAGCTAAACCTAAAGTTATTCCTGCGATCATTAACTTAGTAGAAGCTCCTGCTTCATTCGCTATAACAGCATTTAGTCCCGCCATTTCTAATGCAGTTGGTATAAGATTTAATCCTATTACAACTATCATAGGTCCAACTACTTGTGCTGGAAGTACTTTTCTTATTTTGTCTACACCTATTTTTTTTATTATAAGAGATACCGCTACATAAACTAATCCTGCTACAAACATACCACCTTGAGCATATCTTAAATCTCCATATTGTGCTACAACAGCCCCAATTACTGGTATAAAAGCAAAAGATGATCCTAAGAAAACTGGAACCTTACCTTTTGTACAAAGATGAAATATTAATGTTCCAATCCCTGCTGAAAATAATGCTACTGATGGATCTAATCCTGTTATTATAGGTACTAAAACAGTTGCTCCAAACATTGCTATCAAATGTTGAATTCCTAAAATTCCTTTTATTATTCCTTTTTTTACTTGTTGTATTTCTGTACGTTCCTTTGATTCTACATATTGTGCCATTAGATGACCTCCCTATTTTTAGTAAGGAGAAAATTTAATTTCTCCCTTTTTAGCCTCTCTGGACTAATATTAAAAGGTTTATTTTAATAAAAAAGACCTCTCCACAAAGCTGTGAGAAGTCATGAAAATTTCATAAAACTATTAATTACTTAACTTCTTCTCAGCCTCTCTGGACTAATTTAAAGAACTTTATTATTGCTTTTGCTAAATTATATCAGCTTAATTATTTTTTTGCAAGATAAAATTTAATTTTATTTTTAAATATAAATTTTATTTTTTCCAAATAATAAATATTTTATTATTTTAAAAATAAGGAATACTAAATTTATAGATAAATTAAAGGAGGCTTATATATGAAAAACAAAAAAATAATTTTATCTATTGTATCACTAAGTATTGCTTTAATTTTATCATTCTCTTTTGCACCTAAAGCACTTAGAAGTAATGATGAAATAGATAATAATAAAGTTGAAAAAGTTGTATATCTTACATTCGATGATGGTCCTGGTGGAAAAACTACTCTTCAAATTCTAGATACATTAAAAAAGGAAAATGTACCTGCTACTTTCTTTGTTATTGGATGTCAAATTAAAGGTCAAGAAGAAACTATATTAAGAATGAAAAATGAGGGGCATAGTATTGGGCTTCATAGTTTTTCTCATAGTAGAAATAAATTATATCACGGAGATGAAGGCTTTTTAAAAGAAATGCTACAAGCTCAAGATGTGCTTTACACTGTTACAGGAGAAAGATATAATATTTTAAGATTTCCATTTGGTTGTAATAATAATACATATAAATTATCTCAATCTTTAATTGATGAAATACATGCAAATAATCTTAAAATATATGATTGGAATACTGATAGCGGTGATGGAGCAAATCCTCATGCATCACCAGATAGTATTTTGCGTAATGCTTGTAATCATAAAAAAGATAATACTTCTGTAGTAATTTTAATGCACTGTTCATATGCAAACAAAACATCCGCTGCCGCATTACCTGGAATTATTAAACATTATAAAGATGAAGGATATACCTTTAAAGCAATTGATGAGTCAACACCAGAATTATATAAGGTTATGAAAAAATAAAAGGTGGTTTATACCACCTTTTTTAATATCTTATTTTTGTTCCTGTAGCTTTAAAGGCTACTTCTACAGCTTTATATAAAATTGTACCTAGAATTAAATTCATTATTATTGCAGGAATTACAACTAATTTTACTAGACTCATAAATTCTCCTGGTAATCCTACTATTATTTGTGCCGATGCTAAAAACACTAAACCACTTATCAATGTTCCAAACAAAAGTGATAATATTATTTTTACGTTATTACTAACTTTATTTTTAAAAGGTAAAAGTATTAAATAAATAATATTTGCAGTTACTACTTTATCTATAATATTTGGCAACTGACCTCCTGGAAACTTAGTAGTTAATGCTGTGAAAATTCCAATTATTATTCCCGATAAAAGGCTTGTCTTATAATCATCATTTATTATAATTATTATAAATAACATAGCAAGTGCAAAGTCTGGCTGCATTGGTAATCCTAAAGCTGGTGTAATTTGATGTAATAATGCTCCTATTCCTATTAATATTGCATTTAATATCATTTTTTTTGTATTAACATTTCTATTCATTTTCTTTTCCTCCTTGAATTTCAACTATTTATACTTTAATCCACCATTCATTTCATACCATTTTTATCAACCCCTTTATCCCTAATAATCTATTAAATTATTTTTAAATATAAAAAATCCGTCCTATATAAATATATAGGACGGATATAATCCGCGTTGCCACCTAAATTGCTTATAAAAAGCCTCTCATTTTCAGGTACTACCATACCCTATTCCCTATATCGTGGGACATACGGATCAACTAATATCTAATAAAGATTTCGTATCACACCTCAGAGGCCCATTCACTATTTGCTACAGTACCGAAATCACACCACCTTCGGCTCTCTTAAACCTTACATAATAGCTACTATCCCTCATCAAAGGATTTATTAATTATTACTTTAATTATATATTATGAAACTTCATCTATTTTGTCAATACTTTTATAAAATTTATCTCTATTTGGAAGTATAACCATAAATATGAATAAAACCAATAACAGCACTCCTTTTATCATACTTGTAGCACTTATAGACCACCAAATTCCATTTATACCTAGTAAGTCTATTCTTGAAAGAAGTACACAAAGTGGTACTCTTATACCTGTAAATATAATACTTACCCATGATGGTGTAATAGTATCTCCCAAACCTGAAAAAGCACCTGCTGTTGTTATTTCTAAACACATAAATAATTGAGAATACCCTAATATCTTTAAATATATTGCTCCTTGCATTATTGCCTCTTCCTCTGGAATAAATAATGCAAATATTCTTTCACCTGAAAATACAAGTAATATAGTTGCAAATATACCTACTATAATTGCCATTATCATAGTAACTTTAAAGCCTTTATATATTCTATCCCATTTATTAGCTCCATAATTTTGTCCAATAAATGATGTTAATGCTGCCCCTAAACCACCTGCTGTCATCCATGATATAGCTTCTATTTGAGAACCTACTTTTTGAACTGCTATTGAAACGGCACCAAAACTTGCTACCACTCTTCCTATTAGCATAGCAAATACTGAAAATAACCCATTTTGTAAAGCTGCTGGTATCCCTAGTTTACATATTTTGTTTATATATATTTTATCTATATACTTTTTATTTTCAAATTTTAAATTATATCCATTTCTTATAAATGCTACTATAAATATTAATGTTACTATAGCTTGTGCTAAAACAGTTGCTATTGCAGCTCCTGAAACGCCTAAAGCCGGTAATTTTCCAAATCCAAAAATTAAAATTGGATCAAATACAATATTAAATACTAATCCTACTGTATTTATTATAAATGGCGTTTTACTATTTCCTGAAGCATTAAAAATCCCTGTAAATAAAGGTGGCAAGAACATAAATATCATACCTATAGAAACTATAATTAAATATTCTATTGACATATTTATTATGTTTTCATCCCCAAGATTAAAAAATCCTATTATTTCTCTTCTAAATATTATTAATATAATTGTATATGCTAATGCTATTACTACATTAATAAATAAACTATTATATATAAACTTATTTTTTTCTTTTAAATCATTTCTTCCGCTAGCTTGTGCTACTCCAATTTCAGCCCCAACCTTTGATATAAACACTAAAGAACTTCCAAACCAAGTAAAAAAACCTGCTGTTCCAACTGCCGCAACTGCCTCACTTCCAACTCTTCCTATCCAAATCATGTCTATCATGTTATATGCCATTTGTATAAATGACGTTCCCAAAATAGGAAGGGATAGTTTAAATAAAGTACTAAATATATTTCCTGAAACTAAATCAACTCTTTTTTTCATAACACCCTCCTTAATTATCATAATAAATAATCAAATTTAAATTATATATTATTTCTAAACAAAAATAAAGAACTACAAATAACTTTGTTAGTTCTCTTAGAAATTATATAACTCTCTATTTAACATACTAATTACATTTTCAAATGAATCTGGTTTGCTATAATAATATCCTTGGACGGTATCACAATATACACTTTTTAAATAATCAACTTGTTCTTTAACCCCTACCCCTTCAGCAACTACTGATATACCTAACTTATGTGATAATTGTGTTATATTTTCTACTATGTATCTACTCTTATCATTATCAGCCATATCACTTACAAAACTTCTATCTATTTTTAATACATCTATGGGTAATCTAGTTAAATGATTTAAATGAAGAATATACAGTTCCAAAGTCATCTAATGCTGTTCTAAGTCCTTTTTGAATTGAATATATTTTATTTAACTCGTAGGAGATATTATAATTAAATATTTGATATTGACTTTTACCATTACTTTTTGCTATATCCATTGCTGCATCACAGTTCTTTAGAAACGACTCAAAATCCAATTAACTCTTTATATTTATTACGCTTTCCTCTACCTTTTATGCTTATCCATTTCTCTTTTTTCTTCGTCAACTATTTTAATTTCTATTTCCTCTATATTATTATCAATATAACTATCTATAAGTTTAATTATGTATAATTTATAGTCATTGTGTACATATTTCCTACATTCACTAAAAGTAATAGAAATAATTTTTTCTTCTATACTTAAAATATCTTTATTATTTCCATATAACACAACTAAATCTTCTTCTATATCTATTAAAATAAAAAGTCCTTTTCTAAATATGTTTTTATATTTAACTATCTATTAACTATTATAACCAAACTTTTCTATTTATCACTTTTTACTTTCTTATCATTTATTAATGTTGCAACTAAAGCTGTTGATGCTGCAATAAGTAACGCTAATTTTCCTGCTTTTTTAACCTTCATGATTTACCCTCCCTTTAAATTTATTTAAATTGATTTTGTTCTATAACATATTCATATCCAGCTTTACTAAGCTTATTTTTCAACTCATTTTCTGAAACGCCAAATTCTTCGCAAAATCCCTTTAAGTTAGGATAAAAATCTCTTAGTTTCATGTTAATAACACTTACTAAAATATTAGGATCCATGGCCATAATGCTATCCCTATCCATATTTCCTCCTTTATAAAATTATTTTTCTTATAATTTTATATTATCCTCATATTATATAGTTATTCATTTCTCTTATTTTATCATATAAATAATAATCTTTTATCTAACTAAAATATACCATAAAGTCGATAATAAAAAAAGTGTATTTATACTACTTTATTTCTATTAATTAAATATTTTTATTTTTCAGTATATAATTAATTTATATTAATATAAAACAAAAAAAGAACTCTAATGAGTTCTTTTTAATTTTTACCTTTATCATTAACTTCTGGTACCTTTGCTGCTTCACTTTTTTTCGGAGATTCATATCTTTTCTTCTCCCAAGTAGCTTGCTGTCCCTTTTTAGCCATAAAATTTCACCTCCATTTATATACACTTAGTATATATCTAGGAGATTTTATTATTCCAAATATTAAATACAAATTTGGAATTTAAATGTAACTTCAAAAACTATTCTTCATCATATATATCTAAATACTTTATTTTTTTACCATCTTTTTCCCACCCTAATATTGAATCCATACTAACATTTTCAGCTGATTTAAAGATTGATTTTTCAACCCCATCAAAATTCTTTTTAAGTTCTTTTATTAAATCCTTTATTTCATATCTTTTATTACCTATTTTTTCTGCAGCAACCATGCATGCACAATTTAGTGGCCATATTCCTGCATTACTTGTAAATCTTTTTATATAATCTTCCTCTATATAATAAAGTGGTCTTATTAACTCCATATTCTCAAAATTTTTAGATTTTAATTTTGGAAGCATTGTTTTAAAGTTTCCTGCATATAAAACATTTAAAAGTGTTGTTTCTATTACATCATTATAATGATGTCCTAGTGCAAGCTTATTGCATCCAAGCTCCTTAGCTTTATTATATAAAGACCCTCTTCTCATTCTTGCACAAAGATAGCATGGATAATCCTTTGCCATTTTATCAACAACTTCAAATACCTTACCTTCATAAATATGTACTGGAATTCCTAAGTGATTACAGTTTTCTATAAGCAATTCTTTTATTTGAGGATGATATCCTGGATCCATAGCAATAAATTCTAATTCAAAATTCATTTGCCCATGTCTTTTTAATTCTTGAAAGCATTTTGCTAATAATAAGGAATCTTTCCCACCTGATATAGCAACAGCTATTTTATCTCCTTCTTCTACTAAGTTATAATCTTTAACAGCTTTAACAAATTTAGACCATATGTGTTTTCTATATGTTTTAACAAGACTACGTTCTATTTCTTGTAATGATTTTTTTTCTTCACTTGGAATAAGTCTTTCACAACCTTTTCCTGATATGCTACTCATATTTTCACCTCTAATTTAATAAATCTTTTTTTCAATTATAACACCTTTTATAACTTATGTCTTTATTTCTTCCCTTTTGCCAGTATAATAGTGGATGATAATATACATAAAGTCCCTATAGCCAGGGCTAATGTTAACTCTTCACCAAATAATATCACTCCTAATATTATGCTTACAATAGGCTCAAAAGTTCCAAGTATTGAAGATGAAGAAGTACCTATTATCTCTATAGATTTAAGTAAAAGTATCATTGAAAGTATTGTAGATATTACTGCAATTCCTATATATGATAATGAATTTTCTAGGTTGATATTTAATAAAATATCATTTGTAAATAATCCATATAAAAGCATTCCTACTCCAGCTCCTAATGTTACATACATAGTTGTTACTCTGTTATCTAAGCCCTTAATAGATTTTAATCCAAATGATATTATAACTAATCCATATGTTATTCCTGAAAAAATTGCAAGAATAACCCCTATTATATTTAGAACTTGATTTTCAAATGCAATTAATGCATATACTCCTATTATAGCTAGCAATAATGAAATAACCTTACTTTTACTCATTTTTTCTTTAAAAACTACGAATCCAATTATACAAACAATTGCAGGATATATAAAATGTAGCGTTGTTGCAAGACCTGCTCCTAAATAATCATATGACATAAATAAAGTTTCAGTAGTTATTGTATATCCAAAAAATCCAATTAAAAGTAATATCTTTACTTGTTCCTTACTAACTTTCATCTCTACTTTTTTATATTTTAAGTATAAAAATAATAATGTTGTAGCTATAAAAAATCTAAATATTAATACAGTAGTAGGATTTGATTCATTTTCATAAGCTACCTTTGCAAAAATAGGCATAAGTCCAAAAGCAGCTGATGATATTATTGCGTATATTATTCCTTTATAATTTTTCAAATTGTTATCCCCCTTGATGATCTTCATAATTAGTCAAAACTTACGCATTAATTATATATCAATAACTCTGAAATATCACTGTATAAATTTTGTTTTATACTTCCCTTTTCCCAAGAAAATATATAATAATAAATCCTAATATCATTAGTCCTATAGCAAATATACTAGTTATACCTCTAGGAACCCCTGGATATATAGGTTGTATTGATCCTATTACAAATCCTAAAATAAGCATATATGTTTCCTCTGGAAATTTTTTCAATAACTTTTCTATTATTTTTGTTGTCGCTAATGTTCCTATAATTACTCCAATAACTAAAGGAATTAAAAATTCTATATTAAAATTATTAATTGAATTTAACGTAATATCATAAAGTCCTAATGCTAATAGCATAAAAGACCCACTAATTCCTGGAAGTATAAGCGCTACAGCAATAACAAAACCTGCTAAAGCTAAAAATAACATACTTTTTATGCCTCCTAAAGTTGCCATAGTAGTAATTGCTTCTGGTTTTGAAGACATAAAAAAAGCTATTCCCAATCCAATCAATAAAAATATCAAATTATACTTACTCTTATCTTTAGTTGTTGCTCTTTTATATAAAATTGGTATTCCACCACAAACTACTCCTATAAAAAAGAAACCAGTTAATATAGGATACTTATCTATTGTTATTTCAATTATTCTACTAAATGCAATAAGTCCAACTAAACCACCTAATCCTAATTCCAGTAGTAACTTGCCATTACTTTTCCAATCTTCAAAAAAAGAACTTATCGCATGAATTAAATCATCATATATCCCAAGAATTATTGCCATAGTTCCTCCACTAACACCTGGTACAAGTGTAGATAAACTAATAGCAACTCCCTTAAGCATATTTATAAAACTTTTCATATTTCACACCTCTTACATAATAAATATTGAATTTTCGTAACGTCTCGTTATATTATCATTAAAATTACTTTATTTCAATATATTAACAAGCTTTTAACAAACCCCCTAAGTTTTATAAACAATATTTATATTTTTATAAACTAATATTTATTACTTATTAGCTCTTTCTCCTATAGCTTAAGTTTTATTATATCTGTATCACGAATAAAACTTGTAAAATTATAAAGTATAAGTACTTCATCAAAAGTATTATCTTTTATATAATCACTTACCTTAACTCCAAAACTTCTTAAATCCACTACATGAATTTCTTCAAAGTTTTGAGTTAAAAATGGAACTAGTGAGTTAGCATATGAATCTTTAAATATTAATATTCTTTTTCCATTACTTAAACCTTTGTTTCGTATTATACTTAAGGGATTATTTCCTCTTAAAAAAATAGAATATTTATCTCTTATATTTACTTTTGAATAATCATATATACCATCATAATTATTTTCACCTACTGACATAGTTAAGTTATCTATTTCATAAAAAGTTAATTTATCGCCCAAACTGTTAAATGGTTTAGCTTTAGAAAAATAAGTTCCATAAAAATTATCTAATTTAACCTCATTAAATTTTTCTAATTTAACTGGTGATTCCATTAAGAAATTTATATACTCCTTATAAGCTAAATATGCACCATAAGATGTCCAATGATGATCTGTTTTATAATATATATATTTATCTTTATTTTCTTTCATTGTATTTATTAAATTAATTTTATTGCAATTTTTAAGCTTATTATAAATTATATCTATTTCCTCTTCTTGATTTATTACTGGAGACTCTACTGGTAATTTCTCTTTATATATTTCTGATGAGTTTGGAACTAATATAACTGAAACTCTAGTATCTATACTATTTACCAACTCATTAATAGCATTTATATTTGTATCTACTCTTTTTTCATCAAATCTAGTAACCTTATCAAATAGAAATCCATCTTTTCCATATATTATATTGTTATTTTCAATTTTACCTAATAAATATTCACTTCTAGATTTAATATTAATCCAATTATCCCTTAGAATAAATTGATCATTTACATACTCCTCATATTTTTTAGAAAAATCTCCATTATAGTATTCTCGCCATGAAAATTTAACCTTTGTTTTTAATTTTCTATTTTCTAGTTCTGAAAATATTTTATCTTTATTTAATATATCAACAATAAATATTCCAAAGATAATGATAAAAAAAGAATATACAAGCGGATTTTTTTTCATACCATTATCTCCTCCTTAATCCACTTATTGTAAATTATGAAAAATGCTTTAAAAACAAATAAAGTTTTTAAAGCATTTTTTAACTACTATTTTAAAGCTTCTTCGAATATTTTAGCAGCATTTTCTGAATTATTTTGTCCATCTTCATAATCAGGAATTATAAACAGTCCTACATAATTCCCAACTATTTTAACTTTTGCTGCTTCTACTGCTTCTGGCTCTCCTGGATAAAAAGCTGCTGCCTTCTTATCTTCTATTACCTTTTCTAATGAAGTTTTAACTGATTCTACCTTTCCATCCTTGGCCTTTATAACAGCTATAACTTCTAATCCTGAATTAATCATGCCGTTTTCAATAGAATATTCTTCAACATCATCTAAATTTAAATGAATTTTTTCTTTTGCTAATTCCTCTTCAATTGGCATCATTGCTCTTAATTCAATTTTTTCTTTAATTGTTTTTACAATATCAGACGGCTTCACATTCTTATCTTCTCCACCTTTTGATGAACAACCTGTAATTGTAATTCCCAATACAAATACAGCTAATAAAGTAGATATAATCTTTTTCATTACTTTCCCCTCTTTTCCTTAGAATATACTTTAGCTAATTGCTATTATACACTATGAAAATAACAATTCAAAGTAAATGTTTACCTTAAATATTTTATTAACATTCTCACTATATTTATACGAAAACAAGGAACTAGAAAGCTTCTAGCTCCTTATTCTTATATTAATTTAATTTCTATTTATAATTTGTTTATAATAATATAACATTTTATCTATATTATTATTCCTTGAGGAAAATTAAATATATTATCAGGATCATACTTCCTTTTGACTTCTTTTAACTTATTAATATTTTCACCATAATACTCTTTTTCATATTCATTAAGTTCTGCAATAGGAAAATTAATAAAAGAACCCGTGGTAATTGTTTTTATATATTTAAATTTTTCATTAACCCATTTTCTATTAATTGGTGCATATTTTTGTTCTTCCCATACTGATTGAAATCCCATAATTGCTTTTGCATCTCTATAATAAAATGCTGTTTCAGTTTTATAAATATCTTTTACAGCCCCTCCTAATCCATAAAAAGAAATAGCTGTATATATGGATCCTTCTGGTTTATTATTTACTATAGATATAATTTCTTTTATTTCTTTTATAGTATAATCTTTAAATATGTATCTACCTGTTGATTTATACATTTCATAATCTGGATGACTATCTTGAATTTTTCTATTTCCTTCTAAGACAGTATCATACTCTAAATTAAACTTTCCATTGTTACTAATATCCTTAAAAGGTTTTAATATATTAATACATTCTTCTTTACTTCCATAAAATAGGCCTGTAAACTTAATTCCCTTTCCCTTTTCTTTTGAGTTATAAATTGCCATTTTTAAATTTATACGTCTATCTAAATCTTTATATTTATTTTGCCAAGTTTCTATTATTTTTATTTTCTCTTCAAGGTCTATATTAGGAAAATCAATATTTATTAAAGTTGCCATTTTTATTTTTTCTGAAAGATTAAATGTTAGTGAAGTAACTATACCAAAGTTACCACCACCACCGCCTCTACAAGCCCAAAACAAATCCTTATTAGAGTTTTTATTTGCAATTATTAATTTTCCATTGTAATCTATAACTTCAACCTCAATTAAATTATCACAACCAAGTCCTAGCATTCTACTAGAGTAACCCCAACCGCCTCCTAAAGTAAAAGCTGCAACTCCAACTGTTGGACATCCCCCTCCTGGAAATGGATAGTTTTTTTCACCTAAAGCTTCATATAGCTCTCTGTTTCTAACCCCACCTTGAATTTTTACAGTTTTCTTTTCTTCATTTATATATATATTATTCATTTTACTAATATCAATAACTAAAACATCATTCCCTGTTGAATACCCTTCATAATTATGACATCCTGATCTTATTCTTATTGGTATTTCATTTAATTTTGCCCATGATATAGCATTTATAATATCAATTTCCTCATAGCAATATACAATTACTAATGGATACTTTTCTATAGCCCTATTCCAACACCTTCTGCTCTCCTCATATTCAAAATCTTCTCTTGTAATAATTTTACCAGTTAATCTATCGTAATTGAAATCTATCATTTTATTCACCTTCTTATAATTACTTTATATCTTATTAATACTTAATTAATTACTTAACTATTATATTTGTTTTATGTCCACATATCTTACATTTATAATATTTATTCCCATATTGTTTATTATCATAAGCATAAACATACTCTTCCATTACTTCTCCACAAATAGGGCACTTTATACCTTCGTGATTATTCAAAATACTTCCTCCCCTATATAAAAACTATATTTTAAATTTATTATATCACTATTAAAAATCTTGTTAAATTATAAATTACATAATAATATACAACTTATGTTAATGTGATATAAAATTCTTATATTTAATAAGTTGTTAAAGCTTTAAATAATAAAATAATTCCTATTAAAATTTATTTTTAATAGGAATTATTTTAAATTTATATATTATTTTTCTTTCCAAATATCATTTATTACTTCGTCTATTTTTTCTATAGCTTTTTCTATAGCTACAGTTTTTTCCCCTTCTGTTGTACCTGTTCCATCAACTAATAACTCTTCAAATTTCTTTATCCCCATAAACTTCATTATATCTTCTATATAATTTAGTCCTTTATTAAGTACCATTTTCATAATCCAAGGAATTTTTCCACCTGATGATTGTATATATACCATCCCTCTTGGTTTATCATCTAATAAGCCTTCTATTTTATCTTCATTTATACTAACTGTTTTTCCATCCATAACAATACAATCAATATATTCTTTTAACGGTGCTGGAAATGATAAACTCCACATAGGTGCTGCTATTACATATACATCCGCTTCTTTAAATTGATCCGTAAGCTTAATAATTTTATGAATTTCCTCTTGTTGTTTACTATCTAAATTATTAAATGCTTCTTGTTCTATCATACAGTTTCTTTTATTAAAATATGTATACTCTAATCTTGGTATATAACATTCATACAAATCTAATTCTTCTAACTTAAAATTATCATACTTTTCTAAGAACTTATTTATAAATGCTCTACCAACCGTTTTACTTGCAGATAAATTTTCCGGTTTTGAATTTACTGTTATATACAACAACTTTTTCATAAAAACACTTCCTTTATAATTAGCTTTATACTAATTATTATCCGCTTAATTATTTTTTTTACTTACGTTTTTTAAAATAATTCATTAATTTTATGTTAACCATACTCTTTTATGTACTATATTTATTCCATACTTCTATATCTATATTAAATTCCAATTCATTACATTACTTTTTTAGATGTTAATTTAACTTTTAAAACACTAACTATAGGCGGTAAAATTGATATAATTATAATTGCTATTATTACAGTAGAAAAATTATTTGCTACTACTGGAATATTACCAAAAAAGAATCCAAGTAAAGAAACTGAAAATACCCAAAGTACTCCACCGATTGCATTATAAGTTAAAAACTCTTTATATTTCATTGAACCTATTCCTGCTACAAAAGGGGCAAAAGTACGAACTATAGGAATAAACCTTGCTATAATAATAGTTTTTCCACCATATTTATCATAATATGAGTTTGTTTTATCTATATATTCTTTTTTTATTAATTTTGAATCTTCTTTTCCTAAAAGCTTTCCTCCAAAATATTTTCCTATATTATAATTTATAGTATCTCCTAAAATTGCTGCTACTAATAGTATTACTACTAATACATATATATTAAGTACACCTAATGCTGCAAATGTAGCTGCTGCAAAAATTAAAGAATCACCTGGCAAAAATGGTGTAACAACTAATCCTGTTTCAAAAAGTATTATAAAAAATAATATAATATAAGTTAACATTCCATAATTAAGTATAAGCATTCCTAAATGCTTATCTAAGTGTATCATTATATCTACAAATTGATTTAAAAATCCCATTTTTATTCACTCCTATTTTAAATTACTGTTAATATTTTTTTCTTTTCCCTTACTCATTATAGAATTATATTTAATAAATCCTTTTATTTATATTTGTATAAATTCTAACACTAGTTTGTTAATTTTATGTTAATAAAAATAACAATTTAATTATTATTTTAACTTATATAAATAACATTTTCTACTCCTATAAAATAATAATACTAAAGTAAATTTCTTATATTAACAAATACACCATTTTAATTCATTAATTGTATTTTAATTTCAAAAAGCATTATATAAATCAAATCATCTTATTATTTTTCTAATTAAAACTTTTTTATCTTCTCATAGCATTTCCATGCATATTAGACTCTAGTAGCCTTCACATCACCTTAAACGATAATATAGTACTCTTGTACTTTGACTTTATCATAATATAAAGTTATACTTAGAATACAAGTTAGCAAAGGCGACTTGAAAACTTAATATCGCGGGATGGAGCAGTTGGCAGCTCGTTGGGCTCATAACCCAAAGGTCGTAGGTTCAAGTCCTGCTCCCGCAACCAAAAACCTTACTCTTACTGTAAGGTTTTTTATTATTTTATATTCATATTTATAAATATAAAATAATAAGAGCCAGTTTCCTAGCTCCTACTTTATAATATTATACTATTTTAAAGGTTAGTACTCTTTTTAATTATGACCCTACCTTCTCAGTAAAGCCTAACAAATCCATCTGTAACATAAAAATATCATTTGCAGTAAGATTGTTTAGACTACCTGACATAAACTGAGATTCACCAGCAGAATTAACACTATCTTTTCTAACATCTCCACCAGCAATAATTGTTGGAACTCCATCACCCGTATGATCTCTTACTTCACAAGGGGTAGAGTGATCAGCTGTAACTGCTATATAACATTTATTAAGGTCAATTTTCTTTAGAATATATCCAATTATGCTGTCCACTTTTTCAATCATATCTTTCTTTGCAATTGGAAGATTATCATGTCCTGCTAAATCTGTAGCTTTAATATGCATTACAACCCAATGGTACTTCTTCTCATTGAGAAGATTAATAGCCATATCTGCTTTACCTGTTAGATTGGTGTCAAAGCTTCCAGTAAAACTCTCATGAGAGAAGTAGTCAATACCTACAAGTTGCGCTATGCCTCCAACAGTTATATCACCTGCTACACATGCTGCTTTTATATTATAAAGTTCCTTTATAGATGGCATATATTTCTTTTGACCTGCACCTCTAGTTATTATAGCGTTGGCTACATATAATTCTTTAGAAAGACGTTGCTTGTTTATAGGATGCTCCTTCAAAATTTCATAAGAACGGATTGTGAATTCCCATAAGTTTTTTGCTGTTTTAGCAGCACTGCTTGTGTCATCTAACGGACTTGGAACAACAAGCTTCTCCCCTTCTACTGCTGTACCTGGATCAGTACAGGATATTTTATCACTTAAATTATTACCTCTTAATACAATTGCAACTCTATGTTCCGTAAGCTCTTTAACAATTACTTGTGTGCCATCAGATAATATTAAACCATTAATGGCAGCTGCTAATTCTTTTGTACCTTCACGAATTCTACCAGCACGTCTATCAATAACTGTATACTTATCATCAATAGTTCCAAAATTACCTCTGAAGGCAACATCTCCTGGCATCAATTCTATTCCCGCACTATAGGCTTCAATGGGGCCTCTTCCAGAGTATACCTTATTGCTGTCGCACCCAAATATATGGAGATGACCAACATCAGTACCTACTCTTAACCCTGGGGCTATTGGATAAACATTACCACACATTCCCTGTGAAGCAAGAAAATCTAGGTTTGGAGTTTTTGCTCTCTCAAGTGGCGTCATTCCATTTAACTCCAGATTAGGACGGTCTCCTAATCCATCTAATATCATAAGTAATCCTTGTTTCTTTCTCAACTGATTCATCTCCTATTTTACAGTGTTAGCCTTTTTCTCTTTAGTTAATTCTTTAGCTTGTTTTAGCATTTCTTTATTTTTATACATAAAGAATGAAGAAATTAAAACAACAACTCCCCAAAGTATGAAAGTAAAAGACTTTCCTGTCTTATATATATTAATTGAAAACTTACTCTCTTTCCCTGCAGATAGTTTTCCAAATTCGAAGGCTCCGTACTTGCTACCATCTTTTGAAAACATACTATATGCCTTCTCTGGATTGTAGCCTACTATATTATAAAGTTCATACTCCTCAGGGATAGCCATTTCTAAAGCATATTTTTCTATTTCAACAGGCGTGTTATTTGTCATCTTATATGTAACCATTTTAACATTACCTGGAAATGTGTCTTTTTGCTTTGATGCATTAATTTCAAAAGTATTCTTTTGAGCTTGAGAAATAACTAACTCAACTTTATCTTCCTTTTCTTCAAATTTTGCAATATAGTATTCAAGACTTCCGTTTTTTTCTTTTTTCAACTCTTCTATTAATTTACCAGTTTTTATATCAATCTTTTTAATATCAGCATTTTTATAACAAGGTATTCTTAAAACACCTTCACTATCTGTAGTACCTTTGATAGTTGTAGTAATAACACCATCCTGTCCATTAGGTACAACAACATCCTTCACATATTCCAACTCTTCTATACTGCTTGCAAAAGCTACAGTTGAAAATGAAAAACACATTATAAAAATAGATAATATTGTTAATAATTTTTTCATACAATTTGCCTCCTTACACTAATCCGATTACTTTGAACCATGTAAATGATGCAACTAACATGATTCCCCATTTTGCAAGAAGAACCGCTACTCCATAAACAAACTGCTCAAGAACTGTGAAGTTACCTGTACCGTAATATATAAGGTTAACTTTGCTATGAGGTGGTAATGTAATACAATCTGCAATCATAATTGAAGCTGGAAGTGCAAGCGCCACTGGATTAACCCCTGCAGTCTTTGCAATTGCGATAATCGCAGGAATAAGTATTATAGTTCTAACAGTTTTACTTGTAAATACTATATGTGAAAAACTAGCTATAAATATAACTATTGCATACAGAGTGAAAAAGCTCAGATTTTCAACTCCTAGACTTGAAAACATTTTGTTCAATGCCCAAGATGCAACTCCTGAAGAATCAAGTGCTAAACCACCTGCATAAGCACCACAGCTAAATACCAAAAGGTTCCAAGATATTTTAGCTTCCTTCCATTCCAATATACCTATATGAGGTAAAAAGAACATAATAGCCGAAAGTATAGAAACCATAACAAGACTAAGCTGGAATCCAAATACTTCAAGTTGTGCACTATCCATACACCAAAGTAATATTGTAATAACAAACATAATAAGCGCCTTAATTTCGATAGCATTCATTTTACCTAAATCTTTATATTGTTTTTCAAGAGCAGCTATCTTTTCTTTAGATGCCGATTTATTATCAGTCTTAAACATTACTTTACCAATTAAAAATGAAGCAATCAGTGTAATTATAGTAATTGGTGCAGCAGCAATAAACCAGTCCATCCATGAAACATTATTTCCTGTAAGATCCTTAATAAAACTCACGGCAAGTATCTGTGATGAAGTTGCTGTTACAATGGCAGCAGTAGAAAGATTATTAGCTTGAATTCCTTGAAGAGCCAGTAATTTTGCAAAATTTCTATCACTTTTATTCCCATGATTAATCTCAAATACTTCAGCAATCATCATAACAATTGGTAATAGCATAGCAGCCCTTGCAGTTGTCGATGGAACAACAAACGAAATTAAAAAGTTAGTAATCATTAATACAATAAGTACTGAGTTAGTACTCTTTCCTAGCTTTGTAATAAGAAATAGTGCAAGTCTTCTAGCAAGTCCGCTTTTTTCCATACCGGAAGCGATTACAAAAGCTGCAATCATCAACCATATAACATCATAGCCAAATACCCCCAGCACCTCTCGTTCTGTCCAAGCTCCTGTAACTGGCAAAAGAACTAATACTAAAAGTGATGTTACATAGTTTGGAATTCCATTAGTAACCCAAAGAATTAGTGCGAATGCAAATATACCCATAGACATTTTTGCATTATATGCTAATCCTTGTGGTGTTTCCATGGTCCAAATAAGAGCCAAAACAATTAATGCAATTGGCAATCCAAAGTAAGCCATTCTTATCTCAAATGGACTTTTCACTTTTTTAACCTTAACACTTTCGGTCATAATTTAAATCTCTCCTTTACTAAATAAAAACTCTATCAAAAGTTAACTATCTGATACTTTAATAATACTGAAAAAAATATAAATTAACCAATAACCTTTATTTATCATAATGATAAATAAAATTTATAGTTATTAAAAATTGTTATAATCATAAATTATATTTATAACTCTGGTAAAAAACTGCTATAATGGAATTTATTTATGTACTTTATATAAAAAATTATCTATAATATAATAAATAATATTTATATATAAGTGAATTAACACTCTAAAGAGGAGGATAAGAAATGGACTTAGAAACACTTGAAACCTTTCTACTTATAGCAAAAAATAACAGTTTTACAAAAACAGCAGAAGCAATGTTCTGTACACAAGCTGCAATTTCACTGAGGATTCGTCGCTTAGAAAACTATCTTGGCTGTAGTTTATTTAATCGTAAAACAAAAAAAGCTGAATTAACTAAAGACGGCCTCCTTTTTTTACCCTATGCTCAGCAGATAGCCAATACTTTTATAAATGCAAAAGAACACTTACTGCAAGCAAAATTGATGGAACAATCTGAGATATCTATTACATCCTCTAACACACCTGGAACATACATGTTACCAAATATAATGTTCTTGTTCAGACAAAAATATCCTTTTATCACAGTAGTTAATCATGTGCAGTACACTAAAAACGTAATTAATAGTGTATTAAATAAAAACTATGACCTTGGAATAATTTCACAACCCTATCTCTCTGATACCCAGGACATATTATGCGAACCTCTATTAGAAGATCCCCTTGTTGTAGTTGTGAATAACAATCATCCATGGGCCACACAAAAAAGAATATTTATCAATGATATAAAAAACGAAACTTTCTTAATATCCAACCCAAATACCTCATTAATATCTTATTTAGAGAAAGTAGGTAACTTTAAATTTGTTTCAAATAATATATGCGCAGTTGGAAGCATTGAAGCAATAAAACAGAGCATATATGATAACTTAGGAATATCCATAATATCGGAAAATGCTGTAAAACAAGAACTTAAACTAGGATTGCTCAGTAAGATTGACATAATTGATGACATAAAGTTAATACGCCATATATATTATATAAAACATAAAGATATCAATCTGCCCCTTTCAACGGAACTATTTTTAAAATTTATAAAAGAACTTATGATTTCCAAAAGTAAAGAGCATATAAAATAAATCCAAGAGCATGTAAATAATTTTGTGTAAACTGAATAAGGGAGACTTCTTCTTGGCGATAATTAAGATAATAATTAATTACCAGGAAGGAGTCTTTTATTATGTCAGATTTATCAAAAGAATTATTAAGAGCTTATATTAATGAACAAAATTTCACTAATCCTAACGAGGTTCTATCTTCATTAAAAGAATTATTTAAGGATGTATTACAAGAAGCTTTAGAAGCTGAGTTAGATGAAACTCTTGGGTACGGAAAGCATGAAGTAAGTGAAAAAGTGAATAGTAGAAACGGATACTCCAAGAAAACAATTAAGACAGAACTAGGAGAAATAGCATTAAATATACCTCGCGACCGCAACGGCGAATTTGAACCACAAATAGTACCAAAGCATCAAAGAAACGTTAATGGCATAGAAGATAAGATATTATCTCTTTATTCTAAAGGAATGACTACTAGAGACATATCAGAGCAAATAAAGGAACTATATGATGTTGAAATAAGTGCTGAAACAGTATCTAATATAACTAATAGAATTTTACCATTAGTGTCTGAATGGCAGAATAGACCATTAGAAAAGACTTATTCATTTATTTTTATGGATGCTATTCATTATAAGGTTAGAGATGATAAACGCGTCTGCATATGTAGTTATAGGCGTTGATTTAGACGGAAATAAAGAAGTTTTAGGAATATGGATAGGCGCTAATGAAAGTAGTAAATTTTGGCTTTCAATACTTAATGACCTTAAGAATAGAGGAGTTCAAGATGTTTTAATATTCTGTGTAGATGGGTTAAATGGCTTCAAAGAAGCTATCGGAGCTACTTTCCCATTTGCTAAAATTCAAAGATGCATAATACATCAAATAAGATCAAGTATGAAGTATGTACCTTATAAAGATAAAAAAGCTTTTGTTGCTGATTTAAAAACTATTTATACAGCTGTAACCGAAAGCGAAGCTATGGAAAATCTTATAGATGTAAAAGAAAAATGGGTTAACAAATATCCTAATGCAATAAAAAGTTGGGAAGACTGGAGTGTTCTGAGTAGATTAGACATATAGAATATACGATTTTTTTCTGATTTTCTTAGGATTTCTCAATTTTCTATTTTTTTATATATTTATAACTTTTTGTAAGTGTAGTGTGCATTTTATACAAGTACCACATAATTAAATTTTAAGCAACTTCTTTTAAATTATTATAATAACTTTTTCTATACTCCCTTGGTGACTTATACCCTAAGGTAGAGTGTAATCTTTTTGCATTATAAAATAATTCAATATATTCAACTACAGCTTGCTTTGCTTCCGCTCTCGTTTTAAATTTTCTTCCATAAAGAAAGTCCTTCTTTAAAGATGAGAAGAAGGATTCTGCACAAGCATTATCATAACAACATCCTTTAGCACTCATACTTTGGATACATCCATTCTCTCTTAATAAATCCTGATAATCATAAGATGCATACTGAACCCCTCTATCAGAGTGAAAAATAAAACCTTCATTTGGCTGTTCTTTTAGTATAGCAGTATTAAACGCATCTATAACTAACTTTCTAGTCATAGTAGAATCCATTGACCAACCAACAACTTCTCTATCAAACAGATCAATTACAGTCGCTAAATATAGCCATCCTTCTTCAGTTCCTATATAAGTAATATCACCAACATAAGCCTTTTTAGGTGCTTCTACGTTAAAGTCTTGTTTTAACAAATTAGGTGCAACAGCATAATTGTGATCTGAATAAGTAGTAGCTTTGTATTTTCTAGTAATCTTGCTAGAAATATTATTTTCCTTCATTAATTTAGAAATCTTATTTTTACCACATTCTATTCCATAATACTTAAGTTGAGCCTTTATCCGTCTAGCACCATAGGTGCCATAAGATTCTTTATGAACTCTCTTTATTTCTAAAACGAGCTTTTCATCATTAATTGTCCTTTCAGATGGCGGTCTTTTTAACCATGCATAATATGAGCTCCTCTTTATATCTAATATATTACACATCTTCTCCACTCGAAATACGGAGCTATTATCAAGAATAAATTTATATTTTATTTCTCTGGCTTTGTGAAGATGCGTATAGCTTTTTTTAGTATTTCATTTTCCTCTTGAATATCTGCTAATTTCTTTTTTAATATTCTTAATTTTTCATCTTCTGGTCTTAGTTTTCCGCTACCTGGAAAGGCAGTTTCTCCATGCTCTTTATATTTTTTAACCCACCCTCTAACAGTTGCTTCACTAACACCTATATCTCTTGCAACATGAGTTGCTTTTTTACCTTGATCTATTACCAACTTAATAATTTCTTCTTTATATTCCTTAGTAAATCTTCTTTGGTTTCCCATTTAATAAACACATCCTTCTTAATTCTTATTATACGTACTTTCTATGTGTCTATCAAATTGGGTATACTCCAGACAATTGGGATAACTTGAGTACGTTCTTCGAATTTTCACCATATATAAGAAAAATAATTTATACAACTAACGTTATCGAAAGTTTAAATAGCCAATTTAGAAAAGTTACCAAGACTAAACTAATATTTCCTACTGATGAAAGCCTATTAAAAATGTTATATTTAGCTACTGAAAGAGTTCATGCTAAATAGACTAGAAGTTATGCAAACTGAGATTTAGTTATCAATGAATTAAAAATAATATTCTCCGATACTTTTTCAAAAGGAGCATAAAAAAACTTCAACAAAGGTTTCCCAATGTCAAAGTTCTTTTAAAAGAAATCTTCTATCTACGTATATTATTCACCTTAATTGGTGAATATATACAATGACTTGAAGACACAATATAAATCAAAATTTCTTTAATTATTTCTAAGAAGAAATTTCAGATACACAAATTTTTTTACAGTCTCTGATGGTAAAACAAATTATGTAAGCCTTAATATCAATTACACTCTTTTTAGGTTAATAGGATAGAAGGATATGCCATCTATCCTATTAATCATAAATTTTCTCATTAGCTAATATGCTATCTGAATTAATCTTTCAAAAATATTTCTTCTTTCTCCATTATCCTTTTTGGCAAAAATAACATTTTGATACCATTCAATTACTTTTGACTTTTGAACATCCATTAGTTCATTTTCATCTAAATAAACAAATAGTCCTAACAAATAAGTTACATAATCTATCCTCTCTGGTTCTAGAAGATTATTATCTTCAATAAACTCAATAGCTCTATCTAATGCTTTTAATGTTATTGAAAACACTTCACGTATTTCTTCCTTTTTGCCAACACATCTAAAGGAGCTATCTGTAGTGCTCTAATTTATAGCATAATAGAAACAGCAAAGTCAAATAATTTAATTATAGAAAAGTATTTAGTATACTTATTTGAAAATCTAGTTGGCTTAGATCCAACCCATAGCGAATGCTTAGAGAATTTAATGCCTTGGTCAAGCACCCTTCCAGATACATTGAAAATTAAAGAAATAATTAAGTCCCAGTGAAGCAAATTAATTTGCCTTACTGGGACATTTTAATATATTTTAAAAATAAATAAAATACGCTAAATCTTTTACGCTTACAAAAAAAGAGATAGATTTTCTCCATCTCTCTTCTAAAAATTTGTCTATATCAAATGAGTAGGCCTTACAACTTCATCATTATCATCTATCAATTTTCCATTTAAGTATTTTTCAAAAATATTTAAACATAAAAATGTAACTACTTTATCATCATCTTGAAATTCAAGTTCTAATGGTTTGGATGATATAAATAATAAATGTACTTTAATATCTCCTTCAACACCTATAAAACTTTTAATTTTATCTACCTCATCTAATACAATATCATATCTTCTCCTACATTTAAAATAATATCCGTCGTCCTTAAACATTTTTTCATGATCATTTACTATACCGCTACAATTTAATGAATCTGAAAAATATTTAGCTTCAATTAAAAATAATTCTCTAGTCTTTTCTGTGTAAAATATTAAATCAAAATCTCCATAGTCTATATCTCTATATCCATAAATCTTGTGATATTTTACTTCAATTACATCAAATGTTGCATAATAGTGCTTCCTTAATTTTTCTCTTATTTTATCAACAAGTATATGTGATAATTCATCATTTCTTTTTTCAACAGCTACTTTTAAATAATCAACACAATTACTATATACACTTCCGCCATTACTTAATATCGAAACCCATAATTGTTTTGATTGTTCTAATCCTGAATAAGTAAATATCAACATATTGTTTTCTAATAGTACAAACGGGCATAGTTCATGTCTTATTTTGTTAACTCCAATAGTCCATATTATAGGATCTCTACCATTTAATTGTGACTTAACTCTATTCTTTGTTAATGTAAAATTCTTTATTATGTCATCACCTTTAATTTGATTATTAGTATAACTTTCAATTAAATCGATGAATCTTTGTTTGTCAACAATCAATACACCTGACTTATCATTTCTTAATTCATTGGCTTGAAATGTGCTAATTAACCTTAAGTAGAGAATAAAATCTACATTAAATTGTTTATTAAATCCAATCCCAAATTCAGTCTTATTCGACTCTTTTGTTATTGGTATGGGTGATAAAACATTTTGGTTACCAGTCATTAATGTATTAAAGTAAATTATAGGCTTATATTTCAATATTTCAATTGGTATATCTTCATCATAGTTAATACTTATACCATAATACAATTCCTTATCATCAAATTTTTTACTTAACTGAAGTAATGATATAGCTTGAGATGCTAATCCATAAACATACATATCTACCATTACCATAGGATCAAACTTTATAGTTCCGTCTATATTCTTATTGCAATTTTGTAGCAAAACATAATTCTCAATCCATAGGTTTGTTGCATCAATTATATTCCTACAAATATTCCTATTTTGCTCTAGTACATCTGTTATTGCAACAGATTGAGCATTTAAATTTATTAAATCATTTCTCATTTCCTTTTGTATCATATAGAATAAACTAGATTCATTCAAAACGGCATATAAATTTTTTATAACAAAATATGATTCATCTTTTAAAATTTTATCAACCATTTCTGATTGAATTCTATTTGTAACACCAATTAATACTTTTATTGCTTCTTTCCTATTTTCAATATCCAACTTTTTACTACCAAAATAATCTTTAAATTTATTTTCTATAACCTTCTTAGGAATATTAAACTCTTTCCAAATTATTCTACTACAAAACATATTCATCAAACTTATCACCTCTCAACTATGATACTTTAATTATACATTTATTAACATATTTATTGAATAGACAATATTAAAATATATATACTGTATTTATCTTGATTTTAAAGTGAATCTCAAATTCAATTTTTATTAATACTATTTTTATTTTATATTTTTGATCAACTCTACCATCTTATATCTACCAATTAAGGCATAAAAAAACAGATAGCCACTCTAACTGAAGCTACCCGTCCTAAAATACTATATTTTAATATACATACTTGTGTAATTTCTTATAAAACCAATCATTTCACTGACTTGTCTAACAAAGTTTAGTTGTCCAATCCTCACAGTTCCATATTTCTGTTACAACATCTTTATAGAATTCTGGTTCATGGGATACTAATAGTATAGATCCTTTATATTCTTTTAAGGCTCTTTTTAATTCTTCCTTTGCATCTACATCTAAATGGTTTGTAGGCTCATCTAGTATTAGTATATTTGTTTCTGTATTTAATATTTTACATAATCTTACCTTTGCTGCTTCTCCACCTGATAAAACCATTATTTTTGATTCTAGTTGCTTTGTTGTAAGACCGCATTTTGCTAGTGCTGCTCTTATTTCGTATTGTGTTTTACTTGGGAATTCTTGCCATACTTCTTCTATACAAGTATTTGTATTTCCTGATCTATCTTCTTGTTCAAAGTATCCTATATGTTGATAGTCTCCTCTATAAACCTCTCCAGATAGTGGTTTTTGTATTCCAAGTAAGCTCTTTAGTAGTGTTGATTTACCAAGACCATTTGCCCCTACTAAAGCTATTTTTTGTCCTCTTTCCATATAAAGATTTAATGGTTTTGTTAATGGTGAATCATATCCTATTACTAAGTCTTTAGTTTCGAATATAGCTTTTCCTGCAGTTCTTGCAATTTTAAAGCTAAATTCTGGCTTTGGTTTTTCCTTTGAAAGTTCTATTACTTCCATTTTATCAAGTTTCTTTTGTCTTGATTTAGCCATATTTGCTGTAGCTACATTTGCTTTATTTCTAGCAACAAAATCTTCAAGTCTAGCTATTTCTTTTTGTTGCTTTTCGTATGCTTGTTCTAGTCTCTTTTTATTTTCTTCATATAATCTTTTAAACTCGTAGTAATCTCCAACATATCTTGTAAGCTTTCTCTCTTCCACATGATAAATTAAGTTAACTACAGAATTTAAAAATGGTATATCATGAGATATTAGTATAAATGCATTTTCATAGTTTTTAAGGTATCTCTTTAACCATTCTATGTGTTCTTCATCTAGATAGTTAGTAGGCTCATCTAAAAGTAATATATCTGGGTTTTGAAGTAATAATTTTCCTAGAAGTATTTTTGTTCTTTGTCCACCTGATAAATCATCTACATCTCTATCTAAACCTAGGTCTAAAAGACCAAGCCCTTTAGCTACTTCTTCTACTTTAGGATCTATTACATAAAATCCATTATGATCTAAAAGATCTTGAATTACAGCTGTTCTTTCTAGCATTTTTTCTAATTCTTCTGGAGTAACTTCTCCCATTTTTTCATATAGAGAGTTCATTTCCGCTTCTAAATCAAATAGATATTTAAATGCATCTCTAAGAGCATCTCTAATACTTTGTCCTTTTGTTAATGCTGCATGTTGATCCATATATCCAACTCTAACATTATTTGACCAAACAACTTTTCCTTCATCTGGCATAAGTTTATTTGTAACTATATTCATAAATGTAGATTTACCTTCTCCATTAGCTCCAATTAATCCAACATGCTCTCCCTTTAATAATCTAAAAGAAACATCTTCAAATATAGCTCTATCTCCAAATCCATGATTCATGTCTTTAACTAATAAAACACTCATTTAATATCCTCCGTAGTTATGTATTTATAATTAATTTTTTAACTTCATATAAAAATAAGATGTGAAAATAATCACACCTTATTTATTATAAACTATAATTCTACAAAATAAAGAGAATTTTTTTAGCAATTTTTATTTAATATACTAATACTCATAATCTTTAGCTTCTTCACAAATAGAAATATTAAGTTGTTTATTATCAACTACCTTTTTATATGAACATAAAAACTCGTTTAACTCTAAATCACCTAAATCTATTTTGGAAAAACTTTTTAAAATTACATTTTCCCCTTCAACTATAATGTCTACATTATTTTTATCATTTTTAATAAAATAAGTATTAATAGTCTTTACTTCAATTCTATCTTTATATTTTTCTTGAAAACTCATAGTTTTTCTTGCTTGATCTATATCTCCAAAAGATGAATTAATTTTATCAAGTCCCATAGCCTTTATTTGAGCTTCTAAGCTTGATGCATCAAATCCATATCTTTCCATCAATTTAGTTTGCATTTTTAAAAATTTATCTTGAGATATATTGTTATTTTGCATATAAGCTGTCATTTCCTTACTAAAGTCAGCCATTGAAAGCTTACCTGCTGTTACATCATAATATAATGAATATATATATGATTCAAATTTATCTATATCTTTATCAAAGCCTTTTTCTTCAGCTTTATTTTTTAACTCATTAAAATCTATTATTCTATCCATACAATTCACCCTCCTACTACCTTAAATATATTGTTATTATTATACTATAACAGTATATTTTATTCTATACTTTTAGGATATTGCATTTAAACTTAATTATATTTTAATAGTTAATCTACTTTTATTGCTTTTACTTCATTCCATATATCTTCATATAATCTTAATTTATCCTGTGGTAGATATTTATATACTTCACATTTATCCATTACTTCCTTTGGCATATATGCACCTTTATTATTTCTAACTTCTTCAGGTTGTTCTTCCATTGCAAGTTTATGTGGAGTTGTATATCCTATTTCTTCTGCTATTTTAAGTGCATTTTCCTTTTCACTTAAAAAATTTATAAAAGCTTCTGCACTTTCTTTATCATTTGCATTCTTTGGAATTGCCCATGAATCTAGCCAAAAATTAGCACCTTCCTTTGGGACTACATACTCTAAATTATCATTTTCATCAGCTAATGTTAATCCTTCTCCAGACCAAATCATTGCAATTGAAGCCTCTCCCGAAGTCATTAAATCCTTAACTTCATCTGCTCCATACTTTAAAACTAATGGTTTTTGAGCTATTAAAGCTTGTTTTGCCTCTTCTAATTCCTTAGGATTAGTGCTGTTTAAAGAATATCCTAACTTTTTAAGTGCCATACCTATTACATCTCTTTGGGCATCTAAAACAAATATTTGTTTTGAGTATTTTTCATTCCACATTATATTCCAGCTATCTACTTTATCCTTGACTAAATCTTTATTATAGACTATTCCAATTGTTCCATTCATATATGGAACAGTATAATCATTATTTGGATCAAAAGCTTGACCTAAATCATCTTCATTCATGTCTTTAATATTTGGTATATTATCTTTATTTATTTTTTGTAATAAGTCCTCATTTATCATTCTATCTGCCATATAATCGGCAACTAAAATTGCATCCCATTTTGTTTTTCCTGATGTTACTTCTATATACATAGTTTCCATATCATCAAAAGTTTTATAGTTTACTTTAATATTATACTTTTCCTCAAATTCCTTTAATAAACCTTCTGCTATATTTTCTCCATAGTTTAAAACATTTATTGTTTTCTTATTTTCTCTTTTGCCACATCCAACAAATAAAGAAATAACTAAAGTTATACTACATATTAATGCAATATATTTAATTGATCTTTTCATTATTTACATCCTTTCTTTTTAATATTAATTATTATATAAACATAAATATTATATATTTATTATTTAATGTTGAAAAGAAAAATTTATTAAATAGATAATATTTTATTATTAGAAAAAATAAAAATCCCATAAAATATGAGATTTTTAAAATACTACAATATACTTTTTAAACTTCAACTAACTTTGCAGTAACCCCTTTAATTTCATTTAATTCATTGTTAAGTTTAGCTATCTCTTCTTTTTCCTCATGGATTAAATTTAAAATTACTAATCCAGAATTAGAGCATGTATTCTTACTTGCCTCATGTAAACCTAATCTAGTTTGAATTATACACCCATACTTTGTAAGGATTTCTTGCACTTTTGGTGCAGATATATTTCTTGGATCAATTTTTATAGCCATAATTGTAAACATATAATAACCTCCTTATATATTAAGTTTTAATAATAACCTAATAAAATCTTTATTTCTTTTCTATAATCTCCCTTTTTCCCTTGCTTTATTCATTTAGTAATAAAGAAGCTCATCACTTCCATTTAATACATTTTTACACTTTTTGTATATCTTATAATATCCAATACATGAAATTGGAACAATAAATGCCCCTATAACAAACCACTCAACATTTATTTCATATCTTTTTGATATTTCTATAAATGTTATCATTTTAAATACTATAAACCAAGCTATGTATAATGCCATTGCCAATATAATAGCTTGTATAGATACTACTATAGGTAAAAAAGCTGTACTTAATTCTACAACCGTTGCTGCAACTAGAATAAAAATTAAATCTGAATTTTTTCTTCCTATTTTTAATGTTAACCACGAATTTGCATATGGTATAAATGCAATCCATGGATTATCATATTCCTCTACTTTGGCAGCACTATACATTGCAATTGATTTAAAAATATATTCTAAAATATTACATACTGTTTTTATAAAGATAAAAGTTTTAAATAACATATGTAAGAATTCCATTTTTATCCTCCATTTCTTTATATAAATAATTTTACCATTTACATATTATATATTCTACATAAATTTATATACCCCCTTGCAATACGAACATTTGTTCTGTATAATTTATCTAAAGCTTTAAAATTTATAATAATAAGGTGATATTAATGGATATAAAAGAAAAGTTAAATATCTTATCTGCAGCTGCGAAATATGATGTGTCTTGTTCATCCTCTGGCTCTAAAAGAAAAAATAAAAATCATGGTTTAGGTAATTCACAAAATAGTGGTATATGTCATAGCTTCACTCCTGACGGAAGATGTATTTCACTACTTAAAATATTACTAACAAATTATTGTATTTATAATTGTCGATATTGTGTAAATGCCTCGACAAAAGATATTCCTAGAGCTTTTTTTACTCCGGACGAAGTAGTTGATTTAACTATTAATTTTTATAAACGTAATTATATAGAAGGTTTATTTTTGAGTTCTGCTGTTTTTAAATCTCCTAACTATACAATGGAATTACTTTTAATGGTTGTAAAAAAACTTCGATTAGAAGAAAACTTTAATGGTTATATTCACTTAAAAGGAATTCCAGGCGCTGATGAGCTTTTAATAAAAGAAGCTGGTAAATATGTAGATAGAATGAGTGTAAATATAGAACTACCTTCTTCTAATAGTCTTAAACTTCTTGCTCCTCAAAAAAATAAGGAAACTATTCTTACACCTATGAAAATTATTAAAAATTCAATAATTGAAAATAAAGAACTTAAAAGTAAATTTAAATCTACTCCGTTATTTGTTCCTGGTGGGCAAAGTACACAATTAATTGTTGGAGCTACTCCAGAAAGTGACTATAAAATCCTAAATTTATCTGAAAATCTTTATAATACATTTAATTTAAAAAGAGTATATTATTCTGCTTATGTTCCAGTTGTAAAGGATAATAAATATTTACCAGATATAACTCATCCCCCTTTAATTAGAGAACATAGACTTTATCAAGCAGATTGGCTTTTAAGATTTTATGGCTTTAAAGCAAAAGAACTTTTAGCCAATGAAAATGATAATTTTGATTTAAATTTCGATCCTAAAACTTCTTGGGCTTTAAATAATATAGATAATTTTCCTGTAGAAATAAATAAAGCTTCATATGATATACTTTTGAGAATTCCTGGAATAGGAGTTAAATCAGCAAGACGTATTTTAATAGCAAGAAAAGTTCATACCTTAACATTTTTAGATTTAAAAACTCTTGGAGTTGTTTTAAAAAGAGCTAAATATTTTATAACCTGCAAGGGAAAATATTATGGAGATGTTTCCTTTGATAATGAAAAAATACGAAATAGATTGCTTTATATTGATAATGTAAAAAATGAAAAACAAAATTCAATGCAATTATCTTTTTTTGATAATGAAAAAATAAATAGTGAGATATTTATTCCAAACTCTAATAAAATAATTTTACCTAGTGATTCTATTACTTCCTTAACGGGACAACTATAAGAGGAGATGTTTAACAAATGATAGTATATATTTATAATGGATCTTTTGAAGGCTTATTAACTTGTATATATGATAGTTTCTATTCTAAAACTCCACCCTTTTCAATTTGTACAGAAACAGAGGAAACTTATAATTTATTAAATGAAACTGTATATGTACATAATAATATTGATAAATTTAAGAAAGTAAAAAGAGCTATAATCACTAAAATTGATCCTTTAGCTTTAACTAAAGTTTATACCGTTTACTTATCTAATCACAAGAATAAAGGTATTTTAATATATAATTATTTAAAACTGGCCTTTTCTAGAGGCTCTGATATACACAAGCATCTTTATATTGATGTTGTTAAAACCGTAGATTTAATAAATAGACAAGTGAATTTAGAAGCTCATAGATTTACGGGTTTTGTACGTTTTAAAAATATATCCAATAAGTTTCTATACTCTTCAATTGAACCAGATAATGATATTTTAGAAATAATATCTCCTCATTTTCAGAGAAGATTTTCTAATGAATATTGGATAATTCATGATATTAAAAGAGGTTTAGCATCAGTTTATAATAGAATTTCCTGGGAAATCATCGAAATAGATAATAATTTGTATAATAATACCAAAAATTATAATGATGATTTTGAAGATTTATGGAGAGAATATTTTAATTCTACTACTATAAAAGAAAGAATTAATTTTAAACTTCAAAAAAGATCTATGCCAAAAAGATATTGGAAAAATCTTATTGAAACTAGTAATTAAAATTAATAAAGTGATTATGTTCTAAAGCTTTGTATTATATTGTTAAGGGTTTATAATACGACTTTCACATAATCACTTTATTTTTAAACTTATTTAATTTATATTATTAGTGTATATCCACTTTTTAAAAAAAGTATTACTTTTCTTATTTTAGACTTCGAATATCCAACCTTCTGGTGCTTCAACATCACCAAATTGTATTCCACAAAGTATTCTATATAATTCCTTTGTTACAGGTCCAACTTCTGTTTCACTATGGAATACATGAAGATTATTTTTATATTCTATTCCACCGATTGGCGTAATAACTGCTGCTGTTCCACATGCTCCAGCTTCTTTAAATTCATCTAGATTTTCTATAAAAACATCTCTTTCAAAAACAGGCATTTTTAAATAATCTCTAGCTATATCCATAAGAGAGTATTTTGTTATACTCGGTAATATAGATGGTGAATTTGGTGTAACAAACTCATTATTTTTAGTTATTCCAAAGAAATTAGCAGCTCCAACTTCCTCTATTTTAGTATGAGTTGCAGGATCTAAATATATACAATCTGCAAATCCTCTATCTGCTGCAATTTGATGTGGATGTAATGATGCAGCATAATTTCCTCCAACTTTTTGTCCACCAGTTCCATGTGGTGCAGCTCTATCATAATCTGCTATCATAAAGTTACAAGGAGTTAATCCTTCTTTAAAATATGGTCCTACTGGAACTGCAAATACAGAAAAGATATATTCTGGTGCTGGTTTAACACCTATATTATTTCCTACCCCTATCATAAAAGGTCTTAAATATAATGTTGCACCTGTTCCATATGGCGGAACAAAATGCTCATTAGCTTTCACTACTGCTTTACATGCTTCTATAAATTTTTCTTCTGGTATTTCTGGCATTAGAAGTCTTCTATTACTGTTATTCATTCTTGCAGCATTTCTATCTACTCTAAATAACTGTATTTTTCCATCCTTTCTCCTATATGCTTTTAAACCTTCAAAGCATTGTTGACCATAGTGAAGTGCTGTAGATGCCTCACTTATAGTTAACATATTATCTTCTACTAATTTACCTTCATCCCAATTTCCATCTTTCCAAACTGAAATATATCTATAATCAGTTTTTATGTAGCTGAAACCAAGATTGTTCCAATCAATGTTTACATTTTTACTCATACAAATACCTCCATTCATGGTTTCTATAATACCTAATTGTACCATTATTAATGCAAACCTTAAAGAGAAAGTTTATAATTTGTTTTAAATTAAAATTATTTGAAGTTATTTTCGAAAAGGTGTATATTAATGTTATGTGAAAAAGACAGAAAATTAGGATGATTAAAAGCTTAAGAGATATTTGAACCAAAATATTAGCTTTTAACCATCCTTACTGATTATTAGAGGACTGAATTAAAGGTCGCAGTTATCTACTTCTTCTCCATAACGTACAGTGCCCTCTGAAGAAAAATCCTTTGTATTATTATCAATAAAAACACCATCGTTATTTTTAGGAGAATTATTTTTGCAGTACTTATTATTTATTTTTGTATTTAACTTGTTTTTAGAATTATTTTTACCCATAATATTTCCTCCAAATAAGATTATTTGTAGTTAGTATGAGTAAAAATTTTTTTTATATACTATTACTTTAAAAGGATGTGTAGAAATGAAAAAGGAAATTATATCAACTAATAATGCTCCACAAGCAATTGGCCCATATTCACAAGGAATTAAAATGGGAGATCTTGTATTTACATCAGGACAAATCCCTATAAATCCAGCTACTGGTGAACTTGTAAGTGAAATAAAAGCTGCAACAAAACAATCTCTTGAAAATGTTAAAGCTATTTTAGAAGCTGCTGGAAGTAGTTTAGATAAAGTTATAAAGGTTTCTGTCTTTGTAAAAGATATGAATGATTTTGCTAAAGTAAATTCAATTTATGCTGAATACTTTAAAGAAAATGCACCTGCAAGAAGTTGTGTAGAAGTTGCTAGATTACCAAAAGACTCAATAATTGAAATAGAAGCTATTGCAACAATTTAAAATTTTTTTAAATTTAAATAAACCTACTATAATGAATTTTTATAAAAATCATTATAGTAGGTTTATAAGTTTTTAAATATATTTTACTTGTTTTTTCTATTATCCATAGTTATGTAATAATATGGTAATCCTAAAAATAATGCTCCACCTATAAAGTTTCCTAGGGAGACTAATACTATATTATACATATACCCACCTATTGTTATTGTAGATGGATCAATCATATATCCCATTGCTAAAAATCCCATATTGGCAACACTATGCTCAAAACCTGCTGTTATAAATGTAAATAAACACCAGAATATCATTAAAATCTTTGCTGTTTCTTCCTTTAATTTATAGCACATCCAAACTGCTAAACATACTAATATATTACATAATATCCCCTTTAATACTAGTTGAGTAGCTGGAGTATCTATTTTTGCAAGTGCATTACTAACTATAAATTCCCCTATATAATCACCTTTTCCTGATGTTAAACCAGCCTGTACAAATAAAGCTGCTCCTACAATTCCACCAAGTATATTCCCAATCCAACTTGCAAACCATATCTTTATTGCATCTACCCATGTTACTGTTTTTTCTAATGCTCCCATTGTCATTATTAATGCATTGCTTGTAAATAAGTCTCCACCAGCCATTAATACTAAACTTAAAGCAACACCAAATGATACTCCCATCATTATTTTATAATATGGAGAACCACCATGATGCATTATTCCTCCAATAGAATAAATAAGCATAATACCTAAACTAATAAAAAGACTACCTAACATAGCACTAATTATGTACCTTGATTTGCTTCTTCTTAATAAATTGCTTTTAACTTCTGCCGAATGAGCTAAATTATGAATTTCTTTACTATACATTTTCCACCCCGTCTTCAATTATACTTTATTGTTATTTTTTTAACAACTTTTCCCCTATGAATAGGATTTTTCTATTCACAATAATATATTCTACAACCAAATTAATATTATTTCAATGTTTTTCTATTTATTAAAGAAATAAATTGAGCCTATATAAATAAACTTTTAAAAATTCTATTTATATAGGCTCTATTTTATTAATATATTATTTAACTAACTACATTTTTTATTTGATTTATATAAATTTCTCTAACCTTTTCATATTCTAAAAGAGATTTTAAATTTAGTTCTACTTTAATATCATTTTCTTCAAAAAACTTCTTCCAAGATTTTTCTTCTCCTCCAAGATCTCTTTGAACATGATTTCCTGATAAAATTAACAACGGCATTAAAAGTACTTCATCTATATTTTCCTTTTTAATATGTTTAAGTACCTCTTCTTTTTTTTGCATACCTTCTAATGTACCAATAACTAAATTGCTGTAACCTCTTTCTCTAAACTTTTTTTCTAGTATATTATAAGATTCAGTATTTATGGTTTTTGATCCATGACCAACTAATACTATATTCTTATCCTTTGGCAATTCACTTTCCATTGCATCTACTAATCTATTACATGCTTCATTAAGTTCTTCACCTATATAACCTAATAATGTTTTTAAAAATCTTACTTTTTTAAAAGAATAATAGTACTCATTTACACTTTGCTCTAAACCAATATATTCAGTTCCTTCAATTACATGAATTGGTTGAATATATACCTCTTCAAAACCATCATTTACTAAATTAAAAAGCACCTCATCAATTCTTGGAATAGAGATACCATGTTTGCTATTTAATAAATTTACAATAACTTTAGATGTAAATGCCCGCACAACAAGGTATTTATTGTTAAATGTATTTCTTACTTCCTCTTCTATTTTATCTAATTCTCTTAACGCGTTTAAATTTGTAGTTCCAAATGAAACCATAATTATTGCTTTTGACATAATAACCCTTTCTTATACCACATTTGTATTTAAGTATTTTTAATTTATATTATAAATTCGTTAAATGCCTCTAAGAACTTATCTATATGTTCTTCTTTATGAGTTGTTGATAAAAATAATGCTTCATATTGAGATGGAGGTAAATTAAATCCATGCTTTAACATATGAATAAAATACTTTTTAAACATTTCTGAATCGCACTTCTTAACATCTTCATAAGATTTAACTTCTTTTAATTTTGTAAAGAATATAGTCATCATTCCACCATATCTATTAATTACTAGTGGAATACCTTTTTGTTTTGCTATTTCAAGCATTCCCTTTTCAAACTTTTCACCTAATTTGTTTATATAATCATAATACTCAACATTTTCCTTTAATTTATTTAATGTTGCAAGACCAGCTGCCATTACAATTGGATTCCCAGACATTGTACCTGCTTGATATACTCCTCCTAATGGAGATAATTTTTCCATTATCTCTTTTTTTCCACCATAAGCTCCACAAGGAAGACCTCCTCCAATTATTTTGGCATATGTTACTAAATCAGGATTAATATTGAATAAGCTTTGTGCACCTTTAAATGCTACTCTAAATCCGCTCATTACCTCATCAAATATAAGTAATGAACCATATTTATCACAAAGTTCTCTTAATGTTTTCATAAAGTCATCTTCTGCTTTTATAACTCCCATATTACCTGCTACTGGCTCTATTATAATTGCTGCAATATCTTCTCCATATTTTTCAAAAAGTTCAGTTACTTGTTTTTTATCATTATAAACTCCTATAAGAGTATTTTTAACACTATCCTCTGGTATTCCTAAAGAACCTGGTATTCCTTCTGTTAATACTCCTGAACCTGCTTCAACTAAAAATCCATCAAAGTGACCATGATAACAACCTGCAAACTTTATAATTTTATTTTTCTTTGTATATCCTCTGGCAAGCTTTATGGCACTCATAGTAGCTTCTGTACCCGAATTAACCATTCTTATCATATCTATATTATCTAAGTTATCACATAAGAATTTTGCCATTAATAATTCAAGTTCTGTTGGTGCTCCAAATGCAATTGCACTTTCTGATATTTCTTTTATACATGTAACAACATCTGCATCACAATGCCCTAATATCATTGGACCCCAAGCTAATACAAAATCTATATACTCTTTACCTTCTTCATCCTTTATTATAGCACCTTTTCCACTTTTTATAACTGGAGGGGTTATTCCCATATCCTTATATGCTCTAACTGGCGAGTTAACACCACCTGGCATATATTTTTTAGATTCATGAAATATAACTTGATTTTCCACTTTTAAACCTCCTCAATCCATTTAGCTGCTTGTAGTGCATAATAAGTTATTATCATATCTGCACCTGCTCTTTTCATTGAAAGTAACATCTCTAAAACAACTGATTTCTCATTTATAAGATTAGCCTTAGCTGCTGCTTTTACCATTGCAAACTCTCCACTTACACTATAAGCACAAATAGGAACAGAAGTATTTTCTTTTGCAGATTTTATAATATCTAAATATGATAAGGCTGGCTTAACCATTATTATATCCGCACCTTCTTCAATATCCATATCTATTTCTTTTAAGGCTTCTCTACTATTTGCTGGGTCCATTTGATAAGTTTTTCTATCTCCAAATTGAGGTGCTGAATGTGCTGCTTCTCTAAACGGCCCGTAAAAAGCAGAGCAGTATTTTGCTGCATAGCTCATAATTGCAACATCTTTAAATCCATTTTCATCTAATGCATTTCTCATATACAAAATTCTTCCATCCATCATATCTGATGGTGCTACCATATCTGCACCTGCTTTTGCATGTGAAACTGCTATTTCAGCTAACTTTTCTAAAGTAGCATCATTATCAACTTTAGTACCATTTAGTATTCCACAATGGCCATGACTTGTGTACTGACACATACATACATCAGTTATTATATATAAATCTTTTGAAAGTTCTTTTATTTTTCTAACTGCTTTTTGAACAATTCCATTATGATTATAGCTTTCAGATCCACATTCATCCTTCACATTTGGAAGCCCAAATACTATTACACCTCTTATTCCTAAGGTTTCTATTTCAGAAATTATTTCTTCTAACCTATCTAATGACCAATGATAATTCCCATCTAGTGAGGATATTTCTTCTTTTATATTTTCCCCTTCAACTACAAATATAGGAAATATAAAATCATTTTTACTTAAAGTATTTTCCCTAACTAAACTTCTTATAGAAGAATTTTCTCTTAACCTTCTACCTCTTTTTATCATATTATTCACCCTTACTTTCTTTATTAAAAATATCTATTTTATTTCAGCTATCTCTTTTAAGAATCCATCTTCTGAATGTTTTTTACACATATATGAATCTATGTTTCTTTCTGTTAAAGCATTAAATGTTTGAGGCCCTATTGCTATATTTCTCTTTTCCTTTATTTTATCTACTCCAAACATATCAACCATATTATTTACTGTACTTGGACTTGTATATAAAATTATATCAACTTCTTCAAAAGCCTTATGGTTTTTTACAGTTCCACATACTGTATTATATGTATGAACTCTATCTACCTCTAAACCTAATTTTTCAATTTCATCTTTTAGATACTCTCTACTTGATGATGAACATGGAATTAATACTTTTTCTGAAGTTTTAAGATTAGGTTTTAATACTTCAAATAAGCCTTCTCCAACAAACTCTTTAGCCATAATAAAAGGAACTATTCCCCTTTTTTCTAATGCTTTTCTCGTTGCTTTTCCTATTACAGAAAATTTAGCCTTTATATTTCTTATATCATACTTTATATATATTAAATAATCAAAGAACATATTAACTCCATTTACAGACGTTAATATTATATGATCATAACTGTTTAATTTATCTATATAATCCTTTAAATTTTCTTTAGTACTCTCTATTTTTATAGAGTTTATTTCTGTAACCTCTGCACCCATTTCTCTTAATTTATTTTTTAAATTAGAGGATTGCTCTCTTGATCTTGTTACACAAATATTTTTCCCAAATAAGGGCTTATTCTCATACCATGATAAATCTTCACTTAAATTTACCACTTCGCCAACAACAATAATACAAGGTGATACTAAATTTGCCTCTCTAACTTTTTCTTCAATATCTTCTAATGTTCCAATAACTTTTCTTTGCTTTGAAGAGGTTCCTCTCATAATAACTGCTGCTGGTGTATTAATATCTTTACCATTAGTTACTAAATTGCAAATAATTTTATTTAAATTAGAAAGCCCCATCATAAATACTAAGGTACCTTTTTCTTTTGAAAGTGCTTCCCAATTTATATTTAAAGTTCCAGCTGTCATTCCTGTAACTATATGAAAGCTTTGCGCAATTTTTCTATGAGTTATTGGTATTCCTGCATAGTTAAGAACTGATATAGGTGAAGTTACACCTGGAATTACTTCAAAATCTATATTTTCTTCAACTAGTGAAAGAACCTCTTCTCCACCTCTTCCAAAAACATATGGATCTCCACCTTTAATTCTTCCTACAACATTTCCTTCCTTAGCTAATTTTACAAGCATTTCATTAATCTCTTCTTGTGTTTTGTAATGACATCCTGGCTCTTTTCCACAATAATAAATTTTACAATCATCTTTTAAATAATTTAATATATTATTAGACACCAGTCTATCATAAAGAACTGCTGTACATTTTTCTAACGCTTTAGCAGCCTTAATTGTTAATAATTCTTCATCTCCTGGACCTGTTCCAATTATATAAACCTTACACATTTTACATTCACCTATACTCCTAATATTTTATTAGCTAGTTTAATACCAAGTTCTATATTATCCTCTTTACTTCCAATTATATCTTTTTTAATTATCCTTCCATTAACTTCAAAGGTTCCTATGATATACAAATCATTTCCACAAATCTCTGAATATGCACCTATAAGGGTATGACATCCCCCATTTAACTCTCTCATGAAACTTCTCTCAGCTTCAACCATTATTCTTACTTCTTTATTATCTAACTTTTTAAAATAGATATTCTCTAAAGATCCCTTTAAACATTCAATTCCAAGTGCTCCTTGACCAATAGCAGGAATAAATATTTTAGGATCAAAATAATCTGTAATTATATCCTCTAAGCCTAATCTTTTAAGACCTGCCGCTGCAAGTATTATTCCATCTAATGATTCACTTTTCATTTTTTCAAGTCGTGTTTGAACATTTCCTCTTATAGGTATAATATCTAAATCTGGTCTAAGTTCTTTTAATTGTCCAGCCCTTCTAATGCTACTTGTTCCTATTTTTGCTCCTAGCTTTAAATCCTTTATTTTCGTTCCATCTATAGATATAAAGGCATCTCTTATATCTTCTCTTTCTGGCATAGCTATTAATTCGAACTCATTTGGAAGTTCAAATGGAACATCTTTCATACTATGTACAGCTGCATGAGCTTCACCATTTAATATTGCAAGCTCTATTTCTTTTACAAATAAGCCTTTTCCACCTATTTTATTTAAAGAAACATCTAATCGTCTATCTCCTTCAGTAACAACAAGTAATTTTTTCGAATCTATATTTTGACTCTCTTTTATTAACTTCATAACCTTATCAGCTTGAACTTGTGCAAGCTTGCTTTTTCTTGTAGCAATTATTAATTCCATTTCCTTTACCTCATAAATAACTTATCTATAAATTTTTTCTACTATTTCTTTACCAAAAAACATTTCTAATATTAGCTTATCTTTTCCTTTTTCATTTATAAATTTAAAATCTTCAGAACAAATAAAATTTATAATATCATTTTTATATTTACTAATATTTTTAGAGTTTTTTCTCATTTTTCCTGTTTTAAATATAAAATCATCATATTCTTCTAATATTTTCAAAACATTTTTAGCTACCATCATAGCACCCTTAGGATTTCCAACTGATGTACTAATAGCTAAATTTAAATATTTACTACTTCTTTGTACTGGAACAATTGCCATACCATCTTCAAAAGAAGCTGAGTTTATATATATTTTATATTCTTCTTTACAATGACTAATAATCTTATTTACTAATATTTCATTATCAATAGCTATAATAATAATATGCTTATCTTTAATAAACTTCTTATTATATTCTCCTTCTAAAAGTACTATGTCATTTGATAAATTAATTAGTTCATTACTAAATTCTTTTGATAATACTTCAACATAACATTCATTATTTATAAAATTTCTTGCTTTAATAAAAGCTGCTTTTCCTCCGCCTATTATGCCAACTCTTAGTTTCTTTGATTCTAATGCTAAATATGTATAGTTTATTGATTTATTTGAAATATCTTTTGAAGCATTCTTATACATTCATCTTCACAACCCTTTAGTTTTTCTTCCTTTAAAACTTCTATAGCTTTATTTATATAAGCATCTGAAGTACTCTTAATTAATATTTTAGCAAGATCTATATCATCAGGATTTTTACATTTATCTGAAAACTTTTTACATCTTTCATCTACTACTTTGCTTCCTGCACGTTTTAACTCCTGAATATTATCCGATAAACCTCTAAGCTTTTTCCAAGTTATAAATTCAGATTTATATTTATCTGGTATATATTTAAAATCTTGCATTCTTTTAATTCTTAAACTTTTATTTTTATCATCTAAAACACTTATATCATCTATATCTAATAATGTAATTCTATCAATTGTTCCTATTTCAACATCTATATCTCTAGGCACTGCTAAATCAAACATTTTTATAGGTTTTCCTTCTTTTGATATATGTTTTTTTTCTATAATTAAGTGTGGTGCTGAAGTACATGATATTACTGCATCCATATCATTAATAACATTTCTTCCATCTTCATAATTCATAACTTTTATTTTGTTATCATTTAAATATTTAAGTTTATTTATATCTCTTACAACAATTATTAACTCCTCTATTTCATTTGTATAACAATATTTATATACAAGCTTACCAACATCACCATATCCTATTAACATTATCTTTTTAGCTCCTGACTTTATTGCAGCATTTGCAGCAATTGATGCCGATGATACTGGTATTTCATATAATTTCCCCTCTGTTCTAAACTTTTTTCCGCAGGAAATTGCTTCTTGAAATAGTCTCTGTAATTCTGATTTTACTGAATTACTTTTTAAGGCTTGTTGATATGCATATTTGATTTGCCCCAATATTTGATCTTCCCCTAATATTCTTGAGTGAAATCCACAAACAACTTCCATTAAGTGCTTTATTGTCTCTTCTTCTTCTAAATAAAAGCAAGATTCTATTAATTCTATATCCCAGTTTAAAACTTCAAAAATCTTTTTTAATCCTTCTTCCTTTGATAAAGAACCATTAAAATAAATTTCTGTTCTATTACAAGTACTTATTATAACTACCTCTTTAAAAATTTTTAAAAGCTCTCCTCTATAAATATCTTGCTTTTTAGGATGTAATGATAGCCTTTCTCTTATCTCTATCCCTATATTCTTTTTTATTCCAAGTAGCTGTATCATAAGGTCAACTCCTAATTATTATTTATAACGAATTTATTATATACCATTATTATATCATTCTAATACATTTTTCATAATCCCATAATACATTTTAGCGGAGGTCTCTATAAAATAATAAAAACCTCCGCTAAAAAGAATTATTAATGATAGTTTATATATCATATATTTTAAAACATTAAGTCTATTATGTCTAATATACTTAACTTATTATTATAATAGGTAAAATATTATATATTAATATCTTATCCCACTCCAATAAACATTTTCCTTTAAAATAGCTTTATCTGAAAGATTAACTCCTTCTAAAGCCCATTTTTTAAATTCCATAAATCCTGTTCTATCTACTATATATCCTATATGCTCTTTTCCACCTGGAGCAGTTCTATCTATATAATTTTCAACATATTTATACGTATTTAATATAATTTTTATAATACTTTCTTCATCAACCCAAATAATAAAATCTTCTGCAAGTCTTGGATTTTTCTTTCCTGATCTTCCCATTATAGCTAATCTATAATATTTCTCCTTGCTTCTAGTCCATGCACCTGTTGGGCAATTGATTACACATTCTCCACAACCTATACACTTACTATGATCTCTTACTGGTTTATAATTTTCAGCATGTAATGCTTCTGTAGATTTTCTTCTACAAGCTTTAACACAAGCTCCACAAGATACACATTTATCTTTATCAAATTGAGGTTCTGTCATTCCTATAATTCCAAAATCATGCATTCTAGCCTTTATACAATCATTTGGACATCCTGTTAATGCTACTTTAAAATGTAAATCATTTGGGAAAATTGCCTTTTCTACTTTCTTTGCAAAATTAGTAGTATTATAATTTCCAAATGGACATACATTGTTTCCAATACATGCTGATACATTTCTAGTTCCTGCTGATGTATATCCTTTTCCAGGTATTTCTTGATTTATTTCAAGACCTTCTATAATTGGTTGAATAAGATCATTTACAATCTCCATATTTTGCATTGCTATCCCTGGTATTTCAAAACCTTGTCTTGTAGTTATATGAACTGATCCATTACCATACTTTTCTGCAATTTCTTGAATGAGACCTAAATATTCAGCCTTTAGGAATCCACCTGGAACTCTTATTCTTGAAGCTGTTAGTCCTCTTTTTTTGGTAACTCTAAAAGCATTCTTTTTAAGCTTTTTAGTATTAATATCCATAGTAAATTCCTCCTAATCTAATAATTCTTTACCTTTTGAGTAATTAAATACTGGTCCATCTAAACAAATATAAGTATCATCTATCTTACAGTGTCCACATTTACCTATTCCACAACACATTTTTCTTTCTTGTGATATCCAAATGTTTTCTTCTTTTATTCCAAGTTTTAAGAACTCTAAAACTGTGAATTTCATCATCATAGGAGGTCCTACTACTATAATTTGTACATTTTCTTTATCTTTTATATTAATTTCTGGAACATATTTTGTTACTAATCCAGTATTACCTTTATATTCTTCTTTTGCACTATCTACCGTTATAATAACATTAGATGTTTTCTTCCAATTTTCTATATCATCTTTAAATAATATATCCTCAGGAGATTTAAATCCTGATATTAATGTAAATCCATTTGAATCATTTATATTTTTAGCAAAGTGATCTACCACTGCTTTAACTGGTGAAAGTCCTGTTCCTCCAGCTACAATTATAAGCTCTTTATTCTTATAATTTTCTATATCAAAACCATTTCCGTATGGTCCTCTTAAAAACAGTTTATCTCCTACATAATTATTAAATACTTCGTCTGTAACTTTTCCTACTTTTCTTATTGTTAAATCTACAGAACCTTCTCCTATTCCACTAACTGAAATAGGGGCTTCACCATACTTTGGAATTGAAACTTCAAAGAATTGTCCTGGTTTAACATCTCCCTCAAAATCCATTCTAAAGGTATATTCTATTTCTGTATGTTTAATAACTTCTAATATTTCTGATATAAATGGTATATATTCGTTTTTACTCATTTATTTCACCTCTTCCATAGCTTTTTCTAGTTTATTTATACAATTTGAAAATGAAATATACTCTGGACATATATCATCACATCTTCCACATCCAACGCACATATTATAGCCCCATCTTTTTTTATAATCATAAACCTTATGAAGCACCTTAAATCTCATTCTTTGTCCCTTAGAATTTCTAAAGCTATGTCCACCTGCCATATCAGTATATCCATCTACTTGACATGATGCCCATACTCTTCTTCTTTCTCCAGCCTTTTTATTATCTTTATAGAATAAATCTTGCATAGTAAAGCATGTACAAGTTGGGCAAACAAAGTTACATCTTCCGCATGCAATACATCTTTCTGAGTATTCGTCCCATACACAAGAATCCATAACTTTAAGTTCTAAATTATTAGGAATATTAACCTTAACTTCATTTTCTATAACATAGTCAGGCTTGACATTATATTCTTCATTTTTAAAACTAGTAAATACTTTTTCTAGTTCACAATTCTTTATATCCATTACAACGCTATTTCCTTCTACTTTTAAATAAGCGTCATATTCTTCTGTTTTGTTAGTTCCCATATTTACACAGAAGCAATTTTCATAGCTTTCTTTACATCCTATTAATACAAATTTTGCTTTTTCTCTTAGCTTTTTATAGTATGGATCTTCGAATCCATTTCTTAAATATATATCATCTATTCTTTTTAATGAATGCATATCACAGCTTCTTAAGAATATAAGTAATGATTTTTCTTCTACATCTGCTTCTTTTACTTCATTTTCAGTAAAGAAAAATAATGTTTGTGTTATTGGAAGTAATACTTCTTTATATGAAAACTGAGATTTTTTATTAAATTCTATCTCTTCAACTGATGATACTTCTCCGTATCTTACTATATCTGTATCTGAAAATGTTCCTTTTCCTTCTAGAACTTTAGGGGCATATATTTTATATTCCTTTGAAAGTTCTAAAAGTGCAAGATTTAAATCCTGTATATTAAATTTATATCCCATTTTAAACACCTCTTAGTTTGATTTCTTTTTTCTTGATATTAAATAATATGGAACAGCCATAAATAAAACTCCACCTATCATATTTCCCAAAGTAACAAGTAAAATATTATATATATATCCTGATACGCTAACTGCTGCAGTATGAGGTGCAAGTACTCCTATTGTAAGTAATGTCATATTTGCTACACTATGTTCAAATCCAGCTGTTATAAATACAAATAAACACCAGAATATCATTATAAGTTTTGAAGATTCTTCTTTACATTTAAATGTACACCAAACTGCTAAACATACTAACATATTACATAAAATACCTTTAAATATTAACTCTGGTGCAGGTGCTCCCATTTTTGCTGCTGATGTATTTGCAATAAATTCACCAACTGGTCCTTTTGCAAGTCCTGACATAAAGAACATTGATCCTGCTAATATTGATCCAACTAAATTACCAAAAAAGCTTACTATCCAAACTTTTGTTGTATCCATCCATGATACCGTTTTATTTAAAGACCCTACTGCCATAACAAAATTATTTCCTGTAAATAATTCTGCCCCTGCAAATACTACAAGACTTAATGCAACACCAAATGATGCTCCCATAACAACTTTAGTAGCTGGAGAACTTGCTGAATTTAGTAATCCACCTATAGTAAATATAAGCATTATTCCAAAACCTATAAATACCCCTGCAAGCATTGAACTTACAAAATATCCTAATTTGTTTTCTTTTAAAAGTGATACCTTTGCCTTTGCTGCTGTCGCAACTTTGTTAAACTCTTCATTAAACATTAAAATCTCTCCCTTATTTGTTATTATAATAACAATCTTTATATCGTTATTATAATAACAATCTAAAAAAAAGACTGTGATAATTATCACAGTCCTTTAAAAAACTTAGCAAGTTCTTCTTTGTCTTTAACTACTATTTTTTTGTTTTTATATACTATAAGCTTTTCATTTTGTAGTTTTTTTATAGCTCTTGATATGGTTTCTCTAGGCATTCCAAACATATCTGCTAAATAAGTTATACTAATAGTTAAGTCTATTAAAACTCCTTCTTTATTTTCTATACCATAATCTTTGCATAGCTTCCACAGCTTAGCTGCCACTCTTTTTTCAATTTTTATAGGAGTTGAATTTTTCATTTGTCTATATAATCTTCTTACCTTCATACTCAAAGAAATAATTACTATTTTTGTTAATTCAAAGTCCTTCTCCATAAGCTTTGAAAATTTCTCTCTATCTATAGATAAAATTTCTGCATTTTCAAATATTTCACAATTTATAGATGCTAGTAATTCATCTAATATTACTGCATTTATTATCTTATTTTTCCCTAATATAAATATAACCTTTTTTTGAGCTGATTCATTTAATTTATATAAAGCTACCTTCCCACTACAAATTATATGTACTTTTTTTACTTCATCTTTATCTCTAAATAAATGTTTTCCTTTTATATAACAATTTATCTCACCAAACTCTAATAATCCACTTATTGTTTCCTCTGAAACATCTTTAAATAATTCCATTTGTCTAATTATACTTTCCATACTCCACCTTAAAACTATAATTATTTATTTTTACTATATTATATTTTATTAAATAAGTACACCTTATAATTTAAATATATAAAATTTAAGACTGCCAGTTTAAAATGACAGTCCTAAATTTATTAATAATTTAATTATACTCTCTAGTAAAGTATATATTTTTTATTTTTTTATTAATTTTCACCTCTAATTCCTAAAGCTTTGTCTATTTCTGATAATTTGAAACGGACACCCATAATATATGTTTTATTGTTAGTATTTTCATCAAAATTACCATATGCATTTAAGAAATATGTTCCATCCTTCATAACAACATTTCCAGCATATCCGCAATCCCCTGCACGTGCTGACTTAGTATAATCTTTTCCTAATATAATTCGATATTGCCCTTCATTTCCATTCATTAAATCATCGTAAGTTCCTACCCAGCCTACCCAATCGCCTGCCATCCAATCATTGTCTGAAGTACTTCCATTATTATTAGTATCTAATTTAATCTCTCTAAAGCTTATTAATAATCTACCACTTATTGGATCATAAGTAGCCTTATGTCTCTCACCATTTAATGAGCCTTGTACTTGTCTTGGTCTGCTCCATGTCTTACCCTCATCATCAGAATAAAAAATCATTGATGTATGCTTATGTGATTGGCTTCTAGCTAAAGCTACAATACGACTTTCATCTGGTGATCTGAACATACCAACTTCACATATTTGAGCTTCTTTTTCAATATCTCTAAACTCACTTAAATACGGAACTGCTGTTGACCATTGTTCTTGTCCATTATCATCAAAAGTTAAATAAGTTTTATAGTTTACATAATTATAATCGTGGTATATTCCCATCCATTTATCTATATAATTACCATTTTCATCTTTTAATTGAACTAGACTTGCCATAGCAACTATAGTTTCTGTTGGAACTGACCATTTTTTATAATCACTCCATGTGTTACCTTCATCTTCTGATATGGATGTTTTAAAGCCCTTAAAAGTACTTCCATGCCAACCTGGACCACCAGAAATAGATATTATCTTTTTACTACCATTTGTAAAATTCAATTTAAAAATTGTAGGGGTTTCTTCTGATAACTTCCAAGTTTCATTAGTTGCTAATCTCTTTTCCCATGTTAATCCACCATCTGTACTTTTACTCAGTAGAGCTTCTCCAAAGCCATGTCCCTTTGGATAAACTGTTAATATAGTTTTATTATCATCTAATAGAATACTATCTGGTTGTCCTAAATATTGTTCAGCCTCTCTATCTACAACTATTTGCTTATTTCTATCAATTTCATGAGTTTTTAAAGTATTATGAAGATTAATTTTTTTATTAACACGTATATTCACTTTTTCTAAGTATCCAGAAGCTTTGTTTTCAACAGTAATAACTGTATCTCCATATGCAACTCCTGTAAAAGTACCATCTGAATCTACTGTTGCAATATTAGGATTACTACTTGTAAATTCAACAGTTTTATTATCTTTATCAGTGATTAATTCAGCAATTATTTTAGTTTTTTCACCAACTAAAACTTCTTTATAATTACTATCTACATTTAAACCATTTATAGCTTTAACTTCACTTATTTCTGATAATGTTAGTGCTCTATTATATATCTTTACCTCATCTAACTCTCCAATAAATCCTCTTCCACCTATAATTTTTAATGGAGCTTTAAAATGATTTGTTTTAGTATATGCATTAGTATCTCCTATTTTATTCCCATCTACAAATAATGATAATCCTTCATTTGTAGAATTAGTAACTGTCATATGAACCCACTTATTAGTTGGAACTTGATATTTAAAGGATAAAGTCCCATTATTAACATGAACTCCTGCATTATTACTATTTAATCCAACACCTAATGTTAAATCAATAGACTCTGAATTCTTTTGTGCTGATTCTGTATAGTTACGTCCATTCCACATAACTGAAGATATTCCCGTACTATTACCTTTCTTAACCCAGAAAGCAATTGTCCAATCATTAGCTAATTCTGCTGGTGAATCAATAACTACTTCATCACTATCCTTATTAAACTTAAGAGCCTTTCCTGATTTACCATCAACAACTTCTGCTCCTATTAATTTACCATTATAAGCTTTTCCATTAGTGAATATATCATTTACTAATGTTCCCTTAATATCATCAAAGCTATAATATGCTACTTTAGCAGAATCTTCTATAACTTTTTTATTAACGACTATGTTTATAGTTGAAGTTTTTGTGATATCCTTAACTGATGTTGCTGTAATTTTTGCAACTCCTATCTTAACACCAGTTACCACTCCATCACTATCTACTGTTGCAATATTAGTATTACTAGATGTCCATTTCACATCTGGATTTAATGTATTTTTTGGTAAAACACTTACTGTTAAATTACTTTTATCTCCAACAAATATGTTTTTATCTCCTTCATTTATTTTAACTGATTCTATTGTATTTGAACCTGAACTTCTTAATGAAATATATTTTTTACTTATATTTTTTATCTCATTTCTAATGCTTTTCATATCTTCATTTATTTTTACTATTGTTTCTGGTGTTGCATATTTTGCTCCTCCATGTTGTCCAATACCATTTTTTACTGCTGTATAATTTAATTCAACTGTTTTAAATAAATTATCTATATCTGCTTTTAAAGCTGGTATTTCCTTTTTCATTAAATATAATTTATTAACATCTCTTACACCTTCTGATATTTTTTCTAATCTTACTGATGTTTTAGAAACTTTATTAGCAGAATCTTTTTCATCAGGATAAATTAGAAATGGATCTCCCGCTTCAAAAGCCCAATGTGTTGTATCTCTTAATGGATCTTTAACCCATGCATCATATGCCCAACGTAAATAACCAGTAGATCCTTGTGCTGCCGTAAACATCATAGTCCAATAACTTTCTCCTGGTGTGCTTAATACTAGTGAATTGGGGAAGTGTTCTGTACATGTATAAATTGTAGTTTTATATTCTTTATCTGAATTTTTTCTTTCTTGTACAAAATCTCTATAACCTTCTAATGATTGTTTTGCAGCTGTAGAACCAACACTTAAATCATCTACTCTATCAGTTATATACTTTTTACTTGCATCAAAATGATCCATTGCTGCTGATTTTTTTAATGATTTATCATGTCTATTTTTTACTTTATCGATTACATCAAAGGCCTTATCCATATTACTTCTTTCATCGATTCCTATATAAGTATAATCAAACCATGCCTTTTCATCTAAATGTGAAACAAACTTATTTAAAAATTGTAACCAAACTTCTTCATATCTACCTGATCCTGGTGTTAATGTTTCTGATTTCTTTTGATTGCTTGCTTCATCATAATATGATACTTTATTTCCCCAAGGTATCATACTGTATGCTATAATTTTATCTCCAATTCCCAAATCTCTATTAAATTGAACCCATTTATCAAAATCAGTAAAATCAAAAGTGAATTTACCATCAGATTTTCTTGTCCACTTTACCATAGATGGATATCTAACACTGTTTTCACTATAAGTTTGTCCTCCCCAAGCTTCTTCAACTATTGAAGTTGTAATAGCATGTCCACCTAATTCCTTATACTTTTCCATATGAGGTCTTAAAATATTGAAATGTTCTTCTGAGAAAGGTTCTACTCCATAATATTCTGCTGAACTATATGGATATTGCCATAACTCAATATCAAAATCATATTTATTACTTTTTGGCATAGATATATCTAAAACCTCTAATGAATATTTAAAATTAAGATTATCTATTCCATCTGCACTTACTGTTATTGTACCAGTGTACACTCCTGGTAATGCATTTTCTGGAATATTCATTTCAACCCATACTGGTTGAACTTTATTTGCTTCAATATTCATTGGTTCTGATGAATATAATATATCTGGAATATCTTTTTTTAAATTATCATCATTTGGCGTTTGGCTTGGACCTGAATTAGGACTATTATGATATCCTGCATCACCAATATATGCTTTTGTTTCTTTAATGAAAGTAGTTACTATACTATCTTTAGAAATTACATTTTCTCCTGATATAAAATCACTAGATGATATACTAACATTATTTAATCTTCCATCTTTAGAGGCTAAAGCTATTTCTGAAATAACCTTATCTGCCTTCCAACCATATAAATCTTCGCTTACTGTACCAAGCTTCATAACTTCATTATATCTATCTTGAGTATAATGAGTATTAGTATCTACAATAGATCCATGAAGTAATCCATTAGATTTTTTAACTGTTATCGTTGTAGATGCTGATTTATTAAATTCGCTAGAAGTAACAGTAATTTTAGCAATTCCTTCTGAAACCGATGTTATTAATCCTGAGGATGAAACTTTAACAACACTTTCATTATCACTTGAATATACTAGATCCGTTACTTTAGCATAACTAGGAGTAACTGTCGTTTCTAATTGTTTAGTTGCTCCTTCTATTAACTCTATATTAGATTCTAAATTGATTGAATTTACTGAATATTTTTTATGTGAAATTTTTACTTTATCAACTTGAATAACAGCTTGACTATGACTTGTATTAGAGTTAATTCCTGTAGCTTCTGCCTTTAAGACATATTTCCCTTCTGGTAGTCCTCCCCATGCATACATTGGGTTTGTATTATCAACTCTAGCATCAACTATAACATCACTTTTAGGTATAAGCTCACCACCTTCATTAAAGATAGAAAATTTTATTTTACCATTTTGAGCAGTTTTATTTCCATAAACCTCAATACGATTTCCTATAAAATCTACTGTATAGTACTTTTCTTGTGGATTTTTTTCGCCATTTTTAAGAACATTATAATGTTCTGTTCCATTACCAGAACCAGACGCAACCCATCCTTCTCCATAATATCTAAAATAGTTACTATCCCCAATAGTTACTGTATCATCAATAATAGTCTCAATATTACTACTTAACTCTGCTGCATAGGAAACTATAGCTCCATTTTGGATACTATTTACTAGAAATAAAAAACTTAACATTAATACTTTAAAACTTCTTATTAACTTTTTCTCCATTTCTTTACTCCTAACATCTTAAAATTTATTTTCTTGACAATATTTTTTCTTCCCTCCTTTCAACATTTTTTGTAAACTTTTCCATCCACTTTATTTTAACATTTTTCTTATATTTTTTCTATATTTTAAATTAAAAATTTATTTTTATTAAATTTACTATTTAATTATTTTATTAAGCATAAAAAATAGAGTTCTTAGAATACTATACTTCCAAAAACTCTAAAAATATTTACATTTATTATTCTAATTTTAAAGACTTATTGACAATAACTACAAACCATATAAGCGCAACTCCTAACATTGCATGTCCTAAACCTGCTATATGGCTTAATCCTGCAAAATTCTTTGAAGTTACTTGGAATATTCCTCTTGCTGTTAATGCAAAAATAACATAAATCAATGATATATTATAAAATACCACCCATTTATTAAAATGCTTTGAATTTGATAATTTAAAATTCTTTTCTAATAATAATACAATTATAAAAAATAAAAATCCTAATACTAATGTATGAGAATGTACAGCACCTAAAACTGTTACTCCCTCAAATTCATTAAACTTTGTAAACTCTCTATAAAATACTCCTATAGCTAGTCCTAATATCAAATACACTACTGATAAATTAAAAAGTTTTTTCATAAATCTATCTCCCCTTACTTTAATAATAATTATTACTAAATGATAATTACAATATAATATTAAGGCTTTTTTATAAAATAATCAATATTTTTTTAAAAGTTATTTATAACCTTATGTATTATATAAATAATCCTAGGTAATACTCTAAATATATCAATTTACAGGGAGATGAATTTATGAGAATACCAAACCACATAGGGATTATCCCAGATGGTAATAGACGTTGGGCTGTAGATAATGGTTTATCAAAAGATAAGGGATATATATCGGGAATAAATCCTGGTCTATCACTTTTTAAATTATGTCAAAAAATAGGTGTCAAAGAAATAACTTATTATGGCTTTACTACCGATAATACCAAAAGGCCATCAGTACAAAAGTATGCATTTATCAAAGCATGTATAGACGCAGTAAAACTTTTATCTAAAGAAGATGCTGAATTGCTTGTTATTGGTAATGTAGACTCTAAAAGTTTCCCAAAGGAACTTATTCCATATACTAAGAGAACTATATTCGGTAAAGGCGGTATTAAAGTAAATTTTTTAGTTAACTATGGATGGGAATGGGATTTAAACTCCTTAAAAGAATCTGATTTAAAAAGAAAAAATATAACAAATAATATTAAGTCAAATGATATATCTCGTATAGATTTAATTATTCGTTGGGGAGGTAGAAGAAGACTTAGCGGTTTTTTACCTGTTCAATCTGTATATTCAGACTTTTATGTTATCGATGATTTTTGGCCAGATTTTAATGAAGCTCACTTTTATAAAGCCATTAATTGGTATAATCAACAGGATATTACTTTAGGTGGATAATTTATATATTATCTTCTAATTAAAAAGCACCATAATAATTGTGAAAATAATTATTATGGTACTTCTATTTTCTTAAACTTTTAATTTCTCTTTATTTAATATTGTGAATATTAAAAGGAGTGTTTTGATATATACAATAATTCAACCAATTTCCAAATACAATATTTGCACTTCCTCTCCACTTAACCATTGGATTATTTTTTATATTGTTATCTGGAAAATAATTTTTAGGCATATTTACTTTTATTCCTTTTTCAACATCTCGAATATATTCATTCTTTAAAGTATCTCTATCATATTCTAAATGACCAGTTATAAAAATTTGCCTTCTATCTTTTGTAGCAACTATAAACACTCCTGCTTCTTCAGATTCTGATAATATTTCTAGTTCATTTACTTTTTCTATTTCTTCTTTAGAAACTTCTGTATGCCTTGAATGTGGTGCATAAAATATATCATCTAAGCCTCTAGTTAAATCTGAATTAACATTGTTTACCCAATGTTTAAATACCCCAAACATTTTGTTTTCTAAAGGCAATTTATTAATATTATAATGATAATATAATGCCGCTTGAGCTCCCCAACATATATGTAGTGTTGAAAAAACATTTTTCTTTGTCCACTCCATAATTTCTTTTAACTCACTCCAATATGCTACCTCTTCAAAATTTAAATTTTCTACAGGTGCTCCAGTAATTATTAAACCATCAAATTTAGTGTCCTTTACTTCCGAGAAATAACTATAAAATCTTTTTAAATGATTAATAGAAGTATTTTTAGAAGTATAACTTTCTGTTTGAATTAAAGTTATTTCTACTTGAATTGGTGTATTTGATAAATATCTCAGCAACTGGTTTTCTGCTTGAATTTTAATTGGCATTAAATTTAATATTGCAATTTTCAACGGCCTTATATCTTGTTCTTTAGCTCTCTCTATATTCATAACAAATATATTTTCATCTGATAAAACTTTAAAAGCCGGTAATTCTACTGGAATTTTAATTGGCAAAGATCCCCCCTCCTTATATAAATATTAAATCACATATTATGGAAATTTAAAACACCTATCTATTAAACACTTTTACATTTAATAGATAGGCATTAAACTATTATTTATTTTTTACTATTCATATATAAAAGATATAAAAATGTTGCTTCTTTAAAGTTTCTTATATCTAAACCGGTTTCTTTCTTTATCTTTTCTACTCTGTACATTAATGTATTTCTATGTACATACAACTTTTTTGATGCTTTTGTTAAAGAAAGATTACATTTTAATATTTCTTCTAAAGTTAATATTAATTCATGATTAAAACCCTTGAATATTTCTTCATATTGCTCTTTAAGTTCCATAGAATACTCATCTTTTAAATTAAATATAGCTTTTTCTAAAACCATTTCTGATAGTAAATATACCTCCGGTTTTATCTTAAAATTCAATCCTATTTCTATTGCTTTTGTAGCCTCTTTATATCCTCTTAAAAACCCTTTATATTCTCCATCTAAACTACTTATTCCTATATATATAGTTATACCCAGAGTTTGTAATACAGTTTCCTTTAAAGAAAATGCATATTCTTTTTCTTCCTCTATATCTCCTATTATAAGTATTTGTCCATATATTTCCCCAATAAAAATTTCATTATCAGAATAGCTGTTTTGTATTATTTCCATAACTTCTTCTTTATTAGTACATTTAACTACTAAAATACTTCCTTTACTGGTTAAAGGTCCTTCTTCTAACCTATCCCATGTCTGCCTTCCATTTAATAATTCTTCAATAATATTTTCCTTTCCATTAAGTTTATTTAAAGTAAACTCTAAAAACTCTATTAATTTTATATCTTCAGCTCTTAATTCCACTCTATATTCATCTTTACCTACTTTTAATTTTTTCATTATTTTTTTTTCATCTAAAACTAAATTATTAAAGATTTCTCTACCTAATTTATCACTTAATTTTAATTTTAAAGATGTTTTACTACATATTTCTTTTATTAAATCTAGCGTTTCTCCCATATAATCCTCCTAAGTTACCCTTAAATAATTAAACTAATATCTATATTATATATGAAAATTCAGATAATTATATATAATATAATAAAAAAATAGGCTAAGATATATCTTTAAACTACTCTCTGTCTACTTAACAGAAATCAATCATACCTTGACCTATTTTTTAATTATTTATTTTCATTTAAATATTTTTCAATTTCCTCTGCAACTAACTTTGCATGTGCAGCTGCTTTAACTACAGTTTTAGCTCCTGTTACTACATCACCTGATGCAAATACACCATCTCTAGTAGTATGTCCACATTTATCTGTCACTAATAATCCCCATCTATTTGTTTCTAATCCAGTAGTATTTGAAACAATATTATTTTTAGGTGATTGACTAACTGCAATAATTATTGAATCACAACTAAATATTCCTTCGCTTCCTTCTATTGTAACTGTATTTACTATTTCATTTTCTCCAATTTCATTTTTAGTTTCAATATATTTTACTCCCTCTTCTGTTAACTCAAGGGGTGCTTTAAATAACTCAAATTTCACACCGTCTTCAATTGCCTCATTTAACTCTACTTTTGTTGCTGGTATGTTTTCAAATCCTTTTCTATAAAGAATATAAACTTCCTCTGCTCCATTTTTCTTTGCAGTTCTTGCTGCATCCATAGCAACATCTCCAGCTCCTATTACACAAACTTTTTTCCCTAAGTTATAAACATTAGGAGCTTTTAAATAATCTATTGCATAATGAACATTACCTAGACTTTCGCCTTTTATATTTAAAGTTTTAGGGTTCCATACACCTGTACCTATAAATATAGCTTTATATCCATCATAAAATAGCTTATCTAAAGTAATTACAGGACCTATTAATGTGTTTGGCCTTATTTTTACTCCTAATTGAAGTAATCTTTTTTCATAATTATCTAATATACTCTTTGGTAATCTAAATTCAGGAATACCATATCTTAAAACTCCACCTATTTTTTCATGAGAATCAAATATAGTAACTTTATATCCTTTCTTAGCTAATATAAATGCAATAGTTATACCTGCAGGTCCACCACCAATTATTGCTATATTTTCTTTATCTCTATTTCCAATTTCAAAATTAGTGTTTTCTAAATAATAATTTGAAAGATAACTTTCTATTTCACAGAATCTAACCGGTTCACCTTTTATTCCTCTTATACAATTACCTTTACATTGATCTTCATGAGGACAAACAATAGCGCATACTGCTGATAACGGATTATTATTAAATAATGTCTCTCCTGCTTCTAGCATTTTTTCATCTTTAAATAAATTTATTATTTCTGGTATTGGTGTATCTATAGGACAATTGGTTCTACATCTTGGATTTTTACACATAAGACATCTATCTGCCTCTAATTTTAATTCTTTCATTTGTACCCCTCCACATTTCTTTAACTTATCTAATCTCTATATTTTCTATCTATAATACATTTTTAATAGTAATTTATCAAGCTATTTTTTTAGTTTTAAAGTATTCCACGCAATATTATCCCCTCTTGTAACTTCAACTTCAAAACCAGCTCTTCTTATTCTACCTTCTATACACATTCTACATTCCGCTGCTTCATCTCCAGTACATATTTTCCCATCATATAATGAATATTTTTCTCTTACACTAGTTGGTGAGAGATTAGGCATTACAACATTTCCACCTGCTTTAATACCTTTTTCTCTTCCTAACTTATCAATACTTCCTAATGCTGTTGTTGATGGAAGTAATATATTAGGAAGCATTAACCTTATTAGTGATAACATTATAGTTGTCTTCTCTACTGTTCCAGCTTTTTCATCTTTTAATGGCGTATCTTTATGAGGAATAAACGGTCCTATTCCACACATATGAGGTTCTAGTTCTTTAACAAATATTAAATCATTTGCTAGATCTTCATTTGTTTGCCCTGGTATCCCTACCATAAAACCTGCACCTACTTGATACCCTATTTCCTTTAAGTTTTTTAAGCAATCTCTTCTATTTTCAAAGCTTGCACCTGGATGAAGTGATTCGTAAAGTTTTTTTGTTGCTGTTTCATGTCTTAATAAATATCTATCTGCTCCAGCCTCAAACATCTTTTTATAAGATTCAAAGCTTCTCTCCCCTAGTGATAGTGTTATAGCATTATTAGGATATTTATTTTTTATTCCCTTTATAATTTTAATCATTACATCATCAGTGAAATAATCATCTTCTCCGCCTTGAAGTACATAGGTTTTATATCCAAGCCTATCTCCAATATCAGCACACTCCATAATATCTTCAAATGAAAGTCTATATCTATCTGCATTTTTATTACTTCTTCTTATTCCACAATAAGTACAGTCTTTTTTACAAAAGTTTGTAAATTCAATTAAGCCTCTCATATATACTTTGTTTCCATAAGATTTCATTCTTGTTTCATGTGCCTTTTCAGTTAAATATTCTATATCCTCTTTACTTATATTATCTAATAAAAATATAAGTTCCTCTTTGCTTGCATTATTAGTTGTATATAACTTGTTAATAATATCTTTTATATTCATTATTTTAAACTCCTTATATTTACTTAACTACACTAACTCCTTTTTAGCAATTGCAGTTTTCACTGTTACTCCTTCTATATTTCCAAGCTTTCCTGTCAAACTATTTATATCATTTAATTCACCAGTTACAGTTATAGAGATAACTGATATCCCCTCTTCAAAAGGAATACCCATTCTTCCTCTTATACTTCCTCTAAAGCTTGAGACTATATCATTAAATTCTGTATTACATTTATGTGGTTCTTCTAAAATTGCGCTTATAACAGCTATCTTTTTCAACTTAATTCATCTCCTTAAAAAAGCCTAGCTTCTTTATATAAAAGAAACTAGGCATATAAAATATTGATAATACCTGTAAGATATTATCATCCTTTACTATTACTAATTTTCTTTCAAATAAGATTTCTCTACATTGTTAGAATTTTTAAAGATATTTATAAACAAATAATTAAAGATATTCTCTAAAACTATTTGAGTATTTTTCTTTAAGTATATGATAATTATTTTTATCATATACTGTCAAGAAGTTTATATTATTAAAGTAATAGTTTATAAAAAGTAAAGAAGTCATAAAATTTTATGACTTCCTAAATTTAATTATTATAATAGCTTATTATCTTTTCTTTTTCCCCTTGTGCAAAATCATAATCATCTAAATTTCTTTCCGATACCCACTTACATTCAACTATGTCTGCATGTGTAGTTACTCTTTCTTTAATTGAACCAGTATATAGTAAATATGAGTCTAAAGTTGTTTCATCAACTACATATTCTTTTAAAGGCGCTAAATCAAATATTATAGATTTTAAATCTTCTTTAATAGCACGATTAATACATTTTTCTGTTGTTTCTTTTCCTCTTAAAGTTCTTCCAAATATATACCATAATTTAGGTTCATTTTTCTTTACTTTTTTCCTTGCAATTAAAACATTATTGAAGTCATCCTTAATAATTATAGAACATCCTATTATTTTAGCCATTTGTAAGTCCCCCTTATAGTAAAAAAACTAGAATAAAATTTAAATATATTGCTAAATTTATAAACTTTTCTTAATATTTAATATTCTATTATATTCGCTTATTTCCTCTAACATAATTTTACAAATAGCTATTTTTTATTTTTTAAATATATCTACTACATCGTCTCTAAATTTATCTATTCCTATTCTATCTATAAAGAAACTTAGTTTCTCTCCTTCTTCAGCCTTTTCTTTATAATAATCAAAAATACAATCTACTAATAAAAGTGCTTCTTTTTCATTTAAATCTTTCTCAATAATATCTGCTATTCTTGGATTGTAACCAGCTGATCCACCTGCCACAACCATAATTCCATTTTTATCAGCTATAATTCCAATATCTTTAGCATAAATACTTCCACAAGCATTTCTACATCCTGCTACCCCTATTTTAGTTCTACAAGGCATTTCCATCCACTGATACTTTTTAGATAGCTTTGTTCCCATACCTATAGTATTATATTTAGATCTTTTACAAAATCCTGCTGGACAAATTTCAACATTTTTAACTGAATTTTGTGATTTAACTGCTGGTTCCATATTAAGTTCTTTCCAAATATCTTCTAGGTCTTCTTGTTGCAAATTTGTTATAAGTATTCTTTGTCCTGATGTAATCTTTAAAACTCCATTATATTTTCTTGCAACTTTAGCTATTTTTTCTAAAGTATCTGGTGTTACGAATCCCCCTCTTATATGAGGTGTTATTGCATAAGTTCTTTTTCCATCATAAATCTTTTGAAGATTTCCATATGTATTTATAGTAATCCACTCCTTTTTATTAATAGGTGTATTTTATATCTACATTTTACTATATAGTAATTATTTATGCAAAATTAATGAATAAATTAAATTTAATAAAAGGTAAAGCTCTTTGCTTTACCTTTTATTAAATTTATATAATATCATACCCATTTTTAACAATATCTAATTTACCAGTCTTAGGATCCATAACTAATCCATGTATTACTATATTTTTAGGCATTAATGGATGATTTTTTATTGATTCTACACTATGCATTATGGATTCTTCAACTGAATCAAAACCATGTAACCATTGCCTTACATCTATTCCTGAATTAAATAAAACTTCTATAATATCTTGTGAAATTCCTCTATCTACAATTTTCTTTAAAAGATCCTCTGTATTTAAATTACACATTCCACATCCATGATGCCCTACAACTATAACTTCATCTGCCTCAAACTCATATATTGCAACAATAATACTTCTAACTATACTACCAAATGGATGCATAACTGTAGCTCCTGCATTTTTAACGATTTTAACATCACCATTTTTTAAATTCATAGCTTTAGGTAATAGTTCTGTAAGTCTTGTATCCATACATGATAATATAACCATTTTTTTGTTAGGATGCTTTGTTGCAATATACTTTTCATATTCCTTATTCTCAACAAAATTACTATTAAATTCTAATATTTCTTCTAGTTTATTCATATTATACCCCATATTTTTTGAAATTTTTTAATATTATATCATATATATATATTGAAATACTAGCTAAAATGAAAAAACTCTAAAATCATTATAATTCTAGAGTTTTCTTTATTAAACATTTAAAATAAACTTTTCTATTGCTGTTGCCACACCATCATTTTCATTAGAATCTGTTATATAATCTGCAATTTCTTTTACTTCATCAAAAGCATTCTCCATAGCAACACCTAATCCTGCATATTCTATCATATGAATATCATTTCCAGCATCACCAAATGTAATAATTTCTTCTCTTTTTATTCCTAAGTGTTTTGCTAAAAGTTCTACACCAGTTCCTTTATTTGCACTACTATTTAAAAATTCTAAGAAATACGGAGTACTTTTTACTACGGTATACTTATCATAAACCTCTTTAGGAAGCTTTTCTATCGCTGGTCCTAATACTTCAGGTTCATCTATCATCATAATCTTTATCATATTTTCATCATTACTTATTGTTGAGAAATCTATCTCTGTAACTTTTATATTATTAATTTCTGCTTCTACTTTTGTATATTTACTATTTTTCGGAGTAATAAGCCCTTTCTTTTCCCAAAAAGCATGTATATTTACTCCTAATTTATCACTTAAATCTTTTAAATAGTGTAAATCGCTTCCCTTTAATGTAACTTTTGATACAATTTCTTTAGTCTTTGTTTTTTGAACTAATGAACCATTATAGCTTAATACATAATCTTCTTCTCCAAGCATATTAAGCTCCTCTAAATATCTTAACACACCTTCTATTGGTCTTCCTGTTGCTAATACAACAGTTACTCCTTTATCTTTAGCAGCTTGGATTGCTTTTTTAGTTCTTTCTGATACACTCTTATCTTCTCTTAATAAAGTACCATCCATATCTATTGCAACTAATTTGTACATACTTAATCCTCCGTAAATTAAATTCAGTAAGATTATATCATAAATCTTTATATTATGTCATTAATGTGCTTTTACTTCCTCTTTATCATATTAGTTTATTTATCATGTTCTATATATGCTCTTAATACATTGTTAAATCCATCTCTTTTTAAAATTTCAAATACGACACCTACAACTTCATAACTTGATGTAGCACTTAAATCTTTTCTTGTATTTTCTAATGTCCTTTTAATATCCTCCACTAATATCTTTAAATCTGATTCATTAAGTATAGTTTCTGAATCTCTAGCTGCATTTTCTAAGCTTGTAAATATCTTCTTTGCTTCAAACTCTTGTAGTCTTCCATCTTTCTTTATTACTTTCATTTTTTCCACCGTCCTTCACTTATATTATATGGTAAATTTAAATTTGTTATTAAAACCTGTAAAAAGTTTTATTTTTTAAGCATAAGTAATACCTATTTTTATGATTTTTTCTTCTATTTTATTAAAGTTAATTACAAATTCATCAAAATGCTTTACTCTTAAAGGTCTACTAATATAATAACCTTGAACTTTATCACAATTTATTTCTTTTAATAAATTTAGTTGACTTTTTATTTCAACACCTTCACATATAACATCTAAGTTTAGTGTATGACATAATTTTATTAAAGTCTCTATTATTGCAACAGTTTTTTTATCTTTTTCTAAACTCATTAATAAACTTCTATCTATTTTTATTGTATCTAATGGCAATATTTTTATATGATTAAAAGAAGAATATCCAACACCAAAATCATCTAAAGATATTTTTATTCCAAATTTTCTAATTTTATTTAATATCTCTATTGTATATTTTGTATCATCTATTATCTCATCTTCTGTTATTTCAAGTTTTATTGCTTTAGGCTCTACTCCTACTTCATTTATTATTGTCATTACCCTATCTATAAAATTGGGTTGCTTTAAAAAAATATATGATATATTAACTGAAATCTTAAAATCCTCTTCGCCTTTTTCTATCCACTTTTTGCAATACTTGCAAGCTTCTCTTAATACAAATTCATCTATTTTAATTATTTCACCATTTCTTTTTGCTATTTTTATAAATTTATCTGGTGGTATAATTTCTCCATCTTTTATCCATCTAATTAAAGCCTCAGCACCTACAATTTTTTTATTATTTACATCATAAATTGGCTGATAATATACTTCAAACTCATTATTTTCTATAGCCGATATTAAATTACCTTCTAAAATTACACTTTCTAACATTTCTTTGGCAAATATTCTAAATCCATTTCCTCCACTATTTTTCACTTCGTACATTGATATATCTGCATATTGTAACAATGTAAAAATATCATCTGTATGTTGTGGATAATAGCTTATTCCTAAACTTGCTTTTAACTCAAAACTAATATTATTAAATTTAAAAATTCCATTTAGAGATTTTAAAGTTTTATTGGCTAATAATTTAATATCTTCATCATCATTTTCACCTATTCTAACAATAATAAACTCATCTCCACCTAATCTTCCAACTAAAATGTTATCACTTTCTAAATCTGTAAGTTTATCTGCTGTAATTCTTAATATTTCATCTCCTGTATTATGACCTAATGTATCATTTATATTTTTAAAATTATCTAAATCTATAAAAAAAACACTAAATTCCTTACCTATACTTATTAATTCAATTAAATATTCAAATAAGTTATGTCTATTAATAAGATTTGTTAAAGTATCATACCTAGCTAAATGTTCCATATCATCTGAATATCTTTTTATATCTGTTACATCATTTATTATAATAGAAAAATATCCATCTTGAAGAAAGTATATAGATATTATCCCCCATTTATCTTTTGTTATATTAACCTCCTTAGCAATACATTCTGCCTTAGATATTTTAATTCTTTTTAATATATCTTTTATTTCGCACTCAAACTCCTGATAATTTTTATAAACTTCTGACAACTTTTTATTTATTATGTTGCTTTTATCTACTTCAAATAAATCAATTGCAGCTTCATTAACATCAACTATTACTCCATCTATAAAATTTCCACTATTATTTTCTATAGCTTTTAAATGAATAAATGAATTTGACATTGCATTTAATATATTAGTATAGTTTCTTTCTTCTTGTTTTAAATGACTTTCTGTACTTTTAATTTTATTTATTAATACTTTTATCTTTTCACATATATTAGAAATTTCATCAGAGTTGTTTAAATTAATTTTATTGTCCTCTTCTGAAGTTTCAACAAAGTTTTTTATAGATTTATCAACTATACTTAATCTATTTATAATTCTATTATTTATATATAAATATATTCCTATATTTATAATACCAATAATCATGCTAGCTATTATAATTGAAGTTCTAATATTAGTAGTATAAATACCTGTTTCTAAATAAATTATTTTTGTTATTGCATTTATAAGAATTATAATAATCAATAATATAGTAAGTGTGGAAGTTAAAAGTATTATAGCCATTTTTTTTGAAAGTTTCATTTTCCATCACCTCAAATTTAATGAAATAAAATTTCAATATATAATAATATTATATATTCACTTTGATATCTTTGGCAAGTTATCCATATTTTTCTTAATAAAAATCTACCAGCTTAGCTGGTGGTATTTCCTAAGCCCTATAAGGGCCTCTTACCTGCATTGCGCCTTAAGGCGCTTAAATTGGTTCGCCAGCCGCATACTATGTTACTTGCTACCCTTAAAAGGGTCCATATATTCTTTCATACTTATTTGATCTGAAATCATATCTTCTTTTTCTTGATTTCTTATATATTCTTCAATTGCCTTTCTATTTCTTCCTACTGTATCCACATAAAATCCACGACACCAAAAATGTCTATTTCCATACTTATACTTCAAGTTTGCAAATCTTTCAAAAATCATAAGACTACTTTTTCCTTTTAAAAATCCTACAAAGCCTGATACACTCATCTTTGGTGGTATCTCAACCAACATATGTATATGATCAACGCATACATGCGCCTCGATTATAGTTACACCTTTCCACTCACATAACTGTCTTAATATTTTACCTATTTCTTTTTTCTTTTCTCCATATAGCTCTTTCCTCCTATACTTAGGCGCGAATACTATATGATATTTACAATTCCATTTTGTATGTGATAAACTATTACTATCCATTACGGATGCCTCCTTTGGTTATTAAATTTGGCTGTCGAACCTAGTTTAATTATACCAAAGGAGGTTTTTATTTCCTACTGACCGCTAAAGCTTTTCGGAACTCACCTGCATAGCAGGTGGTTTTCATTAAACAACAAAAATGTAACTCACCCTTTAACTAGGTGAGTTACATTCTTAATCTATAATTTTGAAATCTTTATTTAAAAAATTTTTATCTTTTATAAAAACACTGTTGTCTAATGGCTCATCTCCATTATTTTCTCTTTCTGCACACCAAATAGTTAAATTATTTATATCTCCCTTGATTTCTATTTCATATATTTTCGGTGGTGAAGTTACCATATATCCAACATCTTTCCCAAAAGCTAATGTTTTACTACAGGTAACCTCTTCATAGGGCTCTGAAGATAAATCTCTCATTGTTACTTTTACATAGCTAATTGCCATATTAGAATTTTTAATAATAATAACTATACTTTTTGTATTTATATCTTTATATATTGGTACTGTTTTAATAAGTTCTACTTTCTCAACTTCTTTAGTATTATTATCCTCTAATAAATCATTAATCTCTATTTCAATACCAATTGATGATATATTATAGTTACTTCTATTTCCTGGCATAACAAGTAATAAATTTTCCTGTCCATTAGATAATATTCCTGAAATGTTTGTATTTAAAATTCCCCAAAAGGTTTCTCCCTCATCATATATACTTATATTATTATAAGAGCTTTCTAATATATATTTATTTTCATCTACATCTATGTTCCATGTTAATTTATCCTTTGTATTTTTCCATAATCCTATTGCTAATTTACCTTTTACCTCACTATTATAAGGTGTAATAAATTTATCTAAATATATTCTTTGATTTTCCTCGTCATTCTCTTCTATACTATATACATTTATAAATTTTTTACTTTCTTCTATTTGATTACAAACACTTATAATATTCCATCCACCAAATAAACTTATAGGAATATTTAATCCTAGCAATTTAACTTCTACTAAAAATTTCTCTTCATTTAAATTTATATTTGATAAAATATTTGTTATATCTATGCTTTCACTATATACTTTATTTTTATTACAAATTAATATTTTATTTTTATAAACTTCAAAACTTTTATTTTTTAAACGTATAATAATTTCACATTCTACTAATTCTTCTATTTCTTCATTTTTCAAATTTTTATTCTCTACTACTTGACAAAGGGAAAATGTAAATTGAGAATAAACTATTTTACTATCCTTAGTAATTTTAAAATTTCCTTTTGATATTGATTTATAGGTATTATCATTTTTGCAGTTTAAAAACTTTAACTTGTTTCCAATATTTGATAATACTCCATTGATATTTTCGCTGTATTTTTTTATTACTCTCATTTATCTTCTCCTTACATATATTTTGATTTAATCTAATGTACCTAGCATTTATTTAAGTATCTATTACTAAAGTTCCAAACACTCTATACAGTATATGTAAAAATTTCTTTAATGTATAAAATAAATTTGTATTTCTTTTTAGCCTTTATTAAAAGAAAAAAGCATACCTTATTAGATATGCCTTTAAATAATTTCTATGACTTTTTAGCCTCTGTAATTTTAACTTTTTTCCCTTTAATTGTTACCTCTTTAAACTTTTTTAATAATGCCTTACCTTTTCCATTTAAAATATCAACATATGAAAAACCATCTTGAACATCTATGATTCCAACATCATCACCTGTAATACCCTCTAAATTACTAAAGCAGCCTACTATATCTATAGGTCTTATTTTTTTCTTTTTTCCTGCTGTAATATGTACTTTTGTTATATCACTATGAATATTTTTCTTTTTAGTTCCAATATTTTTACTCATCTCTTTTTGAGATTCTCTAAAAATATTTCTTCCAGAAACTACATCAGAGTATTCTGGGATTATTCCCTTTTCTATTTTATATCCTATATACTCCTCTACTTCATGAAAATATTTTTTATCATGGCTTGATACTAATGAAATTGCAAAGCCTTCTTTACCAGCCCTACCTGTTCTACCTATTCTATGAACATAACTTTCTTTCTCCATAGGAATTTCATAGTTAAAAACATGAGTTATATGATCTATATGAATTCCCCTTGCTGCTATATCTGTGGCAACTAGAACTTTAAATTCCTTATTTTTAAATCTCTCCATAGTTTGTAATCTATCTTTTTGCTCCATATCTCCATGAAGTTGTTCTACTTTTATTCCTTCTCTCTTTAAGTTGTTAAATACATTTTTAACTTTATCTCTTGTATTACAAAATATTATTGCAGCCTCTGGTGCATTAGCATATAGGTTTCTACAAAGTTCACTTAACTTATCCTTTTCTTCTACCTCTAAATAGCTTTGTTTAATTTTATCTCTATTTAATGCTTTAGCCTCTACTGTAATTATTTTAGGATTTTTCATATATTTAGAGCATAATATTTCTATTTGTTCTGGAAGTGTAGCTGAAAATAATGCGGTATTTCTTTCCTTAGGGATTTTTTCTAATATTTCTCCTATTTGATCTATAAAGCCCATATTTAACATTTTATCTGCTTCATCGACAACAACAAATTTTATATCTTCTAATTTCAAATTTCCTCTATTTATATGGTCACTTATTCTTCCTGGTGTACCAGCTACTATATGAACTCTTTGTTTAAGTTCCCTTACTTGCTCGTTAAATGGTTGCTTTCCAAAAACAGCTGCACATCTTATTTTCTTTATTCTTCCTATATTAGATATATCCTCTTTTACTTGAAGCGCTAATTCCCTTGTCGGAACTAGAATTAAGCCTTGTACTTTACTTTCTTCAACTTTCATCATTTCACACAACGGTATTCCAAAACTAGCTGTTTTTCCACTACCTGTTTGTGACTTTACAATAATATCTTCTTTTCTTAACATATATGGAATGGCCTCTTTTTGAACCTCTGATGGATTTTCAAATCCTAAATTATTTAAAGCCTTAAGAATTTCATCACTTAATCCCATAGATTTAAAGTTTTTATCTTTCATTTTTTCTCCTTGTTTTAAAAAATCATATAAATATATTATATTTTTTTAATTCCTCTATTAATTTATCTGGTGAAGTAAAAAGTATTGTATTAAATCCTATATCTTTTGCACCATCTATATTTTCTTTAACATCATCTATAAAAATAGATTCATTTGCTTTTATATTGTAATTTTCTAATATTTTTTCATACATTTCTTTTTCTGGTTTAATTAAATTTTCTCTATATGAAACAATTCCGCCATAAAAAATACTAAAAAATTCATATTTATTAATAACATGTTCAAATGCTAATAAATGAAAGTTAGATAAGTAATATAAATTATAGCCTTCTTCTTTTAATTTTTTTAGAATTTCAACAGTTTTTTCTATTGGTGTTAATATATCATACCAATTTTCAAAAGCTATCTTTATATTATCTTTATTTTCCCTACTTCTATTTATTAAAACCTCAATAGCATCTTTTTCTTCTATTATTCCCCTATCAAGCATTACCCATTCTTCACTTTGGAAAACTTCTTTATAAACCTCTTCAACTTTTTCTTCTTTTATTTTGCCTTTAAGATACTCCCTTGGATTAAAGTTTAACAATACATTACCTATATCAAAAACTATATTTTTCATAATAAATCTCACCCACCATTTTATTTATATATAAGCTTAAATTCGTTATTAATTATTTCTAGTGTTTTTTTTGTTATTCCCTTCATAGAGTACTTATTACAATCTCTAATTTCTATAATTTCAGTATTTATTTTATTAATTTGCAAGTTTTTTTCTTTTATTTTTTCCACTAAATTATATCTAAAATCATCACCCCCAACAACTATTATATTAGGGTTAATAATACAATTTAATATTGAAATTATGTTTATAACTATTTCTATATAATAATTATCACTTATTTCTTTAGATATTAATTCATTTACATAGGAATTCTTCATAGGAATAAATCCTAATTCACCTGCAAAGTTATCCTTACCCTTTACTAACTTATCATTAATAAGAATCCCTGCTCCTACCCCTAATTTAGAAAAATGAATATACACTATATTTAAATTTTTCGCTTTATCTTTCTCTAATGACATTTTATAGTCATCTGTAAACCCTAAAACTGCTGAATTTAGATCATTTTCCATTACTACTTTAATATTGTATTTTTCTTCTATAAATTTATTTATCTCAATTTGTCTCCACTTTTCTATATTTTTCCCTGTTAAATAACCATTGCTATTTATTATTCCAGGAACATTTATTCCAATTGCCTTTATTTTTTTATATTTATTAAATAATTTTTCCAGAAGACTATCCATTACTTCTTCAATATTATTTTCTTTTATTTCTATATTATCTGATTTAACTATTCCTCCAAGTATATTAACAATATTATAAAATAAAAATTCACCAGTAATTAAGAAAACCACAATATACTTTTTGTTTATATTTAAAGTATATCGTTCTGCCCTTCTCCCGCCACTTGATTTATCTAAACCAATACTTATAATTTCATCCTTTTCTAAAAGCTCTGACAATAGATTTCTTACAGTAGTATGACTAATTCCTGTATCTTTTACTATTTCACCTCTAGTAGCACTTTCTCTTTTCTTTATTGATTCTAAAACAATGGAAGTGTTAACCTTCTTCAATTCTTCTGGCTTCCCAATTAGCTTTTTCATTATATCACCTACCAATAGTCTTATTATTAGTCTATTATACTTAATAAATCCATAGGTTCATTTAATTCATAATCTGCATTAATTTCATTTATATCAAATGCCCCCCATAGTGCTAAAGCAAAATCCATTCCAGCTTCTTTTGCTGCTTTATAATCTGCAATTGTATCTCCTACATAAATTGAATTCTTTGGCTCTATACCAATTAACTCAACAGCTTTTAGTAATGGCTCTGGATGTGGCTTATGATTTTGTGTATCATCAGCTAAAACTATGCTTTTCATATATTCATGTAATCCAGTTGGTATAAAATCTATTTCATACTGCTTTTTTAACTTTGAGCTTGCTATTCCACATGCTATTCCTCTTTCATCTAGTTCTTTAATAACCTTATCAAATCCATTATATAAAGTTGCACCCTCTTCATGCTCATTTACATACTTAACCCAAGTTTTATATGATTCATTAACATTTTCAAATCCTAGTAACTCTAATGTTTTAAGCCCAGGATATGCCATATATTTAAATAATTCTTCAACTTCAACTTCTTTACCTTGTACCTCTTTTATTAATCTCTTTAATGGTATAAGATTCATATTTCTTGTATTTAATAAAGTTCCATCTAAATCAAAAATAACACTTTTATATTGTTTTTTCATATATATCCCTACCTCCCATAAAACATTTAACTTTTGAAAGTTTATAATAAAAGTTTATCATACTTGCTATATCTCTTCAACTATATAATATGAACAAAAAAGTAGCATTAATAAAACGCTACTTTTAATATCCTATTTAATAGTAACAGGTTCCTTATAATCTGTTCCTTTTGTATCTACTGTAATTGATTCTATTATCACTTCATCAACTGGTCTATCATTAGAACTTGTTTTTACAACTCCTACTTTCTCTAGTATATCTATTCCTGAAATAATTTTTCCAAAGGCTGCATATTCACCATCTAAATTACTAGAAGTTCCTGTCATAATAAAGAATTGACTTCCTGCACTATCTGGAATTTTTGTTCTAGCCATTGATAAAACACCTAATTCATGTTTTAAATTATTTTCAAATCCATTAGATTTAAACTCACCTTTTATTGAATATCCTGGGCCACCTTCACCAGTTCCTTTTGGATCTCCACCTTGTATCATAAATCCTTTTATAATTCTATGAAAAGTTAATCCATTGTAAAATCCTTTATTAGCTAGACTTATGAAATTATTAACAGTATTTGGTGCTATATGAGGATATAATTCTGCCTCCATAGTTCCATAACCTTTAACTACAATTGTTGCTATAGGTAGATTTTCTGGTTTCTCGGGTCTTTGAACCTCTTCACTTTTCTTTGATTTTGAACATCCACTTAACATAGCTAAAGTTAGTATAACAGCACATGCAGCAGATATATATTTTTTAGTTTTTTTATTGAACATACTAAACTCTCCTTTTTCTCTTAAGCTTTTACCATTAATTATATAAATACATTATATATATAGTATAAAGTAAATTAAAGTGAATTTTCAGTAAAAAATTTTATTATATATAAAAAATAGATATTATTTGTACAAGGTTTTATAAAATATAAACTATTGCACATATAATATCTATTTCTAAGCTCTAAAGCATTATATAAGATTTTACTTATTTAATTGGATTTCCATTAAAATCTGTATATTCTGCTTTATTTTTTTTATTTCCTATATTATTTTGATTTCCATGTAATCTTTGTCTTCTTTCACCATCTTGTATAGAGTTATTTGACTTTGCATCCTTTGACATATTAAACACATCCTTTCTCTAGATATTTTGCACCTAGATAAAGATTTTAATTCATTGTTATTTTATAGTTCAAACTCCTCTATTTCTATAGAATATGTTCCACAACTTCTGCACACTATTATTGTAATTATATAACTACAATCAACAACACCTTCTCTATAAAGTCTAGTAAATGACTTTCCTTCATAATCATCATCTATGCTAGATGTTATAAATTTGCCATTTTTACTGTATCCATAAAAGTAAAACTCTAGAAAATCAAACACTTTCTTTTTTTCTTCTTTTCCTGCTTTACATTCTTCACAACATGTTTCATAATATGCTGGTATAAAATCAACTTTAGTGCTACTTGAAAGTATTTCTAATATTTTTTTTGTATCTATATTTTCTAATTCAAACTCTTCATCATTTATAAAACTTTCTAAATTATCTTCTCTTAATTCATAATCTTTTCCATCAAAATTAAATTTATATTTCATAATTACCATCCTTTTTTAATCTTTTTACTAAGGTAAGTTTATCATAATATGTATTAATATGCACTATACTTAGAACTTATTAAGATATTTCATTTATAAATATTTCTCCTATTTTAGGATCAAATTGTGTTCCTAAATTCTTCTTAATCTCATTCAAGGCTTGTTTTTTTGTAACTCTATTTTTATAAACTCTATCATTAGTCATAGCATCATAAGCATCAGCTACTGAAACTATTCTAGCTACTAATGGAATATCCTCTCCCATTAACCCTAATGGATATCCTTTTCCATCCCATCTTTCATGATGTGTTAATATTCCTCTAGCTATATGAGCTAAATCTGGAGTTGTTTGTGCTATTCTAAATCCTTTTTCTGTATGAGTTTTCATAATTTCATATTCTTCTTTTGTTAACTCTCCAGCTTTCATAAGTATTTCTTCTGGAATTGCTATTTTACCTATATCATGTAATGATGCAACTAAAACTAACTCATCTAATTCTGATGTATTTAACTCTAACTTTCTACCTATTTTTATAGCATTTCTAACTATTCTCTCTGTATGTTGTTCTGTTTCTAAACTTTTTTCTTCTAATGATTTTTTTAGTGATTCTATTAATCCACTTCTCATACTTTTATGTTGAAGCAATTTATGCCTATATAGCTTATCTTCTGCTTCTTTTAAAAGTTTATCTATTGAATCTAAACCAACATATGTAGTTGCATTTCCTAATGAAATACTTAAAGGTATAGGCTCATGTGGAGTATTTATACATGCTTTAGCTATTCTTTTACATATACCTTCTGCTTCATCTTCTTTAGTATTAGGAAGTAATATAGCTATTTCATCGCCACCCCATCTAAATATAATATCATTTTTTCTACATACACTTTTAACTACATATGATATTTTTACAAGTAGTTTATCACCTTCTAAATGTCCAAAGGTATCATTTACTATTTTTAATCCATTTACATCTCCCATAATTATACTAAATGGTAAATTTTTTTTATCATTTAATTTTTTAATAGATTCTTCAAAATACGCTCTATTGTATAAACCTGTTAGCTTATCTGTATAGCAAAATTTCCTTAACTGATACTCCATTTTCTTTCTTTCAGTTATATCTCTTGATACACAAACAACACCCCAAGCATTCCCTTTATCATCTATAATTGGAGCTTTAATGCTTTCCATATGCCTTACATTACCATCAGTTGTTATAAATACTGACTCTGAGTTATGTATTTTCTTTTCTTCAATTACTTTTTTATCTATTTCTATAAAGTTATTAGCTTGTTCATTATTTGGATAAAGTTCCTTGTCTGTTTTACCTATGATTTCCTCTTCTGATTTACCTATAAATAATTCTGATGTAGTTTTATTACAACCTAGATACACACTATTTTTATCTTTGTAAAATATAGAATCTGGAATTGTATCTATTAATGTTTTCATTAGATTTTTTTGATATATAATATCATTTTCATATTTAATCCTATCTGTTATATCATGAGATACACCTACAAATGCTACAACTTTGTCCTCATCAATTATAGGAATAATATTAACTTCAAAAAATTTTTCTCTTATACTAGCATTGAACTTAACTGGCCTTTTAGACTCAAAAACTTTTTTATAATATTTTTTATATTCATTAGCTTTCTCTATTCCTAGTATACATTCGCTAGTTTTTTCTATTATCCCTTCACTAAAAACCCTATAGTATTCCTCAAAAAATTTATTTATAAATTTAAATTTTCCATCTATCCCTTTTAACCATATAGAAAAAGGAATTACATCTAGTAACTTTTTTATAAGAGCTAAATCTTTCTCCATTTTACACCTCTATATATATAAATAATCATTATATAATTATTGACAATAATTATATATTTAATCCATCTTTGTTTTCAATTCTTATTTGTATTTCAGTTATAAATTCTTTTTCTATTGATGTTTCATGAACATCAATTTTATATATTTCTATAGGATCATCTAAAATAATAAAGTTATTATTATTTATAAAATCTATTATATCTTTAATATGAGCTTCATTATTTTTATATGCTCCTCTATATGAATATGTAAGATATAACCCCTCTTTGATAGTTAAATTATACTTATTATCATTATCTTCTAAAAAACAAAAAACAGCTTTATACTCATTGTAAATATTATCATTTATTTTTTGTAAATCATATATTGCACCTATATTATTATTTCCTAGTAAATAAAATTTTTCTTCATATTTCTTTTGAAGTTTTTTAACTAAAAAATCAACATCTGCATCTCTTGAAATATTTCCATTTAATTTTAGTGCTTTTCTCTCTTTTAAATTTACTAACTTTATATTATATAATTGACTATTTTCAATTACTTCCTCAATATCATTAAGTCTTTTTTCTATATTATTCTTTTGTTTATTTAATTCTTTTATTTTATTGTCTATAAAGTTAATTTCTTCATATAACATTTCCTTAGTAGAATTTACGTTTCTATTATTTATATAGTCTTTTATTTTTATCATAGGAAAATTTAATGCTCTTAATTCTTTTATTAGATTTAATTTCCAAATATCCCTAATACTATATAATCTATATCCATTTTTATCTCTTGCTGGACGTAATATTCCTATCTCCTCATAATACATTAATGAGTCTCTACCTATCCCATATATTTTAGATATTTCTCCTATTTTATAGTAATCTTTCATTTTTATACTATTTCTCCTTATAAGAATGTTGACCTTAGTATTATACCATAGTTTATATTATTTATAAGGAGTGATTAGATGACAGACCAAATTAATAATGTTTCCTTAAAGAAAAAATTTATCCAGTATCTTTTACCATCAGTAGCTGCAATGTGGATTTTTTCTTTATATACTATGATTGATGGGATTTTTGTTAGTAGAGGTGTTGGACAAACTGCCTTAGCTTCTATTAATATTTCAATGCCTTATGTTAACTTTATTTTTGCTACTTCTATGTTATTTTCTACAGGGGTATCAACTATAATAGCTATTTATTTAGGAAAAGGTAAACTAAAAAAAGCTAAAGAAGTATTCTCTTTTAATATTTTGTGTATGATTGTAGTTTCTTTAATTATAACTATTTTAAGTTTAATTTTTCTTGAAAATATCGCTTTATTTCTAGGAGCTACAGATTCTACCCTTTTAATGGTAAAGGATTATCTTAGAATTATCATTATATTTAATGGATTTTTTATAGTTTCATATTGTTTAGAAGTATTAACTAAAACTGATGGATTTCCTAATTTAGCTATTATAGGAATGATTATTTCAGCTATAACTAATATAATATTAGACTATATTTTCGTAATTCACCTAAGCTACGGGGTGAAAGGTGCAGCTATCGCTACTATAATTTCTCAAGGAGTATCTTGTTTATTCTTTTTAAGTCACTTTTTAAAAAGTAAATCAAAATTAGGTTTTGTAAAGTTTACTTTTAATTTTAAAGCCCTTAAAAGAATATTATCTATAGGATTTCCAGATGCAGTTACAGAATTAACCTCTGGAGTTGTAATTCTTTTATTTAATCAAACCATATTAAGATATATAGGTGAAAATGGTGTAGTAACCTACAGTATAATTTGTTATGTGAATACTTTAGTTATTATGACTATGATTGCAATTACTCAGGGTATGCAACCTTTATCTAGCTACTACTATGGTAAAGAAGAATTTATTACTATAAAAAAATTGTTAAAGATGAGTTTAAAAACAATTTTAATTTCATCTATAGTTATATTTATTATTTGCATAATTTTTGCTAAAGGAATTGTTTCTATTTTTATAAAAGATTCTAATCCTGAATTATTTTCATATTCAGTAACTTCCTTTAGAATATACTCTAGTGCATTTTTAGTTCTTGGATTTAATGTTCTTATATCTGGATTTTTTGCATCAGTTGAGAAACCTTTAAGTGCTACAATAATATCCTTATCTAGAGGTTTTATTATTATAACTATATGTTTATTTTCCCTTACTACTTTATTTGGTGAAAATGGTATATGGATTTCAACATTAATTTCAGAAATATTATGTTCCTTAGTATCTATATATCTATTACGAAAAAATAAAGAATTATTAGAATTTCCTAATAAAAGTAGTATTGCTATTTAGCCTTAATCTTAATAAAAATTTAATCCCCATGAAAAATTTATTTCATGGGGATTTTTAAATATCTTATATTCTTTTTAATATTTCATTTATTTCTTCACTTATTTTTATTCTTTCATCGTAAATCCATTGTGTATCAAACTCAAGGTTAAACACTTTACAAAATGAATAATACATATTTATTCTTTGATAATAACATTCTAGTTCATCTAAATTTCCTTTAAAGCATTGTGGTTTAGTAATAGTTTTATTTTTAATTACAAATAATTCCTCTACATAGTCTAAAAATGTATTCATAAGCTCATCTTTAGAAATATCAAATGGTACTTTTAACAAATTCCATTGTACTTCTTCTTTTAATTTATATCTTTTTATATTTTCTAAGATAATAAGATATTCATTTATATCCATTTTTCTATAATAATCTAACTTTTCTTCTCTGGTAGCCCATAAGGCTAACTTTTCATTTAAAGGTAAATTCTTAATATTTAATATTGCCTCTGATGGACCTATTACAGCACTATTTATTATCCTATCGCTTTCTTCTAACTTATCTTTAATAAACTTTTGATTATCTCTTACAGTAGCAACGTAACCAACTTCATATATTCCTTTTCTTCCTGCTCTTCCTGCTACTTGTTTAACTTCTTGAGATGTTAATGGTCTAATTTCCTCTCCATCAAATTTTTGGTTATCTAAAAATATTATTCTTTTTATAGGTAAATTTACGCCCATTCCAATAGCATCAGTTGTAATTAATATTTTATTTTTTTTATTTATAAATTCTTCATATTGCTTTCTTCTAACTTCTGGTGGTAAATCTCCATATATAATACTTGGTTTTATTCCAAAACCTGAATATTGCTCTGCTAATTGAAGAACCTTCTTTTTAGAAAATACTACAATAGCATCTCCTTCTTCAGCCTCATTACTACTAAAATTTTTATCTTCTACTTCTAAAGGAATGCTTCTTTTATATTCTTTAAAATCGTATTCATCATTACAATCATTAATTATTTTTTCTAATATTCTCTTTGCATTTAAAGCTCCACAAATATGAATTTCCTTGCACCTAAGTCCAAGAACAGCTCTACTCCAAGCAGCTCCACGTTGAGAATCATCAATCATTTGAATTTCATCAATAACTGCTATATCATATTCTTCATGTAAATTTGCTTTTTCAATTGTACAAGATACATGAGTAGCGTTATCTTTAATAAGCTCTTCTTCTCCTGTTAATAGATTGCATATAACACCTTCATTATTTAGTCTTTCATAATTTTCAAGTGCTAATATTCTAAGTGGTGATAAATATATTCCCTTTTTAGCTACTTTAAGTCTTTCCATAGCATTATAAGTTTTACCTGTATTTGTATCACCTAAATGAATAAAGAATTTTCTTTTAAAACTTCTTGCAACCTTATATTCATCCTTAGGATTACTTGGGAAATTTTCTTCAAAATCTTTAGATATAATCTTTGGTATATGTTGTTTAGTTAATACAGACATAAAGCCTGAATTTATAAAGCTATTATAATTCCCTCTTATAACTTGATAAAAATCAAAATCAGTATTATTTTTTCTATTATAATCTTCTAACATTCTTTTTGATATATATTCTAATAACTCTTCGTATCTCTCATATACGTTATCATATTCTTTAAAGCCTTCTTTTTCCATATCTTTAAGTTGCATTATTTTTTTCTTACAGATGATTCATGTTCTATTAAAGCTCCAGCTTTAGAATTGTGAACTATCTCTTCTATTTGATTTATTTGAGACTTTAACTTTTTAAAATCTCTTTGAAATGTGTTTTTTTTCAAATCCTCACCTCATAGCTTTATATAATTATGTTATTAATATTATTATATTTTGTTTCATTTATACCATTTATTTATTACATATTAAATTTAAAGCGTTAAATGTTAATTTTATTTCATAATAAACTCTAAGTTATTAAAACTTAACATCTAACGCTTTCATATTAGAATATGAAAATTATTTAATTTAGGAATTTAATCCAGTATTTGTACCATTACTATCTTTTACTTTATTTTCTTTTTTATTAAATATAGACTTTACCAATTTATAGTATTTAGCTATTGATTTTTCTTTAGTTTCTTTAATTAACTCTTCTTTTATTTTCATTTCCATCATTATCATTACAGGCTCTAATAAACTTATGGTGTCATCATAACCCTCTTTTATTCTAATTTTTTTTGCTTCATAATCTAAATTTAATGTTCCTGTAATTACAGTTTCCACTAATTTTTTAGGTGCAAGCTCTATTATTTTAGTATTTGGATAAAGAGATCTATCTATTTTGGCTTCTTTTGATAATAATACTACTATTATTATATCACAGCCTTCACCATATACAGGCTGAATCGGAGTGTTGTCTACTACTCCTCCATCTATATATTTCTCCCCTAATATTTCTGTACAATCATAAATTAGTGGTAATGAAGCTGATGCTATAATCATTTCTCGTGCAAGTTCATCATCATATTCATTTATTTTAAAATATTTAACATTAAAATCTGGAAGTTGTGTGCAAGCAGCATAGCATATCTTATTTCGCTCTTTTACTCTATCTACCCTTAGATATTTATTTATTATTTCTTTAGCACCATCTTTAGAAACTGCACCCTCTTCTAATTTTTGTGACATATATTTTTTAGCAAAATTAATATTCTTAGCACCAATAATTAGGCCTAACCCCTTCTTAAAAAGTTCGAATTTACTAATTGGAACTAATTTATCCATAGTAACTTCATCCCATAAAGCTTCTGCAGCAGCTATATCATCTTGTGCAAATAATACTGCATTAAATGCTCCAATTGATGCTCCTGAAAAAACATCTATGTATTTATCTATTCCTAACTCCTTTAATGCTTTCCAAACTCCAAGTTCATAAGCCCCTTTTCCGCCTCCACCTGATAGCACTAACCCAATTTTCATATTTATCGCCTCTTTTATGAATAGTTGCTAATTTAATTATATTATAGTTATCAACCATTTGTTAATATAATACTATTTAATTAAACTATTAAAATAAATATTATATATTTCTTCATATGTTATAGCTTCAGTATGATTTTTTAACTTTGCTTTATTTTCTATCATAGCCTTAGAATACTCTTCTATTTCATTTTTAGTTATATTTATTTCTACTTTGATTAATTTTTCTAAAATCTCCTCTAATTCCTTATGTGAACTTAGCCCCATTAACTTATGAATATTCTCAACTCTATCTCTTTCTTTAAATACATTTAAGTATTCTTTGTATAAACAACCATTAGCCAATCCATGTGGAATATCTTTAAAGTAAGTTAATGGATACCCCATTCCATGAGGAAGTGATGTACCTGTTTGGGCAATTATAATACCTGCCATCATAGAAGAAATCATAAGCTTTTCTCTAACTTCATAATTTATTTCTCCTGATAATAATGAACTAATACATTCCCCCCATAATTTAAGGGATTTTTCTACTAATGCATCTGTTACTATATTAGCGTTAACATTTAAATATCCTTCAACTATATGACTTAGTGCATCTATTGCTGTACTTATAGTTGTATTTAAACCCATACCTTCTGTATAACTTGGATCTAATAATGCTAATTTTGCAAATGTTTCTTGCCCAAGATTCTTTTTTGTTTTATTTTTATGATCTGTAACTATTGAAAAATGTGTAGTTTCTGTTCCTGTTCCTGATGTAGTTGGTACTGCAATTAAATCAATAGATTCTAACTTTTCTGTAGTTATTAATGTGTCTCTATTTAAATGTGGGTTTTTAATCATTACTCCAATTGCCTTAGCTGCATCTATTGGAGATCCTCCACCTATTCCTATAAGAAATTCCACCTTCTCATCTATACCTTTTTTAGCTGCTTTTTCTACAGTTTCTAGAGATGGATTCTCTTCTACCTCATCAAAAATAACATAATCTATATTTGCTAATTCTAATGCTTTTATAACATCGTTTAATGAACCATTTTTCCTTGAAGAATTTCTTCCTGTAATTATAAAAGCTTTATCTCCAAATGTTTTAAGTCTATTATAACTTTTTGTTATTATACCTTTTCCTAATAATACTCTTGTTGGCATAAAATATCTTAACTCCATAATACTCCTCCTAACTTTTATATAGTTTATTATACATTTAAAAATTACTATTTTCTATTAAATAGTAATTCTATACTCTTATTTAAATATTTTTTGATTTAAATATATAATAATTTTGTGTCAAAATATAGTTAAATTGCTTTTTTTATAAAAATAATTACTTTACATCAATTATTAAATTATACTTAATTATATACTTTTTAATATGTGAGGTTGAATAATGAATACATTTGAAATAAAAGAAGATTTCTATTTAAATAATAAAAAATTCAAGATTATTTCTGGTGCATTGCACTATTTTCGAGTTGTTCCAGAATATTGGAGGGATAGATTAGAAAAATTAAAAGCTTTAGGATTCAATACAGTTGAAACTTATATTCCTTGGAATTACCATGAAAAAAAGAAAGGTGAATTTAATTTTAGTAATGATAGAGATTTTGTAAAATTTATTAAAATTGCAGAAGATTTAGGGTTATATGTTATTTTAAGACCTACTCCTTATATATGTGCTGAATGGGATTTTGGTGGATTGCCATCATGGTTATTAAAAGATTCTAATATCAGAATTAGAAGTAATGATCCAAAGTTTCTAGAAGCTGTTGATAACTATTTTGCTAAATTATTTAAATATATTACTCCTCTACAAATTACTAATGGTGGTCCTATTATTATGATGCAGGTTGAAAATGAATATGGTTCATTTGGCAGTACTAAAAGTTATATAAAAAATATTAAAAATTTAATGATAAAACATGGTGTAACAGTTCCACTTTTTACTTCTGATGGTGGATGGAACGAGGCATTAGAAGCTGGTACTTTAATTGAAGAAAATCTGCTACCTACAGCTAATTTTGGTTCAAAAACTGAAGAGCAATTTGGAGCTCTTTTAAACTTTATGAAAAAAAATAATATAAAAGCACCTTTAATGTGTATGGAATTTTGGATTGGATGGTTTAATAATTGGGGTGGGGAATTTAAAAGAAGAGATGCTAGTGATGCTGCAATGGAACTGGATAAAATATTAAAACTTGGACATGTTAATACTTATATGTTTCATGGCGGAACTAATTTTGGTTTTTTTAATGGTTGTAGCTATCATAATGGAATTGATCCTCAAACAACAAGCTATGATTATGATGCATTACTTACGGAGTGGGGGGAAATTACTCCTAAATACAATGCCTTTAAAGAAGTTGTTTCTAAATATACAACTGCTCCAAAATTTGACTTTACAAACAAGATAAACTTTATTGATATTGGAGAAGTAAAACTTAGTAATAAAGTTAGTTTATTTAATACATTGCATACTTTATCGTCACCTAAAATATTTGAAAATACTATGCCTATGGAAAAAATTGATCAAGGCTATGGATATATTTTATATAGAACTAACGTAGGAAAAAAACGTTTTTTAGAAAATTTCAAATTAATTGGAATGGATGATCGTGCTCAAATTTTTATTAATGAAAAACTTATAGCAACTAAATATAAAGAGGATTATATTGGTGAAAATATTGAAGTAGATCTTCCAAATGAAGATAATAATATAATCGATGTCTTAGTTGAAAATTTAGGTAGGGTTAACTATGGTTCAAGTCTTTTATCACCTAGACAAAGTAAGGGAATTAAAGGTGGTATAATGATAGATATACATTTTCAAGATAATATTGAGCATTACTCTTTAGATTTAGAAAATATTGATAAAGTAGATTTTTCTTTAGGCTTTAAAGATAATACACCTTCATTTTATGAATATACTTTTAATATTGATAAACTAGGAGATACATTTATAGATCTTAATGGTTTTGGAAAAGGTTGCGTCTTTATTAATAACTTTAACCTTGGTCGTTTTTGGGATATAGGACCAACTACACACATATATATACCTGCTCCACTGCTTAAAATATCAGAAAATAAAATAATTATTTTCGAAACTGAAGGGAAATATAAAGATAAGATACTTCTTAAATCTAGCTGCATATAATTTATAAATTTGAAATATTTATTTTAAACTAGTATTTATAATTAAAGAAAAAGCTATCCTATAAATAATTCTTATATTCTTTTATATAATTTAAAGGTTTCATGATTTATAATTCATGAAACCTCTTATTGTATACTTAAATCTTATTAAACTAAAACTTTAACTATAACTTTTCTTATTTTCTTAGTTTCTATATTACTTATCCCAGGCATATGTCCATCTTCTGGAAAATAAACAGCTGCATATTCTTCTGCAAGAAGTATGCTACCATTATCTTCGCCTTTTAGCATATAAAAATCGTTTTCTTCATTATATTCAGTTACTACTTCCAAATCCTTTACATTGTTATAGTAAATTCTTTCTTCACCTGATTTCATATATTGTATATCAATATATTTTTTATGAGCTTCATACGCACCATCTTCTTTATTTTTTGTTTCATATTCTGATACTACATAATAAAAATTTTCTCCATCAATTTTATGAACACCTAACTCATCCTTATCAAAATCATGGTCATTCATAAATGCAACTGCTCTTTTCATATTTTCTGTAACACAATATGAACTTAGATTATTAACTTTATCAATTATCATTTTTCTTCCCCCTATATTCTCACATTCAATCCTTAGTATTATTATCAGTAAAATTCTATTTAAATTTATACTAATAATATATAATTATACACCCATTTTATAGTAAATAATACACATTTTATTAATATTTCATTAATAAAATGTGCATTATTGATTTAATAAATATTAATCTATTAACCCTTTATAATCTAATATACCTCCTCTTAAATTATAAAGCTTAGTAAATCCACCTTCCTCTAAAATATTACATGCAACACTACTTCTAACTCCAACTTTACAGTAAACTAAAACAGGCTTATCTTTATATTCTTCTATTTCATCAAGCTCATATTCTAAATCATCAACTGGAATATTTATTGCATTAGGAATTTTACTTTCTTTAAACTCATTAAATCTTCTTACATCTAAAATTAGTAACTCTTCATTTGAATTTATTAAACTTTCTGCTTGTAAACTATTTATTGATTTTATATTATTCATATTTCTTCTCCTATTAAACAACTATTATGTACTAATTATAATTCTCCATTCAAAGCAATACAATACTTTTATATTTCCATATATCAAATAAGGATAAGTATTAAAAATAATACTTATCCTTATTTAATATAATTTTCTTATATCTCAATTATGCAAATTTCTTCCTAGTTTTTGAAAAAAATATGCTTAATAAAAATAGTACTATTGACAATAATATAAGAGCTAATATTAATGGTACTATTTCAATAAACTTTCCTCCAAACTGTAATTTTTCAATTGCGGCCATAGCCCACCTTTGTGGACATATATATCCTATTTTCTGCATATAGTCTGGCATTAAATAAAAATCCCAATACGCTCCTGATAACATTGATGTTGGTATTATTATTAAAATTCCAACATTTGCTGCTACTTCTGGCTTTTTTATAAAAGAAACTATACATAAATTAAATGTTACTGCAAGTAAATTTACAACTAATAATATGATTAAGAAATATATAGTATTTTCCATTTCAAAATCAAAATTAAGCATTTTACATATTCTATAATAAACAATTGATGTTATTGAAGAACAAAGATAGAAAACTGTTATTATCCCAGCAAAATAACTTTTTTCAGATATGCCACTTAAAAGTATTCTATTTTTAGTACCATTTTCTTCATCATCAAGTATAAATTTGGTTATTATTTGTCCAGATATAAATATCATCATTATAACTATACCAACTGACCTCATAACTGATATAGCTTTATTGGTATCATTTATTTTATATTCTGGCATATTATTTTTATAATTATCTTGAAGTTCTTTAAATTTATTTATATCCCCATTTGCCAGCTTTGATATTTTATAAATATTATTGCTTTCTGACTCTATAATTAAATTAACAATTTCTTTTACATCTGTTTCAGAAATAGATTTTATGCCAATTGCATTTTCCTTTTCCTTTAATACATCTTCTTGAAAGTTTTCTTGTATAGTTACTATTATCTCTACTTCTCTTCCAATTAATAAACTGTCACTTCCAGCTTCCTCTATTTCTTCTATGTCTATACCATTTATACTATCTAGTTTATTTTTAATTAATTGTGATATTTCGCTATTGTCCTTATCTATTATGCCAACTTTATAAATTGATTCTTGCCCTAGCATATAGCTAAAAACTATAGTAAGTGCTGCTGGTACTATTATAGACAATATAAAAAAACTTTTTTTCTTCATTAATATTTTAGACGTATTTAATAATACCTTAAGCAATTGCCTTCCCCCTTCTTACCTTTCTTATAGCTATATATACTATGATTAATGATAATGACAATAAAATAGATGTTATTATTGATATAATTGCATTATTATCTGAAATACCTGTATTTAAACTTATTAATGCATTATTAACCCAATAAACTGGGCTTATCCAAATAATATTTGATATTCCTGGTATTAATTTTATTATAGCTAAAGGAGCATAGCATCCTCCAAGCATACACATAAACATTATTATTGTATTTAACATACTTCCCATATTCTTAGAATCTTTTATTGAAAGTCCAACTATTATTCCAAGAACTGATGAAAAAATTGATAAAGATATTAAAACTAAAAACATCATAAGTAGATTATTACCCCAATCAACATTTAATATAAATGTTGAATATAGGTAAACTAAAATAGTCTGCATTACTCCTATTAAAACTCCTACCGTAGCCTTTGATAAAATAAGTTGAAAATCATTTGCTTTAGACATTCTGATTCTATTTATAGTTAAAAATTTCTTTTCTTCATAAACTGACTGGGATACAGTAGTTGATATATATAAAATTATTAATGCAAGTTCTGCAAAAGTATAATATTCAAAAGATGTAATTCCCTTTAATCCAACAGAGTCCTCACTACTATATTTTCTACTTTCAGACTTTATAATCTCATCTAGTTTCATTGGATTTTCCTCTATAGTTGTATCTATTAAAGCATAATTTGTTAGTGATTGTTCAAAGATACTTCTAAAAACTTTTCCACGTATTCCTTCTCCATTTTCTGATCTAAAATAATCATATCCATCTTTCTTTATAGTTATAAATGCAATAGCTTCACCTTTATTTACATATTCTCTTGCTAAATTCTCGTTATCAATTTCTTCAAAGGTTAACTCTACTGATTTATTAAATTCCTTCTTAAATTCTACAAATCCAGTTGAATATTTAGATTCATCTTGAATATTATAAAGAACCTTTGCCTTTTTAAATATATCTACACTCTCCCCCATAAGTCCCTTTAAAGCAAAGGCTAAACATGTAATTAATACTATTGGAAAAATAAATAACATTATAACTGAACTAGTAGATCTAAAAAATTGTTTTAACTCCTTATTTATCATTGATAATAATATCATTATTATTCTCCTCCTAGTCCCTTAATTTTTTACCTGTTAATGCTAAAAATACAGTTTCTAAACTTGGAGCTTCATTTTTAATATTTTCTATTATTCCATTTTTAGATGCTATTGTTGAAACTATTTTTTCAATAATATTACTTTCCTTTAAGTAGTAGCATTTAATTTCATTATTTTCTACAATTACTTTTTCAACTCCAGTAATTCCTTTTAAGTTATCTTCTAATCCTTCTACTTTTTTCACTAAAGAAATTGAAAATATATTTTTATCACTAACTAAATTTTTTAGATATTCACTATCTCCTTGTGCAATTATTTTTCCATGATCCATAATTGCAATTCTATCGCAAATTTCATCTACCTCCTCCATATAATGAGAAGTGTATATTATTGTTGCACCATCTTTTTTTAACTGTTTGACTGACTCTAAAATATGATTTCTTGATTGAGGATCTATTCCTACTGTAGGTTCATCCATTATTATAAGCTTTGGTGTATGAGCTATTGCACAAGCTAAATTTAATCTTCTTTTCATACCACCTGAAAACTCTTTAGCCTTCTTCTTTCTTACAGATGTAAGTCCAACAAACTCTAATGCTTTATCTACTTTGTTTTTTAATTCTTTTCCTTTAAATCCATATAGTGAACAAAAAAATTTAATATTTTCTTCAGCTGTTAGCTCCCAGTATAAAGCAAAATCTTGTGGTACAAGTCCAATATTCATTTTCCACTTGTTAATACCTAATCCTTCCTCTTCAAAAGTTATATTTCCATCTGTTAACTTTGTAAGTCCAGTAATCATACTAATAGTTGTACTTTTCCCTGCACCATTTGGCCCAAGCAATCCATATATTTCTCCTTTATCTATTGAAAAGCTTATACCATCTACTGCAAATGTACTATCATATTCTTTATATAAATCTTTAACATCTAATATTTTCATATCTATACCTCCATCTTTAATATTATTGTATAAAAAAAGTAACCTTTCTGTAAGTTAGAAAAGTCACTAATTTATTATTACAAATGTCATATTATTATAAATTTCCTTTTAAATAATTAATAGCTATTTGAGTTCTATGCTCTAATTCTGTTTTATTTAAAATTGCTGTAATATAGTTTCTTACAGTTCCCTCAGATATAAATAACTTTTTACTTATATCCTTATTATTTAATCCATCAGCTATAGCAATTATTATTTCCTTTTCACGTTCTGTAAATTCATAGTTTACCATTTTAGGATTTAATTCTTTTCCATGGATTTTCCCTAAAATATTTTCATGGATAACTATAGTTTCATTATAAACTGATTTTATTGAATTTTTTATTTGATCTGGTGAATTGTTTTTTAATATATATCCTTTTGCGCCATAGGATAATGCTTCATTTACAAATTGCTCTTCATCAAATGTAGTTAATATAAGGCACTTAGTATTAGTTTCCTTTGCAATTACTTTTACAGCTTCTACCCCATTTAAATTTGGCATTCTTATATCAATAAGAGCTACATCTATATCCATTGACTTACATTTTTCTATACATTCGATTCCATCTGAAGCTTCTGCTACTACATCTATATTTTCATCTAATGGTAATAATATTTTTAAGCTTTCTCTAATTAAAATATCATCATCACATATTAAAACTTTTATACTCATATTAACTATACCCCTATAATCATAGATATTATAAATCCATTACTCCCTATAAATCTTATAGTTCCACCTATTGACTTTACTCTTTCTTCCATTCCTCTTAAACCAATCCCCTTCTTTAAAACTTCTACCCCTACTCCATTATCTCTTATATCTGCTCTTATAAATTTATTATATACCTCTATTATAACCTCTACCTCTGTAGCTTTAGAATATCTACAAATATTAGTTAAAGCCTCCCTTAAATTATCTTCTATAACCATCCAAACTTCATTATTTATTGATGATAAATCTCCTGTTGTTTCTAATTTGTTTTTTATACCTGTATTACTTCCAAATTCATATAATAATGATTTAATGTTTTCTATTCCTATAATTTCATCTTTTGGTTTTATATCTCTTAAAACTAATCTTATATCATCTATTCCAAGTCTTAAATTTTTTATTGCACTATTTAAATATTTCAAAGATATTTCTCTATCTTTATCAATCATTGCTTTAGTAACTTCTAATTGCATTATTGAGCTTGTTACACTATGTCCAATTTTATCATGAAGTTTTTGTGCTATATAATTTCTATCCTTAAGTTTTTCAATTACATCATTATGATTTCTATATCTATCTATATAAACTAATTTTTGACTTAGCTTATGTCTTTCTTCTCTTTCAATTCTATAAGAACTTTTAAGTTCTTCTTCTGCTTGCCTTTTTTTATTTAATACATCCATATATAAATAAATAATTATGGAATATGATATAAAAATAGCTATATATTCAAATTTAATAAACTTGCATGTAATTAAAATAAATATAAAATAGACCATCATTCTATTTCTTTTACTTATTAACATATATATTGTTGAAGGAACTAATATAATAAAATAGTACTTATCAAAATAAACACTTAATCCAAATATTAAAATTTGAAATATCCTTAAAGGATATTTATATTTTTTTATAAAAAAACTAATTAATTCAATTGATATAAATATCATTGTAAATATTATACATATTATTATATCATTATTAGAGTAACTACTATTCCATAAAAATATTGAAAGTGCAAATATAGAGCATAATATTTGTAATATGGTTTCTTCCTTATTCATAAATCCTCCAAAATAAAATAGGTATTATTTTTATTATACATTAGTGATTCTTTTCTTGAAATATATAGTAATTTTTTTATCTCATATTTATATTCTAAAAAGTAAAGCTGTTACAATATGTAAATCAATGCATATCATAACAACTTTTTATTTTATCTAAACTCTTCCATTCTTATAATATTATTAACTTTATAAATAGAGTCTAACTTATATATTTCCTTTAAGGCTTCTCTTATATTTCCCTCATTTGTATAATGAGTTACAAGAACTAATGTTACCTTTTTATCATGTTCCTTATCTCTTCCTCTTTGTATAACTGAAAGTAAGCTTACATTTTTTTCTCCAAATAATGAAGTTACTTCACCAAGTACACCTATCTTATCTTCAACTGTAATTCTTATATAGTACTTACTTTCTATATCATTAATACTTTTTATTTCTTTATTCCATAAATTATTCTTTAATACAGGAACTAAGTTTTCTATATCCATATTATTTCTCAATATTGATACTATATCAGATACCACTGCACTTCCTGTTGGTAAATCACCTGCTCCTCTTCCATAAAACATTAAATCTCCAACTGCATTTCCACGAATAAATACTGCATTAAAAGAGTCATATACATTGGCTAGAGGGTGATTTTTAGATATCATTGTTGGATGCACCCTAAGTTCTAGCTTTCCATCATTCTCTTTAACAATTGCTAATAATTTAATAACCTTTTTAAATTCCTTAGCATATTCAATATCTATTGATTTAATTCCTGTTATTCCTTCTCTATATACATTTTCAACTTCTATTTTTGTACCAAATGCTAAAGATGAAAGTATAGCTAGCTTATATTGAGCATCATATCCTTCTATATCAGAAGTTGGATCTGCTTCAGCATATCCCATCTCTTGTGCTTCCCTTAATGCTTCATTAAAATCTAAGCCCTCTAATTCCATTTTAGTTAATATATAGTTTGTAGTTCCATTTACTATTCCGTATAGCTTTTCAACTTTATTTGCTGTTAAACTTTCATTTATTCCATTAATTATAGGAATACCTCCAGCAACGCTCGCTTCATAATGAAACATTACTCCTTCACTATCTGCTTTTTTAAATAACTCATCTCCACCTGTTGCTAAAAGCATTTTATTAGCTGTTACTATATGTTTCTTCTTATCCATAGATTGAAGCATATATTCTCTAGCTGGTTCTATTCCACCCATTACCTCAACTATAATTTTAATACTATCATCATTTATTATGTCCTCAAAGTTTGTAGTAAGTATTTCTCTTGGTGTATTAACACCTCTTTCTTTTTCTAAATCTCTTACTAAGATTTTAGCTACTTCTACCTCATAACCTGAGCGTTTCATAATTTCCTCTTTGTTCGAATTTAAAATTCTCCAAACTCCACGGCCAACATTGCCAAGCCCCAATAAAGCAATTCTAACCTTTTTCATGATAAATTCCTCCTATTCTATTTATTGTTTATTGCTAATAAAACTATTATACGATGACTAAATATTATTTTCTATACGTTTATTGCAAATAATTATATTTTTTACATAAACAACCATAAAAAAAGATGTATAAAGAATTTATCTTTATACACCTTTTTATAATAACTAAATTTTACTTTTTTATAAAATTATTTATCTATCTCTTACCAGCATCAAATGGCTCACCGGCTGCTTTTGGTGCTTGAGATGATTTAGAGAATATTACTAAAGCTATTAATGTTACAATATATGGGAATGTCTTTAGTACTACTCCTGGTATAGAAGCTAATGATGGTATAACTTGAGAAACATTTGCTATAGTTGAAGCAAATCCAAAGAATAATGTTGCTCCCAATATACCAAGAGGTTTCCATTGACCAAATATTAAAGCTGCTAAAGCCAAGAATCCAAGACCTGCTACATTACCATTAAATTCTCCTGAATAAGTAAGTAACATAATAGCTCCTCCAAGTGCTGAAAATGCTCCTGAAATCATAACTCCTATATATCTCATCTTAAATACGCTAACACCCGCTGCTGCTGCTGCTTGTGGGTGTTCACCACATGCTCTTAATCTAAGACCAAAACTTGTTTTATATAATACAAATATAGATATTATTAGTATTGCTAAAACTAACCAAGTTGTAGCATAACTTTTTGTAAAGAATAATGGTCCTAAAACTGGAATTTTTGATAAAACTGGAACATCTTGAGGAATAAATGTATTAGTTACTCTTATATTACCACTACCAGTCATATTTCTAGCTAGGAATATTGTTAATCCACCAGCTATCATATTAATAGCTGTACCACTTATAACTTGATTTGCATTTAAATTTACACTTGCAAATGCATGTAATAATGAGAATATAACTCCTACTATCATTGCAACTAAAAGTCCAATCCAAAGAGCTCCACTTGTTCCATTTGCTTGTAATTTAGAAACTGTATAAGCACCTGCAAAAGATCCAACAATCATAAGACCATCAAGTCCTATATTAACAATACCACTTCTTTCACAATAAAGTGCACCTAATGCAGTAATAAGTAGCGGTATTGTAAAGGATATTGCATATGGAAAAATTTGTTGTATTATATCCCACATTATTTTTCCACCACCCTTTCACCATTATTTGTATTATCTTTTTTTAATTTTTTAAATCTTTTAATTACCTTATCCATAATAACACTTGTTGCTGCAAAGTAAATTATAGTAGCCATAATTGTATCTGCAAGTTCTGGTGGAACTTTTACCGCTGCATTCATAAATCCTTTTCCTACATAAAGTATCCCAAAGAATAATGCTGAGAAGAAAACTCCTATTGGCGTATTAGCTCCAAGTAATGCAACTGCTATTCCATCAAAACCTTGAGTTGGCATTACACCTATTTGCATAATATTAGCATTACCTGTGTATTGTATTACTCCTGCTAAACCTGATAGTGCTCCTGCAATCATCATAGAAATAATTATATTTCTATTTACAGGCATACCTGCGTATTCTGCTCCATGTCTATTAAATCCAACTGCTTTTAATTCATATCCTAAAACAGTTTTATTTAATATAAACCATACTGTAATAACTGCTAATATAGCAAAGATTATACCTAAGTTAATATATGACCCAGGAAATAAATCAGAAATTAATTGTGTTTTTAAAGTAGCTGGTTCTGGAAGCATTCTTGATTCTGTTTCTAAGAACTCACCTTTAAAGTACTTTGGTACCATATAATAAACTATCCAATATGCAACCCAGTTCATCATAATTGAAGAAACAACTTCATGCACATTAAATACTGCTTTTAAAACACCTGGAACTAAAGCCCATAATGCTCCGCCTAAAATCCCCACTAAAACCATAGCTGTTAGAAGAATCCCTCTAGGTAAATCAAATGTTAACCCTACTGCTATTGAACAAAATCCACCAAATAATAGTTGTCCTGGTGAACCTATGTTAAATAAACCTGTTCTAAATGCGAAAGCTACTGAAAGACCTGTTAATATAAGTGGTGTTGCTGTTGCAAGTGTATTACCGATTCTTTCAATATTCATTAATCCGCCTTTAAATAAATAAGTATACCCTTCAACAGGATTAAATCCCATTATAATCATTAATATAGCACCTGCTATTAATCCTAATAGTACTGCCATTAAAGATTTTAATCCTTGATTTTTATTCATTAGGACTCACCTCTCTTTATACCAGCCATCATTAAGCCTACTTCATTTTCATTCGTTTCCTTAGCATTAACTATTCCTATTAACTCACCATTATTTACTATAGCAATTCTATCAGAAACATTTAATATTTCATCTAATTCTAATGATACTAAAAGTACCGCTTTACCATTATCTCTTTGTTCTACTAATCTTTTATGAATATATTCTATAGAACCAACATCTAAACCTCTAGTAGGTTGAACTGCTATTAACAAATCAGGATTTGATTCTATTTCCCTACCTATAATTCCTTTTTGTTGATTACCACCTGATAAAGTTCTAGCTAAAGATTGTCCACCTTCCCCTGACCTTACATCAAAAGTTTCAATTATACGGTTTGAATATTTTTTAACTTCTTCTTTTTTAATTAATCCATTTTTAGAAAATGGTTTTTTATCATAAACCTTTAATACCATATTATCTTCCATTGTATAATCAAGTATCAAACCTCTTTTATGTCTATCCTCTGGAATATGAGCTATACCATCATCAATTCTTTTCTTAATTGATGTTTTAGTAATATCTATATCCTTAAATTTTATAGTTCCACTTTCTACATTTCTCATTCCTGTTAAAGCTTCAACCAGTTCTGTTTGCCCATTTCCTTCAACACCGGCAATACCAACTATTTCTCCTCTTCTAACATCTAATGAAAAATCCTTTAAGCCTAAAACTTTTTTATTATTTTTAACTGAAAGATTTTCTATCTTCAATACTAATTCACCAGGATTTGCTTCTTTTTTATCAACCTTAAATGATACTTGTCTACCAACCATCATTTTTGCCATTTCGGCTTGATCTGTCTCCTTTACATTAACAGTTCCGATATATTTCCCTCTTCTTATTACAGTACATTTATCTGCTGCTGCTTTAATTTCTTTTAATTTATGAGTAATTAGAATTATAGATTTTCCCTCTTTAACAAGATTTTTCATTATTTCAATTAAATCTTCTATTTCTTGTGGTGTTAATACTGCTGTAGGTTCATCAAATATTAAAACCTCTGCATTTCTATAAAGCATTTTTAATATTTCTACACGTTGCTGCATACCTACTGAAATATCTTCTATTTTTGCATATGGATCAACATTTAAACCATATTTTTTTGATATTTCTTCAATTTTTTTTGCTGCTCCTTTTATATTAATTGATAAGAACTTCTTTGGTTCTAATCCTAAGATTATATTTTCAGTTACAGTAAAGTTTTCAACTAATTTAAAATGCTGATGCACCATTCCTATACCTAATTGATTTGCAACATTTGGGTTTGATATTTTAACTTCTTTCCCATTTATCTTTATAGATCCTTTATCAGGTTGATACATTCCAAAAAGCATTCCCATTAATGTAGATTTACCAGCACCATTTTCACCTAATAGAGCATGTATTTCACCTTTTTTTAATTGAAGTGTTACATTGTCATTGGCTACTATACCAGGGAATTCCTTACGAATATTAAGCATCTCAACTACATATTCCATTCAACTTCCTCCTTAAAATTAATGTTACATATTTAAAGCTATTTATGTACTATAATTATACCTTTTTTTTCTTATTTTGTTAAATAAAAGTATATTGCTCTTTACGCGAGAAAAAGACGGGATATCCGCCTTTTTCTCTATTGTTTTTTAAAAGAATTATAATTATTTAATAAATTACTTTATTAAATCCCCTTGTTTGTCGCTTACTGTAATTTTTCCATCTTTAATCATATTGTAAATTTCAGCTACTTTATCAGTAGTTTCTTTACTTAAGTTTGGATTCTTTTCTGGAATACCAACACCATCATTTTTAGCATCAAAAACTAAAGTTTTTCCACCTGGGAATTTGCCATCTAATTCATCTTTTATAATATCATAAGTAGCAATATCTATTTTTTTCATAGCGGAAGTTAATATAATTGACTTATTTTCTTTTTCATCATATACACCATCAGCATATTGGTCAACGTCAACACCTATAACCCAAGCTTCTTTACCAGATTTTGCTCTAGCTTTTGCTTCATTTATAGCTCCAACACCTACTCCACCTGCTGCAGTAAATATAGCCTTAACTCCATTATCAAACATTGTAGCTGCTAATTGTTGTCCTGCTGCTACGTTATCAAATGAACCTTGATATACTACGTTTTCTGGTTTAATTACCATTTTAGTTCCTAAGTTTTCGTTAGCATATTTAACACCTTGTTGGAATCCCCAGTTGAACTTTTGAGGTGCTGGAATTTCCATTCCTCCAATGAATCCTAGTTCTCCTTCTTTTAATTGTAAAGCTGCTGCAACACCAGCTAAGAATCCTGATTCTTGTTCTGCAAAGAATACAGCTACTGAATTATCAGCAATTGATGGCTTATTATCTCCACTATGTGGATTACCATCTATAAGTACAAATTTTGCATCTTTATATTTTTCTTGTGACTTAAATATAGCTGTTTCAAATTTATATCCAGGAGTTACTATAAACTTATATCCTGTATCATAAAGATTTCCTATTTCTTTAGTGTAATCAGCTTCTGTTGTTCCTGCTGGTTTTAAATAGTTAGTATCTATTTTAAATTCTTCTCCAGCTTTTTTAATACCTTCCCATGTCCCTTGGTTGAAAGATTTATCATCGATAGTTCCAGCATCTGTAACCATACCTACTTTTAAGTCTTTCTTATCGGCAGTCTTTCCATCTCCACCTTTGTTTCCACATCCAACTAATCCGGTTACCATAAGTGCTGAAAGTGCTAATGCAATTGCTCTCTTTTTCATTTTAAATTTCCCCCTTAACTCTTATAATATAACGTTTCCTTGTTAAATTTTGTTTTTTCTCGAACTTTCAAGTTGATTATACAACACATAATTCGCAATTTCAATATTTTTAACTAATTAAATTTTAATTTCATTATTATTTTTTCATAAAAATATTAAACTTTATAATACAATTATATCTGTTACCGTTTTCTTTTTAACTTTAAATTATTACTAACTATTCTGAATAATTAGTAATAATTTTATTTACGAATTTTATTTTTTGGATATAATTACTTTTTATTACTTTTTGTACTGCTTAGTATAATTATATATTAAATCTTTAAAAAATATAATCCTTTTCAATAAAATTTTTGTGGTATATTATTGGAATATTGCTAATATTATGGGTATAAATACTGCTGGCAATAAATTTGCAACTTTTATTTTTGTTACACCAAGAACATTTAATGCTAACCCTATAATAAGCAAACTCCCAATAGCTGACATATTATTTATTACTGTTTCACTTAATATTGATGATAACACCCCTGCTGCTAGAGTTATTGCTCCTTGATAAACAAAAACTGTTCCTGCTGAAAGTAATACTCCTATACCTAAAGTAGAAGTGAAAATAATCGAAGATACTCCATCTAATATCGACTTTGCAAAAAGTGTCGTATGATCTCCTCTAAGTCCACTTTCTAAAGACCCTACAACTGCCATTGCCCCTACGCAAAATAGCAAACTTGCTGTAACAAAACCTTCTGAAATCGATATTTTCCTTTCATTTTTACTTACCTTTGATTCTATTTTTTCACCTAATCTAAATAGCCATTTATCTATATCTATTAACTCACCAATTAAAGCTCCAACTGCAATTGATATTATTGTCATTAATATATTTGTCCCTTTTAAGGCTCCTGAAATACCAATATACAATACACTAAGCCCTAATCCGTGCATTATTGTTGTGCTTATTTTCTCTGATATCTTTCCTTTAACTAACAATCCTATAAAACAACCAATTATTATTGTTATACAATTAACTATAGTTCCTATCATAATTACCTTCTACACCCTCCTTCTTTAGTATTAAATTGCTTTTAAGATTTTATCATATAGTTATTTTCATATCTACATAATATATTATAAATTAAAAATATTAACATTTTATTCAAATATAGCTTTAAAGTTTTCTATATTCATTGGTGCAATTCTTACTCTTTTTAAACTATAGTTACCGTCTTTTATAGTTGCTATTCCACCTTCTGTTGTAACAGCTCCATGTAATCCTAGTTCCTTTGCAACTGAAATTGTTTCATCATCATATCTTCCTACAGGATAGCAAAGAAACTTACTTTCTACAGAAACCTTTTCCCTAAGTGCATTTATACCATCTTTTATAGCTTTTATTTTTTCTTCTCTTGTCATTTTATTTAACTCTCTATGAATGGATGTATGATTTTCTATCCCCATACCATTTGAATGCATTTCTTTTAACATTCCTGAATTCATATAATAACTATCTGCATCTGTATTATTAGTTATTATAAAGAAAGTTCCTTTCATTTTATATTCTTTTAATATTCTGTAAGCATCAGTATAATTATCTGCATATCCATCATCAAATGTTATAGCAATAGGCTTTTTAGGTACTTTTCCTGTTTTAAAGGCTTCTATTACTTCATCAAGTAACATAGGTGTAAATTCTTTTTCCTTAAGCCATTTAATTTCTTCTGTAAATTGTGAAACTGAAACTACTAATCTATTATTTGGATAGCCGTCAGCAATTGAATGATACATTAGAATAGGTATCTTAACCTCCTCTGGCTTCAAAGATAAGTACTCTTTATCTTCTTTTTTCTCTTCTTCTTTTATATCTTCCCTTTCTTTATTACTTTTATCCTCTATTTTATTATCACTTATTAAAGTTTCTTCTTTTTTTTCTTCAATATTATTATTTTTTTTAATCAATTCAAATGACTTATTTTTTATAAATAATCCACAAACTAATACTAGTAAAATTACTAATATTATTTTAATAAATACTTTCACTTTTCCATCTCCTTCCTTTTAAAATATACTTCTCTATTATACTTTCTGTCAATATATGGTCATTTAAATTATACTTTTTTTATTTGTAACTAATTCCTTAATTATTTCTTATTTAATTTATAAATGTTGTTAATAATTATTAAATTCTGTATAATTAATAATTATTAAAAATTATTCTTTGTTAAAGAATAAGCAATTTTAGGAGTGTGTTATATTGTTTGGATATGTAACCCCATTAAAAGCAGAGCTTAAAGTTAAGGATTTTGCTAAATTTAAAAGTTATTATTGTGGTTTATGTTTCCATATAAAAAAAGATTTTGGAAATATACCTAGAATGGCATTAAATTATGATATGACTTTTTTGGCAATACTTTTAGATGCTTTATCTATAGAAGATTCCTCTATAGAAATAAAACGTTGTATGCTTCATCCAACTTCTAAAAAACCAGTTATTAGTAATAATAAAGCCTTATCATATGCTGCAGCAATGAATTTATCACTGTTTTATTATAAACTTTTAGATGATGTAAATGATGATAATAATATTAAAAGTAAATCAATAATGAATTTGCTTTCTCCTTACATGAAAAAAGCAAATAAATCTATAGATAAGATAAATAATATAACAAATATAAATCTTACTAAACTAAATAATTTAGAGAAAAACAAGAACTTTTCCTCTATAGATGAAATATCTCATCCATTTAGCCATATAGTTGGAAATATATTAAAAAGTTATCCTAATCCATTAACTAATGATAATGATGTATTAAGACAAAATCTTTATAACCTTGGTTATACTCTTGGTAAATGGATATATTTAATAGATGCTTTAGATGATTTGAAAGAAGATATAGAAAAAAATAAATTTAATCCTATAAACTTTTTATATAACAAAGATAATCTTCCTTATAAAGAGTTGCTTCCAAAAATTAAAGATAGAATTGAATTTACTATATTAAACTGTTCTTATAATTGTAAAGAATGCCTATTAAAACTTCCATTAAAAAGAAATAATGATATTCTTTTTAATGTTTTAGAATTAGGCATGATGGATAAATATATTAATGTACTAAATAATACAGACGAAAAGAAAAGGAGTGACTTTAATCATGAATCCATATGAAGTTTTAGGTCTTAAACCAGGTGCAAGCCAGGATGAAATAAAAAAGGCATATAGAAGCTTAATTAAACAATATCACCCAGATCAATACGGAGATAATCCATTAAAAGATTTAGCTGAAGAAAAAATGAGAGAAATTAACTCAGCTTATGATGAATTAACTAAGAATGGTGCTTCATCATCTCAAGGTTATAATAACTCTTCTAGTTCTTCTAATAGAACTTATGAATTTAATGAAATAAGAAATCTTATACAACAAGGTAACATGGGTGCTGCTGAAGCCAAATTAAATACTATAACTAATAAAAATGCCGAATGGAATTTTCTATATGGTGTAGTATTAACTAACAAAGGTTGGTTTGATGCTGGAATTAACCATATTACAACTGCCGTAAATATGGAACCAAATAACTTTGAATATAGACAAACCTTAAACTCTTTACATCAAAGAACTAGTTCTTATAGCAACAATTACTATAGAACTACTGGAGGTAATAACCAAAGCACGTGTGACTGTTGCCTTCAACTTTGGTGCTTAGACTCAATATGTGAGTGCATGGGTGGAGATCTTATAGGTTGTTGCTAATACTAATTTAAGAGAGGAGTAAAATTTATGAAAGCAAGGGATATAACCCAAAGTGGTATATTAATAGCTCTAACACTTATTATACTTTACTCAACTTCATTAATCCCAATAAGTACATTAAGCGTTCTTACATTAGCATCTTGTTTAGTCCCTATCGCCATAATGAGAAGTTCTATCAAGAATGGTTTTTTAGTTTATATAGCATCAACATTAATAGGATTCTTATTTATTCCAATTAATATAATTATTTTCTACGGATTATTCTTTGGAATATATGGAATAATAAAATTTTATATAGAGAAAATTAATAAACTGCCATTAGAAATAGCTTTAAAATTAATATTTTTCAACTTAATATTTTTTATAATATTTTTACTTTTAAATAATTTTATAAAAATCAATTTTACTGTTATCCCATTATGGATAATATGTCTTTTAGCACAACCAGTATTTTTAATATTTGATTACGCATTAACACTTATAATTTCTGTTTATTTAGAAAAAATTCATAGACGAATATAGTTAATAAAAATTAGAATTTCAATAATTCTAATTTTTTTATTTTAATATGAATATTAATTATTAATTAAGTATAATTATTGACTATTATGCATATACTATAATATAATATTAGTATATTATATTAAGTTTAGTAAAAGAGGTGTTTTTATGGATGGAATTGCATGTGCATTAAATAAAAAATGTAGAGAATCCAAATCAAAAGAAATTGTTGAAAAAATGGCAGAAGAAGAAAAGGCTTTAGAAGCTATTTACTCTTCAGATAGCAATGAAAATAATAAATAGTTCCTTTATAATTTCTTTAAAAACAAAGTAAATTTACTACCTAAAGAGATATTTCTTTAGAAAAAGATATCAGAAATGATATCTTTTTATTTATTTAGTAACAATATAATATATTATAAATATAATGGTTATAAATCAATATCTTAGGAGTTTTATTAAATGAATTATAATGATGATGATTCTATTTTAGACCCTGAAATCAAGACAGATTCTTTTTACAATTCAGATACTAGACAACCTCCTTTTAACAATTTCCCTATTCCCGGATTTCCTAACATAAATTTTCCTGGAGAAAATTTCCCTGGTTCTCAAATTCAAGGTTCTTCTAATGTTGGTTTAGGTGCTCCACCTCTTTTTGTTCCTTCCAAAAGCGGTTCAGAGGTAGTTCATATGAATTCACTTACTTATGATGGACCTAAAACAAAAGCAGTAAGTCAAAACTCAATACGATTTTGTTTATTTAAATTTATATATATTTGGGAAACAAGCGGTAGAAGATATTGGGCATATCTAATAAATGTTGATAAAGTATCTATATCAGGATTTAGATGGTTCCGTGGTAGATGGGTGTATTTCGGTTTAGATCTTAAGAAAATAGATTCTTTTATATGTTATCGCAGTACATCTCAAGACTCTTGTACAGATAATTATACAAAACCTATTGAAAAAGAAATAAAACTTAGCAGAAAAGAACACTCCTTAAATTCTACAAAGGATATTTATACAAAGACGTTAGCATCACTTGATATTCCTGAAATTAAAGATGATTTTGTTACTGAATCAATCGGTATTGTAGATGATAGCCATTTAACTAGTAAAATACCTTGTATGAAAAGTAGAATAGCAAGCTATAGAATTACTTTAGAGCTTAGCTATCCTTCTAATATTGATAATGATATAAAAGAAAAAATAAATAAAATTGCAAGTGATGCAGCAGAAAAAGCAATTGAAACTTTATCTAAAGAAAGAGCTAGCTCCTCTGAAGCTAATCCATTAGAAAACTTTAATAATTCTATTAAATTAATTAATTCTGCCTTAAGTACTTTTTCTAATAATTTCACTTCAAAACTTAAAGGGATTATACATTCAAAAAATTTATCAAAAAAAATAAATTATTCTATAAGAGAAGAAAAGTTTACAACTGGTTGGACTATAATATAAAAAGGCATGAATTTCATGCCTTTTTATTAATTCTTTATATTTTCTATTCTATATCCTATTTCTTTATTAGCTAATCTATAACCTTCCTCTATCATTTCCTTAGTTGACATCTCTTTACCAAGTAAAGTATCTATTGTTATCTGATTCCTATGACTAAAATATTTATCCAAAATATTTTCTTCAATAGTCTCTTGAGAAATAACTGAATAATCATCTAATATATGCTTAACATTAAATCCATTATTCCTTAAAGCTCTTCCAACTAATATACTCCTATGGCATCTTATAGGATCTTGCATAGCTCCAAGTAATGCGATTTTATATCCTTTTCCACATCCAACCTTTAATCTTTCCATTCCTTTTATAAAATCCTCTTCATATATTACTTTTTCAAAATCTGAATACCCTTCTGAATTATATGATACCTTATTTTCTCTTTTGGCAGCTAATTCCTTTGCCATATAAATATATATAAATCCTTCTTTTGTTAAAGTATATTTTATTGTCTCTTTATCAAATTGAATATTATATTTTGAATAAGGAGTTCCTCTAATATCTACAACACAATTAATATTATAAAAACGTAACATATCTACAAGCTTCTCTACTTTATAATTAGAATGTCCAATTGTAAATATTTCCATATAAAATTCCTTTCTACTAATTAGAAACAATTAACTTTAATACTTCTTCACCATACTTTTCAAATTTCTTTTCTCCCATTCCTCTTATATCTAATAATTCCTCCTTGCTGATCGGTTTCTTATTAGATAATTCTATAAGTGTAGAATCTGAAAAAATTATATATGGCTTAATATTCTCTTTAAAAGCAACTTCTTTTCTCCATACTTTTAACTTATTAAACAGTTCTTTATTAGAAATTTTTTCTTCTATATTTTCTGATAACTTACAAATAACTTTTTCCTTTGACTTTAAAACCTTTATAGATTTATTATTCAACTTAAGCATTGAATATGTTCCATCTTTTAAATTTACATAACCTAAATCTATTAATGTTTTTATTAAATCTCTAATAAACTTACTATTATATTCTCTCATTATTCCATAGGTTGTTAATCTATCTAATTTATTTTGTATTATTTTAGGACCTTTAAATCCTCTTAATATATCTATAAGAACAGAAATACCATATTGTTCTCTTGTTCTATATACACATGATAATATCATTTGTGTTTCTATAGTAAAATCTTTTAATTCATCATTATTAAAACAGTTACTACAATTATTGCAATAATCTCTAGAATTCTTTTCTCCAAAGTACTTTAATATAAAACTCCTATAACAATCAGTGCTTTCACAAAAATCAACCATACTTTGAAGTTTTCTAATATCTATTTCTTTTCTTTCTGATCCAGATGTTGTATATATTAAATATTCTAAAGTTCTAATATCTGATCTATTATAAAGTAAATGACACCCTGTTTTTTCTCCGTCTCTTCCACCTCTACCTATTTCTTGATAATAATTTTCTATATTCTTACAAATAGTAAAATGAATTATATATCTTACATTTGATTTATCTATTCCCATTCCAAAAGCATTTGTTGCTATCATAATAGGAATGTTATCTTTTAAAAATTCATTTTGATAATAGTTTTTTTCTTCATCCTTCAATCCACCATGATATTTAGCTATATTAAATCCTAAATCTTTTAAATAGTAAAACAGTGAATCTACTTCTTTTCTTGTTGCACAATATATAATTCCAGCTTCTTCTTCTCTATCTCTAATAAAATCTTTAACAAACTCTACTTTATCTTCTTCCTTATGAACATATAATGATAAATTTTCCCTATCAAAACTCCCTAAATATGTATATCCATTACTTAAACCTAACAACTTTATAATATCTTTTCTTACTTCTTCTGTTGCCGTTGCTGTAAATGCAGTAACAATTGGTCTCTTATCTAAACTTTTAATAAATGGATCTATGTATCTATAACTTCTTCTAAAGTCATGTCCCCACATAGAAACACAATGAGCTTCATCAATTGCTATTTGGCTTATAGTAAGTTTTCTTAGCATTTTATTAAAATACTCATTTTCTAACCTTTCTGGAGCTATATATAAAAGTTTAATTTCTCCTTTATAACAACTTAATATAATCTCCTTTATTTCCTTCATAGATTGAGTACTATTAATGTATTTAGCACTTATTCCAACATCATTAATACTATCAACTTGATCCTTCATTAAAGATATAAGGGGTGATACTACTAATGTTATTCCATTTAAGATTAATGCAGGTATCTGATAACATATTGATTTTCCTCCACCTGTAGGCATAATACAAAATGCATCTCTCCCTTTTAGTATATTATCAATTATTTCTGATTGTCCTGATCTAAATGAATCATACCCAAAATATTTTTTTAAAACCTCTAATGAATTTTTCATATCTCCCCTCCTTTTTATCTTATTTCCCTTATCTTGATTTTAGTAAATTATATCATAATTATTGACTTTTTGTATTTATATTAAGCATTCTTATTATTTAATAGTTAAATTTAATTAAAATTTTAAATAATATTAAAAAATCTATTGACATATCCTCTCCATAAGACTATACTTACAACATAGCTTAGGAAAGCTTAAAAATTAATATCGCGGGGTGGAGCAGTTGGCAGCTCGTCGGGCTCATAACCCGAAGGTCGTAGGTTCAAGTCCTGCCCCCGCAACCATAAAAAAGTATTATCAAATTTATTTTTGATAATACTTTTTTTAATTCATTTCTTTTTTATTAAAAAATCTCACCTAATACTTCTGTAATTATATCTATAATAATCTCTCCAACTTTTAAACCTATTTTCCCTAATATAGAAAAAATATTTTTATCTTTTTCTTTAACTTCATATTTTTCATTAGCTCTATTTGTACTTTCTATTCTTTTAGGTAATGCTTTTCCATCCTCAGAATTGTATCTATACGCATCTTCATATGTTAATACCTCTCTGTATAAAATGTTACTATTTCCAATTAATTTTTCTATATCTTTATCCATCCTAAATACCCCATTTCAATTTTAAATTTATATTAATATAAATTTAAAATTTTATCTTTAATAACATTTTATACTTATTATATTATTTATATCAAGATTTAAATAAATAATATAATTATATATTTATAAAAATAGTTCTATTTTTAAATAGTTTTTCTCATATCATTATTATTAAAATTTTCTTCTTTTTTAAAGGTTTTTCTATAAAAAATAGTAAAACACACTATTGTTGTAAGAGCTGATGTTATATCTGAAATTGGTTCTGCTAGTAATACAGCTCTTAATTTATTTTCTAAAAATATTGGAAGTATAAATACAAGTGGTACTAATAATACTACTTTTCTTAATAAAGCTATTAAAAGTGATATCTTTGCCTGTCCTAAAGCTAAGAATGTTTGTTGGCATGCCATCTGCACTCCAAATATTCCTATTCCTGCAAAGAAGATTCTTATACTCCATGAAGTAATTTCCACAAGTTCAGGTTTATTATTAAATATACCAACAAAAACTCCTGGGAAAGTCATAAGAAGTAACCACATAATAATAACATAAATTAATGTACTCTTTAGTAAAAGTTTAAATGTACTTTTAACTCTCTCCATATTTTTAGAACCAAAATTATAACTCATAATAGGTTGCGCGCCTTGAGCTAACCCCATAACAGGAAGTATTATTATTTGCATTATGCTACTCATAATAGTCATAGCGCCAACAGCTAAATCCCCACCATACATTTGTAGTTTATTATTTAAACTTATTAGAACTAAACTTTCTGTTGACTGCATTATAAAAGGTGATACACCTAATGCAGTTATTGATAAAATAATACTTAAATTAGGTATCAAATATTTCTTTCTAACTTTAATAACACTTTGTTTTCCAAATAAAAACTTTAATACCCATATAGCAGAAACTATTTGCGCTAATATTGTTGCTAAAGCTGCTCCCTTTACTCCCATATTAAATACAAAGATAAATATAGGATCTAAAACTATATTTATTACAGCTCCTATCATTACAGTAAACATACCTACTTTTGCAAATCCTTGAGTATTTATAAAAGGGTTCATTCCTAAAGCTATTTGAACAAATACAGTTCCTAATAAATAGTAAGTTAAATAATCTATTGAATATTCAATAGTTAATTCACTAGCTCCAAACATCCATAATATAGGTTCTTTAAATATTAAAAATACAATTGTTAAAATACTACCAATTATTAAAAGTGATGAAAAGCTATTACTTAATATTTTTTCTGCTTCGTCATTCTTCTTTTCTCCCATTTTTATAGCTGCTAATGGTGCTCCACCATTTCCTATAAGAGCTGCAAAGGCAGATACTATCATTATAATAGGAAATGCAACTCCAACTCCAGCCATTGCTATATCTCCATTTGGTATTCTACCTATAAATATTCTATCTATTATATTATATAGAACATTTACAAGTTGTGCTATAATAGCTGGAAGTGCTAATCTTACTAAAAGTTTTCCTATTGGTTCTTTCCCCAGATCATTTGTTGTTTTAGTCATTAAATCATCTTCTTTCTAAATAATTTATAATTACACATAAATTTCTTCTGCTTCAATACTATATGATACTACTAAAGATTAACTCAATAAACTTTTTTTATTATTAGATACAAAAAATTAAAAATTAAAAGAAGCAGAAAAAATTTCTACTTCTTTAATTTTTGTGTTCGTGATTTTTTATATGTTCAATACAATAGCATTGTTTTCCACTACATTTAGAACAATATCTAAACTCCATATTTGGATCATCCTTTTCCGTTATTCCACAAACCACACATTTATGAATTGTTTCCTTTTTAGATATTTGAGCATTATACTTTTGCTTTCTCCTATAATTTTTTGCACTATTAGTTCCATCCTTAAAATTACTCTTACCAAAAAATATCAAATAATTAAAAACAGGTGCTAATACGAGAAGCATTCCTCCAATTGATCCTGCTGTAAGGAAATTATATATAATAAATATCCAGTTAAATATAGCTAAATACTTTACTTTTATAGGTATAATAAAAAATAACAACAATTCAAAATCAGGATATATCTTTGCAAAAGCTAAAAATAAAGAAAGGTTTATATATGCTCCAGTAGCTGGCATATCCGTAATAAATGATACTAATATCGTTGAAAGCATTCCTACTAAATAGTAAATATTAAATTTAAAGCTTCCCCATTCATGCTCTAATCCATTCCCTGCTAAATAATAAAAATACAGTCCAAATATTAACCAAAATATAGATCCAGACATAGGTATAAATAGAAATGTTATTAATCTCCAAACTTCACCTTTCATAACTAATTGTGGATTAAGTATTAATTTATTTAAAAAATCATAATTATTAGAAGCATATGTCAGGAAAAATACAAAAGCATTTAATAATACTATATATAACATCAAATTCTTAATACATATATTCCCAAACTTTCTTTCTAATTTATTTAACCAATTCATGCAATACCTCCGTCTTATTTTCTAGTTATTTATATTATATATTAAAAGTATCTAAAAATAGTAAAAATACTTTGAAAATTATTTATTAATATTAATTTCTTTTTAAATTTATTATCTCTTCTTCTGTAAGATAACGCCATTTTCCATATTCAAGTCCTTCAAGCTTAATATTTAATATTCTTATTCTTTCTAATTTAACAACTTTAAATCCAAAAGTCTTACTCATTCTTCTTATTTGCTTATTTAATCCTTGAGTAAGTACAATATTAAATGTATTTTCATCAATTCTCGTAACCTTACAAGGTCTTGTTTTAACTCCATTTAGTTCAACACCTGCTGCCATACCTCTAATAAAATCGTCATTAAAAGGTTTATTTACTGTAACTATATATTCTTTTTCATGCTTATTATCAGATTCTAATATCTCATTTGCTAACTCACCATCATTAGTCATTAATATTAAACCTTGAGATTCTTTATCTAACCTACCTACTGGAAAAATATAATTTGAGTAATTCATAAAATCTATTATATTATTTTCAATTTCTTTAGCCGCTGTGCAAGTAACTCCTATTGGTTTATTTAAAGCTATATATATAACTTCTTTTTTTGAAATAGGCTTATTATCTAATAATATATTATCTTCTTCCTCAACCCACTGTCCTGGTATACAAACTTTACCATTAACTAATATTCTTTCTTCTTCTATTATTCTATTTGCTTCTTTTCTTGAGCAAATACCATAATTACTTAATAATTTATTTATTCTCACTTTTAATGTGTCCTTTCATCAAATGTATACTTTCTTATTTTATTTAAGCTAAAGCTATTATAAATAATAAAAAAAGAAAAATCTACACCTTATAAAATCAAATTAAAAATCCTTCTAGTATCTATTATTAATTATAAATACTAGAAGGATACAGCACTAATAAATTGATGTTTAAATTATCTATTATCACCAGCTTAGTATATTTTGAGTTGCAATATGCTGATATCTTATATATGGGATTACTTTACTTTCTTCATTTATATTATTTGAAAAATATAATATCTCTTCCTCTAACTCTTCAATTACTTCAATATCTTTATTTAAATACTGATTTAATCTAAATATAGTTGAATTAATTCTTTCTTTTATACCACCAAGTCTTATATCTATTACTTCAAAGCCTTGCCCTTTACATTCACTATACCATAACTTCCTAAAAACATTATGAAATTCTTCTAATTTAACACTTAAAGCTGGCAAATCATTATTTAAGATATCTTCTAATTCACTATTATCCCTTGCTACATATGCTTTTCTTAAATCAATACCTATTTCAGATTTTATTGATAAAAAATCACTTATCTTAGCAAATAATTTAAACATTTGATTATAATCACTAGTTTTTGTAGATATTTCTTCATATTTACTAGTAAGCTTCTTATAATAACTCTTTAAATCTAATCCTTCAATATGTTTATCAAAGGCTCCTAATAATATATCCTGATAAATTAAATATTTTGAAGGATTAACTTCCTTCAAATTAGGATATTTAACAGTTGGTATTAAATCTAGTTCTTCTAAAGTTAAGAAATCATTACTTGAAAGTCCTGTTAAAAATTCACATCTTTTATTTAACCATTCATTATCTACAGTGCTATAATATGAATGCTCTGAATATAACATTAATCCTAGTAATATAACATTTAAAGGTGCCTCTGCTCCATCATCACCCCAAGTTGTTACAAAAACTTCATTTATTCCTCTTTCTTTACATTTTTTTAGTGCAGCGTTGGTTGTACTAAATGTTTTTGAATACGTTGGTGCATATCCCATCCATTTCCATGAACCACCTGCAAAAATTATTTTATTATTGAATTGTTCCCTAATTTCAAACAATCTGTCATATTTCTCTTCTTCTGATGTATAGTAATCCCAATATACTAATCCTATTTCCTTCGGTATATTATTTGCTATTTCATCAGTTATTACTGTATTTACATCATAATAACTTCCGTTAGGTGCACCAGCCCTTAAAAACATATCATCCCACATCATAGGTTTAAAATTATATTTTTTAGCTATTTCACATACTTTATTTAAATGCTTAATCATTAAATACTGATGTGATTCATATCCATTCTTAACTATATACTCTCCTCTTCCTAAGTCAAAAGCCTCATCCATACCTATATGACAATTTCCACTTCTAAATACCTGTCTTAACGTACTCATCATTGCTTCTATAAATTTATATGTTTTTTCTTCATCAACTAAAAGTACATCCTGTGTATCTTTCATTCCATTTGCGTATTCCCATTTTAATGTTTGCTTTAAATGAGCTAGGGTTTGGATACATGGTATTACTTCAATTCCTAAGGAGTAAGCATACTCATCTATTTCCTTTAATTCTTTTTTTGTATATTTTCCTCTTAAATATCCAAAATATTCGTATCCATCTAATTCATAAGTGTCTTCTGTATATAACATACATCTACTGTAACCCATTAATGCCATTTTCACTAACATTTTTTTAATTTCTGATACCTTATATACTGCATTTCTCGATGCATCAATCATAGCCCCAACAAATTCTATAGTGGCTTTTTCTTTTATATCAAAATTTTTCTCTCCTAAATTTCTAAATTGAGTATATAATCCTAACGCTCTAAAAAAATGATGTTTTTCTTTATACTTAATATAAGCTTTTTCTCCTTTTAAGATTTCTATAACATTTTCTGAATCTTTACTAAGAATGGATACTTCAATTTCATCCTCTTTAATTAACTCTAAATTGACAATATTACTTATATCTTTATCTATAATGTAGATTGTTTCTTTATCTAATCCATATAACTTCATATTAATTATCTCCCATTTTACTTTATTTTAATATTTATTTCTTTGCTTATTCCAAAGGAACTACTTATTTTAATAGTTGCCCTACTATCATTAAATTTCCCTAAAGTTTTTATCCAAAACCCAATACTACCACCTATTAATGAAACTCCCTTTGGTCCTATTACTTCTATATCACCAATTGTATCTACAGTTATAAATCCTGTTGCATATGGAAGTATATTATTTTTATCATCTACAGCTTTTACAACAACTCTTGTAGCATCAAATTCATTTCCATTAAGTGCATAATCATCAATAATTACCTCTAAATTAAAAACTACTGGATCTGCAGAAAAGCTTTTTTCTATTACTTTTTTCCCTTTTAAATAACCAATAAATTCAGCGGCTGTCCACTTTGCCCCCCAATCACCAACATTTCCTTGTACCTTTATTGGTGGATACTTTAAACTTTTAAGATTTTCCTCTAGATTATTATCATCTCTTTTAAATCTATTAATTGTTTTACCATTAAATTTCAATTCAATCTCATCACAATTTGTACATACGTAGACAGGAAATATTAATCCCCTATTTCTTTCACCTCTAGACCAATAGGTTAATGGATCTAGTACAATCTTCTTATCTGGATCTTCTTGACTTTTATAAATACTAGCAGCCATTTTAGGAATTCTAAACATATCCATTACTCCATGATAACAAATTCTATCCCCAGAACCAAAGTCAAAATGAGTGTTATAATCAAATGCACACCATCCTATAGCTCCTAAATATTCTTCACTCTCTCTTGATTTGCTTAAAACTCTAGCATGCCTTAGTGAATGTTCTATTAGTCTTTCTTCTTGATCAAATTTTTTTGTTGGGTATATATGTCCACAAAATTCAGTTACTAAATAAGGAACTTTTTTCTTAAGTCCCGTTACTGTTTCCCTATCTCTTAAAATTATTTCTTCTCCCCAATGAATAAAATCATTCATTGTATAAATATCTTCTAAAAGTTGACTTTTTTCTATAAATCTAATCCCACATGTCTTCCTACTTTTATCTATACTTCTTGCTAAATCATTAGTTTTTTTGTAAAGTTCTTCATCATCAGAAGATTCATTGATTCTAACCCCCCAACTAATTATAGATGGATGATTATAATCTCTTAAAATCATAGTTTCAATATTACTTATTACCTGCCCTCTCCAATCCTCTCTTTTACTTACAAATTGCCAACCTGGAATTTCTTCAAGAACTAATAGTCCTATTTCATCACATTTATTTAAAAAATGAGGTGATTGAGGATAATGTGAAGTTCTTACTAAATTTAATGCGAGCTCCTCTTTTAATATTTCTGCATCCTTCTCTTGAACTCTCTTTGGCATAGCATATCCAACATACGGATATGATTGATGTCTGTTAAGTCCAAAAATTTTAATTTTTTTATTATTCAAATATACTCCATTTTCTTCTATTTTTAATTCTCTAAATCCTAACTTAATAATATTACTATCTAAAATATTTTCATCATTTGTAATTTTACAACTGGCATTGTATAGATGTTTATTTTCTAAACTCCATAAATTTATATTTTTTAATTTAACACCGTCTAATTCATACCACTCTAAGCCTTGTTTAACTTCAATATGGTAAGTAATTACTTCATTATTAATATTAAATTCTAACTTATAATTTTCACTCTTACTATTATTGTTTATTAATATTCTAGGTGATATATAAACATCCCCAACATCATATTTAATATTTGATACCTTATAATCGTATAAAATATTTTCAATAAAAATATTATTTAATTCATAAAGATAAACATCTCTATATATTCCACCAAAGGTTAGATAATCTATCACTCCTCCAAAAGGTGGAATATCCTCTCTTTCCGTTGAATCAACCTGTAGATATATTTCATTTTCTTCATCATATTTTATATATTCTGTAATTTCTATAAAATGTGGTATGTACCCTCCTTTATATTCTCCTATAATAATATTATTTATAAAAAGTTTAAATGAAGTCATTACACCATCAAACTTTAAAAACAATCTCTTTCCATTACCTTTTATAAATATATTTTTCTTATATTGGGAAATAAATTGATACGTTTTTTCTTTAAAATAATTATATGGTATTTCTTTATTTGTATGAGGTATATTTACTATCTCATACTCATTACTTTCATTATCTTTATATAGCCAACTATTATTAATTAAAATCTTATGATTTGAAATCATACTATATTTCACCTACCTATAAACTTAAATTTATACTTCTATATTAATAAATATAAATTTAAGAGAGTGTAAATTATAATACACTCTCTTAAATTATTAGTTCTTTATTTGAATTAATCTTTATTTTTGCATTTGATATCTATCAAATGCATCATTGTAAATTTTTATATAATCTTCAACTCCCATTTTATTTAATCTATCAATATATCCATCCCAATCCTTTTCAACATCTGCTTGACCTGTAACCCATTTAGCCTTCATTTCATCAACATAGTTATTTAAATCAGTTTTCATTGTTCCAATTTTATCAAGTTCTTCCTTTGTAAAACTTAGTATTGGTAATTGTTCACCTAAAAATGGTTTATATTGCTCATAAAAACTATTCTTCTTAATTTGAGTTGCAGATTGAATCATTTTATTACTATATGTGTCTACTGAAACGATTCCTGGGGCATAAGGTCCCGGACAATTTTCCCATTTAGCTTTATTATCAGGATTTACAACTTTAAATTTATCTCCTTCTTTTTCAGTTATAACACCATTTTGTCCAATATGAACTTCTACTGTCTTATCATCTTCTTGATTAAAGAATTGATCAACCCATCTAATAGTAGCTTCAATATTTTTATTAGCATTTGTTATAACAAATTTAGCTCCTCTATTATCTTTTACGTAATTTCCCCAAAGTTGATCTCCATTTGGTCCTTTTAATGGCTCTAATGCAATATAATCATCTGCACGCTCCAATCCTACTGTTGGATCTGAGTTATAAGATAAAAATGAACCTAAAGTATTTTCTTTACCTTTACTTGTATACATCCCTTGTTCTTGAGTGAATACTTCACTATCCATTAACCCTTGAGTATATAGTCTATTAGCCCATTTTATATATTCTTTATATCCATTATCTGTAGCTGAAAATATAATTTTTTCATTCTTAACCAGTACATGCTCTAATCCATCAATTACACCAAAAGAACCACTTAATGAGAAATCACCATTATACACATTTTTTGCTCTAAAACTTAATGGAATTTCATCATTTTTGCCATTTCCATTGGGATCCTTATCTTTAAATGCTTTCAAAACTTTTTCATATTCATCAATTGTCTTAGGAATTTCTAGACCCAACTTATCTAGCCATTTTTTATTTATAAATAGATGATTTACTGTATCTTCTGGCTTATATCCATCTATATATGGCAGTATATAAATATGTCCATCAGCTGCAGTTGATTGTTTTTTAAACTCTGGATTTTCTTCAAATAATTTTTTAATATTTGGAGCATACTTATCTATATAATTTTCCATAGCTACAAAAGTTCCCATACTACCATATTTAGCTATATCACTGTTAGATAAACCTCCTCCAAAGAATATATCTGGAACTTCTCCTGATGCTAAAATAAGATTTTTCTTTTCCTCCCAAACATTTCCTGCTACACATTCATATTGAACATCAATATTTGTTCCATCATCGAAATTCTTTAAAATTTCCATTTCATTAAAATCTTTACTTAATGGATCTACTTGAGCTAAAGCTTTAATTATTATTGGCTCATTAACTATAGCTCTTCCTTCTTTATTAAAATTCTCTACACTCTTATCCTCATTTTTTCCTTGTTCACTCCCTTTAGAACACCCAATCATTAAGCTAGCTCCTAATACAAGAACTAAACTTAGTGATATTAAACTTTTTATTTTACCCCTTTTCATAATATAACCTCCATCTATTATTAATTAAATATTATCTTTTTATTTATTTTCAATAGGAATTTTCCCTTCTACATCCTTTATCCATTTTTTCAGTTCATCTAAAAGTTCAAATGTTAATCTTTTATTTTTGTTTGATATATCTTGTCTTTCACTTATATCTTCCTCTAAGTTATATAAGCAAATTTTTTTATTTTCATAAAAATATATTAATTTATACTTTTCTTTTCTAATTGATGAATATGGAGTCCCTCCCTGATTACCATAATGTGGATAATGCCAAAATACTGAAGTTTTTCTTTTATCATCATCATTGTTATTAATTATAGTATCATAAAAACTTTCGCCATCAATTCCTTCATCTTTATTAGCTTTAATATTTGCTACATCTAAAAAAGTTTTATAGAAATCTGTACTTATTACTATTTTATTTGAAATTCTATCATTCTTAATTTTATTTTTCCAATACAATATAAGTGGTACTCTAACACCACCCTCATATGACCATCCTTTGCCTTCACTTAATGGAAAATTACATGTAGGTGATGTTTCAGCTGTAGATAAACCTCCATTATCTGATGTAAATACCACCAATGTATCTTCTAATATTCCTTCTTCAATTAATTTATTAATTAGTCGTCCAATATTCCAATCAAGATTATATATCATAGCAGCATATTCAGGAGAGGATTGAACAATTCTTCTTGTAACCTTCATATTTTTTTTGTGTTCACATGGAAAATTTTCACCTTCTACTAATGGATTAATCTTATTTAGTCCAAGCTTTTTTAACTTATCCTTAAAATACTCTATATCCGAAAATTTAGCTTCTATAGGTGTATGAACTGCATAATACCATAGGTTTAGAAAAAATGGCTTATCTTCATCTCTATTTTTTATAAGATTTAATGTCTCATCTGTTAATCTATCAGTTAAATATTCACCATCTATTTTATCTTCAAGATTTTCTATTTTATATGGACTAAAATATCCATTCATAGGTCTACCACAATGCCCACCTGCTATATTTATATCAAATCCATGTTTTTCTGGATAATACTCTTGTTCTCCTAGATGCCATTTACCTACATGCCATGTAGTATATCCTGACTCTCGTAGAGTTTTAGCTATAGTCATCTCTTTAAGTGGAAGTTCCCTTAAATAATCTGCATCTATAAGTTTTCCTCGTGTATGTGCACCAATCCAATCTGTTACTTGTAACCTAGCTGGATACTTTCCAGTTAATATACTTGCTCTTGATGGTGAACATACTGGGCTAGCTGCATAAGAATTTTTAAAGGTTAATCCTTCCTTTGCTAACTTATCAATATTTGGAGTTTCATAAAATTCACTTCCATAGCAACTTAAATCTTTCCATCCTAGGTCATCAATTAATATAAATATAATATTAGTTTTAGACTTCATTTTCTTCCTCCATTAAAATTAGTCTAATATTTGTATAGATTTATCCGAAAACTCTCTTGGATGTTTTTCCTTAAGTTTTTCAACAGCCCAACCTCTTCCTGTTTGCTCAAGCCTTTTACAATAATCCTTTAAATACCCTTTTGCATGAAGTGGACCACCTTCTCTCATAACAGACCATAATGGATCAACATCATATTCACTTGACATCATCATATCATCTGTCCAATTTTGAAGTATATATGCTGCTCTAATACATAAATTTCTGTTTTTTTCAGCTAGATTATATTGCTCATGTGGGTCTTCCTTTATATTAAACAACATTTCTTTTGGAAATAGATGAAATCCATCATGATAAGTTCTTATATATATATAATCATCAAATCTTACTGAACGTTGACATACATGAGCACATTGCCCAAGAACTAAAGAATCTCTTCCAGTATCATCTCCATTTAAAATTGTTTTTGCATAGCTTCTTCCATCCCAGTATTCTTTCTTATCCTTATTAAATAATTCTGCTAAAGATGGTGCTAAATCTAAATTATAATGTAATCCATCATCATAATAGTTTCTCTTCCCCCCTGGCCATTTTACTATCATAGGTATTCTAGTAGTTGTATAGTCTGCTGTTCCATGTTCTCCATATATTCCAAATTCACCCATAGCCTCACCATGATCTGATGTAACTATAATAGCCATATCATCATATATACCCTTTTCCTTTAGAATTTTAATTATACTACCTATATAGTCATCCATATATCTTATTCCACAATCATAACCATCAAAGCAGTCTTTTACATCTTCATAAGTTACAAGTTCTGTTTTATATCTTGGATGATTAGTAGTTTCATTTGTAAACATATTAATCTCTCTTGCTCCATGTGGACCAACTTTATTTTTTCTATGATCCTGAAATACTTCTTTAGTAAGCCATGATGGCATATTAATATCGTTGAATGGATTTCCAAATTCTTCCGGAGTCCTATATGGTGTATGAGGATCCCAATAATTTACATGCAAAAACCAATTATCACTATCACAATTATCCTCTAACCACTTCAAAACTACCGGTGTAACTTCCTCTGCTGATTCATGTCCTGATTTTCCTGTATTAAAAACTTCATTAAAACCTGCATTAAACCACCAAGCACTATGTCTCTCTGCAAAGGGACTTATCGTGGCAGTATGTATGCCTTGTTGTCTTAAAAATGCTGGCAAACTATTTCCTGCTAAACAATCTTTAAATCCTCTTTTTTCACCTACTAATCTAAAGTCAGCTGCTATCCCGCCATGATTTACTACTCCTGTATGAATACCAAATCTTCCAGATATTAAGGCAGCTCTTGACGGTAAGCATGGTGCATCTGAACAATAGTAGTTGTTAAATACTACTGAATCCTTTGCAATATTATCAATATTGGGTGTTGTATTTCTATTATATCCATAACATCCCAAATGATCCGCTCTCAATGTATCTAAATCTAACATTAATATTCTCATTTCCTCACTCCTTTTAACCCTTAACAGAACCTATCATCATACCTTTAACAAAGTACTTTTGTACAAATGGATACATACATAAAACTGGCAATGACGAAACTATAATTACCCCATATTTAAGCATATCAGCTAATCTTTGTTGCTCTGCTGCTGAAATTGCATCTTGGCTCAAACCGGCTGCTGATTCCTGTTGAATTAATAATTCTCTTAAAATAACTTGTAATGGATATAATGCTCTATCTCTAATATAAATAAGGGCATTAAAATAAGAATTCCAATGTCCTACAGCATACATAAGAACCATTACTGCAATAATTGGCTTAGATACTGGTATTACAACTTTGAAAAAAAAGCTAAAATATGAGCATCCATCAACTTGTCCTGCATCAAATAATTCTTCTGGTATATTTTGTAGGAAGAAGGATCTTGAAACAATTAAATTAAAAACACTCACTGCTCCTGGTAGTACTAAAGCCCACATAGTATTATTTATTCCAAGCTTATTAACTAATAAATATGTTGGGATTAAGCCACCACCAAAAAACATAGTAAATGTAATTATTGCCATTATATATTTTCTACCAACCAATTCATTTCTTGATAATGCATAGGCTGCCGGTATTGTTAATGCTATGTTTATAGATGTCCCTATAACCGTATATTTAATTGAGTTCCAATATCCCATCCAAATATCTTTATTTTTAATAATTTCTTTATACCCATCTATATTAAAACCTTTAGGTATTAACCATACATCTCCCCTTGAAACTGCACTTGGATCACTTATCGAAGCAATTACTATAAAATATAGAGGGTAAAGTATAGCAATTAACACTAAGAATAATATTATATAGTTTATAATATCAAATGCCTTATCTCCCTTTGTCTGTCTTCTAAATTCTTTAGTAACAAAAGTGTTTATCATATTCAATCCCTCCTTTTACCATAATCCTGATTGACCCATTTTCTTAGAAATTTTATTTACCAATACTAATAAAGTACAATTAATAGCTGAGTTAAATAATCCAACTGCTGTAGAGAATCCATATTGAGCATTTATTAACCCCATTTTATAAACATAGGTTGGAATAATTTCCGAAATACCTATATTCAATGGATTTTGCATCAAAAATGACTTCTCAAATCCTATACTCATTATTTGTCCACAGTTCAATATTAATAATGTAACTATCGTAGGTAATATTGAAGGAATGTCAATATGCCATATTCTTTGAAGTTTACTTGCTCCTTCAACTACAGCTGCTTCATGTAATTCTGGACTAACACCTGATAAAGCTGCTAAATATATTATTGCACTCCATCCCATATTTTGCCATACTCCAGACCATACATACATATTTTGATAATATTCTTCTTTTCCTAGGAAATATATTGATTCTCCTCCAAATGTCTGTATTGCTTCATTTACTAATCCACCATTAGTTGAGAAAAATATATTAAGCATTCCTACCAAAACAACTATTGAAATAAAATGTGGTGCATATGTTACTGTTTGTACTAATTTCTTAAATTTAGCATGTCTTACTTGATTTAATGCTAATGCTAAAATTATTGGGAATGGAAAGCTTACTACTAACTGATATAGGCTAAGTGTGATTGTGTTCCATAATAATTGTTTAAATTGATAAGAGCTAAAAAATCTAGTAAAGTTATCAAATCCAATAAATGGACTTCCCGTAATTCCTGCAACAGCGTTGTATTCTTTAAAGGCAAGTTGCACCCCATACATTGGTCCATAACAAAATACTATAAAATATATTAATGTTGGAATTAACAATATATAAAGCTGCCAACACTTACGAATATTATTTAGAAGTTTTCCTTTGTTTTTATTAATCTTTTTGTTTGTTATTTCTTTTCTTTTATCTTCAATACTAACTTGCATTTAGACCCCCCTTAATTAATAATTCCATAACCGTTTTCTTTTCATCTCCTTTTAATTTTATTTGACCTTTAAATTTTATTTTAAGTTATCCCTCAGTAAATTTATATCATGTAATCGTTTATTTTTATATGCACATTATTTTTATACATTTTTTCATTACGCTTAATAAAAATACTGTATATTTAAAACTACTTATAAATATTAAAAAATGATAACATTTTTTTCTTGTTAAAACAATTTTTGTAATATAAAATAGTTATGAAAACTTTTAAGGGGGATGCTATATGATCAAAAAATTTTCACATTCATCTACGTATAGTAAATTCTTATTTTCTTACGTAGTACTACTTATTCTTCCAATACTTATAATTACATCTATAATGTCAGGAATTATTTTCAATATTTTAGAAAACGTTATCTCTCAAAAAGATGAATCATCTTTACTACTTTCAACATCACACTTGAAAAATGAAATAAAATCTTGTCATCAAGTTACTGAAATGTTGAATACTATTGATGAGGTAAAACCTTTTAAATATTCAGACAATGTATATGGAGCAATAAGCTTAATTAATACATTAAGTAAATATAAAGCTACTAATTCATTATTTGAAAATGTTTTTATAAGCTTTTATGGATATGATTACATTTATTCTGATAGCGGTGCTTATAAACTAGATTCTTTTTTGAAATTTTCTTCCTCTAATGAGGATATACAATATAATTTAAGAGCATCTTTTACTTCTCTTAGTTATCCTAAAATAATATACGATAAAGATAACAATAGAAATTATTATACTATCCCTTATATAGTTAATAGTGAGATAGTTGGAACTGTTGGTTTTATTCTTGATAATAAAACTATTTCAAATATACTTTCTATAAACTCAACAGCGAAAACAATGCTATTAATTGATTCAATAGGTAATTTCGCTAACTTAAATAACAATACTAGCTCTAATGATATATCTCCTATAAAATTACTTAATGACCATAATTCCGAGTTAACAGAAAAACAACATATATTTAAATCACTTGGAAATGAAAGTCTATTTATTAGTAAAATTCAACCTTATAACTTATACTTTATTTCTATTAAATCATCAAATATTCTTTTTAAAGAATTAAGAGATGTACGATTTTTATTGTTTATTTCTATATTTATTACTTTTACCTTAGGAACTTTAATAATATATTTCTTATTGAAAGTTAATTATAAACCAATTTTACAACTTAAGGATATCTCTAAAAAAATGTATAAAGACACTTATAATAATGAGGGCTATAATGAAGTTGAATATATTAAAAGTACATTAAATTATCTAAATGATAGAAATACTGAACTAGAGTATCAATTTTATGAAAATATTCCAATTAGGCAAAACTTCTTATTAAATAAGCTAATTAATGGAGAAGTCTTTGAGGAAACAGATTTTTCATCCAAATGTAAAGAAATTAATCTATCTATTGATGCTGCTTTTAATATCATCGTAACTGTAAAATCAAATAATAAATCCTTATCTTTACTATCTTTATTAGAAAAAAATAATATGCATATTTTTAGTAGTCAATATGAGTTTATAGTAAATTCAGATGTAAGTGGACAATCTATTTACTTAATTGGCTTATCTGATAATACCATTAACTATAAGGGTAAATATCAATTAAGTGATAATACAGTTATATCCTTTGGATCTGTACAAAGTAAGCTAACTTTACTTACAAAATCCTATATAGATTCTAGAACCTACTTAGATTTTGACTCAAAAGATACATTTAATAAAAATGTACAGTTTTTAATAAACAAATATACTAAACAATTAAAAGAACTATGTAAATATAATTCATCTGATAAAATTAATTTAAATTTTGATAAAATTAAGAATTTAACTATTGATTTAAATAATGAAGATTTACCTTTTAGTATAATAAGAAACATATATCTTGAAATAGTTATTGTTATTAATTCACTACTTAATAATCAACATTTAATTAACTATACAAATATTGAACTAACAAGTCTATTTGAAATTGAATCAAAAGAAGTTTTACATGAAATTATTGTAGAATCTTTAACTGAAATACTTGATATATTAAAAAATGTTGATGAACATTCATTACCAAAATTATCAGTTGATGAAATTAAAAATTGTATTGATTATAACTACACTGACTATTCATTCTCTTTGCAGCTTGTTGCTGATAAATTTGGTATATCTCTATCATATTTAAGTCAATTCTTTAAAGAAAAAACTGGTTCAACAGTTTTAGATTATATAACTAATTTAAAAATGAACAAGGCTAAAGAACTTTTGTTAAGTACAAGCCTTCCTTTAAAAGATGTTGCAGAACAAATTGGTTATATTAATGTTTCTAGTTTTATAAGAAGATTTAAGCAAGTTACAGGTATGACACCTGGAGAATATAAAAAAATACCTCTAAATAATGAAAGGAGCCCTATATAATGAAAAGATTAAAATATCTTTTAGATTTTTTAGTAATTTTTTTAATTTTTGATGCTTTTATAATTTTAAAAAATTATATAATTGCAATTCCCCTTTTTTGTCTTTATATTGCGTATAAGTTATATCAAAGCAAATCTTCTATTTATGCTTTTAAAGGTAATTTATCTTTCGAGAAAAAAGAGTATGCTGCTGCTTTATCTTATTACAGTAAAGCTTGTTTGAATGTTAATGTTGATTCAGCAATTAAACTAAAATATGCCTATATACTTCTCTATTGCGGTAAACTTAAAGCTTGTGATGAAATTCTTAAAACTATAAGCTTTGAGAATTTAGAATTAAACTTGAAAAACTCCTATATAATAACAGAAGCTTTATATCTATGGAAAACAGGTGATTTAAAATCTGCAATTGAAAAATGTAAAAATATAGATATTGAATTTAAGAATACTTTAATTTATGAAACCTTAGGATATTTATTTATATTAAATGGTAATTATTCTGAAGCTTTAGAGTATAACAAAACTGCTTATGATTATAATAGTTCAAGCTTAGTTATCGCTGATAACCTTGCTCAATGCTATTATTTTTTAGAAAATTACGAAAAGGCTCAAGGTATTTATGAAAATATACTTATTAATAACCCTACTAAGCCAACATTTTCAGAACCTTATTATTATTATGGCCTAATACTAAAAAGTAAAGGAGATATTGATAACTCATTAAAATATTTTAATATTGCATTATCAATGAGAGAATCCTTTTTATCAGCGCTACCTCATAATAAAATAAAAGATGAAATTAACTTAATCGATTTATCAATACAACATTAACTTATGTAGGAGGAATTTTTATGTCTATATCAATACTTATAAAACCGGCATCTTCCCTTTGTAATTTAAACTGTAAATATTGCTTTTATAAAGATGTTGCCTCTAATCGTGATTCCTATTCAAATGGAATTATGACAGAAGAAACAGTGGAAAATTTAATAAAAAATGTTTTTTCTTCTTCTTATAAAGCTATTAGTTTTGCCTTTCAAGGTGGAGAACCAACCTTAGCTGGTTTATCATATTTTAGTAATTTTATTAATATTGTAAAAAAATATAATACACAAAATGTGTATATTAGATATTCAATTCAAACTAACGGCTACACAATCGATACAGAATGGGGAGAATTTTTTAAAGAAAATGAATTTTTAGTCGGTATATCTTTAGATGGTCCTAAAGATATTAATGATGAACTAAGAGTAATTCATGGATTTAAGGGAAGTTTTAATACAGTTATGAAATCAATTAACATATTAAAAAAGTTTGATGTTCCTTTTAATATACTTTGTGTACTTACAGCTTTTAACTCTAAACATATAAACAAGGTTTACAACTTTTATAAAAAGGAAAATCTAAACTACCTCCAATTTATACCTTGCCTTGAACCATTAGATTCAAATTCAGAAATGAATAAATACTCTTTACAGAATAATGACTATACACATGCATTAAATACATTATTTAAGTTATATAAAAAAAATTATTTTGATGGTAATTATACTAGTATAAGACTTTTTGATAACTATGTTCAAATGCTACTTGGTGAACCCCCTGAAAATTGTGGTGTATCTGGAATATGTAGTTGCTACTTTGTAGTAGAATCAAATGGTGATACTTATCCTTGCGACTTTTATTCATTAGATAAGTATAAACTTGGTAATATAAATATTAATTCATTCGAAGAAATGAGAAACTCTAAAACCGCTATAAACTTTATAAATGAATCCAAAAATATTGATTCTAAATGTTTAAATTGTAAACACTTTAGACTTTGTCGTGGAGGATGTAAAAGATATAGAACTAGCCTAAGTGAAAATGTAATACCTTTTAATTATTTCTGTGAAAGCTATTATAATTTTTTTGAAAATAATACTAAAGATCTTATTGAAATAGCTAATGCTGTAAGAAGCAATATACTTATAAATAATAGATTACTTTAACTATTTATTTTAACAGTATATTTTTATCCATAAACAATATAAAATAGAAGTCCCTCAAAAGTAAAACTTTAAAAGGACTTCTATTTTTTATGCATGCCTTATACGTGGCATCCACATAGGCTCCTTTTCTAATTCCGCCCAGCAATATTTTAATATAAGCTTTAATTTTAAATCTTTATATTTATTATTATTCCATAAATTATTTTTTTCTTCAGGATCTATTTCTAAATCAAATAATTCTCCATACTCTTGCCCATAATATATAGTTATTTTATACCTTTTATCAACAAAAGTTCTAAGATTCATTGTTTTATCTTCATGTCTATTTTCAACAATTATATGATCTCTTATATTTTCTTTTTCATTAAGCCATACCAAACTTTGATCTAATCCAGTCATTACTCTTGGAATTTTTTCACCACATAAACTTAAAAATGTAGGTGCTAAATCTACCAATGATTGCATTGAGTCACTTACTTTATTTGCCTGTATCTTATTAGGATACCTAACTATAAAAGGAATCTTAATCATATCTTCATAATGAAAGGGACCTTTTCTAATTAACCCATGTTGTCCTAAAAAATGACCATGATCTGTTGTAAATACAACTATTGTATTTTCTGCTAATCCAAGTTCATCTAGTTTATCTAAAATTTTTCCTATATACTTATCCATCATTGAGATCATTCCATAGTATAATGCTATGTCTTTTTTAAGTTCTTCTTCCTTCTGAAGATGTGAATGGAATCCATGTATTCCAAACTCTGTAGAATAATAACTTGAAAAATCTGGCTCTAATTCTTGTGTCATTCTAAAATGAGGGGGGTTTTTATCATGCTCTCCTTCAACTAAAGTATTCTTTAATGTAATTTTATCTGGGTTATACATTGATGCCCATGGCTCAGGTACAAAATACTCTGGATGAGGATCAATGAAACTACTCCATAAAAAAAATCCTTCTTTATTTTTTTTATATTCTTCTAGTAAATAATTAGTTCTTTCAGCTATCCATGTATTATAATGATATTCCTCTTTTATATCCCATTTCCCCCAATTTCTTTTTGCATTATAAAATCCTCCCTTTTCTCTAGCTAATCTCTCCATACGTTTATATTTATTAGGATCCATATTTCCTGTTGGCTTAAGAAAGTAATCTCTCCAATTTTTACATCCTTTCTCTTCAAGCCATAAAGCATAATGTTGACCTACATGAGATTCATTTGTATGATTTCTTGCTAATTCATAATGATCAAATCCATAAAATGGTTCATTGTAATTTCTCCAAAATTCTAAATCATTTATAATTGGATATGACTCTAATGATGAGAATTCTTCGGTCGATGCTAATGGTTGAAAATGCGCCTTTCCTATTAAAGCCGTCTTGTATCCATGTTTCTTCAAGCATTGCCCAATTGTTATTTCTTTTTCTGATACTTTTGTTCCTAAACTCCATCCCCCATGCTGACTCGGATATCTTCCTGTAATAATACTTCCTCTTGATGGAGTACATGTTGGATTAGTACAATATGCTCTAGTAAAGGTTGTTCCCTCTTCACATAACCTATCTAGATTTGGAGTTTTAATTTCACTATTAAATTTTCCTAAAGTATTATAATGTTGCTGATCACTTGTTATAAGTAAAACATTAGGCTTCATATTTTACCCCCCTTTTTTTAATAATTATTAAACTAATACTTTGTTAAGTCTATTATTTTTTTAAATAAATTAGACTTAATACAAATTGAAAACATTATCAAATAAAATTGTAATCTCTTATATTTTCTTTTACAATATTCACTTTTTTATATGTACAATTTTTAATAAACTATGCATATTTTTAGTAATAAAAAAACTATCTATAATAATTATTATAGATAGTTTTTAATTCAAAATTATATTTTTAGTTTCCTTAATTTTGAATAATATTTATAACCTCTTCCACAGTTGCCTTAATTGTAAATATTATGTCTTCTCCAATTCTTAACTTACATTCTTCATTGTTAACTTTTATTTGATTAATAGTTAAAGTATTTGAGGAAAGCTCTTTATATCTTGTTGATGCAATATCTATATTAAACACTTTATTTTTAGCGCCTGTTATTTTAATTAATGCACCCTCTTTATTATCAGTTTTTACTCTTATATCTATAATATTGTTACTTTTTCCACTACAACCTACCACAACTTCTTTAGGTACAGACTCAATTTCAGCCGAACCATTCATTGTCATCCAACCACCACTTAAATTCATTTTTACTAAAACATCTAAGCTGTATTCCTTTTCTAATTTTTTTAAAGCCTGACCTAATTCGTATATTTCTAAATCTAATTTCATAATTTCTCCTTTTTTCAACTTAAAACATCTATATAGTTATTTTTATAATTAATTTACTTCTTAAAATTAATTATACATTCTATTTTCAATAAATCAATATATTTAATAATAACTATTTTTAAATAGTTATTATCTTTGAGTTTTATATAAAAACTCAATTAGAGCTACAGAAACCCTGCAGCTCTAAAATATTATTTAAAGAACACTTAGGTTACGCTAGAAAACATTTAATTCTATTACGCCCTACTAAGTCTCTAAATAAACAAAATTTTAAGCAATTATTTTTGTGTTATACTTTTGAAAGTTTACAATAAAAGTTTATATTAATAATCTTTCTATGTCAATATTACCTTTCTTTCATAATTATCTATTATTTGTTAAATTTCTCTATTTACTCTCTTGTTCTTATTAAATATAAAGAATTTAAAACTTTTCCTTCTTATACTATTTATTCTACTACTATATAAAGTTATCTAAAGATTTATCTATATTCTATTTCCTAAAAACAAAAAAGACAACTATTAACTAATAGTTGTCTTTAAAATTACTTGCTTAATTGTGCTTTTGCTACTTCTACTAAGTCTGCAAATGCTTTTGGATCATTTATAGCTATTTCTGATAACATTTTTCTGTTCATGTCAATCCCAGCTAATTTTATTCCATTCATGAATTTTGAGTATGAAAGACCATTTATTCTTGTAGCAGCATTTATTCTTGCTATCCAAAGTCTTCTAAAATCTCTCTTCTTTAATCTTCTACCTACGTAAGCATTTCTTAAAGCTCTTATTACTGATTCATTAGCAGTTTTAAATAATCTGCTCTTTCCACCGTAATATCCTTTTGCAAGCTTTAGTACTTTTTTATGATTCTTACGGCTGTTAACCGCTCTCTTAACTCTTGCCATGTTTCAATTCCTCCTAATGTATCCTATAGATATGGTAATAATTTTTTCATTGCTTTTTCTTGAGTTGTTGAAACATAAGCAGCTTTTCTTAAGTTTCTCTTTCTCTTAGCGCTTTTCTTTGTTAAGATATGGCTTTTGAAAGCTTTAGCTCTCTTAAGCTTACCTGTACCAGTCTTTCTAAATCTCTTCGCTGCACCTCTGTGTGTCTTCATTTTTGGCATAATAAAAATCCTCCTCTCAAGTTATGCTTTCTTAGGTCCTACCATTATTGTCATGTTTCTACCTTCTTGCTTTGCTGGTTTTTCAACAATGCAAACATCTTCAAGCTTAGAAACAAAGTTTTCAAGGATTTTCTTACCCATGTGTCCTAATTGAGCCTCTCTTCCTTTAAACCTAACAGTAATCTTAACCTTATCCCCATCTAATAGGAATTTTCTAGCATTTTTAGCCTTAATTGCGATATCATTTTCTTCAATTGTAAGGCTACATCTTATCTCTTTAATAACAGTTATTTTTTGATTTTTCTTAGCTTCTTTCTCTTTCTTTGATTGCTCGTATATATACTTCCCTAAGTCCATAATTTTACAAACTGGTGGGTTAGCAGTTGGAGAAATCATAACTAAATCTAATTCCTTCTCATCAGCTATTTTTTGTGCTTCTACAGTAGTAATAACCCCTAACTGACTTCCATCACTATCAATAACTCTTAATTCTTTTTCTCTTATATTTTCATTACAAACAAATTTTTTACTAATATTAATTCACCTCCAAAATTTTTCCTTAACTATAATATATAATTCAAATAAAAAAGGATGACCATAGTCATCCTTATCTTCATATACTTACCCGAATAAAATTCAGTGATATTCAAACAATACTACCCTACTAAGCTAATGCCGTAAGGTGGGAATGACTTTTCCACTTCACTTGAATTATTATATACTTTTATTTTATATATGTCAAATAAAATTTATTTGAATTATAAATTATATACTTTATTCAATTATATTTTTAACTTTTTCTTATCTAAAATATACATAATTTTTAGATATTTTTATTTTTATATCTCTTTAATGCCAAAAGCAAAATTACAAAATTCCTTTAATGTTTTTATTTGCATATCTATTTTAATTATTTCATTTCCTATAGAAAGTACACTACTTATAATACCTTTAATGGTAATTATAATAAAACTTGCAATACTCTCTTTAGAAAGTCTTAAATTAAATTCTCCTCTTTTTACACCTTCATCTATTAAATCTAATATAAAGTTTAATTTATTATTATATCTATTTTTTAAAACTATTGATCTATTTGGTTCTCTCCATGAAGCTCCTGAGTATTCATATATAATAGGCTCTATTCCGTAATTTAACTTTTTAATATATTCCTCTATATATTCAATATAGCTTTCAAATTGTTCTAAAACTGTTTTTTCTTTAACCATATTAATATTAACTTCTCTTTTTATTTCTAAAGCCAAAATATTTAGAAATATCTCTTCTTTACTTTTAAAATAGGTGTAAAGACCTCCTGCACTCATTCCGATATGTTCTCTAATATCCTTCATAGTAGTTTTTTCATATCCTCTTTTTCTAAAAACATCTTTTGCTCCAGATCTTATTCTCTCTTTTTGATATTCCTTTTTTTCATCTGATATTTTTGGCGACATCTAAACACTCCTTAAATTTACTTGCTAACTCCTATTACTATTAATTTATTTTATTTAACTAATTTAATATTTTTTCTATTAACTGTAACTCTTCTTTTGAAAACTCCATATTTTTAAGAGCTAAAATATTTTCTCTTATTTGACTTGCTTTACTTGCTCCAACTAATACTGTTGAAACTACTTTATTTCTTAAACTCCAAGAAATAGCCATTTGAGCTAATGTCTGATTTCTTACTTTAGCAACTTCATTTAGTTTTCTTATTTTTTCCATTAAAGATATATTATTAATTGTATCTACAAAATACTCTGGAAAAATAGCTGCTCTTGAATCCTTTGGAATTCCATTTAAATATTTACCTGTTAATAGCCCTTGTGCAAGTGGGATAAATGCAACCATTCCTTTTTTTTCTTTTTCTAACAATGGCATTAAATTAAATTCACTATCCCTATTTAGCATTGAATATGGTATTTGATTTACTATAAATGGTGTACCAAGTTCATTAAATATTTCAATTGCTTCAGAAGTTTGATTATTATCATAATTTGATATTCCTATATAAAGTGCCTTTCCCTGTTTTACAAATAGGTCTAATGTACTTAAGGTTTCATATAAAGGTGTATTATTATCAGGTACATGATGATAAAATATATCAACATACTCTACCCCTAACCTTTTTAAACTTTGATCAATACTTGCTACTAAATGCTTTTTAGAACCATAATCTCCATAAGGACCATCCCATGTATCAAATCCTGCTTTAGTTGCAATAGATATTTCATCTCTATATCCATTTAGTTCAGATTTTAATATCTTACCTAAATTTTCTTCAGCAGCTCCATATGGTGGTCCATAACAATCTGCAATATCAAAATGATTTATTCCATTGTTAAAGGCTTCCTTAACTATCTCCTTCATATTTTCATATTTATTTTTTTCTCCAAAGTTATGCCAAAACCCTAAAGATATAGCTGGTAACATTAATCCACTATTACCACATCTTCTATACTCCATATTTTCATATCTATTTTTATTAATATACCTCATAACTCCTCCTATAATACTTTTAAAATGTTAAAATTTAGTGAATTTAAACTTTCTCCTTACTATCCTTAATGACTATATATACATTTTTCTAAATTAATGTTACTTAATAAAATCTTTTTCTTTACTTATTAACTTTTTAAATAATATAATTTTAAAGTAATTAAAATATAAATAAAGGGAATTTTATTATGGAAGAACAATATTATGAAAATTTACTTAATATAAAAACTTGTGGAGATCAAAAAGTTTTTAATGAATCTCTTCACTATAATAGATATGAACCAACTTCGTATTTTGCTTTTAAAAATTTATTTGAAAATATTGAAATAAAAAATTCTGATACCATAGTTGACTTTGGATGTGGGAAAGGAAGGCTTAATTTTTTTGCAAATTATTTTTATGATATAAATGTTATAGGTATAGAAATGAATAATTATTTTTATAAAGAAGCCCTTAACAATAAGGTCCAATATCTAAAAAAGCATAAAAAAATAAATGATAAAATATCATTCCTAAATTGTTTTGCAGAAAACTATAAAATAAGTCCATCTGATAATAAATTTTACTTTTTTAATCCATTTTCTATTCAAATATTTATAAAAATTATAGGAAATATTTTAGACTCACTTCAATCTAACGAAAGAGAAATTGAGATTATTTTATATTATCCATCAGATGACTACATATATTATCTGGAAAATAATACAGCTTTTGAAATAAAAAAAGAAATTAAATTAGATAATCTTTATAATTCTGATTATCGCCAAAAATTTCTAGTTTACAAGTTAAATTATTTATAAAAGTAACGGGCTATCTAAGCAAAAAATTTAATCTATAGCTTCTAAATTTATTTAAACACTATATATTATATCTTTAATGAAGATAGCCCATACTAAATAATTAGTTTATATATGAATTTCTTAGTAATTCTATTTCTTTTGCATAACCATCAAGTTCATTAGGTGTTTCAAGGAAAAATGGTAAGTGCCTTAATTTAGGATGATTTATAATTCTAGTTATAGCTTCTAATCCTAAAAAGCCCTCTCCAATTTTTTCATGTCTATCTTTATGACTTTTAAATGGATTTTTACTATCATTTAAATGAATTGCTTTTAACTTATCTAATCCAATTATTCTATCAAACTCATCTAACACACCGTCTAAATTATTAACAATATCATATCCTGCATCATAAATATGGCAAGTATCCATACAAACTCCCATATGATCTTTTAATTCTACTTTGTTAATAATCTCTGCTATTTCTTCAAAGCTTCTACCAACTTCTGTACCTTTTCCAGCCATAGTTTCCAATAGTATAGTTGTTGTTTGCTCTTTTTTAATTACTGAGTTAAGTAACTCTACAATATAGTTAATTCCAACTTCAACCCCTTGCTTAACATGACTACCCGGATGAAAATTATATAAGCTATTTGGTAAATATTCCATTCTAACTAAATCATCCTCCATCATTTCCTTTGCAAATTTTCTAGTATTCTCATCTGCTGAACACGCATTTAATGTATATGGTGCATGAGCTAATACTGTAGCAAATTTATTTTCTTCCATTATTTCTAAAAGAGCTTTTACATCCTTTTCGTCTATTTCTTTTGCCTTTCCTCCTCTTGGATTACGTGTAAAGAATTGAAATGTATTAGCACCAATTTCAATCGCTTCCTTTCCCATATTCTTAAATCCTTTAGTAGTTGATAAATGACATCCTATATTTAACATCTCATATTCCTCCATATTTATAATTACATTTAATTTTAACTATTATAATCTACTTTTTAACATTTAATTTAACTAACTTTAAATAAAATAATACTACAATTTAATTATCTTATGCAATGGATAATTTTTATTATTTAAAATCAATTACTAGAAAAATGTTTTAAATTACTTCTTACTTTTAATTTTTAACATATACGCTCTCTAAAGTTTTCCTTAGTGGAAGTTGTATCGACTGAATTTTATTCTTTAATATTTAAGTAATTATGCCTTGATATAAAATTAAAAAAGGTATCTTATTATAAAAATAATAAAATACCCGTTAATATTTAGATTAAATTATCTTCTTTTAATAAATTAAATAATGTTGGATTAAAGTTAAATTGCTTCATTAAATCACTAACTTCATTTAAAGACTTTTCCTTTTTGCTCTTTGATATATTAGATTTTGATGCTCTAATTAATATATTTTTAGGTGAATGTGCTATATCTATAAATTCTAAAAGCTGTGTTTTATAGCCAGCACATTCTAAAAGATTAGCTCTTACTGAATCTGTCATAAGAGCAGCAACCCTTTCTTGAACTATACCATACTTTGTTAATATAGATAATGATTCTGCCTTCATTTGATGATTAAATTCATGTTGGCAACATGGAACTGAAAAAATCATTTTACTATTCCATTTTATTGCATTATATAAAGCATAATCTGTAGCTGTATCACAAGCATGTAGAGTAATTACCATATCAACCTTATTGTTATATTTAAATCCATTTATATCTCCAAGTTCAAAATGTAGATTTTCATAATTATATCTCTTTGCTATATCATTGCATTTTTTAATTACATCTTCTTTAAGGTCTAATCCAATCATTTTTACATTAATATTTTTAATTTCTACGAAATAATAATATAATACAAATGTTAAATAAGATTTTCCACATCCAAAGTCTAATATAGTGAGCTCTTTATACTCATTTTTCTTAATTTCATCATCAATAATTTCTATAAACCTATTTATTTGTTTATACTTATCATATTTTGAATTAATTACTTTACCCTCTTTTGTAAAGACTCCCAAATCTATAAGCGGCTCAATAATCATTCCCTCTTTAAGAATATAATTTTTTTCTTTGTTATGACCTTTTTGAACAATTTTAATATTATCACTTTTTTTCTTACTTAGAAAAACTTTTCCCTTTTTAGATATTTTTAAATCAAATGTTGTTTCATTTGACCAAGCAGCAACTTGTTTATAATTTTCTGATACTAATTCTAAAACTTTACTTTCTAAGTTTTCTAAATTAATATTTTCATGGAATACCTGCTTATCTGTGTACTTTTCTATTTGATAATATTTATTTTTTTTATTTTCTTTTAACATAAATGTTATTTTATTATATTTAACATCTTTATTCATTTTATTACTTATTACTATTTTTATAATATCTTCTTGTATAATTTCATTTATTGAATTCTTTAAGTTTTCCATTTTAACACACCTTGCTATTTATTTTAAAACTAATTTTTATACAATAATAATATTATATATATTAATTTAATTAAAGTATTTTTTTATTTATATACATTTGCTTAATACTACATTATTGTTTATTTTATAACCATAATTCACTTAATTATAAAATAAATCAGTATATCATTAGACATACTGATTTATAAAAACTATAGTTTAAGGCTAGATATTTGCTTAAACATATTTATTTCTTTTTCTGAATCTACCTCCACTAAGGATTCATTCCAATCTTTATCAAACTTAATTTTATAAAGTTCTATGTGGGTAGTATCCTTAACTGGTGCCAATGCTATATATTCATTACCACAAATTAATCTTTGTTCTAAAATTGCATAATCTACCTTATTTCCATTATCATCACTAAAGGACATTATTCTTTCTTCACTCATAACCACAACTCCTATTTAATTTGATGTGATTATTTTTTCTCTTTCTTTATAAAAGTATTCATTTCTATACGTCTTTTATTATAGATGTCATTAAAATTTAAAATAAGGTATTTTATTCACTTATTTCCCATCCCAAATATTAATTTATCAACAATTTTAAAGGGCTATCTTGAATATTATTTAAAATCATTTTCAAGATAACCCTTTTTTACTTTTCTACATCATTTAAGTTTATTAATTATTTTACAGCTTCTTTAGATGATGGAAGAATTACTTCTACCTCAGAGTGTGGACGTGGAATAACGTGAACTGAAATTAATTCACCAACACGTTGTGCTGCTGCTGCTCCTGCATCAGTAGCAGCTTTTACGGCTCCTACATCACCTCTTACCATAACTGTTACAAGACCACCACCAACATATTCTTTACCTATTAGATAAACATTTGCAGCCTTAACCATAGCATCTGCAGCCTCAATTGAACCAACTAAACCCTTTGTTTCTATCATTCCTAATGCATCATATTTCATTTTAAAATCCTCCTATTTTCTTTCATTTTATTTAATATTTTTTATTAATAACTTTTGTATTTAAATTTTTATTTTTCACTTTATAATTTTTATTTTTGAACTAGAATTAATATTCATAGCATTTGCTTCTTCAGTATCAATATGGCATTCAAGTTTAGAAGCATCTGTTGCTCTAATAGCTACATTACTATAAATTCCACCTCTTAGATCATCAAATTTAATTGAAACTATATCTCCGTCAGAAACTTCAAATCTTCTAGCCTCTTCTGGTGTCATGTGAATATGCCTTTGTGCAACTATTAATCCTTCCTCTATTTGAACTGAGCCATTTTTCCCAATTAAAGTTATCCCTGGTGTCCTACATAAATCACCAGATAATCTTGGATGTGAAACAACACCAAGTTTAAAACAATCTCCTGCTAATACTTCAACCTGAGTTTTACTTCTTGTAGGACCAAGAATTCTAACTTTTTCAATAGCACTTTTGGGACCACAAATTGTTAAAGTTTCCTTACATGCATATTGACCAGGTTGTGACAAATCCTTTATTTTTGTCAACTGATAATTCTCACCAAATAAAGTGTTTAAATCTTTCTGTGAAAGATGTATATGTCTATTTGAAACGCCCACTGGAATTTCCCATGAATTACTATTCACTACTGTCTTGGCTGAATTAGCTTGTACAGCTTCCAGTAAAAGCTTCAATATAGCTTCACATCCATCCATTTAGATGTCCCCCTTCATTGCCTTTACTATCTCATTAACTAATTTCATAAGCTCTTCATTATTAGTGCATGTACTATTATTAGTAACATTACTATTGCACTTTGATGCAGCTGCATATTGAGAAGGGCTTAATGTTTCACATTGATTATGTGTAGAATGACAGTTATCAGCAGTTTTTATGCAATTAAAAGTTGAGTCAGCAGAAGCTAATGTTGCACAATCCTTCAAACCATAAGCAACTCTCTTTATATTAACTAAATGCATTGGGGTAACATTTTCAGATACTGAACTACCTCCCCAAGTTCCACAACCTAGTGTAAATGATGGTATAAGACCTGTGCTTCCACCTGTTCCACCTTGGCTACCTCCTGTATTAACTAAAATACGTGAAGCTGGCTTTCTAGCAAATTTCATTACTATATCTCTATCCTCAGTATGAATACTCATTGTATGACCAATTCCATTTTGAAGTAATTGAATACTTAATTCACATGCTTCTTGCCAGTCTTTTACTGTATAGAAACCAAGCACTGTAGTAAGTTTTTCAAATGATAGAGGATAACCATCACCTACACCTTCTTGCTTTCCAATAAGTACTTTAGTTCCTTCTGGAATAGAAATTCCTGCAGCAGTTGCAATAACCTTTGGTGATCTACCAACAAACTTAGCATTCATATTGTGTCCATTCTTAAACAACAAGTTACAAACCTTATTAGTTTCTTCTGTTGTCATAAAATATCCACCTTGTTTTTTAAATTCTTCAACAACTTCATTATAATTACATTCTTCACATATAATTGATTGCTCTGATGCACAGATTGTACCATTATCAAATGTCTTACTTGCAATTATATTTGTAACAGCTTGCTTAACATTAGCACTTCTTTCTATATATGCTGGAGAGTTACCTGCTCCTACTCCAAGTGCAGGCTTACCAGAGCTATAAGCTGCTTTTACCATTCCTGGGCCTCCAGTTGCTATAATAATTGCAACTTCTTTACTTTTCATTAGTTCATTTGTTGCTCCAATAGTTGGTATAGAAATACATCCAATAATATCTTTAGGAGCTCCTGCTTCAATTGCTGCCTCATTCATTAACTTAGCTGCTTTAATTGTACATTCTGCAGCAGATGGATGTGGTGAAAATACTATAGCATTTCTAGATTTAATTGCAATGATAGATTTAAAAATAGTAGTTGATGTTGGATTTGTAGATGGTACTATTCCCATTACTAAACCAACTGGTTCTGCAATTTCAATTAATTTATTTATTTCATCTTCTTTAATTACACCAATAGTCTTCATATCTTTTATTGCGTCATACAAAATTGTTGATGCCATATGGTTCTTATAAGTCTTATCTTCAACTTTACCAAAACCAGTTTCTTCTACAGCCATTTGAGCTAAACATACTGCATTTTCTGCAGCAACTTTAACCATATTACATAAAATTCTATCAATTTGTTCTTCACTATAATCAGCAATTTTTCCTGCTGCAACTTTTCCTAGTCTCGCAAGATCTCTTGCTTCTTGAATAGATCGTAAATCTTTATCAAAATTCTCCATTTTGTCATTCCTCCTTTTAGAATATGCGTGTATTAAAGCTATTTATAATATTCTTCTATTTTAGTAATTAGTGACTTTTTACTTGCTTTAGAAATTGCGTCATTTTCTATTCCTAAATCATTATATTGATTAGCTAAATTTCTAATTTTTGTTAATTTAAGCTTATTTAAAATCTCAATAGCCTTTTCTATTCCACTCTCTTTTACTAAATTATCTATAGTATCTTTTTGTAAATTATCTAAATCTACTTTATTAGAATGAATTTTGCTTTCATTTTCTAAAGTATCAATTTTTAAAGTGTTATCTTTAAAACTATTATCAAATAAATTATCTACTATAACATTTGACTCATCATTACTACAATTTTCTTTTATATTATTATCATCATAGTTATACTCTTCTTTTATATCTTCAATTTCCTTTTTAATATTAGAATTATCTATATTAATTGTTGTACATTTAATTCCAATAATATTGTCTATTTCCTCATGTGGCCTAGGTATTACATGTTCTGAAACAAGCAATGAACTATCAAGTTTTTTAACAGCTAAAACTCCAGCTTCTACAGCTGCTTTTACTGCTCCTACATCTCCGGTTACTGCTACTGAAACAAGACCACCACCAACATAGGTTTTATCAAAAATACTAACATCTGCTGCTTTAAGCATTGTATCTGCACTTTCAATTGCTGCTAATAGTCCTTTTGTTTCTATTAATCCAAGTGCCTTCATAGCTTAATCCCCCCAAAGTTTACTATAAAAGATCCGCCCAGTTTGCAGGATACGTAGCATAAAATACTCTTGCTTTATTAGGTGAACCCCAAACTACATTAGAGCCTGATGGTACAAATAGTACATCACCAGGATATGCAGTATAGGTTTTTCCATTAATTTCTATTGTTAAAGTACCTTCAATTACATAATCAATTTCTTCATAGGTTAATTCCCAATCAAAGCGTGAATTTTCTATTGTTAAAAATCCTGCACTCATTTTAGATTCTTCTTTACTAACTAATTCTTGATAATAAGCTTTTACATTTGGGTCACCTGTATCAAATACGTCCATTTTAACTGTATTACCTCTAACAACCTTTAAACCTCCCTTATCACTTTCAAATGTATAAGGCTTATTAGGTTTATTTAGACAATTAAGCATTTCTTGTAAAAGCCCTTTATCCATCATAGTCTTAAAGAAAGCTAAAAGCATTTCGTTATCCATACCATCTAGGCAAGCTTTTGGCAGTGATTCAACTACTTTTGATTCACATTTAGGTGCTTCTGTAGTAAATTCTATACCATTAGCTTTTGCTAAATCTTTAGCTGCTGGTGTAATAATTACATTACTATCAATATAAAATTTTGTTTCACCTTGTTTTATTAAGGTTTCGATATCTTTTGCAATGACTAACCTTTTCATTTATTCACATCCTTTCATTATAAAATTAATTTTATATAATGTTTTTACTTATCTTTAAAGTAAAGACTGTAGTAATCTATCTGAAGGAGATGGTATAATCTCTGCATTAACTAATAAACCTTTTTCTTCCATAATGGACTTTCCAGCCTCAATTCCAGCTTCAACTGCAGCCACATCACCAGTAAAGGTAAAGAAAGATTTCCCTCCTAGTCCAGTTCCTAATCTAAGCTCTATTGGATCTAAATTAGCAGCTTTCAAGATAGCATCTGCTGCTATAACCATATTTGCTATAGAAAAGGATTCTAAAATTCCTAGTGCTTGTATGCTATCAGGCATTGTTGCTCCTGTAATTGCTGGAAAAACTAATGGACTTACATTTGGGATAACTATTGAATCAATCCAAAATTCATTTGCCATCTTTTCTCCTACATCTACAGATTCTTTCACAGCAGCAACATCACCATTAACTATTGCAATGTATTTTCCTGGACAAACAGAAGTAGCTGTAACTATTTCAACTTCTGAAGTTTTAAGCATTTGATCCGCTGCATAAATTCCACGTGCAATGCTTGTAAATTCAACCATTCCTATTGCATTAGCCAAATTAATCCCTCCTTATGGTTATAAAATCATTTCCAATGTCTAAAATACTTCCTGAAATACTTGCATGAATATTAGCTCCTAAGCTTCCCTCTTTAACTTTACCTATTAAATCTCCTGCCTGAACATGATCACCTATAGCTACTGTACAAATAGCTGGTGCGCCTACATGTTGTTGCTTTAAAATACAAACTGTCTTAGGTTCTAATACAATATCTACTAAAGGAGCTTGTTTATCAAAATCTCTTAATCCTAGCCTTGCAATAAGTCTTTTACTTGGAACTAATCTATATTCACGTGCTTGTCTTACTTCAAATTTATCCTTTGTTGTCTTATATCTAATATTTTTTTCAGCAAGCTTTTGCTTAAAATATAAATTGGCAGCTTTAGGATAAAGTCCAGCTGGACATGAAAATAATTCACATAAATTACATTGACAACATAGCTGTGATATTTTTTGTTCTTCTATATTATCTACATTGTATGCCATAGCTCTCATCATCTTATGTGGCTGAGTATTATGACCTAGTAAATAACGTGGGCACATATCTGTACACATTCTACATTGTTCACAAGCTGATCTATTTACTCTTTTGGCTTGATTTATTTCAACAGATTTTTTACGTATTAATAAGTGACTTTTTTTAAGTATTATAAATCCCTTATTTTTTTTTGTTATATATCCATCTAAATTTTTCATTACAGGGCCCATCATCGGTCCCCCATCAATAACTGCATAATCATTAAAGTTTTCTATACCACTAAGCTTTAATACATCTATAATCTTAGTTCCAACTGGTACTTTTACAGTTACAGACTTTGGAACATCACCTGAGATAGTGATATATTTTTCTGTAACTGCCTTACCTAAAGAAGCGTTATAAATATTTAATGCTGTTTCACTATTAACAACTACACAACCAACTTGAATTGGAATGCCTACTTCCGGAACAACTCTTCCTGTAAGTTCATAAACAAGAACCTGTTCATCGCCTGCTGGATAAATATCTGGAAGTTCTTTTACCTCAATTAAATCCCCTAGTTGTAAATTTATAATTCTATCCTTTAAAATAGAAATTACCTTTTTATGTTTTCCCTTTATTCCTATAATTCCTTTCTTTGCCTCAACTAACTCTCTAGCTGCTTCAAATCCTTTAATTATTTCATCTGGAAAAATCTCCATCAACTGTTGATCAACTCTTAAAAGAGGCTCACATTCAGCTCCATTTAGAAGTATATATTCTGCTTTGGCTGCTAATTTAGCATGAGTTGGAAACCCTGCACCACCAGCCCCAATAACTCCTGCATCCTTTACTTTATCTAAAAGACTCATGGTTATACCTCCTAAAATTATAAATTACAATCTTCATCAATAATGCCTACAATAACTGCATCAACTGGAATATTATCATCCTCTAACATTCTACGAGCAGAGGAACCAGTACATATAATTACTCTATCCCCGATACCTGCACTAATGGTATCTACTACTATTAATCTTCTTCCTTCATTAATTCCACCAAATTCCTCAGCTAGCATAAGCTTAAATCCACTAAGAGATTCTGCTTTTCTAGTTGCCCACACATTACCAATCAGTTTTGCTGTTATCATAATGCTCTTCCTTCTTCCATCTTCATTTTAATTTCATTAATTGCTGATTCTACTGAAGCCGTATCTCCAAAAATAGCAATTAAAATCATATTTTGAGGACAACTTCCTCTTATATCCGCAACTGTGACTCCAACAGCTTTTTCTGCAATATCAGCTGCATAAATCATTTCTATCATTCTTCCTTGAACAAGGCCAACTGCATCAGCAGTATTTAAATCTGTTTTACAGTTAGTTCCCATACGTCTTTTTAGAATATCCATAGTCCCTTCAGAAGGTGATTTTATAATCCTAAATTCCACGTTTATCACTCTCCTTATTCAATAATTTCCTTTGTACAGCTAAGAGCTATCCCTAATGGTGTAACAAACATTGGATTTTTAGGTTTATGTGTATATATTCCAGTTTTCTTTTCTATTATTTCTTCTATCCCAGTTAAACAACAAGTTCCACCTACTAAAGAAATTTCTTTAACATCATGTCCCTCTATATGTTGATTAATAATAGATGAAACTTTTTCCACTACAGGCTTTAACACTGGAAGTAACTCTTTATGCTTTGTATTATCTCTTTTAAATTTATCTGCTTCTTTAAAAGGCATACCATAAGCTCCTGAAATAACTAATGAAAAATGAGTTCCTCCTGTTGGTTCATCTGCTACATATACAACTTTTCCATTTTGTAATATAGAAATGCCTGTTGTTCCACCTCCTATATCTACAACTGCTCCATTTTCAATTTTAAGCACTGCATTGGCAGCGGTAGGTTCATCTAATATACTGGTAAGTTCAAACCCAGCTGCTTGTACTACATTTTTAATAGCACCTGAATCTAAAGCATCAGTTCCTGGTGGTATAGCTGCTGCTGCATAAATTAGCTCTGCACCTAACTTTTCCTCAATCTCTTGCTTTAATTCTCTTACAATCTTAACTGCTCCAATATAATCAACAACCATACCATCACGAACTACATCTGCGTATCTATAAGCTCCTGCAACTGGTTTGTAGTTTTCATCTAAAACTGCTAGAACTATACATGCAGTTCCTAAATCAACTCCTGTATAGTAAGTTGATGATTCTGTTTTAATTGTTTTATTTATAACCTCTTCAAAATCTTGAACAAGCTTATCACAATATTCAAAAGTTAATTTTTTCTCTGACATCTTTTCCCTCCAATAATTGAACAAATCATTTGGGATAATGAATTAATAATTGAATTAATATTTTTAATAACTTCATTTCCTAAATTATTTTCTTCATTTTCATACACTTCAATAACATATGGCTTTAATTCATGAATACTACAACGAAGTGCATGTAATCTTAGAATCTCTTTGCTTCTTTCAAGTTGCATAAAAAACTCTGTAATCTCAAAGCAGTCCTCAATGTCATCGTAAAAATTTGTTTCATTTATTCCAGTACAATATTGACAACTAATGCTCTCTATTTTACCTTTTCCCTCTATAAATTTTCTTATATTTGTAATATTTTTTCCTAAAGTAATAATACTTTGAGCTAGTGTAATATCTTCCTTTAAAATGTCACTACTTGTTACAAGGAATAATGCTTCTATAGATTTTAATTTATAATAAAGTTTCTTCTTATTATTTTTATTTCCTACTGGCAATGTTTTTGATTGCTTTACTTCAGAAATTTTCTTATTATTGCATGAAACATCATTTAACATTTTTATACCTTTATCAGACAGATATTGTTTTGCTCCAGGTGTAAGACGTTCTCCCTGATTTAATTCATAGGTACTAAAAGGTTCTTTCTTATACAAATCTCTTAAATACTCTTCAGTAATAAATTTCATCATTGCCCCCTTTAACTTACCTTTTTTCAAATAAATACTTTTTTAAAGCATCAATCCCAATTCCATTAGAAAAGCTAATATGAAAATATGGTTCTGAAATCCCTATCATTTTTAACTGCCTTAAACAATTTTCCTTATTCTCTGGCATTAAATCACATTTAGTTATTACCCCTATCACAGGACATCTAAAAGACTTTGCAAACCCATGAGAATATACATCTGTACATCTAGATTGATCAACTAAAATTAATACATGAGAAGCATCTTGAGCTGCTGCAATTATATGCTTATACATCCAAGAATTTTCTATATACGATCCTGGTACATCAATAGTATTTTCACCATAAATCATATCTTGTGTCCTTCTTAATTCACCATGATAATTATTTAATTCATTTACTAATGTAGTTTTTCCACACCTTGAAGGGCCTATTACCATAATTCTCTTCTTTCTCATGTTCTTGTAATGGGAGCAGTTGTAAATCCAAGTAAATTCCTAAGTGTATCATTTACAGCAATAAGCGCAGTTTCAACACTCTGTACATCACCATTTATAACTAAAGATCCAGTAAATCTATCTAAGAAACCAATTTCAACATCAGCAACCTTTGTTGCAATATCAGCTGCAATAATAGCAGTTTCATATGGTGTTAATGTTAAAATTCCTATAGCTCCCTTTTCATCAATACCTAACCGTTCATATATATCTGGCATAGGTGAGGCAATAACATGAGCTATTGTAATTTGCTTACCTGGTACTGATTCCTGTATAACACGTTGTATATTTCTTTCAAAAAACTCTCCCATAAACCTTACCTTCCATTTTTATTTATTTGAAATTATTTAGTGACGAATCACTTGAACAGGCAAATCGTATTTTTTAATCCAACTTTCAATTTTGTCTAAATCTTCATTGCTTAAGCTTGGATCTCCTTTAATTGGATAATCAATTCCTAACTGATTATATTTATTTACCCCCATCTTATGATATGGAAGTAAATCAATTCCTTTAAAGTTTTTATAATCCTTGAAAGGAATTAAAAACTCCATAGCATTTTCAATATCTTCTTTACAATCATTTACACCTTTTAATAACGGCATTCTGATTTTAACATTATATTTACGACGAAGAATTTCCTTTAAATTTTCTAGTATCTGTTCATTTCTTACTCCCGTTAATTGGAAATGCTTATCTGAATTAATATGCTTTATATCAAATAGAAATAAATCTGTAAACTCTGCAACTTTTAATATTGATTCTTTTTTTGCATATCCACAAGTTTCAATTGCAGTATTTATACCTTCTTGTTTGCATGCCATAAGTAAATTACATGCAGCTTCTGGTTGCATTAAAACTTCACCACCGCCTAATGTAACACCACCACCTGAAACTTCATAAAATGCCCTATCTTCTTCAATAATTTCTAAAAGTTCAGAAATAGTTTTTACTTCTCCTACTATAGATAAAGCTGATTTTAAACAAGCATCAACACATTTTCCACATCCAGTACAATCAATATTACGATTTACCTCATGCTTTAGGCTTTCGTTGGAAATAGTATGTATTCCAACAGGACAAACAGAAACGCAAGCACCACAATTAACACATAAATTGCTTTTAAACATAACTCTAGCTTTTTTTATCATTCCTTCCGGATTGGCACACCATTTACAACGTAGTGGGCAACCTTGAAAAAATATTAGAGTTCTTACTCCTGGTCCATCGTACATATTGTATTTTTGAACATTAAAAATTGTTGCTTTTCGTTCGATTATACCTAAGTTTTTATTTCCCATACTATTCAATCTCCAGTCTATTTTATTACTCTGTAATTTCTAAAATAATTTTTTATATTTTAAAAATGTGTTAGCATTGTTCTACTAATTATTTCATCTTGAACATCCTTACATAACTCAACAAAGAATGCACTATATCCTGCAACACGGACAATTAAATCACGATATTGTTCTGGATGCTTTTGTGCTTCAATTAAAGTTTTATTATCTAAATAATTAAATTGAACTTCACCAAGGCCAAGAGCGCAAGCACTACGTAATAATGTTATAATTCCATCTTCACCTTCTTTAGTATCAAGAAGTCCAGCTATAAGCTTAAAGTTATGAACCATACCAATATTCATATTTTCACAAGCCATTTTAGATACTGACTTAATTATTGCTGTAGGTCCCTTATAATCTGAACCTTGTGATGGACTTATACCATCAGATAATGGCATCCATGCTCTACGTCCATTTGCTGTTGCACCAGTTATTTGACCAAATGGTGTATTATTTGAAATTGATAAAGTACCATGACTAAGGACTGAATACAATGTCTTATATTTACGATGCTCCATTTCAGTAAAATTAGTTAAATCAGCAGCAATATAATCTGCATAATCATCATCATTACCATACTTAGGTGCTTCTAAACAATCTTTTCTAAGCTTTTCAAATCCAACAAAATCAGCTTTTAAAGCTTCATTTAGTTCTCTTAATGTATATTTCTTTTCTTCAAATACTAATTTTTTAATAGCTGCCATAGAATCTGTATAAGTTGCTAACCCGCTCCATATTACTCCTGGTCCGAAGTTATACATTGCACCACCAGCTTCAACCCCTTTACCTTTTTCCATACATCCTTCATACATAACAGACATTAAAGGCTTTGGTGCAAGGTCTTTATGAACACGTTGTGAAATTACAGTAGCAACACTAGTCCACTTTGTTATATATTTAATTTGTTCTTTAACTGCATTTTCAAACTCTTCATAGGTTTTAAAATTATCTATATTACCCATATCTGGACAAACTTGATTTCCATACCAAAGTGGAACGCCATTATTAAGTACAAGCTCAATACATATTGGCCATTGAGTATATGCAGTTGATGTCCATTGATATAATCTACCAGATTTTTGTGGTTCAACACATCCCATTAAACAGTAATCTCTTGCATCTTCAATAGAAACACCCTTAGCTAACATCATTTTTATATGAATATCATCAAAGTGACAAGCTGGGAATCCCATTCCTGCACGAACTACATCAACTATCTTTCTAAGATATTTATGAGGTGACTTATTATGAATACGACATGCTAATGATGGTTGATAAATTTTAACATGACGAACTGCATCCATAAGTAAGTAAGTTAAATCATTAGTAGCATCACGACCATCTCTTGTAACACCACCAATACACATATTTACAAATGGTTGATATCCTGCGAAGAATTTAGATCCACCTTCACTTGTAATCCACATCATTTCAGACATTTTAATAAGCATACAACCTGCTAATTCAAATGCTTCAAAATCATTCATTCTTCCTGACTCAATATCAGCTTTATAGAATGGATACATGTATTGGTCCACACGACCTATAGACATACCTGTTTGATTTTCTTCAACTACTAATAAAGATTCAATAGTCCAAACTGCTTGAATTGCTTCCCAGAATGTGCTTGGTTTATGTGCTGGTACTCTTGCATTAACTTCAGATATTTTTTGTAATTCAGCTTTACGCTTAGGATTTGTTTCTTTAGCTGCTAATTGTGCAGCATATTCTGATAAACGCTTAGCATAAATCATTACACCTTCTGTAGTATCTATAACGGCTTTATAGAAGTAGATTTTTTCTATATCTTCAGGGTTTTCATAATCAAGCTTTGAAAGGTTGTCCCTTGCTTCTTGTTGAATATCTAACATACCCTTTTTCATTAAAATAACATCATATCCTGGGTTTGAATCTCCCCCACCATTAATAGCATGGTAAGAACAATCTGAAACAAATGATTCTCCTGAAAGTTCCCAAACACCAGCTTCACGATATTGGTCTTCACAGTATTCATCAACTGATTTACCTGACCAATATGGGAATAGTTCCTCACGCATAATCCTCTTATCTTCTTCTGAAATATAAAATGGATCTTGAGCACGAGTACCAATAGTATCAATTTCATCCACCATCCATCTCCATGCTATATCAGGAGAAAATGCCCCTGCACGTGGTGCTCCACAAGGTGCTCCTACAATTAATTCATTATCTTGAATTACTAGTGGTGCAGTTTCACAACAATATTTAAAACATTTAGCACGTAATAAAATTTTAGGCATACCTGGATTTTCTTTAGCTATTTTTGTAATAGCTCTTGCACGATATGTTGTTATTGTTGGAACTTGCTTTAAATAATTTTCCTTTAATCGTGTTAAACGTTCTGTTATTCCATCTGGAATTTTATCACCTTCAGTATTTACAGATACTTTTGTAGTAGGCTCTTCTTTTATAATTCCTTTTGAAATACTTTCAAACATCTTCATTAAACAATCACGTTCTTCAGAAGACATATTTTGAGTAGCTTCTTTAAACTTATTTGAAAATTCATGAATATCCAAATTCTTACCTCACATTCCTTATATATTTTTAGATTAATAATCTAATTTATTTTAAATTTTCTAATACTTTCTTTAAAATATTTTCTAAAAATTCTGTATTTTCTAGGTTGTAGTTTTTATTTGCTTCACATTCTTTAGATAGTTCTGTATTTTCTACTGATTTATAGTTAATTATTTCATCAACTTTACGAACTCCATATCCAACTTTTCTTATATATATTAGATTCTTTGGAGAAACGTTATCAGATGTCATTCCCTGACCTGCTGATCCACTACCTAATGTCATTGAAGGAAATAAATTAGTTGTTGCTCCCATACTCCCTAAAGCTCCAGGTGTATTCACTAATACCCTGCCTACTGGTTTTTTAAGCGCAAATTGACGAATAACTTCCTCATCCTTTGAATGTATTACTAGAGTATGGCCATGCCTTTCACTTAATAATAATTCTATACACTTCTCACAAGCATGCATCCAATCATCTTCAATGTAATATGCAAGTACTGGACAAAGCTTTTCCTTAGAATAAGGATTATTTTGTGAAACATACTTTTGTTTTGAAATTAGAACCTTGATATCATTAGATACACTAAAGCCTGCTCTTTTGGCTAGCTCCTGTGCTGATTTACCAACAACTTCTGGTTCTGGACTTCCATCATTATGAAAGAAAAGTAACCCTAGATTATTTGATTCTTCTTCCGTCATAAAATACGCACCATTTTTTTCTAGTTCTATTTTCACTTCTGATTCAATGCAACTATCTACAACAATTGACTGTTCTGCCGCTGAAACAACACCATTATCAAAGGTTTTGCTAGCAATTATATCTTTAACAGCTTGTCTTATATCTGCTGTACGTTCTATGAAAGCCGGCCCATTACCAGTTCCACCATATATTACTGGTTTTCCTGATTTATAAGCTTCTTTTAGAATACTTGGTACACCTGTATTTATTATTAATGAAGTATCCTTATGATTCATTAACTCTAATGTTCCACTAACTGTTACATTATGAAGATACGTAAGTGCTCCTTCTGGTAATCCATATCCTTCTGCTGCACGAATTAAAATATCTAAAGTTCTTGAAATAGTTTTTTTAGCTCTTGGATGAGGTGAAAATATAATTGCATTTCCTGATTTTATTGCAATTAAAGCCTTGTATATTGTAGTTGAAACTGGACTTGTTGATGGACAAAAGGCAATTATTACCCCCATAGGTACTCCTACGTCCATAGTTTTCTTTTCTTTATCCTCACTAATTATTCCAACACACTTCATACCCCTAAGCCTGTTACGTAAATACTTACAAACAAAGTTATTTTTTATATGCTTATCTTCAAATTTTCCATAATCTGTTTCATCACTAGACATCATTGCAAGTTCATAAGTATGCTTCTCTACCTCTTCAATCATCCTTTCAACAATTTCATCAAGCTTTTCTTGTGAAAAGGTTGCTAATTTTCTTTGAGCTTCTCGAGCATTTTCAACAAGAATTCGTGATTCTTGTATGGAGAGTAAATCGTTATCAACTATATTCATTTTTTTCTCTCCTTTTCATTAAAATAACCATAATATACTCTTTTATATTTTGTATTCAATACCCACTTTTTTATCTTTAAGGTATTAAATTAGTAATTTTATAACGTTCAATAATTTTACTAAGATCTTGATGAGGCCTTGCAATAACAACTGAACTATAAAGGTTTCCACCTTCCATTTCTTCAACTGCTTTAACTCCAGCTGCTACAGCTGTTTTACATGCACCTACATCACCACTAACAAGTACCGATATATATCCTGATGCGACATTTTCATAACCTATAAGTTCAACATCAGCTGCTTTACACATAGCATCTGCTGCTTCTAAAACAAAAACTAAACCAAAAGTTTCAATTAACCCTAAAGCTTCATGACTTGCCATTTAAACACCTTTCCCTTCATTAAATTTATGAATCTATGTCATGTACTGAAACAATATCTCCTACTTCTCTAATAGGACGTGGCATAACATTTTTTGCTGTTAATTTTCCTATTTCGGCTGCTGCTTCAGCACCTGCCTCTACAGCTGATCTAACTGCTGCTACATCACCTTTAACCATAATTGTAACTAAAGTAGATCCAACATTTTCATATGATATTAATTCAACATTTGCAGCCTTTAGCATTTTGTCAGCCGCTTCAAGTGCTGGGACTAACCCTATTGTTTCTACAAGGCCTAGTGCCTCATCACCATAATATCTCATTTACAGTTTCCCCCTCTCCCTAACAAATTCTCTAATTCATTTTAATTTTTATTATGCTCTTTCTTGTCCTTAAATTTATTATATCCCCTTCCCTTTGGGGGAAAGTCAATATCTTTTTAATAACTAAAACTTATATCTTTCTTTAAGTAAACATATACATTGTTTTATGGATAAATCCTATATTTCAAAGTTTAGCCTTATAAAAATATAGATTTTAAAGTAATTATTTTTTAAATTTACACATAAATAGCTTTAATTTTTTGTTTAATTTATAAATAATCATTCCCCTTGGGGTAATGTTATCTTTATTTCTAAAATAAAGACTCTCTTTAAACAGATATTATTTACACTTTTTATCAAAGAGAATCTTTACAAACAATAACTGGTTAAAAATATTACTAGTCTTTAATATACTTATTTATTGTAGCTGCACCTTCTTCTGGTGCATGATAATAAACTCTTAATTCTCCATTAATATCCATATCGAATCTTGTTTCTTCAAGCAGTCCATTTGCCTCTGCTGTCATTAAAGCTGTAATTACATCCTTTTTATTAAGAGCTTTAAAGTTACCATATACATCTTTTAATGAATTAATTACATCATCTGCACAAGCTTCTTCTACATTTGTAAAATATTTTAATATAGCATAATTAAGTGGCTTCATAATGGTCTACCTCCTTTTTTCTAAATAAATCAAGTGGATTCATAGCAATAACTAAAATACCAAAAACCATTAATACAGCTGCAAGCCAAACTATAGGAGGTAATGCCCAACCATCTATGCCAGCAAATACTCCAAGTACAATCCAACAACAGAATGGTCCCCAGAATGAAAAAGTACCATTACATGCCATACCAAGTGCGGCACCACACATACTATTACCGTTATACCAACACATGTATGAAACAAATGCACAAAGACCACTTAATGCAAACCAAATCATAGCAGATCCGCTTGTAAAGGCTCCAACAACTAATTCATTTGCAAAACCAATACCATCACCAAATATCATACCAAAGACAGGAACTAAAATTATTAAGTTTGCTAATCCTGATGTTGCTTGACGTATTGTTATACCAATTTCTGAGTCAATCATTGATGTACCATATCCTGCTACACAACCTTCAAATCCCCATCCAAGAGCAGCTATAAATGCAATACATATTCCTAAAAGCATTCCTTCTGGTGCATCTCCTGAAAAGCTTGTACTACCAATCATAAAACTTGCAGTAACACAAATTAAAATTCCAAGCATCATACGCTTGTTTAACTCTTGTTTAAATAATATTCTTCCTAATATTGCTCCAATAGCTGGACAAAGAGCAGTAATAGGGATAACAATAGATCCAGCCATTTGAAGTCCAACAACATAAGCTGTACTTGAAATTGGACCTCCAATAAGAGCTGCTAAAATCATTACTCCACCTGGAGTTGTCTTAATACATCTAAAGAAATCCCCAAGTTTTCCTTTTACAGCTGCATAAAGTATTGCCCAAATAGCACTGCAAGTATCATTTACTGCACTTCCAAGCGCACCTAGCAAATACGTAATTACAAGTAATGATAGTGCAGTATTTTCCCCATACCAATCGGCCCAAACGCCTTTGGTCATTCCCAAAGTCATAAATGCTGAATAAAATCCATACATAAGACCTGAGAATAATGCGATTGAAATACCTTTTTTAAGGAAATTAGATGATAGTTTCTTTTTAGCAGCAATTGCAGACGAATTAACTGCTCCTGACATTTCACTCATAAATAAAACTCCCTCCATTTAAACGTTATCACGTTTGATTGTATATTATCATTAAATAAAGATTTATAATGACCTTATTAAAATTTGTTATAATTTTATCTATGGATAGTTTATTTGTTTTGAAATTATCGAATAACTTTTCATCTTATGTATTTTTATTCTTTAATTAAATTATATTCCTTTCCCTATGGGGTAAAGTCAATATATATTTGAATTACATTTTTTTCTTTTTATATATTGTATTTATAATTTTTTAACAATGATTCTTTCTTATTAATAGTATTCTCAAGTTATGGCTAACACTTGTATTTTAGATGGCTTTAGTACCATTAATTAAATTTAAAGTTTCAAAATATCTATATAAATATTTAAAGTTTTCAAATAAAAAGCATTTTAAGTAATAAATTTGTTATATATTTATCACTTAAAATGCTTTTACTTTTAAAGTATATCTACCCTATAGGGAAACCTTTTCAATGCAATGTTTATTTTTTCCCCCTACTAATCTTAACCATTACTTCTGTTACAAACTTATCAGTATTTTTAGTTGTCCAGTAATCTGTAACATATCTTTCATATGATTTATCTTCATAATTATATCCATGTTTTTGTATCCAAGCCCTTATTTTTTCATATGTTTCATTAATTGTTTCATGAGATCCTATATGATAACAAGATGCTACCATAAAACCTCCAAAATCAACAGTTTCATTATCTTTACACTTTAATATTGTTTCTTGCATTATTTTCATCTTATTACACTTTCCATTCATTTTATCTTCAAATGATGGAAACTGTATTATTACAGGACCTGTTATTGCATTATTTATATTTTCTATATAATTAGTAAATTCAATATTTATTATAGAATCCATATAATCATAATTAAAATCTTGATTTAAGTATATCATTCTAGAACTGTCCAAATATTTTGCTGATACTTCTTTAATCTCATTTTCTATAACCATCTGTGCTTCAATTATAAGATCATACCAATCTTTTATAGATTTAAGCTTTAAATTTATCTCACTTTCTATATCTTCAAGCTCATCTATTTTATTTCTAAAGCATTTTTCAAAAACTGAATAAGTTGTCCCTTCAAGCAACGCCTTCATTTCTTCAAGCTTAAATCCGCTTTGTTTATAATATTTTATCATTGGTACAGACAATAAGGTTTTTTTGCTATAATATCTATACCCACTTTCATCTGATACTTTATCAGGTGATAATATTCCCATTTTGTCATAATATCGAAGCGCTTTCCTTGATAACTTACATATCTCTCCCACCTTTCCTATACAATACAATTCACTTTCTCTCATAAACAACCCTCCCCTATTTTCTCCCCAGAAATTTAGATGTAATGAAATTCAGTTATGTATTTTGTGTTCAATATAAGTTTACATAAATTTCATTTATTTTTCAATATTTAGAAACTATATATAAATATGTATTTTAAATATATAAACTTTATGTTACCTTTAAGCTAATACAATTAGTAAATATACTAAAAAGAAATTAAAATTAGAAACCTTCTATAAATCTATAAAAAAATTATTTATTTCTTTATGTATATTTTATGAATTATAAATAATTCATAAAATAAAAAAAGTAGATTCAATAAATATGAATCTACTTTTTATATTAAAAATTATTTAATTCCTGAAACTTTATTTAAAATACTTAATAATTCTTCTCGTGTTACTTCTCTAGGATTTGACATTGTGCAAATATCATTCATAGCAGCATTTAATATTTCTTCTTTTACGTCTTCTAATAAATTTAAATCAGCACCTTGTTCCTTTAATGTAGTTGGAATCATTAATTTCTTTTGTAAATCAACTATGCATTTAATTAAATTATTAACTCCAATAGTTACTGTAGAAGCATGTAAATTCAACACTTTTGCTAATCTTTGATATTTTTTAGCAGCTGTTTCATAATCTTTATTATAGATATCTTTATTTAACTTTGCATTATATTCTATTATATGTGGAAGTATTATTGCATTACTTCTTCCATGTGATATATGAAGTTTGCCGCCTACTGCATGTGCTAAACTATGTGTAATGCCAAGTCCTGCTGAATTAAATGCCATCCCTGCTAGACAAGATGCATTGTGAATTTTTTCCCTTGCTAATAAATTAGCTCCATTATCAAAAGCCTCTGGTAAAAATTTAACTGCTAAAGAAATCGCCTTCTCTGCTAAAGCATCTGAAAAATCATTAGCATCCTTTGAAACGTAAGCCTCTATAGCATGTGTAATTACATCCATTCCTGTATCTGCTGTAATAGCCTTTGGTACAGAAGTTACAAGTTCAGGATCAAGTATAGCTACCATAGGAAGTAGTGACTTATCTGATAAAGCATATTTTAAACCTTCTTTTTTATTAGTTATTACTGCATACTGAGTAGCTTCAGAACCAGTTCCACTTGTGGTAGGTATAGCAAAACATTCTTCTACTTCGGCATCTTGTCCTAATAGTTTTTTAGAATATTCCCTTATGGCTTTTGCTGCATCGATTGATGATCCACCACCAAGAGCTATAATTATTTTTGCTCCACAAGCTTTTAATGTTTGAATTCCAGCAGCTATAATTTCTACAGAAGGGTCTGGTACTATATCACTAAATATAGTTACATCACAATCAACTAATTTTTCTTGTATTTTATGAGCCATCCCTGAAGATTCTATGAATTTGTCACATACAATCATTACTTTTTTATTTTTAATTTCACTTAATCTATTTAAAGATCCCTCTCCAAAATAAATATTTGTGCTAATACTAAATTCCTTCATATATATCTTCTCCTAATTTTTAAGTTTATAAAATATGAATAATTTAGTTACTTTTTAATTTTCAAAACAGTACTTTCCTCTAAAATATAACAATTATAATTAACTTAAGATAAATCTTTATTGTTTTTATTATACTACAATAAAATAATAATGGCAAATGATTACAATTTATAATAATTACTTAATCCTAGAATTTTATCTTCAAATTAAATTGCTATATACTTTATATTATTAATTTTAATTTGATAAATCTCCCTACTAAGGTTAAAATGTTATTAACATAATTAATGAAATATATTGGAGGTATTACTATGATAAGCGAAAATTTACTTTCTCACCTTAATGATCAAGTTAACTTTGAATTTTATTCATCTTACACTTATTTAGCTATGGCTGGATATGCAGAATCTGTTGATTTAAGTGGATTTGCAAACTTCTTTAGAGTTCAAGCCAAGGAAGAACTATTTCATGCAATGAAGCTTTATGATTACATATTTCAAAAAAATGGTACTGTTACTTTAGAGCAAATTAATAAACCTACAGGAAATTATGATAGTATTATAGATGTTTTCCAAAAAGGTTATGAGCATGAGCAACTTGTTACTAGAAAAATTTATGAACTTGCAGATATTGCTCATGATGAAAAAGAACATGCAACTATGAGTTTACTAAAATGGTTTATTGATGAACAAGTTGAGGAAGAAAATAACTTTCATTCTTTACTAAAAAAGGTTAGAAGATCTGAAGGAAACCCAGCTGCAATTTATATGTTAGATGAAGAGCTTGCTAGTAGAGTTTATACTCCACCAACTACAGCTTAATATTAAAAGGATGTTATACAAAAGTTTGTTTCTTTTGCATAACATCTTTTTTTTATTTATTTATCTTTGCTTCTAATTCATTAGAAATTGCTAAATTATAAATATATGCATTACTAATTTCATTAATAAAACTCTTCTTTAATTCTTCTGATAAACTTACCTCACCTAATTTATTATGATAGTTCATTACATATCCTCTTATATCCCCTAAATTATCAAACTTATAATAATTTAATCCTTCTTCTTTTATGCTATACTTTTCACTTAATAATGTAAGGAAAGTTCTTCCTCCAAATAAATCTGCAAGGAATCTTGTATAAGCATAAGCAATTATTAACTCTGGTTGAGTTCTAGATATTTCTTTTATTCTAGAAACACAAGATTCTGTAGAAGAAAGTAATTTCATTGAATTTAATTTATCACCTAATAAAAATTCTAAATCCTTTTTTATTAACTCTGAACGATATAGTTCTTTAGTTACAAAATTTTTAACTACTTCATTTTCTGAATTTTCCTCTAAACTTTCTTCTATAACCTTATACATAGGATAAAGATTAAACAAATATTCTGCATATCCATCTTTTGATGCTTCTCCATCAACTATCTTTTTTATATATCCGCTATGTTCAGCTGCACTATGTAATGCTGAAGTTTTTTCTCTTATTTCCATCATAAATTCCATTTATATCACCTCATATTAAATATTTTTTATTCGCTAATAATTATTATCGCTTTTAATTTAATAACAATATACTCTTATTGATAATAATTATCAACGTTCTTTAATCTTTATATTTTAGCTTTAAATATAATAAAACTATATTATCCTCAATATAGCTTTAATATTCATATTTTTTTGTTAAAGTTATAAGTTATTTATGTTTTTCATAATAAATATAAACTATTTATAATATCTAAAACTAAAAAGGACTGTTGTATAAGAAAATTTAAACACAATATTTTATTATGTTATATTATTTAAACACAATATATTGTAAATATATCTTCTAAGTACAACAGGCCCTTATACTACAGCTATAATTTATATTTTAAATTAACTAAAAAATATTTTTTAGTTCTATCATTACCTTTTGTTTTTTATTTCAATTCCTTCTAATCTTCATAATACATAGCCATTTTTAATGTACTTTTATTAAAATATCCTTTGGTTAATTATCTCTCTAAAGATATTGAGTATCTTGTTTCTTTAATACCATCTTCTGATTTTATAAATACCTCTATATTTTCATTTGGATTTACCGTATAAATAGTTGATACTGAAGCATTATTAGTTACATCTACTTCTATTTTAGGTAAATTTTCATTTTTATTGATATTAATTGTGTAATTAAATTTATTTGTTTCAAAGCTTTTTAAATTCTCCCCATTAACTTTAATACTTTTTACATTAAAATCTGAATTTAAAACTACCTTCTCTTCAAAAGCTTTTATTTCTGTTATAGCTAATGCCATATTAGGTTTAGATTCCATTTTTATTCTTAGTGCATAAGTTTTAACCATATCAAATTTATACTTATTAGTTTCTGTACCTGATATTTCTTGTAAACTAGCTTTTAAATTATTTACATCTGCCCAATTATTATCATCATTTAATTGTGAGGCCTCTTCATTTGCAACATGTGCTGGATTTTTAGGAATAGATATTTTTTCTCCAATATAATATTGTATTTTTACATTTTTAGGTACCTTTGCTCCTTCATCTTCAAAAAAATCTACATTTAAGTTATTTATATATTTTTGTTCTGGTTCTCCTGATCCAAAAATCACACCAACCCAATCACTTGAATTTTTATTTGTTCGTTTCCAGTTTGACCATCTATTATTAGCCTCATTTGGATTATGCTGAATTACATCATCATTAACTTTTGTAATTCTATCTTCTGATGCTTGATCAACAATTGTATCATTAGTGTATGATGCAATTGCCATAGGTAAATCATATCCATTTCTTGCTCGTGCTATATTATCTCCCTTTATACTTTTTTGTGTTACTCTAATGTTAGCTTTGGAGTTAATATCTATTCCACTTACAGTACCACTTACGACAAATGCCCCTTCTTTATTTAATAAATTCTTATTGTAATTCTCCCATGTAACAGCCATCTCTTTACTGCTTCCATCTGTATAATATACCTTAACTACTTCTGGAAGACTTGGCTTAACACCAATATTAGTTGCAATAGAAATATTTCCTACCGAAGAAATTCCTCTTACAATAACTTTAGCTTCTGCTTTTAACGCTTGTCCTTCTACATTTCCCTTTACATTAAATACTCCATATTCTTTATACCTTTCTGCTTTTACTTCTTCCCAAGTAACCTTTACATCTCTTGATAGTCCAACATCATAAATTGCTTTTATTTTTTCTGGTAATTTCGGTATAACTCCCTTTTCTGTTTCAACTGTTACTTGTTCATAAGAAGTTATAGTTTTTTCTCCTTTATATTTTTCAATCTTAATATTTAATGGTTCTATATTTTTAGTAACTCCATTATAAGTTATATATGCATATACACTTATCTCTCCTTCTTTATATGCATATAGCTTATTATCTATTATCTTAGCTTCTCCACCATTTTCTGAATTAACACTATATTTTATATCTAGTTTACTAAAATCAATTTTACTTCCATCTTGTAATTTAGCATCTAATATAATAGGTATTACATCATCTTCTATTACATTTTCTTTTTCTAACGAAATTTTTATACTTTCTAAAACAGGATCTTGTTCTTTAAACTTAACTAAATAAGTTTTAATTGTTCTTCCATCTTCTGCAGTTACTAAAATTTTTGTAACGCCATTTTTATTAAGTGTTGGTATTACAAATACACTACCATTATCCTTTTCCATTCCAATAACTGTTGGAAGTTTTTCTCCATATGGAATATTTACTACATACTCTAAGGTATTTTCATTAAAATTATCTACACTAACATCATTTACTTTTATATCTTTTAATAATGCTGTTCCTTCCATTTGTATAACATTTGAATATACTTCAAACTCAGTAACACCAACAGCTTTGTTAAATTCTTTATTTCCTCTTAATAATGCTCTTATTTTGTTTGTTTTTATAGTATTAAAAGATATTTCTTCATTACCTTGAACTGAAAATGTTTTTGTTTTACTTTGATTCGATACAGCTATCCACTTCTCACCATCAAAATACTCAATTAAAATTTCACTTGGTATTTCTACTCCCCCATCTTTATAAAGAGATATTCCAACTTTATTAATAGTGTATTCTCTATCAAATTCTATACCTACATACTCATCATAGTTTGCTCCTGGTTTACCCCAGTTTGTCCATCTATTATTTGGTAAATTAGCCTTAGAAATTATACCATCATTAATATTGTTTATATTGTCTGGTCCTTCATAAGTTGTAAATGCTCTTGGATAACTTCCACCATTATTTAAGGCTATATTTTTTACTTTATAATTTCTTGATACAACTACTATTAATTTTGCCTTAAGACTTGATGTTCCTTCAACTTCTCCTTTAATTTCAATAGTCTTAGCTTCCTTAACATCTTCTTCTGTTAGACCTCTTTCCCATTTTACAGATCGATATTCTAAAGTTCCATCATTATATACTAATGATACTTTCTTTGGAAGTTCTGGAATTTCTCCAACTGCTACTAACATTCTAGAATCTAAAATTCCAATGATATCTCTAACTACTACATTTATTACAACTGGTTTATTACTTTTATTAGTTTTTCCAATAACTTTAAAGGTTCCTACAGTTGCTAATTTTTCTTTAGAAACTTCCTCCCATTTAACATCGACTTCGCCTTTATTTCCATCACTATATAATGCATTTACCTTGTTTGGAAGAATTAATTCTCCATTTATAGGTACTGTAATATCACTAACATCATACCCAACTATTTCTTTTTTATTTATATCTTCTTTTGCTACAGTATAAATGGCTGTATTATTTGAAGAAAGGCCATCACTTTTTGCTGTTAATGTAAATGATCCATTATTTTCAGTTGATTGAACTATAACTAAAGCTTTTCCATTAAATGATTTTCTCTTATTATCTTTATACCTTTCTACACTTGCAGCATTCCCATTATCAACACCAACAATTTTTCCATTTCCTGATATCTCAAAATTAATTAAGTTATCTGCATTTGGAACTAATGTACCATTTTCATCAACAATCTCTACAGTAATAAATGAAAGATCATTTCCCCCTGCTGCAATAACTTGTCTATCTGCATTTAAATTTATTTTCTTTGCTTTATTTGCTGTTTTAACTACATCTCTTGCAATTTCTTCTCCTTTTTCATTTTTTGCAATTGCTGTTAATTTTCCTTTTTTATATGGTACTTTAAATTCTAAGTGAAGTTTCCCTTCCTTTGTTTCTTTGTATTTTCTATTGTAACCTGCATTAGTAACATCATATATATCTGTTCCAACTAATTTACCTAACTCCTTACTGTTTACATCTTCGTTATAATATAAGTCAACGCTGTTTGCATTTGTATATGCATAGACTAATATCTTATCACCATCTACTTTTATACTATTATCATTTTCAAAGCTCCAATGTGGTAATAAATGTACCATTGGTTTATTAGACCATTGACTTTGATAAAAATAAAATATATCTTTTTCAAATCCAGCTGTATCTATAGCTCCAAAGTATGATGATTTAGATGGAAAAGAACCATAATAAGGTGTTGGCTCCCCTATATAATCAAAACCTGTCCAAATATACTGCCCTGCAACATATCCTCTATCTCTATCCCTTTTCCATGACTCTTCTGCCGTTTTTCCCCATCCAACATAGTCATTGTCATAAGATGATTGTTGTTTATCAGGATGAGTATGCATTTGTAATAATCTTTCTGGATGATCATAAATACCACGACTTCTTGTTGCTGAAGAAGTCTCTGACCCATACAAATTCCAATTAGGATACTTAGAGTGAAATTTATCATAGTTATCTTCTGCATAATTAAATCCAACTACATCTACTACCTTGGCAACGTTTTCGTGATTGCCACTACCATTTCCCACCCTAAATTTATCTTCACCAAATGTTGTTGGTCTTGTAGGATCTACCTCTTTAATCCAATTATTTAAGTTTTGTGCTGTTTGAACTGCCTTTGATTGATTCGATTCCCATATTTCATTTCCAATAGACCACATTATTACACTTGGAGCATTTTTATCTCTATCAACCATTTGTTTTATATCATACTCTGCCCAAGTCATATCTCCATGAATTGATTTCTTCTCAAAAAATCTTCCATAATCATAAGTTTTCTTTCCACCATACCATGTATCAAACGCTTCTTCTACAAGCAATATGCCTTCTCTATTACATATATCTATTAATTGTTTAGCTGCTGGGTTATGAGTAACTCTTATTGAGTTTACTCCCATTTCCTTTAAAGTTTTAACCTGTCTTTCTATAGAAGCTTCCTTTGCAATAGCACCTAAAGCCCCTTGATCATGATGCATGCATACACCTTGAAGTTTTATCTTTTCTCCATTTAATAAGAATCCATTATCACTAGTAAACTGAAGCCATCTAACTCCAAAATCCGTTTCATATTCATCTACAACTTTATCATCTATAATTACAGTTGTATTTAATTTATAAATATATGGATTATTAGTACTCCAAAGAGTTGGATTTTCAATTTCTATATCATTATTAAATTTCTTCTTACTTCTTTTAGAAATAGTTTCTATACTTGTTTTTTCCCCTTTACTTTTTCCATTAATATCATATATAGTTGATTTAACTTTAACTTCTTTATCCTTACTTTCATCATTTACAACATCTGTTTTTATATTTACTGTAGCTTTTCCTTGTGAATATTCACTTTGTAAATTAGGAGTTGTTATAAATGTTCCATTTTTATCTACATGAACTTTATCTGTTACTGTAATATTAACATCTCTATATATTCCACTACCTGAGTACCATCTGCTACTTGGTTGTTTATTATTTACTTTTACTGCAATAACATTTTTAGTAACTCCATCGCAAATTAATTTATCACTTATATCAAATGAAAAAGGTGTATATCCATATGGATTATTACCAACTTCAACTCCATTTACATAAACATAACTATCCATATAAACTCCATCAAAATCTATTGATATCCTTTTACCATTAATAGAACTTGGAAAAGTACAAGTTTTTCTATACCATCCTATTCCTCCATCTAAATATCCCCCTTCATGTGTAGATGGAGAATTTTTATTAAAATCTAATTCGATGCTCCAATCATGTGGTAAATTTAACTTTCTCCAATCTTCATCATTAAAATCTTTATTCTTTGCTCCCTGAACATCTCCTAAATTAAATGTCCACCCATCATTAAATAATAATGATCTCTTAGAATATCCATCTACCTCTTTAGTTGCTTTTACATCATTATTAATATCTTTTGCAAATGTAGTGATTCCTGAAGATGTAGTAATTACTAATGCTGAAAGAATTGTGTATAATATCTTCCTATACCTCATAATTTCCTCTCCTATTCTAGTTAATATTTTTATACTACTCTCTGTTAACAATTTCATCTGTCACTTTGCTAGATATAATTTTAGATTTTTTAATTTACTTTAAGAACATATTTTTAGAAATGTAAATCTAGGTTTTGTAAAGCATTATTTCTCCCTCCTATCTCATTTAAGAATTTAAATCAACTTAAAAGTTAATTGTTAATTTATTAAAAATTAACCAAATATTAACATTCGTAACTATATTATATCACCTCTTTTATACTAACGTCCAATTTTTAATATATAAATAAGATTATCCTTTGTAAAAAATCACTCCATTTTATCATAAATAAAAAATTAGCTAACTTTTTATATTGATAATGAAAATAATTTTCATTTTTTCTTAATATGTATAGATTTTATTTAATATGTATATTATTATTAATGTAAATATTAATTTAAGGTGGTAAATATATGACAGTTTATGCAATTACTTATTATTTAAAAGAAGACTTACATTCATGTGGTTGTGAAGATCACGAAGAAGAGCACCATCACCATCATACTCGTGATGATTATGAAATAACAGGAAATATCAAATCATTTGGAGCATGGGCTCATTTTATGCCTACAAGCTTTTTAGTTAAAACAGATTTAACAGCTAGTGAGATTTCAGAAAAGCTTAAAGATTTTCTTCAAAATAACGATATGCTTTTTGTTACTAAAGTTGATAAAGATGATGTTTCCTCTTTAACACCTGGCGTAGTTGAATGGATAAACAACTAAAATTAAACAATAAAAAAGATGAGTATTTAGACTCATCTTTTTTATTGTTCTGATGATATATTAAAATCTTCTTTTACATCAACCTCGTTCATTTGCCTTATTATATCTACAACCCATTTATCATTTACTTTTATAAACTTCCAAAATTCAATAAAACTACTATTTCTAGTCTTACCATCAATAATTTCATTACTTTTTTCATTTATAATATAATCAATCATAGAACCTTTAATATAAAACCAAACAATATCTTTGGATTTATCAGTATAATGCTCTACCCCTACTGGTTTTGCATCTAATAATCTTATTTTTTCTAAAATATTTCTTTCATTTCTTAGCTTCATCCAACCTAATTTTGTAGTATGACCACTATAGATAAAGTCACTCATATACTCTTTTGATATTTCTGTATTTAAATTAGTCCATGCTTCTTGCATTTTAAAGTATGTTTCTTCAACTCTATTTTGTAGCATATAGTCTGAATAACTATTATCTATTTTTTGTAGTCTTTTAATAAGTCTTTTTGCTTCTCTACTTTTATTAAAAACTTTCGCCTTACATATTATTGAATCCTTTTTATTAGCAAAAATAATCATTGATACCCCAAAGATTATACCAAAAGGGCTAGCGGTTCCTCTTGATGAGCTATGTCCACCTCTACCAGCTGATGAACTTCCGCCACCGCCTCCGCCACCTCCGCCTCCTCCACCACCTCCACCGCCTGATCTAGCAGATGTTATTAGTGATGCTTGAAATATAAATAATATACTTAATAAACCTATAAAAATTATCCGTTTTCTCTTACTCATATATTCTCTTCCTTACTTTATATCTTATAATCTCTTAATATGAGTATATAATAAAATTTTAATCTTTAAAATATAAAATCCCCAATAATTTATTGAGGATTTTATACTTAATATTTTTATTTCCAAGCTATATCTGCATCTTTTCTTGGTACAGTTCTTGAATATTTTACCGCTGGATGTCCTATTACCATGCATGTAACTATTTGTTTAGTTTCATCTAAACCTAGATAATCCATAATTTTTTTGTTGCCCTGAGCTGCTCTTATAAAGAAGCCACTAAAGAATGTTCCAAGACCTAGTGCATTAGTCATAAGCTCCATATTTGAAGAAGCTAATGCTGCATTTACCTGTGACTCAGATACAACAAGTATTATAGCTGGTGCATTAAAAAACAAGCCATCTTTTCCTTTTGGATTTTCTTTGTATTCTTTATACATTTTAATCCACATTTGGGCATATCTCTTAAAGGGAATTGTTTGTGGATTTAAGTTATCAAGCATATATTTCCCTGTTTTATCTAGACTTTCTAATGCCATTTCTTTTAGTTCTTCTATTCCCTCTTTTACTACTATATAAGATACATTTTGACTATTACTTCCTGTTTGAGTAAATCTCCCTGCCTCTATAATTTTAGAAAGCATTTCTACTTCTACATCTTTATCTTTAAATTGTCTTATAGTTCTTCTATATTTAATAAAATTTAATAGATTATTAGCATCTATTGAAAAATCTTCTTTATTATATTCTTTTACATCTTCCATATTATATTCATTTGTTGATATAGCATTTTTAGGGCAAATAGCTATACAATGTCCACATTTAAAACAAGCCATATTTTTAACTTTTGCTTTACCATCTACAAGTTCTATATCCCTTACAATACAATCCTTAACGCATAATCCACAACCTATGCATTTATCTTTATTTACATTCATCATAAAATATTACTCCCCTAATCTTCATTTATTATTTTTAACTTTTATAACATATTATTTAAAACTTAGTATTTTATAATACTTTCATCACCCTATCCAAGATATAACATAATTATATTTAGTATCTATTTTAGGATTTTTAAATTCAAACTTTCCTTTTATATCTTGTTCCTTTACTGTTAAATGAAAATTACACATTGCAATTCCAATATCTATTTTATTTACTTCTTTACTTCCATCTGTATAAAAGTGCAAATCATTGCCCTTTCTCAATACTCTCCATGGTTGCTTATTAACAGCTGATGGTGCTATTCTTATCATTTCTAAAGCCTCATAATATTCTTCTGATAACTCTTTTGAAAGAGAAGTATTAAAATCATTGTAAAAGAATATTTCCGAATAAGCTTTTCTTTTATTTGTATTACTTCCCATAATTGTTGCTAAAAATGATTTTTTACCACCTTCATACCCCACCGGTGATACTATAGGAAGCTTTTCATTGCTACTTATATTCATAGCCTTTGCAAATTCTCCCTTGTTAAAAGTTCCACCAAGCCAAACAGTTCCAAGACCTAATGATGTACAATATAAAATTGCCTTTTGAAATACATATCCTAGTGTTTCTAAATCAAAATCTCCATTTTCACAAGCAACTGCTAAATAATAATTAGCTCCTTTTATTACTCCATAAGTTCCAAGTTTAGTTTCCTTACTATAATCATCTTTTTTTATTAATTTAACTCTCACCTTAGCATTAAAAGGATTATCTATATTTCCTATGTACTTTTCTATCTTTTCAACTATATCTTTTGCTAAAGGTTTATTTTCATAATTTCTTACTGAGTGTCTTAACTTTATAACTTCAGTTACATTTTTATTAAAAATACTACTCATGTAAATTCACTCCTTAAATATATATTTTGACATAATTATAAATAAAATTTATAATTGAAAAATATAATTAACTTTAATTTTAAATTACATATTGTGATTATATCACTGTAAAATTATATATGTCTAATTCATATTTTTCATATATCAATAACTTTAAGTTATATATTAATAATAATCTTTATATAAAAACTAAGGAGTATATAAATGAATTTACAACAATTAGAATATCTTAAAGTAATATCTGAAACCGAAAACTTCACAACCGCTTCAAATTTACTTTCAGTAACTCAACCTGCATTAAGTAAAGCTATATCAAAATTAGAGGATGAATTAAATGTTCCTTTATTCGAAAAAAATGGTCGTAATATTAAACTTACTCGTTTTGGGAAAATTTTTTTATCTCATACAAATATAGCTCTAAATGAAATTGAAAAAGGAATTAAAGAATTACAAGATATAATAAATCCTGATACAGGAACTATTTCTATTTCCTCTACCTCTAGTATAGGAAAATATTTTATGCCCTTTATAATTAGTGACTTTTTAAACAACAGTCCAAATACTAAGTTTCAATTTAATTATCAATCTATACCTGAAATAATAAGAGATTTAAAAACAGGTAAAATCGACTTAGGCTTTTATTATGATTTAGATAATATTGATTCTCATAATGAAATTGAATCAATACCAATAAAAAAAGAAGAGCATGTTTTGATAGTTCCTAAAAATCATTCTCTTTCAACTAGAACTGAAGTTTCTTTAAAAGAACTAAAAGATGAGTCTTTTATTGCATTTTGTGAATCAAGCAAAGATAAAATGCTTTCTTATGCTAAGTATTTAGGATATACCCCTAAAATATCCATACATCCTAGTGAAGCTAGCATGCTTGAAGGTCTTGTTGCTGCTGGAGCTGGTATATCTATAGTTCCTAATACACCAATTATTAATACAAATACTATTTCTATTATAAAAATTAAAGAGCCTTTAAAAGATAAAGTTATTTATATGGGGTGGTTAAAAAATTCTTATATGTCCCCTATTACCAAGGTATTTAAGGATTATGTTATTTCTTCTTTATCACATAATATTTAAAAAATATAGTCTGTGCCTCTTTCAGAAGGTAATTTATTACAGTACCTTCTGAAATTTGCACAGACTATTTTAATCTCCAACACCAAAGTCAGTATTATTATATAAGACTTCTATATTTTCCTTACTACTTAAAATATCCTTATACTCTTTTACAAACCACTTTACAAGCTCATTATCTCTTTTAATATTTGTACTATTATCCACAAATATATTTACTGTTCCATGAGTAAAATTATTTATTAGTATTTCAATATCCTTTGAAATACTTTCCTTTGTTTGGCCTTTTATTCCTACCATTATACATGGTGAATCAAAGTATTCTTTTAACTCTTCAATAGTTTTAAATTTAGCATTTTTATTTAAAAAATTATTTCTAAAATCATAATCAAAAGTTTCTACACCTATTTTAAAGGTAATAGGTATTTTAAAGAAATCTCTCATTTCTTTTATTTTATTTTTATAACACCAATGACTTTCTAAAAATAATCTTTCTATTCCCTTTTCTTCTATAATATTTCTTATTTCCTTTAAAGTTTCTTTTGGAATCTCAAAGCAACTGCCTGAATTAATTACTTCAAGAACTTTATATTCTCCTGTTATATTTTTAAGAACTTCCCTATTTACTTTGTTAATTTCTTCTTCATTATTAGAATTATCTAATATATAATCACAAAAAGAACATTTCCCCCAAACACACGGAAATCCCTTTAATAAAACTATTTCTCTTTTAATCTTATCTTCAATTTTACTGTATCTATTCATTTTATCCATTTACCCTTTCTTTAATAAATAAAGGTAATTTTTTTATAGCTGAGTTTACTAAAAGTACTGAAATAAGCCTGTCTGCATAATCCATAATAAATTGAATTATAAATACACTTGCTACTTTGCTTACACCAATAGCTGATAAAATTTGCACTATATATGATGATCCTGAAGAAGTAACTCCATCAAATACATAAGCAGCTATTATAGCTCCAAGAAGTGCTGACATTGAAGAAAGTAAAATTACTGAAACTAGGACTTTTCTTCCTTTAAGCATGTCCCTTTTATAAAGCACACCAGCAATAAGCCCAACTATAATTTGTACTGGTGCAAAGTATAATGAGTAAATATCATAAGTGACTCCACTTATAATACTTGAAGATAATCCAGTTATAACACCATATACTGGACCTAAAAGTGCTGATACCATAATAGTACCAATTGAATCTAGAAGTATAGGTAGTCTTAATATTAGTGCAATAAATGCTCCTAAAATATTTAAGGCAACACATACCCCCATTAAAGTTAATTTTTGTGTCAGATTTTTTTTCATCTCTTTTCCTCCTAATTTTTTATAGGAGAACCATACAGCTTTTATAATACAAAAAGCTGTATCCAAGGATACAACTTATATACTGCCACTATATAAATCCTTAGTTTTTTATACTGGGAGTTCTCGAACCAGTCCTCTAAATTTAGAGATTTATGAATTTATATTTCTCTATTAAATTCATTTTATTAGAGATTATTATAATAACCTAAAATTTTATAATTGTAAATATTATTCTTCTCCAATTAGTTCTCTTACAAAATCAGTTTTAGGATTATCTTTAAGTTCCTTTGGGGTTCCACATTGAACTATCTCTCCATTATCCATAACTACTACTCTTGTTCCAAGCTTTAAAGCCTCTTTAATATCATGAGTAATAAATAAAATTGTAACACCAAGTTCTATATGAATTCTAAGTATTTCATCTTGTAGTTGCTTTCTCGTAATTTCATCTACTGCACCAAATGGTTCATCCATAAGCAAAATTTCTGGAGATGCTGCAAGAGATCTAGCAATTCCTACTCTTTGTTGCTGTCCACCTGATAGCTCACTTGGATATCTTTTTAACATATCCTCTTCTAATCCAACTACTTTTATAAGTCTATCTACTGCCTCTTTTGTTTTTATTTTATTTTTTTTATTAATAAGATTTGGAACATATCCAATATTTTTTTCAATTGTCATATGAGGAAATAATCCTGTACCTTGAATTGAATAACCAATATTTCGTCTTAGCTCTATTAAATCTTCATTTTTAATATTTTTACCATTTACATATATATCTCCTTCATCTGGTTTATTAAGACCGTTAACCATTTTTAAAATTGTAGTTTTACCACTTCCAGAGCTACCAATTATAGTAACAAATTCTCCCTTTTGAATTTCTAAATTAAAATTTGGAAGAATAATTTTATCGTTATATTTCTTTTTTATATTTTTAAACTCAATTATCACATTATTTTTCATTTTTATCTTCTCCCTTCTTTTAATAAACCCTTTTCTTGTAAAAATTCATTAGCTACTTTTTTAGGTTCTTCACCTTCTGATTCTACTTTATAATTTAATAATGCCATATCTTCATCTTTAATAATATTATTAAACTTTAAAAGAACTGTCTCTATTTCTGGATGTATTGAAATTATATCATCTCTTACTACATTTCCACTCATATAAGATGGATAGAAATTTTTATCATCTTTAAGTACAACAACATCTGATGCAGCAAGTTGCCCATCTGTTGTAAATATATTCATTACATCAATTTCTCCACTATTAATGGCTTGATACTTAAGACCAATATCTAAATCAACTTCTTTTTTAAACTTATATCCATAAGCATTAGAAAGTTCCTGATATCCATCTTCTCTTTCATAAAAATCATATTCTGCTCCAAACACCAACTTATCTGAAATTCCTGCTAAATCAGAATATGTTTTAATATTATATTTTTCTGCTATTTCTTTTCTAATAGCTAATCCATAAGTATTATTAAATCCATACATACCAACCCATGAGAATTGATACTTATCTTTATAAGATTCTTCTAATTGACGAAACATTGATTCATTATATAAATTTTTTTCCTTCAATACATAGTTCCATGCTGTTCCTGTATATTCTGGATAAATATCAAATTCACCTTTTTCCATTGCTGGTTGAATATTGGCTGTTCCACCACCTACTCCTTGCGTTAATTCTACCTTTAAATCTGTATCTTGCTCAATTAAGCTTTTCATCATTTCACCAAGAATATATTGCTCTGTCATAGGCTTTGTAGCAATTTTAATACTATTTTTATTAAATCTGAAGTTTGATATTACTATTGCGATTATACTAACTATCAATATTGTAGAAATAACCTTTTTCAATGTTTTTCTCTTATCTGTATTTGTATTTTTATCTCTTTTTGTTAATTTTTCCATTTTCCCTAATATAGCATCTAATACTAAGGCTATTATAGCTATAAGCAAGCTTCCAGCTATAGTCATAGCTGAATTATTAGTTGTAATACCTCTATATATAGCAACTCCTAATCCTCCTGCACCAATAAAAGATGCAATACCAGCAAGTGCAATTGTCATAACTACCATATTTCTAATTCCAGACATAATAACTGGAATAGCTAGTGGAAGTTTTATTTTATATAAAATTTGACTCTTTGTACTCCCCATCCCCTTGGCAGCTTCAATAATTGCAGGGTCAATATTTTGTATTCCTGTATGTGTACTTCTTACCATTGGAAGTAATGCATAAACTGTTAATGTAATTATAGCTGTTGTATTACCTATTCCAGATAACGGAATTAAAAAACCTAGAAGAGAAATTGATGGAATTGTATAAATAAAATTAACTACTCCTAACACCATACCTGAAGTTTTTTTGTATTCACTAATAAATACACCTAAAACTAATCCTAATATGGTTGCAAGTAAAATTGCACTTATAGATATCCATAAATGTTCTACTGTAAGATTAAGAAAAAACTCCCATCTTTCTACATATATTTTCACAATTTCTTCTAACATATATTTCTTCCCCCCAAACTATATTTATATAATTTAATTATATAAAAAAAGCTTAATATACTTTTAAGTATATTAGGCTTTTATTTTTCAATTTATTTAAGCTAATAGTATTTATAAGATATACTATTTTAACTAATATTTACACCTTAAGCATTAATTGGACAATTATCAACTAGTTACTTTTTAGTAACCTACTTTCTTAAAACATTAAACTATACTACATAATAAACTTTTCACTTTTATATTATTCAAATATCGAAGTGAAAATTTAAAATAATAAAAAAATTATTATTTTGTTCATATTTAAAATACTTTCTAATCCCCCCTTTCTAATAGTACACAGTCACCGTTTCATTAAAAGCTTTATTTTATTAAAACTAATGATGTACCTTTATTTCTAAAATTCATAATTTAATTAATCTCAATAATAATTTTACTGTAAATAACTATACTTGATTTACAAATATTATATATTTTTTAGGTTTCACCTATGTTTATACTATAAATCTTAAATATCGAAGTATCAATTAGGTACTTTTTTGTAACCAAATTAATTAAACTATAAAGAAAATTCCTTAAATATTTTTTTATTAAGTTAATAAAAATTAAACTTTATTTTCTAAATTTGAAATAAAGTTGATATTAACATTTTATAGTGTTATTATCTATAATGTTTTAAAATATTAAAATAAAAAGGGGGGCTATTTATGACAAAAGATATGACAACAGGAAATCCTGTAAAACTCATTTTAACTTTTTCTATTCCTTTACTTATAGGTAATATATTTCAACAATTTTATAGTATGGTTGATACTATAATAGTTGGTAGATACCTTGGAGTCGATGCACTAGCTGCAGTAGGTTCTACTGGTGCTATGGCTTTTTTAGTTAATGGCTTTGTTATTGGACTAACTGGCGGCTTTGCAGTTTTAGTTGCTCAAAGGTTTGGAGCTAATGATGATGAAGGGGTAAGGCGAGCTGTTGCTAGCTCATTAGTTTTATCTGCAATAATGACTGTTGTTGTTACTTTTATAAGTATTATCTCCGCAAGACCTTTGCTTGAACTTATGAATACACCATCTAATATTATTGATGATTCTTTATCTTATATAATCGTAATATATGCTGGTAATGTTGCTATAATTTTTTACAATATTCTTTCAAGTATATTAAGAGCTCTTGGAGATAGCAAAACGCCTTTATACTTTTTAATTGTTTCTTCAATTTTAAATATAATTTTAGATATTGTATTTATTGTTAATTTTTCAATGGGAGTTGCTGGTGCTGCTTATGCTACTATTATTTCTCAATCGGTATCTGCTATTTTATGTGTAATATATATAATAAAAAGATTTCCTATTTTAAAACTTAAAAAGAAGCATTGGAAAATCAGAAAAAACTATGTTCAAAAGCAATTAAGAATTGGTATCCCAATGGCTCTTCAATTTGCAATTACTGCTGCTGGTGCTATGATACTTCAAGGCGCCCTTAATGCCTTTGGATCTACAGTAATTGCTGCATATACTGCAGCTTCTAAAGTTGAACAACTTGTAATGCAACCTGCTGTTACCTTTGGGGTTACTATGGCAACATATGCCGGCCAAAATCTTGGTGCTGGCAAAATTGATCGTATAAAAGAAGGAGTTAAAAAATGTACTATGATAAGTATAACTGTAAGTATTGTATCTAGTATAGTAGTTATACTATTTGGTGGAGCATTTACTAGATTATTTATGAGTGGAAACGATCCTTCTGTTATAGAATATTCAAGACAATATTTAAATACAGTTTCTATATTCTTTATTCCTCTAGGACTTATATTTATATATAGAAATACTCTACAAGGAATTGGTGATAGTTTTATCCCTATGATGGCTGGTGTTGCGGAATTAGTTGCTAGAACTGCTGTAGCATTTATACTTCCAAGTATATTAGGCTTTGCTGGAATTTGTCTTGCTGGTCCTGCTGCTTGGATAGCTGCCGCAACTCCACTTGGAATTACTTACTTTAAAAGAATTAAAGAAATGCTAAATGAAAAAGAACTTATTGCTTAAACAATAAAAAAGGGCTGTTGCACTAAGGAGTTTACATACAATATATTGATTTGCAAATTTAAAATTAGCATAATATATTGTAGTATTTATTCTTAATGCAACAGCTACTTTTTCTATATCTATTAATAAAGTATTATCTACTTACTTTCTAATAATATTCTATATTTTAGTTAAATTGCTTTTTTCTTTGTTGACCATTACTTTGCTTTCTTTTTTTGTCTGCATACCAATTTCTTCTTGGTTTTTTAGAAGCAGTTTTCTTTTCAGCTTCTTTCTTTATTAATGGCTCTTTATCTATAACTATTCTTTCAAATTCAACATTATCCATTATAGGAATGTTCTTTCCTATTACTTTTTCAATAGCCTTAAGATCTTTTCTTTCCTCATTATCACAAAATGATATTGCTACACCATTATGTCCAGCTCTACCAGTTCTTCCAATTCTATGTACATAAGTTTCGGGTACATCTGGTAAATCATAATTAATTACATGAGACAACTCATCTACATCAATTCCTCTTGCCGCTATATCAGTTGCTACTAAAACCCTTATTTTACCTTCTTTAAAATTACTTAAGGCAAGTTGCCTTGCATTTTGAGATTTATTTCCATGAATTGCTTGTGATTCTATTCCTACCTTACAAAGATCTCTTACAATATTATTTGCGCCATGCTTTGTTCTTGAAAATACTAATAATGATTTAATATCTTCGTCTTTAAGTAGGTGAACAAGTAAAGACTTCTTCTCTTTCTTTTCAACAAAATATACACCTTGAGTAATAGTATCTATTGTGGATGAAACTGGCGCTACAAAAGCTTTCACCGGATCTTTAAGAATATCATTTACTAACTTCATAACTTCTGAAGGCATAGTTGCTGAGAATAAAATATTCTGTCTAACCTTTGGTAACTTAGCTACTATCTTTTTAACATCACGAACCATTCCCATATCAAACATACGATCAGCTTCATCTAATACAAAATGCTTAACATTGCTTAAATCAATATATTTTTGATCTATTAAATCAAGCAATCTACCTGGAGTTGCAATTAAAATATCCACTCCATTTCTTAATATCTTAGTTTGAGGCTTTTGTGATACACCACCAAATATTACTGTATTTTTAATATCAATATACTTGCCATAAACAGTAAAGTTCTCTTCTATTTGAATTGCTAATTCTCTAGTAGGTGCTAATATTAAAGCCTTTATTTCCCTTAATGAATTTTCCTTTTTTTGATTTTGCACAATATTTTGTAAAACAGGAATAGCAAAAGCAGCAGTCTTACCTGTGCCTGTTTGTGCACAACCTAAAAAGTCTCTTCCATTTAATAATAATGGAATTGATTGCTCCTGTATTGGTGTAGGCTTTGTATAACTAGCTTCATTTAAAGCCCTTTGAATTGGTTCTATTATATTTAAATCTTTAAATAACATTTTTTCTCCTTGTTTGAAGGCATTATAAAATTTTATCGCCTTCACCTAAATATATTATTAAAATAACTTCTTATATTTATTTCTCCACAAAAAATAAAAAAAGACACTACATATATATAAGTAACAAACCCATACATATAGCGAGTGTCTCTCATAACTATTATACCCTTCTTTTAGTAAAATAGCATTACTTATTTATTAAAATATCAAATACCTTGTTTTTTGCCTATTTTAGATAAAACTATTATCTTCTTCTTTTCCCTAGTAGGAAATACTTTTATTGCTCTATTTTCATATATTTTTAAGTTTAATTTGATATAATGCTTATTAGAAAATAATTAGAGGAGATAAAAATGGATATCCTAAATAACACTTATTCTTTAACTAAACTAGGTGGACTTAATAATTTAAATTATTTATTAAATTTAAATGATTTAAATTATGTTTTAAGAATACCTGGTAAAGATAATATCAATAATTTTTCTAATGAAAACTACATATTAAATTTAGTTGAATCAAACGGTATTTCTCCTGAAATAATATATCACAATAAAGATACTGGAATTCTCTTAAGTAAATTTGTAGAAAATTCTAAAGTTACTATAAATATCTATAATTCAAATGAGTTTATAAAAGCTCTTACCTTAACATTAAAAAATTTACATAACTTAAAATGTGATCATATATTCAACCCTTTTGAAGTTATTGAAAATAACATATCATTTTTAATTAGTAACGATTTTGATTTTAACCATAATATAGATAAAATCCTTAATAAATTAAAACTTCTTAAAGATAAATTAACTGAAGAAATACATTACGGACTTTGTCATAATGACCTAAATATATCTAATATTCTTTATAATAATGAAAAAGTTTATTTTATAGACTTTGAATTTTCTGCTATGGGGGATATATTTTTTGATTTAGCTACCTTATCTTGGTTTTTAAATGAGGATTCTAAAAAGAATTTACTTATTAATTATTTTGGATATTATTCAGATAATTTAAAAGAAAAATTAGATGATTACTTATTTGTAGTTAAGCTTTGGAATTCTACTTGGAGTCTTATAAAATCAATTAATAGTACCTATGATTATGATTATAAACTTGGTGGGAATATGATATTAGATGACTTAATTGAGAATTTATAGATTCTTTATATATATACTCTTCTTCAAAAGAAATCATAGCACGTATCTTTTATTTTTACAGCTAATAATAGCTATTAAATTATATTTAAGTTATCTATGATTTATGTTTTGATATAATTTTCTAAAAAATAAACTAGATATTAGCATTAATCCTTTAACTAATGCTAATATCTAGTTTTATAATAAACTTTTATTATACTAAATAAGAATATCCTTATTTTTAAAGTTAATATGTGCAATTAAATATGCTACTATAGTTGTAATAACCATAACAATAATTCCATTTAATACTGTCATATTTTCATTGTTAAACATTGCTGCACTACTACCTGTAAATATTCCTATTGCATCACCATAGTTTGTAAATACTAAATGTGCAATACTTTTTAATGGAGCTATCATTTGACTAGCTACTGTTAAGAATACTGTAACCACTACTGATACTGCCATAGTTATCATACTACTCTTTATTAAAGTAGATATTAAAAATACTACTGCACAAGCTGCAATAATAAATAACGCTTGGAATAAAATAGCCTTAGTAAATAGTTCTAAATTAGTTCCAACATGCCCTGCACCTGCTATTTTAGATAGTTCCATAAAGCCTTCTGAATTTACTATCTTTTCGTATTTAGCTCCTATACTAACTGGAGAATTTGAAGCACTAAAATTACTAGTTAAATTTATAAATGTAAATCCAATAAGTTCTCCCCCTATAATCATAGTAAGAACTGTTAACGTAACGGCTATAAACTTTGATAATAGTACTTTACCTCTAGTTATAGGTTGAACAAGTAAAAATTTTAAAGTTGCAGGAGTACATTCTCCAGATACTATGTCACTCATAAATACAGAAATACCACAAAGTAATAATGCCATTCCTAAAATCTTCATAAGATTAGTCATATAGTTGTAAGCTTCATATTCCCATCCATATAGTGGTTCTATATTGTTTTCTTTAGAATAATTAAGTCTTTCTAGCCTTTCATTTAATTCTAAAATATATTTCTTTGACCATTCATCTTTATATTTCTCATATGACGCTATCATTGTGTTAGTTTCTTTAATTTCTTCATCTAATTTAATCTTCCAATCATCTTTATCTTTACCATTTTTAATTATATTTTCATAATCTTTTATTTTATTTTTGGAATTTTCTATCGATGTCTCTAAATGCTTAATATATTCTGGATTTGCATCACTATTGTTATTCGCCTTTAAATCTTCAGTATAATTTTTTAAATTTTCCTTTGCCATCTCTAATTGTTTTTCTGGAGAATTCCATAATCTAGTTTTTTTATCACCATTATATTGTGCAAATATTGTTAATCCTATAAAAGCTGCAAAAAGTATAAATATAATCCAAGTTTTAGCCTTTCTAATAAGTTTTATTAACTCATTTTTAATTAGTACAAATAACATTATCTTATACCTCCTTCAACTAACTCCATATATCTTTGCTCTAATCCTTTTCTTACTTTATAAACTTCTTCAATTTTAAAGTTATTCTCAACTAAATGTTTTACTAACTTTGAGGTTGAATTAGCTTCTAATATTATTTGTAATCCTTTTTCATTTATATTACATGCTGAAATATAACCTAAACTAGAAAGTTCCTTTTCAATAGCTTTATTATCATCATTTGAAATTAAACAAACTATATCTTTATCTGTTTCCATAGAATGTGTATCTTTATTTATTTCTTCAACCGCCTTAATTACACCATCATTAATAAAAGCAACCTTATCACAAAGATTTTGAACTTCTGATAATATATGTGATGATACAAATACAGCCATTCCTCTTTCTTTAGCTGCTTTTTGTACAACTTCCCTAAAATCTAATATACCTGAAGGATCAAGTCCATTAGTAGGTTCATCTAGTATAAGTAATTTGGGCTTTGATAAAAGCGATGCTGCAAGCCCTAATCTTTGCTTCATTCCTAAAGAATATTTTCTTACTTTATCATCAATTCTATTTTCAAGTCCAACTAATCTTATAGTTTCTTCAACATCTTCTTTTGATACTTTTCTAATTCTTGCAATTTGCATTAAGTTCTCTCTTCCTGATAAATATTTATATAATTCAGGATTCTCAACTACTGCTCCAACTTCTCTTAAAGCATTGCTTGTATCACTATTTAAGTCATGTCCACAAATTTTTATATCACCACTACTTGGCTTAATTAATCCAACCAACATTCTTATAGTTGTAGTTTTACCAGCTCCATTTGGTCCTAAAAATCCAAATATTTCTCCCGATTTTATATTAAAAGTTACACCTTTAATAATTTCTCTTTTACCTAATGTCTTTTTTAAGTTATTTACCTCTAAAACATTCATCTATGTTTCCTCCAACTTCTCTTTTAATACATCTAGAATTATATTCCTAAAATCTTAATATACAATTTATAATTTCTTATTTTTTCCTTAAAGAAATTTATATAAACATCTATAAAACTTACTAGATTTTTTATTAACTAAAAAAAATAGTCTATGATATTATAAATTCATAGACTATTTTCATACTAATTATTCAATTTCATGACCTGTATTTTGTATGCAACTTCTTATAATCTCTTGTGTTGCTGGTTCATTATAAATTACTTCAACTGATTTTCTTGCCATGTCAACACAAACTTGATTTACACCCTCAACTTTTTCTAGAGAATTTTTTAGTTGTGTTTTCATATTTTCATTAGCTATTCCATTTACTTTGCAATGTAATCTCTCCATAACTATACTCCTTTCAAAATTGATACAAATATAGTATGTTCCAAAATCTTATAATATATAAATAGCTAATTTTTGTTAATTCTTTTAGAAAATAACCATTTAATTATATAATTACAAGTAAATAATCTATTTATATTTTTTTAATTACTTTACAAACTAACTATTATATATTATTAAAATCAATATATTTTTTAAGTATTTCTACTGATTTTTCCAAGTAATCTTTCTCTAATTTTGTAAATCTTTCTAACTCCATGCTATCTAAATCTAATACCCCATATAAAATATTATCTTTTACTATTGGTAATACTATTTCAGAATTTGAAGCTGCATCACAGGCTATATGTCCTTCAAAATTATGTACATCTTTTACAACTATGGTTTTTTTATTTAAAGCTGCTTTACCACATACCCCTTTACCTATTTCTATTCTTGTGCATGCTGGCATACCTTGAAATGGCCCTAAAATTAGTTCATTACCTTTAGCTAAATAAAAACCACACCAGTTAATTCTTCCTATAAGTGCATTAATTAGTGCTGAAGCATTACAAAGTTTTGTAAGATTTGAGTCATTTTTATCTTGAACAACCCCCTCAAGCATAAGTAACATATTCTTTAGTTTTTCTTCATTATTCATATTATTAAAAATTGATATATCAAACATAAATTATATTTAGATATAATGTGTATTAAAATTACCACACTATCTCTAAATCCCCCTTTCTTTCTTAATATTTATTTTTTAATACTTAATAAATTACTAGTTCTATATTTTTCCCTACAACTTCAGCTTTAAAAACCGTAGATGCTTTTTTTAAATCAACTAAATCTACATCTCTTTTAAATATATCATCAAGTTTTTGGGCCTTCATAAATACATTATCTCATCTACTTGAATAAATTTAAGTTAAAAGTAATTTCATTTCTTACAATTTTATATGTTAATGTAAATCCATTTTTTCTTGCAAGCTCACTACATAAATATAATCCCAGGCCTGAGCTACTGACCTTTTTGGATATTTCTTTATATTTATTATATTTTACAAATGGTTCTAGCAATCTATATTTTACTTCATTTGGGAAATCTACACATTTATTTTTAATTTCTAAGTTTATCTCTTCATTATTTTCATATAACTTTATATAAATTTTTTTATTAGTTGTATATTTTATACTATTATCTAAAAGGTTTAGTATAATTTGTTCAAAATCCTCTAGAACTCCATAAACTTCTACTTTTTCTAGTTCTTTTATTATAGAAATCTCGTTGTCTTTTAACATTAACTCTAAATCTTCTAGTATTTCTTTTACTACATTAGTTATCGAAAATTGAATTGTATTTTTATTGCTATCTACACTTCCCCTAGAACAATCTAATATTTTCTCTACTAACTCTTTCATTTTTTCACATTCAATGGTTATTCTATTTGTTGCTCTACTTAAAAACTCTTCATCTATTTCCTTTATATTTTCATCTCTTAATATTTGAGAATAAAGTGATATCGCTGTAATAGGTGTTTTTAATTCATGTGTAGCATTATTAAAAAATTCCCTTAAAGCTTTTTCTTGCTTATTTAATTGGTTCTTCATAGAATTATATGTTTTTGTTAAATCTGCTATTTCATCATTTGTATCTATCTCTATATCTTTAATATCTTTTCCTAAATTAAACTCTTCCATTGAATAATTTAAGGTTCTAATAGGCTTTGTAACTTTTTCTATAATTATAGATATAACCAAAATTATTGTTACAACTACAAAGATTTGTCCTAAAACTATAATTCCTATTGTTTTTATCATATCATTATATTTATTAAAATAATCTTTTTGTATTACTAAATTGCCTAGAAAATTATCTTTATCATAAATAGGATAATTATAAGTTGCAAAATAATTACCATTTAAATTCTTAAACCTAATTATAGATTTTATATTTTTACTTTCATTTAATATTTCTGTAATTTCTCCATTACTAATTATTTTCCCAATAGATTGATTTATATCTCCATTATAATTAGCTATACTAACATACCCATTAGTTATTTCATTTATTGGTGACAACACTTTCCAAATTGGTTCTGATATAACTTTATTTTGATTTATTATATTTAATGATGTTAACTTTATTTTAGTCATTTCTTCTATAATATCTCTTTTAAATGACTTTTCTAAAAATATTGATATAAATATAGTAAAAAATATATTTATTGTTATAACAGATAATATTGTTCCTATTAAAAGCTTTCCTTTTAATGTTTTATTCAAAACATCACCTCATTATATAGCCTATTCCAAATATTGTTTCAATAATAGAATTTTCTTTATCCTCATTAAGTTTTTCTCTTAGCCTTCTTATATGAACATCAACTGTTCGTGTATCTCCTTCATAATCATACCCCCAAACCTTATCTAATAAATCATTTCTTGAGAATACAATTCCCTTATTCTCATATAAAAAGTTTAATAAATCAAATTCTTTTCTTCTAAGGGGTATATCTTTGCCATCTTTTATTACTCTTCTATCTACTTTATTAATTTTTATAGTCTCCCCTTTGAGATTTTTTTTAGAAATAATATTTTCTTTATGCTTTTCTTCATTCCTTCTAAATATTACTTTTATTCTAACTAAAACCTCCTTAATTTCAAAAGGCTTTACTATATAATCATCTGCGCCAAGCTCTAGTCCTAATATTTTATCTATTATATCTCCTCTTGCTGTTAACATTATTACATATGTTACTTTAGATATTTCTTTACATATATCAAAGCCATCAATATCAGGTAGCATTAAGTCTAGTAAAACTAAATCTGGTTTAAATTCCTTAACTTTATCTAATGCATCTTTGCCATTAAATACACTTCTTACGTCATACCCTTCTTTTCTTAATGCAAAAGTTATAGCATCATTTATTGAATATTCATCTTCAACTACTAATATTTTCTTCTTTCCCATAACTCACCAACTAATTTATATTTTATTTATATCAATAAATAAGTATTTAATATCTTTTATAAATTTAACTGCACCTTCTGAAACATCATACTTTACTGATGTAAAAAATATACTACTTCCATCTTTATTTGATACTGCAATAATATTATCATAATTTTCTCCATCAGATAATTTATAAATTAACTTTAAATTTCCTAAAGTATCTAACTCTGAAATATAAGTTCCATTATTATAATTTACTAATAAAAAATTAGTATTTTCTATTTTGCTAATTACCTTCTTTTTATCATCTAAAATATATATTTCATTAGAATATATATTGTATATAGCATCTACTATAAAATCTTTTTCATCTCTTAATTTTAAAATTAAATTATCATCAATTGTATATGTTGATTTTAAAACATAGTTTTCTCCTACTTTATATCCTCTTAAGTTTATATCCTTATAATCTTCAAAGGTAACTTTACTATCTTTTAATATAACTTTACTTACTTTTCCTAATCTATCTATTGTCATAATAGCTTTTTCTCTATAATTATAATAATAGTAATTGCTTTGTAGCTCTATTAAATCTGATGAGTAAAATGTATTATTTTTTATATCTACAACAACTATTTCTTGAATTCCTAAAGCATTTCCTTCTTTCATAGGTTCATTTAGCTTTATATAGTAATCATCATTTATTTGAAATTCTACACTGTGTACTCCTTTATATTCATCTATCATTTTATAATAAATATTTTCATAACCTTCTAACTTTATTTTAATTTCCTTTAGTAAATCTATATAATAAAATTTCTGATCTCTTGTATGAAGCCCTTCACTATATATACCTTTATAAGAAGATCTCCCTGATGATTTAACAAAGTTTAAACCTTGGTTTATAAAGAACTTATTATTTGCTTTTCTAAACTCACCATTTTCATTAACCATATATGGTATATTATGATCTTCCTCATTTATAACACCAAGCTTAGTTGTATCTAAAATTCCATTTACTCCATCTTCATCATAAACTAAAGGTATAAATCTTTTATCTTCAAAATTATTTTTAACAGTTCTTTCAGTTATTTTATATTTATCCCCTAAATTATTCTCCTTAGTATTTTCTTCTAAAACCTTTGTATTACTACAACTTACACTAAAAATTATTAATGTAGTCAGTAAAAATAAAACTGCTTTTTTCATAAAAAAACCTCCATATACTATATTAATTATATAATACATAAAGGTTTTTACATAATTTATTTACTTGTTACAAAGTTATTAACTATTTAAAATAAAATATTTATATAATCTTATTTTCTTTGTAAAATTTTTAGTTTTATTACTTTAACGTTCTTACTAAAGTACCTCTTGCTTTTGAAAGAAGTTCATTTTTAATTAGAAAGTTCCATACTGGCTCAAATTTTTTCCATGATCCTGCATATGTAAAGTGTTTTAATTTCATTCTAAGTTCTTCATGTTCTTTTGATGCCTTATATATATTTTTCCACCTGTAGAAATCCTTATAAGCTTTATTATATCCCCTTTCCATTTCTTCTTTTGTAATATTCGGATGATTAAATACTAAATGTCTAGTATCATATAGTCTCCAATCTTTAGTAATAATTCTATTCTTTTCATCCATTTCATTATATATTCCAGTTCCAGGATAAGGTGTTAATATATGATTAGTTGCTGTAGCTATACCATTATTTATAGCCCATTCTGTAGTTTGATCGAAAACATCTAAAGTATCACTATCTAATCCAAATATAAAGCTTCCATTTATCATTATTCCTAAATCATCTAATCTTTTTATTGCTTTACTATAATCTTTTCCAATATTAGACCCTTTATTTGCTTGAATTAAATTTTGTTTATCAATACTTTCAAACCCAATAAAAGCACTTCTAAAACCAGCCTCACGTGCAAGTTCTATTGTATCATCTTGAAGAATAGAAGCTACAGTTATTGCCCCTTGAAATACTTTATTCATACCTTTCATTTCCTTAAAAATTTGCCTTGATAGCTTTTTATCTGCAAATATATTATCATCAAGAAAATATAAATGGCTTCCCTTCATGCTTTCAATTTCTTCTAATATCCTGTCCACTTTATATACAAAAAATGATTTTCCACCTTTATAAAATGAACTAACATAACAAAAAGAGCACTTATTAGGACACCCTCTTGAAAAGACCATGGAATTTGGAACTAAATATTTATTTTGTTTAAATAAATCTCTTCTTGGAAGTGGTAAATTATCTAAAGAAACTTCCCCTTGATTATAGAATTCTTTAATCTTTCCATTTTTTAAATCATTTAAAAATATAGGAAAGCTAGTTTCACCTAAGCCAAGTAATATAGAATCTGCATGTTTTTTTGCTTCACTAGGTAATGAAGTTGCATGTAACCCTCCAATAGCAACTTTTACTCCTTTTTTTCTATATGCATCTGCAATTTCATATGCTCTATATGCATTAGTTATGTAACTTTCAATACAAACCAAATCTGGTTCATCATCTAAATTAATTTCCTCTACATGCTCGTCTACTATTTCTATTTCATCTGATTCATCACATAATGATGCTAAAGTCGCTAAGCCTAAAGGAGGAAATAATGAATATTTTATTGGCCTCCAATATGGGCTTTTCGCCTCTTCTAGTGCTGGTAAAATAAATTTTATTTTCATTTACATCTCCTTATTCTCCATTTTATACCATTATATCTATTTTAGTTTAATTTATCCATATTTTTATAAAACACTCTATTAAAATACAAATTTCATTAAATCAGTATCTTAAATACTATATAATTTTTATAGCCCTAACCCATGTGGAACCTTTGGATTTTCCCATATTGGCTCATTAAAATCTTCATTATCCAAAACTCTATTTATTTCTTTTATAAAATTTAATTTTTCTTTATTAAATACGCCTGATAAATTTATACAATTAGAAAGCTTATTACATCTAAACACCATTTCATCTACATTTAGGTTTTCTACTAATAATTTTATTTCATTTACAGATTCTTCTAATGATAATTCTGTAAACTTCTCGTCTTTTACCATTTTTCCAAGTTTAGTATTTTCATCTATCATTACTTTTAATACGGCTAAATCATTAGGTTTTATTTTATTAATTACTTTAGCACTTTCTAGTGCATGCTTATTTGTATATTTAGTGCCACCTAACCCTGTAATTAATGTTGCTGATAATTTAAATCCACATTTTTTAATCTTTAAGCCTGCCTCTATCATTTCCTTTTGACTAACACCTTTATTTATTAATTTTAATACTTCTTCACTACCACTTTCTACACCTAAATATACTATTTTTAATCCTAAGTTATATAGCTCCTTTAATTCCTTTTCTGATTTTAATAATATAGATTTGGGAGACCCATAAATTCCTACACTTTTACATTCAGGATAAATCTCTTTAATCTCTTTCAATATTATTTTTAAGTTCTCTGTTTTAATAATAAGTGCATCTCCATCAGCAATAAATATTTTTTCTACAAATAAATTTTCTTTTCTAGATTTTCTTATGTCATTAATAACATCTTCTATATTTCTTATAAAAAATCTTTTTTCCTTATACATATTACAAAAAGCACATTTATTATGAGAACACCCTAAAGTAGCTTGAATTATTAATCCAAAAGCCTCGCTTGGTGGTCTATATACTGGTTCTACATATTTCATCTTTTTCTCCTACCTACTTATTAATTTACAATAAATATTTTTTCTAATATATGAATAATCTTGTATATATTTATATACTAAATAAAACATCTTTTATTTTTTCTTATATATTATATAATATTAACATAATGTATTTTGGGGAGGTTCGATTTTTTTATGAATAACCAACTGACAGAGGAAAATATAAAAAAATTAAGAGAAGAATTAGAATATAGAATGACAGTAAAAAGAGCTGAAATAGCAAAGGAAAAAGCAATAGCTGCTGCTCATGGAGATAGGTCAGAAAATGCTGAATATAAAGAAGCTTGTGCAAACTATAGAGAAAATGATAATAGAATTCAATATTTATTAACTATGATTTCAACAGCAACTATAATAGATGATATAAATATAGATAAATCAGCACTAGGAATTAATAGTAAAGCTAAAATTAAATTTATAGAAGATGACTTTGAAACTATTGTTACTCTAGTAACTACTATGGATTTAGATCCTGAAAATATGCATATAAGTATAGAATCAGATTTAGGCAAAGCATTGTTAGGAAAAAAGACTGGGGATATAGTTGAGGTTAATGCTCCTGCTGAAAAATACTCAATAGAAATATTAGAGATGTTCTAAAGCTATTTTTAATGGGACAGTATATAGACTTTTGTGTAATTTTAAATCTATCTACTGTTTTTTTTATAAAAAGAGAACACGTTGAAATCTACTTCACCGTGTTCTTTTAAAACTAAAATTGTTTAATTAAATTCACCATTTCTATTGCTGTTACAGCTGCATCATACCCTTTATTTCCTGATTTTGTTCCAGCTCTTTCAATAGCTTGTTCTATTGTATCAGTTGTTAAAACTCCAAATATAATTGGTTTCTCAGATGATAATGATACTGATGCAATTCCCTTAGATGTTTCAGCACAAACATAATCAAAGTGTGGTGTTGAGCCCTTAATAACTGCTCCTAAACATATTACTGCATCATATTTTTTATTTTGTGCCATCTTTTTTGCTATTAATGGAATTTCAAATGCACCTGGTACCCATGCTACTTCTATATTATCTTCATTAACACCATGTCTTTTTAATCCATCTAATGCCCCACCTAATAATTTAGATACAATAAACTCATTAAATCTCCCTACAACAATACCAACCTTAATATCCTCTGCTACTAAATTTCCTTCAATTATTCTCATTTTATATCCTCCTATATTATAAATATTTAAAATATTTTTTAACAATAATTTCAAATTATCACATTTATTAATTTATTTAATGTTTAAAATATGATTTAACTTTTCTTTTTTTGTTCTTAAGTAAAATTCATTGCTTTCATTATGATTCATTTGGATTGCTACTCTTTCAACTACCTCAATATCATAATCTTCTATTCCTTTAACCTTTTTTGGGTTATTTGTCATAATCCTAAGTTTTTTGGCTCCTAAATTTTTAAGAATTTGTGCTCCTATACTATACTCTCTCATATCTGCTAAAAATCCTAATTTAATATTTGCTTCTACAGTATCATAACCTTCATCTTGCAATGCATAAGCCTTTAATTTATTAATAAGCCCTATTCCTCTACCTTCTTGTCTCATGTATAATAAAATTCCTGATCCTTCTTCAGCAATTCTCTTCATTGCCGCATCATATTGCTCTCCACAATCACATCTTTTAGAGCCTAATGCATCTCCAGTTAAACACTCTGAATGTAATCTAGTTAGTACAGGCACATGTTCATTTATCTCTCCTTTTACTAAAGCTACATGATGCTCTCCATTTAATTTATTAACAAATCCATACATCTTAAAATCACCATATTTTGTTGGCATTTTTATTTCAACTACTCTTTCAACTAATTCCTCTTCTCTTTTCCTATAATTAACTAAATCTGCTATAGTAATAATTTTTAAATTATGAATCTTGGCAAACTCTAGTAGTTCTAATGTTCTTGCCATAGTACCATCTTCACTCATAATTTCACAAATAACTCCTGCTGGCTTTAATCCTGCTAGTTTAGCTAAATCTACAGCTGCTTCAGTATGTCCAATTCTTTTTAAAACGCCACCTTTTTTAGCTATTAAAGGGAATACATGTCCTGGTCTTCTAAAGTCATCTCCATTTGAAGCTTCTAATAATTTTTCTATTGTTAATGCTCTTTCAAAAGCTGAAATACCAGTAGTTGTATCAATATGATCTACAGAAACTGTAAAAGCTGTTTCATGATTATCAGTATTATTTTCTACCATGGGATTAATATTTAAAGTTTTAAGTCTTTCTTCCTCCATTGGCATACATATTAATCCTCTACCATACTTAGCCATAAAGTTTATTGCCTCTGGCGTTACCTTTTCTGCTGCCATTAACAAATCTCCTTCATTTTCTCTATCTGGATCATCAATTACTATAACTATTTTTCCTTTTTTAATATCCTCTATTGCTTCCTCAATACTATTAAAATTCATTTTATATTCCTCCCTTTATTCCATTAAATAAATCCATTATTTCTAAGAAAGTCTTCACTTATAGAACTTTTATTTTTATTCTCATTAAACATTAAAAGCTTTTCTACATATTTGCCTATTAAATCACACTCTAAATTAACAGTTTCTCCTACACCTTTAATAAGTAAGGTTGTTTCTTTAGCAGTATGTGGAACTATTGATACCTTAAAATCTTTATCATCAACCTGTGCTACTGTTAAGCTTATTCCATCTATTGTTATTGAACCCTTTTCTACTATATATTTTAAAATACTATACTTTGCTGTAATAGTAACCCAAACAGCGTTATCTTCTTTTACAAGGGAAATAATTTTACCAATACCATCTATATGTCCACTAACTATATGTCCACCTAATCTACTTTCTAAACTAAGAGCCCTTTCTAAATTAACTTTACTTCCAATAGTAAGTTCTCCTAAATTACTTCTTCTTAACGTTTCTGCCATTACATCAGCTTCAAATATTTTCCCATTTAAATTAGTTACTGTAAGGCATACTCCATTGGTACAAATGCTGTCACCTAAAACTGTTTTTTCTAAAACCTTATTTGCTTTTATTAATAGTTTTGATGATTTTTCTCCTTTTTTTATTCCCTGTATTATACCTATTTCCTCAACTATTCCAGTAAACATTTAACTTTTACCTCCTAAAATGTATCCCTCAATTAAAATATCTTCTCCAATAGTTCTTAATGTTATATCCTTAACTTTATAGGCATCTTTCAATAGCTCTATACCATTTCCCCCTACTGGAGTTTTTGAACCTGTCCCACCAATTATTTTAGGAGAAATATAAAATTGTACTTTATCTACTATTCCACTTTCTAAAGCTGAAAAATTTAATTTAGCTCCTCCTTCTAGAAGGATACTATCTATTTTTAAATGTCCTAATTTAATCATTAAATCATTTAAATCAACTTTGTTATTTTTTGATTTTATAGTTAACACCTTAGCTCCTAAAGCTTCTAATTTAACTAATTTATTTTTATCAGCACTTTCAGTTGTTGCAATAATTGTTTTTACATTACTTATATCCTCTAATACCTTTGACTCCATTGGAATCCTAAGTTTACTATCTACAATTATTCTTGTTGGACTTTTACCTTCTTTTAACCTACAAGTTAACTGTGGATTATCTTTTATTACTGTATCTATGCCCACCATAATTCCTAAAACTTCATTTCTTAATCTATGAACCTTTTCTCTAGATTCCTCTCCTGTTATCCATTTTGACTCTCCTAAGGATGTAGCTATTTTGCCATCTAACGACATAGCTGTTTTTAATATTACAAAAGGCTTTTTATAAGTTATATATTTAATAAATACTTCATTAAGTTTTTTACACTCATCTTCTAAAACACCTATAACAACTTCCACTCCAGCCTGTTTAAGCTTTTTAACTCCATTCCCAGAAACTAAAGGATTAGGATCAACCATTCCTATTACAACCCTTTTAATTTTATTTTCTATAATTTTTTCTACACATGGTGGTGTTTTTCCATAATGAGAACAAGGCTCTAACGTAACATAAAGTGTAGCTCCCTTTACATCATAAACTGCATTGTTTATTGCATTTACTTCTGCATGAGCTTTACCATACTCTTCATGATAACCTACCCCAATTACTTTTTCATTTTTTACAATAATAGCACCTACCATTGGATTAGGATTTACTCGTCCTCTTCCTTTTTTAGCTAATTCCAAAGCCATTTTCATATATCCCTTATCCATATTTATACCCCTTAAATATTAATAATCATTTAATAAAATCCTAGGCTTTTATAAAAAATAAAACCCTAAGTAAAAATACTCAGGGCATTAAATATACAACAATAAACAAACATATATTTTCATATATAAAAAACTCTGAAATATCAAATATTTCAGAGCTATAATACACAAAAAAATATATAGTTATACAAAAATTGCTATACTTTATATTTACCTTCTTCCATCCAGACTATACTGTCGGCTTCGGAATCTAACCGAATCATGCCAATAAGGCTCGCGGGCTTTACCGCCGGTAGGGAATTACACCCTGCCCTGAAGATTTATTAAATTGTATACCTTAATTTTATCTACTTTTCATTTTTCTGTCAATACTTATTAATACATTCATTGTTTTTTATAGTTTTTTCTAATCCTATTTTTTAGTTTTATTTATAACTCTAATAACTAAAATTAAATATTAAATATGTTTAAAAAAAATATCAAAGCCAATTAATTTTGACTTTGATATTTTCATTATTTTATCCAAGATAAGCAAAAGCTTCTTCTTTTTTATATAATTTAAGCACTTTTTCAAATAATACTAATGATATTATTGCTACTACTGTAGGAATAACAAACCATATTATTACTGCTAGCGCTACATTTAATCCTGCATTAATTGATGCTAACGGTCCAACTAATCCAACTAATCCAAATCCAGCTGATGAAGGTATTCCCATAACATTAAATATTGCAACTGGTATTGCTGAAATAGCTGAAGTAAATAAAATAGGTACTAAAATAATTGGATAACGGAATAAGTTTGGCATCATCATTTTCATTGCACCTAAACCAACAGCCATTGTAAGTCCTGGTTTATTAACTTTCCAAGAGTGAACAACTAATACTATTGTTGTTGCTGCAACTCCCATTGCTGCCGCACCTGCTGATATACCATTTAATTGAATTGCCATACCAATAGCTACTGTTGATATTGGCGAAATAATTAATACAGCAAATGAACAAGCTATTAAAATACTCATTACTACAGGTTGTAAATTTGTAAATGAATTAATTCCATTTCCAATAAGACCTGTAAAACTCTTAACATAAGGAAGAATAAGTAAGCCTATTAAGCCTGATCCAGCTCCTATAAGAATAGGTGTTAGGATTATACCTACTGAACCGAATTTCTCTCCCACTAATAATATTAAAATTACTGCTAATGATGCAGTAAGCATAGTATTTATTATATCACCAGTTCCTGCACTTACATATGCACCCATAACTTTATTTGCCATATTTTGCATTTGTGGATTAAACATAGTAACACCTGAACCTACAAATGCAGCTCCTGCAACAACAGCCATTTTCATTGGATTTAATCCAAATTGTAATGCAATAAGTGCTCCTATTAATAATGGAGTAGTTAATTGAAACATAACAACTGTTCTAGTTAATAAAACTACAAAATCTGTTTGTTCAAATAATTTTAAAATAGATGCTAAAACAGCATTTGGAATAAGTCCAACTATAATTCCTAAAGCTGTCCCTGCTAGAACCTTGTTTAAAAAATCCTTAGGGGTAAGTCTTTTATTTTCAGACATATTTAAATATCTCCTTTGCTATTATTGTGCTATTAAAATTTCTTCTTTTGCATGAACTAATAAAGTTAAGAATTGACAGTAAGGTGTTGAAACATTATATCTTGCACCTTTTTTACATACTGCTCCATTAATATAATCAATTTCTGTTAAACGATTATTTTTAATTAGATCTTGATGCATAGATGGATAATGCTTACCTACTCCGTTTGGATCAAAAGTAGTTTTAACATGACTTACAATTTCTTCACGATCAAGAATAATGCCTTCTTTTTCTGCTACATCTGCAAATTCGTTAATAATTGTACGAATTATTTTATCCGTTGCTTTAGTTGCTCCAAAGTTTGCAATATTTGAATCTAAAACAGTACATGTCCCATTTAATGTTCCATTTACGCAAGCTTTTCTCCATATAGAATACTTTACATTTTCACTATATTTTGCATTTAATCCTGCTTCACTTAGTACTTTTACAACTTCTAACGCAGCTTCTTTTCCACCTTCATATACGTTTTGAAGTTCTACTTCTCCACTTCCAAAAAGTTTTGCTTCACCAGGACCTGTTAATCCAGCTGTCCACATAGTGTTTCCAAGTAAAATATTATCTTCAGCCACATAATTTTTAACAGTATCTTCATGGCCTAATCCGTTTAATAAACATAATACTTTAGTGTCTTTTGATAATATTGGTTTTATTGATTGTAACATATCATCTAATTGCATAGCTTTTGTAAATAATATTACAGTATCAATAGTATCTGCATATCCTTCCATTTCACTTGGGAAAAATGCTGGTATTTGTTCAACAACATCCTCACCATTAAAGTTCGCTTTTAAACCTGATTCTTTTATTTTATTTACATGATCAGCCCACTTATCAATTAATATAACTTCGTTACCTGCTCTATGTAACATAAGTCCAAATCTACTTCCCATAGCTCCAGCGCCAGCAATTGCTATTTTCATTTATATCACCTCTTCTTTAATATGTTAAAATAATAACATGCTTCTAATTGATATTCTTTATCTCTAAACTGATTCTAATCTAATTAAATTATCCCTTCTAACTCTTTCTTTGTTTTTCTACAAAAATCGACTTTTATTGATTGTCTATATCTTAAAATTCAACTTTTTCTAAAAATTATTAATTTTTTATGTATTTTAATTAAATTTTATATGTATATTATATTAATTATCTAAAGTTAATAAGTTAATTTGATGATTTTAATTTTTTAATATAATATTATTAAGAATTTATTCTAAACAAAAAAAAACTCATATCTTAGTTGATATGAGTTTTTTAAAACCATCATTTTTTCTTTTATATTAATTATATTTTTTCTAAGTTAAAATGTTTTTAATATTATTTCTTAAATATTCTAACTCCATAAGCTTCAATTTCTATATTCTTTTCTACCTTTTCTCCAGTTTCTACATTTGTTAATTCCATACCATTAGTATTTATAACTTTGTTTTCATCAGAGAAGTTTAATAAGAATATAAATTCATTTTTTTCATCTCTACGAACTTGTGCATTAACTCCTGTTGGTAATTCTAAATCTATAGCTTTCTCTAATTTTATCTTTTTAGCTAAACTTCTATAGAAATCTCTTAAAAATTCATCATTATTTCTAAAAGCTATATAGTATGCTTCTCCCTTTCCAAACTTATTACAAGTTAAGGCTGGTCTTCCTTTATAGAAATCAGTTTTATATGTTGCAAGAACTTCAGCACCTTCAGAGTGTATTAAATCACAGAATATTCTTGCTTCATATTCTCCATTCATAGTAAGACTATTTTCACTTTCCATAGCTACATAGTTTACATCTTCATCATAAAGAGCATCTAACTCTTCTGCCCATATTCCTGTAACCTTTCTAAGAGGTCCTGGGAATCCATTTAAGAAGCATAGATCATTCTCGTTAACAATTCCGCTCCAATAAGTAGTTATTAAAGTTCCACCATTACTTACAAACTCTTCAAGTCTTTCCCCCACACCTGGTCTCATTAAATAAAGCATTGGTGCAACAACTACTTTATATTTTGAAAAATCACAATCCATGTTTATAACATCAACTGGAACTGACATATCCCAGAATGCTTTATAATGCTTTTGACATGTATCATAATAATCTTTTTTCTCAATTCTTGGTCCTTGTGCATCATCAATAGCCCAGAAATTCTCCCAATCATAAATAACTGCTACTTCTGGTTCAACAGATGTTCCAATTACTTCATCAAGTTTAGATAGTATTTCTCCAACTCTAGTTACATCTCTAAATACTCTTGTATTCTCATGCCCACAATGATCTACCACAGCTCCATGGAACTTTTCTGAAGAACCTCTGCTCTTTCTCCATTGGAAGTATTGAACAGTATCTGATCCATGAGCTACAGCTTGAAGTGAAGATAATACATGCATACCTGGACGTCTAAGCTTTGCAACTGGTTGCCAGTTAGTTGAGCTTGGAGAACTTTCCATCATCATAAATGGCTTACCGTTTAAAAGCGCTCTATTTAAATCATGAACAAATCCGATTCTACTTCCTTCATGATCATCACTTCTTTCACCATGCCAATATGGATAGTTATCCCATGATACAACATCTAAATACGGTGCAAATTTCCAATAATCAATTCCTCTTTGAAGAGATACATAATCGTGGAAATTAGTAGTTACAGGAATATCTGGTGTAATCTCCTTTAAAATGCTTCTTTCATGTTTATAATAATCTAATGTTTGGTGAGTAACAAATCTCATCCAGTCTAAATTTAATCCATGTAATGCTGGCTCTCCATGAGGCGCTGGAGCCTCAATTTCATCCCATGATCCATAAGTATGACTCCAGAACTTAGTCCACCATGCTTCATTTAATTTATCTAAACTATTATCATATTTTTCCTTTAAAAACTCTCTAAATGCTTTTTCACATAAAGGACAACTACATTGACCTTCAAATTCATTAGAAATATGCCACATAATTAAAGCTGGATGATCTTTATATCTTTCTGCTAACATTCTATCTATAATAGCAATCTTTTCTCTATATATAGGAGATGTATAACAATGATTATGACGCTCTCCATATAAATTTCTTACTCTGTTTGGTGCAACTCTTAATGTTTCTGGATATTTATGGGCCATCCATATTGGCTTAGCTCCACTAGGTGTTGCAAGTATAACATGATTTCCATTTTTATGCATTAAATCCATTACTTCATCTAACCATTCAAAGTTAAATTTACCTTCTTCTGGCTCTAGCATTGTCCATGAAAATATTCCTACTGCTACAACATTACTATGAGAAAGCTTCATTAATCTAACATCTTCACCCCAAATACCTGGAACATCAATCCATTGTTCAGGATTATAGTCTGCTCCATGAAGCATTTTATCAATCTTAGAACTTATTGGTCCGAAATTTTTCATTTTAATCCCCCATTATTATTTATTATTTTTCTTATTATTGAACTGAACATGAATTATCAACTTCATTTGCTACATCTTTTCCAACTCTTTTTTCATATCTCTTCCAACATATTAAAGCAAATCCTAAGAATACTACTAATCCTAATATATTGTATATAAGTACGAATATTGGGTTAGCTGCACCTGCTTCTAATGTACCATTAAAATATGCCATTATATCTGTTGGTGATGGTACTGATGAGATAACAAATACGAAAGTAAATAATGCAAGTAATAATGCACCTATAGCTACTCCAAACTTTCTTGATCCTACTTTAAAAGTTCTATCTACAATGGTATCTTTCTTAAGTCTTAATACAATATATCCAACTAAGAAGAATAAAACTGGTATTAATGATGTAGATGCTGTCATATTAATTAATATTTCTAATAATGAATCTACTGAACCTATTCCTAATGCTGGTATTATTAAAAGTATTGTAACTATAACTGCTTGAAGGTATAATGCATTAACTGGATTTCCTTGATTATCAGTTTTAGCAACCCATTTTCCAAATATTCCTTCTGGTATTTCTGAGAATAAAACTTTAACTGGTGCAGCTGTCCATAATACTAATGAACCTAAACTTGCAAGTAACATTATAAATCCAACAATATTTGTAATAATATTACCAATTCCATAATGAGCACCTAATAAAACGAATGAATCAAATAACCCATTTGAGAAATTTCCATGTAATGTACTTTCTGGTACAACTATACCTACTGCTGCTGCCCCTAATGCATATAATAATCCAACAACTAATGTTGATAATAACATAGTTTTTATGAAGGCTTTATTTCCGCCTTTAACATCCTTTATATAAACCCCTATACTTTCTGCTCCACCTACTGCTTGTAATATCCATGCTAATACCATGAAATATTTCCAATCAAACTTTGGTGTCATAGATTGTACTGTAAATTCTTGTGCTGGTGATTCTCCTAAGAAAATTATAATTCCGAAAGAAAAAACTATAAATCCTATTCCTAATAGTATTCTTGCTATTCCTGATAAACTAGTTATTTTAGATACCCAACTAACACCCTTTGTAGATATTATTGTTACACCCCAAAATAGAATTATTGAAATTACTGAAATTAAAACTGTTTTTCCATCAAAAACATTTCTTCCTACCATTGCATAAGATCCGTAAATTAATGTTTTTGGTAATAGTGATGTAAAAAAGAATAAATTTACAAAGAAATATGCCCATGATCCTAAAAATGCCCATTTTGCACCTAATGCTGTTTTTATCCAACTAGTGATTCCTGATTCTGATTCTCCATTAGCTGAAGCAAACTCTCCTATCATTAACGCAAATGGAAAGAAATAGAATATTGTTCCAAATAAGTATGAAGGAATGGTAGCCAGTCCTACATTTACACTACTATCAATAATATTTCCAAATGAAAATACTGCTGTAAAAGTCATTAACATTAAAGCTCCTGAGCTTAAGGTTTGTCTTCTATTACTCATTACAATTCTCCCTTTTCTTTATTTGTACTTTTGTTTACAAAATGTTTTTTTATGCTTTTATAATTCCTAAAATTTGAATAATATTTTTCATATCCTCCCCTCGTATAATATAGCTAATTTTGTTATAAAATCGTTTACTTGATATGCTAATTATATTATGTTATGGTTATTGTAACAATATACGAATGTTGCTAAAACTTGTACTTATGTTGCAATTATCTATTTTGTTTGTAAACATTTACCTTTAAAGGAGTTTTTTATATGAATACCCAAATTCAAGTTTTTACTACCGATAAACAAGCTAGCAAAGAATTATATATATACGAATGCGGCTATGAAGAATGTAAACCTCGTATCCCTTATCAATATGAACAAATAGACTACTATTTGATACATTATATTTTATCTGGAGAAGGTCTCTTTTTTATGAATGGTGAAGTCTATAAATTAAAAAAAGGTGATGGATTTTTAATTCCTCCATATACTGATAACAATTACTATCCAGATACAGAAAATCCTTGGTGCTACCGTTGGATTGGTATTAATGGAAGTGAAGTTTCAAAAATTTTAAACTCTTGTGGATTTAACGATTCTAAATTTACTTTTAATTATACTGATGATAATTTTATCAATAATTGCTTTAAAAACATTTTAGAAGGTTGTAATAGTGATCAATATTTTCAAGCTATAGGAAACCTCTATTTATTCTTTAATAAGTTAATCGTTAAAAATAATAATCTCCTAACTATTGAACCTACTTCTTATGAAAAATATATATCACTTTTTATTGATTATATACGTGATAACTATGATCAGGATATTTCAATTTCTGATATATCTAATCATCTAAATATAAATAGAAGTCATTTATTTAAATTAATAAAAAAGCATATGAATATAAGTCCACAAGAATATCTAATAAATTATAGACTTAATAAAGCTTGTGACTTACTAAGAAAAAGTAGCTACTCAATTAGTGAAATTAGTTATTTAGTTGGATTTAATAGTCCATCTTATTTTTCAAAAATATTTAGTAAATATTTAAATAAATCTCCATTGGAGTATAGAGGTATGTTTATAAAACACCCTGTAGTTTAATAAAACTATTTAAAGTTGTTATATATTTATAAAGACAAAAAGAGTAACTTCTCAAATCAAGAGAAGTTACTCTTTTTAGTTAAAGTTATGATATTTTCATACGATAATTAACCTCTAGTTGTATAATAAAATCCTAGGGGTTAATTAGTATACATCCAATTCCAATGCCCAAATCATCATGAATTTTTAAATATTCCTTTGCTTTTCTTCTAAGGCTTGTTTCTTCTGAATATTTAGTTTTATCTTCTAATACTTCTCCAAATATTCTTTCTTCTGCTTGCCTAGATGTATAAATAATATCTATTATCAAAAATCTATTTTGAAATTTTATAATATTACTTTCAGCTGGTAATATATCTTTTAAATTAGGTGATAATAACCATGATTCACAGAAAAACATTGTATACTCCGTACCAAAAAATTTTATTGCCTCAAGAAAAGACTCTTGGCATTCCTTTTCTTCAAGAGACTTTCCTTCTGGAATATGAACTTTTAATATTTTCATTCCCTTCTTATACCACTTACCATTTATATTTCTATCTTTATTTAATACTGATATTTCAAACTGTAGTCGTCCAAGTCTAAATAACTTCATTTCTGTATGTGCTATAAACCATGGTAATTCTGCTAATCCAATTTTCCCAGTTTTATTTTTATAATAATTGCTCCATAAAGTAATATCATGGAATGTATCAAAAAATATTTTCTTTGAAATACCCTTTTCTAAAAACCTTTCATATATATCTAATGACTTCATTACATAAAATATTAATCCTATCTCTTCTTTATTTTCTTCATTATCTAATTTATAAAGAAATTTATTTTTGTCAGTATTAAAAAGTTTATTATACTCTTCAAATACATCTTTAGATAAAATTTGTTTACTAATCATAACTTTAGTTTCCTCATTAATTTTAATACCTTTACAAAACTCATCTAAAGTCATACTATCTCTCCTTATAAGTAACATCACTATATTACTGATTTTCATAATATATTATTCTATTTATTAAGTCTACAATATTTATTATACACAAAAAATATTAAACTATATGTTACTACCTTTTAGGTAGTAAAACAGTTATTCTTGTACCAATGTCTTTCCTACTTAAAACACTAAAATATCCTTTATGAATATCAACAATCCATTTAGCAATGGAAAGTCCTAGTCCTGTACCACCATTTTTTCTAACTCTTGAAGTATCAGCTCTAAAAAATCGCTCAAATATGTGTATTACATCTTTTTCATCCATTCCTATTCCATTATCTTGAATGAACAAATAGGGCTCATTGTTATTATTTTTTCCAGACTTCAATTATTGTAGTAATTTCATTATTTTCTATTTTTCCATTTCTCTCTAAATATATTATAGAATCTACAACATCCCAGTTACATTTTTCAAGCACTTCTATTGCCTCTTCACGAGTTACATTAGCCTTTTCAATTATAATTTTAATCATTTCATTTCTTTCCATTTAAATTACCTCAATGTATTTGTTAATCATTCATCATGGTTATATAATACTTTTAGTAGATTAATCTAAAATATAAGAAAGATTAAAATTAGATTAAAATTTAAAGGAAGAGATAAAATACCACTTCCTTTAATTTAACTTTTATTCTATAGATTTTAATGCATCAACCATATTTACTTTTTTTAGTTTTATATACATCATTATCATAACTAATATAGCAAAAAACATTGTAATTAAACCTGAAATTATATAACCATTAATACCTACAGTTGGTATCATCATCATATTATCCATTTCTGCTGTGCTTACTAAAAATACATATAATATTTTCCCAAGAAATGATCCTAGAAGTATTCCTAGTATTGTTAGTATTATGTTTTCTCTAAATATATACATTGCTACTTCATTATCATAAAAACCTAGTACCTTTATTGTAGATATCTCTCTTATACGCTCAGATACATTTATATTTATTAGATTATATAGAACAACAAATGCCAAGCTTCCTGAGGCAATTATTATTACTATCATAACTAATCCTAAATCGGCAGATTCACTTAAACTTCTCATCTTTGAAGCTAAAGTAACATTTACTACTTTTTCATTGTTCATAATAGCGGTAGCTAATTTATTATCATCTTCTCTATCTGAGTTTAAATTTAATAATTGTGCATTATATGTTGGATCAGTATTAAATATCTTCTTATAATATGATGGTGATAAATATATATAGTGTCCAACATAATTTTCTACTATATTATCTACCTTAACTTCATGATTATTATTATCTGAATCTGTTACAATTATATTATCACCTACAGATACATCTAAAATTTTTGCAAGCTTTTCATTTATAATTGCACCATTATCTGATAGTTTATACTCAATGCTAGTTTTCCTATCATTTAATAATATATATTTACTTAACTCATCTATATTCTCTGGCACATATATAGTAGCATTTTGCTTGCTTATCCCCTCTTTACTAAAAGTAACTGAATCTTGATAAATATTTAAACTACTTTCATATCCTTTTAAATTCTTTAAAGATTCATTGTATTCTTCATCTTCTTTTATAATATTCTTGTTATTAAATACTACAATAGCATCATACTTTAGTAATTCACCAAATTGAATATCCATAACTGAAGAATTAGATTTTTCAAGAGCTAGTCCTGCAACAAGCATAGCCATACATCCCGATATACCAAGTATTGTCATTAACATCCTTTGCTTATATCTAAAAAGATTTCTAAACGTTACTTTTTGATTAAAGTTTAATCTTTCCCATATTGGTGTAATTCTTTCTAATACTATCTTCTTACCAAGCTTTGGAGCTTTTCCTCTCATTAAATTAGAAGGATTTTCTATTAATTCGCCCTTTAATACAATTAATGCTGCCCCTACTGTGCAAACTATTGAAACTAATAAAGATTGAATTATGTATGATGGATAATAATTTATTTTTACATTTGGTAAAGTAAATGCAGATGTATATGCTTTATTGATTATATAAGGAAGTATATTGCTTCCAACTACTATTCCAAGTACACTTCCTATAATACTAGCTAATGCCGCATAAACTATAAATTTTCTAGCTATTTCCAAATCTCTATATCCTAATGCCTTTAGTGTTCCTATTTCTACTCTATTTTCTTCTACCATTCTAGTCATTGTAGTTAAACATATAAGTGCTGCAACTAGAAAGAAAAAAACTGGAAATACTGATGCTATTTTATCTAAACTTTCAATTGACCCCTTATAAGTTGTGTAACCTGGATTATCTTCTCTATCAAAGAAATAATATTTGCTATCATCTAACGCATTTAATTTTTCTTTAAGCTTAAGCTTGCTATTATCTATTTCCTTTTGTATTTCTTCTAGATTTCTTTCACCAAATTCCATTTCTTTATAAGCTTTATTAAACTCTTTTTGTACATCTACTTTTATTTCTTCAATTCTCTCTATAACTCTATTGGTATATAAATCTTCGAGATACTTATTATTTTCTTCCATCTTTTCTTTATACTCATCACTATATGAACCAAGCCTCTCTACATTTTTAAATCGTACATATATCTCAGTATATGCATCCATTGATATATCACTACTATTTAAAATTGCAAAGTAGTCTACACTTCCTTTTCCAATGGTTGTTGTCCCTCTAGATATATTCTCTATATACATAGGACTTTGTATAAATCCAACAATCTTGAAAGCTTTTTTATTAAAGTATTTATCTAAATCTACATTAGATTCTATTGTGTAATTATCACCTATTTTAAAATTTTTATTTTCCTTCAAAGCATTTTTATCTAAAGCTATCTCTCCACTATTTTCTGGTAACCTACCTTCTATAACAATAGGTTTATTAATAAAATTATTAGTGTTATATTCCATAAACCTAACTACGTTATTTGTATTAGTTAAATTTACATCTACACTATGCCCTCCATAATAATCTAAAATTTTATCGTTATTTTCAAGTAACTTTAAATCATTATCATTAAGACCTATACTAGATACTATCTTGCTATCCATTAAATTTTGTTTACTAAAAAATTCATTTATGGACTCTTTTAAGTCTGGTCCACTTGATTTTATTCCAGAATAAAAAGCTACTCCTAAAAATATTATTGCTAATATAGAAATAAACCTTGCTTTTGAAGATAATATTTCTCTTGTTATTGATTTTTTATATGCGCTATTTTTCATATTTTATCCTCTACCACTCTATAGATTCAACTAAAGCAGGCTTTTCATTTACTTCAACACATCTAACCTTTGCATCTTTGATTTTTATAACTCTATCTGCAATTGGTGCAAGAGCTGAATTATGAGTTATAACAATTACTGTTGTTCCTGTATTTTTACATGTATCTTGTAAAGTCTTTAAAATCTGCTTTCCTGTTTTATAATCAAGAGCACCTGTTGGCTCATCACATAAAAGCAATTTAGGATTTTTAGCTATTGCTCTTGCTATAGCTACTCTTTGCTGTTCGCCTCCTGATAGTTGAGATGGAAAATTCCCCTTTCTATGACTAAGTCCAACTAATTTAAGAGTTTCATCAACATCTAAAGCATCTTTTGTAATTTGTGTAGCAAGCTCTACGTTTTCCTTTGCAGTTAAATTTTGAACTAAATTATAAAATTGGAATACAAAGCCTACATCATACCTTCTATAATTTGTAAGCTGCTTATTGTTAAACTTTGATATATCAACCTCATCAATAATTACCTTGCCTTCATCACAAGTATCCATTCCTCCAAGTATATTTAATACAGTTGTTTTACCAGCACCACTGGGTCCTAAGATAATAACAAATTCACCCTTTTCTATTGAAAAATCAATACCATTATTTGCTATAATAGTGTTTTCTCCAATTTTATATCTTTTATATGCATCCCTTATCTCTATATACGCCATATTTCTCTCCTTTATCTAAATCTAATTTAATACTAATTGTTATTAAATAGACACTTTGTTTAGCTAATGCTATAATTAAGTATAAATAATATATACTCTAATTACAATAATCACATGGTTTTATAATGTTATTAAATATACATTTTAGTTATTTTTGTCTATTTATTAACATATAATTAATTTTTATAAATATTTAAAAAGGATGAGTTAAATGACAGGTATTAAAGGAAATAGAAGAACTTTATATACTAAAAAAATAATAAAAGAAAGTCTAATTGATTTACTTCAACATAAAAGAATTCATGAAATTACTGTTACTGATATCTGTAAAAAGTCAGATATTAATAGAGGAACCTTTTATGCTCATTATAAAGATGCCTATGACCTACTTAAATCAATAGAAGACGAACTATTTAATCAAATTTCTGAATATATTGATGAAACCCCAGCTCAAGATTATAAAGATGTGTTATTACTTAAAGCACTTGAGTTAATTGAAGAAAATAAAGAATTGTGCAAAATATTATTTAGTAAACATATGGAAAATAATATTATGGATCGTATTATATATGTAGCAAATAAAACTCAAATTGATAAGCTTGTTAACAATTCAAAAGTTGATGCTGTCTTTTTAGATTATTTTATAAAATATGCTATAGGGGGAGTAGTTTCTGTTATTCAAACATGGCTAGAAAATGATTTAAATGAATCTCCTAAAGAAATAGTTAATATTATAAATAAAATTACTTATTTCCAGCCTTAAACTTATCATATATGAAAGATACTATTTATCTATAAAAAACAGTGATAATATTTTCAAATACTATCACTGTTTTTTTAATATTATATTGTTTTTATACAATAAATTTAAATATTTAATTTTTTATTATTTATATTATCAATCCAACAATAGTTGCTGTTAACATACTTACTAATGTTGCTCCATATAGTAGCTTTAATCCAAAACGTGCAACTACATTTCCTTGTTCTTCATTAAGTCCCTTTACTGCCCCTGAAATAATTCCAATGGATGAGAAATTTGCAAAAGAAATTAAGAATACAGAAACAATACCAATTGATCTTGCTGATAAATGTATACTTCCACTTGATAATAAATTCATTGCCACAAATTCATTAGATACTAATTTAGTTGCCATTACACTTGCAGCTTGTATTGATTCCTCTAAAGATATTCCCATTAAAAATGCAAATGGAGAGAATACATATCCCAATATTTCTTGGAATGTAATTCCAAAAATCCCCTTGAATAACATATTAATTATAGCAATTATTGCTACAAATCCAATTAACATAGCTGATACTATAACAGCTACTTTAAATCCATCTAAAATATATTCACCAAGGACTTCAAAAAATGTTTGTTTCTTCTCTTCACCAACTACTACAATATCTTCTTCTGCTGTTACAGTATATGGATTTATAATTGATGCTATAATAAATCCACCAAATAAATTTAAAATAAGCGCTGTTACAACATATCTAGGTTCTAAAAGAACCATATAAGAACCAACTATAGACATAGATACTGTTGACATAGCTGATGCACAAAGAGTATATAATCTATGTTTAGGTAATAAACCAAGTTGCTTTTTTACTGAAATAAACACTTCTGATTGACCTAATATAGCTGATGCTACTGCATTATAAGACTCTAATTTACCCATACCATTAATTTTACTTAAAACTAACCCTATATATCTAACTACAACAGGAAGTATCTTGAAATATTGTAGAATACCAATTAAAGCGGAAATAACGACTATTGGTAGAAGAACACTAATGAAAAATGAAAATTGTTCATTATTAACTAACCCACCAAATACAAAATTTACTCCTTCTCCTGCACACTTAAGCAACACTTCAAAACCATTTGCTATACTACTTACTAAATAGTTTCCAAGTTCAGTGTTCAATAAGGCAAACCCCAATATGAATTGTAAAATAATCATTATAATAATTGGTTTATATTTTATATTTTTCTTATCACTACTTCCAATCCATGCAAGGGCTAAAACAACAACTAATCCTACGACTCCAATAATATACTTCATTTTCATGCTCCTTTTTTTAATAGTATAAGTTTGATATTATTATGTTCAATATACACTATAATAAATACATTTTATTTTTAGTAAATTGTTTTTCGAATTATCTTTAACCAAAATTTATAATTATACTTTACAAATTATAATAATTTAAATATGGATTAGACATTTTTCCCCATAATTACAAACATATCTATTATAAATATCTTCTTAGCATTTGTAAATCATTCATTTAAAATTTGTTCATATAAAATTTAAATATTTATATATTTAATGAAATTTTTATATATAAAAAATATAATCATAAAAAAATAGTGGTCTTATATCCAATATATTGATATAAGACCACTATAAAAACATCCTGTTCAACTCTTTTGATTCCAATCATTGCTATATCGAATCCATTTTCAATGAAAATGTCTCGTGGTAATTTTCCAGCAATATATTCATCTATAAACAATCTTTTAAATTCAAATGTATAAGTTATAGATTTTTTACTAGCTCTAGCTACATTTTTATTCTTATTCAATTTCTCAATATCTTCTTCTGTAAATAAAATCTTACTCATTAGCTACCTCCAATTTGTTCTTTTAATTATATAAAAAATACCTATAGACTTAAACACTTTTTTATAAGTGTCCAGTATATAGGTATCAGTTTAATTACTATTTCTTTTTAAATTTATTTATCAAGTCTAAAAATTCTTCATATAATCAATTATATCTCATTAGTTTTAACATATGCTTTATATAAAATAGGAATTAAATTAAAGTTATCTTTAACAGCACCTTTCATTCTATAATACTTTATTCTACATATCACACTTTCTATTCCAAAAACTCTATAAATATAATAATTATCTGCAAACTCCTCAGATACTCTGACCTCATTATCACTTATATCAAAAGGAGTGTTTATATCTCCCTCAGTTGTTTTAACTTCTATATATATCTTCTTCCAATCTCAATTTTCAATATTCCATGAAATAATATCATATCCCAATCCATCGCCCTTATCTTTAGCTATCCATTCAACTTGTTCACTTAAATCCTCTCTCCCTAACTTAATCAACTTATTTTTCTCAAGTAAAACAATAGCTTCTTCACCCATATCTCCTTTACTCTTATTTCTCTTACTTTTTTTATAATAATTAATTTTTCTACCTTTTTCTTTTCTTTTAACAGATGATTCTCTTATTTCTAAACCATGAGGGCTATCATATTCCTCAAACTCTAAATTATCCATATCTATTATAAACTCATCTATTTCATCTTCTCTATCACTTAAATCATAATTTATATCTAAATCAACAGAAACTTCACTTTCAATTTCTTTATTATTAAAATCTTTTAATCTATATTTTTGTGGTCTAAAACTTTTATCTATTTCAAATTTATCCCTATGCCTTTGTGATAATTCTCTTGATACCATATTTTTATGACCTATTGAACCTTTTATATTTGGTCCCCAATTAAACTTTCTTTCATTTAAAGCATTAAATACCTCTGTATAAGTCATTCTTTTATTTTGATTATCTTTAAATATTTGTATTATATCATCTATCATTTAGTTTCACTCTCCAAGAAAATATATACTTATTATTCCATTTAATCATAATTATATTTATTTTTTAATATATTTTATAGATAAAATAATTCTATTGGTGATAAATATGCGTAGCCCAATAAAATGGGTTGGTGGAAAATCTAAATCTCTAAAATACCTTATACCTTTAATTCCTTCTCATGAAGGTTATGTTGAAGTTTTTGGTGGTGCCGGTTGGTTATTGTTTGCAAAGACCCCTTCTAAATGGGAAGTAATTAATGATTTGGATGAAAATCTCAGTAATCTTTGGGTTGTACTTAAAGAAAAAGAGAAAGAATTTATTGATAGTTTTAAATATGAAGTAATTAGTCGTTCTATATTTAATAATTATAAGGAAATTTATAAAAATAAATCTTATATTGATAATGTTAATAAAGCTCATATTCTTTATTATCTATTAAAAGCTGGAACAGGTGCAAGTTTACCAGATGGCGGTGGGTGTGGTTTTGGTAAATCAAAAGGAGTAAGTCGCCTAAGATTAGACAAGCTTTCAAACGATATTGCCCAAGCCCATAACCGTCTATTAAAAGTAACTATTGAATGTAAAGATTTTAGAGAAATAATATCATACTATGATACTGAAAACACCTTTTTTTACCTAGATCCACCTTATAGAAATACCTCTCGTTCATCTTATCCTGTTGGAAAATTTACAGACGAAGATTATACTGATTTAAGTAATCTATGTAAAAATATAAAAGGAAAGTTTCTGTTATCAATAAATGACGATGACTTTATTAAATATCTTTTCGCAAATTTTAATATTAGACACATAAATATTCCTTATAGCGGAAGTAATCAAAAAACTGGCCGTGAAAATTACCCTGAACTAATTATCTCAAATTATACTATTAATTAAATTTCTCAAAATCAGGACCACCCGTCAAACGGGTGGTTTGCTCTACGCCTATAAGGCTATGCTACTCGCACGTCGAACGATTTGCCAACCGCATTGGTCTTACGTCAATATCTTGGACACAAAAAGTCAAACTTTTTTATGCTACACTTCTAGCTAATAATTCACATTGATTTGGAGTCATGTAATTAATAGAAAAGTTTAGCCTTTTTCTGTTATACCAGCCTTCAATATATTTAAATATAGCTATATTGGCTTCTTCGAAGGTACGGTATGTATTTCTATAGATTTCTTCCTTCTTTATTGAAGAATGAAAAGATTCTATACAAGCATTATCATATGGACAACCTTTTTTACTAAATGATTGTATAATATTAAACTGTATACATAGCTCTTTTAAATCATTACTAGTATATTGAGAGCCTAAATCTGTATGAAATATTAAATTTTTATTTTTATCTGGATTTTGGCTGTAGTAGGCATTTTTTAAAGCTTTAATAACTAAATCATTAGTCATTCTTTTACCGAAGGCGTAGCCAATTATTTTTTTTGAATGTAAATCAAGAACTGAAGCTAAATAGCACCAACCATCTTTGATAGTATGAATATATGTAGTATCGCCAACCCATTTTTCATTAATAGAAGTAGTTGCAAAATCTCTATTTAAAACGTTTTCTAAATCTTCTACTACTTTCTTATTTGAATGAGGCTTATATTTTTTTACAGTTATTGCACAAAGACCAAGTTCAGTCATTTTTCTTTGAACTCTCTTTATTGACACATTAAAGCCTTCTGTACCAAGTATATGATGAATCCTAGGAGCACCATATATTCCTTTATTAGCTTTATATATCCTTGTAATCGCTGCTTTTAATGCATCATTTTCTATTGCTCTTGAAGATTTAATTTTATCAAAATATTTATAATATGTACTTCTGGCTACGCCTAGAACGGTACACATAGTCTTAATATCATGATTGTTTTTATTATTATCTATAAATAGTATTACTTGATTTAATTTCTTGTTGCAAATATGGCCATAGCTTTTTTTAATATTTCATTTTCCTCTTTAATCCTTGCCATTTCCTTTTTTAAAGCCTTTACTTCTTTAAGTGTCATAGATTCATTTTCATCTATTTTAACTTCTTTTACATCTTTAACCCAGCCGTTGATTGTTGATTTTGCAATGCCATATTCGCTACTTAGCTCTGCTAAGCTCATTCCTGATTTAAATAAATCTACTATCATATTTTTATATTCTTGATCATATCTTTTGCCACTTCCCATAATGGACACATCCTTTCTTAACTAAATATAATTTTACTTAGTTCGACTTAATGTGTCCACTACTTTATACTAACACCACTGTTATGGATCACCCAAGAACAACTTATCAAAGCGGAAAGGTAAATAATAAATTTCAACAGTTTGCAGATGATTATGGTTTTAAAGTACGTCCCTGCATAGCAGGTAGACCGAATACAAAAGCTAAAGTAGAAGCACCAATGAAATTACTAGATGAGATTAGAGCTTATAATGGTACTCTCAACTTTGATGAATTACATGAATTGATTTCAAAACTTAATAACAGAATTAATGGGACATGCCATACTTCAACTGGAAAAATTCCTGTTCTACACTTAGAAAAAGATTTCTTATTTGCGCTTCCAACAGAACAAATAAGAAATCAATACAACATCATAACTACAAGTGTTAAGGTTAATAGCCAAAGTATGATTTCTTATAAATCAAACCAATATTCTGTACCACCAGAATATATAGGCAAAAAACTTAAACTGCAAGTATATGACAATCAACTACATTTGTATTATAGCACAAATTTAGTTACTATCCATGAAATTAAAAATCAAAAATTAAATTATCATAATAATCATTACTTACAGATTAGTTCTTTAACATTAAAAAATTCTAAATATGAAATGAATGAAATAGCTAAAAATAATTTAAAAGTGATAGGAGAAATATATGGTAACTAATAGTGCGTATATGCAATTAATTAATAATTTAGAGTATTTAAAATTAAAGCAAATGGTTAATCATTTAGATGAAGTTATTGATTTTTCAACAAAAAACAATTTATCATTTGTTGATACTCTTATAAAACTTACATCTCATGAAATAGATTGTAAAGAAGCAAATATGATTAGATCAATGGTTAAAGTAGGGGCATTTCCCCACACTAAAGAACTTAAAGACTTTGATTTTAATTTTCAACCATGTATAAATAAAGATCAAATATTAGATTTTGCATCATTACGCTTCTTACAAGCAAAAGAGAATATTGTATTTTTAGGAACAAGTGGAGTTGGAAAGACTCACCTGTCCACTTCTATAGGTATCGCTGCCGCGAAGCGAAGATGTAGCACATATTTTATTAAATGTAATGATTTATTACAGCAATTAAAAAGAGCTAATTTAGAAAATAGGCTTGATTCAAGGCTTAAGCATTTTAGTAAATACAAGCTTTTGATTATAGACGAATTAGGATACTTACCTATAGATAAAGAAGATTCAAAACTATTTTTTCAACTTATAGATATGCGTTATGAAAAGAAAAGTACTATTATAACTACTAATATAAATTTTAATGCTTGGGATGAAATATTTTGTGATCCTATAATAGCTAATGCTATTTTAGATAGGGTACTTCACCACGCTCACGTAGTTTCTATTACTGGAAATTCTTATAGATTAAAAGATCATTTTAATTTTGAGGAGAACTAAAAACAACACTCTTAAATGATCAAAAACTTACAGCATTAAGGTTCTTCCGTATTTATCCGTTCGGAGCTAACATTAGTTTTGCTGTAAGAAGTTTCTTACTGCATCTTCCATACATAGTTCTTTTTATCATTTTTAATTTACTATTAGTACCTTCTACAAATCCATTACTTAAATCACTACAAATAGAATTTTCAACTGCTTCAATATCTTTTAATAATCCATTCGCTAAAGATGATAATTCACTAATATCTATATTTATATATTTCTCAATAAATATATAAAACAATGCAAGATTCTTTTTCTTAAATAGTTCTCTAAATTCCATAATACACTTTTTCAAACTAAATACCTTTGGATAATTAGCATATATATGATTCTTTTCTATTTCAGATAGTTCAGAATCCATCCATAAGTAATCAAATATATATTTTCTCTTTAGATAAATATATTTTTCATCTCTAGCACCATTTTTAGTTTTAACACTTTCACTAACAGGAGAATACTTATTTATCTTTAGATTATTTTCTTTAACAACCTTACGAATCATATGCCTTGCATTGCTTTTTGAAAGTTTATAACCCTCTGATAACAATATATCTACAATCTGTTTTTCAATATATCCTATATTTATTAAACTAATTACTCTATTTTTATATGGGTTATTTCTTTTTCTGGGATGTTTACATAAATCATTTACATCTCCTTGAATGTATCTTTTAATGGTACGTCTATCTTTACCTAAGAGTCTTGATATTTCACTAATTGAATATCCATTATTTTTCATTTCTTGGATTTTATATATTAATTTAATGCGTATCTGCTCAGCATCTGTAAAGTTATCCACAGTTTTTAGGATTTTTTTTACCGTGGTCATTCTGTTCAGAGTTACATTGAGTTTTAATATCATTTTCAATTTTTATAGTTGAAGGAATTTCTTTGTAAAGAGCCTTTTTTATAGCTTGCAATAGATTTTGGTGTATATGGAATCTATCTGCTATTTGCATAGCGCTCGGCAATTCTTGCTCAATAACTTTAGCATATGCACTTGCACGATCTCGTGTAACTACTTTTAGATGCTTATTATCTTTTAACCAAGTTGATAAAGTTTTACCATCTCTACCATCTAATATGGCTATTGGTTTATGAGTTTTTTCATCAACAATAATAGTTCCATAATTATGTCTTTTTTTAAAAGCAAAATCATCTATTCCAACAGTACTGCTACAAGTATTTATTTTCATTTCATCATATTTTTTTAGTAATATTTTTATAATTGTATCCCCACTAACTTTGATATTCATATTTTTAGCTATACGTGCAGCCCCTTCACAGCTTGTTTCCAAAGCTAAGGTACATAAAAAATCAGATAAACGCTCTGTCATTCTGCTATAATAACTAATAAAACCATCAAAAGATTCTACTATAGTTTTATTAGAACAATCAATATTTTTACATTTATATTCATATGAATTGATTTCTAATAATACTTGCTTACCTAATATAGGTAAATCCTGAACTTTTCTTATATATGTTCCATGATATTTGTTCGATATGATATTGCATTTAGGACAAATACAATTATTACTTTGTGATTTTAAACTTATCTTAATCACTTTTGTATCTTCTAATATATTAGTAATTTTTAATTTGTTAGTTGGAAAAAAGTTTTGCAGATCTATTGATGAATTACACATTATTAATACCTCTTAAATATATGATATATTAATTATATCATATATACGGAAAAATACGGAAGAACCAGCATTAACTTGACATTTATAATTCCCTTTTCATCACATAACTTTCTCAATATTACTCCTATATCAGTTTTTATTTTCCCATAAATTATTTGTCTTCTATACTTTGGTGCGAAAACTATATGATATTTACAGTTCCATTTACTATGTGCTAAATTACTATTATCTATATTGGATACCTCCTTGCATTATAGTTATGGTCGGTAAACCTACCATAATTTTACAATTGGTTTTTTTTATTTCTACTCACCGTTCGAAGCTTTCCAGAACCGCAGGTCTAACCTGTGGTATTCTAAATACAATAAAAAACCTCGACAACACATCTCTGTATTGTCGAGGTTTTCATGGTGGAGGCGACGGGTGTCGAACCCGTGTCCGAAAGCAGACCAGTTTGACTTTCTACGAGTGTAGTCTGTATATTAGAATTCGCTCCTTATGGCGCCTACAGACAGGCTCATAATTTGCTAGCTTCATAAATACCCCTTTAGCTCAAAGCTTTGCTAAACTTCGTTCCCCACTTCAATGACACCCGTTATCCAAGCCGTGGGAAGCCTGGGCGGATGAGTAGCTTATATTAAGCTGCTAATGCAAAATTGTCTTCTGCGTTTACATTTAGTGCATAACTGATTTACGAGGTGCCATGCTTGCCTCGACCCGCTTATCAAACCCATCTTACCCCCGTCGAAGCCAAAACGCCCCCAAGTTAAAATATAGGTTTAACGCAAATTTATTCAATTTTGTAATTTCTCTTGTGTAGTAATTATATATTATAAAATTTTTTCTGTCAACTTCTCAAACACTAGGAAATCCTTGAGAATTAAAGCTATTTCATCCTATTTTTTCTTACTTGAATTTTTCAAAAATATAGAAATAAAAAAGTAGATAATGAATTTGTAACTCTTAATTTACATATTCATATCTACTTTTTAATAGTTTTTAAATCTTCTATATTAGTTAGGTGTAATATAGAAGTATATGTATTTTTTACTTTCTTTTAACTAAAGATCTTATTGCATTTTCTAAACCTATAGTCATTGTATCAACTATTTTTTGAGTTGAACAACTTATATTAAGTATATATTTAGCATGTGTTAGTTGTTTTTCAACTTCTATAAAGCTCATTTGTGTATAATTTTCTTTTTTTAAACTTTCTGCTTTAGCTATTTGTTCTTCTAGCTTACTTTTATCTATTTTATATACTAATTGTGATATTATTATTGTAAATCCACGGTTTAAGTTAGCTACTTCTAAGGCTCCTACATTTATATCTTTATAAACTTCTGTTGATATTCTGAACATTTTTTCAAATGTATCCCAACTATTTTCTTCATACTCTTCTTTTATTTTAGTAGCTGCTACATTTAATAATAGCTTTAACTCCTTTTTCTCTTCTCTTTCAATTAATCCTTTAATTTTTAAATTTAACTCTTCATATACCTTATCAATTTCCACTTGTGATGATAGATTATTTTCTATTATAGCCATAGCTATATTTTTAATTTTTTCTAATTCTGTCCATGACTCTAAAGTATAGTTATAAATTATTAGTGACTTACTCCATGCTAATAACTTTTTAAGATTTGTATTATTTCCTATAACTAAACCTAAGTTTTCATCTTTCAATGATTCAGGTTTTATATCTTTGATTTGTTCTTTATTATTTTCATCCTCTAACATAGCTTTTACTTCTAATTTTATATTCATTTTTAATGCTTTACCTCCTGAAATTTATCTATAGATTTAGCAATAAATTTAATAAAAATAAAAAACTACCCTAGAGGGTAGTTGCTATCAAGAAGTACCTTTTTAAATTCAACTGATAACAAAAAGACATATACTGACTTTTTGGCAACTGGCTGGCATAGTTATCAACCTTAGCCCCTTTAGCTTTGCGTCTTTAGATTTCTCTAAATTTGCCTATTAAATTATATTTTATTATGCTAATAATCTATATTATAAGATAATAATACATTACAATATAATTCTTTAACAGTCCCTATTTTACAAATTATGGTCCCTATTTTATATTATTCTTTTAAATCTGCCGGAAACTTAATTCCAATTTGTAAGCGCGCTTCATCCATAATATCTATTACATCCTTTGAATTTTTCAAGGCTTTATCTAAATCTTCTTTACTATTTTCTTTAATTAATCTTATAAAATCTTCAACTTCATAACACATATTAGCTTCATTTTGCTTTATTGATAAATCTATTTTTTCACCAGTTCTTAAAATAAGCTCTATTTTGTTAAAGTTATTTATTTTTTCAATTATTATACTTCCATCTTCTCCTTGAATTTCTGATGGTAAATATGAATTACTAATTTTTGAGTATATTACAGTTGCATCCATATCATCATATCCAAATACAATACTACCTTCACCATCTACCCCTGACTTTAGCATAAGTCCTGTAGCTTTTATAGTATTGGGTTTACCAAATAAATTTACCATTGGTGCAATACAATAAACACCTATATCCATTAACCCACCATTAGAAAGTTCTGGCTTAAATGCATTTAATATTTCTCCTGCTTTATACTTATCATATCTTGAAGAATATTGACAAAAACTTGCAAAATATCTCCTTACTTTACCTATTTTATATAGATTATCTTTTATAACTTTAAAATTAGGAAGTGATGTTGTCTTCATAGCTTCCATTAAAACCATATTATTTTCTTTTGCTACATCTATCATTTTATTCACTTCATATGAATTAGAAGCAAAGGCTTTTTCACATAATACATGTTTTTTATTTTGTAAAAATAATATACTTTGTTCTGCATGCAATGCATTAGGAGAAGCTATATATACTGCATCAATTAAATTACTTTTTGCCATTTCCTCCAAATTAGTAAACACATTATATATTTCAAACTTTTCTGAAAATTCCTTTGCTCTTTCTTCAGTTCTTGAATAAACTGCTGATATTTTAACATTAGGCACCTCTCTAGCACCATTAATAAACCATTCAGTAATAAAATTAGTTCCTATTAGCCCAAACCTTATTTCTTTCATATAAATACCTCTCCTTTATCACAAAATTATTATTATAATATATTACTAATTATATCTTATTTAAGATTAACTTCTAACTATTTTATTTATATATTTTAATTTTATATTAATATTTTTTTATCGCTAATATTTAAAATTCTAATGCACATACTATTTTTATAATCATCTTAGAGGAGGAACTGCTATGAATTTAAGAAATAGAATATTTCCAAAAGTTCTTTTATCTCTTTTATACTTTTTATTACCCTCAATATTATTTATTAATCTTTTTAACTCAATTTCAAAAACAAAAAATATCCAAATGGTTCCTTCATATTTAGCTGAAGATAATCTAGAATTTGAAGAAACCTCTAATGTAGGTTCCTTTTTAACAGATGTTTCTGAAAATACATCTGATTCAATATTACCATTTATAAATGATTTATTTTCCACAAGAAACTCCTCTTTTTCAACTGGTAATGTTGAGAATTTATATAAGTACTATGATATTACTCAACTATATGGAAAATATTCTTTATCCCATGAATTCAAAAGAATATCTTATCTTAGAGATTGGGCAAGCGAAAGAGATGTTTCTTTTTCTAAAATAGAATCTTATCCTCATATTATTTCTTTAAAAAATAAAGATAACATTTATAAATTAACACTTCGTGAGGAATATAAATTTAGTTACTTTTATAATGATTTACCTAATATAAATAACGATTTTGGATTTTCTATTTTTCATACAATTGATCTTGAAAAACTTGGAAACTCTTACGCAATTATAAAAGATTATTATTTAGATTGTTTTCAAGAAGGCTTAAATGATTATAAATTTACACTAAAAGAAAAGGAGTTACCTATTACTAAGTTCAAAACATATGATATTAATTATAAATTTAAAAATAACTCATTAGAAAACAGTACTGATTATGATAGAAAATCAGCAGTTGAATATGCAAATAAATATTGTGGTATTTCTTTCGCAAATTCTACTGACTCTAGATATAACCCAAACTATTATACTTGTATTTCAAGTTGTGGTAACTGCACAAACTTTGTTTCCCAATGCTTATCTGATAATATAGCTGGTGGAAAGTTACCTCAAGATAATCTTTGGAATTATAATTATAATGAATCAAAAGGAGTTGTTGCTAGTGATGCTTGGGTTAGCTCAAGTAAGCTAGTTAATTACTTACTTGATAGTAAAAAAGGAAGTATTGTTTTAAGTGGTTCACTAGAAAATATTCTAAAGGCTTTAAATAGTGAGGAGCTAAATATAATGCAGGGTGATTTAATAACTTACAATATTTACGACTCCATTGAGCATAGTGCAATTATTACTGATTTTGATTCTAAAGGTTATCCTTTAGTTAATTCAAACTCAATTGATAAATATAAAGTTCCATTTGATTTAGGGTGGACTAATAAAAATACTAGTTTTAATATAATAAGTATAAAATAATTTTCTTTTACAATACTAATTAATGCTTACACATTTTTAAGTTTATATAAACTTAATTGCTACTTAAAAATAGAGACTATGCCATTAAAATCTAAATACAATTTGTATCGTTTAAACAAACTAAAATATTGTATTTAGATTTTTTGTGCCATAGCCTCTTTTATTTTTAATTTATAGTATATCTTCCAATGTATATTTTGAAAATTCCTCTATAAATGCAATTAAAGATTTATTCATTATTCCCTTTAACTTACATCCACCCTCTATGAAAGGACAAGTATCTCCTTTATTAAAACATTCAGCAATATTTAAATTATCCTCAGTATTTTTCAAAACATCACCAAGATTAATATCCTTTGGTTCTAATCCAAGCTTTAACCCGCCAGTTCTTCCCTTTACAGAAGTTATATATTGAGTTTTTGCTAATTTATTCATAATCTTTTTTAAATGATGTTCTGATATTTCTAACTCTTTTGCTATTTCCTCTACTGTGTATAATTTATTTCTATTTATCGCCAAATATATTAATGCCCTAAATGCATAATCAGTAAATTTAGATAAATACATTTTAAATCCTCTCTTTCTTCTGATATTATAAATATATTGTACCTATTTTACTTCTTAGTTTAAAGCTTTTAAATAATAATATTCTATTAAATATAAAAACTGTTGTTATATTTAAATTATAAAAAATAAGATTATTGATAGAATTCCTCCAAAAATAATTCCAGCTAATATAATACTATTATCAAATTTAATAGGTTTCTTACCTCTTTCTATTTCCTTTTTCTCAACCTCTAAATTTGCATTTGTTACATATTGTGCATTAACATTTCCTAATGGTTGTAAATTAAAGCCTCTAGAATCCCCGCTTATTGATGAAAACCCTCCTATAATAACTGATACTATTCCTAAAATTAGAATACCATCTTTAAATGTTAAATTTGTAGTTCTTTCTAAAAGTAATGAAATAACTACTATAGCTCCTACCAAAGTAATTCCAATTAAGCCACATTTCATTAAGGTTTTAATTTTGTGATTATCCATAATAAACAGCCCCTTTATATACTTTTATTTATTATATCATAAAAGGTAATATATGTAATATTTTTACTGTATAAAAAAAGTTGTGTCTACAATTTAAACACAACTTTTTTATTATTTATAATACTATTTTCCAGTTAAATATTCATTTATTGCTGCTGCTGCCTTCTTTCCAGCTCCCATTGCAAGTATAACTGTAGCAGCTCCTGTTACAGCATCTCCACCTGCATAAACACCTTCTTTAGTTGTTAATCCATCTTCATCTGCAACAATACATTTCCATTTATTTATATCTAATCCTTTAGTTGTTGAAGAAATTAATGGATTTGGTGAAGTACCAAGAGACATTATTACTGTATCTACATCCATTACAAACTCAGAGTTTTTCTTAACTACAGGTTTTCTTCTTCCTGATTCATCTGGTTCTCCAAGTTCCATTTCAACACATTTCATTCCTTTAACCCAACCATTTTCATCTACTAATATTTCTGTTGGGTTTGTTAATACATCAAAGATTATTCCTTCTTCTTTTGCGTGATGTATTTCTTCTAATCTTGCTGGAAGTTCTGATTCACTTCTTCTGTAAACTATATGAGTTTCTGAACCTAATCTTAAAGCAGTTCTAGCAGCATCCATTGCTACATTTCCTCCACCAACAACAGCTACTTTCTTTCCAAGCTTAACTGGAGTATGGTATTCTTCTTTAAATGCTTTCATTAAATTTACTCTTGTTAAGAATTCATTTGCTGAAAATACACCATTTGCATTTTCTCCTGATATTCCCATAAATTTAGGAAGACCTGCTCCTGATCCTATAAATACAGCACTAAACTTTTCCTCTTCTATTAACTCATCAATTGTAATAGTTCTACCTATTATAACGTTAGTTTCTATTTTTACGCCTAAGCTTTTTATATTTTCAATTTCAGCTTTAACAACTTCTTCTTTTGGTAATCTAAATTCTGGGATTCCATATACTAAAACTCCACCAGCTTCATGTAAAGCTTCAAATATAGTAACTTCATAACCCTTTTTAGCAAGTTCTCCTGCACAAGTTAACCCTGCAGGACCACTTCCTATAACAGCCACTTTTTTCCCCTTAAGAGGTTCTCTTTCTGATAAATCAACTTTATTTTTTCTTGACCAATCTGCTGTAAATCTTTCTAATTTACCAATTGAAACTGGTTCACCTTTTATTCCAAGTACACATTTACCTTCACATTGACTTTCTTGAGGACATACTCTTCCACAAACTGCTGGTAAAGCACTATATTTAGCAATATCTTTAGCTGCTAATTCAAATTCTCCAGTTTTAAGACATGAAATAAATCCTGGTATATCTATAGAAACTGGGCATCCTTCTACACATTTAGGATTCTTACAACCTAAACATCTATTTGCCTCTTTAACTGCTTCTTCTTCATTATAACCTAAACAAACTTCTTCAAAATTCTTAGCTCTAACCTCAGGTGCTTGTTCTGCAACAGGGGTCTTTTTCATTCTATCTTGCATATTCATAACTATTCCTCCTTACATCCACAACCACCATGGCTATGAGTATCCCCTTCTTCTATTCTTAATTGAGCCTTTCCTTCTTCTGTCTTATACATAGTTTGTCTTCTCATTGACTCATCAAAATCTACTAAATGTCCATCAAATTCTGGACCATCAACACATGCAAACTTAACCTTTCCACCTACAGTTACTCTACATGCACCACACATACCTGTTCCATCTACCATAATTGGATTTAAACTTACCGTTGTAGGAATATCTAACTCTTTTGTTAACATTGACATAAATTTCATCATTATCATAGGTCCAATAACTACAGCATGATCATATTTATTTCCTTTAACTTCTACTAGTTCTTTTAAACAATCAGTAACTCTTCCGTTAAATCCATATGAACCGTCATCTGTTGAAACATAAAGATTTCCTGCAACATTCTTCATTTCTTCTTCTAGAATAAGTAAATCCTTTGTTCTACTTCCTACTATAACATCACAATTAATTCCATTTTGATGCATCCACTTTACTTGTGGATATACAGGTGCAGCACCAACTCCCCCTGCTATAAAGATTATGTTCTTTCTCTTAAGATCTTCTAAATTTTCATGTACAAATTCACTAGGTTGTCCTAAAGGTCCAACGAAATCACATACATAATCTCCTTCTTCAAAACCTGCTAGTTGTTTAGTACCTTCTCCTACAGTTTGAAAAACTATAGATACTGTTCCCTTTTCAGAGTCATAATCAGCTATTGTTAAAGGAATTCTTTCTCCTTTATCATCATTTTTAATAATGATAAATTGTCCTGGTTTTGCTGACTTAGCAACTCTTGGAGCCTCAATATCCATAAGGAATATATTATTTGTTAATTCCCTCTTTTTTACTATTTTGTACATCCCCGTACCCCCTAAAAATTTACTATTATTTTAATATTAGCATAATTCATATTCTTTGTGTATTTTTTGTCAGTAATTTATTCTTGTTTTTACTTTAACTTTATAAATTGTATTTTATTGTAATATTTCAGTTTTCAATGATAAAAGCTCTCTTATCGAGAGCTTTTATAATATATGCAAATAAATTACAAATTAGAATTCAACTTTTGTTCCATAGTATGTGCATTCAAATAATTTTTCCATTGTTGCATCATCTATTTCTCTTGGATTTGATCCAGTACAAGCATCAAGTACAGCATTATGAGCTACAAATTGAAGGTTTGCTTTGAAATCTTCTTCTGCTATTCCGTATTCTTTCATTGAATGAGGAATATTTAATTCATTATTTAAACCGTTAATCATTTCAATTAATGAATCTGTAAGTTCTGCATCTGTATTACCTTCTAGTTTTAATGCTCTAGCTATATCTGCATATCTATCTTCACACTTAACTCTATTATATTGAATTACATATGGTAAGAATATTGCATTTGCACATCCATGAGGAATATGGAATACAGCTCCTGTTTTATGTGCCATTGAATGTACTATTCCAAGTAATGCATTTGAGAATGACATCCCTGCTAAACATTGAGCTTCATGCATTAAGTTTCTTGCTTCTTTATCTCCTGCATATGATTTAACTAAGTTAGCTTTAACCATTTCTATAGCTTTCATAGCTAATGGATCTGAGAAGTTTGATCTAAGTGATGCAGTATACGCTTCAATAGCATGTGTTAATGCATCCATTCCTGTATGAGCTACTAATTTAGCTGGCATTGTTTGTGCTAAAGCAGGATCTACTATAGCTATATCTGGTGTTATATTAAAGTCAGCTAGAGGATATTTAATCTTAGCTTTATAATCAGTTATTACTGAGAATGCAGTAACTTCTGTAGCTGTACCACTTGTTGATGGAATAGCTACGAATTTAGCTTTTTGTCTTAATTCTGGTAAACCAAAAGGAATTACTGCTTGTTCAAAAGTAAAATCTGGGTATTCGTAGAATATCCACATTGCCTTTGCTGCATCTATTGGTGATCCACCACCCATAGCTACTATCCAATCTGGTTTGAAGTTTCTCATAGCTTCAGCTCCACTCATAACTGTTTCTACTGATGGATCTGGTTCTACTCCTTCGAATAATTCTACTTCCATTCCAGCTTCTTTTAAATAATCTTCAACTTGTTTTAGGAAACCAAATCTTTTCATTGATCCTCCACCAACAACTACCATTGCTCTCTTACCTTTTAATGTCTTAAGAACTTCTAATGAGCCCTCTCCATGATATAAATCTCTTGGTAATGTAAAACGTGCCATAATTATCCTCCCTAAAATATATTCAAAATTTTTGTTATTTGTATTTTAAACTTTACATTATTTTATATAGCAATAGTCATGCCAAAATAGTTATTTTTTTATCAACATTGTTAAATTCTTGACTTTATCGCTATAAAAATATTTCTTATAAAAAATTATGTCCTAAAAACTAACACTTTATTCTTTAATATTTGTTAGTTTTTAGGACACTGTCTTATTTTATTACACTTCTAAATTATATTTCTTTATCTTTAAATATAATGTATTTCTACTTATACCTAAAATCTTAGCAACTTTACTCATATTGTGATTATATAAACTAATAGCTTTTTCTATTGCTTTCATCTCTAATATTTGTAAGTCTAATATTTCTTCATCTACTGCTACTTCTTCAATAGACTTAGTTTGAATTTCTTCTTTCTTAATATCTATATTTTTAACTTCTTGATCATCCAATAAATCAAAGGATAATTTTCCATCTAAATTAACTATATTTTCTATATAGTTTTCTAACTGCCTTATATTTCCTGGCCAATTATATGAAAGTAATTTATGCTTCAAATCTTTATCTAGTTCTGATATGTTTTTATTTAATTTAAAGGACTTTATCATTAAAAAGTATTCTATAAGCTTTTCTATGTCTCCCTTTCTTTCTCTTAATGGAGGAAGTTTTATTGGAATAACACATAATCTATAGTATAAATCTTCTCTAAAATTTCCTTTTTTTATTTCCTTCTTTAGGTTTTTATTTGTTGCCGCTATTACCCTAACATCTATTGGTATTTCTGTTGTACCACCTAACCTTGTAACTCTTCCTTCTTGTAATACTCTTAAAAGGTTTACTTGCATATCAAGTGGCATTTCACCTATTTCATCTAAAAATAATGTTCCTCCATTTGCAGCTTCAAATTTCCCTTGCTTACCACCTTTTTTGCCACCAGTAAATGTTCCATCTTCATACCCAAATAATTCACTTTCAATTATATTGGCAGGAATTGCACCGCAATTTATAGCCACAAACTTATTATTTCTTCTTAAGCTATAGTTGTGCATAGCTTGCGCTAAAACTTCTTTTCCTGTTCCACTCTCCCCTTCTATTAAAACAGTTGAAGGGCTATTAGAAATAATTTTTGAATTTGTAATAACATTTGTTATTGCTGCACTTTCTCCAATAATATCATTAAAAGTGCAAAATGCTCCTGTTGTATTATTTAACTCTTTATATTCTTTTTCATTTTTCATTGTTACTACTATACCAACAAGCTTGTCTTTATGTTTTATCCCTTTAAAGAAGGTTTTAGTTTTATATCTACTTGTATGCTTAATTTTTATTTCCTTTTCTATTGTTTTATCATCTTTTTCTATTTTTTCTAATATATTTTCAAAATTTTGAACTATATGATGAATATCTTCATTTACTAAATCTTCTTTAGGCTTATTAAGTATTTTAGCACCTAAGTCATTTATATTTGTAATTTTCCCAGCAGTATCAACAATCATAATACCTTTGTCCACATTATCTATAACACTTTGCATATAATTGTAAGCTTCATTTAGAATATGATTTATATTTCTTTTATCAAGCTCATTTTCTATTGCTTTAACACCAAATATAGCTAATCCTAATGTATGAGGATGTTTCATATGGCTTTTACCTGTTAAATTCAATGTTCCTATTACTTCTCCTTTTATATTGTGAATAGGAGCTGCAGAACATGTTAAGCTTTGAAAAATTTCAACATAGTGTTCATTTGCTGTTATTTGTACGCATTTATCTTCTTTTATTGCAATACCCATAGCATTTGTACCTATATTTTGTTCATCCATATAAGCTCCAACCTTTAAATCTAGCTTTTCTAAAGCACTTGTTATATCATCAGCACCTTTTATATATAATATACACCCCATACTATCTGTTAATATAATTATATAATCATTATCTTCAACGGCTGAGAATACCATATCAATATATACTTTTGAAACATCAATAAGTTCCTTATTATTAGCTAAAACCTTTGTTAAATCTTCTCCTGACAATATTTTTTTAGAATGATTCGACTTTTTTTGTATCCCATAAAATTCACTTCTTTTATGAGAATTCTCAATTAATAACTTTTTTTTATCCATAAGACACCTATCCCTTATATTACTTTTGCCTTAATTCTCATAATATTAGTCTACTATTTTATTGTAATTTTTTCTATAACCTTATGGTTATTTTCCATTTTTATAAATAAATTCATAAATATTTATTTATTATTTTGCATAAAAAAAGAAGCAATATTTTTATATTACTTCTTTTATCATAAATTTTATTAAGCTGTCACCTTGTAAAATTTAGCTACAATAATATAGTATTTTAATAAAGTTAAATCATTAATACATTTATTAAAACTTTCTTGTGGACAGCTTCATTTTAATATCTTCCATTATTTTTCATTTGTCTTTCAATATCTCTTTTATGAGCTTTTTCAAGCATGGAATCTCTCTTATCGTAATTTTTCTTACCTCTACATAATCCTAAAGCTACCTTTACTTTACCTTCTTTTAAATATAAGGATAAAGGAACTAAAGTATATCCTTGTTGTGCAACTAAGCCTGCAAATCTTGATATTTGTTCTTTATGAAGTAATAGCTTTCTATCTCTTAATGGATCCACATTAAATATATTTCCTTGCTCGTAAGGACTTATATGCATATTTTTAATAAATATTTCTCCATTATAGATGTCTGCATAACAATCTTTTAAATTACATTTTCCACCTCTAATTGACTTTACCTCTGTTCCAACTAGAGCTATTCCTACTTCCATAGTTTCTTCAACAAAATAATCATGTCTAGCTTTTCTATTATCAGCTAATGTATTACTATTCTTCTTTCTTACCATTTTTATCACCACTTCAGTTTTTATATCTTTATTATACATTATAACATAAAAAAGAGTGAATAAGCATTAAATTTCTCACTTAGCATATAAGCTACAGTTAGTGAAATCAATGATTATCACCCTCTATATAAAAGTTATACCTAACTATATATATTGAAGCTATAAATTCATATTATTTCTCTTCTTCTACTTCATCTTTATAGTTAGCTTTCATTTCTTCTTTAACTTCTGGTAATTTTTCTACAAGCTCCTGTGTTGCTTTTATTTCTTCTTTTGAATATTCATCTTCAATTAAATCAAAATAAACTTCTCTATTATCTATATCTACTCTACTACATTTAACCTTAACTTCATCACCTAATTTGTATACTTTCTTTCTTCTCTCTCCAATTAAGCATAAATGTGCTTCATCATAAATATAATAATCATCATCTAAAGCTGTAATATGAATTAAGCCTTCTATAGTATTTGGAAGTTCAACAAATAACCCAAAGGAAGTAACTGATGAAATTATTCCATCAAACTCTTCACCTAATCTATCTTGCATATACTCAGCTTTCTTTAAATCATCTACTTCTCTTTCAGCTTCTTGTGCTAATCTTTCCATTTCTGATGATTGTTTTGAAGCAATTTCTACTATAGAACTTAATTTAGTACTTCTCTTTTCATCTATTTTTCCATTTAATTGTTCTTTTATAATTCTATGAATTTGAAGATCTGGATATCTTCTAATAGGAGAAGTAAAGTGACAGTAGTATTTTGCTGCAAGACCAAAATGACCTACACATTCTGGAGAATATTTAGCTTGCATCATAGAACGTAATAATAATGTACTAACTACTGTTTCTTCTTTCTTTCCTTTTACCTTTTCTAAAAGATCTTGAAGAGCTCTTGGGTGAGTTTCTTGCCCCCATTTAACTATATATCCTAAATTGTATACAAATTCCTTAAATTTCGTTAATTTTTCTTCATCTGGTTCTTCATGAATTCTATATACAAATGGAAGATTAGTCCAGAACATATGCTCTGCAATAGTTTCATTACATACTAGCATAAATTCTTCAATTATTCTATTTGCAATAGCTCTTTCATATGGTTTAATATCAATTGGTTTTCCAAGTTCATTTAATATTATCTTTGACTCTTCAAAATCAAAATCTATTGCCCCTCTTTTTCTTCTTTTTTCTTGTAATATTTTACAAAGTTCTTCCATAGCCTTAAAGTCTTCTATTAAATAGTCATATTTCTTTATAAGTTCTTCATCATTTTGTTCTAATATTTTAGTAACATCAGTATAAGTCATTCTTTCATCTGTCTTTATTATTGTTTCTTCTATTTCATGACCTAATACCTTACCTTTACTATCAATAGTCATAAAACAACTTAATGCAAGTCTATCAACCTTAGGATTTAATGAACATATTCCATTTGAAAGCTTTCTTGGTAACATTGGGATTACTCTATCTATTAAATAAACTGAAGTTCCTCTTTTTAAAGCTTCCTTATCTAGTGGATTTTTTTCTCTAACATAATGAGTAACGTCGGCAATATGAACTCCTAGTCTATATCTATCACCTTCAACTCTTTCAATAGATACTGCATCATCTAAATCCTTTGCATCCTCTCCATCGATAGTCACCATTCTTAAATTTCTTATATCTTTTCTTCTTTTATATTCTTTTTCCTCAATTTCCTCGGAAATATTTTCTGCAAAATTAAGTACTTTATCAGAGAATTCTTCTGGCAGTCCATACTTTTTAATTATTGTTAATATATCTAAGCCTTTTTCTCCTTTTTTACCAAGTACTTCTTTAACTATACCTTCTGGACTTCTTCTTTTTTCTGGCCACTTTGTTACTTCGCAAATAACAACATCACCATCTTCAGCTCCGTTTCTATCTTTTTTGGAAATAAAAATATCTTGGTTTAATCTAGTATCTTCTGGAACTACAAATCCAAAGTTACGACTATTTTCATAAATACCAATGATTTTAGTATTGGCTCTTTCTAAAACTTCTTTTATTTCCCCTTCTCTTTTCTTTCCACTTTGATCTTCTCTTGTAACTTGAGCTAAAACCTTATCACCATTCATAGCACCATTCATGCAAGAACTTGGAATAAAAACATCTTTTTCTCCTTCAACTTCCGGTATAAGGAAACCAAATCCCTTTTGATGAACTTGAAGTTTTCCTGTTATTAATCCAAGCCTTTCTGGCAATGCAAATTTATCTTTTTTTGTTCTTACTATAAGACCTTCTTTTTCCATTGCTTTTAATACTTTTTTAAATGATTTATATTCGTCTGTATTAATATCAAAAACAGCAACAAGTTCTTGTATATCCATTGGTCTATATGCTTCTTCTCTCATGAAGCTTAATAATGTTTGTTTTATTCCCATATATTTAAATTCCTCCAAAAATTATTTGCTATACTATATTGTATCCATATTATTCTTTTATTACACTTTTATAATACCATAACCAGTATATTTTATATAGTTAATTGTCTTATAAGTTAGTATTTACTCTAAAGCAATATTTTTATTCTTTTCAAATTTAAAAAGTTATAATATTTTAAATATTAGCAATATTGTTTACTAGTATTTATTTTAAATTGCACAAAAAAAGCTACTATCTTATTTTTAGTAGCTTTTATATCTATCTCTTATTTTTTATACCATCTTACATTAAGTTTAATGCTACGGTATTAATAGCAAATAATGCCATTGATATACCTGTTACCTTTAAAAGCATAGCTTCTTTAGTTCTAGCTTTATTTTTTGAGAAGAAAGTTTCTGTTTTACTTCCTTGAATTAAGCCACTTAAAGCATCTGCTTTACTTGGTTGTAATAATACTGATATTATAATAGCTAAACCTAAAATAACTTCTAATACTAATAGAAAAGTCTTCATAAATTGCACCTCCCACACGATGTATAAATAACCGTATTTACATAAGGTTATCTTAACATATCAAATACTAAAAAACAAGTATTTCATTGTAATTAAGTAAGGTCTTTTCTTAGTTTAACTTAAGAATTTAAAAGGAAGTAGAATCTAAAAATTCTACTTCCTCTAGTAAATTAATTATTATTTTTTAATGTTAAAGAATGCTTTTTTACCTCTGTATTCTGCAACATCATCTAATTCTTCTTCAATTCTTAATAATTGATTGTATTTAGCAACTCTTTCTGATCTTGCTGGAGCTCCTGTTTTAATTTGACCAGCATTTACTGCAACAACTAAATCTGCAATTGTAGTATCTTCTGTTTCTCCTGATCTATGAGAAATAACAGCTGTATAACCTGCTCTATTAGCCATTTCAATAGCATTTAAAGTTTCTGTTAAAGTTCCTATTTGGTTAAGCTTAATTAGAATAGAGTTAGCAACTCCCATATCTATTCCTCTTTCAAGTCTTTCTGTATTTGTAACAAATAGGTCATCTCCAACTAATTGAACTTTCTTTCCAAGTCTTTCTGTAATTAGCTTCCAACCTTCCCAGTCTTCTTCTGCCATACCATCTTCTATTGATATAATTGGATATTTATCTACCCATTTTTCAAGGAAGTCAACCATTTCAGCTGCTGTTAATGTCTTTCCTTCATTTTCTAAAACATATTTTCCATCTTTATAGTATTCTGAAGATGCAGCATCTATAGCAATAAACATATCTTCACCTGGTTTGTATCCAGCTTTTGTAATAGCTTCTAAAATAACTTCTATTGCTTCTTCATTTGATTTTAAGTTAGGTGCAAATCCACCTTCATCACCAATTGCTGTTGAATAACCTTTTTCGTGAAGTGTTTTCTTTAATGTATGATAAACTTCTGCACACATTCTTAAAGCTTCACTAAAGCAGCATGCTCCAACTGGCATAACCATAAATTCTTGTAAATCTACTGAGTTATCAGCGTGTGATCCACCGTTTATTATGTTCATCATAGGAACTGGTAATACTTTAGAATTTACTCCTCCTACATATTTGTATAAAGGCATTCCTAATGAATTAGCTGCCGCATTTGCAACTGCTAAAGAAACTCCAAGTATTGCATTTGCTCCTAATTTACCTTTGTTATCAGTTCCATCTAATTCTATAAGCATTTTATCTATATATGTTTGATCATAAACGTTGCAACCTATTAATTCTTCTGCAATAGTGTCATTTACGTTTTGAACTGCTTTTAAAACACCCTTTCCAAGGTATTTATCATTATCTCCATCTCTAAGTTCTACAGCTTCGTACATTCCAGTTGATGCACCTGATGGTACCGCTGCTCTTCCCATTGTTCCATCCTCTAAATATACTTCTACCTCAACTGTTGGAAAACATCTAGAGTCAATAATTTGTCTAGCTACAACATCAACTATTTCACAATAATCCTTCATTTCTTTTTCCTCCTTATTTTAAGCATAATAAATAATACTATTTTATTATTTTCAAAACATAGTAATAATATTTTAGTAATTACTGCCTATTTCTATTATTTCAAACCTATATGAATTTATTCATATTTATATTTATTTAATATGATTTTCATATACATTTTAAGCTAAGTAATTAGATATTTTTACTACATACTCCATTTAACTCCATAATATCACAATTAATTTAAGAGTCAAGAGTTTTTGATAACAATTCTCAATATTCATTAAAAAATATTATTTTCACATTAAAATATTATTTTTTACTCTTCATCTTCTTCTCTTTCATTTTCATTATAAAAATCTAGCTCTGAATTTATTTCTGTTAAAATTATATCCTTGTTTGTTTTTGTTTGTATATATTGATTTTTTATATAACAATATTTACAGTAATTTTGACTACATCCATCTAATGTCTTTATAAGAGAATCTATTATTTCTCCTAATTTCTCTGCTCTTTCAATTGCATCTTTTACTTGGCTCTTTTTTGCTGGAGCTATATTATTTAACTCTCCAGCTCCACCAATTAATAATCTATAGGAATTAACCATAGAATTAAGCATTGTGTTTAAATTACTTATTTCTGAATAATTTTTACTCATAAAATCTCTATAAGGCATTTTTATCTCCTTTCTTTTAACTTTTAAAGAAAAAATGAGTAACTAAGATTTAATTTAAAACACTCTTAATTACTCATCTCTAATTTTACTTTGTCATTTCATCTGAAAATTCATCATCAATTATAGAATAAATTTTATCATTATTATCAAAGTTATTTTTTACATCAATTCCTTTTTCGCATACATCTCTTCTATTTATTATGATAGAATTCACTTCTTCCATGTGCTTTCTTAAAACTTCCCTCATATGCTTAATGTGATCACTTAATAATTTTTCAATTACATCTTTACTAAAATCGTTGCAATTAAGCTTTTCTAAATGTTTGTTGAATACATTGGTAAATCTATTTATGTGATTATCTATTATTCCATCTATATCTGCTGGTGATAGCACTTCTGGTAAATCTTCAAACCTCTTTATATGGATATCATAAACTTTTTTAAAGTTTGCAATATGCATATTTAATTTATTTTTTGCTTCTCCCTCACTAAGCTTTAAACAATCTACTTTATTGACATGATTTAAAAAATTTTCTGTGAATTTAGAAATATGTGCATCTAGCTTTTCTTCTGCTTCATTAAAATCATTTCTAGTCTTACACTTAATTTCTTCATTAACATCAGTATCATCAAGGTCAAATAGTTTACTTCTACTCATTGATCTATAACTATTTTTAAAATCACTATCATATTCCATTTGTTGTGTATCTTCATTTAAATTAAACTCTTCACTAAATAAAACTGGGACAAAAAAATCTTTTGGTATAGCTAAATACATAAGTTCGCCCCCTTACGCATTTTCTATCTTACAATATGGTTTATAATAAGCTCTCGGATACTTACATAAAGGACAAATCATTGGTGCTTCTTCTCCTTCATGTATATATCCACAATTCATACATATCCACTTAGAGTCTTCTGGTCCCCTAAACATAGTTCCATCTTCTATTTTATCAAATAACTCTTTAAATCTAATAGCATGACCTTCTTCTGTTTCTGCTAAGTCCTTATAAAAGTCAGCTATTTCTTCAAATCCCTCTTCTCTTGCTTCTTTTTCAAAATTCTTATATATAACTTTAAATTCTTCTGTTTCTCCCATAATACAATCTAATAAATTATCCTTTGTACAACCAATTAAATTTAAGAATATTCCATATACGTGTCTTGCATGAGCTAACTCGTTATGTGCTGTTTTATCAAATATTTCAGCAACCCATTGATATCCATCTAATTTTGCCTTTTCTGAATATAAAGTATATTTATTTCTAGCTCTTGATTCCCCTGCAAAAGTTTTAAAAAGATTTTTTTCTGTTTTACTTCCTTTTAAATTCATTTTATTCTCCTAAAAATTTATCCACTAATAAAATATTCAAAAGAATCTATATTGCTACATATTAATCTATTTCATTGTAATATTGATTTATTTTTTTTTGCCAGTCCTCGCCTAGTTTACTATCTATATCTTTTATATCCTCTAAAAAGCTATCTAAAACATCAATTTTTTTAAGCCCCTTCATTAAGTGTCTTGGATAATTTACTTTTCTTTTATAACATTGTTTTGGATCTATAACTCTAACACTTCCATCATCTAAAACATATATATCTCTACATCTTGCATCTATTTTTGTAAATTTTAATTTTTTAAATTCTTTAATTAAGTAATATAAATTTTTTGAAAGATCATAATTAAATCCATTTTTTTTAATATAGTGATCTAGTCTTTCTCCACCTATTTTTTCTCTTACTATATAATATCTACCTGTAGAATATACTGTTGGAAAATATGAAGATTTATTTACTTTCTTTAAAATATCTCCTTCTTCTCTGCAACATTTAAAATCTTGAAATATTTTTACAGCTTTATTACCTGGCAGTTCATAAACAATTCCATTATGTCCCTCTCCTAAAAATTTAGCATCTCTAAAAAGCTTTTCAGTTTCTGAGTCAAAATCTGCTGAATAAGCATATGTTCTAACCATTTTTATACCTCACATGTAGTTCTATTATTATATTATATTCATATAGGTTCATAATATTGTCATAATTACTTTTTAAATATAAAAAGGTAGAATAATTTTTTGTTATTCTACCTTTATATATTAATTTAAAATTCTTTAACTTCTAATTTTTCTTTATCTATGTTAGTAGATTCAGCCCAGTTAATGCTACAATTAAAAATTATAGATTCTTCCACTTCCTCTTTTTCTTCTATCATTTCTATTAATAAATTTGCTGCATAGGTTCCTTCTTTATCAGTTGGTTGGTCAATTGTTGTAACTGATGGAACTGCATAAAAAGTCCAATCCCAATTATCGAAACCTATTATTCCAACTCTATTAGGTACGTCCCATCCTTCATCTTTTGATGCTCTAAATACCTTTTGAAGTGTTTTCCCATTAATAGCAAAAATAAGTGTCTTTTTATCTTTTTTTATTTTATCTCTTAAAACATCTGCAAGCTCTGGATGTTTTATATTATTTTCTACAGTAACTATTGAGTAATTAATCTTCTTTTCTTCTAAAGCAGCTATAAAACCATTTTTTCTTTCAACTCTAGCCATTAAAAGATTTATATCTTCTGCTACTAAAACAAATTCATCATAGCCTTTTTCTACTAGCTTCTTCGTTGCTTCATATGCAATATCATAATTATTAGTTTTAACCCATTTACCTGTAAATTCTGTACTAACACTATCTAGGAAAACAAGCTTCTTACCTCTTTCCTGAATTTTCTTTATTAGCTTATTAAATTTCAGTGTAGGTTGAACAATAAATCCATCTACTCCCATATCAAGCATTCTATCTATATATTTCTTTTCATTTTCATATTGAAAATTACTACTTCCAACTAGTATCTGATACCCTTGTTTTATTGCTACATTATCAATTCCTTTTACTATATTATTACTAAATGGATTTGTTATATCTGCAACAACAACCCCTATTAAGTTGGATTTTTTTGATTTTAAGCTTCTTGCCATAATACTTGGGCTATATTTAGTTTCTTGAATTGCTTGCTCTATTCTTCTTTTTGTATCTGGTGACATTTTATCAAATTTGCCATTTATATAAAAGGATACCGTTGTTTTAGACGTATTCGCTTTTATTGCAATGTCATTTATAGTTACTTTATTACTTTTTCCCATTATTTAGTTGCCTCATCTTTCAATAATTTTAACCTCTTAATCTTACAACCTTTAATTTAGTACCACTTTTATGAATTACAACTACCTTTCCGTATATAGCTATGTCTTCATAAAAATATACTTTTCCACCCTTATAAGTTTCTTCGTTAAATATTATTACTACATAACTTTCATCTTTTCCTACTATAATTTCTTTAACTATTGCAACATCTTCTTTTACTCTAACGGAACTATTATATTGTTTAAGTTCACCTTCTCTAATACTTATATTATCTCCGGCTGTTTCTCCTATAATTATATCATAATTTCTTATATAATTTATAAATTTACTACTTGTTACAATTTTTTTATTGTTTTTTATTTCATTATAGTTTGTAGATATATAACCATTTTGTATGTTTATGTCATCTACCTTGTAATTATAGATTCTAAGTTTTGCATCTTTATTTGTTGCTAATAAGTACTCATTATGTTTTTCTAATTTAACTAAACTATCTAAATTGTAATAATTCTCACAATAATGTTCCCCATTACATCTAACATCATTTGCTACAACCCATATATTAGGTGATATAAATAAAACTTTTCTAATTGCTATATAATTTGTTCCATCATTTAAATTTGCTATATATGGTACTTCTGCATAGCTTATATTTTCTTTATTTATAAAATAATTTTTTAATACATCACCATATTTTTTATATCCCCATGATTTATCTGGAATTGAAAAAGGATCTTTATCTATCACTACAACATTATGAGCCTTTGCACATTTTAAATATTCTCTCATAATATCTTCTTCAACATAAGTATATCTTCCACTATCAACTAGAAATGGCTCTCCTTTATAATATATTGAAAAATGTCCTAAATCTGAATGACCATGCCCACTACCCAATGTTCCATTTTGAACATAAGTGAAGCTTGCATCTTTTTCAAAACCGCTTCTTATATATATATTTCCTGAGTCTACAAATGACTTATTTAACTCTTTTGGTAGCTCAGCTTCTATTTTACTATATTTCTCAAAGCCTTTTCTACCTAGGCTATAAATACTACTTAAATCTATTTTCTTGAAAGCAAGAGACTTTAGCTCCTTATCATTAAATAATATTGCTGCTTTTACTAAAACATCTCTTATGTCAGTTCTATCACTATCTCCTTGTGCTTCTTGAATAGATTTTGGTCCTCCACAATACATAAAATATCGTGCCATTGAATGTACTTTTTCCTTGTACTCTTTACTTAACTCAAAGCCAAAATTTTCACATGTGTTAATTACTTTCATAGAGCAATTTAAAACTTCTACATGATACATTACTGATTGCTCCCAATGAGACCCGTCATCAAATACTTGAATTTCAATTTGATTATAAGCTTCCTTTAAAGCCCAGTTAAATAATTCTTCATTATTAATAAAATCCTTAAACCATAGATAACATGACATTATTGATGTTGTTTGTAAAACACCCCAGTTACTTAATATATACTTATCTATATACGCATCTTTTAAATATTCTAATTGTTCTTTTATACTAAGTATAATTTTTATCAAATCTTCATCATTTATTCTATTATTATTTATTATGTGTATTAATCCACTTAACCAGCTATTACATCTTATACCTGTATCTATTGTTCTTATAGTCTTTCCGCCTGTTTTTACTATCTTGTTATTATCTATCCAATTTAAAACTAATTGTTTCCATTTATCTATATAAATATCATTATTTTCAATATAATACGCTAAAATTAGCTTATTTAAATACTCATGTCTATTTAACATAAATATCCACTCTTCATCTCCATTTGGAGTAAAATCCCACTTTATTGGAGAATTTACATATGGAATTCTACACTGCTCCATATCCCATGTTTCATCAAAAATAAAGGAGTCATTCATAAGCAGCTTTGCTCCAAGTAATTTTTTCTTATATTCTTCATTACATTCTTCTTTTATATAGTTTTTAACAAAATCAACATCATAATTTTTCATATAAGTTTTAATTTTCATTTTTAAAGATATTAATTCATTTTCAAACTTTTTATTCATAAAGCCAACCCCTTTAATAAAAAAAGCTACTTGATTATCAAATATTCAAGTAGCTTTAAAATTTATAAATTTATCTGTTTACGCTTCCTAAATTTTTATTATTCATTAACTCTTGTACATCTGATACTGTTGATAAACTTACATCTCCAATTTGAGTTTGTTTTAAAACTCCTGTAGCAGTTCCAAATTCTATAACGTATTGCATATCACAGTTTTCGTTAAGTAATTCTTTAATTACTCCTGCTGCAAAAGCATCTCCGCCTCCGATTCTAGAAACCATACCAAATTCATATTTAGATGATGTATATAATTTATCTCCATTAAACAGTACTCCTGTTAATGAATGATGGTTGTACGGAGAACCTGTTCTTAATGTAGTTGCTACATTCTTTACATTTAGTTCTTCTGTCATATACTTAAATTCATTAATTAGCATATCATCAGTTACTTTTTGACTTGCTGGATCTAAAACTTTAAAGTTTTTTACATCCTTACTAAGCCATCCAAAGCATAAATAGCAATCTTTAACTACAGGTTTTAATATTTCAACAAATTCTTCATAACTGTTAAATAATTTAGCTCTGTAGTTTAAATCAACACTTACTTTGATTCCTCTATTTTTTGCTTCATTTACTATTCTTAATGCTAACGCTCTTACTCCGTCTGATAAAGCAAATGTTATTCCTGAAACATGTATAAGCTCAACGTCTTTTAATGCTTCATCAATATTTATATCTTCATACTTAAGTTCTGTGATTGAAGAATTTTTTCTATCATAAATAACATTGGCTTTTCTTGCAGAACAACCTTCTTCATAATAGTATAACCCTAATCTTTCGCCTTTTGAAACTATGCTTTCACAATCAACTTTATGTGATCTTAGAAAACTTTTAGCTGAATTTCCAAGTTCATTTGGAGGTAAACTTGTTAAAATTCTAGTATTAACCCCCAGATTACTAAGACCTACAGCAACATTTGCTTCGGCTCCTCCAAAACAAGCATTAAAACTACTTGTTTGGCCTATTTTTAAATTGTCCGGCGGAGTTAATCTTAATAATACTTCTCCTAATACTAAAACTTTTTTCATATCTTGCTCCATTAACTTCTTATTTCTTTCACTCTAGTTATATACTTTCTAGTTTCTTCTTCAACGATCTTAGGGTCTTTAAGGTTAACAATAGCACTTCCTATGCTAACAACATCACATCCGTATTTAAACCATTCACTCATATTATCAAAGCTTACACCACCAGAAACCATTACACTTAATCCTTTTAATGGTGCTTTGAAATCTTTTATAATAGATGGTTTAAAGGCTGATCCTGGGAATAACTTAACCACATCTACTCCCATTTCTTTGGCCTCAACTATTTCTCTTACTGTAAAGCATCCTGGTATATATGGTATTCCATATCTATTGCAAAGAATTGCAGTTTCTTTATTAAAGCTTGGGCTTACTATAAATTCAGCTCCAGCAAGTATTGCTATTCTTGCTGTTTCTGAATCTAATACAGTTCCTGCTCCAATAAGTACATTTTCTTTCTTTTCTTTGCAAAGCTCTGTAATTACAGAGCTTGCATTTGGTATTGTAAATGTTACTTCAATAACGTTACATCCACCATTTATTGCAGCGTTTGCAACTGTTACTCCTTCTTCTTTTGTATTAGTTCTTAAAACTAATACAAAGGCTTCATCTTCTATACCTTTTAATATTCTTACCTTATTTATCATCTTGCTAACCATCCACCATCAATTGCAATTACATGTCCATTGATATAGTCTGATGCTTTACTTGAAAGGAATACAACTGTTCCCATTAAATCTGAAATTTCTCCCCATCTTTCTGTTGGAATTCTTGAAAGTATTTCTTTATTTCTATTTTCATCAGCTCTAATTGGAGCTGTATTAGCCGTCTTTATATATCCTGGAGCCATTGCATTAATTTGAACATTGTGTACTGCTAATTCGTTAGCAAATGCTTTAGTAATACCAACTACTCCATGTTTACTTGCTGTATATGGTGGTACAAACTTTCCACCTTGGAATGATAACATTGATGCAATGTTTATTATCTTTCCTGATTTTTGTTCAACCATTAATTTTGCAACTTTCTTTGAAAGATGGTAAACTGCATTTAAGTTAATATCCATAACTGCATTCCAATCTTCATCTTTGTATTCTAATAAAGGTGCTCTTCTAATAGTTCCTGCATTGTTAACTAATATATCTATTTTTCCATATTCTTTAATACAAGTATCAACTACTTCTTGAATAAATTCTTTTTTTGTTAAGTCTCCTTGAACAAAAACAATTCTCTTTCCTAAACCTTCAACAATGTTTTTAATTTCTTCTACATTGTTATCAAATGTTGTTACTAATATATCTGCCCCTGCTGCTGCTAATGCTTCTGCATAAGCCATTCCAAGTCCAGTGTTTCCACCTGTTACTATAGCTACTTTACCCTCTAGATTAAAGAAATCTAGTGAAAATTTATTTAATTCATTCATTTATTAACATCTCCTTACTATTTCAAAGCTCCCATTATACTTGCTTTATCTACTTCTATTTCTACACCTTTAGCTACTTCTAATCTTACAATATTATTGTGGATACCTTTAATAGTTCCATAAATACCTGATATAGTAACCACTTTATCTTTTATCTTTAATGATGAAAGATATTCATCTCTCATTTCTTCTTGTTTTTTTATTTTTTTTCTATTTAGTATTGGCATAATCATTGAGATTATTATCGGATAAGCTGCTAAAAATATTATTACACCAAGCAATCCTTTGCTCATATACTACATTAAATCCTTTCTACACATTACTGAAGCCATATCTTTAAGCCCTTCAAGAGCATTATCTATAACTTCTCTAGTGCTTTGTTCTGATCCAATAACTATTGTATTCATTACTATTTCAAGAATACAAGCTACTGAAACTCCCCCAATAACATATTGATCATCTGAATTTTCATTTAGTAAAACTTCTCTTGATGTTATTTGGAATGGTGCACCTCCTGTAATATCTGCAATTATTATTAATTTTTCATTTTCAGCTACATATTTTTTTATCATAACTGTAAAATCTTCATGTGTTAATTCATCATTAAGATTTATTGCATCTATAGCTTCATCTACCCCTGTTAATAATTTTATTGCTGATTTTATTCCTGTTGCATATTCTCCATGTCCTACTACTAATACTTTCATAACTTTCATCCTCTCTCGTTATTATACAACTAATACTACTACTAGATAATAGTAGTAGTATTAGCTAATGCTAAATTAGAACCTTTTAATATCTTTTATGCAAAAACTCCAACTAGAGATCCTAAGATACCTATGATTATTGTTAATACAACTAATTTATAAGTTGACCATTTATGTTTCTTTATTAGATAAAATACAATAATTGTAAATAATGCTGGTAACATTGCTGGTGCTATTTTATCTAACATCTTTTGAATTGATACTATGTTTTCTGCTCCATCTGGCATTGTAGCAACGTATTGAATTGGAATGTTTATTTTAACAAATGATACTGCTAAACCTGATATAACAGTTACACCTATCATACTAGCTACTGCTGATATTTGAGCCATCTTGTCACTTAAAGTTTCAATGATGCTTGTTCCTAATTTATATCCGTACATACCTGTTAATAACTTAATAGTTGTTAATATACCATTCATTGCTAAGAAGAATAGTATTGGTCCAGCAATCATTCCATCTTGAGCTAAACTTGCTGCAATTGTTGAGAATAAAGGAGCTAGACAGAATTGTGATAATGAATCACCAATACCTGATAAAGGTCCCATTAAAGCCATCTTTATTGAACGTGCTTCATCTGAAGATCTTCCTGATTCAAGCATTACTAAGTGTAAGCTTGTTATAAATGGTAGGAAGTGTGGATTTGAATTGAAGAATTCAATATTTTCTGTTAAAGCGTTTTGTAATCCTTCTTCATTGTTTTTATATATTTTTCTTAATGATGGATATAAAATATTTGCATATCCTAATCCTTGGTAATTTCCATAGTTGAATCCATTTTGTAACCAGAATGCTCTTAAAGTAGTTCTTAAATAATCCTTTTTAGTTAAAATCGCTTTAGATTCCATCTTCAAATACTACCTCCTCTTCTTCTGCTGATCCATTTTCTGAACCGCCATTATTTCCTCTTCTGAAATATTCTAATAATGCAAATGTAGTTCCTACAAATGCTATACCTATAACTGGTAAGTTTAAGTAAGCAACACATACATATCCTAATATTACGAAAGGTATTAATTCTACCTTAGCCATAACTGATAATATCATTGCAAATCCGATTGCTGGTAACATTTTACCTGCTACTGATAATCCTGTAATTAACCATGCTGGAATCATTTCTACAACTGCTTTTAGTCCATCAACACTATAAGCTCCTGCAAATCCGATAACAAAACCAACTAATGCAAATACCCAAACTGTTGAGTTAGCTGCTGCTCTGAACTTTCCATATTGTCCTTTTTTAATAGCCTTTTTAGCAAATTCAGTTGAACCTGAAACTACTGTATAAGTTGCTGTAATTAAGAATTGGAATGCTACTGCAAATGGGAAAGATAATGCTAATGCTGTTGCAGGGTCCATTCCTTGACCTTTCATTGTAATAGCCATTAATGTACCTATTATTCCAGGTCCCATTGGGTTAGGTGGCACTGTTCCACCAGCTCCTACACCGAATCCCATAAATGCAATTTCTGAAACAGCTCCCATTGCTAAAGCTGTTGGAATATCTCCTAAGATGATACCTACACCAAGTGATAAAATAATGCAACGATTTGAATAAATTCCAAGTAACATACCTGATAGACAGAATGCAGTCCATAATCCAATCAGGATACATTGAAGTAAAGTAATTTCCATTTGAATTCCCTCCATATTTTTTTATTTCAACCTCCTAAAGTTTCTTTAGGAGGTTAATAACAATCCCAAAAGTTAATTAATCTAAATATTTAGTTATATCTACTTGTAATGCTCCATCGTTACCTGATGGTGTTGTCTTAGTATTAAATGTAACTCCATATTTTTCTGATAATTCTTTTAATGCAGCCTTATCTTCTTTTCCTAAGAATATTGAACGAGTTACTTGTTGCTTTCCTTCAGCATTATGAATATTTCCTATGTTAATTTCTTTAACTGGAACTCCACCTGCAATTAGTTTTAATGCATCTTCTGGTGTTTGACAAACTAAGAATATTTTTTGTTTTGGTGATGCTTTGTGTATGATTTCACAAGTATGTTCTACTGAGAAAAATCTCATTGCTATTGACTTAGACACAACCGTTTTCATTAAAGTTTGTTGAATTTTATCTTCACTTGCTTCGTCGTTAGCTACTATTACAGTGTTAACTCCTAATGAATTTAACCACATTTGGCCTTGTCCGTGGATTAATCTTTGATCTATTCTCATCATTTCAATATTTACATTACTCATTTCACTATCTCCTTCTTTTACCAATATAATTCCCAATCTTTATAGAATCTTATTAAAGCTTCTAGGTAGAAATAATCTCCCCATATATTTCCTTCATCTACACCTTTACCTGAATGCCATGAGTAAACCCCGTGTAATAAAACCGGTTTGCCTGCTTCTACATCTTCGTGAGTGTAGTTTTTAATTAATGATCTTAGTATATTATGCATTGCATATTTGTAAACTTCTTTTTCTTCATCAACTTCTGGTATATATTTATTCATTTCATGCATTCCACAAACTGCAATTGCTGCTGCTGAAGAATCCTTTGAATGTCCTGAACCATCGTTGAATATTAAGTCCCAATAACAAACATTATCTTCTGGTAATCTATTTAAGAAATAGTTTGTCATTCCCTTGTATAAATTAAAGCTATGTGGGTTTTTAGCACTCTTATAGTTTAGTGGTATTCCATAAACTCCCCAAGCTTGTCCTCTTGCCCAAGCTGAATCATCACTATATCCTTGTCTTGTTACTCCCTTAAGAGGTTTTCCTGTTTCAGGATCCATATAGAAAGTATGGAATGCTGAAGCATCATCTCTTATAACATTATTACATGAAGTAACAAAATGCTTATCTGCCATTTCTCTATATTTATTATCTCCAGTTGCTTCTGAAGCCCAGTATAATAGTGGTATATTTAATAAACAGTCTATTATAAATCTATAGTGATCTTTACTTCCAAGTTCTCCCCAAGCTTGTATAAACTCTCCCTTTTCTTGATATCTAGAAATTAGTTTATTTGCAGCTTTTATTGAAGCTTCCTTTGCAACTTCAGATCCTGTTAACTTATATCCACTTACACATGATAATGAGTAAAGGAATCCTAGATCATGATGATCTATTTCTATGTCTTTATCTACTCTGTTCTTAAAAGATGCTACGTTTTTATCAGCTAGTTCTCTATATTTTTCGTTTCCAGTGTACTCATATGCTAACCATAATAAGCCTGTCCAGAAACCATCTGTCCATTCGATGTTTTCTATAATTCCATATGTATTTTCTTTAGTTGCTGATGATGGGAACTTATCTTTAAAGTATTCCATATTAGCATCGATTTGTTTTATTGTATGTTCTATAGCTTCTTTAACTTCTTCTTTAGTAAGAAGAGGAGTTTTAAGAAACTCTTCTCTCTTCTTAATTTCTTCTACATTTATTTCTTTAATCATTTTATCCTCCAGATGTACTATCTTAAAGTATCCATAGATACTGCATCCATATCATCAAATGTTTTATTTTCTCCACACATTCCCCAGATGAATGTATAGTTGCTAGTTCCTACTCCTGAATGTATTGACCAACTTGGTGAAATTAAAGCTTGTTCATTTTTAACAACTAAGTGTCTTGTTTCAGTTGGTTCTCCCATTAGGTGGAATACTCTTGTATCTTCTTGCATATCGAAGTAGAAGTAAACTTCCATTCTTCTTTCATGAGTGTGACATGGCATTGTATTCCAAGCATTTCCTGGTTCTAACATTGTTAATCCCATTAATAATTGGCAGCTTTCACAAACATTTGGATGAACATATTGATATATAGTTCTTTTATTTAATGTAGCATTATCTCCAAGTTTTACTGGATTAGCTTTTTCTATTTCAATTTTCACAGTTTTATATTCTTTATGAGCTGGTACTGAATTAATGTATAACTTTGCTGGCTCATTAGAATCTACTGATTTGAAGCTAACTTCTTTATTTCCTTTTCCTACATATAACCCATCTCTCTTGTTTAAGTTATATTCAACACCATCTATAGTAACTATTGCTGCTCCACCGATATTGATTATTCCAAGTTCTCTTCTTTCTAAGAAATAATCAACTCCCATTTCTTTTCCTGCTTCTAGTTTTAATTCATTGTAAACCGGTTTTATTCCACCAAAAATTATTCTATCTACGTGGCTGTAAGTAAGTTCTATTTTATCATCAACAAATATTTCTTCTACTAAGTAATGTTCTCTTAACTCACTTGTTGTATATTTTTTGGAATCATTTGGATGATTTGCATATCTATTATTCATAACTACCTCCTAAATCAATTAGTAAACGGTTTTCGTAAACTGGTTTACTAACTTCTATGGTTTTATTATATCTATGAGTGAAAAGGTTGTCAACATTTTCTTAATAATAATTTAAAATTTTTTATATTGTATTTTCTCTTTTTTTCTTTTTTATACTACTTATATCTATATAATAAAAGGCTTAGAGCCAAAATATCTCTAAACCTTTTATATTTTTTAAGATTATTTAAGCTATCTATTCTCCCCCATAAACACTACCGCTAAAGTCCCTGGTCCTCCATGAGTTCCTATAACAGCTCCCATTGAATTTAAAATTATATTTTTAACTTTTACTTTTTCTAATATCATTGTTTTTAATTCCTCTGCATCTTTTTTGCAATCTGCATGACATATAAATATTGTTTGATTTTCTAAGTTTATACCTTTAGTTTTAACTTCCTCAGCTAAATACTTTATAACTTTCTTTCTTTCTTTAATTTTTTCTCCTGGAACAACAACACCATTATCATCTAAGGTTAAAGTTGGTTTAATCCCAAGTAAACCTCCTATTACAGCCACTGACGCTGATATACGTCCTCCTCTTTTTAAATGATTTAAGTCATCTACAGTAATTGCATGTATAACCTTTCTTTTATTATTTTCTACAAAGTTTACTGTTTCTTCTAATGTTGCTCCATTTTTAATCATTTCACAAGCATAGTAAACTAATGCACCTTCTCCAAGAGAAGCGCTTAAAGAATCAATTATCTCTATAACTGCCTCTCTTGATTCTTCTAATATCATTTGTTTTGCTATATTTGCACTATTAAATGTACCACTTAAAGCTGAAGATAATCCTATATATAAAATTGAATCTCCATTTTCAATAGTTTTTTTAAATACCTCTTCGAAGGTAGCTACATTTACTTGTGCAGTTGAAGGCATTGCACCTTCCCTAACCATTTTATAAAATTCATCATATTTTAATGTTTGTCCTAAATCATCTTTTAAAAATTCTCCATTTATATTAACAGTTAATGATACAATTTCTATATTATTTTTCTTTACATATTCTATAGGTAAATCGCAAGCTGAATCTGTTATAATTTTAATTCCCATTTTATCACTCCTATATATTAACTTAAAAATCTTTTCTTTAAATTATACATATTTTTATTTTTCAAGTCAAATATTTTGAATATCAAAATTTTAGACTAAATATATAATCTAAAACTTACCTATATATATTTCTAATAATTAATTATATACAGGAAAATATTAAAAAAATTAGTAAGCTTTATACCCATATTATCTAGGTATAAAGCTTACTAATAACTAGCTTTTTATTTATTTTCTATTTATTAATTAACTTGTGCTATTTTTAAACCAAAGTCTATACACTCTGAAGATTCGTCCTCTGGCTCATAGTTTATAATAAGTCCACTATCTATAAGTTCACAACCATAAGATGCCATTCTATCTTCCCATTCCTTCATCCATTCTCCACTTCCCCATCCATATGATCCAAATAGCGCTACTTTTTTTCCTGATATTTTTGAAGAAATTCCTTCTATAAATGGTTCGAATTCAGCTTCTTCTAATACTTCTGCTCCCATAGCAGGGCAACCTAAAACTACTATTTCCTCATTATCAAATATGTCTAAAGCTGCATCACTTACATTAACTAAATCAGCAACCTTACCACCTTTAACTATACCTTCAGCAATTATACTTGCCATTTTTTCTGTATTTCCCGTCCCAGACCAAAATACTATTTTCATTTTGACTCCCCCTTTTAATAATATTGAAATTCATTATCAATTAAATAATATGATAATATTCTTATTTTGTCAATAAAATATTGTAATAAAATAGAAAATACCTTTAGCAAAATTTCATAAGAATAAAGTGGCGAGCCATCCTAAAGAATAAAAAAGACACTGAAATTATATGCTTCCTTTTTCTTTAAGGCGCAGTTCAAAATCAGTGTCTTTTAAATTACATTATTTATTTACGATTAAACATTCCCCTGTCATTTCAGTTGGAACTTCTAATCCCATTTCATTTAACATTGTTGGAGCTATATCTGCAAGCTTTCCTTCTTTCAATGTCTTTCCTTCTGTATGGTTTGATATCCATACAAATGGAACTGGATCTGTTGTATGAGCTGTAAATGGATTTCCTGTTGAGAAATCTATCATAGTTTCAGCATTTCCATGGTCAGCAGTTATAAATACTGATCCATCTTTTTCTAAAACTTTATTTACAACTTTACCTAAACATTCATCTACTGTTTCTATAGCTTTAATAGCTGCTGAAACTACTCCTGTATGACCAACCATATCTGGGTTAGCATAGTTTAGTATTATCATATCGTATTTATCTTGATCTAATCTATTAATTAATTCATCTGTTACTTCGTATGCACTCATTTCTGGCTTTAAGTCATAAGTTGCAACCTTAGGTGATGCAATAAGAGCTCTATCTTCACCTTGGTTTTCTTTTTCTACTCCACCATTAAAGAAGAATGTTACGTGAGCATATTTTTCTGTTTCTGCTATTCTTAATTGATTTAACCCCTTACTAGATACATATTCTCCTAAAGTGTTAGTTATACTTTCTGGTCTGTAAGCAACATTAACACCTTCTAAAGTCTTATCATATTGAGTCATAGTAACAAAAGTTAAGTTTAATGTTTCTCTATTAAATCCATTAAATACCTTATCATTTATTGCTCTAGTTATTTCTCTTGCTCTATCTGGTCTAAAGTTAAAGAATATTACTGAATCTCCATTTTTTATAGTTCCTACAGCCTTACCATCTTCAGTTATAACTGTTGGTAATACAAATTCATCAGTTTTATTATCATGGTATGATCTTTCTATAGCTTCTACAGCTGATGAAGCAGTTTCCCCCTTACCTAATACCATTGCATTGTAAGCTAGTTCAACTCTTTCCCATCTATTATCTCTATCCATTGCATAGTATCTTCCTGATACTGTAGCTATTTCTCCTAAACCAATTTCTTTCATGTAGTTTTGGATTTCAACTATAAAGTCTTTACCTGATGAAGGAGCAACGTCTCTTCCATCCATAAAGCAGTGAACATATACTTTTTTAAGTTCAGCTTTTTTAGCTAAATCTAATAATCCTTTTAAGTGATCAATATGTGAGTGAACTCCACCATCTGATAATAATCCCATTAGATGAAGTGCTGAATTATTTTTTTTAGCATTTTCTATAGCTAAATTTAATGATTCATTTTTAAAGAATCCGCCTTCTTTAATCTCTTTAGTTATTCTTGTTAATTCTTGATATATAATTCTTCCTGCACCAATATTTAAGTGGCCAACTTCTGAATTACCCATTTGTCCTTCTGGTAATCCAACTTCCATTCCACTTGCTTGTAATTGAGTGTGAGGATATTTTGCAACAAATCCATCAAAGTTTGGTTTTTTAGCTGCTTCTACAGCATTTCCATCTGACTTTGGAGCTATTCCAAATCCATCTAATATCATTAACATTACAGGTTTCTTCGCCATAATTCCCTCCATGATTATATATATTTGACAATATCTCTTATAATATTATCTTTCTTTAAATCATATATTATTATACTATATTTATAACACATAAACAATAAATCACTATTTAAGTAAACATTTGCATTAAATAATAATTTTACTTAACCGTTAAAATAAAAAATAGGGTATCTTAAACTCTCTATTTAAAACACCCTAAATTATTAAACTTTATTAAATTAAACTTTATTAAATTAACCTCTTAACAAAATATCCTTCTTTCATAATTACATCCATTTTATCAGCATCTACCTCATGGATATCATCTAGAGGATTTCCTTGAAGTACAATTATATCTGCATACTTTCCTTCTTCAATTGTTCCTGTAATCTTATCTATTCTAAGCATTTCTGCTCCATTTTTTGTAGCAGCTAAAAGAACTTCTTTTTGAGTTAATCCAGCTTTATTTAATGCATACATTTCTGTAATTGCATATTTTCCATAAGGAGTAAGTGAGCTACAGAAAGAATCTGAACCTACAGTAATACGAATTCCCTTTTTATTAGCATTTAATAAATTACTTGTTATTCTATTTAATTCCTTTTCTGCTACTGTATCTCCTGGGAAATTATCAAGTATTGGTCTATATGGAGGCTCGTACACAGTAAACCATTCAGTAAAGAACTGATATGTTGGGCAAAATGTAATGTCTTTTGCTTTCATTATGTCCAAACATTCCTCATTTAACTCTTGTCCATGAATTATTGCACTTACTCCTGCCTTACATGAATCTAAAGCCCCTTGATAGCCTTCAGCATGAGACCATACTGGTAATCCAACCATATTACATTCATCAACTACGGCTTGTATTTCTTCCATTGAATAATGTGAATCTGCCTTTGCATCTAATCTCCATATACCACCACCAGTTGACCATATTTTAATTGCATCTGGATTTTCTCTAATTCTATGACGAATAGCTTTTCTTAAATCCCAAGGTCCATCAACACGTTCTGCCCATGGATGTGAAGCATTATTATACTCCCAAGGAAGATTGTGAGAATCTCCATGTCCTGCTGTTCTACAAAAACCTAATCCAGTTGTTACAACACGAGGTCCTGGAATTATTCCTTTTTCTATCATATTACGAATGTGTATTCCTGACCTTGAAATTTCTCCTACAGAAGTTAGCCCATGATCTAGAGCTTCTTTTGCTTGAGCTACAGCAACTACTGTTTTTTGTATAGGATTTTCTAAAACCCATTCCATATCACTATCTGATAAATTACCACTAAAATGAAGGTGTGAATCTATTAGCCCTGGCATTATTGTCTTTCCACTAATGTCAACTACTTCATATGAATCATCAAATTCTATTTTTTCTCCTGCATATTTTATTTTTTTATCTTCTACTAAAACTAAAGAATTTTTTACTGGTTCTGCTCCTGTACAATCTATTAATAATCCTCCTAAAAAAGCTACTTTACTCATATAAACCTCCTAAAATTATAATATTTTAATTATTTATTAAACTCTCTTTCTACTCATCATAAAAATCATACCTAATAGAAACCATATAATAACTATACTCCATTCAACAAGATTTAAAGCTGCTGGACTAATTGGAATAACTAATAATGCAATTATAATTGATGCACTTAAACATGCAGCACCAATTCCAACCTTACCTCCTGGAACTTTATATGGTCTTTCTAAATTCGGTTCTGACTTTCTCATTTTTAAACATGCTACACTTGCCATAAAACACGCAAAAATAAATGCTAATGAGCTAACATTAGTTAATGGAACTAACATATTTTTTCCTAAGAAAGGTCCTATTACTGTTAAAACTGACATTAATATATTAGCTACTTTAGGTGTTCCTGTCTTCTCATCTATTTGTGCAAATTTACTTGGTAATTGTTCTTTTCTAGCCATTGCAAGTAGTATTCTACTTGAAGCTGCAAAAAATGAATTCATTGGACCTAGCGGACCCATTATTGCAATAAACATCATTATCTTATAAAATAATCCAAGGCCTATTACTGATAGTATTGTTAAAGCTGGAATATTGTGAGTTATGAAATCTTGCCAATTAACAATAGTTCCAAATGAATAAATACAAATAATATAAAATACACCAGATGCTAATAATGCTAGTGATATTATTTTCCCAAATTTATTCCAATCCAATCCGTCTGAAGCTTCTTCTGCTTGTTGTGGTATTGTATCAAATCCAGCATAAAAAAATGGAGTCATTACAAGGACTGGTAATATACCCATCCATATACTAGACCCTTCTTTAGCCCCTGCTGTTGCTGCATCATATACTGGTAAAATATTTGATGGTCCGCCTTTAAACAAAGAAATTCCCATAGCAATAAGCATTCCACCTAACAATAATTTTGCCAAAAAGCCTTGTAACTTTGCTGCTGAAGAAGCACCTTTAAAATTAAGGTAAATAACATAACCTGCAAATATTAATGAAATTGCTAATGGTGGAAGATACACTGTTGCTCCCATAATTTCATATAAGGGAATAACATTTAATGCTGGTATAAACTCTCCTATTAATGTTGAGATGGCAATTGCCTCCCAAGGGCATAATATAGCATTTCCTAATACTAAAAACCATCCTGTAAAATATGATAATTTATTACCACAAGTTCTTGATACATATTCAACTATTCCACCTGAAATAGGTATAGCAGAAGTTAATTCACCAAAAACTGCTCCAATTGGCAATAAAAAAATAGCGCCTATCATAAATGCTATCATTGCTGGTATAGGGCCACCACCTATCTTCATCCAATCACCAACAAGTAATACCCAACCTGTTCCTATAATTGCTCCAAACCCTATAGTAAAAAAGTTCCACAAAGATAAGGATTTTTTCATTCCATTTTTCTCTTCCATTTATCCCCCTCCCAAATCACATAATATATCTTATAACCTCAATATAATCTTATCTTTAGAACCTATTATCGTTGTTAACGTTCTCATAAATCACCTTCTTTTCAGTCATAAAACCATATATTAGTTTATACCACAACTTCATTATACTCTTACATTAATGATTTTCAATTATTTTCCTTTTCCATTTTCTCTCTATTTATACTCATAACTTACAAAACAATATATAAATTAATTATATTCACCTTATTTTTATTCTTTAGATCAAATCACTTATATTTCTTAATATGTTATACTTATTCTCAATTAGTCTGTAAATATAATTTCCTAAAGAATAAAAAATAACCTTGCAGAGATTTATTATCTTCTACAAGGTTATTTAAAAATTTAAATTATTTTCTTAGTAATTAACTATTTGTGAGAAATCAGCAGCAACTAAGCTAGCTCCACCAACTAAAGCACCATCTATATCTGACATAGCCATTTGTGCTTTTATTGTATTTGGCTTAACTGATCCACCGTATTGAATTCTTACTTTATCAGCAACTTCTTTACCGAACATATCAGCTAAGATACCTCTTATAGCCATTATTGTTTCATTAGCTTGTTCATCTGTAGCAGTTTTACCTGTTCCTATAGCCCAGATTGGTTCATAAGCTACAACAACTTTTTCTGCTAATTCTTTTGATAAACCTTCTAAATCAGCTTTAATTTGAGCTCCAACAACTTCATTAGTTGTTCCATTTTCTCTTTGCTCTAAAGTTTCTCCACAACAAAGGATTGGTGTTAAATTATGAGCAAATGCAGCTTTAACCTTTTTGTTTAGAGCTTCATCAGTTTCATTGAAGTATTCTCTTCTTTCACTATGTCCTAAAACAACATAGCTAACACCCATAGCTTCTAACATTCCTGGAGCAACTTCACCAGTGAAAGCTCCTTTTTCTTCAAAGTGCATGTTTTGAGCAGCAACTTTTATGTTTGATCCCTTAGTTGCTTTTAATACAGCATCTAAACAAACAAAAGTAGGACATACTACTACATCACAAGTAGCATCTTTAACTAATGGCTTTAATTCTTCTATTACTTTTACAGCTTCTTCTGGAGTATAATGCATTTTCCAGTTACCAGCAATTATCGCTTTTCTCATTTTATTCACCTCATAATATTATTTATCATTAGAATAAGTAACTTATTTTTTAAGTTACTTATTCTAATTTATTTATAATGTTTATATAAAATCCCAACTAAACTTTTGTTAGGAATAAATCCATATAAGAAATTGAATTTCTATGGACTTATTTGTTGTTTAAAGCTTCTATTCCTGGAAGAGCTTTTCCTTCTAAGAATTCTAATGATGCTCCACCACCTGTTGAAATATGAGTCATTTTATCTCCAAAGCCTAAGATATTAACAGCAGCAGCTGAGTCTCCTCCACCGATAACTGTTGTAGCATCTGCATCAGCCATAGCTTTTGCAACTGCAACTGTTCCTTTGTTGAAGTTTTCGAATTCGAATACTCCCATTGGTCCATTCCAAATAACAGTTTTAGCATCTTTTATAGCATCTGCATATAAAGCTTCTGTCTTAGGTCCAATATCTAATCCCATATTTCCAGCTGGAATATTTTGATCTTCTGTAACTACAGCTTCAACATCCTTAAATTCTGCAGCAACTCTGTGGTCAACTGGTAATAAGAACTTAACGCCCTTAGCAGCTGCCTTTTCGATCATTTCTTTAGCGTAGTCAATTCTATCAGCTTCTACTAATGAAGTTCCGATTTCATATCCTTGAGCTTTTAGGAATGTATAAGCCATTCCTCCACCGATTATTAATGTATCAACCTTTTCTAAAAGATTGTTTATAACAGCTATTTTATCTGAAACTTTAGCTCCACCTAATATAGCAACAAAAGGTCTAACTGGAGCATTTACAGCTTCTCCTAAGAATTTTAATTCTTTTTGAATTAAGTATCCACATACAGCTGTATCTAAGTAATCAGTAACTCCTACTGTTGAACAGTGAGCTCTATGAGCTGTTCCAAATGCATCATTAACAAATATATCAGCTAATGAAGCTAATTCTTTTGAGAAGTCTGCTATATTCTTAGTTTCTTCTTTTCTGCATCTTGTATTTTCAAGTAATACAACATCTCCGTCTTTCATATCAGCAACTGCTTTTTTAGCGTTTGCTCCAACTACTTCTTCATCTCTTGCAAATACAACTTCTTGATCTAGCATTTCGCTTAATCTTACTGCTACAGGAGCTAATGATTTAGAAGCATCTTTTCCTAAATGTGAGCAAAGTATAACCTTAGCTCCATTTTGAACTAAATATTTAATTGTTGGTAATGCACCATTTAATCTGTTTTCATCAGTTATAACTCCATCTTTTAGTGGAACGTTAAAATCACATCTTACTAATACTCTTTTACCTTTAACATCGATATCTTCGATAGTCTTCTTATTAAAGCTCATTGAATTCACCTCATAATTATATTTTAATTTAAAATTGGCCTGGCCTCATAGCTTTTACTATAAAACCAGACCAATAACTATGTCTCTTTATAAGTATTATACTTAACTATTTAATTATCTAGTTACGAAGTACTTTAAAGTTCTGATTAATTGGTTAGTGTATGACATTTCATTGTCGTACCATGAAGCAACTTTAACTAGTTGTTCATCTCCAACAGTCATAACCTTAGTTTGAGTTGCATCAAATAATGATCCAAAGCTAGCTCCAATTATATCTGCTGATACTAATTCTTCTTCAGTGTAACCGAATGATTCATTTGCAGCAGCTTTCATAGCAGCGTTGATTTCTTCAACTGTTACTTTCTTATCTAAAGTTACAACTAATTCAGTTAATGAACCAGTGATAACTGGAACTCTTTGAGCACCACCATCTAATTTTCCTTTTAATTCTGGAATAACTAATCCGATTGCTTTAGCAGCACCAGTTGAGTTAGGAACGATTGAAGCTGCAGCAGCTCTACCTCTTCTTAAATCTCCTTTTCCGTGTGGGCCGTCTAATGTATTTTGGTCATTAGTATAAGCATGGATTGTAGTCATGAATCCTTTTTGGATTCCGAACTTATCGTTTAATACTTTAGCCATTGGAGCTAAGCAGTTTGTAGTACATGAAGCACCTGAAATAACTGTTTCTTCTCCAGTTAAGATATCATTGTTTACGTTGTAAACAACAGTCTTAATGTCTCCAGTTGCAGGAGCTGAGATAACAACTTTCTTAGCACCAGCTTGTAAGTGTAAGCCAGCCTTTTCTTGTGATGTGAAGAATCCAGTACATTCTAATACTACGTCTACGTTTAATTCTCCCCATGGTAAGTCAGCAGGATTTCTTTCTGCAGTAACTTTTATTTCTTTTCCGTTAACAACGAAAGCACCTTCTTTAACTTCGATATCTCCGTTGAATCTTCCTTGTGATGAATCATACTTAAATAAGTGTGCTAAAGTCTTAGCATCTGTTAAGTCGTTGATTGCTACCACGTTGAATTCTGGGTTTTCAATCATTAATCTTAACGCTAATCTTCCTATTCTTCCAAAACCATTAATTGCTACATTTACCATTTGCAATTACCTCCTAAAAATAGTTATATATTAAAATTTAAAATTTTAAGCTTATTTATTATGTTCCTTAATGTATTCTATAATTTTTCTTCCAGCAGCTTCATCTGTAACTAATACGGCATTATTATTATTCATCATTGTTGATAAAATCGCATCAACTTTATTTTGCCCAGCAGCAACTGCAATATGTGTGTTAATTTTTCTAGCTTCATTAATATTTATTCCAATTGAAGTATTTTCTGATACTACTTTAGAATTCTTATTAAAATAACACCCAAAAGCTTCGCCTACAGCTCCTAATGCTTTTAATTTAGTTACTTCTTCTATTGATACATCTCTTTTTTCTGCCATAACAATGGCATTACCTATACCATAAATTAGTATATCTGCTTTATGGATATTATCAATTACTTCTTTTATTTCTTTTTCCTTAAGTAAAGTATCTAAAAGTTCTAAACTTAAGTTTTCTGGAATATGTAAAAGTTTATATGCTCCATTTAGCTTTTTAGCTAGTGATGCTGCTAAAGTACTAGCTTGAATTTCAACTTTTCTCCCCATTCCACCTCTAGCTGGAACAACAAGAGTATTTGAAACATGATTTACTTTTGGAAATGCTTCTACAAATTCTTTAATAGTATTACCACCTGTTATAGCAATTATATTATCATCTTTTATGATAGATTTCAAATAATTGGCAGTTGCTTTGCCAAGTTCTTTAAAAATTGCTTTATTTGCTTCTACATCTCCTGGAACAATTATCACTTCTCTTAATCCTAAGAAAGACTTTATGCTTTGTTCTATATCTGATAATCCTTTTATTTCATGTATGAAATCTTTAAGTTTATCAACTACTTCTTGTCCTTCTTCAGTGACTGTCATACCTGGAGTATTTATTTCTATTAGATTCTGAGATTTTAAAAAACTAATTTCAGTTCTAACAATTCTTTCTCCAAGATCTAACTGATTGGCTAAAACACGTCTTCCAATAGGTTGATTGTAGTATATAGTCCTTAATACGTTATATCTTTTCTCTAAGACTTCTACAAGTTCAGGAACTATTTTTTTCTGCATAGATAATATTTCCTGCACTTTAAACACTCCTTTGGCCTTAAAATGTCCCGCATATTTTTTATGTGTCCCACATTTATTATTATAAAACACTTCTTTGAAATTTAAAAGAGTTTTATAAAATTTTTCTAAAACTTTCACATTTTTTTTATAGATTTGCCCAATTTTTACACATTTGTACTATTAAGAACTTATTTTTATAAATTCTTAATAGTATTTTCCCTCTATTTTCCTATTATTCTATTCTTTTTCTTTTGCTTGATGATTTAATTCCTAGTTCCTCTCTGTATTTTGCCACAGTTCTTCTTGATATATTCAAATTTCTCTTATTTAATTCATCGCAAATTATTTGGTCTGATAATGGTTTCTTTTTATTTTCTTCATTAATTAATTCTTTAATTTGCTTTTTAATATTAATTACAGCAACATCTTCACAAGCTCCTTCTGATGATGTGAGTCCTATTGTAAATAAGTTTTTTATTTTAACTGTTCCCATATTTGTTAGTATATATTTTTCTTTTATCGCTCTACTAACTGTTGATTCATGAACTCCAATATCCTCTGCTATTTCCTTTAAGGTCATAGGCTTTAAATATTTTTCTCCTTTATCAAAGTATTCTTTTTGCTTTTCAACTACTCTTTCTAATATTTTAAGTAATGTACTTTTTCTTTGCTCTATACTTTTTATTAAAAACATTGCACTATTAAGTTTTTCTTTTACATATTCTTCTGTTTTTTTATCTTCCTTATTATTAATAACTTGCTTATATAAATTACTTATAGATAGTCTTGGAAGTACACCTTCATTCATTATTACAAAATATTCACCATCAATTTTTCTTATTTGTGCATCTGGAATTATAAATTTAACTTCATCTCCTGTATAAAAACCCCTTGATGGTTTTGGCTCTAATCTTTTTATTATATCTCCAAGATCTTGAGCTTCTTTAGGAGTTATTTTCAATGCTTTAGCAATTAAAGGATATTTATTATCTGCTATTAACTCTAAGTAATTTTCTATCATATCTTCTATTAAGTCATCTAACAATCCTTGTTTAATCAATTGTATTTTTAAACACTCTTTTAAATTTCTTGCACCAATTCCATCTGGCTCTAGTTCTTGAAGTATGCCTAAGGCTTCTTCACCTAAATTAAGTGGTATGTTTAGTTCTTTACAAATAGTCTCTAAAGGCATGTCCAAATATCCTCTGCAATCAAGATTTTCAATCATATAAGAAACTATAACCTTTACATAATCGTCTTCATTACTTTCTGATATTTGTTCTTGTAAATATTCACTTAACGATTCTTTTTTTGATATAAAATTAAATGGAGATACCTCGTCATTACTATAGTCTGCATAACTTTGAGACCCATAATTATCAAACTCTAAGTATTTAATCATCTCTTTATAATCTATTTTATCTTGATATTTATTATCTTCTTGAATCATATCAAAATTTCCTTCTAATATTGGATTCTCTGCAAACTCATTATCTATATATTCCCTTAAGTCATAGGTAGACATCTGCAAAAGTTTTATTGATAACTGCATTTGTTGAGTCATTATTAACTTTTGCTCTTGTGAAAGATTTAAATTAAAGTCTAATTTCATAATAAAACACCTTCATTCAAAAAAACTCTATCTTTTGCAATATTTTATTTGTTTTTAAAATATGTTTTCAATACTAGTATAAACAAAAAGTAAACGTTGTATCAAGTAAAAATAAAATTATACATGTTTTTATTCTTTAAGCTACATAACTTTATTCTTAATATGTTATACTTATTCCCGATTAAACCGTAAATATAACTTCCTAGTAAATTAAAAAAAACTAGAAACCTTAAGATTTCTAGCTTATACTATTATTTACTTACAAAAAATAGTCCACCAACTTTAGGACCTGAATGTATTCCAACTGCGCATCCTACTGTTGTATCAATATGTCTTATATTATTTTCAATTAAATACTCCTTAAGTCCATTGTATAACTCTGGGCTTTTGTACTCAATTAAAGCTACTAATTCATCTTTATCTGGATTTAAAGCTTCATAATCTGAAATTATTTTCTTTAACGCCTTTTTATTTCCTCTTACTTTATCCTTCACAGCCATAATACCGTCTTTTATTTCTAGTATTATTCTTAAGCCTAAAGCTGCTCCTATTGCTCCAGCTGTTTTTGATACTCTTCCACCTTTAACTAAATTATCTAATGACTCAAAAGCAACTGATAATTTCATTTTAGGTATCATCCTAGTTAACTCATCTGATATTTCTTTAACTGATGAACCTGCATCTCTAAGTTCACATGCTTTTAAAACTAAAAGCCCTTGTGCTGATGATATTGCCATTGTATCTATGATAGTTATATCCTCTGATTCAATCATATTTTTAGCTATACATGCTGATTGATATGTTCCACTCATATTTGAAGACATAAGTATAACTATTACCTTATACCCCTCTTCTAAATTTCTTTTAAAACACTCTTCAAACCTAACAGGTGTAATTTGTGCAGTAGTAGGAAGAATATTTTCTTTTTCTATTTTTTCCTGCATTTTTTCTAATGTAATTTCTTCTATATCAATATAACTTTTCTCTCCAAAATTAATTAAAACTGGCAGTATTTCTATGTTATTTTTTTCAATTATCTCTTTTGGTAAATCTAAGCAACTATCGGTTACTATCTTAATCTTCTCCATCATACTCCCCCTAAAATATTATTTCATATTTGGAAATCCAATTTGTCTTAAAGCCTCATATGCAATAATTGCAGCAGTATTTGAAACATTTAAACTTCTTGTGCTACTTTTAATCATTGGTATTCTTATCCCTTTATGTGCATTATGAACGTCTTCTGGAACTCCTGCTGATTCCTTTCCAAACATTATAAAATCTCCTTCTTTAAAAGAAGCTTCATCATAATGAACTCCTCCATGAGTAGTGGCAAGGAAAATTCTCTCATTACCATATTTTTCCATAAAGTCCTCATAGCTTTCATGTATCTCTAAATCAAGATCTTTCCAATAATCTAATCCAGCTCTTTTAACTTGTTTATCATCTATTGTAAAACTCATTGGCTTTATTAAATGTAATCTAGAATTTGTTAAAACACAAGTTCTAGCTATATTACCAGTATTTTGCGGTATTTCAGGTTGATATAATACTATATTTAAATTCAATTTTTTTCGACCTCCAATTAAAAAAGCAAGATGCTTATCATCTTACTTTATTTAAGCTATATAAGAAAAATAATACTATATCATTATATAATAGTCAAAGAATTTAAATATAATTCATAGAATGTTTTATATTATTTTTTAACTTATCGCATATACTATCTAAGGAGTAAAAAACTTTCTAATAGCTTTTGAAACTCCCTCTTCTTTGTTTGTATCAGTAATATAATCTGCCAATCTTTTTACTTCATCTATTGCATTTCCCATTGCAATTCCAAGTCCTGCGTATTCTATCATTGAGATATCATTTTCATTATCTCCTATACAAACTATTTCCTCTCTTTTAAATCCATAGTAATCAGCTAAAGCTTTTACTGCATTTCCTTTTGAAACACCTTTATTGTTTATTTCTACACTTTTACTTCCGGCTCCAAAATATACTAAATTTTCATTATTATTAAGCTCAATCTTTAAGGTTTTCATTTTGTTTTTATTTAAGGAAAAGGCAATACATTTAGTTATTTTTCCTTCCTCTTTTCTAAAAACCTCTTTCCATTTGTCTATATCATTAATTATATAATAATTAATTTTTAAGCTATCATAACCTAACTGCTTGTTCATAAACAACTTAGTACCTAATTTATTTATAAAATTACTACAATAAATGCTATCAGTAGTATAAAAATGAAATTGTATTTTCATTTTAAATAGTAAATCTATTATTCTTATACATTCTTCTGTTGGTATTGTATTTTCATAGATAATTTTATCTGTATGCTTTTCCCTAACTATAGCTCCATTTGCCGCTATAACAGGAGATGCTACCCCTAATAAATGTGAGAAATAAGCAGCATTATTATATATTCTGCCAGTGGTTACAACTATTTCTATACCTTTATTATGAACTTCTTTTATTACCTTCTTACTTTCTTCTGATATTTTTCTTCCTTTACCTAGTAAAGTTCCGTCCATATCAATACAAATCATTTTGTACTTCATAAAGATATCTCCTTCAAACTACAGTATTGCATTAAGTTAATAATATCATTGATAACTATTTTCGACAAATATCTTCATAACGAATTAACAGACTATTAACAGTTAGCAATACATAAACATTAAATTTTAAAATATATATTATACTATTCTTAATTTTACCTTTTTGTTATAATCATTTCCAAATTTCTAAATTTTAAAACTTTTAAATAAGAAAAAAGACTAAAAACTTAATAAAGCTTTTAGTCTTAAATATTGATTTTATTGTGCTGAAGTTTGAGAACCTGTTTGAGTTTGCGGTGCTGATGGCTTTTTAGTGCCTCTTCTCTTTACAGTATTCGTTGTTAAGTAGACATCTGTAGCAACAAGTTCTCTATTAACTTCAACACCATTTTCATAAGTAATTTGATATGAACTTGCCTTATATCCTGGCATTCCATTTACTTCTATTTTTTCTGTTCCTTGCTCCATATTAGGATCATCTATATATTCAACTTGTGGGTTATATTTTTCATGAACTTCATTTACAAGTTCATATGTTTTTCCCCCCATTGCATGTTGATTTCCATATATACTAAATCCTACTGTTCCTCCACTTACATATCCTTGAATATATATTGGAAAGTCATATGTGTTAACAAATTTATAATCAACTACTCCATATGCAACAGTTGCATCTAACCCTGGTTCTGAATATGAAACTGTTAGTGAGTGATTTAATCTTTCTGTTGATCTAATATTAGCTCTCATTATAGCTCTATAAAGTGTTGTTGATACTTGACAAATACCTCCACCATAATCTGGAACTATTTTGTTTCCTACATAAGTATTAGCTTTTTGATATCCCTTATCTGGAGTTGTATCTCCAATTAAAGCATTATAACTAAATTCTTCTCCTGGCATTAATACTGTTCCATTAACAGTTTCTGCTGCAATTCTCATATTTGTGACTCTTCCGTCTCCACCATCTCTATAGTTACTACTGTAGCCACTTATTTTCCCATTAATTTTTTGAAGATCACTTGCTTTTATTTTTGCAGGTGATTCTTGTAGATCAAAGGTTAATTGAACTGCATGTCCAGGATCTCCATTAATATTTTCTACTATCTTTTTATGAAGCTCTTCTTCATTTATTTTATATCCTATAACATCTGGTGTTACTGTAATATTTCCTGATGAAATTGAAATTTTAGCATTTTGAGGATTTACATTTACTATTTGTTTAACAGTCTCCTCAAAGGCTTTTAATTTTTCTTCATTATAAGATATTTTTGCTTCTATACTATGATTTACACTTTTTTTAATAAGTGAATTCTTTTCAAACAAACTTAAATCTTTACCGTATTTAATGGCTTCTTCTGAAATTTCTTCTACATTATATGTTGGATTTATATCAGAATATTTTAATTCTAATTTATGATCTCCTACTGATATATCTAGTTTTTTATCCATTATTAAAGTTGGTAATTTTTCATTAAGGGTTTTTACTATTTCATCTTTTGTTAATCCTCCAACTTCAACTCCATAAACATTAACCTTTGGATAAGATTTTGTTTCCCAAGCTTTAACATTATTTGTAACTGTAATTAAATAAACTGAAGCTCCCCCAATAATAATTACAATAGATGCTAATAAAATAATTATAGCCTTCTTATTTTTTTCAAAAAAACTTTTATAATTCCGTTTATTTGTACCATTATTTTCTGACAAATACTACACTCCTCTCATAGTAAATTTATTATAGCTTTTAGTAAAATAAATAATAACTTTTTATATTAATTAAACTATATATCTATTATATTATATTCTACATGTAAATTTAATAGATTTGGTTAAAATAAAATTACAAAGATACAGGTTTTTTATGGTAATTTTATAAAAAATAAAAAAATTCAGCCGAAACTGAATTTTTTTATTTATATTATTATTTTATACAGTTACCTTAGCTCTTTTTGGACTTGTTTCTCCATCAAGATCAAAAGCTTCTATTGTAATATTTATTGGTCCTGTAGGTGTAAATGGTAAATTTCTTGTACTAATTTCAAATTTATTATCATCCTTATCAACAGTACCTATCCAATATCCGTTTGCAAAAATATTATAGCCTAATAAATCTATATCAGTATTCTTCTTCCAACTTATTTTTATAATATCTCCTGACTTTTGAGCTTTAAGGTCTAAAACTTCTCTTGGCTGAGTTAGTAGGTCTAAATTATCTGGTCCCCAGTTTGCATCTACTGGATTTCCTACTCCATTAACCTTTGCACTTTCACTATATTGCCATATTCTCCATCTTTTCCATCCACCAATGTCTGGCGGAACTGGCGGATTAATTGGAACATTTGTGTACATAGCTATCCATAATGGCATGTTCTTTAATGGTTGTGCTCCACTTGGTAATGTGAAATTATTATAAAGCTCTATAAAAAATAGTCCTGTATAAAGCATTAGTCTTCTTCTTGTTTTTCTCTCAAATCTTTTTCTAAATCTATCTATCCAATCTAATAATGCTTTTGTACTTATAGTTTTATCAGTAGGAGTTTCTACATCTAAAACTGGAAATAAATCTCCATAATTTTTACTTCCAAATCCCTCTTGCAATATGTTTATGAAATCATCACATTGTGCATCTGCAGTAGTTAAATCGTAGGATGGAACTGCAAAGTGATATGCTCCAACTGGTATACCATATTGTCTTGATGTTTTAGCAAATTCTAAGAACTTCTTATCTACTCTAAACCTTCCTGATCCTGAGCCTGAGGCTCTTAAATATAAGAAGTCAACAGTTTTTGCTAGAGTTTGAAAGTTTACTCCTTGAGTATATTCATTTATGTCTATTCCAAATAAACTTTTAGGATTTTTATTTTGCATTTTTCCTCCAAGAAAAAATATTACTCTTTATTAGATTATTATATTTTCTCTTAAAGGTTACTATTATTTAGTAGATTTTAATTTTACAAAGAAGCTTACATCATTTCCAACACATTCTGCCCATATTCTTCCTTCATGAAGTTCTACTATATTTTTTGAAATAGCAAGACCTAATCCACTTCCTTTAGTATTAGAATTTCTTGCTTCATCAACTCTATAAAATCTATCAAATAATCTTTCTACTTTTTCTTTTGAAATATGTTCTCCTCTATTTCTTATTACAACATTAACAAAACCATTACTTTCATAAGATGATACAATTATCTCTCCTGGCTTAAATGAATATTTTACTGCATTTGAAAATAGATTTTCGAATACTCTAACCATTTTGCTACCATCTACTTCAACAAAACTTTCATCATCTACAAATTTTTTAACTATATTTAAATTATTTTCTTCAAATATAGGAATATATTCTTCTATAAGTTGTGATAAAAACTCTGATATATTAACCTTTGTTTTATTTAATTGTATTCCATTATTATTAAGTTTTGTATATTCAAATAAGTCTTCTATTAATTCTTTAAGTTGATTTGACTTGTTAAAGGCTATATTTAAATATTCATTCATTACTTCTTCATTTTCATACTTTTTTTCTTTAATTAATCCTATATATCCCATTACTGAAGTTAAAGGTGTTCTTAAATCATGTGATACATTAGTAATAAGTTCTCCCTTTGTTTTTTCTGCTCTTCTTTCTCCCTGTATCCTTGTTTCTATTTCTTTAGCCATAACATTTATATTTTCAGCTAAGTTTTTTATTTCATCTTTACCTTTTTCCTCTATTCTATATGACAAGTCTCCTTGAGATATTATTCTTACTCCTTTAGCTATTTCTTCTATGTATTTCATTTTTTTATTTGTAATTATAATAAATATTGATATAAATACAAGTACTGATAATACAAGAGCTAAAAATGAATTTTCTACTACATAGTTATCCTGAGCTATATATGGAGTTGGTATTTTAGAGTAAATAACATATATTCTACTACTTCCAATTAGTACAGGATATATTACTACCTTCTCTCCTCCATCAGAAACATTAGAATTACTTTTATCTATTACAGCATATATATCTAGTTTTTCTTGTACATCACCATTTACTGTATATAAAATTTTTCCATCCAAATCAGTTATATATACTTTTGACTTGCTGCGAATATTTCCCTTTAATATATCTTCTATAACACCTTTATTTTCAATATTTCCAATTTCTTTTAACTGACTTACTATATTTTCTACCTCTGATTGCATATATCCATATTCATATTCAAGTCTTGTACTAGTTTTTTCTCTTGCTAATATATTGTTAGCAAAAGCATAGAACATAAATGAACTTACAAAACATATAGCAAATATAACCATTAACTCAAATCTTATACTTTTTTCTATTCTCTTTATTAACCAATCTAAGACTTCTCTTATTTTAACTCCAAGTCTAGAGTTATAAAATCTTGAAAAAATATTTGAAAATCCTCGTAGTATTCTTTTCTTTAATCCTACTTTTTCTTTTACTATTTTCTCTTTCTTATCTTTCTTTTTACCTATCAATTTTATAACCAACCCCCCAGACAGTTTTTATAAACTTAGGCTTTCTAGGATCATCTTCTATTTTTTCTCTAACCTTTCTTATATGAACCATAACTGTATTATCAGATTGCATAAATTCTTGCTTCCAAACACTGTTATATATATTTTGAATACTAAATACCTTTCCTCTATTTTCTCCAAGTAAAACTAAAATATCAAATTCTGTTGGTGTTAATTTTATTTCTACTCCCTCTTTAAAAACTTCATGTGTTTCTAAATTTATAGATATTTCATCTATTTCTAAAGTATTTTCATCTTTTACTATACTTTCTGATTCTTCTAAAACTCTAGGTTTATTAAATCTTTTATATCTTCTTAATTGGGATTTTACTCTTGCTACAAGTTCTAATGGGTTAAATGGTTTAGTTAAATAATCATCTGCCCCTGTATTTAACCCTAATATCTTATCCATATCTTCAGACTTTGCAGATAGCATTATTATAGGCATTTCTCTTTCTTCTCTAATTTTAAGACAAGCTTCTATGCCATTTACTTTAGGCATCATTATATCTAAAATTATTAACTCTACTTCATTTGTTTTTAGAATATTAAGTGCTTCTTCTCCATTTTCTGCTTTTAATGTTTCGTATCCTTCACCTTTTAAATATATATCTATTAAATCTCTTATTTCTTTTTCATCATCAACTATTAAAATTCTTTCTTTACTCATTTTTAAACAGCTCCTTTCATGGCAATTTTAGTTTACCACATTTCCAACTAACTATTAACTTTATTCTAATATAAAAATCTTAATTAAATGCATCTCTATTTCTAAAAAAAACCTTAATACCAGGTGCTATATAAGGATTTAACAAAAAAAATATATGTTTTATACATTAAATATTACACTAATAATATTTTAAGTATAAAACATATATTTTTATTAACTCATTTCTATAAATTTGTTGTCTTTAATGATTGCTCTATTATCATATCTATAAAGCTTGTAAAGTTTATTCCTCTAGTTGCAGCACTTTGTGGGAAAAGACTAGTTGCTGTCATACCTGGTAATGTATTAACTTCTAATATATAAGGCACACCTTCGCTAGTTACAATCATATCTACTCTTGCATATACAGAACATTTTAAAGCATTATATGTTCCAAGTGCCATTTTTTCTACTTCTTTATAAAGTTTTTCTTCTAATTCAACTGCAAAATGATCTGCTCCTGTTGCAGAGTATTTTTGAGTATAATCATAAAAATCTGCCTTTGGTTTTATAGCTAAAACTGGGAAAAGCTCATTATCAAATACAGGACATGTAATTTCGTCTCCCTTTATAAATTCTTCTATCATTACTTCTCTGTCCCATTTTAAACCTTCTATTACTGCATTTAAAACATCTTCTTTCTTAGATATTTTAAAGGTTGCAACACTTGATCCTCCATTAGTTGGTTTTATAAATACAGGGTACCCCATCTCTTCAATTGCTTTATAATCTATTTCTTCTACACTTTTTACATTAATCCATCTTGCTGTTCTTATTCCATGAGCAGTTAAAACTCTCTTTGTTAAATCTTTATCCATACATAATGCACTACTTAAAGGACCACAACCTGAGTAAGGTATTCCTAAAGTTTGTAATACTGATTGAACTGTTCCATCTTCCCCAAACTTTCCATGTAATGCAAGTAAAGCAAAATCTAATCCTTTTACTTTATTTATAATATCTTCCTTATTATCAATTACTACTGGAATTACTTCATACTTGTTTTTATCAATATTCTCAAGTATAGAATTACCACTATTTAATGATACTTCTCTTTCTGAAGATATTCCACCCATTATTACTCCAACTTTCATAATAATTCCTCCATTATAACCTAAAACTTCGTTATATAATAAATAAAGACCTTTAATGGTCTTTACTTATTATAACACTATATATTATATGGTTAAAGTAATAAAAAGTAACAAATTCTACTTATTATTTAACAATTTTAAAAGTAAAGGTAGAATTATTACTTATACCTTTTATATGTATATTTACTTTTTATTTTCTTTATAGTATTTACATTGTCTTGTTAATTTGCATATATCACATTTAGGGTTTCTTGCAATACAACATCTTCTTCCATGAAAAATTAGCAAGTGATGTGTAAGACTCCATTCCTTTTTAGGTAGTTCTTTTTGAAGCTGTTTCTCAACCTCTAATACATTATCCGAATCTGCTAAGGCTAATCTATTTGATACTCTAAAAACATGTGTATCCACTGCAATTGATGGAACTCCAAAAGCATTTGATAAGACTACATTTGCTGTTTTTCTTCCTGCACCTGCAAGGGATGTAATCTCCTCCATTGTTTTTGGAACCTCACCATTAAAATTTTGTTTTAATTGATTGCACATTATTAGTAAATTTTTAGCCTTACTTCTATATAAACCTATTTGTTTTATTCTTTGTTCTAATTCATCTATGCTTAATGTTAAAAAAGCATCTAAATCTGGATAATCTCTAAATAAAGTTTCTGTTACCTCATTTACTTTTTTATCTGTTGTTTGTGCTGATAATATTGTAGCTACTAAAAGTTGAAATGGTGATTCATGATTTAGCTCACACTTAGCATCTGGATACTCTTCCTTTAGTATCTGTAATATTGTTTTTGTTCTTTGTTTCATAAAATCTCCTATTTATATACTCCTCTATATTCTTCTTTTAATAAAGCAGCAATAGATTTCATTATGTAATTCATACTTCTATTTTCATAATCCTGCTTTGATTCTCCAAGCTTCTTATTTGGAATATATATACCCTCTCCTATATTAATATTCACTTCCGCTTCATTAAATTTTTCCTTTGCCATATTTCCTGATTTATCTATTGGAAGTAGTTTTTCAGTACCCCAAATACCTATTGGAATCATTGGTGCTTTTGTTAATTTTGCTATTAATAAAATACCTTTTTTTCCTTCTATCATACTACCTGTTCTACTTCTTGTTCCTTCAGGAAATATTAATAAATTATTTCCGTTCTTTACTGCATTTATTATTTTAGTTAATGCTTCTTTATCTGCTGAATTAGGCTTTATAGATATGTTTCTAACCACTTGAGTTCCAAGTCTTGTTACTGGATCATTTGCAAGTTTTTCTCCTGCTACAAAAATTGGATCATATTTTTCTTTAAATACCTTGTCAAGCACTAATCCATCTGCATTACTCAAATGATTGCATATAAATATCTTAGGCCCCTTTATTTTATCTATATTTTCTAAACCACTTATATTTATGTGTGCATATTTTTTTAAATATCTTTTTAATATAGTCCTAATAATCTTAACAAGAAATGCATCTGGAAATATATTAATAATTTTCACTGTAGTTTTTGATAACAAACTATCCCCTCACTCTCTTTTAGTTTTCTATAGTAAATATTATATTTTATTATTATCTATAAGTCTATTAACATACTCTTTTAAGTAAGGTGAATCAGTTTTAAAAGATAGTATATCGTCTCCACTTCCATGTATTCTAATTAAAGCATTTCTCTTTAATACATTTTTCCCTCTCCATCCACAGGAAGTAGTTAAAAATGTTTCTTTAAATTCTTTATTTCCTATATTAGCTAAAACCTTGCTATTTTCTTCATTCATAAATTTTAAAGGATAAAATTCCTCTATATTTGAAAAATTAATATTTTCATTATAGGGACATTTATTTTGACAACTATCACATCCAAATACTCTTCCTTTTAATAACTTTATGTACTTATCTTCCAAGTCCTTTTTCTGTGTAAAATATGATACACATATATTACTATTTTTTCTATTTTTATTTATAGCCTTACTTGGACATTCTTTATAGCATATTTCACAATCTCCACATTCTTTAAAATTATTTATTTCTTCTATTTTTCTTAAGTCATTACATTCAATCTCTAAATCTGTAATTATTTCTCCAAGAAATACAAAGGAGCCATATTTTTTTGTAATAATCATATTATTTTTTCCTATAAATCCAATACCTGCTAAATAAGCTATATATCTTTCTGGTAAAGTATTGCTATCTACTAAAGCTATCGCTTCTCCACCTAAAGATTTTATAAACTCACAAATCTTTTCTAAATATCCCTTAACTACTTTATGATAATCTACTCCTCTTGTATAAACTGAAAAGCCGTTATCAATATATTTCACATTATGCAAATAAGGGAAAGCTATAGATATTATAGTTTTCCCCTTTTCCATATAAATATTTGGATTTATTCTCTTCTCTATATTATCCTCTTCAAACTCATTTTGTAAGCCGAGAGTCTTCTTGTTTTCAAACATATCTTTTAACTCATTAAATTTTCTACACTTTATAAAACCTATAGTATCTAGTCCTAATTCATTACAATACATTTTTATTTGCTCTTTTAAATTCATATAAAACCTCTAAATAACCATATCATTATAAATAACTTTTTCATTTCCATACTTATCTACAATTTCAATTATATGCCCTGAACTTTTTATTATATTTTTACCAGCACACCCTACAGCTGTAGCACCTTCTGGTACATCTTTTAGTACAACTGTATTTGCACCTATTTTACATCCTTTTTTAAGAATTATTGCTCCTAAAACCTTGGCTCCTGCTCCTATAACAACATTATCTTCAACTGTTGGATGTCTTTTACCTTTATTCTTTCCAGTACCTCCTAAAGTTACTCCATGATATATTGTAACATTATCCCCTATTTCTGTTGTTTCTCCTATTACTACCCCCATACCATGATCTATAAATAATCCTTTTCCTATCTTAGCACCTGGATGTATTTCTATTCCTGTAAAAAATCTAGAAATTTGAGAAACAAATCTAGCTAAAAAAAATCTTTTATGCTTATATAAAAAATGTGATATTCTATAAGCTATTATTGCATGAATACATGGATATAACAGAAGAACCTCTGCTTTACTCCTAGCTGCTGGATCATTTCTAACTATATTTTCTAAATCATATTTTAAATTGCTAAACACAATCATCTTCCCCTTTTTATAATATTAAATAACATAAATAAGGTAAAAATAAAACCTTTAATTTTATTTTCACCTTATGTTTATTTAATTATTAATTAATCATATATCCCCATTGAAATATATTTTTCTCCTCCATCTGGAGCTATTGCTAATACTTTTTTACCTTTTCCTAATTTTTTAGCTATTTCTATTGCTGCATAAATTGCTGCACCTGAAGATATTCCAACTAAAACACCTTCTTTTTGTGCAAATTCTTTAGCTATTTTAAAAGCATCCTCATCTGAAACTGCTTTTATTTCATCAATATATGTTTCATCATATATTTCTGGTACAAATCCAGCTCCTATTCCTTGTATTTTATGTGGTCCTGGTTTTCCTCCACTTAACACTTGTGAATTTACAGGTTCTACAGCTACTACTTTTAAGTTTTCAATTTTACTTTTAAGATTTTTTGAAATTCCTGTTACCGTTCCACCAGTACCAACTCCAGCTACAAATACATCTAAATCATTTAAGTCTTCATAAATTTCTTCTGCTGTTGTTTCATAATGTTTTTCTGGATTTGCAAGATTTTCAAATTGTTGTGGCATAAAATAACCTTTTTCAGTTACTAAGGAATTTGCTTTTTCTATAGCACCTTTCATTCCCTTTGCACCTTCTGTTAATATAAGCTCTGCTCCATAAGCCTTTATTAAATCTCTTCTTTCCTTACTCATTGTATCTGGCATAACAATTACAACGTTATACCCTTTTACCTTTCCTATCATAGCTAAGGCTATACCTGTATTACCACTTGTTGGTTCAACAATAGTAGATCCTTCTTTTAATAAACCTAACTTTTCAGCTTTTTCAATCATTCCTAGTGCTGCTCTATCTTTTACACTTCCACCTGGATTAAATTTTTCAAGTTTAACATAAACTTCTGCACTTTCCTCATCTACTAAATTATTTATCTTTAGTATTGGTGTTTTTCCTATTAATTCTACTAATCCATTATATATCATATTAATTCCTCCTATATTTTAATTTATTAATGATAATTGTTTCATAATTTACTTTTTATAAAGTTATTTGTGCACAATAATCTTTTAAAAATACAAAGAATAAATAAAAAAACTTCATCTCTATAAATTATAGAGACGAAGTTACTTCGCGGTTCCACTCTAATTAGATTAAATAATAATCTCACTCAATTTAGGTACATAAATATACCTTATCACTGTAACGGGTGAATCCGGAATACCTTACTATATTTTTCAGGCATCAACTCCAAAGGGCACTTCATATAAATTATCGGTGAAAAGATCTCAGCCTTCTTTTCTCTCTGTAACCATCCTTTATATTACTTTCCTTTTTCACTGTTTTTAATTCTGAGTATTTTACTAAACTTTATATCTTTATTATATGCTTGTTTTTTTAAATGTCAACATATTTCTAATAAATTCCTATTTATTTTTTTTCTTCCATAATGGATATAAAACTTCATCTATTAAATCATGAGTATTTACAGCACCTATTAATTTTTCTCTTTCATCAACAACTGGAATTGATAGTAAATCATATTTTGATGCAAGTTCTATAGCTTCATCAATTTCCATATCATGTCTTACTACGTTAATACTTTCATCCATAATATCTTTTACTTTAATTTCAGGTTTGTTTAAAATAAGATCCACAGGATTTATTGCACCTAAAACTCTATCTTCTTCATCAGTAATATAAATACAATAAAGTTCTTCTTCTTCTGGTTCTTCCATTTCTCTTAATATTTCTATTATCTCACCTATTGATATATCTAAATTAAAAGATATAAAATCCTTACTCATAATACTACCAACAGATTCTTCTTCATATTGTAGAAGTTCCTTTACCTCTTCAGCATCTTCTCTTTCTAGATTTATAAGTATTTTTTCTCTTTCTTCATCATCTAATTCATCTAAAAGATCTGCTATTTCATCATTAGGCATATTTTCTAATAACTCTGCTGCTTTACTTTCACTTAAATCCTTAATAATGCTTCCTTTATACTCTGATTCTATTTCTTCTAAAGTATCTGCTGCTAAGTCTTCATCTAAAGATTCAAATACTTGTTTTCTTGAATTTGCATCTAAATCTTCTAAAATATCTGCTAAGTCTGCTGGATGAAGTGTTGATAACTTTTTATACGGTATTGCAATTTGTAAATTATTATTTACCATTTCTAATGATTCAACATCATCCCACATTAAAACTTTATCTTCGTAATCTTTTTTTATTACTTTATATATTAATTGGCCAACCTTAGGACAATTCATTCTTCTAAACCTTGCTGCTGGACCTGTTTCAACTGCTATAACTCTATACTCTCCAGCAATTTCAGCTATTCTTAAATCATCAACTCGAACAACTTGTTTACCATTTATATCTACTATCTTCTTATCTAAAAGATTTTCTGATAGTAAATATGAGTATGTTCTTGGGAGTATTTCCTTACTTCCTCTTGTAACAATTTTTACTTTGTTATCATTTTGGTAAAAGAATATACTTCTAAACTCGTAATGAAATGTATGACCATCTTTTTTTACTTTATATCCGATTATTCTAGGGTAACCATCTTCTGTAGTTACATAAATATCTCTAAGCTCCCCTAAATTTTCATCAAATTCATCATACATCTTCTTTCCTAGAATGCTAGTATATAAAAATACTGATAGTTTTTTCATAAAGCCTTCCTCCTCACCATTTAGAGAAGACAAGTCTTTTTCATTAGTTAAATATATAAATAAATAATATTACTACTTAATAATGAATTAGTTTAGACTTCGACTGCCTACTCTAACATAGTTATTATTCAATTTTAATAATTTAATACTCTGAGGGACACCCTCCATCTTAAACTCACCCCTTGTGTTTTTAAAAATGTTGTAACTTTTATAATTTATATTAAATTTATCAAATCACTACAATATTTGGAAATAAGCCTACTTTAGGCATTATCTCTCTAATATTATATTATATTAAACCTATATAAAAAGGCAATATATTTATTATTTTACAGAAAAAAAATAGACTATAAATTTACTCTTATAGTCTATACTATTCCTAATATTCACTTAAATGTTCCTATTGCTTTTAAAACTGTTACTAAAACTAAAGTTTCTCCAATAATAGAGTACGGGAATACTTTAATTCCACCTAAAAACAATATATATTCCATTACACATACTACTAAGCTAAATAGAAGTAATTTCATTCCACTTTTATTGCTATATGGCTTATCAACATATAACAAATTAAATACAGTCAATGAAGCAAGTATAATTAAGTATATTAAAATGGGTACTAATCCATTTTCTAATGTAACAACAAAGCCAAAGGTATTATTTATATTAATATTAAATTTATAAATAGCATTTATCCCTGTAAAAACAAGCATTAATGGTATCATAAATATATAATTAGTATTAAATTTTATTCTTTCATCTCTTAAAAAGACATATAAGCATACTATTATTAAAAGTGGTATACTAAAATAATAAAGTAAAATACATCCTCGAAGCCAATAGAAGATCGATTGCTTTTCTATTACAACTCCACCTATTAAAGCTAGATATCTAATTAATAATGGTATTAAGGATATTGCTATAAATGGTCTAATTTTCTTTGGTGATACTTTATTATTCTTTCTAAGTAGGTATAAAATAAAAATAATTATAAATAACAATAGACATAAGTAGATAAATCCCATCACTGATTTCTTCCTATCCTTTCAATTACTGTTACTTATAATTATTAATATTTTTTATGTTTTATTCTAGTTTTAGGTTATTTAACTCCTAAAATTTTTAATCCACCCTTTATACACTTAATATTTAGTGGAAAATCTGGTCCTCTTTCACCATCTATGTCTGTTACAATATCTTCATTACATTCTATAAATAAATTATTGGTCTTAAAGTATATTACATTATCTGAATCTAAATGTTCACCTTTTAATACCTTTAAGAACAATGGTATTAACTCTATAACTGGAATAGCCTTAAATATTATTACATCAAGCATTCCATCTGTTGCATCAGCTCTTGTTGCAAGCTTAAAGCTTCCTGCTGTTTGACCATTAAATACAAGCATAAAATACATGTTTCCTTCAAAATGACATTCATCTGAGTGTATTTTAATACTTAGTTTTCTAAAGTTAGGTAATTCTTCTAAGCCTTTTAGATAATAAGCAAGTTTACCTATTGTATTTTTTAAATTAACATCTGTTTTTTGAGAAACATCTGTAAATAAACCTGTACTTGCTACATTAACAAAGTATTTATCATTTATACTTCCTAAATCTACTGTAGTAACTTCTGATGAAAGTATTTGTTTACAAGCCTTTGAAATATCAGAAGGCATTCCTAAAAATTTACCAAAGTCATTTGCCGTACCAACTGGTAAAATTGCTATTGGCACAGAAATCCCACACTTAGCCATAGCATTTACTACATTATCTACAGTTCCATCTCCACCTGCTATTAGTACATAATAGTAGTTGCTTTCTCTAAAATCATCAAATGCTTCTATTACATCCACATCTCTTTCTATTCTATATGGTACTATAGAATATCCAGCTTCTTGATGTATCTTTATTACCTTATCTAATTGTTCTAATATTGCATTTTCTCCCGAGTATGGATTATAAATAAATTTTACCTTTTTCACAGTAACCCTCCTAGGTTTGTCTATTAAATTATGGATTTAATTCCAATATAGTTATAAATTTTATTATTATTTTTCATTATAAAAGACCACATAAAGTGGCAAACTAATTATATATAGTATATTACTATATTTTACATATAAATCAATGCAATTATTAGTTATATTTCTTAAATTTATCTTAATACTTAATTTATCTAATAAAAACATTACATTTATTAGAAATTTATGTTATAATAATGCCTTGAAAAAGAAAATAAACTTAATGGTTTAATCCAGGAGTGATTATATGAAAAAAAGTTGTATTCCTAATATTTTTACATTTATTAACTTATCATGCGGTATAATATCTATTTTATCCACATTTGACAAAAATTATTTGTTAGCTGGGGTATTTATAATTGTAGCTGGTCTTGTAGATAGATATGATGGAAGAATTGCTAGATGGTTAGATGTTTCAAGTGATCTTGGAAAAGAATTAGATTCATTAGCAGATTTAGTTTCCTTTGGAGTAGCTCCATCTATTTTAGTATTTTTAATATATAACCTAACTGAAATTGGTCCTGCTGGAATTATAGGGTTAGCTGTTCTTTTAACATTTCCAATTTGTGGTGCATATAGACTTGCTAGATATAATGCTACATCTTTTGATGGAGTATTCACAGGTGTTCCTATAACTATTGTGGGAAGTTTTATGGCAGTATTTGTTTTACTAACTTTAAAAGTAGAACTTAGCCCTTGGATACCTATAGCACTTATGTTTGCAGGTTCATACTTAATGGTAAGTACATTTAAGCTTAAAAAGCTATAAAATCAATACCCTTAAAGAATTTAAAAATTCTTTAAGGGTATTTTTTTGTAATTATACTTAATTTACAAATATTTTTCTATCTTCATCACAAATTAATTCTACTTTCTTACCTTCCTTGGTTTTTGTTTCAAGGATTACTTTATGTCCCCATAAATCTTGTAAATATTTTAATGTTTCCTTTGCATAAGACATTTCAAGCTCCCTTCCATCAAAGAAATGCTCAAGTCTTAGGCTATAATCTCTTCTATTTAGTTCTATAACTCTTATATATGGAATAGATGATAAGCCACAAGTATCTGCTAAACTATCTCTTATCATTTTCCATCCCTTATCATCTGAAACCTCTTCTATAACAAACTCAAAGCTTCTTTTTGCATACTGAAATAAATTTAAATCTTCACAAAGCTCTCTAGTTAAGTATCTTCTTAAAAATGAACTATCTCTTTCAGTTTCTCTAACTTCAAATATTTTTTCTCTTCCATACCTTTTTTCAATATCTTCAAACATTTTAAACCCTATATAATACGGATTTAAGCCACCTATCATAGGAGCTACTACATCATTATGTCTTTTTAAAAACTCAAAATGTAACCCTTCACTAAGGTTTAATTCCTTTAAAATATTATAATGCCAAAAGCTTGCCCAGCCTTCATTCATTATTTTAGTTTCTATTTGAGGAAGAAAATATTGAGTCTCTCTTTTAACAATTTTTAAAATTGTTTTTTCCCACTCTTCAAGAGAACTATATTTTATAATAAATCCAATTACATCATCGCAAGGTTCTATTGGTATTTTATTAACTTCTGGAAAAGGAATTTCCCCCTTTTCATCTAAAATACTTCTATTTTCTTTTCTGCTATAATAATCTGAAATTAAACTTTCTCTAAGTTCTTCATTACTTAATTCTTTAACTCCAACTACCCTTGGAATTTGAAATTTTACTGCATGTGCTGCATCTAGTATCTTTTCTACCTTTTCATAACCTATACTTGGATCATTTATATAGTTTCTAATTATTTCTGCATCAAGTTTAAACATTTCTAAGGTACTTTTTGCTTTTGTACCTAAAGTAAACATTCTATTATTTGCAAAGAAATCATTATGTCCATATACATGAGCCATCGTTAGTATTTGAAGTAGCAATGTGTTCTCTCTCATTAAATATGCTAAACAAGGATTAGAGTTTATTACCATCTCATATGGTAATCCTGTCATATTTAATGAATACAAAGTTTTATTTTTATCATATGCCTTTCCATAACTCCAGTGAGGATATTTTGATGGCATTCCAACATAAGCTTCATATCCTAGCATTTCATTAAAGCCTACTATCTCAAATTCTTGTGGATAAAAATTCAAACCAACTTCTTTTGCTTTTTCTTCTATTATATCATTCCACTCTTCTAAGCTTTTAAGATTGTATTCCACAAGCTACTCCTCCTTTAGCTCCTTACTTAGCATTATTTTCAAAGCATCCCAAAGGTCTTTCTTTTCTTTTACAATTACAGATGCAAAATTTTTGCAGCTAATTTCCTTATTAAACCTATAATACATAGTTGTTGAATAAGTTGATGGTAATAACTCTGCATATCCAAATAAGTTGCTTACATTACACAATTCTTTAACTGATTTAATAGCTCTTTCATTGTCCTCACTCCAATTATCCCCATCACTTGCATATATAGGGTAAATATTCCACATTTCTGGTGGATACTTTTCTTTTATTAGATTTAAAGCTACATTAAGCCCACTTGATATATAGGTACCACCTGATTCTGCTTTATGGAAAAATTCATACTCATTTACAGATTTTGCAACTGTTGTATGAGAAACAAATTCAAAAGCAATATTATTATATTTTCTTCTTATAAATCTAGAAAGTACAAAGAAAAATGATCTTGCAAGATATTTTTTACTACTATCCATAGACCCTGAAACGTCCATTATAAATATCATTACAGCATTACTTTCTTTTTTAGGTTTTTTCTTAACCTTATAATATCTCATGTCCTCTTCTCTAAATGGAAATCTTTCTATTTCTTTGTCTATATTAGCTTCCATTAAAGCTCTCTTTTTTCCTTGCTTTCTAGCCATTTTTGCTATTACAGTTTTTTTCTTAGCAAGTCTTGGATTAATACCATATCTTTGATAACCTCTTTTTCTACCTGAACTTTCTGTTACTATTTCCGAATACTTTTTTCTATCTAGATTAGGTAGATCTAAATCTTCGATAATATAATCCATTAACTCTTCCATTGTTATTTCCGTTTCATATACATCATCACCAGGGCTGTTTCCAGCCCCTTTATTTCCATTCTTGCCACTAGGACTTCCGTTCCCTATTTTATCTCCACGTCTTTCGTCCCCTGTTCCTGTGGCAACCCCCTTGTTATTTTTACCAAATATAAATTGGTATTCTTTTATTCCTCTAATTGGAATTTTAAACTTTTTATTTTTACTTTCTCCTATGATACTTTCTTCTGAAAGAATATCACCTAAATTTTCTTTTATAGATTTTTCAACTAACTGCCTATGCCTTCTTCTGTCCTCAATGGATCTATCATGCTCTACTGGATTATCTGCATTATCTCTAAAGATTGCCATGAGTTTATCAATCCTTCCACAAATTGTTTGCTGCGTATTTTAGTATTACATCGCAGCAATGTAGGCAATATCCGTTTTTCTCCATCTCTTGAACCATAGCATCATATTTTTCAGTTTGCTCCTTGTCCCTAACTCTAGATTTAGTTATTATTCTTGATAGATCCTTAACTGAAGCTATAAGTTTCTTTTCTATAGCTTCCTTTAAAGGTTCATAGGATGTGTAGTCAATGTGTCCACCATTTCTAACTAAATAGAACATATATGAGGTTACATCCGCTCTAAAGCCCTTACATGAACTTTCTGAAACTCCTATTTGTTCTTCTATGCTTCTCATAAAGTCCTCATCTGGATTTAATTCTTCTCCAGTTGAAATATCTTTAATTTTACTCTTATTAACAAAAGCTTCTGCATTATCTATATAATTATTAAAAAGACTTTCTGCTTGTTCTCTAAATGAATGTATAAATGCCTTTGTAATTTCTTTTTCTAATATTTTGTTATATTCTTTTCTAATTGTATCTTGGATAAATGCTAAATATTTCTTTTTATCTTCTGCTGAGACATCCATTTCTTTAACTGACTTAATAATACTTTCCATTATACTTAAAGGATTTATACAGTTATACTCAGAATTTGAAAGGGCATTATCAATAGCCTTAATAATAAACCTTGTACTAATTCCCTTCATTCCTTCGTAAGCTCCTGCTTCCTCCCTAATTTCTGATATATCTATTCTCTTTGTTGTTCCTTTCTCTACTATTTCTTCACCATTATAAATTTTAAGCTTAGTAATTGGATCAACTTTAGCTGATGGTGCAAGCCTTGAAAGTATTGCAAACATAGCAGCAATTTCTATTGTATGTGGTGCTATATGAGCCTTAAAATTACTCTTCTTTAAGATCTTTTCATAAATTTTAACTTCTTCATCAAGTTCTAGGCAATAAGGCACTTCTATTTTAACAATTCTATCTAAAATAGCTTCATTAGTATGATCTGATTTAAACTTATTCCACTCTGCCTCATTTGAGTGAGCAATAATAAGCCCATCGAAATAAATCATAGACCCCTTACCTGGTGATGGAATAGATTTTTCTTGAGTGGCAGTTATTATTGTATGAAGATATTCAACATCATTTTTAAATACTTCAATAAATTCTACTAATCCTCTATTACCAACATTAAAAGCTCCATTTAATGAAAATATTCTTGGATCATCTTCTGGATACATATCCATTTTGGAAATATCTATTGATCCTGTTAATATTGACGTATCTTGATTATTTGGATCAACCGGTGGAACAACACCAATACCTTTTCTTGATCTAATTGAGAATCCTTTAGTTTCTACTGGGAAATTTTCATATTCTCCTTTAAATTCGTTCATTAATCTATATTTACATACTGGACATAAATCACCTTCTATTTGTATTCCTAAAAGTTCTTCAAACTTTGGTCTTAAATGTCTAGGTATTAAATGTAATGGCTCTTCATGCATTGGACAACCTTTTAGGGAATAAATAGGCTCACATTCAACAAGTGCTTTTTTTAATGATTCTACTAAAGATGATTTACCAGCCCCAACAGGTCCAACTAAATATAAAACTTGTCTTGCTTCTTCGCCCTTCATAGATGCAGAGTTTAAATAGTTTACTAATTTCATTATTACTTTATCAATACCAAAGAAATCATCTTTAAAAAATCCATATTTTCTTATTACATCATTTCCATGTATTTTTTTAACTCTAGGATGTTCTTCACCCTTTAAAACTTCTACACCTTTACTAACAACCATATCATATATACGCTTATGGGAAAGTTTAGCTGCATCTGGGTTTTCTTTTAAAATTTCTAGATAGTCAAGAAATGTTCCTTCAAATTTTGCCTTGTTAGCACTTTCTCTATCATTTTGTATAAATTCTTTGAAGTTCATTATTTGCTCCCCCCTTTTTACTAAAATATATTCATCATCACCTACTATATATGACAAAATATTTTCAGAGAAATATAAAAGGCTAGAAAACATAATTTTTTATTTTTCTAGCCTTAATTTTTATTTTATTATTTAAGCTTAACCATCCTATAAATGAAATATCCTAAGGTTCCAAATAAAACTACTAAGAATGTAGGTAAAAATCCTATTCCAAGACCTTTATATATTCCAAGAGACACTTGAACATTTTTCCACTGCATATATATAAATAATCCTATAATTTCTAAAAGCATTATTAAAATTAGCATTACAGCATTACTATATTGCCTATCTTTATTTTCTTTAGTAATTTCTACAACATAATTATAATACTGAGGTATTCTTGATAATGGTATAAATATTAAGTACATTATAGTTACTATAATAGGCATATAAATTAATGAAGTTTTACTTCCCCATGCATCTGCTTCACCACTAAAACCAAAATGTGTTGGAACAATATCTGGCACCTTATTCCATACTAAGAGAATATACATCCAATTTCCTATTAAAGCTAAAGTAGCTATTATAATTAAAGATTTTTCTATCTTTGTCCTTTTTCTTTTAACTTTCTCCTTTTTTATCTTAGTAAGATCTACTATTTCCTTTCCCATTACAATCACCCCTTAATAATTTATCATTATGCCTTTAAACTAATATTCACTATAAGCAAATATATTTTTAATACACTTACTATTTTTTATATTATATAATATTATTTGGAAGTTATAAATATTATGAAAAATAAACTTTATACAAAGTATTTCAGTAATATTAATTATTTTAAATAAAGGAGTTTTAAAATGAATTGGATAGAAGAAATAGAACAATATAAACCTTATAATGAACAAGAAAAAGCTGATAAAGAACTTATAATTCATTGTATTAATAATAATGATAACTTACTTACAAGAGATAATAAAATAATGCATATGACTAGTTCTGGATATATTGTTAATAGAAATAGAGATAAAGTTCTTATGATTTATCATAATATATACAAATCTTGGTCTTGGACTGGTGGACATAATGATGGTGATGATAATATGCTTTATGTTGCAATTAAAGAAGCTAAAGAGGAAACTGGCGTTATAAATATAAAGCCTGTAAGCACCGATATATTTTCTTTAGATATTCTTCCTGTTAATGGTCATTTTAAAAATGGGAAATTTGTATCACCACATTTACATTTATCTGTTGCCTATCTTTTAGAGTGTGATGAAAATGATAAGTTAATTCTTAATGAAGAAGAAACTAGTGGAGTAAAATGGATTAAAATAAATGAACTTGAAAATTATTGTACAGAACCTGATATGCTAAAACTTTATAATAAATTTAATTCTAAATTATAAAAAATAAGGGATAAAAATTAATTCACTAGATAAACTTCTATACTAGAAGTTATTTAAATTAATTCTTATCCCTTATACTCTTTAATAAATTATATTTTCATTATAATTTTCCAAAGACCTTACTTAGATTTTCAACACTTTCATGTAATAATTTTAAATCATCTTCTGAAAGAACTGATATTCTAGTCGAAAGCATATCTTTTGTTCTCTTTTTCTGATTTTCAAATAATTCACAGGCTTTGCTTGTTAACTCTACTCTTAAAATTCTTCTATCTTTAGGATCCTCATATCTATTTACATATCCTTCTGATATTAGTTTATCTATAATAGGAGTCATATTAGGCTTTGAAATACCAAGATCATGTGCTATATGTGAAACTGCTGATGGCCCTCTATGAGCTAAATGAAATATAACTTTCACATGAGATGGTGGCATAGGTAATCCTTTTACAAGCTCCTCTTGATTAAATATTTTTTTATGTAATTCTAAAAGTAGTTTAAGCAAATCCCCCGATACTTTATCTAAATTAGCATTATTCACACTAATTCCCCCTTTCATAATTACTAAGCTAAATACTATTTCAGCTTAAAAATTATTATAAACGATATCAACTTTATTTACAAGAAAAAAGTTATTGACTTATAATGATTATAAAAATATAATTAATATAAATTAATAATTTTTCTGAATTTATATTAAAATTATATCTAGTTTATTTAAAGAAAGGAGATTAATAAGAAATGTTTAAACTAATTAAGTATTTAAAGAATTCAACAGCTCCAATTTTGCTTATAATAGGACTACTAATTGTTCAAGCAATTTGTGACCTTTCTCTTCCTGATTATACATCTAACATTGTAAATGTAGGAATACAACAAGGAGGTGTAGAAAAGGCCTTACCTGAAGTAATTAGAAAAAGTGAATTAGATAATCTTACATTATTTATGAGTGACTCAGAAAAGGATGAAGTTTTATCTAGCTATATATTATTAGATAAAAATGTTCTTACATCTGAGGATTATAATAAATATATTAAAAATTATCCTTCCCTAGATAATGAAGTTTTATACAAACTTAACACTAATGATAAGGAATTAATTGATAAATTAAGCTTAGTTATATCTAAACCAATTATTATTTTAAGTGGCTTAGAAGGAGATTCTGATTTATCAGCACAATTTAAAAATCAAATGATCTCTAATTTTCCACCTGGAATTCAAATTCCTAAAGATGCTAGTGCTTTAGATATTATAAAGATGTTACCTAAAGAACAGACTAAAAAAATCACTGAAGGCATCTTAGAAAAATTAAAGGATATGCCCGATAATATATTAGTTCAATCAGCAATTTCTTATGTAAAAGCTGAATACGAAGCAATAGGAATTGATACTTCAAAACTTCAAAGTAACTATATTCTAAAATCTGGTGCTATAATGCTACTTATTGCATTATTAAGTATGATAGCTACTGTTACTGTTGCATTTCTTGGTGCTAAAGTTTCTGCTAACCTTGGTAAAAATTTAAGAAGTAAAGTCTTTAATAAAGTTGTATCTTTCTCTAATACAGAATTTGATAAATTCTCTACAGCTTCATTAATTACTCGTAGCACAAATGATATACAACAAATTCAAATGTTAATGGTAATGCTACTTAGAATTGTTTTCTATGCTCCAATTTTAGGTATAGGTGGAGTTATTAAAGTTCTTAACACAGATACATCTATGGCATGGATAATTGGTGTTGCCGTTTTAGCTATACTTACATTAGTAATAACTCTATTTGGACTTGCAATGCCTAAATTTAAAGCTGTTCAAAAATTAGTTGATAAGGTTAATCTTGTAACTCGTGAAATATTAACAGGAATGCTTGTAATACGTGCATTTAGTACTCAAAAGCATGAAGAAAAAAGATTTGATAAAGCAAATTTAGATTTAACTAAAACAAATCTTTTTGTTAATCGCACAATGGCTATAATGATGCCTATGATGATGCTTGTTATGAACTGTATAACAATTCTTATAGTTTGGAATGGCTCTCATGCTGTTAATGATGGTTCTATGCAAGTTGGTGATATGATGGCATTTATTCAATATACTATGCAAATAATAATGTCATTCTTAATGATTTCTATGATTTCAATAATGCTTCCTCGTGCTTCTGTTTCTGCTGGCCGTATTGATGAAGTATTAAGAACTGAATTAGTAATAAATGATCCTAAAACTTATAAAAACTTTGATTCTTCAAAAAAGGGTTTTATAGAATTTAAAAATGTTTCATTTAAATATCCTAATGCTGAAGAGGATGTATTAAGCAATATCACCTTTACTGCACATCCTGGTAAAACAACAGCATTTATAGGTAGTACAGGTAGTGGTAAATCTACTTTAATAAATTTAATACCTCGTTTCTATGATGCTACTTCTGGAGAAATATTAATTGATGGTGTTAATATTAAAAATGTTTCTCAACATGCTTTAAGAGAAAAAATTGGATATGTTCCTCAAAAGGGAATTTTATTCTCTGGTACAATTGAAAGCAATTTAAAATATGGTAAAAAAGATTCAACTAGTGAAAATATTGAAAAAGCAGCTAGAATATCACAAGCTAGTGAGTTTATAAACTCAAAACCTCAAGGTTTAGAAACTGAAATTTCTCAAGGTGGTACTAATGTATCTGGTGGTCAAAAGCAAAGGCTTTCAATAGCAAGAGCAATAGCTAAGAATCCTGAAATTTATATATTTGACGATAGTTTCTCAGCTCTTGACTTTAAAACTGATGCAGCACTTCGTAAATCACTAAAGGAAGAAACTTCTGAAAGTACTGTATTAATAGTTGCACAAAGAATTAGCACAATACTTCATGCAGATCAAATAATAGTTCTTGATGATGGAAAAATAGTTGGTATTGGAACACATAAAGAACTTCTAAAGAACTGTGAAGTTTATAACCAAATAGCTTTATCACAACTTTCAAAGGAGGAGCTAGCTCATGAGTAATGAAAAAAATAAGCGTATGGGAGGCTTTGGTGGTGGTCCTATGGGTGGCGCCATGAGAGGCGGAGAAAAAGCAAAAGATTTTAAAGGTACTATGAAAAATCTTCTAAACTACCTTAAACCTTTTAGACTTTCAATTTTATTAGTTATAATTTTTGCAATTGGTAGTGCTGCTTTTTCAATAGTTGGACCTAAAATATTAGGTAAAGCTACTACTAAAATATTTGATGGAATTATGTCTAAATTATCTGGTTCAGATGTTGGAATAGACTTTACTGCTATAGGTAATATACTTTTATTTTTACTTTTCTTATATTTAATAAGTGCAGCATTTTCATTTATACAAGGATTTATAATGTCTGGTGTATCTCAAAAGGTATCTTATAATTTAAGAAAAGAAATTTCTGAAAAGATAAATAGAATGCCACTTAAATATTTTGATAGCAAAACCCATGGTGAGGTATTATCAAGAGTTACAAATGATGTTGATAGTATTAGTCAAAATTTGAATCAAAGTATGACTCAAGTTATTATAACAACTTTAATTGGTGTATTAATAATGATGCTTTCTATAAGCTTATCAATGACTCTTATAACATTATTAATACTTCCTATTTCAATGCTATTTATAACACTTGTTGTTAAAAAATCTCAAAAATATTTTAAGTCTCAACAAGAATATTTAGGTCATGTTAATGGGCAAGTTGAAGAAGTTTATAGTGGTCACAATATAGTAAAGGCCTTTAATGGAGAAGAAGATGCTGTTTTAGAATTTAATAAGTTAAATGATAAGCTTTATGATTCTGCATGGAAATCTCAATTTTTATCAGGTATGATGATGCCTATAATGACATTTATAGGTAATATAGGATATGTACTTGTTTCTATTCTTGGTGGATGGCTAGCTATTAAGAAGACAATTGAAGTTGGTGATATTTTATCTTTTATTCAATATGTAAGAAGCTTTACTCAACCTATAGCTCAATCAGCACAAGTTGCAAACCTTATGCAATCTACTGCGGCTGCTGCTGAAAGAGTATTTGAATTCTTAGATGAAAATGAAGAAGTTCAACTAGCTGCTAACCCTGTTAGTACTGAAAATATTAAAGGTGAAGTTTCATTTAAGAATGTACATTTTGGATATAGTGAAGATAAAACTATAATAAATGATTTTACTGCTAAGATTAAGCCTGGTCAAAAGGTTGCAATAGTTGGACCAACTGGTGCTGGTAAAACTACTATGGTTAAGTTATTAATGCGTTTTTATGATGTTAGTTCTGGTGAAATATTTATAGATGGTCATAATATCCAAGACTTTAACCGTGATGATTTAAGAAGTTTATTTGGTATGGTGCTTCAAGATACTTGGTTATTTAATGGGTCAATTATGGAAAATATACGATATGGTAAACTTGCTTCATCAGATGAAGATGTAATTAAAGCTGCTAAAGCTGCTCATGTTCATCACTTTGTTAAAACTCTTCCTGATGGCTATAACATGACATTAAATGAAGAAGCTAGTAATGTATCTCAAGGTCAAAAACAACTATTAACAATTGCTCGTGCAATACTTGCAGATCCTAAAATTCTAATTCTTGATGAGGCTACAAGTTCTGTTGATACTCGTACTGAAGTTTTAATACAAAAAGCTATGGAAAACCTTATGGAAGGAAGAACAAGCTTTATTATAGCTCATAGATTATCAACTATAAGAGATGCTGATTTAATTCTTGTTATGAAAGATGGAGATATTGTTGAACAAGGTAACCATAAAGAATTATTAAAAGCAAATGGATTCTATGCTTCACTTTATAATAGTCAATTTGAAGATGTTGAAACTGCATAAATATATAAAAGGCTATCTGGATATTAATAACCAGATAGCCTTTTCAACGTGTAAATCCATATAGTATTTTTCCGTTACTATTTAGCTTATTTTTATCAATAAGCGATATTTCGTCCAATAAGTACCTTTTAAGAGTTTCTAATCCCTTATTTCTTCTTTTTCTTTGAAGAGTTAGTTTTTCACTAACTCCCATTGTCATTACTGCAACTAAAGTTCCTTGAACCATTTGTTGCCTATCTTTAGCTGATGCTATTGCTACTGCAATTAATCCTCCTAGTATAAAATTTGTACCTGTAACCTTTTTAAAGTTTTTATGGTATCCTTCCACTAGAAACTCACTAAATCCATCTGTGATATATCTTTCTTCATCATCTATCACTAAAATAGATCTAAATCGTCTTGATAACTTTCTTAATTCATTTTTAACTTTTAGGTTCTGGTTTAATTTTCCTTTTAAAAATTCACTGTCCTCTAAAGCACTTCCTTTATCCATTAATACTCTAAATTCAGATAAATTTCCCTTTACAACATCTATTTTATATCTGGTTAAAAATCTCAAGGCTGTTTCTCTTCTAAAAAAAGAAATATCTATGCCTACTATATCAAGTATTACTGCTAATCCTTTTCTAGATGCTACCCTTAAAGCTTTTTCCATAGTCTCTACCTCATTACTATCTAAATTATCTAAATTTAATAATAATCCATTACATTTTGAAGTAATTTCATTAACTTCTTCTACTCCATTTGCAATTATAGGTATTCCATTATAGCCTAAAATTCCTTGTGCTAAATCATTTATATTAACCAAATTAGAAATACAATGTATAAGAGGTTGCTTTTTTTCTTGCAAGTTTAAAATCTCGCCTAGAGCCCTTATACCTATTTGCATATTCGTATCCTCGCTTATAGGGAATAAAAATTTAGTTTAGTATATATTATTCGCCCTATCCATTAATTGTTAAAGCTTTATTCTATATTTCGACAACGATTAAAAATATCCTTATAAATAAAAAAAAGAGGTTATTTTCCTCTTTCTTCTTCTGTAATATTTTTAATTGATTCAAGTTCTGTACACTCAACTTCGCAATTTCCTGCTCTCTCTTCAAAACCTCTAAAATTGAAATTTAAAAACATAAGTTCAATTTCCTCTTCTCTTAATATTTCTAAAATTTTTATATTAATTTCCTGCTTTAATCTTTCATACATAACGTAATCTTGCTCTGTTGTATAAAAATAAATAAATATTCCAAATCCATAACTAGATAATTCATTAAAGCTAACTATTATTAATTTATCATCTATTTTCTCATGATTTTTTATAACATTCTCTATTTTTTCTACACAGCTTTTTATTTTTTCTATTTCTGTATCATGCTCAATTGTAAATTTAAAATGTATTCTTCTTAATTTTCTTTGAGTCCAGTTAATTATGTTATTATTTGCAAGCTTAGAATTTGGAACTGTAGCAATAGCCATTGAAAATGTTCTTATTTTAGTGCTTCTAAAGGTTATTTCCTCTACAATTCCTTCAACCTCTGTAGTTTGTATCCAATCACCTATGGCAAAAGGTTTATCTAGAACTATTATCATACCTCCAAATAAATTTGAAAAAGCATCTTGTGCCATTAAGGCAAATGCAACACCACTAATACCAAGCCCTGTTATAAACCCTGTAAAGCCAAATTCTTTTGCTATACAACTAATTCCAATAACAACTATAATAAGTCTTATTATTATAGATATAAAAGGAAATACTATTGTATTCCCTCTATCATTTCGATGCATTCTTGTATATAAAAGAGAATTTTCTAATGTTAGATTATATAAAAAGTAACATAAAACTATAACTATAAATACCTTTTTTAACCTATCACTTGTAACAGTATTTATATTTAATCCATCAAAATCTATAATTTTTAATGAAAAATATACTGAATTTAATGTTATATATAACTTAATTGGTTTTTCTAAAGCCCTAACAAGACTATCATCTGCAAAGTTCTTAGTCATTTTAACTAATTTTATAGCATAATCAAATATTATTGTTATTACATATTTATTTATAACCATAGCTAAAACTATAACTATAACTGCAATTAAGTATTTACTTATACTTACTTTAAATAATTCACTAATAATATTTTCTACTTCTTGCATAACTCCTCCTAAAAAGGATTTCTACAGTTTTTATATTGAAATTAATAAAATTCCATATCAAGTTATAGTTTTACCTATATTATTTATTTTTATCCAAATCTCTAATTTAATATTTACCTTTAATAATCTAAAATTACTACATTTGAAGATATGAAATAGACAAATCCGTTCCCCCCCTCAGTTGTAGTTCCCTTTATTTATTAAAAAATTTATTAGATCTGTTTATTTATCTCCAAATACTTTTTTCTTAAGTTCAAGACCTGCTTTTGTTATTGCAACTCCACCTAAAGCAGTTTCTCTTAATGATGCTGGAAGACTTCTTCCTACTTTATACATTGCTGATAATGCATCATCAAAAGGGATTTTAGATTCTACTCCAGCCATTACTAAATCAACTGTACATAAAGCACTTACAGCACCTGATGAATTTCTCTTTGCACATGGAATTTCAACAAGTCCAGCAACTGGATCACATACTAAACCTAATATGTTCTTAAACACTATAGCTGCTGCATCTAATGACATTTTAGGAGTTCCTCCCATCATTTCTACAACTGCTGCTGCTGCCATAGCTGAAGCTGATCCACATTCTGCTTGACATCCACCTTCTGCTCCTGCAAATGTTGCATTTCTTCCAATTATCATTCCTACTGCTGCTGCTGCAAAAAGTCCATCCATAAGTTCTTTATCAGTTTTATTTAATCTTTCTCCAGCTGTTAATAAAACTGCTGGTAATATTCCACAAGATCCCGCTGTTGGACACGCTACTATTTTCCCCATGGATGCATTTACTTCTGAAGATGAAAGAGCCATTGCCATTGCTAGAACCATTGTTTCCCCTGTTAATGTATTGCCTTTTTTTAAGTATTCTTGTAACTTATATGCATCTCCACCAATAAGTCCACTTACAGAATACACTTCATTTTCTCTTCCTTTTTCAGCTGCACTTTTCATAACTTCAAGAGTTTTCTCCATTTTAGAATAAACTTCTTCTCTTGTTACATCCTTATCTTCCATTTCACGTCTTATTGCATATTCACTTAAAGATATTTTTTCTTCACTACATATATTTAAAAGTTCTTCCCCTGATTTTGCTATCATTATTCGTTATCCTCCACTGGGTTAATAATAATTACTTTTTCTATTCCCTCAATACTTTTTATACTTTCAATTATTTTATCTGGTATTTTACTATCCACTTCAAATGTCATTGTTGCATTTTTTCCTTTTTGACTTCTAACTAAATTCATAAAGGCTATATTTATTTTACTTTCATATAATATACCTGTAACCTTTGCTACAGTTCCTGGTATATCTTTATGTGAAGTAATAATAGTTGAATATGCTCCAGAAAATTGAACTTTATTTCCATTAATCTCTACTATTTCTATATTTCCTCCACCTATTGAACTTCCAATAAGCTGACATTCCTTACCACTTTTACATTTCATTAAAAATTTAACTGTATTTGGATGATAATCTCCTAAATCAACCTCTTTAAATGTAACTTTTACTCCATTTTTTTTAGCGATATTTAAAGAATCAATAAGCCTATCATCACATGGACTCATTCCCATAATTCCTGCAACTAAGGCTCTATCCGTTCCATGACCCTTATAAGTTTTTCCAAAGGAACCGTGTAACATAAAAGTTACTTCTACTATATCTTCTCCAGCTATTGATCTTGCAACCTTTCCAAGTCTTGCTGCTCCTGCTGTATGAGAGGATGATGGTCCAACCATTATGGGGCCTAATATATCAAAAACACCAATATTAGTCATTGTTTTTCTCCTTTATCTTTATGTATCTTTAATTAATTTATATTTATTATATATAGCTTCTGAATAAATATCTATATTATTCTAAATAATATAGATAAAAATAATTTTAAATAATATGGATAAACTAATATAGATACTTCATTATTTAACAGGAGGAAATATCTATGGATAACAACAAAAATAGAATGAAGGACAGACCAAAGTCTAATGCTGAAAAAAGAAAGATGTATTCTGAAGCAGGAGCAGATATAGGATTTGAAGATGGTGAAAAAATAGGTGCTCATGCAAATGGTAAAAAATTTACTAAGCGTTCAAAATTATCACATAATAAATAGGAGGGCATACTATGAAATCTATTAATAATAATTCTAAAAATAATACATATGATCCTACATCTCCAAATTATGATAAAGAAGTAAATAATAAAGGACATGAAAAAAGTCCTTATGGTGAAAATGAACCATCACCCAGAACTACCTATAAATAGCATATAAAATATAATCACCTAAGATAAATTAAAAAATAATATCTTAGGTGATTTCTCTTATATTTTTATAATAACATTTCTCTTATTTTATCAATATTCGTTATGCCTTCACTACAACTATAGTTTTTACAAATATAAACTGTTACTTTATTATCTAAACTATTTTGATATTTTGTATAATCTGCTATTTCTTCTATATTATCTTCTTTATCCTTTACTACAATAGTTGTATTTGGAAGGTATATTTCTCTTATAATATCTAAAGCTTTCTTTACATCTTCACTATCTTTTTTTCCTACTATAGTAATTTCCCTAGGAGAATAATTATTATATTGTATTCCTGTTAAAAGCATTATTGCTATATTAGGATTATCCTCTAATTCTAAAGCTATATTTTTTTCTAAAGCAATTATGTAATAACTATAGAAATCATCTCCTGTAAGCTTTTCTAATTTTATTAAGTTTAAATACGCAATTGAATTACCTGATGGAATTGCTCCATCATAAGTTTCTTTTGTTCTAGCTAAAACTAACTCTTCTTTACTTTGAGTAAAATAGAAGCCTCCATTTTTATTATCCCAAAACTCTTTTATCATTTCTTTCGTTAATTCTATTGCAAACTTTAAATATTTTACTTTAAATGAAACTTCATATAATTCTATAAGAGCAAATATTAAAAAGCTATAATCATCAATATTTCCAAGAACCTTCCATTCACCCTTACAATAGCTATGATATAAACCTTTATTGTTTTTATAAGAATTTAAGAAAAACTCAATAGCATTTTCAGCTCTTTTACTATAATCTTCTCTATTAAATACAAATGATGCTTTGCTTAAAGCTGCTATAAATAATCCATTCCAATCTGTTAATACTTTATCGTCCATATGAGGATGAATTCTTTTTTCCCTAATACTAAATAATTTTTCTTTTATAGAAGATATTTTTTCTTTATCTTCTTTTGTTATTTCTTCCTTTAAATAAAATATGTTAGCACCGGTTCTTTCACCAGTTGCTTCATCTTTAAAATTTCCTTCTTCTTTTAAATTATAAACTTTACTAATAAAGCTTACTTCATCATTATCTAAAGCTTCTTTAAGTTCTTCTATTGTCCATACATAGAACTTTCCTTCTTCACCTTCACTATCTGCATCTTCTGCCGAAAAAAATGCTCCCTCTTTAGTACTTAATACTCTAAATACATATTCTATAGTTTCTTCTACTATTTTTTTATAGCTTTCATTTTTAGTAATTTCATAAGCTTCTGTATATGCTAAAATTAACATACTTTGATCGTATAACATCTTTTCAAAATGTGGAAGAAGCCATTTTCTATCTGTTGAATATCTATGGAAACCATATCCTATATGATCATAAATTCCACCTAACATCATATTATCTAATGTTGTAGTAACTATATTTAATAATTCTTTATCATCTTTTTCTTTATATTCTCTAAGTAAAAATAATAGATTATGTGGTGATGGAAACTTAGGTTTTTCTCTAAAACCACCATATTTTTTATCAAAACTTCTTTTTAATGTTAAAACTCCCTTTTCAATAACATCTTTTGAAACTCTATCCTCACTTATCTCTTCATTAAAGGAAGATAACCTTTCTCTAACAATTTCCCCTTGATACATTAATTTTTCGGGTTCATTTTCCCATATATTTTCTATTTTATCCATAAGTTCTGCCATTCCAATTCTTCCACTATGAGAAAATTTAGGAATATATGTTGCTGCAAAAAATGGATTCTTATCAGGAGTTAATACTATAGATAGTGGCCAACCACCGCTACCTGTAAACATCTGACATACTCTCATAAAAATATTATCAATATCAGGTCTTTCTTCTCTATCAACCTTAATATTTATAAATACCTCATTCATTCTTTTTCCTATATATTCATTTTCAAAACTTTCATGGCTCATTACATGACACCAATGACAAGTTGAATAACCTATACTTAAAAATATTGGTTTATTTTCATCCTTAGCCTTTTTAAATGCTTCTTCTCCCCATGGATACCAATCTACAAAATTATAAGCATGTTGTAAAAGATAAGGGCTACTCTCATTTATTAATTTATTAGATTTATTATTAGTATTAATAATAACACCTCCTTTTTTAAATTTATTATAGTTTTTATATTTAATAGTAATTATATACATTGGGATAATTATTATCAACTAATTTTAATTATCGAACTTTGAATATCGCTTATTCCCTCTTAAATTATTTTTTTATAATTTCTTGTATAATAAACTAATTTTCACCAAAATATATAAATAAAATTAAGGGAGATGACATTGCCATCCCCCTTAATTTATACAAATCATATATTATTCACTATTTTATTTTTTCATTGGTTGAACTTCAGATAATACAGTACCTTTTTCAAAGCCCGCAACATTTCCAATCTTTTTATAATTTTCTCTAAATTTATTAATATCAGCAATTGTATTACTTGAAGTATTCCAAGATTTTGTTGCCAAAGCACGTAATTCTTTTGAAATATCTTCAGTTATAGTATCTTCTTCAACTAAGTCTGGTTTATCACACCATATCGCTAATGCTGCTCCTTTAATAAAATCTGAATTATCATAAACTGTATTTTCTTGAAATTTCCCAGGTGTCCATTCATTATATATTCTTATATCTTGATCTAAATAATCAAAGGAATGTTGTTTACGCCCGTCATTGGGTACACTTGGTCTTAATACATAATAAAAGTAACTTGCATTTACATTATAAATATATTTATGTCCCTTTTCTACAAATGTGTTAAGCCTTGCAATACTTCTATTCCAACTCATTTGAGACCAGAAATCTATACCAATATAATCATGCATTTTTATTTGTTGCTTTGATTCATACCAACTATTTTCTCCATAGTAAATCCCATCATTCCAAATTCTTGGTTTAAAACCACCAGCTTTTACATGTGCTGCTATATCATTAATATAACTAGCCATTGTATCTTTCCATGTATATTCTGCACCAAACTTTTCATGTGCATAATCATCTAAAATCTTTTTATAATTTGAGGTAAATGGTGGTCTATCAAATTCCATATATTCATCAGCACCTATATGAAAATCTGTACACCCCTTAAACAATTCCATATACTCACTATAAAGACCTTTTATATACTTTACAGCTTCTGGATTAGTTACATCTAGTGCCCCTGTGCTTTTTTTACCATCATTACCTACTTGTCCATATTCTGGATGGACCTCTAGTATATGCTGTACATGACCTGGAGTATCTAAAGATGGTATTACGTTTACTCCATATTTCTTAGCTTCTACTAGAATTTCCCTTATTTCTGACTTTTTTAAATATCCATCTTGTGAAACTATTGCTTTGTCAAAATCACTTTCAATTCTAAAGCCTAAATTTTCTGAAAAATGAAGCTGAATTGTATTCATTTTTAAATAAGATAGTTCTCTTATATGTTGAATAATCCAGTCTTTTGATATATACTTTCTACCCATATCAACATGAACACGACGTTCTGATAAGTTAGGATAATCAATTATTGTTCCATAAACCAAACTATTTTTATTTGTAAGCATTAAATGTTGTATTGTACGTAATGCATACATAGCCGCATTTTCTGATGCAGCTACTATTTTTACACCTTTATCGCCAATTTCAATTTTATATGCCTCTTCACTATTACTATTTTCTGTAATCTTTTTATTTTTATCTAAAGTAACAACTATGTCCTTAGATGTTATTTGTGATTCTCCAGCATATACTTTATTAATTTCTGATTTTGTAGGAATTTGTTTTTCTAAAAACTCAGCTGATATTAATTCTATAACTTCTTTTAATCTTAAATTATTTAAATATTCATCAGTGTCTGGAATGATAAATCTAGTTGATTTATCCATAGTCCATATATAAGGTTTTGCGTCTACTTTATATGATTGAACAATTGGCAATACTAAACTAGCTAATTCTTTATCTGTTAATTTAGATTCCATCAAATCATCTGAACTTTTCTCTACTATTTCACTTACATGAATAATATCTTTTGCTACAGGTAGCTCTTTCTTATATCCTGGAACTCTATCTATTTTCTTTACAAATTCTTCAAATATATTATAGCTATCTTTAGTTGTTTTAGGACTCCAAGACTTTTCCGCCATAGCACGAGTACGCATATATAGTTTATCTGATATTTGTTCTTCATTTTCATAATTTGGTACATCACACCATAAAGCATAAGATGAACCTATCAATTGTTCAGGATATGGATGTGTAAAATCTTGTGAAACTCCTCCAGGAAGACCATTCATTTTTCCTGGTTCCCATTCTTTATATATCTTATCTCCTTTTGGGTTTTCATATTGCATCCACCATGAAGAAAGAGCATAATACATATATGCATCCACATAATTGACCAGCTTATTTCCATTTTCCAAAAAGTCATTTACTGGAGCTGATCCCTTTCCAAGACCCCAATAGCAAACTTCAATATCTGAGTCTAATTTATATCCATCATAGCCTTTAACTAATAATCCATCATTCCAAGCTCTTGCCTTCATTCCATATTTTTTTACAACTTTAGAAGCTTCATTAAAATATTCCATTAGTATTTTATATTGGTCATTAGTCATAGCTGTAAAATTAGATAAGAATTCATCTCCTCCGATGTTCATTCTAGTTGAACCATTATCAGAAAAGAATTTAGCATATTCATCTATCATTTCTAATAAAAGCTTCCTTGATTCTTCTGATTCAAAAATATTAAATGTCTGATTTTTTCTAGAATCTAAAGGGAAAAGCTTTCTAACAGAATAGTCTTTTCCAGTTTTAGATTTAATTTGATTAAGAACATACCCTAAATGTCCAGGTGTATCAAAAGAAGGTATAACTTCTATATGGTATTTCTTTGCCACATCAATTATTTCTTTCATATCATCTTTAGTGTAATATCCATTTGAAGGATATTTAAATCCAGGTACCTTACTTTCTAAAACTTTACTCTCTAACCTAAATCCTTCATTCTCTGAAAAATGTACTTGTATTGAATTAATATTTTGATAAGAAAGATCCTTTATCATAGATATAATCCAATTTTTACTAAAATATTTCCGTGCTAAATCTAAATGGAAAGATCGAACTTCAACCTCTGGATAATCTATAATTGTTCCTAAATGCATTTTTCTATCATTTCCAATTAAAGTTTTCTCTACAGTACGCATACCATAGAATAATCCATTATTATTAGATGCACTAATTTTTATTACATCTTCTTTAACCTCAATCTTATATCCTTGTTGATTATCCATTTCTTTAATAGGCTCAATAGAGATTACTATATCTCCTTTCTTAATTTTATTTTCTGCTCCTATTACTATATCTAAAACCTTATTCGTAGGTATTTCCTTTGCTGCAAACTCACTACTAATTAATTTTACATCTTCATATAATTGTTTATTATCTAATGTAGATTCGCTTTCTAAGATATAAAATCTTGAACTATTACTTAAGTTCCAATACCCATTTTTTTCTGTAGTATATTTCTGTACTTGTGGAAATGTTTTAGTTTCCATAACATCACGTTCTCCTTGTTCCGCATATGTTATACTTGAGAATGTTGATAAAATCATTAAAGTCGATAAAATACTTGTTATAAACTTTTTCATAATTTTTCCCCCTTCTTCAAAAAACTTGTAACTTGTAATATAGTTCCTAGTAGTATTATAAAATGCCAATTCCATGTATATTATTCTGTAATTTTACAAATCACCTCCTAGTTTAATTTGTATTTTTAATAACTTCATTATAATAGCTTGTTCAGTAAGTTATCTAACTTATTTTGCCTAAAAAAGCTAACTTACCCATATATATTAGATAAGTTAGCTTATGCCATCTTTACTTAACACGCTATATTAAACATTTACATTATAACCCAAAAACCTTAATTTGTAAATATTTTATTAAGAATAAACAATTTCATTAATTATTTATTAACAAAATCATTTTATTAATTATTGCCGTTCTCTTTTTCCACTTTTAAAAGTTTTTCTTTTATATCTAATCTACTAACATATACTAAAATTTACTTTTATATTTTAATATGATCTGTATTTATGTATAATAAAACTATATACTTTATATAATCAGAAATTTTTATTATGCTATTTATAATTGAATAAGTTCTATATTCTGTATTAACTTTAATATTATACGCATTATCAACCTAGGTACTATTACTTATTATTAAAGCTTTAAAAGTTTATGTAAAAAATAATTCATAGAAATCTATAAAAGTAGATAATGGAGGTTAATTATATGGCTTGTATCTCTAAAAAACTAGTTCTATCTTTTAATTCAGCATGTGATAAAAAAATGAATAAATATAGTAAGAATTCACAATTTATAATCAAATTTATATTGGTTTTATTGTTGATATTATCAGTATTTTTATTAATAAAATATGCAGATAATTTATATATTTAAGATATATCATATTTATTTGTATATTATTTATTCTCTTTTTCTATTTTTAAAAGTTTTTCTTTTATATCTAATCCACCTGCATATCCTACAAGCTTACCATTAGCTCCAATTACACGGTGACAAGGAATAAATATGGGTATTGGGTTTCTATTATTTGCCATACCTATAGCTCTTGAAGCTTTTTCATTTCCAACCTTTATTGCTATATCCTTATAACTATTGGTTTCTCCATATGGAATTTCTTGTAGTTCTTCCCATACTCTTTGTTGAAACTCTGTACCTTGCAGTTTAAGTTTCAAGTCAAATCTTTTTCTTTCTCCATTTAAATATTCTTGTAATTGCTTATTTGCTTCTTTAAGTAGTGGTGTTTCTATTAAATATTTATCTTCTCCTATTTCCTTTATAAAGTCCACTCTAGTAATTGCAGAACCATCTTCAGTAATTTTTATTAATCCTATACTTGTTTTATAGCAAAATGTACTACTCATACCTTCTCCCCTTTTTTCTCTTCCTTTAAATATGTATTTTTATTTTCATCAATTATATATTAAATATTTATGAGAATAAAGCTATTGTTTTTTATTTTAAAATATAAAAGAGATATACTTTTAATTTTTAATAAGTATATCTCTTAACCAATAATTTATTTTAGTTTTACTGTTATTCTATTTTCATTATTAGGATTTATATCTATTGTCATAGGAACTGCTATTGTATATTTTTTATTTTTATCTAATGGAGCAAGTGTAATACTAAATTCTTTTGTTTCTGGATTTTCTATTACTACTCCTCTATGGCCTTCCCATCTTGAAAAATCTTTCATATCCTCATCAAATATTGTTAAGCTTGATAGATTATTATACTCGTATAATCCTTCTATTTTCATATTTATCTTTGTGAACTTTTCATTAGCATCTATATTTGTAATAATAACTTTATCACTATTATTTACTTTTATCTCCTTACTTATTAAATCATTAATTGGTTGAAAAGCCTTATTTTCATCAATATTTAAATAATATGAAACACTACTAAGACCATATCCCCTATCTAGCTCTTCTTGTGTTGGTTTTCTAGATATTAATTTTTCCTTTCTATTAATACCTTCACTTGAATCAGTAGTGCAAATAAGTACTGGTATTTTCATATTATCTATTTCTCTTGTTATTCTACTATCCTCAAGTTGTAGAACTTCTATATATTCTATATTTTCTAAATCATTTAATATATTTATTTTTCTTTCATAATCTCCTTCTCTATTTGAAATTCCTCCTAATTCTTCTGTTAATAATACATTTCTATTATTATCTCTAAAAATATATCTTAAATTATCTAATTCACCAGTTTCATTTGTTCCACTTTCATATTTTCCCTTAATTGTTACTACGTTAGTTATTGGTGTTTTAACTAAACTATCTACCCAAACTTCTCCACCCATTACCTTTATTTTTTTATCTCCTGTATATTTTTCTGAATTTATTCCCTTAGTTGTTTTTACATTATATTTCCAATTCCCCTTTGCAAGTATTTTTCCTGATCTTTCAATATTTTTTATATCTAAATCTATTTTTAAATCTTCTTCTAAATTCATATTTGAAATATCTGATGTTAATATAACTGCTCCTTTTGTATCATTTATAATAGTTACATTTGCACCAAGAGATGATGGCATTTTACCGTTTATTCTCAATCCATATTCTGGATGAAAGAAATCACTTGGGTTTTTCTTGTCCTTAAAGCCTTTTAAATTTTCTGATTCTACTATAAGAGTTGCCATAAACCTATTATCATCAACAACAATTTGATCTAATGTGACCTTAGTTCCATTTTTATCTATAGTTTCATTTATAACTTCTCCTAACTCCTTATATTTTTCAGCTGAATATCCAAAATTGCTATTATTAAAATACTCAAAAACTCTATTTACTATTGGAATTGCTGATACTAATTCTGGATTAATTACTCCTATTATACTTACCGATGCTATAACTACTGCAGCAGCTACTGTAGTTCTTTTTATAATTTTTTTACTTTTATATTCTTTCTTTTTACTTTTACCTTCTTCAAAACCCTTTAATATTGCATTATCTAAACCATCTGGTATTTTTATTAATTCTTTAATATTATTATCAACCATTTAAATAATCTCCTTTTTCATATAAATTCTTAATGCTATAAGTCCCTTATTTAAATATGTTTTTACTGTTCCAATAGGAATTTCTAAAACTTTTGATATTTCCTTTAGTGTTAAATCATCAAAGTATTTTAAAATAATAACATCCTTATATTTATTTTCAAGGGTTTCTATAGCCTCAAGTAAATATAACCTTTCGTCATTATCTTCTGTATTTCCACCTATTTTACTTAATAACTCTTCCTGCTCAATACATATAATCTTTTGCTTTTTTTTATACATATTTATTGATATGTTCATTGTTATCCTAATTATCCATGTATTAAAATATCTTGGCTCTTTTAATGTATTTATTGAAATATACGCCTTACATACAGCTTCTTGAACTATATCTAATGCCATCTCTTCATCTTTTACATAAGCATAAGCTGTTCTATATATTTGTTCTTTACATTGATTAATTATATCCATAAAGGCTTTATCATCACCTTTAATAGCCTTCTTAACCATTATTTCATCCAACATATATGTCCTTCTCCTTTATGATAAAATTTCAATTTGGTAATTACCTACACTAATTAGACATATGTACATATTAAAAGGTTTTACCTTTTTAATAAATAAAATTTTTTAATGTTTAATTGAAAAAAGCGATACAATTAATATTCTATTGATTGTATCGTTTTTACTATTAATATATTTCCTCAAAAAAATCTTTAGCCTATTATTATAAAATAATTTCGATTCTTCTATTCAAAATTTGTTAACATTCTTCAATAATTTCCCGGGAAATCCTTTTTTCCCCTTTATAATCTTTTTTCTTTATGATTAATTTATATATAATTTTTCTCATTAAATACCTTACACTGTTAATTTATAATTTTTATTATCCTCTTGTAACAGTTCCATATTATTTCAATTTAATTTTATTAATTAATTAAAATAAGCCTACTATCTTCTAGTTTTATATTATCTAGAAATAGTAGACTTATTATTAATATCTCTTTAATTTAATATTTATAGAATATACTACCACCAATAAACTCTCTTAAAATACTATTAGTTGGTACTTGATCCTTTTCTATATCTTTAAAGAAGCCAAGGAAAGATTTAAGTCTACTTGCTTCTAAGTAAACTGGACTTTCTGGTTTAATTTTCTCTAATTGTACTAATGCATATTGTTTTAATACACAAAGTTCATAAACAAGCGTTGAATTAAACATTACATCTGCTTCTTCTTGATAAACAAATATATTTTTTTCTTCCCCTCTTCTTATAGATGGCCACATTTTCAATGTATCCTCTGCACCATATCCTCTTGATAAATAATCTCTAACTATTCTTCTTACTCTTCTTATATCTGTTGTAGCTATTCTATTATGATTATCTAAGTTTAATTGAGTTAATGCAGAAATATATATTTTAAATTTATTTTTATCCTTTATAGAATTTGTTAAAATTGGATTCAAACCATGTATTCCTTCTATTAATAAAACTCCATTTGGAGGAAGCTTTAATTTATGTCCATTCCATTCTCTAGCTCCTTTTCTAAAATTAAAGCTTGGAATTTCTACTTCTCCTCCTTTTAATAAACTTATTAAATGAGAATTAAACAATTCTAAATCTAAAGAGTATATACTTTCAAAATCTGGTTCTCCATTTTCATCAATTGGGGTTTGATCTCTATCTACAAAATAATCATCTAAAGAAATAGGCATAGGAATACATCCATTTACTCTAAGCTGAACTCCTAATCTGTTAGCAAAAGTAGTTTTTCCTGATGAACTTGGACCTGCTATTAAAACAACTTTTGTTTCTTTTCTATTTGTAATCATATCAGCTATTTGTGCTATTTTCTTTTCATGTAATGCTTCTGATACCATAACTAAATCTTTAATTTTTGAATTTTCAATTCTTTCATTTAGTGATCCAACTTCTCCTGTTCCTAATATCTCTAACCATCTTTCTGTTTCTATAAATATTTGTGATAACTTTCTATTTTCCTTAAAAGGTGGTATTTCATTTAAATTATCTAAACCTGGATATCTTAATATAAAACCTGGCTCATAGTGTAATAAATCAAAGGCTTTTATAACACCTGTTGAATATGCCATTTGTCCATAAAAATAATCGTATCTTCCATCTAAATCGTAAAGATTAACTGTTTCAAAATTTACATGCTTTAATAAAAGACCTTTATCATCCATACCATATTCATTAAAAATTTCAATTGCTTTTTCACGTTTAACCTTTATTTTTTTTATAGGAATGTCTTTATCTATTAATTCTTGCATTCTATCTTTAATTTTTTCTATATCTTCACTATCCAACGCTTTTTCTTTATGTATTTCTCCAAAAACTCCTTGACCTATGCTATGTTCTATTGTTATTTTTGAATTATCAAATAAATCTAAAGCCGCTTTTATAAATATAAATTGTAATGTTCTTGAGTATATTTTCATCCCAATTGAAGAATCAAATTTTACTAACTCTAAAATACCATCACTTTCAACTTTATTAAGTAACTCATGATATTTTCTATTTAATCTACATAATGCTACATCTTTATAGCTTAATTTTAAATTTTCTTCTAAAACATCCTTAAAAGTTTTTCCTTCTTCTACTTCAAATATCTCATCTTCATAGGATATATTAAAAATCTTCATATAAATCCCTCCATATTTATCCCATATAATTATATTTTTCAAATTCCCCATATATGTATATTATATACTTTTATGCTTTTAAAAACTATATTTTGAATTTGTCCTCTTCTTCCTATTATATTTTCATTATCTCAAAGTTATACCCTTTAATTATTATTAATATAGAATAAAAACCCACTTTCCTACAAACACTACTTGTCGAGAGGTGTTTTGAAATGTTTATAGTACTTATAAGAACTATTATTCTTTATGCATTGGTAGTCTTTGTAATGAGACTTATGGGTAAAAGGCAAATTGGTGAATTACAACCTTATGAATTTGTAATTACAATAATGATTTCAGATTTAGCGGCCCTTCCAATGCAGGATACAAGATTACCATTAATCTTAGGTATTATTCCTATTATTACTTTATTATTTGTTAAAACTCTTTTATCTCAACTTCAGCTTAAAAGTCAACTAGCTAGAAGAGTATTAGAAGGTGAACCTTCTATATTAATTTGTAGAGGAAAAATAAATTTTAAAAGTTTAAAAAAACAACAAATAAACCTTGATGAGCTTATGGAAGAAATTAGACTTGCCGGTTATTTTGATTTAGATGAAATAGAATATGCTATTTTAGAAAATAATGGTCAGCTTTCTTTTTTAACTTCTCAAAATTCTTCTAGTAACTCTAATGGAGATTCTTCTAGTAGTTCATCTAAACCTAAGTCTAAACCTAGACTTCCAATAATATATGTCCTTGATGGAGAAATTAATAGAAATGCCTTAACTACTTGTGGTAAAGATAAAGAATGGATTGAAAATGAATTAAAAAAACATAAAATCAATTCTATTGATGATGTTCTAATTGCTATGAAAGATACTAAAGGCAAATTTGTTTATCAGCTTCATAGAGATTATCATAAGGAGGGTAAAGTATGAAAAATACTATAATTTCTATACTACTTTTTGTTGTTTTAATTGCTGCCTTATTCTTTTTAGATTTTAAATTTGTAAAATTATGTGACAAGGTAGAATTAGGTTGTCATGAAATTGAAGATTTACTAGAACAAGGTGATAGAGCTGATGCTTATGAAAAAGCTGTATTACTTTTAGATTTAATCAAGGAAGAAGCTGATATACCTGCCCTTTACTTAAATCATGTTGATTATGATATGCTTATGAATGAAGCCCTTAAGCTTTCATTATATATTAAAGCACAAGATAAGGCTGAATCCCTTGCGACTCTTCATGTACTTAGATATACAGCTGAACATCTAAAGGATTTACAAAAACCTAACTTTAATAATATCCTATAAAAAACTCTAAAAGACTACTTAATTTACTAAGGAATAAAAAAGTGGCTAAGATAATTTCCTTAAAGGAATATATTATCTTAGCCATTTTTAACTTAAAGTTTTTCTCTTCTTTTTGTAGACTTTACAAATAATTCTTTTAAAGTATTATTATCTTCTTCTACTAATGCCTTTTTAATTTTATTAAGCTCTTCTGAGAAAGAGTTTATAACTTCAATTAAATTTTCTCTATTTCCAAGAAAAAGCTCACTCCAAAGATCTTCATTTATATTTGCAATACGAGTTAGATCTCTATAGCTATCTCCTATAAAACTCCCCGTATCTCTTCCCTCTTTATCACTATTTATAAGTGCAACTGCTAAAGCATGAGGTAATTGACTTGTAAAACTAATCATTTCATCATGGTATCTTGGAGTTATTCTTCTAACTCTTTTAAAACCTATATCTAAAGCTAAATTTTCAACTAATAAAATATTCTCTTCCTTATTTTTATCCGTAACTGTTATTAAATAATTTGCTCCTTTAAAAACTTCCTTTGAAGCATAATCTATTCCTTTTTTCTCTCTTCCAGCCATTGGATGTCCAAATACAAAATCAACCTTACTAGGAAGTATATTAATTACATCATTAATAAACAACTCTTTTATTCCAGTTGCATCAGTTATAACAGCTCCATCTTTAAAATAATCTTTATTTTCTAGAATAAAAGATTTAACTAACTTAGGATATATTGATAGTATTATCAAATCTCCATCTTTAATTATTTCTTTTCCATTTGTATAGCCCTTTTTTATTATTTTAAGATTTTCTGCTTTTTTTAATGTTTCTATATTATTATCTATTCCATAAACATCATTATATCCAGCATCTTTAAGTGCCATTGCATAGCTTCCACCAACAACTCCAAGACCTACTATTATTATTTTCATATTTTACCCCAATTCCTTTATATGAATTTTATAAAGTCTTACCTTCCATTTCTGCTATTATCTTTATTTTATCCATCATAGTTTTAAATGCATCAGGCTTTAATGATTGTTGTCCATCACTTAATGCACATTGAGGGTTATTATGAACTTCTATCATAAGACCATCTGCCCCTGCACTTATGGCTGCCTTTGCTAACGGTTCTACTAAGTACCAGTATCCTGCAGCATGACTTGGATCAACTATAACTGGTAAATGTGAAAGTCTTTTTATAACTGGTATTGCACTTAAATCTAGAGTATTTCTTGTGTAAGGTTCAAAAGTTCTTATTCCTCTTTCACAAAGAATAACATTTTCATTACCACCAGCCATTATATATTCAGCTGACATTAACCATTCTTCTATTGTTGATGATAAACCTCTTTTTAAAAGAATTGGTTTATTTGTTTTCCCTATTTGCTTTAATAAATCAAAGTTTTGCATATTTCTTGCACCAATTTGAATTATATCCACATCTCTTACAAATTCATCTATATAATCTGTTGACATTATTTCTGTTACAATTGGTAAACCTGTTGCTTCCCTAGCTTTTTTTAGTAACTCTAATCCTTCTAATTCTAACCCCTGGAAGCTATAAGGAGATGTTCTAGGTTTAAAAGCCCCTCCTCTTAAGAAAGTAGCTCCTGATTCTTTAACGCTATTTGCTATTTCTATAATTTGTTCTTCACTTTCAACAGAACATGGTCCTGCCATAACAGCTAAATTATTTCCGCCTATTAATGTTCCCTTTACATCAACTATTGTATCTTCTGGCTTAAATAATCTATTAGCCTTTTTAAATGGTTCCTCAACCTTAAGTACTCTATCTACTCCAGAAAACCTTAAAAGTTTATTAGAATCTAAAGCTCTAGTTTCTCCTACAACTCCTAATATACAATAAGTTTCTCCTTGAGATAAATGAGTTCCAAGACCTCTCTTCTCTAATTCCCTCTTAACCTGCAATACTTCATTTTCATTACATTTTGGATTCATTACAATAATCATTCCACTATCCCTCCATACTACTTTTTATTAAAAAAGAAAATCTTATTTTAATTTTCTATTTTTAATTCTTTTTCTATGTTTATTAACGCGTCTATAGCCATTATATATCCAAATTCTTTAAAACCACATATTTGACCTATACATGCAGGTGCTGTAACTGATTTATGTCTAAACTCTTCTCTTGCATGAACGTTTGACAAATGAACCTCTATAGTTTTTATATTTACTGCCTTTATTGCATCAAATATAGCATAACTATAATGAGTAAAAGCACCTGGATTGATTATTATTCCATCATATTTTTCATAATATGTGTTATGAATAGCATTTATAATTTCGCCTTCAATATTACTTTGAAAAAATGTTATATCTACGTTTCTTTTTTCCGCCTCTAATTTTATATAATTACATATATCATTAAAATCTCTTGTACCGTAAATCCCTTTTTCTCTTATACCAACCATATTTAAATTTGGCCCATTTATAACCATTATCCTCATATTATCACACTTTCTTAATCTATTATTTTTCTATTTTCAATTTATATTATATATAAATAATAAATTAACCTTTTAAATTTTTCTTTATTTCATCTATCACAAATTTTATATCTTTATTATTTAAAACTTTAGTATGACAATATTTATTATAAAGATGATATCTTTCTTTATATAAGTTATATATCTTTTCTTTTCCATCTTTTAATAATGGTCTACTTTCTGTATCAACATCAGAAATAATTTTTTCTATTGGTCTATCAATAAATATTATTATACTCTCTTCTTTAAATAAATCTATATTCTTTTCTCTTTTTATTACTCCACCACCAGAAGAAATAACTATACCTTTCTTTTTGCTAAGATTAGTACAAGCTCTAGTTTCAAAGTCTCTAAATACTTCTTCGCTTATATCAAATAATTCTTTTATTGTTCTTCCTGATATCTCTTCTATATAATCATCCATATCACAAAAATCATAATTAATTTCTTCTGAAAGACTTTTACCTATAGTTGTTTTGCCACACCCTGGCATTCCTATTAGGAAAATTATATCCTTATTCATTTAATCCCCCAAATTACTTTCACTTAAATTCTTTGCTTATTTCATTATAAATACTTTCTATAACAGATTTATCTATTTTTATATTTTGCCATATTTCTTGTGCTTTTACACCTTGACCAACTAGCATATATAAACCACCTACTACAGTTTTTTCTAAAGCTTCTCCCTTTAAAAGAAATTTAGTTTTTGTAGGATTGTATATTAAATCAACTAATATATTAAAATTTGCTATTATATTATCCCCTACTGGAGATAGGTCTACATTAGGATACATTCCAACTGGAGTTGAATTTATAAGTATATCACCTTTTATATTTTCTAAAGCTTTATAATCTATAATTTCTACTCTATCATCGTTATATATATTTCCTTTTGGCTTTCTACTTACTATAAAAACCTTACATATATTATTATCAAGTAAATATTGTAAAGCTCCCTTGCAAGCTCCTCCATTTCCTAGTATAACTGCTATTTTATTTTTTATAGTTATATTATGTGCTTCTAACATATAACCAAAACCATAATAATCAGTATTATCCCCATATAGTTTATTATTCTTTAAAGTTATTGTATTTATAGCCCCAATTCTTTTTGCTTCCTCTGAGATTCCATCTAAATACTTTATTATATCTTCTTTATATGGAATTGTAACATTAGTTCCTTTTACCTTTAATACTTTAATAGCATCTGTAAAAGCCTTTAGATTATTTCTTTCAACTTCAAAAAGCTTATATCCACCATCTTGTTTTATATAATCTAAAATTAATTTATGTATTTTAGGAGATAAGCTATGTGAAAGCTTTTCTCCTAATAAGCCATAAAACTCCATTATGCCCCTCCTAAAAAGTTTGTATTATTTATTGTAACTTGTTATTGAAAACTTTAATGTAATTCTTTTGATTTTTCCTATTAATATATCCATGCTTCTCATAAAATTTATGTGCTTCTAGACTATCATAGCTAGATATTAGTCTTACCCCTGAAAAAGAATTATCCTTTGCCCACTTTTCCAGTTCCTTTATTAATTCATTACCAACACCAAGGCTTCTAAATTTTTCATCAACAACAAAGCCTAAAATATTAACTAGTAAATCTGAATAAAGTGCTTCATATGAACTTCCATGAAGGTATCCAATTACATCATCATTTAACTGTGCAACTAAAATAATATCTCTTTTGTTTGTTAATATATTTTTCACTCGCTTTAAAACAATTTCTTCTTTATAAGCATAACCAAAATCTTTGTTTAGCTTACAAATCTCTCTGTAATCTTCAAGTTCACATTCTCTAATATCAAACCCAACCACAGTATAATTCCTCCTACCCTACTATTTAGAATTACTTTTTTTATAATGAGTATTTACTTTTAATTTTTATAATGGCATAATGATATATTTTAATTATATAACCACTTGGATATATTTTCTAGTTAAATTTTCTGAATTTTCTGTATATTATTTTTTGTTATTTTATATCTTCTATAAGCTCTTCACTTAAAAAACCTTCAGCAATTTGTCTTACTTCCCCTGTCATTCTTACATTAAATCCATCATCAATTTCTATAAGTAGTTCTCCACCAAGCATTTTTATTTTCACCTTATTATCAACAAGATTTCTTTTCTTTAAAATACTTGCCACTGCACAAGAAGAACTTCCTGAGGCAAGAGTAAATTCTGCTCCTCTTTCCCATATTAAAATTTCGGCTTCACTTCTTGATAATACTTTTACAAACTGTACGTTTGTCCTATTTGGAAACATAATATGATTTTCTATATATCTTCCATATTTTTTTATTTCATCAATATTTAAATCATTCATAATTACAACACAGTGAGGATTTCCCATAGAAACACAGTTTACTTCATATTCTTTATCAAAGACTTTAAGCTTTTCTCCTATCACTTCTTCTTTTTCAAAGGCTGTAGGGATTTCCTTTGAATTAAAATTAGCCTTCCCCATATCTACTTCTATAAATCTAGCTTTATTATTTGAAGTTTCAATAATATTTGCTTTAACTATTCCACCTAAAGTTTCCACTGTAAACTCTTTATTTTTAGTAAAACCATAGTCATAAATATATTTACAAAATATCCTAAGTCCATTTCCACTTTTCTCTGCTTCCGAACCATCTGGATTAAATATTTTAAGACCAAAATCTGCTTTATTGGATTTTATTTTTAAAAGTATTCCATCTGAACCTATACCAAAATTAACATTACATATTCTTTGTATTGCCTTTTCTTTTAAAGAAAAACTTATATTTTCTTCATCTAAAACAATATACTCATTTCCTAATCCATGAGTTTTTACAAAATAATTTTTATTCATTTTTAGCCCCCATATAAAGATTTCTATGAAAATTAAGCTATTTTTCATATTAGCTTAACATATTCAAGAAATTTATGATTTCTTATAACACCCTAAAATTTTGAAATATCCACTATTTCTTTCTATTAAATCTAAAGATTTTTTTACCTCTTCCTTTTCAAGGTTACCTTCAAAATCTACATATAATAAATATTTCCAAGACTCATGTTTATTAGGTCTTGATTCTATCTTTATCATATTAATATTATTTTCTGCAAAATATCTTAAAAGCTTATATAAGGTTCCTGCTTCATCTTCAAGAGAAAATACAACGCTTATTTTGTTACTTTCTTTAGTACACTCTGCTTTTCTTCCTATTATAATAAATTTTGTATGATTATCCTTTTTATCATTTATATTATCTTTTAGTATTTCTAAATCATAAATTTCAGCTGCTCTTTTACTTGCTATTGCTGCTTTTGTTTTATCCTGTAGCGTTGAAACTAACTTAGCACTTATAGCAGTATTATGATAAGGTATAAGTTTTAAATTATTATATTTTTTTAAAAAGTCCTTACTTTGTTCAAAACCTTGAGGATGTGAATAAACTTCATTAATATTTTCTAGTTTTGTACCCTTAATACCTACTAAGTGCTGATCTATTTTTATACATTCTTCTCCTACAATAAAAAATCCATATTTAACTAATAAGTCATAAACCTCTGTTATTGCCCCAGTGTAAGAATTTTCTATAGGAAGAATTCCATAATCTATCTCTAAGTTTTTTAAAGCTTCAAATACATCAGTAAATTCCTCATATTCCTTTGATAATTCATTCTTTCCAAAATATTTTAAAAGAGCTTCTTCACTAAAGGAACCTCTAACTCCTTGAAATCCTACTTTTGCTAATAGCTTTTTCTTTTCTTCAATTAACTGACCTTGTAACTCTCTACTAAGTTCCATTAAATAATTAAAGAACTTTTTAGCACTATTTTTATATTTAACATCTGCAAGTAAAGAAATATTTTTTTCTATTACTTCCTCTTCTCTTCCTTTATTTAAAATAGGTAAGTTATTTTTCTTTTTATATTCTCCAACCTTAATTGCTACATTCATTCTTTTTTCAAATAACTTAATAAGTTCTCTATCTATTTCATCTATTTCTTTTCTGTAAGATTCTAACTCATTCACACCTATCTCCCCTTTATTAAATCAAGCAATCCTATAGCAGTTACAGCTTCTATAACTGGAATTGCTCTTTGTACTATACAAGGATCATGCCTTCCTTTAATTACTAGCTTTACATTTTCTCCTGTTGAAATATCTATGGTATTTTGCTCTTTTATAATAGATGCTGTTGGTTTAATTGCCACTCTAAACACTATTGGCATACCATTTGTTATTCCACCTAGTACTCCACCATTATTATTGGTTTTTGTTTTAACTTTATTACCTTCATAGTAATATTCGTCATTACACTGTGATCCCTTCATTTTAGCCATTTCAAAACCTGCTCCAAATTCAATTCCTTTTACAGCAGGTACTGAAAACATTAAGTGTGCAAGTGTTGATTCTACAGAATTAAAGAAAGGATTTCCAAAACCTGCATTTATTCCTATAGCTATACATTCAATAGATCCACCAATTGAATCACCTTCATATTTAGCCTGTAATATACTATGTCTAATTTTTTCATCTAATGTATCATCTAATAAGGGAAGTTCTTTACTTCTTAATGAAATAAGTTCTTCTTTTGTAATCTTCACTGAATCAAAAGATTTATCATTTATTTCTCCTACAGATTTTATATGAGATCCAATATAAATTCCTTCTTTTTCTAATATTTGTTTGCATATTGCTCCAGCAAATACAAGTGGTGCAGTAATTCTACCTGAGAAGTGTCCTCCTCCTCTATAATCATTAAAGCCTGAATATCTTATATTTCCTGTATAATCAGCATGCCCTGGTCTCATTAAATCTTTTAGTTTTCCATAATCCTTAGAACGAGTATCAGAATTTCTTATAATTCCACAAAGTGGAGTTCCCGTAGTCATTCCATTAAAATAACCACTTAAAATTTCCGGTTTATCTCCTTCTTTTCTTGCAGTAGATAAAGGACTATTTCCTGGAGCTCTTCTATCCATTTCCTCCATAACTTTATCCATATCTATATAAAGTCCTGGTGGAAGACCATCTATATTTATTCCTATAGCTGCTCCATGTGATTCTCCAAAAATAGAAACCTTTATATTATTCCCAAACACTCCACTCATGAACTTCTCCCCCTAACATTTTAAAGTCATCAAAGAAATTAGGATAAGATTTAGCTATACATTCATAGTCCTTAATTATTATAGGTTCTTTACATTTAGTTGATGCTATTGCAAGTGTCATAGCAATTCTATGATCCTTGAAGCTCCAAACTTCAACTCCACCGACTAACTCCTTAACCCCTTCTATAACTAAACCATTTTCTTTTTCTATTATATTAGCTCCAAGCTTTGTAAGTTCTGAAGCTACTGCCTTTAATCTATCACATTCTTTAATTCTTAATCTTCCTGCATTTATTATTTCTGTTCTACCACTACTTAATGAAGCTACTGCTGCTAAAACAGGAATAATATCTGGACATTGAGAACCATCAATTATTGTTCCTTTTAAATTATTATTTACTTTTCCAAGGACACCATTATTTTTATTTTCAAAGGAAACTCCCATTCTTTCTAATATATCTATTACTTCTTTATCTCCTTGAAGTGAGGAAAGTGATAGATCTTTTATTAAAACATTACTTCCTAAAGCATTTGCTGATAAATAAAATGCTGCTTGGGAATAATCTCCCTCTACTCTGTAATTTCGTGCTTTATATCTTTGATTTCCTTTTATAATAAATTCTTTATAATCATTATTTGTTATCTCTACTCCAAACTCCTTCATACAAGCAAGTGTTAAATCTATATATCCTTTAGATTCCATTTCTGTTGTAATTATAATTTTAGAGTCTTCGTTTAATAATGGTAATGAAAACAGTAATCCTGTTATAAATTGAGAACTAACATCTCCTGGAATTTCAAACTTACCAGGCTTAATCTTTCCTTTAATTAATAAATTTAAATCATCTCTTCTTGTACTATAACTGATTCCTTGCTTCTCAAACATTTCATAATATGTTGTTAGAGGCCTCTTTCCTAAATTCCCTTTTCCAACAAATTTATTTATTCCTTCAAATAATAAAGCTATTGGAATTAAAAATCTTAATGTAGAACCTGATTCATTACAGTCTATAACTCTTGATGCTCTTATAATGGCAGCTTCATTATATAATCCAGTAATTTCAACATATCCGTCTTTCTTTTCTATTTTGGCTCCTAATGATTTCATTCCTTCAATTGTTGCTATAATATCATCTGAGTAATCTATATTATCTATAACTGAAGTTCCGCTACTAAGAGAAGCACAAATTAACGCTCTATGAGCCATACTTTTTGATGGTGGCACTTTCACTTCACCATTTAATTTGCTAGGTATCAATTTTAGATTTGCCAAACTATCACCTCTACTTATAATTATTTTTAAAACTTATCTCTTTTAAATATCTTTTTATTATAAAACTTATTATTGTCTAAAAAATTCTACATTTGTTTTATAAATATAAGACTCTCCTATTTCTTTTAATAGTATAACATTTAAATTATTATCTAAATTTTTCTTATCTAGTGCTATAGTACTAAGAATTTCTGATATATCTATATCCATTTTATAAGGTAGATTATACTTAATTAATAAGTCCTTTATTTCCTCGCTAGTTCCTTTATTAGTTAACTTTAATTCTTCACTTATTTTAGTTATTTCAAACATACCTATTGCAACGCCTTCTCCATGAGTATATTTTTTATAATTAAAATATTGCTCAATTGCATGACCTATAGTATGCCCAAAGTTAAGAAGCATTCTCTCTCCTTTGTCTTTTTCATCTTTTTCCACAACTATTTTCTTAATTGTGCAACAATTGTGAATTATTTTTTCTATATTGTTTATAACTTCTTCCTTATTTTCGTATGACTTTAGTTTATAAAATAACTTTTTATCTTTTATAAGTCCATACTTAATAACTTCTGCCATTCCATCATTAAAAAATCTATCACTTAATGTATTTAAAACATTAGGATCTATAAAAACAGCCTTTGGATGATAAAAGCTTCCTACTAGATTTTTTCCTTTTTCTAAATCAACTCCAACCTTTCCACCAACACTACTATCAACTTGAGCTAATAATGATGTTGGAAATTGAATAAAGTCTATCCCCCTTAGGAAGGTAGAGGCTACAAAGCCTCCAAGATCTCCAATAACTCCTCCACCTAATGTTATAATTAAATCACTTCTAGTAATTTTGAAATCTAAAAGTTCATTATATATAAAAGGAAGTGTATTAAAAGATTTAGTTTCTTCACCAGGATTTAAAATAAGCTTTTTAACTTTAAAGCCTTCTTTTATTAAATTAGTTTCTAAGTTTTCTCCATAAAATTTATCAACATTTTTATCAGTTAAGATAAATATTTTATTTCCACTAAAAACTTTTTTCACTTCTTTTCCTATTCGGCTTATTAATCCCTTTTCTATAATTATATCATAGCTATTTTCCTTTAAATCCACAGTTAACTTCATACCCTTGCCTCCTTATTTATAAAGCTATACATATACAAGAATTTCTGCTTTGCTAATATACAAAACCATATAGGTTATATCTCTCTTCCTACTGCTTCTGCAATAGCTTTTAGTTCATTTACTAGTTTACCATAATCCTCAGGCTTTATTGATTGTGGTCCATCACATAAAGCTTTAGCAGGATCATTATGAACTTCTATTATAAGACCATCTGCACCTACTGCCACTGCTGCCTTTGCAAGAGGATCAATCATAAATCTCTTACCTGTAGCATGACTTGGATCAACAACTACCGGTAAATGACTTAACTTCTTTATTGCTGGTATTGCACTTAAATCTAAAGTATTTCTAGTGTATGTTTCAAAGGTTCTTATTCCCCTTTCACATAAAATAACATTTTCATTTCCACCAGCCATTATATATTCGGCACTCATTAATAATTCTTCAATAGTTGCAGATAAACCTCTTTTTAATAATATAGGTTTATTTATTTTACCAAGCTCTTTAAGTAAATCAAAGTTTTGCATATTTCTAGCACCAACTTGAATTAAATCAACATTTTCTGCAAATATCTCAACATCATATGGAGACATTATTTCTGTTACTATTGGTAATCCTGTTTGCTTTCTTGCTAGCTTTAATAATTCCAATCCATCATATTCTAACCCTTGGAAACTATATGGCGATGTTCTTGGTTTGAAAGCTCCACCTCTTAAAAAGTTTGCCCCTAGAGCTTTAACTTCATTTGCAATAAATGTAATTTGCTCCTCACTTTCTACCGAACATGGTCCTGCTATTAAAGCAAGCTTCTTTCCACCAATTTTATTTCCATTTACATCTACTATTGAGTTATTTGGGTGAAACATTCTATTAGCCTTTTTGAAAGGCTCCTGTACGTGCATTACTCTTTCAACATTATTATTAGCTTCAATTTGTAATGGATCTATTCTACTTGTATCCCCAACTAATCCTAAGATTATCAAATCTGTTCCTATTACAGGGTTAACTTTAACCCCTTGTGCTTCGATTTGTTCTGTTAATTTTGTTATTTCTACCTCAGTAGTTCTTGGTTTTAAAATAATTACCATAAATTTTGCCCCCTCTATTTATTATTTAAACTTTTATTCTTTAGATTAAATTACTTATATTTCTTAACATATTGTATTTATCCACAATTAGCCTATAAATATAACTTTCTAAAGAATATAAAAAAGGAAGAACCCTAATGAGTTCTCCCTAAAATATACTAATTTACACTTATACTGTGTGCCTAAAATTAATAAAATTATATCTTTTAAATACTCATTATAAAGGTTTTATATTTATTTTTGCAAAAGAAATAGCCAGCGCTAAAATAAAAGCCCCAGAATATAAAGTAAAAAAAGCTATAAAATTTTGCTACTTCTTTCTTAATACCTTTCATAGTATCCTCCTATAATCTTATTTTTCATTAATGTTTTACCTAATTATAACAAATAATGAATATATGTCAATACACAGTATTAATTTTTAGAAAATTTATTAAATTCCAATTATAGTATTGGTGCAATTAGTCTTATAATTGCTTCTTTTATTTTTAGACCTCTACTTCTATTTTCATACTCTTCTCTTGTAACTAGTTTGCAATCCTCTTCATCTTTAAAGAATATTTTCTCATGCTCTTTTGCTATTTCCTCATCATATATAACTGCATTTATTTCAAAGTTTAATCTAAAACTTCTATTATCTAGATTTGCAGTTCCTACACTGCATACTTCTCCATCTGAAACTATTGTTTTAGAATGAATAAATCCTTTTTGATATCTATATATTTTAACTCCAAACCCCATAAGATCTCCTATGTTTGCACTTAACATCCACTCCATAAAGAAATGATCTGGTTCTCCAGGAACTATAAGTCTTACATCTACCCCTGATAAAGCTACTATTTTTAATGCTTCCATCATTGGTTCATCTGGAACTAAATAAGGAGTTTGAATAAATACACTTTTTTTAGCACTGTTTATTATTTTCATATATGCATTTTTAATATATTCTTCTTTATGATCTGGCCCTGAAGAAACTATTTGCATTCCTACATGTCCATAATCCTTTTGCTTTGGGAAATATTTCTCATAATTTGTTAGTTCCTCTTCTGAAGCATAATCCCAATCTAATATAAATCTTTTATTTAATTCATTAACAGCTTCACCTTGAACTCTAATATGTGTATCTCTCCAATAATCAAATTGCTCTCCACCATTTACATATTCATCGCCTACATTAAAGCCACCAACATATCCTATTTTGCCATCAATAACAACTATTTTTCTATGATTTCTATAATTCACACGTATATTTACATATGGTAAAATTCCTGGAAAAAATATTGCAAATTTTATTCCTAAACTTTGTATATATCTTATTTGTTTTCCTCTAATACTTTTAGATCCCATTCCATCAACTAAAAGTCTTACTTCTACCCCTTGGCTGACTTTCTTTTTTAATTCTTCTAAAATAGTTTTTCCTAATGTATCAGCTCTAAATATGTAGTATTCTATATGAATAAAACTTTTCGCATTCTTTATATCATTAAGTAAATCAGTAAATTTATCTTCTCCATTTATGTATGTTTTTACTTTATTTCCAGTTGTATAAAGTGAGCCTGAATGGTTATAGTTCATTTTTATAAGATTAACATATTCTTCTTTTATTCTATGAGCCTTATTTTCCTCTTTAAACTTATCTCTTAATCCCTTTGCTTTTTTTTCATCTAAAACCTTTTTCTCTCTAAATATTTTTTGTCTACTTAGATTTTGCCCAAGTAAAAGATACGTAATAAAACCTACACCTGGTAGTACTAAAAGTATTAAAAGCCATGCCCATGTAGTAGTAGGATCTTTTCTTTCTATAAATATTAACGATATAGCAAATACTATATTAACTATATACGCAAATGCCACTATATAAGTTATATGCATATTTTCCCCTCCTTTTATATATTCTTCACTTATATTTCTATTCTAAACAATTATATCTTCTTTTCAAGGAATAATAAAATATTTTAATTTTAAATTATACAAGAATAAAAAGCCCACTTTTGTGAGCTTTTTATATAGTTTTATTATTTTACCTTAATTTAAATGTTTTAGGAGCTACTTTATATGTCATAATAAGAGCTACAATCATATAAACAATTGTACTTATAATTATTCCAATAGTAAAATAATATGATGATGTTTTTATTTGAAGAGTTATATAACTAATCATATATACCATACCACTTATAATTTTAAATAAAGGACTTTGTACTGTTAATTGTTTTGTATATGGTTGGATTGTATAATATAAAAATAAATGATGTATTGAAAAAAAGGCTGATAAACAAATAATAGATATTAATATTGGTATTATATTAACTATATTATTAGTTTCACCAGAAATTATTAATATAATAACTAAACTTAAATCTATGGCCATAGCTGGGAACAAGCTTAAAAGTACTAACTTTTTTAGCCTTACTTTAAAATTACTTAAAATAACTGTCCCTTCTCTATAATATTCGTACCTTAATAAACTTACATCACAATTATGAAACATAGCCTTACAAACTCTATCTGTTGTTGATAAGCTGTACATTATAAATACCCAAATAGCTGTATTTTTTGTAAGTCCTTCTCCTATATCTTTTTTTATTTCTGGGAATATAAACATTACTATAATAATTATTGCCGCTATAGCAAAAGTACCTAAAACTCTTATTTGTATAGGTTTTTCTATTATTTTTCTATGTCTTAAAAAGAAAATTGAATTTAAATAATCATACCCAGATTTATTTTCAAATATATGTGAATTTAAATTTTCCTTTGAAAAGTTTTTCTCGTCTAATTTTACATTTTTAAATGTAGCTTCTTTCATAATTTCTTCTGTATTTACTAGTGTTTCTAGCTTAACTATTTTATTTGCAAATTCTGTGTATCTATCATAAAAATAAAAATATATAAAAGATAAAATCCCTAAAGTTACTACACTAATAAAAAATATATTGTTAAAAAGTATCTGTCCTAAATTAATTGTTATTTTAAAATCTTGTAATCCATGTACAAGATTAATAACTGGTAATCCATATGCAAGAGCTACTGATAAAAACATAATAGTAACTGTAACAGATGATTTCTTTATTAAATTAATTGAAGTTTTATTATAAAAATAAAAATTAAACCATTCTCCTATAATCTTAAATGCTACTAGTTCAATTGTTAATATTATTGATTGATTTAAAGATAATGCATATTTAAAAGGTATATTAAATACAATTATTATTGCTGGTAAAAAGCTTATAAAATTTTGTAATATTAAACATATAAGTTTTCCAATATAATACTTTTTAGGATCAACTCTCATAAGCCTTATCATATTAAAATCTTCTTTATTATTTTCCATAATTTTAATATTAATAAATGTTCCAAAAATAAAACTTAAAAAGAAAAGTACATTTATTTTAGCATCTTGTATATTAGTTAAACCAGTAGTTTTTTCTAACCAATATACCGGTAAAATTATCATTGCAAGTATATATAATCCCTTTTTTATAAAACCTAATAAAAAATTAAAAATTGTTACTATTGTACCTATTATTATTTTTCCTTTAGTAGCCTTATATAAATTTTCCGAAAATATTTTACCTATAAATGGTATCCCTTTAAGATAGAATATGAAAACATTAACACTTTCTGCAAAGGAAACCTTGTATGTATTTATAAAAGTTTTATACATTATGTTCCTCCTTTAATATTTTCATTATGCTTTCTTCAAATTCAGGACTATTTAATATTTCATTATTAACCTCTTCTAACTTTCCTTGATTTAATACAACTATCTCATCACATAAATCTGTTGCTAATTGCAAGATATGAGTTGAAAATATAATTATATGCTCACTTTTTATCTCTTTTAAAAGTTTTTTAATTTCTAAAGCTACAATTACATCAAAGGATGTTAATGGCTCATCTAATAAAATAACTGCTGGCCTTGTTATTAAAAAACATAACATTTGAAGCTTATTTTTCATTCCTTGAGAATACCCCTTTATAAGCCTATATCTATCCTCTTCTTCTATTTTTATAAGACTAAAATATTCATCTATCGATTTTAAATTTTCTATTTTATCTTTATTTATATCAATATAAAATTTCAAAAATTCATATCCTGTTAAAAACTCTGGTAAAACAGGTTCTGCAAAAACATATCCAATATTAGAGTAATCTAACTTTTTCTTTTCTCCCTTATCATTTAGTAGCTCAATACTACCTGAATCAATTTTAATCTCATCACTTATACAATTAAAAAGTGTAGTTTTTCCTGCACCATTTCTGCCTAATAATCCATATATTTTTCCTTTTTCAAAAGTAAAGGATGCTCCTTTCAATACTTGTTTCTTTTCAAAATCCTTTTCAATATTTTGTAATACTAGCTTCATTTCTACCTCCGAGCATATCTTTATTTTATATTATCACTTTCTATTATAAATCTTTTTCATTAATTCTACCTTAAGTTTACCTTAATTGTAAACCTTTGTTAAAATACACCGAAAAAAATGCTACCCTAATAGCTTTTACTATTAATGGTAGCATTTTTATTTTAATTATTATTTTTTATTGTTTATATCCTAAGATTTCTAATTCTACAAAATCATTATAATATGATTTTTCGAGGTTTTTTCTCTATATTCCTTTAAATTTAAATTTAAAATACAAATCATTATTTGATTGTATTATAAACTCTTCATGTACCTTTGCACCCCAACTATTATCTCCACCTACCCCTGTGTGCTTAAGAGAAGCTCTTATAACAGTATAGTATTTCTTTGGAAGTTCATACATATGATATGCATTTTCTAGTTCATGAGGTGTATATGGTAATGCACTAAATTCCATTTTATCTCCAGTAAACTCAAGTCCCTCTCCTAAGTTATCTAATATTTTTGCCCATCTTACGCCAACTTTATTTCCACACTCTTGTGGTACTGCATAAGGAGTTAAGTTATCTTTAACTTTATTTTTAAATATACCTAACCTAGCACCTTTCATTCTATCTACGTAGGTTTCTTCTTTTCCATATCCATACCATTCTAAATTTTCATATTCACTTGGAATTTTAAATATAACTCCAAAGTCCATCATTTCAGGTAAACCTTCTACTCCAACATATTTCATTTCTACTTCTACTTCTCCAATACCATTTACAGTATAACAAAGACTTACTTTTGTTTCTTTTATAGTTGGCAGAGAATATTCAAATTCTACTTTAGCACTGTATTCATTGTAATCTATATTATGAGCTATATGTTTTGCATACATACTTGCAGCCTTCCACTGAGCGCATCTATAAGTCATTTTATTTCCTCTATCATTATCAGTTGGCCCTTGCCAAAAGTTAGGCATAGGTATTGATTCAATAAACTCTTTACCATTATATTTATATGAAATTAATCCACCATAAGCTTTAGAAAATATAACATTAAAGTTTCTTCCTCTTACTCCTATATTAAAGTCACCATCACTAACAATTATTTTTTCTTTAACTTCTTCTTTTTTCTCTTCTACAACATAAACATATTGTCCAAAAGCTATTTCATGGCCCTTTTTTGCCCATAACTCACTGCTTTTTAAAATTGCAGATACATTAATAGCATATTCTCCACTTTCTTCTTTTTTATCAAATGGTACTTTATAACTATTAGATTCGCCAGCTTTAACATTTACATCTATAATATTTTCAGATATAATCTCTCCATTTTTAAGTAAATAGCATATAAATTCATATTTATCTAAATTTATAAATAAGTTTTTATTTGTAATAGTTATTATATCTTCCTTTACATCTATCTTTATGTTTTGATAGTTATATTTAACTTCTTGCATTTTAGTTGATTCTTTTCTATTTGCATATACTAAACCATTTAAGCAAAAGTTATAATCTGTTGGTCTTTCAGAAAAATCTCCTCCAAAAGCTAAATGCTCATTTCCGTACTTATCTTTTTTAATAATACATTGATCTATATAATCCCAAATAAATCCGCCTTGATACATTTCATACTTATCTTCTAAATCAGTATATTTAAACATTGCTCCATTTGAATTTCCCATTGCATGAGTATATTCACATAATATAAATGGCTTTTTAGGATTATTATTTAAATATTCTAAAACTTCACAAACTGGCGTATACATACGACTTTCTATATCACTAGTTTCGTTAAAGCTTCTATCATGGAAAACTCCTTCATAGTGAACTAACCTTGTATCATCTCTTTCTTTAAAAAACCTTGACATTAAATATATATTTTCTCCACCATAGGATTCATTTCCACAGGACCAAATTAAAATACTACAATGGTTTTTATCTCTTTCTAGCATAGCTTTAGCTCTATCTATTACTACTTCTCTCCACTTTGGAACTGAGTTTGGTATTGTAAAATCTTCTTGAGGTCCCCTAGGTATTTGCCAGGTTCCATGACTTTCTAAATTCGCTTCATCAATAACATATAATCCATATTCATCACATAAGTTATAAAATTCTGTTTGATTTGGATAGTGAGATGTCCTTACTGCATTAATATTGTTTTGCTTTATATTTTTTACATCCCATAACATTTCTTCATAAGTTACACTTCTACCATGATAGCAGCTAAATTCATGTCTATTAACGCCTTTAAATACTATTCTTTTACCATTAATATGCATAACATTATTAATAAGCTCAAATTTTCTAAAACCAACTTTTTGCTCAATTACCTCAATTAAATCACCATTTAATCCTTTGACCTTTATAATTAAGCTATATAAATATGGATCTTCTGCACTCCATAAATTTACCTTGCCTATTTCTTCCCTTAAATTTATATTTTCTTTATCTATATAATATTTAAAATTTCCTACTTTTATATTATTTTTATCTATTAATTCTATATCTAAATTAAAATTAAGTTCTCCCTTTAACTTCATTTCAATATCTAATTTACCATTAATAAAATCTTTACTTATATCTGCTTTTATAAAAATATCTTCTATATGAGTTTTAGGAGTTGTATAAAGATATACATCTCTAAATATCCCTGAAAACCTCCAAAAATCTTGATCTTCAAGCCAACTTCCACTACTATACTTTATTACCATTACAGAAAGCTTATTATTTTTTTCTTTAATATATGGCGTCAAATTAAATTCTGATGGAGTAAAGCTATCTTCACTATATCCTACAAATTCTCCATTTAACCAAATAAAAAATGCAGATTCAACTCCTTGAAAAGAAATATAAACTGGACTTTTATTCCAATCTGATGGTATATCAAAATATTGTACATAACTACCAACTGGATTTTCTAGCTTTGGAATTTCACCTGGATTAAGAGATTCATGTCCATCCCATGGATACATAGTATTAACATATCTTGGTATATCATATCCTTGTAGTTGTATATGTCCTGGTACTTTTATATCATCCCATGAAGAAGCATCATATTCTTCCTTATAAAAGTCAGTAACTATTAAATTTAAATTTTTTGCATAACTAAATTTCCATTTTCCATTTAAGCTTTTTTTAAAAGATGAACTACCATTTTTCATCTCCTCAATTGTTTTATAATATCTATGATCAGAATGATGTTCTAATCTATTTACTTGAAATATTTCTGGATTTTCTAACCAATTTAAATCATAATTTTTTATATTCGTCATTTACTTTCACCTCTTCTTCAATGTCAACTTTTAGGTTGTCCATTTTATAAATTCTCCACCCTTATTGTAATCGATTAATACGATTATTTTTATAATATCATAAGTAGTAAATATATCACAATAAAAAAAGCCCACATTACTGTGAGCTTTTTAAATAATCTTAGTTAAAGAATCTGTTTAATAATCCCTTGAAAGCTTGACCATGTCTTGCTTCATCTTTACACATTTCATGAACTGTGTCATGGATTGCATCTAGGTTTAATTGTTTAGCTAATGTAGCTAAATCTTTCTTTCCTTGACATGCTCCGTGTTCTGCATTTACTCTAGCTTGTAAGTTAGCCTTTGTATCTGCTACAACTACTTCTCCAATTAATTCTGCAAATTTAGCTGCATGTTCTGCTTCTTCCCATGCAATTCTCTTATATGCTTCTGCAACTTCTGGGTATCCTTCTCTATCAGCTTGTCTTGACATTGCTAAGTACATTCCAACTTCTGTACATTCTCCCATAAAGTTAGCTTGTAATCCTTCCATAACTCTTGGATCTACATCCTTAGCAACTCCTACTCTGTGTTCATCAGCCCATGCTAGTTCTCCTGATTGTTCTACGAACTTGTCAGCTCCTACTTTACAAACTGGGCACTCTGCTGGTGCTGCTTCTCCTTCAAATACATATCCACATACTGTACAAACAAATTTTTTCATCTTAAAATCCTCCCTTTTTTTATATCCTTAAATTTAATTAATTTCTTTTTAATGTTCCAGGTGTTTATTTAATTACCCTGTCTACATTTATTATTATATAATAATAATTATTAGTTGTAAACACTTTTTTAAAAATTTTTTATATATTTTTTAGGGCAAATCACTGAATTTCTTAATATGTTGTACTTATCCTTAATTGCTCTGCACATATAATTTCCTGAATAAAAAAATACTTGCCATAATGACAAGTATTTTTTACACTTAACTATTTTATTGTTTATTAGATTCTTCCATAAGGTTAAAAACTGCTTTCTTTATCTTTATAAAATCTTCACTTAATATTATATCTTCATGTCTTTCACCTTTTAGATTAACTTCTATTTCCCCTTTAATTACCGCAGGTTTTTCTGATATAACATATATTCTATCTGATAAAAATATAGCCTCTTCAATATCATGAGTTATGAAAAGTATTGTAGACTCTCTTTCTTTCATAAGATTTATAAGCCATTGCTGAAGTTTTTTTCTTGTAATTGAATCTAAAGCTCCAAAGGGTTCATCTAAAAGCATAATATCCTTAGATGTTAAATATGTTTTAAGAAAATTAGCCCTTTGCTTCATTCCACCGGAAAGTTGTGATGGATATTTATATTGAAATCCTTGAAGTCCAAAGATATCTATATATCTCTCTACTTCTTCCCTTGCTTCCTTTTTACTTTTCCCCTTAAACACAAGTGGAACTCCAACATTATCTATTACTTTTTTCCATGTCACCATCATATCCTTTTGGTACATGTAGCTTATATCTCCATTAACTCTAACTTCTCCACTATCAGCATTTATTAAATTAGTTAATATATTAAAAATTGTACTTTTACCACTACCTGATGGTCCTATTAATGATACTAACTCCCCTTTATTAACATTAATATTTATATCTTTTAATATCTCCATACTTTCAAAATGCTTTGATACATTAGTTAGTGATATTTTATTTTGGTAAGAATTCATTTGTATAAGCCTCGCTTGCTTTCATATCCTTATTAATTAATTTGTTATCTAATAAAAATTTTGTATAGTTATCCCATACACTATCTTTCATTTCTCCCCATCTTTTAGCTTCAGCCTTATATTCTTTTGCTAAGAATTTTTGACTTTCTATAGCTAAACTTTCACTTATTTCTGGAACTTTAGCTACTAATATTTTAGCGCTTTCTTCTGGGTTTTCTATAGCATAATTATATCCTTTAGAAGTTGCTTCCATAAATTTTGTAACCATTTCTTTTTTATTATTTATAGTGTCTTCTGATGCAGCAATTATTGGCGTATAGTAGTCTAAAGCTTCATCTAAATCTCTAAGCCTAATATAATTTATATCAAAACCTCTTTCTTTTGCCTCAATATTAGTCCATCCTTCAAATACCCATTCCATATCTATATTATTTTTAGTAGCAATAAAGAAATCCTCTGTTCCTACATCTACCATCTTTAGCTTAGAAAAATCTACTCCATTTTTATCCATTACAGCTTTTAATATAGCTTGCTCTGATGGACCCCCCCATCCACCATATGTTTTTCCTTCAAAGTCTTTAACTGTAGCTATTCCCTTTTCCTTTGGAGATGCAAAGCCTGATGTATTATGTTGTATTACTGTTGCTATTGCCTTTACAGGTAATGGATTATCTGATGTTTTTGCAAAGGTTAAATCTTCTTGATAACTTATAGCAAAATCACCTTGATTAGCTGCTAATAATTGAAGTGATGATCCTTCTTGAGGTTGAATTATTTCAACATCTAATCCTAAATCCTTATAATATCCTTTCTCTTGTGCAACATATAGTCCTGTATGATTTGTATTAGGTGTCCAATCTAATATTACCTTAACTTTTTGAAGAGCTCCTTCTTCCTTTTTATCCTTCTTATTACCACAACCTGTTAACATCATTAATGATGCTAATGCTATTGAAACCATTGAAATTAGTTTTTTCTTTTTCATTTTATTTCACCTCTAAAGCTTATTTATTTTTTTGTATTTTTATTATTCCAAGGCGTAAATGCCTTTTCTATTAACCCAACTATAAAGAATATTGACATACTCATTATTACAATAACAACTATTGCTGCAAACATTTTATCTAATGCATATGCACTTCTTGCTCGAGTCATATAAACTCCAAGTCCTTTTTCTCCCCCAAGCCATTCTCCTATTACAGCACCCATAATACTGTAAGTTGCAGCAATTCTCATACCTGAAAAAAAGTTTATCATCCCATAAGGTAGCTTTAAATGAATAAATCTCTTTACCTTAGATGCCCCCATTAACTTAAAATGATTTATTAAATCTTTATCTACACCCTCTAACCCATCTGAAATACTTATTACTATTGGGAAAAAACAAACTAATATAACAACTAACACTTTAGGTAAAGTCCCAAATCCAAACCAAATAATAAATAATGGTGCTAATGCTACTATTGGTACTGTTTGTGAAATTACAAGCACTGGATATACTGCCTTTTTAATTATTGGAACCATGTCCATAATTATTGCTAAAATAAGAGCTGCAATTATAGCTATTAAAAATCCAACTACTCCCTCATATAATGTAATTAAAATATGAGGAGTCATAATTTTAAAGTCTTTAACTAAAGTCTTTGCCACATCACTTGGTGCTGGCATTATATATTTTTCAATTCCACCAAAGGAAACTATACCTTCCCATAGTATTAATAAAATTAACACAAAAATTATTGGTGCAACTTTATTCCCTATACTTTTTAATTTTTTCATCCATTGTCACGCCTTCTCTTTTATAGTCTATCTTAACCATTGATGCCACTCTTGAAGCGCCCTCTTCTATACATATATCTTGAGCCCTTTTAACTATTTCTAAAAGAAAATCTAATTCCCCCTCCATAGTTGTTTCCATAGGACCTACTTCATACTTTACTCCTGTTGATTTTATGTACTCAATTACTTTATCAACCACTGGATAAACTCTTTCTTCTGATACTCTTGGTATAACCTGCAAACTAACATTACATACTGTCATTCTTAATTCCCTCCATTTTTTAATTTATATAATAAAAAGCACAGTACTTCTAACTTGAAATACTGTGCTTGTAGACTTTCTTCTGAATATTATAGTAATATAACAAATTATCTCCCTACGTTGGCATTATCCAAATCAGGTAATGGGTCGAAATTAATTTAATTTCCTCTCAGGTAGTTAACTACCTCCCCAGATGCATTATAAAATTGTAATCTTATTCATATATATATTAACTCTATAAAGTAAAGTTGTCAAACTATTATTTGATATTAATTATTAATTAACATTTACCCCAACATCAATAACCTTTTGTAATTTTCTTCTATTATAAATTCAAGACTTTTTTCACTTATATTTTTTATTTTTGCTATTTTACAAACTACATCCTTAATTATACTTGGGTAACCATATTCCCCCTTTACCCATTCTAATGCTGTAGGTCCATCTGTTTCTACTAATAATTTATTTAAAGGTATTTTATTTAATATCTCTTCTGTAGTATTTGAATATCCAATATCAACACTAATAGTAAAATAACATCCAAGACTTATTAATTTATTTAATATTTTAATATCTCCACTATACCAATGAATAATAACCTTATTATAATTGTAATTGATTAAAGCATTATATACTTCCTCTTCTGCTCCCTTAGTATGGAGAGTTATAACTTTATTTCTTTTAATGCTTTCCTTTAATATAAACTTAAATACTTCTCTTTGCTTTTTATAAGTACTTTTATCTTCTATCCAAAAGAAATCTAAACCTATTTCACCTATTAGTTTGCTTTCTTCTATATAAGGAATTAATTTGCTTAAATTGCCATTAAATTCACTTGCTTTCCACGGATGTATTCCAAAGGTTGGAATTATATATTTGCTTTTTTTAGCATAGATTTTATTTTTCTCATAGCTTTCTATATCCATGCTATTAGCCAATGTAAGTATTTTATTTTTATTTATATCCTCTATAGCTTTTTCTATATTTTCATTAAAAAAATCTAAATGTGTATGGCTATCAATATACATATTTTAATTTGCCTTTCTAATTTTTTTATTCTTTAGGATATCACTTATATTTCTTAATATGTTGTACTTATCCGCAATTAGTCTGTAAATATAGTTTCCTAATAAAAATCCACCAGCTTAGCTGGTGGTATTTCCTAAGCCCTATAAGGGCCTCTTACCTGCATTGCGCCTTAAGGCGCTTAAATTGGTTCGCCAGCCGCATACTATGTTACTTGCTACCCTTAAAAGGGTCCATATATTCTTTCATACTTATTTGATCTGAAATCATATCTTCTTTTTCTTGATTTCTTATATATTCTTCAATTGCCTTTCTATTTCTTCCTACTGTATCCACATAAAATCCACGACACCAAAAATGTCTATTTCCATACTTATACTTCAAGTTTGCAAATCTTTCAAAAATCATAAGACTACTTTTTCCTTTTAAAAATCCTACAAAGCCTGATACACTCATCTTTGGTGGTATCTCAACCAACATATGTATATGATCAACGCATACATGCGCCTCGATTATAGTTACACCTTTCCACTCACATAACTGTCTTAATATTTTACCTATTTCTTTTTTCTTTTCTCCATATAGCTCTTTCCTCCTATACTTAGGCGCGAATACTATATGATATTTACAATTCCATTTTGTATGTGATAAACTATTACTATCCATTACGGATGCCTCCTTTGGTTATTAAATTTGGCTGTCGAACCTAGTTTAATTATACCAAAGGAGGTTTTTATTTCCTACTGACCGCTAAAGCTTTTCGGAACTCACCTGCATAGCAGGTGGTTTTCATTAAACAAAAAAAATAGACCCGCCTTGGCGAGTCTTTATATATCTTAGTTGAAGAATCTGTTTAATAATCCTTTGAAAGCTTGTCCATGTCTAGCTTCATCTTTACACATTTCATGAACTGTGTCATGGATTGCATCTAAGTTTAATTGTTTAGCTAATGTAGCTAAATCTTTCTTTCCTTGACATGCTCCGTGTTCTGCATCTACTCTAGCTTGTAAGTTAGCCTTTGTATCTGCTACAACTACTTCTCCAATTAATTCTGCAAATTTAGCTGCATGTTCTGCTTCTTCCCATGCAATTCTCTTATATGCTTCTGCAACTTCTGGGTATCCTTCTCTATCAGCTTGTCTTGACATTGCTAAGTACATTCCAACTTCTGTACATTCTCCCATAAAGTTAGCTTGTAATCCTTCCATAACTCTTGGATCTACATCCTTAGCAACTCCTACTCTGTGTTCATCAGCCCAAGCTAATTCTCCTGATTGTTCTACGAACTTGTCAGCTCCTACTTTACAAACTGGGCACTCTGCTGGTGCTGCTTCTCCTTCAAATACATATCCACATACTGTACAAACAAATTTTTTCATCTTAAAATCCTCCTAAAATCCACATTTTATTTCATTTTAACTATTTACTATTTAATATTTTTTTCTTTCGTATCCTTGTTACATGACTTATTATATAATAATAATTATTAGTTGTAAATAGTTTTTTGAAACTTTTTTAGAAAATTTTACTAACTTTTTGACATAATCTATAAATTTTCCCTATATTACTTCTTTTCCAAATGGCATTAACGATAACTTAGCTAATTTTATAGATTGCTTTGCAAATGGAATTCCTATTATTGTTAAGCATAATAAAACTGCACTAACTAAATTTATTAAACATAATTCTAATCCACCAAAAATAATCCATAATATATTCATTATTATGTGGTTAATTTTTTTAACTCTATTAACTCTTCATCATTATTTAATTCATCTTTTTTATTTATTGTATATAATAATTTTTTACAAACTTTATAGCTTATTGAAATAATAATATTAAATACTATTATACAAGTTAATGTATATTCTACTTGTGACATACCTCTAAATATAGGTATTGGTGGTTGTATTAAATAACAATAGTTAGCTCCAAGATATATGTTTATAAAAAATACTATACTATGATATATAGTTGTAAATATTAAAATTCTCTTTAAACTTTTAGCTGTATATTTAAAATTTTCTATTACTAAAACATAAGCTATAGCCCATAATAAAAATACATGTCCTACAAAATAAGAAATTTGAGTATAATGTGGAAACCTAAATGGATCAACCCCTGGCAATATTAGTGCAAAAATTGCTCCAAATGATCCCCAATACACTCCTAAAGTTTTTAATGCTTTATTATTTATTAAAAGTCCTATAGCTAATGCTATAATAGCCAGTCTACAATTATATAGTGGTAATCCTTGAGTTAAGGTATTATATCCTGAAAAAATATACCATAAATATAAAATAGCTTGTTGCATTATCATAACTATAATAATAGTATTTTTAACTTTTCTAGAAATACTATTATCTTCTCTAATTCTTTTCCTATTTGCTATAATAAAAAAACATCCCATAAAAGTTATTATTAAAATTAATATATGCACGTAGCCAAAAGTATCAAATCCACGTGAATTTGGTTGGCTTGTAAAGATAGCCCTAAGCAAATTCATATTTTCTCCCCCTAAATACTGTTAATTTTTTATTAATATTTTTATTATTATATTACTTAACAATACCTAACTTATCAACTTAATTAATTCTTAATTATTTCTAAAGTTATACTTTATAAACTAAAACCTCTCTAAAATTATAGAGAGGAGTACATATTATTTTTCTCTATTAGTTATTTTTGTAATTGAACTAAAGCACAATTTTGTATTACATTAATTGATTTTTCTTTACAATAATTTAATATTTCTTCACTTTCAGCCCCTGGTTGAATTAAAATATTTTCTATTCCAAATAAATTTGCCTCTTTAATATATTCTAAACCTAATGATGGATTTATACATAAATCAATAGCTTCTATCTTATATGGAATTTCCTTTAAAGATCTATATATATTTTTTCCACCTTTAGGATGTACACCTGAAACATTATATCCACAACACTCAAATCTTTTTAAGATTCTATATGCATATTTAGTTTCATTACCTACATCTCCTATAACAACCCAATTTTTTAATTTAATCATTTCTTTTATATCCATTTTAAATCCTCCTATTTTTAGATAACTATATATTATTTAAGCTAACTATACAGTGTTCTATTATCTCTATATTAATATAAAAAATACTATATATATTTATTATTTTATCATAAATTTAAAATAGAGTTATAAAAAAACAAGCTAAACTTACGCTTAGCTTGTGATTTTTACATTGATACTTTTTAATACTAGTATTTTGAATATAACACAAAAAACTAATTATTGTTGTTATTATTATCTCCTGCATCGCTTGCAGCACTTGAAGCACTTGACATATTAGCTACTACTACTGGAGTACCATTTTCATCAGTATTATTATTTGTTGCATTACTTGATGCATTACTTGATGAAGTATTTGAAGCAGAATTAGAGTTTGTATTTGCACTTGTGCTACTATTTGCATTTGTTGTTGTTTCGTTTTCTGTTTCATTCTCTGTTTCGTTTTCATTCTCTGTCTCAATTTCTGTTTCCGTTTCATTATCTGTACTAGTATTAGTTCCATTAACAGTAATATTTAGAGTTATAGTGTTTCCATTAGTTGTTGTATCTGTATTGGAGGTAGCTTGATTTTGCAATTGAAGTTGTGCTTGAAGTTGAAGTTGTGCTTGTAATTGGGATTGAAGTTGAAGTTGCGCTTGAAGCTGAGCTTGTAACTGTTCTTGTAGTTGTTCCTGATTTTGAAGTTGTACTTGTAATTGCTTTTGTAAATTAACTAGTACACTAATAACATCATTATTAACTTCGGTGTTATTATAGTATCCATAATCATTACATCTAGTCATAATTTAATACTCTCCTTATATTTTAATCTTTTGTTTTTTCAATTTAATTTATATTATGTTAATGATATTATAATAGTTACATATTAAATATGTATATTTAGAAAACTTTCTTTAAACAAATAAGACACACTTTATTAGTGTGCCTTATTTTATAATCTATTTTTTAAACATATATAAAGTAGTAGGTTTAAAATTTCCATTAGCTCCTTCATATGAAAGTATTATAGAAGCTACATCATTTTTAAAGTTCGAAATATCTATTGAAATATTTCCATTTTCCATATTGCTTGCTACATCTAATTCAACTTCTCCTGACTTTCCACCTAAAGTTATTTCTTTTGGCACTAGCTTTTCACCATTTATATCTACTACATCCTCTTTTATTACAACCTTCCCATTTATTTCTTTAGCCATTCCAACTGCAATATAGGATTCTACTATAGATATATTTTTTAATTTACTTAAGTTTTTAAGTGGAGATATATTAGTTATTTCATTATAATCTAAGTTTAGACTTTCTAGATTTTTTGCATATTGTAATCCTTCTAAACTTGTTATTCTTCCTGAGTTATCTGTCAATCTAGTAAGTTTATACATATCTTCTATAGTTATATCATCAGTAGATATATTTAATGTACTCTTTATAGCTTTTTTCAAATAGGAGTCTGATATATTAACAACTTCCTTAAGATTAATCTTATCTTGTAAATTATCTATAGCATTTTTCAATTCAGATGCCACTTTATTTACTTCTTCTTGTAAGCTTTTCTTATTTGATAATATAGTATTTGCTTTTAAAATAGAGCCTTCTAATACTTTTACACTTTCTTCAGTATAAGTTTCTTTATTAATTTTATTTGCAGCCTCTACTAACTTTTCCAATTCCGTATAATCTGTTGTATTAACTAAAGCTTCATATCCAGACTTTAACTTATTGTATAAAGCATCAACTTCTTTTTGATTATATCCATCTAATAAAGAATCCTTAACTTCTTTTAAAGTAGCTTGAATATTATCCCAAGCTTCTGCCTTATAGCTTTCTTTATTTAGCTTATTAATATTGTCTACTATTGAATCTAACTTTTCTCTATTAACTTCAACTCCATTATCATTTGCATAATATAATTTTGAATCTCCAAAATCAGCATGATCTGAACCATTTCCATTGCCACCATCAGTAACTACAAGCTTCATTTCTTTAACGCCTGTTATATTTAATTCAACAAATTTTTGCTTATCAGTTGACCTCATTACCCCACTATCATAAGCTTTTTGTCCATCTAACCAGATTTGGAAGATTACAGAACCTACTGTATTATACATTTGTCTATCTACACCAATATATGTTGAGAAATTAGTGTAATTACCATCTTTTAAGTCGTAAATAATATTTGATGTAGAGTGTGTACCTATTCCTTTATTATATTTAACTAAACTTCCATCTTCTCCAGTAAGTCTTAATGCATTTCCACTTACAGATAAGTCTTTATTAACTTGTCCCCATGAAGCTGTAGCAGATTTCCAGTTAATATCACTTAGATATTTATAATCTTCCATATCAGTTACAAAAACTTCACGAATAGCTGTAGTGGTATTTCCATTACTATCAGTAACGCTATAAGTTAAATTATATTTACCTGTTTTATTGAAATTAACATCTCCACTAACTATAACTTTAGAAGTTATATCGCCATCTTCTGAATCATTTGCAGTATAAGTTTCAGATTTTAAGTCTATAGGAACTCCTAGTTTAGTTGAAATTGCTTTAGGAATAACTAAAGTTGGCTTAGAATTTGTTATTAGGAATTTTGCATCTCCAAAATTTGCATGATCTGAAGAAATTCCATTTCCTGCATCATTTACAATAAGCTTTACTTTTGATGCACCCTTTACAGGAATTCTTACAAACTTAGCTTCATCATTCCATTTCATTAATCCACTATTATATACTTCTTTATCATCTGCAAATATTTTAAATATAACACTTGAATTTCCTTGCTGAGCTATATTTCTATCTACTCCTACATAACTTTCAAAATATTCATAATTTGTACCTTCTAAATTATAGACTATTTCTGAATTTGCATGAGTTCCAATACCTTTATCAAATACTTTTTCTTCACCATCTATACTAAGTTTAATTTTAGCTCCACCTGATGCTAAATCTTTTCTTACTTGTCCATAACTAGTATTTGCAGATTCCCAATTAATATTAGATATATATTGACTTTCACTCCAAACTATAACTTTTCTATTTAAAGTAGTAGTATTTTCTTCACTATCAGTTACAGTATAAATTACATCATATTCTCCTGTTTTATTATTATCAAAACCACCATTATTAATTACTATATTAGATGTTATATCTCCATCTTCAATATCTTTTGCAGATACTCCATCCATTAAATCTAGTTTATCACGTAGTTTTAAATAAGTTGTGTTTTCAGCTGTTATTACTGGTTTGGTAGAATTTCTAGTAAACTTTGTATCAGCCCAAACTCCACTATCATTTGAAATTCCATTTCCACTATCACTCATTAAAAGTTTAACTTCCTTAGCTCCAGCTACATTAAGAGATATATGTTTCTTAGCTGTATCTACAGTCATTCTTCCACTATCGTATTTTATTTCTCCATCTACAAACACTTGGAAATTAACTGAAGTTTGTGGTGCTGTACTATTCCCATCTGCTCCAATGTATGATTCAAAGGTTTCAAAGCCTTTTCCTTCTATATCTACAACCACTTCTGATATAGCATGCATTCCTATCCCTTTTTTATACTCTCTTTTAGTTATATTATCTGTTAATAGAATTGATGAATTTCCATGAGATTTATCCTTTTTAATAGATCCATAACCTGCCTGTGAAGATTTCCAATCCATATCACTTAAATAAGTGGACTCACTAACTACAGTTACATTCATACTGTCTTTAACAACTACTCCTGAGTTTTCTACTTCTATTTCTAAAGTATATTTTCCTCTTTTAGTTGTATCCAAATTAGAACTAACTAGTTTAACTTTTTCCTTTAAGTCACTTCCCTTATTATCTAATACACTTATATAATCCTTAAAATCAAAGCTATCATTAATATTTATTACTATACCATCATCAACCTTTAAATTAGGAGTAATAGTCATTCTACTAACCTTCTTTGATGGTTTTAGCTTTTTATCATAAACAACTAATTCATATTTATAATTTTCGCTAGGGTCTATATTTTTATCTTCAAATGAAGTGCTTGTTGTATAACCTACTAATTTTCCATCTCTAAATATTTCATATCCCATGGCAGCACTTTTACTAGCTTCATCAATACTAAATGATAATTTATTTGTATTATTAATGCTATTTGTTACAATGCTATCTATAGATGCTACCGTGTTTTCTGTAAAACCTTTTCCCTCATATCCTACACCTGAAGAATTCATATATTCTAACTTAACACTTGGCTTTGATAAATGTGAGACTTTTGCCTTCATAACATCTGTTGTTTTCACATAATTCCAATCATTAAAGAAATCTGTTAAATCATACCCAGAAGCTAATGAATATGCTATAACAAATCTTTGCTGATTATTACTTAATCCATTTAAAACTCCATTTGGATTAGTTCTTGCGATTCTTGATGCTTTTCCATAAAGATCACTTCCATAATAATATAAAGGTTGACTTAAAACTCCTAAATTTGTGAAGTATCCATGATTAAATGTATTTCCTGAAAACCTTGAATATAAAGTTGTCCAGTCTATAGCATCTCCCCCTGTACCAAATACCTTTCTCATTTGTGCAGAATATAGGTTATTTGTTACCTCACTATGTTCTGTCCAAGAGTTATTTATATTATGTCCCCATTCATGGAAAAATAGCCAATCATCATTTAACGCAAATGGTTTAACTATATGCTTAAATACACCTGTATCTCTTCTTGGTGCATTTTCGCCATTATATCCAGTATATCCCCAATCAGACCAACCATAAGGCCCCTTTGTAAATACTCTTGATGTAAATTTTACATTATATAAATCATTTCTTGGATCTGGATCATTTTCTACAAATCCACTAAACTTTTGGAATTCATGCCACATCTTCTCCCAATCATTCATTGTATCTGCTACAGTTTTTCCTGATGACTTAATTTCCTTAATTCCTTGTAATGCTCCTGCTGCACTTGTAGTTATTGTATTATTTTCCGAAATTAACTCTGTAACATTATATAAAATATCCTCTCTTAATCCATTAGCAAAATCATTATCATTTATACTTATTTTTTTAGTATATTCCTCTAACTCTCTTTCATATTCAGCTGGATCAGTTTTCCCATGATAATAAACAGGGAATTTTGTTCCACCTACTAGTCTTACCTTTGGTGCATAAGCTTGATCACTTGGTAAAGCTGGATTATAAATATATATTACAGCTGGACTCATATTACTAAATTCTGGTGCTTTAATAGTATTTAAACCAGGCTTTAATGTATAAAATCTTCTCCAATCATTTTTATCATTTGCAAGTTGTCCTAACAATAATTGTGGCATAACACCTTTTTCATCAGCATCTACATATAGCTTAATTGTTTCTCCTGGTGTAACATATTTTCCAAAAGTATCTAAAGAATAGGATGCTCTTGTTATTTGATGCTCCCTTGCTTCCTTTGAAACATCTCCCCTTTGAGATGCAGTTAAAATTAAAGCATCTTCATATTTATTAGGATTATTATATAAATCCTTTGCTTCTTGAATTATATTAATATATTTACTAGCTAAGGGATGATTATTAACCTCTTTTTCGAAATTTTCCAACAATTCAATGTTGTTATATTTATCACTTAACTTAACGTGTGTTCCATCAACAAAGATATTATTAATATTATCTTCTACAATATCTTCTTTAAAAAACATAAATTCATTAGCACTTGACCATGAATCATAACTTTCATCAAATACAAATTTAAGTCTTTTAAATTCTGTTTTATTAAATTTAAATTCGTATAATCCACTACCTTTTGTTGCTTGTCCTTTTCCTACTAATTTAAAATCATTTTCATCATCTGTTAAAGATGAGTATATAGAGAATTTATTTGCAAATCCTTTATTACCTGCATCTTTTCTAGCTCCATATACAATTCTATTTATAGTTTCAACATTTTCAAAAGTTACAATCACTTCATTTGTAAATGCAGAACTATTTGGTCTTCCCGTTTCCCAATGAGTTGATAAATTTCCATCAAATGCTTTGTTTAGTGTACTACTTGCATACACTCCCCCATTATTTGAATAAGATTTTATACCTGTTACTTTAAATGCTTTTTCATAATCATTATAGTTTTCTAATGATGTCATATTAAATTGGTTTACAGATACGTTGTACTCTGATTTTGTTCCTTCTTCAACTTTATCTTTGGACACCTCCGAGTTTGTATCCATAGCAAATGCTATGTTTGTTGGAATAACACTGGTTGCTAAAGTAGCTACAATAGTTAAAGCTATTATTTTCCTTTTATTCATACACTTCCTCCTAAATATTTTTAATTTTTAAATAGAATTCAAATTAAAAAATTTCTCCGAAGTAAATATAAGTTTTTATTAATTGATTAATAAAAAAGGCTACTCAAAAAGAGCAGCCTAATAAATGCAATTAATTACAAAAAGACTTGCGACTCTTCGGTAACTGGCTAGCATAGTTTAAAACCTTAGCCCCTATAGCTTTGCGTCACTAGATTTCTCTAGCTTTGCCTTTAAAACTTTTTTTATTCTCATTAACTATTTGCCTATATTATATACCATAAAATTACATACATTATATATTTTTAACAAAATTCACACTTTATTTACAAATTATCAAAATTTTATATAATTTAATCTTAAGTCTTGATTTTTTTATTAAATTCTAATTTTCTATTCCTAAAATATAGTAATACATCAATTGATACCATAATTACATTTATAACATATAAAAATATTACATTATCATAATTATATATTAGTTTATTTAGTATTCCTGATAAATATCCTATTATTAAAATAATCATAAACATAACACTTTTTCCATTTGTTGATTTAGATATTAATGACTTATAAATTGAAAACGGCCATGCTAATCCAAAACATAATAACATAATTACTTCATATATACTCATATCTAATTACTATACTCTCCTTTTAAAGTAAATTGATCAAGTATATGCCCATCCATTTTTCTATGTAATTCATTTAAGTAAAACCCATTTTCTAAATCAAGTATAGTGGTGTTAGTATAAAGTAGTGGACACATTAAGTCGAACTAAGTAAAATTATATTTAGTTAAGAAAGGATGTGTCCATTATGGGAAGTGGCAAAAGGTATGATCAAGAATATAAAAATATGATAGTAGATTTATTTAAATCAGGAATGAGCTTAGCAGAGCTAAGTAGCGAATATGGCATTGCAAAATCAACAATCAACGGCTGGGTTAAAGATGTAAAAGAAGTTAAAATAGATGAAAATGAATCTATGACACTTAAAGAAGTAAAGGCTTTAAAAAAGGAAATGGCAAGGATTAAAGAGGAAAATGAAATATTAAAAAAAGCTATGGCCATATTTGCAACAAGAAATTAAATCAAGTAATACTATTTATAGATAATAATAAAAACAATCATGATATTAAGACTATGTGTACCGTTCTAGGCGTAGCCAGAAGTACATATTATAAATCTTTTGATAAAATTAAATCTTCAAGAGCAATAGAAAATGATGCATTAAAAGCAGCGATTACAAGGATATATAAAGCTAATAAAGGGATATATGGTGCTCCTAGGATTCATCATATACTTGGTACAGAAGGCTTTAATGTGTCAATAAAGAGAGTTCAAAGAAAAATGACTGAACTTGGTCTTTGTGCAATAACTGTAAAAAAATATAAGCCTCATTCAAATAAGAAAGTAGCAGAAGATTTAGAAAACGTTTTAAATAGAGATTTTGCAACTACTTCTATTAATGAAAAATGGGTTGGCGATATTACATATATTCATACTATCAAAGATGGTTGGTGCTATTTAGCTTCAGTTCTTGATTTACATTCAAAAAAAATAATTGGCTACGCCTTCGGTAAAAGAATGACTAATGATTTAGTTATTAAAGCTTTAAAAAATGCCTACTACAGCCAAAATCCAGATAAAAATAAAAATTTAATATTTCATACAGATTTAGGCTCTCAATATACTAGTAATGATTTAAAAGAGCTATGTATACAGTTTAATATTATACAATCATTTAGTAAAAAAGGTTGTCCATATGATAATGCTTGTATAGAATCTTTTCATTCTTCAATAAAGAAGGAAGAAATCTATAGAAATACATACCGTACCTTCGAAGAAGCCAATATAGCTATATTTAAATATATTGAAGGCTGGTATAACAGAAAAAGGCTACACTCTTCTATTAATTACATGACTCCAAATCAATGTGAATTATTAGCTAGAGGTGTAGCATAAAAAAAGTTTGACTTTTTGTGTCCAAGATATTGACGTAAGACCATAGTATCAATTGCATAAACATGAATTTCATAAATATGTGGTGAATCTAGGGGTGCCATTCCACCATAATATGTACAAATTTCTTTATCCTTTTCCCCCCCTTGAATACTAATCCAACTATTAACTCCTTGAACAAAATCAAATGATAACTGACTTTCATTTTCTTTTAATTCACCTCTAGTAATATTGGCTACAATCCAGTGTATCCAAGAAAATCCTCCACTAACAGGAATAGCATCTTTATCCTCTATAACTATGGCATAAGAAACCGTATTTTCTGGAGCATCTTCGATTTTTAAAGGAATCGAACATGTTGGTATTCCATGATCATTTACTATACCTCTTTTCCCATACTTATCATTAATAATTCCGTCTACTATTCCACTACTTGTTACTTTCATTAACTCATCTCCTTTATATTTTAAAAGTTATGGTTAAATCATATATCTACATTATTAATTGTTCAATTACTTACTTTTTTGTATGTATTTTCATTTTAATAAGCAAAGTTTTCTTAATTCTTCTTCTTTACCATCTTCTATCATATACTCTATACCTATTTTCTGAAATATCTCTAATGCAGAAAGAACTTCTTTTCCCCTAGATGTTAATGAATACTCAACCTTTAATGGATATCCTTCATATTCCTTTTTTTCAACTAACGAATATTTAATTAAATCTTTTAAATGTTGTAATAACATTTTTTCGGTTATTCCATTTATATCTTTTCTTAGCTTCGAAAGAGAAGTTGCTTCTAATCTTAATCTCCATATAATAATTGTTTTCCATTTTCCTTTTAACATATCATGTACTAATTCTAAAGGACATGTATATTCACTTCTAATTTTCATAAACTCTATACCTACCTTCATATTTTTATTTGATTATAGTATAAACTTTAGCATATCATTTAAATCTAGTAACAATTTATATATTTACATTCATCATAGTTAATATAAAACAAGATGTAGAAAAGTATATACACACAATAAATACAGAATTTACATTCATCATAGTTAATATAAAACCTTTTTATAGAGCAAATATAATAATGAAGTCTATTTCATTTACATTCCTCATAGTTAATATAAAACGAATGAAAGAACAGAATCTCATACAAGGTCTATGCAGATTTACATTCCTCATAGTTAATATAAAACTATAACTCGAAAAACTATCAATACCACCATCAGTCAAATTTACATTCCTCATAGTTAATATAAAACGATGGATTGGCGAAGTTTAGTGAAGATTATATCTATATTTACATTCCTCATAGTTAATATAAAACATGTTTCATATGTTCCATCACTATTTTTTATACGATTTACATTCCTCATAGTTAATATAAAACCCCAATTTAATGTACTAAGAAAAGTCTATATTCATGCCATTTGTACACTTATATTTTATCATAAAGTTAATTATTTTGCAGTAAGTCCTCAGTGTATTTTCATTATTCATCTTTTATATATCATATAACCATTGTTACTTCTAGCTTTAACATTATTTTTATAAAAATATGATCTACTGCAATTATATATTTAAGTAAAATTTCACAGAAATTTCTCATCGTAATTTTTTTCTTTTCCTATTATATTTTTTTCTATATTATTGGAATTTTTAATTCTATATATGTATATAGAATCTTCATCTTTATTTATGTTTTTATATACCTCTGTTAAACATTTTTGTAGTTTAGCTTCAGTAATTTCTCCTTCAAACACTGAATTCTGTGTCCATGTTATATATCTTTTCAATATTTTTCTAACTCTATTTATTCTTTTTTCTCCTATATCATAGGTTAATACTATAAACATATTACCACCATGCTTTAAGTGGTTTATATTGTTCATTTTCTATCAATGCTTTTATTATCTTATAACATTCTAGTCTTATCAAGCTTTTATACGATACTTTTCTGTTTAAGGCTCTATGCTTTATTGTTGTAGATAGTTTATTTTCATATTCCTTTATAAATTTCTTTTTTCCTAATTCATTTAGATAACATAACCCTTCTTCAATATCAAAATCTTCTTTTCTTATCATATTTTTATTTATCATAGTAAATATAATACTATCTATTATTAAAGGCTTAAATATTTCTGCAACATCTAGGCTTAAAGAGAACCTTTTTTTAGATGGTTCGTGTAAATAACTTATAGTTGGATCTAATGGAGTTTTATATATTTCTCCTAAAACAGTAGTATACATAAGACTATTTCCAAAGGATATTAATGCATTTATAGGATCTGTTGGTGGTTTCTTTTCTCTTTTATTAAAGTAAAAGTCTTCCTTTAAAAATGAATTAAATGCTTCATAGTATTTTTTTCTTGCTCTACCTTCTGCTCCCATTACCTCTTGAATGCTATTTGCTGATTTCATTATTTTTCTTTCATTTTCTATCATACTAATGAATTCTTCTGTTTTTTCTTTATGTCTCCTTAAATTTCTAAGTATATGATGAATTGCCGAGTCTATAAATGCCTTTGAAAATTCTAATCTAGATTTGTTATCTAAATATGCTTTTGATTGATTTACTAGTAAAATTCCTGAAACATTTTTCTTCCTTGAATAATAACTTCCACTATAGAATCCATAATAGTTATATATACTTATTAAAATACTATATTTAGATATATGATTTAAAAATTTTGTATTTAAGTCTATTTCCCCAAATAAATGTAATCTTTCAATATCTTCTATTGGTATTGCTTTTTTATTTTCTTCACAATCTATGAAATATATTGTATTCTCTTTACGCTTAAGTTTTCCATTACTAAAAATATAATAATCTTTTGCCATTAATCTATCTCCTTAACATAACAGAATTCATAATATGCACACTTTTTACAATATGGTAGCTTTTCTACTTTCGGAGGATATTCTTTCTCTAATAAAGTTCTTATTTCGATTAATGTTTCTTTTATTTTATTTTCGTATCCTTCATTTAACTCAACTTCAAATACCTTTTTTTCTTTAACATAATTTAATGAACCTTTTTTATTTATTCCTAATTGTTTTAAATAAAATAAGTAGTATAATATTTGCATTTTATCTGACTCTGTCATTTTACTAGATATCTTAACTTCCTTAACTTTATCACCTTGTAATATATCTACTTTAATCATATTATCAATTAATTTTTCTTTATACTTAGCCGTATTATATGATGCTTCGTGAACTACTTTTCCTTGAAGAACTCTATCACTATTATTTTCCAAAGCTATACCTTTATCAAATAACCAGAGTTTTCTTTTACATATAAAATAATAGTTAAATTTTATACCTTGAACCTTAAAATCATTAAAATCAAAATTCATAATAAATCCTTCCTCTCTAAATATTTATTAGCTAAATACTATCATCAATTAAGGACATATTTGGTATATAATTTTTTTCTATAAAATTTGATTTTCACTAAATCCATTAAGCTCTTCTTCATATTCAAGACCTTTTTCTAGAGTATACCTTCCTGGAACAATATATATCTTATTAAATTTACTTATTTCTAATTCCTCTACTTTAGTATTATTTCTCTTCATATTATTTATCTTTTTTGAATTAATACTTACTGTCTTTTTCATTATTTCATCTCTATAATATATTCTCTTTGAAAAGTCTTTCTCTATTTTTAATTTTTTTATAAGTTCACTCAACTCTTCTTTATTTTTTTCATATATACATTTTGGTATAACATTTTCTGAAGAGATATCTCTTAGTTTTTCTTCATTTTTCTTTAAATCATATGGAATTATATCTTTAAAGTCACATATAGTTTTTTTTATTTTAGAAAAATAATTAGAATTTTTTAAATTTTGTACGGAATATACTTCATCTACTATCTTCATCTTCTCCTCTTCATCTAATTTCATATTATCGTACTTCATTATTACTTCCTTTGATTTTTCAAAAATATCTATATCTATTATTGAGTCTTTTAAACTTATTCCTGATGGTCTTTTTTCATTTCCTACAAATATATTTATATTAACTATATCATCACACAAAATTCTATTTCTAAACACTCTCCCCATTCTTTGTAGTAATCCTGAAATATCTGATAACTCGGTAAATAAAACATCAAAATCTATATCCAAACTTGCTTCTACAACTTGAGTTGTTATCCATATTCCTTTAAAATCATTTTTCAATTGACCATCTTTAAAAATTTTAGTTTCTTTTTTAGTTCTATCTTCTTTAATATATCTACTATGAAACATAAATATCTTTCCTTCTAAATCTTTATGTAATGCTAACTGATTATAAAGATCTTGAGCAGCCTTTATAGTGTTAACTATTACTAATACTTTTTGATTATTAAAACTTTTATATATTATCTTAGAATTTATATTTTCCTCAAAAACTCTTACTTTATGCCGTAACATAATTTTTCTATCTTGCTTTTTTAAAAATGGCTTTTCTGGAGTTTTATACATTTTCCCACTTTCTATACCAACATAATTCATAAAATATTCAAAAATAGGTGGAAATGTTGCCGTTACAATAGCAAATTTACCACCCATTAATATAATTTCTCTTAATGCTAGTATTAAATAAGCAATCATATCTGGAGAATACATTTGTATTTCATCTATTACAATTTTAGAATAGCTTAAAGTTGCTAATTTTAACTCAAAGCCTTCATATTTGAAAATAAAACTTATAAGTTGGTCTAAAGTACATATAGTTAATGGAAAAGATAACTGTTTGGTAGAGTCTAAGTATTCTTTATCAATTACTCCTTCCTCAGACCTTTTCATATATTCTGATGCACTATCTGAATGTAATAATGCTGTTTTATCATTTCCATAATTTATTTTTTCTATTACTCTGTCATAAACTGAATTTATAGCTACCTTTAAAGGCAATGTAAAAAAACCTTTATTATTCCCAATCCAAATTAAAGCACCTTCTGTTTTTCCTATTCCTGTAGATGCTTTTATAACCAAATTATCTTCTTGATGTGACCTCATATATCTTTGTAAATCATTTAATTTATATGGTTCTATTGATTTAACTGTTAATTTCTCAAGTTCACCTGGTTTAATTTCAACATTTACATCACTACTTGCAGCAAAATCAATTTTATTTAGTAATCCCTTAGTCATTATAAATTTGCTTGCATCCTCAAAGTTAATATCTTTCTCAGAATCTAAATAATCAACTAATACTCTGCTTTTCAAGTATTTAGTAAAACCTGTACTAAGTTCTATATTATTTTTTATCAATTTATTATATTTAAAGTTATTTTTATATTTTTCTAAATCTTCTCTAATAACTTTCATAAGTTCTATTTTTCTATTACCTTCAAGTTTTTCTCTATTATGATGGTAAAAAATACTTTCATAAAGTATTTTTATCTCTTTTCTCAAAAAGTTTTCTTCTAAATAATCAATTGGTATAAAAGCATTACTTAAATATCCATGTGGTATTTCATCAATTTCTTTTAATTCATCCTTTAATAATTTTATTTTAGCCCTATTATTTACTTCTCCACTTTTATTAATATTTTCAATTATTTTATTCTGAAATTTAGTGTTCATTTTACCTAAATCATGATATAAACATGCAAGCCTTAATAAATCCCAATTTATATTTTTAATATTAGGATATATAAGCCTTAATCTTTCATATTCTCTTAGCAAATTTTCTGTATGCTCTTGAATTGTTTCCTTTGGATTACTTTTGGCTAAAAATAAATTTTCCACTTTACTACCCCATTCTAAAATTTTAGAGACTAGAAAACTCTCTAGTCTCTTTTAAATTTAAATCAAAAATACTTTCTTATTATCATTATCAAAATATATCTCACAATCTGAAATATTATTTTTTCCACCTACACAATAAGCTACTTTTACCTTTTCCCAACTTCTAAATTCTGTTCCCTTTTTAATAGTCTCTTTTTTATATACCTTATTAAGTGTATAAATAGTAGCCTGTGTAATGACATCATTATTTTTTATATATTCATATGGAATATAATAATTGCTCCCTTTATCTAATACATCTACTTCTATATCTTTTTTAATTAAGTCTACAACTTTAACATTATCTACTCTTATTATGTCTTCTCTTCTACCAAGTGAAATATATTCATTTGGCTTATTAAATGAATCATATATAATTGGAATTAAAGCTTCATCTTTTGGACATATGTGTAAAACTAACTTTACATCAACTAATAATTCTGCTATGGCTACTCCTCTCGTAGATCCATATATTTTCCCATCACTTGATTCTAACCTTAACTGATGTCTTCCCTCTTCAAAGCTAGCTCCTGAAAATTCATATCTAGTGTATAAATCATAAACTCTAGAATTAAAACTTCCTTGTATTGATACATCCATTTCTTTATATTCATTAAACTTACAAGCAAAATGAACCATACCTATAATAGTAGATGGTGGAGGAAGAGGATAGCTTTCTTTAAGTTGAAAACTTGTAGGCTTTTTATAGTTTACTAGATTCTGATATATTTCAAGCTTTATAGCCTTTTTAACTTGCACCTTAAACACCTACACTTCATAATAATCTTTTACTTCATCTTTCATAAAGTTAAAAAATTCTCCCATTTCTACTGGATTAAGTTCTTTTACTATCTCACTATCATTTGCAAACATTCCTCTTATTAAGCCTATATTGGTTTTATCTTTAACTTCATTATCTAAATCTAATACACACTTAATAGCTTTCAAGTCAATTTTATTATTATAACATTTAATTCTATTTTCAAAGAAAGGATTTTTAATTGAATATACTCCTCCTATTGCAAATATCGGAGTTAAATTTTCTCTTCTTCCCTTTATATCTCTATATAAAAACTTTATAGTGTCTAATAATTTATTTACTCTATGTGCTTTTTCTTCATTACTTAAACTTATGTTATCGTTAATATCTATTCCTACCTTATCTAAGTCAATAGATATTGTATATGCATAATATGATTTATGAATTTCACTTTGTGCTATATTTCCACCATCTTTTTTCTTATCTGAAGTTTCATTGTATCTATCTAGTAAACCTTTATTTGTTAAAAAGTCTAAATCAGCATTAAAGGTTTCTAATGCTATTGCATTTGAAAGTCTAACTACTGCAGCTCTAGTTTTTACTGGTTTTTTAGTTTTCATATAACCAAATAAGTCTATTTCAGAATATTTCTCTATAGTTGCATCAGGATGAAATTGTAAAACCTCTCCATCTAAATCTAATGGTGTATTATAACATCCCATTTGATTTATAATATTATATCTTAATGCTTGTCTAGATATATAACTATAGGTTTTTCCACCATCTCTTGATATTTTTTTTAATGATGTTACATTTCCTAATCCTTCTCCATAATTTGCACTTTCAGCCTCAAAAATAAATGTAGCTGTTAACCCTTTAACTTTTTCCATTTTATTTTTTCTCCTCTCTACCCACTTCATTATTTTCAGATTGTATTTTATTATCTTCATATTTCTTTCTTATATTTTTTTCACCTTGTAAACCAATTAAAAATTCATATCCAATTCCTTGAAGTATATCATTATTAATACGTACATTACCTAAATCCATAGGTATCTTTGCGTTTACATACATATATGAATTTATAATAACCTCCATAAACTTACTGCTATCTTTAGTTTTTAATGCATTTATTAATCTATACGTTATTCCAGGTAATTTCCCTAATACATTTTTCTTTTCATATTCTTTTCTTAAGTCATATCCGTATCCTGTAAACTTTTCTATATCTTCAAATTTCATATTTATACCTCCTATTATAGAATTATTTATTTTTATTATTCCATAAATACAATCAATTCTTTTAAACTTTTCATTATCTAAGTACATAACTAATAATTGATGTATTAAATCAAAAAGATTTTTACCATCATATATTCGCCTTATAACTTCATCATAAAGATTTAAATAATATTTTTCTGTTATCTTTACTCTTATCTTTATTAACTTATTTAATGTTTTTCTATTGAAATATAGTACTTTCATCATTTTAGGAGATAAAATATTGAAGCTATAAGGTCTTCTTTCATTATTTCCATCTATTTTTATAACTTGAATATTTTCAAATTCACTATCTATATTTTCAATACTTTGCTGCTCCATTGAATTTAATATATTCAAATATGATAATTGTTCTATTTCTTGAAGACTTTCTTTATAATTAATTTTTATAGTATTGGATTGCTTAAGCATTTTTATATTTCTGTTACTATTAATAAATATACCTTTTCCCTTCAATACTACAAAACCTAATGGTAAACAAGAATATAGTAAATTACATATAGGACATATATATGCATCACCACTCATATTCCAGAAATGAGAAGATTTCCTTGACATATCTGCCCCTGTTTTAACCAACCATGTTAAATCAAAAGCTTCAGGTTTACTAAGCTTTGAAATTTTATTATTACAAGTAAAACAACTATATTTAAACTTTGATGTTTCCTTATCCATATAGTTTAATACAGGATTAATAAAATCATCTTTATATAGCTCATACATATTCCCCTTGCTTTTTGTACTTAAAAGAAAACTAATGTTATTCCAAAATGGTTGTATTACATCATACATTATATTTTTAGCTGCCACTACTCTTTTTACTTCTGGTTTATTAAAATAATTTATAATCTCCCTAATCAAGTCTATTTGCCTAAATATTTTAGTCATATAATCTTCAATATTATCTTTTTTATTTAATTTTATTTTCGCTAATTCTTTTTCTTTATTTATTATAAAATCACTATCATCTAACAGTAGATATGCACTTTTATAGCTATTAGAGTTTAATTTTGATTTAGATTTAAGATCATCTATAATTTTATTTAATTTATCTAATTCTTTATCTGTAAAATTATTTTTATCAAAATTATTTATATCTTTTTCATAGCTTATTAGCTTATACCATGATAAATTTTTTTCGTTTTTATTTATTAAAATCTTAAAATATTCTTCTTCAAAGTTATTTAATATTGAAGAATCAAATTCTATATAATTATTTTTGATAACTACTGATTCTGATTTATCACTCATATTTTCTAATACTTCTAACAATCCTACTATTGAAGCATTTTTAAGCCAATCTCCTGATTCTACTCTTATACTTCCCATATAACCACCTCCTTTATATAATATCTATCAATCCAAATCCCTCACTTCTCCTAAAACCAACTCCTAGTTGCTTTAAAAGGTTTAGATCTTCTACATCCCCTTCTAATTTAAATACACCTGCATATGCATTAATATACATAAAATCTTTATTACTATTTTTAACGAAATCTTTTATTTTTTCCTTCACAACTATTTTTTTCATGTTTAATGATGTAAATTTTAACTCTTTATTTAAACCATATCCCCTATATGAATTTAGTAGTAAATTACATATATAATTCAACTCCTTAGAATATTCTGAATCATCTATATCAATTGATTTATTCTCTTTATTTTTTATATATATTGGGGATAAGGTTTTAAATATTACTTCTGACTCTGAAACTTTACATTCTTTTTCTAATGTTATTTTATTTTTGCTAAATATAATTCCATTATAATTATGTTCTTTCATCTTTAGAAATCCATTATATACAACTATTCCTAAGTTATAGTCTGGAGTTGAAATAGTTATAGATATTTCTCCATTAACTTCTACCATATCTCCACAGACTTTAAAATTTCTTAAATATACAGCAAAACAAAATGGCTTTATTTTTTTACTTTTCTTATTTTCATAGTAATATAATTCATTAAAATATTCTTTATCGCCAAGTTCTATAGCTTTTTTTATAATACTCATTATCATAGTTCTGTAGCTTAATGGCATTTTTTTATCTTTTATTTCTCCCTTTACAGTAAATCTCATTTTCTCCACCTCCTTATATAAATTTTATGTTAAATGGATATTTTAGTAAATTGTTTTATATTTATTATAACTTCAATTAAGGATATTTTTGATAATGAATTAATTTATTCAGATATTTTTTAATATCTGAATAAATATTATCTTATTTTTTCATAATCTTTGGTTATTTTATATACAAAGCTTCTTGAAACATTATATTTCTTAGCTAATTGTTGCCTAGTTATTTTAGAATTTATCCAACCTTCTATTATATTTTTTCTTACTTCATTATTTATTTTTCTATACATATTTTTCTACCTCCATTTTTACTATGTTCATCTTATTATTCAACCAAATTACTTGCACTTGATTAATGGTTATTATTTTTTACTTCCTTAATAATTATCTTCTATTTCAATTATTATTGCAATTTTATGATTTTATCCATGTGATTAATAATTTGTTTTTTAAGCAAATTATTATAGGAAATACTTCCTTAAATAAAGTATTTCCTATCCCCTCATAGTTAATATAAAATGTTGTATATACCTAATTAACTTTCACTTTATTAAATTTACATTCCTCATAGTTAATATATCTATGTTATTATATCAAACTGAATTAAAACTTCAACATGTAATATACTATGTTATTATTATAAGTTATTAATCATCTTTACTAAATATTCTTTTACCTCTTTCTTTAAGCTTTCCGGCTCTATTATTTTTACAGAATCCTTTAAGCTTAATATCCAAGACGTTATCTCAGGGCTTCCTTTCATTGTTGCTTTAAATATTATTTTACCATTATCTAGTTCTTCAATTACTTGATTGTCTACCCATATTCTTTCTTTAACTGTATTAGCCATAGGTGGACTTATTTCTAATTTTAAATTATATTCCTTTCCAGAGAATATACCTATATTTTTATCTTTATAATCACTTAATATTTTATCTATATCTATTGTCTTTTCAAAACTTTTCCCTGTAATTATATATTCACTTATTCTAACTAGTTTAAAAAATCTTATTGAGGATTTTAGTAAACAATTTGCAACAAGGTATGATTCTCCTTTATATATTAAAAGTTTATATGGTTCTACCCATCGTCTTGTTTTTAGACCATCATTACCTCTATATGTAATTATTATTTGTTTATTTTGTAAAATAGCCTCATATATACTTAATTGTTTTTTTGTAAGATTATCGTAATTTTCTTTCACTTTAGAATATGGAATTATTTGAGCTTCAAATAAATTATTATCTTTATTCATTATAGAATAATTTATTTTATCGATAGCCTTATTTATTTTTGAATTATCTCCATTAAAGGTTTCTTTCATACCATTTATAGCAAGTTTAAGTATTATTACTTCTTCTTTTGTTAGAAGTTGTTTAAAAGGTAAATACTTATCCTTCAATTTATATCCACCATTTGGACCTGGTATTGATTCTATAGTTACAATTTCATCTAATGCTTCTTTATATCTACTTATTTGTTTTTCTGATACTCCTAACTTTTCTGAAAGCTCTTTCTTTTTTATAAGTTTTCCGTAGTTAAGTATTAATAACATTTTTATTGTATTTTTTAAGCTACTCATATTCTCTTCTCCCCAATAGTTACTATATATTTATTATAAATTTTAATAAATGCTTTTTCTATTAAAACTTAATCTTTATAATACTATTTAAATTATATTTATATTTTTTAACTACTATTTGAAATATTTGACTTACCTAATAACCTAATATATAATAATTTATATTGAATTTAATAATGCTATTGTGTTGAATAGGAGTAGTACTATATCATTAATTCTTTAGAGAGCTGTTGGTTGCTGAAAAGCAGTGTTTTAATTATAGGAACTTGCCTAGGAGCTTACTTGTTAAAAGCAAGTACGGGTAACCCCCGTTATGAATTTAAGTGAGAAAATTAACTTTATTGTTGTTTTCTAATAAGAGTGGTACCGCGAAACAATGTCTTTCGTCTCTTAATTGAGATGAAGGGCTTTTTTTATATTCAAAATACAAGGAGGAAAAATATTATGGGTAACTACGGAACTTCCGTTGATAAAAAATGGCAAGATAAATGGGAAGAAGCAAATCTTTATAAATTTGATCCAAACAATGAAGGTGAAAAGCTTTATGTTTTAGAAATGTTCTCATACCCATCAGGTAGCCAATTACATGCTGGTCACTGGTTTAACTATGGACCTGTTGATTCATGGGCTAGACTAAAAAAAATGCAAGGATTTAATGTATTCCAACCAATGGGTTTTGATGCTTTTGGTTTACCTGCTGAAAACTTTGCTATTAAAACTGGAATCCATCCTAAGGATTCAACTGAAAAAAATATAGTAACTATGGAACAACAATTAAGAGCTATGGGAGCAATGTTTAACTGGGAAAATGAAGTTGTAACTTGCAGACCTGATTATTATAAATGGACTCAATGGTTATTTTTAAAGCTTTATGAGAAGGGTTTAGCTTATAGAAAGAAGGCTCCTGTAAATTGGTGTCCATCATGTAGTACTGTTTTAGCTAATGAACAAGTTTTAGATGGCGCTTGTGAAAGATGTTCAACAGAGGTTACTAAGAAGGACTTAACTCAATGGTTCTTAAAAATAACTGATTATGCAGATGAACTTCTTGAAAAGCTTGATACTTTAGATTGGCCTGAAAAAACAGTAGCTATGCAAAAACACTGGATTGGTAAATCTACTGGTGCTGAAGTTACTTTTAAAGTTAAGGATTCTGATATTAAATTTGATGTATTTACAACAAGAGTTGATACTTTAAATGGTGTTACTTATGTTGTTTTAGCTCCAGAAAATTCATTAGTAGATAAATTAACTACTGCTGATAATAAGGAAGCTGTAGAAAACTATAAAGATCAAGCTAAAAAACAATCTGATATAGAAAGACAATCTCTTTCAAGAGAAAAAACTGGTGTATTTACTGGTTCATATGCAATAAACCCAATTAACGGAAAAGAAGTTCCTGTATGGGTTGGAGATTATGTTCTTGCAACTTATGGAACTGGTGCTGTTATGGCTGTTCCAGCTCATGATGAAAGAGACTTTGCTTTTGCTGAAAAGTTTAATCTTCCTATAGAAAGAGTTATAACAAGTAAAAGTGGTAAAGATAATGAACTTCCTTACTGCGAATATGGAGTTTTAGTTAACTCTGGAGAGTTTGATGGTTTAACTACAGAAGAAGCTAAAGAAAAAATAGTTGAAAAGTTAGCTTCAAATGGTTTAGGCTCTGCTAAAGTTAACTATAGATTAAGAGACTGGTTAGTTTCAAGACAAAGATATTGGGGTGCTCCAATTCCAATGATACACTGCGAAAAGTGTGGAACTGTTCCAGTGCCAGAAAATCAACTTCCAGTTGAACTTCCATACAATGTTGAGTTTGCTCCAGATGGAAAATCACCTTTAGCTAAGTGTGAAGAGTTTGTTAATACAACTTGTCCATGTTGTGGTGCACCTGCTAAAAGAGAATGTGATACTTTAGATACATTTGTATGTTCATCATGGTATCAATTAAGATATCCAGATAATAAAAATACTGAAATAGCATTTGATAAAGATTTAATAGATAAAATGCTTCCAGTTGATAAATATGTTGGTGGTCCTGAACATGCTTGTATGCATCTTCTTTATGCTAGATTTATAACTAAAGCATTAAGAGATATGGGATATTTAAGCTTTGATGAACCATTTAAATCATTAACTCACCAAGGTTTAATACTTGGACCAGATGGATTAAAAATGAGTAAATCAAAGGGAAATACTATTTCTCCTGATACTTATATTAATCAATATGGTGCTGATGTATTTAGAATGTATTTAATGTTTGGATTTGCATACACTGAAGGTGGTGCTTGGAGTGATGAAGGAGTTAAATCTGTTGCTAGATTTGTAGATAGAATTGAAAGATATCTAGAAATTGCTAGAGAAGCTATATCAAAAGTGGAAAATAATAAAACTACTATTGATAAAGCTGAAAAAGAATTAAACTTCTGGTTACACAATGCAATTAAAGGTGTTACTGAAGATGGAGAAAAAATGCAATTTAATACTGCAATAGCTAGAATGATGGAATTTGTAAATGCATTCTCTAAATATCTTCAAGAAGATGTTAAAAACTTAGAGTTCTTAGAAAATACTTGTGAAAGCTTCTTAAAGATACTTGCACCATTTGCTCCTCACTTTGCAGAAGAACAATGGAGTTTATTAGGTAAGGACTTCTCAATCTTTAACCAAAAATGGCCTGAATTTGATGCAAAAGCTTTATCTCGTGATGAAGTTGAAATTGCTATCCAAGTTAATGGTAAAATAAAAGCTAAAATTAATGTCCCTACTGATTTAGGTGATGAAGGAATTAAAGAAGTATCTCTTGCAAATGAAAATATTATTGCAGCTACCGAAGGAAAAGCTATAGTTAAAGTTATAGTAATTAAAGGAAGACTTGTAAATATAGTTGTTAAGTAATAAATTTTAAGGGAAGCCATTTTAGGCTTCCCTTAATTTAAATTTACTCTGTAATAAATTTATCTATAATAAACTTTGGTCTTTCTTTAGTTTCTAAATAAATTTTACCTATATACTCACCAATAACACCTAAGCAAAGAAGCTGAACTCCACCTATCATCCATATAGAAGCTACAATGGTAGTCCAGCCTTGAACTGTTCTTCCTAAAAACCATACTATTAAAGAATATAATAATGCTATAAGACTTCCTATAAACATAATAAGTCCTACGATTAAAATCATCCTTATAGGTTTTACACTTAATGAGGTTATGCCTTCAAATGCAAATGCTATCATTCTCTTTAAAGGATATTTTGATTTTCCTGCAAACCTTTCTTTTCTTTCATATAAAACTGTATCTGATTTATATCCTATTAATGGTACTATTCCTCTTAAAAATAAATTTACTTCTTTATAGTTTTCTAAAGATTCTAAAGCACGTTTACTCATTAATCTATAGTCTGCATGATTATATACTATATCTACACCTAATGTTTTCATTAATTTGTAAAAACATTGAGCTGATCCTCTTTTAAATGCTGTATCAGTTTCTCTACTACTTCTCACTCCATATACTACATCAAAACCTTCATAAAACTTTTCTATAAACTTATCTATAGCATCTATATCATCTTGAAGGTCTGCATCTAAAGATATTACAGCATCACATTTATCTTTTACTGTTAAAAGCCCTGCTAATAAAGCATTTTGATGTCCTCTGTTTCTAGATAACTTTATACCATAAAATAATTTATTTATCTTATTAAGCTCTTCTATCATTAACCAAGTTTTATCCTTACTACCATCATCTACAAAAACAACTTTACTTTTATTAGAAATTATATTCTTATCTATTAAATTACTTATCTTACTATTTAACCTGCCAGAGGTTTCAAATAATACTTCCTCTTCATTATAACAAGGAACTACTAAATATATAGTTTTCATATTTACACTCCCATATTTTAAATTTCTTCACCTCAAGTACCCCTAATTTTATATTACCCTTTTTAATTTTTTTTAAAATAATCGTTAATTTTTTTTAAATTATTTATTAATCATATCACACTTCCCAAATAATGTAAAAAAATAAGTATTTTATAGTAAACACTTAAACTATAAAATACTTATTTTTTTAATCATCTAATGCAATTTTAAAATCTGCTAAAACTTCACTAACTAATTTTTCATTTAACTTATAATAATATTTTAAAAAGTTAGCATCTTGAAGCTTTTCAAACATCTTTCTAGTCATACTCATCCAATTTTCTGGTATATAAACCCATACTATTTCTTCATATTTGCAACTTAATAAGAAATGCTCCATTCCCCAAAACGAATATTCCTTAATCTTATGTTGCTTATTAAAATGAATATAATCTTCAACTACCTTTTTACTTAGCTTATATTCATAAATATCAACATAGAAAAAATCAAACTCTTCTTTTTCTGCATTAAAAGCATCTTTATTTAAAATTTTTATTTTAGGATTTTCATCAAAATTTTTATTATATAAATCTATAACATCCTTTTCTATTTCATATACTAATATTTCTTTTACATCTGATTTTTTAGCCATTTCTTGAACTATGTATCCAAGACCAAGACCAACTACCCCAACTTTTCCTTTTGCTACTTTAATAGGCATATACGCACTTTCTATTTCCATTGGAGTCATTCTCATCCATATATTATTAGGTCCATGTAATTCAAGTATATCAATATTAAGTTGATCCTCTCTTTTATACATATAACCATTAATTATCCCTTGTAAGCCATCTATTTTTTTTATTTCAAAATTACCTATTTTACCTTTAGATATTTTTTTATTATATTCTTTAATTACTGAAAGTACATATTCTTTATTATACGGTATCAAAACAAATATTACCTCACTTTACTTAATCTATAATATTACACTTTAAAGTCATTAGCTATTATTTCTATTCTAACAAAATTTCAAACTTTTTATCTATATATTTTTCATCTTATATTTAGTAAAATTTATTACTATATTTAATTATATATATTTCTTTATTAAATACCAGTTCTAATGTGGTATTTATATAAATAATTATATTGGTAATAATTAGAATTTTCAATGTTTACATAATATTTTTTCTATATTTACTATAAAAAACTACTTGATATTTAATTTTACTATGTTATACTGTTGATATAAATTATCATTTAACAGTAGAAGGTGAGTATTATGGATAAAATATTAATAAGCCAAGAAGCTTATACAGAATTTAAAAATTTCTTAGATGAAAATGAAATTGAAAACTACAGCATAAGAATTAACTTAGCTGGATTCGGTTGTAGTGGTCCTGCTTTCAACATTTCAGTTGATGAAGCAAAAGAAGGAGATATAACTCAAAAAGTTAACGATATAACTTTCGTAGTTGAAGAAAAATTAGTTGATGAATTTGGTGGATTTAAACTATTATCAACTGAAGAAAATAACGGAAGAGGTTTATCATTAAAGCCAGTTATAGAAACTGAAGGCGGATGTGGATCTTGTGGCGGTGGATGTCACAGCTAATTCTTTAAGAATTAATTTTGTTTAAACATAAGAAATAATAAAAATAGACTTAAGGCATTTTACCTTAAGTCTATTTTTATTTATCTTATGTATTTTATATTTATCACTTTTAAAGTTATATCAAACTAAAAATACTGATAGATTTAATAACTATATCCTGTTACTAATATAATTACAAATATTATTAATAATATTGCTAATGATATTATTGATAGTACTATACCAGAAATAGCCATACCTTTAGGTACGTCCTTATCTTTCTTTCTGCTTAAATCAATTATTCCTAGAACTAACCCTATTGGTGCAGTTATAATACTTATACATCCACAGAAAACACTAAAAATAATACTTACAATTCCTAATACAAGGGATGCTATATCCATAAAACTCTCCTTTTTATTTTTATTATGTGAGATTTATAAAATTTAGAATCTTCTTAAATCAAATATGAAAAATGCTAATACATAAATAAAAATACTTATTATAATAATTCCATGATAAATAAAGTCAAACTTAAAAATCTCTCTTCTATATTTTATACTTTTAAGTTTATTTTTGCCACATATAAGTTTAATTCTTATAAAAATTTCCATTATTGAAAGAAATATGATAGGAATTGATATTAAATTATATTTATATTCAAAAATATTTCCTTTTAAAATATTTCTTATATCTGTTGTAATACCACAAAAAGGACATGGATTATGAGTAAGCTCATAATAAGGACATCTCCATATATTGGGAAATATTAACCTTATTAAGTATATTATTATTGGCAAAAATATAATCATTCCTGATAGTATTATTATAATCATATTTAATTCATTATATCTTTCATATCCAATATCAAACTTTTTTAAAAGCTTTCTCATATATCCCCCTTTAATGTGTAAATACTTCTAGATCTTTAAATAATTATCTAATTATATTTAGCTTATTATATATTACCAAGATAAAACTTCTACTCCATCCTCTGTAACTAAGACAGTATATTCCCATTGAGCTGAGTATCCTCCATCTTCAGTTAATACTGTCCAATCATCATCTGCATCTACAAAAACTTCATAGTCTCCTTCGTTAATCATTGGCTCTATAGTGAATACCATTCCCGGTGCTAATACCATATCTTCCCCTTTAGTGCCAACATGAGCTACAAATGGATCTTCATGAAATTTCAATCCTACTCCGTGTCCACCAAAGGCTCTAACTACTGAATATCCATTCTTTTCTGCATGCTCTTGTATAGCAGCCCCTATATCCCCTAAAAAGCCCCAAGGTTTAACTGCTTCAACACCTTTAATTAAACACTCTCTAGCAACATTAACAAGCTTTCTATGCCTATCCTCAACATTTCCTATCATATACATTCTAGATGCATCTGAAAAATATCCATTATAAATTGTAGATACATCTATATTTACTATATCTCCATCTTGTAATTTTTCTTTTTCATTTGGTATTCCGTGACAAACAACATCATTTATTGATATACAAACACTTTTTGGGAAACCCCCATAATTTAAAGGTGCTGGTATTGCCCCATTAGCCACTGTAAAATCATGTACCATTTTATTAATCTCTTCTGTTGACATTCCTAGTTTTATATTTTTTTCTACTAAATCTAAAACTGCATTATTAATTTTAGCACTTTCTTTTATTCCTTTTATCTGTTCTTTATTTTTTATAATATCTCTTGAAGGTACTATGTGCCCTTGCTCTTTCAACATCTTTATCTTTTCATCAAAATCCATGTGGCATTTTTTATATTTAGCACCACTTCCACACCAACATTTATCATTTCTACTTAAAATCACCCTTCTATTCTCCTCTCTTTTTATTCTCTTATAAATATTTTATTCCTATATTTATAACTATTGAATAGTAACTATCTTTATTATAGCCTTATATAAAAAAAATTAGTAGTCAAACTATTTTTTTATCCTAAAGCTACATCAAGTATCATCATAATAAGAAATCCAGCCATTACTCCAATAGTACCTGTATGAGAGTGAGTTCCAAGATTCGCCTCTGGAATTAACTCTTCAACTACTACATAAATCATAGCTCCAGCTGCAAAAGATAATATCCAAGGCATAACGCCTACTACGCTACTTGCAATAATTACTGTTATTACCCCTGCAATTGGCTCAACAATTCCTGACAATGCACCATATATAAAGGATTTTTTATTTGAAAAACCTTCTTTTTTAAGTGGTAATGATATTGCCGCACCTTCTGGAAAGTTTTGAAGCGCCATTCCAATAGCAAGTGCTATTGCCCCCATAAAAGCTCCAGTTTCTGCACTTTGTGCTGCTAGTGAAAATGCAAGTCCTACTGCCATCCCCTCTGGAATATTATGTAGCGTAACTGCTAAAACAAGCATTGTAGTTCTTTTAAAGTTTGATGATATTCCTTCTACTTCGTTTGTACCAATATGTAAATGTGGTAAAAATCTATCTAGAATTAATAAAAATGCTCCGCCTAAAATAAAGCCTCCAGCTGCTGGAATAAAGCTTACTTTTCCTTGCTCCTTTGCCATCTCTATAGATGGTATTAAAAGAGACCATACAGATGCAGCAATCATAACACCTGCTGCAAACCCTAAAAATACTCTTTGAGTACTAGCTTTTATATCATTTCTAAACAAAAATACCATTGCTGAACCAAGGGCTGTTGCAAAAAATGTAAATCCCGTTCCCATAAGAGCGTATAAAATCTCATTTATATTATTCATTATTCTTCCTCCTTTATTATGTTTCAATATATTTACAATATAATTAAAGGTATTATCTTTGTCAACTAATTACTAATATTACTTAGAAGTTAATAAAAACGTAGGATCTAAATTACATCCTACGTTAAAACTTTTAAATATTCATATTTTTATTAATTTATATTGAAAATTCATAATTTATATATGGCTCTATTGATTGATTAATTCCTTTTAAAATATCTATCCAATATTCTTTTCTTATTATTTTTTCTTGTTTTTCTTCTTCACTAATATCTTTTAAATTATCTTCTATAAATTTAGTATAGAACTTATCTACATCTACTGCCATACTTCTCATTGTGTTGAAATCATTTAATATTTTACCATCTAAAATTATTTTTTCATTATGATTTTTCATTTCTAACTTTAAATATTCAAACATTAAGCTTTCTATTCTCATATATACTTCATTTGGATTTTCTTCAGCCTTATCTAATTTTTTAGTTACTGAAATTATACTTCCTTGTCCATAAGTTCTATATTTTGACCATAAATCTATAAAGGAATCCGAAATAGAATTATAATTTTTATATAGAGTCAGTAGTTCTTCATTAGTTATACTTCCAGCTTCAATTGACTGATCTAATATAGTTAAAGCACCCTGATTTCTATTTCTTATATCTTCTACATTACTATAAGCTCCACGTCCTGCTAATATAACATAGTTTGAATTCATAACAGATATGTAAACGTTTATACATAAACTTATAAACAATACACCAACTATTAACAGTATGCTATTATTCTTATTAAATCTTTTAAATTTCATAAGTCACCCCCGTAATTAACACCAGTATATCATAAAATCTAAATAAATTCTACTTTAATTCATTTAACATGGTATTTGTTACTGTTTATTAATACTTTAAAATATTAATAATTCAATCTATATAAGCTCAGATATGTTTATTAAGTATTTATATTAAACATAACATATAAGCATATATAGCTATTAAAGTATATATGCTTATACAGTATATTTTATTATATATTTATCTAGCCCAATCATGTTGACTTTCTCTATACATAACTAAACCAGCATTTCCGCCTTCACCCTTTTCTACTCTTCCTGTAATTCTCTTTATTTTTCCATATGGATGGATAAGTGAAAGATTTTCATCTCCTGTTAATACCCAAATAGTATTTGAATTTATAGGCTTAATTTCTAATTCTTTTTCTCCTACTCCATCTGTAAAATAAATTAATACATGATTTCTCATATTATTTTCTTTTATATATTTAAAAACTGGTGAAAATTTCGTAGAACCAATATTAGTTGATCTTTTCTTAATATCATTTTTTGATTTAATTGAATATACTCTTCTTATTTCATTATCACATTCAATTACTGTAATTTTATTGCTTCTAGTTTTAGTAATTTCTAATATTTCTATCATTATCTTATAAACTTCATCATCACTCATAGAAGCACTAATATCAATTGCAACTAATATTTCTGGTATATTATTAGGTAGGTTTCCTCTTAAATCTAACCTCTCTGGTTGTCTTCTACTTTTTCTAGTTATTGTTTTTCTTTGTCCAGCTCTTAAAGATGGTATTAATTTTTTTAAGGCTTCTTGCCAAGATATTTCTGCCTTTTCATTATAACCTAGTATTATTGCTTGTATATCCTTTGGCCCTTTTCCTTTAAAGGAATTAATGGCTGTTTTTTTTGTCATATCCTTTAATGCATCATTATTTATATTACTTTCTGACCATACATCATGTGCTTTTGTAATATCTATAAGCTTTGCAATATCTTTATTATTTTTATCATCTATGGATGTTTTGATTCTTTCTCTTATTGCTTTTTCTATTTCTTCTGCATATATTTCACAAGTAGTATCTTCTTTAAGATTAACTTCGTATTCTTTATTTACTCTATCAATCTTATAAGAATCCATAGGTAGATTTTTTATAAATTGATTAATTGAAATATCTAATGCTAAATTTACAGAAGTTTTACTGTATTTATTTCTAAGCTCTTTTTCTCTTTCATAATGGTTATACATTATATGATATATTTCATGTTTAAAAAGAGCTGACATCTCCTTTTTATCACACATTAGAAACAATATTGGATTGAAGTACATTTTAAATCCTTCAAGCTTTGGAATTGTAACTAGTGGCCAAGTTATATCTAATCTAATATCTCTTTTTATTCTAACTAAGAATTGTCCAAAAAAACTATCTTCCTTTTGCAGCATATCTATTATCACACCTTCAACCAATGAAAAAAAGTTTCTTTTAAAATCACTACTTATATTACTTTTACTTTCAAAGTCTAAGGCTTCCTTTAATAGTAAATTACGTTTATCATCAAATACCATACTTTATCACCTTACTCATAAATATTAAAAAATGCATCTATAAATGTATCATCTATTAATAAAGCATTATAAAGCTCACTACTTTGATCGCTCTTTATTTCTTTCATTATACCAAGTCTTAAGTCTTTTGGATAAACCATTAATAAACTTCCAAATAGCTTAATATTATTTTCGTTTCTATTTTCTTCTAAGTAACTTAAACAATTTTTTGCTAATATATATAATCTTGAATGACTTTCTTTTTGTATATCTTCCCTTAGTTCAAATGGTAATATAGTATAATCAAAGAGATCTTTAGCTTTAATTAGAGGATTCTTAATATTTTTAATATAATTCATAAAGTCTGTAGCTATACTTACTCCAACATTCCCTTTTGCAACATTGTAAAAAGTATCCAAACCAAACCTATCTTTATTCTTTTCATAAATCCGATACCCCTTTCCTATTCTTTCCCAACTTCTTGGACTTGCTTTTATATTCTCTCTTGCATTTGGTGTATTTAAATATTCTGGAAAGCTTGATAAAAACTCTATTATATGCTCATGAATATTTCCATCTGAACTCATTGCCCATCTTATCCATTCTTTAATATCAGAGTCCATTTCTATCCACACAAATCTATCTTCTTGAGCTCTATCCATATCTACAACTTGATAATCACTATCTTCAAATCCCTCATATTTATTTGATGGATTCATTGCTGCAACGATTTTAACATTTTCATCTAAGTAAAATCCATTTATTTCTCTATTTAAAATAAGATTCATTAATTCTTGTTGTACAGCGTGCTCACATCTATTAAGTTCATCTATAAATAATAGTACTCCTGATTTATTTTTATCTTTTAATGCTCTTTCTACTTCTGAAAGTTTATGGTGAGTTGCATAAATTGTTTTTCCTTTTTCAACTATAGGAAGTCCTCCTATTTCACCCTCTTTTAGTAAGTTAGCATCTATTGTTACTAAATGAAAATTTTCTTTATAACATAATCTTTTAACTAATGCAGTTTTACCTATTCCTGCTTCTCCAATTATTAGTGGTACATCTTTTGCTTCTAAAACTAATTCAACTGTGCTTATAGCTTCTGAAAATTTCATACTATTTCATCCCCTTTGTTTCTATAAAGATAAGCTATAATCTACTAATAAAATTTTGGCCTTTTTACTACCATATTCCTTAATAAAATTAATCTTATCCATTTCTAAAATTTCAAGTTCTAAAAAGTTTCTCATATATTCTTCATCTATTTCTTCGCCTTTTATTTTATCTATTACAACATCTAAAACAAACTCTACTTCTATTGAATCATATACGTATTTTACTATTTTTATATTGTCACCAATTAATATCTTAAGTTCATCTAAATCATAACTTATATAATTTATTGCCTCTTCATCACCTTTAACTGCCATTCTTCTAACTTCTAAACTTGGACTTTCAATAAATCTTATAGCTCCCCAGTATTTATTTACTGCTTCTTTTTGAACATTTTCTTTAGGAAGTTTAATATACTTAATTGCATCATAATCTTTTTTTACAGCTAATAACTGAATATCTGCATCTGGATTTTCTACAAATTGAATTGCCCATCCTTTAGTTTTAACAGCCTCTTCAATAACTTTTTTTGATGGATTATTAATATATTTTAATGAATTCCATAAATTTTTCACTGCTAAAATGGCTAAATCCTCATTAAGGTTTTCTATACTTTCTACAGCTAAAGGATTATTATTAATGGCTGTTTCTATTGCTTTCAAACTAGGATTTTTTATGTATTTTATAGCTAATCCATTTCTTTTTACTGCTTCTAATATTAATTCTTCTGTTGGATTCTCAATATATCTTATATATAAGGGATTATCATAAATCCTTTTAAAATCTTCATTACTAATCATAGCAATACCTACCTTTACGTTTTAATTTTCTACTTCTATAACTCCTTCTCATATTCATTCGAATGAGTAAGTTCGACTAGCCAAATATAAAATTTGGATCTCTACTTCTGTAACTCCTTCTCATATTCATTCGAATGAGTAAGTTCGACTAGCCAAATATAAAATTTGGAGTCTCACTTAATTTGGAGTCTCATTTAATTATACTACATTTAAATAATAATTACTATTATTTAAAATATAATATTAGTTAAATTCCCTTACTTTTTTCTCTTATAACTTATAGTCTTATAAGTCTATGTTCTTTATATTCTATTAATAATTATTTTAATAGAAAAAGCTAGAAATTTTAAATAATCTAAAATTTCTAGCTTCTTTTGTTTATATTATAAATTTAAATATCTTTATATCTTGTTATATCTTTTTTAATTGCTGTTAGTAAATTATTAAGTTCCCAAACTTCTCCATCCTCTATTAATTTATTTAATGATATCTCATATCTACTTGCTTCAGCTAATTTTCCAAGAGAAATTAGTGTTAGTATATTATGCATTATACTTGTTATTATATCTGATTTTATTTCAAATAATTTTTGTGCATCTTTTATTTCATCTTTAATATCAAGCATTAATTCATCTAACTCAAAAGCTGCATCAGCTGCTTTTTTTAATTTATCTTTTACTTCTAAAGGTATTTGTTGTTTATACTTATAATTTAATGAATGCTCAACTGTTGCCCAAAAGTTCATTGATAATGTCCTTATTTGAAATTCTGCTAATATTTCTTTATGTCCTTGAGCCATATTTACAGGATACTTAATAATTATATGGTAACTTCTATATCCACTGGCTTTTACATTTGTAACATAATCTTTTTCATAAAGTATTTGCATATCTGATCTAGCCCTTATAAGTTCTACAACTTTATCTATATCATCAACGAATTGACACATAATTCTTATTCCAGCAATATCTTCAATTTCATATTGAAGTCTATCTAGTGGTATCTCAAATTTATTTGCCTTTTCTAAAAGACTTGATATTTCTTTTACTCTTCCTGTTACAAATTCTATAGGAGAGTATTCATTTTTTCTTCTATATTCTTTTCTTATACTTCTAAGTTTTACTTTTAATTCATCAACAGCCTGTTCATAGGGCATCAAAAAACTTTTCCAATCTTGAACTATCATATATAATCACCCTCTTTTAGTTTCACCCCAATATTATATTTAAAATACATAAAAGTGGTATTAATTATTTTTAAAATATCCATTTTGAATTATAATATCCGCTACTTTAAATGAATCTGTTAAATGAGTTTTCTCATTTTCACTTTTAGGAGTTCCTAAAATCTCTCCATTATTTAATAAGCTTGCATCTTTATTAGTATTTACTAAAACTCTTCCCATTGAAGAATTTTCAAATTCCTTTCTATCTATACCTAATAAATAAGCTATGGTTGGTAAGAAATCAACCTGTCCTCCATATTTTTTTATTTCTTCTCCTTTTGTTCCTGGATTGTATATTATAAATGGAATTGAATTGTATTTTGTATTCCACCAATCTCCTTCTAAAGGTGCATTAGCCATTTTATCTTTATAAAATTTATTAACACCTGCATGGTCTCCATAAATCATTATTACTGTATTATCTAACTGTCCATTATTCTTAAGATCTTCTAAAAATACTTTTATTGCTTCATCTACATATCTAACACTTTGGAAATAAGCTCCTAAAATATTTTCATCTAATTCTTTAGATAAATTTAAATATTTTTTATCCTCTGGAATTTCAAATGGACCATGACTTGTTAATGTTGCAATAAATGTATAGTATGGCTGATTTTCATCCTTTAATTTATTTGCTATTTGATTTAAATAAGACTCATCTGATAATCCAGGTCCTATTATTTCATCTTTATTAAAATAAGATATATCTAATATTTTATTTGCTTCAAAAGATTTATGATTTTCTGCCCAATTCCAATTTCCTGGTACTTCTGCATGAGTAGAAATTGTAGTATATCCTTTATTATTTAATATTTTTTGTAATGTATTATACTCTGCTCCTGGATATTTGAAGAAAGTACTTCCATTTCTTATTGGGAATACTGATGTATTTACTAATAAATCACAATCTGAACTTGTTCCAGAATTATTTTGTTCATATATATTACTAAAATAAAAACTTTCATTTAAAAGCTTATTTAAAGTTGGTGTAATCTCTTGTCCATTAACACTTTTTCCTATAACAAAGTTTTCTAAAGATTCTACTTGAATAGCTATTAAGTTTTTACCTTTATACATACCTTTATAGTTATTGTCAGGTATATCTTCTTTATTATCATTAAACCAATTTTCTACAAACTTTTTATCTTCTTCATTTAGATTTTTATTTTTATTAAAGTAATATGTTACATCAAATCCATGATATCCTAATGGACTTACATCACTATAGGTTTGGAATGGTGCCCATGACATTCTAAATAATGAATATTCGCTCCACTCTTTTTTAATATCTATATAGTAATGAGATACTCCAATAATAATTGCACTTATTAAAAATACTAATGTAGTTTTTAGAATTCTATATCCTAGTTTTAATTTATTGTTTTCATTATTATTTATTCTTTCATACTTTTTATAGAATATTTTAAATAAAGCAATAAATATTAAATCAAATATAAATACTAAATCAATAGGTCTTATATTAAAAAGACTTTTTCCAATTGGATTAAATATTTCAATGTTTATAATATGTCTTATTGATAAAAATGTTCCATTTGATCTATAATACCAAATATCCGCAATGAACAATAAGGAAATTATTAAGTTTACTATATAAAAATATTTATATCTTCCTTTTTTATTAAATAGAAATATAAAACTACATATTAATGTTATTATAGCTACATGAGCTAAAATAAATGTTGAACTAGTAAAATATATTCTTTTTAAATCTATAGTTGAAGCTCCCTCTGTTCTTAACATACCTAAAAGTGCCATAGACTTTAACTGCAATATTACAACCATAATTAAAAATAATAAATTTCTGTTTTTAAACTTCTTTAGCATAGCGCACCTCTCATGTTTGAATTTATATATTTACTTATTTTAGTATATCTTATTCTCACTTAACTTTCACTATAGAAAATTAATTTTATAAATTAAACAAATTTTTAAATTATTTTAAACTTTTATTAATTAATTATCTACATAATTTTGTAAAATATGATATAATTAATTATAACTATGTTTTTTGAGGTGATAAACTAATGTCAAATATTTTTCAAGGGTTAGAAAAGTTAGGATTTACCAATATAAACAGTAGTGATTTATTTAAAAAGCTTGAACCTAATGAAAAGAAAAAGGAAATCTTAGAAAATCCTCTTAATTATCTTTTTCTTAAGGATGTTAAATGTCCTATTTGTAATAAAAGCTTTAAAACACCTGCTGTTAAAGTAAATTCGTATAGAAAAATATCTACTGACTCTGATTTTTTCATTAGATATTCTATAATTAACCCTTATTTTTATGATGTTTGGTTATGCCCTTATTGTGGATACGCTGCTATGAAAGCAGAGTTTTCTAAAATACGAAGTTTTCAAAAGGATTTAGTAAAAGAAAAAATATCATCAAAATGGGTTGGAAGAGAATATAATGATATTTTCACAGAAAAAATTGCCATTGAACGTTATAAATTAGCTTTACTTAATGCTATGATTATGGAAAGTAAAAGTAGTTGCAAAGCTATGATTTGTTTAAAAATTGCTTGGATGTACAGGCTATTAGAAGATAAAAAGCAAGAAGATATCTTTTTATCTCAAGCTTTAATCGGTTTTACTGATGCCTTTTGTAATGAAGATTTTCCTATGTATGGGTTAGATAAATTTTCACTAACATTTTTACTGGGAGAATTGTGTAGAAGATTAAATAAAGATCAAGAAGCCTTAAAATGGTTTTCTGATGTAATAACATCTATAAGAGCTCCACAAAAAATAAAAGAAATGGCTCGTGATGGGAAAGATAAGATAAAATTAGGGGGTAACTAAAAAAAATGGGTATATTTTTTAAAACAAAAAAAGAGGCAAAAGAGGTAATTGAAAGTAAATCAATAGAAGGTGTAGAAGAACAAAGTCTTAATGAAGAAAATGAAACTTTGCAAGATAATTCTATTTTAAAGGAACAAATGAATTTATTAAGTGAAAGTAGCTCTAATCTTTCAACTTCTGTACAAGAGGTTAATAACTCATTATCTAACCTTACATCTGCTACACTTACTCAAACTGAAGAAATATCAAATGCATCATCTATTTTAGGCCAGTTCCGTGATCGTATGGAAAATTTAGCTTATAATGTTACAAATGTTCAAATAGCAGTTTTAGATGCTGATAAAGTTGCTGATAATGGATTAAATACATTTGTTAATTTAGATGACTCATTAAAATCATTACAAGATGCTTTTAATACAGTTAGTACAACTGTTAATTCTCTTGTTTCAAAATTAGAATCAGTTAATACAATTACAGATTCTATAAGTCAAATTGCTAACCAAACAAATCTTCTTTCTCTTAATGCTGCAATTGAAGCAGCTAGAGCTGGGGAAGCTGGTAAGGGGTTCTCTGTAGTTGCTGGTGAAGTTAGAAAACTTGCTGAAAACTCAAAGCAATCTGTTGGAAGTATAACTAAAATTTTAGATGATATAAAATCTGATATTATAGATGCTTCAAAAGCAATGAATAATGGAAATGATGCTCTTGTAAATCAACAAAAGACACTACAAGAAACTAAAAATAGTTTAACTGAAATAAAATCTTCTATTCAAGATGCTGCTAAAGAAACAGATGAGTCTATACTTAACCTAGCTACAGCCTCTGGAGAAAAAGATAAGGTTATTGATATAATAGAAAGAGCCTCAACAATATCTCAAGAGCACTCAGCTTTATGTGAAGAAATTGCGGCAAATATGGCTATTCAAGCAACAAACCTAGAAAAACTTGATGAAACAATTTCAGAATTAAATAATCAAATTTAATACTTATCATTTAATTAATTTAAATACAAGTATTAAATATTAATTTTATATAATCAAAAAGGTACTATTTATAAAATTAAATAGTACCTTTTCCTATTTTAAGTCCTAAACTAGTAACATTCAAACTAATTTAACTTCCTTAAATTTCTTATTACATCTATAGATAATCCTGTTTTTAAGGCAATAACTTCATCCTCAAGTACATCTAACAAATTTTTAGCTATACTTATTTGAGTTTGTTCTATACCCTTTTCTATACCTTTTTCTATACCTTTTTCTATACCCTTTTCTATTCCTTTTTTTTCAATCTCTGGATCATATAATGTTTTTGTCATTGTAATCACCTCATTTTCTATATTTCTATCATTTAAATAATTTCTATTTAGATATTCTATTAAGTTTCCTACTGCTAATAACATTTTATGAAAGTCTTCGCCTAAAATTTCTTCTGCTTCAAATAACTCTTTTGCTTCATATGCTAATTTTTTAGCTAAATCTCTTGCTTTATAAGATAATTCTCTTATTTTTTCTATGTCATTTTTATTTTGTGCCTTTTCTAACTCTTTTCTTAATCCAAATAATTGTAATGGAATTAATGGGTACATCTTCTTTTCTTTAAGTTCTTTCTCTGTATATTCCCAGTACTTCATTACATCTACTTTATATATTATTTCTTGATTATCTGGAAATACTATTTTTAGATTTAAGGTATCTTTTATTTTTTTATTCTCTTCAAAAAATATTACCTTTTGTTTTGGAAAATATATAGTTCTTATTTCATTTTTTTCACTTAACTCTTTACTATTTCTTAGTTGTTCCTTACCTTTTCTAAATCCATACTCAAACATTCTAACTATCATAGTATTATCGTTTTTTGTTTGAAATTCAATATGATAACTTACTTTATCATTATATGTATTAAGCATGTCAAAGAACATATCTCCTCTTAGTATTCCTAAGTCATCTTCAACAAACTCATTATTGCTTACTATTAACTCTACTTCATTTACATCAAAGTTTTCTCCAAATATCCCATTAAGTAATTTAATTAAAACTTTATTAGAAGTTGAAAATAAAAACTTTAGTACTTCATCTAACTTAACTTTTTCTTTTGATATTTCCAAAACTTCACCTTCTTTCGTATATTTAAATTATATCCTAAAAATATAATTTTTAAAATATTCTTTTTAAAACTATAACTACCATTACCTGTATATATTACATCTATAATCTATTTACTTAGATTAAATATATATAATCTAAAAAAGTTTAAAATTTTAACAAAAATTTAAATTTTATATAATTTATGGTATAATTTTGACTATATACTTAACATTATAAAACCAATTTAATAAATCTTAACATACGCAAACTTAATACTACTAATATAAAGAGACAGGGGTGATACTATGGTTTTGCATAGCGATTATAAAAGAATTATATTAGAACTAACAGAGGAGGAGCTTATACTCCATAGATTCTTTTTTAAAACAAAAATTAAAATAGAAAATATAAGAAGTGCTTATGTATCTGAGAATCAACTTTCAATTTTATGTAATAATAATAAAATATACATTATTTCTATTGCTAACTTATTATGGAGTGATAGAGAGAAGCTTTTTGTAATTATAAATAAAATAACTAAAGAAAATATATTATTTCCTTCTAATTTTATGTCTAATTGGTTTTGGATAGTTATATTTTTTAATAGTATATTTACTACTATTAGAAATCTATTTAATTCAAATAAATATCTATATCTTAATATATTACTTATAATCTCCTTTATAGTAATAATTTATCTTTTTATAAAAGATTCTTCAAATTTAAAAAATTTATTTTATAATTTAGATAAAGACGGATTTGAAGTTATACGTAAAAAAGATAAAGAAATATTATTTATAAATAGAAGTGACATAGAAATTACAAATAAAAATCTTTCAGAGAATTATCCTTATCATCTTTTTAAATTAAACTTTAAAGCTAATAATAAACATTACTCAGTTTATATTAATAAAAATATTAAATTTCCTTCAAGATATGAGGAAGCTGCATTACAACTTGAAAATATGATAAAAAGTAAACTTACTGAAAAATCATTTGATTTTAAGTAAATATATTACTATTTATAGTACTTAATATAGAAATATTTATTATTTTCAATATAAAGAAGAAGGACAAGCTAAACTTACCCTTCTTCTTTATATTTTGTTATTAATAACTTTTTCAAATATAATCTAAAATAACTATTGTCTTTTCTATTATATAAATAAATTTACATTTGATTCATCTGCTTCTCCAAGATAGTATCCTACTCCACCATAGCTTACTCCATCTATTAATTCTTCTTTCTTAATTCCCATAACATCCATGGACATTGTACAAACTACTATTTCTACTCCATTTTTTATAGCGGCTTCCATTAAATCTTCTAATGATTGAATATTTTTATCTTTCATGACTCCTCTAATCATTTTAGAGCCCATTCCACCCATATTCATTTTAGATAAACCTAATCTTTTACTTCCTCTTGGCATCATAACACCAAAAGCTTTTTCTATAATATTTTTTGAAGTCTTGACTTTTTCTGGTTTTCTTAAAATATTTAATCCCCAAAATGTGAAAAACATTGTTACTTTTTTCCCCATACTTGCCGCACCATTTGCAATTATAAATGATGCAATAGCTTTATCTAAGTCTCCACTAAAAACTACCATAGTTTGACCATTAGAAGTAGAACATGACTTTGTATTTAATATTGCTGTTTCATTTTCTATTTCATCACTACTTTTTTTTATTGTAGCTTCTATTATACCTTTACTTTTTTCTACTGATAAAAGCTTATTATTAGTTTTCTTAGTCCAAGCTTCAATATCTCTACAAAAACCTTCATCTGATACTTTAACCTTTAATACTTCTCCATTATTCATATTATCCATTGTAGCTTTTACTTGCATTAAAGGTCCTGGACAGGAAAGTCCTGTTGCATTTAACTCTCTTATTTTATCTGCTGCTACTTCTTCTAATGCCATATTATCACCATTTCCATTATTATCATCATTATTATTTTCTTCTAAAATCTTAGCTTTATAATCCCAGTTTACATAAGATTTATATCCACCATTTAAGTTTTTAACCTTATATCCATATGACATTAATAATCTTGCTGCAATATATCCTCTTATTCCAACAGCACAGTAAATTAATATTTCTTTATCTTTATCTAACTTTTCTAGATTTTCTCTTAAATCATTTACTGGAATATTCATTGATTTATCTATTTTTCCAAGATCAACTTCTTGTTTATCTCTTACATCTAAAAGTATTTGCTTAGATGGATTAAAGTCTTTTAAATCCTCTATGTTTATAACTTCTACTAATCCTTTGTTTTGGTTTTGAGCAATAAATCCTGCCATATTAGCTGGTGATTTTGCAGATAAAAATGGTGGTGCATATGCAAGTTCTAGTTCTGCTAAATCTTCCATTGTTCCTCCAAATTTAATTGATGTAGCAATTACATCTATAAATTTATCAACACCTTCATATCCTAAAGCTTGAGCTCCTAAAACTTTTCCTTCTACATCATATAAAACCTTAATAGTTAATGGAGTTGCATTTGGATAATATCCTGCATGATTCATTGGATGAAGATATACTTTATTAAATTTAATTCCATATCTGTTTAATGTTCTTTCATTATTTCCTGTAGAAGCTGCAGTCATATCAAAAACTTTAATAATTGAAGTTCCAAGTGTTCCTTTATATTCAGAATCAATTCCATAAATATTATCTGCAACAATTCTTCCTTGTCTATTAGCAGGACCTGCTAATGGAATATATGCTTCCTTTCCATTTACATAATCTTTAACAGAAACTGCATCACCTACTGCAAATACTCCTTCTTTATTTGTTCTCATATGATTATCTACAAGTATATGTCCTCTTTCTCCAAGCTCTACCCCTGATTCTTTTATAAAGCTTGTATCAGGTGTTACTCCTATTGCAGATATAACCATATCAACTTGAAGATTTTTCTTACTTTCTAACAAAACTTTTATTCCTAAGTTATTATCTTCAAAGCCATAAACTTTATCATTTAATATTATACTTACTCCATTAGAGTTCATTTCCTTTTCTACTAATGCTGAAAACTCTGAATCTAAAGGTGCAAGTATATGAGGTGCTGCTTCTACTAAAGTAACATTAACTCCTCTTTCTTTTAAATTTTCAGCCATTTCTATTCCTATAAATCCGCCACCAATTACTACTGCACTTTTTACCTTTCCTGCATCTACATAAGATTTAACTTTATCTATATCTGGAACATTTCTTATAGAAAATATTTTATTACTATCTATTCCCTTTAAGTTAGGAGTTATTGGTTTTGCTCCTGGAGAAAGTACTAAATAATCATAGCTTTCTTCATATTCACCATCAGATAAAGACTTTACTTTAACTGTTTTATTATCAGTATCTATTTTAACAACTTCACTATTTACTCTTACATCTATATTAAATCTTGCTTTCATTTTTTCTGGAGTTTGAAGTAATAATGCATCTCTTTCCTTAATTACTTCTCCAACATAATATGGTAATCCACAATTTGCAAAAGATATATATTGACCCTTTTCAAATACAACAATATCTATATTTTCATCTAATCTTCTAAGTCTAGCTGCTGCTGATGCACCACCTGCAACCCCTCCAACAATTAAAACCTTCTTTTTCATTATAGATTCCTCCTTAAATGATTTATATTATTATTTCTTATTTCTATAACTTTAATACAACTATTAATCACTATATTCAAATTTAACGATATTAATCTTTTAAAATAAAGTGGCCAAGCCACTTTATAAATTAATATACTTAAATTAATAACTATTTTTTTATTTAGCTTTACTTTAAAATTGCATTTATAATTGCTTCTACTCTTTTATCTGCAATTTCATATACAACTTCTAAGCCATTTCTTTCACCTTTTATTATTCCAACACTTCTTAGCTTTTGTAGATGTTGTGAAATTGTAGATTGAGGCATTTCTAAACAATTTTGCATATTTGTAACATTACAGCCACCTTTTTCTAAAAGACCTCTTACAATACATAGTCTAACTGGATGAGCCAACACTTTTAAAAGTTCAGCTGCTTCTTCATATTGTTTATAGTTGTTATCCATATTATCACCTCGATACTCTTCACAATATTACTATATTCAAATTTTACGATATAGTTCGAAATTAGTCAATATTTTTTTACTTCACATAATTATTTTAATTCTTATATGTTAATACTTTTATAAATCTAAATTCTTTATTTTTATCTTTCCTCTTCCAAGCTCTAAAATTTCTTTTTTTTCTAAAGACTTTAAGCTTCTGCTTACAACTTCTCTTGATGACCCTATATCTGCTGCTATTTTTTCATGAGTTGTATATATTATTTTAGCTCCATTAGAATCTGTAATTTTAGTTTTTAAATAATTAATAAGCCTACTTTCAATACTATCAAAAGTTATTTTCTCAATTCCATCTACAACATTTTCAAACTTTTTATATAGGTTTTTAAATAAGTATTTTAAGAAACTAGGATTATTTAATATATATTTTTTAAATAAATCCATAGGTAAAATAGCTACTTTAGTATTTTCTTCTACATCAGCAAAAAAACTTCCTTCACTTTCTGTTAAAATACATTGAATTGTATTAAAGCAATTATCTCCCTTTTTTAGCCTATATAAACTTAATTCTTTTCCATAATCACCTATTCTATAAACTCTTATAGTTCCTGATAATATAAAAGAAAATCCTAAACAACTTTCTCTTGTATTAAATATACTTTCTCCCATTTTATATTCATTTATAAAAATTCTACTTAACAAGATATCTAATATTTCACTATCTAATTCTTTTAGAAATGGATAATTTTCTATTAAAACTTCTTTAAACTCCATAAACTATCCCCCTACTTTAATTCTATTATTTTAGTTTATGTTTTTATAAGTTAATTGCTATTATAAATTATTAAACTAAAAAAAGTAAAGCTATTTATATTTTAGCTTTACTTTTTTCATCTATCAATATTAAATTCCTAATAAATTATCTATTTGTTCTTTATCAAAGCCTACAACAATTTTACCATTAATATCTATTACAGGTACTCCCATTTGTCCACTTTTCTTAACCATTTCAAAGGCTGCTGATCTATCTAATCCTACATTTACTTCTTCATATTGCACCTTATTTTTACTTAAATAAGTTTTAACTTTTGTACACCATGGGCAAGAATTTGTTGTATATACTTTAACATTATTCATAATAAAATCCTCCTAGTAAATCTTTAAATTTCTTCTTCTTTAATATTAATATACTCTTATACTAGGTTTTTTACTGTAACAATGTTACAAAGATTTATTTTTGTTAGCCACTAATAAGAAGTTTTTTATCTCTTCTATATTAAGAGGTTTTGCAAAATAATAACCTTGAAAAAAATCACAATTAATTTCTTTTAAAGCATTATATTGTTCTAAAGTTTCTACCCCTTCAATAATAACTTTCATATTTAAAACATCAGCTATTTCTTTTATACTTTTTATAATTTTATAATCTTCATTAGTAGCTTTATCTATAAATAATTTATCAATTTTTAGAATATTGAATTTAAATCTTTTTAAATAACTAAATGAAGCATATCCACTTCCAAAGTCATCTAATGCTGTATGTATTCCTAAATTGCGTATCTTCTCTAAGTTGTCAATTACTATATAATTGTTTTCTAAAAACGCTAATTCTGTTACTTCTAAGCATATTAAATTGAAATCAATTTCATATTTTTTAATAATCATCTCTATATTTGATGCAAAGTTCTTTTCCATAAGTTGAATTGGAGAAATATTAATGCTTATTTGTAATCCTTTTTTATAATTATTACATATCTCTCTATACTTAATACATACTTCTTGAATAACCCAATATCCTATAAATATAATATCTCCGGTTTCTTCTGCATATTTTATAAAATCTAATGGTGACAAAGTACCATAGTTTTTACTTTTCCATCTTATTAATGATTCTAATTTACAAACATTTCCCTTGCTATCCATTACTGGCTGATAATATAATTCAAATTCATTATTTTTTAAAGCACTTCTAAGATTTAACTTTATATCTTCTATTTTTTTTATACTTTTATAAAAGTCTTCATGAAAAAATAATAATTCTTCTAAAGCTTTATTTCCCTTATTTTTATACATCATAAAGTCACTTTTCTTTATTAATTCATCAACATGATCTCCATCTTTAGGGTATATTGCAACACCTACTGAAAAGCTTACTTTAATACTTTTCCCATCTATTTGAATTGGTGTTTTAAAAGCTTCTAACATATTATTTTCATAAAATTCTTTAAGTTCCTCTTCTCCTTTATAATCAGTATATATAATTATAAATTCATCTCCCGAATATCTAGTAATAATTCCTTTATCCTTTATTGTATTTTTCATTATATTACTAAATTCCCTTAAAAGAGTATCTCCTGCTAAATGCCCTAAAAGATCATTTACTTCTTTAAACTTATTTAAATCTATAAATAATAATGCAAATTCTTTATTTTTTATAATTAACTCATCTGTTATATTTACTAGTTTTTTTCTATTAGGAAGATTGGTTAAATCATCATAAAATATATGTTTATTAATTCTACTATCAAAGGATTTACTTAATGCATTTGAAATAATTTCAAGTTCTTTAAATTCATCTTTACCATCTAACTCAAAATCTTTTTCTTCTAAATTTTTAAATAAGTGTTTAAATTTTTCTAAACCTCTTCCTATTGGCTTAAAAATTCTTTCTGTCATTAATAATAATGCTAGTGTTAATAATACTCCAAAAAACAAATAAAAAAATATTTGTTTTTCTAATATATTATAAAAACTTTTATAATATATACTAGACTTTTTATCAAATCTAAAAAGTATATCTAATCCCTCATCTAACTTTATATAATATTCATCTTTTTTTATTGATTCTATATCGGTAATTACTTCGTTACTTGAATAGTAAGCTCCATTATCTATTTTTATAAAGGTTTTCAAATTTCCTAAGTAAAATCCTGAATCAATTTCACTAAGCAAGTTATCTACTAATATGTCTACTATAGCAATTCCTATTGCTCTTCCATCCTTTGGAGAGTATATAACAGTAGCTATAGATATAGTTTGTTTCCCTGTATCAAAATCATTATGTATAGAAGAAGTTATAATCTTATCCTGTATATTAAAATATTCATCCTTAAACCAAGGTCTTTTTTTCAAATCAAAGTTTTTACTTATTTTATTATTATTAAAAAGGTACTTTCCACTTATGCTAGCAATTTTTATATTATTAATATAATCAAACTTATTTAATAAGCCTTCTGCCATATTTATTTCTGATTGAACTTTTTCAATTTCTTCTGATTCTAAGTCCTCATATTTAGAATTAGAATCTAATATATCAATTACTATTTCATTTTTAGCAACTTCTTTTGTTGTTGTTTTTATCCCATCTATAATTACTTTTAACTCATCAACTAATTCATTAGACTGTATTCTTGATGTATATTTTAAATTTTGGTCAAAATCATAATATAAAAATTGTATATTAACAGAAAATAAAACTAACATAAAAATTAATATTATTGCTGTTAGTTTTATCTTAATTTTTTTTAGTGAATTCACAGCCATGCCTCCTGTAAAATTTTCTTTTACTCCTCACTTTATACCTTTAACTTATTCTAAATAAACTTTAAATAAATTTCAACTAATAACCCTTATCAATGTTTGCTAAAAGGCTATATTAACTTTTCTATATTCTAGTTTTACATATTAATTATTAAATATATGAAAGTCTTTTTGGATTTTAATTAAAGATTTTTCACATAATCGTATATAAAGTGAATAATTTAACAATTTTAACAAATATAAAAAAAGACCTTTGAAATTAATAATTATCTTCAAAAGTCTTTTAAATTCATTCTAATCAATTTATTTAAATCTAAAGCTTACTCTAAAATTAATTTAGGATTGAAATTTATAAAATCACATGCTGTCATTATATATTCTATTCCATCTTTTTCACCATTTAATACATTTGCTAATGATGGTCCATGAAGATGACCATAAATTACTTTTTCTACTTTATATTCTTTAAACAACTCTGTAAAAGCTGAATTTTCTTGTTTTTCATTAGTTGGTGGATAATGTATCATAACAATAATTTTCTTAAATCCTGCTGCCTTTGCAGCATCTAATGATAGTCTTAATCTAATAAGTTCTCTATCATGTATCTTCTTATCTTTTGCTGTAAATCTTTCTGTTCCTTCACATATCCATCCTCTTGATCCACAAATAGCATAATCTTTATATGTATAAAAATTATTTTGTAGGAACTTAGTATTTTCATACATTTTATTTAATTTAGATATACTTCCCCACCAATAATCGTGGTTTCCTTTTGATATTATCTTTTTACCTGGAAGAGCCTCAATCCAATCTAAGTCTATTTTGCTTTCTTCTGCTCTCATTGACCAAGAAATATCTCCAGCTATTAAAATCATATCCTCTTCATTTATTTTTTCTATCCAATTATTTTTTATTTTTTCATCATGCTTAAGCCATTTTTCTCCAAAAATATCCATTGGTTTATCTGTTGTAAAAGCAAGATGAAGATCTGAAATAGCATATAAAGCCATCTATCTACTCACCTTTCTACAATTCTATCTAAATCTGTAATGTAGGCAATAACATGTGCAACTGCTTCATAAAGCTCTGATGGTATTGAATCTCCTACATCAACATTTAAAAGTAACTCTGTCAATTCCTTATTATACACTATTGGAACTTCATTTTCCTCTGCTTTTTCAATTATCTTATCTGCAATGTGTCCCATACCACTTGCAGTAACTATAGGTGCCACTAGATTTGCTTCATATTTAATTGCTGCAGCCTTTTTTCTATGGTTCACCTTTCTTCACCTCAAATCACTTCTTATACCTTAATATCTATAGATGAATTATTGTCTCCAAAAAACTCTCTACAGCTTGTTAAAGAAACTTCTTCTTCCTTTTTTATTACTTTTATATTAGTAATAAATCCTAATGATTGTATATTATTTGAAAGCTTTTCCTTTGCCATATTTACTATTTTAACAGAAGATTCTTCACATTTTAAGTCTATATCCATTCTTTTATCTAATACTTTTATATATCCATCAATTGTTCCTAAATTAGATGTCTTTACTGTAACTACCATTTTTACATTTGTGCTATCTATTTTTTTGCCATCTTTTCTATTGTCTTTTACTATAAGTTTACATGGATACTCCTTCTCCTTAATATTTAATGGAATATCTGTATAGTAATATTCTTGACTTATTTTATTAAATAATTTTATTTCATTTATATTATTTTTAATAACATCTACTATTTTATCAAAGGCTGGATTTTCTGAATTAAGCTTTGATAATATTTCCTTTACTACTTCTTTTCCTTCATTTTGCTTTGATATAAACATTTCTTTTACTAATTCTTGAGTACTTAAACCTTCTTTTATTATAGGCTTATTTATATCTTTAGTTTGAATTTCATTAAACTGATTTTTTATTAGTTCCTTTTCTACTTTATTTAACACTTCTTTATTATTAGAATTATTATTTGTTGATACTTCTTTATTTAAGCTTTTATTTTCTATATTAGCTTCTTTATCTAAAACTTTCCCCTCTTGTTTTAGAGTTTCATCTGGTTGCTTTGAAGCTTCACCTTCCTGTATTTTTAAATTAACTATATCCTTTAACTTCAAATATTCATCTTCTGTTAGTGAAATATTTTTCCCTGTAATTGTGGTTAATATTTTTTCCACTTCACTTTTTGGAAAATCTATAGCTTCAAATATACCTTTGCTTTCATTACGACTTTTATTTACATATTCATTAAAATCATCTACTACATCTTTATAACCTAATGAACTTACATCTTTACTTATATCTTTAATTAAGTTAATAAAATCTTCTGGCTTTATACTATTAATATCATTAAAGGCTTTTTCGAATTCTAAACTGGTAAATTCAGTTCTTCTGCTATTTAATATCTCCTTTAAAGTAATATTAACTTGATCTTCCCCCTTGCCTACAATAGACTTTAAAAGTGCTAACATACTAACCTTTGCACCCTTTGTATCTTGCTTTTCGTATATATCCTTTGCTATATTTCCATTTATATTATTGCTATTTTCCTTTGTAATAACTTCTGTTTCTTTACCATTTATATTAGTTTCTATAGTCTTTATATTTATATCTAGCTTATCCTCTTTAATATTTCCCTCAAACTTCATCCCTTTAGAAATTTTATTAAGAATATCTTCTAGCTTCCCACCATCTTTAAATATATTTTTATATCCCTCAACGTTTTCTTTAGTAAACTCTATATTATTTTCTAAAAATAATAATATATCTTCTTTAGATAAACTTTTAAACTCTTGGAAAAAAGACTTTAAATTATTAGAAATATTTTCTCCTTTTTCAGAAGACACATCTATTCCCTTACTATCTAAATATTTTTGAACAAATTCATCTATTTCCTTTGGATTTGCTTGTATTTTATTTAAAAACTGTATTAAACTCTTTACCTCTTTTATATTTTCCCTTGTAAGAGGTATATCATACTTAAGCATTTCTTTAAGTAATTCTCCATCACCTTTACTTAAGCCCTCATTAGATATTATTTCATTAAATTCGCCTTCTTGTATCTGACTTTCTGAAACATTCTTTGAAATAACTTTAAGTTTTAACTTTCCATTTTCAAAGCCATCAACTTGAAATCTTTGAAGCCCTTTTTCTAAAGAATCTATATCACCTTCAATTTCAGCATCAAATTCCCATCCATCTAAAAGTTTTATTGTAGCTTCATTTCCATCACCTTTTTTTACAACTTTTCCTGAAAATTTTTCTCCTACATCAAAAGCTAATTTACTTGTTACTTTTTTACTATTTATATTATAGGAATTATTTACATTCCAAATTCCTGGCATAATCTCACCTCTTATCTATACATTATTAATAATGTCGGATACTTTATATAAATTCTTTAATGGATATATCACTTTGCACCTTTGGAAACATATTGGAAATAACTATATAATCTTTAGAAATCTTTATTCTATAAAATATAACTATATTAATTAAAGGAGTTTTAAAATGAGCAAAAAATTTTTTATGTCACTACTTTGTTTAATTATTTTTATATTTTCAACTACATTAATATCCTGTGAAAATTCTTCAAAAAAAATAACTATATCTGATGATACTAAAAGCGAAATTATAGTTGAAGAAAATGAAATCAATAAAAACTTTAATTCTGGTGAAAAATCTCTTAATGAAGGTAACTTTGATGAAGCTAAATCTTATTTTAATAAAGCTATTTCACTAGATAAATTAAATAAAGATATTTATTTAAAGATAAAAGATAAATATCTATCTTTTAATAGGTTTGACGATGCATACTTTGTAATAAAAACAGCTTTAACGAATAATGTAGATGCTGAAAATATGAAATTAGTCTTAGAAGAAATTTCCGCTAACTTTGATGTAATAAAACTTAATACTTCTATTTATCAAAATTCTAGCTATATACTACCTACTGAAGTAAATACTTCTATAAACGGAGTTCAAATGTCACTACCTATATATTGGGATAACTCAAATGTTAATTCAACTACAGCAGGTACTTTTATATATAAAGGTTTAAATGAAGAATATGGTAGAAAAGTAGAAATGGAAATAACAGTTTTAGAAAATATCTATGATAAACAAATTGGATATATTAAAGATATTTATGAATCTAATGGAAAATTATATATGGATGTAGATTTAGTTGAATTTTACTTTGGACAAGAAGCTCTTAATGAGGCTATTAAAGATAATAATGCTGGAATAGATGAAAATGGTAAATACTTCTTGATGGATCCTTACTATATAAGAAATAGATACAGCAAAATAACCACTTACGAAATATCCTCTAATTGTTCCTTTGCATTATGTAGACGTGATGTTAAGGCTGATGTAAACAGCATTGAAAGTTCTTCTATAACAAGGTCTGTTTCTGTTACCTATGATGTATTTTTTGATTATCTTTCTAAAAGTAAAAATAATCAAGTACAACCTCTATTATCTTGGATAGAACTTAAAAATGGTTCTGCTTACTCTATATATAAGCAATATACACCTTAATAAATTATATTGAGGAAAAATATATAATTCATTTTCCTCAATATCTTACATAAAATTAATTATATATTATCTTTATTAAGGAGGTTTATATGGGTGATAAAATACTTATTATCGAAGATGATAAATCCATAAATGATATATTATTTCATACTTTAAAATCTGAGGGTTATAGTCCTTACAGTTCATTTTCCCTAGAGGAAGCTAACTTATTTTTAAAATCTAATTTACCTAATTTGATATTGCTAGATTTAAACTTACCTGATGGAAATGGATTTGATTTTTGCAAATATATAAATAGTAATTTTACTATACCAGTTATAATTCTTACAGCAAAATCTGATATATTTGATAAAGTTCTAGGGCTTGAATTAGGTGCTGATGATTATATTACTAAACCCTTTCATATTAAAGAGGTTTTAAGCAGAATAAAAGCTGTATTTAGAAGAATTGAAAAATCCACTTCAGATAATAATAAAGACTTTATAAATATAAATCCATCTATAAAAATTAATTTTAACAATAGAACTGTATTAAAAAATAATGAAATTATACAATTAAAACCTAAAGAATATGATTTACTTGAATTCTTTGCTCAAAATAGGAATAAAGTGTTTTCAAGAGAACAGCTTATAGATAATATTTGGGAACTTTCTTATGACGGTGATATACGAACTATTGATATTCACATAAGAAGGCTTAGAAGTAAATTAGATTCAAATAAAGAAACTCCTATAATAGAAACAGTATTTGGAATTGGATATATGATGAGGTAATTATGAAAATTAAATTTAAGTTTACTTTAATTATTACTATTACTTTGATTTTATTTGCAGCTTCTTTAAATATTTCTGTAAGAAAAATTTTAAAGAATAATATGGAAAATTCAATTACTACTTCACTAAAAGAAGTAATGAAAAGTACTCGAGAATCTATTAAATATACTTTATCTCAAAAAAGCTATAGTACCAATTCTAATGGTCTAGCTCAAGATAGTAACTATTTAATAGAATATCTATCATTAAATTATGATATTAAACTACAAATAGGTGATACAGAGGGTAATATACTTTCATCAAACTTAAAAGAAAGTAATAGTGAGTTTATAGATAACTTATCTGAAATTCAAGCTGGTAAAACTATAGTTAATATAAAATATAATAAAAATTACGTAACTTGTATGCTTTCTTATCCAATAATAATAAATGAATCATTTATTGGAATTATAAACTTAACTAAGGATTATAGCTTAATTTATTTAGAATATAGAAATTTAATAAACCTATTAACATATATAGAAATTGCTTTAATAATAATTATTTTTTTAATATCCTATATGTTAATAAATAAAATAGTTAAACCAATAACATCTTTAACAATCGCTTCAAAAAAAGTTGGAGAAGGTAATTATGATGTTAATATAAGCTATAAAGGCAATGATGAAATTTCAATTTTATCAAAAGAGTTTATAAATATGAAAACTAAAATTCAAACTCAAATTTTAGATATAGAAAATGAAAAAGAGAAGGTAGAAAAATTAGCCTTGAGTAGAAAATTCTTTTTTGATACTGTTGCGCATGAACTTAAAACCCCTTTAACTTCTATTATTGGCTATTCAGAAATGATAATAGATAATGTAGTTAATGATGAAGCTTTTAAAAATCGTGCTATTAATAGAATATACTCTGAAAGTGAAAGACTAAATAATTTAGTTCTAGAACTAATAAATATTTCAAAGGGGCTATCCTATATAGATGAAGATTTAGTAGAAATAGATATGTCCTCTATTATTACTCAAACTTGCTTAGATATGAGTATAAAAGCTCAAAAATATAATCTAAAAATTTCTTATATTCTAGAAAATGGATTAATTTTAGGTAAAATTAATAAAATAAAAGAAGTTTTAATAAATATTTTAGATAATGCAATAAAATACTCTAACAAAAGTTCTACTATAATCGTTAACTCATATTATATAGATAATTTTTATGTTATAGACATAATAAATTCCTCTAAGAGAATTCCAAATGAAATTTATAAACATATATTTGAACCATTTGTAAAATCTGATACTCCTAACAGTGAATATAGTACAGGTCTTGGGCTATATTTATGTAATGAAATTATAAGTAATCATAACGGAATAATAACTTTAGATAATGGTGAAGAAATAATTACAACAATTAAACTTCCATTTATTAATAAATAAAAAGTATTAGCTGTTAATTTTCTTTCTATGTTAAGACATATTATTGAAAATCAATATCTAATACTTTTATAATACTTTTAATTTATTAAGATTTTTTCTTTAATGCAATTATACAACCTATAATTACAATAATTGCTCCAAAACTTTGAATTATATTTATAGATTCTCCAAGCACTATATAACCAACAATAGCTGTTGATAATGGAATCATTAACTGAATAATATTAAATCTAACAACTCCTTGTTTTTGCACTATATAAAAGGCCATTAACATTCCTGTTAGCATTCCATACATTCCAGCTAAAATCAGTCCTATAATTAATCCATTTGAAACTTCATTTAATTGAACTATTTTTCCACTTTGTACTGCTATTATCATATAAATTATTCCTGATAAAGTTGCAGTTGAAGCACTTATAATTATACTATGTAATTCTTTTGCTACACTTTTTACTACTAAGTTTTGAATAGATTGAATTAAAATTGCTATTGTTAAAAATATTGCCCCTAGAATAAAATCCGCTGAACTTTGTCCACTCTTTGAGTTTGCTCCATTTAAAACAAATATTAATGAACCTGATATAGCAATTATACTTCCCAATATAAAATTCTTATTTTTTATACGACATCTTTCATCTTTATAAAAAATTCCTGCCATAATAGCAGCTACAGGCATTGCTAATATTCCGAATATACTTCCTGATAATGCTGTAGTTAACTTAATTCCATTAATAAAAAAATACATATTGCTTGTCATAAAACAAGCTAATATTAATAACTTAAAAATTATCTTAGGCTTTTCTATTATCTTTTTAACTTCATCTCTGTACTTAAAAATACAAATTACAATAAATAATATTCCACCTGATAAAAATCTAACAGCATTATTATTTATAGTATCAAAATTCATACTCATATATCTCATTATTGGAAATCCAAATCCCATAAGTACAATATATAAGGCTGCTATTAGTTGATTTTCACTGCTTTTAATATTTTTGCTCATAAAACTTCTCCTAAATTCTCAAATGTATACTAATTATATTCTATAAAAACAAAATTTAAAACCTTTTCAAGTAAAAACCTACAAATTTTAACAATATTCTTATATGAAATTATATATTCTTATAATAAATTTCATAAATAAAAATATCCCTAGTAAATAATTACTTTATTTACTAGGGATTAATTTAGATAAAATGTATATTACTCAACAACTATCTTGTTGTAGTTTTTCTTTCCTCTTTTAATTAAAGCTGAACCATCTTCTAAGTCTGATTCTTCTAGAGTTCTTGTTACTTCTGTAACTTTTTCCCCATTTAGTGATAATCCACCTTGTTGAATTAATCTTCTTCCTTCAGCTTTTGATGGTACTATTTTATTTTCTGCCATTATATCTAAAATAGTAGAGCCTAACTTTTCTTTGCTTATTGTAACAGTTGGAACATTACTCATATCTACTCCACCTGCAAATAAAGCTTCTGCTGCTGTTTTAGCTTTTAATGCTTCTTCTTCTCCATGAACTAATTTAGTTACTTCAAAAGCAAGTAATTTTTTAGCTTCATTTATAGCTGAGCCTTCTACAGCACATATCTTTCTTACTTCATCCATTGGTACAAATGTTAATAAAGCTAAACATTTTTCTACATCTGCATCATCAACATTTCTCCAGTATTGATAGAAATCAAAAGGACTTACCTTATTTGGATCAAGCCATAAAGCTCCTCCAACAGTTTTACCCATTTTTTGTCCTTGGCTATTAGTTAATAATGTGCAAGTCATAGCCATTGCTTGACCTTGAGCTTTTCTTCTAACTAATTCAACACCTGCAATCATATTTGACCATTGGTCATCTCCACCAAGTTCCATTTTACAGTTGTATTTTTGATTTAGTACATAGAAATCGTATCCTTGCATTAACATGTAGTTAAATTCTAAGAATGAAAGTCCTTTTTCTAATCTTTGCTTAAAACATTCAGCTGAAAGCATTCTATTTACTGAAAAATGAACTCCAACCTCTCTTAAAAAATCTACATAATTTAAATCTAGTAACCAATCTGCATTATTTACTAATATTGCTTTATCATCTGAGAAATCTATAAATTTCTCCATTTGTTTCTTTATTGAATCAACATTATGCTGAATTTGTTCCTTTGTTAACATTGATCTCATATCAGTTTTACCTGATGGATCTCCTACCATGGCTGTTCCACCACCAAGTAGTGCTATTGGTCTATGACCAGCTCTTTGCATATGTGCCATAAACATCATTGCAATAAAGTGTCCAACATGTAAGCTATCTGCTGTTGGGTCAAAGCCTATATAAAAAGTTATTTTCTCCTTTTCTAGCAATTCTCTTGTCTCATCTTCATGAGTAAATTGCTTTATGTATCCACGATCTAATAACTCGTCTAAAACATTAGCCATTCTACGTAACCTCCTATTTTTTTTACTCTTTATAGTATAACTTCAAATATTAATATTATCAACCATTTAAAGAAATTGCTAAGAAAGTTTCCACAAAATTTGCAATATTCATATTAACGAAGATGTCCACCACCGCTTACTCTTAATATTTCACCTGTTATAAAGGAACTTTCATCTTTCATTAAGAACATTACTGCATTTGTAACATCTTCTACATAACCTATTCTTTTTAATGGATAATTTGCTACTAATGCCATTCTAACATCATCTTTTTCTGGTTCTCTTCTTGTCATTGGAGTATCTATATATGATGGTGCAACTGCATTTACTCTTATATTTGGAGCTAATTCTAATGCAAGATTTTTAGTTAATTGACATATAGCTGCCTTTGCTGGTGAATATCCAATACATTTTGAAACTGCTTTAGTTCCAAGGCTTGAACTCATAGTTACTATTGAGCCTTCTTTTAAGTATTCTAAAGCTGCCTTTATTGTATTATAAGTTCCCATTACATTAACGCTAAATAATTCCTCAAATCTCTCTTCTGAAGTATTATATATATCTTCTGCTACTCCACATACCCCTGCACTTGTTAATAATCCATCTAATTTAGTTATTTTATTTTTTTCTAATATTTCCTTAAGCTTAACTTTTAAATTAGAACTTTCTCTAACATCTGCTTTAAAATATATAAACTTTTCATGATTATATCCTGGTTTTTCTTCTAATCCACAACCTATTACAATATTTCCACACTCTATAAGTTTTTTAGTCACATCTTCCCCTATTCCACTTGATGCTCCTGAAATTAAATATACTTTACTCATATAAATCCACCTTATTTAATATAAATTATATTTTTATCTAAAACTTAAGGATGTCTTATATAAAATAAGTACATCCTTAAAATTAATTTATTTACTTATAAGTTATTCTTAGTAAGCTCCTACATTGCTAATAACATCTTTAGCATTAATATCTTTTTCTAAAAGACCTTTTTCTTTTGCCCAATCCATAACTTTTTGAACCTTTTCTTCTGCTGGAAGGTAGTTCTTTTTAAATTGAGGTATTACTATTTTACCTCTCATATCTTCTGCATATCCAACTGTTTTAACTAAGATATCTTCATATTCCTTAATATCTGTGCTATTTAAGTAATCAACAGCTTTATCATAAGCCTTATAATATGACTTTATTTCATTTCTCTTTTTATCTATAGAATCTTGTAGAAAAGCTGTTACAGCTATCATAGCTTCATCATTAGATACTGTGCTTATTTCAACTCCACCGTCAGCAATTGCTACATCATTAAATGGCATTGCTAAAAGAGCTGCATCTATTTGATTATTTCTTAATGCTTCTAATCTTGCAGGCATAGCAGGTATAGCTACCTTTTCAACTTTTACTGAATTAGCTTTTGCTATATCATCAACTAAATAATCTATCATAGTTTTTTCTGATATTCCTACTTTTTTACCATTTAAATCTGCCATTGTTTTAACACCTGAATCTTTTCCAGCAACTATTTTCCAAGCTCCTGTAGTAGTTCCAGTTATTTTCATATCAACTCCTGAGTTTTGATAAAGTGAAATTGCAACTTCATCACAAAGAACTCCATCTACTTTTCCAGCTTGAAGTGCTGCATCTCTATCTTTTGCTGCTGTGAATATTTGTACATCCACATCTAGCCCTTCTTCTTTAAAATATCCTTTTTCATTAGCTATTACTATTGGAAGTGTATCTATAGATCCCATTACACCTATTGTTAATTTCTTATTTGATACTTCCTCTTTTTTAGCTGTTTCTTTAGGCGCACAAGCTGTTAAAGAAGCAACTAATAAAGCTGATAGTAAAACTGATAATTTTTTAAGTTTCATCTTTCCATCTCCTATTTCTATATATGTTAATATTTTGTCAACATTTGAGATTATATCATTATTTTTTGTTTTTTTCCATTTATAAATAAATTTTTTTGAATTTTTTATTAATTTAATTCAATTTATATTATAAAAACTACTTTCTCCAACTACAAAGTAAGGCTTCTAATAAATCAATAATTAAAAATAAAACTAGCCCTATAAAGCTAAGTACAACTATACCAGAGTATAAATCTATATAGCTTATTCTTGCCCAGGCATCTTGAATGTAATATCCTACTCCAAAACTAGTTCCAAAATTTTCTGCAAAGAATAATACTGATAATGCAGTACCTATAGATAATCTTAAATTAGTTAATATTTCTGGCATAATAGCTGGCACTGTAACATTTAAAAATATCTGTATTTTTGATGCTCCAAGGCTTATTAAAGGATTATAGCTTTCTTTTGGTATATTTAATATTGCATCTCTTACAGCTATAATTACTTGAAAAACTGTAATAAGAACAATTAAAGTTATTTTTGAACCATTTCCAAGTCCAAAAAGTATCATTACAACTGGTAATAAAGCCATCTTTGGAATTGGATATGTAAAATAAATTAAAGGATTTAATATTTTATTCCATACTTTAGAGTACCCCATTATAAGTCCTAAAATTCCTCCAATTATAATTGAAATAATTAAACCTAATCCTATTCTATTTATACTAGCTGCAATATGAAGATTAATATCCTTTTCTATAAGTTTAGGTAAGCTTCTATAAATCTCCATTGGTGCTGGAAGTGCTTTTGTATCTAGCATTAGTGAAGCTATTTGCCATAGTACATTAAATATAATAAATCCAAATATAAAGCTTCCAAACTTTTTTAATATCTTCATTATGCTTCCCACCCCTTCTTTATAAGTTCTCTTATATTTTTAGATAGCTCCTTATAATTTTCACCTTCTCTAAAATCCTTTTTATTAAATAAAGGGTTATCTATTTTTTCTATAATCGTCCCTGGGTGGTTTGACATTACTATTATTTTTTTACCCATATAAATAGCTTCTTCTACACTATGTGTTATAAAAACAGTAGTTGTTTTATATTTATTCCACATATCTAAAAATAACTCTTGCGCCTCTTCTCTTATAATTGTGTCTAAGGCTGAAAAAGGCTCGTCCATAAGAAGTACATCTGGATTCATAATAAAAGCCTTAGCTGTTGCTACTCTTTGTCTTTGTCCACCACTTAGTTCATTTGGATATCTATGTTTAAGTGATGATATATTAAGTTTATCAAATATATATTCAATTCTATTTTTAATATTATTATCTACTTTTCTTTTTTTTATCTTTAAAGGAAGCATACAGTTTTCCATACAAGTTTTCCATGGTAACAGTCCTGAATTTTGAGGAATAAGTCCTATTACTTTATTATAAGGTGTTAGTTTTTCTTTATCTAAAAGTACTTCCCCCTTGTAATCTTTAATTATTCCTGCAAGTACATTTAAAAATGTTGATTTACCACATCCTGATGGTCCTATAACTGCATATATATCACCATTTTCGATATCTATATTTATAGGTCCTAATGCATTTACTTCTTCACCTTTTCCGTTATATGTTACTGCTAAGTTTTTTATTTCTAGCAAAAAATCACCTCCTAAACTAAGTTATTTATCTTCCCATTTTTCAAAAAGTTTATTTTCAATGTTTAAATAATCTAATATCTTACCAACAACAAAGTTTACTAAATCCTCCATTGTTTCTGGGTGATGATAAAAACCTGGCATAGCTGGAATTATTGTAGCTCCTACCTTTGATAATTTAAGCATATTTTCTAAGTGTATAGTATTAAAAGGAGTTTCTCTTGGTACTATTACAAGGTTTCTTCCTTCCTTTAAAGCTACGTCTGCTGCTCTACAAAGAAGATTTTTTGATAATCCATTAGCAATTTCAGCTAAAGTTCCCATTGAACATGGTGCTATTATTACTGCATCATATTTATTTGAGCCACTTGCTACACCTGAGAATAAGTTTTTATTATTTTCAAGCTTAACATTATTAAACTTTTCTTTTAAAGAACTTATCCATGTTTCTAAGTCTAAACCTAGCTCATAGTTAAATACTTGTTTTCCAGTATCAGTACTAACTATATTAGTTTGTATTCCTGCTAAAACAAGCTCTTCTATTAATCTTTTAGCATAAATACTTCCACTTGCTCCTGTAATACCAACTACAATTTTATTAGACATAATAATAAACTCCTTTCTTTTTTATTTAAATTAAAGCATCTATAAGTCCAGTAATTAAAAATACTATACTTATAACTTGATTTACATTATAAGATGCTAATTTTACATTAGTTAAGTTATTTTCTGAAACTAATTTATGTTGAATTATAAATAATATTGATATTATAAATAATCCTCCAAAGTATATTACTCCAAGGTCTTTACTTAAGATACCAACTACAAATAAACAAGCTAAAGCTATTACATGAAATACTCTTGATATTAAAAGAGCATTTTTAACTCCAAATCTTGCTGGAATTGAATGTATTACATTTTTAGTATCGAAGTCATAATCTTGGGCACCATAAATAATATCGAAGCCAGCTACCCACAAGGTATTAGCAGCTCCCATAACTAATGGTAGTAATGTAATTTTTCCTGTAACAGCAAGCCATGCTCCAACTGGAGCTGCTGCTGATGTTATTCCAAGAACTAAATGACAACTCCAAGTAAATCTTTTTGTATATGAGTAAATAGTCATTAAAAATAATGCTATTGGAGATAATATTAAGCATATTGGATTTAACTTCCATGCTGCAAAAACCATTACTGCAAAACAAATTATAGTAAATACTATAATCTCATTTTTATTCATTAATCCTTGAGGTAATTGTCTTGTTGCTGTTCTTGGATTTTTAGCATCTATTTCTGCATCTATAACTCTATTTATAGCATTTGCTCCTGTACGAGCTCCCATAAAGGCTACTATTATCCAAAATATGGTATAAAAAGATAGTTTTCCTTCTCCTGCTAATAGCATTGATATTAATGCAAAGGAAAGTGAAAATATAGTATGGGAAAACATAACTAAGGTTCCATAGTCAGTTACTTTCTTTTTTATTTTATTAAAGTCCATATTCTTCCCACTTTCTACTAACTTTTTCTTTTATATCTTCTGACATTTCTATATCATCTGGCCATTCTCTATCATGTCCTTCACTCTTCCACTTTTTAGTTGCATCTATTCCTATTCTACTTCCATAGAAAGGTATATTAGCTGCATGATCTAAAGCATCTAAAGGTCCTTCTGATATTACTAAGTCTCTTTTTGCATCTATATTATTAAATACTTTCCAAGCTACTGTTGAAACATCTTGTGGATCTATATTTTCATCAACAACTATAATCATCTTTGTGTACATCATTTGTCCCATACCCCAAAGTGAGTTCATTATCTTTTTTGCATGACCTGGGAATCTCTTTTTAATAGATACAATTACACAACTGTGGAATACTCCTTCTAGTGGGAAGTTTATATCTATTATTTCTGGATTCATCATTTTAAGAAGAGGCAAGAATATTCTCTCTGTTGCTTTTCCCATATAACAATCTTCCATTGGTGGCTTACCAACTATAGTTGTTGGATAAACTGGATTTTTCTTATGAGTTATACAAGTTACATGGAATACTGGATAATCATCTGCTAATGAATAATATCCTGTATGATCTCCAAATGGCCCTTCTCTTCTTAAATCTTCATTTACATCTACATATCCTTCTATTACAAACTCTGCATCTGCTGGTACATAAATATCATTTGTAATAGACTTAACCATTTTTATAGGTGCTTTTCTTAAAAATCCTGCAAACATCATTTCATCTATCATCTTTGGAAGTGGTGCTGTTGCTGCATAAGTTATAGCTGGATCACATCCTAAAACTACTGATATAGGCATTTTCCCACCAAGCTTTTTATAACTTTCATATATTTCTCTTCCATCTTTATGCCAATGCCAATGCATTCCTGTAGTGTTTTTATCATAAACCTGCATTCTATACATTCCCATGTTTTGTATTCCTGTTTCAGGATCTTTAGTTGTTACTAATGGAAGTGTTATAAACTTTCCTCCATCATCTGGCCAACATTTTAAAACTGGAAGTTCATTTAAATCTGGATCATGATTTATAACTTCTTGGCAGGCTCCCTTAGTTGGTAACTTTATTGGAAATACAGTTGCCATTCTACTTAACCTTGGAAGTGACTTAAACTTATTCATAAGTCCCATATAATTAGCCATATCCATAAATTCTTCTATATCATTTCCAATATCATTTAGCTTTTCTACACCTAGTGCCATTGACATTCTTTCATATGTACCCATTGCATTAATTAATACTGGATATTTTGATCCCTTTACATTTTCAAAAAGTAAAGCTGGACCATAGCTTTTTGATACTCTATCAGTTATTTCAGTTATTTCTAAAACTGAATCTACCTCTGTAGTTATTCTTTTTAATTCACCTTTATTTTCAAGTTCTTTAATAAAGGTTTGTAGGTCTTTATATGACATAAAAATTCCCCTTACTATGTAAATTTTCTTTGTATTAAGCATATTTTGTTAATTACCTTTAATACAGTACTTTCAATTCTACTACTTTTTTTTCTTTGTTTCAATAAAGTATTCCTCAAGGTTTTACAAAATGTCTACATATATTAATTCCAATTTCCCTCATAATTTCCATATATATTTTAGCAATAAGAAAATATTTGTATAAATTTTATCAAAGTGCTATTATATCAATTGACTCTTAACATCTATTACATTATAACTTTAGAATATTCTGTATTAGTGGTTGTAGAGATATTATAAAATTAAACAATTAGAAAAATTAGTGAGGTTGCTATAAATGACTATTACAAAAAGTTTTAAAAACCATAAGATCCACTGTACTTATATAAAAATGGGTACTGATTATAATATATCAATTTTTGGTGGTGATAAACCGCATATTGGTGCAGTAGCTCTTGGAATTCCAAGACCAAGTTTATCTAATCCTAATAAAATTAGTTCCTCTGTTTCTATATTAACTATTACTGGTCATAAAGAGGATGAAATAGCAAGAAGAGCTGCTAAGGTTCTTTCACAAAAACTTAATGTAACTGTAGTTGTAAGCTGTGGAATTCATATAGATAACTTAACATTTGAGGATTTAAACTCTATAACATTAATTGTAGATGAGATATTATCAGAGTTTTAAATTATTATTTATAGATATAATATTATTAAAGGTTTTTTTACTATAACTTGGAGGTTTTATAATGAGTAGATATTTTAATGGACAAGAAGTTGAATTACTAGCTCCTGCTGGTACTTTCGAAATATTTAAAGATATTATAAAAAGTGGTGCTGATGCCGTTTATTTTGGCGGTAAAAAGCTTAATATGCGTATGCATAGAAAAGATTATAATCTTACAAATGAAGAAATAATTGAAGCTATTTCTATTGCTCACTCTTTAGGTAAAAAGGTTTATATTACAGTTAATAACCTTTTAAGCAATGATGAAGTGGAAGAAGCTAAAGAATATTTAAAATTTTTAGAAACTGCTAAACCAGATGCTTTAATAGTTCAAGATTTTAGTATTTTAGAACTAATAAAAGATTTAAACTTAAATTTGACTGTCCACTCTTCTGTAATGATGAATGTACATAATTTAGAAACTATTAATGCTTTAAAGGAACTTGGTGTTACAAGAGTAGTTACTTCAAGAGATATAGATTTAAATTTAATTAAATTACTTCATTCTAAAACTGATATGGAATTTGAATACTTTGCTCATGGCGATATGTGTGTAGCTCATGGTGCTCAATGTCTTTATAGCGGAATGTTATTTGGTAAAAGCGGTAGTAGAGGTAGATGTATGAAGCCTTGCCGTTGGCATTATGAAATGAAAAAAGATGGATTAGTTTATAAAACAACCTATCCTATGGCTGTTAAAGATATGTATATGTATGAGCATTTACCTGAAATGATCGAAGCTGGAGTTGTTTCTTTTAAAATTGAAGGAAGAATGAGAGATTCTGACTATTTAGTTAAGCTTATAAATCAATATAGTAATGCTATAGATAGATATATAGATGATCCTATTAATTATGATAGAAAGCTTCATTCTGAAGATATATTTGAAAATCGTAAGAGAGATTTATCTACAGCTTATGCCTTTGGAAATCCAGGACTTAAAAATATAAATACTCGTTACGAAGGAACTGGAAAATTCTATAGTACTGGTAAAGTATTTAGTACTCCTATAGAAGAAATAGAAATAAGTTATGATAGAATTAATTTAGTAAAAGATGATTTAGCTTCAAACTCTACTATAACTTCTTCTCCTAAACTTGCTATAAAGGTTAACTCAACTGAGCAAGCTTTAGCTGCAATAGAAGAAGGTGTAGATGCTGTTTATCTTTCTGGTGATGTGTTTATTCCAAATAAACCTTTTGGTAAAAATGATATATTAAATATAACTAAAAATAAAAAGAATACAAAGGTTTATTTAGGTTTACCTAGAATGATGTTTGAAGAAGATTTTTCAAAGTACACACATTTACTTAAATCAACTAATTTAAATATAGATGGAATATTAGCTACAAATCTTGGTGCTGCTTATAGATTTAAGTCTCTAGGGTTACCTATTATTGGAGATTACTCTATGAATATATATAATTCTGAAGCAACAAGCTTTTATAAAAAACAAGGAATTTCTATGGCTACTATTTCAGCAGAAACTCCAGCTAAGGATACAAAAGCTGCAATAGAAAAATCTAAAATTCCTGTTGAAGTAATTGTTCATGGTTCACCTGTTGTAATGTTTATGAGTCATGATTTATATGAAAATACTGAAGTTTTAGAAGCCTCTGGAAAAGAAGATAATAAGTATGTTAAAAATGAAGTTTTAGTTTTAGTAGATGAAAAAGGAACTGAACATCCTATTTATAAAGATAATACTGGAAAAAATCATATGATGTTAGCTAAAGAACTTTGCTATTTACCATTTTTAAAGGAATTCTCTTCTTTAGGTGTTGAAAGCTTTAGAATAGAAGGATGTCATTATGATATAGATACTTTAAGAGTTGTTGTAAAAGCATATAAGGAAGCTTTAAATAACTTAGATAAATGTGATGAAATATTTAATAATTTAAAATATAAAAATGCTGGTTTCACTTTAGGTGCATTCCAATTTAATTAAGGAGGAAATTATGAGTAACTTTATAGGACCTGAGAAAATAATAGAAAAGAAAAAAGAATATTTAATGCCTTGCTCTTATCACTTTTATAAAAATCCTCCACAAATAGTAAAAGGTGAAATGCAATATCTTTTTGATTCTAATGGAAAAAAATATTTAGACTTTTTTGCTGGAGTTTCTGTAATGAACTGTGGTCATTGTAATCCTGAAATATTAAAAGCAACTATAAAGCAAATGCAAACTTTACAACACACAACAAGTATTTACTTAAATCAACCTGTTGTAGATTTAGCAGAAAAACTTTCAAAAATATTACCTGGAAATATTACTCGTTCATTTTTCTGTTGTACTGGTTCTGAAGCAAATGAAGGTGCTATTCTTTTAGCAAGATTATATACAGGTAAAAATGATATATTATGTTTAACAAATGGTCTTCATGGAAGAACATTCTTAACTATGAGTGCTACTGCAATACCAATGTGGAGAAGCGATCCAAATCTTGATATATCAGTTACTATAGTTAAAAATTCCTTTGATAAAGAACTTTCTCTTGAAGAAGCTTCTGAAAACTCATTAAAGTCTATTGAAGATGCTATAAATGAAAAAGGTGCAGATAAAATTGCTGCATTAATTGCAGAACCAATTCAAGGTAATGGTGGAATAATAACTCCTCCGCTTTGGTACTTTAAAAAGCTTAAAGCATTACTTGAAAAAAATAATATCTTATTAATTATAGATGAAGTTCAAACTGGTTTTGCAAGAACTGGTAAAATGTTTGCTATAGAAAACTTTGATGTAGTTCCAGATATAATAACAGTTGCAAAAGCTTTAGGAAATGGTATGCCAATATCTGCTTTTTGTACTAATGATAAAATTGCAGCATCCTTTACTAAGCCATCTGCTTCAACTTTAGGTGGTAATCCTGTTTGTTCTGCTACTGCAATGGCTGTTTTAGACTATATAGAAAATAATAACCTTGTTTTAAAATCGAAAGTACTTGGAGATAAATTAAAAAATGAACTTCTTAAACTAAAAGAAAAATATCCAATTATTCATGATGTAAGAGGCCTTGGACTTATGCTTGGAGCTGAACTTACATTAGAAAATGGTGAAGCTGCAAGTGAGGAAACTGATTTAATATTAGAATCACTTAAAGATAAAGGAATACTAGTAGGTAAAAATGGAATAGGTAGAAACGTACTAGCATTCCAACCACCACTTGTTATTGCTGAAAATGATATTGACTTCCTAATAGGAGGATTAGATTCTGCCCTTAGTGAATTGTACTTATAATTCGAGATGCTATAAAGCTGAGTTAGACTTTTAAAAAATCTAACTCAGCTTATTTTTTAAATTCACTTAGTGGCTCCATTTGATATACTAATTAAGCAACATACTCTTTTATAAAGTCTGGTAGTTCTTCTCTGTCATCACAATTTAGGTTAATAAATAAATTCACTTTAAACTTATGTGAGAATTCCTTTAAGCGGCCAAATAGATGTGTAGCTTCATTAATGGAACAGTTTGCAATATTTGATAGACCATCTATATATATATTTTCTATATCATAGTTTTGAGAAATAACTCCACAAATTAATCCATAAAAACTTTCACAATCATTAATTCCTAGTTCTTTAGTATCTATAAATCTTATATCTCTTCTTAACTGTCTCATTGGTCGTGAATCATCATCAATATAAACAGATACTCCTTTTACTTCATTTAAATGATTGTTTGCAAGCTCTATTAATCTTTTAGTTTTTCCTGCACCTCTACTTGCACAAAAAATTTGAATCATTGGACCCACACTCCTCTTTAATAGAATTTTTTATTCCCTTGATTTATATATATTCTTTTGTTTTGAAAATATTTACAAATATTCTTATTTATTTTATTCTTTAGTCTCTTGTCATTTACTTTAATATTTTAAATATTTCCTTATTTTAATATAATTTTCTAAAGAAAAAAGGAGATGTCGCATTAAGATGCTACAATATATAGTGTTTTATAAATTTAAATATAACACTATATATTGTAGTATTTATTCTTAGGACGACAGCCCCTTACTTATTTATCTAAATAAATGTGAACTAATAACTTTATTTCTTCCTGCATGTTTTGCATTATATAACAGTTTATCAGCCACTTTTATTACTTTGTCTAAATTCTCTCCATCTTCAGGATAAAAGCTTAAACCAAAGCTTGCTGTTATACTTTTACTTATATCTTCCTTTGATATTATACTCTCCGAAATAGCTTTTCTTATTTTATCTATTTCTACATATACGTTTTCAAAAGATTCAACATTGTTTATATATAATATAAATTCTTCTCCACCATATCTAGCAATAATGTCTTTAGACTTTAACATTGACCTTATTAAGTTCGCTGTATTTTTTAAGGCTAAATCTCCAAATTGATGGCCATAGGTATCATTAGTTTCTTTAAAATTATCTAAGTCAATCATAACTAATGCATATTTTTCGTTTGCTTTTTCCATAATTCTTTTTTCTGCAACTTCAAAAAAAGTCTTCCTATTATATATTCCAATTAAAGCATCACGTCTTGCTGCTTTTTCTATCTTTCTATATAAAATGGAGTTTTCTATTGCTATTGCTATTTGACTTGCTATAGAATTTAAAAAGATTTCATGGAATTCTGTTAAAAAATTATATAATGTATGATCAGCTATTATATATCCAATAAACCTATCTCTTACCTTTATTGGAACTCCCATTCTTGAATGAATTTCTTTATAACTATCATCGCTTTTTACAATTGGCTCCTTTGAATTTATTATAAAGGTTTTATGTTTATTTATATATTTTTTACATTGATCTGTAAGAACTATGCTTTCTCTACTTCCATTTGTTGCTTTTATTACGAATTTACTACCCTCAAATAAGTATATAGTTGATTGAGTTACTCCTAGAATTCCTATAATCATATCATTTATCATTGGAATAATATTACTACTACTTAAATTAGAATTTACATAGTTACTTATTAATATTACATTAGAAAGCATATCTAGATTCTTTTCAAACTGAATATTCTCAGCACTTAACTCTTGAATTTTTTCTTCAGTTAATTTTTGATATCTTTGAAAAGTTTCTTTTAATTTGTTATACTTTTCCATATAATCGTCCATACTTCCCCCTATTGACAATCTACTCGTATGAATCGAATTCACCCATTTTACTCTCTCATATTCTCGCATATAAATTTTATATAATCTATACCATAATATTACTTTATTTCCTTTTAAATTTCAATAGATTGTTCTTTAAAGATTATTTCAATAACTTTTATAAACTATCCCTTATAACCCCTGTTCCTTCTATTAATAAATCTACATTTACTTCTAAATTGGTTATTCCAATAGGACTTGAAATATCCTCCTTAGGATAATGAATATCTACTAACCTTTCTATCCCAAATACATCTAAATTTTCTTCTTTATACTTTTTAAATATATAGTCAAGATGTCCTTGTATTTCTTTTTCCTTTATTTCTTTTATGTACTTTAAAAGTTCTCTATCTACAATTAATCTTTCTTGACTTTCTGCTACTGATACTTTCATTTCTATATTTTTTATTAGCTTTATTTCATTGCCATCATATTTTAAATCGCTTTGTGTTTTATTTGATAGTATTTCTAATGTTATAAATGTGTTTTGTGATTGTGGGTTTGGTAACTCTAAAGTTCCACCATTAACATTATCCATTAAAATATTGTAACTTAATGCATCACTAGTTGATATTTTCTCAACAAGAGCATTATTTTTTAAAATAGCCCCTCCTCCTATTTCAACTTTTTTATCTAAAGCATCTTTTCTTATTTCTATAACGCCTATAACTTCTGTATTACTTCCCATTAGTGAATTACTTAAATAATCATTTACATTTGCTTGCATAGCTCTAGGGTTTCTTTTATTTCTATGAACAAGTTCCTCTAAATATAACCCTAAATATTCTTCATCACTAGAAGTAACCTTTAATAATTCTTCAACATCTCCTGAATATAAGAACATATCGGGTTTTACTTGAAATTGTTGATTATTATTTATTAAATCTATATATTTTTTTATTCCTTTTCTTCCTGCTTTTTCTGTAAATATATATGCTCTATTTTGAGAATAATTTATTTCAAAACTTGATGCCATATTAATATCCTTTAAAGCTTCTAATGCTGTTTTACCAACACCTTTATAAATTATTCTTCGCCCTTTATCTGAGCTTTCATTTGTACTTCTATATGGCTTAACACAATCTAAATATACAACAGCGTTTCCAAAATCATCTGTGTCAAAGATTATGCTTGTTGCAAATGTTACTTTATTTATATCTTTATAATTAAAGCATCCACCAAGAAGTAATGGAATTAAAAATATAATAAAACATTTAGTTAGTTTCTTTATCTTCATCCTTTTTACCTCTTTTAATTATATTTTGTGAAATTCTATTTAATTTCCCTCTTAGAACTACATCTTTAAATTTATATTCACTAATTGTTCCAATTGGAAATAAAAATGGATATCCTACTGATTCAAGTTCTGCAAGTTGAACTGTTAAAAGTATTGCACCACATAAAAAACCTGGTATTCCAAAGGCTGCTGAAAAAATAACAAGTATTATAGCCCAAAATGATACTGCTCCATAAAGCTTAGGTATTAAGAAATATGCAAGGGTACTTAAAGCTACTATAATTATTGTTATTCTTGAAGCTATACCAGCTCCTACTACAGCATCACCTAAAATTAAGGCTGCAACTATACTCATTGCTCCTCCTATTGGCTGTGGCAATCTAAGCCCTGCTTCTTTTATAAATTGGAAAGCAAGCATCATTACTATTACTTCTAAAAATGTTGGAAATGGTACTCCTGCTCTTGATACTGCAAGTCTAAACATAAACATAGATGGTATCATTGCAAAATGATACGTCATTATAGCAACATATAGTGCTGGTACAAATGCAGCAATAAAAAATGCTGACCATCTTAACATACGGTTAAAATTTGTATAATATCTATTTACATAATAATCATCTGGCATTTGAAAGTTTTCTAGGAAAAAATAAGGTACTGTTATAACAAATGGTGTTCCATCTACTATAACTCCAACTCTGCCTTCTAAAAGCTTAGCACTAACTTCATCTGGCTTTTCTGTATATCCAACTGTATCAAAGAAGCTATTTTGTTTTTTTAAAGCATCTTCTATATAGTTTGTATCTAATATAAACCTTATATCTAGATTTTTAACCTTTTCTTTTATTTCATCTACTAAATTTGAAGGAGCAATTCCATCTATATAACATACTGCAACAGCAGTTTTAGATTTTTCTCCTACGACTATAGCCTCAAATTTTAAATCTGGATTTTTTATTCTTCTTCTTATTAACGCTACATTATTTACTATAAGCTCGTTAAAACCTTCTCTTGGTCCTTTTAAAACTGATTCCGTTTCTGGTGTACCAACACTTCTTACTGGAAATCCCTTTGCTTCTACATATAAGATTTCTTTAAATCCTTCAAATATAACAATTGGATCTCCTGATAATATATGCATTACTGCATCATCATTATCCTTTGCTATGCCAGCTGCATTTATATCTAATGCATTTTCTAAGACTTCTTGAAGAGAGTTTATTGATCCCTTATTTGGATATAACTCACCAAAGCCTCTTAATGGTAGAACTACGTATTCACTTATCATTTCGCTATTACACAAATCATCTATAAATACTAGTGTAGCTTTACCAAGTACCGTTTGAATAGACCTATATTTTACATCAAAAGAATTTTTAAGTTTTTCTTTTACATATTCTAAATTATTCATATACATCACCTAAAGATATTATCTCTTAAAATTTTGTTTAATATTCATTAATTTGCTAATACTATCTTTATGTAATAGAAAATTAAACGGGGTGAAGAAATGAACAAATTATCTAGTAAACATTTTATATTATTTATAATAGGCGTAACCTTTATCTCTTTAAAAACTTATCCATCAATATTTATTGAATTAGGGGGAAGAGATACTTGGATTGCAGCATTAGTAGCATCCATTGCCTTTACTGCATACGCTTTATTTGTAGTAAATGTTTGTAAAACTACTAACACATATGATTTTTGCAAAATAGTTACTAATTCTTTTTCAGGTATCTTAGGTAAGTTTTTACTTATGATATTTTGTATTAATTTATTTTTAACATCTATTGAATCTTGTGCTGTAGAAGCTAACGCTCTACACTCAACTATATTTTTAGATACTCCTGTGTGGTATGCTTTAATATTCTTCCTTATACCATCTTTATTTTTACTAAATAAAAAGCTACGAACTATTCTAATTTTTATTTTAGTTGGAGTATTTACTTTATTATTAAATTCAATAGTGCTTTTTGTATTAACTCAAAGGTATCAAGAAATAAATAATTTGCTTCCTGTTTTAGGAAAGGGTATAAATAATGACTTGATTTTTTCAGCTTTATTAATATTAGGTTCCCTTTCATCCTTTGTAATAGTACTTCCTTTTATGAAGCACGTAAAAAAATATCAACATATAAAATCTCATAGCTTTTATGCATGCATTATAACTTGTGCTATTGTTATTTTATCTATATTAGGGGTAATTACTGCCTTTGGACCAATTAGATCTTCTAACATATTTTATCCAGAATTTGTATTAAGCCAAAGAATTGAAGTTGCTGGTTTTCTTGAATTTGGAGAAATGTTTTTTATAGTTCAAATAGTTTTAGGCTTCTTTATTAAGTACATTTTATCAACTTACAGCATACTACTTATATGTGAAAATATTATTACTAATAAAAAACTATTTATTGGTATATATACATTTTTAGTATTTGTATTATCTAATTTTCTTGGACGCAATAATTATATACTTTATGATATTTTAAAATATGCTCAAGTAATTAATCTTATATGCTATTTTCTTATTCCTTTCATTATATTTATAACTTACTATATTAAAAATAATAAGAAGAATAATAGCAATAATGTTATATAAAAGTAAGAAAATTAATTAAATATAAATAATTAAATTAATTTCAAGTAAATGATTGCAATAATTTTTTTTTATGTTATAATAAACATGAAAATTTAAATATATAGGTAAAATTTCGATACTGATTCCTTTCCCTTAAAATTCAAAGGTCTAAGGTAAGAAAGTTATCAAGTTTAATCCCTATGAATTTTAAGGAGGATTTTAAAATGGAAGATAAGAAAATCATTTGTAAAGATTGCGGTAAGGAATTTGTTTTCACAGTTGGAGAACAAGAATTCTACAAAGAAAAAGGATTCGATAACGAACCAGTAAGATGCATCGATTGCAGAAGAGCTAGAAAAGCACAAAACAACAGAAGATAATTTCTGTTATTTTTAAAAGCTAACCCTAAGGTTAGCTTTTTTGTTTTTTTATATTATTTATCTTTCTTATTTTTCTTATCTTTCTTATCTCTCTTATTTTTCTTAAGAAATTATATTAAAACTATCTAAATTATAGCTAACTTAATCATTTTCTAAAAGCTACGTATGTTTACTTAAAGAATAAAAAATAATTGAATTAGGCAAACTATAGTTTGAGAAAGGTGGTGAAAACCGTTGTCTATTTAAAGTATTAACAATATAAAAATAAATTAAGTAAGAGTTTTAGATTTATGACAGCGGTTATTTAGTGAAATATTTAAATGTTATTTTAGCATTATTAGTAGCTTTTTTTATTATAGGAGTAATATTCAAATTTTCTATTACCTCTATAAATGTTATTTTAATTATTTCTATGCTTTTAGTTTTAGTAGATATATTTTCTCCAAATAAAAGTAAGATAAGATAATTACATTAATTTAAATATCATTTTGAACCAAGCAGTAGCATTACCTTATGTTGACATAAAAACTAGTAAAATTTATAATTAAATGTATACGTTAAATTGATTATAATTTTTACTAATGCACATATGAAAGGAGTGCTTATACGTGGAAAATACTATAGAAAACAAAAAGGTTATCTTTAGTGGAATTCAACCATCTGGAGAACTTACTTTAGGCAATTATTTAGGAGCTATAAAAAATTGGGTATCTCTTCAAGATGAATTCGATTGTTATTTTTGTGTAGTTGACTTACATGCTATAACTGTTAGACAAGAACCTAAAGACTTAAGAAAAAGAACACTTGAAGTTCTTGCTATTTATATAGCTTCCGGAATAGTTCCTGAAAAAAATACTTTATTTATTCAATCTCATGTTCCTGCTCATAGTGAATGTGCATGGCTTTTAACATGTAACACATATATGGGTGAACTTAGTAGAATGACTCAATATAAAGATAAATCTCAAAGATATGGTGATTCTATCTGTGCTGGATTATTTACTTATCCTGTACTTATGGCAGCTGATATACTTTTATATAATACTGATTTAGTTCCTGTTGGCCAAGATCAAAAGCAACATCTAGAATTATCAAGAGATATTGCAAATAGATTTAATAATACTTACAGTCCAACATTTAAGGTACCAGATCCTTATATTCCTAAGGTTGGAGCTAAAGTAATGAGTCTTCAAGATCCAACTAAGAAAATGTCAAAATCAGATGATAATGCAAATTCATATATATTAATTATGGATCCACCAGAAGTTATTAGAAAGAAGGTTTCTAGAGCTGTTACTGATAGTATTGGTGTTATAAACTACTGCGCTGAACAGCCAGGAGTTAAGAACTTAATTGATATTATTTGTGCAATAAAAGGTTCTACGCCTTCAGAGTTAGTTGAGTTCTATAAAGGAAAAGGCTATGCAGATCTTAAAAAGGATGCTGCTGAAGCTATAATAGAAGAGCTTGCTCCTGTTCAAGCAAAAGTTAATGAACTTCTTTCTAACAAGAAATATCTTGAAGAAATATATAAGTCTGGTGCAGATAAAGCAAATTATGTTGCAAATAAGGTTCTTAGAAAGATGCAAAAGAAAATTGGTTTAATACCAAGATAAAATAAAAGCAAGGCTTTATGCCTTGCTTTTTTATTAATCTAATATAGTAAGTTCTGTTTCTTTATCAAATAAATGAATAGCGCTTGTTTTTAGTGCAAAGTTTGCTTCTGAGCCTGATTTTAACTTAGTGCTTCCATTAACTCTTGCAGTCATTGAAACACCATCTTTTGTAATATAGATATAACTTTCAGCTCCCATTAATTCTGTAACTTCTACCTTTGCCTTAATAACACATTCTGGATGAGCTTTTATAAATGCTTCATCATCATCCATATCTTCTGGTCTTATCCCCATAACTATAGTTTTACCTACATATCCCTTATCTCTTGCTACCTTAGCCTTTTCTTCTGGAAGTAAGATAGATTCATTACCAAATTCTAATCTCATTTCTCCATTTTTATCAACTACCTTAACATCCATAAAGTTCATTTGAGGACTTCCTATAAAGCCTGCAACGAATATGTTTGCTGGATGATCATAAATAGTTTGTGGGCTAGCAACTTGTTGTACTAAACCATTTTTCATAACAACTATTCTTGTACCCATTGTCATAGCTTCTGTTTGGTCATGTGTTACATATATAAATGTTGTTTGTAACTTATTGTGTAGCTTTGCTATTTCAGTTCTCATTTGAACTCTTAGTTTAGCATCAAGGTTTGATAAAGGTTCGTCCATTAAGAATACTTTAGGTTCTCTTACTATCGCTCTTCCTAATGCAACTCTTTGTCTTTGACCTCCTGATAAAGCCTTTGGTTTTCTTTCTAATAAATGTTCTATATCAAGTATTTTTGCTGCTTCTCTAACTTTTTGATCTATTTCTTGCTTTGGCATCTTTCTAAGTTTTAATCCAAATGACATGTTTTCATATACAGTCATATGTGGATATAATGCGTAGTTTTGGAATACCATCGCTATATCTCTATCCTTTGGTGCAACATCATTAACTAGCTTTTCGTCTATATATAATTCACCTTTTGATATTTCTTCAAGTCCCGCTATCATTCTTAATGTTGTTGACTTACCACATCCAGATGGTCCTACGAATACTATAAATTCCTTATCCTCTATTTCTAAATTAAAATCGCTAACTGCAGTTACATCTCCTGAATATATTTTGTAAATGTGTTTTAATGATAAATTTGCCATTTCTCAATTCCCCCTTGTTTTAACTTATCTCTAAGTTTTATCTTGTCTTAATTGTAACCCTTTTCTAACTTGAAATCTATTCGCACAATTCACAAATTTGATATGTTTTTTTTGTGCAAACATATACATAAGTTAATCTTTTTATATTCTAACTGCATACATAATGTGAGCTATCTTCTGATTTATTGACATAAAAATTTATTAATTCTATAATTATAATAAATATCAAATTTAAGAGGTTTTTTAATTATGAATGTTTATAAAAAAACAATTAATTTATTAATTTTAATTTTTATTATGCTTTCGCCATTATTACCAAGTTATGGCAAAATAAGCTCTGATATAATCCTATATTTATTAGTTTTATTACAAGTTATAGGATTTGTAATATTTAAGAAGGAGCGTAAATTAGTTTTAAATAATTTAAAGATAATTTTTAAAGATAAAATTTTCTTAAGCTTATTAGTATTAAATACTCTTATGTATTTTTCAACTATAGTAGCTCTAGATAAAAGATCTTCTATTACACATAGTATAAGATTTACATTATATTTATTTATATTCTACTTAATTTCATATTCATTAAAGAATATGAAACAGCTTAGAGCTGTATTTTTTACATTTTTAACTACTTCTATTATTGTAAGTATAATTTCATTAATTCAAGTTGCGAGTATTATTATTCTTGGAAATCATGTAGATATGCATCATAGAATAACTTCTACACTTGAAAACCCAAATAATCTAGGTGCTTATAGTATTCTTTTAATATTTATTTTTATTATGATATTAATTAAAGCTAAAAATAGAAATATAAAAATAATATTTGGTATATCTACATTATTATTATTATTTAACATAATCGTATCACAATCTAGAAATGCATTACTTGCATTAGTTGCTGGGATTTTATTAGTATTTTTATTATATAATAAAAGATATATAATATTTTCAGTAATATTTCCTGTGATTTTATTTATTATTCCTCAAACACGAGTTAGAATTTTAGATATATTTGATATGTCTCAAAATAGCTCAAGATTAAATATATGGAAGCTTACTAAAATTATGATAAATAATGATAAGCAGTTATTTGGAATTGGATATGAGAATTATGGTTTTAATTATCCTATATATTTAGAAAGTAATCCTTCTTATTTTGTAAGAGAAAGCTTAAAACCACTTCACCCACATAATGCATTATTAAAATTTCAAGTTGAACTTGGTGTATTTGGATCTATAGCATTTATTTTATTTCTTGCTATATCAATTTTTACATTATATAAAATTATGAAAAATGAAAATGATGAACTTATAAAGGTTGTTCTTATTGGAGGCTTTGTAGGCTTTGTAGCTTTTCAATCCATGAATATTTTAGATTCATATTACGGTACACCTAAGGTTATGGTTACTATGTTTATCTTACTTGCTATAATTAATGGATATAAACGAATACGACAAAATAAAAGTAATATTTTTTGATAACAAAAAGGAGCATTAAAATGCTCCTTTTTTATTATTTTTCCCAAGGTTTTGAATTTAAATATTGAATAAATGATGCTTTTAATTCATCTCTTTTTAAAGCAAATTCTATAGTTGCCTCTAAGAAACCTAGTTTATCTCCAACATCATATCTTCTACCCTCAAAATTATATGCATACATAGCTTCATTTTCCATTAAAGTCTTTAATGCATCAGTAAGTTGGATTTCTCCACCTTTTCCTGGTTTAGTATTTCCTAGTATTTCAAATATTTGTGGAGTAATTATATATCTACCTAATATAGCTACATTACTTGGAGCTTCTTCCTTAGCTGGTTTTTCAACTAAATCTTTTACTTTGTACACTCTATCTTCTATATGAAGCCCATCAACTATACCATACTTGCTAACGTCTTCATTATTAACAGTTTGAACTCCTAGTATTGAAGTTTTATATTCTCTATAACAATCCATTAATTGTTTTAAACATGGAGTTTCAGAATCAACAACGTCATCTCCTAATAAAACTGCAAAAGGTTCATTACCTACAAAAGCTTTAGCACAATATATAGCATGACCTAATCCCTTTGGCTCTTTTTGTCTTATATAATGTATATCAACCATATCAGAAATATCTCTTACAAGCTCTAACAATTCTGATTTATTGTTTTTTTCAAGTTCCATTTCAAGTTCTACTGATTTGTCAAAATGGTCCTCAATGCATTTTTTATTTCTTCCTGTTATTATAAGTATCTCTTCTATACCAGATGCTACTGCTTCTTCTATAATATATTGTATAGTTGGCTTATCAACTATTGGTAACATTTCTTTTGGTTGAGCTTTAGTTGCAGGTAAAAATCTAGTTCCAAGACCTGCTGCTGGTATAATAGCTTTTCTTACTTTCATTACTATCCCTCTCATTTTCAATTATTCTTTACATAATATAATCATTTATAATACTACCATAAAATAGTATTATAAACAACTTTCACATATACAAACTATCTTATTTTTTTAACAAAATTTATAAATTTTTCATGATTTATTGCAAAATTCCCAGAAACTTTTTCACTATCCTTTAGCCCCTTTGTAACTACTGAGCCTAAACTAATACTAACCTTACTTCCAAGTACTAATCCATTAGAAATTATAGCCCCTAAACCTACCCATGAATCATCGCCTATTATAGTTCTCCCCCCAAAAGTTGTTCTTGAAGCAATTAAACATCTCTTTCCAATCTTTACACCATGTTCTATATGAACTAAATTATCTAACTTAGAGTACTCCCCTATTATTGTATTGTCCCAAGTATATAAAGCTTTATCTATACATGAATTATATTGGACTTCAACATTATTTTCTATAATAACTCCACCACAATGATTAACATTCATTACAATTCCATCTACTCTTTTATATTCATAACCTTCTCCACCAAGTATAACTCCAGCTCTAATTATTGCATTATCACCTATTACTGTATTTTCTCTTATTACTGCAAATTCTTCTATTTTTACATTGTTACCTATTTTTACATTCTTGTTACTTATAGATGCTAAATTACTAATGTTGCAATTTTCACCTACTATAGTTTCAAATTCTTCTCTAATATATTCTTTTCTTTTACTTAACTCATTATGAAGCTTAAAATAAGAACTTCTTGGAGAATCACATATTATAACTCCATATTTCTCTTTTAATTTTTCTCCAAGCTCTTTTGTAGTAATTAAACAAGTTATATTTTCTCCAAGACCACTTATATATTTTTCACTTTCTATAAATGAAAGTAATTTTTCTTCACATTTAGATACAGCTAAACCAAGAGATGTAAATTCTCCATCTTCTAAAAGATTTGCTCCATTTATTAATTTATGTATTCCAGATAATTTCATAAAATAACCTCCGTAACAGTTTATTAATTTTTATGCTGTTTTTTTATATTATTTTAATTATACCAATTATTTTCTTAATAATAAATCTAATAATTTGTTGAATTTGTTAGAAATTCGTGATAATATATCAATATGTTGTTTGACATTTGTTTAAAATAATTATACTTTTTTTAGTAATTTATCATTATATTCATGTTTTTTCTGATAGTTATTTCTACTTATAATTCTATTTTTAAAGAACTAATCTGAAAACTTTATATTTGTATTAAAGAAAAGTATTAATATTATTTATATAATTTATATAGGAAAGAAGGTAATTAACATATGAAGAAGAGTACACGTGACTCAATTATAGTTGGGTTTGCATTATTCTCCATGTTTTTTGGAGCTGGAAACTTAATTTTCCCTGGTTTTTTAGGAAACAAGCTGGGAAGTGAATTTTTTATAGGAACAATCGGATTTATACTTACTGGTGTTGGTCTTCCATTACTTGCTATTATTGCTTGTTCTAAAGGTGATGGAACCTTTGAAACTTTAGCTGGTAGAGTTGGAAAAAAATTTGCAATAGCTTGTACTGCCATGATATTTATAGCAATTGGTCCAATGCTTGCTATTCCAAGAACTGCTGCTACTACATTTGAAATATCAATTAATCCATTTTTCCCTAATATACCTGCTTTTGTAGTAATGGCTGTATATTTTTTAATTAATTTATATTTTGTACTAGGTAGTAAATCAATAATTAATACTATAGGTAAATATTTAACACCTGCTTTATTAGTTATTTTAACTGCTATTGTATTAAAAGGTGTCTTTATGCCTATAGGATCAATTGTGGATACTGGTGCTACTTCTGTTCTGCCAACAGCTTTACTTGAAGGATACCAAACTATGGATGCCTTAGCTGCACTATTATTTGCAAGTATTATTACTATATCTTTAAAGGAAAAAGGATATAAAGGTAAAGAAATACCTTCAATGATACTAAAATCTAGTTTAGTTGCAGTTGTTGGATTAGCCTTTGTATATGGCGGACTTATGTATTTAGGTGCTCAAACTGTAGAAATAGCTCCAAATGATATTGGAAAAACTGGTTTATTACTTTTTATTTCTAAATCAGTATTAGGTAATATGGGGTCTACTCTTATAGGTATTGCAATGGGCCTTGCTTGTTTAACTACTTCTATTGGATTATTAGACGCTGGTTCTACTTTCTTTGAAAGTGTTTCTAAAGGTAGATTACCATTTAAATTTAATGCTATTTTACTTTCAGTAATCAGTTTATTTATTGCTTGTCTAGGTGTAGATAAAATAGTTAAACTTTCTGTTCCTGTTTTAAATATTCTATATCCTGTAGCAATTACATTAATAGCTATAACTATTTTCTCTAAATATCTAACAAATTTAAAAGCTGTAAGATTAGGAGTTTATACATCATTAGTATTTGGATTGTTACTTGCTATTCCTGGATTAAACTTAAGCTTTATACCTTTAGCATCAATAGGCTTTGGTTGGGTTCTTCCAACTTTAATAGCTATATTAATAGGCTATATAGTTTTTAAGGAAAATAGTACTACAAAAAATATATAAGAAATAAAAATGCTATGAAGTTTAACTTCATAGCATTTTTATTTCTATATTAATTTAAATATAAATTCTCATATAATTCCAACAACTTCTTTTCCTCAGTGTCCCAAGAGAATTTCTCTTCAAATATTTTCTTATTTTGTTTACCTATTATTTTTCGCTCTTGCTTATTATGTATATAATAATTAATAGCATCTGCAATATCATTTATGTTTAATGGATCTACATATATTCCTACATCACCAAATAATGCTTTCCAATATTCAAAATTTGACAATACTACTGGAAGCTCACAAGCCATATATTCTATAACTTTGGTAGGAATTGATTTTTTATAATTTGGTGTTGGATGTAAAGTACTTATACCAAGATCAGCTGCTTTTACATAAGTATATAATTCGTTACTATTAAAAACTCCAAAATATTTTGTATATTTATATCCGCTAAGATTCTCACATTCTTTTTTCAGTTCTTCTGTTTCCCAAGTTCCAATTAACCATAATTCAACTTGTCCTTTAAATCTTTCTGTAACTCTTATAATTTCCTTTACACCTCTAATACGTGTTATAGAACCTATATATAGTATAACAAATTTATTAGAATCAATATTACGCTCTTTAGACTTAGATTTATATATTACATCCTTAATAGCATAATTTTTTATTGTTATTGAGTTACTATTATATAACTTAAACTTATCCTTCAATTCGTCCAATATAGTTACTATTCCATCAAACTTTTTTGCATTAATTTTTTCATATTTATTAAATCCTTTAGATATTATTTTTCTAATCCATAAAGGGCCTAAATAACTTTTAGATAATATTTGCTTCGGCATGTCTTCATGTACATCATATATTACTTTTTTACCTGCCTTTTTTAATTTTACACCTAAAGCTATTAATTCTGGATCATGAAAATGGTATATATCAGCATTTAATTCTAAAGCCTTTTTATAAGCCTCTTTTCTCTTAAAAAACATTCTATAAAGTCTACTACTATTATTTGTTAATGGAGTTATATTAACTCCATTAATTTTTTTTTCTTTATCACTAGTAACTATAAAATAAACATCATATCCTGCATTTTTTAGGCTACTACATTCCTTAAATAAAATTCTATTATCATTTTCAGAGTGAGCTGTGGAAATATGACATATTTTTCTTCTATTCATCCAATCACCATCCCCTTTCAATGCTGCCTAAAATATTCTAATATTACTTCATATCAGAACTTGAAAAGTTATTAAAAGGGAAATTTACAGGCATTCCTGTTTTTCTTGATTTATACGCTGCTAATATTATTGAAAGTGGTACTATTGCATCTTCTCCACTTACATATGGTTTTCTATCCTCATTTATAGCTTCTACAACATCCTTAAATAAAGGAGTATGACCTTTTCCATAAACGCTATCTATTTGAACTTGTAAATCAGATTTTGCAGCTTCTTCATCCTCGCCTTCAAATCTCCATGTCTTAAGTTCATTAACAGCTAATCCACCAATTACTACAGTACCTTCTGTTCCAAATACACTTAAAGTTTCTTCTAAGTTCTTAGGATATACTACTGCACTTCCTTCAACTATTCCTATAGCTCCATTTTTAAATCTAATAACTATAGCTCCAAAATCTTCTCCTTCTATAGGGTTTCTGAAAGTATCACATTCTGAATATACTCTTTCTACTTCTGAACCTACCATCCATTGAAGTAAATCAATATTATGTATACATTGATTCATTAAAGTACCACCATCTAAATCCCAAGTTCCTCTCCATGGAGCTTGCTTATAGTAGTTCTCATCTCTTCTCCAAAGTATTCTAGCTGTACCATTCATTATTCTGCCAAGCTTATTATTTTCTACTGCTTCTCTAAGCTTTTGTATAGGCTTATTAAATCTATTTTGATGAGCAACTGAAAGTTTTACATTATTCTTTTTAGCTACTTCTATCATTTCATTTGCATCATCTATAGACATAGCCATAGGCTTTTCTACTATTACATGCTTTCCTTTATTCATACAATATATAGCTATTTCTGCATGATAGCCACTTTCTGTAGCTATTGTTACTACATCAATATCTTCCTCATTAAGCATTACCTTGTAATCTTCATAAACACCAACATGTAATGAATCATCTTCCATCTTTGTTAAATATTCTGCTTTTTTAGCTTCTGCAAGTTCTACTTTCACATCACATGTTGCTACTAATTCTGCTATATCCTTATTTTCTACTAATCCTTCTACATGTTTATATGAAATTCTTCCACATCCAATTATTGCAAATTTAAGTTTTTTCATAATATATACCACCTTATATACATTTAATTATAGTTTTTAAAATTAACGCTATATCAAAAAATAAATTACTCTTTTCAATATACTCCAAATTTAGCTCTAGTTTATCCTTCATAATTACATTAATATAATACTCTTCAGGATTATCAACCTTTCCTAATATCTCATTTTCATCCTTATATCTTAAGGAAGCTAAATCAGTAATACCTGGTCTTACTAATAGTACTTTTCTTTGCTCATTATTATATAAAGCAACATATTTAGGAACTTCTGGCCTAGGTCCAACTAAACTCATGTCTCCCTTTAATACATTAAATAACTGTGGCAATTCATCAATCTTAAACTTTCTAAGAAAAGCCCCTGTCTTAGTTATTCTATTATCTTTTCCTACAGTAATTTGTTTTCCTAGCTTTTCTGCATCAGTAACCATAGTTCTAAATTTATAAATATTAAATTCTTTTCCATCTTTTCCAACTCTTTTTTGTAAAAATAATATTTCACCTTTAGAGTCAAGCTTTATAGCTATACTAACTACTATAAATATTGGTGATAATATTATTATCCCTATTAGTGATGCAACAAAATCAAATATTCTTTTAATAGCTTGATTAAATTTACTCATTAATTACTTCCTTTACCTCTAAGACTATATATTTAATAGGTTTTTCCTATTATTTATTCTTTTGCTTTTTTAAAACTTATTCAGTTATAGCCACTTCATTTACTTCTGAAGGCTCTTTATATGTAGGAACAATTTGCTTCATTTTTTCCTTTACAATTACATCATCCTCTTCTAATAAGCTCTCTAATTCTTTTAACTTCTTATTTAAGTTATCTATACTTTCAAAGGTTGGTTTACCTATATAAATCTTATTATGACTTGTATTTGTAAGCCCTTCTTCACTCATTAAAAGTTCTTCATATAATTTTTCTCCTGGTCTAAGTCCAGTTACTTTTATTTTAATATCTCTATTTAGTTCTAATCCAGATAGCTTTATTAAATCAACTGCTAAATCATATATTTTAACTGGCTTACCCATATCTAAAACAAATATTTCTCCCCCTTTTGCAAAACCACCTGCTTGAAGTACAAGCTGTGCAGCTTCTGGTATTAACATAAAATATCTTGTTATATTTTTATGAGTTACTGTTACTGGTCCGCCATTTTGTATTTGCTTTTTAAATAGTGGTATAACAGATCCATTACTTCCAAGTACATTACCAAATCTAACAGCAACAAATTCTGTTTCACTAATTGTATTATATGATTGAATAATCATCTCACATAATCTCTTTGTAGCTCCCATTATATTTGTTGGATTAACAGCTTTATCTGTTGATATTAATACAAGCTTTTCAGCTTTAAATTTAGCTGCTGTTTTAGCTAAATTTAATGTTCCAAACACATTGTTTTTTATAGCTTCCTTTGGACTGTCTTCCATTAATGGAACATGTTTATGTGCTGCTGCATGGAAAACAACTTGAACCTTATATTTTGAAAATATTTGTTCTAATCTTTTTATATCTCTTATAGAACCAATTAAAACCTTCATATCTATATCTGGATAATTAGCTTTTAATTCATTTTGTATATCGTAAACTGAGTTTTCATATACATCAAAAAGTATTAGTGTTTTAGGACCAAAAGCTATTATTTGTCTACATAATTCAGAACCTATAGACCCTCCTGCTCCTGTTACTAAAACAACTTTATTATTAAGATAACTTGAAATCCCTTTATTATCTAATACAATTGGATCTCTTCCTAATAAATCTTCAAGTTCTACATCTTTTATCTTACTAACAGTAGCTTCCCCAGAAATTATCTCATAAATTCCTGGTATTATCTTAATTTTACAATGTGTTTTTTTACATATTTCAAGAATTTCTCTTTTATTTTCGTTATCTATAGAAGGAATAGCAATTATTATAGTATCGATTTCTTTTTCTTCTGCAAGTCTTTCTATATCTTCTCTTCTTCCTTCAACTTTTACACCACTTATACGCTTACCTTGTTTGAAATCTCTATCATCTATTAAAAGAATAGGATTTAATTTTAAATTTCTTCTTGCAAGCATCTCATTAATAATCATAGTTCCTGCTGAACCGGCACCTACAATCATTACTCTTTCTTGATCTTTTGCATATTTATACGGCATATAAAGTAATGTTCTTCTATAAACTCTATATAAAACTCTATATCCTAATACAAATATACATACAAGCATTGTTCCTATTACAGATACATTTAATGGAATAGTTGCACCAAAACTTCTTGTATATAATATAACTATAGCACCTGCTAATATACCGCCACCAGCACCTAATAAGAATTCATCTGTTCCAGTTAAATGCCATAAGGAACTATACATTTTAAAAGCAGCAAAGCATACAATATAAACTAAAGTAACTACAAAAATATCTTCTTGATAAATTGTTGCTACCTCTGTAAATCTATCGAAAAATGTAATATTTATTGCAAGTAAATATGCCATATTTACTAAGAAAATATCAATAATAACAAGTAAAAAAGTTTTAATTCTATTCATATTTTACCTCCTCTTCTCTTTTAAAGAAGAATCTCTTATACAACTATTTACAGTTTAATTTTTATCTCTATAATTATACTACTAATAATACATAATTGTCTATAAAGTGAATTTCTAAAAGTATTTTTTTTAAATTATATAAATTAAAATATAAATTAAAATATAAATTTATATAAGAAAAGCCATAGGAAATCCTACAGCTTATTACTATTCTACATTATTTTACTTATTAATTCTTTAACCTTTACAGCTGCATTTCCATCACCAAATATATTTGGCTTTTCATCTTTAGGAGTAAAGTTTTTAATTGCATCTAATATCTTATTTTTATCTGTCCCTACTATTACATTCCATCCATTTTCTACTGTTTCTACCCACTCTGTTTCATCTCTCATAGTTATGCATGGCTTACTTACAAAGTATGCTTCCTTTTGAACTCCACCACTATCAGTTACTATTTTCTTTGAATTTTCTTCTAACATTAACATTTCTAAATATCCAATTGGATCTATAACCTTTATGTTACTATTAAAACTTAATCCATAATCACTAATAAACTTTTTAGTTCTTGGATGTAATGGTAATACTATTTTTTCTCCACTTTCATTTAAAGCTTCTATTATATTCTTAAGTCGCTCTATACTATTTGTATTTTCAGCTCTATGAATTGTAGTTAGTATATATTCTCCCTTTTTAAGTCCAAGGTCTTCTAATAAATTTTCTTTATTTTTAGCTAATTCCTTAAACATTAAAACAGCATCATACATAACATCTCCTATGTTATGTACACCATCTCTTATACCTTCATTTTCAAGATTTTTTTCTGCATCTTCAGTAGGTACTAGTAACAACTTAGATATATTATCTGTAAGTATTCTATTTTGTTCCTCTGGCATTTTTTTATTAAAGCTTCTTAACCCAGCTTCTACATGAACTACAGGTATAAGCAATTTACTTGCTGCTAACGCTCCAGCTAATGTTGAATTAGTATCTCCATAAACAAGTACACAATCTGGCTTTTCTTTAATATATATTTCTTCTAATTTACTTAACATTTCACCTGTCATTTTTCCATGACCACCAGATCCAATATGTAAATTATAATCTGGAGTTGGTATTTTAAGCTCTTCAAAGAATATTTTTGACATATTATCATCATAATGTTGACCTGTATGTATCAATATTTCTTCAAAGTTTTTTCTTAACTCTTTTGAAACTGGAGCTGCCTTTATAAATTGTGGTCTTGCTCCTACTACAGTTATTATTTTCATACTTCACCTCTATAAATATTACTATTTATTTTTCAATTTGCTTATTTGTTCTATTCTTTTATTCCAAGTATTATTAACTCTTGTTATTTCTACATTTCTTGAATATTCTTTAACATCATCTATTTTAATATTAACTAGGGTATTATATAGACTTTCTATATTATCATCACATATAACACCTATTTTATTTGAATTAATAAACTTAGCTACTTCCTTGCAATTTGTTGATATTATCGGTAATCCAAATGAGATATATTCAAATAGTTTAACTGGCATAGCAAAATCCATATAAAAATCTACTTTTCTAGGTATTATAGCAATATTTGCTTTACTATATATTTTTTTTAACTCTTTACCTGAAGCATGATATATCTTTAACCATTCTTTATCTTTATATTCTTTTATTTTTTCTGCATCCTCTTCTCTACATACTAAATGTAAATTCATTCTTTTATTATTGTTAACTTTATCTAGTGATTCTAATAATAACTTTCCACCATATTGTTCTGACATTCCACCTACATATATAATTTCAACTATATCACTATTTTTTCTCTTAACATCTAAAAGTTCACAAGCTGGAGGCAATGCTTCTTTACATTTAAAATCAAATAAATCTCCCATCATATCTGTTGGAAAAAATATTTTTTTGCATACATTTTTAATAATAAACCAATCAAATTTATGCATTGTATTTATTATAAACTTCTTTAATCCGCTTACTTCATACCAATCTGCAAACTTCCAGTAAGCATCTCTATAAAATAATCCAGTTGGAACCTTTTTTATTTTACTTATATAAAGTAAAAGTAAATGATCACTTAAATTAAATATTGGCCCTGCTGGAGGTTCTACATAACAAAACTCATACTTATTTTTTCTTATTTCTTTATAATACTTAAAGCAATTTTTCCATCTTTCAAGTTTTCTATTTTGCTGTCCTGTTAAAAGAGAGACATTATATCCTTCTTCTATAAATGCATCATATATCTTTTTAGGCCTTACTGATGACCCACTTTTTTGTTCATTAAAATCTACAAATGTTATATAAAGAATATTTTTATTCAATAATCTTCTCCCTCATTTCCTTATTAGTAATAGAAATAACATATATAACTGGTAACCATAAAGTAATTACAGAAACGCTGTTTATTAAATATGGCTCCATAAAATTAAATATTATAAATATAATAAAATATATTCTTATAATATTTGCTTCATTTTTTTCTAATTTAAAGGTATATTTAAAAACTATAATTATAATGCTTATAATTAGTATTAATCCTATTAATCCACTTTGTAAGAATAGTTCTAAAAAACCATTATGAGTATGTGATGCTATTCTTTCATAAATCGGAATTACCCTTCCCTTTAATAAATATGTTGTAGAATTAAATCCATTTCCTCTAAAAGGATTACTAGTTAATTTTTGAAGTGCATAATCCCATATATATCTTCTCCCACTAAAAGTTAGTGTTTTACCAAAAACTGAAACTATAACTTTATTTATTATTGGAGATGAAATATTCATAATTGGAAGTGCTATTCCAACTACCATAGCACTTTTTAAAGCTATCTTTGATACTCTCTTACTTTTTACTATAAATATTAACGGAATAAATAGTGACATAGTTACTATACCCGTAGAACTTTTTGAAATAACAATTAATACTATACTTAATATTAGCATTATAATTGTATTTCTTCTTTCTACTAAACTTTTACTTTTAATTATGCTTAAGCTATACATATAAATAAATATACAAAAGTTTAAATAAATAATCATTGTACTTCTACTTAGATGAATACCTCTTGCAACATGAGTACTTCCACCTTCACCCATGTATCCTACTTTTGTAAATATAGCTAATGCTAAAATATCTGTAATAACTAATACACTACAATATGACTTCAATATTTTTATAATTCTTTCTTTACTTGAAATACAGAATAATAAAAGAAAATAACAACAAGGTCCTAGTAAATTTATATAAAGCTTAATTCCTTCAAATTTTTCTGGTGCCCAAATTAATGTTATTCCTACAAAAATTATAAAAACAGCACTTAACGCATACCTTTTCATTTTTATTCTTTTAGTTAATAAATAATAAATAACCATTAATATAAAAATAAAATTACTAATAAGTCTAGCGATACTTATTAGACTTGGTGGTATAAAAAATGTTTTGTATAATATATCACTAACCGATGTATTTATAAATAGTATAAATATATTAAAATATATACTATTAAATATGATTTCTTTTGACATTAGTCTTCACCTATTACTTCATTATAAATCATTTCTATTTTTTTAGCCACAACCTCTTCTGAAAATGTATTTTTGCAATAATTTATAATATATTCTGTATTATATACATGCCTATTTTCAAACATAAATCTCATTGCTTTAGATAATTCACAAATATCATCTATCTCTACACTTATACCACATTTATCATTTATAAATGTATCTGGTCCACCAGTTTTAGTACTAATTACTGGCTTTCCATAACTCATAGCTTCTATAAATACTATTCCAAAGGTTTCAACTCTACTAGCTAATACAAAACTGTCACAATTTTGCATATAATACGGTACTTTTTCTCTTTTGACTTCACCAAGTAAAGTAATATTTCCTTGTAGATTCAAACTATTTATAAGCTCTTGTAATGGCTTTTTCTCTGGACCCTCTCCACCTATATAAAGCTCAACATCTTTAAATATATCTATATTTTCCCAAAAGGCCTTTATAAGTATATCCATCCCCTTATAACTATTTAAAAATGCTAAACTAAAAAACCTGTATCTTCTCTTAGTTTCATCTATTTCTTTTATCTCTTGGTTTACTGAAACCATATTAGGTATAATATCTACTTTATTTTCCCCCGAATACTTAGATATTTTTTCACCTAATCCCTTGCCTACAGCAATAACCTTTTTAGCTTTTGTAAATGTATCATATAAAAACTTATCTTCTATTTTATTTATTACATTTCTATGATATCTTGAAGAATGTTCTGTAATTACATATGGATGCCTATTTTTTATTTGTGAATAAGCTATACCCGCATCAAAAGCTGAATGAATATGTACAATATCTATCTTTCCTTCCTTATCTAAAATTATCTTCATAATTTTAGATATTAAGAAACTATAGTATTTTATATATAACCCGTACATTTTAGGAAACATATTATAGGTTTTATATCTATAAACCTTTATTCCATTTTCCTCTGATATTTCTAAACGTTTTTTAAACTTTACTTTACCAATACTGGTTATAGGACTCATATTAATATTTAATACAATTACATCAAGACCTGATTTTTCCAAAGCCTCGGCTTGTTCTTTAAAAAATATACCATTTAAAGGTTTATTATTATCAGGATACCATGAAGCTAATATTAGTACTCTCACAAAATCACCTCTTTAGCTTTATATTATTTAATCTATATCTCTTATAGCCTTTCTTATAAACATATAATGTATAGCAGAGGATATAATAAATACTATTAAAGTTGCATATGCAGCTCCTATACTTCCATATTTTATTATTAAAACAACGTCTAAAATTATATTTGCTATACCTGAAAAAACTGCATTTATAAAGTTTGCTCTAACTAACCCTAAGCTAGCTAATATATTTCCATATGGTATTCTAAATGTCCCTGCAATTATATAACCTACCATTAATACATTAAAACAATGAATTGCATCAAGATATTGTTTTCCAAATATTGATAATATAAATTTAGCAAATACTATTCCACCAATACCTATAACTACATTAATTAATAATAATACTTTTGTTAATTGATTTACTCTGTTACTTACCCATTTTTTATCTTTTCTATTTTGAGCAAAGTATGGGTATGCAAAAACCATTATAGAGGTTGGAATAAATATTAAATTAAAAGGAATTGTTGTTGCAACCTTATATGAAGCTAAAATAGCTTCATCCTTAGTAAAAATGCCTATAAGCTGAGTATCTAATAAATATAGTATTTGTGACATTGCATTAGTTAAAACTGTTACTATAGAGTACTTTAAAAAGTTTATTTTATTAAAATCACTTTTAATAGATATTTTCTTAGATGCGAATATATCTTTTCTTATAAACCATGTACCTAATATAATAGTTAATATATAAGCTATATACATTCCAGCTATTAATCCATTAACTTCCATAGTTAATGATAATGAAACTGTAAAAATAAAATATACAATAGTATTAAAACTTGTTAAAATACTAAACTCAGTATTTCTAAATGTTGATCTTAAATATACTTGTATTGCATTAAATACAACTGAAAAAATTGGAACACATGAAAGTAGCATTAAACTATTTCTACTTTGCTCTATAGGCAACTTCGCAAATAATGCATAAACAAAGACCCCGATACTTAATAGAATATTAACTAAAACTCCAATACCTATTCCATATTTAAAGACACCTATCTTTTCCTTTTCATCTTTGGTTATACTACAATATTGTAAAATCCCTGTAGTTACACCTGCTCCTTCAAATAATAAAACAAAACTCATAATATTTTGAGCATAACTAAAAGCTCCATACTCTGTTTTAGATATTATTCTAGTTAGTGCTACCATTGTAACAAATTGAACTATTTTATTAATTACATTTGCACTAAAAATTTGTATAAGACCTTTTTTTAATAATGATTTTATATCTTCTAAATTCATATCTTGTTTATCCTTTTTATAAATTGTATTAATGTCATTACCTGCGTTTTTTCAGTTATACTTCCATTTTGGTAAATTTCTTTACAATCATTTTTAAGCTCTACATATGGAGATAAAACATCAATATTTTCCTTTAAATACCCATTAATAAATTCTCTTAAACTTTCGTTATTATTATACCATTTATCAAATGGATTCATATTATTACTCTGTGAAGAATGCATTTGAATTCTTGCATCTAAAACTCTAAAAACCTTTCCTGCAAATGTACCCATAAACTTTGCATTAGCTGCTGTAGGTTTAAGATTCCATTTTTGCCATTTATATTGAGTAGCCTCTGGATAATGCTTTTGTATCATTTTTAAAAATATATTTTCTTTATACTTATATTTTGGCTCCATTCTACTACAGTATGAAACTGCATCATAATGAGTAAAAGGCTCACAAGTTTCTACTTCATCTAACATACTTATAGAACCATTATAAATAGCATTAATTCCTCTATTGTAAATAGCAAACTTTTCTTCATTTCCATACTTATTTCTTATTTCATCTTCAACATGTGCTACTTTATTAATTAATCTACTAGAGTATGCCCAATTAATCAATGAAGGCTTAGTATGATTAGTACCTTCAATATAATCACCGTGCATAACATCTGCTAGATTTCCATTATGTAAAAATCCATATGGTTTTAAGTTAATACTCCTTGTTGCATCTAAAAGATGTGCAGCTCCAGAATATATAATTTGTCCAAAATTAGCATCTACTGCTGATTCTATATCTTTTAGGAAATTACCATTATTTAGACTTTTAAATATACTTTCAAAATTTAAATCTGCTGCTATTTCTCTTGCTATTTTTTCATCTCTTGAATAGTTTTCAGAAAAAGTTAATGTAGTTATATCACTATAACCTAAAGATTTAGCCGCAACCCCAATAATTCTTGAATCTAGTCCTCCACTTAAATAAGATATATGCTTATATCCATACTCATTATCTTTATTAAAGGATTGTTTAATAGAGGTATTAAATAACTCATACATATTATCTATTATTTTATCTTCACTATCAGTTAGGTAGTTTTCATTATCTAAAAAATAATATTGATTTTTTATAATAGAATTATTTTTATAAGTTATTATAGTTCCTGGATCTATCTTTTTAATTTCTTTTATTAATGTTGTATCTAACAACATATATCCAAAAGTTAATAGGTAATAGGCTCCAAGCTCATCTAACGTAGCTTCTAATTTAAGTTCTTTTAATACCTTTATTAAGTCAAATAAATCACTACTAACAATAAAGGTTTTGCTTTTGTCATCAAAATATCTATATACAGGTTTATTTCCTAGATGATTTGTGAAAACATTCCACTCTTCTTTTTCATAATCATATATTAATCCATAGAAATTCCCACGTAATTCATCTACAAATTTTATACCTTGCTTAATATACATTTTATTTATTAGTTCAAAGTTATCTTTAGCTATATATTTCTTTTGTAATTCATTGTTATTTAATATAACTCCATCAATAGCTACTAATAAATTATTATCATCTTTAAATATTTTATCTTTATAGAATTTCCCGTTAAAATTTTTATATATTATAAAATTATCTTTTTTTATATAATCTTTAGTTAATAAATTTTCTTCATTAAAATCTATCTCTGTAACTACTAGCGTTGTACCTCTCATATAGCCCATCCTCCATTCTAAAATCCTTGGTCTTACTTGCCATACTTGTAATACTTATTTCTTATTGTATCTGCATAATTAAATACAATTCCACTTAGATTTCCTTGAACATTTCTAATTAATTCTAAGGATTCTCTAGCAATATCTTTTTTAATACTTTCTGCTTTAACTACTAATATAACCTCATCAGCCTTTGTTGATAATAATTTTGCATCTGTTACTGCTTGCAAAGGTGGAGTATCAATTAATATATAATCATACTTTTCTTTTGCTTCTTTAAGTAACTCATCCATTTCTTTTGAATCTAATAATTCTACTGGATTTACATTTTTTTCACCTGCTGTTATTATACTAATATTTTTATTTATATTTTTAACTACATTTTCAAAGGATTTTTCACCTAATAAAAGTTCTGTTAATCCATTAGTGTTTTCTACATTAAATAATTTATTTATAGATGGTTTTCTTAGGTCAGCATCAATAATTAATACATTTCTATGTGATGAACTTAATGCCTTAGCTAGATTTGCAGTTGTTACCGAACTTCCTTCACCTATAATTGAACTAGTTACTAATAACACCTTATTATCATTTGATTCTTTTTTATATTTAATATTGGTAGCTAAACTATTATAGGCTTCTGTAATAATTGTTTCTTCTCCATAACCATTTATAAATTCCATTGATTTTTTTGATTTAACATGTGGAATACTTCCTATAACTGCTACCTTCAATTCTCTTTCTACTTCACCTTTAGTTCTAAATGTCTTATTTATACACTCTAAAACAAAAGCTATAATAATTCCTAATCCTAGACCTCCAACTAAGCCTATTAATATAAGCATTTTATTATTTCTTATATCTGTTTTTTCTATAATTCCTAAATTTTCTTCTATAGATACTTTAGCATTTTTATTATATTCATTAGCTACATCAATAAATTCATCTCTAATAGCTCCTAATACTTTTTCAGTTTGAACTTTATCATCACTTACGTATTTTATTTGAATAAAGTCTGATTTATCTATGTTAACCAATGTTAATCCTGATAAAACTTGTTGTGGAGTTAACTTTAAATCAGTTCTTTTTAAAGCATTTTCTGCAAAATTTCTTGTTTTTATTAATTCTATGTAATTTTGAATCAAATTTTGATCCTTTTTAATTTCAATATTATTTTCAGTTATAACAGCTTCATTTTTTACAAAAACTTTGAAATTCCCTTGATATGTAATTACTTCATCTGAGTTTCTACTTACAAACATAGCTAATATCCCTGTAAATATCGCAAATATAACAATGGATTTCCATCTCTTTAAACATCCTATTAAAATATCTTCAAATTTAATCATTTCTGGTTCCAAATTTTTCATCCCCTATTCATAATTTTATAATTCTATCAATAAATTATTATAACATTGGAAATTATTTTATGTAAGCCTTTTAATAAATTTATAATTATCCTTTACACAATTATAATATTTCCATAAATATGTATATGTATACCTTTATTATCTTTAATATTCCCTATAAAATACAAAACAGGGGTAAACCTTCCCCTGTTTTAAAATTATATAACATCACTAACTTTTTTTATTAATTTAATGCAATTTTTTATTGTAGTATCTGTTTTATCTAATTCCGGATTAAATTCTACAAAGTCCATAGACTTTATAAGCTTAGTTTCAAAAATTCTACTTATAAGCTCTTCACCCTCTTCAATACTAAAACCATCTTTAACTGGTGTTCCAGTTCCTATAATTTCTTTAGGATCTATAGAATCAATATCATAACTTAAATGTATGTTGTTTATCTTAGTTTTTCTTAAACAATCATATAATTCCAGACATAGGTTATCTAATCCAATTTCTCTAATTTTTTTTCTACTCCATACCTTTATCTTTAATCTATCTATTAATTCAATTTCACCTGGATCTAAATCTCTAGCTCCAATTATAAATACATTTTCTGGTTTGACTTTAACTCCTTTAAAATATAAATCAGTTAATTTACTATCTCCAACCCCAAAGCAAGCTGCAAGTGGCATACCATGAACATTTCCTGATAAGCTTGTCTCAAATGTATTTATATCACTATGAGCATCAACCCATATAACTGCTAAATCATCTCCAAAGTACTTTGATACCCCTGCAATACTTCCTGCTGCTAAGGCATGATCTCCTCCAATAGTTAAAGGAAATGCTCCTGCTGATAAAGAAGAATATACTACTTGAGCTAAGTTTGTATCTATTTCTACTATTTCATCTATATATTTTGCATTAACTCCTGCTTCAAAAGGATTTTTTTCTATTTCATTATTTATATATATATCACCTAAATCATAAACATTTCTATCTTTCGATTTCAAAATATCCATAATACCATTTTCTCTTAAAACCTTAGGTCCATTTTCAACTCCACGTTTATCACAACCATAATAAAGTGGTACTCCAATTAAATTTATATCCATTATCAAGCCCTCTTTCAAATTTTATTTTTCTATTTTTCTTTATCTATTATATACTAAAACTATTTTTTTTAAAGATGTTTTTGATAATACCTAAATAATAATTTTCAAATAAAAATAAGAGAGCTTATAAACCCTCTTATCCTAACTTATTTATTTCTTTATGATGCCTTTATATATTTTATTTATATATTCAAAATTATCTTCTACATTATAATTATCTTCTACATATTTTCTAGCATTTAGTGACATTTTTTCTCTAAGCTCATTATTAATTAATATTTCTTCTAATTTATCTGCTAAATCATCAGCATTTTTTCTTTTAGCTACAAGACTTGTGAAACCTGGTTTTGTTGATTCCATAAGTCCCCCTACATCAGATACTATAACTGGAATTCCACAAGCTTGTGCTTCTACTGCTGCTACCCCAAAACTTTCACTATCTAAAACTGATGGAAAAACAGCTACATCAAAACTTCTAAAAGTTTCTGCAACTTTTTCTGGATTTAAAAAGCCTAAGAATTCTACTAAACTATCAATTTTAAGTTCCTTGCAAAGTTTTTTAAGTTCTGCTTCCTTACTTCCTTTGCCTGCAATTTTTAATTTTAGTTTAAGATTAGGATTTCTTTTAACAACTATTGAAAATCCTTTAATTAAATACTCTATACCATATTTATCTTCTAAAGTCTTAATTGTACCAACACATAACTCATCTTTTAATTTGTTATCTTTAGATGGCTTAAATTTATTAATATCTACTCCAAATGGTGTAACTAATATTTCTTTATCTGTATATTTTTTAGTTTCTTCTGCCATTGCCTTACTTGTAGATAAAATAGTATCTGCCTTTTTCAAATTATATTTAACTAATGATTTATGAATAAATGATTTCTTAGGGAAATCATATACATCACTTCCCCAAACTGAAACTATATATGGTTTGTAATTAGTTAGTGACCCCATAAGACCATAGCTTGTAGCATAATGAGCATGTAAGATATCTGGATTAATATCATTTACTATTTTTTTTATATTAGCTATATTCTTTAAATAATTTATTTTTAAAAATTCATTTTTATTTTTGCTAATTGTCATATCCATGCTATAAACTTTAACGCCTTCAATTTCTCCCTTATTTAAAGAGATTACTGATACATCATATCCTTTATCTCTAAAAAAATAACATAACTTTTTAGTATGTATACTATTAGCGTCACCTAAATAACATATCTTCATAATACACCTCTCTTAACTTAGAGAAGCAAATCTATTACCTATAAAAGTAATTTATTTGCCACAATTTATATAAAAATTATACTATTAATACTTTTGATTGTCCATTAACAAATTTATTTTTTGTTATTTTTTTCCATTTTTCTTTTTAAAACTTTATTACAAAGTGAAATTAATTTCCTTAAAATATCTCTATACATAAAAAACACTACTATAATACTAAATATAGAAATTAATATTATTCCTATATTAAATGTATTAACACTTGAATATGCTGCTAATATATATACAGCTATAACACTTACTGCAAACCTTCCCAATGCATAGTCAACCTTATAAAATCTTTTTGCAAAATATGTTCTAGCACTAAAGAAAACTACATATGATAAACCTGTAGATATTGCTGCTCCAGTAGCACCATATTTAGGTACAAGAATCAAATTTCCAATTACATTTGAAATTGCTGAAAATATAGCTATATAAATATGATATTTAGTTTTTTTCTTAAAGTTAATTCCTAAAACTGTTGTTTCTGATATAGTGTACATTATAGGCATTAGTACTAAAAATGGAAATATAAATTGTGCACCTGAATATTTACTACCTAATAATGCTACTATAATATCTTTACAAGATATTAATCCAATAGATAATACTAACATTGCTAAAGAAACTATCTTATTTACCTCTATAAAAAATTCTTTATTTTCTTTATCCTTTGAATATTTTTCATAAGCTACTGGAGTCCAAAAAACAGTAAATGCACTTTGAAATACATTTAATAATCCAATTATAGTCATTGCTCCAGCATACAATCCAATTTCCTCATATCCACTAAACATTTTTAATGAAACCTTATCAATTGATTGAAAGACCCATGTTATAGCCATAGAAAATATAAATGGATATCCATATATTATAAGTTCTTTGTTAGTAATTTTAGGTTTATTACCTTTATTAATTTTAAACCAATCATTTCTTTCATAAATTATTGCAACAATTCCCATAATAGCATTAGAAAATATTGCTGATAACACTAGTACAATATAATTATTTTTAAATATAGAAAATAATATTAATGTAAAAATTAGAAAACAACTTTTATTAATAACTGATAAAAATGAATATAATTTTCCTCTTTGCTTCATTCTAATATGTATCATAGAAAAATTTGAAATTATACTAAAAATGCTATGTAATAAAATTAATACTACTAATAAAAAAGATGTTTCTTCAATAATAAAATTAGAAACAAACTTATACATTATAAGTAAAATTCCTCCAACTATAAAATTAAAAGTTAATGGTAATTTTACACACTTTCTTAAATAAAGACCTATATCTTCACTACTTTCTTCATGATAATATCTTACATAAGCTTGATCTATCCCCATCATCATTACTAATATTACTAATGTTGTAACTGTATTAAATAAATCATACTTCCCGTACTCTTCTGGTAATATAAGTCTTGTAATTATTGGAGATGATATAAAGCCTAAAATAAGAATAAAACCATTTCCTATTGCAAATTCTAGAAACTTTTTAAACAAACTAGTTTCCTTCTTTTCTTCCATTAAATTAACCTCCAAAATTTATCTTAAAAGTTTTTATATTATCTTTTAATAACTTCTTTATATACATTCTCTAAACTATTTACTATTACTTTAGGACTAAATTTACCTTTTATATATTCTGAAATATACTTACTATCAAATTTTTTATAATCATTAAATACACTTGTCATAGCTTCTATAAGTGCCTCTTCATCTGATACATTTATTATATATCCTAGATTTTCATTAAAAAAATCTTCTGGCCCTCCACTTTTAGTTGCTATTATTGGTAAACCACAAGCCAATGCTTCTATATAAGCAACTCCAAATGTTTCATATAAAGTAGGTAAAACAAAACAATGAGCTTCATTTAAATATGTAGCTAAATTTTCTCTTTGAACGCTTCCTATTAATTTAACCTTACTTTCTAGCTTTAACTTAATTATTAAATTTTTAAGATTATCTTTTTCAAATCCATCACCAATAATATATAATTCTACATTATCCATATTATTAAAACTTTTAAAAAAAGCCTTTATAGTTAAATCAACACATTTATTTTTATTTAAAAAGGAAACTGATATAAATCTAAACTTATCATTCTCTTTGAGTCTTTTTGGAGTAAACTTTGTTGTATCTACTATATTCGGAATTACTTTTATATTATTATTGGTAAATTTTCTCATTTTATCTTTTAATTTTTTACTTACACTTATAAGACAATCTGCATTTTTGTACCCATTACATAAAAGCTTTTTATTATAACCATCAATATTATTATTTAAAACATTTGATGAGTGTTCTGTAATTACATATGGGATATTATATTTATCCTTTATTATTTTTGCAACATATCCACCATATAATCCACAGTGAGCATGAACTATATCTGGCTTTCCATATTTCTCAACATATACTTTAAAAAGTTTTATACTTTGCTTAATCCATAAATTTATCCCAATACTATTTCTCATCATAAAAATATTCCATCCATGAAGCCTAATAGTATTTACTCCTGATTCATTAGTTTCTGAAATCTGAAAGTGATTTTTTCTTACGGTATCTATATTTATTCCAGTCACTCTTCTTGTTTCACTATATATAACACCAACTTTATTTCCATGCTCTTTTATTGCAATTGCTTGTTCTTTATAAAAGGTGCCCCTAAGTATTGCATCTTCTGTTGGATAAGCTGATGGTATAATTAAAATATGCATAAATCCTTACCTACTTTCAATAAAAATTCATCTTTTCACCATAATTTTTCTTCTACAATTATAGCATATAAAAATAAATATGGTATTCTTTAAAACTTATATCACTAAAAAACATAAAAAGACTTAAGCTTTTTAATAAAGCTTAAGCCTTTAATAAGTAACTATCTTATTTCATTAATTCCTAGAGAATATAATATTGAATCTGCTATTAAAGCATTACTTCCTAAAACAAATACATCTGTTGCTTTAGGTCTAATTGTTTCAATTACTGATTTTACAACAGGTTCAGCACTATATCTATGTGTAAGTACAACAAAGTTTCTATTTTTACCTGCTAATGCTGATACTGATAATGCATCTGGATAATCTAATCCTGAAGCAATATATACTGTACTTAAGTTTAGTTCATCTTTAAATCTATTTAATATCTTTTCATTTGTTTCATATCTATCTCTTCCACCTAGTCTTTCTGTATTAGGAAGACTTTGTTGAACTCCATCTGAAATCACTCCACTTGATCCTATAATAAAGGTTTTATTTATACCTTTATCATTCATGTAATCTCTTACTTCTTGAGGTATAGCATTCTTTTCTGTCAAAAGTATAGGACTGTTTCTTGATGCTGCAATTGGTGATATTGATAATCCATCAGCAAAAGTTAATCCACTTACTATCACCGCTTCTCTAGTATCCGAATCTAGTTGTTTTGCTATTTCAACTGAGGTTTCATATCTATTTCTTCCACCTAATCTTTTACTTGATACTCCATTTTGTGAAAGTTCTTGCTCAACAACCTTAGGAATAACTCCTTCTCCGCCTACTATAAATACATTTTTCACACCTTTTCTTTTAATTACTTCAAGTAATTTAGGCTGGCTAGAAAGGCTTTCTTTTGATGATAATAATATAGGTGCTGAATATTTTTCTGCTAAAGGTGCTGCACTTAATGCATCTGGATAATCTAAACCTGATGCTAATACTATATTTTCTGATGATTCCCATCCTTTATCAAAAACATCATAAGAAGTTTCATATCTATTTTTACCAAATATTCTATCTGCTACTAATCTATTAGCTGGATTTAATTCTATATTTTTTCCTAAATAAATCATAGCTCCATCTGCCATAGCATTAGCTAACTTATCTTGATATTCTTTATTTTTCATATTGTTAGCTTCCTCTACATTAGTTAAGAAGCCACATTCTACTAAAGCTGCTGGCATATTAGTTTCTCTAATTACATGGAAATCAGCCCACTTTGGCCCTCTATCATTTGCCCCAGTATAACTAATTAACTTATTTTGTATTGTCCTTGCTAGTTCCTTATCTATATCTTTCTTATAGAAAGTTTCTATTCCACTAGCACTTGTTGGTTCTGCAGAATTAATGTGTACTGAAATAAAAATATCAGGATTTACAGCATTTGCACCTCTGCTTATATCTGCTAAAGAAACAAACACATCTGACTCTCTACTCATTAAAACTTGTACACCTTTTGCTTGCAATTTACCTTTTAAATTTTGAGCAATCTCTAGAGTTATATCCTTTTCTATAATTCCATTACCACTTGCTCCTGGATCTTTTCCCCCATGACCTGGATCAATATATACAACATATTGATCTCCAGCTCTTTGGCTTGGTGCCATATAAGCTTGTACCATATCCCTTTCATCAGCTACATATACTTCTTTAACATGGTACTTATTTTGTTTTTGACCTACTATAAAAGTAGTTCCCCCTGCTACTGCTATTAATTCACTATTATTCCTAATAGCTATAACATTTTCATTTTTTGTAACCCAAGCTATACCATCATTACTAATATTTAAACTTTCATTTACTCTCATAGAGATGCCATCTTCAAATATTATATTTTCGCTTCCATATTCTGAAATAATTTGTTTTAACATTTGCTCTACTTCATAAGAACTACTCCCAGCTTTCGCCAAAATAGTAAACATAGGAGTAATAAAGTTAAGACAAATTGCAATAATAATAGTCGATGCTATAAACTTAAATCTTTTCACATTTTTTTGCAAACTATCCCATCCCTTCCTAATTTTCATCATTTTTATATAAATACATTTAAATTATATCCCACAAGGTACTATTATTCAACCTAAAACCAATAATAAAAAATCTAATTTCATTGGTTATTATTTCATAAATTTTATAGTATAATTAAATATGTTAAATTTCTACATATTTATGTATTACATATTTTAAATTAATTAATCGAGGTATTATATATGAAAAGTAAACTAATTAAAGTTATTATAGCTACCTTTATACTATCTAGTGGACTATTTTTAACACCAAAAGCATTAAATTTAGACTATATTGCTGGGAAAAATAGATATGAAACAGCTGCTATGATATCAAGCAAAATGAATTATAACACCGCAATATTAGTAAATGGACTCGCTTTAGTAGATGGACTATCTGCAAGTGGTTTAAGTGGTGCTTTAAACGCTCCTATTTTATTAACAGATAAAAACAGTATTCCCGATGTAACACTTTCTCGCATAAATTCTACTCATACAATATATCTTGTCGGAGGTAATGGGGTAATCTCCCCTAGTATAGAACAAAAACTAAAAAGTATGGGGAAAGAAGTGATACGACTTGGCGGAAGTGATAGATACTTAACTTCCCATGTAGTTGCAAATGAAATTGAAAGAATTAAAGGAATTCAAGAATTATATTATGTAAATGGACTTACTGGACAAGCAGATGCTATGAGTATAGCTCCAGTTGCTGCAAGTACTGGAAATCCAGTAATTTTAACAAATGGGCAAGTTCCTGGATATTCTAGAAATGTATTCTCTTACTCTATAGGAGGAACAGGTGTATTATCCTTATCTTTTGATGCCTTTACCCAAAGATTTGATGGTAAGAATAGATTTGAAACTAATAAAAAAGTAATTGAAAGATTTTTTCCAAATAGAACTCATGTAAACTTAAGTAAATCTCTTGAATTAATAGATGCCTTAACAGCTTCAGCATTAAAAGAACCTGTAGTTCTTATAGATGATACATCTGATAAAACTCCAATTGCAGGATCTCATAGTGCAACTGTATTTGGAAACATTAGTCAAGTTGCTGTAAGTCGTGCAAAAAGTTATATTTATGGTGAAAAAGTTGTATTCTATGTTCAACATCAAGATGATGAAACAATCTTTGCTGGAAGTGCTATTGTTGATGCAATTGCATCAGTAGGTTCTGATAATGTATATATTGTTTTAGTTACAGAAGGTGAAAATACAGGTGTTTTCCTTCAAGATAGATATAAAAATCTTACAGAAAAAGAGAAAACTACTTTAAGAAATAACGAGTTTTTAGCTGCAATAGAACGTCTTGGAATAAATAAAAATAATATAGTTTTTCTTAACCAACCTGAAAATAATATAGATAATACTGTTATTATTAATAAAGTTTTAGAGTTTGAAAATAATTTTGATAATGTTTCTCATATTGCTCATAGCTATAAAAATGATATACACCCTCAACATCTTAAAACTGGAACTTTGGTTTATGATCTTTATAAGAAAGGTTTAATAAAAGATGTTAGATTCTTTGGTAGAAAAACTTATGATAATCAAAAAAGTAATCTTTTAATCGAAAGTGTTTCTGATAATGAATTAGAAAAACAAAAGGTTTTGAATGCTTGTGAAGAATATAAACTTGATAATAAAGATATGGTAAGAGAGGGTATTGGTTTTAAATCTGTTTCATCATTATTTCTTCCACTTATGAACAGTTCTAATGTTCCATCATACTTGCATGAACCTGATCCAATTAACTAATAATATATTAAATATCTTGTAATTATTTATTACAAATTAACTATATAATTGCAAGATATTCTAACTATATGGTAAAATTAGACTTTGAAAGGAAGTGTAATAAATGTCACGTGTAGAAAAGAGTACTAAAAACAATAAAAGAAAAAAGAAAAAATCAGTAGGTTTTAAAATACTAATAGGCTTCTTATGTGTAATACTAGCTATTGGTGTAGTTGGAGGTGGGTATTTTATAGGACTTCTTAATAAAATGGAAAGCGTAAAATTAGATAATAACGATCTTGGAATATCAAAAGATGAATTTGATAAATATGAAACATCATCAAAAATAAAAAATATAGCACTATTTGGAGTTGATGCTACTGATGGAGAATCAGGTAGATCTGACTCTATAATGATAGCCACTATAGATCCAGTTCATAACAAACTAAAAATAACATCAATTATGAGAGACTCATATGTAAATATAGCAGGTCATGGAATGGATAAAATAAACCATGCATATGCCTTTGGTGGCCCTCAACTTTCTATTAAAACTTTAAACGAAAACTTTGGTTTAAATATAGAAGATTTTGCAACAGTTAACTTTTCATCACTTCCAGTTGTAATAAATATCCTTGGAGGTATTGATTTAGATATAACAGCAGATGAATTAAATTATATTAATAGCTATGTAGATGATATAAATGTAAAAGACGGAACTAACTCTCCTCGTATTGCAGCTCCAGGTATGCAACATGTAAATGGAGTTCAAGCTTTAGCTTATTCAAGAATTAGATATACAAGTGGTGGAGATTATGAAAGAACACAAAGACATAGAACAGTTCTTACTGCACTTTTTAATAAGTTAGCAAGTACCCCTGTTTCTTCATATAATTCAATTTTAAATGAATTATTACCATATGTTCAAACAAGCTTATCAGCTACAGACATAGTTTCACTTGGAACAAAGGTTTTAAGTACAGGAACAAACTTAGAACAAGAAAGATTCCCAAGAGATGGTTTTGGAGAAGGAGCTAATATAGATGGAGTTTACTATTTAACTTTTGATAAAGATGTAACTGTAAATCAAATTAGGGAATATATTTTTAATGATAAAAAATAACTATTAACGTTTACTTATACTTAATTGCAAAAAAAATACTGGAATTTGTAATTCCAGTATTTTTTTTATTAATACTAATTATATTATTACACTATTTATGAAAATAATTATATATCTTTTCTAATATTTTTTCACAAGCTTTCCCATCTCCATATGGGTTGCTTGCATGTGCCATATTATTATATTCACTCTCATTTCTTATTAGATTATTAGCTATTTCAATTATATCATTTTTATCTACACCTGATATCTTTACTGTTCCAGCTTCTACAGCTTCTGGACGCTCTGTTTCTGTCCTTAATACTATAACAGGTTTCCCCAATGCAGGGGCTTCTTCTTGAATACCTCCAGAATCAGTCATTATGAGAAATACTTTATTCATGAGATTTGCAAAGTCTATATATTCAAGAGGCTCTATTAAATGAACTTTATCCTTTAATCCATTGAATATTTCATTTGCGGCACTTCTTATACTAGGATTTTTATGCATTGGAAATATCACTTTCACATTTTCATTATCTTCTATTAATTTTCTTATTGCTAAGAAAATATTTCTTATAGGTTCACCCCAGTTTTCTCTTCTATGAGCTGTTAATAATATAACTTTATCCTTCTTGAAATCAATATTATTTAACTCATTATTTTCAAATTCATGCTTATCATTAATAACACTTAATAATGCATCTATAACAGTATTACCTGTTATATAAACATTTTTATTAATTCCTTCTAAGTTTAAATTTCTTTGATTACTAATTGTAGGTGCAAAGTGAAGTGTTGCAATATTTCCTGTTAGCTTTCTATTAGCTTCTTCAGGAAATGGAGAGTATATATTACCACTTCTTAATCCGGCTTCTACATGTCCAATAGGAGTTTTATTATAAAAAGCTGCTAATGCTGCATTTAGTGTTGTTGATGTATCTCCATGAACAAGTACTATATCAGGATTACAATCTTTAATAACTTTGTCTACTCCTTTTAGAACTTTACTAGATATATCAATTATTGTTTGTCCTTGCTTCATTATATTTAAGTCATATTGTGGATGTACATTAAATATGTTTAAAACTGTATCTAACATCTCCCTATGTTGAGCAGTAACACAAACTATAGATTCAAATCTCTCATCTTTCTCTAACATTTTTACAACTGGACACATTTTTATCGCCTCTGGTCTTGTTCCAAAAACTGATAATACCTTAATTGACATTAAAATCTCCCCCCATTTTATCTTATTAAATTATAATAACTATTCTACTATGTATTTATCTAATTTATCTAAGATATCCTCCCAATAAAAGTTTTTATATGCATAATTTCTAATGTTATTATATAAATTTTCATTAAAATTAATTTTATTACATGCTATTATTAACTTATTTGCTAGCTCCTCTACATTATCTATTTCAAATATATCTCCTACAATATCATTTTTTACTATAGTCGTTGCAGACTCATGATTTGATGTAATTATATAACATCCTTCCATTAATGCCTCTACTAATACTAATCCAAAACTCTCACATCTAGAAGGTAAACAAAATATTTTACTTTTTCTATAATACTCTCTAATTTCTTTAAAATCATCAATTTTACCAATAAATTAAATTTTATTTAGTAAATTTTTATACTTGCTATTATATTCATTTAAATATTTTTTAAATTCATTATCAATATCACCAACAATTATAAGTTTCCAATTCTCTATCTTATCATTACATTTTGCAAATGCTTCTAAAAGTATATCTGTAGCTTTTTGATAAGTTCCTATTCTTCCTACTGTTAATATAATATTACTTTTATTACCAAAGTCAGTCGATACTTCATCATTATCATAAAATCCATTAGGTAAAAATTTCACATCTATTTTCCACTCTTTTTCTATATAATCTTTAATAGTATAATTCTCAACTGTAATTAAATCTACTTTTTTTAAAATATAGTTCTTTAATTTTTGTTTAATAGAATTTTTATTAAAATCATACAATTTTATATTATTATCCGCATCTAACTTTAAAAATACCTTACCCTTGTTATTTAATATTTTATATAACATAATCCATCTAAAATTTCTAATTGAAGTAATATGATATAAATTTAATACATCTATTTTTCTTGCATTTTTTATTAAATATAGAGAAAAATCTATAATAACTCCATACTTTTTTTTAATAAATTCTAAATCTATGCTATTCTTGTCATAATCATATACTTCTTCATTCTTATAAGTTACTATTTTTACATCATAACCTTTATACTTTTTTAATAAAATTGGAATTAATCCAACATCCTTTTTTAAATGAAAACTTTTTAATTCCGGAAAAAATGTTACAAATCTCATATTTATCTCCTACATTTTATTAATAAAAATGCCAAGGTAAAACCTAAGCATTTTTATTAATGTATCTATTTATACATTTTCTTATAATAATTTTCATATTCACCTGATGTTATATTATTCATCCATTCTTTATTGTCTAAATACCATTTTATAGTTTTAACTATTCCAACTTCAAATGTAGTTTCTGGATACCAGCCTAATTCTTCTTTAATCTTAGTTGGATCTATTCCGTATCTTCTATCATGACCTTTTCTATCTTCAACAAACTTCTTTAGGTTTTCTGTTACTTCTTTATCTACATTTTCATTTAAATATGAAATTACTGTATCAACTATTTGTATATTTGTTCTTTCATTATGTCCACCTACATTATAGACTTCACCTAATCTACCATTGTTTATTACCATATCAATAGCTTTAGCATGATCTTCTACAAATAACCAGTCTCTTATATTTAATCCATCACCATAGATTGGTAAATCCTTATGAGATAAACAGTTATTTATTAAAAGTGGTATTAATTTTTCTGGGAATTGGAATGGGCCATAGTTATTTGAACATCTTGTTATGTTAATTGGCATTTTATAAGTATCACCATATGCCTTAACCATCATATCTGATCCTGCTTTACTTGCTGAATATGGGCTATGTGGGTCTAATGGAGTTGTTTCCATAAAGTATCCTGTATCTCCAAGTGATCCATATACTTCATCTGTTGAAACATGTAAGAATTTAACTCCTTCTTTAAATCCACCTTTAACTTCCCATGCATTTTTTGCACAATTTAAAAGATTAACTGTTCCTAATACATTAGTCTTAGCAAATACTTCTGGTTCTTTTATACTTCTATCTACGTGAGATTCTGCTGCAAAATGTGCCACATAATTAATTTCATATTTTTCAAATAGACTTGAAACTAATTCAGCATCGCATATATCTCCTTGTACAAATATATGTCTTTCATCATTTTCTATTGATTTTAGATTTTCTAAATTTCCTGCATATGTTAACTTATCTAAATTTATTATTCTTATATCTTCATATTTATTTAACATATATAATACAAAGTTTGATCCTATAAAACCTGCGCCACCAGTAACTAAATATGTTTTCATTATTTATCTTCCCCTTTTTAATACTAATTTAAATTACTTATAAAACTTTTTAAAGCTTCTTTCCAATCTCTCATCTCATCTCCAACAGTACATCTAAGCATCATATTATCAAGTGATGAATATTCTGGTCTTTTTGCTGGAGTTTTAAATTCTTCTGAAGTACATGGATTAACGATACACTTTCTTTCTGATAATTCCATAATAAGTTTTGCAAAGTCATACCAAGTACATTCACCTTTTCCTGTACAGTGATATATACCGTATTCTTCTGTTTCTATTAACTTAAGTATATGATATGCTAAATCATTAGCATGTGTAGGATTTCCTCTTTGATCATTGACTACATTTAATGATTCTTTTTGTTCTCCTAAACTTCTCATTGTATAAACAAAGTTTTTTCCTATATATCCATAAAGCCATGCAGTTCTAACAATATAGTATTTTGAAGAAAACTCCCTTACAAACTCTTCGCCCTTTAACTTTGTTTTACCATAAACACTATAAGGAGCTGTTAAATCATATTCTGTAAGTGGCACTTCCCCTACTCCACTAAATACATAATCAGTTGAAACTTGAACTAATTTAGCTCCAATTTTTTCACAAACTATAGCTAAATTTCTTGGACCTATAGCATTGATTTTAAAAGCTAAATCTCTATTACTTTCACATCCATCTACATTTGTAGCTGCTGCACAGTTAATTATCACATCTGGATTAACATTATTTAAAACGTCCATAACCATTTCAAAGTTTGTTATATCTAAATCTTCAATATCTAGTGCTACTACTTCAGAAGATTTTATTGTATCACTAACTTCTCCAATTTCTGATCTTCCTTTTTTTATTATATCTTGAAGCTCATTTCCTAACTGTCCCTTTGAACCTGTTATTAATATTTTCATATTTATTGGTCTCCTTTTAAGTGAAACTTTGTTTTAAATTAGTAAACAAAAGGTACATCTAATTCTTTTAATGTCTTTTGTTTTTTATCCTTTTCTGATAGTAAAATTTCTTCTATTCCTTCTAAAGGCCATTCTACTCCAACTTCTGGATCATTCCATAAAAGTCCACTATCATATTCTGGTGCATAAAAATCTGTACATTTATAATTAAATGTTGCTGTATCAGATAAAACTACAAATCCATGTGCAAATCCTTCTGGCACATAAAATTGTCTTTTATTTTCTGAATTTAAATAAACACCTTCCCATTGTCCATAAGTTGGTGATCCTTTTCTTAAATCAACAGCAACATCAAAGACTTCACCTTCTGTTACTCTTACAAGTTTTCCTTGAGTATGTTTAGTTTGGAAGTGTAACCCTCTTAAAACACCTTTTTTAGATTTAGATTCATTATCTTGAACAAAAGTCATTGTTAAACCAGCTTCATCAAAAGCTTGTTTATTGTAACTTTCCATAAAATAGCCTCTATTATCTCCAAAAACTTTAGGTTCAATTATATATAAATCTTTTATTTTAGTTTCAATAAAATTAAAATTACTCATTTTTTTCACCTCTTACTATCTTGTTGTTGCTACTTCTCTCATATGCTTTGCTTCAACTTCTTCAACTATATCAACTAAATATTTACCATATCCAGTTTTCATTAATGGTTTTGCAAGTTCTATTACTTGACTTGCTGATATCCAGCCTTGTCTATAAGCTATTTCTTCTAAACAAGCTATATAAGTTCCTTGAGTATTTTGAACTGCTTCAACAAAATTTGATGCTTGTAACATAGATGAATGTGTTCCTGTATCAAGCCATGCCATTCCTCTACCTAATAAGTTTACTGTTAAGCTTCCTTCTTCCATGTAAACTCTATTTAAATCTGTTATTTCTAATTCACCTCTTTCAGATGGCTTTAAAGCTTTTGCTTTTTTAACAACTGAATTATCATAGAAATATAAACCTGGAACTGCATATTTAGACTTTGGATTTTCAGGCTTTTCCTCTAGTGATATAACTTTACCATAATCATCAAACTCTACAACACCAAAAGCCTTAGGGTCTTGTACATAATATCCAAATACCATAGCACCTTTTTCTAATTTTGCAGCTTCTTTTAAATGGCTACTAAAGTTTTGTCCATAAAATATATTATCACCTAATATCATTGCAACATTATCATTTCCAATAAACTCTTCACCTATTATAAAGGCTTCTGCTAATCCATTTGGTTCCTCTTGAATTGCATATTCTATATTTAAACCTAGCTCTGATCCGTCTTTAAATAGCTCTTTAAAATTAACTATATCCCTTGGTGTAGATATAATTAATATATCCTTTATTCCTGATAACATAAGTACTGACATAGGATAATAAATCATTGGCTTATCATATATTGGTACCATTTGTTTTGACATTGCCTTTGTTACCGGATAAAGACGTGTTCCTGATCCCCCTGCTAAAATTATTCCTTTCATTTTACCTCTACTCCTTTTTATCATTTACTAATTTAGTATATATCTCCATCAAATTATCACAATATTCTACCAAAGAAAACTTTCCAGCGTGTTTTACACAATTATTTGACATCTCTCTATATGAAGTATCATCCAAATTAAATATCTTATTTATAGATGTTGAAATTTCCTCAATATTAGTTGGATCAAAACAATATCCATTAATGCCATCTACTATATTCTCTTTAATTCCCCCTAAGCAACTTCCTAGAACTGGGGTCCCTAATGCCATAGATTCTATTACTGTTAGTCCAAACGTTTCATTCCACACAGAAGGTATTATTGTACATCTACTTCTAGCTATCTCTTCATATAAACTTTTTCCACTCTTAAATCCCATTAATCTTACATTAAGTAAATTATTATCTCTTATATACTTTAATATCTCTTCTTCTTGTGGCCCAGTTCCTATAATTTTCACACTTATATCAGGGTGAATATATTTTACACTTTTTAAGAATTGTATTATACCTTTTTCTTCTGATAATCTTCCATAATACAAAACTTGTTTCTCTTTGTTCACTTTAACATCTATATCCTTTATATCTATTGTAAGAAAATTTTGCATTGTTTTGATTTTTGATTTCTCTATTCCAGCCTTTATTAGCTCGTTCTCTACAAAATAACTTGGACAAATTATAGTGTCTATAGCTTTATAGCTTTTAATTATTTTATTCATATAAGCTTCTACCGTAACTAATGTACTATTAAATAAAGAGTTTTTATGACATCTTTCCTTTATACAATTGTAAAATTTACCATTATAACATTTATTACATATTCCATTACTATATGTTTTATAATTTGGACAAATTATTTTATAATCATGTGATACATATACTATTGGTATATTATATTTTTTTAATGCATGTATTACTGATAAAGATAATTGATGATAGACTAAATTAATATGTGCTACATCTGGTTTTTCAATTTCTATCAATTTACATAATTTATTATATGCCTCTTTAGAATAAATTAATTTAATAGCATTTTTAACTTTTTTTGAGTTATTTGAATAATCTACATTATCAACAAAATATTTTTCCCAAGGAGAATATAAGTTTTTTTCATCCTTCATAGAAAAATCTATTATCTTATGTCCCCTTGACATTAGTTCATTTCTTAACTTAAAAAAATAAGTTTCCGATCCACCTTTAACATAAAAATACTTATTTAAAAATAGAATTTTCATTTTAATTCTCCTTGAACATATTTCATTAATTCAATATATCTTTTTTCCCAAGTATTATTAGCCGCATACTCAATATATTCTTGTTTCTTATGGTTTTCTCCTACTATATTTTTTACTTGTTGTACAAAACTCTCTTTACTATCATAATAATAAATAGGTGCATTCATATTTTTAGTTTCATCTAACTCTCTTGAAAGCGCTGGTATTCCAGCTGCTAAATATTCATATATTTTTAAAGGATGAATTGAATTCGTAAGATTATTATTAATAAATGGCATGATTCCTAAATTTGCATACTTTAGATATTGAGGTATTAATTTATGATCTTTTCTTCCTAGTAATTTAACATTATTATTTTTCTTGCTCAGCTCTTTTATCTTTATATTTTCATTACCTATAAAAACAAATGTACAATCCTTAAGTCTTTCTATAGCATAAGATATTGTTTCAAAATCAAACCATTCATGAATAGCTCCTACATATACAACAATTGGACTGTTTATTTCAATATATTCTTGTGGAATTTCATATTCAATTTCAAATCTACTTATATCCACTCCATTAGGTAAATAAATAACATTTTTATTATCTTTATAAACTTTATCAATTAAAGTTTTAGCACTTACTATTACTAAATCTGAATTCTTCACTACCTCTTTTTCCATATCTATCATAGTTTTATACGCATTAGGAAATCCTGAAAAATCATCTGCCATTCTATGAATACTATATCTATAATTAAGTTTTTTTGTATAATATAACATTTTTACATTAGTAAGCCATAGTATATCCCAATCAGTATTTCTTATTTTTTTATTGAATTCAATAGATGAAAAATCACAATATCTTTTAGCCCAAAATTTACTATCAAAAAAAGGTAAGTTAGTCATTGGCGCAATAACTTTTGGTATAATCTCCCCCTGACTTTCTTGATCTCTATTAGTAAATAATTCTGGTTTACTTATCCATACTGTATCATTCTCTTTATCAAAACATTTATTATAATAATGACTTCCAACTTGAAACACTTCATTCTTCCTTAAATATTCAAACATTATAACGTTCATATATAATATTCTTCCTCTCCTTAAATAAGCAATTTATCTTTTATTTTATCTTGACTTAAAGTATTAACCATAAATCCTATTAAAGCTACTTGTAACATTGCATCTGAAAAAGTTGTTATTGCATTATTTGTATTAATAAATAAAATACAGCTTAAGTAATAAATAAATAACAGCTTATTTTTTTTGAATATTGCTATGGAAGGTAAAATAAAAGCTAATATATATATAAATATAGTTCCTATTATGCCATAATCAAATGTAAACATAATAATCGGATATTCAAAATTAGTATAATTAGTACTAATTTGCTTTACTATATCTCTTGAATTTTCAAATCCACCACCTAATATTAGTGGAATATCAATATCGGACTCCTTTAATTCTCTTAGTACTATAGTTCTGCCATTTGCGATATCTCCCTTTTGGAATCCATCTATAAATCGTTGTACTAAATTATCTCTTACTATAGGTATATTAACTATTATTAATCCGCTTATTAAACATATTCCCAATACACGCTTCTTATTTTTTATATCTTTACTAAATATTAAATCAAAAATAAAAATTACCATAAGCAATCCAGTTCCCATTTTACTCCCTGATAAAATTATCCCTAAAATAACAACTACTAATTTTAACACTCTATCATAATTATTTTTATATCCACAATATCTATTTAATAGCATAAAATAAAAACAATATCTTGCTAGTGTTAGTGGGTGACCTAAAATAGAATAAAATCTATAAATTCCCCATCTAATTTCCATAGCAGCTAACTCTGATAGTTGACTATAGTTACCAACAAATAACTTTTCCGCTAAAATACCTTGTACTATATTATTATTTAAGTAATCAATTATCCCTAAGATAATAATAATATAAAATAAAGTATTAAAAATAATTCTGACATTGCTTAAAGATTTTTTTACTAAATTTTCTTTTACTGTAAAACACAATAATGTTAATGGAAAGCACATATAAATATTTACATATATAGTATTTCCTATACTTCTATTTAAGATATTTGATATTGTAAATAAAACTACAACTGCTACAAGAAAAATCACTCTAGTCCTATATATTTTTATTTTTCTTTTATAGAACAATATTCCTAATAGTAATACATATATAATAATAAATATGTAATTAAACCTTGTTGGTAAAAATCGCTCACGAATAATATCCGGAGTAATAAATACTACTAAGAACATTATTGTAATTAATGTAGATATTATAAAATCGTCTTCTATTTCATCAAATCTTTTTAATATGTTTATCATAACTCCCTCCATTTATAAATAAACTTAATAAACCTTATGATTATTTTCATTTCTGTAATATAGTAATTTTCCTGGAACTCCAACTATAATAGAGTTTGGTTTCACCTCTTCTATAACTACTGAATTAGCTCCTATAATGCTTCCATCTCCTACGTTAAAACTTCCTAAAAGCCTTACCCCTGGTGAAATATAAACATAGGTGGCACTCCATAATCTCTTCTTCCTCCAATTGTTATTCCTTTACCTAAAACATAATTTTCTCCAATAATAGCTTTTTTATGTATAACAACACCTATTCCTCCATATCCAAAATAAGAATCCTTTCCTATCTTCGCAGTATGTGGAATATATGAGTTATGCCAAAAATTATTTATCTTTGTAATGTCCCATGCTAATGGCTCTAATTTATATTCATGTAACTTTCTTGCAACTCTATATAATTTTATTGCATTCATGGTGACTCTCCTAATAAATGTTATCTAAATTATACTACTTTATAAGTATTATAATTTAAATCTATAGTTACAATTCCATCAATAATCTTATACCTTTTACCTGATTCATCTATTAATGCATTTCCTTCTGAAATCTTTAACGTTATCTCTTTATAACATATATTCTTTTCGTTATCTAGATTAATAAAAATTTTATCCTCTTCTATTTTAATCTTTAGATTATCCCTATAATACACATATGATGCTAATTCTGTTCCTGTACAATACCAAACGTTTTTTTTCTTTAAATATTCAAAAATATATTTTAAACTTTTTGAATCTGTAAATATATTAGGATATTGAATTTTACCATCATTTCTAGCAGGAGAAATATGTTCTTGTATTGATATTACTAAATTATTATTTATTAATCTATCTATAGTATCTAACTTTTTCTTTAAAATTATTTTTTTTAAAATTTTCTTTATTAATGCCTTAAATGTAAATGTATTAGAATTTAATATAGATGTAAAAATCCCTCCATTTAATGTTGTTGGTATATCAATCACTTTATTTTCTCCAAAATATTTTATATCCATATTAGAAATAAAATTATAATCTTCACCATAAAGCCACTTGCTATTTGGTTTAGATTTATCACTTTTCTCAGTTTCCATATTACAATATCTACACCACCATAAAAATTCATTTTTATCTATACTATTATCTGAAAATTCATTACTTTGATATCCACAATATTTTCCACCTAAAGGATATACTGTTACTGCATCTTTAAATATGTCCATTCCTTGTCTTACTTTATCACAAGCCTCATTATAACTAGTATATAATTGCCATTCCTGCTTAAAATTTTGTCCTATATCACTTACTTCACCATGAGTAATTCCATGATATGCCAATTCGTATCTTTTATTGAAATGTAGTTTTTTAAAAAACTTTTTACTTTCCTCATCATGATTTATTGGATATGAGTACATTGGAATATCACTATTTTTTATAATTCCAACTCGTTCTCCAACTGGTACAAAAAAAGTTACTTTTATCTCATCATTTACACTTAAAATATTTTCTTCTAAATATCTTATTGATGAATTTTCACTTTCTCTCCAAAATCCCCAATCTTCACTTAAATTCACTTTAGAATCTTTATTAACGTCAACCCAAGAGTTTGCTAAATCATCTATCATAAAAATCACTGGACTATTAGAATTATTTTTCCATTTACAAATTTCAACCCTCATTCTGTACACCTCTATTATTTAATTTTTTTAAATATTTTCTACAATATACATAAACAATGTCTTTATCTATTATTTTTAAAATCAGTATTCCTATCACCCATAATATAAACATTATTATTTCTAAAGCTATCTCTTTCCAAAATAACATATTATTTATCGTCAAAAAGTAATAAATAATATAAATGAAAATTGATATAAAATAACATTTCATTATTTTTAATGTAGTTTTAAATTTAAATTCACATACCTTATTAGATAAGTATTTAAAACAAATATTAATAAACATATATGATAATATTGTTGCAAGAGTTGCTCCATACATATTTAATTTGGGTATAAGTAAAATATTTAAAACTATATTTAATATACCACCACTTATCATAATATATGGATCATAATAAACTTTATTTTTAACATATATACCTAAACTAAAAAATTCAGATTTTCCATAAATAAAGTACGAAATTAATATTAGAGGTACGATTTTATATGCATCTATGAAATCATTACTAGAAAAAAGCATTACCATACTCTTACTGAATATTGCAATTAATAAAATTATTGATATTCCTAATATATGATATTTTTCATACCATATATTTAACTTTTCATTTGCATCGTCTTTATTCCATACCTCATACTTAAATGGAGTAAATGCTTTTTTAAAAGGTGTGACAAAAACCGGATCTATAAGTATTCCAAATTTATAACCCAAAGAATATACTCCAGTTATAGATAGCCCCACAAAATATTCTAATACATATCTATCTGCTAAATTTAAGATAACTGCCGCTACTCCAGATGGTAATAATTGAACACTATACTTAAACATTTTTCTTAGCATTTTTTTATCAATTTCAAACCTGATTTTTTTATAATATTGTTTTAATAATATTATTAAAACAATAAAATTGCTAATTACGTATCCTTTATACATTCCTAAAATTTCTTGGTCTCTAAATGCTACATAATATATTACAAATAATAAATTCAATACTAACTTTATTAATTCAAATTTCACTACTTTTGTGGCTTGAAATGTCATAGAGTAATTAATTAATAATAAATATGAAAACTGCTCAACTGACGCTCTTAAAATTATTAATAACATAATATAATAAGCATTATCAATTTTCAATAAAGTATGGGAATAAAATGGAGCTAAAAATAAATTTATTATAAATATAGCAACCATAACTATTAAAGCAAACGTAATAGCTGTGTTCTTTAGTTTTTCTCTTTCCTTATCATATTCATTATAATACCTAATATATCCTGATCCAATTCCTAAAATAACAAAAATACCTACAAGACTATATATCATATCAACTAAAGATAATTGTCCAAAACCTTCTGTTCCTAACTTATATGTATATAAAGGAACTAATAAAAAACTAATTAATTTATTTAATATTTGTCCTATTGCATATATTACAGTTACTTTTTTATACTTAACACTCACTTTATCTATTTCCCTTCATAAAGTCTAATTATTTCATCACTAGAATCCTTAACATTGATATCTTTTAACTTAGTTTTATATACATCATTATTACATATTAAATCCTTCATCTTTTCATAAAACTCACTATTATTATTAACATTAAATAAAATTGTTCCTTTTGGTCTTTTGCATACATTTGTTGCTAACGCCGGTGTTCCTACAAATAAAGCCTCTGCAATTGATACTCCAAATCCATCTACAATTGTAGGTCTTATAAATAAATCACTATTATTAACTATAGGATATAGCTCTGTATTTTCCACTTCATAAATAACAACATTTTCTTTCATGTTATTTTCAACTATAAACCTTTTTAATTTATCATAATATTCTTTTTGTTTACTATTTAGATTTTTACTATCTAAAATAGCAATTAGTAGTATTATTTCCTTATTATTTACACCCTCATCTAATAAACATTTTAATATTTTTAGTGTTTTATAAAAACCATATACTTCGTTATCATCATAAAACGCTATTGAACCATTAATTACTATTTTAAGTTTAGGCGAATTCATGAATTCATTAACAATATTAGGATACACTTCTTCCTTATTATTTTTATAAGGAAAAATGAATGAAGGTATATATACTATTCTATTCATATCGTATCCAGAATCTCTTAAGAATTTGACATTTTTTTCATCTACAAAAATTGTATTATCAATTTTTTGTAATGTATATACTAACATTTTTTTTATTATAAAATTACTTTTTTTCATTTGATCTAAATAGCTCTGTCCATGAACTGTTAAAATTATTTTTTTATTTGTTATAAATTTAAAAATCCATAAAATAGATCTAACTTTATAATTAATCGTATGAAAATGGATTATATCACTATCTGATTTTAAAAGCTTAATAAATAAACTCACATAACTTTTAATATTATGAATGTTCTCTCCTTCGCTTTCTTCTTTGCTTTCGTTATATAGATTTACTTCATATCCTATACTCTCAAGATATTCTTTTAATCTCTTAATATGAATAGATATACCTCCTATTGGAGGTGGGTACAACCCTACAAGTGAAATCTTCTTCATTATACTTTGCTCCTTAATTTATTTAAACTAGATTATTTATTACTAATCTATATTTTCCTGATTTTGTTCTCTCTATTTCCTTTTCTAATATTATTTCTATGTCAAAGAATTCTCCCCATCTTTCTTTTTGAGCAGCTAATATTTTTTGTTCTATCTCATTTGAATAATTTTCTTTAACTTTCAAATGAAATTCTACCTTTCCAATATGATTCTGTATTATCTGAAAGCATTCAACATAAGTCCATACAAATTTATCTATAGAAATTGTAAATCCTGGAATTTTGTCTCCACTTTTAGTAAATAAAAACTCTTGATTTCTTCCATCTAAATGTTGGATTACTAAATCATTAATTCTTCCAAAATCTTGTGTTCTATATCTTATAAATGGCATAACCTTATTCCAATAACTAGTTCCAACAATTTCATAATTTCCATTTTCATCAATATAATTTTCACTAAATCCATATATAGTATCACATTTATAGCTTATTTTTTTGCCATCATATATTCCCCATGCACAATTACTTCTTTCAGTCATTCCATATTGAAAAACTACTGGGACTCCTAAAACCTCTTTAATATTATCTAGTACATCTATAGTTACCATTTCAGATGCTAGAAAAACAGCTTTTATATTTGGTAATTTAAGCGAGTTCTCCTTCATATATCCTAACAAATAATTTATATTAGATGGATATGCATGAAAAAATTCTCCATTAAATTTTTTTATTTCTTCATATATAGTTTTAATCCACTCATTATTTAGGTGATATGGAGATATAAATAATCTATTTCCTCTTATAGTACATGGAAATTCATTCTTTTTTTTCATTCCATCGGATCCCATTCTAATTATTTTTTTATTTGGTTTATATCCAAACTTACCCCATTGATAATCAAAAAATGCCCACTCTAGTCTATTTTCATTTATAGTTCTATATACTTTTATCCCATTTCCAGTTGAACCACCACTTGTGCTCATTTTTAATTTATCTATTTTAAATTTATCTGAAATAAAATCTAAAGGTCTATCCATTATTGTTTTTTTATCTAAATACGGAAATCTCTTCAAAACCTCTATAGCATTTTCCTCATTTATATCCTTACTGTCTATACCTAAATCCAAATTTCTATAATAAGGAACATTATTTAAACAATTCTTAAGTTGTTCTGCTAATAACCTCTTAGCTTGTTTTTGTTTATCAACTTCACTCAAATTTAACATTTTTAATATATCATTATAATCATTTCCATAGTAAATCTTTCTTGGAATACTATTTCTTAAATATATAGCTTTATTAATCATTTTTACCTCCAATTGATTTATTTTTAAATAATAATACTTTTGTAAGAAATAAATTTATTTTTATACTTGTCCACTAATATTCAATATTAAACTCAATAGATCTACTTTCACTAAATCTATAAGTTATTCTCTTACTTTTCGTCAATACACCATAAGATGGTGATATATTAACTTCTTCTATTTTAGGTAATATAGATAAGCTGTTTGTCATTTTTATAATTTTCCCATTTACATTTATCTCAATATAATTTTTAATTTGTTCAATATTATGGTTTTTACTTAGTATGAAATTAACTTCAAATTCTAAATTTTTAATATTTCTTTTTTCTTTTATTTCTATATCATCTCTAATTACTATCCTTCTATTCAATAGTTTAACTTCTCTATTATGTATAGCTCCATACTTTTCCAAATATCCACTATGACTTCCAAAGAATATATTTCCATTTAGTCTTCCACTTGCTTTACACCTATCCCTAAGTTCGAAAATACTTTTCTCATTAAATTTGTTTTGTTCTTCTCCATTAATATTTAATGTATTATGCATAAAAGTACTTCTATATAAATTTCTCATTTTATAGTTTGAAGTATATACATATGTCCCTGGGTCAATAAATATATCTTCATTAAATATTGAAAGTTCAAAGGATAATTGTTCATTATGACTATGTCCACCTTGACCTCTAAAAGATAATTCACCAGCCCTTATTAAACAATAAACTTCTTTATTTCTTAGTATGAAGTATCCCCCTTTATCATATTCTAACATTTCTTTATCTTTTTTCGTTACTTTAGTTCTTTCTTTTCTACCCCAGATTATATGACATTCCTCAGTAGATACATTATCTTTTAATAAAATTTCATATAAATAAGATGCTATATCTAATAAGTAAAGTACTTCTTTTCTATTCCAAGAATAATATTGTGATAATATTATTACTCTTCCATCATCATTATCTCCTATAAAAGGTATGCAATAATTATCTTTACTCACATTATTTAAGAAATTACACATAGCTTCTAATTTTTTATTTAACTCCACGGAAAATTCAATTTGATTTTTCTTTGCATATATAACGGTATATAAATATAACTCTGTTACTAATTTATGATATGATGTTGATCCTTCATAAGTTGTACCATCATAATTTACTTGTTCTGTAATTTCTTTTTCTAAATTTTCCTTTGCAAATAAAAGCCAATTTCTACTTTCATCTGATATTTCACCAAAATATATACCTAACCATAATAATCCACATAAATCAGAAATATAGTGATTTGATTTTACCTCTCCTTTATTTTCTAAATTTTTCCATATGTAAGTTCCATGCTTATATAATAATTCATTATATTCATCCCAAAATATATTACTTATTTTATTGCTATAAATAAAAAATTCCTTTGCTAAAATTAAATTAATAGCTCGAATAGCAACTTCCATAGCACAAGTCCAATTTACTGACATATTATATGGATTTTGTATTTTCCATGATTCTATTTCTTGTATAAATTCATCACTATATTTCTCATCTTTAGTTACAATAAAAGCTTTTCCTAAAGTTATTAAATGCTGGAATCTAGAAAGTTCCCATGGTAATTTAACATCTATATTCTTATTTAGATCTATAATCTTAATCAACTTATAATATTTATTTTCCCATGTAAAATTACTTACATAATCTCTATTCCAGTCTATATTTTCACCTAAACTTTCACCTGACATCCCCAAAAAATTAAACTTATGTAACAAAATTTTATTTGAATCTAAAATTAGGTTATCTTTATCAATGTAATTATTTTTATAATATTCCTTAACCCCATTTATATCGATGAAATTATTAACTTTATTTAATTTTAACTCTCTTATAAAATATTTTTCTTTAGTTAGTTTATTTCTATAAACTACATCTAATAGTAGCCATTTTATTTTCATTAATGGATTTCTAATAGTCTTATAAAATATTTTTTTTATAAGATATTTTACCCCTTTAGTCTTTAGCTTATATAAAAGTTTTTTAACCATGAATACTCCTTAAATAATCTACTCTTTAAAATAACAGTAGGCATACATACTTATACCTACTGTTATTTTATTATATTTTATAAATTTTCTTTCCAAAATTTATAACATTTCTTGTATCATATATTATTTTTTCATTAAGTAACTCTTGTTTTTCTAACAACTCATTATGAGAAACTAAAACAATTATTATTTCGCAACACTCAACAAACCCTTCTAAGCCAAAATGTTGATTATTAAACATTTTATTCTTAATATAAGGATCGTAAATTTGTACATTATCTATATTGTATTTATTAAATATTTGTAATAACTGTAATGTAGGACTTTCCCTCATATCATCAACATTTTCCTTATACGTTAGTCCATATAATCCTACCTTAGAATAATCTTTAATATTATTTTCTTTCATTATTCTATGTAATTTATCATATACATATTTAGGCATAGCATCATTTACTTCTCTTGCACCTAGGACTACATTTACTATATCTGGATAGTCACCAACTAAGAACCATGGATCAACTGATATACAATGTCCACCAACACCCGGTCCTGGTTGTAAAATATTAACTCGTGGATGTTTATTAGCTATGTTTATTAATTCATAAATGTCCATATTTTCTCTATCACACATTTTTGCTAACTCATTTGCGAAAGCTATATTTATATCTCTAAATGTATTCTCAACAACCTTGCTCATTTCAGCTGTTTTAATATCAGTAACTACTATTTCCCCTTTACAAAAGCTCTTATACCATTCTTTTATTTCATATCCAATATCACGTGAATCTGCTCCTATTGTTCTTGAATTATTCTGAAGCTCATATACCATATTTCCAGGTATTATTCTTTCTGGGGCATGCGCTATATTAACATTTTTGCCCGTTTTAAGTTTATTCTCATCTATTAATGGTCTTATAAATTTGTCAATTGTACCTGGAGATATTGTAGACTCTATAGCTATAATCGCTCCATCCTTACATACCTTAAGAACATTTTTAGTTGCTTCTATAACATAAGTAGCATCAATTTTTTTACTCTCCTCCATATACGGAGTTGGAACTGTAATTATATACCTATCTGTTTCTATATATTCTGTAGAAAACTTTATTCCTTTTTCTAATGCTTTTTTAAAAATATTTTCTAATCCATCCTCTTTGAATGTTAAATTACCATTATTTAATGTATCAACTAAATCTTTATTTATATCAGTTCCTACTACTTCTACATCATTGTTTGCAAACATTAATGCTGTTGGTAAACCTATATAACCTAATCCGATAATATTTAAAGTACTCATTTAAAATTCCTCCGTTTACTGCATATTATTTTCTATTTTGAAATTCATTAATTCTATTATCAATGATTTTTCCATCTTTTATAATCGTTGCAGACTTAATTATATCGCACTCTCTATTCTCTATTAAAATATCTAAATATTTTACAACTTCATTACTAATAGCACTTGTTGAAGTTTTATATAATATACTTGGTGTATGATCAACAACATAGTGAAGTACATTTTCAGAATAATAAACAGGATTTTGAATAGTTGTTGGTATGCTTGTCTCTATAGCTCCAGATTTATCACAACTAATATCAATTATCATAGAGTCTCTTTTCATTCTCTTTAAATCTTCTCTATATATAATATGATCCTTCCTCTTAGTATCCCATAAAATTGCATTAACAACTACATCATATTCTCCAATCCTATCTCTTAACATTCTTTCCATCTTTCTATCATATACTTCTACCTTTGCACCTAATGACGTAAGTGTAGTTAATGCTCCTCTTGCACTATTTCCTTTGCCTATTAATGCAACACTAGTCTCATATGGTAACCTTCCATAAATACTATATGCATTGAATATAGCAGCCTCTCCTGCAATTTCATTATTCCTCCAAAAAGAATGTCTTCCCATTTCATACATATCTTCCCATGCAATAGCTGTTAAATTATTATTTATAAACTTATCTGTTATTTCTCTATTTTGAACAGCATGTATCCATCCAAAAACAATCGTTCCATTCTTCAGGCTAGATATATATTCTGAATCACCCGCCTTAGGATCACATATAATATCTTGCAAGATAGCCTCTTTTTTCTCAACTACATTAGCTCCTGTTTTTAAAACTTCATCATCTGAGATATTAAAATTTTCAAAGTAACCTTTTTCAAAAAATAAACAATTAATATTTTTCACAGATTTAATATCGTCAAAATGTATTGCTATTCTTTTTTCATTTTCCTTAGTACTCTTTAAAAAACCTACTGTTTTCATAAATACACCTCTTATTTTGAATGATATAAAATATAATTTATATACTTGTAAATAAATATTCGTATTTATTTACTATTTTTTCCCACCTAAAGTTTTCTTTTATTCGTTCTCTTGCTTTATTAGCTAATTTGTCCCTTTTATTTTTACTAAGTTCGTCTAATTCATCTAATAAATTTGCAAGCATTTTTTCTTCCTTATTAAAATATATCGCTCCATCTTCTCCTACTTCTCTATTAAATCCCACATCTAATAAAATATTTAATTCTGTAGATGCTAAAGCTTCTAAAAGTGATGGATTAGTTCCCCCTACTTCATGTCCATGTAAATATCCATAAGCATTTTCTCTAATTTTCTTTAATAACTCTTGATCATATACAGTCCCTACAAATTTTATTCTCTTATCATTTTCAAAATTTGTTGTTCTTTTTAGTTCATCATAAAACTTATTTTTCTCTTTATTAGTTATAATTACGAAATCTTTTTTTGTATTTGATTTCATGAATTCTCTTATCATAAGCTCATAATTATTTTCAGGAACAAATCTTCCTACAACTAGATAATACTCTTTTTTAATAACATGTTTACTTCTGTACCATTCTGTTAAATTTACATCATCATCACTTAACTCTGATAATTTCTCATCTGCACCATATGCAATATAAGTTGTTCTTGGATTATATTTTTTATAATCATCTTTTATATAACTTTCAATATTAACCGAATCACATACTAATAAGTCAGCATTTTTAACCATAAGTTTTTCGGATATCTTCCAGTACTTCCTTATCAAAAAGTTCCATTTTGCTCTTTTCCATTCATGTCCATCTGGATTTACAAAAATCTTTACGCCCATTTTTTCTGCAAGTCTTTTATATGGTTTCATAAATGGCCCAATCCTACAAGCTAGTATATAAATAATACAATCAGTCATATTATTTTGTTTAATATATTTTAAAGATAATTTTAATGCTTTAATATCATAATATACAGCTTTTGCTGCTCCTATATTAGGTACATTAACATTAAAACATCTAGCATCATTATATTCAAATTCCTTTTCATCACTCGCCATACAAGAAACATGATACTTAATTTTTTCTGACTTTCTATACTGTGTTAACTTATCTACAAATGTTTCAAATCCACCATAATTAGCTGGTATTCCTTTGGAACCTATAATAAAAATATTTTTCATCTCTTTTTACTCCTATATTTATCCATATAATACGTATCCTTATAAAATAATCCTAAATAAAATTTAAAGATTATATCTTATAGTTATTTATGATGCATTTCTATCTCCAAATAAAACAAAAAACGTCTTAAAAATAAGCTTTATATCTAATAAAATGTTTCTTTCATTTACATATTTAACATCAAGCCTCATCCATTCTTCAAAACCTATAGCATTTCTCCCTGATACTTGCCAATAACATGTTAATCCTGGTTTAGTTTCTAGTCTTTTAAGCATCCATGGTTCAAATTGTTCTACTTCTTTTGGAAGACTAGGTCTTGGTCCAACTAGGCTCATTTCTCCTTTAAGAACATTAATTAGTTGTGGTAGTTCATCAATGCTTGTCTTTCTTATAAACTTACCAACTTTCGTTATTCTTGGGTCATCTTTAATTTTAAACATAGGCCCAGACATTTCGTTTTGATCTTTTAGTTTTTCTTTTATCTCTTCTGCATTTAATACCATAGATCTAAGCTTGTACATTTCAAATTCTTTACCATTTAATCCCACTCTTTTTTGGGCAAAAATAATAGGGCCTTTTGATTCTAATTTTATTAAAATTCCTACTATAATTAGTATAGGACTTAATATTATTAAACCTACTGCAGCTCCTAATATATCTATTATTCTTTTAAAAAACTTATAAATATCACTACTTTTTTTGGTAGTGATTTCAACCTGAGTTGCTAAATCCGCTTTCATGAATTATGGTCCCCCTTAACATAAATCTTTTAAATCTTTTTTATATTTATAATAATTCATAGTTAAAACTTAAAATTTTCATTTAGACAAATTGTATTATATCATACTTTTTATATTCCTTAAATCTCAATTAACTGGCAAATAAATATACTAAAATTTCTATTTTTTTCTTTTTTTTAATTAATTCGCTAAAAAAATATGATTTTTAAATTTATAATACATTTTTACCCTTTTTTTTATATTATACATAACATATAATTATATATATATTAAAAACTTTTCTTCTAGTATTATTTTGTTTAGTCGAAATTAACAGAACGATAATATAGTGTTAACAGTTATTTTTTCCATTTTTTCTAGTATTTTAATTAAATTAGATATTAAATATATTTATGTAAATTTATGATATAATTAGTAATATAATTTATACTGGAGGATTATAAAGTGAAGAAATTATCTTTAAAGAAAAAAATATTAATAACTATTTTATCTATACTAATTATAATAATAAGTTTTGGTGTAATTTATACCACTTATTTATCAAATAAGGTTAATAGAGTTGAAGTAGATAGAAGTTCTATTACTGATACTGGAAAGGAAGCCCCTAAGGAAGCTGAGGATGTAATTACTGTAGCTCTTCTTGGAACTGATTATTCTGGTGATACTATTGGTGCTTCTGACTCTACTATGATTTTGGCTATTGATACTAAGTTAAAGAAAGTAAAGTTATGTTCATTAATGAGGGATATTTATTTAGATTTACCTGATGGTGGTAAGCAAAATCTTAATTATACAATGGTTGATGGTGGACCATCTTTAACATTAAAGACTATTAATTTTAATTTTAACTTAAAGGTTGATAAATTTGTTCAGGTTGACTTAAGACATCTTCCTAGTGTTATAGATACTTTAGGAGGAGTTATTCTTGATATAACTCCTGATGAATTTACTCATATAAATGGATATATTGATGGAATAAATAAAGAAAATGGTACAAGCTCTCCTCATATTAATTCTCCTGGAAAGCAAGTATTAAATGGAACTCAAGCTGCAGCTTACTGTAGAATAAGATATACAGCTGGAAGGGATTATAGAAGAACTGAACGTCAAAGAGATGTACTTTCTGCATTATTTGATCAAGTAAAGGATACTAGTTTTTCCGAAGTACCTGGTGTTGTAAATAGTCTTTTACCTTTAGTTAGTACAAATCTTACTAACTCTGAAATTCTTTCAATAGCATCTAAAGTATTATCAATGGGTGTTTCTAATATAGAACAAGGTAGATTCCCAGTTGATGAAGATCATACTGCTGAATGGACTGATATGTATCATATGATAATTGATGTAGATGCAACTACAAAAAAACTTCATAACTTCTTATATTCAACTAATGAGTAAATATTATTAAAAACCTTAGATAAATTTGTATTTTTTTAATTTATCTTTTATGTTTCTTATTTAAGTTTTATATTTACTTTTTAGGGTTTGTATTTGTTTTTAAAATTTTAGGGATGTTAGATATACTTATTTAAAGTTATTATATCTAACATCCCTATTTATATTTTTATTTTAAACTTGCTTTTAATGAGTTTATAGCATTTCTTGAAATTCCACCACCAGCTTCATAAATTGTATTAGCAGTTTTTGAATCTAATATATTTCTTTGCTCTTGTGTTAAATCATAATCACATAAAACAACTGCTCCGCCACTTAATGCTGCAATTGGACCTGATGTTAATGCATCTACTAGTACTAATCCTTTTGAAGCATAAACTTTATTTAAGTTTTCTCCATAGAATTTTCCTATAACCATAGCATTTGTTGCATATCTATCTCTTCCACCCAATCTATTATTGCTTATATCTGAGCTTGTTATAGCATTTGTTTTATTTAATATTTCATTAGATAAAACTCCTGTTCCTCCAATAATATATGCATTATTTAACGCTTTACCTTTTAACCAGTTATATATGCTATCTTTATATCCATTAACTTCTGATAATATAATTGGCATTTTTTCTCTGCCTGCAATTGCCGCTATTGAAAGTGCATCTGCCTCTCCTAATCCATTGCTTACTACTATATTTTCAACATCATATAAATTTGAATCAATATATTTTGCAATTTCTAAAGATGTATCGTATCTATCTCTTCCACCTAATCTTTTTACAGAGTTAATTCCAAGACTTCTAAGTTGATCTTCAACACCTTTTTTAACTACGCCTTCTCCACCAACTATTATTGCATTTTTTGCTCCTAATCTTGATATTTCACTTTTTGTTACTTCTGGTAAAACATTATATTCTGATAATAATATAGGTGCATTTAAATTGGTAGCTAAAGGTGTAGCTGTTAAGCCATCTGCTAACGCTAATCCATTAACTATTATAACTGTATCCGCCTTATTAAATTGAGTTTGACTTAATTTTGTTGCAGTAGCATATCTATCACTACCTATTAATTGTATAACTGGAACTGTTAATGAATTTAAAAGTTTTTCTCTTACACCTTCAGAGTTATTTTTTATATCACGGTATGAGAAGAATATACTTCCTTTTACATTAGGATATTGTCTATTTAAGTTTATTTGTTTATCTAGTTCTCTTGCAACTACTGGCTTATAAATACCTTGTCCAATATATAACTTTACATTTGTTCCGTTTACTTCATTTGACCACCATGGTACTAGTTTAGAATAATCAGCAGCACCATTTCCTATTTCCCAATATATTTGTGGTGCAACATAGTCTAACCAGTTGTTTTTTATCCATGTTCTTGTATCACCATATATATCGTAATAGCTTTGTGCTCCGTTAGTAGGTGAACCTGTTGGATCACTTGATTGATTTTTCCATATTCCTCTTGGGCTTATTCCAAAGTCAACATTATTTTTTATGCTCTTTATTTTATTATAAACAGCTTGTACCATTTGATTTACACTGTTTCTTCTAAAATCTCCTCTATCAATACCATTTGCATATTGATTATAGGCTTCATCATCATTAATATCATTTCCTGGATAGAAATAATCATCAAAATGAATTCCATCTACATTATAATTTCTAACTACTTCATCTACAGTATCAACAATGTGCTGTCTAACTTCTGGTAAGCCTGGGTTATAGAATAAAGCCTTACCATTAGAAATTACTGTTTGTGGGTTATTTTTAGCAAAATGATTATCAGCTAATGCATTTACATCTGTTCCACTAGTAGTTACTCTATAAGGATTAAACCATGCGTGAACCTTAATTCCTCTATTATGAGCTTCATCAATTATAAAGCTTAAAGGATCATATCCAGGATCTTTTCCTTGAACTCCTGTTAAAACATCTGACCAAGGATTTATATTAGATTTATATAATGCATCACCTTTTGGTCTTACTTGAACTATAACAGTGTTTAGTCCAATTGTTTTTACATCTTCTAATATATTTATAAACTCTTGCTTTTGTAATTGAACATTATTTCTTGATGCTTGGCTTGGCCAATCTTGATTATATACAGTAGTTATCCATACTGCTTGCATATCTTCATTTGTGCTTGCTTTAACCTCTGTAATACCTAAAAGACTTAAGCATATAAAGGATAAACATAAAATTTTTGAAACTAATTTCTTCATATTATCTCCTTTCTATTCTACAATTTAATTTAAATTTCACTAAACATTTTACCATATAATACAATTTATATCAATTTATTCTATCGCATATTTATGTGTTTGCTTCATTATATTATTGTATTCATATAGAAGGTTCCACTTGTTTTAATTTAATATAACTTTTAGTAAGTTAACTGCTTCTTCTGAAACTCCTCCACCAGCTTGTATTACTTTATTAGCTTTTTTAGATACTAATGTATTTCTTTGTGTTTCTGTTAAGTTTCCATTTGCTAATACAACAGGAGCTTGTCCTACTGCTGCTACTGGACCAGCTGTTAATGCATCTATTAATACTAACGCCTTAGCTACATAAACTTTATCAAGGCTATTTGAATAGAATTTACTAATTACCTTTGCATTAGTTTCATATCTATCTTTTCCACCTAGTCTATTTTCACTTATATTATTTTTTGTTATTCCGTTTACTAAATTTAAAACAGTATTATTAACTACGCCTGTTCCACCTATAATATAAGCATTTTGTAAATCTTCATTTTCCATCCAATTATATACTTCACTTGGAATCATATCTTTCTCTACTAATATTATTGGCATTTTATCTCTTCCTGCTACTGATGCTATTGAAAGAGCATCTGCTTCGCCAACGCCACTACTTACTATTACATTTGAAACATCATAAAAGTTTCTATCAATATATTTTGCAATTTCTAAAGAAGTACTATATCTATTTTTTCCAGCAATTCTTTCTACTGTGTTTATTCCTAGTGATTTTAGTTTATTAACTGCATTTTCTGATATTACTCCATCTCCACCTGCAATAATTGCTTTTGTTGCTCCAAGTCTTCTAATTTCATTTATAGTTTCATCTGGAACTGTATTTTTATCTGCAAGTAAAATAGGCGCTTTTAAATATGTAGCAAGTGGCGTTGCTGTTAGTCCATCAACAATTGCTGATCCATTTACTATAACTACTGTATCTGATTTATTAAATTCAATTTGACTTAATTTAGTAGCAGTATCATATCTATCTCTACCTATTGATCTTTCTAAAGTAATTGGTAGTTTGTGAACTATTACCTCTATAGCTTTGCTTACTTTATTTCCATCTTTATCTGTAACTTCATAAATTAAATTATACTTTCCTGCTACCTTGGTATTAATATCACCAATTACTTTCACTTTTGAAGTAATATCTCCATCTTCCTTATCCGTTGCCTTTACTCCTGCCATTTTATCAAAATCATCATAAGCTTTAATAGATTTATTTTCTACATTTATAACAGGCTTTTCATTGCTAGGATTAACAACTATTGGTGGTTGTACTACTGATTTTAAAGTTAATTTAGCTACTGCTTTTAATAATGAATTTTTAGCATTATCTATCTCTTCTTGAGTTGCTTTTTCATTCTTAGCTACTGTTTCCGCATTTAATAGTTCTTTTTCTAGCTCCAATACTGATTCATTTGTATATTTACTTTTATCTATTGCTTTTACATTATTAATTTCAGTATTTAAACTAGTTCTATCAATAACTCCACCTTGAATATTTATAACTGTTTCAACTATAACTTTATTTGTTCCAATTGTAGTTATATGTTGAAGAATAGTTTGTCCTTCTTTATTTTTAGATGTTAAAGCTCCATTTGTAACTGTTGCCAAAGCTTCATCTAAAACCTTGAATTCTTTATTTACAACTGCATTACTTGGAATATATTCAACTAAATTTTCAATAGTTTTATTTGAGTTTATATCTAATTTCTCTGGCATCTTAATTCCAATTAACCCATTAGTTGTTTCTCCATTACTTCCGTCTTGAGCTGAAGCTTTTATTTGCCCTGTTTTTCTAACATCAAAATAGTTATTTCCACTACCTTCTTTTGGAGAAATATATCTTCCAAATAGACCTCCTACAAGACTACCTTCTTCAGCTTGTATTTTACCATTTGCAAAATTATTAATAGTTAAGCCTTGATAGTTTTGTCCTGATATTCCACCTATTAAAGGTTTGCTATATCTACTTCCTGTAGCTGTTGATACAATATTTACAGATGAAATACTATTTTCAATAGTACCTTCAAAGCCTACATCCCCTGATATCCCACCAGTTGCTCTATTACTTGAAGATTGTATATTTCCAGTTACTTTAACATTTTTTATTATTCCATTATTACTTCCTGCTATAGATCCTATTTCTGCATTTGAAGTTATATTTACATTTTCTAAATTTAAATTATAAACTTCTCCACCTTTATCTATTGAACCTATTAACCCTACCTCTGAATTTACAGAATTTAAGTTAATTGTCATATTTGATATAGTGTGACCATTACCATTTATACTTCCTGTAAAGCTACCTACATTTTCTAGATTTCCTGCTATTCCAATTGGAACCCAGTTTTCTTTTGATAAATCTATATCATTCATTAAAATATAATGCTTGTCCAGATTACTTGTTACTCTTTTTAAATCTGAAGCATTATATACTTTAAATGGATTCTCCTTACTTCCATCTCCATTTAAAACTGGAAAAGTAACTTTAAAGCTTATTTCATCTCCACTTGAACTTCCAATTTCAGATATTACTATTCCACTATTATCTCCATTTTGGAAGTATAAGGAATTAGCATCAAATCCTAAATTTAAATTTGAATTACCTATAATAGTTCTTCCTGACTCCTTAGATAAAAATGCATTATTTAGATTTCCATTTCCATCAATGCTATTAGTTACACCTGGTCTAAATACATATAAATGATCTGGTGATCCATTTTTATTTCCACTAAAAGCATTTACAGCTTCATTAACTCTATAAACAATTAATCCTGAACCAGGTAATACTTCATCCCAGTTTCCTTTATTTTTTCTATATTCAACCATAAAGTATTCATTAGTTGCTAATGGTGATTTTATTTTAAATGCAAGTAAATCATTTTTATTAGTACTTCCTGAATATTTTATTTTATATGTTCCATCTTTAGTTATTTCACCTATATTTATTCCCATATTATTATATAAATTTCTAGTATATATTAACGGAAGTTGTCCAACTCCAGTTGTCGATGACATTATATCCCATATCCCAACTGGATTTCCACTTCTTGAATATCTATAAAGATCAGGTAAATGAAGTGAATGTAAAAATTCATGATTAATAACACTTAATAAAGTCTTATTAAACACACTATTAAATCTAGATCCTGAATATATAATATTATATGTTCCTAAACTTTTCCCATTTACAGTTGAATATCCTGAGAATTTTGTTTTATGAGGCCATAGCATATTCTTATTATTTAACGTAAATCCATTATAAATAAAAGTTACATTATCTATTTCCCCATCATTATTTCTATCTAATTCACTTGATGATAACTTCACTTCATTCTTAATTGAATTAAATGCCCATTTAATAAAATCTCTTTCAGTATTACCTCCCATTGGCATACCTTCATAATACTGTTTTGTTTCTGGAGCTGTAATTGATATATATGAAGTTCCATTACTGCTTCTAGGATAAAATGTACTATTTACTGCTGTTCTTCCATATGTAAAATCATTTATATATGATTTTAAAGAAATTGATCCTAAATCTGCAAATCCATCATTATCATTATCTACAAATTCATTATATGTACTTTCTATTTGTCTTGACTTTTCTTCAGTCATAAATTCTTCTTCATCCTTAAACTTTATAAGAACAACAATATTATTTAGATTTCTTGGTATGTCTGGTTCCTGTGCTGAATACTGAATTTCTTTTTCTTCAATATTAAAATTATCAGCACCAAAGGTTGTCTCATTTTCCATCATCATATCAAAAGTTGCTTCTTTAACTTCTTTATTTTCTGTATCAGCTAAAGGTGATATTGATGGTATTAAAAGAAATACTGATAAAATTATTGAAAATAACTTTTTCACCTTCTCATCTACTCCCTTCTATTTTCTATTTTCTCTTATATTTTATCAATTTTTTCCATCTTCTTCAATCTTGTTCTAAAAATATTTTTATTGTATTATATTTTAAATTAAATATAATCAATTAATCTCATGGTACTTTTAAATTTTTTAAATATAGTAAGATTATATTTAAACATCATAAAAAAAAGACAGTATATAAATTTGTCTTTTATACACTGCCTTTTGTATTTAATTTAATATAGCTTTTAGTGAGTTAACTGCTTCTTCTGAAACTCCCCCACCAGCTTGTATTACTTTATTAGCTTTTTTAGATGCTAATGTATTTCTTTGTGCTTCTGTTAAGTTTCCATTTGCTAATACAACAGGTGCTTGTCCTACTGCTGCTACTGGACCAGCTGTTAATGCATCTACTAATTCTAAAGCCTTAGCTACATAAACTTTATCAAGACTATTTGAATAAAATTTACTAATTACCTTTGCATTAGTTTCATATCTATCTTTTCCACCTAGTCTATTTTCACTTATATTATTTTTTGTTATTCCGTTTACTAAATTTAAAACAGTATTATTAACTATGCCTGTTCCACCTATAATATAAGCATTTTGTAAATCTTCATTTTTCATCCAATTATATACTTCACTTGGAATCATATCTTTCTCTACTAATATTATTGGCATTTTATCTCTTCCTGCTACTGATGCTATTGAAAGAGCATCTGCTTCGCCAACGCCACTACTTACTATTACATTTGAAACATCATAAAAGTTTCTATCAATATATTTTGCAATTTCTAAAGAAGTACTATATCTATCTTTTCCTGCAACTCTTTCTACTGTGTTTATTCCTAGTGATTTTAGTTTATTAACTACATTTTCTGATATTACTCCAGCTCCACCTGCAATAATTGCTTTTGTTGCTCCAAGTCTTTTTATTTCATTTATAGTTTCATCTGGAACTGTATTTTTATCTGCTAGTAAAACAGGTGCTTTTAAATATGTAGCAAGTGGTGTTGCTGTTAATCCATCAACAATTGCTGATCCATTTACTATAACTACTGTATTTGATTTATTAAATTCAATTTGACTTAATTTAGTAGCTGTATCATATCTATCTTTTCCTATTGATCTTTCTAAAGTAATTGGCAGTTTGTGAACTATTACCTCTATAGCTTTACTTACTTTATTTCCATCTTTATCTGTAACTTCATAAATTAAATTATACTTTCCTGCTACCTTTGTATTAACATCACCAATTACTGTCACTTTTTTAGTAATATCTCCATCTTCCTTGTCAGTTGCCTTTACTCCTGCCATTTTATCAAAGTTTTCATAAGCCTTAATAGATTTATTTTCTACATTTATAACAGGCTTTTCATTGCTAGGTTTAACAACATCTGGCTTTACAACTGGTGGTTTAACTTCATTCGGTACAACAGCTACTGGTGGTACAACAACATTCGGTTTAACAACCTCTTCTTCTTTTACCACTTCTTTATGATTTGCTTCAGGTTCTACTGGTATAGCCACTTTCGGTTCTGGTACTACTTCTTTAGCTGCTTCTTTAACTACTACTTCAATTGTCTTACTTACCTCATTTAAATCTTCATCTAAAACTTTATAAGTTAAATTATATTTTCCTGCTTCCTTTGTATTAACCTCTCCAGTTACTTCTACTTTTTTAGTAATGTCTCCATCTTCCTTATCAATTGCCTTTACTCCTACCATTTTATCAAAGTTATCATTAATATTAATAACCTTATTATCAGCTTCTATAACTGGTTTTTCTCCTTTAACATAGAATAACAAGTTATCAATTTTCATTAATCCAACTGGACTCTCATTCTTATTAACGCGAATTCCTATATATCTATATGATTCATTATTATTATCTAAATCAAAAGTAATTTCTCTTACTTTATTCTCTTTGTCAACAATAGTAGGATTTATATCAAATACAATTTCTCCAACTGGTTTTCCATCCTCTATACGATTAAAAGCTATTAACTCTACATTTTCTGGATTATATGTAACATTATTCATATAGCGCTCTTTTTCATCCAAAATACGTAAATATTCTTTTTGTAAATCAATTATATCTCCCTGAGTGGAATAAGTAACCTTTTTTATATTTACTCTTCTTGATGTTTGTGCATACATATCTGCATAAACAAATTGATCATATATAGACTCTGCCGGTGAACTTATCCAGCATAATCCATCACTAGCTCCTATTAGATTCATCTCTCCATAGTCGTTACCTGCTTTAATTATAAAACGTGACCTAGCCTTATAGTGACTTCCAGATCTAGAATATTGGCTATATATAAGTTCACCTTCTTTAGCTTGTACTGGAATATTCCCCCCTATTAGAGTTACACCCCAAATTGTCATAATCATAAATATTAATTTTTTCTTCATCTAATACCTCCTTAAAATGTTATTATACTAATTATTATATCATAATATTAAATATTTGTAAAATTTATAATGTTTTATTAATACTTTATCAATATTTATGTATATTATGTGCATTTCGCACCTTTTATTTTATAGTAACCATTTTATCTAATTATAAAAAATATTCACACTTTATTAATAAATAATCAAAAAGATATTATCTCAATTGAAATAATATCTTTTTGAACTATATTAATGTTTGCATACGTACCTTTTCTTTTTTAATACTAATATACCAGTAATTACTAATATTAATGCACATATTAATACTATATTTGTATTAGTTCCACCTGTATATGGTATTTTATCTTTTTCATTATTATTATTTGGATTTTTATTGCTTATAACTGGAGCTTCTTTCTTTTCTTCTTTCTTTTGAATAGTAGTTTTCTCTTCATTTTCTACTGTATTTTGTTGTATATTTTCCACAGCTACTTCTTCTTTATCCACTATATCATCTACTAGTTTTGTTACTTCTTTGTCTTCTATATTATCTGCTGGTTTTGTTACTTCCTTATTCTCTGTAGTAGTTTCTGGTTTTAAAGGTTCTTTACTTCCTGATTCTAAGTTTATTTTTACACTTGAAGTTATATTTTCTAAAAGTGAAGTTTCTTTATTTTCAATTCCTATAACATCTCCAATAATATTGTTTCCTTTAATTGAAGTAGAATTTATATTACCTGATATTTTTATGTTTCTTACTTTTCCCTTATTTTCAGCAGCAAGTCCACCAATTGTTCCATTTGAATTTATATTTATATTTTCAAGGTTTAAATCATGTATTTCTGCCGTTTCTCCAATACTAGAAAATAACCCAACATATGCTTTTTCACTATTTGAAACTATTTTCATATTTGAAATAGTATGTCCATTTCCATTTAAGCTTCCAGTAAAGCTATTATAGGAATCTAGTCTTAATCCAATTCCTATTGGATTCCATTCTATATTAGATAAATCTATATTATCCATTAAAATATAATGCTTGTCTAACTTGTTTGAAATTCTCTTTAAACCTTCTGCATTATATATTTTATATGGATTTTCTTTACTTCCATCTTCAGTTATATTTGGTAGTTTAACGCTAAAGCTTATTGTATCTTTAGCACTACTTCCAATATTATATATTTCTATTCCACTATTGCTTCCATCTTGAAAATATATAGCATTTGAATTAAACCCTGAATCAATATCTGCATTTCCAATTTTATCTCTTAAAGATTCTTTTGATAAAAATACATTGCTTACATCTCCTATTGCAGATCTTCCATCTGTATCACCTGGTCTAAAGATATAAATATGATCTGGAGATCCATAAATATTCCCTCTTAAATCATTAACTTTATCATCTATTCTATATACTATAAGACCTGAACCTGGCAGCCTAGAATCCCAATTTCCTTCTGCCTTTTTAAATTCAACCATAAAGTATTCTGTATCTGATAAAGGTGATTTTATTTTGTAGGCAACTCTATCTTCTTTATTACCACTATTTGATTTTTTTAACTCATAAGTTCCATCTTCTTTTATTTCACCTATATTTAATCCTATTTTCCCATAATGCTCTTTAGTATATACAAGAGGCATTTGCCCTGGAGTTAATGTATTAGCCATAATATCCCACATTCCTACTGGTCTTCTATTTCCATATATTCTATAAAGATCTGGAAAATAATATAAATGTAAGAATTCATGAATTATAGTTTCTAATGAAGCTTTATTAAATATATTACTTTCTGCATTTCCTGAATTAACTATATTATATGAAGTTAATTTTTTACCCTTTAACTCTGCCTCACCTTTAAAGACTGTTTTATGTGGCCATAACATAGTATTGTTACTATTAGCTTCTCCATTAAATACAAATGTAACATTATCTATTTGTCCATCACCATTTCTATCTAGTTCATCACTTGATAAATTTATCTGATTTTTTACAGAATCAAATGCCCATTTTATAATTTTATTTTCTTCATCTCCACCCATAGGTTTGTCCAAATAATACTGTTTATTATTCTCTGTTACAAGTGAATAGTATTTATTTTCACCTGTGTTAGCTGGATAAAAATTAGTATTTATAGTTGATTTTCCATATGTTAAATCGTTAATATATGATTTTAATGATACTGAGCCTTTATCTGCTATTTTATCATTATTAGCATCTATAAATTGATTATATGTACTTTCTATCATTCTAGAATTTTCTTCATTTAAAAATTCTTCTTCTCCATTAAACCTAATAAATATAACTATATTACTTATACTATCTGGTATTCCCCCTATACTTAAGTTTTCATTTGCCATAACAGGACTAAAGCTAGTAAACATTAATGCTACAACTAGCGCCGTTATAAATTTTTTCACCCTAATACCCCCTGTATATTTTACTTACATTAATTGTATCTTTTATTATACATAATTTATAAGATATTGTGAACATTCCATTAATAATTAATCTTTAGTTTATACTCTATATATTTTATCAATTACATTAAATAATATATATAAAATATAATAACTATATCAAAAGCGTGTTACTAATTAAATAGGAGTATATAGAATAATGATTACATTATTCTATATACTCCTTTAAACCTAACTTAATTATATTAAATTTTATGTTGTTATCATAATGCACTTTTCATTAGGATTATTATACGTCTTTATAAAAACTAACGGTAATCCAGTTTTATCTGCAATTAAACTTTCTATCATTATAATAGGAGTATCCATTTTTACTCCTATTAAACGCATATATTTTGTAGGAACTTTCATTGGTATAAACTTCTGAACAACACTTCCATTATTAATTAAATCAGTAAAATCAAGATTCTTTTTAATATCTATCATATCTTTTTTTACAGATCTATTTCGTGGCATATATATCTCCTCTAAATCTTGTACCACATTATTTTTTAAATTTAATCTAACTACACGAATAATCTGTTCATTAATATCTAAATTTAATTCCTTAACTATATATTCATCTCTTATATCACTTTTAACATCAAAATATATAATCTTCTGCGTTATTTTATCTTCTAATTTAAAGCTATGATTTAATGAAGTATTTGTTTTATGCATTTTTTCATCTGCAACAAATGTGCCTCTATTTTTATCTCTATATAAATATCCATTATCTACTAAAATATTTATAGCTTTTCTAGCAGTCATTCTACTTGTAGAAAATCTAATTGATAATTCACGTTCAGAAATAATAGGCGTATTGGCAGGCATTTTCTCTATTTCTTTAGTAAGTTCCTCAACTATATTTTGATAAATCGGCTTCGCCATATAATACGCCCCTTTCTTTTATCCTAATCTTTCACCATAATTTTTTATCCTAATCTTTTATATAATTCAATAAATTCAGTAGCTGTTATTTTAAATCCTTCAGCACTCATTAGCTGATCTTCAGCATGTAATAAAATAAGTGATACATTGGTAGTTTCTCCTTTAGCCTCATTTTGAATTAACTTCATATGAGCATGATGGCCATTAAAAAAAATCTTACTACCCTCTTCGATAAGATCTTCTGCAGCTTTAAAATTTTTCTTCTTTGCTTCCTGTATTGCTTCTATATACATTGATCTTGCAGTACCAACTGAAGAAATTATTTCAAAACAAATCATTTCTAATTCATTCATTATTTTTCCTCCAATAATTTCAATGCACTATCAAGTACCTTTTCCCCATTCATTGTCCCATATGCTACCATATCAATAGCAGCTACTGGCTTTCCATTGGCTTGTCCCTTAATTTTTGATAATAAGAATTTTACTTGTGGCCCTAATAATACAATATCTGCTTTTGGGATATTTAAACCAGATTCTGCGTCTCCTACTGCCCAAATATTTGCCTCTATATTTTTAGCTTCTGCTGCCTTTTGCATTTTTGTAACTAATAAGCTAGTTGACATTCCTGCTGAACATATTAATAAAATATTTACCATTATTACCCTCTCCTATTCCACAATCTTTGTTTTTGCAACCTTTTTTAACCAAGTCGCTGATTCTTTCTCTACTCTTTTATAATCATTATCTAATTCTACTCTAATAAATCCATATCTATTTTTAAAGGCATTGGCCCAAGACCAATTATCTATAACTGCCCAATAATGATATCCTCTACATTTTACACCATCATTTATGCTTTTTGCAATCCATTCCAAATGTTCTTTTACAAATTCAATTCTATATTTATCTTCAATTATATTATTTTTATTTAGAAACTTTTCTTCATTTGCAACACCTATTCCATTTTCTGAAATAAAGAATTCAAGATTTGGAAATTCTTCTTTTATTTTCATACCAAAATCATAAATCCCCTTTGGGTATATCTCCCATCCCCTATATATATTCATTTTTCGTTTACTCCATATATATGGCTTATAAAATACTGGATTACCATGTTCATCAAATTTTTCTGTTGTTGCTTGAACTCTATTAGGTTGATAATAATTAACGCCTAGCCAATCAACTTTACCTAATTTTATTATTTCAAAATCTCCTGGGCGAATATTTGGACTTATATTATTTTCTTTTAAAGTATCAAGTATATCTATTGGTAATCTCCCTTTACTTACTACATCTAACCACCAGCGATTATGAATTCCATCTGTAATTCTAACTGCCTCTAAATCCTCATCTGTTGGCTCTTCTCTTGTATAAGAAGGACAAAATGCATTTATTAATCCTATTTTAGTTCCTTTTTGAAAATAATTTTCTTTATTTAGTTTTCTAAACTCTTCAACAGCTAAACAATGTGCTAATGTTATATTATATTGAACATTAATTGCACGTTTTAAACTGTGCAATTTAGGATACCATATTCCTTGTTCATACATACACATAGGTTCTACTATTGGTTCATTAAATGTAAACCAATGCTTAACCTTCTTTCCAAATTCTTTAAATGCTATTTTAGCATAATTTACATATGCCTCAATAACCTCTCTATTTTCCCATCCACCTTTATCAAATAAATGAGATGGCATATCAAAGTGATATAAATTTATAAATATATCTATACCTTGTTCATTTGCAAAATCTATAACTTTATGATAAAACTTTGCACCTTCTTTATTTAAATTTCCATTTTTATCAATTAATCTACTCCATTGAATTGATGTTCTAAAAGATTGTAAATTTAAGCTCTTTAATAATTTTATATCCTCTTCATAGTTATAATAAAAATTATTACCATTATATGATCCTACTTTATTATAAAATGAATTAATATCTATATTACTCCACTTATCCCAAATTGATGGCAATCTATTATCTAATGTATATGCTCCTTCTGTTTGTGGCCCTGACATTGCAGCCCCAAAGAAAAAATCATCTGGTAACTTTATCATATTTTACCTCTCTTTATTTTAAATCAGTTTAGTGAGAGCATATACAACTCTCACTAAATTAATTTATATTTATTTTATTCTACATAATCGGTTTTATTAGCTAATTTTACAAATGGTAACCAAATAAAGAATGCAACTGCAACATTTAACAATGAAACTGCCCCTGCTAATAAACTTCCTCCTGTAGCTAAGAAAGCATAAACTCCTGGTGGCATAATCCAAGGAACTGATACAAATACAGGTGGTATAACGCCTAAGCTTGTAAATAAATACCCAATAGTAACGCATATAGGTGGTATAATTAACCACGGAATTGCATATATTGGATTTAATACAATAGGAATACCAAATGTAATTGGCTCATTAATATTAAATATTCCCATTGGAGCACCAAGCTTTGCAATTTGTCTTTGATCTTCTCTTTTTGAAGCAATAAATATTGCAATTATTAATGCTATTGTAACTCCAGAGCCACCCATTTGTGCATATGCATCAAATGAACCACGAGTCCAAAGCCAAGGTAATTGTGAAATATCATTTGTATTTTGGAAAACGGAAATATTTTCATTTAAAGCTGTCATGTACACACCATCCATTATAGGGGCTAGTACATTATGACCATGTAATCCGAAGAACCAGAATAATTGAACTAAGAATGTTATTAATATTACACTTCCTAATCCTTGTGATAATCCTAATAATGGCATTTGAATATATTTTAACATTAATTCATTTATTGAACTTCCAGTAAAGTTTTGTACTAAATAAGTAATAATAGCAACTGAATACATTGCAATCAATCCTGGAATTATAGCTGCAAAAGCTTTATTTACAGCTGGTGGTACTGAGTCTGGTAATTTTATTACTATATTATGTTTTGTAATAAATACATAAATCATAGTAGATATAAGTCCAATAAATACTGCTGTAAATAACCCTGTTGCACCACCATATCCTGAAATATTTAGATATCCCCAACTTTCAGCTGAATCTATTTGTGGTGTTGTCATTATTAATGACGCAAATGCTATAATTCCACCTGCTATTGGATTAATATCATAGCTTTTTGATAGATTATAGCCTAATGCAAATACAAAAGCTAATGCTATAATTGAAATAGTTCCCCAGTATACAATACCATTAATAGTAATAACTGGTGACATAGATGCAACAAAATCTGTCATTCCCCATGTGGTAGGTAAATCTCTGAAAAAAACATTTAATAGTACTGCTATTGATCCAGCCATAGTAATTGGCATAATTGCTATAAAAGCATCCCTTATAGCACATAAATGACGTTGCGATCCAAATTTAGCAGCAACAGGAACAAAATGTTCCTCCATCCAAGTTGTTAATTTGTTCATATTTTCTCCCTCCCCATGCGATATTAAACCACATATTAAATTTAGAATAATTTCTCCATGGTATATACCACTTTGTAACCATATAATAACATACTAATAATATTTTTACAATCGTTTTCAAAAAAAAGATAATACAAATTTTGTATTATCTTTTTAATGGTTTTATTTTTTATTTCTATTCTCAGTAATCCAACGCTCCATATTAGCTAATGTTTTTTCTGCTCTTTTAAAGAATTTCTTTTTATAAAATCTTGATAGGATATTATAATTCCAATTATTTATTTTAGAACTCCCCTTAAATTCTTCTATATATTTTACTTCTATTTTATCTTCATTTATCTTTTTTATTTCATACCGTAAATAATTGTCACCTTGTCCACTTACAAATCTAGCTGCATAAACCTTAGGTTCTGTTAATTCTTCAATAATAACTTTAACATTTCCTTTTGAAAAAGCTTTTGTGTTCATTTCTTTAACATATGAGTACCCACTTTTTAATTTCTTCTTTGATATATTATTTTTTGTTGTTTCATTAATATCATACAAAATAGAATCAACTATAGCATTATATAATTCATTATCACTAATATTCATTATTTTTATAAATTCCACTATTTTTTCTCCTTTGCTATGTTCTTTTTTCTCTTTCTCAATAAGAAGTATCCTACTAATACTATTAAAGCACCTTCTATAATTAAAATATATTGAATACCTTTTCCTAAACTAGCTGATACTGCTATAAGTAAAAAACCAATACTAATTAATGCTAATAACCATCTTTCCATCTACATCCCCCCAAATATATTATAAGTTTAGATGTTGTTTATTATTAATACTCAATTCAGAATATTTGCGTAATATAATTTTATAATAAAAGATGGTTCTATAGCAATAAATATAATAAATTTAACAAATTCTTTTATTTATATCAATTAAGTCTCCTACAAATTTATTAATTTCTTCTGGTTTATATATTAATAGCCCTGCTCCTGGAGTAAATGTTAATTCTCCAAAATAGACTTTATCTTCCACTGAATATAAATCTACTCTTACAAATTGAAATTTATTACTTAGTTTTTTTGCAAGTTCTATCATTTTATCTAAGTTCTTTGGTTTTTCTATTTCATCTTTATATTTTTCAAACCCATATTCCCAATTTAATTCATTCCATTCTAAATCATAGTATTTTTGTTTATGTTCACTATATCTACATAAATCTACTTGAATAAATTTAGGCTCACCATTTGAACAAGTAAATTTATAGTCCATTAAATCTCCTGATTTATCTTCAAGGTATTTTTCGCATATAATTAAAGGTTTGATATTTTTATATTGAATTTCTCTAAATCTATAGTAAAAGTCTTCTTTTAACCATCTTGTTAAATACTTTTTTGCGGCTTTCTGGTTAAACTCTTCTTTATTTTTACAAATTATATTTTGACCACAACTATGGTTAACTTTTAAAACAAATTTTTCTGGTAATTTGTTAAAGTCTATATCATTAAAATTATTATATACTCCTATTAATGGAACTAAATATTCCTCTCCTATTTCACTTGCAATATATTCTCTAACTTTATATTTATCTACATATTTACTATAGCCTTCAAAGGCTTTATTAATTTTTAAGTATTGCATTTTATCGTAAGCTGTAATTGGATTTTTAAGTTTTGGAATTCTCTTGGTTTTTATATATCCACTTATTAAAATATATGTTTTATGTCCTACTATATATTTTAATGCTTTAATTAGTGCATATTTCATTTTAAACCTCCAAATAATATCTGGTGTACTTTCTTGTACACTACTTTAATTTACCTATTTTATACGTAGACTACATCTCAAGAATGTAGCCTACTTTTTTAATATAATTTAACTGTAACAACTTTTAATTGTCCCTTGGTTTTTTTAACTTTTCTATAAAAATAACAATTTCTTTTATAATATTATCTGTGTTAGAGTTATACTCTTTAAGGTTTATATTGTCTATATTTTCTATAGAATCCATTAGCATTTCAATATCTATAACCGCATCTATAAATCCAATAGCTTTAAATTGTGAAACTATTTGTATTTGATGATCATCTACATGTTCTCCAAATTTTTTTAATCTTGGAACTGCAATTACTCTTTTGCCCTTTTTTACTGCTCCTACAATTGCGCCTGTTCCACCATGAGTTATTACTTTATTGCATTTCTCCATTATATTAGAAAATTCATCTCTATCTAAAAAGTTTTTATAATTATAGTTTTTAGGTTTATAATCACTATATCCAATTTGAGCAAATACTTCTTCTTTAATCTTTCCTTGATAAATTAATTTATCTATTTCTTCAAGTAATCTATTAAATTGAAATTTTTGAGTTCCTACTGTTATAAATATCACTAAAGTCACCACCTTTATGCTGTAATAGATATCTTTTTTATTTAATATCCTATTTTATAATTATAAATATCTATCATATTTGCTATTTTTAAATCCCACTCTCTTGGATAAAATTTATCTGTGCCATTACCTGGAGTAAATGTAAGTTCACCAAAATATATTTTGTCTTTTACTATATAAAAATCTACTCTTGCATAAGTAAATCCACTAGATAATTTTTCTGCAAGGTTAATTAATTCTTCTAATTTTTTCGGCTTATCTATATGGTCTACACGTAACTTTATATCGCCTCTAAACTCTGTTTCTATCCAATTTGGATAATAATAATTTTCTTTATGATCTTTAAATCTATCTGTATGAACTTCAATAAATTCAACTTTCCCATTAAAGGAATGTAGCTTATAGTCTCTTAAAGATCCACTTTCATCTTCTAAATATTCTTCACATACTATAATTGGTTTTATATTTTTATATTGAAACTCTTTTGTATATGAGTAGAATTTTTCCTTTTTCCATTTATTTAATTTTTTACTTGCTACATCTTTATCTAATAATGATTTATCTTTGCATATAATATTTCCCCCTGAACCATTATTTAATTTTAGAACAAATTTATTTGGGAGTTTATCATAATCTATTTCATAAGGATTTTCATATTTGTTATATAATTTAGGTAAATATTTAGCACCTATTTTTTCTTCAATATACTTTCTAACTGAATATTTATCTACTAATGGAGCAAGCTTCTCTACTTGTCCATTTAGCTTTATCCATTGTATTTTTTCTCCATAATATTTAGGATTTTTAAGGTTTAAAATCCTTTTATAACTTCTAAGAATATCTAAATAAACAACAAATTTGGATGGTAAAAAAGCACATATTTTTCTTAAATGATTTTTCAATATATCCCCCCCTTATAAATAGCTTTAGGATATACTTTAAGCATTTCCTCCCATTGAACATAAAATTGATCTGCAAATTTATATAATAATTTTCCTGTTAATGTAGGGGTAGTAATCTTTGCAAAGGATTCTATAAATATAAGTTTTTTTCTAAATACTTTAGCTATTATACATATTGGTATAGTTGCTAATGCTCCTGTTGATATAACTATATCTGGTTTTTCTTTTATATATATTTTCAAGCTATTTATTGTATTTATAATCATTTTAAATACCCATGTTTTTTCTTCTCTATTTACTTGCTTTAAATAGTAGGTTTTTCTTTTATCTTTTATTGATTTATAAAGTGTTTTTTCAGTTATAATAAAGCTATCATACTTATCCATAATTGGCTTTAACATCATTAGTTGCTCAAAATGTCCCCCTGTTGAAGCTATAAAACAAATTTTTTTCACTATAAATCTACCGTTCTACTTTCACATTGCTTTAAATCTATAATTTCTTCTATTTCAGTCTTAACCTTTCTGCCTGAAGATTTAAGAATTTCTTTTCTTCCTACTGAATAATAATCTACTTTAGTATCTTTTATTTCCTCTAAATCATAACAATTTCTACCATCAAATATTATTGGAGTTTTCATAAGTTTTATATATTTATCTATTTTTATTGATTTTATTTCATTCCATTCTGTAAAGATAAATGCTATTTCGGCATCCTTTAATGCTTCATCAACTGTATATACATAATTTATACCTTCACTAAATTTTTTCTTAAAATTATCTATTCCAACAGGATCATAAGCAAAAATTTCTGCTCCTTCATCTAATAATCTCCTTATATTGGGAATTGATGGAGCTTCTCTTAAATCATCTGTTCCTGGTTTAAAGGTTAATCCAAGTACTGCAACCTTTTTCCCTTTTAGATTTTTAAACCTTTGTTTAGCCTTTCTAAACATTTTAAATTTTTGATTTTCATTTACTTCTATAGCAGCTTTTATTGTTTTTATTTCATATCCATTATCATTTGCAAGCCAGTGAAGAGCTTTTGTATCTTTAGGAAAGCATGATCCACCATATCCAAGACCAGCATTTAAAAATTTATTACCTATTCTTGGGTCATAGCTCATTCCTTTTGAAACCTCTTCTATATCAGCTTCAACAATTTCGCACACATTTGCTATTTCATTTATAAAGCTTATTTTTAATGCTAAAAAATCATTTGAAGCATACTTTATCATTTCTGCACTTCTTCTATTTGTACAAACTATAGGTTGATTAAATTTTTCATATATTCTTCTTAATATATTTTCTGCTTCTTTTGATTCAACTCCAATAACTATTCTACTTGCCTTTAATGTATCTTCTACAGCTGTCCCCTGTGATAAGAATTCTGGATTTGATGCTACTTCAATTTTTACATCATTAATTATATTTTCCTTTAAAAACTCCTCTACTCTATCATTAGTTCCTATTGGAACTGTTGATTTAACTACAATTAAGCAATTATTTTCTATATTTTCAGCAATTTCCTTACATACATTAATACATAATCTAAATTAGCAGAACCATCTTCTCTTTCTGGAGTTCCAACTCCAATAAATACTACATTTGCATTTTTGTATGCATTTTTATAATCTGTGGTAAAATTCAATTTTCCAGCATCGAAATTTTTTTTAATTAATTCATTTAAACCTGGTTCATATATAGGAGAAATGCCCTTTTTCATTATTTCAACTTTACTTTTATCAATATCAATACAAGTTACTTCATGTCCAACTTCTGAAAGGCATGCACCTGTAACTAAACCAACATATCCAGTTCCAGCTACTACAATTTTCATATTTTCTACCACTCCCTGAATTTCTGTATGATTCAACATTTATTTTAAAACTCTTACTTTTAATAATTTATAACTTTTTTCAATGTGTATTTTTCTTTTTTACCTTATAACTTATTTAAATTTATATTTTTATCTTTATAATATTCTCTATCTTAATGTGCATTTTTATCTCCAAATAGTAAGAAAAATGTTTTAAATATAAGCTTTATATCAAGCCATAAACTTCTATCATTTATATAATCAATATCAAGCTGCATCCATTCTTCAAACCCTATATTATTTCTTCCTAACACCTGCCAATAACAAGTAAGTCCAGGCTTTGCCTCTAATTTTTTTAACATCCAAGGCTCAAATTTACTAACTTCTTCTGGAAGATTTGGTCTTGGTCCAACTAAACTCATATCGCCTTTTAAAACATTTATTAATTGTGGTAATTCATCTATACTGGTCTTTCTTATAAATTTCCCCATTTTAGTTACTCTAGGATCATTTTTCATTTTAAACATAGGCCCTGACATTTCATTTTTATCTTCTAAAGCTTTTTTAAGATTTTCTGCATTTTCTACCATAGACCTAAATTTATATATTTTAAATTCCTTTCCATTTAAACCTACTCTAGTTTGAGAAAAGAATATTTTCCCCTTAGATTCTAGCTTTATTAAAATTGATATAATTACTAATACTGGACTAAATATAACTAATCCTAAAACAGCTCCTAAAATATCTATTAATCTTTTAACAGCTAAGTAACTTACCTTATCTTTTTTTGAAGTACTTTTTATTTCTTTAGCTCGTCCCTTTCTGTCAAAATCTTTCATCATTGCCCCCTTAAATTTTCATAAAATATCAAGCTGTTTTTTCATATCAGCTTAATAAATTTATTTTTATAATACTAATTCAAGTAAAAACTCCTCCTTATCTACAATGATTGAAATTTAAAATTCATTTATTCTATTTCCAATTATTTATTACATCACAAACGTACCTTAATTCATCATTAGTAATGCCATACCAAATTGGTAAGCTTACAATCTCCTTTGAGTATTCTTCTGCTTTTTTATAATATTCATTATTTAATTCTTTATAAGCTTCTTGCTTATTTACTGGAATTGGATAATGTATTAACCCTTCAACACCATTGTCTGATAGGTATTTTATAAATCTATCTCTTTCCTTTACCATTATTACATATAAATGCCATGAAGATTTATACTCTTTATCATGCTTAGGCAATATTATTTTTTTATTTACTATATTTTCATTATAAAATTTAGAAATATTTTCTCTCTCTTTATTCCATCTATCCAAATGTTTTAATTTAACTCTTAAAAATGCTGCCTGCATTTCATCTAGTCTTGAATTAACGCCTAAATATTTATGATAATATTTTTTCTTAGCTCCATAATTTCCAATTGCAGAAATTTTCATAGCTATATCTTTATTATTAGTTACTACAGCTCCACCATCACCTAAAGCTCCTAAATTTTTACCTGGATAAAAGCTAAAGGCTGCTATATCTCCTAAATTACCAACTCTTCTACCTTTATATGTTGCTCCATGACCTTGTGCTGCATCTTCTATTACTATTAAATTATGCTTTTTAGCAATTTCATTTATCTTGTCCATATCAGCTGGTAACCCATATAAATGAACAGCAATTATAGCCTTTGTTTTTTCTGTAATTTTCCCCTCTATTTTTGTATAGTCAATGTTGTACATATCATTATTGTCCACAAGAATAGGTTTAGCCCCTACATATGATACTGCTAAGGCTGTTGCAATAAATGTATTAGCTGGTAAAATAACCTCATCATCAATACCAATATCATAAGCTCTTAATATTAACATTAAAGCATCTAATCCATTTCCACATCCTATGCAATAATTAGTGCCACAATATTTTGCAAATTCCTTTTCAAATTCTTCTAAATTTTTTCCTTTAATAAACCAGTTTGAATTTAGTACATTATTAAAAGCTTTCTTTAAATCTTCTTCTACTTCCTTATGCATATTATCAAAACTTGCAAATGGTACTTTCATAACTTCAGCTCCTAAAATAATTTCTTTGCTTCTTCTAAATAATCTGAATAATCTTTTAAATAATCTTTAGCATCGTAATATTCTGATGCTAATACTAGCAAAACTGCACCTTTAGAAAAATCAAACATTTCTCTCCAAATCATAGGGCCAATATATAAACCATAGGAACTATTATTTAATTCAATAATTTCTTCTTCTTTAGAGTTTTTTACTCTTATTTTAACTGTCCCACTTATACAAATTAATACTTGATGTAAAACTCTATGTGAATGAAAGCCTCTAGTTACTCCATTTTCTACATCTTTAATGTAATAAATCCTTTTAATTTCAAAGGGTATATCTTTTTTTCCTTCTATAGGTACTAAAGCTCCATAGCTTTCTCTTATATCCTTCATATTTTTAAACTTTATTAACCCACAATTATACATAAAAACTCCTTTATTATTCCTCAATAACATCCATTAAATATTTACCATAATCACTTTTCATTAAAGGTTTTGCTAATTTAATTACCTGCTCTTTATTTATCCATCCTTTTTTAAATGCTATCTCTTCAATACAAGCTATATAATTTCCTTGTGTTGTTTGTACTGCTTCAACAAAATTAGCAGCTTTAAGCATAGATGAATGTGTACCTGTATCTAACCAAGCAAGTCCTCTTCCTAATAACTCTACCTTTAGCTTATTTTCATACATATATAATTTATTTAAATCAGTAATTTCAAGCTCTCCTCTTCTAGAGGGCTTTAATTCCTTAGCTTTTTTTACTACAGTATTATCATAAAAATATAATCCTGGAACTATATATTTTGATTTAGGATATTTAGGCTTTTCCTCTAGTGATAATACCTTTTTATTTTTATCAAATTCTACAACTCCAAAATCTTTTGGATTATGTGCAAATTGACCAAATATAATTGCACCTTCTTCAAGCTTTGCTGCTCTTTCTAAATATGGAGTTAAGCCTCTTCCGTAGAATATATTGTCTCCTAAAATTAATGACACCTTATCCTTTCCAATAAATTCTTCTCCAATTATAAAAGCTTCTGCTAAACCATTTGGTTTTTCTTGAGCTTTATAAGTTATTTCTAATCCATAATCTGATCCATCTTTAAATAAAGCTTTAAAATTTAATAAATCTCTTTCTGTTGATATTATTAATATTTCTCTAATTCCAGCTAACATAAGCACTGACATTGGATAATAAATCATTGGCTTATCATAAATTGGCACCATTTGTTTAGACATAGCTTTCGTTACTGGATATAATCTAGTTCCAAAGCCTCCTGCCAATATAATTCCTTTCATATTTTCCTCTATCTCCTTTTTAACCTTACTTTTTCTAATATTTTTTTCACATTAAATCTATCTATTAAATACTTAAATTCCTTTGTATTTTTAAAGGATATTAAAATTAATATATTTGGAATACATACACAAATAAAACACTTTAATATAAATCCTATAATTTTATTTTCTATTACAAAGAAATTCGCTAAAAAGTACGTTATAACTAACATTACTAATGCAAAAGAAACATATTTTATATATTTTTTATAATAAGTTTTAGATGATATTTTAAATACGTATTTATATACATTCCAAGGCAAAACAAATACAGTTACAAATGTACTTATTGATGTTCCTAAAAACACTCCTAACATTCCCATTTTTAATGTCCCTGCTAATATAATAGATGCTAGTAAATTTACACCACCTTCAACTAATTCCCAATATTTAAAAAATGGATATGGACTATATAATCCTGCACTATTTCTTACAAGTTCTATTGCATTTGTCATACTTCTTGAATGAAAATTAAATACTATAATAAACACCGCTATAATAGGAAATAACATTTCTTTTCCTAACCAAAGCTCTACAAATGGATTTAGTAAAACTGCTAATGATATTGCACAAAAGGTTGATACCCAAAAGTTTATAAAATATAGTACATTAAATAAAAAATGAGCTTTTTCAATATCTTCTTCTACTAAAAAATTTCCAAAGCTAGCTTTTATTCCATTAAATACTTGGCCTATTAAATTATTAATAGTGTTTATTACTAAAACATAATTTGAATAAATTCCTACAGTAGCTACTCCAGCAAAGGCTGATAATAAAATATTATCTGTTCCAAAAACACAGTAAATTGAAATATTTACAAAAAATAATGCTTTTGCATTTTTAATTATCTCTTCCTTTGTTAATTTATCTAAAGGTTCCACTTCTTTATTTTTTAAATATGGATATCTATTATTAGTGACAAAATATATAATTACATTTTGTATAAAAATTAATATGACCTTAATTAATAGATAAGCTATATAATTTTTAGTTGTTATTATCACAATTATTTGTATTAAACTTATACTTACTGAAAAAATTGCTGATAACTCATTTATTACATAGTTTTTTTGATCTGCTGATAAAATATTTCTTCTATATGCTAAAAAATATGAGATTACAGAGTCAGTTAAAAATATTAAAAATATAAATTTTACATACTCTTGAGATATATCTGTATTTACAAAATACCTTAAAAATGGCAACATAATTAATCCAAGAATCGCTACTACTACCCCTATATACTTATAAAGTTTAGAATATAGGTGCATAATTGCATGTACTTGGTTATTATCTTTTTTTGCTAAAGGTTTATATAAACTAAAATAAATTGCCGAACCAATTCCAAGTTCAACTAAACTTAGCATAGATAATATATTTGTTAAAAGTCCATTTATCCCTAATAGCTCTAGCCCCATATTATCTATAAAAATCTTCCTTGATATAAAGCCTAAAAATACAGTAATTACCTGTAACAATACTCCTGTTACTATATTTTTTATTGAATTACTTGTCCTCATTACTAGCTTTAATACCTTAATTTTTCAATTAATATTTCTATTTTATTTATAATAATTACATCAATATTTGATATTAACTTTATAATTTTTTTTATAGTTGAGTATTCTTTAAACTTATATTTTTTAGTAAATCTCCATTTAGCATTTTTATAAACAAAATATCCTAGTTCTTTTTTATATGGTAATACATCTTTCTCATAGCACTTTATCATATCCTCAATATATATTTTATTTGGATTTTTAGAGCTACTAACTCCTACATCGTATCTATATTTAACAGATATAATATCGTAATAATCTATTTTACATCCTTCTCTAGATAGCCTTAGCCACATTGGCCAATCTTCAAGAAGCTTATAACTTTCATCAAATAATCCATACCTTTTAAAAAGATCTTTATCATATAAAACTCCTGAAGCACCAATTCTACAATTTAAAGCTGACATTTTAAAGAATACTTCTGGATTTACTCCTAAAGGTAATTCTCTTCTAAACTTTTTAATTTTTTTATTTGCTATATCAAGCTCATTTAAATTTTCATCACAAAAAAGAACATTGGTCAGAATAATCAAACTATTTTCCCTATACATATAATCAACCATTTTAGAAATTGTACTATTTTCATAAAATGCATCATCTGCATCAATAAACTTTATATATTTACCCTTTGATAAAGTTATTGCTTTATTCATATTTTTAGTAGTTCCTAAATTATTTTCATTTGTATATATAATAATATTTTTGATATTCCCATTATTTTTTTTATTTATATAATCTAAAAATATACTTTTATTAAAATTCTCTGTTCCATCATCTGCAATAATTAATTCTATATTAGGATAGTTTTGAATAATTACAGAATCAATTGCTTGAAAAATATATTCTAAATTTTTATAGGATAAAAGTATTATAGAAATTAATTTATTATCCATATTTCTCCCTCTTATATAAAGCTTAAAATTTTATATCCTTAAAGCCTATATTATTTTTTTTATTAACAGCTTTGGAATAAAAGTTATTATATATTTAGAGTTTGTATATATTCTTCCTAGATAATAGCTTTTATTATATAAACTTATTTTTAACTTTGTTTCTAAACTTGCTTTCTTACATATTTCTCTATAATAAATACTGTTACTTTTATCAAGTTTTATCCCTTTTTCCTTCCATTTATAATAAAGCTTTTTATGTATATCCATAACATAATTAGCTCTAATAATTCTATAGTAATATAAATGAATAAAAGCTAAGTAATTAAAACCTTCTCTAAAGTCTTCCATTATCTTTTCATTTTCTAGTAATACTTTTATATAATCAATAACACTTTCAACTTCAAATACCTTATTTGAAATCTTACCAGTAATGCTTCCTGCTCTTTGAAAATAGTAATACATTTCTTTATTTAAATAAGCTACCTTTGGTTTTTTTATAGCTAAAGTTACTGTTATAGCTAAATCCTCCCCATATGAAACATTTGAAGGTAATATTATATTTTTCTCTTTTAAAAAATTACTTCTTATAAACTGCAAAAAAACATTTGCTCTAATTTTATTTTCTAAAACTAATGTTAAATATTTATATTCATCTACTAGTCCAAAATCAAAGCTTTTATCTTCTATTAACTTATTATTTTTTGCAATAATTAAATTATAATAAACTATATCTACATCAGTTTCTTTTGCTTTATTATATAACTCTTCACAACAATTTTTTTTAAGCCAATCATCACCGTCAACAAATAATAAATATTCACCTTTAGCATTATTTAAACCAGTTTTTCTAGCCTCTATTAAACCTTGATTTTTCTTATTAATTACTTTTATTCTATAGTCTTTTATTTCATAATCTAATATTTTAGCTAAAGTATTATCTTTAGATCCATCATTTACTACAATTATTTCTATATCTTTAAGTGTTTGATTAACTAATGATTCCATGCACCTACTTATAAAATCTTCTATATTATATGCAGCTACAATAATACTTACTTTTGGATTTTTATTTATATCATTGCTCATAATAAACTCTCTATTTCATTAATTATTTCTTTATAATTAAATTGTAATTTTCTTTTTTTACTTCTATTTTCATATTCAATTAATAACTCTTTATTTTTTAATACTTTTTCAATATTTTTTTCAATATCTTCTACATTACATTCACACATTATTCCACTTTCTCCATAATTTAATATCTCTTTATTTCCTGTAACATTTGTAGCAATTATTGCCTTTTCTAAAATTACAGCTTCTAATAATACTAAAGGATACCCTTCTGTTCTTGAGCTTGATACTATTAAGTTTGCTGCCTTAATGTATGGGTAAGGATTATTAGTAAAGCCTTTTAAGCTAACTGTATTTCTTACATTTAAGCTATTAATTAAATTCTCAATTTCAAGCCTTTCTTCTCCTTCTCCAAGTATAAGTAAATTATGGTTATACTTTTTAACTAAATTAGCATGTGCCCTTATTAACAAATCATATCCCTTTTGTTTATTTAATCTTCCAACTGAAACTATTGTAAATTTATCAAATTTTATTTCTTCTTTATTTGCTAAAGCTATAACCTCCTCAGTTATAATTGGATTATATATTATTTTTTTATTAGCATTTTTAACTTGAAATAATTTTTCAAAGGAATTTAAAGAATCCTTTGAAACAAATATTATTTCATTAAATTTATTATAGGAATTTTCTTCTCCTTTAAAAAAATATAACTTTTTAGTCCAATGTTTTTTTAATAAATCTATATGAATCCATGCTATTTTTTTACTTTGCTTATTATTTGACCTAGATATTAACTTAGTGCCTAATCCCTCTAAAAATGCTATTTCTACATCATACTTTTCTTTAATTTTCAACTTATAATATAGCCTTGGAAAAAATACTATTAAATATTTTTGTAATTCTAGCATTATTTTATTACTAGATGTTAATGCTTTAATGTTAATATTCTTATTTATTTTATTTAAATACACCCCTTGCTTATTTAATAAAATTAATGTGATATTAAATTTTTTTGTATCTAATTTATTAATTATATCTACTAATACTTTTTCAGCTCCTCCCCCCTTAAGGTTTGGAATTAAAAACATTACTTTTTTCATAAAACTCCTTTTTTCTATTTATAAATTTCTTATTTTCATTACTTTGAAAAGTTAAAACATAAACTATAATAGGTATAAATACTATTATTTTCCTGTAAACAAATACTCCATTAAAAAAGGCTGCTAAAATTAAAACTATTCCCCAAAATATATTTTTAACTTTTTTAATCATAAATGTAATAGCTAAAATATATAAAGCCATTCCATAATAGCCTATTCCAACTAAAATTTCTAAAAAATCATTATGTGCCCATAGTAAATTTCCTGTAAGAACTTTGTTTATAGATTGTGTGAAAAATGTTCCTTTGCCAATAAATTTATTAAAGGTTGTAAATGACATATCGTAGATATATAAAATATTTTCCCACATTATATCTCTAGAGCTTGTAATATCTCCTCTACTCATAGTTACAAAAAACTTATTTATTATAGGTAAGTTATATATAAATTCTATTTTTATTTTGTTAAATAATATTGCTATTAATAAAAGGCCTATTGGTATTGTAATAATAAAATAAATTATCATATATTTTTTATATGTTACCTTATAAATAAAATATAAAAATAAGAAAGCAGATACTATAAATGGAGTTCTTGCATTTGTTAAAAGAGCAAATATAAAGAATATAGTATTTGCAGCAAAGCATATTACCTTATTACTTGTTTTTTTCAATGTAAAATAAAAGAAGATAAAATATCCCTGCATTCCAGCAAAAAAATAACAAGCATCATGGGGAAAAGATATAACTCCAATGAACTGCTTTCCTTCCCATAAATATATCCAGCCTGTACCAGATAAGAAGGAAAATAAAAATATTAAAAGTATAATTAGACATGTAATATATATTGCATTTTTATATTGAAATAAAATTTCTTTAAGTAAATTTATCCCTTTATTTGTAACGCTATAGATAATTATTAAAATAAAATCGCAATATAGCATTAATTCATTTAAATCTAACATATCTTTAAGATATATAAATTGAGTTAAAATAATTAAGTCAGTGAAAAATAAGATTACAATGTTTTTTTTATTTCCTGCTACTATTATTAATACATTTAATATAAAAAACGCTATATATGGTAATTTACAATCTATTTTAAATATGGAATCAATAATAATCATTAAAGGAAGCATTAGTATTAATTCCAACATACATTTTTCTATTCTTTTTATAAATACCAAGCTCCTTTCTAAAAACATTATTAACTACTAAATAAAATTTGCTTTTATTATCTAAATTTATATAATATATAATTTGCAATTAATCTAAAGTATTTTATAGAAAATCCATATAGCTTTTTATATTGAAGTATGTCCTTTATTTTTATATTTTTATATCTAATAAGGTTAGTCATTATTAATGATCCCCTAGAATTAATTAGCTTTACTAATTGTTTATTTTCTAAATTATTATTTTTTATTTCACTAAATTGCCATAAAATATATTCATATGATTTTAATGACTTTATATTTTCGTATATATGCGTACTCATAATAGAATCACTTCTATATCTTCTTATGTATAGCTGTTTATTACAGTATCCAACCGTATTTAAATATTCATAAGATGTCATACTAAATAATTCATCTTCATGCAATAAGCCTTCCCTAAATCTTAAGTTATTTTTATTAAGAAATTCTCTTTTATAAAAATGAAATTGACTGTGTAACATTCCCTTTTTTATTGTTCCTTTAAAATACTCATCTTTATTAAGAACATTATTTTTAAAGATTTTCTCTCTACAATATTTTTTCTTATCTTCTTTATTATTTATTTCATCTATCCTAAAGCCATCATAAACTACTAAATCTAAATTATTTTCATTAGCCAATTTATATAAAGTTTCTATTGCATCTTTTCTTAACATATCATCCGAATCTAAAAAAAGTATATAATCACCTTCAGCATTATTTATACCAATATTTCTTGAAGCAGAAAGACCAGAATTTTCTTGATTAATTATTTTAATTCTTTGAAACTTATCTTTATAGCTTAATAATATTTCTAAAGATTTATCAGTTGATCCATCATTTATAGCAACTACTTCATAGTCATTTAAGGTTTGCTGTAAGATAGAGTTTAAACATTCTTCTAAATATTTTTCTACATTATATATGGGTAAAATTATAGTTACTTTATTTTGCATTATTACTATCAATTCCTTTTCAATATAATAAAGTTAAATTATAGTTATCCTATTCCTTTTGCTGCTATCAATCTATTTATTAAATATCCCCATAATGATAATAGATATCATCTTTACTATTTTCTTCACCATTTAAAACTGTTCCAATTATATTAGCATTAACCTTTTTAAGTAATCCAATAGAATTTTTCAATTCATCTTTTTTAGTTTTTTCAGCTCTAACTACTAATATAGTTCCATCTGCCTTTGTTGAAAGTATTTGTGAATCTGTAACAACTTGTATTGGAGGGGTATCTAAGATAACATAGTCAAATTCAGTCTTTAACCATACTAAAAGCTTAGCCATTTTTTCTGAAGCTAACACTTCTGCTGGATTCGGAGGAATATTACCAGCTGTTAATATAGTCATGTTTTCTTTATAGACTTTTGATGCTGTAGAAAAATTTTCTTGCCCTATTAATACATCTGACAATCCAGTTCTATTTGAAATTTTAAATACTCTATGGACTGAAGGTTTTCTTAAATCACAATCTATTAAGGCAACCTTCTTTTCTCCCTCTGCAAGGCTTAATGCAAGATTTGCTGATATTGTTGTTTTCCCTTCTCCTGGATTTGAACTAGTTATTACAATTATTTTGTATTCTTTATCTAAAGATGAATACTGTAAATTTGTCCTTAAGGTTTTAAATCTTTCTGAAACAACTGATTTAGGTTCTTTTTCTACTATTATCATGATGTCCCTCCTTACTATCTTCCATATTTGGAATTGATCCAATTACAGGTATTTCAAGTTCTAATTCTAGTTGCTCCTTTGTTTTAATTGTTTTATCTAAAATTTCTAATAAAAATGCTAACCCTATACTGCTTATTAAACCTAAGAAAAAAGCTATTAAGATATTAATCTTTTTATTAGGGCTTACTGGTTTCTCTGGAACTCTAACTTTCTCTAAAACTTTCACATTTCCACCTGGAACTAAATCCTTTGATATTTCAATAAACTCTCTTGTAATTCCTGAAATTAAATCCTTAGCTTCCTTAGCATCCTTACTTTTAAACTTAACTTCTAATATTTGTGTATCTGAAATTATAACTACACTTAATTTGTCTAAAACATCCTTTGCCTTTAAATCAACCTTAGCCTCTTTTATGGACCTTTCAATAAAATCATTTGTTTTTATTGCTTCAGAGTAAGTCTTCATTAATGTTTGATACATTAATACATCATTTTGACTATATCCCTCTTTATCTCCTGATGCTTTTCCTACAAAAAACTTTGTACTTGCTTCATATTTGGGACTAATTATAAAAAAACTTAATATGGCAGAAACTAATACAAAAGATAATGTTATTATTGCTATAATTTTCCGCCTTTTCTTTATAATATCTATAATTTCCTCTATACTTATTTCCTTCTCTTCCAAATTGCCCTCCCCCAATCCTATAAACTGATAAATTCTTTTTGGGATTTATTTAGATTATATGATTGCACTAAATATTAGGTACCCTACGCCAAATTACATCTCTTGACTCTTATTTAGTTTTTATCTGCTTTTTAATTCTTTTTCTCAAATTTATTTATATAATTTTTAAAACGTTAATTTCCTTATTTTTTAAAACTCTATATTATATTAAAAATATTGCTATAAATTTTAATATACCTTTTCACAAAAACTCGAAATATACACCCATTAACTTTCAGTAAAGGAATTAAAATAAAGTTCATAGTTCCACTACCTTGTAAAAGCTATATTTATATTTTAAGAAACATAATTTTTTAGATAAATATACTTTTCTAAGGAATAAAAAAATAGTAGATATAGCTGTTACATAAAGAAATTTAAATACAATATTACTGTGTTAAGTTATTTAAACACTGTATATTGAATCTATCTCTTTAATGCAACTACTATATCTACTATCACTATAGTTTCATAATTTTAATTTTTAACTTTTCTTTTATTTATCATACATTTTCTTATAATAATTTATATTTATTTTTTCTTTCTTCTAAACATAGATGTTCCTGCTGCTGTTAATAGTCCACCTATTGCAGCTAAGGCACCTCCACCTATTATAGCTCCTGTATAAGGTATCTTTCCTGTAACTGATTCATTTTTTGAAGTTGTTTCTTCGTTTGAAGGTTTTTCTTCTTTTGAAGGGTTTTCTTCTACTATTACCTTAAAGGTTTTTTCTGCCTTTAAGCCTTTGCTATCACTAACTTCAAAGGTTACTAAGTATTCCCCTTTTTCTGTAACTTTTGAGTTATTATCTAGTTTTATATTTTGTTCTTTTATTTTAACTTTACTAGTTAAACTTCCATCTTCTTTATCTGTAGCTACTATTTTATGAAGATCTTTATTCCAAATGTCTCCAACATATAGTTTTACATCTTCTCCATTAATTACTGGTGCTTCATTTTTTGCTTCAACAACTGGTTTTTCTGGTTCTGCATCTTTTCCAAGCTGAACTACTAATTCAAAAGTAGCTCCTTTAGCTCCTGCTGTATTTACATCAAAAGTTATTTTTCCATCTTTTAAATTAACATTTGATATTTGTCCATCAGCTTTTACTATTTTATTTGCTTGTTTTGCTATTTCTATTGAAATAGTATCTTTTTCAAATGTAGGATCTGAAACAGCTATTGTTAATGTATTATCATCATTTTCTTTTGTCATAACTGATGCTGTCCCTGATGATGTTATAGTTCCTGATGTAGCTTTATTTGATACCCAGAAGTTTGCACCTTCCATTTTTAGCTTTTTATTTTTAACTCCATGTGCAAATTCATCATTTCTTATAATTTCAATATTTGAATTCTTAGAATATGCTTCCACTTCTTCAGCTGATTTATTTGGCAATAAAACATAACTATAATTTTTATTTTCTATGTTCTTTCCATGGTCTATATACATAGTTAAGTAATTATTTGTAACTACTTTATCAAGATTTCCATCTTTACCTTTATTAGCAGAATTTATATCTCCCCATGTTCCTTCTCTATTATCTCTTAGTAAGTTTATATTTGCTCCATCTGGGAAATAATATCCAATGTTTGCTCCTTGTACATTACCTTCTAAATAAGCCCACTTAGCACTATTAACACTATCTTTATCGCCTAAAGCTTGTACTTTTTCTGCTCCATCAACAATAAATTTATTTGAGCCATCTTTTCTTATTTTTCTATTTTCAACTATTGTTTCTGTTTCAAATTCTTCTGGATTAGTAATTCCTGATCCTAATGCTACAACTTCATCATCAAACATAAACCATGATTTATTAGCTTTTAATGAATCATATTTATTGTCTATCTTCATTCCTGAAACTCCATAAGTTCCAAGCTTAGTTCCACCTGACCAATTACTATTTCCAAGTTCATAGTAAATTTCATTTTGCTTTGTAGCACCTGGATCTAGGCCTGGAATAATTTCTTTATCTTTTCTTACTCTCTTATCTATAGTTGTTCCTGGCATTCTATATGGATCTATTGTAGGCCAGAAATCATCTGAGAATTGAGTTAAATCATTATTATGAAGATATGTCATACCATCTCCTTGGAACCAAGGCTTTAAGTTTTCCTTATTCATAAATTCATATTTAGTTATTCTACTTGAACTTCTTGCAATAGCTAGTCCATAATCTGCTCTTTCATGAATAGTTTTATCCATCATATTTAATGCATGATGCTCTGCTCCTTGCACTCTTGGAACAATATTTGGGTTATTCATCATTTCATAGAATTTATCTATTGCATTTATTGATTTAAATTTAGTTCCAAAATCTAATACGTCCTTTCCTTCTGTTGCCCATTCCTTTACTAAAGCTTGTATTTTATTTGCCATAGCTTCATCTGAAATCATTGAAATTTTAATCATACCTTCCATTATTCCAGCTGATTGCATATATCCATTTCCATTATATCTTGATATTGATCTTCCTCTAACCATATCCATAACATAACCTTTGTAAATTACTGGGTCAAAGCTTTCAAATATCCACTTATAAATGTTATTTTTACTTTCTGATTTTACAGCCCACTGTGTTCCTTCAAGTAAGAACATGATATTTGATATTTTATCTATTAATACATTTCCATAAGAACCTGTATATGCTACTATTCCATGTTGAACATATGAGCCATCTGGATAAAATCCATCTCCACTAGTTACATATTCAAAAACACCAGCTATATCTTCTGAAGCTTCTTTAATTTTTTCTGGGTCCTTTGAGTTAACCCCTTGAAGTAATTTATTTACACATACATCTGCAAGGTTTGCTCCTGTATGATACTTGCTTCCTGGTTCAATATTTGGTAAGAATTTTTGTATTGCATCCATATAGCTTTTTATTTGAGCTTCATTTAAATCATCATACATTAATATAACAACATTGTTTAATCTAGCAGGTATTCCAATCATCCAATCCCACCAGTTTCCATATTGATTTATTTTATCATTATAGGCATTTTTATTTATCCAATCTAATGCATAAATTATCTTATTTTTTAAATCTTCATTTTTATAATATTTACTATTAGGTAAACTATATGCCATAGTCATATCTACTATATTATTAAACATAGAAGTTATTCTAGCTGGATTTTCCTTATAATCCTTTAAATCGTCCCATAGATAATCCTTAGCATTATCCATATTCATTTTTGGTAATAAATTATCTGTTTTCGTTGCATATCCAGATACTTTCTTAGCTATAGTTGGATTATTTAAATCAATGTTTTTACCACCAATTAAATCTTCCCTCCACTTTAACCTAATAGATTGAATTAAATTATTTACATCTCCATTTGCAATACTAACAGAACTTCCTACTGGATTTCCATCTACTGTTACTGCACTTACAGTAGTACCTAAAGCTGTTGTAATAATCATACTTCCTGCTAAAGCTGATACAATTATTTTCTTAGTTGCTTCCTTACTTTTTTTCATAGAATACATCCCCTTATCATCTATTTTTTTCCTAAACACCCAATTTTAGTAAACCGTTTTACTACTTATTATAACAATATTATACGTTTACATGGTATATCTTGTCAATAAATTCGTTGATTTACTTAAAAATTTTTATGATAAATACTTTTGTACAAGAAATATTTTAATAAACCTATTTATAGTAGTTTCTCTAGGTTTTCTACTAATTCACCAATAGCTGCAACATACTTATTTACTATTCTATCTGCCACTTCATCAGAGAGACTTTCGTTATAAATATGTAATGTAGAATTTCTATCTTCTAACAAATTAATCCACACTTTATCATCTGAAATTAAATTATTGACATATGCTTTTTTAAATATAGTACGTGGAAATGAATTTTCTAATGTTACTCCTAAATATTTCATAAACTCTTTAAGAGTTTTATGAGTAAGTTCATATGTAAATTCAAATCTTTGTATTAAACTGTCTCTTATTATATCATTTTTACCATCATATAATTCACTTACTTCTTTCAGTCTTGTATATGCTTTTTTTAAGTTCATATATTTAAAATCAATGCTTCTCATATATAACAATTCCCTCCTTATTAACTTGTTCTATAAACAATTCATCTTTTATTATATTCATATCAGAAAAATCGAACTCTAATAAAGTACTAGTATTATTCTCAATATCATAAATAAAATCTAATAAAGACCCATCTGAATATATAGCTAAATCAATATCACTTTTTTCTAAATTATCACATCGTGCCCTTGATCCAAATATAACTACTTTTTTAATTTCAGGATATTTTTTAGATATACTATATATTTCTTCTACTATTTTTTTATCTAAGTTAAAATTTATATTGTTAATCAAGTTATCACCTCAATAAAACTATGTCCTATAATCTAAAATCATAATAGATTTTTGTAGATTTATTTTATCATTTATAGCTTTTAGTAATTATATACTATTTTTCCTTGTTTATAAATATTAATAACAAAATTAATTATATAAGTAAATAATTATAGCCTTTTAAATAACTGCTTTCTTCTTACTTGCTTTATTTAAATTGCCTTTACTAACCTTAGTTAAACTTCTTACATTAAATATAGAATACATGCACGTTCCTATTATTCCACCACAAAAATCTATTAGTACATCCTTAACGCTAGATGTTCTACCTAAAATATGTAATTGATAAAATTCATCTAATACAGCAAAAAACAATACAAAAAATAAAGAATACATAATAATCTCTCTTGCTTTAAAATTAAAACAACTTAAAGCAATTAACAACATAATTGCTAAAAAACCAAACTCTATAGAATGAGCTGATTTTCTTAAAATAAAGTTTAATTTATCTAATATTTTATCCTTATTTAAATCCTTATCCAAATATGTATTAGCCTTTGATATTATCTTAGTAGCTACCTTTGAATCCATAACTTTGTTTATTATACCTTTACTTAAATTATTTGATTCATTTCCAACCTTACTTGAATTATAAAATATAAACCCTATTGCAAAAAATACTAAAACTATTGATACTAACTTTTTCTTCAAATTCTTCACCCCTTTAATTTAGTTAATTGTAATTTATATACAATTAATTTGCAATATATAACAAGATTATATTTACATATTTATTTAATTTTTCTATAAAATATAAAAGCAGTAAATATATACCCAAATATATTTACTGCTTTTTCTTTATTTAATTATCATTAAATATATACTCATAAATAGAATTTTTAACATTTTCTCTATCAAATGTTAAGTAATAAATTCCATTAATAAGTTGTCCTGCACATTGTTCATCCTTTGGAAATCTATCTAATTCTAATCCACTTGGAATAAGGTCTGCAAAATCTATAGATAACTCTAATAATTCCATAGAAGACATATTTGTTTTAACATATGGTAAAAATTTATTTATAAGAGAATTATAGTTAGATATTGATGTATTTTTAAGCTTATTAAAAACTCCTTCAATAATAACTCTTTGTCTTTCTGTTCTCTTATAGTCTCCCCCTGTAGCATATCTTATTCTCGAATAATCTAAGGCTTGAGCTCCAGTTAAATTATATAACCCTGGAGATGATATACCTTCTATATGCTTTACCTCTTCATCTGTTATATTAACTTCTACTCCACCAATTTCATCTATTATAATAGGTAAAGAAGTAAAGCTAACAGACATAAAATCCTGAATATTTAAATTAAAATTTTCATTTATAGTTCTAATTGCTAACTCTGGTCCCCCAAAAGCATGTGCATGATTTATTTTATCCATATACATATCTGGAATATATACATATGAATCCCTCATAATAGAAGTTAACTTCATTTTATTGTGTACACTATCCAAGGTTAAAACCATAATAGCATCAGACCTACCAACTTCTCCATCCTCTGCATCAATACCAAATAAAGCTATGTTTTTAACTTCCTTATGCTTTTCTGCTACTTCCTCTGCAATACCAAGCTTTTCTGGCTCCTTTTCAATTTCAATAGTTTCTACTTTAGAAATAACTTTATTAAAACAAAAATATCCAATTGCAGCTGAACCTATTACAATAAATAATATAAATACTATACAGCCTATAACTATATTTTTAGTAGTAAAAAACTTTTTAGGCTTCTTTTCCTTATTTTCTTCAGACATTTTATTATCTCCTCACTATTTTGCTATATAATATCTTATTATTTGAGGATGTAATAATTAACTGAAAAATTAGAACTTATTGTTAATATTTAATTTCATTAATGCTTTACTTAAAATATTAATATTTCATCTTTATCTTATAGCATAAAAAGCAGTAGACATATCTCTAAATATATCTACTGCTATTAATAGAAATAATATAATTCCTTAAACTATATTTCTATTAATCTTTTAATTTAACAATATAATTAAATAAGTTTAATATAATCCAAGAGTATATATGAATTGCTCCCTCTATAGTTACAGTTTTATTATTTCAACTGTTTCCTATAAAGAGAGCATATCAATAGTAACTGTTTGGACTAAAAGTGTCTATTTACAACTATAATAATTAATATACCAATCTGTAAAGTTTTGCAAACCTTGTTCTATACTTGTAGAGGGTTTAAACCCTATCACTTCCTGTAATTTATCTGTAGAAGCATAGGTTGCTGGTACATCTCCTGCTTTTAGAGGTTCGAATATCTTTTTGAATTCAACTTTTCTTCCTAATGAATTGCTTATAGCTTTCTCTAGAGTCAAAATAAAAGTCATTAACTTTTCTGGACTATTATTTCCAATATTAAATACTCTGTGGGGAACCATTTTTCCATCTTTTTCATTAGAGGTTTCTCCTGAAGTTTCACTTGGTGGATTACTTAATAGTCTTTCAATTCCTTCAACTATATCATCGATATATGTGAAATCTCTATATAGATCATTGTCAAAATCACCATTATTAAATATTTTAATTGCTTCATCATTAAAATACTTATTAGTAAAACCAAAGTAAGCCATATCTGGTCTTCCCATAGGTCCATAAACTGTGAAGAATCTTAGTCCAGTAGACGGAATCTTGTAAAGATGACTATAAGTATGAGCCATTAGTTCATTTGATTTCTTTGTAGCTGCATATAAAGATACTGGATGATCAACAAAGTCTGATTCTTCAAATGGTACTTTTTTATTAGAACCATATACAGAACTTGATGATGCATAAACAAGATGTTCTACAGCATTATAGCGACAAGCTTCAAGGATGTTAAAAAATCCAACGATATTGCTTCCTATATATACATCTGGATTTTCTATTGAATATCTTACCCCTGCTTGAGCTGCTAAGTTTACTACAATATTAGGTTTATACTCTTCAAAGGTTTTCATTATCATATCCTTATCTGAGATATCTCCTTTGATAAATGTAAATTTTTCAAAAGGTTTAAGCTTTTCTAATCTTTCATATTTAAGATTTACGTCGTAATAATCATTTATATTATCAATACCAACTACTATGCAACCTTTTTCTAAAAGCTTCTTGGATAAATAAAATCCAATAAAACCTGCTGCTCCAGTAATTAGATATATTTTACTTGTATCTAATATTTTACAACTCAATTTTATACCTCCTTAGTTGCAGCTACTTCTGACATCCCCTCAAGAACTTTAACTTGTGGCCTTCCAATAGAATAGTACTCTACTCCTGATGATTCCATATCTTCAATACTATATAAATTTCTTCCATCATAAACTAATGGGTTTTTCATAAGCTCTTTATAAGCTTCTGGCTTTATAGCTTTAATTTCACCCCACTCAGTAAATATAAAACAAACATTAGCTTCTTTTAAAGCTTTTTCTATACTATCTACATATTTAATAGAACCTTGTCCATTTTTTCCTTCTGGATATATCTTGTTAAAGTTCTTCTTACCTACTGGATCATAAGCATAAATATCTGCTCCAGCTTCTAATAATAATGGTACATTTTCTAGAGACGGTGCTTCTCTTAAATCATCTGTTCCTGGTTTAAATGTAAGTCCAAGAATCGCTACCTTTAATCCACTAAAAGTTATAAGACGTCTACAAGCTTTTTTATATAACATAGTTTTTTGGTCTTTATTTACATCTATTGCAGCTTTAATAGTTCTAAGTTCATATCCATTTTGTCTTGCAAGATATTCAAGAGCTTTTGTATCCTTAGGGAAACATGAACCACCATAACCAATACCAGAATTTAAGAACTTGGCTCCAATACGCTCATCATAACTCATACCTTTAGCTACATCTTGAATATTAGCTCTTACGAGTTCACAAAGATTTGCTATATCATTCATATATGATATTTTAAGAGCTAAAAAGTCATTAGATGCATACTTAATCATTTCAGCCGAGCGCCTATTTACAGATACTATGGGAATATTGAAAGGTTTATATATATTCATAAGCATATCTTCTGCCCACTTACTTTCAGTTCCAATAATAATTCTTGCAGCATGAAGTGTATCATGTACTGCTGTACCTTGAGCTAAAAATTCAGGATTAGATGCTACCTCAACTTTAACATCATTAACTAAAAAGTCTTTTATAAACTGTTCTACCTTATCATTAGTACCTACTGGCACTGTAGACTTTACAACTACAAGACAATCTTTTTCTATAGTTTCAGCTATCTGTCTTGCAACCGTAGCTATATAACTTAGATTGGCTGACCCATCTGGTTGTTCTGGAGTTCCAACACCAATAAATATAGCATCTGCTTCTTTATACGCTGACTTGTAATCTGTTGTATAATGAAGCTTACCTTCAGCATAATTTTTTTGCATTAACCTTTCTAAATCAGCTTCATATATTGGAGATACTCCACTCTCCATTAACTTTACTTTATTTTCATCGATATCTACACAGGTAACGTTGTGACCAACTTCAGCAAAGCATACCCCTGCCACAAGCCCTACATAACCAGTCCCTGCTACTGCTATTTTAAACATAATTAAATCCCCTCTTTGATTATAATATAAACTTAATTAAAACTTCATACAATTTTAATAGTTATCACCTTTAATACAAAAAATAATTATTTTTTGTATGCTTAAAATTAAGTAATTAACAAAATTATAGTTCAAAAAACTGTTCTTTATCTTTATAATTTATTTAACTTTAGTTTTAGCTTATTCCTTATATACATCTTATTCTTTTAATAATATTCTAACTTTTTCGACTGTTTTACATATATCTCTCCAATTAGTTAAAATATAAATGCTATAAGCTACTAAATATATAGCAACACCTTTCCAAGAGCCAATAACCCAACTTGAAATTACAAATATTATAGTTAATATCAATTCCATTATAATATTTCTATTCAATGAAATATTAAGCTCTTTAGCTATATATATTTCTGCCCAAATACATCTAAATGCTAAAAGAAATAAAATACATAATACCGATACTGTTAGATTCTTTAAATAAAGTGCGAAAAATCCAGTGAGTAACAAACTTAAACAAAATGTTAATGCATTAATAATCATAAGTGTTATCTCTTTTCTTAAAGCTTTTAAATATGTATTTACTAATAAAGCCATTTTCCCTTCAAATAAGCACATAGGAAAAATTAAAGCCATATAAACTAAACTTTCAGAATACTTTGGTAACCAATAAGTTAAAATGACCCTTAGAGGATAATAAAATACAATTATCCCCAATAATATAACGGTAAGTATTGTTCGCAATGTCGTATATATTTCAGGTAATCTTTCTTTATTAGCTCTCTTCAATAATGGAAATATAATTAAACCAACTGCATTTATAAATGTCATCATCATATTAGCTACACTCAAAGTTAATGAAACTTTTCCAAAGGTCTTTATATCCCACGTATATTCAATTCCAAACCTAACAGTCCCAACTATTAATGAACTGGCTACATACGCCAAAGCAACATTTACTCCGGCTTTAATATTTTTAAAAGTTTCATTAAAGCTAAAAAAGAAAGTTTTAAAACTTTTAAATACAATATCCCTACAGTTTATAGCAACATATATCATAGATATTCCTTTACCTATTATGTCTGCAATAATTAATAATTTATATTCTTCAATTCGCATAGTAAGAAAAAATATTATTAGTATAATATATACTATTTTCTCGATAATAGTTGCTATTGCATAGTCTTTTATTCTATTTGTTCCTTGGAGAATAAATAGAAGCATTCCTCTTGGAATAACAAGTAGTGAAGAAGTAAACATCATCCTAAGAACAAATATTTTATCATAGCTACTAATAAAAACACCAACAAAATTATAAGTAATCAAAGTAATTATTAATTCAAAAATAACTAACATCCAAAACTGTGAGAAAAAAAGCCTTTTATCTAATTCTTGGTATTCCTTACCTCCGTATCTTAGATATATACCATCATTCCATCCCAAATGAAGTAATGCTGTATATGATGTATACAAAATATATAGTTGCCAATATCCATACTCCTCAATTCCCAATATCTTTGGTAATATTAACGTAACTAACGTTGATATAATTAAGACAAGTAAATTAGAAATAAATGTATAAAAGAAATTTTTAATTAAATTCTTTGTTTTATTGTTCATTTTCTAGTCTCCGTATACTATCTTTAATAGTTCAATAAATTGATAAATTAAATATATATTTTATTAATTTTTCGTAAATATTGTTAATTGATTTAAATTCTAGTTTGATAATGATACTTTCCAAAAACACCCTCCATTTATAAACAATCTAAAATATGTTATTATATTTAAGTTTGATGAATGTTTTAAATACTCAAAGAATACATATTTTAAAATACTACAATTTCTATAAGACCATTACACCTATTGAGTTTATTGTAAATTTTACAATATTAATGCAATATGTGAATTATCAAGGATAACCTATCTGTTATATTTTTGAAAGGACAACATATTATTTAATCGTCAATTAATTCTTTATAGATATTGAAATTAGTATTACTACATGTCTTGTGATATATTTCCTCAGATGGACTGATAGTGTTTTTATTGTAGTAATTAGAAACAATTTTGTGAATAGCATTATATATACTATCGAAAGTATTATTGCAAATAGTACATGCCTTATATGTATTTAATATATTAGTAATCTCCTCATTGACTTTATTTTCAATATACAGAATCTCTGATTTAACACCAATATAATCAAACATTTTAACTGGTATCTGTAGATTTGAAGTATTTCCAAATAAAATGTTAATTCCTTTTGATGATGCAATTTCTAACATTTTTGTATATGGCACTGGTATTTTAATTTTAACTATTTTCTTTAATATATCTGATTTATCTACTCTTTTATAAATTTTCTCATGAGAAGGATCAGGTATTAAATAAAGTTCAAGAATTATTTTATCTATATACTCTTTATCATCTAAAACATCTAAAAAAACAAATGGATTTCTATGAACACTCTGCAAAGCTCCAAAATATCTAAATATGGCTATATCTGTATCATTATTTGATCTTATATTACTAAAATTCACATTATGCCCAATATAATAATAATTCATTTTTCTTGAATATTGAGGAAATATTTTTTCATAATATTCCTTAGCATTTTTAGTTACCATTAAAATATGATCTGCATTTTTTAAAATAGAATTTTCAATTTTTTTCTCAACATATTTTCTTATATGACTTCTTTTCCTTGAAATTTCTCCATACCAAGGATCTGCATAACAAACAATAAATTTTGGTTTTTGTAAATTTCTATGCATTTTTAGAAATTTATTACCTATCAATAAATCTGTATACGGAGTTGCAATGCTGATAATAATATCATATTTGCCTAAATTTTTTTTTAACCAACGTCTAGCTACAAAATACCAATCGAATGTAGGATCAGGTATCATTCTTCCTTTGATATATGCAAGAATTTTACTTTTTGTACCTTTTTTTCTTTTTGCATTTTGTATTCTAACATCATTATTTTTAACACGATGTAAAAGACCAAATGAGGTATTATGAACAGTTAATTTTTCGTTTAAATTGATATCTTCAACTTTACCACTCCAACTTGTGGTTAGTATTGATACATTGTAATAATCGCTTAAATAATTCCCTAAATTTTTCACATGTTCTGCTTGTGAACTTGTAGCTGGTGGATATAAGTAGCTTATCAGTAAAATATTCTTCATAAATTATCTCTCCTTAGCTTTATTTTTAACATTCAAATGTGTAACTAGCCACAAGCTTATAAATACTACATAAAAATATATCAGTACATAATCATTTTGTCTAAATGACAAAAAAGCGCATGCTATTAAAAACGGTTTTATAATTATATTAAATTCCGTACTGTATGATGAAATTGTTTCATTAAAAATCATAATAAAAGATAACATAAAAAAACAAAATAATAATCCACCATCACTTAAATAATATGTAGGAAATGCTATAGTATTTGTTCTAAATAATCCATTTACAAAAAATGGATTAGGAATATTGGGAGGATTACAAATTCCAATAGTATTAAGTATGGAATAAACGGGATAAAGTGTTTTTTCCAAAAAATATGTATTTGGTGGAATTTGCTGTACGTACATATCTATATTGCTTATATTTCCAACAATATAAATCAACGGATCTAGTATAATTGAATATAATCTGGAATGAACATTATCATAAGTTAAAATTAACACATTATAAATAGTCTTATTTAATAATGTCTGTGTCAAATTAAAAAATAACAAAAATAATATTCCAATAATTAACATATATTTTTTACTTATTTTCTTTTTAATATGAGTAAAATTTATAATCACTAAAATAAATGCTGACATAATAAAATATAACCTTCTTGTATACAATAAATAAATAAATAATATATATGTAGTTATTACCTTTTTATACTTAATATTAGTAAATGGTAGTAGTAAAATTAATGGAATTCCTAACATAAATAAATATCCCCATAATCCAGCTATAATTTGTGAACTATATTTAGCTGCATTAATTACATTTAATTGAAAGTCTAATTGTATTAATAATGGAATATAGTTTTTTAAGAAATAAATTGTAGATATTATAAACAAAATAAGTAATATCTTAAAATTATTCTTTTCAACTGAAATACTATTTAAATTATACTTTAATTTATCTTTTTTACTTCTAATCCTAAATATCATACTAATAAGCGAAGACAATGTCACAACTACAATCATCCTAAATGAATATATTCCTAAGTCAGTTTTGGTTATCATTAATGCGTAAATAAAGTCACTTAATAGTGCAATAATCCATCCAATCAGTAAAAAATAATTTATTGAACTTCTATGTTCTTTACCGATTACCATTTTTCGAAATAAAATGGTGAAAATTAATAGTATTATACTAAATAAATAAAAATTCATATTTCACCTCATAAGTTAGAAAAAAATTAAAATATTAATCAATTTCACAATTAATATAACATTTAAAAGAAATTTTTATAATTTTTTTTATTTTAGTTATACTAATGAAATATTCAATTCATACTTTATCGTAATTACCAAATACACCACAAATAAAATTAACAATCTTCAAATATTTATTATTCATAGGATTGATAGTAAAAATATTACAAAATAACCTCATATACTTTCTATTTTGTAAATAATAAATAGAATTTTTTGTATCATCAATAGTTTTTTTTAAATATATAAAGTCTCTATTGCTTAATACATTTCTATTTTTATAATAATTATAACAAGTTGTTAATAAATTCAAGTAAACTTTTCTTCCTTTAATATGATATGGAATATTAGATATTCTTGATTTTATTGTGTATTTAGGTGCCGAAACATTTTTTTCATGTACTCTTCTATAAACTAAAGTTTCGCATAACCTATAAAATCCATTTTCTGCTGCTAAAAACAACCCAATAGGTACATCATGCGAAAGATTATTATCTAATATTATTTTTGAAAGCCATGCTATTTCTTTAGACTTAATAGCTAACGTTAATCCTCCGCAATAAACATTTTTTACTTGTAAGTAAAAAGGTACTTTATAAAATTTACTTTTTTTTCCTTTTCTTAAATTGTTTAGCAAAGTATTACTTTCTTTTTCATCTGAATCAATACATGAAAAAGAACATAATAAACCTCTAACATTAGCATTTTCTTCGAACCTTTCCATCATCATAATAATCTTTTTCTCATCCCATAAATCATCTTGATCTGAATAGAAAATCACATCTCCACTTGTCATTAATGCACAATCAAGAAAATTTTTAATATACCCCTTATTAGATTCATTTTGATATAAGTGCCAACACGAATTAAGTTTATGTTCATCAATAAATGATTTAATAATATTAACTGTATTATCAGTTGAACAATCATCACAAATTATAACTTCATCTGGTCTTCTTGTTTGATTAAATATAGAGTCTAATTGTTGATAAATATATTTCTCTCCATTATATGTAGCCATTGCTACTGACGATTTTAAAGTTTTCATCTTTCCTCCTATAAATTATAGATATTCATTTGACAACTTAAATTTATCCCCCATTATAAAATCAAATTCATCAGGTTCATAAGTTTGATAACCACTTCCATCAAAGAATGTTAACTCCCCGAATATAATTTTGCCTTTTACATTGTATAAATCTACTCTAACATGCGGAAAATCCTCAGATAATTCCTTTGCAATATCTATCATCTGTTCAAAATTTTCTGGTTTAGTAGGTGATTTTAACATTCTATTCTCATCACCCCTAAAGTACGGTAATTGATTATATTCTAAATCAAATATCCCAAGTTTAATTTCTTCTCCAAGTCTTCTTCCGTTTATAACATATAAATAATGCGGCTTACCATTAAAACAGAAAAATTTATAATCTATTAGATCATCATTTTCAGATTCAATAAACTTTTCTGCTATTATACGTGGCTTTATTTTGTAATAAACCCACTCACGACCTCCACCATTATTTTTTACTTCTGTCCATGTTTTCATCTTCTCAATGGCATTTTTTATATCAAATCTTGATTTATCTTTACAAATTAATACATCATTACCGCCACCACCATTTGTTCTTTTTAAAACAAATTTATTTGGAAGTTTATCAAAATTAATATCATTTGGATTATCATAAACATCATATATTTCATTTAAAATACTCTCTAATCCTTTACTTTTTACATATTCATGGACAGTATATTTATCAGCACACTGTGCCATCACTGAATCCCTATAATAAATCTTGTACCATTGGAGTTTCTCAGTATATCTAGTAGGATTTTTTAGATTTAGTTTTCTTCCTGTTTTTAATTTATATTGAAATTTAATCATTTCTTTATCTGGTATCCAATTTAATAGATATAGAATTTTAAGTCGCATATTCCTATCTTTAATTAGTTTCTTATAATCCATACTAACTTTTCCTTTCATTAACAGACTTCGAAGTTAACTATTTATCTCTATATTTTTTTATTCTTTATAGAAAGTTTAGTGTTTGCATTAATCTTATCTATCTCATCCATATAAGCCTCAACCACAATTTGTCTATCAAATTCTTTATCAACCTTAGCCCTACCAGTTAACCCCATCTGTTTTTTCTCTTCATAGCTTAGTTTTAAAAACTTCTCAATCTTATCTATTAAATCTTTACTATTCTGTTGCTCCACAATAAATCCATTAAATCCATCATCAACTACTTCTCTGCATCCACTTCTATCAGTTGTAATAATTGGTCTACCACATGCTGAACTTTCAAGAAGAACATTTGACATTCCTTCGGGATAATATGTTGGATGTATTGTACAATGAGTTTTAGCTAATATTTTTCGTACATCTCTTTGCATACTATGATATGTAACAATTCCTTGCTCTTGTAGTTCTTCTAATATATCTTCATATGCTTCTTCAGAAAATCCACATATATGGAATCTTGTATTTGGATATTTATTTCTAATAAACTGTGCTGCTTCTATATATTGATCTATTCCTTTTTCCTTCATTATTCTTGAAATAAAAACAAATTCTACAGTTTCATCAGTTGGATAATCTAAAACACTAAAGTGTTCTAAATTAACACCTGAGCCTGGAATCAATCTATGTTTGTCCACCGCAAGATTTTTATCTATAAAAAACTGTCTATTTTCATTGTTCTGAAAAAACAAACATTTAATTTTCTTAAATGCAATTCTATAGAGAATCATCGTTATATTCTGCATTAATCCCTTATGCTCAACTGCTGTACCTAAACCAGTAATATTAGCTATGTATGGAACTTTTAATATTCTACATGCCATTCCACCATAAATGTTAGGCTTAATTGTATATGATAAAACCACATCTGGTTTAATTTCTTTTATAATTTTCTTATAGTAATTTAGTAATTTTAATTCTTCTATTACATTTGTACCGTGCCGAGCAATCTTTGCTTCGATATGCTTACATCCAATTACTACTAAATCATCAATACGTTCACCATATGGTGAGGAAATATATACTTCATATCCATCTTTTAAAAGTCGCTCTACCAGTTCTTTTCTAAAATTATAAATTACCACATCATGATTAACTAATATTAGAACTTTTTTCATGCTGCAACACTACCCTTTCAGTTTCTACTTCAGTCACCCTAACCGCTTCCTTCAAATCTCTAACTCTATACTCAACCTTATACTCACTCATACTCTTCTCATAAACCAAATTACCAAATGCCTTATTAATTTGTCCTACAAAATTACCAATTAATCTCAAAGCAGGATTAAATACTCTCGTAAGCACTATCCTCTTACCATGAACCCCAGCAATTAATTTAACTAGCTCACTTGTTCCAACATACTCATCATTTTGAGGGTAAAATACTCCATTTTCTTCATTAACGATCATAAGTTTAATAAATTCACAAAGGTTATCTATATGAAGCATACTTCTTTCATTCTTAATATCAGGAAATATTGGTAACTTCTGAGCCATCTTAGCAAGTTTAGGATAATTACCTTTTGAGCCTTTTCCAAATATCATAGGTGGTCTTATAACTACTACATCGAAATTATCGTCTTGTAATGGAAGTATTCCTTCTTCAGCTTGTAGCTTACTTATGCCATAGAAGTTTGAAGGGGTAGGTACTGTATTTTTATCAATAACACGTTTTTTATTAATATGACTACTATCACCATAAACAATAATGCTACTCATAAAAATAAACTGCTTAACACCTTCATTTTTTGCTTTTTTAGCAACTTCTATAGTAAGATCTCTATTAACTTTATAATATAACTCTTCCATTTTAGGATCTGTAGAAACATGAGCTATCCCTGCAACATGAAACACTACATCAAATTCTGAAAAATCTTTATTACTCCAAGTTCCATCTATCATGTCAACTGTTTCAACTTTATAGGCATCTGGCCATTGCTTTACCCACTTCTCAAAGCTTGTACCAATATAACTATTTGCTCCAGTAATAAGTATTTTCTTCATTTTATAACCACCTTCTTTCTATTACATATAGTTAATTAGTTTTACTAACTTACTAAATGCTTATTTCATCTTTTCTTTGACTTGCTTCTATTTGTATCTTTTTCCCTTCAACTATACCTTCCGCTCTTAGAACTTTAAAAAATGTCATAAATGTTATTTTCATATCTAATTTGAAAGATTTATTTTCTAAGTAATATTTATCTAACTCTGTTTTTTGGAAATCATCGTTATGGTCTCTGCCATTTATTTGTGCCCATCCTGTTATTCCTGGAAGTAGTGCATGTACACCTGCTTTTGTTCTAAGTTCTTTTAGGTTGTATTGATTGTATAGTGCTGGTCTTGGTCCAACAAATCTCATATCGCCTTTGATTATATTTATTAGTTGTGGAACTTCATCTAAGCTTGTTTTTCTTAATATTTTTCCAACAGTAGTTAAGTAATTTTGTGAATTTCCTAGCTTGTCTGTTGCTAGATTTGGAGTTCCAACCTTCATTGTTCTAAATTTATAAAGTTTAAATAAATTGTTATTTTTACCAATTCTCATTTGAGTAAAAAATACTGGTCCTTTTGAATTTAGTTTTATTAGAATTGCTACTATAACAACTATTGGTGAAAATATTATTAATAATATAAAACTAATTACAACATCAAAAATCCTACTCATAATCCCTCTATTCCCCTCTTTAATTTCTAAAAAGCATATCTATTTTTTAGAAAACGTATCCTTCTTTTAAAAAGTATTTCTCCTTTAATACGCTTCCTGATTTAACACAAGCTGCTGCACCCACTGTTGATAATTCTCCTACTTTCACCATACTTCTAACAACTGCACCTGATGAAATATGAACACCATCTGATATTTTACAGTCGTGATCTATGGTTGAATTAATGTTTATAATGCAACCTTTTCCTATAGTTGTATTTACATTTACTACAGCATTAGCTAAAATAATTGATCCTAAAGCTATATTGCTATATTTGCTTACTGATGCCTTTGGATGAATAATAATTGGCACTTTAAAGCCTACCTTTATAAGTTTATCTATAAGTTCTAATCTTTTTTCATTGTTTCCAATAGCAACAAATGCATATTTATAACTATTTAACAGCTTGTTGTATTCGTTAATTTTCCCAATAATTTGAAAATTGCAAATATTATTTATATATTCTCTATCATCAAGAAATGATATTTTATTGTATTTCATTTCAAGTTCAGCAGCTTCAGCTACAACTTTTCCATGGCCTCCAGCACCTAATATTAATAAATTTTCCATAAAAACATCACACTCTTTCTACCATAAGCCCTATACTTTTTTTATCCATCTACTGCAACTTCATCTAATTGCTTTCTAACATAAGTTGGAACTATTTCTTCAACTTTTAAAATTAGCTTTTGAATATTATTTTCTTCAATAATATTATGTAAATCTTTCATTGAATTTTTTAATTCATTTATATCGCTAAAGATTGGCTTACCAATAAATATTTTTTCATGTTTTGTATTTGTTAAGCCTTCTTCACTCATTAAAAGTTCTTCATATAGTTTTTCTCCTGGTCTAAGTCCTGTTACTTTAATTTTTATATCTTCATTTGGTTCAAATCCTGAGAGTGTTATTAAATCACATGCTAAGTCATATATTTTAACTGGCTTACCCATATCTAAAACAAATATTTCTCCACCTTTTGCAAAGGCACCAGCTTGAAGTACTAGTTGCGTAGCTTCTGGTATTGTCATAAAGAATCTAGTTATATTTTTATCTGTTACTGTAACTGGTCCTCCATGTGCTATTTGTTTTTTAAATAGTGGTATAACTGAACCATTACTTCCCAAAACATTTCCGAATCTTACTGCTACAAATTGTGTGGAGCTTATTTCATCCATAGATTGGACAATCATTTCGCACATTCTTTTTGTAGCTCCCATAATATTTGTTGGGTTTACAGCTTTATCTGTGGATATTAGTACAAATCTTTTTGCTTTAAATTTATTTGCACATTCTGCTACATTAAAGGTTCCAAATACATTGTTTTTAATGGCTTCAATTGGACTATCTTCCATAAGTGGAACATGTTTATGTGCTGCTGCATGGAAGATTACTTCTGGATTGTATTCTTCAAATATATGCTCTAATCTTTTTTTATCTCTTACTGATCCAATTAACACTTTTAAGTTTAGCTTTGGATATTTATATCTAAGTTCATTTTGTATGTCATAAGCATTATTTTCGTAAATATCAAAGATAATAAGGCTTTTAGGATTAAATCTAGCAACTTGTCTGCATAATTCTGACCCTATTGAGCCTCCCCCTCCAGTTATCAAAACACACTGTCCATCTATATATTCTGATATTCCTTTCATATCTAGTTCTATAGGCTTTCTTCCAAGTAAATCTTCAATATCAACATCTCTAATTTGATTTAAAGCTACTTTTCCATCAATAACTTCATAAAGGTTTGGAACTATTTGAACTTTGCACCCTGTTTCTTTACATATATTTAAAATTTCTTTTTTATCATTTTCATCAATAGCTGCAATTGTTATTATTATATTTTCTATGTTCTTTTCTTTAGCTATTTTAGGAATATCTTTTCTTGTTCCTAGTACTTTTACTCCTAATATACTTTTTCCTACTTTATTTTTATCATCATCAACTAAAGCTATTGGAGAATATTTGCATTGTTTGCTGTTTTTCATTTCTTTTATAACTAAGGTTGCAGCCTCTCCAGCACCAATTATCCTAGCTCTTTTTAATTGATTTTTATTGGCATTGTAATCGAGTATATTGGTAAATCTATTGTAGATTCTAAAGGATATTCTAAATCCAAATATGAAAAGTATGCTAAAAGCACAGGAAATTATGCTTACTCCATAAGCAAAACCATAAGACATAATACTAGTTGCTGCTATTGTTAATAAATTTGCAGTTAAACAAGCACCTATAGCTAACATAAATTCGTCTATGCTGGCATAACTCCAAATACTTTCATATAGCTTAAATATATAAAAGCAAACTATATATATAATTGTTACTATTATTGCTATTTCTTTATAATTTGATGATAATTCCCTAAATGTACTGTAGTTATACCTAAAATACATAGCTAATATATAAGATAAATTTATAAGTACTGCATCTATTAGTATTAATATTGATTTTCTATACTTACCTAAATCTTTAATATGTCACACCCCCTTTATTACCATAAGCATTTCAAAACAATTGAGTTTATTCTCTTATTGATTTATATTATTTTTCTAGAAATAACTTATCCTTTTCTTATAAAGCTAAATAGTCCTTTTTTTTCTTTAATTAATTCTCCAGTAAATTTAATTTCTTCATTATTTAAAAGCTTTTCTCCAAATTTCTTTAGTTCTTTCACATAGTTTTTGTCTGTTTTTTTTATTATTTCTAATCCTTTAGTCATATCTGTTGTTCTTTTTTCATCTCTATGAGCATCGGAGCCTATAAAGTTATATATTTTATTTTTTATAAATATTTCTGCTGTTTTTTTGACTTCTGACCCAAAATCTCCAGTTATACTTCCTGTATTAAGTTGAAATAAGAAGCCTTCTTCTATAAATTTATTTACTAATATATTCTTTTTTATAAATATATGGTAACGTTCAGGATGTGCAATCACTGGTACTATCCCCTTAAGCTTTAATTCATAAAGGTTTTCTAAAACCTCTGAAATAGAAAAGTTTTTCATATTAAATTCTATAAGCATATATCTTGAATTGTTTATTGTTCCTATATATCCATTTTCATAGTTTTCTAATATATTACTTGTGTAGTAAACTTCTTGTCCTTGATATATTTCTATATCTAAATTATTTTCTTTAGCAAGAACCTTAACTTTCTCTATTTTCTCTTTAACTTCTTCATAAGTAGTTTCATAATGTCCTGGTATATAATGTGGAGTGGAAACTATTTTTTTAGTTCCACTTTCCACAGCTATTTTTAACATATTAAGAGTCATTTCTTTTGATTTTGAACCATCATCTATATCCCATATTAAGTGTGAATGTATATCTACCATACACTCACCTACTTTTCACCATAGTAGTAATAATATTTATTTCTACTATTATCTACACTATTTAAAACTGTTCCAATTATATTAGCATTAACTTTTCTAAGTAATCCAATTGCATTTTGAAGTGAATCTTTTTTAGTTTTTTCTGCTTTAACTACTAATATAGTTCCATCTGCCTTTGTTGAAAGTATTTGAGAATCTGTAACAGCTTGTACAGGTGGAGTATCTAATATAATGTAATCAAATTCTTCCTTTAATGTTTCTAAAAGTTTAGTCATAGCTTTAGAGCCTAGCATTTCTGATGGATTTGGTGGTATTTTTCCTGATGTTAATACAAACATATTTTGATTATATCTATGAACTGCTGTTGTTATTTTTTCTTTTCCTATTAATACATCTGACAAACCATTTGAATTAGAAATTTTAAACTTCTTATGAATTGATGGTTTTCTTAAATCACAATCTATTAAAATAACTTTTTTTTCACCTTGAGCAAAGCTAAGTGCAAGGTTTCCTGCTGTTGTTGACTTACCTTCTCCTTGTTCTGAACTTGTTATTACAATTACTTTATATTTCTCATCAAAGGAGGAATATTGCAAATTAGTTCTTAGTGTTCTATAACTTTCTGAAGCAATTGCTTTTGGCTTTTTTTCTACTATAAACATGTTTTTCCTCCTTATATTTCATCTATAGTTGGAATTACTCCAATTACAGGTATATCTAATTCTCTCTCTAATTGTTCCTTTGTTTTAAAGGTGTTATCTAAGAATTCTAATAATAAAACTAACCCTACACTTACCATTAATCCTAGTAAAAATGCTATTGCAATATTCATTAATTTATTAGGACTTACTGGCTTTTTAGGAAATTCCACTTCTTCTATAATCTTTATATTTCCATTTGGAACTAACTCTTTTGATGTAGTAATAAATTCATCTGTAATAGCTCCAATTAAATCTGCAGCTTCTTTAGGATCTTTACTTTTAAACTTTATTTGTAATATTTGTGTATCTGCTACAGGTACTACAGTTAAATTAGAAAGTACTGACTCTGGCTTTAAGTCGACTTTAGCTTCCTTTGTAGCTTTAGAAATTAAATCCTTTGTCTTTATAGCTTCTGAATATGTCTTCATAAGTTTTTGATACATTAATACATCATTTTGGTTATAGCTTTGATTTTCTCCTTCTTCTTTCCCTATAAAAACCTTTGTGCTTGCCTCATATTGTGGCTTAATTATAAAAAAGCTTAATATAGCTGAAGCTAATATTGCTACTAATGTTATTATTGCTATAAATCTCCATCTTTTCTTAAGAGCCTCTAAAATCTCATCAATACGTATTACTTCTTCATTCAACTTAATCTACTCCTTCAATCTGTAAGTTAATTTCTTTTAAGATTATATCATCTAATTAAAGATTAATTACGCTGAAAAATTACATTTTACTACTTGTTCATATTTAAAAACCTATTATTCGACATATATATTTCATTTAATAAACCTTTCTTAAATTTAGATTTTATTTTTGGTAAAAATTCATTTTTTATTAAAAATATTCTCGAAATTCCAAGTAATAATTTTGTCGAATTCACTAAATATAACTCTATAAACTTTATGTAAATAAATTAAGATAAATTTTACAGATTATTAGCAATATTTTCTACATTTGTAGTAAAAATCTAAATAAAAAAAAGACAATAGATAGATTTACTTTTAAAAATCTATCTACTGTCTTTTCTACTTGTCATTAAATATATATTCATACATGGAATTTTTAACATTTTCTATATCAAATGTTAAATAATAAACTCCATTAATCATTTGTCCTTCGCCTTGTCCATCTCTAGGAAATCTCTCTTGATTTATTCCCCCTGATACAAGACCTGCAAAATCTGTACCTAATTTTAATAACTCCATAGAAGACATATTAGTTTTAACATAAGGTAAAAATTCACTTATAAAAGATGGGTAGTTAGAAACTTGTGTATTTTTAAGCTTATTAAAAATACCTTCAATAACTACTCTTTGTCTTTCTGTTCTCTTATAGTCTCCCCCTGTGGCATATCTTATTCTTGAATAAGCTAAGGCTTGAGTTCCAGTTAAATTATATTTTCCTGGTGACGATATTCCACTTACATGACTTACCTCTTCATCTGTTATATTAATTTCTACTCCTCCAATTTTATCTATTATATTAGGTAGAGAAGTAAAATTAACAGCCATAAAATCCTTAATATTTAAATTGAAATTTTTATTTATAGTTTTAATAGATAACTCTGGTCCACCAAAAGCATAGGCATGATTTATTTTATCCATACCTCTACCATCAATATCCACATATGAATCCCTCATAATAGAAGTTAACTTAATTTTATTATGTGTACTATCTAAAGTTAAAATCATAATGGCATCTGATCTTCCTACTTCACCATCTGGTGCATCTATTCCAAATAATGCAATATTCTTAATTTCTCCATGCTTTTTCTCTAGCTCTGGCTCTATTCCTAATTCTTCTGGAGTAGACTCAATTTTTACCTGATCCACTTTTCCAAGTAAATTATGAACATAAAAATATCCACCTGCTACTGCTATTACTAGAAATAATATGATTCCTATAGCTATCTTTTTACCAACAGATACTTTCTTTTTATTTTTATCTCTTCTAGACATATGTATCTCCCCATTAAATATATCAACCTATTAAGTTTTATATGAAAATTAGTCTTCTAAACCTTATATAGTAAATTGATACTTTTCATTATATATTAAGCTCTTTTTTATAAAAGTCTTTTAAAAGATTTTTAGCTTCATCATTCATATGTAAACCATCTGTTGTATATTCAAACTTAAGTTTATTATTAACACAAACAACTTCATTTGGATTTATTATAGTTATATTTTTTTCCTTAGCTAATTTATCTAAATATTTATTTAATTCTATAATATCTTCATTATCTACTTCTGCTCTAAATATAGTATAAATTATTTTTGAAAGTGTAACTTTAATATTTTTATCCAATAAATTTGAAATTAGTTTTTCAAATTTATCCTTTATTGATTCTATACTATATTTTGTTATTAAATCATTAACTCCTAGTGTAACTAAAGCTTCATCAAAATTTCTATTACTAAGAATTAAATCTATATTTTCATAAACTGTATGTAGTGTGATTCCACCTACTGAAATATTACTAAATCCATTTAAATTGATTTTCTCCATTCTAGAATCACCAATTATTAATTTATTATGTAAAAGTTCATTGCTAAAATTAATGTATTTTTCTTTATAAAAACTTTTGTTATCTATTTCTCTTTTTTTATAATCAAAATAAATACTTCCAACAGCTCTGATAAAATCATCTTTATCGTCTACATCAATGGATTCTCTTTTATCCATAATAAAAGCTTTTGTATTTTTAGTAAAAAAACTTTTATTTTCTATATATTCTTTCTTCTTGCTAATATAAATAGCTCCATTACTATAATAATGCTTCTCTGCCGCCTGTCTTCTATATCCATTGTCTACTCCGATCATATCCGCTGGACATCCATCTTCACCTATTTTTGAAAATAGCTTTAATGCTTTATCAGATTGAGAAAAGCTTACTAAATTATCACAATCACTATTTATAAAATCCTCATATGCCTTTATAATAGTTTCTCCAGTTCTCAATGGAGAGGTTGGTTGACATAATACAAAATTTATATTATCATCAAAATCTTTAAAGAAATCCTCTAAGACATCAAATGTTGTAGATTCGTCTGTTGCTAACTTCGGATCTCTTAACACTACTTTTATAGGTCTATTAGCTTCAAGTATCTCTTTGTATTCTAAAGAATCTGTTGAAACATATATATTTTCATTCTTAAATAATCCTGATTCTATTGCAGCATCAATAGTATGAAAAATTAATGGCTTTCCTGCAAGGTATAACATATTTTTACTCTTTAATCCCTTTGACCCTGCTCTAGCTGGGATAATACATATTAAATTCTCAATGGCTTTTTCCATATGTTCCTCCTTAATACTACTTTATTTTTTTTACAGGTACTCCTACATAGGTACCACTTTTATGTAAAGATTTCACAACAACTCCACCGGCTCCTATAGTTGTCCATTTAGGTATTTCTATTAGCTGTATTACTACACTTTTACTTCCTATATAATTTCCTTCTCCTAAAACGCAATATCCATTAATAGTAGCTCCAGGTGATATATTACAATGTTTTCCTATAATGGTATGATGTTCTACTACTGCATTTGTGTTAACTATACAATTATCATTTAGTTGTACTTTAGCACCTATAAAACTTCCATGTCCTAAAAATATTCCTTTTCCTTTTATACTTTCAGGTGTTAATACAATTGCATTTTTGCTTATTACATTAATTAATTTATCATAATGCTTTTCTGCTACCATATCAAAAATCTCTTTACGTTTTTCATTATCTCCAATTGTAATTAAAACACAATCAACTTCTTTTTTATCTAGAAAATTAATAACATCTTTAATTTTTCCTAATACTGGATACCCATCTCTTTCCTTATTATCCTTATCATCAAAATAACCAATAAACTTATATTCAAGTAAATCTACCATTGGCAAAACGGCATCTGAATGACTTCCAGCACCTATAAATGCTAATCTCTTCATTTTTCCAACTCCAATCAATTTATCTTTTAATAAGATATTTTCTTTTGAGTAAGCTTATTATTAATATCAAATTCTGATAATATTTTAGCTATTCTTTCCCCTGTTTTTCCATCTCCATATGGATTTTCACAGCTATTTACCATTTCTATAAATTCTTTATTATATAGAGCTATTTCTATTGCAGATTTTATCTTATTTTTATCATAAGTTACATTTATTATGTTTGTAGACTGTTGTCTTCCATCTTGTCTTGTACCTATATTTATTACAGGTAAATTATAAGATGGAGCTTCCATTATTCCACTACTTGAATTTCCAATCATTAGGTCTGCATACTTTAATAAATTTAGATAATCTTCAAAATTAATATTTTTGTATGTAGTTAAAAAGTTAAGATTTTCATATCTGTTAATTACAGATATCATTTCTCTTCCACCAGCATCAGCATTAGGATAAATTAATATTGTTTGTTCTTCTATTTCCTTTATTGCTTCCATTGTTTTAACCATTTGTTCTTCTGATTCATCTCTTTGAGTTGTAACTGGATGTTGTGCTACTATTATTAATTTTTTAGAAGTATCCAATTTGAATTTTTTGAATATTTCTTCTTTTGTATTGTATTCTCTATTTAATATTGAATCTAACCCTGGAGAGCCAACGTTAAATACATTTTCACTTATTTCTCCTAATTTTAATATTCTTTCTTTACTCTCTTCTGTTGCTGCAAAATGTATATGTGAAAATTTCGTTATAGCATGTCTAATTGATTCATCAATTGTCCCTGTTACTTCCCCACCATGTATATGTGCAACTGGTATGTTCATATGTGCACCAATAATAGCTCCTGCTAAATCTTCATCTCTATCTCCAAGGATCAGTATTACATCTGGATTAATATTTTCTATTGCTTGTGTCATACCAATTAATCCAAGACCTAATGTCTTACACATCCCTGCTCCTGTATCATTAGAAAGATGCATATCAACTCTAGCATCTATAGTATATCCGTCATTTTCTATCTCCTGTACTGTATATCCAAATTCCGGAACTAAATGCATACCTGTAACTATTAACTTTAATTCTAGCTTAGGATGTTTTATTATTTCATTCATTACAGTTTTTAGTCTTCCATAATTGGCTCTAGTTCCTGTTATTACACATATTTTTCTCATAATAACTCCTTAAATCATATCTATTGTAACAATAGAATCTTCTTTTATATCTACTTTAGCTTCTCTTCCTATAACTAAGTCTAGATATTTAGGCTTTATTCCTCCACCTGGTCTTTTTACTGTTACCATATCCTTTGTTATTATAGTTCCCTTCTTTATTTCTTTTAAAGCTACTATACTTTTTTGCGCCACATGTTTTACTTCTAATTCAGATTTATTAGGTTTTTTTATTGGTGAACCTAATGCCCTTTCAACAGCTCTTATTCCATCAACTAATTCCTTTAACTCTTTAGGTTCTAATGATGCACTATGATCTGGCCCTGGTAAACTTCTATCTAAAGTAAAATGCTTTTCTATTATTACAGCACCTCTTGCTACGGCTGCTATAGATACTGCTGTACCCATAGTGTGATCTGAATATCCTGTAGGTAATTGGAATGCTGTCATCATTGTATTCATTGCTTTTAAATTAACATCATCTTCATTTGTTGGATAATTAGATGTACAGTGCATTAAAATTATTTTCTCGTTTCCTTCACTTCTAATAGCTTCTAAAGCATCTTCAATTTCTCCTAACGTTGACATTCCTGCTGAAAGAATTATTGGTAATCCTTTTTTAGCTATTTTTTGTAGCATAGGTATATTAGTTATATCTCCTGATCCTACCTTATATGCTTTTATTCCTAAATCATATAAAAAATCTACACTTTCATCATCAAAAGGTGTAGCAAAAGCCTCTATTCCCTTAAACTTTGCATAATTATATAGCTCTTGCAAGCTATTTTCTGAAAGCTCCAACCTTTTTAACATATCAAACTGTGATTCTGATGCGTCTGTCGTCACTTCTTGATATTTTGCTTTTGGTGCTCTTTTAGTAACTAATGCTTCTGTTTTAAACTTTTGGAATTTTATAGCGTCTACCCCTGCTTCACTCGCTCTATCTATAAGCTCTTTAACTAAATCCATATTCCCATTATGATTTACCCCTAATTCAGCAACTATATATGTAGGATTTCCTTTTCCTATTTTTTTATTTCCTATTGTAACCATATTAAAATTCACCTTCCTATCTATTGCTTAATACTTAACTATATATAATGCTTTATATACTCTCTAAAAATTCAAATCCTAATCTAATTTTATTTTTAGCAAAGTTAACCCCATTTATAGAACATGATGTTACAGTAATAATATTCTCAACCTTAACATCACTATTAAAATTAAATATTTCTATTGGTATTTCTTTTGTAATACTTAATACATTTTTAAAATTATATATAGTATTATCTCTTGGATGTGGTTTTATAATAACTACACTATCTTCATTAGAAAATTTACTCGCAATATATCTATATATCTCAATTTGTTTTTTTTCACTCTTAACTAAATTATCTTTATATAAAGGTTGCGTAAGTATTAGGTTAATATTTGGGCTTTTCTTTAAAGTATCAATTGTTCTTATATTATCAATAAATATATTATAAATAAACTTTTTATCCTCTTCAGTTAATTGTTCCACAAGATTCTCTCTTGGTAATTCTACAACTTTATTTTTAGGTATTTTTAGTTCCTTTAAACTATTAACTTCAATAGATTTAGCATATTTAGATTGGCCAAAGGGTAATATATTTAAATCAAAAAAGTTTAATATTTTTCCCTTTATACTTTTATCTATATTAGCTTGCTTATCTATAATAGTTAAAGAATCTAAACCATCCTCAATTAGGTTATACTTTATTTTTCCTGTTATTAAATAATATCCTACTTTAGTCCAATCATTGAATATATAAATCTCATCATATTCATTGTAGTTAAAATTTATATGATTATATACTCTTTTATATATTTCTTTATTTTTACTTAATTTCTTTAATAAATTATTAGAAGCTATATTAATATCTATATTTTTTTCTTCTATAACTTGTACATTATTAAATCTTTTTGTTTCTAATAACTTTTTCTTCAATTCATCATATTTAGGTATACTATCAATTAATATTATATCTATTACATTATTCTTTTTTATTTCTTTTAATAGCATTATGTAAACATGGTATACAGTATGACATATATATAATTTTTTCATATATCCTCCTAGATTGAATACTATTTCTTATTTAATTTACTCTTTACAACATTTATAATGTATAATCTCTCTAACTTATCAAATAAGAAGAAATAATTTATTATACTACCAATAATAGTGCATACTGCACCACTTAGTATAAATTTAATCCAGCTATATGAGTTAATATTTATTGATATAACTTCAAAAACTACTATAACTATTATTGATGAAATCATATATCTAATAATAGTTCCATAAAAAGTCTTCATAGAAACCCCTAAACATTTTGCAGAATACATAGGTGTAAATGTTAAGTTTCTAATTAATGCAGTAGTTGTACTTACTCCTGCTACTGCTAATATACCTAAATTGGTAGTTTTAATTAATATAAAAACTATTATTGTATTCAATAATCCATTTGCTAAAATTACAAATGAATTTACTTTTAATTTATTTGTTAAGCTAAACACTCCAAACAGTGTATTTACACCTCCACTAACAACCAATCCATAAATTGTAAATATAGATGCTTTTTGTATTAACTCAATATTTTCTCCCGGTACCCATAGTGAATAAAACATCATTCCAAATGTTATTGTAAAACCTAATGCAATATTAGTAAAAAAACCTGATATTTTCATAGAAATTTTAATATCTTTAATTAATTCCTTAATATTTCCTTTAGCATAATGTATAGTAAGTTGAGGTGAAAATACTTGTGTTATTGTCACCAACAAATTACCTATAGCTGATGGAACTGTCTTTGCGATAGCTAAAATCCCCATAGATGCCGAATCTATAAATAGATTGGTAATCAATAAATCTATTCCATCAGTTAATATTTGTCCTAATTTTATAATAACATGCCATATACCTGATAAAATTAATTCTTTTAATGAATAAAAATCAAAATATTTTTTCTGTATGTTTATTTGAGGTAATAATACCTTTTTATAATGTATGTTATATACACTTATAAATATTGTACATATTAGAGAAGATAATCCTAAATACCATACAGATGGTTTTAAAACAGAAAACATAACTATTAATATAATTACTTTTAAAATATTAGATTGTATATCTCTTATAGAAGATAAGTCTAGTCTATTTTTAACAAATGTAGCTATACTAAATGTTGCTGTAATTAAACTTACTAAAAAGTTAGCAAATATAAATATCCATAATAATTGAACATCTTTTAATATTCCTTGCGGTATATTTATTATCCTATTCATAAATACTATTACCAATATAGATGGAATTAACATAGTAATAGCCATTAGAGTATTAGCTATAACTACTGATGTAAAGTATTTATTTGCTCCTTCATTATCATTTTGATGTATTTTTATTGTAATAAATCTACCAGCCATTGAATTTAAAGCTAAAGTAACTAATTGAGCATAACTTACAAAATTATTTGCTAATCCTACAAAGCCATATGCCTCTTTTCCTACAGTTCTTATTATATATGGGGATAGAAAAAAGTTTATCCCCATAGTTACAATAAATGATATTATATTAGCTAGCATATTTATTGCTAATCTTTTTTTATTCATTTTATCCTCCTAATTTGAGAAAAAAAGTATACTAATACTTTATATAATTCAGGAGAAAATTTAAATATTAAAATTTGAATTTTATTCTTACTATACATATTAATATAATCATATTTCATTTTTGCTAAGTCATTATTTAATTTTTCCATAACTTGAAATTTATTATCTATATTGCTTTCTTTAACTTTATAATAAAATTTAATTAAAATTGAAACTTTGGTTGCTACAGTTTGTTTATATAAATAGTTTAAATTATTACTTTTAAAAAAGTTAATTCTATTATCCAAAGCCTCTAAATAATCTAATCTTGTAATATTAAATTCCCTATTCATTATACTATTAGGAGTTTGTCTATAATATATTAGTTCCTTCTCTATATATGAAATTTTATTTGCTTTATATAGTATAATAGGTGTTAAAAACTCATCTTCATGTATTTTTCCTTTTGGATATCTTAAGTCATTAAATATTTCTCTTTTATATAATTTATTCCAAGCAACTATAATTTGAATATAATTTTTATCATATATTTGTTTCATAGCATCTATGTTAGAATATACTATTTCCTTATATGAATTATTTAATTTTTCTTCTTCATTATGACAATATTTAAAATTGCAAATTGATATATCTGAATTATATTTTGTTGAAAGTTTATATAATGTATCGTATAATTCCTTATCTACCCAATCATCACTATCTAAAAAAGCTATATAATCTCCTTTAGCCACATCTAAACCTGCATTTCTAGCTTCAGATAGTCCACCATTTTTCTTATGTATAACTCTTATCCTATCATCCTTTAATTTATACTTATCACATATTTCTCCAGATATATCTGTTGAGCCATCATTAACTAATATAATTTCTAAATCCCTATATGTTTGATTTATAATAGAATCTATACATTTAGATAAATACTTCTGAACATTATATACTGGAACTATAACTGTAATCACAACTTCACCTCATTTTAAAACTATACTTTTGCAATATATTTAAAATCATATTTTTTATACTTTTCTCTTAATTTTACATCCCTGCAATATTCCAACAAAAAGCCATAATATATAACACTTTATTCCGGGTCCAAATGGAGCAAGCTCTTCAAATAATCCATTTAAAATTATAACTGCCCATATTATGAATAATATAATTCTTATATTTGAACATTTTTTTTCATTCTTAGCTTTTATAAAATCTACTAATGGTAATAAAGACATAATAAATATCGGAATAGAGCCTATAATACCATATGACATAAGACTTGCTAATGGAAATGCCTCTAAATAAAATGATCCTCTTCCAATTAAAGGATTTTCTACAAAAAGATCTTTAAAAATATTTAAATGCTCTTGTCTTCCTGATGAAATAGCATCAATACCATATTTAGCTCTATTATTAAGAAAAATATTAAAAATTAAATAATCTAATAAATTCGTATACTTATTAATAAAGAAGATAGAGATAATAACAATAAATATTGTTATTATTTTATGTTTTAATTTTAATTTCAAAAAAAAATATATAAATACTAATATAAGTCCAACAAGTGCTGCTCTACTTTTTATAATTACTAACATTATAGAAAAGTAAACTATTAATATATTTGTCCATAAATTTTTTTTAAATTTATGGACAAATATTAATAAAATTATAGATAGTAAAAACACCATACTTATGCTATTTTTTTGAACAACAATTGTATCCATTGAATTAATCCAATTAACACCCATAAAATAGTTTATATATATCAATAAGCTAAGTATAAAACTACTATAAATGTACCATTTAAAATAAAATCTCAATTTGTTTTCGTTAATATTTATCCCAATATATGAACCAATAAATATAATAAAAATACATAAATTAATTGGATAAACAAATCGTGAAAAAACATAATTTTTATCTGTTATAATCTCTAAAAATAAAATATATACATCAAAACTACATATACATGCTATATATTTGATAATTCCTCTATTAACTATTCTATTTTTAAATATCAATACTAAAAATAATAATATCCAAAGCATTCTAGTAATAATATTTACTAATTCTATTGAGGTAAAAAAAGGATAATAAGTTATATTTGAATAGAAAATAACCATTGCTAAAAATATGTCTGTTTTACTATTTTTTGTATTGTAAAATTCACTTATTTTCATAATATATCCCTTCAATTAATTTATTTGTATTTTTTTTCTAATTTTTCTATATATCGATTCAAATTTATATCTTATAAAAAATAAAATAGTATAAACTAAATTGAATATTTTTACATTTTTGATCTTACACATTATTAAAAATAATTTTGTAATAACTCCAAATTTACCATCATATAATCTTATATATTTTTGAAGTTTTTCATCATCTAATATTCTCTTTATACTTATTTCTTTTTGTTTTTTACTCATACAACAATTACTTCTATATAAATTGGGTACACATGTTGCAATATAATCTATATAAGATCTAGCATATAGCATTTCATATTTTCCATAATTCATACTATAAAATTCATAAAGATTATATCTTGCTATGTTACATTTATTAACCATCTCTATTAAGTTTTCTCTATAGGTATTTACTAGTGATACTTCATCTCTTCTAACGTAATGATAAATAATATCTTTTAATAGTAATAACCCTCTTATATTTTTTATATATTCACAATTAAATACTAAATCTTCTCCTGTATTCAATTTCTCATTGAACAAAATATTTTTCTCTTTTAATATTCTTCTTCTATATATTTTAGATACATTTACATTTAGTAATGCATTATAATCTAATTCATAAATTCCATCTTTTATTTCATTACTTTTTATATATTCTTTATTTTCCGGCAGACTAATATTAACAAAGTAATTATCTTTTAAATATTCAATTACGAAACCACATGCTACTAAATCAATATTATCATTTATATTATTTATAAGAGTACTAATATAATTTGAATCAATATAATCATCAGAATCAACAAAAACTATCCATTCTCCTCTAGCTTTTTCAATTCCCATATTTTTAGCTGATGAAGTTCCACCATTTTCTTTATTAAATACCTTAATATAGTTATATTTATTATCATATTCTTTACATATTTTATATGAAGAGTCTTTACTTCCATCATTTATTAAAAGTACTTCGTAATTATCAAAATTTTGATTTATTAATGACTGTACACATTTCTCAAGATATTTTTCACTGTTATATATTGGAACAATTATACTAACTAAAATATCATTATTTTTATCATTATTCATATTTTTCACCTATATATTTTTTGAAATTCTCAATATCTATTTTTGAAGAATTTTCTATAGAATATTTTTTTATTTTATTTATATTATTTTTTCCCATATTATATCTTAAATTTTCATTAACAATTAATTCCCTTAATGCTGATTCTATTCTATTCGAATTATTTATTGGTACTATAAATCCATTTTCTTCATTTTTAATCATACTAATCCCAGCTAGACACTTATCTGTTGTAATAATAGGTAATCCATACGACATAGCCTCACCTATTACAAGGCCCCATATATCATATCTTGTTGGTAATACAAATATATCACTTGCACAATAATATTCTTTTAATAACTCCTTATTACAAAAATTAATAAAATGTACCTTATCTTCAATTCCTGTTAATAACTCACTATACTCTTCATTTTCATTACCTCCAATTATTAATACCTGAATATCTTCTTTAATATTTTTAATTGAGTTAAGTAAAATATCAAATCCTTTTCTATGCTCATATCTACCTACGGAAACTATTGTAACTTTGTTCTCTAACCCAAGCTTCTTTTTATAAATATTTTTATCTATATATTTTATTGGGAATTTTAATATATCTTCTTTATGTACATAAGAAAAGTAATGTCTATATATTTTATTTACATCTGCTCCATAGTGTTCTAAATATTTATCTGTAAATTTTGATGTACTAAGATAATTACTAGGAGATGATATTATTATTTTTTTAAAAAATCTTTTTAATTTATTTTCTTTTTTATTTATAAATCCTCCATCAACAGATAATATATATTTTCTTTTAAGTAATTTTAATAATATAATTAATATTACTTGGGCAATAAAACCATACCCATCAATTATTAATACATCTACTTTCTCTTTTAATATTTTTTTATAATTAAATAACTTGACTTTCCTTAATATATTTATTGATATATCTTCACATTTATCTATATTCGGAGTAAAGTTTGTATATTTACTATTTACAATCTTTTCATATTCATTAATATGATATACAGTTATATCTGCATACTTGGATAATTCATTTACCCATTCCATACGAAATGGAGCTAAATTTTGAGTTATTAGCATAATTTTCAATAGTTATCACTCCTATATTTAATTTCTATATTCACCCATTTTACCTTTTCTAGCATCACAAATTCCTCTATATATCATTTTAAATCTTTCAATTTTTTTATTCTCATAAAGAAATATTTTTGTTACAATATATAATAAATTTACATTTGAAAAATTTTTATATTCTTTATTATACTTATTAATTAAATAAAAATGATTTCTAAATAAATAATATGTACGTACAGGTTTGTCAAATAATGGATGAACTTTTTTCATTAAAAAATTTTTTTCTCGAGAATTACCTTGCCTTTGATATATAATTGAATCACTTAATCTAATTATTTTTAATCCCAAATTTTTAAACTGCATTCCTATATCTATATCAATATGCTCGATAAATAATTTTTCATCAAACTTATTAGTTAACTTAAAATTCTCAGTTTTCATAATACTTCCTGAAGTCATTACCCAATTACAAATTTTATTTTTGTTATCCTTAATTATTGTGTAACTTTTATTTTCTGGATATAAAAGACAAACATTTGGAGCAACAATTGCATATTCATTATTAGAATTTTCAATGAAATTTTTCATCTTCTTTACTGCATTTTCTTTAAAATAAGAATCTTGATCAACTGTTAATATATAATCACAATTATCATTTATTGCATTATTACAACCTATATTTAATGCTATCGCTAATCCTTTATTATTATCTAATGATAAATATTTACACTTTTTATTTTCTTTTATACATCTAATTAACTCTGTATTTATATTGTTAGAATTATCTATTACATATAGAATATCTAATTCATCTATATAAGTTTTTATATTCTTTAATACCGAGTTATCTGGATTATATAATACGACAACTCCACCATATTTTTTATTTTCCATTTCTCACCTCTTAAACTTTTCATGAAATTAAATTTTTTTAAATATCTTATAAAAAATTTTAGGATTAATATAAAGAATACTTACTAAAATTCTTATCTTAATATCTGGAAATCTAAGTAGTTGCTTTACAATTTTCTTATAATTTAACTTATTAATCATATCTAGATAATCATTATAATTTTGAACTTGTTTTGTAAAAGAATGAATACATCCAAATTCTATCCTTGGTTGTAGATATTTAAATATATTAATATATTCTGGATATACTTTTTTTAACTTACTTAATATCCTATTCATCTCTTTTTGTAAAATTAGTACCTTATTTATATTTTGATTAGTCATTAAAGAATTAGATCTTATCAAATATTTATAGTCTTTTGAATTAATATGTCCTATTTGAGTTAGTATTGGAAATAATCTCCACATAAATTGTACATCTTCACCATATTTTAATTCTTCATTAAAGTATAATGAATTATTTTCTAAAAATGCCCTCCTAATAAGTAATGTACAACAATGAATCTTATACTTTCTTATTAGAGCCCCTTTTAATAAGTCTTTTATTTCTATTACTTCATTTTTATAAGTTTTTTTATTTATTCCATAGCGATTTTCTATTTTAGTTTCTTCAAAATCACAAAAACATACATCTAACTTATTTTCAATTATATATTCATACTGATTCTTCAAAAAGTTTTTTGAAATTATGTCATCTGAATCAATAAAACATATAAATTCACCTTCGGCCTCCCTTATTCCAGCATTTCTCGCTGCAGGTAACCCTAAATTATTTTGATTTATTATTTTATAAGCTCCATCATATGTTTTTAATATTTCATCAATAATCTCCATAGAAGCATCTTTAGTCCCATCATTTACAATAATTATTTCAAAATCATTAAAATTTTGTTCACAAACTGATTTTAGAGACTCTTCAATATATGCTTCAACATTATATATTGGAATAATTACACTAACCTTTGGCATATTATCGACCTCCTGTTATTAGACTATAAAATCTAGAAACTTTTTCTCTACATAAATTTCCTAAACATAATATAATTGCAATTGTAATTATAGGCATAAATAGAAAATCAATTAAAGCCATAAAAGCACTTTTACCAAAAATAATTAAAAAAAGTTTCTCTAATGTCTCTTGCAATAAGTAATGTCCACAATATACTAAAAAGCTCATTTTCATATACTTATTCACTGAATATTTTGATAAATTCAAAATATCAAAAGCATACCATCCACTTAAAGAATATGGAATAAAATATAAAATCCCAAAATTAATTGAATCAGTAACATGAAAAGAATAATTTATTGCAGTCAAAAAAATAAATAACACTAAAGATACTATGGATTTTCTCTTAGTAATTCTATTTGTAAATAGTTTTTTACTATGAATTCCAAAGTAACCTCCAATTGTATAAAATATAGTTGAATACAATATTGAAAATTCATCATAAGGATGAAAAATCCAAGTGAAAATTAAAATTAAAAATAATATTATACCTCCAATTTTATATTTTAAAAATGAGTAAATTAAAGGTGATATAGCTACTATTATAATTAAATTCTTCACATACCATAATGGTGTTTCTGAACCATCTATAAGAAAACCTAACCAACTAATAAATGAAAGTTCTTTATTATTGCTATTCATTGCTGATTTAAGTTGTGGTATACTTATTAACAATACTAAATATATCCACATTATACTTTGCCAAAAAATATATGGTATTACCAATTTTCTAAATCTATTTTTATATTTATCTACAGTTTTACTATAATTATAATTTTTAAAGAAATTAAATCCTGAAATTATTAAAAATGATGTTACTGCAACACGTGATATACAAAAATGTAAATATTCAATATTAAATACAAATTTACCTAAAAATCCATATTCTGTTCTAATTGGGTATACTTTATAGTTTAATGCATGTATATATACAACCATTATTGTTAGAATAACTGAATACATTGTACATTTTTTACTATAGTATTTCCAATCTATCATACCTTCACCCCTCTATATAAATACTTTTTAAACTATATATCTAACTAATAGTTTCAAATGTTCTATCAAATTATATCTTTATCTTTTTATAAAGCTATATCTCACTATTAATAAAACTTTTTATTCTATTTATCCCAAACAACTCTATTCACATAATCAGTATAAGATAATATTATTCTAAGTACTTTATCTGATACATTAGGCATACTATAATCTGCTACTCTTCTTAAAGTATCTATATCTTGACTTTCAAGTACTTCTAACCCCTGTAATATTCTCTCTTTTTCAAGTCCAACCATCATAACAGAAGCTTCTTCCATTGCTTCAGGTCTTTCATGAGCTTGTCTTATATTAAGTGCTCTAAATCCTAAAATTGATGATTCTTCACTTATAGTTCCACTATCACTTAGTGTTGCCTTTGCTTTTGTTTGAAGCTTTACATAATCATTGAATCCAAGTGGCTTCATAAGTGATATTAAAGAATTAAATTTAATTCCCATTGAATCTATCATTTTTCTAGTTCTAGGATGTGTACTTACTATTACAGGCATATTATATTTCTCTGCTACTGCATTTAAGCTGTCAACTAAATTTAAGAAGTTTACTTCTGAACTTATATTTTCTTCTCTATGAGCTGATACTACAAAATATTGTCCTTCTTTTAAATTTAATCTTTCTAATACATCTGATTTTTCTATATCTTCTTTTCTTGAACTAATAACTTCAAACATAGGGCTTCCTGTTTTTATTACTCTATCTGCTGGCAATCCTTCTCTAAGTAAATATTCTCTTGCTATATCACTATAAGTTAAATTTATATCTGATGTATGGTCTACAATTTTCCTATTAGTTTCCTCTGGTACTCTTTGGTCAAAACATCTATTTCCTGCTTCCATATGGAATATAGGAATGTGTCTTCTTTTAGCTGCTATTGCAGTAAGACAACTATTGGTATCCCCAAGTACTAGGAATGCATCTGGTTTTACTTCTTCCATTATTGGATCTATTTTAACAAGTATATTTCCTATAGTTTCTACTGCTGTTCCAGTAGCTGCATTAAGAAAATAATCTGGTTTTCTTAATTTAAAATCATTAAAAAATACTTCATTTAATTCATAGTCATAATTTTGACCAGTGTGAACTAATATATGTTCAATAGCTTTTGATTGTTCTAATTTATTTATAACGGCAGCTAATCTAATTATTTCTGGTCTTGTACCAACTACTGTCATTACTTTTAACTTCTTCATTTTATACCTCCAAGAAATAAGTATCTGGTTTTTCTGGATTAAATATTTCATTTACCCACATAACAGTTACCATATCTGTTTCTCCAGTATTTATAATGTTATGAGTATATCCAACTGGAATATCCACGACTTCAAGCTTCTCTCCACTTACTTTATACTCAATTATTTCTTCACTATCAATTCTTCTAAATTGAATAACACCTTGACCACTTACTACTAAGAATTTTTCATTTTTAGTGTGATGCCAATGATTTCCTTTTGTTATTCCTGGTTTAGATATATTTATAGAAACTTGTCCTCTATCTGAACTCTTTAAAAATTCCGTAAAAGAACCTCTATTATCTATATTCATTTTCAAAGGATAACTAAACTTGTCAACTGGAATGTAGCTTAAATAAGTACTATATAAATTTTTAGTAAAATCATCTTCTAAGTTAGGTACCATTAGAGTCTTTCTACTTTCTTTAAAATCATATATTTTCCTTGCAAGTTCTCCTAATGTAACTTTAAAACTTACTGATATTTTATAATAATATTGCTTTAATATATCTTCTTTATTTTCTTCTAAATAATCTTCCATAGTTGAAATAAACTTTTTAACAACATCATCAATATAAACTAATTCTAGTTCTTTATTTTCATCATTTATAGTTATTTCAATATCATTAGCTATATTATTACAAAATGTTGCTACTACTGAGTTATAATTAGGTCTACACCATTTCCCAAAAACATTAGGTAATCTGAATATATATACTGGAGCTAAATTCTTCTTACTATATTCAATAATACTTTCCTCTGCTTGCTTTTTACTTATCCCATATGCATTATCTAATTCTGCTTGTATAGATGATGTAATTAATATTGGTATATTTTTATTAAAGCTTTCTAATTTACTAATTATTTTTTGTGTTAATCCAACATTACCAACTGTAAATTCTTCATCATTTTTAGGTCTGTTTATTCCTGCTAAATGAAATATGAAATCTACTTCTTTTAAATAAGTTTCTAATGTTTTATCATTATCTTCTGTATCAAAAGTTTTAACTTCAATATCATTATTCAATTTTAATGTAGATACTAAATTTTTACCTATAAAACCTTTTGCTCCCGTAACCAATACCTTTTTCATTTTAAGACCTCTTTTTTCCTAAATATTTTTAGTTGATGCAACTTCATCTATTGCATCTCTTATAATTTCAAAACTTTTTAGTTCCTTTTGAATATATGGTAATTTTAAAAGCATCTCCTTAATTTCTTCTACAGAAACTCTCTTAGTATTATCTGAATTATATTCTAATTGATCTTTTAATTCTTCATTACCTTCTGTAAAATATTTAGCATAATTTAAATCTCTATTGTCTGCTGGTATTCTAAAATAGTCTCCTTCATCTGAAGATTTCACATACTCTTCTCTTGTCAATAAGGTTTCATAAGTTTTTTCTCCATGCCTTGTTCCTATGATTTTAAAATCACAGCTTGAGTTAAATAATTCTTTTAAAGCTACAGCTAATTCCTTAACTGTAGATGCCGGAGCCTTTTGAACAAATATATCTCCTTGATTTCCATTTTCAAAAGCATATAAAACTAAATCCACTGCTTCCTCTAAAGACATTAAATATCTTGTCATATTAGGATCAGTTAAAGTTAAGTCTTTTCCTTCTCTCATTTGATCAATAAATAAAGGAATTACCGAACCACGTGATGCCATAACATTACCATATCTTGTTCCACAAATAATTGTTTTATCAGCCGAAACTGTTCTAGACTTTGCTACAAAAACTTTTTCCATCATAGCTTTTGATATACCCATAGCATTTATAGGATATGCCGCCTTATCTGTTGAAAGACAGATTACCTTCTTTACTCCATATTCTATAGCTGCTGTAAGTACATTATCCGTTCCAATTATATTAGTCTTTACAGCCTCTATAGGGAAAAATTCGCAAGATGGAACTTGTTTTAATGCCGCTGCATGAAATATGTAATCTACACCATGCATAGCATTTTTTACTGAAGCTAAATCTCTTACATCACCTATGTAAAATTTTATCTTATCGTTTTTATATATTTTTCTCATGTCATCTTGCTTTTTTTCATCACGAGAGAATATACGAATTTCACCTATATCTGTATTTAAAAATCTTTTAAGTACCGCATTACCAAATGAACCTGTTCCACCTGTTATAAGTAATGTTTTTTCTTTAAACATATCTTTTCCCTCCACTATTAAAATCTATTTAAAATATCCATCAATTTCATCTAACAATCTTTCTTTATTAAAATTATTATCACAATATTTTTTTGAATTAATCCCCATTTGTTTTAGTTGATTCTCTTGCTTATTTACTAATTCATTAATAATCTCTGAAAGTTTTTCTGCATCTCCAGCACTAGAACAAATTCCACAATTAGCTTCCTTTATTATTCTAGCTGTTTCTCCATTAGCTGAAGCAATAATCGGTATACCGCAAGCCATATATGATTGAAGTTTTGCAGGAATCGTCATTTCAAACAATGAATTATCTGCCAAGCTTAAAAAAGCTGCATCATTAGATGCAATAAATTCTGGAATACGTATAGCTGGCTGTTTTGGAATAAAATTAAATATATCTGATACATTATTTAAGTTTACCATTTTAACCAAATTATCCTTATATCTTCCATCACCAACAATATTAAATTGAATCTTTTTCTTTAATTTTTTCTTCTTCAGTAACACTGCAACTTCAGGTAATATATCTAACCCTTGAGCACTTCCAATATTACCAGCAAAAATTATATTAAAAGCGTTATTATTGGGAATCTCTTTAATATTTCTTTTCTCTAATGGAAAATAAAAATCTTCAGCATATTGTGGCCAATATTTAATTTTCTCTTTTAATACACCACGTTTTTCAATTGAATCTACAAAACTTATAGATGTTGTGAAGATATTTGTACATCTAGCATAAATATAATCTACCATTTTACCAATTAATCCAATAATGTATTTATTAGTTATACCTGTTATTATTTCAACATTTTCTGGCCAAAGATCTTGTACATAGAGATAACATGGGATTTCTCTTTTTTTCGAATACCAAATTCCTGGTAAAGCCTGTGTCATTGGTGATACTTCAAATATAAACACATAGTCAGCTTTTATTCTAGTAAACACCTTCCAAAAGAATCCAGATACAACAAATGATAAATAATTTAATGCAAGCATTATCGCATTCTTCCCTCTTGGTATTAATGGGATTCTAATAATCTCAACACTGTTATATGTTTCTTTTCTCTTTTTAAAAAGTCCATAGCCTGGATAATATTTACCTTGAGGATAGTTTGGAATACCTGTAATAACTGTTACTTTATATCCTCTTTTTACCCATTCAGTACAAATATCATTTATTCTAAATTGCTCTGGATAGAAATATTGTGCTATAACTAAAATATGCTTTTTCAAATCTTTGCACCTCTTTCATTATCACCTACATTAATTTCCACCTCAGTTGCTCTAATCGATTCTCTTAAATCTCTAATTATATAATTCTCTTTATATTCACTCATATTTTTTTCATAAACTAAATTTCCAAAGGCTTTGTTAATAATTCCAATAAAATTTCCTATTAACTTTAATAGGGGGTTAAATACTTTTGTAAGAATAATCTTCTTTCCATGAGCCTCTGACACAAGTTTAACTAACTCACTTGTTCCAACATATTCATCATTTTGAGGGTAAAATACTCCACTTTCTTCATTAACGATCATAAGTCTAATAAACTCACAAAGATTATCTATATGAAGCATACTTCTTTCATTTTTAATATTAGGAAATATCGGTAACTTCTTTGCCATTTTAACAAGTTTTGGATAATTACCTTTAGATCCCTTTCCAAATATCATAGGTGGTCTTATAACTACTACATTAAATTTATCATCCTGTAATGGAAGTATCCCTTCTTCAGCTTGTAGCTTACTTCTACCATAAAAGTTACTTGGCTTAGGTACTGTATTTTTATCAATAACTCTTTTGTGACTTATATGACTACTATCACCATAAACAATAATACTACTCATAAAAACAAATTGCTTAACGCCTTCATTTTTTGCTTTTTTAGCAACTTCTATAGTAAGACCTCTATTAACTTTATAATATAACTCTTCCATTTTAGGATCTGTAGAAACATGAGCTATTCCTGCTACATGAAATACAACATCAAATTTCGAAAAATCTTTATTACTCCAAGTTCCATCTATCATGTCAACTGTTTCAACCTCATAGGAGTCTGGCCATTGCTTTACCCACTTTTCAAAGCTTGTACCAATATAACTATTTGCTCCAGTAATAAGTATTTTCTTCATTCTCTAACCACCTTCTTTCATTTCATATAGTTAATTTAACTTACTAAATGCTTAGTTCATCTTTTCTTTGACTTGCTTCTATTTGTATCTTTTGTCCTTCAACTATACCTTCCGCTCTAAGAACTTTAAAAACTGTCATAAAAGCTATTTTTATATCTAATTTAAAAGATTTATTTTCTAAATAATATTTATCTAATTCTGTTTTTTGGAAATCATCGTTATGGTCTCTGCCATTTATTTGTGCCCATCCTGTTATTCCTGGAAGTAATTTATGTACACCTGCTTCTGTTCTAATGTCTTTTAAATGATATTGATTATATAAAGCTGGTCTGGGTCCGACAAATCTCATATCACCTTTGATTATATTTATTAGCTGTGGAATTTCATCTAAGCTTGTTTTCCTTAATATTTTTCCAACAGTAGTTAAGTAACTTTGTGAATTTCCTAGCTTATCTGTTGCTACATTTGGAGTTCCAATCTTCATTGTTCTAAATTTATAAAGTTTAAATAACTTATTATTTCTTCCTATTCTCATTTGAGTAAAAAATACCGGCCCTTTTGAATTTAATTTTATTAGTATTGCTACTACTAAGAATATTGGTAATAGTATTATTAGTAATATAAAACTAACTAAAACATCAAGAATTCTACTCATAAGTTTTTATTCCCCCTTCAAAATTTTCTTAAAAACACTTCCTTCTTCTAAAAAACATTTTTCTTTCACTATGCTTCCTGATTTAACACAAGCTGCTGCCCCTACCGTTGATAATTCTCCTACTTTCACCATACTTCTAATAACAGCACCTGATGAAATATGAACACCATCTGATATTTTACAGTCGTGATCTATGGTTGAATTAATGTTTATAATGCAACCTTTTCCTATAGTTACATTTACATTTACTACAGCATTAGCTAAAATAATTGAACCTAAATCTATATTGCTATATTTGCTTACTGATGCTTTTGAGTGAATAATCTTTGGAACCTTAAATCCTGCTTTTATAAGTTTATCTATAAGTTCTAATCTTTTTTTATTGTTTCCAATAGCAACAAATGCATATTTATAATTATCTAAAAATTTGTCGTAATCATTAAGTTTTCCAATAATATCGAAATTTAAAACTCTTTTTACATCTTCTCTATCATCAAGAAATGATATTTTATTATATTTCATTTCAAGTTCAGCAGCTTCAGCTACAACTTTCCCATGGCCTCCAGCACCTAATATTAATAAATTCTCCATAAAAACATCACACTCTTTCTACCATAAGCCCTATACTTTTTTATCCATCTACTGCAACTTCATCTAATTGCTTTCTAACATAAGTTGGAACTATTTCTTCAACTTTTAAAATTAGCTTTTGAATATTATTTTCTTCAATAATATTATGTAAATCTTTCATTGAATTTTTTAATTCATTTATATCGCTAAAGATTGGCTTACCAATAAATATTTTTTCATGTTTTGTATTTGTTAAGCCTTCTTCACTCATTAAAAGTTCTTCATATAGTTTTTCTCCTGGTCTAAGTCCTGTTACTTTAATTTTTATATCTTCTTTTGGTTCAAATCCTGAGAGTGTTATTAAATCACATGCTAAGTCATATATTTTAACTGGCTTACCCATATCTAAAACAAATATTTCTCCACCTTTTGCAAAGGCACCAGCTTGAAGTACTAGTTGCGTAGCTTCTGGTATTGTCATAAAGAATCTAGTTATATTTTTATCTGTTACTGTAACTGGTCCTCCATGTGCTATTTGTTTTTTAAATAGTGGTATAACTGAACCATTACTTCCTAAAACATTTCCGAATCTTACTGCTACAAATTGTGTGGAGCTTATTTTATCCATAGATTGGACTATCATTTCACAGATTCTTTTTGTAGCTCCCATAATATTTGTTGGGTTTACAGCTTTATCTGTGGATATTAGTACAAATCTTTTTGCTTTAAATTTATTTGCACATTCTGCTACATTAAAGGTTCCAAATACATTGTTTTTAATGGCTTCAATTGGACTATCTTCCATAAGTGGAACATGTTTATGTGCTGCTGCATGGAAGATTACTTCTGGATTGTATTCTTCAAATATATGCTCTAATCTTTTTTTATCTCTTACTGATCCAATTAACACTTTTAAGTTTAGCTTTGGATATTTATATCTAAGTTCATTTTGTATGTCATAAGCATTATTTTCGTAAATATCAAAGATAATAAGGCTTTTAGGATTAAATCTAGCAACTTGTCTGCATAATTCTGACCCTATTGAGCCTCCCCCTCCAGTTATCAAAATACACTGTCCATCTATATATTCTGATATTCCTTTCATATCTAGTTCTATAGGCTTTCTTCCAAGTAAATCTTCAATATCAACATCTCTAATTTGATTTAAAGCTACTTTTCCATCAATAACTTCATAAAGGTTTGGAACTATTTGAACTTTGCACCCTGTTTCTTTACATATATTTAAAATTTCTTTTTTATCATTTTCATCAATAGCTGCAATTGTTATTATTATATTTTCTATGTTCTTTTCTTTAGCTATTTTAGGAATATCTTTTCTTGTTCCTAGTACTTTTACTCCTAATATACTTTTGCCTACTTTATTTTTATCATCATCAACTAAAGCTATTGGAGAATATTTGCATTGTTTGCTGTTTTTCATTTCTCTTATAACTAAGGTTGCGGCCTCTCCAGCACCAATTATCATAGCTCTTTTTAATTGATTTTTACTGGCATTGTAATCTAGTATATTGGTAAATCTATTGTAGATTCTAAAGGATATTCTAAATCCAAATATGAAAAGTATGCTAAAAGCACAGGAAATTATGCTTACTCCATAAGCAAAACCATAAGACATAATACTAGTTGCTGCTATTGTTAATAAATTTGCAGTTAAACAAGCACCTATAGCTAACATAAATTCGTCTATGCTGGCATAACTCCAAATACTCTCATATAGCTTAAATATATAAAAGCAAACTATATATATAATTGTTACTATTATTGCTATTTCTTTATAATTTGATGATAATTCCCTAAAGGTACTATAGTTATATCTAAAATACATAGCCAATATATATGATAAATTTATAAGCACTGCATCTATTAATATTAATATTGACTTTTTATATCTACCTAAATCTTTAATATTTCTCCCTCCTCTTTATTACAATATTTTTTAATATTACTTTAATTATCTCTTGCTAAATATTGATAAAAACCCCTTTTTTTCTTTAATTAATTCTCCACTAAAATTAATTTCTTCATTATTTAAAAGTTTTTCTCCAGATTTTTTTAGTTCTCTTGCATATTTTCTATCTATCTTTTTTATGACTTCTAGACCATTAATCATATTAGGTATTCTTTTTTCATCTCTATGAGCATCAGAGCCTATAAAGTTATATATTTTGTTCTTTATAAATATTTCTGCTACTTTTTTAACTTCTGATCCAAAATCTCCAGTTATACTCCCTGTATTAAGTTGAAATAAGAAACCTTCTTTTATAAATTGGTTTATCAATGTTGGTTTATCTTTAAATATATGGTATCTTTCTGGATGTGCAATTACTGGAACTATTCCCTTAAGCTTTAATTCATAAAGGTTTTCTACAACATCTGAAATAGAAAAGTTTTTCATATTAAATTCTATAAGCATATATCTTGAATTGTTTATTGTTCCTATATATCCATTTTCATAATTTTCTAATATATTACTTGTATAATAAACCTCTTGTCCTTGATATATTTCTATATCTAAATTATTTTTCTTTGCTATACCTTTAAGTTCCTCTATCCTTTTTTTAACTTCATTATAAGGAACCTCATAATGACCTTGTATATAATGTGGAGTGGAAACTATTTTTTTAGTTCCACTTTCCACAGCTATTTTTAACATATTAAGAGTCATTTCTTTTGATTTTGAACCATCATCTATATCCCATATTAAGTGTGAATGTATATCTACCATAACTTTACCTACTATTCTCCGTAATAGTAATAATATTTATTTCTACTGTTATCTACACCATTTAAAACTGTTCCAATTATATTAGCATTAACTTTTCTAAGTAATCCAATTGCATTTTGAATAGAATCTTTTTTAGTACTTTCCGCTTTAACTACTAATATAGTTCCATCTGCCTTTATTGAAAGTATTTGAGAATCTGTAACGGCTTGTACAGGTGGAGCATCTAATATAATGTAATCAAATTCTTCCTTTAATGTTTCTAAAAGTTTAGTCATAGCTTTAGAACCAAGCATTTCTGATGGATTTGGTGGTATTTTCCCTGATGTTAATACAAACATATTTTGATTATATCTATGAACTGCTGTTGTTATTTTTTCTTTTCCTATTAACACATCTGATAAACCACTTGTATTAGAAATTTTAAACTTCTTATGTATTGATGGCTTTCTTAAATCACAATCTATTAAAATAACTCTTTTTTCACCTTGAGCAAAGCTAAGTGCAAGATTTCCTGCTGTTGTTGACTTACCTTCTCCTGGTTCTGAGCTTGTTACTACTATTGTTTTATATTCCTCATCAAAGGAGGAATATTGCAAATTAGTTCTTAGTGTTCTATAACTTTCTGATGCAATTGCTTTTGGCTCTTTTTCTACTATAAACATTTTTCTACCCCTTATTCTTCATCTATAGTTGGAATTACTCCAATTACAGGTATATCTAATTCTCTTTCTAATTGTTCCTTTGTTTTAAAGGTGTTATCTAAGAATTCTAATAAGAAAACCAATGCTATACCTATGATTAATCCTAATAAAAGTGCTATTGCAATGTTCATTTTTTTATTAGGACTAACTGGCCTTTCTGGTAAAGTTACATCTTCTATAATCTTTATATTTCCATTAGGAACTAATTCCATTGATATATTAATAAATTCATCTGTAATAGCCTTAATTAAGTCTGCTGCTTCTTTAGGATCTTTACTTTTAAACTTTATTTGTAATATTTGTGTATCTGCTACATGTACCACTGTTAAATTAGAAAGTACTTCTTCTGGTTTTAAATCAACCTTAGCTTTCTTTGTAGCATTTGAAATTAAGTCCCTTGTCTTTATAGCCTCTGAATATGTCTTCATAAGCTTTTGATACATTAATACATCACTTTGATTATAACTTTGATTTTCTCCTTCTTCTTTACCTATAAAAACCTTTGTACTTGCTTCATATTGTGGTTTAATCATGAAAAAGCTCAATGTTGCTGAAACTAATGTAGCTAATAATGTTACTATTACAATAAATCTCCACCTTTTCTTAAGAACTTCTAAAATTTCATCAATACGTATAACTTGTTCTTCCAAAATATATTTCCTCCCAATTTTATAATTTTCTTAACAATTAATATTCTTCTGTAAATTTCTTTTATAAATTTTGTTAATTTATATTATATTAATTAAATTTTCGTTATATTTTTGTAAAACTAAATTTAATTTCTACATAATAATGCAGTATATATTATAATTTTGTATATTTCATTAATTTTTTATTAACTTCTACTTATTATGTTTATCATATTTTTACATTTTTATCAAGGTTTTTTGACAATCCAATAATTTCATTTGAATGAAATTAATTACTAAAAAAATACTTTATTTTATAAATTAATAAAATATATATATTTTTTTTATTAATTAGGTTATTTTTCTATTATTTATAGTATTAATTTCAGTGTAAATTTTTTATATTTATTTTTATTAATTTCTCTTATATTGGAGTATTTACTTTATGAAATGCTAATTATAAAGGAGGAAATTTATATGAATAACTTACATGAAGTACTTACTTTAGCTAAAGCTGGGAATTCTACTGCAAAAGAAGAACTAATAAATTTATATTATCCACTAATATTAAAGGAAGCTAAAAAGATTTATTTAAGAGAGAGAACCTTTGATGATTTAATTCAAATAGGAATTACAAATTTGTTAATGGCAATAAATAAATTTGATATGAATAAAGGAATATCTGCTTTTTCATCTTATGTACAGTGGACTATGATAAATAACTTTAGATATCTTTGTAGAGGAGAAATAAGATACAATTCTGAATGTAGTCTTAATGCGCCTAGCCCAACTGGAGAAGATTTGGGACATAGTATTTTAGATAATGTAGATGTAGAAAATTCTGTTCTTCAAGATATGTTAATTGAAAGACTAAATGTTGCTCTTAAAACTCTTTCTGTTGAAGAGCAGGAAATTATAACTTATTTATATTATTCAAACACTAAAACTAATCTTTCTAAATATTGTAGGGATACTGGGAAGGACTATTATACTTGCTGCAATATTAAAAAGTCAGCTTTAAGAAAATTAAAGATATCCTTACTATAAAATAAAAAAGCTGTGTCATAATAAAATTAAAATACAATATTTTAGTTTTAAGTTTATTTTAAAACTCTATATTGCATTTATATCTTTTATGACACAGCTTAATTTTTCTTATAAAAATTTCTTATGTATTTTATATCATAATTTTTAAATATTTCTATAAAAAATAAAAATGATGTTGCTACATATATAATGTAACAACACCATAAAAATTATACCTCTTACCAAATCAAATATTTGGAGCTTTTTATATGAAACTCCTCTTCACATAATTTTAGGAAACTCCTTCTCACATCCGTTCCAATGAGTAAATTCCACTTGCAAAATCTTAGATTTTGAGTGTCATTTAAGTTCAGCTAACCAAATCAAAGATTTGGAGCTTTTTATATGAAACTCCTCTTCACATTCGTTCAGATGAGTAAGTTCAGCTAACCAAATCAAAGATTTGGAGCTTCACTTACATTGTGACTTTTGTTGCTTCTCTTGTGACTACTTGGGCTTCTACTTTTTCTTTAAGATCTCCTGCTTCTGTTTTTATTAACTTATTTGTTATAATGTTATCCATTAAAGAAGATATATCACTGTCTTGTACATCCTCTTTAACATGTTTAACTGATAAGTTAAGCTTTTTTCCGCTTTCGTCTTTGAAAGACATTACAACTGTTCTTTCTAACATATGGTCCCCTCCCTTTTATATTTTATTTTCTTCTTAAATTCTAGCTTTTATTTATCTAGTTATTAAGAAAGTTTGTTGCTTTTTGATAGTTCCAACGGTATGGTCTAAAAGTGCGCCTATTCCATCTGATAATCCGATTAAATTATCATCTGTAGCATCAGCTGAGATATTTTTAAAGTTTTGTGTTTTAAAAATATCTTTACCTTCATCGTTTACTCCTACCTTGTACTTAATTGACATTACATTACCTGTTAATACTGAACTTGCTGCCATGTTCATCACCTCCTACATTTATTAAATATGCAGTTGTGATTATTTTTGAAAAAGTTTTTTAAAATTCCATTAGATAAAATAGCTTTTCTATTATTTTTTTATGGAGATTTATTACTTTATAATATGGCATTTCTAAGCTTCTTGAATACTCTGCTATTGTTATGTTATCTATATATATTTTATTTAATAGAGCTATTTCTTTATTATCTAGAACCTTAAGAGCCTTTGATAATTTCTCTCTATTTATATTGTTTACTACCTCATCTTCTATTGCTATTTTATGGACTGCTTCTTCTTTAATTCCTTCTTCATTATCTTCTTTAATTAATTTATATCTTTTTGTAGCTTTTTTAACTTCAGTAGCTAATGTATTTTTTACAATTTTAGCTATATATGCAGGAAAATATTTTAGTTTTTCATTATCTATTGATTCTATCCCTTTAAGTATTGCAAGCTTTGCAATTTGCCTTATATCTTCTTGATCATAATCAAATATATAGTAACTTTCCCCAACACTTATTATTAAAGGATTAAATATTTCTAATAATGTCTCCTTTGCATCTACGTTTCCTTCCTTTGCCTTTTTTATTATCTCTATCATTCCCATCTCCCCCTAAACGTTATTAATAATATACTTTATTTATATCCTATCTAGTCTTCTAATTTATATCTTTTTATAGACAACTTTTGCTGCTATATAAATACTTTTTACTTTATTTAGGCTTTAAAACATAGCCTCTTTCTCTTTTAACAAAAGTTGTATTCTTATTATAGTTTCATTATATACAAACATACGTTCTTATTCAACATTTTATTTTCTTCATTTTTAGACAATTAACTCCAACCTAATAGCTGCCATTCTAGCTTTTCATAATCATAATTACGAGGTTTAAAGTTATTAAAGCCTTTTAATTCTATATCTTCTTCCACATATCTATAAAAGTTATCCCCAAATAATGTTGATGGTCTTAAATATTTATGAAATTCTGTGTTGTTCCATTGGAAAGTTTTATTTTCTATTACTCTAAATAAATCTTCTTTTGTAAAACCTTTATTTAAAAGTTCCATAATTAAAGAAATTGCTTTTTTATCATCTTTTTTATAATTTTTATTTGCTTCTTTATTTAAATATTCTATAACTTTTTCTGATATATATATTATTTCTTTATTAGTGTAATTTTTTATAGAATTATTTTTATTAGTATTATCTTTTGTTTGGGTTTCTTTTCCTAACCCTTCACTTTTATATTCCGCACTCTCATCGTTTTTTACACCGTACCCCCTATTAAAATTAGTACCTTCTGATGTTTCACTTTCTATATACTCTGCTGGTATTCTTTCAGAACCTCTAATGTTCTGTTTATAGTTTGATGTTACATTATTGAAACTTCTGATGTCCTGAATATTATTATATGATGTTATATTTTTAGAACTTCTCATATTCTCATTTTTACTATTTGATGTTACATTTTTAGAACTTCTGATGTTTTCATTTTCACTATTTAATGTTATGTTTCTAAGATTACTTCTACTTTGGTTTTTACTAAAGGATATTATCTTTTTAGAATTTCTTTTACTTTTTACTTCTTTACCTTTGTTTAATAGATTTTTAAATTTTTCTCCTAGAGCATAAAAAGAAAAAGTTCCACCAACCTTCTTTGTATAATGCTTTAAAACCCCTTTGTTAACCATTTTCTTTAATCTTCTATATACACCATCTTTTTTGAGTCCAAGTATAGGTAAGTTTTCTATTAAGCTTGAATAATCTATCCAATAAAATATATCTTCCTTTACTTTTTCTGTTATCATTGATCCACTATCTATAAAGTCTACAAGATATCTAAGTATTAAAACATCACTTGTATCCATGTCCATTTTTATTAACTCTTCTTGATTAAATCCTAATATATTAAATTTCATATTAACACTCCCCCTGCATAAAATCCTCTTCGTAAGGTAAATACACAGAATATAGAAATTTTAATAAAAATTTTTTATATTTTTTATTTAAAAATAATTTTAATGTTTTTTTGAGGTATAATAGTTCATAGAAAGCGAGGTATTGTTTTATGGAAAAGATAAAATTAATATGTATTGATATGGATGGAACCTTACTTAATTCTAAGCATGAGGTTAGTGAAGAAAATAAAAATGCTTTAAAACAAGCTAAAGCTAAGGGAATAAATGTAGCTATAACAACTGGGAGACTTTTTGCTTCTGCTAGATATTATTCTAACTTAATTGGAATAGATGCTCCTGTTATTGCTTCTAATGGAGCTTATATTAAAAATAAATATAATGATATTGCTATTTTAGAAAATACTATTTCAACAGATGTATTAATTAAAATATATGAAATAGTTAAAAAATATAATTTATTTATTAACTTTAATACTTGGGATACTGTTTTAAGGGAAACTGATCTTCCATCTACTCATGCCTATGTTAAGATGAATGAAATGTTAGTTCCAAATGAAAGAGTTAAGTTTGTAATTAATGAAGATTTAACTGAAAGCATTAAAAAGCTTGATGGCAAGATAATAAAAGGTATAGTTATAGAAGATTTTGATAAAGAAAAGCTTCTTGCCTGTAAAGAAGAGTTAAAGGAAACCTTTGGTGAAAAGCTTCATGTAGTTAGTTCTGGAACTAATAACTTTGAAATAATGAATGGAAATTCTTCTAAAGGAAGTGCTGTTGCCTACTTAGCTGACACCCTTGGAATTGACGCATCTAATGTTATGTGTATTGGTGACTCTGAAAATGATATATCAATGATACAATATGCAGGTGTTGGAGTTGCTATGGGTAATGCCCTTGATATAGTTAAAGAAGTAGCTAACGATATCACTTCAACTAATGAAGAAAGTGGAGTTGCAAAAGCAATTTTAAAATATATATAACTCCTTTTTTAATTAAGTAATATACTTTCTATTAAGTTAAATAAAAAAATTAAGGCTATCTTACAAGAAAATTTAGGTACAATAGAGGCTGTAAAAAACTTTGTGTATCTGAAATTTCTTCTTAGAAATAATTAAAGAAATTTTGATTTATATTGTGTCTTCAAGTCATTGTATATATTCACCAATTAAGGTGAATAATATAGGTAGATAGAAGATTTCTTTTAAAAGAACTTTGACATTTGGAAACCTTTGTTGAAGTTTTTTTTATGCTCCTTTTGAAAAAGTATCGGAGAATATTATTTTTAATTCATTGATAACTAAATCCCAGTTTGCATAACTTCTAGTCCATTTAGCATGAACTCTTTCAGTAGCTAAATATAACATTTTTAATAGGCTTTCATCAGTAGGAAATATTAGTTTAGTCTTGGTAACTTTTCTAAATTGGCTATTTAAACTTTCGATAACGTTAGTTGTATAAATTATTTTTCTTATATATGGTGAAAATTCGAAGAACGTACTCAAGTTATCCCAATTGTCTTCCCAACTTTTTATTGCATTAGTATATTTGTTAACCCATTTTTCTTTTACATCTATAAGATTTTCCATAGCTTCGCTTTCGGTTACAGCTGTATAAATAGTTTTTAAATCAGCAACAAAAGCTTTTTTATCTTTATAAGGTACATACTTCATACTTGATCTTATTTGATGTATTATGCATCTTTGAATTTTAGCAAATGGGAAAGTAGCTCCGATAGCTTCTTTGAAGCCATTTAACCCATCTACACAGAATATTAAAACATCTTGAACTCCTCTATTCTTAAGGTCATTAAGTACTGAAAGCCAAAATTTACTACTTTCATTAACGCCTATCCATATTCCTAAAACTTCTTTATTTCCGTCTAAATCAACGCCTATAACTACATATGCACCTTTAACAACCACGCGTTTATCATCTCTAACCTTATAATTAATAGCATCCATAAAAATAAATGAATAAGTCTTTTCTAATGGTCTATTCTGCCATTCAGACACTAATGGTAAAATTCTATTAGTTATATTAGATACTGTTTCAGCACTTATTTCAACATCATATAGTTCCTTTATTTGCTCTGATATGTCTCTAGTAGTCATTCCTTTAGAATAAAGGGATAATATCTTATCTTCTATGCCATTAACGTTTCTTTGATGCTTTGGTACTATTTGTGGTTCAAATTCGCCGTTGCGGTCGCGAGGTATGTTTAATGCTATTTCTCCTAGTTCTGTCTTAATTGTTTTCTTGGAGTATCCGTTTCTACTATTCACTTTTTCACTTACTTCATGCTTTCCGTACCCAAGAGTTTCATCTAACTCAGCTTCTAAAGCTTCTTGTAATACATCCTTAAATAATTCTTTTAATGAAGATAGAACCTCGTTAGGATTAGTGAAATTTTGTTCATTAATATAAGCTCTTAATAATTCTTTTGATAAATCTGACATAATAAAAGACTCCTTCCTGTTAATTAATTATTATCTTAATTATCGCCAAGAAGAAGTCTCCCTTATTCAGTTTACACAAAATTATTTACATGCTCAAATTTAGGTACAATATTTTATAGTGTTAAGTTTATTTAAACACTATATCGTATCTATATCTTTTTGATTCGATAGCCTTATTTTAATTAAATTCTATAATTTACTTTTATTTTTATCTTTATAGTATCTTGCTATACGTAGTATATAATACCCACCCATTATAACTCCATATAGGTTGCATAATTATTAAACTTCCAGCTAGGCAATATAGCATACCATAACATAAGTACTTTATTGGTTTCCTACTTCAATTTAATTATTTTGACTTCTCGTAGTCTGATAAGAATTTCTCTATTCCTATATCTGTTAGTGGATGTTTAAGCATTTGAATTATTACGTTATATGGAATTGTTGCAATATGTGATCCTGCCATTGCACATTCTAATACATGAATTGGATTTCTTACGCTTGCTGAAATTATTTCTGTTTCTATATTGTGTATTTCAAATATTGCTGATATTTCTTCTATAATATTTATTCCTTTGTTTCCTATATCGTCTAATCTTCCTAAGAATGGGCTAACATAACTTGCTCCAGCTCTTGCTGCAAGTAATGCTTGTAATGGTGAAAATATAAGTGTTACATTTGTTTTTATTTTTTCTTTACTTAGTATATTTACAGCTTTTAATCCTTCTTCACACATAGGTATTTTTACTACTATATTTTTATGAAGTTTTGCTATTTCTCTTGCTTCTAGTACCATATCTTCATGATTTAATGAAATAACCTCTCCACTTATAGGTCCATCAACTATACTACAAATTTCTTCTATTACTTCTTTTAAGTCTCTTCCTTCTTTAGCTATTAGTGATGGGTTTGTAGTAACCCCTGCTAATATTCCAAGTTCACTTGCTTTTCTTATTTCTTCTACATTAGCTGTATCTATAAAAATTTTCATTTAAAATCCTCCCTAAATATTTATTATTTTATTGTAAAACTAATAATCTAGCTTACTTTAAGTTATCTAGATATTGCTTTTATTTAAAATTATATTAATATTACTTTATATATATCTTGTAATACTCCACATAAAAAACTAATATTACTTTTTAAAGAATAGTTTTTACTCTAAATACTATTTCTTTAGCTGTTAATTTGTATTTTTCCATTAATTCATCTGGAGTTCCTGACTCTCCAAAAACATCATTTATCCCAACCTTTTCAACTTTAGTTGGAGCATATTTACAAACTACTGAAGCTACCTTTTCTCCAAGTCCTCCAATAATTGAATGTTCTTCTGCTGTAACTATTCCTTTAGTTTCTTTAGCTGCCTTTATAATAATTTCTTCATCTATTGGCTTTATTGTAGCCATATTTATTACTCTTGCATTAATTCCTTCTTCCTTAAGGATTCTTGATGCTTCTACAGCTTTTGATACCATCATTCCCGTTGCAATAATTGTTATATCATTTCCTTCTACAAGAGTGGAACCTTTACCAATTTCAAACTTATAATTTTCATCATATAAATCTTCCGTTGCACATCTACCAAATCTTAAATAAACTGGTCCATCTATTTTTGAGGCTGCCTCTACAGCTGCCATAGCTTCCTTATCATCAGCTGGAACTATTACTGTCATGTTTGGAAGTGCTGTCATTAAAGCAATATCTTCTATTGATTGATGTGAGCCTCCGTCTTCTCCTACTGTTATACCTGCATGTGTTGCTGCTATTTTTACATTTAGTTTCGGATAACAAATTGAATTTCTTATTATTTCAAAAGCCCTTCCTGTTGCAAATACAGCAAAAGTGCTTGCAAATGGAATTTTACCTACATTAGATAACCCTGCTGCTACTCCCATTAAGTTTTGTTCTGCTATTCCTACATTAAAAAACCTTTCTGGAAATTCGCTTAAAAATACATTTGTCTTAGTTGATTTTGAAAGGTCTGCATCTAAAACTACTATATCTTTATTTTCTCTCCCTAGTTTAGCTAATGCTATTCCATAGGATTCTCTAGTTGCTTTTCCCATACTATACCTCCAAACTTTCTATTTCTTTTATTGCTAAATCTCTTTGCTCATCATTAGGTGCTTGTCCATGCCAGCCTGCTTGGTTTTCCATAAAGCTAACACCTTTTCCTTTTATTGTTTTAGCTATTATCATAACTGGCTTATCCTTTACTTCATCTGCAGCCTTAAAAGCTTTATCTATTTCCTCATAATTATGTCCATCACAAGAAAGTACATGCCATCCAAAGCTTTCAAACTTTTCTTTTACTGGAGATATCCTCATTACATCATCATTTTTACCATCTATTTGAAGTCCATTATAATCTAAAATTGCTACTAAATTATTTAGTTTATAGTGAGCTGCACACATTGTAGCTTCCCAAACTAATCCTTCTTGTATTTCTCCATCACCTAAAAGACAATATACTTTGCTATTTTCATTAGATAACCTTAGTCCTAAAGCCATACCAACAGCATTTGATATACCTTGTCCTAACGATCCTGTTGATACATCTACTCCTGGTACATGTTTTGAATCTGGATGACCTTGTAATAATGCTCCTGTTTTTCTTAAACCATTGAATTCTATTTTATTAAAAAAACCTTTTTCTCCAAGAACACTATAAAGAGCTGGAGCTGCATGTCCTTTTGATAAAACAAATCTATCTCTACTTTCCATTTTAGGATAATTAACATCTATATTCATTTTTTCGAAAAATAGATATGTTATTATATCTGCACAAGATAATGATCCACCTGGATGTCCTGATTTTGCACTATGAATCATGTCTATAATATTCTTTCTAACTTCTTTAGATGTATTTATTAAAAGATTTTTATTCAATTCTATTTTCCCTCCCCTTTATCTAATGCATTTTGAAATTTACTATTCATAAATTCTCTTGTATTTTTAATAACCTCTTTCCAATTATCATTTCCAACATACCAAAATTCTGCTGTAAACTTTCTAACTCCAAGGTTCCATGAGGTTTTTATTATTTCTTCAAAATTTACATGACCTGTACCAAATGTTATTTCTCTAAACTTTCCTGGTACTGTTTCTTTTAAATGTACAGCTGCTAAATGTCCCTTTCCAGTAATAAAATCATCACAAGCTGTTTTATCACTATCTAATACTGCGTTTGTTACATTTCCACAGTCTGGATAGACTTGAAGATATGGAGAATTTATTAAATTAACATATTTTATAGCTTTTTCTACTGTATTTAAAAACTCTGTTTCCATAGTTTCAAAGGCTAATATTATTCCCTTTTTAGCTGCCATTTCCACTGATTTTTTTAGGTTTTCTAAAAATAATTCTCTAGTTTTTTTGCTACCTGCTTCATAATAAACATCATATCCAGCTATTTGAATTATTCTAATTCCAAGGTCATAAGCTAAATCTATAGCCTTTTCCATTATTTCTAAACCTTTATTTCTCGTTTCTTCATTTATACTTCCTAGTGGATATTTTCTATGCCCACTTAAACACATTGTTCTTATAGGAACTCCAACTTCAAACATAGCTTTTACTATTTCAAATTTTTCTTCCTTAGTCATATCAAGTCTTGATAATTTTTCATCTGTTTCATCTATGCTTATTTCCATATAATCAAAGCCACATTCTTTAGCACATTCTAGCTTTTCTTTAAAGGTTAATGTATTTGGCATTGATTTTTCATAAAGACCTAACATATAATCTTTTCTCATGTAAACTCCTCCTAAAGCTATGTTTTAATTTGTACCTTGACCATAGTAAGCATTTGGACCATGTTTTCTCATAAAATGCTTGTCCATAAGTTCTTGTGGCATTTTTTGAACATTATATCCTGTTAATACCTCTGTATTCCAAGCCATCATTGCAATTTCTTCTAATACTACTGCATTATGAACTGCATCGTTAGCATTTTTACCCCATGTAAATGGCCCATGATTTCTAACAAGTACTCCTGGTACAAATTCTGGATTTAAATTTTTAAAAGTTTCTACTATAACCTCTCCAGTGTTGTATTCATAATTAGTTCCTATTTCTTCTTTTGTCATTGCTCTTGTACATGGAACTTCATTATAGAAATAATCTGCTTGTGTAGTTCCATAAGGTACTACTCCTTTTCCAGCTTGAGCAAAGATTGTTGCCCATCTTGAATGTGTATGAACAACTCCACCTATATTTTTAAATTCTTTATAAAGTCTTACGTGAGTTGGTGTATCTGATGATGGTTTGTATTTTCCTTCTACAACATTTCCTTCAAGATCTACAACAACCATATCTTCTGGCTTCATTTCGCTATATTCCACACCTGAAGGTTTAATTACAACTAGTCCACTTTCTCTATCAATTGCCGAAACATTTCCCCATGTAAATGTAATTAAATTATATTTTGGAAGTAACATATTAGCTTCATAAACTTCTTTTTTTAAATTTTCTAACATAATTTTTCCTCCTTTTTATTTAAATCACCTATTTTTTTCCTAAATTTAGAGGTATAGAACTTTACTTATAAAAAAGCTCTTATACCCCCAAGTTTCATGTCTATTATTTTGTTACAAAGTATAGAGCTGCTTCTCCAAGTTCTCTATTTGCTGATATTATAATATCTCTATCTTCTTCATTTACTACAGCTACATTACTAGGTCCTACTCCAGCTTCTATAACTTGTGTTTTAAATGTAAGTTTTTCTTTATCTTCACATTGTATAATAAATAATTCTTTTTCATTTCTTCTGTAACCACCAATTATAGTTGGGATTCCTCTTAGTTTTCCTCCCCATACTACATGTCCAAAATCCATTTCCTTTGGATATTTATATACAACCTTATATTCACCATCAATTTTCTTATTAATTAAGAAGTTTCCTCCATGGAAGTCTTCTATTGTAACTAATTCATCTTCTCCATCTTCATCTATATCTACAACAGCTATATCACTTGTTGGTCTATTCATTATTTTTTCTACTAACCACTCTTCATTTTCACTTTGTGGTGGTGTTACTAAAAATACTCCTTCTTCTGAAGTAACTAAACCTGACATTTTTCCATTCCATGTTGTTCTACAATATCCATGATTTTTAGTTAAACCTTCTTTAATTACCTTAAATTCAAATGGAGTATTTAAATCCTCTGGAATTTCTGCTATATATATCTTACCTGGATTACTCCAATCATCTTTAAATTCCTTTGTTGTACATAAAGTTGCACCTAAGAAATAATGTTTATCTCCAGCTGTTAATATATCAAATCTGTGAAGATATGGCATTTTAAATAAAGTTTTAACCTCAAAAGCTCCATTTTCTGTTGGCTTTGCCCATACTATAGTTGCATTTTCTGATTGGAATGTTGGGAAAAAGTTTTGTACTGCTAAAAAGTCTCCATTTTTCCCTGGTACAGGTATCATTGACATTGTTCCACCTGGTCCATCCCATACTGTACTTTGCTTAAAGTCCTCTCCTGTATAGCTATAGCAAGGTCCTTCTCCTTCTGTTGCTAATAAAATATGTCTTTCTCCATTTACAACTGTACTACTTGTTGCATAACATCTATGCAAATTAGTAAGAAACTTCTTTTCAAACTTCATATTCCTTCCCCCTATATTACTACTATTTCTATAGCTTACCTTTAGCTATTACTTTTTATTAACTACTTGATCCATAATTTTTTGTTCTATTTCTTGTTCTGATAATAAATTTCTTAAACCTATAACTATAGTTCCTGCTTCCTCTGCTCTCTTAAAGTTTGATTTTAAAGCATCTGAGCAAAATACTACATCATAATTAACTGCTTGTGTTTTTGCTTCCCCTACACTTGAGTGCTTTATAGTCACTTGAATATTTAACTTTTTAAATATCTTTTCAATTTTCATCTTTATAATTTGACTTGACCCCATTCCACTTCCACATGCTGCTATAACTTTTAACATAATATATCCCTCCAAAATTCATTTCTTATTTTTAAAATTATTTATGTAAATTATATTGTTTTCAAATTTAATTTTTATAATTTTACTAACCACAACCCTTTAGGATTTAAACCTTAAAATAAAGTGCCATAATATCAAAGGAGTATTTGATTGTGGTTAGCATTAAAGTATTAATAGCTTATAATTTTTACTATTAATGAAAGATAACTAATTTTTATTGTTATTTTTATCATTAATTACTGATTATTATTCATAAAACTTATATTTAAGCTTGTTCTTGAAGATATTCTTCATAATTTTCTGCTAATTTAAAGTAGCCTTTTTTATTTTTTCTATATTGAATTTGTGGTATAGCTAGTAATGCTATTATTGCAATACCAACACCTACATATTGTAGTTTATCCATTAATAACCCAATTACTGGCCAAACTGTTGCAAAGTCAAAGTTTCCATGCCATCCCCCAAATTGTGCTAACTTAAAGTAGTGTGCCGCAAATGCTCCACCTAAAACTTGAATTACTCCTGATGCAAAAGGAATAATCATTGCTGCTCTTAATCCACCTTTTTTATTTGCAAATACTGCGAAGGTAGCATTATCAAAGAATACTGGAACGAAACCAGTTATTATTAATACTGGACTATTAAAGACTACAAGTCCTAGTATTGCTATAAATTGACCAATTGCTCCAAATATGAAACCAATTGTTACTGCATTTGGATGTCCAAATCCATATACTGCTGCACAGTCTACAGCTGGCATTGAACCTGGAAGAATTCTATTTGATATACCTTGGAATGATTCTGTAAGCTCTGATACGAACATTCTAACTCCAAGTTGTAATATACTTAAATAAACTGCAAAGTTAAGAGATTTTTCTATTACATAGAAGAAGAAACTTCTATCTGCCTTAAATCCTTTGTCTATTTCATGTAATAAATCTGGTCCTAATATAGCCATTATAATTCCAAAGAATATAATCATTAATGTACCAGTTGCGACAACGTTATCATTAAAGATTGATAAAAATCCTGGTAATTCTAAATCTTCAATTGATTTTTCTTTATTACCAATTTTACCTGCAATTTTATCTGTTAACCAAACTCCAAACATTTGTTGGTGTCCTATTGCAAAGCCACCACCTTCTGTAAGTTCTTGACATGCTTCAACTGTAAGATTTGATGAAACAGCCCAATAAGTACCTAAAAGTAATCCAAGCATTATTACTACTTTTGTATCTTGTAATTGTGGGAAACAGAAAAGTACTAACCATAAAACTGTTGATGATTGTTGAACCATTATATGTCCTGTAATAAATACTGTTCTAACTTTAGTTACCTTTCTAAATAATACAAGTACTATGTTAAATATAAATGCTACAAGTAATACAAGCATCATCATTGAGAAGGATCTTCCTACACTCTCAACTGCTGATTGTGCTGCTGTTTGACCAAAGTATGGGTCAATAACTGCGGCTGTCAAATTAAAACGATCTTTTAATCCTGCAAGTATTGGACGGAAATTGCTAACTAATCCTGATGCTGCAACATTAAGTATTAAATAACCAACTGTTGCTTTAATAAATCCAGCGAAGGCTTCATATATTGGCCTTCTTAATAATAGATACCCTATAAGTACGATAAATCCAACGAAGAAAGCAGGTTGAGTTAAGATATTAATTTGGAAAAAGCTCCAAATTGAAATTAAAAAATCCATAAATTTTCCTCCTTTATAAATCTATTAAAAATTCTTCAATTGAAAAATTTTATAATAACATTTTTAAATCTTCTACTGACTTTGCCTCTAATAATTTACTTACAACATCTTGATCCTCTACAAGTTCACACATTCCCACTAAGTTTTGCATATGTTTATCATTATCTGTTGATGCTAATACAAAAAATAATCTTGCATCTTGTTCTGGATCTTCACTAAAATGTACTGGTTTATCTGTTTTCATAAAGCAAATTGCTGTTTCATTAACTCCTACCCCTTCTTGAGCATGAGGAATGCATATATTAGGTGCAATTACTATATAAGGACCAAACTTTTTAACATTTGCAATAATTGAGTCTACATAGCTTTTTTCTATTACACCTTCTTCTATTAAAGGTTTACATGCAGCCCCTACTGCATCTTCCCAATTATTAAATTCTTTATGGAATGAATATCTTTTTTTATCTATTAACTCTTTAAGCATGTCATTACTCCTTTTTTCATTGTAAGCTAGAATAAATCTAGCTTACAATTTTTAAAATAGTGATGGTTTATAAAAATGAATTATATGGAGTGTTTATATCCACGGAGAAGCAATCATCAAATCCTCTTGGATAGTGATATTCTCTATTATCCTTATCCATTGGATAAACAAATTTTCCACCTACTTGCCAAATATATGGTGTGAATTTGTATTGTAATCTATATTTCTTCATATCGTATAAAGCTAATATTTCATTAGTATCGGCTTGGAAGTTAGACCAAATATCGTGATGGAATGGAATAACAACCTTTGTGTTTAATCCTTCTGCCATTCTTAATATATCAACTGATGTCATTTTATCTGTAATTCCTCTTGGGTTTTCACCATATGATCCTAATGCTACATCGATTTTGTGGTCATTTCCATGTTTTGCATAGTAATTAGAATAATGTGAATCTCCTGAGTGATATATATTTCCACCTGGAGTTTTAATTAAATAGTTTACAGCCTTTTGATCCATATCTATTGGCATTGTTCCTACTAAGTTTCCCTTTGGAGGAGCTGTTATTAGTGCTGTTCTATCAAATGATTCTAAAGCAACTAATTCTATATCCTTAACCTTAACTGTATCTCCTGGTTTAACTACTATACATCTTTCTTTTGGAACTCCCCATCCAATCCATTTATCTACACAAGCTTGTGGTCCTATAAATGGAACTGATGGATCACAATTTTGCATTACAGCTGCTGCAACGTTTACATCAATGTGATCGTTATGATCATGAGTGGAAACTACAGCATCAATTTGTTTTATAGCAAATGGATCTAATACAAAAGGTGAAACTCTTAAATTAGGTTGTAACTTCTTACCTCCACACATTCTTGCCATTTGATGTTCTGGATCTATGTAAGGATTCTTTTTACTCTTCTTTCCACTTCCACACCAGAAATCTATACATATATTTGTGCTTCCTTCAGTTTTAACCCATATTCCTGTACAACCTAGCCACCACATTGCAAATGTTCCTGGTTTTACAACTTCTTGTTCAATTTCTTCATTTAACCATGTTCCCCATTCTGGAAAAGTATTTAATACCCATGATTCTCTTGTAATTTTTTCTACTTGTGACATTTTTATACCTCCTAAGATTTATATATATTTATGTTTGTTAATTTTTCTTTAATTTTTTGCTTGTCCATGTTTATATAATAATCTATATTTTCAGAAAAATCAATAGTTTTTTTATTTTCTTTTTGTTTTAATTGATTTTTTATGTTCATTTGAATTATAATGTAAATATAAATCAATCATTTATGATTATTTTATATTTTATTGTTCATTAAATGATTGTTTAGTAAACATAATTGTTCATTTAAATTATTAAATACTTTCTTAGGGGGATTGTTTATGTATAAAAAATCAAAATACTCTTTAAGTCCTAAAGGAAAAACTTATTTTAATTATTGTATCTATGGAGTTTTTGTTATTTATGTTTTATACCTAGCATTTAATTCTAATACATCTTATATAAGAGCTTTTTACTTATTATTTGCAAGTATCATTTCAACATTTGTTTTTTTACATGAATATTTAAATATATTGTATAAAAAGGCTATAGAAAAACTTACAATAGAATGTGACCCTATAGTCGGCTTGGAAATTTCATCTAAAATAGAAAGACTTGATATTTTTAAAAGCTATAAAAAAAGTTTATTAGTTTTTAAACTTCTAGCTTATAGTGATTTAAATAGATATGAAGATATCTTAGAGCTTCTTAATAAAGCAACAATAAAGCCTTTTAGCTCTTCTTATGATTTGCTTTTAATTTATTATTATAGCTTATTTTTATCATATATAAGTCTTGATGATAGGAAAAATGTTAAAGAATATTATAAAAAATGTATAGAACTTCAAAATAAAGGCTCTGGAAAAAATAAAATAGCTCCTATACTTTCTTGGAATGAAATAAAAGCTATTTATTATATTTATCAACAAGATTATATTTTAGCTAAAAAGTACCTTAGAAAGGTTAATATATCTCAATTAAATAATAGAGAAAAATATTTACATTTAATGAATTTATCTCTGCTTGAGGTCTATGATAATAACTTCAATGGTGCTAAAATTTATTTAGAAGAAATAATTATCGGCGCAAATAAGATGCAAATTAAAGAAAAAGCTAAGCTTATTTTTAAAATACAACCGAAAAGATTGGAGGATATAAATGAAAGACTTGTATAACTCACTATCATTACGTCAACAAAAGATAATGGATTATTTAAATGAACATAAAGAGGCAAAAACTGAAGAATTATCAGAACTATTTAATACCTCATCTATTACAATTAGAAGAGATTTAAAAGATTTAGAGGCAGCTGGTTTAGTGCTTCGTTACTATGGTGGAGTAAGAACCTTAAAACCAGAAACAATTACAGATAATGAACTATTAGAAATAAAAAAACAAGCTATTGCAAAGTATGCGGCATCATTAGTTGAAGATGGAGATACTATTTTTATTAATTCCAGCTCAACTGCTATTTCAATATTAGATTATTTGGGAAATAAACGCGTTACAGTTGTAACAAATAATGGTAAATCTTTGCAAAAGGATTTAGATTCAAACATATACTTAGTTTTAACTGGTGGCGAGGTTTATGGAAGAAAACAATCTATGGTAGGGGACTTAGCTATGCAGGTTTTATCTAATATAACTGCTACTAAATGTTTTGTTGGAGTTTCTGGAATTCAGCATGATTCTGGTATTAGCACTTCCGTACTACAGGAAACTACTATAAATAAAGAAATGATAAATCGTTGTACTGGCCCTGTTTATGTAGTTACAACAAGCTCTAAGCTTGGAATACATCACAACTTCTCAAGTGGTAATATTTCAGATGTTGATTACCTTATTACAGATTTAGATGCAGATTCAAAAGAAATAAATGCTTTAAATAAAGCCGGAGTTCAATCAATATTAATAGATTATAATGAGGATACTATTTAAAATAGTATCCTTCCTTCTATAAAATAATTACTAAAAAAATAAAAAATAGCACTACAATTGATTTCTCAAGTGTAATGCTATTTTTTTGTTTTTCTATAACTTAAATATTTTTTCTCTATTGTTTACAACGTTCTTAGTAGCGTTTCTTGTATCATATACAACTTTTGCTCTACTTACTATTTCATCATAATCATATGCACTATGGTTTGTAGTAATAACAACTATATCTGAATCGTCAATTACTTCTTTCCAATCTACTGAATAGTACTTTTTACCTTTGTATTTAGCTACTTCACAATGAGGATCGTTAACTATAACTTCTGCACCATTCTTTTCTAGTAATTCTATAACTTTAAATGATGGTGATTCTCTATAATCATCGATATCATTCTTATAAGCTAATCCCATAACTAATACTTTAGCACCATTTAATGCTTTTTTATGTTTGTTTAATATCTTCATGATATTTTCTAAAACAAAGTCTGGCATTGAATCATTTATTATTCCTGATGTTTCTATAAGTTTAGTATGGTAATCATATTCTTTAGCCTTCCATTCTAAGTAGAAAGGATCTAGTGGAATACAGTGTCCACCAAGTCCTGGACCTGGGTAAAATGGCATAAATCCGTATGGCTTAGTTTTTGCTGCATCTATAACTTCCCATACATCTATTCCCATTCTATTACATAAGATAGCCATTTCATTAGCTAATCCAATGTTTATATTTCTAAAAGTGTTTTCTAGAATTTTTTCCATTTCAGCTACTGCTGGTGAAGAAACTCTATGTATTTCACCTTCTAATACATTTTCATATAATGCTGCTGCAATTTCTGTACAAGCTTCTGTACATCCACCAACAACCTTTGGTGTATTTTTTGTGTTAAAGCTCTTATTACCTGGATCAACTCTTTCTGGTGAGAATGCTAGGAAGAAATCTTCTCCACACTTTAATCCACTTTCTTCTAATATTGGCTTTAATACTTCTTCAGTAGTACCTGGATAAGTAGTACTTTCAAGTATTATTATCATACCCTTATGCATGTATTTAGCTACATCTTTAGTTGAGTTAACAACATATGATAAATCTGGTTGCTTATATAAATCAAGTGGAGTTGGTACACATATACAAACTGTATCTACTTCTTTTATAAAGCTAAAATCTGTTGTAGCCTTTAAAGCACCTTTTTGAGTTAATTCTTTTAATTCTGCATCAACAACATCACCAATATAGTTTTCTCCATTGTTAACCATATTTACTTTTTCATCTTGAACATCAAAACCTATTGTTTGGTACCCAGCATTAGCTTTTTCTACTGCTAAAGGTAATCCAACATAACCTAATCCAACAACACCTACTTTAGCTGTTTTATCATTTATCTTTTTTAATAATTCTTCTCTTAAAGTTGACATACTTATTCCTCCAATTCTTTAATGGAAATACATTTAATTACTTAATGCTATTTATAATATATTTAACTTGTTCTTCTGTAAGTTCTGGATATACTGGTATAGCAAATGTTCTATGTGAAAGATATTCTGAAACTGGCATATCCCCTTCTTTATATCCTAAATTCTTATAAACCTTTTGAAGATGTAGAGGTACTGGATAGTAAACTCCAGTTGCAATTCCTGCATCCTTTAACTTAGCTATAACTTCTTCTCTATTTTCTGATTGTAGTATATACATATGATATACATGTTCATTTTCTTCTTTACAAATTGGAGTTACTAAATCTTCATTTTGTAAAGCTTCATTGTATATATTAACTATTTCTCTTCTCTTTGCATTCCAACCATCTATTTCTTTTAACTTTACTCTTAAAATAGCAGCTTGCATAGCATCTAATCTTGAATTATATCCAATTAAATAATTGTAGTATTTTAAAGGATTATAAACTGTATCGTTTGCTCCTTCTGCCTTTTTTATTTCTTCTTCTATATTATTTAATAAATTATATGCTTTTTGACCATTTTCTCCACTTCCATGAGCCTTTAATGCTCTTGCAATAGTAGCAATTTTATCATTATCTGTTACTATCATTCCGCCATCGCCAGCACAACCTAGATTTTTAGTTGGGAAAAATGAGAAGCAAGCAACATCTCCAAGAGAACCTATTTTTCTTCCCTTGTATTTCCCTCCTATAGCTTGACAAGCATCTTCTATTACTAGTAAGTTATGCTTTTTAGCTATTTCATTTATTGTATCCATTTCTGCTGATTGACCAAATATATGAACTGGCATTATTGCCTTTGTTTTTGAAGTTATCTTTTCTTCTATTTTAGTTACATCTATATTAAAAGTTTCTTTTTCTGCGTCTACAAATACTGGAATAGCTCCTACTGCTGAAATACTTTCTGCTGTAGCAAAGAATGTAAATGGTGAAGTTATAACCTCATCTCCTTCTCCTATTCCCATAGCTTTTAGTGCAATTACTAAAGCATCTGTTCCATTTCCTACTGATATAGCGTGTTTTACACCTATAAATTCTGCAAATTCTTTTTCAAATTCTATTACATTTTTACCCATTATATAATTAGCAGATGAAAGAACATCAAGTGTTGCTTTACTTAATTCTTCTGCTAAAGATTCATATTGAGCTTTTAAATCTATTAAAGGTATATTCATTATTATACGCTCCTTTTATTATTCTAATTTATAGAAAACTAACATTAATATTTTACCACAATTATTGTCATATACAAACTTTTTTAGATTAATTTTATTATAATCTTGTCTATTTTAGTAGTAAATATACTATTTATTAATTGAAATGCACCACAAATTTTAATAATATTTGCGGTGCACCTTAAATTAGTATTCATCTTAACAAAATATATTTTTTACTTCTTTAATTAATTCTTTTGCTATAAACTCTGCATCCTCTAATGCTAATGTACTGTATACTGGTAATGTTATTTCATTAATATACTGTGCATAAGCATTTGGATAGTCTTCCATCTTATATCCTAAATTTTTATATAAAGTAAACATAGGTAATGGCTTATAATGAACATTAGTTGAAATTCCTTTTTCAGCTAATCTCTCAATTAATGTATTTCTTTGTGTTTCTGTAAAGTCTTTTATTCTTAATGTGTATAAATGATATGAAGTTTCTGTTCCCTCATCATTTCTTGAAAAAGGAATTATTGCAAAATCTTCTTTTTCAAGTATATTTGTATAAGTATCAAATATAGCTCTTCTATGCTTTAACATATTTTCATATCTTGTAAGCTGAACTCTTCCTATAGCTGCATTTATATCTGTCATATTACATTTGAAACCATCTGTAATTATATCATAGTCCCAAGCTCCAGCTTTCATCTTTGCTAACGCATCCTTTGATTGACCATGTAATGATGTAAATTTAAGGTCTTGAAGTAAGTTTTCTTTTCCTTTAAAGTTATTATCATTGTAAGTTATTGCTCCACCTTCAGATGTTGTAAAGTTTTTAACTGCATGGAAAGAAAAGGTATGGAAATCACATTGTGCTCCAACTCTTTGACCTTTATACTTAGCTCCAAATGAATGGGCTGAATCTATTAATAATATTATATCTTCTCTATTTTTTTCTTTTAAAACAGCTTTTATTGCATCGTAGTCACATGGAACTCCACCAAGATCTACTGGCATAATAACTTTTGTTTTATCTGTAATTAACTCTTTTAATTTTTCTAAATCCATAAAGAAAGAATCTTTTGCTACATCACAAAAAATTGGCTTTATACCTCTATGAACTGCAACGCTTGCTGTTGCTGTATATGTGTAAGGAGTTGTTATTATTTCATCTCCCTCTTTTATATCAAAGACTTTTAATATAAGCTCCATTGCTGCTGTAGCACTATTTAATGCTATAGCTTTATTAGCTTCACAATACTCTGCTAATTCCTCCTCAAATTTTGCTAAAGTTGGACCTGATGTTATCCAACCTGATCTTAAAACCTCAGCAACTGCATTTACTTCTGCTTCAGTTATATCTGGAGGAGAAAATGGTATTTTTCTTATATTATCCATAATATTTCATCCCTTTCAACTACTATCTAATAACGTTATTTACCATTATACATTTTTAAAATTTAATAGTCTAGCAGTTTTATAAAATGTAAGATAATCTTAAAATAAAAAGCCTTGAAATTTTAATTAATTTCAAGGCTTTTTATTCTAAAATATATAACAATTAGCTTATTGAGTTCTACTTAATAAATCTCTTAAGCTTTCTACTACATTTTGTGCTACTCCATATCCTGCTTGTACTATTACATTTGTGCTTCTTTTTGAAAGTATATCTCTTTGCATAGGTGTTAATTCATTTCCAGCAAGAACTACTGGTGAATTATTTAATGCAGCTATTGGTCCTGAGCTTAATGCATCCACTAATCCAAGTCCTTTTGCTAAATATACTTTTTCTGTTACATTTCCATAGAATCTTTCAATAACGCTAGCATTTGTTTCGTATCTACTTCTTCCGCCTAATCTATTTCCTCCAATGTTTTGTGCTGTAATTCCATTTATTATATTTAAAACATTATCAGTTAAAACTCCTGTTCCACCAACTAAGAAAGCATTATTCAAGCTTTCAGCTTTTAACCAATTATATACATTGCTTGGTACATTGTTGGCTTCTACTAGAATTATAGGCATTTTATCTCTTCCTGATACTGGTGCTATAGATAAAGCATCTGCTTCTCCAACTCCATTAGTTACTACTATATTTTCTACATCATAACAATTTTCATCTATATATTTTGCTACAAATAATGAAGTATCATATCTATTAGCTCCACCAAGTCTAGTTATTTTAGCAATTCCTAAATTACGTAATTCATTTTCAACATTTTGATTTATTACACCAGTTCCTCCAACTAAAATAACACTTCTAGCACCTAATCTTCTTATTTCATTTTTAGTTACCTCTGGAATAGTATTAGTTTCAGTTAATAATAATGGTGCCTTATGATATGATGCAATCGGAGTTGCAGTAAGTCCATCTGCTAATGCATATCCATTTGCAATAACTACTGTTTCTGCATTATTAAAAGCACTTTTACTTAATTCAACTGCAGTATCATATCTCTTACTTCCACCTCTTACATCTACTTGTGGTTTAAATACATTTATTAAACTAATATTTGAAGAAGCTATATATGCTTTTTCATTCCAATTATAGTTTCCATGATATTTACCATCTGTAACAGGTGTATTTCTTTCTGGATATATTTCGTAAGAACTTCTTCCACTTATGTTAACTTGTCCAATATTAGAAATAATAAAAGGAGTGTTTATATATCCACCATATGCACTTGTATCATTTGTAACATTATATAATAATGTACCATTACCATTTACAACGCTATTATTAGATCTTGCCATACCAATTTGATAAGCATTAGTATCTTTTAAATTATTTACCCCACCAGATAGATATTTATCTATTCCATGGGCATAGCTTGCTGCTTTTTCTCCCCAAAATGGGTCTGATGCATATTTTACATTGGCTCCTCTATATTTATTTCCTAAATACCCACCAAAATATCTCCAGTCAGCTGGATCTGAGTATCCTCTTGATATATAATCTCTAGTAAAATCTAGTACAGAATCTCCTGGTGTTCCATATGATGAAGCTCCATCTGTATTTGAGTCAAATGCTTTTATTCCAAATAAGTTGTTTTTACTTTGAGAAATTATAGACATTCCCCAACCTGATTCATTAATAGCAACTCCTAATGTTAAAAGTGCATTTACTCCATATCTGTTTTCTGCATCCTTTAAAGCTCCACCAATATTTCTTAGCTTAGAATTTCCTTGTGCATTATCATTAATATATCTATTTAAGTCATCTGCTGAATAATTAGTTTTACTTCTAAAAGGTAGTGTATTGTAATATAAATAATGTGGATTACCAGAATTTACTGAGTTATTTCTATTTCCAGCTTTATAGTCATTTATTAAGTTATTAAGTCCATTTTCTATATTGCTTCCATCATAAAAATGTATTCCATCATAACTTAAGTACTTAACACCTTGTCTTAAATAGCTTGGTGCTTTTCCTACGATAATGCTATGACCTTTATTTCCTTTTAAATCACTACTTATATAATGATATAATTCTCCATTATTTACACTATAGTAACTTGGATTAGTTACTTGATTTAGTGGAACTACAATAATATCATAGTTTCCTGAAGCTACATTTTTGTTCATCCAACCTTCAAAGCCACTAATTAAAACTTTTGCAGAATTACCTGCATCTTCTAATATAGGTACATCATCAACATATCCTTGATTAACATAAGTAAATGCTTTTGAAAGTGATGAATCAGTATATACATTACTGTTTCCTGAGACATTAGTTCCATCTTGATATTTTATAACTCTAGCCATTGAATTAGTTGAATAAACAACTTGTCCTAAATTGTTAACTACAGCTGGAAGTACATCTTCTGGTATATTTGACACAGATTTAGTTTTTGCTGCATCTATAGCCGAATCTAATGTATCAAAAGAATTTACATATGAATAACTTCCATCATTATATGATAAAGCTAATTCATAATTTGATTTTGTCATTGGCTCTAAAAGTGTAAGTTCTTCAAGTGCTTCTCTTTTAAGCTTAAACTCTATACGATTTTCCTCATCGTTTGCTACTTCTGAATATGCCATTGGCATAATAACTGGAACTTTTTTAGAAGTATATTTTTTCCCTTCAAAGCTTTGAGACTTGTCTTCTTTTTTTGATTCTAATTTTGTTGCGTCTTGTACTGGATTTGTTTCTGATTTTACTTCTTCTTTTGCCTCTTGCTTTATTTCAGATTTTACTTCTTCAACTTTTTCATTTTTAATTTCAGTATTTTCTTTTGTAGCTTCATTAAGTTTTTGGTCCTTTTCTTGAGATTGCGTATTTGGGTTTTCCACACTTTTTTCTTCATTTTTCGTGGGACTCCCCAATTCTTGTTGAGTCTTATCAAGATTTTTATTATCTACAGATTCAACTTGAGTTTTTTCCTGCTGAGCCATTGAATTCACATCATTTGTAATTGCTTTTGCAGTTACATTAGGTAGCATAATTGCTAAAACTAACATCTGTGCCACTATTCTTTTTAAATTTTTTAACGACACAGTTCTCACCTCCTTTTTCCTCCTTTTTAGATTACCAATTTTAATTTGTTTTTTCAACTTAATATGAAATAATTTAAGAATTTATAAACTATTTTTAAATTACTTTTTTAATACAACTTTAGTATATTAAACTTAAAAAGAGATAAAATTACAATATTCCTTGATTTATCCTCTAATAAAGTAATTTTATCTCTTTTATTTTATATTGTTATAAATTATTTAAATACACCTCTAATAAATCCTATTCCAATGCTACAATGAATAGTTAGATATAACCATAAAAGCTTAAATGGATTTTTTCCAAAAGCATATTTAAAATAGAAAATTATAAATAATAGTAAGTATGGAACCATACTTAACATTATTGGTATTAATGTTTTAAATGATGCTAATAAAGCTATTATATTATATATTACAAATATTGATGGAACTAAAGTAAATATGCTAAATTGCTTTTTATCCTGTTTTATTACCTTGGCTTCCCAGAAACCATAATTATACATTTGAGTTCTTATACCTTTATAAGTATCTCTAGTAAAATAAGTAAATTTTATTACTGGATCAAAAAGAATTTTTCCCCCATTAGCTATAATTCTTTTATTTATATCATTATCTTGATTTTTTACAAGTTCTTCATTATACCCACCAACTTCTTTAAGGGAAGATGTTTTATAACATCCAAAGCTTGCAGTATCAACTAATTGCTTCTTATTTGAATATCTATATGAAGATACTCCTCCACCAAATAATGTACCTCTTGCTAATGCATAATATTGACCAATATCTGTTTTAGCATCAAACTTAATTTTTCCACCAACACATTCTACATCATTTTCCTTTATTGACTCTACACTACTTTTAATAAAGTCATAATCATATTTAGCGTGAGCACCTATTACAAAAGCATATTCTGTATTTGCATTTTCGATTCCTATATTAAAAGCTGCTGCTTGAATTCTTTTAGGATTATTAAATAATTTAACATTACTAAATTCTTTCATTAATTTCTTAACTACTTCTTTAGTTTTATCCTTTGATTCTCCATCAATTATAAATATTTGATATTTATCTTTTGGATATGATTGATTTTCAAGAGTTCTTATACATTCCTCTATATATTTTTCTTCATTGTATGTGGCTATTATTATAGTAGCTTCCATCGCTAAACTTCCTCACTTATAGTTTTAATTTTAGTCTTCGTTTTTACCTACTCCAGATAAAACTAAGCCCTTATTATGTTCTAAAGCCCAATTTATTCCCCAGTCATTTTGGAATATAATTATGTTTCTATCTTTAAAGTCTTTAACCTTCTTAGCATCTGATGTAAGATTTAATTTTTCCATATCTACATCTTTGTTTTCTACCCATCTTACATATCTAAACGGAAGTCTATCCATTTTTATATCTACGTTGTATTCATTCTTTAGTCTGTATTCTAATACTTCAAATTGTAGCACCCCTACAACTCCAACTATTATTTCTTCCATACCTATATAAAGTTCTCTAAATACTTGGATTGCTCCTTCTTGTGCTATTTGTGTAACACCTTTAACGAATTGTTTTCTTTTCATTGTATCTACAGGTCTTACTCTAGCAAAGTGTTCTGGTGCAAATGTAGGTATTCCTTCAAATTTGAATTTCTTTGATGGTGAACATAGTGTATCTCCAATTGAGAATATACCCGGATCAAATACCCCAATTATATCTCCTGCATATGCTTCTTCAACTATTTCCCTATCTTGAGCCATAAATTGTTGTGGTTGAGCTAGCTTTAGCTTCTTTCCACCTTGCATATGGAATACATCTGAACCTTTTTCGAATTTACCTGAACATATTCTCATAAATGCAATTCTGTCTCTATGAGCTTTATTCATATTTGCTTGTATTTTAAATACAAAAGCTGAGAATTTATCTTCAAATGGATCTATTTCTCCTGCTGTTGAATTTCTTGGAAGTGGTGCTGTAGTCATTTCTAAGAAATGTTCTAGGAATGGCTCAACTCCAAAGTTTGTTAATGCAGATCCAAAGAATACTGGTGTTAATTCTCCAAGTCTTACCTTTTCTAAATCTAGTTCATCTCCAGCTATATCTAAAAGTTCTATATCTTCCATTAGCTTTTCATGTAAAGCTTCTCCTAATATTTCTCTAAATTTAGGATCATCTGGTGAACCTTCTACGGCTTCTACTGCACTTTGACCATGATTTCCTGCTTTAAAGGCTATAATTCTATTATTATCTCTTTCATAAACACCTTTAAAGTCTTTACCTGATCCTATAGGCCAGTTCATTGGATATGTTTTAATTCCAAGTTCATTTTCTATATCTTCAAGTAAACCAAATGGATCTTTAGCTTCTCTATCCATCTTATTTACAAAAGTAAATATAGGCATTTCTCTAAGTGATGCAACGTGGAATAGCTTTCTTGTTTGATCTTCTATACCCTTAGCAGCATCTACAACCATAACTGCACTATCAGCAGCCATTAGTGTTCTATATGTATCTTCTGAGAAGTCTTGGTGACCTGGTGTATCTAATATATTTATACAGTGATCATTATAGTTAAATTGCATAACTGATGATGTAACTGAAATACCTCTTTGCTTTTCTATCTCCATCCAGTCTGATACTGCATGAGTTGAAGCCTTTCTAGCCTTAACTGACCCTGCAAGTCTTATAGCTCCTCCATATAATAGGAACTTTTCCGTTAATGTTGTCTTACCTGCATCTGGGTGAGAGATTATGGCGAAGGTTCTTCTTTTCTCTATTTCTTTTATAAAATCTGCCAAAACAGCTTCCTCCTCTATTAATTCATTTCCTAATTATTCATTATAACCTAATATGTTATAACTTAAAAGTGGAAGTTATTGATTTTTTCTTACTTATAAAGACTTCTATATTTTATCTTCTAAAGACTTCTATATTTTATCTTCCTAAATTAATAATAAAGTAGTTATCCATGTTAAAAACAAAAAATCAACTATATATTGCTACTTCAACTAATAGCAGAATGATAATATACTCTAAAACTAATAACAAAATAATAATATACTCTAAAATTAACTTATCCATATAATTTTCTTAGAAATAAATAAAAGCCATAAATTTAACTACTATACTTAAATTTATGACTTCTATACTATTTACTTCTTCATATACTATTTACTTATTCTATATTATTTACTTCTCTATACTATTTACTTCTTCTAATTTATTAATCCTTCTGCTTGTAAAAATTCAACTGCTACAGCCTTAGGATCTCTTTTATTTACATCTACTTCATAATTAAGTTTTCTCATTTTTTCATCTGTTATCTTTCCTGCAAGGCTATTTAAAACATCTTTAAGCTCTGGATATTTTTCTAATGTTTCTAGTCTTACAATTGGTGCTGCATAATATGGTGGAAAAAAGTTTTTATCATCTTTAAGTAATTTTAAATCAAATTGCTCTATTAACCCATCTGTTGTAAATGCATCTATTACATCTGTTTCATTATTTACAAGTGCAGTATATCTAAGACCTCCATCAATAGGCTTTACAGCTTTAAAATTCATATTATAAGCTTTATTTAAACCTAATAAACCATCTTCTCTATTAGCAAATTCTATAGTTGGTCCAGCTACTAACTCACTTGATACATTAGATAAATCTGATACTGTATTTAGATTATATTTTTCTGCTGTTTCTTTTTTTACAGCCATTGCATAAGTATTATTAAATCCTAATGGCTCTAAAAAGCTTACTTTATAATCACTTATAAATCTCTTGTTTACAATATTGTATATTTCATCTGCATTTGTATTTTTCTCTGTAATATTTAATATATTTACATATCCTGTTCCTGTATATTCTGGATATATATCTATGCTACCAGATTTTAAAGCAGAAAAGGCTATTTGGCTTCCACCTAAATTTAATTTTTTATCAACTTTAATATCTGTTTTATTTTCAATTAATTCTGCCATAACATTACCTAGAATAAGCTGCTCTGTAAAATTCTTTGAACCAATTACTATTTTTTTCTCAAACTTTGAAACTATTCCACTTATAGCTATAGCTGATGTTATTAATATTACTATAGTTAAAGCAGCATATTTTTTCTTTTTACTAAACTTACTTTCACCAGGTCTTTTAACTTTCATAGTTCCATCAGATTTTCTTATTCCATTTGGCATAACTGAATTTTCTATTTTTCCTGTTATATAGTCAATTATTAATGCTAATATAGCAGCTGGTATTGCACCAAATAATATTAGATTATTATCAACTGTTTGAATTCCTGAGAATACAAGATATCCAAGTCCACCAGCCCCTATAAAAGCTGCAATTGTCATAAGTCCAACAGCTGTTACTGAAGCTATTCTAACACCAGCCATTATTATCGGCATTGCTAAAGGTATCTTTACAAGCTTTAAAGTTTGTCCACTTGTCATTCCAAGACCCTTTGCAGCTTCTAATGTATCTGGATTTATATTACTTATACCAGTATAGGTATTTTTTATTATTGGTAACATTGAATATAAAACTACCATTGTAACTGCTGGAGCCGATCCAATTCCTATTACAGGTATTAAGAAACCTAAAATAGCTAAACTTGGAATAGCTTGAACTAAGTTAGCAAAGCCAATTACTCCCTTTGCTAATTTTTTATGGTTTGTTATAAATATCCCAAGTGGTACTCCTATTATAACAGCTATTAATACTGCCATTAATGTAAGTTGTAGATGTTCCATTAGAAGAGTAAATATTTCACCTTTTTTTATTGATAATTGCAATAAAAATTCATTCATTAAATATCCCCTCCTAGTTCTATATCTAGTTCTATATATTGACTGCTTAACACTGATATTAAACTACTTCTTGTTACTAAGCCCTTTAATATTCCATCAGCATCACAAACTGGTAAATATCCTCTTTTCATTCCATTAAACTTTTCAAGTAAATCAAGTAAATTAGTGTCAGTATTTACGTATTCTGGTTCACTATTCATTACTTCTTCAACAAGGGTAGTTTTATCTTCTACTCTTTGCATATTAGCTAAAGTTATATATCCTAAAAGCTTTCCTTCTTTATCTGTTACTAATAAACTATCAACTTTCTTATCTCTCATTCTTTCTCTTGAATGTAGTAGATTTCTGTTTTTACTTACTGTAACTGGATTATTAATCATTACATCTTCTGCTTTAATAAGTTCTGGCTTAGACCATATCTTATTTTTACCTACAAACTCCTCTACATACTCCCCTGCTGGATTTTTAAGAATGTTTTCTGGAGTATCATATTGTATAATTTCCCCACCTTTAAGAATACATATTTTATCAGCTAAGTTTATTGCCTCATCCATATCATGAGTAACAAATACTATTGTCTTTTTATATTCTTTTTGAATATTAAATAATTGTTCTTGAAGCTCTGCTCTTGTTATTGGGTCTAAGGCACTAAATGGCTCGTCCATTAATATTATTTCTGGATCTGTTGCAAAGGCTCTTGCTACACCAACTCTTTGTTGCTGTCCTCCACTTAGTTCTGCTGGATATCTATTAAGATACTCTTCTTTATCTAAACCAACCATTTTTAATAGTTCTTTAGTTTTCTTTTCTATTTCCTCTTCTGACTTTCCATTTAACCTTGGTATTATTTCTATATTTTCCTTTACAGTCATATGTGGAAATAAACCAGTTTGTTGTATTACATATCCTATACTTCTTCTTAGTTTTATAGGATCTAATTTATTAATATTTTTTCCATTTATTAATATTTCTCCTGAAGTAAAAGGTATTAATCTATTTATCATCTTTAATAACGTAGTTTTTCCACATCCACTGGAACCTATTAATACTACTAAATTACCTTCATCTATTTTAAGATTAAAGCCTTCTAGTATATTTTTGTTTTTATAACTCTTTTTTACATTTTTGAATTCTATCAAAATTTTCACTCCCTTTATACTGACAACTTTATACTAACACAAAGTTGTCAATTTAACAAGGATTTTCTGGAATTTTCCTAATATTTTCTATGTATATTTATGGAAATAGACTATATTTACTATAAATAACCTATAGTTTCTTAATCTTTTTATTTAAATTCATTATATTCTTTTCTTGAATATTTATGATGTTCCATACAAGCAATTAAAGGTATTTCATATTTATCTTCATTAAAATTAATTTCCGTAAGGCTTGTCTGTTTTATAAATGGAGGTTCCCATAAAGTATCTATATCTCTTTTTTCAAGAGCAGATAAATATGATTTTAATGTAATTGTATGAGTTACTATTAAAATAGTTTTTCCTTTTTCTTTTTCTAATATCTCATTTATTGCATTAAAAGCTCTTTCTCTTACTTCTAAAAAGTTTTCTCCATTTCCAGTTGGAATATATTTTGATGGCACATTCCAAAAATTATAATAATTTTCTTCTCCCATGGCCTTCATTTCTTCTTGATCTAAGCCTTCCCATCCACCAATTCTTATTTCTTTTAGTCCATCATGTGGTATTAATTCTATGTTTCTATCTCCATTTACAATCTTTGCAGTATTATAAGCTCTTCCTATAGGGCTTGTATATATAACATCTATATGTATATTCTTCATTCTATCTCTTAGCCACTCTGCTTGTTCTATACCTAAATCTGTTAATGGAGAATCTCCCCACCCTTGCATAATTCCTTTTCTATTCCACTCTGTTTCACCATGTCTAGTTAAGTATAATTTAGTCACATTCCCATCTCCCATATCTTTTTATTACAAAACTATATGAAGCATTAATAAAATACTTTAGTCCATTCTCATATATTGTTATTACACTAAATAAACTTCTATTTTATTTAAATTCTACATTATCCCTCTTATATTTAACTAACTTTTTATAAAGAGGTATTTTTATAAATTTAAATTCTACATTATTCCTCTATATTTGGCTTTATTTCCTGGGAAATCCCTACTATATCTAAAATTCTTTCTGCTCTTTCTTTAGTTGACCCTGTTATTACTGTATATTTTACATTTTCCGCATCTAAAAAGCTTAATATAGCCTTATCTACTGCTCTTGCAACTTCTTCATCTTGCCATCTTACTCCATCCTTAGAATAACCAAACTCTCTTGGAACAAAGAATATATGGTCATACTTTGGTAAATCTCTTAAAGCTAGTACATATAAATCCTTTAATATTTCTATTTCCTTAGATGTTCTTTTTTTATCTCCTAACATAAATCTTGCATATATGTATGGTACAAAGGTAGCATAATCTGTAAGTGCATAATCAAAAACATTTAAACTTTCTTCAATATGTAACTGACCTAGGTATATTCCATATTGCTCTGCAATATTTTCTATCATACCCTTATCTCTTAAATAATCTGTGCTATATTCAGTTGCAACTCCAACATTTAAATCTCTTATTTTCATATCAACATATAATTGTTGTATTAATGTAGTTTTTCCGCATCTTGGTCCACCTAAAATGGCTATTCTCTTTGGCATTGAAACTCCTCCAAAATCTATATAAATATTTATTTTTTTATTTTAAATAGAGATTATATTATATCAATATTAATATTTTATTTCAATGTATAATCTATGGAAGAAGGCTCTACAGCTCTTTTAAAGTGTCAAAAGCTCTCTCATTTATTTCTATGAAAGAGCTTTGAAAACTACCATTTTAGCATTTGCATACAGTAGTCAGATTTGTTTTAACACTTTTAACTGTAATTTTCTTTCCTCTATAAAGCCTATATGGAATATTTAGCATATATTCCCCTCTGCTACCTGTAAAGGAATGACATATTGCTTTTGATTCACCATCTACTTCATAGAAAGCTGTAACTATTGCACATTGTACTGGAGAACCATTACAATTTAAAACTCTTCCATAAATTATAATATCTTCAACATCTTTAATTTTAATATTACAATTAATTTTACTTACATTACAATCACAACGTCTTAATCTTTTATCTTTAAAGTGTAAAATTACAATATTTTTTTCTCTAAAAATCTTATAAGAAATATTTAATTTATATTTTCCACATCTATCAGTTGATGAACATGCTACTGGAACCATAGCGTTATCTTCTCTAACAAAGGCTATAACTACGCCTTCAGCAATAGGCCTATTATCTTCATCTAATAATATCCCTGTAACACATATCTTTTCAACAGCTCTAACTTCATATGGTTTTTTAACACACTTACCATTCAAAATATATGACATTTTAAAATCTCCTTTATAAAATCATTATATTTTAATACCATCCCAGCTTTTTTAATATATCTAATCCCGCCTTTAAAGTAAGCCTTGGATTTTCATCTAAAATAGATGATAATAAATATTTAATTTTAAAAATATCTGGTGGATAAACAATATCATAGTTTTTACTTTCTATATAAATATTGATATCTTCATTTTTACTTTCACTTAATAAATTAACCCACTTATTTTTATATGAAAATAAAAGAGAGTTGTACTGATTTTTAAACTCTAAATAATTCTTAGGATTACTTGGTAGATATAAGGAAGGCCCCTTATTTACTCCTTTAGGAATATTTAAAAAAGCAGGATATACAATTATTCCTTCAAGTAAATTTGCAATAGATTGGATATATTGATATGACTTTTTAGACTTAATATTAAATATAGAATATAAATCTATAAAGCTTATAAAAGAATTTTGATATTTACTATTATAAAAAACTTCTATTTCATTTATAACATTAATATTATTTTCTATAATAAATTCTGCTAATTTACTTACTTCACTTTTTAATTTAATAAAGTAATCTTTATTTAACTCAATTAGAAGAAGTTTATTTTTAGTTTCACTTTTATTATTAAAATCCTTAGTAATATTTTTAAGATTATCTCTTAAATTCTTACTATCCTTTATCTTATCCTCTAAAAAGCCTATCAACAAATTATATGGAATTCCCTCTAAAAGAACATCATCTTGAGGTACCATAATATATTTTAAAGGCTTATATGGTATTAATGAGAATTCATACCATAATTCCATTGTATACATATAGCAACTATCTAATACTAAACAATCTATACTTTTTCTTGTTATTTGATAACTTTGATAGATAGAATTTACTATTCCATCAAAGCTCATCATATATGGAGTTTTATAGCTTAAATCTGTCATTGCCCCAATGAATCCCGCTCCATGACCTGATAAAATAACCATTATATTATCTGAATTATAATTAGTAATCCCCCAAGTTAAAAAATCAACTAAGGTTTTGGGGTCTGCCATATTAACATTTCCCATATTACTAATAAGCTTAGCTCCATTACTATTTATAATGTATCTTCTAGCTCCTGACCAATTATCATATGAAACTATATTTTCTGATGGTCTTAAGACTTCAACTATATTTTTAGATACTCTTGCTAACTGAACTACTATCTTAATATTCTCTCCAAGGTTTAATAATTTTACCTTTTTAAATACACTATATATCTCTGGTTCTAATTCATTATTTCCATTTGCATAAACTAATACAGTCCAGCTATTTTTTAAAGTTTCCCCACCAGTATCCTTCATCTTAATCCAACTTTCTTTTTCAGTATATTTTTAATAAAGAAAGGGAAAGTTTAAAATTAACTTTCCCCATATTTCTTACCTACTTTAAACTATTGTGCTGTAGGGAATTTAAACTACTCTGCAGTTGTTGCACAAATACAATTTGCTGGTTTATTTGTTTTTACTGCTTTAATTACAATTGTTTTTCCTGCAACTGAAATTGGTAAATTAAATAAATATTGTCCTCTAGTATCTGTATAAGTGTGAGCATATCCTTTTCCATCTACAAATACCTTTACTAATGCACAAGCTACTGCATTTCCTGAACAGTCTTTTATTACTCCGTGTATAATTATATCTGAAATTTCTCTTATTCTAATATCTGGAACATCAAGTTGACCTTCTGCAGGTGTATTTGCAGGTATTGGAAAATCTCTAAAGTTTACAGCATATGACATTTCTTAAAAACCTCCTAAATAATATAAAGTTTCTTATCCATGCTATATACTATTTTTATTAGTCTAAAATTGTTACAATTTGTCATATTATAAATTATAATTTTATTTTTCCATATCTACTTCCATATTAACTTCTATATTATTACCACTACTTAAATCTATCTGCTCCTCAAATAATACTTCTTCATAATTATTAGAGCTAATAGTATTACCTTTACTACTATCTACTTTTTTATTAACTTTTACATAACTAACATCTTTATTAGCACTTTCATTAGTACCCTTTAAACTTTCATCAATATTCTCTTTATTTTTTATTTCATTTAACAAAATTGTTATATTGTCTATTTTTTTATTTATCTCTAAAATTTCCTTTGTTGTCTTTGCAAATATTTCATTTGCTTGGTTTAAATATGAATTCAATATTAATATTAGTTTATCTTCAATCATAATTTTCTCCTCTTATTAAATATTTACTAATATTATATTTATTAAGCTTAAAAATGTACTCTATTCATTAGAATTTCCTTTTGCTATTGTAACCTCAACATAATTTCCATCATATATTATATAAAAACAAATGAAAAATCATGGAGGATATATATATGCCAAACGAAAAATTATACACGTTAAATTCTGATTTTGATGAAGGTATTTTAAATGGTGTTGAACACGATACAGTGCCAAATCAACTTCAGCTTTCTAAAATAAATACGTCATTACCTTTTATCTGGGTTCCTAATAATAATGGTACTATTTCAAAGGTTGATACTAATACAGGTAATGAGTTAGGCCGTTATATTGTATGGCCTAGCGGAAGTCCAAACCCAAGTAATAGTCCATCAAGAACAACAGTTGATCTTAAAGGAAATTGCTGGGTTGCTAATAGAGGTTTAGGAACAGTAGTTAAAACTGGTCAGTTTGAAACTGGTGAATGGGAAGATAGAAATGGTAATGGAATTTGCGATACTTCAAATGATGCAAATGCAGATGGTAATATTAGCACTAGTGAAATGCTTCCTTGGCCTGATGATGAATGTGTTTTAAAAGAAATTATTTTATTTGGAGCAAGTCCTGCTGCTTATACTCCTGGGCTTTATACTGGAGGATATGATGGTGGAATATTTCCAAGAGCATTGGCTGTTGATAAAGATAATAATATTTGGGCTGGAACCTACTACACTAAAAAATATTATAAACTAAATGGTGATACTGGTAATATTATTGCAACAATTGATTTAAGCACCTATAATCATCATCCTTATGGTGCTGTTGTAGATAAGTATGGATATTTATGGTCTGTAAGTGGTCCTGAGGCTCCTAATCATCTTTTAAAAATAGATACTACTACAAATAATGTAGTTGCAATTATAAGCTTGAATTTTTCCTGTTATGGTATAGCCTTAGATTATAATGATCATATTTTTGTTTCAGGATGGACATCTCAAGCCCTTGCTAGAATTAATATTATTACAGATACCTTAGACTGGGTTAAATTTGATCCTAATCATTTATCCTCTAGTAGAGGTGTTGCATGTACAAGTGATAATAATATCTGGGTTGCTAATAGTGGTAATAATTCAGTTACTAGATATGATAATAATGGTAATTTTATAGCACAAATTGATGGTGGTAATGTTCCTACTGGCTTATCTGTTGATAGTAATGGAAAGGTCTGGGCTTGTAATTTAAATGATGATTATATTTATAGAATCAATCCTGCTACTAATGCCATTGATTTAAGTAAAGCAATTTTAGGAAGTGGTGGACATTATTCCTATAGTGACATGACAGGTATTGTTGCAAGAACAATAACTACTAGACTTGGAACTTGGACTGCTATATTTGATAGTGAAGCTTTAGATACTCCATGGGGAAACGTATCTTGGAATAGCTTAGAACCTACTGGAACCTCTATTACCACAAAGGTTAGAAGCTCAAATGATAAAACTACCTGGTCACCATGGGAAAGTGTAGTAAATGGAGTAAACTTATCTACTACTCCAAATGGACGGTTCCTAGAAATAGAAACAACTCTTAAAATGGACTCCGGTGAAACTTCTCCTATTTTATATGACTTACTTGTAAAAGCACAAATTCAAATTACTAGAGGTATAATTTTTTAATCTCTAATACTATTAAAATAAAAACAGTAGATACATTTGATTTTATATAAAAGTAATCATAGATGTCTATAACAAAAGCTATTTTTATCCATGCTTATATTTTACAAATCTATCTACTGTCCTTACTTATAAAAAATATTTATCCCAAAATTATTTAATTTTTATATTTCTTAATCTCATTAATTTTTTCTATAGCTAAATTAGTTATATTTGAAATAAATTCTACATCCATTCCTTGGTCTAGCATATTTTTAGCTATTTCTATTCTTTCTTCCTCTTTTCCTATTTCTTTTCCTATTTCTTTCCCTATTTCTTTTCCTTTTTCTTTACCTTTTTCGTAGCCCTCTTCCATAGCCTCTTCTATTCTAGTAGCTTCATCATGAAGTGCCATTTCACGTGAAAGGTATTCTGCTCTTGATTTTTTATCTTGACTCATAGTTGTTAAAACATGCACAGCTTTATCAATGTTAGGATTTACTTTTGCCATACTTTCTAAAACCTCCTTTGAATCTGCTTTTATAAAGTTTATCCATTGGGATAAATCATCATTTTCATTATAGCCTTTTAATTTTTTCATTTCTAGAAAATGTATTTCTAACAAATCAGTTAATATGTAATTTTCTTCATCTTCTTTTATTTTAAATATACTATGATATTTTTTTGTATTTAGTGTATCAAAGTCTAATATATTTATACATACTGTCTTTTTTAGTTTACTATATTTTGCTCCAGCTTCTAATTGCTCTGCATATATTTTTGACCAGTAGTAAAGGCTTCTTTGAGGCATATAAATTGTTCTTGCAACCTGTATTTCTATATCAATTTCAATATTATTATCAATAGTTGCCCTAATATCTAATATACTCTTTTTATCTTGTATATTTTCTTTTGGAAGTTCACTATTAAGAATTTTTATATCCTTAATATCTATTTTTAAAACTGATTGTAGAAATGATATTAATATATCTTTGTTTTTTTCATCTCCGAAAATTCTTTTAAAAACATAGTCGTTTTTGGGCTTCATTAAAAAGCTATTATCATTTATATCTATTTTCATAAGTCCTCCGAAAATTTTATCTTTAGTTTAATTATTTACATTGTTTATTGTAATTATATCATTAATTTTAATTATCCATATATAAATCTTTTAATTTTTTACTTGCTTAGATAATTATAATAAACTCACCCTCTAATTTAACTATATATGGTAAATTGTAAACTTTATAGTAATATTTATCAATAAATTTATGCAAAAAGGCAGTAGATAATTTACATCACCTACTGCCTTTTATATATAGTTTTTTATTGCTTACATATTGATTTTTAGTGTTTTATATTTTATCTATACTAATTTTTTTGCCTTTATTTTATCTATATTAATTTTTTTGTTGTGTTTATATTTATTTTATTAAGTAATAACTATTTATTTTTATTTGCTTTGTAATAAAGCTAGAGCTACTGCCCCTACAACGCCTGCATCTGTTCCTAATTTAGCTTGTGCTATTTCACATCCATTATATATAGCTGAAAGGGCTCTTTCGCTAGCAACTTCCTTTACTTTATCAAATAGAATTGCTCCTACTTTAGTTACTCCTCCACCGATTACTACAATATCTGGATCGAAGGTATTTATTGCATTAGCAACTCCAACTCCTAAATATGTTAATGCTTTATCTCTAATTGAAATAGCAACTCTATCTCCATTTGCTGCTTCTTTAAAAACTTCAGCAGCTGTTAAAATGTCATAATTCTTTAAGCTTGTTTCTACATTTGTAGCAACTGCTTCTTTTGCTCTTTTTGCTATTGCAGTACCAGATGAAAATGCTTCTAAGCATCCTAGATTTCCACAATTACATCTTACTGTGCTTATTGGATCTACTGTTGTATGTCCAAGTTCTAAGGCATTGCATGTTCTTCCTCTATAGATTTCACCATTTAAAATGGCTCCTCCACCAACACCTGTACTAACTGTAAAGTAAACTAAATTTTCTTTTCCTTTTCCAGCTCCAAAAAGAAACTCTCCTATTGCAGCTACATTAGCATCATTATCTAAATATACAGGAACCTCAAATTTGTCCTTTAAAGGTGTTACTATATCAAAGTTTCTAAATGGAAGATTTGCAGGATCTATTATAACTCCTGTTTTTGCATTTAAAGGACCTGGAGCCCCTATTCCTATAGCTCTTACATCTTTTATAGTTTTATTTCCTTTTTCTATTACAGCTTCTATAGCATTTATTATTCTATCTAAAACTGCATTTTCTCCATCTTGTGCATTAGTAGGTATTTCATGCTTTTCTATAACATTTCCTTCTAAATCTGCTAAAGCACAATTTATTTTTGTTCCACCTAAATCTACTCCAACTAAAAATTTCATTTTACCTTCTCCTTTCAACTCTTATAATATATATTTAAAATTACTTTCTTCTTCCTTAACGCCCTTATTAATATATTCAATATATGCTTCACCATTAATAGCTTCAATTACTGATAAATTATATTTTCCATTTAAATATTCTAAGGTTTCTCCATCATCATAGTAATGGAAGCCTTGAGCTTCTTTTCCATAAACCTTATAAGTAACTGTATCTGGTCTACTTTTAACATTCATAAAACTTTCTTCATAAGTAGGTAATATACTTCCTTCTTTAACAAATATAAGTATTTCATCTAACTCACATTGTATTTTATAAGTCTTTTTACCTTCTAGCTTTTCATTACTAAAATAATTATACCAATTTCCTTCTGGTAAATATACTATTTTACTTCTTTCATCCTTATATAAAACTGGAGCTATTAATAAGTTTTCTCCTAACATAAATTGACTTTTATTATTTAAAAGATTTTTATCCTTTGGATATTCCATTATCATAGGTCTAAAGATTGGTAGTCCTTCTTTATAAGATATATAAAATAAATCATATATATATGGAAGTAATTCATATCTTAATTTTATAGCTTTTTTAGCTATAGATTCTGCTCTACTTCCAAAGGCCCAAGGTTCTTGTCTTCTTGTATACATATTAGAATGATTTCTAAATATAGGTAAGAAGGTTCCATTTTGCATCCATCTTATAAATAACTCTTCTGTTGAATCTAATCCAAAGCCTGAAACATCATTTCCTACATATGAAAAACCACTTATACCTAAGTTAGCATTCATTGATATAGACATTCTCATTTGACTCCAAAGACTCATATTATCGCCTGTCCATACTGATGAATATCTTTGCCCTCCAGCGTAAGTTGCTCTAGTCATTGAAAATTCTCTTTTATTATTATTTAGCTCCTTTTGAGCTTCGTTTGAACATCTACTCATTTCAAAACCATATCTATTATGGAATTCTTTATGAGTTATAACTCCATAATCACTATTATGAATACAACTATCTAAAAGAGTTTTATGATCATTGTTAAATACGCATGGCTCATTCATATCATTCCATATTCCATCCATTTTGTATTCACCTATAAACTTCTTTAGTTCACTTTTCCACCATTCTCTACAATCTTTATTTGAGAAATCAGGAAAAGCACTATCCCCTGGCCAAACTGCTCCAATAAATATTTCTCCATCTAATTTTTTAGTAAAGTGGTTTCCTTCTTTACCTCTTTTATAGACTCCATAATTTTCATCAACCTTAACACCTGGATCTAATATTGTTATTGTTCTTATTCCCTTATCTTTTAAATCCTTTATAAGACCTTTTGCATTATCAAAGTGAGGTGTTTTAAAAGTCATTACTCTAAAGCCATCCATGTAATCTATATCTAAATAAACTACATCTAATGGTATTTGTTTTTCTTCAAATGTATTAACTAATTCTCTTACCTCTTCTTGAGTAAAGTAACTAAATCTACATTGTTGATATCCAAGGCTCCATAGTGGTGGCATTTCCATTTTACCAGTTAAATTTGTATATTCCTTTACCACACTTTTTATATCATTTCCATTAATAAAGTAATATTCTATTTGCCCACCAATTGCACCAAAGAAAATTCTATCATCATAGCTTTTTCCCATATCAAAATAGCTTCTAAAGCTATTATCAAAGAATATTCCATAAGCTGAATCTTCTTTTAATCCAACATAGAAAGGTATAGTTTTATAATAAACTGTTGAGTTATCATCTGTTTCTGGGTCATCTGTATTATAATTTTCTGTATAACAGCCTTTTTTATTAAGTTCTCCACCTTTTTCTCCTAAGCCATAATATCCTAAAGCATCATTAACTTTACTAATAAATATTTCTCCATTTTCACTTTTAAAGCTTGGCTGAAAATCTTCACAAATTATATTTCCATTTAAATCTTTAAATATAATTTCACTAGTTTCTTTACTTACTAATGTTACTACTTTCTCTCCTATAATTTCTATATAACTTGTATTTTCTATTACTTCAAAGCTTCCTGAGTTTACTTTTTCTAAAACGGCTCCTGTCTTTATAGGTTCTTCATATTTATCTCCTATAAATATCTTTACAATATCTTTTTCTAAGTAAGTTACTTTAACCTTTACTGATGAAAAGTATATTATTATATTATTTCCTTCAACTTCAAACCCTTTATAACTTCTTGTATTATCTTTAAAGCTTTTAAACTTTATATTTAGGTTTTCTCTATAATTTAATTGCTTCATTCTACACCTCTCTATAAAATAGACTCTATGCCCGAAACATAGAGTCTATTTTCTAAAACTAAATCTTATTTATTTGCTTTCCAAGCATCGATTTGACTTTGCATTTCTGCTATAACCTTATCTATACCTTGTTCTTTTAACTTGTTATTTAATTTTGTTAAATATTCATTTACGTCAACTGAACCACTGTATATTGTTGATTTAAATTCTTCTAAAACATTATTCATAGCTGCAATTTCATTACTTACTTTAGCTGGATCAAATTTAAATCCTAAAGCTGGTGATTCTTTAGCTGCATTATTAAACTTTTCAAACTCATCCCATTTGTTAGCTGGTTCTTGAATTAATGGATAAGTAATAAATAAGTTTCCTAATGTGTAGTATCCAACGCTATAATCTTTAGCTCTATCAGTTGTTTCTATTTGATTGTCTCCTGCTTTATTGTAGTGAGTTCCTTCAATACCATAGTTTAATAAGTTTCTTATATATTCATCAGTATTTAAAAGGTTTAAGAATTCTACTGCTTTTTCTGGGTTTTTAGAATTCTTTGAAATACCTATCATTGATCCTGTTGTAGAACCATTAGTAATATAAGTATCCATTATTGGTGTAGCAACTACATCATACTTTAAGTCTTTTGACCAAAGAACTTCTGCATAAGGTTGACCATCACCCTTAGTAACAAATCTCTTAACAGCTTTATCATCTTGAGCTGTAGCTGAATCTGCATTTATATAACCTGCTTGATAGTATTTTCTTAAAGTTTCTAATTGGCTCTTCATTTTATCTGTTTCAAACATATTCTTAATCTTTAAGCTATCATCACCAAATTCAACACCAATTGGATCAACTAATTGATCAAAGTATGCTGGAGCTGAGAAACCTTTTGTAATATAAAGAGGTACTACATCTGGTTCATTTTCCTTTATAACTTTAAGCCATGGTTCTAAATCTTCTAAAGTGTGAAGATCTTGGTATGGTATGTTGTATTTATCAACATATTCTTTAGTAAATGCCCACATAGGTGCTGTTGATATTTCTTTTTGGTTTGGAACAGCATATATCTTTCCATCTATAGTAGCACCATCCCAGAATCTTTGGTCTATTATAGCTTTCATATCTTTTCCTGTAGTATCTAAATAATCATTTAATTCTAAGAATGCACCTTTTCTAGCATTTCCTAGATAATCTCCTGCCCATGAACAAGTAAATGCTAAATCAAAAGCTTCCCCTGAGTTTATAATTACTGATAGCTTTTGAGTATAATCACCATAGTCAATAAATTTCATATCTATAGTAGTATTTATTTTTTCTGTTAAATATTTATTAGCTTCATCAACTACTAATTGTAAATCCTTAGGTTCTTGTCCTATTGTGTACCAAGTTAATTTTACTGGCTCACCATCTTTTTTGCCTGTTCCTGAACTTGAACTTCCACATCCAGTTAATAAAGCACCTGTAGTTAATATTGCACAAGTTGCTAATGCAATTAGTTTTTTAACCTTTTTCATCTTAAATCCTTCCTCTCTTAGTAAATAAATCATCTTGCAAACATTTAATAACGTTTACAAGATGATTATAAGCTATATAGATTTGTATTTATAGTGAATTTATTTCATATTTACTTGACTAAATCTATATACCTTCTAATTCTTCTAAAAGTTTAGTTTTTTCTTCAAAAATCCCTTAATTTTTTAGTAGTATATTTTATTATTTCTTCTATTCTCTTTAATTCACTTTCCTTATTCTCTTTTCTCCATATATATGAATAATCATAAAACCACTCTTCAAACTCTTGTGCTAATGTTTTATTTTCACTTTTAGCCTCAATATCTTTAACTTTAAACTCATTTTTTAGAATTAGTAAGAAAAAATTATTAATAAGCATTATTCCTCTTGCACAGACAACAAATTCTTGAATTGTTTCTTTATCATAGACCTTATCTAAAAGATTAGTTAATTCTAGTTCTATTTCGTAAGCTTTATTATATGCTTCATTAATATTCTTAGGATTTAAATTTTTAATTTGTTCTCTAATATCATTATTTTTATTATATAATTCCTTCCATCTTACTAAATCTGACCAGCTAACTACTTGAGTATTTGATAAATCTCTTAATAAGGAAACTAATTTTAAAGATTTATCTCCATATTCAATAATTGATAAAGCCTTATATATTTCTTCATTATTTTTTTCTATATCTGGATTCCATGATAAAGAAGCCCCATATGCCATTAGTGGTATTGAGCTTTTTAATAGATTTATATGACCATAGTCACCCCAATCTGTATTTAAAACTCCCGTTGCCCCATATTTTACACCATAACTTATCATATTAGTTATATTATTAAATCCTGCATCCATTAAATTCATAAGATGGCTCCAACCAGCTACTCCTGGACATACATACTGTTCCCTTCCAGCCTCCTGTATCATCTTTGTTCCATCTTCTGTAGCATTTGAAGCATAATTCCAATTTAAACATATAACATCTTTTGGTATTTCATCTATTAAATCTTTATGGTTTAATATAACATCGCCCCAAAACATAACTTTTTTATTATACCCTTTTACAATGTTGATAATCTTATTTAAAAAGCTTGTATAAAGCCTTCCCTCTCCTAACTTCTCACTAAGTTTTTTGCTTCTACCTTTTCCTAAATCAAAGGTTTCATCACCACAAATATTAAACTTATCACTGCTAAAAAGAGGAATAAATTCATGTATCATATTTTTTATAAGTTCTAAACTTTCTTCATTACTCACATCTAAAGTATGATGTGCCATTCTATCAACAAAAGAGTATTCTTCATTTTCCATATTTTCTAATTCGCATAAATTCTTATAAGATTTTGTACGAAGTACTTCATATAAATGTCCAAAGGTTGCTATAGATGGTATTAGTTCAATATGGCGCTTTTTACAGTAACTATCTAATATTAATATTTCTTCTGATGTTAGTGGATCTTTGTCCATCCATACTTCACTCATGCCTTTAAAAGCAAAGGTATGTTCTATATACAGCTGTATTTGATTTATTTTGTAGAAAGCCGCTTTATCAACTAGCCATTTTAAAGTTTCTAGTGTTGGTACCTTCCCCCTTGTTACATCATGATAAAACCCTCTATTTTTAAAATAGGGCTCATCTTCAATAGCAAGGTTTGCTAATATGGCTCCTTCTTGCCTTAATATTTGCATAAAGGTTTGTATTCCGTAAAATAATCCAGAATCTCCATAACCGATTATACTAACACCTTTACTTTCTATAATTAATCTATAAGCTTCCTCGCTATTTATGGTGTCCAATTTTATTAGATTTATTATATTTTTAGAGTTATTATTTATAAATTCTTTATTTATTTTTAAGTTAAATCCTAGTATATTTTTTATTTCATCTTTTAGCATAATTGCTGACTCAAGATTATTAAAATCACAGTTATAATTTAAAACAATTTCTGTATTTCTTTTAATTATAAATTTTCCTTCATTTTTTAAAGTTTTTCTTGGATTTGGTATTAAATACATTCTTAGTACTCCTTTCTTTTATAAACAAGTTATTGCATCTACAAACATAAAAGCTGGTCCTTCACCTTTCATTATGCTCCATTTAGGACAAACTTCTTCACTCTTTGCAAAAATCCTTATATACCTTACTTTACTATTATTTTTTATAGATATATTCTCTATTCCTACTTCTTGTCTAGGAACTCTATTTTTATAATTTATCTTATCTATTTTCTTAAAATTTTCACCATCAACTGATGTAAAAAACTCTACATATCTTGGGTAGTATATCCATGCCCTTGTATCTTGAAGAAATCCTACTGTTATCTTATTTATATTTAAAACTTCTCCTAAATCAACTACAACATCCATATCATCAGTGTACCCAAGCCATCCACCTTCTTTATAATCTAATGTTCCTTTTCTTCCATCAATAAGATCATAAACTCCATTTTTATTATATTTTTTGTTATCTGTAGGTCTTGTAAAGCCCTTAATATCTTTTATAGGCAGTGTTGTATAAAGCTTTCCTTCTGATATATTGCTTGCATTTAATTTATCACTACAAGCTATTGCCTTAATTGTTATTTCTCCTTCTACATTTATAGGCTTATTATAAATATGTGAATTTTCACTTGGTTCACTTCCATCAAGGGTATAATATATATTTCCATTTTCATTAGGATTCTCTATTGTAAAGGTTCCTTTATAAGGTGCTTCTTTTAACATAACCTTTGGAGTAATTATAGGTGAAAATGCCCTTGGCTTTACTTTAGATTTACTATTAATTCTTTTATATTTAGGAATATATGAATCTATTTCTTCTTTATTTTTTATATATTCATTATTAAAAAAATCATTTTTATTTATAGTGCAGTTATTATTAAATGAAATATTTATTTTATTATTATTTGATAATACTAAAATGCTAGAATTCTTTTCTAATTTAAACTTACCCTCTATAGCTTCTAAATTATATTTAAAGTTATTGTGACAACAAGTTAAAACTTTATTGTTAAACTCTTTTAAAACTGGTAAAGTCTTAATATATAAGCCTAAGATTTTATTACTTTTAACTTCTTCTTTTAACTCAAAGCTTATATTGTCTTCATTACAAGTAATATAAATCTCCTTACCGCTGCATTTTAATTTAATCTTATAAATTGAATCATCTTCTAATAAAACTTCTATATCTTCATCTTTTACATACCTATCTTTTATATTTCTATCTTTATCTTTTATATATTCATTTTTTATATCTTCACATTTTATATCTTCACCTTTTCTATCTTCACATTTTATATTTTCATTTTTTATGTCTTCACCTTTTATATCCTCAATATTTCCTTCTTTATCTATTAAGACTAAATCTATTGATGCTCTTGAATTTTCATTGCTCCAATAATGATCATTTAAAATAGGTAAAGTATCAAAAATACTTTCATTATCATTTAGTACATTATTTAAATATCTTGATTTATAATTTTCATTAAATAAATGTAAATCTCTTATAGATAGTCTATTATTCTCTATAAGGAAGCTAACTCTATAAAAACGGCTATTGTACCAAATTGTCTTTAGATTCTCCTCTTTGTTCCAATCTTCTAAAGCTGAAACTGTAGTTGCTGGCGTTAACTTATATCTTTTTTTAAACCAGTTTCCAGACTCCTCTAAAGTTTCCACTCTAATTTTTCCTTCCTTTGCAAGCTTAGCTACATAAGGTATTTGAATTTCGTATCCTTTAGCCATTGTATTCCATAAAAATGTATTTTCTTGGCCAACTTGAGCATAAGAAAATCCTAGGTTATTTTCCTTTGTTAATCTATCAAAAAACCACTCTATCCACATTTTATTTGAACCAATTCTACCTGCTGGCTCTAAAGTATAAACATCATTAATTCCTTTTCTTAAAGCATCTTCAAAAGAATATATTGGATCTGGTCCTAAAAGCCTAAAAATAGGTAAGTCTATTTGATTTTCTTTATTTTGTGCTGGCATATATTCATTTACTTTACTTGGATAATATCCTTGATTAAAGTATCCTCCCCATAAGGTAAATCCATCTGTCCCAATTTGATCTCTACATATGGCAGCCGCAACTACATCATACTTTTCCTTAAAATAATTTAAAGTAGTTATATCAATTACCCATGAACCTACAGATTTTGGGTAATATCCAAATACATCTTTAAAATCTGTCATATATATATCTACCATTTTTACTCTATCTTCTTTTGAATATCCTAAAGAATATCCTATATTTACATGATCATCTACAGGAGTTTCTCCCCTCCATTTCACCCCTGCTTTTTCTGCTAGGTTCTTATCAATTTCCCACCATACTCCAACTTCATCATATTCATCTATACTATTTTTAATTAAATTGCTATACCTTTCATCCATTAAAGCATCATACTTTAAAGCAAAGGTTGAAGGTAGCCCGTATTGCTTTAAAATCTCTATTTGTCTTACTACAGTTTCATAATCATCTAAAACAAATTCTCCACTAGGATATACAGTTTTTCTTATAAAATTATAAATATTTACTATAGATAAAATTTAAATCACCTCTATTTTTCATATATTTAAGAAAAATAAAATATCAAGGATATTTTAACTGAATTCTATTTAGTAGATAATACACTATTGCTTTAAGCTTTTTCTACCTAATAGATTAAAGTTTACAAATCCTTGATATTTTATTTAACAAATCAACTTATATATTATTTATTTTCTTTTTTCCATTCATCTAATTGTTTTTGCATTTCTGCCATAACTTTGTCCATACCTTGTTCTTTTAACTTAGTATTTAATTTACCTATATATTCATCAATATCAACTGATCCACTAAATATTAATGCTCTAAATTCTTCATAGGCATTACTTATTCCAGCCATTTCATTAGTTACTGGAGTTGGATCAAATTTAAAGCCTAAAGCTTCAGATTCCTTTGAGTTCTTATTAAATTCTTCAAACTCTGCCCATTTTGTTTCTGGTTCTGTATCTAAAGTATAAGTCTTAAATAAGTTTCCAACTGAGAAATATGCAACACTATAATCAACACTTCTTGGTAATAACTTAACTTGCTTGTCACCAACTTTTTCATAGTGAGTTCCTTCAACACCATAATTAACTAGGTTTCTTAAATGTTCATCAGTATTTAAAAGATTTAAGAATTCAACCGCTTTTTCTGGATTTTTTGAATTCTTTGAAACTGCTATCATTGATCCAGTTGTTGATGCACTAGTTATATGTGTATCCATTATTGGTGTAGCAACTAACTCATATCCTACATCTTTTGCCCAAAGGCCTGCTGCATATGGTTGTCCATCTGCTTTAGTTACAAATCTCTTAATAGTCTTATCATATGGAGAAATTGCAGAATCAGCATTTATATATCCTAAATCATAATATTTCTTTAATGTCTTTAATGTGCTCTTGAATTTATCTGTATTAAATATACTTTTTACTGTTAAGCTCTTATCACCATATTCAACTCCAAATGGATCTGATAAGAAATCAAAATATTGTGGTGGTGCTAATGTTTTATCTATATAATATGGAACTATATCTGGTTCCTTTTCCTTTATAAGCTTAAGCCATGGTTCTAAATCCTCTAGTGACTTAATGTCTTGATATGGTATGTTATATTTATCTACATATTCTTTAGTAAATACCCACATAGGTTGTACACCAAGTTCTTTTTGGTTTGGTACAGCATAAGTTTTCCCCTGAACTTTTGCTCCATCCCAAAATCTTTCATCTATGGCGTCTTTCATATCCTTTCCTATTGTATCTAAATATGGATCTAGTTCAAGAAAAGCACCTTTTCTAGAATTTCCAACATAGTTTCCTGCCCAAGAGCAAGTAAATGCTAAATCATAATCTTCTGCTGAATTTATAACTACAGATAACTTTTTATCATAGTCACCAAAATCTGCAAACTTCATATCTATATTGGCATTTATTTTTTCCTCTAGATATTTATTTATTTCCTCCTGAACTATACTAAGGTCTTTTGGTTCTTGTCCAATTGTATACCATGTTAATTTTACGGGTTTATCGCCCTTCCCCCCAGATGATGCATTAGAATTTCCGCAGCCTGTTAAAATTAGAGATGCTGAAAGTATCCCAGAAGCTGCCAAAGCTATTAACTTTTTACCCTTTACCATAATAAATCCTCCTATACCGTTTTTTAAACCTTTACATTCCAAATTATAACATTCATTCCAAATACTTTATAGTGGACTTTTTTTATTTTTATTGTACTTATTCTATATGTAATAATCTTATCATATCTAGTTTAGAAGATTTTTATTATGTTAATTTATATTAATTTTACTCTTAACACTTCTAATTTATATTATTATTATTTTATTCTTTTTTATAACACTATAATATAACTTCACAATTCCTTTATATATTATACATATTTTGGTATAAATGTCAATATATCAGCTACTCAATTTTAACCAATTCTTAACTCTTTCTTGAGTCTTATTAGCTAATAAGGTTATTTTCTACTTCTTATATTCTTAATATATTTTCCTTGATAATTTATTAATTTTATGTAAATATATTAATCATAAATATCTTTATGTAAGGAGAATTAAATTGGAAATATCAAAAAAAAATAAATATATTCTAACCGTAACTATTATATTATGTGCTTTATATTCTTATCCACTTGGACTTAATAGAAATGAAAGATTGTCTGCTGGTTTTATATTATTGTTTATTCCAGTGGTAACTCTTTATGTTTTAACAATGGAAAATACTAAAACAAAGAAAATAATTCTTTCAATATTATTAGCACTTGGAGTTTTATTTATTATTGCAGCTATATATTTACTAATTATATCTGGTAGATTTGATCAAGTAGATGATAGGTTTAATTTACTAGTATGCTTAACATTTTCTGCAGTATTCAGTCCAATTCTTATATCATACGGAGTATTATGTAAAACTTTATATAAAGAAATTATTTAAATTTATTTTTATTCTTTAGAATAAATTACTTATATTTTTTAATATGTTGTACTTATCCACAATCAGTCTGTAAATATAATTTACGAATAAAAAAACTGGCCTAAAAGCCAGTTTTTTTTTGGATTTATTTTAATTTAAACTTAAATGTCTTAATTTCATATGGTTTAATTGTAAAATCAATTTTATTTCCATTTGCTTTTATAACTTCTAAGTCTCTTTCCATTAAGTTACATTCACATATTTCTTCAATTTCTTTAAAGAATTCTAAAGTAGCCTTTGCTCTCTTATTATGGAATTCATACATTCTCACTATTAAGTGGTCTGTATCTTCAGCCTTTTTAATAACTTCTATAATAATATTATCTTTATTTACTTTTACTAAGCTCATATTATCTTCTAGTTCTCCAGCATGAGCTTCTTCAACAGTAGTATATAAAGGCACATTTAATTCATATGCTTTATTAGCTGTTTTAGCTTCCTTCCAGTTTCCTGCATGAGGATATAATGAGTATGTGAAGAAGTGTTCTTCTTTATCTGCATCTGGATTTGGATCACAACTTGACTTAAGAAGTGTAAGTCTCATATTTCCATCTTTTATATCATATCCATATTTGCAGTTATTTAATAATGATACTCCAAAATCTCCTTCTGAAAGATCTGCCCACTTATGTCCACACACTTCAAATTTAGCAACATCCCATGATGTATTGTTATGTGTAGGTCTTGTAACATTTCCGTATTGGATTTCGTAAGTTGCTTCACTTGCATTTATTTCTATTGGGAATGCTGCTTTTAGTAAAACATCTCTTTCCTTCCAATCTGCATATGAATCAAAGTCTATTCTTGCTATATCGTTATATACATATATCTTTTGAATTATAGTTGATTCTAAGAACTTTCTTTCTATTTTTAATGTACTTCTCACTGGTCCTTTTTCTATTACTTCAATGCTTCTTACATCATCAATTTTCCACATCTTTTCTTTGTAATATATATCTATATCCCAGTTATCAAAGCACATTGGCTTATCTTCAAAGGCTTGAATTTCATTTGCTATTTCGCCATCTTTTAATATTTCTCTTTCAGTTTCTTTTTCTATAAAGGAGATTATTTGTCCCTTATCGTCAAATTTAACTTTAAAGAATTTATTTTCTGCTTCTTTATCAGTTAATTTTACATTTTCATTTGAAATCTTAGTAGCTTCAACTATTTTAAATGCTTTGTGTCCATTAGCTGGAATTCCCTTAGCAAAGAATATAGCCTTATTTCCTTCAATCTTTTGACAAACTATTTCTTCATTATTTTCATCTATTACAGCAGGATTTGTTATACCTTCTGGTATTTCAAATGTAGCAATATCATCTCTTTCAAAGCCTAAAGTATTTGTTACAATAACACTTCTATCTTTTAAGTTTATTTTACTTGCTATATTTTCTACTGCATTGTTAACTAGTTTATTACCATTTTCTATTAACTCTTTGTATTCTACAGCTGTTACATCATAAACTTCCTTTATTGATGAACCTGGTATTATATCATGGAATTGATTTAATAAAACTGTTTCCCATGAAGCATTTATATTCTTTTGTGGATATTCATATCCATATAGCATTGATAAAGAATTTACTTTTTCTGCTGAAGTATATAAATTTTCGCAAACTCTATTATCTCTCTTATTTCTTGCCATTGAAGTATATGTTCCTCTATGGTATTCAAGATATAATTCTCCAACCCACTTAGGTAACTTCTTAGCTCCACCAACTTTTTCTTCTAATCTCTTAAAGTAATCAAGTGATGTACCCATTCTAACTCTTGGAGCTCCTGGTATTCCTTTTGCAAGTCTTCTACCATGTTCTAACATTTCTAAAGTGGCACCACCACCACCATCTCCCCATCCGAATGAAATTAAAACGTCGTTGTTTAAATTCTTGTTTTGGTATCTTCTCCAAGCTCCCATAACTGCATCTGGTTGAATATGTCCATTATAAGTTGTAAAGTGTGATGCTCTATCTTGTCCTGGACCAGTTGTAGTTATAAAGTGAGTTAATACTTCTGTTCCATCAATACCTTGCCACATAAATGTATCATTTGGAATCTTATTAAATTGGTTCCAAGCAATTTTTGTTGTCATAAAGTAATTAACATCTGACTTCTTTAATATTTGAGGTATTGCTGCTGAGTAACCAAAAACATCTGGTAACCAAAGTATTTCATTATCTACATTAAATTCTTCTTTAAAGAATCTCTTACCATGTACTATTTGTCTTACTAGTGATTCACCTGAAGTAACGTTACAGTCTGCTTCAAGCCACATTGCACCTTCTGCTTCCCAAACACCTTCTTTGATTTTTTCCTTAACTTTAGCGTATATTCCTGGATGATCCTCCTTTAGGAACTTATAAAGTTGAGGTTGTGATGACATAAATATATATTCTGGATATTCTTCCATTAGTTTTAATACTGTTGAGAAACTTCTTGCAACCTTTTCTCTAGTTTGAGCTACAGTCCATAACCAAGCTACGTCAATATGAGTGTGTCCAACACATGTTGCTATTACATCTTCATGTCCACAAAGTTCACCATAGAATTTATCATTTAAGAACTCATTTGCTAATTTTACACTTTCATCATATTCCTTTGACTTTGGTCTTCTTAAGTCTACTAAGTTTATTGCATCATTTAAAACAGTAATCATATCTATTCTGTTTTTATCTTCTTTATCTAATTCCTTACAAACGTCTACTGGAACCTTTAAGTTAAAGTATAATTCTCTTGAAGCCATATCTATAACTACTAATTTACCATGTAATGTAGCTTTTTTATCTGCAAGCATTCCTGCATAAGCATGAAGATCTATTTCATACTTTGTTCCTGGAACTGCATCATGTGTAAGTATTATTTCTCTATGATTTATATCTACACCTTGGATTTCTTCTCCATTTACATAAAGTATAAATTGAGGATTTGTTGCATCCCAGCCTTCTTCAAAAGTATGGAAATTTAAAGCAATTGTTTGTCCTGCAAAGCTTTCTGGAACTTCTACTTGGCATTTAAACCATCCATGACAGTCTTTTCCTCCCCATAAATCTCCTGTTTTAAATTCTCTAAAGTCTTCTATATTGACATCTTGAATTAAATCTATATTATGATAATTTCCATCTATATATAAATAATTTTCAAGATCTATCTTATCTCTATATATATTTTTTGAAATTTCACCACAAGTTTTGTCTATTCTTTCTAATAAATAATACATATTTGCACCTCTTTTATTTTTTAATATACATTTTTACTTTTGTATTATAATCAAATGACTAGATCTTTATTCTTTAACAGCTCCTATAGTTAATCCATTTACAAAGTATCTTTGGAAGAATGGATAAGCAAATATTATAGGAAGTGTTGTTATTACAACTATAGCCATTTTAGCTGTATCTTTTGGCATATTTGCTGCTGCTTCTATGGCATTTGCTCCCATCATAGTTGCATTATTTGCAAGGAACTCCATAGATGTTTCTAATCTTATTAGTAGGTATTGTAGTGGAATTAAATTGTTTTTATCTATATATAACATGGCATTAAACCAGTCATTCCAATATCCAAGTGTTAAGAATAGTCCTATTGTTGCAAGACCTGGAACTGATATAGGTAAAACTATTTTTAGGAATAAAGTCCATTCTGATGCACCATCTATTTTTGCTGATTCTATTACAGCATCAGGTACTGTTGTTTTAAAGAATGTCCTTAATATTATTATGCTAAAGGAACTAACACATAATGGAAGTATTAATGCCAAAATGTTGTTTTTTAGTCCTAAGAACTTTGTTACTACTAAATATGATGCAACCATACCACCTGAAAATAACATTGGTATAAATATTAGCTTTGTAAAAAACTTTCTATAAGCAAAGCTTTTTCTTGATAAGGCATATGCATACATAGACATTATTGTAAGTCCTAGTAATGTTCCTGTTATTGTTACTGTTATTGTTATTCCATAAGCTCTAAGAATTTGGCTTCCTGATGAGAATATATGCTTATACGCTGCTAAACTCCATTCATCTGGAATAAATCTATATCCATTAGCTTGAAGAGCTTGCTCACTTGTTAATGATATTATTAGAACAAATATAAATGGGATTATACACATAGCTGCTAATGCTCCAAATAATATATTTAACCCAAAGTTTGTTTTTTTAGATATAGAATTAAATCTATCAACCTCTTCTACTTCTTTTTCTTTTTTGTTTCTTTTAGTATTAAATTTCATTTTTCTATTTTCTATATTTAACATCCTTTGCACCACCTTTCATTTTAGAAGAATGCATTTTCTTTATCTACTTTTCTAACTATTCCATTTGTAACTAGTATTAATACTAATCCTACAAATGATTGATATAATCCAGCAGCTGAACTCATTCCTATATTACCTAAATTCATAAGACCTCTATATACATAAGTATCTATAACGTTTGTTACTGGATATAAAGCACCTGAGTTTTTAGGTAGTTGATAGAATAATCCAAAGTCTGCTCTAAACATTCCTCCAATAGCTGTTATAAACATTATTATTAAAATTGGTTTTAATAATGGAATTGTTATATATTTTACTTGTTGCCATTTATTTGCTCCATCAATCATAGCTGCTTCATAGTAGCTCTTATCTATACCACATATTGATGCTAGATAAACAACTGTTCCATATCCTATACCCTTCCATTGACTCATAAAGATTATTATAAATGGCCAATATTTAGGTTCTGTGTACCATGACACACTATCCATTCCAAATGATGTTAGTATTCCATTTAACAATCCTTTTGATGGACTTAAAAATGCAAATAAACAATAACTAACTACAACCCAAGATAGGAAGTATGGTAAAAACATTGCACTTTGATAAAATTTAGATAACCTCTTATTTAAAAGTTCCTTTAGTAGTATTGCTAATGTTACTGGTAGCACTATTCCAAGAACAATAAATACTAAGTTATAAAGAACTGTATTTCTAGTTATTAACCAGGCATCGCTACTTTGGAATAAGAACGCAAAGTTATCAAAACCTACCCATTCACTTTTAATTAAGCTCTCTAAGAACCCCCCATGTATCCTCCAATCCTTAAAGGCTATTATAACTCCAAACATTGGCAGGTAAGCAAATATTAAAAACCATACTGCACCTGGAATGGTTAAAAGCATAAGCTCTTTATTTTCTCTAAATCTTTTGAATCGTGACTTTTTTTCCATCTTATACTCTCCTTCCTTTTGTAAACGTTTCTCTACATGTCTAAAATATATCATATATATATGTACAATTTATAGTTGAATAACTTTAGATTTAATGTATAAATTTTATATATTATTTCATTTTATATTTTGTTAAAAAATTTTTAAAAGAGTAGCTATAATTTTAGTAAATACAAATATCTTTTATAAGATATTAGATCTACAAAATATAACTACTCCTTTCAGTTATACTAAATTATTACATTAGTATATTTTTATTATTCTAATCCATAAATTCCTATTTCATATATTCTTGCTGCGGAATCTGAACCTTGAGTTGCTTTTAATACACTTAGCTTTACATATCTAGCTTCAGTTGCTTTAAATGCATCTACAGTCTTTCCAGCTGAGTTCTTTATAACTTCAACAACTGGTGTAAATTCTACTCCGTCTGTACTTACTTCTAGTTTATATTCTGAAGTATTCATATTAGGATTTTCTCCACCAGCTTCTGCATGAGCTATATGAAGTTCACTAATAGTTTTTACTTCTCCAAGATCTATAGTTATATTATGAATATCTGATCCTACAGCACACCACTTAGTATCTAATTTATCATCTACAGAGAATTGTGGTGCTTCATTATTATTAACAAAGCTTGAAGCTTCTGCTTTTTTATTTAATGCAAGATTTTTAAGTCCACTCTTAGCTTTATCAGTTACAGTTATAAGTTCTTCAGAAACCTTAACGTCTTTACCTTTTTTATTTTTAGCTGTTAAAGTTACTGAATAAACACCTTCTTTTGAGTATTTAACAACTGGATTTTTTTCTGTGCTAGTTTCTGTGTCTGCACCTTCAAATTTCCATTCAACATTTTCTGTTACTAAGTTGCTAGTACTTTCAAAAGTTATTTCTTCACCAGGTGCAACTAATGTTTTTGATACTTTAAAGTTTGCTTTTGGTTTACTATTATCTGGCCATTCAATTTTTGCTGTAGCTGATTTTCCTCTAACGTTACTTTCATTTACTGCAACTACTTCAAAAGTTGTTTTATTTGAATTATCTTCTCTCTTAAGAGAACTTACATAGAAGCTATTATTTGGTGTAGCTCCTAAGAATGATTTAGTTTTATCTTCATTCACTCTATAAACTTCATATTGTCTTACTTTTTCGTTATCTTTTCCATCCCAGCTAAGTCTTACACCAGTGAACATATCATCTTCTACAAAGATAGTATCTTCAACTTTAAGATTTTTCACATTTACAGCTGATTCATTTTTACCATTATTTATTGTTATGTTACCTAGGTTAATTGCCATGTTTTGTTTGCTTTCATCACTTGTAACTTTATAAGATATTGTCTTTATTGACTTACCATAAGCATTTTTCAAATCATAGCTTACTGTTGTCCATTCTTTTCCAATAACTTCACTTGCTTTTATTGTTTCAGTTTCTCCATCTTGGAATTCTAAAACTAAATCAAGGTTTATAGGTGATTCTGCTTTAGCTGTTGTTGTAAACTTTGTTCCCTTTTCTAGTTGCATATCAGCACTGAAAAGCTTTATAACTGATGATTTATTAGCTTCTAAGTTTCCTGAGAACTTAATAGAGTTTCCTCCATAGAAAGCATTTGAGAAGTCCATTCTAGCTTTTAACTTATTATTTCCTTCATTTTCTATTATCCATCTATAAGTTGGCATTACATCTGCAAGACTTCTATTATTCCAATCTAATTTAGATACTACTTCTCCATTTATAAAGAAATTATATCCATTACCAATATTAAAGTTAGTTGTAAATGGTAGTGAGTTTACTACTGTTTTTTCAATAGCATATTTTGAAACTCCTCTCCATTCCTTATCTTTTGCTTGAGTTTCCATAGTAGGATCTCCAAACTCATTAACCCATAATCTACTTTCTTTATCTTCATATTCTTCTATTGTTTGAGAAGAGAAGAAAGTCCAGCTTGGGCAGTAAAGACCTAATGAAGTATATGGTTTACCTTCAGAATCTTCAAATAATCCCCAGTTAACCTTAGTTCCAGTTCCGTTTGCTTGAACATCTATACCAGCATAAAGGTCATATGGGTTTACTCCTACTTCTTCTGCTTTTTGCTTAGATTTTTTAAGTAATTCTTGTTCTGCATACTTTTTATAAGTCCACCAGAAGTTTAAGAACATGCTATCAGCAACGCTTTCTTTATCTCCATCAATTAAGAAGTAATCATTTTTATCTGTAAGAGCATTTTGCCAATCCATTGCTCCATCTTTTGTCATTGAGTCATACCACATTATTTCTAATGTATTTTCAGATTTTTTCTTAAACTCTTTTATAAATTCTTGCATAAGTGCAGCGTGTTCCTTTGTTACAGGAGCCTTTTCTGTTGGTTCTGTTTCTTGATTTATAAACCAACCATCAAAATTATAAGTTTTACATACTTCTATTAGCTTATCAACCATAGGGAAGTTTCCATTACTATCTTTTTCTAAGAATTTATTAAGCCATTCTATTTTTCCACCATGTTCTGTCATTGGGAAGAATACTGTACCTAATACCTTAACTCCATTTTTATGAGCAGAATCTGTAACATCTGGACTTGGTGGAACTATAATACCTTCCCCTGATGATCCGCCCCAATAAACAAGCTTATCTATGTATTGCCAATATGAAAATGTGTTTGCTGCAAATTTATTTGATCCTTGTGATGGATTTCCACTAGTACTAGCATTCATAATTGAAATTGCTACAACATTAGTATCTTTATTTTGTGTTTCATTAACAGGTGATAAATTTTCTTTATCTACTCTCTTTGCTAGTGGAATAACACTTTTATTGTAGTTAAAATCTTTATCTTCATTTGGGTTCCATTCTAAAAGATCTTCTGGAAACCAAAATGATGATATAGGAGCATTTAGCATGTCTACGTTTACTCCCTCTTCTGTAACCCTGTAGTTAGCCTTTGTAGTAGCTCCATTTCCTGTACATGAAATTAATCCCATACTCATAGTACATAATAAAGCTGAGGTAACTGCTAATTTCTTCTTCGTTGTTAAATTCATATTTACCCTCCTCAGAATTTTAATTTAAACCTTTTCATAAGAAATATTAGCATACGATAATTTTTCTTGTAAGTGGACTAAATATATAAATACTGAAAAATTTATATATTTATAGTTATTTTGTACAATTTATTTTTTATTATGACTATTCAGTATATTTATTTCTTTAGGCTAAATACCTTATATTTCTTAAAATGTTGTATTTCTCCACAATTAGTCTGTAAATATAATTTCCTATACATTAAAAAAGGATGCTTCTTGCATCCTAATAATTTTTCATTTCTCTAAGAGTTGATGGACATACACCATAGTATTTTTTAAACTTTCTGTAAAAATAACTTGTATCTATATATCCAACTTCTTTAGCAATATCATTTATTCTTTTATTCGTATTTAGAATTAAATCCTTTGCCTTTTTATTTTTTACTCTATTTAAATAATCTGAAAATGAATATCCAACTTCTTTTGTAAAGATTTGTCCTAAATATGAACTATTAATATTATATTGCTGAGCAAGTGTTTTAAGACTAAGCTCTTCATAGTATCTTTCATTTATACAATTAATTATTTGAGATACTACAGGGCTATATTTTATTACTCCTGCATTCATAAGGCTTATTAGTTCTTCTAATTCACTTATTATAAATGATTTTACATTATCTCTTTTACTTTCATTACAAAGCTCTACTATTGTATCGCTTAAACCATAATTGCTATATTTTTTATCAATTTTAAACTCTTCTGATATTTTATTAATAAGAATTATTATTTTTATTGATAAATCATATATATTTTTAGGTGTTAAATCATAGTCATCAAATATTTCGCTTATATATTTTTTTATTTCTTCTTTATTTTTTTCTATAATTAAACTATTTATATTTTCTATTTCTTTAGCGAAGTTTCTATTATTTTCTTTTATTGAGCTAATTTTTTCACTACATAAACATACATTATACCCATCTGTTAAAATATATTTTTTTAATTTAACTGCTGATTTATAGCTTAGGTTTAATTCATCTATACTTTTTACTGAATCTCCAATGCCAATAAATATTTCCTTTTCATGTTCCTTTGCTAATAATTCCTTTACTTTTTTAAAATAACTTAGCACTTCATCTCTTGAGTAAGTATTTTTAAATGCATTTATAACTACTAAGCTTCCATCAAGTTTATAAACACATTCATATTTTATATTTAAATCTATATTTAATATTTTATTTATATTTTTATCTATTTTAATTTCTTTATTACTTGGAACTATGACACTTACTGTATAGTACATATCTTCTGAATTGGACTTAGTTATACTTTGTATATATTTATTCTCATAATCTATTGTTTTAGCTTCTAAAAAGCTAATTAAACTTCTATTTCTATCTAATAATTTACTCTCATTTTTTCTCTCTTCATCTATATCATTTCTAACTTTTATTAATGCTTCTTCTAGTTCCTCTTCATTAATTGGCTTTAAAATATAATTTTCTACCCCTAGTTTTATAGCCTTTTTAGCATATGAAAATTCATCATATCCACTTAAAATAATAAACTTTACATCCTTATTTTCATCTTTTATTGATTTTAAAAGCTCTAAGCCTGTTAGTCTTGGCATATTTATATCAGTTACTATAACATCTACAGGTTCTTTTTTAAATAATTCTAAAGCTTCAACTCCATCTTCTGCCATATGAACTATATTAAACCCTAACTCTTCCCATTCAATAATATTTGATAATCCTTGTAATATTAATTTTTCATCATCAACTAACATAACCTTTTTCATTTATTCCACCTCTTTACACGGCAGCTTAACTTTAATTATAGTTCCGTTAACTACCTCTTCTTCTATTTTAATGCCGTAATTCTCTCCATATGTTATAACTATTCTTTCATGTGCATTTAATATACCTATAGATTTTCCACTACCATCTCTTGACTTAAGCCTTTTATTTATTTCATTTATTTTATCTTTATCTATGCCTCTTCCATTATCCTTAATACCTATTATTATATCTTCATCTATTTTTTCTATAACTATAATTAACTTATTGTCTTTATTTTCAAGTCCAATTCCATGAACAAAATAATTTTCAATAAGAGGTTGTAATGTAAACTTTATTATTTGTTTATTTAATAACTCATCTGGGCATATAACTTCAAACTCAAACTTTTCATCATATCTAAACTTAAATATTTCTAAGTATTTTTTACAGTATTCAAGTTCATTTTTTATAGAAATAATGTTTTTTTCCTTTAACTGACTTCTAAATAAAAATGCCAAAACATAAAGCATTTTTCCTACTTCTTTATCACCATTACATATTGCCTTCATTCTTATAGACTCTAATGTATTATATAAAAAGTGAGGATTTATTTGATTTTGTAGTGCAATAAGCTCTGCCTTTTTCTGATTTATCTCTGATTCCTTTTGACTTATCTCAGCTAAATAACTTCTTTTAATATAATCATTTAACTGTTTACACATATCATTAAATCTTTCTGAAATTAAACTTATTTCATCCTTTTCATTACCTAAAGGAATTGAAACTTCTACATTTCCTCCTTTAACTTCATCCATTACAACTAAAATTTTATCCATTCTATCACTTAATTTTTTAAACTTTATAAATAAAATATATTCTACAATTATGAAAAGTAGAATATCTACAAATATTATGGAGCCATAAAATTTAGCTGCTAACCTTCCTGCTTCTTCTTTTTTAATTTTTCCAACTGTAATTAAACCAGAACTATCAGAAAGCTTTGAAATATAGTAGGGTTTTTGAAGACTTACTTCTGATATTCCAAGCATTAAGTTATCAAAGTATGGATAATATTCATATTCATATTTCTCTAAGGAATCATAAACAACATATCCATTTCCTTGTAGTATCATTACTTCAAATAAATCATCATATTTATTTATTATATTGTTTAAAAACTCTAAATTATATTTAAGAATTATAGCTCCCTGTGGCTTTAAGTTAATAGGTTCTCTTATTTCTCTTATATAATTAATTGTATTTTTCTCACAATATAAATTAGTTCTTGAATATTCTTTTGTTAAACTATTTGTTTTTAAAGGTTCTACATTTATTTGATTTTGTCTATTAAAGGTACTTATTTCTCCTCTTCCATAACTAATAAATGATATTTCCTTTAAGTTTTCATTTAATCTAAAACATCTTTGAGTAAAATTCTCTATTCCCTTATAATAATAGCTTTTACTTTCAGAAAATTTATCAAGTTTTCCCATTAAATATGAGATTCTATCTGTATTTAAAAAATTTATTATATCATCAGTTACATAATAGTCTGAATACATGTTATTAACTACATCATTAGAGTTATTAGTTATATCTCCTATTGCCTTATTAACATCATAAACAATTTTTTCATTAATGAATAAATTATTATTTCTTACATCTCTAATAGATTTTTGTATAAAAAATATATCTAAGGTTACTAATAAAAATATTATTGCTGAAGTATATAAAAGAAAAACTCTCTTATATAGCATTGATTTTTTTATTTCCATACTACTACCTCATTTTAAATTTTATTTATTTTCATTAAACCATAATAATAATTTTATGAAAAGATTTTCATATATTTTATATTATTGATTTAATGTTCTAATTCTAGAATAATTTATAATTTACCCTTAATACTTTGAATTTTTCATATATATCAATTATACTTTAAGCATAATTCAAGTAAACATTTTCAAGGAGTGTGTTTTTAATGAATGACATTTTTAATCTAGAAAATATTTTTGATATTTTTAACTATATTTTTTGGTTCTTTTTATTAAATTTATTTTTTATGATTTTAAATTTTCCACTTGTAGCATTTATTTTATTTGTTGGAATTAGTAATGCTATTACATATTTACCATTGTTTTTACTTTGCCTAATACCAGTAGCACCAGCCTTAACAGCTCTTTTATATTGCACTGGTAAATTAATAAGAAATAAAAGCTTAAATATATTTAAAGACTTTTTTAGAGGCCTTAAAATAAATTTTAAACAATCACTTATATTATGGATTCCAGAACTTATTTTAATTTTTGTTCTTCATTCCAATATAAAATTTTTTTCAACATCACAATATAGTATTATAACAACTTGTATATTTTCAATACTATTAATTGTATTACTTTGTGTAACACCATATATATTTTTACTAATTAGTAGATTTTCTATGAAAAGTCTTGATATTGTTAGAGCTGCTTTTATCTTAGCTTTTACTAGACCAATTCTTACAGTTTGTAATGTATTGATTCTTGGCTTTGTTCTTATAGTTTTTGAAATTATTCCTGGAACAACTGCCCTTTTTATATCTAGTATTTTAGCATTTTTACTTAGTTTTTCTAACAAGGCATTGCTTAACGAGTTAGAAGGTTCAAGTAATGATAAAGCTAATGTAACTACTGATAGTACCGATGATAATACAAATAATTTAGAAAAATAAAATTTTTAAATAAGAGAGGGAAATTTATGAATCACAATTTAGAAGAGTTAAAAGACATAGTAAAAAAAATTGGAAAAGACTTATCACTTTCTATTGATAACGAAAAGCTAAGAACTCTTTTTTATAACTGTTTTATTAATACTATAGATACAACAGTTGCAATAGATACTGATGATACATTTGTAATTACAGGTGATATACCTGCTATGTGGCTTAGAGACTCCACATCACAAATAGAACAATATTTACCATTTGTTAATAATCATGATATCTTAAAAGATATGTTTAAAGGATTAATAAACAGACAAGTTAAATGTATTCTTATAGACCCTTATGCTAACGCATTTAATAAAGAACCAAATGGTCAAAAATGGGATAATGATATAACTAAAGATAGTCCTTGGGTTTGGGAAAGAAAATATGAAATAGATTCTCTTTGTTATCCTGTAAGATTAATGTATAAATATTGGCGTGAATCTTCCGATATATCTTTCTTTAATGATGATATAAAATCGGTATTAAATATTATTATAGATTTATGGAAAACTGAACAGTATCACTTTGAAAAGTCAGATTATTCATTTCAAAGATTAAATTGTTCTGAAACAGATACTCTTTGTAATAATGGTTTAGGAAATCCAGTTGCTTTTACTGGAATGACTTGGTCAGGCTTTAGACCTAGTGATGATGCATGTAAATATGGGTATCTAGTTCCTGCAAACATGTTTGCTTCTGTAGTTCTTGGATATATAGAAGAAATAGCAGATGAAATATATAATGATTCTCATCTTAAGGAAAAAGCTTCTACATTAAAAGCTGAAATAGAACTTGGAATAGAAAAATACGGTATTATAGATACTGAAGAATTTGGAAAAATTTATTCTTATGAAGTTGATGGTTTAGGTAATCATAATTTTATGGATGATGCTAACGTACCTAGCTTACTATCAATTCCTTATATTGGCTTTAGAGATATAAATGATGAAATATATCAAAATACTAGAAAATTTATACTAAGCAAAAATAATCCTTTCTACTATGAAGGAATTGCTGCTAATGGTATAGGAAGTCCACATACACCTGATAAATATATTTGGCATATAGCTCTTTCAATGGCTGGACTTACTACAAATAATAAAGAAGAAATTAATGATTTATTAGATACTCTTATAAATACTGATGGAGATACTGGATTTATGCATGAAGGTTTTTATTGCAATGATCCAAATGAATTTACAAGAGATTGGTTTGCTTGGTCAAACTCTCTATTTGCTCATTTTGTATATGAAGCATTATTAAAAAATTAAGTTGCCCATTAAAAACTATTAAAATACCACAAATGGTGTTGTAGCATTAAGATACTTATATACAATATAGTGTTTTGCAAGTTCAAAACTAACACAATATATTGTAATATTTATTCTTATAGCCACAGCACCATTTTATTTTTGTTACTAATTTATTTTAGAGTTATTTATAGAACTCATAAAAATATTAATATAATACTTAATATTTTTATAAATTTAAATACATAATATCTTTTAAATATACTTTTACTATCTAAATCATATTTTATAATAGCTAAATTTATAAGCTATTACTTGCAACATATATATACGGTATATATATAAATATAAATGATATTCTTTGCCATAATCCCTTATATGATATTATTGTATCTTTAAATTTATTACTTTTTGAAAGTGCAAAAAGACTAGAAGCAATAACTGTAATAATAAAGCTAATAATTGAAATAACACCTGAAATATTTTCCCCAGCTTTAAAAGATAAAATAGAAATTATAAATGGAGTAATTGTAAATGCTATTAATCCAATAGCTGAAGCAAAACTATGAATTTTAGTATTATTAGACTTTATTTTACCATTTTTATCTATGCTAAAAATAGAAGATATAACGCAATCAAAAATTGCATAAATTAAGATTAATACCAATAATACTTTACTTAATTTTATAGAAACTAAATTATATTTTATATATAAGTTAAAAGATTCTATAATTAATATGCTTCCTGATATTATCATCCAAATATTATAAAAGGTATATACTGGTGAAGATGAACTCCCTAAAATGCTCATTACCATTTTTTTATGACTATATCCCTTATAAAATGGTGCAATAAAAAAAGGAATTATACAATCAAGTACTGAAACCATTATTAATATTATCCAAGAAAAGCTACTATTCCAAAAATTCATGTCGTTACCCCGCCAAATTAATAAACTAAAAATACAGTTTATTTTCTATATAATTGTATTTTTTTATCTTATCGCCTATAAAATATCTTTTTTTATTATCTATATATTCTTCATTAATTTTCCCAAAAAACTATAATTCACTCTATAATTTTATTTTCTTTTTGAATAAAGCTCTGCCCAAGCTGGAAAAAATCCTGAGTTTAAAGCAATATTCTGTGAATGAAAATGGGACTCTACAGTACCATAAAAAGGTACCTTGCCCCGTTTTAAAATTTCATTTTTCAAAAGGGTCACCAAGCTCGTCCCTATACCTTTCCCCCTATATTTAGGCAAAACATCAATACCTATTTGCCACATTGTTTTACTATCTTCACTAGCTCCTGCTATTCCCATTATCTCATTTTTATCAAAAGCTGCAACTGCTAAAATATCTGGAGAAGCTTCATTAAAGGCAAATGCCTCTTCAAATCTATTATCACCTTTAAACTTAATTATTTCTTCCTTTTCATACCACCTTACATTTAAAACCTTAATTTTAGATGATATATCTGGATTAGGTAAATAATAATGATGTACATCTGCTATTTCATGTCCAAATTCTTGTAATTTCTCATCTATTCTTCTTAATTTTGGATACTCAAAAAGCCATGCAGCCTCTCTATTTAATAAGTTATCTTTACACCAAGGTATAATAATATCTTCAGAGTTTATAATTGCCCTATTTCCAAAACAAAGTATTTTAAAAAAACAACCACCACTATTAGAAACTCGTCTTCCATCTATAAACTTATTTTCAACAACTGTATTTTTTTCTTTTTCAAAATCTAACACACTACAATTATAGTCAAGAGCTAATTGATTTTTAGCAATTTGTAAAATTTCATTTTTTGTATACAAAATTATCACCATCCTTAATTACATTTTGTAAGCTTTATTTAATAGTTTCTATCTTATTAAATGGATATACTCTAAATATAGCTTTTCCCTCTACCTGTTTATTATCAATAAGCCCAAAATTTCTACTGTCCTTACTTACCCCTCTATTATCTCCTAAAACTAATAATTTATTTTCTGAAACCTTAATAGGAAAACTAATGTCTCTACTAATAGTCTCGCCCTTTACATAAGTTTCATCTATTTTTTCACCATTTAAATAAACAAAACCATCTTTTATATTTATCTCATCTCCAGGAACTCCAATTACCCTTTTTACTAAACTAATATTATCATTTTCTCCCAATATAGAACTTATAGTATTTTTAATATTATCAATAATATTACTTCTTTCTTCATTTTCAAAAAATATAATTATATCTCCTCTTTTAACTTCAAAAAAATTATAACTTAATTTATCAATTAATAATCTATTCCCATTGAACAATGTATTCTCCATAGAGCTTTGTTCAACTTTTGCAACTGCTAACACCTCAGTATTTATAAATAATCCTATTGAAAATGCTAATACTATTGTAAATATAAAACTTTTAATTTCTTTTATGACTTTTTTATTTAAATTCATTTTATCCCTCCAATACTTTTTATTTTCTCTTTTCTCATAAAGTATGTCACCTTTATTCCTTTATATTACTTCATAATTTAATAAATCTACTTTGCAAATATGAACTTTTAAATATCTTTTGCTCTACACGCTATGTTACCTTATCTGATATTCTGATAATATTTTTTCAACATCCTCAACAAGTTCATTTTCTGCTCCCCAATTAATATTTAATGCACCTGCTCCTGCAGCTGCTCCAACACTTTTCACTTTCGTATATCCATCCATATTATCAATTATAATTATAATTGCAGCTTTACTGTTGTTTCTAAAAAAGTACTTTTCGTAAATTAAAGTTAAAATATATTTATTATCCCCAATACAGTATCTTGATGAGTCAATAAACTCGTACTTTAACTTTTTTTCTATTAAGTTTTCAACTTCTTGTGGTGAAATACTAACTTTGAAAATACCCTTTGCCATAAAATCCTCCTTTTTGTTACCTTCATATATATTAATTATAACTAAATAAATCATAGATTAAAACTTCTCATCTTAATATTCTTAATATTTAAATAATAAAACTATAACTTAAGTTCCTAATTAGATTTTAATTTAAATTAATGATATAATTACAATAAACAATGTAAATAATTAAACTAAAAAAGACAGTATGTATAAATATATTAGACTTTGATACACTAGATACAAAAAAATATCATAGTATATTTAAAATAAAAGAAGAAGAAGAAAATTACATATTAACTGATTTGTTAGAAATACATTTTCTAGAAATGAAAAAATTAAAAGGCTATAATGAAAATGATGATTTATCCCAATGGATAAACTTTATAAAAGCAGATTCAAAGGATGTTTTAGAAAGTATGGCAAAAGTAAATCCTAACATCGATAAAGCTGTGCATGTTTTAACAACTATGAGTCAAGATAAAAAATCAAGAGCAGAATACCTTTCACGTGAAATGGCACTTCATGATGAAGCTACTAGAATAGAAGAGGCTATGGAAGAGGGCTACGAAAAAGGTATCGAACAAGGTATCGAACAAGGTATTGAAAAGACTAAAATAGAAGATGCAAAAAATCTTTTACGATTAGGTGTAGACTATAATCTAGTTGTTAAAGCTATAGGATTAAGTTCTGAAATAGTAAAAAAACTTTCGATAGAAGTTTTAGAAGAAAATAATAATTAATAAATACTGCCAGTAGATAGATTTTGTATAAGTCAACTCTCTCTACTGGCACTTATTTTAATTATTATATTTAATTGTAAATTATGTTATTATTATGATAATTATTTTTACATATCCACTATTTTTACGTAGAAAATGTTATAGAGGAAAATTAAAAAAGTGAATAAACAACCGTAGACTATTTAATAAAAATATTCATTTAAGTGATGTGCTAATGCACCTATAAGATTTGCATCTTTTTTATGTGTACAAGTATTTACTATAGGCTTTATTTTAGCAATGCTTATTTTACTTAATAAATAGTCTATTTTTTCATTTATTCTTTTTATAAAGTCTTCTCTATTGCTTATTGCTCCACCTAATAATATTATTTCTGGATCATAAATATATTGAAGATTATATATTCCTTTAGCTAAATTCATATAAAATGTATCTATAGCTTTTATGCAAAATTCATCTCCATTTTCAGCTGCTTTAAATACTTTTTCTCCATTCCATGACTCATCATTATAATGCTTTCTTACTTTTCTTACAAAGGACATAGTTGATGCAACATCACTAAAGTTTTTATACTCTCCATCAATTTCTTCCATTATCATATAACCAAATTCTCCACCGTGAAGATGCTTTCCGTGATGAATCTTTCCATTTTTAACTATTGCTCCACCAATTCCTGTTCCACATACTACAAATAGCATATCTTTAATATTTTTTAAGTCTCCTGAAAAAACCTCTGCTAAAGCTGCACAATTTGCATCATTTTCTATGCTTATAGGTAAACCTACTTTTTGTTTTAATATTTCCTTCCAATTAGGTCCATGTATGCATGGTACTGCACTGCCTCCTCCAATAATTCCAGTCTTTGTATTTACTGCTCCTGGTGCACTTATTGCAACACCTTTAATACAATGTAATGTTTTTACTTTATTAATCCACTCTACAATTGCTTCTATAAATTCCTCTAAGTTATGAGATACATAAAGAGTATCTTTTAAAGTTAAATTTCCACTTTCATCACTTACTGCAACCTTAATTGAAGTTCCACCAATATCTAAGCATGCATACATATTAAACCCTCCCTAAATTATAAAATTCCTTTTAAAACCCATTATTTTCAGTTAAATTTTTAAACCATCTACCACTTTTCTTTATAGTTCTTTCTTGAGTTTCTAAGTTTAATGAAACTAATCCATATCTATTTTTATAAGAATTTAGCCATGACCAATTATCTATAAATGTCCAAACATGATAACCGACACAATTTGCCCCTTCTTCTATAGCCTTGTGTAACCATGTCAAATGATCCTTGTAGAAGTTTATTCTATAATCATCTTGGATAACACCATTAACTAAGAATTTTTCTTCACCTTCCACACCCATTCCATTTTCAGTAATCATCCATTCTATATTGTCATAATTATCTCTAATATTTATAGCAATATCATATATACCCTTTTCATATATTTCCCACCCTCTATGTGGATTTATCTTTCTTCCTGGCATAATGTAATGATCATAATAATATTCTGGCATAAATGGTGCATCTGGATTTGGCATATGCTCTTTTGCACAAACTCTTCTTGGCTGGTAATAGTTTACGCCTAGAAAGTTTATTGTATTTTCCTTTATTATTTTCAAATCTTCCTTTGATGCTATAGGCATTAAATCATGTTTCTTAATTATATCAACTAAATCCTTAGTAAATTCACCCTTTATCGCTGGATCTAAGAAACTTTTATTACAGAATAAATCTGCTATATAGGCTGCTTTTAAATCACTTTTATATTCACTTCTTGGATAACAAGGAGAAAGATTTATAATCATTCCTATTTTCCCATCTTGTCCTAACTCCTTATAGCTTTTTATTGCTAGAGCACTTGCAAGTGCAGTATGATAAGCTACTTGTACAGCAGCTTTTGGATCTACTTTATATGGATAGTGATATCCTAAATAATATCCACATTCAACATGTACCATTGGTTCATTAAATGTAAACCAATGCTTTACTCTATCCCCAAATATCTCAAAGCAAGTCTTTGCAAATTCACCATAATAAGAAACTACATCTCTATTTTCCCATCCTCCAATATTTTGAAGTTCCATTGGCATATCAAAATGAAATAAATTAACAAATGGCTCTACTCCATTTTTTATCATTTCATTAATTACATTATTATAAAATTCTACTGCCTTCTCATTAACTTCTCCAAAGCCTTTAGGAAACATTCTTGACCAACTTATAGATAATCTAAATGAATTATGTCCTGTTTCCTTTAAAAGACCTATATCATTTTTATAATTTTTATAAAAAGTTGATGCATTATTAGGACCTATATTATTATGAAACCTAAAGTTTTCTGTTTCATACCAATAATCCCATATATTTTTCCCTTTACCATCTTCATAGTTTGCTCCCTCTGTTTGAGTAGCTGAAGCAGCACTACCAAAATAAAATTCCTTTGGAAATTTAATCATAGCATTCACTCCTATTCCTAAAGTACATTTAATAAATACTTATTTTAAACGATTACTTTTATTCTTAATATTTTTATTTTAACATTATTAAATTATACTTTATATAATTCATTTTCTACTTTTAGTGTTCTATTTTTATAATTTTTTAGATACTACTCCTCTAATACCTATCCTTTCATAATCTTTCTAAAATATTTCTTTCTCCCAAGTTTATCTGCGTTACTTTCAAATTATATTTTTTACTTATATAACTTATTACATAAGATAATACATAACTAGTATAAATTACATATACACCATTTTATTTCTCAATTATAGCTTGTTCTGTAATAAATGCTACTAGCTAAAAATCAAATATACAATTTTACTAAATTATAAAAAGAAGCTTTCTCTAGATGATGAATACTAAATTACAAAATTTTATTTATATATTTAATAACTATCAATATACAACTTTAATTTATAATTTAATTTAATTTAAATTTTTATTAAAGCTACTTTAAAATTGTACGATATATTATATATACTATTAATTTATTATAAAAAATAAATTAATCTTTCGTAGAATTATTTGCCTCTTGAAAATTATATAATCTTTATTAATGTTTTCTTCATTGTTATTCTCAACTTTTCTAGGAAGATACTTATTTTTTTTAAAAAACTATTATATATCCTAGTATTGAGAAAATTAATGTTCATATAAATTAACAAAACAATAATATATATTAGGAGGGAAAAAATATGATTAAATTATCAAAAAGTATAGCTATACTTACAATCACAAGTTCAATAATATTAGCTAGCACATCTACTACCTTTGCTTATGGGAAACATAATTATGATATGGAATCTACTAATTTATTAGGTGGACGTCATAATACTTATGTAGAAAGAACAGATCCATATTTAATTGTAAATGTTGATGGTATAGATGAATTAACTAGAGAAATAGCTCTTAGAATACCATATTGTGAATTAGGTGTTATCCCAGGCCAAACTATAAGTTATAAAAGAATTATAGATTTAATACAATCTCAAGTAGATTCTACTGCTGGTAGTGATATTTATAAAGTTAAAGGATTTGTTGATAATACATATCTTATAGAAGGATACTCCCAAACTTCTATTGAAGTTATAAATGGTAATGATATTATATTTCCTATAGTGTCAAAAGATATAAAACAACCTAAATATTCAATAGTTGGAGAAGTCTTACTAGAAAAATTACCAAAAGTAGAAAAACCAAAAGAAATGATTAATACTATAGATGTAATATATACTCCAGAATTTTTTCTTAAATCTAGTGAGACTGGAATAAAACAATTAAGTTTATTTCCTGAAATAGAGTTAGGGAAATTAAATGCTGGATATAAGATATCATCAAAAGAACTACAAAAATATGCACAAATTGAATTAGATAAAAAATTTGGATTAGGAAAATATATTATAGAATCAAGAAGACTAGCTTTTTCTAGAAATATATCTCAAACTAATATAAATGAAGACTATCAATTATTATCTGAATTTGAATTAAATGAAAATTTTGAATACGAAGTTAAAAGTCAATATAAAGATATAAAATCTGATGAATATAGAGATTTAATTGTAGATAAATTTTATGTTAAAGAAAATGATACATCTAAAGAAGTTATTAAAGAGGAAATTAACACAAACGCTTCAACTAATACTATTAATGCTTCTTTAAATAACTCTTATGATTATAATGATAAAGATTTAATTTCATTATTAAATGAATTCGAAGAATTTTTAAATTCCGAAAATTCAAATTTTAGTATTGATAACAATAAAATAACTGATGATTTAAATGATAAGGAAATATTAAATCTTTTAGAAAATATAAATAATCAATTTGATATATATTTAAACCAATTTTCATTAGTAACACCAGAGTAAACTAAATACTTTTTAGTTAATACTTAAATTTATTATACTAAAAAAAATAGGATTCACATTAATTTAATTGTGAATCCTATCTTTTTTCCTAGTATCAAACTTATTTTGATACTAGACCATTTTTAATATATTATTACATTAGTATTTTTAATACATCGGACTACTAGTTATGCTACTATCATTATCTCTTGGAGCATAAATATTAACTTCTCCAAAAGCTCCAGTCTTTATAGTATAGACATTAACTTGAGGATTACCTAAAATCTCATAGGATAGCCCTCCATATTGTGCTGGTGCTAAATACCCAACTTCGTTTCCTATTACTGGTGCTACATTAGTTCTATAAACCCTCCATGTAGCTACATTAGGGCTAAGATTTAAATATCGTTTTTTACTAGTGTTAGGTCTTATTGAACTTACATTTTCAGGAGCTGTACTTATTGTCCAATCTGGATCTCCTGGTGGAGTATAAATATTAACTACTCCAAATGTAGAAGTATTTATAGTAAATACATCACTTTGTGGATTAGCTAAAATTTTATATGATAGACCTCCATATTGTGCTGGATTTAAATATCCCACCTCATTTCCAACAACTGGTATCTCATTTGTTGAATATACTCTCCAACTACTTACATTTGCACTTAAGTTTAAATAATAGCTTTGAGTTATTGTTGGTTGATTTACTGGTGGTATCGTAATTGTAGGATTATTTGGCTTAGTTATTACACTATCTCCTACTAACCCCCTAACAATAGCTATTGCTACATTTTCTGGATTATACATACTCATATCTGATGTGTCTATAAAAAAACATTCTATTAGCATAGCTTGCATATTAACTCCACCTACTAGAGCTAAATCAGATCCATCCTTTATTCCTCTATCTAAATATCCTAAAGCAACAATCTGATTTAATACATTTACAGCTTCTTTAAATGCTATTCCCTTTTTTGTATATATTTCAGTTCCTTTCCCCCCACCTGAATTTAAATGAATAGAAACTGACAAACTTGCTCCTGATGCATTTATTTTCTCTACTCTAGTTTTTAAACTTTCTGAAATGCTATTTGCATAATCTGGTGAAACTACTATTACAGTATTCCCCAATGCTTCTAATTCTCTTTTTACAATTACGCCTATTTCCCTAGTACATTTTTCCTCTCTATATCCATTACCACTTGCTCCAGTATCAGCTCCACTTAAAGTGTGACCATAATCTAATGCAATTTTCATGTTATCACCTCTATATTTAAAATATGCAATTTTAAATATTTTGGTTATCTTATTTACATATTATTTTTCATTGATTATTTTTAATTGCTTCTTTTCAAAATCTGTTACAGTCATAGGTTTTGCGTATAAATATCCTTGAACTAAATTACATCCTATACTTTTTAAAAAGTTTGCTTGGTCTATAGTTTCTACTCCTTCTGATATTACACCTAAATTTAATTCTTTAGCCATCTTTACTATATTAGATATAATTATTTTTCCTTTTTCAGACTCACTTTTTCCCTTTAAAAATAATCTATCTAATTTAATAATATCAATAGGAATATCCTTTAACATATTAAGCGATGAATATCCTGACCCAAAATCATCTAATGATATTTTGAAACCTATTTCCTTTAATTTATTTAAAGCATATATTAATATTTTAGAATCCTCAAATATTATACTTTCTGTTATTTCTATTTCTATTAAATTTGGTGGAATCTGATATATATATATTATCTCTTTTATACTACTTAAAAAGTATTCTATGTTATTTAAATGAACCCTAGATATATTTATTGATATAGGAATCAAGTCAATATTTTCATCCATCCATTTTCGTAGATATCTACAAGTTTCTTTTAACATATAAATGTCTAAGTTTATTATAAAACCATTTTTCTCAAAAACAGGTATAAACTTATTTGGGCTTATAATTCCTTTTTCAGGATTGTCCCATCTTGCTAAAGCTTCTGCACCTATAAGCTTATTTTTATTCATGTCATATTTAGGTTGGAGATATAATTTAAATTCTCCGCTACCTAATGCATTATACATGCAATTTTCCATTTCCTTTTCTTCAATTAACTTCTCTTTTAATTCAATGTCATAAAATGCTATATGATTATTAAAATTATTTTTTACTGTTTTTCTTGCTGCCCCTGCATAATCTATCATTAAATTTAAATCTATTTTAGTATCTACTATTCTATAGACTCCAAAAGCTAATAAAAATCCTTGAAAAAATTTGTTTTCTACACTATAACTATGAATTTTGTTATCTATTTCTTCAATTCTTTTTATTATATCCTCATCATCTTTATATTCCATTAATATTAAAAATAAATCATCTTGAATTCTACAATATAGTTCATTATATATCAGGCTTTCTTTTAAAACTCTAGACATATGTTTTATAGCTTCATTTCCAATTTTATATCCTCGCATTTCATTAATAAGCTTAAACTTATCAACATCTAATTGAATAATTGCTAGCTTTTTATTGCCTTTTGATTTTATAACTTTCTTAGCATCTATTTTAAACTTCGTTAGGTTATTTTCACCTGTTACTTCATCTACAAACGCCATTTTTTCTAGCTTTTTTTCAATTTTATTTCTATATATAATTATGTATGTAATAGTTAATAAAAACACTAAAAATATAAGTAAAACTAAGTACATTATAGTTCTAATAACACCTATTACATTAGAAAATGCAACATCGTATGGAACTGCTACTAATGAATACCATTCCTTTTCAATATTAAGTTTAGTATAGCTAATAAAAGTTTTATCTTTATCTTTTACTACTAATCTGATTCCATTTTTTCCATCCTGTAAATCATTTGCTAATTCATCAACAGTTTTATTTACTTTATCAATATTTTCCAAATTGGGATTCGAAAAAATATTTTTATATAGTTTGTCCTCATTATTACTCTCTGATGATAATATTACATCTCCATTTTTATTTATTATTTTAGAGTATCCCTTTTCATTAAAACATTTAAAAGAAGCTATATGATTTAATAATTCTGCTTCCTTTATAACATATAAAACTCCATCAACTTTTCCTTCATTAATTATAGGAACTGAATATAACATTATATTTTTATTAGTTTCTGGATCAACAAATGTACTAGATATATATCCTTCTCCATTAATTGATTTTAAGAAATATTCTTCCTTAGATAAATCTTCAACCTTGTCTTCTGTTGAGTATCCTATACCATTAATATCAATAATACCCATTCTAAGAAACGAGCTTTTACTATTTTCTAATTTTAGATATTTTAATACACTTTCTTTTCCATAGGATAGATGCATTGTTACATGATTAGCAATACTCTTAGTATAGCCATAGTTATTATAAATTCTATTCTCTATTGCAATTGCATTTTTTCTTGATAATTCAGTTATATACTCTTTTGTCTCTTCACTTAATATTGAACTTACAATATTAATAAATGTTGAAGTAATGATAATAATAATTATTACTGTTATTAATAGAATCATATTTATACTTACAAAATTTTTTTTTGTACTTTTTGACATTTACATCCTCCTTAATTTATTTTTATATTTATTTAGAACACTCTCTATATCACTTTTATTAACGGTTATATATATTTGTATTTATGCTATATTCTAAAATCTCTTTATACTCTATATCTGTAACAATTAAACTACTTTAAGCAAATTATTAATCTTAATTTCTTATATATCTATTAATTAATTTCTTTATTATTTTCATAATTGCTTTTTAATCCCATATCTTTTTTTTTCATATATTCACTATAATAAATCATTTGTTCTTTAACAGTAAGCTCGTCTACAAACTGACTTAAAAGAAGCACCTCTTCACAATTTCCATATTCAATATATAACTGCCCCAGTCTATCTCTTAAATCATTATCCATACTTCACCACTCCTGTAGCCCCCATATTCATTCTCATTTTCCCCTCTTTTGTAATTATTAATTTTATTTTAATATTTTGAAACTAGTAATTCATTTTATATTCTAGTATATTTTAATTTTAATATCGTGAAATTTACATAAAATAGCCAATTAATGTTGTGAATTGTAAATAAATATTTTATTTAAATCATAAAAGGGCTATTTTATGATTTATTTTCTCATAAAAACAACCCTTAAATCATCATCAATACTTACCAATTTTTACATTTTATTTTTATAATTTCCTTACATTCAATATATTTATGTAGTAATAAACACCTCTTTATATTTATCGTAATGTTTTAGTTAATTATTTAGTTTTTTAACATATTATTTTAAAATAATAATTTTATGTTTCTATAAAATATATTTATATATAATTAAAATTGCTATTGAACATAAAAATATAACAGTTTTTAATTTAAATATTTTATTATAATAATATTTACTTAATTGAATCTTTCTTTATTCTTTAGTTACTTTCATCTTGACATAAATATTTAAAATATGCTTTTTTCACATCATTACTTCTTGCTCTACTTAATAATATCTTCTTTCCTGACTCTACATGTACTGTTGCGGAAGTTATTTCCCTAATCTTAGCTATATTAACTAAATATGATCTATGAGTTAAAATGAAATTTTTATTTTCCAATTGCTTTTCTACATCATTTATTTTTCCAATAAAATTTATTTCTTCTAGATTAGTATGTACTGTTAAAACTCTATTATTAATTTCTATAAACTCTATATCATTTAAGTTTATAACCTTTACAAAGTTAGAATTATTTATAACTAAAAATTCTTTTTTATTATCTTTAAGTTTTAATAAAGCTCTATTTAATGCTAATTTTATTTTCTCATTTGCATTTTTCCCTTTTATAATGTAATTTAACGCTTCTACTTCATATCCATCTAAGATGTGTTCTGTAGTACTTGTTAAAAAAATTATCTGCATTTTTTTATCAAAAGTTCTAATTTCTTTTGCTGTATCTATTCCACTAATACCTTTCATTAATATATCTAAAAATAATATGTCATAGCTATAACAATCTTTTTTTAAATAATTTAAAAGTTCTTCTCCTGAACTATAGCAATCTATTTCAAAGCTAATATTTTCTTTTTTAAATAAGTCTATTATTGTTCCCTTTATGCTGTCTCTAAAGAAAAATTCATCATCACAAATTGCAATTTTAATCATATATTCCCATCCCTTCTACTTCAAAACATATGCAATATGTATTCCATTTTTTCTAATTTATGCCACCATAATTAATATTATATATCCCTAAATATTCATTGTCCAACACTAATATTATTATTAAAATTGTAATTAAAAGTATATTTAATTATTTCATAAAAATAATAGCGTAGTTAGTAATTTTTATTTTGCTAACTACGCTTATTAATTATATTACAGGATAGCTTTTAAGTATTGTAAGTTTTCCTTTTATTTCATATTGACCAAGTGTTGCTGGAATTAAATAACTATCTCCCATTTTTATCTTTTCTGAGAAGTTTTCACCATCTATTGTTCCATCTCCATCTACACAAGTAATCATGAAAAATCTTTCTTTGTCACTTTCTTCCTTTGCAGATTTTTCTATTATATATTTTTCTATTCCAAAGTATTCATTTTTACATAGTAAGCTCTTTTTATACCCATTAAACACTTTTTCTTCTCCATGAAGATTTTCACATTGAAGATCAAAGTTTGTAACATCTAGAGCTTTTTGTACATGTATTTCTCTTGGTCTTCCATAATCATATACTCTATAAGTTACATCACTATTTTGTTGTATTTCAGCTATTATAACACCTTCGCATATAGCATGTATTAATCCACTATTTATAAGGAAACAATCACCTTTTTTAACTTCTATCTTATTTAAGTATTTTTCTACTTCACCTGATTTTATTGCTACTTCAAACTCTTCCTTAGTACAATTCTTAGTTCCTACAATTAAGCATGCACCTGGCTTTGCATCCATTACATACCAAGCTTCTGTCTTACCATAATCTCCTTCATGCTTTGCTGCATATTCATCTCCTGGATGAACTTGAACTGAAAGCTTTTCCTTTGAATTTATTAATTTTATTAATAAAGGTAACTTTTCTAAGCTTACCTTAGTTCCAACTAATGCATGACCTTGACTTTTTATTAAATCATCAAATCTAGTTCCCTTAAATTCACCATTTTCTACTACTCCGATACCATTTGGATGACAAGCTATGTCCCATGACTCTCCTATTTGCCCTTCTGGTAAATTATCTCTAAAACTTTCTAAGTCTCTTCCACCCCATATTTTTTCATAATAAAGGTTTTCAAATCTAATTGGATACATTTTAATTCCTCCTATGCTACATATAGTTCAAAATATAAATATATTGTTATTACGCACTCTATGCTGTAAATTATACATAATTATAAATAAACTTCCTATTATAAATTTTCTATAAATACAGGCAAAATTTTAGATTTCTTTTATAATAAAATTCTCTATACATTCTGCAACTGATGAAACTAAATAATTTGCATGTTTTTTAAGTTCTTCTTCTACATGATGAAATGTAAAAGCATTATTTGTTACATTAAACATAGTAACATCATTCCATGAATCTCCTATTGTATATACCCTTGATTTCTCTATTCCAGTTCTCTTTGCCACACATTCTACTCCATGTCCCTTTGAGCATCCTACTGGAACAATATCTATATATACATCATTTCTATAAGCAATAACTTTACTTCCATATTTACTATTTATATTATTTTTTAAATCTTCAATATATTTTATACTCTTATCTGGTATATAAATTGATATTAGGCTTAAATCCTCTTCTATATTATCAACAGCTTTTACTCTTATTTTATTTGGATAGGGTAGATTATCCCAATCTGTTAATAAATAAGTTTTATAACCTGACTCTACTGAAATAGCCATACTATCTTCTTTATAATCATTTAGTATATCATTTATAGTTTTACTTTCTATTATTTCATGTTTAACCTTTTCCATTGCCTTATTTATTATTAATGCCCCATTTAAAAGAACATAATAGTCAGCTTCAATCTTATGATCATCCTTCAAAAAGGTTATACCATTATATGGTCTACCTGTTGAAACTACTAGTATATTATCATTTTGTAGTTTCTCCACAGCTTGTCTATTTTCACTACTAATATTATTATCCTTTAACAAAGTTCCATCTAAATCAGTTGCGAGTAACTTCCTCATATAACTCTCCTTAATTAAAGTTCAATTTTAAGTATATTTTCCTTAAATTGTTATATATAATACTATATCACTTTACTATACTTTAAGCCAGAAAATCGCTAAGACCTTCTGGCTTAAGGTTATTTTATATTATCTTGTTGTTTTTTCTATTAATAATTCTTCTATTACTTTTTTATCATTTGTCTTAAAAAGTTCTTCTTTAAAATCATCATCCATTAGACTTACTGCTAATATTTGAAGAATTTTAAGATGTTCATTTCCTTCACCTTCTGGAACTGCTATAAGAAATACCATGTTTACAGGTTCATCATCTAAGCTTTCCCATTCAATTCCTTTAGAGCTTTTTCCAACAACAACTGTAGGTGTTTTAACCCAAGCTGATTTTGCATGAGGTATAGCAACTCCATCACCTATTCCTGTAGTAGACATTGCTTCTCTTTTTTTAACATCTTCCACATAATTATCTACATCTAATAATCTTTCTTCAATTAGGCTTGCTAAGTGCTTTATTGTAGCGAACTTTTCTGTTGTTACTAAGTCTAAATCCATATACTTTACATCAAATAATTTATCGTTCATTCCAATTACCTCTTTTCAATTATTATCTATTTTTTCTTATATATTTTTATATTTATTATATAACTAATTTGCTTTTCTGTCTCTTTTAGCTTTTAAGTAGTTAACCATTAATGCAGTTACTATTGAACCTGCTACTATTGCTAATAAGAACATTAATACTCCATCAACTGCTCCCATTAAAGCAACTATTGGTCCACCGTGAGGAACTCTATCTGCAACCTTTGCAAACATAGCTATATTAGCTCCTACTATTGATCCTACTATTAATGATGGTATAACTCTTAGTGGATCTACTGAAGCAAATGGTATAGCTCCTTCTGTTATTCCACAAAGTCCCATTGCAAATGCTGCTTTACCTGCATCTAATTCATCTTGGCTATAATATTTCTTTCCTATAAATGTTGCAATTCCCATACCAATTGGTGGTATAGCTATTGCAGCTGCTATTGGTCCCATTATTTCTGGTCTTCCTTCTGTAATCATTGCAACACCAAATAAGAATGCAACTTTATTTACTGGACCACCCATATCAAATGCAACCATTGTTCCTAATATAGTTGCTAGTACTACAGAACTTGCTCCTGATAAGCTTGCTAAGAAGTTAGTTAACCCTTCAAATACTGAAGTTATTGGTCCACCTAATACTAATATAAATGCTAAGCCTGTTGCTAAAGTTGTTAAAATAGGAATTATAATAATTGGCATTATTGGTTTTATCATATCTGGTACTTTTATTGATTTTAAACCCTTAGCTATATAACCTGCTAAAAATCCTGTTACTATTCCACCTAAAAATCCTGCATTTGCTTCTGATCCATAGAAAGAACCATTTGCAGCTATGTATCCACCAATTAATCCTGGTACTAAACCTGGTCTATCAGCTATTGAAAATGCTATAAATCCTGAAAGTACTGGTACCATAAATGTAAATCCTGCTCCACCTATTTGTTCAATCTTCTTCCAGAATGAACCCTCTGGTATAGCAAGTCCCCCAGCAGTTGGCTCTCCACCAAAGGCTAATGCTAATGCTATTAATAACCCTGCAACTACTACAACTGGAATCATATAAGAAACTCCACCCATTAAGTGCTTATAGAATGCTGGTTGCTTTGACTTCATTTCTTTTTTTGCTTCAGAAACTGATTTCATTTTCTTAGCACCCTTCTTTTCAACTTTTCCATCTAAGAATTGTTGAATTAAAACGTCTGGTTCTTTAATTGCCTTACTTATAGGACATTCTATTATTGCCATTCCTTCAAATCTTTCTAGGCTTACAGCTTTATCTGCTGCTATTATTACCCCATCAGCTTCTCTTATATCTTCATCAGTAATTATATTTTCTGCTCCTGATGATCCTTGTGTTTCTACTTTTATTTCTACACCCATTTTTTTTGCCATCTTATTTAGCTTTTCAGCTGCAATATAAGTATGTGCTATTCCTACTGGACATGATGTTATTGCTAATAATTTCATTGAAGTTTCCTCCTTAAATAATTTAAAATTTATTAATAATTTTTATAAATTCACTAAAGTTATTACTTTTTATAATTTCAAGTACTATATCAATATCTATAATACTTTTATATAATCTTTCTAAATTGCTCTTCCATTGATGCTGATCCTTTTTTGCCATGCATATTAAAAGAACTACCTGAACATTTTCTTTATTCCATTGAATACCCTTCTTTAATATTGTTACTGCTATAAAGGATTCTTTAATATCCTCATGCATAGTATGTGGTATTGCTACTAAATTTCCTATTTCAGTACTTGCTAAAGCTTCCCTTTTAAAAATTTCATTTTGAATCTCTTTATTTATGTAGTTATTTGTCATTAGAAATTCTGTCATAAATTCTAATAACTCATATCTATCGTTAATATCTACATTTTTGAAAAATAAGTTCTTTTTAAACTTACTAATTAATGAATTTTCCTTTAAGCTAGTGCTATCTAACTTATCTTCAATTAAACTTACTTCATCTTTATCTAAAAGATTTTTAATATGTATTACTTTATTAGATTCTATATTTAATGGAACTGTTGTTATTATAAAATCTACATTTTCTAAAAAATCATCTTTAAATTCATACCATGGAATAGTATCTGATATAATAAGCCTTCCCTTAAACTTAGCTTCTAATTTTACTTTTAATAAAAGTGAAGTTCCAACTCCTGTTGTACAAACAATAATTGCTTTTTTTATAGTATTTTTATTTATCTCTTTTATTATTTCAAGAGATGCTGCAAAATGTAATGCTAAAAACCCTATATCGTTTTCACTTAAGGTAACATTTGCTTCCCTTCTAATTATTTCATTTGCTAAAACTCCAAGTTCGAAGGAAAATGGATATTTATTTTTAATTATTCCAAGCATATTATTTTCAATATTTATTTTATATTTTGCTCTATTTATGGAAGCCTTTAAATGTGTTCCTAAAAAGTCTATAAGTATCTTGTCCTCTGTAAGGTCAACATTAAACTTTTTATTTATTTCACTTAATATTTCTTTTGTTAACTTTTCATTATTCTCTTCTAAAATATGAACACTACATTTAATACTTTCTTTATCAGAAGCTATAAGACTACTTCCGATTATATATTTTGTTATATAGCATATCTCTTCTTCATTAAGGTTAATATTTATTACATTTTCTATATCTTCACAGATACTTTTAGCTATTTTCATTTTAGGTTCTTTATTAAATTCCTTTAAAATCTTACTACTATAGCTTACATTTTTACTATCAATACATCTTACTATCATAATAATTATTCTAGTAAACAAGTTTTGAAAAGCTATATCTGTTAATCTTAAGTTATATCTTGTAATATTTTCCTTAATAATTTCTTTTATAAGTGAATAATCTTCTAATTTAGTTTTTTCTATAAATAATTTTTTAAAATGATTATATAGAAATTTATTATTACTATATAAATTTTGATTTATAGAACTTCTTATACACTCTTCACTTCCTGAAATTTTTATTCCCTTATTACTACTTTTCTCTATTTTTATATTTTTTTCTTCTAAAGTAGCTTTTGATAACTTAATATCATTTTTTAAGGATGATAAGCTTACAAATAATTCATCTGCTAAATCTATTTGAGTAATTCCTTCTATATCTTCCATGTCATTTAGTAAAAGCTTCATTATAATATATTCTGCTCTACCTTCTGCTGTTAGATTAATGTTATTTTTTTTCTCATCCATTATATTTAAAAACTCATCAAAATTTTTACTATTATTAATCTTAAGGAAATATCCTTTTCCTTTTTCTGATATTATTACAGCACCTTGACTTTCTAAGATATAATTTAACTCCTTTACATCACTCCTTATAGTTCTAGATGAGACTCCAACTGTAGTACAAAGTTGCTCTCCTGTAACTACCTTATTGGTATCTAATAGTATTTTTAATATTTTTTCTAGCCTTAAATTAATTATCATTACTATCACCTTGACTTAATTATAAACTTTGTGAAAACCTATTCATAGTTATTTAATTTCCGCTATAAAAGGAAATATTCTGCGCTTTTTTTATTTAATTTATTCTTATTTTTTTAAAATAATTATAAAACTATCATACCAATTATATATATTTATTATGAAAAGTAAAATTAAAAAGTTATTTTTAGAATATTATACTAGGCATTAATTTTATAAAAAATCAAATACTAGTATTGTAAGGAGGGATTTTGATGACTAATAAACATAAAACTTATACACCAAGTGAACGTACTGGATATGCACCTAAAGCACACTCTCTTGAAAGTCTAGGGAGTAAAAATCAAGGTAGTACATCACTTCCAAATACAGTAACAGATGATATTGCAGTTAATAATATCGTTACAGCTGAATTTGACTATACAGAACATAATGATGTTGATAAAGATTTAAATGTAAATCCTTAATTAATATTCTTTATATTTTGTGTAATATATTTATTAATTAATCAATTTTTTCCGACGGACAGCATGTTTTATTATAAATCTAAACTCTTCAAGGGGAGTTTATAGAAAGGAGAGATTTTTATGTCTAAGAACAGTAACAATAAAAATAGAAAAAATAATGAAATAATTTTTTCCGCTGGTAAAGGGGTAGCTAATCCTATCACTTCTTATAACATATCTACCTCTTTTTATGAATACCCAGCTAAAGAACAAATTGCGAGGAAGAGTAAATCTAATAAATTTTTCTAATAAAAAAGTGGCCTAAGCCACTTTTTTTATTTTTGCCAACATTCGCCTTTACGCATCATTCTTTGGCCATTATTTCCTTGTCCTTGTCCTTGTCCTTGTCCTTGTCCTTGTCCTTGTCCTTGTCCTTGCCTATTGTAACATTCCCCTGATCCTGTTCCATCACAATTTTCTAAATTACAATTTCCTTTTCCTGTTCCATTGCAATTTTCTTTGTTGCGACCTTCACCATTACATAAGTAATTTGTATTTTCTTCCTGTGTAATTACATTATCTTCTGTTGGTCCTTCAGCTTCACTAGCAAAAGCAACCATTCCTGTTCCTATACTTAATGCTCCAATTAAAGTTAATGATAAAAGTAGTTTTTTCATTTTTCTTCCTCCTAAAAATATTCTATATTTTTTTGTTATTTATAGAATACTCTTAAGCTTTAATAGTATATTGATTAAATTGTGATGAAACTGTGAAAGTTTATTTTTTTATTATTAAATTTTGTGGGATTATAAAATAAAATTCTGAGCCATAATTTATTTTGCTTTCTACTCCTAAATCAAAGCCATGTGCTAATATTATCTCCTTAGAAATAGCTAGTCCTAAACCCATACCTCCACTTTTATCATCTTTATAATATCTATCCCAAATGTATTTTAATTTCTCTTCTTCTATTCCCTCTCCATAATCCTTAATTCCAACCTTTACTCCATTACTAATTTCTTTTATATATAATGTGATTTTATTATTATTTTTTGCATGTTTTTTAGCATTATTAAAAAGATTTTGTAGCACCCTAAATAAATAGTTTTCATCAATTTCAATATATAAATTTTCAATATTATCCACATTAATATCTAAATTATATTTAACTTCCTGTGGATTAATTGTTATATATTGATTTACTAATTTATAATAACTATTTTCTAAAAATTCATTTAATGAACTTAATTTCTTTTTTATTATTTTTTTATTATCTTTGATTTTTGATAATTCAAGTATTTCTCCAACTAATAAATTTAAAGAATCCACTTCATTTATTATATTTTTACTATACTCTTTTACTTCTTCTCCGCTTACTAGCCCATCATTTATTACCTCACCATTTGCTCTAATTATACTTAATGGTGTCTTTAAATCATGACTTACATTTGCAATAAACTCTCTTTGCATATTATCTTTTATTTCTAGTTCCTTAGCCATTTCACTTATGCTTTTTGATAAATCCTCAATTTCATCATTTGTATTTATAATATACTCACCTTTATAAATTCCCTTTGATATATTTTCTGCTCTACTTTTAAGAACAATTATTGGCTTAGCAAGTTTATTTCCCATATATATAGCTAATATTGTTGATATTAATAATGACATAATTAAAATAGTTATCATTATTATATTTACACTTTTTATAAGCTGCTTTGTTCCTGAATAGCTTTTATAAACAATTAAATCACCATATGAGGTACTTCTTTTATAACTTATATATGATTGACCATTTTTACTGTTAAATATATCTCTTTCCTTTAAATTCATAAGATCTGATGGATTTAACTGATTTACCCCCATCATACCTTGGCCCATCATCATTCCACCATGCCCCATCATTCTATTTGATGATGTAACCTTGTGAATATTTATAATCTCACCATTTTTTAATAATACAGCTGTTATATTTGCAAGTTCTAAATTATATCCCTTATCTAAAGATTCTAGGACGTAATTACTTGTGTTTTCTAAATCATTAAACTCATTATTATTATAAATATTAGGAAGTAAATAAGTAATTAATCCGAATCCAACAATAGATATTGCTAAGTTTATAATTACTAAATACTTTATTATTCTTTTAGTTATTTTTTTCATTGCTCTACTGTAAGACTATATCCTACCCTCCATACAGTTTTTAAATTTTCTTCAAAAAAATTAATTTTTTCTCTTAATTTTTTTACATGTGTATCTACAGTTCTTGTATCTCCATAAAAATCATATCCCCAAACCTGTACTATTAAATCTTCCCTTGTAAATACTCTATTTTTATTTTTAATAAAGAATTTCATTAAATCAAACTCCTTTGGAGTTAATATTACTTCTTTATTATCCTCAAATACTCTTCTATTATCTTCCTCTATTTTTAAGCTTCCATATTCACATAACTTTTCTTCTTTTATCTTTGAATTTAATCTAAGTTTTACTCTAAGTACCAATTCTCTCATACTTATTGGCTTAACCATATAATCGTCTGCCCCAAGTTCTAGTCCAAAAATTCTATCTTCCTCTTCACCTCTTGCACTTGTAATAATAACTTGAGTATCCTTGTTTAAGTCTTTTATCTTTTTAAGTAAAGACCACCCATCCTTATAAGGCATCATTATATCTAAAATTATTAAATCATATTTATTTTCACTTATTAAATTCTCTGCTATTTTCCCATCTTCAGCAGTATCTACATTATATCCCTCTTTAGTTAAATACATACCACTTATTTCTCTTAATTGCTTTTCATCTTCAACTATCAATATCCTCTTCATTTTTTCCTCCTTAGACCATATATTCTTAACTACTAATTATAAATATAACATTTTACATTTTCTTTTAATATATTTTCTATTTTAATCTCCATTTTTTTGAGTTATTCTATTCTTTATATAAATATAATATAATAATACTATTCAGTTAACAAATTTTAACAAGAGTTAATACTGTTTTAACTAAATTACTTTATAATTAAATTATTCAATTTAAGTAGGGGGATTATATGAAAACCAAACATTTAGTTGTAATATCCTTTGATGCTGTTTCATCTGAGGATATAAAAAAACTTAAAAATCTAGAAAACTTTAAGTATTTAATTAATAATGGAAGTCTTATAGAAAATGTAGAAAGTGTTTATCCAACTTTAACTTATCCTGCACATGCAACAATAGTAACTGGAAAATATCCAAAAAATCATGGAGTTGTTAATAATACACTTTTAAATCCATTTGATTCACATCCTAATTGGTATTGGTATAGAAAATATATAAAAGGAGATACACTGTATGATCTTGCAAAAAATGCTGGTTTAAGTACATGCTCTCTTCTTTGGCCTGTTACTGGTAGAAGCTCTATAGACTTTAATTTAACTGAAATTTTCCCAACAAAGTCATGGCATAACCAACTTATTATGTCTGCCTCTTCTGGATCTTTAAAATATCAATTAGAGCTTAATAAAAAATTTGGTCACTTAAGAAAAGGTATTTCTCAACCTTACTTAGATAATTTTGTTCAAGAATCTGTAAAATATACAATACTAAAATATAAACCTAATTTAATGCTAATTCACTTTACAGACGTTGATACTCATAGACATTATTGTGGATATGATAGTAAAGAAGCTAATGAAGCATTAGTTAGACATAATGAACGCTTAGGAGAAATAATATTAACTCTAAAAGAAGCTAATATATTTGAGGAAACTACAATAGTAGCTTTAGGTGATCATAGTGCCATTGAAGGTGATAAGATGATTAAGCTTAATGTACTATTTAATGATAATAATTTATTAGAAGTTGATTCTAATGGAAAGATAAAAAACTATAAAGCCTTTGCCAAAAGCTGTGATGGGTCTTCATATGTATATCTTAAAGATAAAAATGACTTAGACGTTAAAAATAAGGTATATGAACTAATATCAAGTTTAAATACAAAAGATACTACTCCAATAGAATTTATATTAGACTCAAATGAAGCTTCTTTAGCTGGTGCAGATGATACTTGTACATTTATGGTGGAAGCTAATAAGAATTACTACTTTATTGATGAAGCTTTTGGAGATGTAATTGAAACTGTAAATCCAGATCATGTTGGTAAACTTCCTCATAGAACAAAAGCAACTCATGGTTACTCTCCAACAAAAGATAATTATGGAACATTTTTTATAGCTTCAGGTCCAGGAATTAAAAAAGATGTTTTAATAAATAAAGGAAGGCTTATAAATCATGGTCCCACACTAGCAAAACTTTTAGGATTAACTTTAAAAGATACTGATGGAAAAGTTGAAGAGAGAATTTTAAACTTATAGCCCATAGGAGGTTTTTTATGAAAGGGTTAAGTAAAGAAGAAAAGAGCTGGGTCCTTTATGATTGGGCAAATTCTGCCTATTCAATGACAATTACTTCAACAATATTACCTATATACTTTAAAATGGTAGCTGAATCTGGGGGAATGTCTTCCTCTAATTCAACTGCATTATGGGGATATACTATTTCTCTTTCTACTATGCTTGTATCTCTTCTTGCACCTATACTTGGAACTATTGCAGATTATAAAGGCAATAAAAAGAAGTGCTTTAGATCTTTCTTTTCTCTTGGAGTTCTAGCAACATTAATGCTTGCTTTTGTTCCTACAAATAATCCAACTCTGCTCCTTATATGTTACGGCTTTACATTAGTTGGCTTTGCAGGTGCTAATATTTTCTATGATGCATTTTTAGTTGATGTAACATCAAAAGAAAGAATGGACAAAATTTCATCTTTAGGCTTTGGTATGGGATATATAGGAAGTACGATACCATTTATTATTTCAATAATTATTGTTCTTTTGGCACAAAAAGGAATTATTCCAATTACTATGCCAATAGCTTGTAAAATAACATTTCTTATTACAGCTCTTTGGTGGGGTACTTTTACTATTCCACTTTTAAAAAATGTCAATCAAATTCACTTTATTGAATCTGAACCAAGAGTTGTTGTAAACTCATTTAAAAGACTTAGTAAAACTATAAAAGAAATACGAAAACATAAAAATATATTTCTTTTTCTCCTTGCTTACTTTTTCTATATAGATGGAGTTGATACTATCATAGGTATGGCAACTTCATATGGTACTGACCTTGGAATTTCAATGGTTTCTTTGCTTGTAATATTACTTATTACACAATTTGTAGCATTTCCATTTACAATATTATATGGGAGACTTTCTGAAAGATTTGGAGGAAAAAAACTTCTTTTTGCAGGAATTATAACTTATATGGTAATTTGTACTTATGGATATTTTATTAAAACAGCTCTAGATTTTTGGATACTTGCTATGGCAGTAGGTTCTGCTCAAGGAGGAATACAAGCTATATCAAGATCTTATTATGCTAAAATGGTTCCAAAAGAAAATGCAAATGAATTCTTTGGATTTTACAATATCTTTGGAAAATTTGCTGCTATTATGGGTCCTTTCCTAGTTGGAATAATAACACAAGTTACCGGCGAAACAAAAAATGGAATTATTAGCTTAATATTATTATTTATAATTGGCTTTATTGTTCTTACTAAAGTAAAAGACGTCTCTTCAAATATAGATGTTACAATTAATAATAACTGTGAAAATTAGTTTGTTAAAATAAATATGTTTATTAAAATAAAAACAAGTCCTATTAGATTAATTTAAAATCAATCTAATAGGACTATTTTTCAATATTTTAAGCTACAATATCTGATTTTCTACCTTCTATTTTTTGTGCTATTCTTTCTCCTACATTCTTTAGAGCAACTGATATTCCTAAGAATACAACTAATGCTACTGCTAAGATTGCTATGTCTTTTCCTAATATGCTGTAGTTAATTACATCTGCTGAAATTACTTCTCTTAATGCTTCCACTGCATAAGTAAATGGCATAAATGGATTCATTGCCTTAAAGAAGTTTGGAACAATTTCTAATGGGAATGTTCCTGCACATGATGTAAGTTGAACAATTAGAAGTACTATACCTAAAAGTCTTCCTGCATCTCCTAGTAGTGAAATTAAACATTGAATTATTGCTACAAATACAAGTGATAAGAAAATATTTGTTAATACATATGCTGTAACACTCGTTGGTTTTAACCCAAGCATTAGTACTACTACACTAACAAGAACTGCTTGTAATACTCCTACGAAGGAATATGATAAATACTTTCCTACTACCTTATCAAATTTAGACATTTCTTTATCATCTTTTATTGTTGATGGTATTACAAAGAACATCATTATTGCACCAATCCATAATGATAATGGTATAAAGTAAGGAGCAAATCCTGTTCCATAGTTAGGAACCTTATTTACTGCATTAAATGCCATATCAACTGGTTCTGACACAAATTCACCCATAACTTCTGATGAATTTACAAGTCCATCTTTCATTTTGTCTGCGCCTTCAGTAAGCTTTTCATTTAATTCCTTTGTTCCATCAAATAACTTATTAGCTCCATCTTTTAACTCTGGAACCTTTGAATTTAATTCTCCAATTCCATTATTTAATTGGCCTTGTCCATTAAGTAATTTACTAGAACCATCTTTAGCTGATGATAATCCAGCTGCTAACTCATTTGAACCAGCTGCTAATTTACTTGAACCATCTACAAGTGCTTTAGATCCACTATAAAGTGCTGTTACTCCATTGCTTAATGCAGGTATATTTGAGTTTAACTCTCCTAAACCATTATTTAAATCTGTTGCACCTTCATTTAATTTAGTTAAACCTACACTTAATCCACTAGTATTTTGTTGTACAGCTTTTAATCCTGCTCCAAACTTTCCAGTATTAGGATCTAAACCAGCATAAAGCTTATCTAATCCACCACTTAATTGTTGAACTCCTGCTGATACATTTGAAACATTAGATATTAATTTTGCTGTTCCACCTGCAAACCCTTTAACTAAACCTGAATATTCTTGTGTTTTTGTATTTAATTGTGCTATTGAATTATTATAATTTATTAATCCTGCTTGAAGTTTTGCTATATCTCCTGAACCATCAGCCATATCTTTTTGCATTTTAGCTATTACTTGTAATGCTTGATTTATTGCAGCATTTTTCTCTTCCACTGTTCCTGAAGCTAAACCTTTGTCTAAAGCACCTTTCATAGCATTTACTGCTTTTCCTGAATCTGAAACAGACATAATTAACTTATTTGTTCCATCATTTATCGCTTGGTATCCATCTTTAGCAGCTCCAACTCCGGCTACTAATTTATCTGTTCCTGGACCTACTCTCTTAGCTCCATCACTTAATAATGCAATTTCTTCTTGACCTTCAGCAAGTTTACTATTTAAAGTATTTGCTCCAGCCTTTAATGCTCCAACTGATGGATATACTTCTGTTAAATAACCTTGGTAAAGCTTGTTAGTTCCATCTGCTAATAATTTTGATCCATTATTAGCTGTTCCTAATCCATCTTTTAGTAATCCTGATCCACCATAAAGTTTATTTACTCCATTACTTAATGTAGGAACTTTTCCATATACTTGTGAAAGACCTGAGTTTAATTGGTTTACTCCACCATTTAAAGTGCCAAGACCTCCTGCAAGTTCATTTGCTCCATTACTTAGTTTATTTATTCCATTGTTTAAATCACCTTGTCCACTTAATAAAGCATTAGAACCATCATCTAATTTCTTTACTCCATCAACTAATTCTGGAACTTTGTCATTTAAAGTTGTTACTCCATCATGTAACTGCTTGCTACCATCTGCAGCTTTTGTTATACCATCTTTTGCATCATAAAGATTATCAAAGGTTACCTTAACATAGTTTTCTGTAATTTTTTTAACTACGCTTGCTTTTAACTCTGCTTCAACCTTTGAGTTTATTTGAGCTGCTAAGAAGTTTCTTTTATCATTAGTAACAAAATCTATATTTGCTACTTCTGGAGCCCCTTCTTTAGCTGAAATAATATTTTCTGAAAAGTCTTTTGGAATTACTACTTTTGCATAATAATCTTTTCCTTCTAGACCACTATCAGCATCTTCTTTATTGGTTATTTTCCAACCAACTTGAGTATTATTTCTCAGCTCGTCCTCTATATCTTTTCCATAGTTCACCTTGTCCCCATCCATTGTAGCTCCCTTATCTAGGTTTACTACAGCAACAGGAACATCTTCTATTTTGGCATAAGGATCCCAAAAGGCATATAAGTATAATAGTGAATACAATAATGGCACTATGATAATTGCTATAATTGATACTCTTATGAACCTATTTTTAAATATGCTCTTAATGTCCTCCCCTGCAATCTTTAGAAAATTCATCTGATCACCTTCTGTTAAAATTCTTGTACTGGTTAGTCAGTACAGTATATGTTATTTATACTACTTTTGTACTAGCTAGTCAATATAGTTTTTGAAAAATTTTTTTTATTTTTTTCTGTAAACATTTAATAGCCCTAAACCGAATTTTATTCAGCTTAGGGCTATTAAAAATTATTATTTACATATTATTAATTTTAATCGTTATCAAATTAACTTAGTTATTTGCTTTAGTGCTCATTTGGAATTTTCTCTATTTTTCTACAACATTTATTCCATGATTAAGGTATTTCATAAACTTTTCTAAAACCTCTTCGTGATTATATTCATCTTCATTTAATATTTCATATAATGCTGATGATACTAAAATCCCAATTAATCCATAGCTTAATAGTTTAGGGTCGTCATTTTCTATAAACCCACCATCTATAACGGCTTTAAACTTTTCTGAACTTTGATCAATTAAAGATTTTATTTCTTTTCTTAAGAAATTATTTCTCTCTTCTGTTCCCCATAATTGGCTCATAATCACCTTAAATAAGTCTTTATTTTCATATACGTATTTAAGCTGAACTTTAGCTGAAATTTTTATTATTTCATATGGATTTTGTATATTTTCTGTTGCTTTACTTACTTCTTCATTAATTAAGTTTATTCCTTCTTTTATTATAAATAAGAATAACTCCTCTTTACTTTTAAAATGATAATATAAGCTTCCCTTTGCAACACCAGCACGTTCCACCACTTCATCCATGGTAGCACCCGTATATCCATAGCTAGAAAAAACTTTAATAGCTGATTCAAAAATAGCCTTTTTCGTTTTGTTCACTATAACCTCCACCTTTTCTGACTAATCAGTCTAAATATGATTTAATTATATCACTTGAGATTTTAATTTCAATACCCTTATTTCTCTATGATATTTTCTCTCTAAAAAATATATCCTTTTAGGTATTTTCCTATTAAGTTTTATAAAAATCAACATATATAAATAAAGTTAATAGATTATTTAAAATTTAAATACAAAAAAGGCATGAATTTTATATTTTATTTTAAATTCATACCTTTTTTATATTAAGCTTTTATTTTTTTCTTATTAAGAAATATCCTAAAGCTAGACTCGCAACTCCCAATATTACTATTCCTGTTGATCCTAAAACAGCCCCTGTATAAGGTATCTCTTTGGTTATTTTGTTTTTTTCATTATCTTTATTACAAGATTCATTTTTAGAAATATTTTTATTGTTTTCTTTTTTAGGATTATCTTTGTCTGATTTATTTATTTGGTTTTCTTTATTTATATTATTTTTATTGCTATCTTTTTCTGGATTATTTTTATTATCATCTTTATTTGTATTATTCTGGATTGGATTCTCTTCTTTAATTGTATTTGTAAGTGTAATGTTATAATCTTTAACTTCTCCTTGTTCTATAGTTATATATTTAGATTCTGATTCTTTTATATATCCATTTGGTGCTTCTATTTCTTCTATTTTATACTTACCTGGAACTAACATTATTTTAGCTAATCCATCTTTATCTGTTATTAAATGTTCAATAAAGTTACTATTAACATCTTTTATAATGAATTTTGCACCTTCTAAAACCTTATTTTTATAAACTGAATCTACTTTTTTAATAGTTACTTCGTACTTATCTTTTCTATTTTCAAAAACTAACTCAACAGCCTTATCTTGCTTTTCTTTTATAATGAATATTTGTGGCTTAATTGACTTAATATATCCATCTGGTGCTTTTATTTCTAAAGCATTATAAATACCTGGTCTTAATTCTACTGTAGCAATTCCATTTTCATCTGTTACAACTGTTGTTATATTATTTCCAAGAAGATCTGTAATTTCAAATTCAGCTCCTATAAGTTTCCTTACATCATCAGCATCTTTCTTTATTATTGTAACCTTACCTTTTATAGGCATATTATTAATAACAATTTCTATTGCTTTAGTTTCACCACTTTTTACCTCTATATTTTTAACTTCATTTAACTTTAAATATCCCTTTGGAGCAGTAATTTCTGAAAGCTTATAGTTTCCTGGCACTAAATTTATTGTACCTATACCATCTTTCCCTATTGTAATTGGTCCAAAAGTTTCACCTTTTTCATTTGTAATTTCAAAGGTTGCTCCCTTCAATATTCTGTTGCTATCTTCTGAATCGACGTTTTTAATTATAACTTCATATCGCTTTTTTCTATTTCCTATATTCCCTATATCTAAAACACTTCCCAAATCATCATCATTTATTGTAAAACTAATTTTATTATTATTAATAACATATCCATTCGGTGCTTGTATTTCTTGAAGATAATATTTATCATCATCCTCTAAAGATGAAGTAATTATGCCATTTGCATCACTAGTTAAAACTTTTATTTCTTCTCCATCCTCATCTTGCAAACTAAATTTAGCTCCTTGTAAAAAGGAATTGTTATTATCTGAGTCCACCTTTTTTGCTTTAAAAGCATATCCTTTTTTAGTTGTTACCTTATTAGTTGTTGTACCATTTATAGCTGCTGCATTTTCTATAGTTGTTCCATCTGGGACATTTGTAAAATCAGTTAATATATTTACAAAAACTTTTTCATTATATTCTAAATCATTATTATTTGTAACTATAACTGAATTATTTTCTTTGTCTATTTTATAGGTGAAATTTTTTGAAACCTCTACATTTTCTATTTTCACATTTTTATCTAGTACATCTGTTAACTTAATATATCCTTTTTGAAAATATCCATAACAACTAATATCTATAGAATATTTAACTTTTTGACTATCACCTTTTTTTATTGCTTTAGTATCAACTTTTTTTATTGCATTTATAGCACCTGAGTTCACTTCATATCTTACAACATCTTCTATTGATGTGCTTGTAGAATCATAATTTAATTTAGCTATATTAGTATAAGTCATTCTTCTATCTGTAACCTTAGTAGTATAATAAACAACATATTTTTTATTGCTATCTCCAAATTTTATAGAGACTTTATTTGCTTCTAAATTGTATTTATATTTATCTGTTACCCAATTAAACTTTCCTGCTATATCATATTCACCGATTTTAATACCTTCTTCTTTTAAAAGCTCCATTCCCTCTGGAATATTATCTTCAAGTGAAATATCTGTAAGATCTTTATTATTAAGATTTATATATAAACTGTAATTAACCTTTTCTCCTATTCCTTGAACAAAACGAGTTTCATAATCGCTATGTTTTTTAATAATAGTATCATCTTCTTTAACCCTTACAATAGTTTTACTTTCAATATTTTCTCCATTATCATCTGTTAATTTAGCTGTATTTATATATTCCTTCTTATTAGCTACAATTTTCATAGAATATTCTAAATTATAAATAGAGTTTGTATCGGTTAAAACTAGTTTTAATTCATTTTTATTTAAAGTTATATTTTCTCTCAATTTTTCTGTTGCATCTATCTTATCACCATTAGCTAGTATTTCTGTTATCTTCACAGAATCAGTTATTAATTCTGTTCCATCTGGCATATTATCAACTACTGTAACATTATTTAAATTTGAACGTTTTTCATTTATATATATTACCTGCGTAATAGGCTTTCCTTGAAGTGGTGGTACAATTTTTGCTGAAGGTCCACTTCCCTCATAAGAATAAGAGCTTACTATGCTCTTTAATAACATTCTATCTATAGTTGGATTGTCTGGCGGAGTTGGATTAACCTTTATATTTATAGATTGTATAACTCCATTTATTTGTGCAGTTACTTTATCTACTTTAGTTTCTTTCACATTTGATGCTACGGCTTTAATTTTTATATATCCACCAATTGCAGTTTCAGCTCCCTTTCCAAAAGTTGCTTTAATAGTTGTTCCATCTACTTTTACAGAACTAAAATGTTCTAATGGATAGGTAGGCCTTATGTCCGTAAATACATCTGGTAATTTAACTTCTAAAATATCCCCCTCTTTTATTGCCCCTGGCCCATTTTTTAGTTTATACTCAACAAAAAATTCAACCTCTTCTCCATTTTGAATTACTTTTTTAGTTGTTGTTAAACTTAATACTATATTGCTTTCATCAGCTAAAACACCTCTAGGTGGGTATAATAATCCAAAAATTAAACTTATAACAACAATTAAGGATGTAAAAGAAAATCTTTTAAGCCTATTTCTTCTTCCTTTATTCAAAGCATCATACCTCCTATTAAATATAAAAATTTATACTTACTAGTATGACTATATGGTACAATTATTTATTTTGTTACTTTCTTCTTTTATCATTAAATAATATATATATTCTTTTTAACTTATTTTATTATTTATATTCATAAAACAAACATAATTTATTCATAATTTGTTAATAATTATATAAAAAAAAGGGATGATTATTATATTCTAATTCATACCTTTTAAAAAAATTTTAATTATTATATTTTTTCATATATAATATAGTATAGTGTTTAGTCGATTTTTGTTAATATTAGTCTTATTTTATTATTCATATATTAATATATTGGTTTGCTTATACTTTTTTATTTAATTAATAAAGAGGTTATGAACGAATATACACCCTTAAATATATCCTTCATAACCTCTTTATATTTCTAAACTAACTTTCCCATAACATTAAATATTCTATAAAACCAGAATCATCATTTTTTTGTTCCTTTTTAATATTAAATCCACAACTTTTATAAAAGTTAACTGCATTTATATTTTCAACATATACACATAAATCTAAACTTTTATATATAGATTTACAGTAATTTAATAGCATTTTTCCTATACCTTGTCTCTGATGATCCTTTGCAACAAATAATGCTCCAATAAATGATTCTTCTACGATACTTATAAATCCTTGAATTTTACCATCTTCCTTATATATAAATGTTTTTGAAGATGGTATATATTTATTTTTAACAAAATTATAGTTTTCAATCCAATATTCTTTTGGAATAAAACTATGAGCTGAAATAGTAGTTTTTAACCATATCCCCATAACCTCTTCAATCTGTGAATCCTCTAATTGCTTAATCATATTTTCCCCTTCCATTCCCCACTATCTTATACTAATTTCTATAATATATAAATTGTTATATAAATTAATTATTTATATAATTTTTAAATACATCTGTGAAATCTTTCTGTTTATATGTTTTTCTTCCTTCCTTTATCCAATTAAAAGAATACTCATTAATATTCTTAAATAAATTTACTATATCACCATCTTGTATTTTACTTGAACTACAAGCTGTTGCTGCTATATTTAAGCTTTCTTCTGTTTTTTGAAGCATAATTTCATTTTCTTGAACAATTTGCCCAATTCTAATTAAAGACTTATAAAGATCCTTAAGTTGTTCTATTTGCGATTTGTTTACATCAATAGAAAAACCTTCTTCACCTATTATAAATTTAATTTCACAGTCTAAATCTACAGTTCCTGCAGTTTCTAAATAAACCTTCTGTATTACATTTTTATAATAATCATACCTTTTAACTAATCTTTTTTTACTCACGACAGATGTTCCATCTACGTGAATTAAAGCTAAATTAGTAAAACAATATTCATCAGTTCTTGATTTTATCATAAAAAATATTTTTTCCCCATCTTCATGCATTATATAATCATCAGCATCAACTTTATTAAAATCTTTTGGATCTATTATTTTACCAATATCACTTAATCCTAAAGCATCTGAAGCTAATTTTTTTAACATTTTATTACCTCCTAAATGTATTTCTATATATTTTATCTGCTTATTTAATAATAACATAGACTGAATTTTCAAACAACTAAACCATATAATTAGAATTTATTTTACAATTTTTTCATATATATTACTTTATTTTCAAATACTATCCACTTATCTTAAATATTTTTAATTCTAAAAATTAAATAATAATATGAAATTAAAGACAGTAGACAAGTTTCTTTAAAATTAAACTTATCTACTGTCCAAATTTATAAGGATTTATTTTTTGCTTTCTAAATATTTATAATTATAGTATTTTTATTTCCTCTTTTTAAATATTAAAGCTCCGATTGTTGCCATAATAGTTCCAAAGAATCCTAATGCTGCTCCTGAAGTTCCTCCTGTATAAGGTAAAACTCCAGTCCCCTTACCTTCACTAACATTACTATTAACTTTACTGATAGTATCAATAGCATTTGTAGTATTAGGCTTTTTAGTATTTTTTTCTTTATTAGTTTTATCTTTTTCTTTATTAGTATTAATATTAGTATTTCCACTGTTGTTATTAGGATTAATATTAATATTAGTATTTCCTCTATTGTTATTAGGATTATTAGTGTTATTTTCACCTTTATTGTTTTCATTAGTACTATTGTTAGTAGTATCACTAGCTAATTTCTTTAATTCTTTTATAGCACTTTCTAAATTACTCTTAGCCTCATCTACCTCATTTTGTTTTGCATCTTTTTTTGCTAATATAGCATTTGCAGCATCTAAAGCTTCTTTGTAAGGTTTCCAAGTTTCTTTAGTATAATCTTTTTCTACTAAATTAGAATTTAAATTAACTACAACTTGTAATTTATCCTTATCAACCTTATTTACTGGTGGTACTTCTTCTTCACCAGCTCCAACTTTAAGTGTTACAGAATTAGACTTAATAGTCTTTCCATTTAAATCAACACTAGCAACTAATGTTGTTATTCCATCCTTTAGTCCTATTATCTTTTCACCTTCAACTTTAGCAATATCTTTATCTGATACTATATACTTAACTTTAGCATCCTTTAAATCAGCCTTTGAACCATTATTCATTAATCCATTTAATGAAATTAAAGAAATATCAAATGGATTTTCTCTGTCTAAAGTATTAACTGAAAGACCTAAATTAACTTTATTAAGCTCAGGCTTTTTAATAGTATCATCTATTTTAGAAACATAAATATTATCTAAAATAAGATCAGCATATCCTGATTTTTTATCTATTGATATATAATAATCATCTTTATCACCAGTTGTAAATTTATTAGTTATACTCTTTGGATTAGTATATTTTCCTTCTTCAATATTAGTACTATTAAGAGGAATACTCACTAAGCCTCCATTAGATTTAGATTTAACATTTACTGTATACTTTGGAGTATCATCTTTAAGAGAATATAAGAATCCTAATTCATAAGTTGTATTTGGTTCTAATTTAAATGTAGATTCTTCTGTTATTAGCATTTCACCTTTTTCATTTGACTGTTGATTAGTTTTTAATGAAAATCTTCCATCAAGAACCCAATTCATTTTTTGTCTTCCATATAAATCTTTTTCAGCTAAGTGGCTTCTATTTGAAGTACCTCTATTAGGTCCTAAGAAAAATGGTGTAATACCTTCATCTACATTTTCAAAATCTTCGTAGAATATATATCCATCTTTATTAGTATGTCCTGGATGTTCCCAAATTCTAAAATCATCTACAATTACATCTCCATTTCCTTTAGCTGCATCAATATAAATATTAGCATTAGTAATGCCTTCTGGAACCGTAAATTCTACTTCCATTCTTGTAAAGTTATCATCTAAATACTTATGGCCTTCACCAGCTCTTTTTTCAGCACTTCTAGTTATTATATTAGTTTCAGTTTTATCTCCACACTTTATACCTAACGTAATTTTTCTATTTCCATCATTTTTAACCCATGCAGATACAGAGTAAGTTTTTCCTGATTTTAATCCTTGAATATTTTGAGATATTTTACCTTGTCCGTTTGAAATAGAAACTACATCATTTCCTGCTCTTCTAACTGCTGTTTCATTTATAAATTTAATATGATCTGTATTTCCTTCTTCAGATTCCTTACTCCAAGTTTTCCATTCTTGAGAATCAAACCCATTATCTTTAATAAGTACTCCTTCTCCCCATGAATCGATTCTATCCTCAGGTATTTCTCCTTTAGTTACAATATATGGAGTATTTTGTTTAACATTTAAATTTACCTTTCCATTAATAACATCTACAGTACCAACTTTGACTCTACCTAAATCAGTTAATTCATATACATATACATTACTTAAATTTCCCCAAGACTTTGGTAATTCCCATTCTGAAGTAGTCCCAAATGGATTCCAATGATAAATTTTATCTTCTCCATTTTTAAAGTTCCACTCTAAAAATAACTTAGTTTTACCTATACCAGTTTCCCCTATTGTATTTTCAGGAGTAGTTGCAACTAATCGTCCATCTTTATAGTAGTTAATATCTGCTCCTTCTCTAATAGCTTTCAAGTTTTCATTGAAAATAACTTCATCATCAGTCATTTTCATAATATCAAAATGTTGCATGTATTTAGTTGGCAATACTTGATTATAGAATGTATATAATCCCTTTTCTCCTTCTATAGCATGATTATTGCCCCATCCATTTGATAATAAATGTTTACTTCCTTTTAATAATGGATTTGCTAAAAATCCATCTTTAGTGCTATTTCTTATAAATCTTAATATTTCACTTGTACCACCTTTGTTTGGATACGCAGGATCTGCACCCCAGTGATTCCAAATTACATGTTCTTCTAAAGGACTATGGAATTCAGTTGCAACTGGATAGCCTAAATTATTTAATTTTTCACCTAACTGATGAGCATTCCATCCATTTCCTGTATAAACATCAACATATACCCATCCTAAATCTGGCGCATCTTTTTTAAGTTGATCTAATCTTTTAAATAAAGCTCCAGTAGTTAAATCAGCTCTTTGGTTAACATAATATGCTTGATCTAGCCAGTTCCATCCTTTAGCATTTTCATTAACTATTCCATCTGGATATTGAAAAGCATCTAATTGATATTCTGTAGCATTAATATGCACACCAAATTTAGCATTATATTTAGATCCTTCTTTTATTAAAGTATTAAAATCTTTAATTCCACCTTGCCTTATACCAAAATGTCCGCAATAATCTGGAATAACATCATCATGACCTTCTCCTTGATATCCTTTTTCAAGAACCATTTGCCCAAAACCATCTGTATAGTTATATAATTTTTTAACTGTATCTAATGTTCTTAGGAATGGACTTTGAGTATACCCAATGTTAAAAGCTATATAAGAAAGACTATCTTTAATCATTTCTCCTCCCATAGGTGCTTTAACATTATTTCTATATTGTATAGCAGCATCTTGCCAATCTATGTTCTTATCATCATTCATATCTTTTGTTATAAATACTTCAGTCCATAAGTTTTCTTTATCTCCATAAAACTTAATATCAGAATTTTCAACTTCTCTATAGGTCCAAGTTCCAGTTCCAATTCCTGTAGACTTATAACCATTCTTATTTTTAGTATTAAGAAGAATTCTATTAGAATATTCAATAACATTATTATTCATAGTTATAGCAAAATTATTATCATTAATAAATGCATAGGTTTTATTTTTATTAGATGGTTCAAGATTTTCTACTGTATTTATTTCATCAGTTATTTGATGCCATTGACCTGTTGATAATACTGCTGCAATAGCACCACCATTATCACTTCTTACAGTTGCAAAACTATTATTTGGGAAAGCAACTTTCTTAACTAGGAAATCACCTGCTTCTTTTATATTAGTTACTTCCATTCTTATTTTATTATTTTCAACAGATATAACTACTGTTAACGTAACTCCAATTTCATCTATCACCATTGTATAATTAGCCTTATTTTCTTCTAAAGAACAAGTTACAACTGGAGAATAATTCTTTCCATTTATAGATACTTTATTAAATCTATCCTCTTGTCCAACTAATATAGAACCATCATCTTTCCATTTATATTGAATTACTCTTGGAAAAGTATTATCAAGAGTAACAACCATTTTATCTGATTCAATTGATTTAACTTGAACTTCTGGCAATTTGCCTTCATTTTCCTTAGCTATTTCTTCAACTTTAACATTATCTAAAGTTATAGTTTTATTTGCAAACCAGCCTACCAATCCAATTTTGCCTGCTGTATTTGGAAGCTTATCTGATATGGTAGTTCCTATAACATTACCATCTATTAATAATGTCATTTTATTCCCTTCAACTTCCAACTTCATTCTATATTTTTTATTAGCTTCTAATTTAAATGATCCAGGAAAAGAGCCATAGCTTTCAGATCCATTATTACTTGACTTCCATACCCATGAGCCAGCATCATAACAAATAGCTCCCCAATTATCTGCATCTTTAATTCTAAAACCTAAACCAATTCTACCTGTATCACTATTTACGGTAAAGTCCGTTTCATATGAAAAGTTTTTAATATTAGGTGATGCCATATCAGCTGATATTGAAACTCCATTCATTGGAATATTAACAACTCCATTTTCTACTATAGCCTCTTTATCTATTGGCTTTAAAACTTTCCAGTTACCACTAGTTTTTGAAGTTTCAAAATCAGTTGAGTAATTTATCTTTCCTCTTACATTTATATTTGCTTTAACCTTAGGAGTTCCCTCTGCAGCTCCTTTTATTTTTCCTTCAACAATAAAATTTCCAGCTGTATTATATTTTGATGGATCAACATAATCCCAAATCACAACTTCTTGTCCAGCAGTACCATCACTATAAGTTACATTAACCTTATAAGGCAACTCTGGATTTACTTTTAATAAAGTTTCTAATGATATATCTTGAATTTTCGCTATACCTGTAACAGCATCCTCATCTAAAGACTTAATTTTTAAATAGTCAACAGCTATATCCTTATTATCAAACCATGTTCTATATCCAAATTTACCTGCTTCTGTAGGGAAGTTTCCTAAGGATACAGCTCCATTAAATATTTCTTTCCCATTTACAGTCAAAATTACATTACTTCTTTGAACTTTAACATTCATAGTTACCCATTGATTACCTTCAATAGTTGGTCCTGAAATATCATCTTTCCAGGCAGTTGAAGTTTCTATTAACCACTTGCCTGCAGCTGTTTCTCCACCATTGTAACCAATAAAGCCATAAGAATTTGCATCCTTCCCCCTAAATATAATACCAAATCTCCCTGCTTTCTTACCTTCTTCTGGGCTTATTTTAAATCTAACTTCTGCTTCAAAATCCTTTACTTCTGGACTTTGATCCTCTAAAAATATAAATTTATTTCCCTTTGCAGCATCTCTTTTAATTTGTAAGTATCCATTCTTCCCTTCTGTTTCTGGCACTGGATTATCCATATTCTTAATAATATTTCCTCCTCCGCCTAAGGTTGTCCATGAAGTACTTGAGTAGTCTGCATACTCTTGATTATACTTATAATTTGTCTCTTTTTTTTGTAATGTAGCTGCATTTTCCGTAGGTGCATTTTCTATAACTACAGTTAAAGGATTTTCTTCTGCTAAAGCAGAAACTGGAATTTGACCCATTGTTATAGCAGCTGCTATAATAAGTGCAATGTTCTTATTCATATACTTTCCCTTCATAAATATCTCTCCCCTCAAACCATGAATATGTTTTCATGGTATTATTTTACTATATTTCCATTTTATTTAAATTAACAAAGTTGTTGTTTTTATTAATAATATTGCTATTTAGTTAACTTTATTAAATATTTGTTAATATAACTCTTGTAATTTCTATTAATTACATTATTGTATTAAAGTATAAAATTTATATAATTATATACAAAAAAAAAAGAAGTGAAATCTCACTTCTTATAATATATTTTTAATTTTTTTATTAATTAATAGCCACTCTATATATTTTTTACATCCATAATATTATTAAATGCTTAAGTTATAGAAAAATTATATTAGAACTACACTAAACTAATACTTAGGATCATAAGTAATTTTATAATATATATTATTATCCTCTATTCTAATAACTTCTGAAGTATTATCATCTATTTTATTATAGAATTTTATATGTTTGTCATATTTTCCATTAAAATATCCTTCAACGTATTCATTTATAACATTATAGTCTAAATTATTATTTTCACCTATAATATACTTCCTAAACTCATCTAATTTTGAGTCCTTAAACTTAAAATCTTTATCTATATTTTCTATTGAAGACTTAAAAAGAATATCTGCAAATATCCATTCCTCATTTTCAATATTATTTGTTAAATTTGTTGAATTAATACTTAAATCTATATTAAATCCTTCTTCTTCAGTAAAAAAATGAGTAGATTCTGCTCCATTTAATTTATTAATTAATAATTCTCTATTTTCTTCTGAAGATAATGCTTTAACATCCTCTAAACTTTGAATGTATTTCAATTTTAAGGAGTTTTCTTTAGAAAATTCCTTTACTTTTTCTAATGTGATTAAATAATTATTTGCTATATCATCATTTCTAGTATTTATATCTGAAATATTATCTCTATTAGAATTAAATCTATCTGGAACAATAAAAATAGCATTATTTAAAGATTGCCCCTCTTTATAAGTGTAATCTTTATAATTAATGTTCTCTACTTCTCCATTTTCCTTATTTTTTAAATCTAATCCACATCCAGATATTATTATAGAAATCATTATAATTAATAATATTTTTATTTTTCTATATTTAACTTTCATATTATATATACCTCTTCTTAAATTAATATAATAAATTTATTTTTCACTAAAAATTTTTATTTATTATATTTAGTATTTAAATTTAATTCTATATTACTTTTTCTTCTATATATTATTTTTTATTAAAATTAACCTTATGAAACCTTTCTGTAAAGTTTTTTTTAATATTCTAATATTATTTTGATTTCATTTTAATTAGTCTTTGTACTTATTAATATAAAATTAGTCTTAGACTTAATATATATTAAGTTGTATATTATATAAGCTTCTTTGATATCATTAAAATTCCACCTTTAATTATTATTAATTACTAATATAACATCTATTTATTTATATAATTTAGATTTTCTTTTAAAATTTCTTTAATTATATGTAAATTCCCCTAAAATTTTTGATTAATTTATGATGACCTTATAAAATTTAAAAAATTATTTTTTAAAAATCTTTATTGAAGCTTTCCTTTTCTTATTTAAATATAATCTCATCGATAAAAAATAAAAGCTAATACCATTTAGCATTAGCTTTTATTTACCATAAATTTAACGTCTACACTAGTTTTAATAAGTAGCTTAATTATCTTTTGACTTAACTATTATTTCTATCTTTCCTTTAGCTGACGCCTCCTTATTCTCTTTATATGATACTTTAAATTTAGGCGTAGCTTTCATTCCAATGCTCTTAACTTGAAGTATTATATCTCCTCCATATTGATTAAAAACAATAGGCTTTAATACTGTTGAAGTTTCATCATCTAATACAGGAATACTAACCTTAACTGGAAATTCATCATCCATATTTTTATAATAACTTACTATGTCTCCAGGTTTTAAATCTCCAACTTCTAATATTCCATAATATTCTTTATATAAAGCTGCCCTTGGATTTACTTGATAATCTACAATAGTAAATTTATTAGGTATTTTAGTTACCTCCCAATTTTCATTGTCATAAGATACACTTAGCTTAATACTTTGTTGCTTTCCTTCTTGTTTAGTTGCAAAGTATACTCTTCCATTTTCAACTCCAAAATCTAATCCAGTAAATTTAACTTCCCCATTTTTTTCAGATACTTTGCTTGCAAATGGCTCCTTATCATTTATATTCTTGTACAATAATACTTCATATCCCTTTGGTACATAATGAAATAAAACTTCATCATTTACACCTTTATTATTAGTTGCCTTAACAGTATTCATTGGTATATTTTCAGTTGTAGGTGTATATGAATTTTCAAATAATTGAAATTCGTAGATTCTTATAGCCTTCCAAGGTGTAACCCCTGGATGATCTATATATAACCTAAATATTTGTCCAGTTACAGGTTCTTTTAAATTTCTATCTACAATCCCTTTATTATTATCTGTTACAACATCTACATCTTTAAATTGTCCACTTTTATCCAATACTTGCAATCTAAAATCTTTTGTATTTGTATCTTTAGCTTCTCCTCCAGCCTCTCCGTGCATTGTTACCCATCTTTGAATTGTTTTTTCTTCTCCTAAGTCTACTTCTAACCATCCACCATACATGCCTGTAGTTGTACACCATTTACTATTATTCTCTACCGTTCCATCTACAGCTTTTATTGCAGGTTCACCAGAATTTTCTGTACTTGCCTTAACACTTTTGTTTAAAGCAAGATTAATTGGATGCTCTTCATTTGGCACTTCTGTTGAATCACCAGGCATATTCCACTTAAACTTTAATGCTTTAGATTTTCCTCTATTAAAATTCTTATCAACTGCAACTACCTCAAAATTAAATTCTGATTCATTTTTATATCTATTAAATGGTGATATATAGTATGAATTATTATAAGTTGCCCCTACAAACTCTTTATTACCATCTGGCTTAACTCTATAAATTTCGTAAAAATCCACTCCACTTACATCTTCCCAATATATTCTTGCTTCTGCCTTTTGCGCATTATGGAAAAGTTCATCGTCTAACATAACTTTACTTGGTGCTGAAAGAGTTTTATTTTCACTAGCTTTTTCTATTGATATATTACCTATATTTATTTTATAATCTTTTATATCTTTTTCACTCTCAAACTTTAATGATATTGCAGATATTGTTTTTCCTACATAATCACTTAATAATATCTTAGCCGTATTCCATTCACCTGGTTTTCCATTTTCAACATCTAAGAATTTAAAGTTTCCTTCATCATAATTTTCTCCAAAACATAATCCTATTTTCATATTATTCTTGTCTAATGGTGTTTTATAAGTAATTGATAATTCAGTAGTACTATCCGTTACTTTTAAATTTGTACTATACAATTTAATATGATTTGGATTATCAGCTTCTAAATTTCCTTTAACTACTAATGAACTTCCACCATTAAATGCATCACTTCTATCAAAATCTGGAGTTAACTTGGAACCATTTGACTCTACTATCCATCTCCATGTTGGTAAATAATCTTGAAGTGCTCTATTATTCCATGCTTTATCTCTTGATAACTTACCATCTATATAGTATGCCTGTCCATGTCCTAAATTAAAATTCGTAATAAATGGTAAATCATTTATAGCTGATTTATCTGCTACATAATTTGAAAGTCCTACCCACCGTTGAGTTGTATCTGAATTTGAAGGGTCTCCACTTGGACCTACCCAAAACTTTTGATCATGTTTATAGAAATCTTCTATCCCATTAGCCATTGAGAATGTTGAGTTTGGACAATACATTGCTAAAGAAAGTTTTAATTTTCCTTCATTATCTAGTAAATGCTCAACTGGAAATCTGTCATTGTATGCATTTTGTTGAACTTCTACCCCTGCATATACATCATATTGACTTCTACCAACATCTTTAGCCGTCTTAATACTCATATCAACCTTACTTAAATTTGGATATGATGATGAAGTTCTATCCCAATTATAATTCAAGAAAAATTCATCTGTTACTCTCTTTCCTTGATTTTGAAAAAAGCCTACATTTCTAGGATTTAATGCATCTTGATAACTAACCGGACCATCTGTTGTCATAGAATCATACCATCCAATTCTTATATTAGGAGCTTTTTCATGGATATATGTGAAAAATTCAACCATAAGCTTAGCATCTTCTTTATTACATCCATAACTTTCTTGATTTATAAACCATCCATCAAAGCCATAAAAATTTGCCATCTGTATCATTTTATCTGCAACTAGAAAACTACCATCTTCATTTTTAACTAAAAACTCTCTTATCTGCTTAACATATTCATCATCACTATTTGGACTTGATCCCCATGGGAATCCTACAGTACCTAATACTGGAACACCATTTTTATGTCCTGCATCAATTACATCTGCTGTTGGTGGGACAAATATTCCTCTACTTGATCCCCCCCAATAAACATAAGAGTCAACATATTGCCAATATGAGAATACATAAGCATTTTCTGTATCACCACCTTGTGATGGTGCATTATCTGTTTGTGGATTAGTTAAAGCACAATTCATTATTTTAGCATTTGGATTTGCATTCTTATTTACAACTGATCCTGTAAACCTATCTTTTAACTTTATACTAGCCCTGTTATATCTTACAGCTTCATCACTTTCAGGAGTCCACTGTAATAAAGTTTTTATACTATATGCATTTCCTATAGGTTGAAGTGAATTCTTAATTGAATAGTTTGATAACACTTCCTTTCCTTGAACTATTTCAGCCCTTACATGTGCTGTATGTCCTTGAATGATCATTGTTCCCATAGCAAGTGCCACTGCACAGACCATTGCTTGTGAATTTCTTTTTTTTCTGAAGCTTCTTTTTTTCATAATAATACACTCTCCTTTTACCATAAATAATTTTTATGATTATTTAATTTACATATTTTTTATTAAATAAATATATGTATTTAATAAATTCCCATTTGCGTATTTAATAACCACTTATTAATATCGTTTACATTAGAGATTGTAAAATTTTCTTTTTAATATAGAGTAGCTTATTCCCCATTGCCTTTTTACTATATATTAACAAATATTTCTTATTTTGTAAAATATTTTTTAATAAAATTATAATTTATTTTTAATTTTATTATGTTAAAATTTAATTGGTATAAAATTCATATTTTTTTATTTAATTTATAATTACTAATATTATTTAAAATCTATTAATAATTCATAATATACTTTTTAAAATTTTATATCGGATAGTTTATTAAAATAAGATTATATTGAATTATCAATAATTAATTCAAAAATCTTATAATTAAATTAATAAAAGTCTCTGTTATTAAAGATTAGTACTTTTAAAATTAATATAGATAATTAAAATCAATTAAACTTATTTACAAAATAACACCGTCAACTAATTGTGTTGACGGTGTTATTTTAAGTAAAAGAATAAATATTTAATTGTTTAAATATATCCTTGATTATTTCTATCGAAACCTCTTGAAAAATACTAGACTGAAAATTCATATCTAATCCCTACTTATATAGTCACAAACTAATTTTAACTTATTTATCTATAAAATATATATTTTTATTAAAAGTTATCTTTTCTTATTCTTGCATAGTAATCTACTAAATTTCTATCATATTCCTCATCTAATATTGGTGAATTTAATAGCATATCTGCTGATGATCCACTCATTGCAATTGCTACATCATATAGCACACCAATTCTAAGTAGTGCTTTTACGTCTGGATCATGAGGTTGCGATGTTAATGGATCCCAAAAGAATATCATTATATCTATTTCTCCATTAACTATACTTGCACCAATTTGTTGGTCTCCACCCATTGGACCACTTTTAAACCCCTGTACAGCTAGTCCCGTTTTTTCGTTTATAAGTTTAGCTGTTGTTCCAGTTCCACAAAGTATATGATTTTTTAATATATCTTTGTTTTTTTCAGCCCATTCAATAAGTGCTTCTTTTCTATTATCATGTGCTATAAGTGCTATTTTTTTAACCTTATTCATTTTGTACATACCCATAGTTTCCTCCCCTATATGTTCTAGTAGAATTATAGCATACTGTTTTTTATTATGAAAATGATAAAAGCTAGAAATTTATAAATATTTATAAATTTCTAACTTTTTGTTTAATCATTCTTTACCATTTTACAAGAATATTTATTTTCCCCATATTCTTTGGGATTATATCACTATTTAATGGTTTCCCATTTATTTCTATTCCTTTTTCTTTTGATTTTACAACATTAATTGTATAATCTTCATTTTCATTTTTAATATTAATAGTATATTCATTCCAGCTTTCTGGAACACAAGGAATAATTTTGTATCCCTCTCCTTTTATCTTTCTTAGACCTAGAATATTTTCAATTCCAACCTTATACATCCAACCTGAAGCACCAGTATACCAGCTCCAACCACCTCTACCACCGTGAGGTTCTTTTATATAAACATCAGCTGCCATTACATAAGGTTCTACTTTATATGTTCTTGCCTCTAACTCTGTATTAGAGTGATTAATTGGATTTATCATATTGTAATACTTCCATGCCTTATCCCCTAAGCCTAGCTTTGTTAATGCAAGAATTACCCAAACAGCAGCATGTGTATATTGCCCACCATTCTCTCTAACTCCTGCTACATAGCCTTTTATATATCCTGGTTCTAAATTAGACTTATCAAAAGGTGGTGCAAGTAACATTATTAATCCTTTATCTTTACTTACTAAATATTTATCTAAGGCCTCCATAGCTTCTAATGTTCTTGACTCTTTACCAGCTCCTGAAATAACAGACCAACTTTGTGCTAATGAATCTATTTTACACTCATCATTTTCTCTTGAACCTAAAGGTGTTCCATCATCAAAGTAAGCTCTTCTATACCAGCCTCCATCCCAAGCATTTTCTTCAAGGTTTTCTCTTACAAATTCTTGGAACTTTTCATACTCTTCTTTTTTATTCGTGTCTTTCATATGTTCACATAACTCTTTAAACCCATCAAGGATTTTATATAAGAACCATCCAAGCCATACACTTTCACCTTTTCCCTCATTACCTACGGTACTCATTCCATCATTCCAGTCACCGCTTCCCATAAGAGGTATATTATGCTCTCCAAATTTTAATCCTCTATCTATAGCTTTTATACAATGCTCATATATAGTTCCATCCTTTGATGAATTATTAACTATTGTATATCTTTCATCTTCACCATCTCTTAAAGGTTCATCCTCTAAATATGGAGCCTTCTCATACAATATGTCATAATCTCCAGTTGCATTTATATATTCTATAGTAACATATGGTAACCATAATAAATCGTCAGAAAATCTTGTTCTTATTCCTGAATTTACAACTGGATGCCACCAATGCTGTACATCCCCTTCAACATATTGCCTTTGTGCACTTCTTAAAATCTGTTCTCTTGTTATATTTTCATTTAACATTCCTAAAGACATTGAATCTTGAAGTTGATCTCTAAAACCATAAGCTCCACCTGATTGATAAAAGGCAGTTCTTGATAAATATCTACAACTTAATGTTTGATACATAAGCCATCCATTCAATAAATAGTTCATAGAGTCATCTGGTGTCTTTACTTGTATATTTCCTAGGAAATTTGACCAATATTCATTTACTTTTTCTAATTCTCTGTCAACTTCCTTTATATTTTTATATTTATTTATCTTTTCTTGCATTAGTTCCTTTGTTTCTTCTTGACCTAAAAGTACTACAACTTCCTTTTTTTCTCCAGCTTTTAAACTAATCTTAATAGATGAAGCTAAACAAGGATCTAATATTGCCCCAGATTTATTTGATAAACCTTCTTCTTTTAATGCTTTAGGTAGACTTAAATCTTCACCTATACCTATAAATTCTCTTCTATCTCCAGTAAAGCTTATATTTTCTCCACCTTGTATAGACAAATAAGCTTTTAGTTTACCAAAATATTTTGAATAAGGATTTTGACCCCATATATAGTCTTTCTCAGTATATGTACTTATATATTTAGCACTTGCATAATTATATACACCAAGAACTAACTGTGCGTAATAGAATAATGATATTTCTTTATTACTTGATGATAAATTTTCAAGTGTTACTCTACAAAGCTTTAAATTTTCTCCCTTAGGACAAAAGACCTTCATTTCTCCACTAATATTATATGCAGTATGTTTAAAAGTAGAGTAACCAAAGCCATGCTCTATAATATATTCTCCACCATCTCTAACAGGTTTAGGAGTTATACTAAAGTAAACACCTGTAGTATTATCTCTTATATATAAAGCTTCCCCTAAAGGGTCCATTACCCAGTCATTACTCCAAGGCGTTATTTTATTTTCCCTACTGTTTCCACACCAGGTATATGCTGCTCCCACCTCGGAAATATGGAAGCCAAAATCCTCATTAGAAATGACATTGATCCATGGTGCTGGAGTATTTTCATAGTTTTTAAGCCTAATTATATAACTATTATTTTTCCTATTAAATCCTCCATAACCATTAAAAAAGTCTAATGACTCTTTATCAAAGTCAGATTTCCCTTTTTCAGTATTTCTAATTTCTAATAAATTATTCTTATGAGATGTTTCTTCTAGATGGATATTTTCCTCTTCTACTTCCACTTTTATTCTCTTTATACCTGAAAGTTCCTTATGTCTTATATAATTTTCTTGAGTTTCTGGATAAGCTTCTCTTAATTGCTTAACTAAAGCTCCATTAGAGGAATCTACATATAGTTTTGAAATCCCAATTAAGAAATCTTTTATTTTCTCTCCCATAGTAGCTTTATTATGTATAAAAATTCCTGATGCTTTATTTATTAAATCCCTTGATGGTGAATTTCTAATAGTTGCTCCAATATTCTTTTGTAAAGGCTCTTCGTAAGAAATTTCCTCTTCATTATATATAACTAAATCACTCTTAAGACCTTTAGTTCTAAAATAATAATGCATATTAACTAATTGCCTTACCAAATCAATATCTTCATCGCATTTAACATCAAGGATTATAATTGGTAAATCACCAGAAATACCATAAGCCCATAAGTTTTCTTGATTCATACTTATATTTTTTATATACTCTTCTCTATTATTTCTTCCTGTGTGTAAAAATAATATATATGATGATAATCGTTGATATAAATTAGCTTGTGCTGATTTAATTCCTAAATATTTAAGTTCTAGTTGATTAAAGTGATTATAACTTTCTAAAGTAGTTTCTATTTTACTAAAATCTCTATACTTTTTAGCTAAATTTAGTACTTCTTCCTTAGAGTCTCCTACTAAAGTTATATAGCAAATTTCTTTTTCCTCTGAAGCTTCAAGCTTCACTCTAGTTCTTAAACTCATTATTGGATCTAAAACAATGCCGACAGTATTATTAAGTGGAGCATCATTATCCATTGCTTTAGGAGATTTTAAATCTCTATTTCTTCCAATAAAATTTAATCTAGAAGTTTCATAAGTTAAAGCTCCATAATTTCCTCCTTTAACATAAGCTGTATGTAATATGTAAGGAGTTAATCCACCCTTTGCTCTTGCCCTTCTATTTCCTATTAAACTTTCTGTTTCTTCATCATATTCAGTACTTATAAATAAATTAGAAAAACTAGGATGAACTGTATCTCCTTCAAAGGATTGTAAAGTTACCTCTAAATAACTTGTTATCTCAATAGTTCTTTGTTTTTCTCCATTATTTTTTATAATAATTTTTCTTATTTCAACATCATCTTCTGGTGATAAAGTTACTTCATAATTTGTTTCAATATTTCCTTCTTTTCTTTTAAAAGAAGCCTTATCCAATGTAAATTCAATTATTTCATCTTTATTATTTTCTCTACAAGGTTCATAGGTAGCACTCCAAAAATCATTTGAATTTAAATTTTTTATATAAAAGAACATACCTGATGTATCTGTTGTACTATCTCCCTTCCACCTATAGATACTCATATCATTCTTTTTAGAATATCCACTTCCCGTTCCAGTTATCATTGTTGAATAACTTCCATTTGACAGTAATAAAACTTCTGGATTTTCTCTTTTACCACCCTTAAATACTCGTGGTACAAAATTTTCTCTTTCAATTCTAGCTTTAGAAGTATATATATCTACTTCCCTTTCAAAGGTTATATTAGCTGGTATCTTTTCTTTTAATAATAATTCAACAGCTTTAATTTCTGGTATCTTATGAAATCTTTCTTGAAGTATATTCTTATTTAATACATTATCTAAAGCCATTAATGACATTCCTAAATGGTGAACCATATAACATCTAACATCTTTTTGTTCTTTTTTATCTTCTTCACCTTTTGTATAATCTATAGCTTCTATAAAACCATACTTACCAGTTGCACCTATACCTTTAAGTCTTTTTAAGTTTTCTACAGCACTAAACTTATCATATGGTAATGTCATTATTGTAGAGTATGGTGATATAACAAGTTCATCTTCAAGACCTCTTTTTAATCCTATTCCTGGTACTCCAAATGCCTTATATTGATAATTTTCAGAAGCATCAAAATGATAGTATGCAGACTCTGAAATTCCCCAAGGTATTTGTTTCTTTTCCCCATAAGCTTTTTGAGCTTTAATCACAGATGAGTATGTTAAATCCCATAATGTATTATCAAAGCATTTCATTATTTGATAAGGCATAAAATATTCAAACATAGTTCCACTCCATGAAACTAATGTTTTCTCTCCAAATGCTTTAGCCATATTTCTGCTTAAGTTATACCAATGCTTCTTTGGAACTTCTCCTCTTGCTATTGATAAAAATGAGGCTATTCTTGCTTCTGACGCCATTAAATCGTAATATGAATTTCCAAGTGAATTCTCTTCTAAATTATATCCAATAGAAAATAATCCTCTTTCTTCGTTATATAAAAATTTAAAGTCCATTTCTTTTATTATTAAATCTAAATTATTTATTATATTTTCTATTCTCTCATTAAAATCTTCTAATTTTGATATTTTCTTTTGTAGTATTTTTTTATATTCATTTCCAGAAGCATTACTTATATCTTTTAATAGATTTATTAATTCTATTAATGTAATTTGATTATCATAATTTACTTTATCTTTTATTAATTTTTCTATTCCATCAAAGATATAATTATAAAAATCTACTTTTCTTTCTATTTCATTTTTTAATTTATTTATCCAATAATTATCTTTTTCTTCAAATTCACTATTTTCTTTTCTAAGTTTCTTATTTATGTCTAAAAGACTTTCTTCTAAAAGATATTTATAGTCTATTAGCTCTATTTCATCTGGTAATATATCATATATTTCTTCTTTAATTTCTTCTCTTACAAGTGAATATGTATCTTTTAAAGAGCTTAGTTCATTTTCTCTAATAAGTGGTTTATTTTTAAATTCTTCTAAGGTATTTTTTATTATTAAAAGATATCCTAAAAGATTACCACTATCTACTGTAGATACGTAACGTGGCCATAATGGTTTCTTAGTTCTTGTATCATACCAGTTTAAATAATGACCATGAAGTTTTTCTAAATCCTTCATTCCTTCTAATGAATTTTCTAATCTATAAACTACATCTCCTAATGTTGCATATCCTAAATCGTATGAAATTAAATTTGTTATTAATCCCATTCCTATATTAGTTGGTGATGTTCTATATGCTAATCCCTTATAAGGTTTTTCTTGAAAATTATCTGGTGCTAAATAATTATTTTCTTCATTAACAAAGTCCTCATAATAAGCCCACGTACTTCTACTAATAACTCTTAAAAATTCTTCATCTTCTAATGATAATCTTTCACTAATAACATCTTCCCTTTTAGATATCTTATATGCAATAGCTGGTGCTAAAACCCAAAGTAAAACTAATACTAAGTTTATTAAACCTACTATAAAAGTTTCTTTAAATGATAATAAAAATAATACTACTCCTATAGCTGGAGATATCCACATAGTTTTGTAATACCATGAAAGTGTATTAACTACTGAGGATTCTACATCTGATGCTGTTTTCCATTGAAGCAAATTCTTTTTTGATATAAGTGTTCTATAAATTGTTCTTATTATAGCATCAATCATTAAATATGCTTGATATGGGATAAAGCTTAATATAAGTATTATTTGTTTTAAGCTTTTAAATGTTCCCATTAATTTATTTTTAGGAGTAACAACAAAATCTGTTACAGTAAATACAAGTGGTATTATTATAGCTAAAAATAATAATACTGCAATTTGACCTGCTCCATTAAATAAAGTTAATGTTAAAATTAAACCAATTAATAAACTTGGTGCAACTAAACTCCTTCTAAGGTTATCGAATATTTTCCACTTAGATAATAAGCTAAGTTTTGATGAAAATAAAAAGCTAAAAAGTTGCCAATCTCCTCTAACCCATCTATGAAGTCTTAATGCACTTGAAGCATAAAAAGCTGGATATCCATCTATAACTTCTACATCTGTTACTAAAGCACATCTTGCAAATATACCTTCTATTAAATCATGAGATAAAATTTTATTTTCTTGTATTTCATCTTTTAACATATTATAAAAGGTATTTATTTCTAAAATTCCTTTTCCAGTAAATATACCTTCTTTAAATAAATCTTGATAGGTATCTGATGCTGCTGTAGAATAACCATCTACCCCTGCATCTCCTGCAAATATTTTAGAAAAATACGTTTTATTTTTATCTTCTAAATGTACACCTACCTTTGGTTGCATTATTCCATAGCCTCTAATGACCTTTTTATTTTCTATAACTGGCTTATTTAATATATGAGCCATAGAAGCAATTAATTTTTTAGCTGCTCCTAAAGGTAAAAATGTATCTGAATCTAATGTAATTATGTATTTAGCATCTTTTAATGTGCTTATATCACTACTAATTATGTTATAGCTAGTTGGCTCCCCTTTTATAAGAGCCATAAATTCCATTAATTTTCCTCTTTTTCTTTCGTATCCCATAAATATATTTTCTTTTTCATTGAAAATTCTTTCTCTATTAAAGAAATAAAATTGATTTTTTCCGTCTTTAAAATATTTTTCATTTAATTTTTGTACTATTTTCAAGGCTTCTTCATTTATTATATTATCTGTATCTTCTTCTTTTGTTTTGCTATCTTTAAAATCTCCAAGTAGTGCAAAATATATGTTTTTATCTCTATTTGCTAGATAATATAGTTCAAGTTTTTGAAATAATTCTATAGCCGTATTTTTATTTGATAGTATTGTAGGTATTACAACTATTGTCTTTTCTTCTTTTGGTATTCCATTAGAATAATCTAACTTTGCTATATGATCTTTAGGGTAAATTTTAGCTATATTCCAGTTAAACAATGCTATCACTATTTCACTAGCTGGTATTAGCATTATTAAAAACGCTATTATGTATTGTGTTAATGTAAAATTTAAACCTAATAAAGATATTAATAGCAATACTCCTAAATCAATAGCAAGTGTTGTAAGTGTTATTGATGAAACATATTTAATTGGAGATACTTTCTTTTCTATTTTTTTGTTAAAGTTAACCGCTTTTAATAATTCATCTAACCCATTATCTATTATGTAATATCCAACATGTGTTTTATAAAAAGCACTATCTTCATTTATTGCCTTTTCTGCTAAGTCTAATACCTTATTTACTAAAATAATTTCAGAAATATTTGTTTTTCTTGATATATATTCTATCTTATGTCTGTAATAATCCTTAGTTTCAAAATCCATATTTTTATATAATTTTGCCGGGTCTTTACAAAGTATTTTCTCAACTTCTGAAGTTTTATTGAAGAAGCTTTTCCAATCTATTGCATCTATTATTCTTAAAGAACTAATTATTACTCCTATAGAGCTTTCTATTGCTCCTTCTTCCATATGCTCTTTTATTATTTCATTTTCAAATGAATTTTTTTCCTTTGTTTCAAGTCTATTTAATGCAAAATTATAGACTCGTTCATCTTCTATTGAATTATCTCTTAAAATCTTAAAAAATCTATCTATAAATTCTGCTGAAAATAATCCATCATGAAGACTTTTATCATCTCCCATATATTTTTCAGTTTCAGTTATATTCTCTTCAAAATTATTTTTTTTCTTAGGATATTTCTTTTCAAGCTTTTCTAACATAAAATCAATTTTCCCATTATTAATTGAGTCTATGATAGTATTTGCAAGCTCTTTAGCTCCCGCTCTTTGTTTTTGTATTACTACCATTTTGTTAGTTACTTCAGCTAAATTTATTATTAGTGAAACTCTAAGCATTAAAGGAAATGCCCATAGTTCCCCCATAGTAAAGCTTTCATTCATTGAATTTACATATTCTATTAACTCTTGCTCCTCTATTTTTCCATGGGTGTTTAATTCATAATCCTTTGCATAAATATATATTCTTGGACATGAACCTTCTTTATCTTCTACAGTAGGTAAATTAGCAAAATAATTAAATGGTAAATTAAATTTTATTTGTTTATATTCCTTTTCAATAAGATAAATATTATCAAGTAACCACTCTCCAGCCCCTATAATATCCTCATTGTGTTTTACTAATTTATTAATATATCTATGGTTGTGTACTATGCCATTAAAGGCATCATTTAGCTCTGATAAAACTGTTTTCCTACTGCCTACTGACTTATTATCCATTTTAATACACACTCCTTTTCATAAGACTAAGGTTATTATTCCCAAGATTATTAATTATTAATCATTTATAAAAATAAAAAACGTCAACTATAAAATACTAGTTGACGTTTTTTTATTTAATTTTTTAATTCTTTAACTGCATTTCTAGTTACTATTAATTTTTCTTCTATCTCTTTTAGATTATTTCTTGCCATTCCTAAAAATAACATATCTATAACTGCTAATTGAGATATTCTTGAACTCATAGCACCTTCCCTTAATGATTTTTCTACAAATGGTATTTTAAGAACTATATCTGATAAACTTGCTAATTTATTATTTATACTTGCCTTAGTTATAGCTATTACAGGTATATTTATTTTATTAGCATTTTCTACACACTTTAATACTTCTCTTGTTTCTCCTGAATATGATATAGCTATTGCTACATCTCCTGGTTGCATTAATATAGATGAAGTTATTTGCAAGTGACTATCTGAGTGAGCTATACATCTTTTATTTATTCTTGATAATTTATAATAGAAATCTAGACCTACCAAACCAGATACCCCTATGCTATAAATATATATGTTTTTAGCGTTAATAAGTAAATCTATCGCCTTATCAAGTTCTTCTTCCTTTATTAGTCCAACAGTTTTATCCATTATAGAATCAAAAGAATTTTTTATTCCATAAATTATATTTCTAGTAGATAAATCCTTGTCTAAATACTCGAAGCCAAGAGCCTCTTCATTTTTATCTAAGCTAATAGATAATTTTAATTTCATTTCATTTAAACTACTAAATCCCACTTTCTTTGCAAATCTTACAACTGTTGGAGCTGAAGTATTAGTAGCATCTCCAATTTCCTTAGCAGATAATGAAATAATACTCTCCTTTGTTAAGAGTAAATAATCAGCAATTTGCTTTTCACTCTCTGTAAAGCTCTCATAGTTTTGCTTAATATACTGTAATATATCCATAACTCACATCCAATCTAAAACTTATACTGCTTACTAATTATTAATAATTCTGAATTTAAACTTTTTACCTCTATTAATATATTTTAATAAATAATGTTGATTATGTAAAATAGAAGCTACTACATTTGTTCTTTTATCAGCCTTTTGTTCTGATATTAATATTTGTAATTCTCCCATATACCTCATATATCCTTCATTATCTATTGTAATATCTCCATATTTTTTATCAACTGTATTTTCAGGTTTTATTTTATTTCCTTTTAATAATAATCTACTTTCAGCAGCTCTAATTGCATCTCTAGCTGAGTCTGGTCTTGAACTATAGGTTTCTTTTAATAAATCTAATATAAATTCATTATCTGTTTTTGTATTTATTAAAAGTTCAACCACCTCTGGATTTAAAGATGATAATTCCTTAAGTTCCTTTATATTTGGTAGTGAGTCTCCAATAAATATAGATGTATTTCCTAAGGCAAATAAATGATTTGCAGCTTCTCTTACTTCCTTTCCTCTATGATCTTCTAATGTTGGTAGTCCATCTTTTAATGGGCTTCTTTTTCTATTATTAGATTGAACAAAGGCACAAGCTTTGATTCCTCTTTCTCTTAGCATATTATTCTTCTCTATCATACATTCTTCTGATATTCCTGTTCCTACCCTTGGATAAAAATTATGAAGAGCATCTATATTTTCATAATTTGGATTTTCTTTATCTAAAGCTTTAAAAAAATCTTCTGTTATAGTTGAAGCATTTAATTGTATTTTAATATTATAAGGATTTTTACTCATTTCTGATATTTCTTTTTCTGTATATCCAAAATCTATTCTTATTGTTTTAACTCCCATATCCTTTAAACCATTTAAATCCATATTCTTTAAATCTAAAAATTTAAAGGTATTTGGGGAAATATCACTTATTATATCCATATTGTATTCCTTAGCGATGCTAAAAAATTCTCTTACTTCAGCTTTTAAAACTTCATAATTTGCCTCTGGAATATGTAGTGAAGTAAATATTCTAGTAAATCCTAACTTATAAGCCTCCTTTAACAATTGAATATTTTCTTCTTTTGTATTATCTAAACCAAAATAAACTGAAAATCCAAAACTCATATTACTTACACCTCTATTATTCTATATATTTAAGAAAGTAGAAAACTAAGTTTTCTACTTTCTTCTTACTGTTAGCTACTATTTTATTTATTCTACTGGATCTTCAAATCCTAACATTTCTGTAAAGAAATAACCAGCAACATATGATGCTACTACTCCTGCTAAGAACACAAGAATCTTTCCATCTGCTATTAATAATGCTAGTGGTAATCCTGATACACCAAGTGCAACTGCTCCAACTTTAAATAATGCCATTACAGCACCACCTACTGCTGCTCCTAAACAAGCACCTAAGAATGGCTTACCTAAAGGTAATGTTACACCATATATTAAAGGTTCTCCAATTCCTAATACTCCTGGAACTAATCCATTTTTAGCTGTTTTCTTTAATCTTTCATTTTTTGTCTTTCTAAGCACTGCTATAGTTGCTCCAACTTGAGCCATACCAGCTGTTGCTAGTACTGGAAGTAATACTGTAAAACCAACGCTTGCTATTAAGTCTGCATGTATTGGTGTTAATGCTTGATGCATTCCTGTCATAACTAATGGTAAGAATAATCCACCTGATATAGCTCCTGATATAACTGAAACTATTGTATTATCTGATGCAATTGTATTAGCAACTACTACACCTATTGATTCTGATATAAATCCACCAACTGGTTGAAGTATAAATAAAGCTGCTAAAACTGAAACTGTTAATGTAACTAATGGAGTTACAAATAAATCTAATATATCTGGAACAAATTTTCTGCATGTCTTTTCAACAAAAACAGCTAAAACTACTACTAATATTACTGAAATAATTCCTCCACGTCCTGGAGTTAAAGCTTTTCCAAAAAGAGTTATATTTGCAAGTGCTCCTGATGAAAGGATACCACCTAGTACTCCACCCATCATAGGCATTTCAGATCCAAATTCCTTTGCTGCATTAAAACCAACTAAAACAGATAAAACAGAAAATACACCATTACCTATTAGTCCTATAATTTGTGCTGCTGTAGTTGTTTTATACGCATCTCCAAAATATACACCGGCTATATTATTTATTGCAAGTACAAGCCCACAAGCTACGAATAAAGGTATTAATGGAATAAATACATTTCCTAGCTTTTTAAGTATATTTTTAAACTTAGTATCATTTTTTTCTTTTAGTCTTGCTTTAGTTTCCTTAACTGCCTCTTCTCCAAGAACAACAGGCTTTCCTACAATTTTACTTACCTCACTAGTTACTTTATTTACTTTACCTGGTCCATAAATAACTTGTAATTGACCTTCTGCTTGTACTACTCCAAGAGCTCCTTCTGATTTTTTAATTGCTTCAATATTAACTATTGAATAATCTCTAAGCTCTAGTCTACAACGAGTCATACAATTCGCTACAGATTTGATATTAGTTTTCCCACCAACTAGTTCTACTAGCTTTTTTGCAATTTCTTGATTTGTCATTTTTATTCCCCCTTATTTTTATTAATATATTTCAATGCTTCTGAAATATAACCTCTACTACTATTTAGCACTACACTTGCCTCTTCTTTTTTTAATTCTGATAAAATCATAAATATAGCAAGTTTAACATCATATTTTGTTTTTTCTAAAACTTCCTCTGCCTCTTTAATATCTACTTCTGTAGCTTCACATACTATTCTCTTTGCTCTTTCAACTAGTTTTTCATTAGTTGCCTTCACATCTACCATTAAATTGCCATATACTTTTCCAAGCTTTATCATCGCTCCTGTAGAAAGCATATTTAAAACTAACTTTTGTGCTGTACCTGATTTTAACCTTGTTGACCCTGTAATAACCTCTGCCCCAACTACTGGTGCTATTGATATCATGGCCTCCTTTGCTACAGCTGAATTTGCATTACAAGTAACTGAAATTGTTAGTGCACCTATTTCATTTGCATATTCCAATGCTCCTATAACATAGGGAGTTCTTCCTGATGCTGCAAGACCTACTACTATATCATTTTCAGTAATATTTCTTTCTTTTAAATCTGAAACAGCTAATTCTTTTGAATCTTCCGCACCTTCTTTTGCTCTAAATATAGCTTCTGTTCCTCCTGCTATAATTCCTTGAACTAACTCTTCTGAAACTCCATATGTTGGTGGACACTCTGAAGCATCTAATACTCCAAGTCTTCCTGAAGTTCCTGCTCCTATATAAATTAGTCTTCCATCCTTATGCATTTTTTCAACTATTCCATCTATTGCTTTTGCTATTTGAGGAAGTTCTTTTTCAACTGCTTCTGCAACCTTCTTATCTTCTGAATTTATTTTTCTCACCATTTCTAGTGTTGAAAGGTTGTCTATATCTAGCGTATTTTCATTTCTACTTTCTGTTGTTAATTGCTTTAAATTTAATTTATCCATATCTACTCCTCCTAAACAACAAGTTAATTATAAATTCATCATTCTTGATTACGTTTTCACTTTATGGTTTTATATTACCACCTTTGAAATATTATTTCAAGTATTTTTTTATAAATTAAAATTATGTTTCATGATTTCAATTTTATTATTATCTTCTTAAGAAAAAAAGTCTATATTACTAAAAAATAAAAATGGTATAATATTCTTAATAACTAAACTATCGATAAAGGAGTTTTTTATATGAAGAAAAGATTTTTATCAATTATTATTACAACACTATTATCCTTCTCAGTATTAGTTAGCTGCTCAAATAATATAACTGCTAATGAAAAAAATAATTATTCAAAAGAAGAAATTACTATAGATGCTAATGCTGATTTAAAAAAAGAAAACAATAAAGAAGAAAATAATAATAAAGTATCTAATAATAATGAAGTATCTAATAATAAAAATAGCAATAATGCACCTATTGAAAATGATTCTTTTACTACTGAGGATTCTATAAAAAAATCTTTTGAAAACTCATTAACTAATCTTTATAAAAATGATTATTCCATTGAGAAAAATAAAGATTTAGCAAAAGAATTTATAAAGAAGAACTTTACTGAAAATGGAACTGAAAAAATAAATGAAAGAATTAAAGAGTATAATTCTAAATTAGATTTCTCTGATTTAACTATTACTGGTATTAAAGAAATAAAAAATATTGATGGGAACAAGTACTTAAATACATATGAAATTAGATATAATATTACTGTTATTGATGAAAAACCTTCTATTTATTCAGATATTATTGGAGTAGTTGTTACAGATAAGAGCGGGCAGGTATTAATAGATTCAATAAATCAAGGGAATTTTTAAAAATGATTTCCCTTATTTAAAAACCTACTTTAAGTTTAAATAAATAAATGGTTATGCTTAAGGGACTATATCACAATGTTAAGTGATATAGTCCCTTAAAACATAACTCTTTGTTATTTTCTATATTTTATACACTAAAGAATTTTGTAAATGCTTTAACTGTATAATAGTTGTCTTTAACTGCAGCAAGTTCTTTAATTGAATGCATTCCAAGAACTGGAGCTCCCATATCTATTACTGGTATAGTAAGATTTGCTGATGTAACTGGACCTATTGTTGTTCCCCCTCTTACATCTGACCTATTTACAAACTTTTGATATGGAACTTCTGCTGCATTACATACACTTTCAAATATTGCAGCATTATAACTATCTGTACTATAGCTTCCTGATGCAGCCATTTTTAATACTGGTCCACCTTCTAAAACTGGTCTATTTGTTGGATCATGTGTTTCTGGAACATTTGGATGTACAGCATGAGCTAAATCAGCTGATATCATTACTGAATTTGATAATGTTCTATGGAAGCCTTCTCTATCTTCTCCTAAAGCTATTGTGATTCTTTCTAATATATTAATTAATAAATTAGAACTAGCCCCTTGAGCTGTTAAGTTTCCTATTTCTTCATTATCTATACAAACCATAACCTTTGTTGCAGAATTTTCTTCTGAATCAACTAAAGCCTTAATTCCTGCATAAACCATCCACATATCATCAAGTCTTCCTGTTGAAATAAGTTCTTCATTCATTCCTACTAAAGAACCTTTTTCAATTTCATATAGACCTAAATCAAAGCTTAAAATATCTTCTGCTTTAACATTTAATTCATCTGCTAAAAGCTTAACTAAGTATCCATCCTTTTCAAACTTTTCATTAATTAAACCTAGTAAAGGAAGTGTATCCTTTTGTCTATTTATGTTAAACCCTTCATTTACACTTCTATTCATATGAATTGCAAGACTTGGTATAACAAGTAAAGGTCTATTAATATTAACAAGTTTTACTTCTGGTTTTATTGGAGAAGCTCCTTTTAAAGATACTTTTCCAGCTAATCCAAGAGGTCTATCAAACCAAGTATAAAGTATTGGTCCTCCATAAACTTCTGTGTTTAATTTTAAGTATTTTCCTTCACCAATCATTTCTGGATTTGGTTTAATTCTAAATCCTGGTGCATCTGTATGTGCTCCTATTAATCTAAAACCTTCTTCTGATACTTTACCATCTCCAACTACAAATGCAATTAACGCTGATCCATTTTTTATAACATAATACTTACCTTTTGATTGTAAGTTCCACTTTTCACATTCCTTTACTTCTGAAAATCCATTATTATCTAGCATTTTTTTTATAGTTACAACACTATGAAAAGCTGATGGACTTTCATATAAAAAATCTATTAATTCTAAAGCTAATTTCTTCTCCATAAATTTTTCCTCCTACTGTAATCTTTATTGAATTTTATTATATTAATATATTATATCACATTTTAGAATTTATCCTTTTATGTTATTAATTATTTAATTTTATTTTTAGTAATTTTTAGGATATAATGAAATTTGATTACTTAATTGCATATATAAATTAATTTATTGAAAAAATATTTATAATAGATTGGAGTGATAAAAATGCTATCTAATTTTTTGGTAAAGTCCTTTATTAAAAATAACGAAGATACAAAAAACCCTAAAGTCAGAAATTCATATGGAACCTTAGGTGGGATTATTGGGATATTTATAAACTCATTATTATTTATAATAAAGTTTTTTGTTGGAATATTTGTTGGATCTATTGCTATTTCTGCTGATGCTTTTAACAACTTATCAGATGCTGCATCATCTATAATTACAATAGTAGGATTTAAAATGGCAAATAAACCTGCTGATGCTGAGCATCCATTTGGTCATGGAAGAATTGAGTATCTTTCTGCATTATTAGTTGCCTTTATGGTAATGCTTGTTGGACTTCAATTTATAAAATCTTCAGTTCAAAGAATACTTAATCCTATACCTGTTACCTTTGAACTTATTCCCTTTATATTATTACTAATATCAATTGGATTTAAATTATGGTTATCAAATTTTAATAAATTTATCGGTAATGAAATAAATTCATCAGCATTAAAAGCTGCTGCAACAGATGCATTAGGTGATGTATTTACAACAAGTACAGTTGTTATATCATTTTTAATTGCAAAATTCACTACCTTCCCAATTGATGGATATATTGGAGTACTAGTTGCTTTAGCTATTTTATATGCAGGCTTTAGCCTTGTACGTGAAACTCTTAATCCACTACTTGGAGAAGCTCCTGAACCTGAACTTGTAAATGGTATATGTGAAAAAGTATTATCATATCCTAATATTACAGGCGTTCATGATTTAATAGTTCATAATTATGGGCCAGGTAGAGTTATTGCATCTATTCATGCTGAAATTCCTTCTGATATAGATATTATGGAAATTCATAATGTAATAGATACTGCGGAAAGAGAAATTTCTAAAGAACTTAATCTTCATTTAGTAATACACATGGATCCTATTTGTGTTCTTACTGATGAAATTAAAGAAACATGGACTTTTGTTGAAAAAATACTTAGAACTTATCCTGCAATAAAATCTATGCATGATTTTAGAATTGTAGGCGAAGGAGAAATTAAAAATTTAATTTTTGATATAGTTCTTAATCCTACTGAAAATATTGATAAAGAATCTCAAGATAAAATGTTAATGGATATAAAAAGTGCTATAAAAAAAGATCATCCTCAATATAATTGTGTTATAACACTTGATTATGATTTTGTATAAAATTTAATTTTTAATCAAATCATTTTAACCTTCTTATAATATTAATTTCATTAGTATTATAAGGAGGTTTTCTTATTTTTTATAGTTAATTTCTGGTTTAAAAATACTTTTATCTTGTTATATCCTCTATGAAAACTCTTGACAAAGCTTCATGTTTATAATATTATGTATTTATAGTAAATACAAGTGTATTCAAAGTAAATACACTTTCAATATAAAAAGGGGGCAATTTTATGAAAAAGGGGTCTTTAATTTTAAATATTTTTATTGCTTTAATAGCTGGTATACTTATAGGTTTTGTATGTCGATCATATGAAATAACATTTATTATACGATTATTAGCTACTTTCAGTGGTTTATTTGGTAACTTTTTATCATTTTTAATTCCATTGATAATAATAGGCTTTATAGTACCTGGGATATCTTCCTTAGGTCATAAATCTGGAAGAGGACTTTTAATAACTACACTTGTTTGTTATATATCAACAATTATAGCTGGTTTTCTTACTTATTTTGTTGGATCAAGCTTATTACCAAAACTTATAAAGGGAGCAACTTTAGTAGAAGCCTCTACTTCTTCTATTTCTCCTTACTTCTCATTAGAAATTCCACCAATAATGGGTGTAATGACAGCTTTAGTATTTGCATTTTTAATGGGAATTGGTTTATCAAAAATAAAAAATAGTACTCTTTTAAAAATATCTCAAGAGTTCAATGAAGTTATGTTACTTGTTGTATCTAAAGTATTAATACCTATAGTTCCAGTTTATATAGGTTGTATATTTGCTAAGTTAAGCTTTAGTGGAGAAATGTTTACAACACTTAAAAACTTTGGAATAGTTTATGTAATATTATTCTCACTTCAAGCTATATATCTTATAATTCAATACTTATTAGCTGGAAGTATAAAAAAAGAAAATCCTTTAAAGTTACTAAAAAATATGTTACCAGCTTATTTAACTGCAGTTGGAACTCAATCTTCTGCTGCTACTATTCCTGTAACATTACAATCTGTTAATAATAATAATGTTAATGAAGAAATTGCTGACTTCGTAGTTCCATTAGCTGCCACTATTCACTTAGCTGGAGATACTATAACTTTAGTATTAACTTCAATGGCCGTAATGTACATGAATGGAAAAGTTCCATCATTTGAATTAATGTTACCTTTTATCTTTATGTTAGGTGTAACAATGATTGCAGCGCCTGGAATACCTGGTGGTGGTGTTATGGCAGCACTTGGACTTTTAGAATCAATGCTTGGATTTGGTGGTTTAGAAAAGCCTATTATGATTGCATTACATGTTGCTCAAGATAGCTTTGGAACAGCTACTAATGTAACAGGTGATGGAGCTATTGCAATTATAATTGACTATATAATCAATAGAAAAAAACAACCTGTCCTAGAGCTAAAAAAAGCAGAGAAGAACTGTCCTGCTTAATAAATACTACTATAATAGCCGTACACTAATAATTTAAAGTGTACGGCTTATTTCTAAGAAGAGATTTCAGATACACAAAATTTTTTACACGGTCTTTTTTAAATTATCAATAGCTTCTTTATCTTTTCTTTTTACTGATTTAGTACTACTAGAAATTAATTCTTTATATCTTTTCATATAAAAGAAATCGTCTCTAGTTTCAACTTCAAATTCTGGAGTATTATTGTAGACTGTTTTATTAGCTACAATATAAAAATCGATTCTATATAATTTATACATTATAATAAATTTTCTTTTGTTTATATTTATATAATTCTAACAAATTTTTCTTTGTTTTTTTAGCTTCCTCATAGTAAGTTATTATATCGTTTATACCTTTATAAAAGCCTAAATGGATACTCTTCTTTAATATTTTTATCCCCTTTTCCATTATTACTTTATTATTTTCTTCTTTTCCTATTTGTAAAAGTTTAATGCCACTAACATATACACTTTTACCTTGTTCTATCCAATATCCTGATTTTTTTATATCTCCAATTTTATCTGTATAATCACTTATACTACTATTATTCTTATATAGATAGTACTCTAAATTTGAATATGCTTTTGTTGATCCATAATGTATTGCTCTTAAGTAATAATCTTCAACAGGCATTTTATTTATTTCCTTATATAATCCCTCTTCTACTAACGTTCCTATGAAGTTCATAGTCTTTCCTAAATCAAGTAGCATAACCTCATTTATATAGTCCTCTGCTGCTTCATAATTTTTTTCTACCCCAATTCCAACTATATTATAATAAGCTAATTTTAAATCGCCCTCTACAATATTTGCTTCTCTTAAAAGTAATGCCCCTTCGTAAGCTTTATGATAATCCTTTTTTATTCCTATTCCTAACTCATAGATTTCTATAATATTCATTAAAGCTTCTACATTATATTCTTTAGCAGCTTTTTTATACCAAGAAATTGCCTCTTTTATATTTGCCTTTACAAATATACCATGCTTATACCAGTTTCCAAGCTTTATCATTGCCTTTTGTGATCCTTGCTCAGCTGCTAAAATAAAGTATTTAAAGGCTTCCTCATTATTTTTCGTTACTCCTACACCATATGCATATAAAAGTCCATAATAATAAACAGCTTCTTCAATCTCATTTTCCATTGCATATTCTATATACTCTAAAACTTCCTTTTCATCTACATCCTTTTCATTAAACACATCTATTAAAAGTTCACTAGCTAATACTTCAGCTGCATATGCAGATCCATTTTCATATGCTTTTTTTAAATATTCAAATCCCTTTTCTCTAGATTCTTCTAAATATGCCACACCTAATACATATAAAGAATGTGCATCTCCATCAGTTGCTGCAATTTTCATATATTCTAAAGACTTTTGTTTATCCTTTTTAACACCTTCACCATTAAAATACATAATTCCTAATCTTTGAGTTGATTTCAAATCACCATTATTATGTCCTTTTAAATAATTTACTAAAGCAAGTTCTATATTATTATCTTCTTCGTATAACTTACCAACCTTGTAATACAACTCTATATTTCCATTTTCTATACTTTCCTTATAAAGTTCAAAGGCATTTTCTCTATCTTCATCTACATAAAAGCCAAAGTAATACATATCTCCTAGACTATCAAGGCAATTTATATCACCCTTTTCCGCCCCCTTTGATAAATACAAAAATGCTTTTTTATAATTTATATCTATATTATTTCCTTCTAAGTATGATTGTCCTAAAATATAATACGCATCCTCAAATCCATTTTCAGCTGCCTCTTCTAACCAATAATAAGCCTTAAATATATTTTTTTCACAACCCTCCCCATTTTTATATAAATATGAAAGTGCATATTGGGCAGGTGCAAACTCATTTTCTGCTGCTTTTTTATACCATTCAAAAGAATAATCTAAATTTTGCTCAACTTCTTCCCCTGAAAAATAAATATATCCTAATGAATATTGAGAAAATGCATTTCCCTTCATTGCAGCTTTTTTATACCACTCTAACGCCTTATCAATATTTTTTTCTCCACCAAATCCCTTTTCATAAAATAAAGCTAAATACCCCTCTGCATATTCATTTCCTTGTTCTGCTGCCATTTCAAAGTATTCTCTTGCTTTAAAATAATCTTTATCAACATTTTTTCCTAAATAATAAAGTTCTCCAGCTAAAAGGTATTCCTCTCCATTTTCAAATATATCACAATCCTCTTTATCATCCTCTAAGTCTTCTATATCCTCTTCATTATCCTCATTACTTCCTATATCAAAATATCCAACTTCTTCATCAATATTAAGTCTTTTATCATTATTAGATTTCCCCAATATACCTTTTGCAAATAAACATTCTTCAAAAACTATTTTTTCTTCTCTACTTAAATTATCATAAAATAATGAATAATCTTCTTCTCCACAATTTACTACAAACCATACAATTAACTCATAAATAACAAAAAATTCTTTATATATAATTTTCATATCCTCTGAAACATCTTCTTTCTTATTTATCTTAAGTTGTTCTTTACTAATTTCTCCTATATAATTAAGCAATTTTTTCATTAATTCATATGGTAAAATATCCTTACTAGATAAATATCTAATATTTTCAATCAAAGAATTTTCACTGTTATAAAAAATTCTATTATATAAATGAATTGTAATAATTATATGTTGTAAAATTTTTATTATCTTGGAGCAAATCGCCTTTGGCTCATCTTCATCCTCTAAACTTTTTATGCTATGGTGCAAATCCTTAAACTCTAATAGTAAAAAATCATAGTCAAAATTTACCCTCATTATTCCTCCTAGCCTTTTTATTTGATTAATACTATTTTATTAATATTTCATATAGTGTAGAACAATTTGAAAATTGAAAATGGACATTGAATGCTAAATTTATTAACACTCAATGTCCATTTTTATAATACCTTAGATAAAAAATCTATCGTTCTTGGGTTTTTAGGGTTATTAAATATTTCTTCTGGAGTTCCCTGCTCTACTATATTTCCTCCATCCATAAATAATATTCTATCTCCAACTTCCTTTGCAAATCCCATTTCATGAGTTACTACTATCATTGTCATACCTTCTTTTGCAAGATCTTTCATAACATTCAGTACTTCTCCAACCATTTCTGGATCTAATGCTGAAGTTGGCTCATCAAATAACATCACATCCGGTTCCATAGCTAATGCTCTAGCTATAGCTATTCTTTGCTTTTGCCCTCCTGATAATGATGCAGGATAAGCATCTGCCTTTTCTTTTAATCCTACTCTAGCTAAAAGTTTCATTGCTTTTTCTTCTGCTTCACTTTTAGAAATATTTTTAACTTGTGTAGGTGCTATTGTTAGATTTTTTAAAACTGTTTTATGTGGAAATAAATTAAATTGTTGAAAAACCATTCCCATCTTTTCTCTTATTTTGTTTATATCAGCTTTTTTATCAGTTATATTAGTTCCCTCAAAAATTATTTCACCATCTGTTGGTGTTTCTAATAAATTTAAGCATCTTAAAAATGTACTTTTTCCAGATCCTGAAGGACCTATAACAACTACAACTTCGCCTTTTTTAATGTGTTCATTAACACCCTTTAAAACTTCATTTTTACCAAAATATTTATGCAAATTATTAACGTGTATCACCGGCCTTCAATCTCCTTTCAAAATAATTCATAAGTCTTCCTAATGAAAATGTCATAACAAAATAAAATGCTGCTGCTACCATTAGTGGTTCAAAGCCTCTAAAGCTTGATCCTCTTACAACCTTAGCTGCATACATAAGCTCTGCAACTCCAATAACTGATGCCATTGAAGATTCTTTTATTATAGCAACAAACTCATTACCAATAGCAGGTAATATATTTCTTATAGCTTGTGGCATAATTATTAATCTCATAGCTTTAACTTGACTCATCCCAAGACTTCTTGCAGCCTCCATTTGCCCTTTATCAACAGCATCTATACCAGCTCTTATAATCTCTGACACATATGCAGATGAATTTAATGATATTGCAATTACTGCTGAGGTTACTGCTTCTAAGCTAACTCCAAAAATCATTTCTGATCCAACATAAACCATCATTATTTGAAGTAATAAAGGTGTTCCTCTTATTAACTCAATATATACAGTTGCTATAAGCTTAAGCGGTTTTATCTTCCATATATGAAAATTTGAACGTTTCATAAAACATAAGATTGATCCTAATATAACTCCAACACAAACTGTTATTAATGATATAAGTAATGTCCATTTAGCACCATCAATAAAATATGACATATACTTAGATAAAAAACTAAAATCTAACTCCATAACACTAACCCCCTATAATAATTAGAAAATGGACAAACTAGTGTCCATTTTCTAATCTAACTTCTAACTAGTTACTAGCTGCTTCTGCTGCTAAATTATTTGCATCTAATATAAATTGACTTAATTTCTTTTCATCTGTAATTCTTTTAATTGTTTTATTTATTTGTTCTGCTAATTCTGGTGAATTCTTCTTAATAGCTACAGCTGATCCACCTTCTTCATCTTTTACTTTTTCTTCTGAAATAGCAAGTTCTGAATTTTGCTTAACTACCATTTCAGCAACTGGTAATTCACATACTAATGCGTCTATTTTTCCTGATTTTAATTCAAGTATTAAATCATTAACATTTGAAAGTAATTGCATTTGTGCATCTGGAATTAATTTAGCTGCTAAGTCTGCTTGAATTGAGCCCATTTGAGCTCCTATCTTCTTTCCCTTTAATGCTTCAAAGCTCTTATATTTATCTTTATCTTCGCCCTTTATAACTATTCCGTGTTGCGCTGTATAATATATATCTGAAAAATCTACTGCTTGACGTCTTTCTTCTGTTGGACTCATTCCTGAGATAATCATATCTATTTTTCCTGCTGGAAGTGAAGTTATTAATGAATCAAACTCCATATCTTTAATTTCTAATTCAACACCTAAATCCTTAGCTATTTCCTTAGCTATTTCAACATCAAATCCTACTATTTCATCTTTTCCATCTTTTTTAATATGAAATTCATATGGCGCATAATCTGCACTTAAACCAAGTACAATCTTACCATTTGATTTAATAGTAGCTAATGCATCTTTTGAATTAGAAGCACTACTTCCTTCTTTTTTTCCTCCACAACCTATTAAACCTAAACTCATAACTCCAATTAAAGTTACCCCAATAATCTTTTTTAACATTCCATTTTTCATTTAAAAAATCCCCCTTTTTATTACTTCTATATTATAATTATTATTCCCATTTACGATAGCATAATTATACATCACTATTTTATATTTATGCAATAGCTTTTTAAATAAATTTTTATATTTTTTTTATATTTTATAATTTTTCTAGAAAATATTAAAATTTTATAGAGTTTTTTCACATATACATATCTAACAAATGTTAATTTATACACTTATTTTAATACAAGGTCTGCATAAATAATTATTTTATACTGGTAATTATACATAATGTAAAATTCATTTATTCATGACACTTTTTAAATTTCTTTCATATACTGTACTAAATATTAAATGTAATATAGTAAGGATTAGGAGTGATAACATTGAATCATTTAAAAGAAAGACATCTATTCCCAGGAGGTAATACTTCACAAGGATTTTACTCTTTTTATAGGTATATCCTATCACAAGAAGATGCTGTTAGAATTATTTGTTTAAAAGGAGGTCCTGGAACAGGAAAATCATCCTTAATGAAAAAATTAGGTGCTCATTTTCAAGACAAAGGTTATACATTAGAGTATCATCACTGCTCTTCTGATAATAATTCATTAGATGGAATTGTTATTAAAGAATTAGGAGTAGCTTTATTAGATGGAACTTCTCCCCATATGGTAGACCCTATTCATCCTGGTGCAGTAGATGAAATACTTAATCTTGGAGATGCACTTGATACAGATGCTCTTTCTTTATGTAAAAATGAAATAATGAGTACTTGTAAGAGAATCAGCAATAACTTTAAACGAGCTTATACTTTCTTAGAAGCTGCAAAATCTATTCATGAGGATTGGAGTAGTCTTAATGCAGCCTCCTTAGATTATTATAAGGTATCTACTATTACGGAAAGTCTTAAGGAAGAGATTTTTAATGTTCAAAAATCTGGTTATGGTGATGAAAGACACTTATTTGCAACGGCTTTTACACCTGATGGAATTATCACCTTTGCTAAGGATCTTACCTCCCAATATAAAAATAAATTTGTTTTAAAAGGCGGACCTGGCTTTGGCAAAACTAATATTCTTACAGAGATTGGTAAAACTGCTCAAAAAAAGGGCTACTTCGTGGAATATATGCATGATCCTTTTATTCCTGAAAGATTAGAGCATATTTTTATACCTGAATTATCTACTTGCGTTTTAAGTGAAAATGAAATTAGCCAAACATCATTTTCAGGAAAAGTATATAACATAGAAGATTTTTGTAAGTCCTCTATACTTTCTTCAAATAAAAATGATATAGACTATAGTAGTGAATTATTTTATGAATTAACTAATAAAGCACTTTCATTTATTTCTGAGGCTCATAAAATCCATGACGAACTTGAAGCTTACTATATTAAAGCTATGGATTTTAATATGATTAATAAGATTTATGATAATTTAGTTATTAGAATTGAAAATATAGCAAATTCTTAATTGCTATAAAATAATTGAACATTAAAACAAATAGGCATAAGTTAATTTAATTTTTAACTTATGCCTATACTTTTTAGTATTATTTACCTTGTAATACTATTATTAATATATAATCTTTATTTTTTATTAAATATAACTATAGCTTTAAATAAATCGCCATCTATTTCTATATTAAATACTCCTTCTTGTAGTTCTACTAAACTTTTTGCTATTGATAACCCTAACCCTGAACCTTCTGTATTTCTTGATTTATCTCCTCTTTTAAATCTTTCAACAGCTTCTTCTGCTAAAAAATCTAGTTGATATGCAGATATATTTTTCATATTTCCCCCTAAATTTGCAACTTATCTTAATATTTTACCATAACAACTGTCCTATATATTAATAGTAAAATATACAAATTACAAAATTAGGGTTAAATTTCTTAAGAAATCCTTAAATTTATAAAACTTTAGTTTTTTCTAATATTTTAACTCCAAATGAATCTAATATTATTTTATCCTTTATAACTTCTCCAGTTGAAATTTCTATATAATTATTTTTTCCAAGATTAATTTCTACTTTCTTATCAGAATAATTTTGAATAAATAAAAACTCTTTATTTTCATTCTCTCTTTTAGATACTGTTACACCATAAGGTAAATCTATATCTATATTTTTTTGAATTGAATTTTCCTTAATTATTTTATTAAAAAACTCCTTATTAAAATCTTTTTCAGTCCTACTAGCAATGTAATAAGCAGTTCCTTTACCAAATTTATTTTTTGTAATGGCTGCATTACCTTTATAAAAGTCACTAGTATATGTTGCAAGTATTTCAGCTTCATTAGCTTTAATTAAATCGCATAATTCTATACACTTATAAATCTTATTTGTATCCTTCATTTTAATTGTATTTACTTCATAATCATAAAGTGCATCAACTTCTTCACTTCTAATTCCAAAGACATCCATTAACTCTCCAGGGAAACCACCTAAATAACATAAATCTGTTTCATTTACTATTCCAGTAAAATATGTTGATACAATTACTCCGCCATTATTCACAAACTCTCTAATTTTATTTTGAAATGAATTTCTTATCATATAAAGTATTGGTGCTACTACAAGCTTATATTTAGAAATATCACTTTCCATATCCACAAAATCTACATTGATTCCTTCATTCCAAAATACACTATAATAATCTTTTACTATATCATTATAATTAAGTCCTATATTTCTTGGTCCTTCTGAATCATTAATTGCCCACATATTTTCCCAATCGTATATTATAGCTACTTCTGACTTTGTTTTTGAACCATTAATTTCAGATATTTTCTCTAAAGTTTCCCCTATAGTTCTAACATCTTTAAATACTCTTGTATCTTCCTTTCCATAATGATCAATAACAGCTCCATGTAATTTTTCGCTTGACCCTCTACTTTTTCTCCATTGAAAATATTGTACAGTATCAGACCCATGAGCTATAGCTTGCATAGAGGATAAAAGATGCATATTAGGCTTTTTAAGTTTACTAACACGTTGCCAATTAGTCATACTTGGAGTGCTTTCCATTAATACAAATGGTTGGTTCTTAATGGATCTTATAATGTCAAAAAATAATGCTGTTTTTACTGCCACATCAACATTATTTTCACTATGCCATTCTGAATAGCTATCTATAGAAATAGTATCTACATAATCCTTAAATTTAAAGTAATTCAGTCCTTCATGATAAACTATAAAATTAGTAGTAACAGGAATATTTTCATTATATTTTCTTACTGCATTTATTTCATGATTCATAAAATCTATTGTTTTATATGTTGAAAACCTCTTCCAATCTAAATTTAAAGCATGAATTTTATTCTCTCCATGAGGTGAGGGACTTTCTACTTCATCCCAATCTGAAAAAGTATGGCTCCAAAAAGATGTCCACCACTGCTTATTTAAGTTTTCTATAGTTTTATATTTACCCTTTAGCCATTTTCTAAATTCATTTTGACAAAGTTCACAATGGCACTCTCCATTAAATTCATTTGAAATATGCCACATAATAACTGCTGGATGTTTAGAATATCTACTAGCTAATTTTTCGTCTAAAATAGCAATTTTTTCTCTATATATAGATGATGTATAACAATGATTATGTCTATATCCATGTAAATTTCTTACTCTATTATCACCTACTCTTAAAACTTCTGGATATTTTTTAGATAACCAAGCAGGTCTTGCACCACTAGGTGTTGCTAAAATAGTATAAATTCCATTTTTATAAAGATTATCAATTATTTTATCTAACCAGCTAAAGTCAAATTCTCCTTCTTTTGGCTCTAGCTTTGCCCATGAGAATATTCCAACTGACATCACATTACATTTTGCCTTTTTCATTAATTCTAAATCTGCCTCTAAAATTTCAGGATAATCTAGCCATTGTTCTGGATTATAGTCTGCTCCGTGTAAAAAAGTATCAAATATCTTCTTCATTTTTTCTCTACCTCTAAATTTATTTATATTAATAATTAATTTTCTTAACTTACTCTTTTAATAATTAAAATAAGAATAGCACTCATATATGACGTTTATATATGAATGCTTTTCTTAAAAAATATATAGTTTGGGGGATTTTTAGTATACTTTTATAACAACATTTTTAATATATCTATTTAATATATTTATTCAAAATCCGTTATTCTTTCCATCATCTTTCTATAACGGAATCTTGCCATTTCATTTAATTCTTTTACTTTCTCTTCTGTTCCTGTAAATTGACATCTTAAACAATAATATTCTTCTTTTTCTTTATCGTAAAACATATCAATATCTAAGTCTCTCATAAAACATGATGGACATCTATAATTTAGTTTGCCTTTTCCAGCTTGAGACATGTAATCAACTCCTCGTTATTTGATATTTCCTTAGTTAATCCAATTGTGTACATTGGGGAGAAAGCATATCCTTCTCTTATATATCCTTTTACTTCACAATTTAATGCCCTTAAAGATACTTTAGTTTCTACTTGTGGTATAGTAGCTTCAACTAAAAGTAATTCTTCTACTTCTTCTTCACGGCACTTATATTCATAACTAATTTCTTTAACGTCTTTTTTACCAGTACATTTTAATGTAATACCACACATATCTTCTGGATATTCTGTTGTTCCATAGCATGCTGTCATATATTCATTTATTTGTACTTTAGCATCTTTATTAGTTGATTCTATTATTTTACGAGATACTTTTATTTCTCCTGTATTTTCTTCAAAGATAAACTCTGAAACAAGTTTTATTGTAAGGTTTTTAAATTCTATTTCAACTGGATTAAGAGTTAAAATTCTATCCTTACCTTTTTGTGAGAACTTAGCCTTTGTACGGCATAAGCATAAATCTACTTCTTCACCTTCATAGCTTACTTTACAACTTCTAACAGTTCCTTCACCTGCATAATGAGTAAAGTATCCAGCACGGTACATTGCTTGTATTAAGAATGGATATGAAGCATCTTGTACATGTTTTGTTCCTATTCCTACTGGACGTTCTAATTTTGCAACATAAGGACGTAAGTCTATTAAGGCTCCCCCTTGATTCATATCAACACAAGTTCTCATAAATGGATCACTATACCAAAACAATTGTTTTTCTGATCCATATAATATATCTTTCCATAATGCGCATTCTGGTTCTGTATATGTTTTATTTGATCTATACCAATTTGCAAATTCAGCCATTGTCATTTCTTCAAGCTCTCCAGCATCTCTTAACTTTGCATAGTAAGCCATTCCATCACGATAGCTCTTTACCAGTAGTTCATATGGCGCTTCCCAACGTCCCATTTTATTCATCCAACCTGGTCCAACAAACATCATGTTATATGCATAACCATTGTTGTATTTCTTTAATGACTTATATTGATCAATTAAATTATAAAGGTAAGGATATTCTCCATCTTTATAAATCATACCTCTTAAAACATTTTGTGGATGTGTTCCAAAGTTTGACCCATTTCCATCAAAGCAAGCTAGCAAATCACGAGAAAGGTGTGGTATTGCTACTATACCACTATCTTCAGCTTCATTAACTGCTGGCGCGTGGGTATTTGCCTTTGATGGTATCCAAGGATTCCATGGGCCTCCATCAAATAATGTGTACCAAGAATTATTACAAGTTCTATATGCCTTTGGTCCCTCTTCCCAACATGTTGCAACAGCACATTTAACCATTGGATATTTTTCTTTAATATAATTTGTTAACTCTGCATCCATATAATATGACCCTGTTGATTCTGGATAAAATCCAAAAACTTCATAGAACTTTTCAAATACATCATTAACAATTGAAATCTTGTCCTCCATGGAGAACATCCAAATACAAAAATCCTTCGTCTTGTACTTTTCTCTAAATTCTTTACATGGAAGCCCAAGTAGAGTTAGTGCTATTTCATCTCCATATTTTTCATGATGTTCTTTTGCAAGTGCAATTGCTTCATCATTAAATAAACTAGCATAAGTCATTTGAATAGTAGTTTTAAAACCATTTTCATGTGCAATTTCTTGTTGAAGCTTAAATATATCAAGTGACTCTGTTAATAAACTTTCCCTAGTTATATCCTCTTCTTTTCCCTGTCCTGTTACCTTTTCTGCATATTCTGGCACCATTTCAGGTCTATGGATGATATTTAATATAAATTTGTCCATGATACACCTCCGATGTTATTTTATTGATCCTACCATTCCTTCAACGAAATTCTTTTGCATTAAGAAGAATAATATCGCTGATGGAATTGTTGTTATAATAATAGCAACCATTATTACTCCATAATCAGGTGTATAAGCTGATGACAATGAAGAAATTAATAATGGTAATGTTCTTTTTTCTGGTGTTTTTATTGCTATTAATGGCCATAAATATGAATTCCAATAACTCATAAAAGTTATAATAGCTGCTGCTGCATAAGTAGATTTCATTGATGGAACATATATTTTAAGAAATGCTCCAAATTCTGTTAGTCCATCTATTCGTGCCGCTTCTAACATCTCCTTCTCAAAAGATTTTGTATTTTGCCTAAAGAAGTATATTAAAAAAGCCGTTGCCATAGTCGGAAGAATAAGTGCTGGAATTGTATCTAGTAATCCAATTTTACTAAATAGTCTGAATAACGGTATCATAATGGCTGCAAAGGGCATCATCAAAGAAAGCATTATAACTCCCATTATTCTATCGCTAGTTTTGCTTTTAAATATTTCAAAACCATATCCAGCTAGTGAGCATAATAAAAGTGTAATAATCGTTCCAATAATTGCTACTGTCAGTGACATCCCTATTCCTGCAAATACGTTAGTTGTATTAAAAAGTTCTTTTATATTATTAATTAATTGTCCTCCAAAAGTAAGCTTACCTTTAATTACATCCTTTGATAAATTAGTAGCACCAATCATCATCCAAATAAATGGAAATATTGATAGTATTGATGAAATACTTAAAAATATATATGTGAATATTTTTCCTTTTTTACTCATTTTTATCACCTGCCACTTTAAATTGAATGAATGCAATTATTGCTACCATAAATACAATTGCATAAGAAACTGTAGCTGCATAACCAAAGTTTGGAGTATATACAAAAGATAGGTTATATATATATTGTGATATTGTCATTGTTGCATTTCCAGGGCCTCCACCAGTTATATTTACAACTTCATCGAATAATTGTAATGTACCATTTGTGGAAATAATTGCTGTAAATAATATAATAGGTTTTAGCATTGGCACTGTAATTTTAAAAAATTGTTGTATTTTAGATGCTCCATCTACTGTAGCTGCTTCATAAACATTTTTATCAATATTTTGCATAGCTGCTAAGTAAAACATCATATTGTATCCTGTCCATCTCCATGTTATAGCAACTATAATAACTACCTTAGCCCAAAGTGGATCTAGTAACCATGCAATCGGTGTATCTATTATATGCATATTCATAAGAACCTTATTTGCTAGTCCATCTATTGAAAATAAACTTTTGAATAAAACTGAATATGCTACTAAAGATGTTATACAAGGTAAAAATATAGCTGTTCTAAAAAAACCCTTAAATTTAATGCTAGTACTATTAAGCATACTTGCAATAATAAGTCCTAATAATAACATAATTGGAACTTGTATAATTAAATATATAAATGTATTTTTAACTGCTATTAAAAATACATCATCTTCAAATAATCTAATGTAATTATTTATTCCATTAAAATGTATTGCAGTTCCTTTTCCTGATTGCAATGATAAAGTAAATGCTTTTATCATTGGATAAAAATTAAATATTATTATAAGCAACACAGGTATAGTTATAAATTTCCAACTATTTATGTTGCAGTGTCTTTTCTTTTTCTCTAACCATATATTTTTCATCAAACCTATCCCTCCAGTCTTACAATAATTTTAAAATTATGAGCATCTACCAGTTTGATAACTGCTCCTAAAATATCCTTTAATATCTACTCTATCTTTTTATACTACTTAGTTTGTTGTTCATATAATTTTTGAGCATTTTTAAGTGAATCTTGTATGTTTGCACCATTAACAATATTTGGTATCTCTTGTCTTATAGCTTCTCTTCCTTCATGAGAGTACATACCAACAACGCTTGCTGGAATTTCTTTTGACCATTCTGCAAATTCTTGATATACTTTTTGTCCACCAAAGAATTCTACTGGTTGTTTATACGCTTCACTTTCAAAAGCTTTAGTATATGATCCTACACCACCATTTTTAGTTAAGAATTGAGAATAAAAATCGCTACTTCCACCTATAGTTTTAGCTAAGAAATCTATAGCTGTCTTTTTACTTTTTGATGATTCTAAAACCATCCAGCTTGAACCACCTTCATTAGAAGCATTTTTAGCACCACTAACATTTAAACGAGGTAATTGAGCAATTCCCCATTTTCCTGATTGAGACTTTTCTTGCATAATAGTTGGTATTTGCCAAACTGCTGAAATTACTGTTGCTACATCACCATTGTTAAAGCTACTTACAAATTCACTCCAACCAGTTACTGGCTTTGCAATATCTGCATCATAAATCTTTTTATAAGTATTTAGCGCTTCAGTTAATACAGGATTATTTTCAAAGTTTCCTTTATTATCCTTTGTAATAAACCATGAACCTGCTGATGTAAGCATAAGTGGAATTAATACATCATCACTTGGAGTGATAGTTAACATATTATATCCAGTTTTCTCTTTTACCACTTTACCAATTTCAATATATCTATCCCATGTTATATTTTCTAAATCCTTAGATGTAAATCCAGCTTTTTCGATATAATCACGTCTATAGAACATCCCTGCTGATCCAATATCGAAAGGTACAGCATATGTTTTTCCATCTACAGTTATTCCATCTACTTTATATTTAGCAAAGTCATTTAAATTTACACTTCCTGATAAGTCAACAAATGCTCCTTGATATGAATTAACATATTTATTAACATTAATATCATTTGCCAGTACAATATCTGGTAACCCATCTTCTACACCAGATACTAAGTTTGTATTTAACTTTTGCTCTAAATCCACTTTAGACATATCAACTATATCTAATTGGAAATCTGGATGATCCTTTTTATAAATTTCTTCTGCTATTTGTAATGCAGCTCCATTAAAGGCCTTGTCCCAACACCACACTGTAACTTTTTTAGCTTCACCATCTTTAGTCGTTTTATCTTCTTTATTAGTAGATGAACAACCAACTATTGTACTTCCAGCTACAGCTAGTGCCATTAATGACACAAGTATTTTTTTAAATTTCATTATTAACACCCCTCTTTTTGTTTCTCTTTACAATTTTATTTTAACAAAACCTTTTGAAAACGTTTATAACTCACTTTGGTACTTTTGATACTTTTTTGTGTTAAAATAATTTATATTTTTATAATTGATACTTTTTTTAGAAATTGATACTTTTTTGCGTATTATATAATAAAAAATGCCACACAACCCTTATAGATTGTGTAGCATTTTCTATACTATTGGAATTTTTATAGAAATACATGTTCCATATCCCTTTTCACTATTTATTTCTACATTATACTTGCTTCCATAAATTAATTTTATTCTTTCATCTACATTTTTAACTCCTATTCCTCCCTTTCGCTTATTATTTCTTTTTAATGAATTTATATTATTACAATCGAATCCTATACCATTATCTATTATTTCAATAAATATATTTTCACCTTTTTTATTTATATAAATTGTTATATTTCCACTATCAGCACCTTGAAAAGCATGAAAAAATGCATTTTCTACAAATGGTTGTAAAATAAGCTTAGGAATCAATAAATCATAACACTCTTCGCTTATTTGATAATCTACATTTATAAAGTTTCCAAATCTTAATTTATTAATATATACATATAGCTTCATGTTTTCAATTTCTGATTTTATTGATACCATTTCATCTGTAGTTCCAATAGTATTTTGTAAAATGCTTATGAGACAATCTATAGTTTTATCTACCTCATTAAATTTTTCTCCTTTAGCTAAGTATTTTATTATACTTAAAGTATTATAAAGGAAATGTGGATTTATCTGCATCTGTAGAGCATTTAACTCTGCTTTGCGTCTTTCCTCTTGTTCTGAAATAAGATTCTTAACATGTAAATCTATTTCTTCTATCATTGTATTGTATGCCTCAGTTAAAATTTTCGTTTCATAATCACTACCAAGAATAACCTTCCTATCTTCTAATCTACATCTAGTTGTTTTTGACATACTATCTACTAATGATATAAGAGGTTTAGAGAAATTATAATATATTATATATATACTTATACATGTTATTATAAGAAGAATTACTAACATCATAATCATATAATATTTTAAATTGTATAATTTTCCAAAAATATGTTCATGATTAATTGTTACAGTTAGATAAGCATCTACAATTGGTACATACTTAACTACAAGTGTATTATTTGAATCAACCTTTTTATAATCAGAGCTACTTTTAACTATTTCATTAACATTATACAAAAGATCTAAATCCTCACTATCAATATTGGAAGTTTTATTACTAGACATAACTTCTCCATTTGATGATATTAATGAATATGTCATACCATTATCCACATACTTACTATACATTTTGTTTATAATTCTTTCATTCATAACTATATATAAAAAAGCATAAGCATTATCACCTTGCCTATTAACTAAAGGTTTACTTACAGAAATTACATTATCATAACCAATCTTTTCTAATTTTTTTGTATCAACAACTTTATATTTAACAATATTTTTTACACCTTCACCAAAAAAATCATCCTTTTTAAAAAAATCTTTTACATCCTCATCCCAATTTATTGAATTACTAGAATACCACATACCATTTTCTCCTACAGCAATAATATAGGATCCTTTAGGTGTTAAATGATCTTTGTTAAACTTTATATAATCATTTAAATTTTTTATTAACTCAAATCGTTGGCTATTACTTACTATAGGTTGGCTCAAATATTCCTTAAAAGCTGAACTTTGATTTATCTTAGACATAGCTAGTATTACATCTGCATTGTATTCTATTAACTCTTCCTTTACATATTCTAAATTTTCATTTGTGCCTTGGATAATTTGTTTTAAAATAATTTTTTCAGATATTTTTATACAAGCTGCCGTTAATACAGTGCATATAAAAATAATTAAAGATACTGTTAATATTAATATCTTCGAAAATATACTATTTCTCTTTATCATTATCTTAACAACTTCTTTCTATATTCTGATGGTGTTAAGTTAGTATATTTTTTAAATATTTTAGAAAAGTAATTATGCTCTGAAAATCCAACCATTTCACTTATTTTAGATATTGGATTTTTATTATCTGCTAAATAAATCTTTGCTTTTTCAACTCTTACTTTATTAATATATATAGATAAATTTTCATTAGTTTGACTTTTAAAGTAATGAGATAAATAGTAATAATCTATATGTAGTTCTTTTGCAATATCTGATAAAGACATATCCTCTTTATAATTTTCTTCAACATACTGCTTTACTTTATTAATAATAACATTCTTATTATTAATTTGATTTATTATTGTATTAGATAATTCCTCTATAAAACCTAAAACTACTTCTATTAATTCATTAAATTTAAATGATAAATCAATTTTCTTAAATATTTTCATTCTACTTTTATTAATAATACCTATATCAAATTCTAATTCGTCCACTGTGTTTAAAGTATTATATATAATATTTTGACAAAATTTTTTAAAGCTATATTCATCTAGTGCAAGTAAAGTCTTAACATTATTAAAATAATCTATTAATATATTAGTACATCCATTAAAATCTAAACCAATAACCTTAGTATTATATAACTCATAATTAAACCTAGGACTTTTAGTTAATGATTTGAAAACATTTTCACTAACTATAAACTCCTTATCAAAATAAAAGCACTTATTAATAAATTCAGTTATATTTAAATTTTTTTCTTTTAAAATATTAATATCTTTAATTATATTACTTATTACAAATACTGATTTATTAAAGTTTATTTTAACTTCTTTTGCAAATAACTCCAAATTATGTATTACTTCTAATGAATTCATCTCATCTAAATTTATTATTACTGTATATTGATTATTTTCTATAATAGTAATATAAATATTATTTTTTAATTTTTCTCTAGCAATACTATCTAGTTTTTCTTTAATATCCATATCTTTATTAGAATTATTACCTACTAATAGATTTAAGGACACTTTCATAATATAAAAATATTTTTTATAGAAATGCTTAGATAGTGAATTTATAACATTTATATTATCCTCTTCATCTAAAAACAGCTTGACCAATTCATTTTCTAACTGAATATTTAAATCATTATTCTTACTATAATAATCCTTATCTATCTCTTCACTCATTTTCTTTATTATAGGTAAAATCGACTCTGCGCTAACCTTTGGCTTTAATAAATAATCATATACTCCATGCTTAAAGGTTTCTTTAATATAATCAAATTCCCCAAAACTACTAAGAATTAATACCTTTATATTAGGATATTTTTTTTCTATTATTTTACTTAAATCAACTCCATCTAAAATAGGCATTACTACATCTGTTATTACTATGTTAGGTTGCAATTTTTCTATTTTCTCTAATGCCTCTTCCCCATTTGACGCTTCCCCTACAATGACAAAGCCTTCTTCTTCCCAATTGCAAATACACTTTAATCCATAACGTAATATACTCTCATCATCAACAATTAAAATTTTACATAAACTCTTCATTAATAAATTCTTCCTTTCTAACCTACAATTTAATGTAAAATTCTTTCCTAATTAAATATTAATTATAATAATTTGATTTTATATTTTTAATTTAAACCTTTTCTAAAATTTTATAACTAATTATACCATATTTTACAATAAAATTAACAAATAAACATTTTATTATAACTTATCTTTTATTCTAATTAAAATCTAAACAACTATTAATCTAATATGTTTCATTATATTTTTATTAATGTTTATTCTTTAATATTTCACTCATTACTAACCTGTCTCTTTTCTTTATACAAAAATATATTAAAATAATACAAATAATATACGATAATAAATATTGACGTGGACTTTTATAGGATACATTTTTATAAAGATACTTTATTTGTTAATAAAATTTGAAAATAAGGAGGAAGTTTTTAATGTCCATCAACACCAATATATCTGCTTTAACATCTAATAGAGCTATGAGTTCAAGTTCTAATTTAAGAGATAAAATTAGTAATAAATTAAGTACCGGATTTAGAATAAATTCAGCTGCTGATGATGCTGCTGGTTTAAGCATTTCTGAAAAAATGCGTTCTCAAATTAGAGGACTAGAGCAAGCTTCAAGAAATGCTTCTTATGGTATTTCTCTTATCCAAACAGCTGATGGAGCTTTATCTGAAACTACTGATATAATACAAAGATTAAGAGAATTATCTGTTCAAGCATCTAATAGTATATATACCACTGAAGATAGAGATGCAACTCAAACTGAAATTAAACAATTAATTAAACAAGTTGATAGAATAGCTAATGATACTGAATTTAATAATAAAAAATTATTAAATGGTTCAATTGGAAATTCAGTAAAAAGTGATTCATTAAGTTCAGTTGTTAATAGCTCCAATGGTTTAAATATTATTTATGTTGAAAATACAGATAATTTTGCAACAACAGCTACTTCTTCTGGAACTTTAAACAATTCAGCTACTTTCCCTATATTATCTGATAAATTACAAACAGAAATAGTTCCACAAGCTGTAACTAATATTTTAAAACAATATTCACCTGCATTTGACTATTTAGAGAATTCATCTATAGGAATAGGATTAAAAATTTATACAGATGCTTCTACCAATACTTTAGCTTCTGTTGGAGTTGGATATAGTAAATATAGCGATGGGTCTGTGGCAACAAACCTTCTTACATATACATTATCAGTTAATACTAATACACTAAAATTTATAGATAATGACTTAAAAAAAGACCTAACCGATGATAGTAGAAGAAACTTAGAGTCTACTATAGCTCATGAAATGATGCATGCTTTAATGGATGAATCAGTTACTAATGGTATGATTGGAGTTTCTAATGGTAAATTGGATTCTACCAATGTATTTCCAGGTTGGTTCAAAGAAGGTATGGCTCAAACAGCATCTGGTGGTTATGATAATGATAATGACTGGGTAAATAATGCTTTACATATTAATAAATCTACATCTTTAGACGATATTTCTAAAAACTTAACATCTCCATCTAACATACTTAAGAGTAACTCAACTGAAGCAAAATATGGAACTGGATATCTTGCATCTATGTATTTAGGATATTTAGCTGGTGGAAATAATATTGATAATATAGCTACTGGTCTTGGTGCAATATTAAACAAACTTACCAATGGAGATAGTTTAGATTCTGTTATAAAAGATGCTTCTAATGATAAATATTTAAGTGTATCAGATTTTGAAAATAAATTTGGAGATATAGAATCATCTACTTTTATTTCTAATTTAACTAAAAATGTAGGTGAAGGTAATGGTGGATTAGTTTCTGGTAATTTGAAAGATACTGATTTATTAAGTAACTCTTCCATTAGTACTAATTTATTTAAATTAGATACAACAACACCTACTGTTCAAAATATTTATCCTTCAACGGTTAATGTTTTTAGTGGTGGAGGAACTAAAGTTAATGGAACTAATAGTGAAGGAAAATATATTCCTGTACCTATTGGCGGTGGCTATGGAAAAATATCTAATTATTCTGATGGAATTAACATTCAACTTGGAGCTAATAGTGGACAATGTGTAAATTTAAAAATTGGTAGTGCAACTTCAAGAGACTTAGGAATTAGTAATTTATCTATAACAAATACTACAAGTGCTAACAAAGCAATTAACTCATGTGATAATGCATTAAAATATGTATCAACAATACGTTCTACATTAGGAGCATATCAAAATCGTTTAGAGCATAGCATTTCTAACTTAGATAACACTGCTGAAAATTTAACTTCATCTGAAAGTAGAATACGAGATATAGATATGGCTAAAGGTATTAGTGAACTTTTAAAATATAATATTTTACAACAAGCTTCTCAAGCTATGCTATCACAAGCAAATATTAATCAACAAAGTATATTATCACTATTAAGATAATATATAAATTATATATATTTATTCCATTATTAAATTAATAGACACATAGAAAATACTTTAATAGTAATTTCTATGTGTCTATTAAATCAGGTATAAAATCTTTATATTATTATATTAACTAAATATCATTGAATAATATCTACTTATATTATTTTCAAAATCTAAAATATCAAAGTATCTTCCAAAACGTATAGCTTCCTTTCCTTCTACAAAAAGCAATAAAATCGGAAGAGAAAATATACTATATTCTGCTGCTAATTCCTGATTTATAACTCCATTTACCTCTACAGCATTTATATTTGGATATTTAACTAACATTTTTTCTACTTTAGTTTTTATTACTTCACAAGCTCCACATGAGGTACCACTAAAATATATTATTGTTATTTTATTATTTTTTATTAATTCTTCAACCTCTACTTTATTATTTAAACTCCTCATGTTTATCTCCTTAATATATTTGTTAATCTCTATTTAAATAGTGTTTTATTTATATTCCCATTGCTAATACAAGAGTTACTATTGATGATATTATACATGCTATTGGTGCTAACGCAATATCAAAATTTACTTTTAAATCATGTGCAAATATTTTTTCTAATTTTCCTTCATTTATAGATTGCTTATTATTTCCAACATAATTAACTGCAAGATATCCATCTGATTCGTTTATTGTTGAAAAAATTCCCCCAATTAATACTAATATAGCAATCATAAATATGCTATCATTTAATGTAAAGCTAATAAAATTACTTAATAAATTTGAAGCAATAAATATCCCTCCCATTGTAGCTAAAAAATAAATAACACCTTTTTTTAAACCTATCATAAATACCACCTCTTAACAAATATTTTCTTCTCTATAGTTTTATAGTATCATTTAGCATCACTATTGTAAACGTAAACAAGTGGTATTTTTTAACTTTCATACTTTTGCACTTTTTCTTTTATTACATAAATATTTTTGCAATTTTCCCTTTAATTTCTTAATGAACTTTCAATTTATTTTCTTCTATTTTCTTTTATTCCCTGAATATGAACCTATTCCCCCCAAAACATTAACTACATCGTATCCCTTATCTCTTAACCTTTTACAAGTTGAAGAGCTCCTTCCTCCCGATTGACATAATACATGATACTCTTTATCCTTTTTTAAATACTTTTCAGTATTTGCTAAGAGTTCTCTCATGGGTATATTCTTTGCAGTTTTTATACTACCACCCTTATATTCATATTGTTCTCTTATATCGATTAAATCTATTTTCCCAATTAATTTGTCAATATCATTTACATTAATTGTTTTACCAGTTTCTCTTTTTAAAAAATTAAACATTTTCTTCACTCCTATCCATAAACCTTTTTTATAAATTTATTTTATACTATTTTAATCAAAATTTATGTAACTTACTCACATATACTTATAATTATATAAAAATAAAATCCATTAATATTAAGAATTTAAACTCTTAACACTAATGGATTTATCACTATTTTTTATTAAATATTAATTTACAATAATTAGCATTTACTTATTTTTTACTATCTTTAATTCATTACAACTGCTTTTTCCACATCCTGAGCAGTTTCCTCCACAACCCTTACCTTTATTTTTAATAAGCGACTTTATAGAAAAACCTAAACTCAAGATAACTACTAATACTATAATAATATCAATCATAAATTTTCTCCTTATATTAAGCGGCTATGTCGGAATATTCTTTCATGCTTTTGATCTTATTGGCTATAATTACAATTAATCCTATTGCTAAAATTACACCAAATATAATAAGCACAATATTTCCATGAACAACCGCTGTTTCAGATGCCTCTTCCATTAAACCTATATCTAGCACTTGAGGTTCAGTAATACTTGTTCCCTTAAATATAGCATTACCTATTAAATTTACTAATGTCGCTGATATATATGCTATAGCCATTTGATATCCAACAGCAAAGGAAGTCATCTTCCAGCTTCCAAACTCTTTTTTCATTGCTCCTATAGCTGCAAAACAAGGTGCTGCAAATATAGTAAATATCATAAAGGAAAATGCTGTTACTTGTGTAAATACTATTGGAGTAGATTCTCCTATTGATACAAATGTTGCAACCACAACTTCTTTAGCTACTAATCCAGTAATAGATGCAACTGCTGGTACCCATGAATCTCCAAATCCTAATGGTATAAATATCCACTTTATAGATTCACCTATAGTTGCTAACATACTTTCATTAATCTTACCTTCACCTAAATAATTTAATGAAAAATCAAATGATTGCATAAACCATAATATTGTACATGCTACAAATATAATTGTTCCAGCCTTCTTAATAAATGATTTTGCTTTTTCCCACATATGAATTACTATGCCTTTAGCACTTGGAAGTTTATAATTTGGTAACTCCATAACAAATGGTGCTGGATCGCCCTTAAACATTCTAGTTCTTTTTAAAATAATTCCTGATAAAATAACTGATAAAATTGCTATTAAATAAATAGATGGTCCAACCCATGAATACCCTCTAAACATCATTGCTATAAACATTGCAAAAACTGGTAACTTTGCTCCACATGGAATAAATGGAGTTAACATGATAGTCATTTTTCTATCTTTCTCATTTTCTATAGTACGACTTGCCATTATTCCTGGAATAGAACATCCTGTTCCAATAAGCATTGGTATAAATGACTTTCCTGATAATCCAAACTTTCTAAATATCCTGTCCATTATAAAGGCTACTCTTGCCATATATCCACTATCTTCTAGTAATGATAAGAAAAGAAATAATATCATCAACTGAGGTACATAAGTAAATATAGCTCCTATACTGGCTATAATTCCCTTAGTAACTAAATTAACTGCCCATTCTGAAGCTTGCATATTTACAAGTATTCCTTCAACTCCACCTTCAGCCCATTCAAAAAACTTTTCAACCCATCCAATAGTTGTTTCCCCTACTGTAGTTATTGAAATATAATAAATTACCCATAAAATTGCAAAAAATATTGGCAGTGCTATCCACTTATTTGTAAGTATTTTATCTAATTTATCTGAATATGATATAGCTTCTTTATTTTTCTTATAACACTTCTTTATAATTTTATTTATATTATTATATCTTTCATTTGTAATTATGCTCTCACTATCATCATCTAATATATCTTCATATTTAGCTATTATATTTTCAATACTTTCTAGTTCTTCTTTTCCTAAAGATAATTTTTCTATTGCCTTAGAATCTCTTTCAAAAACCTTTATAAGATTCCATCTAAAAGTATTGCTTTCTAATATACTTTTATCCATAAAAACAGAAATTTCATCTAAAGCACTTTCTATATCATTTGTAAATCTATGAATTATCTTATTTTCTTCCTTGCTTTTAGTCAAATCAACAGCAGCTGAAATAAGATTTTTTATTCCATTACCTTTTAAAGCTGATGTTTCAACTACCTTACAACCAAGAAGCTTTGAAAGTTTTTCTGTATCTAATTTATCATTATTCTTATTTACAATATCTATCATATTTAAAGCTACAATTGTTGGAATACCAAGTTCTAATACTTGTGTAGTTAAAAATAAGTTTCTCTCTAAATTTGAAGCATCTACTATATTTATAACTACATCTGGTTTTTCCTCTAATAGATAATCCCTTGTTATAACTTCTTCTAATGTATAAGGTGAAAGAGAATAAATACCTGGTAAATCCATAATAATAGTCGAACTATTCCCTTTTAACTTTCCTTCCTTTTTTTCAACAGTAACTCCTGGCCAATTCCCCACATGTTGATAAGAGCCTGTTAACTCATTAAACATTGTTGTTTTACCACAATTAGGATTACCTACTAATGCTATTTTCATATTCATTTTAATCCCCCTACTTTTATTAATTTCATACTAGACTATATTTAAATTAATCAACCATTATCTTCTCTGCATCTACTTTTCTAAGTGAAAGATCATATCCTCTTACAGTTATTTCAATTGGATCACCTAAAGGTGCAAACCTTTTAACAAATATAGTTGTCCCTTTTGTTATCCCCATATCCATTAACCTTCTTTTAATTGCACCTTCTCCACTTAATTTAATAACCTTTACAGTCTCTCCTAAATTAGTTGAACTTAATGTTTTCAAAATATCTCCTCCTTATAAATTAATAATTAAATCTACACTAAAATTCTATTTGCCATAACTTTATCTAAAGCAATTCTTGTTTCTTTAATATTTAGTATTAAGTTTCCATTAAACTCTGAAATAACTTTAACTTTTTCTCCAATAACAAATCCTAAACTTTCTAAAAATCTTTTAGTCTCATCTTTTCCATTAATTTTCTTTATATATAATTCCTCTCCTGTTTTAGCCATTGATAGTGGCATAACATTTACCTCCTTTTAGTTAGCATAAGCTAACTAATTATCAAAAAAATCAGTTAGCAATCGCTAACCCAATAACAGTATATGGCAATTGATAAAGATTGTCAATACCATTTGGTATCTTAGTTTTATTTTGCCAGTATTATATATTACCACATATTGTTATTTATCTATTGATTATTCTATAAAAATACATTATATAGTATAATATCAGTTATATTATTTTATTTACAAGGCAGGTGTGTTTATGAAGCTTCAAGAATCAGGTGAAAATTATTTAGAAACAATATTAATTTTAGAAAAGAAAAACGGCATGGTACGTTCTATAGATATAGCTAATACATTAGGTTTTTCAAAGCCAAGTGTTAGTAGAGCAATTAATATATTAAAATCACATAACTTTATTTCTGTTGATAATACTGGAATTATTAAATTAACCGATACCGGTAGATCTACTGCTGAAGAAATATATAAACGACATATGTTTATAACGAAATATCTTATGGCAACTCTTAATTTAGATGAAGAAACGGCTGAAAAAGATGCCTGTAAAATTGAGCATATATTAAGTGAAAAAACTTTTGAAAAAATTGTAGAATTGTTTAAAGATAGACTATAAGCTTTTAAATATTATTTATTTTATTTACATATAAATAATATCAACTATTAACTGAAAATTACTTTCATTTAGTTCTAATAAATGTTAATATATAAATATAATATTTTGTATTGTCTTAGATAATAATAAATAATTATCATTAAAATATACAAATATAAAGGAGGTAATAGATAATGAGTAAAATTTCCATAATAGGTGCTGGTTCAATAGGTGCTACTACAGCATTTGCATTAATGCAAAAAGGTGTAGCTAGGGAAATAGTGCTTAATGATATAAATCAAGAAAAGGCTCTAGGAGAAGTTTTAGACTTAATGCAAGGTAGTTCCTTATGTAAGCCTTGTAATGTTTCTTTAGGTTCTTTAGAAGATACTGCTAATTCAGATATAATTATTATAACTGCAGGAGTAGGTCAAAAACCTGGTGAAACAAGACTTGATCTAATAGATAAAAATTATAATATTTTCAAAAGTTTTATTCCTACAATATCTAAATTAAGTCCAAATGCTATTCTTATTGTAGTATCAAATCCAGTTGATGTATTAACTTATATGACTTATAAGCTATCATCCTTCCCTATAAATAGAGTAATTGGATCTGGTACAGTATTAGATACTGCAAGACTTAGAAGCTTACTTGGAAAATATTTCGAAATTGATGGAAGAAATGTTCAAGGACATGTACTTGGTGAGCATGGTGATAGTGAATTTATTCCTTGGTCAACACTATCGATTGGAAATATTCCTGTAAAAGACTTCGCTAAGCAATATAATATTGAATGGGATAAAGAAATAGAGAATGTTTTAGCCCAAGACGTTAAAAATTCTGCTTATGAAGTTATTAACAGAAAAGGAGCTACTGCTTTTGCTGTTGCTGTTGCTATTGTAAGAATAGTTGAAGCTATATTAAGAGATGAAAAAACTATATTAACAGTTTCGACTTTACTTAATGATTATTTAGGGGTAAATGACACATATTTAAGTGTTCCTTCAATTATAGGTAAAAATGGTATTGAGAAAGTTTTAGATATAAATTTAACTGATGAAGAACATGAAAAGTTCTTATCATCAGCTAAATTAATGAGAGAGTATATTGAAAGAATAAATAATAAATAACTTTAGTTTAAAATGGATAGAGAATAGATAATTCATCTTTATATACTTCAGTTCTTGATTTACACTCTTATATTGATTACATGACTGCAGATTAATATGAATTATTAGCTAGAAGTGTAGCATAAAAAAATTGGGACAGTAGTTAGTTTTGTTTTTGCATAAAACCAACTACTGTCCCTAAACTTTATAGTTTCCTAAGTTAAATTTCCTACTACTAATCAACTTTTTGATGGTTAAATCTTAATTACCTTACTATAATAGTTTTAATAACTGGATTACTATTATAGGTATAAATAATAATAGATAGCTATATAGCCATATCTTTTTAAATTTTAAATTTTTTTCTGATTTATTATTGATACGATTTTTTCTATTTACACTAATAGATGATAGTATACATATAATATTGAGCCTGTGCTGAATACATAACTTCATATTCACTACTTTTATTTTTTATAAGTTCTTCATGGCTACCATATTGAACTATCTTACCTTTATTAAAAACAGCTATTTTATCACAGGACTTACAACTTGATAGTCTATGTGAAATATATATTGTAGTCTTTCCCCCTATAAGTTCATTGAATTTGCTATATATCTCATATTCTGAATGTGGATCTAAGGCCGCTGTTAGTTCATCTAATACAACTATTGGTGCATTTTTATATATAGCTCTAACAATTGCAAGTTTTTGAGACTGACCTCCTGAAAGTTCTACTCCATCCTTTTCAAAATTATCAGTTGTAGTAATTATACTAAGTACTCTAGTTAATTATCTCTAACCTCCCTTGATAAAAACCCTAATTTTTCTACCGTTAGAATTACAATTCTATTTTTATCTGCTCTATCTACTTTCCTTATCTTTGATATAGGATATTTTAATCCATTTTATACTATACCTATTTATTTATAATTATTTTCACTATATTAATCACTATTAATTATTCTATTTAAATTCCATCTATTTTTTCAATAATTATTATTGAAATATTTAAAAAATTATGTATAATATAGTTATATGAGAAATATTGTCAATAGATATATATTATCATATAACTATATTTAATAATTAGGAGTGATAAAATGAAAAAAAAATTAATAATTTCACTAATTTCAATTAGCTTAATTAGTTCATTTTCTGGACAAGTTGTTTTTGCCAATACCGATTCCGTAATTCCACATCCAACTACTCCAATATCTGATAATCATATTAGTACAACAACAACTGTCACTAAAGATCCAAATGGATCAGCTTCTACTATTGATACAGTTTATAATAAGAGAGTTACAACCTATTCCTCCACAGATACAATAAGTAAGGATGGTATAACTTCTACCGTGGATGCTACATTTATACATGATAAAAATTCAGCGGAAATGACAACCATACTAAACTTAAAAGGCTTTATTCCAAGTAATCTTACATACAATTTATTTAATACTGAATATAAAGAACTAACTTATCTTCTTTGGCCATATAAATATCAAGTGCACGCTTCAACTTCAACACCAAAAGTTAAAATTGCTGAAACTTTTCCTAAAAATACTATAGATACTTCTGAAGTTAATAGCTCAATCTCATATTCATTAGGTGGTGGAATAGAAGTTAGTAAAGAAGGTTCTAAATCTAATATCAATGGTTCTGTTGCATATTCAAAATCTATCTCCTATTCTCAACCAGAATATAAAACTGTACAATCAATAAATACAAATAATAATGTTAAATGGGATATAACCTTTAATCAAAATAAAGAGGGTTATTCTGTGCATGATTATAATACTTTATATGGTAATCAACTATTTATGGTATCAAGATATAATACCGCAAAGGCAAACAATAATTTAACTTCTAAAGATCAATTATCCTCATTAATGTCAGGGGGATTTTCTCCTAACATGGGATTAGTGCTGACAGCACCTAATGGTACTAAAAAATCAACTGTAAAAATTTCACTTGGTAGAGAATCACTGTTATATCAACTATATTGGAATGCACAATGGAGAGGAAGAAATTTAGATGAAGAGGCCTGGAATAAAGAGTACTTTAATAAACATAAAAATCATATAGATGTCTGGAGTAACCAAAAAGAATTTATATTTGAAATAGACTGGGAAAATAACACAATTAGAGAAAAAAATTAATATAAAAATTATTATTTAAAATGGTCTCTATGAATAGTAAAAGCTTCTATTGCTACTAGGAGATGTATAACTATAAGAGATATTAATACTGGTGAAAGATGGGCTAAAATAATATAAAAAAGAAATTGTTGCACTAACTAATTAATGCAACAACTTCTTTTTTATTCAGGATGAGAGGGACAGTAGATAGATTTGTGTAAAAACAAATCTATCTACTGTTTTTTTGAATGAATAGTTGGTTTTCATTTTTCTATATATTTCTATATAAATTCTAAATTGCTATTTAAAAATTCTGCAATACAATTAAATAATGTTGTTTTACCTGCTCCATTTACTCCAAGTAAACAATATATTTTCCCTTTTTTTCTATTTTAAAGGTAACATCATCAAGAATTTTTTTTACCATCATAACTATAATTTAAATTATTTATTTCTAATACACTTTATCTTTAGTAAGAGAATGTATTATAAGTACCAAATTCTCACTAAATCTATCCTCCTTTCATTTTATACATTTTTTATTGTCTAATAAGTAGTTACTTCGTTTTAGATTAAAATTGTGTAGTAATAAAATGACTTTTTGTATTATTTTTTCTCCTCAACATATAATAAATTAGCTTCACAATGTGGACATAATATTTCATCAACATTGTTTTTTGCATCAAACCTCATTGGCAATCGCTTTTTACAGAAAGGACATCGCCAAAATATTACTGACTATAAGTGTTAAGATAGGAATGTAAATAAATGATCATTTAATAATGTAATAAAATAACTTTATAAAGTATAATTACCAAAGAGAAATCGGAGGTAATTATGATTATAAAAGTAAATGTTAATTCAGAAATTAAAGTTAATAGTTTAGTAGATCTTCATAAATTAAAAGTAATTATGGAGGTAAATAATTTGAAAGTTAATAAAAGTCAAATTGCAAGAGAACTTGGCGTGGATGCCCGTACCGTAGGCAAATATTTAAATGGATATGTTAAGCCATCAACTCGAAATCGAAAATCACCAATTGATGATTTTAAGCCTATTATACAATCTCTTTTGAATGAAGAGTCAATTCAAGTATTCTATTATAAGCGTGTTCTATGGCAATATCTTAAAGATAACCATGGCTTAGACTGTGCACAATCTTCTTTTAGAAGATACATATCTAATAATATTGAGTTTAATGACTATTTTAAACGTAGAAAAAAAGGCTACATATCTAATAAATCTACTATGAGATTTGAAACGGATAAGGGACAACAAGCACAATTAGATTGGAAAGAAAATATTGATTTTGTTTTAAGCAACGGTGAAGTTATTAACATAAATATATTTGTTTTAATACTGTCATATTCAAGGTTTAGAATTTATAGATTATCATTAGAAAAAACACAAGATATATTATTTTCATTTTTAAATGAATCATTTGAAGCCTTTGGCGGCGTTCCTAAAGAGTTATTAACAGATAATATGAAAACTGTTATGGATCACCCAAGAACAACTTATCAAAGCGGAAAGGTAAATAATAAATTTCAACAGTTTGCAGATGATTATGGTTTTAAAGTACGTCCCTGCATAGCAGGTAGACCGAATACAAAAGCTAAAGTAGAAGCACCAATGAAATTACTAGATGAGATTAGAGCTTATAATGGTACTCTCAACTTTGATGAATTACATGAATTGATTTCAAAACTTAATAACAGAATTAATGGGACATGCCATACTTCAACTGGAAAAATTCCTGTTCTACACTTAGAAAAAGAAAAAGATTTCTTATTTGCGCTTCCAACATAACAAATAAGAAATCAATACAACATCATAACTACAAGTGTTAAGGTTAATAGCCAAAGTATGATTTCTTATAAATCAAACCAATATTCTGTACCACCAGAATATATAGGCAAAAAACTTAAACTGCAAGTATATGACAATCAACTACATTTGTATTATAGCACAAATTTAGTTACTATCCATGAAATTAAAAATCAAAAATTAAATTATCATAATAATCATTACTTACAGATTAGTTCTTTAACATTAAAAAATTCTAAATATGAAATGAATGAAATAGCTAAAAATAATTTAAAAGTGATAGGAGAAATATATGGTAACTAATAGTGCGTATATGCAATTAATTAATAATTTAGAGTATTTAAAATTAAAGCAAATGGTTAATCATTTAGATGAAGTTATTGATTTTTCAACAAAAAACAATTTATCATTTGTTGATACTCTTATAAAACTTACATCTCATGAAATAGATTGTAAAGAAGCAAATATGATTAGATCAATGGTTAAAGTAGGGGCATTTCCCCACACTAAAGAACTTAAAGACTTTGATTTTAATTTTCAACCATGTATAAATAAAGATCAAATATTAGATTTTGCATCATTACGCTTCTTACAAGCAAAAGAGAATATTGTATTTTTAGGAACAAGTGGAGTTGGAAAGACTCACCTGTCCACTTCTATAGGTATCGCTGCCGCGAAGCGAAGATGTAGCACATATTTTATTAAATGTAATGATTTATTACAGCAATTAAAAAGAGCTAATTTAGAAAATAGGCTTGATTCAAGGCTTAAGCATTTTAGTAAATACAAGCTTTTGATTATAGACGAATTAGGATACTTACCTATAGATAAAGAAGATTCAAAACTATTTTTTCAACTTATAGATATGCGTTATGAAAAGAAAAGTACTATTATAACTACTAATATAAATTTTAATGCTTGGGATGAAATATTTTGTGATCCTATAATAGCTAATGCTATTTTAGATAGGGTACTTCACCATGCTCACGTAGTTTCTATTACTGGAAATTCTTATAGATTAAAAGATCATTTTAATTTTGAGGAGAACTAAAAACAACACTCTTAAATGATCAAAAACTTACAGCATTAACTTGACATTTATACTGACATTATAACATAAATAATCAACGAAACTGCCCCAATAATTGCTAATATATCGCTACTTAAAAGAGTGCCTATAATAGAAATAATTATAGAAGCAAACAAAAATATCAAAGAAATTCTTCTAAACATTAACACATCTCTTTTTTTACTTATAATAATCGCCACCATTTTTATATAGTTTTACTGTTTCATAATTTATTACTATTGCCACTTACTTCAACTTTTTAATTTATCTAATTGCTCCCTTAATCTTTTATTTTCATCTTTAAGTTCTTCCATTTTAACTAACTGAATAATTAAGTTTTACTTATCTTCTTTAAGTTTCTTAATTTCTTCATATTGGTAATGCTCTCTATTTAAGAAATCCCAATATAATTTTAGATCTCTTCCATTAGCCTTCATAGTATTAAATGCTCTATCTTTTTGTCTAAGATATTTCAAGTAATGATATATAGGCTTAACTAATTTCATATTGCTGTCAAGTAAGACAACAATATCGTTATCTTTGTATCTTATTGTGTGTAATTCCACCTCCTTTGTTCCTCCATACTTGTTTTCTATTTCTAATAAGTATATACCACTACTATATAAATCCTTTACTGCTATTTCTAATGGTAATATATTCTTACTAATATCTATTCTAAGTACGGTACTTACTCTCTTTTAACTCTTTCCTATCTATACTATAATCACTAAAGATAACATTTATTCTCTCCTTATTTATAAATAAATTAAACAAATATAAAACTATTAAATTTGCTAATAGCACTAGTTATCCATATATAAATTAAATTATTTCTGTGTGAAAATATAAATTTATTAATGTCCTTAAAGTAATACTTATCAAAATAAAATTTAATATTTTATTTATCATTTTATTGCTATTAAACTTATTTGTAGATTTTATTAGCCAAAGTCCACTTATTTCTTTTAAAAATAAAAGTTGGAGCATTAATATAAAATAAATTAAAGCTAAATAGGTGTTTTAATAAATAATTAAACTCGAAATAATAATAATACAAAAAACAGATAAGACTTTAGGAAGCAAAATTGCTGACAATACTTTTGTTTTAACTTTAATTATTCCATTCATTGTAACTCTAATATTGTAATTTTTCAAAACTTTATAATCCGTATCTATATTTATATTCTTTTCAAAACTCACCTTTCCAAGAAAATAGCTAATTAAGGTTTGAACTATAGTAAGACTTAATGATATCTTAATGCTAATAATAGATATCTCTATACTATTAATGTTATCTGCAAAGAAAAAAAATAATATAAGGTAAATACTAATTATAGAGATTATAAATATTATCAGAATAATCATAATTTGAAAAAAGTTTATATCTATTTTATTCAAAATCAAGTCCTCTTTTTTCAAATATCTTTCTAAACTTTCTAAATACCATATAGGTGTAATAGCTGATTGATAAATAACTAAACTAGTAATATAAGAAAGTAATAAAGTTTATTAATTTATTTACTATATTTAATAAATATCTATACAAAATAGATATTATAACATTTAAAAATATAATTGAAATTATAAATGCTAACGAACATATATAAAAAATATAAATAGGATTTATAAAAATATCTTTAAATATTAGTATTGATAATGTTATTACAGGTAAATATGTTTTTATAAAAATCATTAATACCCTTAATATTATATAAACATTAAACTTTTTAGGAACAAACTTTACTATTACATCCCCTTGCAAAAAATATAATGTTTTTTTCTGAATATATATATGGATAATACTGCTGTATAGCAAATTGAAAACAATTATATTAGTGACTGCACCAAACAAGTTATATTGAACTCTTATTAAAACTTTATCTGAAACTATAATAACTACAATAGTAGATAAAATATAACTACGAATAGATTTAATGATGAAATTCGTAAAAAATTGTTTTTTATTAAAATTTTGTTTAAAAAAATAATTTTAATACTAAAAGAGTAAATGATGATTTTAAGCATTTGTAATCTGTTAAAATTATAGTTTTTTCTTTACTATAAATAAACTTATAAAGAAAATGTAAAGCACCGTTGTATATATATCAATAAAAAGTGATATAAAATTATGTTAATTTTATAAATTCAATTTTTTTAAATTGAGCAATTTAAATATAATTAAGTTAATCCTTTTTATTTAAATATAATATTGAGCCTGTGCTGAATACATAACTTCATATTCACTACCTTTATTTTTTATAAGTTCTTCATTGCTACCATATTGAACTATCTTACCTTTATTAAAAACAGCTATTTTATCACAGAACTTACAACTTGATAGTCTATGTGAAATATATATTGTAGTCTTTCCTCCTATAAGTTCATTGAATTTGCTATATATCTCATATTCTGAATGTGGATCTAAGGCCGCTGTTGGTTCATCTAATACAACTATTGGTGCATTTTTATATATAGCTCTAGCAATTGCAAGTTTTTGAGACTGACCTCCTGAAAGTTCTACTCCATCCTTTTCAAATATTTTATATAGGAATGTATTGATTCCTTTATCTAATTTCTTTAAATCTTTATCAAAACCAGTTTTCTTTAAAACTTCAATTATTTCTTTATCTTCAATCTCATTTAATTTATCTATTGTTATATTTTCTTTAATTGAAAATGCCATAAGCTTAAAATCTTGAAATACTATTGATAAAATTTTCATATACTCTTTATAATCTATTTCATTTATATTAACTCCATTTAATAATATTTCTCCTTTAGTTGGCGAATATAATCTAGTTAAAAGTTTTATAAAGGTTGTTTTCCCAGCTCCATTTAGTCCTACAACAGATAGTTTTTCACCATTATTTATTTTAATAGATACTTCACTTAAAGTATAATCCTTTGCTCTTGGATATTTAAACCATACATTTTTAAATTCTATATTATATTCTTTATTTTTATCTAATTTTTTCATTCCTGTTTTATTAGATACTTCTATACTTTCAAACTCAATATAAGCTTCAAGATATCTACACATTTGTCTTAGTTCTACATAATTATTGAAAATTTCTGATATAGAGTTACTAAAGTTAATCGCTGCATTTGTATATAATGTAAAGTCTCCTATACTTATACTATTTACTAACAACTTATAAGCTATATATCCATATACAACTACCATTTGAATTTGTAAATTTACTTGATTAATTCCGTCATAAATACTAAGTCTTTTAAACATCTTACCAAATATATCTATACTATTTTTATTAAACTTTTTTATCTTATCAATAATAAGTGATGCTATACTATATAATCTAATATCCTTCCCTAAAGAAAAATCAGTTGTAGTTTGCAAATAATACATAAAGTATCTATTTATAGGTATAAGCTTATTGTTAAATTTATATTGTAGATTTTGTGATTTTTTATATATTAACATGTTTAATATTACTATTAAAGTAATAGCAATTATAATAAAAACATTTAGAGTTACTATAACTCCTATTAACCCTATAATAGTTAATATTTGAGTTAAAATATTCATTATTCCACTTATCATTCTAGTAAGTGCTAATTGATTATGAATAGGGAATAATGCTCTTTCTTTAAGATTTAATATTTCTGGATCTTCTATTTTCTCAAAATCCATATCCATTATTTTCTTCCCAATTAACAAATCAAATCCAGCTAAAATTTCTTCATTTCTAATTGCTGTAGACTTATCAAACCATTTATTTATAATGGATAGAATAGCATTTCCAACTATAGTAATTAAAATTAGCACAACAAATTTCTCTACTCTTTGTGATCCCATAAGTTCATCTATTATAAATTTTGGCATTATAATATTTATAAATGGAACTACTGCTTTAAATATAGAGGCCAGGACTAAAAATGGAATATATGTTTTTGAAACTTTATTAGTTATTTTAATAAAATGAACTAAAATAGAGAAATCACTTTTTTTAATATTATTTTCTTCCATTATACTGTATCCTCCTTATAATATTGTGCTTGTACATTAAACATCTCACTATAGCTTCCACCCTTATTTAAAAGTTCTTCATGCGTTCCATATTCCTTTATTTGCCCATTTTCAAAAAATGCTATAGCATCACAAAAACGGGTACTTGCTAACCTATGAGAAATATATATCGCTGTCTTATTTCCTATAAGTTTATTAAAATCCTTATAAATATTATATTCAGCTACAGGATCTAGTGCTGCTGTTGGTTCATCTAATATAATTATTGGTCCATTTTTATATAATGCTCTTGCTAATGCTATCCTTTGATTTTCTCCTCCTGAAAATTCTACGCCCTCATCATCTAATATTTTTAGAATATTTGTATCTATACCTTTTTCAAGTGAATTTATTTTTTCACTCATTGTCGCTCTTTCTATACACTCAATAACCTTTTCCCTATTAATTAAATCACTTTTATCTAAAGCAATATTTTCAGCTACTGAAAATGCAAACATTTTAATTTCCTGAAATACAACTGAAAATAATTTATAGTAATTTTCTCTATTAAAGTATTTTATATTTACTCCATTTAATAAAATTTCTCCTTCTGTAGGCTCATAAAGTCTTGTTATAAGCTTTACTAAAGTAGTTTTTCCTGCTCCATTTATCCCTACTATAGCTAATTTCTCACCAGACTTTATTTTAAAAGATAAATTCTTGTATATATATTTTTCACTTCCTGGATATTTAAATGAGACATTATTAAATTCTATTTCATATTTTTTAGTTTTTTTAATATCCACTAACTTTTCCTTATTTGACTCATTACTTATATCTAAAAAGTCTCTAAAATCATTTATATACATATTTTGAGCTTTTATATGTGCAATATCATCAAGGATAGTTTTCATCCAATTAGCAAAACCACCTATTGTTACAAAATACATGGTAAAGTCCCCTATTCCCATACCACTATAAATTACACTATAAATTAAATAAGCATATACAATTCCTTCTCTAAATAAAAGAAGTACAGTTTCAACTATTCCTACAATAAATTCTTTATCTTTTATTTTTTTAGATATATTGACTCTCTCTTTTTTATAATTCTTAAACTTATCTTCAAGTATTTTTTTAAATCCATATACTCTAATGTCTTTTCCATAAGAAAAATCATACATGGTTTTATAAATATAATCTGATTTTCTATCATACTCAGCTATACTATCTTTTTTGCTATATTCATATTCTTTAACTTTTAAAGTTAAAAAGTATACAATTAAAACGTTAACAACTAAATATAAAAGTATTAATGGATTTAAGGTTACTACAATAGCTATATAACCTATAAAAGCTACTACTTTACCTAAAATCCCAAATAATCTATGATATGTTCCCTCTATTCCACTATCATTATTATTAACTGCATTAATGGCAGATTCTATATTGTTTAAAATTATTGGATCTTCTGTATTTTTAAAATCCATAACCATACACTTTTCAGAAAGCATAGTTATATAATTAAATCTAATATTAATTAGTTTAGGAAAATATGCCCCCTTTAAATGTGCTGCTGAATAATTAACTATTGCTGATATTATAAAAAATACTATAAGTATAATTATTAAAATATTAATTCGTTTTTCTCCAGTAAGCTCATCTAATAAAAACTTTGGAAGTAATATTCCTATAAATGGAGTTAATGACGTAAATATTGTAAATAGCCCTAATTGCAAGAATACACTCTTATCCCATTTCCAAGCATTGCTTATTAAAAACTTTAAATTCGTTAGTGTACTTCTATTCTTCTTTTTGTTATTATCCTCACTCATAATTAATCCCTTCCCCTATTATTATTTATAAAAAACTCTTTACTTATATTAATCCCAATATTAAACTTTCCTTTGTTAATTATATCATTAACAAATTGTTTACTTTATCTATCGTAACTACTTCCCATAAATTTTTCACTTTTTCTAATAAATGTTCACTTTCCTATTTTATGTTTATATTATAAAAAAGACTATATTGCAATGATTAAAAAAATCTTACAATATAGTCTTTATTACTTTTAAACTTTAAATTTACTTTGTATCATCATTAGATGTCTTAAATTTCGCAACTAGCTCATTAAGTCTATCAGAAAGCCCTGATAATTCATTAGCAGTTTCTCCTATTTCTTCCATAGTAACTGTATGTTCTTCTGCTGATGCTGATACTTCCTCTGTAGCTGATGCAGTATCTTCTGCTATATCTGATGTAGTTTTCATTTCCTTTACAGTACTTTGAGCTTTATCAATCATATTTTCTGTTGCTGATGAAACATCCTGTACAACAGAGAATATATTTCTAATAGCTTTTTCTATATCTTCAAAATGGTTTCCTGCTTCTAAAGCAACCTTCATACCATCAGTAATTTCCTTTGAACCTTCGTCCATACTTTCTGTTATATTTGAAATTTGCTTTTGTATTCCATTAATTAATGTAGATATTTGATTAGCTGCACCTGATGATTGTTCTGCAAGTTTTCTAACTTCATCTGCAACAACAGCGAATCCACGACCTTGTTCTCCAGCACGTGCTGCTTCAATAGCTGCATTTAAAGCTAATAAATTAGTTTGATCAGCTATACTAGTTATAACTTCGATAATTTTACCAATTTCAGAAGATTTATTAAGTAATATTCTACTTTCTTCTAAATTCTTTTCATTATTTTCAACAATAACCCTCATGCTATATACTGCTTTATCAACAGCTTTAAATGCAACTGCACTTATATTATGTGATTCTTCTGCAGTTTCAAGCATGTAATTACACTTACTAGTAACAGCTTTACTTGCTTCTTGCATCTCTACTGTTTTTTCAACAGCTAAAGCTACTTGTTCTGCTTGTTGAGTTGTATTTTCTGCTACGTGTTGAATTGTTTTAGCAACTTCTTCTGTAGCTTTACTAGATTCATCACAAGATCTAGCTAGTCCCTTTGATAAAGTATTAACTTTATTAGACTCTTGATTAATATCAGTTAATAATCCTCTTAATGCCTTAACAGTATTATTAAATGCTTTTGCTAAATTTCCAATTTCATCTTCTGAATTAACCTCTACAGCACCTGTTAAATCACCAGTAGATACTGTATCTGCAAAATTACTAAGCTTAGTTAATGGTTTAACAAGATAACTTGATGCGAAGTATATAGTTGCTGTTACTATTAATGAAATTGCTGAAGCTATTGCTAACATAATAGCTAACATTTTATTAGACTCATCAAATAATTCACTTTCATAAACTACATTAACTACAGTCCAATTTGTTATTGGAGCTTTTGAATAAAAAGCTATTTTCTTTTCTTTACCTGTACCAAAACGGAATACTCCTTGATTATTCTTTTCTATAAGCCCTCCAAGTTCAGTAAGTTCAGAATCATTAACAGTAGTAATCTTTTCTTTCATTGCCCAATTCTCATCTGGATGAACTATAAATGTTCCATCATCTGAAATTAGCATACCGTATCCCTTTTGTCCATACTTTATATTCCTAGCTATTTCTTGAATAGCCTCAATTTTTAAACTTGCAGCTGCTCCTGCTATAGTTTTTCCTGATTCATTTTTTAACCATGCAAGCATTAATACCATATTTGAGTGATAAGCTTCTGAATATGATGGTTTTAATATAACATCATATGGAACACCACCATTAGCTGCAAATCTTTCTAAAGTTTCTGCTGCTCCTGCTTTAGCCCATGGAGAAGTACTTGAAGCTCCCTTTTGAACATTATAATAACGTGCTTTTAACTTACCTGCATTATCTTGATTTCCCCATTCATTTTGTTCTAAAGGATTTACAATGTGTAAAGCCGCATATTGATCTGGATATGTATTTTTAATAAAATTCCAACGTGCTAAATTAAGTTCATCTATAAGTGCTATAGATTCACTATTTCCATCGAAATTTAAGCTTGGATTTTTTTCTAAAACACGTTTTACCATAGGACTATTAACAGTTTCTTGAACTTCTGCAAGCTTACCCGTTAACCAAGTATTAATATGGTTAGTAGCTTCTGAAGTTCTTGTTGACATGGCTTGTGTTAATTCTTTTTCAATTATATTATTGAAACTAAAATATGCTATTCCAGTTAATGATAATAATCCAACTATAACTAATGGTAAAATTACTACCATTAATTTAGATTTAAAAGATATTTTCATTTTGTCACCCCTTAATTCGTTACTACAATATTATTTTATTTTGTCGTGAGTTATATCTTTTGAAAATCTCCATCAGTAAGCCATATATGCTTTAACTCATGTTCATTTCTATCAAAGTTCTTTCTGCATCTTATTCTCTTAGCTGGTACTCCAGCTACTAAAGAATTTTCTTCTACATTTTTATCTACTAACGAACAAGCACCTACTATAGATTGTTTTCCAATTATTACTCCAGGTAAAATTGTTGAATTTGAATATACCTTAGAATAATCTTCTAAAATCACAGGATTATAACCTCTTATTGAATGATCATGTTCTAAATGAGAATGTGTAAATATTGTTACACCTTCAGTAACAACTACTGAATTCCCAAGTTTCAATCCACCTTTGGAATCTATAAATATTCCTCTATTTAAGAATACATCATCACCTATTTCAATATTATCTGGTACATTAAAACGTACATTTTCTTCAACTATAAGATTTCTACCACAAGACTTAAATAATTTTTTTGCTAATATTCTTCTAAAAGGAATTGAAAAATTAGCTATAAGACACATTGGTGACTTATCTAAAACATCCCATAAAAAATGTAAATATCTTTTTTCTTTTGAAAATGATATCTCTTTATTTTTAGGCAAATAATCCCCATATAACTTAGCTTCCTCTAAAATTTCTATGGGAAAAGGACATTTTAATATTTCTAGAATCTCTCTTACTCCATCCTCAGTTATTCCTCTGTTTATTATTTCTTCTACTTCATTCAATAAATTATTTATTCTGCTCATCTATTATTGCGATTATTAAAATCGTAAAAAAATAACCTTTTCCTCCCTTCATTACAATTTATTACTCCTTACGATTTTTATTTTTACTGCCTCTTTATAATTGCTATCTCTAATGGAATACTAAACTATACATTATCTAGAGCTCAAAAGTATTTTACATAAGAAAAAATTAAGTATATATCCCTTTTTATATACTTACTAAATAAATAATTTCATACTAAATCTTTACTTTTACCTCTGAAAATTTCAGAGAAATAAAAAAATGCCTAAATAATATAGACACCAAAATTTTAAAAAATATAGACTTATATCTATAACTATACTTTGGCAGCCTGACAATCATAAAAAATAAAATTTTCCTTAGACTCATAGCTTTGCGACCCTATCTTTCGATAAGTGTGCTATTTAACATTATAGGTTTTGTTCATACTATAGTATTATTACATGAAATTTGTCAACTTTCAACATATTTTTGCAGGTTTTACCAAATAAATTGGTAATTAAACCTAAATAATTCATCTTTTTAATAATTTATATTTAATTTATAATTAAACTTTTATATTTCATTCTTTTGAAAAACATCTTTAGTTTTAAAATCACAATTAAGCTATCCTTAATTTACCCACTTCTATAACTTTCTAATGAATAGAAAAAGCTAGGATAAATCCCAATGCCATTTCGTTAACAAAATGACATTAAGGTTATTCCTAGCATTTTTTCTCTATCTTAATATATTGTAACTTGATCTTCTTTATTAAATACATGTATCTTATTTTGATCAAATCCAAATTCTATAACGTCTCCAATTCTATAACCTTCTCCAGATCTTGACTTAATTATAAAATTAGCTCCATCTTTCTTAATATGGATATAAGTTTCTGCCCCTAGATTTTCCATTATATCAACTTCACCTTTAAATCTAGTAACTCCTGAAGCTTCTAATGCTTCTTTTCCATGAATAATGTTTTCAGGTCTTATACCAACTAAAGTTTCTATTTTTTCTGCATTCTTTTCTTTTAATATCTTAACCTTATCTTCTGGTATTTCTAGCAATTCTCCAAATACCTTTAGATAATTCTTATTATCCTTAATTAAAGTTTCTCCATATGTCATATTCATTTGAGGACTTCCTATAAATCCTGCAACAAATAGATTTGCTGGATGATTATATATCTCAGTCGGTGAAGCTACTTGTTGTATAACCCCATCTTTCATTACTACTATTCTTGTTCCTAAAGTCATAGCTTCTGTTTGGTCATGAGTTACATATATAAATGTTGTATTTAATTTATTATATAACTTAGAAATTTCTATTCTCATTTGTACTCTTAATTTAGCATCAAGGTTTGATAAAGGTTCATCCATTAAGAATACTTTAGGATTTCTTACTATAGCTCTTCCCATAGCAACTCTTTGTCTTTGACCACCTGATAAAGCCTTTGGCTTTCTGTCTAAAAGATGTTCTATATCAAGTACCTTAGCTGCTTCTCTAACTTTTTCATCTATTTCTTGTTTAGGCATTTTTCTTAATTTTAATCCAAATGCCATATTATCATAAACTGTCATATGTGGATATAATGCATAGTTTTGGAATACCATTGCTATATCTCTATCTTTAGGTGCAGTATCATTTACTAACTTATTATCTATATATAATTCTCCACCTGTTATTTCTTCTAGTCCAGCTATCATTCTTAAAGTTGTTGATTTACCACATCCTGATGGTCCAACAAAAACTATAAACTCCTTGTCCTCAATATCTAAATTAAAATCTGTAACTGCTTTAAAACCATTTTCATATGATTTTTGTATATGTTTTAATACTACTCCTGCCATTTTTTATTCTCCTTTTGTATTTTATATATTACTGAATGCTAATGGATTAATTCTTCTCATCATCATCATTAATTTTTCATCCATAGCTAATTGAAATCCTACTAATCCTGAAGATGTTTTTGTATAAATTACTTGCTGCTTTAAATTTATTCCATCTAAACAAGCCTTAACAACTTTAGTATTTTCTTTTCTTTTAGATCTTCCATCTCTTACATCTGTTATACTTTTAACATCTACAGTTGCTACTGTTTTTCTCTTTTTCATATCTAATATTTTAACTATTACAAGTTCATCATTAGTTAATTCATATTCAAACTCTACAAAAACATTTCTACAAACTATTATTATAATTCCATATATAACTAGAAATATTACTGCCATTATTAATCTAAATAAAACCGCATTAAGCCCTGCTATAATTAAAACTCCAATAGCTACACTATTTAATATACTTTGAATTTTACCATAATTCTTAGTTTGAAATTGCTCGTAAAAACATTCCATTTAATCACCTCTTGCTTACTCAAATATCGTTTACACCCACTGTATAATTTAATTATATAAGTCTCATTTAAAATTTCAAATACAATTCAGGATATTAATTATTTTTCTTAACTTATGACAAATAATTAATAATAAAATCTACATTTTCTACAAATAAATTTATATTGTTTTATAAAATATTAAAATGCTCCCTCTATAGTTACAGTTTTATTATTTTAACTGTCTACCATAAAGAGAGCATATCAAAATTTTATGATATTCTTTTATTTAAATATTTTTTATTCTATTAGTATTTATTATTTTACTTTTATTACTGATAACCTATGAAGAGCTCTAGTACACATTATATATTTTACTAAATCATCTGTTTCATCATCAAAATCAACAACTATAACTCCATCAAATTCAAGCCCCTTTGCATAATAAGATGGTACTAATACTTTTCCACCTCTATATATTATATCTTCCTTGTCAAAAGATAATATTTTAGTAAACTTTTTAAGTTCTGGAGCTATTAATCTAAGTTCTGCTTTTCCTTTAGTTATTACTGCAATATTTTCATATTTTTCATCTTGATAGTCTTCTAAAAGATTTAGTATTGTATCAATTAATCCTTCATTATCTTCCTTAGGTACTACTGTTTCTAATACATCAAATTCACCTTTTCTTACAAATGGAACTATTGCATTTTCATTTAGTAGTTTACTTGAATACTCCATTATTTGATGTGTTGATCTATAACTTTTATTCAGTTCATATAATTTAACAAAACCACCAAATAGCTCTTTCATTTTAAGCATGGCAGGTATTTCCTCTGCTTTAACTAATCTTTGATTAGAATCTCCAACTATAGTATAACTTCTACATCCTGTTAACTCTTTTAAAACTATAAATTGCAGCATATTATAATCTTGAGCTTCATCTATAACTATATGCTTTATTTCTCCATCTACTTTTTTACCATCTAATTTAATCATTAAATATAATATAGCTGGCAAATCTAAATATGAAAGAAGTTCTACATTTGCTACATTCTTATATATATTAACTATACTTTCATTTTCTATCCATTCATCAATGGCAGCTCTAGAGTTCATAACTTCTCTAACAATATCTCTTATATCATTTTTTCTTTGGAATTCTATATTATTTTCTTCTATTAATAACTCTTCACTAGTTAACGAAGCTAGTTTTTCTTTTGTTTTTAGGTTTATTTCTCTAACTTTTTCATCTCTTTTATCTTTTATTTTAGAAACTAATATTCTCTTTATTTTTTGACTTCTTCTAAATAAAGGCATGTATTTATAATGCTTATTAAATAACTCATCTATTTCTTCTAAAGATACTATTTCTTCCTTGCAGAATATTACTGGTTTTGCTTTAAAATAGCCTTCTTCAAACTCTTGAACTTTAGTATCTAAAAATTCTAAGAAAGCTTTTGATGATTTATATTTTATTTCATCTATAATAACATCGTTACCCTTAAGAACTTCTTCTAAATATGCAGTTATATCTATAACTTGTTCATTAAGACCAATTTCTTTATAAGCAAAGCTTAAGAAGGTTTCATTTTTAACTGCTGTCTCTCCTAGAGTAGGTAATACCTCTGATATATAATCCATAAATATATCATTAGGTCCAAGTATTAAAACCTTATCTGTCAATTGCTCTCTAAAGTTATATAAAAGATATGCAATTCTATGAAGTGCTATTGTTGTTTTACCTGACCCTGCAACTCCATTAACAACTAATACTTTATTTCTTTCTGCTCTTATTATTTCATCTTGCTCTTTTTGTATAGTCATTACTATATCTTTAAGCTTTTCACCAGCATTAGATGAAAGCACAAGTTGAAGAATTTCATCTTGTATATTTACATCGGAATCAAAGAAACCTTCAAGTTTTGCTTTTTTTACTATCAGTTGTCTTCTTTCTAATATATCTACTGGAATTTCTCCATTAGGTGTTTTATAACTAGTTTTTCCTAGCATTCCTTTATAAAATAATGATGAAACTGGAGCTCTCCAATCTACTATTACTGGTTCATACGTTCCTTCTGGTGTTAATCCATATCTTCCAATATAAAGATTTTCTGAATATCCATCATCTATAAACCCTATTTTTCCAAAATAAGGAGACTCCTTAAGCTTTGTAAACTCTGATAATTTTCTATCTATTACTCTATAGGATTCTTCCTTTACATATCTTTCATGATCAAAATACTCTATTAATTTATCTTCATCATCCTTATATTCCTCTATGAATTTCTTTCTATAATCAAGTATATAATCTACTATTCCTTTTCTTTTTTCAACATAATTTAAAATTTCGTCATTTAAAATCTTCAATGTATTTTCTAGGTTTTGTTCTTCTTTTAATAGTTCAATTCTATCCAAGCTTACACTCCCCTTTTCTTTTATAATATATTAATTGTAATTTTTTATTATATCAAAATATTAATATTAAGTCTATTATTTTTATTAAAACTCTAAGAAAGAGTGATGCAACTATTTATGCCTCACTCTTCCTATAATTATATATCTTTTATAATTCTTTATTTTCAGTATTATCATTAGAAGTATTAGCTTCTTCTAATTCAATAATATTATCTTCAGTTTTTATTTCTTCAATTTTAGGTTTTACTTCCTTCTTTTTCTTGCCTTTAGTAGCTCTTAATTCTGGATGTTTTTCAAAAACAAATTCCATAAATTCTTCACCAAATATAGTCTCTTTTTCTAATAAATATTCTGATATTTTATCTAATAATTCTCTATTATCATTTAAAAGTCTTCTTGCCTTTTCATGGCAATTTCTTATAATTGATAATATTTCCTCATCTACTAATGTAGAGGTTTGTTCACTACATTCCCTTACAGCCCTACCATCTAAATATCTATTTTTAACTGACTCTAAAGCCATCATATCAAACTTATCAGTCATACCATAAACCGTAACCATACTTCTTGCTGTTTGAGTTGCTCTTTCAATATCATTAGATGCTCCTGTTGAAACTAATTTAAATACCTCTTCTTCAGCAGCTCTACCACCTAGCATTACTGTTATTTGATTTATAAGTTCTTCCCTAGATACTAAATATTTTTCTTCCTCTGGTAACTGCATTGTATATCCTAATGCTCCCATAGTTCTTGGAACTATTGTTATTTTATGAACTGGGTCAGTACCTTCTAAAAGAGCTGCAACAAGTGCATGCCCAACTTCATGGAAAGCAACTATTCTCTTTTCTAAAGGTGATAATATTCTATCTTTCTTCTCTTTACCAGCTATTATAACTTCAACAGCTTCTCTTAAATCTTCTTGAAGCACCATATCTCTACCATGTTTAACAGCTCTTAAGGCCGCTTCATTAATTATATTTGCAAGGTCTGCTCCCACTGCACCTGGAGTTCCCTTTGCTGTTTCTTCTAAATCAACATCCTCACCTAATTTTACTCCTTTGGAGTGAACTTTTAATATATCTACTCTTCCTTTTAAATCTGGTCTATCTACTATAACTCTTCTATCAAATCTACCTGGTCTTAGAAGTGCCTTATCTAATATTTCTGGTCTATTTGTAGCTGCTAAAATTACTATAGCCTTTGTAGAGTCAAAGCCATCCATTTGAGTTAATAATTGATTTAAGGTTTGCTCTCTTTCATCATTAGTTTGAATTTGAGAATCTCTACTTTTACCAATTGAATCAACTTCATCTATGAAAATAATACAAGGTGAATTTTTTTCTGCTTCTTGGAATAAATCTCTTACTTTAGCAGCTCCCATTCCTGCAAACATCTCAACGAAGTTTGATCCTGAAATGGATAAAAACGGAACCTTAGCCTCACCTGCAACAGCTTTTGCAAGTAATGTTTTTCCTGTTCCTGGAGGTCCTACTAAAAGAGCTCCCTTAGGAAGTTTAGCTCCTATATCTATATATTTTTCATTATGATTTAAGTAATCTATTATTTCTTTTAATGATTCCTTTGCCTCATCCTGACCTGCAACATCATCAAATGTAATGCTTATATCATTTTCTTTGTAAACCTTAGCATTGCTTTTTCCTAACCCCATCATTGGACCACCGCCAATTTTTCCTCCTATTTTACTCATTACAAATTTAAATAGGAAGAATATCATAACAAATGGTAACAACCAAGTTATAATAAATTCTGTTATAAAATTATTTTCTACTGGTGCTGCTTTAAAGTTAACTCCAGCTTCATTTAATGTATCAACTAATTTAGGATCTTTTACATTCCCTGTATATAATATTTTACCCTTTATTTTTTTATCGCTATTTTCTTTAGGGGTTATTTGTATTTCATTTTGGCCTATAACAACACTTTCAACTTCTCCAGCTTTAATCATTGTTAAGAACTCATTATAGTTTAACTCCTTTGTAGTCATCATACTTTTAGTAGATGTAAAAGCATATATAACTAAAAATGTTATAACAGCATACCAAATCATAAAATTTCTTTTTTTTGCATTATTGTCTTCAGTATTTTTACCCATCATCTTCTCTTACTCTCCATCATTTTATACTTCCTATATTTTTGAAAGGAAATATTCTAAATTTTACTATTCCTATTATATCTTCCGACTTTATATAGGTATCCTTCCATCTTCTTGAATCTAATGATATTAATCTATTGTCTCCTAAAAAGAAGTATTCTTCTTCTGGAACATAATATTCCCCATTAAACTCATCTTTATTTTTTACATACTCTTCTTTTAATAGTTCTCCATTTATATATACTGCCCCATTTTCTATTGATATATAGTCACCTGGTAAACCTATCAGCCTTTTTACCATATGTTCATCATTTTCTTTTGAATAAAATACTACTATATCTCCTCTTTGCAGAACATCCTTATTATAAATTCTTGTTACTAAAAGCACATCATCTACATTTAAAGTTGGAACCATGGATGATGTAGGTACATATGCTTTAAATATTATAAACTCATTTATTAAAAGTGCTAAAATTAAAGAAGCTATTATTAAAATTCCATATTCTAAAATGTTATTTTTCTTTTGTATAGGCTCTTCACTTTCTCCTTTTCTCTCTTGTAAAAGTTCTTTAAACTTCTCAAGCATTATCAATCTCCAATCCCATACTTATTTAATTACTTCAACTTTCCAATTTCACTAAATGGATATACTTTAATTTGTGCCTTTCCTTTTATATCTTTACCATCTATATATGGATTAATCCAATATCTTGAATCTTTTGACCATAATCTATTATCTCCTAAGAAAAAGTACTTCCCTTCTGGAACATCATATTCTCCATTAAATCTGTCTGCTGCTCCTATATATGGTTCATCTAACCTTTCTCCATTTACATATACTACTCCATCAACAATTTTAACCTTATCTCCTGGAAGCCCTATAAGTCTTTTAATTAGTGAATCTTGTAGTTCATCTGAGTAAAATACAACTATATCTCCTCTTTCTAGCTTTTTAGGCTTATAGACTCTTGTAACAAAAAGTCTATCCTTAACATTTAAAGTTGGTACCATTGATTCTGATGGTATAAAAACTTTAAATACAACAAACTTATTTATAAGAGTTGCTAAAATTACTGCTACAATTATTGGAATTCCCCATTCATAAAAAAATCCATTTTTCTTTTCTTTTAAATTTAACTTATAATCTTTTTCTGAGTTTTCATCATCCTCTATATTAACATCTAAGGATTTAGATATATATAGATCATTTTTAGAATTTTTCTTCTCCATTAATCTTCCCACAAACCTTTCACGATTTTTTCTATTCTTTCTTTTCTTATTCTAGTTTCTACTTCATCAAGAATAAATTTATTCCCTTTTTTAATTAATATATCTCCCTCTTTTATATTATCTGTTAATTCTTTTTTATCTATATTAATAATTTTATTATTAGGTGCTTCTAAAACTATATATTCACCTTCAATTCTATCTACAATAAAAAGTTGTTTTTCCATATAATATAACAATCCTGTTGTTATTCACCTCTCTTTTTTTATACTTATATTTTAGTATAACACATTTGATTTAAATTTAAATATCAGCTTTGTGTCAGTTAAATTTTTTTACACATTATTAAAATAAAAAGCTATTTGATAAAATAAAAATCAAATAGCTTTTGCTTTATTTTAAGCTTATATAATACTTTCTATAGCTCTCCTTCTAATAATTCTTCATAACTTTGTCTTTTAACAACAACTTTTGCCTCTCCGTTTCTTACAAATATAACTGCTGGTCTTAAATTTTTATTATATTTATTAGACATTGAAAATCCATATGCTCCTGTTGAAAATACTGCTAATATATCTCCACTCTCAGCTTTTTGTATTTTAATATCTTTTAAAAGTATATCTCCTGACTCACAACACTTGCCTGCTATTGTTACTTTTTCTGTTAATTTATCATTTACTTTATTAGCAATAACAGCTTCATACTTTGCACCATATAATGCTGGTCTAATATTATCTGTCATTCCTCCATCTACAGCTACATAAGTTCTTATATCAGGTATCTCTTTTATAGATCCTACTGTATATAATGTAGTCCCTGCATTAGCGACAATTGATCTACCTGGCTCTATAGTTAAAATTGGTCTTTTAAGACATAACTTTTTACATACTTCATCTACTCTATTTAATATTACATTGCAATATTCCTCAGTTTCCTTTGGCTTATCACCTTCTGAATAATAAATACCAAAACCTCCACCTAAATCTAACTCTTCAATTAAATGTCCTGTTTCTTGCTTGATAGTATTAATAAAGTTTAACATAACTTCTGCTGCATCACCAAAGGGTTCAGTTTCAAAAATTTGTGATCCTATATGACAGTGTAACCCTACTAGTTCAATGTTATCAAATTCTAATGCAGTTTTAACTGCATCTAAAATTATATTACCAACTGGCGCAAACCCAAACTTAGAATCTATTTGTCCTGTCTTTATATAATCATGTGTGTGAGCCTCTATACCTGGAGTTAACCTTAGGTATATCTTTTGAACTTTTTTATACTTTCTGGCTATTGTATTTACCTTTTCAAGTTCTAAAAGATTATCAACTATAAATCTACCAACTCCAAGTTTTACTCCCAGTTCTATTTCATCTATTGTTTTATTGTTTCCATGAAAATATATATTTTCCAATGGAAATTCTGCCTTATAAGCAGTATATAACTCTCCCCCTGAAACAACATCTAAAAAAAGCCCCTCTTCTTTTATTAACTTGCACATTGCTACTGTTAAAAATGCTTTTCCTGCAAAGGCAACTCTATTTCCAGTTTCTCTACATTTAAAATTTTTATAATAGCTTCTACAGGTATCAATAATTAATTGCTCATCCATTACATATAATGGAGTTCCATAATTCTTTGCTAGCTCCTTTGCACTAATACCTCCAATTACTAAATCATTTCCTTTACATCGACTTGCCCCAAATAGTCTCATAATTTACCTCCATTTTAACTATCTATTTTTTTAATAATAAAAAATCCACTACGGAATTATCCATAGTGGTAGACTTACATAAGTTTAATGATAGCTATAATTATGTTAGTATTTTATTTATAAATACTTTTAGGTATTTACCTAATTCATAATTTTGCAATTTAATGCCATTGTAGCTCTCCACTTACGTGACAGTTATGTATATATTATATACATACCCAGAAATAACTTTTAGCATTGATATCTCTTCGGCTATTATCCCTTTCTCTATGCCTCGAAGCCTGCCGGCTAATCATAGATACTCTTTATAACAGCTCCTCTACCTTGGTAATTCTTTTAAAGTGAGAAACTAAATTTTATATTTAATCTCTTAAATCTTTCTATTAATATTATTATACACTTTTTACAAAATTATTCTATATTTATTTTCAGAATTTTTTTTTTATTAAGTAACTTTCATTCACCTCTATATTTATCCATTAACTCTCCCATTTTTTCTCCTGATGATGGTGGGGTATATGTTATAGCATTAGCTCCAGCTTCTATTGTTTCAATAATTGTCTCCTCTGTTGGTCCACCAGTTGCCATAATGGGGAATATAGGGAATTCTTCTCTTATTTTTCTAACTATTTTAGGTGTATTTTTCCCACCTGATACATTAAGAATTGTTGCTCCAGCATCAATTCTTTCTCTAATATTCTCACATTCTGAAACTACCGTTACAATTACTGGTATATCAATAGTTTCTCTAATACTTTTTACTATTTCATTTGATGTTGGTGCATTAACTACAACGCCCATTGCTCCTTTAAACTCTGCATCTAGGGAAAGGTTAACAACTCTCTTGCCTTGTGTTATTCCTCCTCCAACGCCACAAAATACTGGAACATCAGCAGCCATTACTAAAGCTTGTGTTATTAGAGGCTGAGGAGTAAATGGATAAACTGCTATTATAGCATCTGCATTTGTATTTCTTATAATAGCAACATCTGTAGTAAACAATAACGATTTTATTCTCTTACCAAAGATTTTTATTCCAGTGCAATCTCTTATACAAGTTGGCACTTCAACTACATGACTTCTTAATATCCCCTTAATTTCTGGTACTTGTTTGGTCTTTTTAACTTCCATATGCTCCCCCTATTGCTTATGATTTTTAATTATTTACCACTTTATATTTCCAATTTATATTATACTACTTTATAATTATATTTAAAGATATTACTTGCAATTATATATGTATAATAATTGTATCTAAATATATTATTTTTAATAAAACAATACCTACGAATTTTACACAAATCAAAGGTATTTATCAACTATAATTTTTTACTTTTAATAATTATTTTTCAAACAATACTATACAAGAGAGGTGATTTCTAATGACTTTAAAAAAGAAACTCTATCCCCCATATATCGTATTGCTAATAATGTATTTATTTTTTATTATTTTTGCACTTTTTATAGACTCACCCAAGGAGATTTTTAATGGCTTAAAGTCTATAATATTTACTCCAGACATTTTAATTACAGATTATTTTGAAGTTGGAGGCATTGGTGCAACTTTAGTAAATGCAGCTTTAACAAGTAGCATTTCTATTTTAATACTTGTATGTATAGGTATAAAACCAAATGGGTCTACTATAATGGCCTTATGGTTAATGACAGGCTTCTCTTTTTTCGGTAAAAATATATTAAATATTTGGCCAATAATCATAGGAACATATTTATTTTCAAAATATCAAAAAGAACCATTTTTAAATTATGTTTTAGTTGCTCTTTTAGCTACTTCTCTTGCACCAACAGTTAGTCAACTTAGTTTTACAGGGCATTTTTCAACATTTCAAGGTATAGTTCTAGGGTATTTAATTGGGATTTTTACAGGATTTATTTTAGCTCCTATAGCATCCCATTGCATTAAATCTCATAATGGGTATAATTTATATAATATAGGCTTTGCTGGTGGATTATTTGCTACTTTATTAATGTCTATATTCCGTGGTTTTGGAATTAATTTTGAAACAAGACTTATTTGGCATACTGGCTCTAATATTAAATTCACAATATTTTTAACTATAATATCTGTATATTTAATAATTATTGGGTTAATTTTTAGTAATAAACCTAAAGAAAAGCTTATTGAAATAAATAAGCAAACTGGTAGGCTAGTTAGCGACTTTTTCCTTCTCTTTGGAGAAGCTTCTTATATAAATATGGGAATACTTGGACTATTTTATACACTATTTGTAATTCTTATTAAAGGAGATTTAAATGGTCCTACAATGGCAGGTATATTTACAATTATGGGATTTGGCTGCTTTGGAAAACATTTAAAAAATACAATACCTATAGTTTTAGGTGCTTGTATTGCATCTTATTTTCATGTAGCTCCTATGAATTCGCCTACTTTATTATTATCTATTTTATTTTCCACAGCCCTTGCTCCAATTGCAGGTAAATTTGGATTTAAAATAGGAATACTAGCTGGAATTCTTCACTTAAATATGGTAACAAATATAGGATCACTTCATGGTGGACTTAATTTATATAATAATGGTTTAGCAGCTGGCTTTGTAGCAATGATACTAATTCCATTAATAACAACTTTCAAAAAGGAGATTAACTAAAAAATGAAGTTTAAATTTGAAAAAAATCTTAGAATAATTAGTGAACTTATTACCTATTTTCATAAACTAGGAACTGAAGATGTTCACATAGATATGGGGAGTGGTGAAGATAGCTCTTATTTCTTTATATCCGGTAAAGTGATAGATATGCCTAGTGAAGAACTTGAAAATTTAAATAGAATTTTAAACACAGATCGTCAACATGAAGTTGAACAATATTATTGGCATCTTGGAGGTGAAAGTGAGCTTGATTGTGAACTTTCATTAGTTGGAATGATGATAGATAATGTAGATATAATATACGAAAATGAGGTTCTTACAATTAAAATTTTAAGAGAAGAACATTAATAATGTATTTATACATTTTATAATAAAAATAGAGGGCTATGGCATTATAATATTTAACTCAACAATATGTTGTATTTAAATTTTCTTGTCCAATATCCCTCTATTTTTAATTTCTTAAGTAAAAATCTAAATTTCTATATTTATTAATTCACTCTTACATTTATAAACGAATTTGAGTAACTTTTTTCTTTAATATATTCTCTATGCTTTCTTTTACTTTAAATGGTAAGATTTTTGTTGATTAGGTATTTACTTTATCACTAATATGCTTTTTTCCAATGTTAGTAAGAATATTATCAACTTTATGAATATCTTTAATATCTACTAAAATATCTATATCATTAGGCTTTGATATTATTCCATAGTTATTTAATAATACTGATGCCCCAACTGCCCAAAGTATATTTTCTTCATTTAATTTACTTCCTACATAACTTAAAGTATCATATAACATAAAATTCCCCAATTTAGAATATATTAAAATTTATTTTTCATACTCTCTAATGCTTTTCTAACCACTTTGCTACCTATTAAGTCTTCCTTCATTTCATCTAGAGCAGTTTCTAACTTTCTCCATTCCATACCTTCTACTTCTGTTGATTTATTTATTTCACCTGATATATGCTTTGCCATAAAAGTAATCATTAATATTTCCTTATCTTTTACAAAATCTGTTCCTAAATATTTTAAATCACCTATTTCTATTCCTGCTTCTTCTTTTACTTCTCTACACACGGCTTCCTCAGCAGTTTCATTATGGCCAACATATCCTGAAAGTAAAACCTTTGAATTTTTAAATATATAACTTTGTGTTAATAATAAAATTTCATCATCTTTAATTACAGCTACCATAATACATGGCTTAGGTGTATCAAAAAACATTATATCATCATGAGAGCAATATGGTACTCCACCCTCATCCCAACTATATTTTTCTTCTAGTGTTCTCCCACATAGAGGACAAAATTTAAATTTCATATTTCACCTCATCTTTTTATTCTACTTTATTTATATCTTATTATAATATTATATCAACCTGTTCATTAATAGCAATTCCTTCATTATCAACTTTACAATTATATGCAAATATATCTACTCCATGTTCAGATGCTAACCTTAAAGCGTTAGCAAAATCTGGATCCGTATCATCATTTGGAGAAAACTTATTAACATTTTCTAATTGTATTAAAAATAAAATTCCTCCACCAAATCCTTGCTCTTTTGCTTGTACTAATTCAAGTATATGCCTAGCTCCTCTCTCTGTTGGTGCATCTGGAAATCTAGCATACCCATTATTCTCTAAAGTTACACCTTTTACCTCTAAATAATAAATTTCTTCGCTATCTGTTGATAACTTAAAATCAAACCTACTTTTTCCAAAAGTCTTTTCCCTTAATATACTTTTATATTTTTTTAATTTTTCTATTTTTCCATTAACTAGTGCTTCATATACTACTTTATTTGGAATTTGTGAATCTATGCTAATTAACATATCACCTTTCATAACTGCTATTAAATCATACTTAGTTTTTCTATTTGGGTTTTCCTCTTCTCTTAAAAATACTTTTACCCCTTCTATTAGTAGTTCTCTACATCTTCCTGTATTAGGAACATGTACAACTATTTCTTCTTCATTTAAAATAACCTTAGCATTAAATCTATTAGGTCTATTTATAAATATTGCTTCATATATATTTTTATTATATTTCATATAAGACTCCTTAAGTTTATTATATATTGATAGTTTTCCACATTTTTTTGCATTTATTTCATATATTTTTTTCTTTTCCAAAAAAGTTGTCCACAGGTTAACTATTATCTTCTATGATTTTTCCTATATTTACATTAATATTGTAACATTATCCACAGATTTTATCCACATTATATACAATCTGTGTATAACTTTTTAAAGTTATACACATTTGGAATTTTATCCATTTTAATACTATTTCATTTTTTTCTATGCTTCCCTAAAAATCATCATATTGTTACAAACATATATTCTTGCAATATATATTGTGTCAATACCCTTTTTAAAAGTTTTCAACAGTTTTTAATACTTATCCACATTTTGTGGATAACTTTCCACAATCTTAACAAGTTCTACACTTCTTAAGATTTACTTATCCACTTCTTAATATTTCCTTAAACATTATTCAGTACCTTGTATTATATAATAGCCTTTTATATACTATATTATAGAAAAGAAAAAATTTACTATTTAAAATTACTACTTTTCAAATATATCTTTATTTTTAACTAAGAAAGGGTGATATGGTGAATATTCAACTAAAGAAAGGCGTTTTAGAATTATGTGTTCTTTCAGTTCTATCTAAAAAGGATTGTTATGGCTATGAATTAATATCTGAAATTTCTGAACACATACAAATTTCAGACGGTACAATATATCCTATTTTAAGAAGGCTAACACAAGAAGGGTACTTCACAACTTATCTTCAAGAATCTCAAGAAGGCCCGCCAAGAAAGTATTACAAATTAACTGAACTTGGTTATCAAGTTAAAGATGAATTACAAAATGAATGGATTAATTTTTCTAATTCAATAAATAAAATATTAGTTTAAGGGGGTCTCATTAATAATGACTAAAGAAATGTTTTTAAATATTCTTAAAGATGGTTTAAGTGACTTCCCAGCTGGTGAACTTAGTGATATTTTATATGACTACAAAGAACACTTTGATGTTGGTTTTGCTTCTGGGAAAACTGAAGAAAATATAATAGAAGAACTTGGCAATCCATATGATATAGTAAATCAATATAGAAATGGCTACCTTCAAAAATATAAAGAAGAACCTGTAGAGGAAGAAGAATCTTATAATGATTACACTGAAGATAAACAAGATACTTTTAACGCTGAATATAAAGCTTCAAGTAGCTCTAATTCAACAAATGTTAAAAGAAATAATAACAATATAATTATTACTGTTATTATTATTGTTCTTTCTCTTTTTCTTTTTGGCCCTGTAATAGGTGCTATTGCTATTAGTATTTTAGCAATTATTGTAAGTGTAATAGTTGGATCATTAGGATTATCTATTGGAGGAATAGGAATACTTATAGGTAAAGTAGTTACTAATACAGTTGGTGCTTTTGTCTTTCCAGCCTTTATTTTAGATTTTCCAAGTTCAGTAATTGGCTTAATGGTTATAGGTTGTATTTTATTATTTATCTTTTCAATCTTATGTAGCTATTATTTTATAAAATTATGTGTAATATTAGTTAAAAAGTTTATTTTTTGGATATCTCCAAATGAACAGGAGGAAAAGTAATGGCTAGAAAAAAAATTATAAGTACAAAAATGAAAATATTTATGCTTGCTTTATTTATTTCATCAATATCATGCTTTATAGCTGGATTTATAGTTTTATCTAATAGTGGATTTACATTAAGTAAATATTTTGATACAAGTGATTGGTTTCTTGGTTTTAATAGTTATAATGAAAATCCAAACTTTAATTATTCTCAATCATTATCAGATATAAAATCATTAACATTAGATTTCGGTAATGCTGTATCTTCTGATGAAAATATTTCTATAAATAAACATAGTTATTCAACATCTATAGAAAACTATTCTGGAGATACTCTTAATGTTCTAGGTTTTACTAATAATTCTAATATTATAACTAATGGTGAGCCATTCATTGTAAAAAAGGAAAATAATATATTAAAAATAACATTTAATAAGGATATCTTTACTAATAATTTTGCAGTGAAGTTTAATATACAAATTCCTCAGTCTTATGCTGGAGACTTAAATATAACTAATACTTCAGGTAATGTTAATCTGAATAATTCTTCATTTACTAATCTTGATATTAAATCAGTTAATTCAGATATTCAACTAGATTCCATAAAATCACCTAAAATTAATTTATCTACAACTAATGGAAATATAAATACTAATTTTTTAACTAGCAATGACTTATTGTTAAATACTATTAATGGTGATGCTAATATAAATAATGTTTCTGGAGTAGTTAAAGCTACAGCAGTTAATGGGGATATTTTTGCCTCTTTAGCAAATCCATTATCATCTTTTATTGCTAATACTACTTCTGGAGATGTAGATATATCTATTAACGATAATAAAAATTTATCTGTTACTTACTCTACAGTAAATGGTGATTTCACGTCTAATTTAGCTAATAATAATTTACCCGAACATAACGAAAATATTAGCTTTTCTATAGGTGATGGCTCTAGTATAATTAACGTAAAAACTGTTACTGGAGATTTTACTATATATCCTTAAATTAAAAGACAATGATTAGGTTTATTATAAAAACTTAATCATTGTCTACTTTATTTTACTTATTGTTCTGAAGTTTTTATTCTGTAATAGAAATATAAGTACTGTACCACAACAACCATAGGTCCCATTAAAGCTGTTACTGCAGCCCAAACTATCTTCTGCTGACCATTTTCTTCAGCCATTTTATATGATGCAAATACAGCTGCAACTATCATTATTATAAACATAATTGTGTTCATCTTAACGACTCCTTTATATATGTATTTTAGCTACAAGGTAATTCTATCATATTTTTATAGCAAAATATTCGACTTAATTTTTAACATTTTATAAATTAAAAAAAGACTAGCAAATTGCTAATCTTTTAAAATACGTTTATTCATTTATTGTAGGTAATGCACTTAAGTTATTTCCTTCAGATTGATCTGGTAAACTTCTTAAATATTCTTCTCCTTTTTTAGAAACGCCTACAGCTACCCCTGAGATATTGCCATTTTTAGCCATTTCAACACCTTGTTCTTTAGATATTCTTTCTCCACTAGAAAGTTCATATCCAATAACTTCACCTGAATGTTTAATTAAAGCCTTTATTGATTTTGCATCACTATTTGGTGTTGGAACTTCCTTATTGATGTTGATTGGTAATCCTCCCATCATTCCATCATTTTCATTATTCATAAATAACACCTCCAATAACTTGATGATATTATTTTCTCCAATAACTTATCTTTAATACTACTTTATATTAAATTGATATTTTATATTATTCCCTTTTTTTCGTATCTGTCTATTGCTACTACGAAATTTCCATGAATAAGCTCTTTTAAATCCTCTATTATACTATTCGGCTTTTCAAGCATTCCATTTTTCATACATTGAATAACTAAGCCTGTAAATGCTAATGTATAAAAATTAGCCAAAAACTCCTTATCTTTATTAGCTACATTTCTATTTAAAGCTACTTCATTAACAACGCCCATAATTAGTTCATTAGTTACAGAATATAAATACATATCTAAATGATTTCTTCCCATAGAATTTAATGTATTTAAACAAAAACTTTTGTTTTCTTCAATATATTTAAAAATTTTAAATAATCCATCTGTCCAAGTTTCATAACTTCTATATTCTGATATACTCTCCACAGCTTCTGTTTTATATATCCAATCTATTAAGTCAAAAATATCTTGAAAATGATAATAGAATGTTTGTCTATTAACTCCACATTTATCAACAATATCTTTTACAGATATTTTATGTAAATCACTACTTTTCATTAACTCCTTTAGAGATGCCGCAATAGCATTTTTTGTTATTAAAGAATTAGACATCCTATCACCTACCAAACCTTACTTACATTTATACTTATAAAAAATTATACTTAAATTTATATGCTTTTACAATAATAACTGATTCTATTAACTATTTTATATTAACTTAAATAATCTCTTCTATTAACTACTTTAAATTTACTTAATTTTATCTATTTATATATATTATTAACTTCAACAAAAATAAGGCTATCCATAAATAAATTTATAGATAGCCTTATTAATTTTAATAGTTTTCTAAAAATACTTCAAAGTATCCTTGTGGATGTAAGCAAGCTGGGCAAACAACTGGTGCTTCTAATCCTTCTGCTATGTATCCACAGTTATTGCACTTCCAAAGTACAACTTCTTCTTTTTTAAATACTGTTCCATTTTCTATGTTATTAAGTAATTTTCTATATCTTCTTTCATGTCTTTTTTCTACTTCTGCTATTCTTTCAAAGGCTACTGCTACTTCGTTATAACCTTCTTCTTTAGCAATTCTTGCAAACTCTGGATAGTCATGAGACCATTCTTCATTTTCTCCATTTGCTGCTGCCTTTAAATTTTTAGCTGTTTCATTATGAAAAGATACTGGATAAGCTGCATTTATTTCTATAGCTTCATCAACAAAATCTTCTTTTAAAAATTTATAAAATCTCTTAGCATGTTCCTTTTCTTGCTCTGCAGTTTCTAAAAATACATTAGCAATTTGTACATACCCCTCTTTTTTAGCTATGCTTGAATAATAAGTATATCTTGTTCTTGCTTGACTTTCTCCTGCAAATGATTTTAATAAATTTTCTGCTGTTTTACTTCCTTTTAAACTTTTCATTACATACCTCCACACACTAAATTAACTGGAAATATATATTTATTAATCCAGTTTATAGTACTATTATACTTATAATGATCTTTCCAGTCAATACTAAGTAATAATTATTATTACTTAACTGAAAATTCTAATTTATTCGGTTTTTATTTTAGGTATTATATAATCAAACTTTAAGTTCTATAAAAATAAATCTCTGTAAGAATTATCCTTACAGAGATTTATTTACATTATTTTATTTTTTTCTTTAAGGCCACTAATACGACCATTCCTAAAACTGATCCTGCTACTAATGATATAAAGTATCCTAAAGGATTTGTTATAACTGGAAGTACAAATATTCCACCGTGAGGTGCTCTTAACGCACATCCAAATACCATTGATAAAGCTCCAGCTGTTGCAGAACCTACTACACATGCAGGTATAACTCTTAATGGATCAGCAGCTGCAAAAGGAATAGCTCCTTCTGTTATAAATGATAATCCCATTATGTAATTTGTTAATCCTGATTGTCTTTCTCTTTGTGTAAATCTATTTTTAAAGAAAGTAGTACTTAATGCTATTGCTAAAGGAGGTACCATACCACCTATCATAACAGCAGCCATAAATTCAAATTGTCCACTAGCTAAAGATGCTGTTCCAAATACATAAGCTGCCTTATTTATTGGGCCACCCATATCTATAGCCATCATTCCACCTAAAACTGCTCCAAGTAATATTTTACTTGTTTCACCCATGTTGTTTAACATGTTTGTAATACCATTATTTAAAGATCCTACTGGAGGATTAACTACAAATACAATTATAGCTCCAATTAATAATATACCGAAGAATGGATATAAAAGTACTGGTTTTAAGCCTTCTAAGCTATTAGGTAATGATGAGAATATCTTCTTTAAACCTAACACTAAATATCCTGCTATAAATCCAGCAAGTAATGCACCTAAGAATCCTGAGCCACCTTGATTTGCAAGCATTCCACCTACAAAACCAACTGCTAATGCTGGTCTATCACCAATACTCATTGCAATATATCCTGCTAATACAGGCAACATAAATCCAAATGCAGTTCCACCAACTGTTTTTAAGAATGCTGCAAATGGTGTATTCATACCAAAATTAGATGGGTCTATACTATAATCATCAAATAAGAATGCTAAAGCTATTAATATACCTCCACCTATAACAAATGGTAACATATGAGAAACACCATTCATTAAGTGTTTGTATACTCTTCTTCCTGCACTTTCATGTTCTCCTGAAGCTTCACTCATATCACTTCCACCTTGGTGATTATAAACTGATGCTTTTCCACTTGTTGCTTGATTTATTAATTCTTCTGATTTATGTATTCCATTTGCTACTTTAGTTTGTATTACTTTTTTTCCATTAAATCTTTCCATAGCTACTTTTTTATCAGCAGCTATAATTATACATTCTGCATTATCTATTTCTTCTTGAGTTAAAACATTTTTAGCCCCACCAGAACCATTTGTTTCAACCTTTATAGATATACCCATTTCTTTTGCCTTATTTTCTAAACTTTCCGCTGCCATAAAAGTATGAGCTATTCCAGTTGGACAAGCTGTAACAGCTAAAACTCTATATCCTTTATTTTTTTCTTCTTTCTTATTTTCATTTAACTTTTCGCTTTCTTTGTCATCTATAAGTTTTAAAAACTCATCTACGGATTTAGCTTGTATTAAATCTTCTCTAAAGCCTTCATCCATAAGCATTGTTGAAAGTCTTGCAAGCACTTCTAAATGAAGATTATTTTCCCCATCTGGTGCCGCAATCATAAAGAATAGTTTTGCTGGTGCTCCATCTAAAGAGTCATAATCAACTCCCTCAGTTAAAACCATTGAACTTAATCCAGCTTCTTTAACTGCAGTAGTTTTTGCATGAGGAATAGCTATTCCTTCACCTATACCTGTTGTACTTAATTCCTCTCTAGCTAAAACTGCTTTCTTATATTCTTCCTTATCTCTAAGTTTTCCTGCCTTATCCATTAATTCTACTAAAGTATTTATAGCTTCTTTTTTATCTGTTACTTTAGGATTTAATGATATAGCCCTTTTATTAAGTAAATCAGTAATTTTCATTATTTTATCCTCCTATTTTATATTATTTGTTTTAATAACTCTTCTACTTTTTCCTTGGTTGCTAGCCCTTCTGAAAATGCACTTGCACTACCTGTAGCTACTCCCATTTTAAAGGCTTCCTCTAAATTATTATTTTTTAAATATCCTGCTAAAAATCCACCTACCATTGAATCTCCAGCCCCTACTGAGTTTTTTAGTTTTCCTTTTGGTACATCACTTCTTAAAACTTCATTATTTTCAGTAATAAATATTGCTCCATCACCAGCCATTGAAATTAGTACATTATGGGCTCCCATCTCTTTAAGCTTTTTAGCATAATAAATAATTTCTTCTTCATTTTTTATTTCTACATTAAATAACTCCGCTAATTCATGGTGATTTGGCTTTATTAAAAATGGGTTATATTTTAATACATTTAATAATAACTCACCAGTAGCATCTACTATAAATTTAATTCCTCTACCACTTAATCTCTCCATGATAGTTTCATATATATTTTTAGGTAATGTTGTTGGAATACTTCCTGCTAATACAAGAATGTCATTATTATCTAAAACTTCTAACTGCTTAAACAACTTATTTAATGATTCATCATTTATTTTAGGACCACTTCCATTTATTTCTGATTCTTCACTAGACTTTAGCTTTACGTTAATTCTAGACATTCCATCTTCTAATTTAATAAAATCTGTAGTACATCCAAACTCTTTTACTCTTCTTTCTATCTCTTTACCTGTAAAACCTGCTATATACCCTAGTGCTTTATTTTCTATTCCTAGGTTTTTTAAAACTATAGAAACATTTATTCCCTTTCCTCCAGCATACACTTCTTCATAGGTTGTTCTATTAACACTTCCTAATTTAAAGTCTTCTACATTAACTATATAATCTAAAGCTGGATTAAAAGTTATTGTATATATCATATCTTAGACACCTCCAAAATTTCAGTTAAATCTCCATATATATTATCATCTATATTATTAGTAATTATTACAGCATCTTCTAAATTTCCAAAGGTCACACAACTTACCTCGTTAAACTTTGATTTATCAGATAAGATATATGCCAAGCTTGTTCTATTTAAAGCCTCATGCTTTACCAAAGCTTCTTTTATATCCGGAGTAGTATATCCACTTTCTTTAGAAATACCATTTGTTCCAAAAAAACCTTTTGTGAAATTATATTTCTTTAAACTATTTATAGCTTCTACCCCAATTATAGCTTCTGTTAATACTTTAATTTCCCCACCTAATATATAGGCTTTAAACCCTTTATTTATTAATTTTTTTGCTTGATTTATACCATTTGTAATATAAATGGCATCTTTTTCTGTTAAATAGTCAATCATTAAATCTGTTGTTGTTCCAGCATCAATATAAACAAAATCCTTCTCTTCAATTATAGAAGCTGCATATTTTGCTATTTCTATTTTTTCTTCTATATTAAGGTTTTCTCTTTCTGATACTAAATGATCTTTTGTATGTATTACCTTATCTAAGGATGTTGCTCCACCATGAATTTTTTTGAGCTTTTTTTCTTTATGTAAAAAATTCAAATCCCTTCTTATTGTAGATTCTGATGCATTAAGCTTTTCAACTAATTCGCTGACATTAACTACTGAATTTCTTTTTATTTCTTCTAAAATGATACTATGTCTTTCTTCTGTTAACATTTTCATCACTTCCTTATATATATAATAACTCTTTTTTCAGTCAATTTCAATCATAAACATTCAAATTAATTCATTTATTTGAAGTAAAACTTTCATAAAAATCATTTAAATTCCATTTACTATTAAAAAAAGATCCTGATTAAAAATCAAGATCTTAATTCCTATTTCTTTATTTCAATAACATTATTTATTAAGGATTTACATTTCCCACAAGCTGTTCCTGCTCCTGTAACTTCCCCTACCTTCTCAACTGTATCAGCTCCATTTTTTACTGCATTAACTACAGTTTCAAGAGATACACTTCTGCACCCACAAACTGAAGATAAAACTTTTTCTATTTCTTCAGTACATGCACCACAACCAAGTCCAGCCCCTGTTGACTCTTCTATTTCATCTAATGTACGGGCTCCATTAATCATTTCTTTTCTTATTGTCACGTAATCCACATTACAACAATGACAAATTACCTTATTTCCTGCCATTTGAATCCTCCAAAGTTTTATTTTTATATTTATTATTATATAATAATAAATATTGTTTATCAAGATTTTCTTTTTATATCTCTTAAAATTTTATATTTATAAAAATATTTTAGGTATTAATTAGATATAATATTTAACTTTTTTAATTTAAAAATAAAATATACTACTTAAATAAAAAAGAACTAACTTTTAATGATTAAAGTTTCATTAAAAGTTAGTTCTTTCTATTTAATATTACATCGCCTTGTCCACTTTAAATGGTAAGGATATTTTAAATTCTGTAAGTTCCTCATTACTTTTCACAGAAATTTTACCATTATATTTTTCTACTAGTTCTTTTACAATAGATAATCCAAATCCATGATCCGAACTCTTTTTAGTAGAAAATCCAGGTTCAAATATTTTTTCAATTATATTATCTGGAATCTTAGGCCCATTATTTTGAATTACTATCAGAATATTATCAAACCTAATATAAGTTCTAGCTGTTATCAATCCCTTCCCATCAAGAGCTCTAATAGAATTACTTACAATATTAGAAATTATACTTTGAAGTTCTAATTCTGAAATATTTAAATTACTTATGTCAAATTGTTCATCTATTATAACATTTATCCCTTTGTCTATAGCATCCTTCATAACAATAGAAATAATAGAACCTTGATTATTACAAACCTGAACAGCATCCTTAATGCTATTATTTCCATTAATTATATCTTTTAATAGTTCACCTAATCTATCGTGTTTACCCATTAAATGCAATCCATATAAGTAAGATATTTGTGCACCATAATCATGTTTAACTTTTTTAAGTTCTTGAACTTTAAAGTCTAATGCCTCATTTAACTTAGAAATCTCTTTACTTTTACTTTTAACATTTGCAAAATAAATAGTTACAAAAATTAATAATACTAAATAAGTTACTAGTATAAAATTTTTAAATAAACTAGAATCTTTACCATATAACATTCTTGAAAATGCTATAGTATAATCTAAAGAAAAGATTATAATTATTATTGTTATTAAAGAATACTTCATACTTGTTATAAGCTTATAACTTTTTAGTACAGATTTCATATTACTCATAATTAAATAAGTCATAACATATTGAGGTAAATACATAGTAACTATTAAAACAGTATCTAAATATTTAGCATCTATTATATGTGTAAGATATCCAAAATATATGTTTCCGCATATAAGTACATTTATTCCAATAGCAAAGTTAACCATATTAAATGCTATAACTGCTCCAAGGTAATTTGAATTATAAATTAATCCTAAAATTATCATCTGAATAATGTGTATTAAAAACATAGAAATAGATGAGTTACCTAAAAAATAGGTGAAAATATAAGTACTTGCTAAAAAAATAATTCCTATTAAAAATAGCTTACCTTTCCCATTTATTTTATTTCCATTTACACAATATTCTATTACACTTATAAATAATATTGTCTGTAATATACTGTTTATTATATCTGCCGTAGTTACTAACAATTTATTTCCCCCATATTTACAACATTATCTTTTATTTTTAATAGATTCAGGCATATCTTCTACTCCTATAGTCATAGCTGATGCTACTCCAGCAGTAACAAAAATAGCTGATAAAGCTAATAAAATTGATCCTAGACCTTTTCCTTTTTTCATAAATTCTCACCCCATTATTTTTTATTAAACATTAAAATTGTTTGTATAGTTATTGTCCATATTAATATTAAAGAGATATTATTAATATTAAATGTACAAATTGACAACACTACTAAAAACACAACACTTACTAATCCTAAAATTCTATTGCGTCTAATTAAATCTTCTCTACTTAACGGCATCATAGGATTTATTATTGGCGCTTGATGATATACTGCAAAAATATTTATTACACCCAAAATTACAGTAGTTATAAATTCAAGTCTACTGTTAAAACTTAAAAATATAATTGCAGAAGTTAGAAGAAAAGTAGCTAAGAAACACTTACTTTGTGTTTCTTCATGATATCCTCCAATAAACGGTTTAGTAAATGACATTGCTAGTAATATAATAAGTGCTTCTTTAAAATATCCAGATAAACTAAATATTATTAGAAGCAATATCATTTTTATTATCTCAAAAGTTAAAACCCTTAAAGTATACTCAACTTGTTCTTTTTGTTCTTGAGTATAGTTATTTTCTTGAGATATTTTATTAACTATCTTATTTATTAACCCTCTCATAAATATATTCCTTAATTTTTTTACTATTATATACATAATTATAACAAACAACGATTTATTACTCAATAAGATTTATTTTTCATTACTCATTTCCACAAAAATTTGCTAAAAAAATAAACCTTCGGATTTTCCGAAGGTTTATTTTTTAATTTACTTTAATATTTTTATTACATACAGCTATTACTTGCATCATAGTAAATGGTAAAGATGTTTTTTTTCTATAAGCTAAATATTTAGGTGTCCATTGCTTTGTATACTTTTCCTTAAAACTTCTTAATCCTGTAAATGAATAAAAAGATTGACCATAAACACATATTTGTGCTGCAATACGTTCGCTTACAAATGAATATTTTGATGTTCCTACATTAGCTAATGGAGCCATTCCAATATCAAAGTTCTTAAATTGATTTTCCTTTCCATATGATATAAGATTAAGCATAAGAAAATCCATTGTTCCAATTATTGCATCATTAGAATATCTCATTAAATCTATAGAAAAACTTTTTCCTTCATCATACATTGGCATCAAGTTTGCGAAACATTTAATCTTTCCATTAGCATCTTTAATTATAGCTAGCTTATCTAAAGATAAATAAGCTTCATCAAAGAATCCCATAGAAAATCCTTTTTCCTTCTTATCTCCAAGCCATTCATTAGAAACTTCTTTTAGTTCTTTTATAACTTCACTACTAAATGGTGGTTCTATAATCTCAAAAGTATATCCAGCCTTTTCTATTTTATTATATGCGGCTCTTAACCCTCGAGTCTTTTTACCTGCAATTGAAAAGTTTACTAAATCTACAATTCCTTCTTCTCCTAGCTTCATAAATTCATATCCATATTCATGAAGTATAGGAATCATCTCTTTATCTATTTGATAAAATATTGGTGTATATCCATATTTATCAGCTAAATCATAAAATTCTTCTATTGCATTTAAAAGGTCACTTTTATTTCCTACTGGATTTCCTAAAACAATTAACTTATCTGCATATTTTTGATATTGAATAAGAACTGTTTTATTTTCATTTATAAATACATATTTATCTTTTAAATAAACTAAATGAGTTAATGGTGTCCCTTTATAATTTTCTAAAATATTTGAAATATAATCTTTATTATCTTCAAAAGTTTTAAATGGATATTTTCTTCTTTTATTAATTAAATAAATAGTTCCTATAAATAATATTGATACTAAAAATCCTATAATACTACTAATAAATAAATAACTATAAGTATTAGCTATCATTTCTCTAATATATCCACCTAACTTATTTGCCTTATGTGGGAATTTTGGAAAATTTATTACTAAATAAAATATTAGAAATCCAAATAAAGTTATTGTATCTTTAAGTATTTTTTCCCAAGAAAAAGTAAAACTTTCTCTATAAAAATTCTTTCTACTTAAAAATAAAAATATAGTTACAAAAATTAAAAAGCCAACTTGCCAGTATGAATCAAGTCCTACTAATGATCTTATTAATGTAACTACAACTAAAGCCATAACAACTCTAAATGTATATTTTGATTTATATGCAAGCATTGTAGAAATTGCTATAAGTAAAAATCCCATAACTATTTCAGTAGTAATAGCCACATTATTTATTGGTTCTTTTAGTACATACATCTTTCTAAATACAACTTTCATATGTGGTAATGCTCTCCATAATAACATCATTATCCCTGTTAAAAATATTAATATTGAAGAAACAGTATATGTAAGATTGCTTAAAACTGTTGTAAATATATTATTGTATTTTTTATCTATGTCCTTTTTGATTTCATTTATAAATAATATTAATCCTATTGTTAGTGGAACAATATAATAACTTACACGATATAATACTAATGCTAATAATGCCTCTTCTTTAGGAACTCCTAAAGCTCCTATAGATAATATAAATGATAAATCAAAGGTTCCAAGACCTCCCGGTATCATACTTATAATTCCTATAGCAGATGATACTACATATATAGGAAATATTTGTGCTAATGTTAATTTAGTTCCTAGTATTGTTAAAATTCCATATATTAAAATAACAGATGTTATCCATTCTGCAATTGAAATCATCATTATTTTAATTGTTTTAGATGCATCTTTACGTTTGTCCTTATTAATATATCTAACTATATTATAAATAAAAAGAGCTGGTGTATAAATTGCTGCTACTAATATACCTATTTGTATTAATTCAAAATTTCTTAAATTTGATATATTTAATATAGAGTAAACAAAACATACCATTGAAAATCCTGTAAAATTTAATGCTACTATTTTTGAAACTTCTTTTACAAGTACATTTTTATCTTTAATATATGGTGCGTAAAAATAACTCTTCAATGCTATTGCAGCAGTTCCTCCGAATCCTACCATACTTGAAATTGAACTAGCAATCCAAGAAAATTTGTATAGTTTTCTATTATTTAAATTTATCTCACATGTATCCTTTATAACAAAATCATAAAACGACAACGGCAAATAGGATATTATTCCTAAAGCTGCAATGATAGTTAAACTTACTATAGAAAGCTTATCTCTATAAAAATGGAAAGTACGTGCATTAAAATCTAAAAATAATTTTTTAAATTCCATAAGTATAACTGTAAAAATTGCTAATATGAATATTATTTTTATAGCCAACTTTAATTTTTTCCCTAGTTTCACTTTCATTTAAATTCTCCCTACAAAATTAATTTTATTTTAATATTTTTAAATACAATATCTTAGTTTTAATTTACAATACTTTTATCAGTATATATGAATAAACTCTTTAATTCAAAAGAAAATTTCATTTTTATGGTTATTTTAAGATTATTTTAAGCTTATTTTAAGATACTATTATTAAAGTCTATTTTCTACCTAATCAATTAAATTTCTTTATGAATTAATTATAATATAGATTTTTATATACTACCATCTATCTATATTACTTAAACCTTTCATTTTTGTAAGGTAATTAACACCTCTAATGTTCTTATAGTTTATGTAATATTTAATAAAAATAAAGTAGCATTATTTAACTAAAGAGTAATTATTTTTCATTACTTCTAGCTAAATAATGCTATTATTTCATCATTTGTTAATGTTCTAATTCCATCACCTAATGACACTTCTCCATTTATTACATCATTAATTAATTCTTTTTTATCTTGTTGTAATTTTATTATTTTTTCTTCTATAGTATCTTTTGCTACTAATTTTATTATTTCAACTATATTTTTTTGACCTATTCTATGAGCCCTATCTGTTGCTTGATCTTCTATTGCTGGATTCCACCATGGATCAAAATGAATTACTACATTTGCCGATGTTAAGTTTAAGCCTGTTCCACCAGCCTTTAGTGAAATTAAAAATATATTTATATCTTTGCTTTCATTAAATTTATTTACAAGATTTATTCTTTCTTTAGCATTTGTTCCTCCATCTAAATATAAAAATTCTTTATTATTTACTTTTAGTTCATTACCAATCTTCTTAAGAACAGACGTAAATTGAGAAAATATTATAATCTTTTTATTTAAATTAATTCTATTATTAATAATCTCCATTGAAATCTTTAATTTTCCACTTCCACCACAATAATTCTCTAATAATAATGATGGATCTAAACAAAGTCTTCTTAACTTTGTTAAATAAGAAAAAATAGTAATTCTATCCTCTTTATTATTTTTAATTTTTTCTCTTACTTCTTTTATATATCCCTTATAAACTTGCTTTTGACTTGGAGTCATTTCAACTAAATATTTCTTTTCTATTTTATCTGGTAATTCAATTAAAACATCTTTCTTTAGCCTTCTTAAAATAAATGGATTTATTAAATCCTTTAACTCTTGTATATTTTTATCTCCAGAATTTATAAACTTTCTTTTAAAAGCCTCTTCATTATTTAAATATCCTGGCATAATAAAATCAAAAATTGACCAAAGTTCCTTAAGGTTATTTTCTATTGGAGTTCCAGTAAGTGCAAATTTACATCTAGCATTAATATCTTTAACTTTACTAGTAATTTTAGAAGTTGAGTTTTTAATATTTTGAGCTTCATCTATAATACAATAATCAAAGAACTTATTTTCATATAACTTATAATCATTTCTTAATGTTCCATAAGAAGTTAATATAACATCATATTTTTCTATATCTTCTATTATCTTAGATCTTTCCTTTAAAGAACCATGCATTACACCTATTTTAAATCCTTTTGTAAAGTTATCAAATTCATCTTTCCAATTATATATAAGTGATGTGGGAGTTATTATTAAACTTTTACTTCCTTTTTTAGAAAGTAAAAATGTTATAGTTTGTAATGTCTTCCCAAGACCCATTTCATCAGCTAAAATTCCACCAAGCTCTAAAACTGATAATTCATTTAACCAATTATATCCTATTAATTGATAACTTCTTAGCTTAGCATTTAACTCTTTAGGTGCTTCAATAGTTTTAAACTTCCTATTTAGAATTCTCTCTATTATATTTGTAAGACATTCTCCACCTTTTATAAAAGCTAATCTATTTCTTCTTAATTTTTCATTAATGTATACTCCTTTAAATTTATCTATTTTAATATCAGTTCCATTTAACTCTTTTCCAGAAATAATCTCTTCTAATAGATTAAAAAACATTATTACATCCGAATCATCTAAATCTAAAAAACTATTATTTTTAGTTTTGAAAAATCTATTTCCTTCTTTAAAAGCCATCATGGCTCCTTGTAGTTCTTCACCACTTAAGGTTTCTATACCATATTTAAATATAAATCCATTATTATTTTCTAATAATTCGCATCTTAAAAAATCTTTATTTAAAAATTTCACTTCATTAAAGCTTGGTGATAAATACACTTCTCCTATAATCCTTAAATTATCTAATCCATAAGATAAAAGATTATACATCTCATTATCATCACCTATAAACGTAAATACATTATTTTTCTTTATAAATCTAAATTTCTCTAGTTCTCTATCAATTTCATCTTCTTTTTTAAGGTTTCTAATAAAGTCTTTATTATTATAATCCTTTATTATATCTATTATCTTCCCTAAATAATCTAGCTTAACACTGCATAATATTGTATCCTTACTTTTCTCAAAATAAAATTTGGGGGTTAATAAATTAGTGACATAGCTTTTTACTCCTTCATCAATAGAAATATCATCTGAAATCTCCCTTAAAATCCTTACTATTTTTTCAAATTCCTCTATTGATTTTTTAAATTTAATTTCCCCACTATTTTTAAGCTTTTTATATAATGGAATGTAGTATTTTACTTGATTTAAAGTTGGTAAATATATTTTTCTATCATATATCATGACATCATTATTTCCATTTAACATTATTGGAAACTTTTTTTAGTTCTTAATATAAATTCATCTTTATCTAACTTTAATGTAAATGATATTGGTATATCTTTTTTTATTACCTCAGAAGTATAATCTAAATAATTATAATTTAATGTTATCTTTTTTCCTTTAGTCACTAATCTTAAAAGCTTTCTCAAATCATTAGGCTTTATCTTTAAAGTCCTTCCAATAGATAATTTATTTTCATTTATATATTTAAAAATATAATTTAAAATTTCATTATCCTCTTTAGAAAATTTATATTCTCTTGGATTATATGTAAAATCTTTATTTAATGTAAATAATTCTTTATTTTTTCTTGATATTAAAAAACAACTTAAATTTTTAATCAAGTAAGTAACTTTCTCTCCTACTCTAAACTCACATTCATAATATTCGTTACCTAAGTAATCTATATATTTTAATTTTATATCTAAGTTTAAAACTTTCCTTTTTTCATTTATTTTCAAAGCTTTTTCTTCTTTAACTGCTTCCTTAGTTTCTACACATTCTTTAACTTCTTTATCTATTAATTCTTTATTTTCTATAATGTTGTTTTTTTTAATCCTAGCCTTAGCTAAGTAATAAAATTTATAGCTAGTTGCAACTATGTGCTTACATATATAATTTTTAATATATTTAGAATTATTTTCAAACTCATCACATGTACATCTAACCCCTATTAAATTTCCATTTTTAACATCTATTTTAATGTGAGAATTGAAATTACTTTTTCCTGATTTATCAGCTACATTTCCATATATATGATATATATCTTCTATTCTTTTGCTTTTTAAATTAAAAACATTCCCTTCCCTAAAAAGTTTTTCACCCTCTTTTCTTCTAAAGCTTGAACTTTCGTTTATAACTTTATAAGCAACCTCTCTTAAATTCATATTCTCACCTCTTTTTTATATAAATGAAAATAAAACAACACTCAACTGGTGCTGTTTTATTTGATGCTTTTTAAACTACTTATATTATATATAGTTTTTATAAATATTGTCTAATTTATTTTATTTCGTCTAATTTTTTATATACCTCAACTATTTTATCCCAAGTTGTTTTTCCAACTATTCCATCTACAGCTAATCCAAACTTTTCTTGAAATGACATTACATCTCGTCTTGTTTCAGGTCCAAATATACCATCTATATCTATTTTACTTATTTCGTTATATTTATTGGCAATCATATTTAAATATGATTGGATCTTCTCTACATCCTCACCTTTAGACATCTCTTTTAAAGGTCTTCCTGGATACTGCTGCTGATTTATAATAGACTCATCTATGCCCTCCTCTATAGTCTTATACACTTCATATATCTTATTCCAAGTTAATCTTCCAACTATTCCATCATCTTTAAGTTTAAACTTTCTTTGAAATGCAATTACAGCTTCTTTTGTTTTAGCTCCAAATATACTATCTACAGATATTACTGGAATGTTATAATAAAAATCTCCAATAAAACTTAAATAATACTGAAGCTTTCTAACTTCTTTTCCTTTTGAACCTTCTCTTAATAAGTAACCTGGATATATATTATCTGATATTATATCAGATTCCTTTTCTCCTTCAGATTCAAGATCTGCAAGTTTTTTTACACCAACATAAATATCACTTATCTTATACCAAGTGGCTCTTCCTACAATACCATCCTGTATTAAGTTAAATATTTTTTGAAATACCTTAACTGAATCTTCTGTATCCTTATTAAAATTACCATCTATAGGATTAATTACAGGTATTGCTGTATAATTTCTTGCTATTCTATTTAATTGTTTCTGTATAACTTTAACTTGTGATCCTAAACTTCCTCGCTTTAATACTTCACCTGGATATGACTCTACTATCCCTTTAATATCACTAGTTCTAATTAATTCTATATTATTACCATAGTAATACTTTAACATCTCTATTGGCAAATATCCTTTATTAGCTAAATCTACTGTTCCCCATTGAGACAATCCACCACAAGTTACAGTACTTCCATTGCAATACTGAGAAAATAATGGTTCTATATAACCCATTATTGATATATATTCATTAAATATATCATCTACTATTCTACTTATATTCTCAAATATATTTCTTCCCTTTACATAACATTGATCATAAGCAGTAGAATTTGTTATTTGAAAATTATATCCTTTATTTCTATACCATTCTGTATATACTCTATTTAAAGCATAAGAAATTTGAGCATATATATTAGCTTTTAACGCATTTTCCGGCCAAGTAGGATAAATCTCACTAGAAGCAACGTTTTTAATATAATCAATAAACTTAACTGTAACATTTTCTGAGTACGAGGTTGGGCTTCCTAAATGAACAGTAATATATTCTGGTATATAAACATTTCCTAATACCTTAGTCCCCTTTGGACCTACCTGCTTATCCCTATATGTCCTTACATTAAGTTGATGGCTAGGTATATTTATTATTTCAAATCCATTTCTCAATTTCCCTACTGGTTCCATTTCAACTCTTTGAATAGAAGTACTATCTGGGAATACCTGCACCCCCATAATAAGTAAATCATGATATCCATCTGCAATAATAGAAATATCATATAATTCATAAGGAATATTACTTTCAACTGCATTTAATGAAAATTCCTTTTCTTTCGTACTTACTTCAACTTTTTCAGTTTCACCACTTATATTAGTTTCAAGAACCTTTTTAAAAAAGTTATTGCTATTACATTCAATGGATGGTGTTATAGTTACTTTTGCCAAAGCTATAGGCAATGCCTCCCTAGCAGTAAACAGTTGTACCACTATATAACCTTTTCCCATAATCTTCTCCTTTTATATTAGTGACATCTATATAATATGTTTTTTTATTCATATATGATAATAGACTAGAGAATTTTTATACTAAAATTCTCTAGTCTACATATTCAAAACTTGTATTTTCACTATAAAAATCAAACTCAATCTTATTTTTTATATAAAACTTAAATCTACCTTTGCAAGATGCATTTTCATATATTGGTCTTGTCATATGTCCAATATTAGGTGCTAAAAGCTTTTGTGCTAATCCTTGAAATATTTCAATCTCTAACCTATACTTTCCTCGCTGTATTATTAGTCCACTACTATTATATTTTAATATCTTAACTCCATTATAAGTTGCTAATCTATACTCTTTTCCTTTATAGTACACTACCGCTATACACCCTTTAAAATTAATACCCATAAATGGTATATCTGCAATTGAAACCATAATACTACATTTATTTTCTTTAAAATCATTACATTGAATCCATTGATATGTTTTTGGAAAAGAACATCCCCAATCTTTTTCAATATAACCAGTTCCATCATTAAAATTTATATTATTATCATTAATTTTTAACTCTCCACTTAATTTATGATGTAAACTTAAAACACCATGATTGCACTCCATAAATGGAATAATACTAAATGGTCCCATAATATTATTGGAGTTATATTTTCATAATTTATTTTTCCAACTATTGATATATCATTGTTTTTTATATTAATATCAATTCCTTTATCAGAAAATATGCTTTTGCCTATTCTTACTTGAAATTTTTCTTTACTTACTTCAAATTCACTAAATAAATAATTAATATTATAAGAATTTGTATTTGTAAGTACTTGAATAAAAGCTGATTTTTTTCTATCTCTTTCAATATTAATTCCTGGAATAAAGGCTATAAACTCTTTTTCTTTTTGATGTTTAAAGTACCATCCCTCAAAAAAATTTCTTTTTTTATTATATCCATGAAAATCATTCATATCTTATACTACTCGTAGCAGGTGCATCTAGTAAATTTCCCTTATAGTCAAATCTGGAGCCATGACAAGGACAATCCCAAGAACATTCCTCTTTATTCCACTTAAGTTCACAGCCTAAATGTGGGCATTTTGTAGTTACTATAAAAACTTTTCCAAATTTATCTTTATATACCCCACTCTTTTCCCCATTATATTCAACAATATCACCTTCTCCATTTTTTATATGTTCAATATTTTCATCTGGAATCTTAAGCTTACCTCCAATAAAATTAGTTAATACTTTTATTCCATCTTTAACAAAATTCCTACTTGAAGCTGAAATATCAAACCTTTGTGGGGAAAATATTTCTGCAAATTCATTTTTCTTTCCTAAAATCATATCACATAAAATTATCGAAGCAACCATGGAACCTGTCATTCCCCATTTATTAAAGCCTGTAGCTACATAAATATTATCATCTTTTGAAGAATATCTACCTATATAAGGTACTTCATCTAATGTCATACAATCTTGAGATGACCAGTAATATCGTTCTCTTGAGTTTGGATAAAGTTCTTTTGCTATTTTTCTTAACTCTTCATAGCAGCCGCTTTCTTCATTTTTTCCAGTCCTATGACTAGCTCCTCCTATAAGTAATAACTCCTTATAGTTTCTAAATGAATATCCCTTTTTACTAATATCAATATACATGCCATTAATATCATCTGCATTCTCTAAAGCTATTATATAGGATCTTTCTTGATGCATCCTCATGAAATAATATCCCGGAAAATTTATAAAAGGATAATGAGTTGCTATAACTATATTCTTTGCAGTAATATTTCCCCTTTCAGTTATTACTATATTATCCTTTACTTCTAATGCTTTTGTCTTTTCATAAATAACTAAATCCTCAGAAATAGCTTTTATAAACTTTATTGGATTAAACTGTCCTTGATTCTTAAACCTAATTGCACCTTTAACTTTAAATGGTAAATCAGTTTCTTTTGTAAATTCAGCACTTATTCCAAGTTCATTAACAACCTTAACTTCCTCTTTAATTTCATCTATATCCTCTAATGAATATACATATGCATCTTTTTCTTCAAAATCACAATTTATATTATTTTTTTCAATTATTTCTCTATATTTTTCTATTGCAAGCTCATTTGCCTTTGCATATTGCATTGCTTTTTCTTTTCCAAATTCATTTATTAACTTATGGTAAATTAAATTATGTTGCGATGTTATTTTTGCAGTTGTATTTTTTATATTTCCGCTACCAATTTCATTACACTCTATAATAGCTACATTAACTCCACTTTCATTTAACATATAAGCTGTTAATATTCCAGCTATTCCTGCTCCAATTACAACAGTATCTACTTCTATATCACCCTTTAATGAGCCCCTTTTGGCAATGGTACAACTTTCACTCCATACTGATTTCATAAAATCACCTCGTGAATATTATTCCAATTTATTTGCCAATTAACCCTAAAAATTGTTAATATTTTTTAAACAATATCCCTCTTATTAACACACTTCTTATTGCTAAAGTATATTCCTGCAAATATATATCCTAAAAATATACCATTAACTAAACTAACTACTAAATTACCAATTGTAAATTTATAAATTGTATTAAAATATAAATAACTTAATGATATTGTTATTAAGGTTGTACTTATAATTAATAAATAATACTTTAGTTTACTTACTATAGATATTTCTATTAACTCTCCTTTAAATCTTAGTTTATATAAATATATTAATATTAAAAGTATCCCTATCAAGGTACTTCCATGCTGAGCTATTTTATAAAATGGTATTTTATAATTATTAATTTCTAAAATTCTATTTAAGAACTCTATTTTATTAACAAAATATCCTCCTTTATGGGTAAAACTATCCCAAAGCACATGAGTTATCCACCCCAAAATAACGGAATAAATAAATATTATTAAGCTTTTAAAATTATTATTTTCCCACTTCCAATTAATTAAATATGAATAGTATTTTGATATAGAATTTGGAAGATTTATTATTAAATAATTCTTAATAAATTTAAAATATAAATAATTTAATAAAATACATATTGGTATGTTAATTAGTATTAACCCCCTTAATGTATGTCCTTCATTACTACTTGGACCAAATAATATAAAGTAAATAAAATCTGGTGACATTGCACCTAAAATCAGCCCACTCATACTAAAATATTTACTTTTTAAAAATACAACAGCTGCAGGATGTGCTAAAGTAAATGGCATTTCCCCCACCTTCCCTTTCTGATAAAATATATTTTTATTATACTATCCTAAAGTCTAAAAATAATTACATAAATATTAAGGGTTATAAATTTAGAAATTAAAATTTCTAAATTTATAACCCTTTTCTTTAATATATTATTTCTATTTTTAATTTAAGCTATTTGAAGTTTATCAGCTGCAATAATCGCTTGATCTGCACTCCAGAAAATCATTTCTTTCCCTATTTTTTTATCTAACCCTGATTTAGAAATTATATCTTTAACCTGGGGCTGTAATCCACATAACATAAGAGTACAATTTTTATCTTTTAAAGTATCATATAATTCTTCTAAAGCTTGTATCCCTGAAGTATCAATAAGTGGAACACCTCTCATAGAAAGAATTAATGCTTTTGTATCTTCTATTTCTAAAAGTTCACTTTTAAACTTCTCAACAGTAGCAAAGAATAATGGTCCTGTAAAATAAGCAACTTTAACATTTCCTATACATCTATTAATATATATATCATCTCCTAGTCTATCTTCATCTACGTCATTTATAGAAATATCCATATTAGAAATTTTAACTATAAATAAAAGACTAGAGAATATTACTCCTATTAAAATAGCTTGAGTTAAATCAAATACTACTGTAGCACCCATAGTAATTAAGAATTTTAGTATAGCTCCCCTGAACCTCTTTGAAAACATATATTTAATATTTTCCCATTCATTCATTCTCCAAGCAGTAATTATAAGAACCCCTGCTAATGCTGATAATGGTATCATAGACATAACTGGAGCTAAAATAAACATTGATACTAAAAGAAATAATGCATGGAAAATACTAACCAATCTAGTTTTTGCCCCTGCTTTAATAGCAACACTTGTACGAGCAATTGCTGCTGTTGCTGGAACTCCACCAAAGAAAGGAATTATAAAATTCCCAACTCCCTGAGCTATTAATTCCCTATTAGAGTCAAATTTCTCACCCTTCATTTTTTTACCTACTTCACCACAAAGTAGACTTTCTATCATTCCTAATGCCGCAATACTTATAGCTGGAATTATTAATCCCTTTACTGTGCTTAAATCTATTGCAGAAAAAGTTAGTCTGTCGTCAAGAAATAATGTCTTTGGAATATTACCAATTACTTCTACTGGAAGTTTAAATATCATATTTATCCCTAATGCAACTATTAGACCAATTAGTGATGATGGAACTACAGAATTCCACTTCTTTGGCCAAATAATCATAATTGTCATTACTAAAACTCCAAGTAAAACTGCATACCAGTTAGGATTTAAAGGTCCTTGCAGAAAATATATTAATTTTAACGCTGAAGACTCTGACCCCTTAGTAGCTACTCCAAAAAAATTATTTAATTGACCTATTGCTATTATTAAAGCAATACCTGATGTAAATCCAGTAATAACTGGCGCTGGTATATACGATACAACCTTACCTAATTTAAATATACCTGCAATTATTAATAATAATCCAGCTAATGCACCTGCTATCCAAACACCTTTTAATCCATATTGTTGAAATAATAAGATTAAAATTGCACTCATGGCTCCTGTTGGCCCAGATATTTGGAAAGATGCACCCGATAAAGCTCCTATAACTAACCCTGCTATTATTGCTGTAATTAACCCTGCTGCAGCCGTGGCTCCACAACTTACACCAAAAGCTAATGCCAAAGGTAACGCTACTGCTGTAACTGTTATTCCAGCCATTAAATCTTGCTTAAATAGCTTAGCATTATACCCCTTAAATTCATTAATAAGATCATTTTTGTAATCACTAAACATTAACTTCACTTCATCCCCTTCATAAGTGATATTTTTTCTTTTTATAAATATTGAGTGCATTATAATTCTAAAACTTTACTTTAATAAATACAAGGGCAATATTCTTATTATTATAAATGAAAATATTATCATTTATAATTAAGAAAAAAAACTCATGCCAGTTGACATGAGTTTAGTTCTTATTATCTTTTAAATTTGCATCTACCTCTTCTAAATAATTTGTTTTATTAACAATATTTTCTTCAAAGGTTTCTACTGCTCCCTTTGTGTAATTCCCTATTGCTGCAACATTTACCTTATTGTTATTCTTCATGTTTGACATACAATCACCTCAATAATATTTTTCCACTAAAGTGATTATATATTCCTTTAATTTATAACATGTTACTTTAATTATAGGTAATTTTATATAATTTATATTTATTTCATTAACTTACAGATATTATTTGTAAACTCTACTGGGTCTTCTATACTTAATCCTTCTATAAGTAATGCTTGATTATATAGTAAATTTGTATATAAATTTAGTTTATCCTTATCATTTTCATAGGCATCCTTTAATGAGTTAAATACATTGTGGTTTGTATTTATTTCTAAAACCTTATTTGCTTTTACACCTTGATTATTTGGCATAGCACTTAAGATTTTTTCCATTTCAATTGTAAGCTCGCCTTCTGTTGATAAACATACTGGATGATTTTTTAGTATTTTTGATGCTTTTATCTTGGTAACTTTATCCTTTAAAATATCCTTCATTGCATCAAATATTTCTTTACTTTCCTTATTCTTTTCATCAGATTCTTCTTTATTTTCATCTGATTCTATACCTAAATCTCCACTAGCTACTGACTTAAATTCCTTATCTTTATATTTCATAAGCATTTTTATAGCAAATTCATCTATATCTTCTGTAAAGTATAGTATTTCATATCCTTTATCTAGTAAAGCTTCTGTTTGAGGAAGTTTTTCTATTCTTTCATTTGATTCACCAGCTGCATAATAGATATATTTTTGATTTTCCATCATTCTATTTATATATTCATCTAATGTAACTAATTTCTTTTCCTTTGATGAATAGAACATAAGTAAGTCTTCTAAAATATCCTTATTAGCACCAAATTCATCATAAACTCCATATTTTAATTGTCTTCCAAAAGCATTATAGAATTCCTCATATTTATCTCTTTCATTTTTTAACATACTGCTTAATTCATTTTTAATTTTATTTTTAATATTTTTAGCAATAAGTCTTAATTGTCTATCATTTTGTAATAGTTCTCTAGATATATTTAAAGATAAATCTGGTGAATCTACAACACCTTTAACAAATCCAAAGTAATCTGGTAATAAATCTTTGCATTTATTCATTATTAAAACGCCATTTGAATATAATTCTAAACCTTTTTCATATTCTTTTGTATAAAAATCATATGGGGTCTTTCCTGGAATAAATAATATTGAATTATAGCTTATCATACCATCAACACTTATATGAATATGTTTTAATGGAGTATCAAATCCATAATGTTTTTCTAAATAGAAATTATTATAATCATCATCTTTAAGTTCCTTTTTATTTTTCTTCCAAAGAGGAACCATACTATTTACAACTTTCTCTTCTATATAATCTTCGTACTCATTTTCACTGCCTTCTTTAAGCTTTTTATTAGTTAAATCCATCTTTATTGGATATCTAATAAAATCAGAATATTTCTTTATCATTGATTGTAATTTATATTCATCTAAATACTCATCATAATTTTCATCTTCTGTATTTTCTTTTATATTAAGTATTATTTCTGTACCTATATTAGCTTTTTCACATTCTTCAATAGTATATCCTTCTACCCCTTCTGATTCCCATTTGTAACCTTTATCACTACCAAAAGCCTTAGTTATAACAGTAACCTTATCTGATACTAAAAAAGCTGAATAGAACCCGACACCGAATTGACCAATTATTCCATGTTCTTCATCTACTTCATTTTCCTTTTTAAAATTTAATGACCCACTTTGAGCTATAACACCAAGATTATTTTCAAGCTCATCCTTTGTCATTCCAATCCCTGTATCATTTATTTTTAATAATCTGTTATCTTTATCCATGGTTAATTTGATACAATAACTATCTTTATCAAACTTTATAGAGTCATCTACTAGAGCTTTATAATAAATTTTATCAATAGCATCACTAGCATTAGAAATAAGCTCCCTTAAGAAGATTTCCCTATTGGTATAAATTGAATTAATCATAAGATCTAATAATCTTTTAGATTCCGCTTTAAATTGTTTCTTTTCCATAAAAATCTCTCCTTTAAATAAGCATTTATTTACCATTTATATTATAATTATTATTTTTGTTATAATCAACTTTAACATAGAAATAAAGAAAGATATTATCAAAAAGACAATACCTTTCTTAAACAAAATAGGGTTTAACTGTATAAAAAATGTTTATACCTTTAATTAATTATTCATGTTATAGTAAACTGCACCAACTAATCCAGCATTATTTTCTAATTCTGCTGCCTCAACTTTTAAGTTTTCTCCAAATCTTTTCATAACATTATTTAACACATAATTTCTAACTGGTTCTATAAATAGTTTTTCTTGTTTACTTACAGCTCCACCAATTAGTATTATTTCTGGATTAAAAATATGTGTTAAACTTACTAATCCCTTACCTATATTTTCAATCCATTCTTTTACAACACTCTCTAATTTCTTATTACCTTTTTCAAGTTCATCAAAAATATGTTTACCATTTGTTTCATCCTTTTTAAAAGATAAATTTCCTATATCATCATATTTTTCTTTAACTTCTTTTACTAATGCAGTCATAGAACCATACTGTTCATAGCATCCTATATTACCACAAGTACATTGTTTTCCATTGGAATTTATAGAAAAATGTCCTAATTCTCCAGCTATTCCTATATTTCCAAGTAATATATTGGAGTCTACTATTATTCCTCCACCTACTCCTGTACCTATAGTTATACCTATTATATTTTTATATCCTCTTCCTCTACCTATCCATTGCTCACCAATAACCATACTATTAGCATCATTAATAACTGTAGTCTTTAAATTGTATATTTCCTCAAGTTCTTTTTTAATTTCTGTACCACACCAGTTCTTAATATTTCCACCTACACCTACAATAGTTCCTGTAGTAGTATTAACTTGTCCTGTTGCTGATACTCCAATTCCAGAAAGTTCACTTGAATTTATATTATTATTATTTAAAAATTCACTTACTGATTTTTTTACAGTTTCAAATATAGGAGTTTCATAATTATCAAAAGCTACACTAAAATTATCAGAGGCTAATATATCTCCTTTATCTGTAACTAATCCCATTTTTACTGAAGTTCCGCCTATATCAATTCCTAAATATTTCATATCCTACCTCTTATTTATAGCATCCATAAATCTAGTTGTTATTTCTAGCGGTCTAGTAATAGCTCCCCCAACAACAACTGCAGTTGCTCCTATATTTAACATTTCTGCTGCTTGATTTGGATAATGTATTCTACCTTCAGCTATAACTGGGATATCTATAGATTCTACAAGTGATTTTACTAATTCATAGTCTGGTCCTTCAAGTTTAGGAGTATAATCTGTATATCCACTTAAAGTAGTTCCAACCATGTCTACTCCTGCCTTGCAAGCATTGATTCCTTCTTCTAGATTTGATATATCAGCCATTAATATTATATTGGGATATTTTTCCTTTATAGCTTGTATATGTTCAGCTACAGTTTTTCCATCTTTTCTATCTCTTAATGTACAGTCTAATGCAATTACGTCTGCACCAGCTTCTACAAGTTTATCAACTTCATCCATTGTTACTGTTATATATTGTTCATAACCTTCATAACATTTTTTTATTAATCCTATAACTGGTAAATTTGTTTCTTCCTTTATTCCTGCAACATCTCTAACTCCATTTGTTCTAATTGCACAAGCTCCTGCTTTTTTTGCAGCTCTTGCCATTAATGGCATCATTGAATCATTTTCAATGTATAAAGGTTCTCCTTCAAGAGCTTGACAAGATACTATTAATCCACCGCTAATTTTTTGTATTATTTCTTCTTTTCTCATTATTGCACCCCTTAACTTCATACCTAAATTTTTTTCAATTTATTAATATATTTTTTCTAACAATAATTAATTATTAAATAACATAAACTTTAGATTTTCATTTTCAAAAAAATTATTTAGTTCATGTCCATATTTATGGAATATTAAGTGCTTCTTATTACAATTTGCATTATTAAAAATAGCATATTGTGTACTTGGAGGACATATAGAATCTAATAATGCTGTTCCTACTAATAACTCACATTTTAATTTACTAGCAAAGTTAACAGTATCTATATATCCTAGCTTTTCAAATATTTCTTTTTCTCTAATATGCATAGGATCAAACCATCTAAAATAATATCTTATTCCTTCATATGCATTTACATCAAAATCCATATCCCAAACTCTTCTAAAATCAGCTAAAAATGGATATTGTAATGAGCACTTTTTAATATTTTCATTTAAAGCTGCAACTACTAATGCAAGTGCTGCCCCTTGACCTTTTCCAAAAGATATCATTTTATCTTTATCAGTTTTATAAAGCTTTTCTGCAATCTTAGATAATATATATGCATCTAAATATACTTTTCTATAGTACATTTTATTAATATCATCATCTAATCCATTAATTACATGTCCACAAACAGTTGATCCTTTTGCGCCTCCAACATCCTGGCTTTTTCCACCTTGTCCTCTACAATCCATAGCTAAAACTGAATATCCTATAGCTATATACCTAGTAAGATAGTGCCAGCTTTTACTTGATTCTTTATAATCATGAAATTCTATTACTGTTGGCACCTTTTTATTTATAGATGGACAAATATACTTTGCATAAATTTCTGCTCCATCAATTCCTTTAAAATAAATTTCATAATAATCAGCTTGCTTATTTTTGAAATTCTTTTTTACTATTTTATATTCTAGATTATCTTCATCTATATTTTTTATCTCATTATCCCAATACTCATTAAAATCATTAGGAGTTATATTGCTTCCTAAGTATCCTTCCATTTCTTTTATAGGCATATCTAACATTGGCATATTACTCATCCTCCTTTAAGAAGAAATCTATTAGCATATCATCAAATGCTCCTATTTCTTCATGTGTATAATCTGGAAAAATAATATGTTTTTTCTTAGAAGTTATATTATTATATGCTGCAAATTGAGTTGATGGAGGACAAATATTATCCATAAGTCCAGTTCCAAATAAAACTTCTGCTTTTAACCTATGAACTAAGTTATGAACATCTATATATCCTAGTTTTGTAAATACTTCTTCATCTTTTTCTCCTATTGTATTAAACCATCTTGAGTAATATCTTAACCCTTCATATGCAATTAAATCTAAATCCATATCCCAAACTCTTTTATAATCTGAAAGAAATGGATATAAGGCTGCACATCTTTTTATAACTGGATTTAAAGAAGAGCATGCTAGAGTTATTCCAGCTCCTTGACTAGCTCCATTTGCATAAATTTTATTCACATCTATGCCTTCTAACTCCTGAGCTATTCTACATAAAATTGAAGTATTTTGAAATAATCTTACATAATACATATCCTTTGGATTTCCATCTAACCCTGCAATAATATGTCCTGAAACTGTTGCTCCTTTAAAGCCACCTATATCTTCTCCATTTCCACCTTGCCCTGGACAATCCATTGCTAAAATAGCACATCCCATTCCTGCAAAGGAGGCTTGTTCAAACCAACCTCTACTAGCTCCTGGATATCCATGAAATTGTAAAATTAATGGTAAGTTACCTTCTAATTTAGGTTTTACATACTTCGCATATACTTTTTCACCATTTATTCCTTTAAACCATAAATCATAAAAATCACAGGCTTCATTTCCAGTAATTTCACTAGAAGTTATATTATATTCTAAAGAATGTTTATAAACTTCCTCCATTCTCTCATCCCAAAAAGAATCAAAATCTTTTGGGATAGGATTAGTACCTCTATATTCCCTAAGTTGTTCTAAAGGCATATCTATAATAGGCATTCTATCACTCCCCTTGGAAATAAACTTTAATATCATCCTTTAACTCAACTATTACCCTTCTATCCATATCTTTATTTATAGATGGATAATCATTACGATAATGTGATCCTCTACTTTCTTTTCTAATATCAATTGCTTTTAATAATGCTTTAGCTAACAATAGATTATTTTCTAACCTATATGAATCTCTTATATTTTTAATATCTATATCCTTCTTATATGTAATTTCATTAGTAATTCTATTTAATGTTGAAATTGCATTTTCAACACCTATTTCATTTTTTTCTACCATTGCACTTTTAAACATAATTTCTTGAACTTCTAAAATAAGTTCCTTTGCCTTATCTATTTCGTAAAGTTCAAATTCTACTTCATCTTTATTACTTAAAACTTTGTTTTCTGAATATTTACTTGCGCTTTCTCCTGCTATTCTTCCAAAAACAAGTCCATTTGCAGTAGATAAACCACCTATTCTATCTGCACCATGCATACCACCTGTACATTCTCCTGCGGCAAATAATCCTTCTACCGCTGTTTCTGCTCTTTTATTTATGCTAATTCCACCATTGGCTGCATGAAAAAATATTCCTATATTTATTTCATCATCTATTGTAAGATGCTTATTTTCTTCTAACCATTTAAAATAAACCTTAATAAATTCTGGTTTACTATATTTCAATTCCTCTTTATATTTAATTGTTACTCCATTTTTATTTTTCATAAACTCTTTAAATATGGCATAATCAATATCTCTAGAGTTTAATCTAGAAGTAAATGGTCCATGAGTTGACCTTTCATCAAGTTTTTCTTCTAAATTATCTATTCCTTTAAATATATTTTCGCCTTCCTCATTTCTAGCTTCTATATATTTAAATGTCTTTTCATTAAATATAGTTTTTGGACATGGCTTTATATAGCCTGGCATCATTTGCATAAATTCTATATTAGTTAATTTACATCCAGATTTTAATGCTAAAGCTTGTCCCATCCCTGTAATATCAGTGGTGTTTAATCTATATTTAAATAATCCACCTATTCCTCCACTTGCAATTACAAGTGCTTTACATTTTATAAATTCAAGTTCATTTAATTTGTTAATAAGAATTACACCTATAACCTTATTATTTTCCTTTACTATTTCAATTACTTCTGAAAAAGGATATTCTTCTACCTTATTATTTTCTAATTTATTTTTTAAAATTTCCTTTGCACTTTCAAATAAAATTCCATTCCAATTTCTATTTTTATGATCAAAACATGGAATAAATTCTTTTTCTCCAGCATTGTCAGCTTGTTTTAGCTTAACATTCATTTTCTTTAATAACTCTATACTTGGATTAATATTTTTTACAAATGTTTCTACTAATTCTTTATCTATAACATTACAGCCAACTTCCCTAATTGTATTAGCTAAATCTTCTTCATCGCTTTCATCAGTTGGGCCTATTAAACCTAACCCCCATGTACCAGGATAAAAGCTTGATCCAGAAAATATATTTGCACTACTTGCAATTATTACCCTTTGTCCATTATCAGATGCTTGGATTGCAGACATAATTCCTGCAATCCCAGCTCCCATTACAAATACATCACATGCTTTGCTTTTTCTTAGGCTTATTTTACATTTCATCTAAGAAATCAACCCCTACAATATTGTAAGTTTCTTTTAATTTTTTATATCCAGCCTTAAATTCTGCTTCTTGTTCTTCTGTTAAATTTTCAAAAGGACTACGGCAATATCCTGCATTTATTCCTCTCCATCTTAATACAGATTTCATTCCTGCATAGAATGATGGAATTTTTAATGAATACATTATTATTTCAACTGCATAACGTTGTAATTTTTGTGCTTCATCAATATCCTTATTATCTATAGCTTTCTTAATATTTATAAATAATTCTGGCATTATGTTATAGAATGATCCAACTATTCCATCTGCTCCTGCTAAAAGTCCTGACATAGCCATTTCATCTGCACCTGAGTAAACTAAGAAATCTTCTCCTATTTCATCTTTTATTTGAGTTATTTCATAGTGAGCTAATGCAGTATACTTAATTCCTTTTACATTTTCTATTGCTGCTAATCTCTTAATAGCATTCATTCCTAATAATCCAACTAAAGGTACATTGTACACTATCATTGGAAGGCTACATGAATTTGCAATTTCTTCATAGTATTTAACTATTTGATCTTCATTAAATTTCCAGTAGAAAGGTGGAACGCTAGATATTCCATCTGCTCCTACAGCTTCTGCATGTTTTGCAAGATCTATTGATAATTTAGTTCCTATAGCTCCTACATGAACTACAACTGGAACTCTTCCTTTGTTTTCATCCATAACTATTTCAACTACTCTTTTTCTTTCTTCACTACTCATAGTAAAGCCTTCACCTGTTGATCCTGTTAGGTATAATCCATCTACACCTTTACCAATTAAATAGGAAACTAATTGTCTCATTCCTGCTTCATCAATATTTTCATCCTTATCAAAAACTGTTAATACTGCTGGAATTACTCCTTTAAAATCTTTAATGTCAAATTTACTCATTTTTATCTCTCCTTTAATTTTTGTTCGGCTAAATGGCATGCAACAAAATGTTCTTCACCATCTATAATATATTTTTTTAATAAAGGTCTTTCTTTTTTACAAATATCCATACACTCTTTACAACGTGGATGGAAATTACATCCTTCTGGAGGATTAACAGGACTTGGTACGTCCCCTTCTAAAACTATACGCTTTTTCTTTCTATCTAAATCAGCAATTGGAATTGCTGAAAGTAAAGCTTGAGTATATGGGTGTAGGTTGTTTGAGAATATTTGAGATGTTTCTGCAAGCTCAACTATTCTACCTAAATACATTACAGCTATTCTGTCACTAATATATTCAACTACACTTAAATCATGAGTTATAAATATATAAGTTAATCCTCTCTCATCTTTAATCTTTTTTAATAGATTTAAAACTTGAGCTTGAATTGAAACGTCTAGAGCTGATACTGATTCATCACAAATAACTAGTTCTGGATTAATACAAAGTGCTCTTGCTATACCAATTCTTTGTCTTTGTCCACCTGAAAATTCATGTGGATATCTATCCATATATTCTCTACGCATATTAACTGCTTCTAATATATCACCAATTAACATTCTTCTATCATTTTTATCTTTTACTCCAAATTTCTTTAGAGGATCTGATAATGATTGATAAATTGTAAATGCTGGATTTAATGATGAGTGTGGATCTTGGAATACTATTTGCATCTTTTTACGAGCTAAATCCATCTCTTTTGCATTTAATTTTCTTAAATCTTTATTACCAACATCACCTTTGAAGTGATAAATCATTTCTCCACCAGTAGGCTTAACTAATTGAAGAATTGATTTTCCAAGTGTAGTTTTACCACAACCTGACTCCCCTACTAATCCAAGAGTTTCCCCTCTATAAATAGTTAAATCTATATCATTTACAGCCTTTACAAACTTAGTAGGCTTTTTGAACATTCCACCCTTTATTGGGAAATGTGTTTGTGCTCCCTTTAGTTCTAATAAAACTTCTTTATTTTCCACTTGTCATCACCGCCTCTTTTTTCTTAAGACCGCTCTTTAAAACTTCCTCATGTCTAAAGCAACGTACCATATGAGTTTCTCCTATAAGCTCTTCACCTGGCATTTCCTTGCACTTATCGCAAACATAATTACATCTTGGTGCAAATTGACATCCAACTGGTCTATCATATGGATCTGGTGTTGATCCTTTAATAGGATTTAACTCTTGATCCTTTCCTTTACCTAAAATCGGAATTGATTTTAATAAAGCTTCTGTATATGGATGTGCTGGAGTTTTTAAAATTTCTTCAACAGAACCACTTTCAATAATATTTCCCATATACATTACAGCAACTTCATCAGCAAGTTCACTAACAACTCCCATATCATGAGTAATAAGAAGTATTGCTGTATCATTTTCCTTTTTAAGCTTATCCATAAGTTCAAATATTTGAGCTTGAATTGTAACATCTAGTGCAGTTGTAGGTTCATCTGCTATTAAAACCTTTGGATTACAACTCATAGCCATTGCTATCATTGCTCTTTGACGCATACCACCTGAAAATTGATGTGGGTACTCGTTTATTCTTTGTTCTGGGAAAGGTATTCCCATATCTTTAAGTAACTCTAAAGTTCTTGCTTTAGCCTCTTTTTTAGATACCTTTTCATGGCATAATATGTTCTCAGCTATTTGATATCCAACCGTATATACTGGATTTAAAGCTGTCATTGGATCTTGGAAAATCATTGCGATATCTTTTCCTCTTAATCCTCTCATCTCTTTTCCGTTTCTAACTAATTTATCTATTCTTACATCACCTTTATCACCGTGATAAACAATTTCTCCTTCTTCTATTCTAGATAGCTTAGGTAGTAATTGCATAATTGATGATGCAGTAACACTTTTTCCACAACCTGATTCTCCAACAACACAAAGTGTTTTTCCTTTTTTTATTTGAAAGGAAACCCCGTTTATAGCCTTGTTACATCTTTGATTTGTATAAAAGTAAGTCTTTAAATTTTTAACTGTAATTATAGGTCTGTCCTTCATATTTCTTCCTCCTTAACCTTGTTGTGTTGGATCTGTTGTATCACGAAGACCATCTCCGACGAAGTTAATACTCATAACAAATAGTGAAATTACAACACCTACTGGTAACCATAACCACCAGTTATTTTGTAATGTAAACATATCTTGAGAAGCATTTAATATATTTCCCCATGTTGCAATTTCAAGTGGAACTCCAAGTCCTAAGAAACTTAATGAAGCTTCTTCTAATATAAACATTGCTGTACTTAAAGTTATATTAACAACAATTGGTCCTATAGCATTTGGTAACATATGCTTATAACAAATTAAGAAATCATTTAATCCAAAACATTTTAATGATTGAACATATTCTTCTTCTCTAATTGATAGTATCTTGGCACGAGCCATACGATAAACGCTACCCCAGCCAGTTAAAATAAATATTATTATAAGATTTGTTAAACTTTGTCCTAATATTGCAACTAGCATTAATACTAAAACTAATTGTGGGAATGACATAAATACTTCTGATATACGTAGAACTATTCTATCAAACCAGCCACCTTTATAACCTGCATAACAACCTAGTAAAACTCCGATTACTGCACATCCTAAAGCACTTCCAAGTCCAATTAAGATAGATATTCTACCACCATATAATACTCTTGAGAAAACATCTCTTCCAACTTTATCTGTTCCAAACCAATGCTCTGCTGATGGTTTCTTTAAAACGTTAGTCATGTCAACTTGTAGTGGATCATATTTAGTTAATAATGGGGCAAATATTGCAGATAATAAAATTATAGCGAATATAACAATTCCAATCATAGCTAGCTTATTATTCATAAGCTTTCTTAATGAACGATTTACTTTCTTCTTTCCTAATTCTCCTGACTCTTCCATTTGTCTAATTTTATCTAATTTTCTATCAAATCTACTTTTTTTAACTCTTAATTCTGCCATACTATCCTCCTAATCTAACTTAACACGTGGGTCAAGTAAAGCTGTTAATACGTCAACTAAAAAGCTTGAAACTAATACTGCTGTAACTGTAAGTAATGCTATCATCATAACTAATGGATAATTTTGAGCACGTACTGCAGTTGCAAAGGCACTTCCTATTCCTGGCCATCTAAATATAGTTTCTATAATTACTGCTCCACCTATTAGAGTTGGAAGTCTAAAGCCTATTAATACTATAACAGGTGTTAAAGCAACTCTAAATCCATGAACTAAGTTTACTCTCCACTCTGGTAAACCTTTACTTCTTGCTGTACGAATATATTCTTTATTCATAGTATCTAACATACTTGAACGAGCATATCTCATTACCCCTGCTGTAAGAGCAATTCCTAATACAAGAGCTGGTAATATTAGATATTCATAACGATCTATAAATGCTGTTTTTCCTGGCATCATACGACCACCAACTGGTAACAGTCCTAAGTTTAATGAGAAAATTAATATACAAACCATTCCAAAGAAGAATTGAGGGATTGATACACCAATCATACCTGCAACTGTTAATAGATTTTCTGCAAAAGTACCACGACGTATAGCACTAAATAATCCTAAAAGACTTCCAAGTATTGTTGATATAAGTAATGCTGCTACTGCTAATTCTAAAGTAGCTGGTAATAAATCTCCAAGTATATCTTTTATAGGAACTCCACTTGATACACTGTATCCAAAGTTTCCTCTTAAAATTTCTCCAAGCCATTTGAAATAACGTATTATAAATGGATCATTTAAACCATAAGCTGCACGTATTTCATCCAATTTAGTTGGATCAACATTAGATAGTAATTCGGGACTAATCATATGTGATACTGCATCTCCTGGAGTTAATTCAAGTCCTAAATAAATTATAAATGTTATAAGTAAAAGCATAGGAATCAATCCTAATATTTTTTTAATTATGAACTTTAACATAATGTCCCTCCTAATTTGAAGTTAAGGGATTGCACTTTGCAATCCCTTAAATAATTATTTAAACTACACTATTTCATCTTCCAGTTTTGAATGTTCCAGTCGTAATTAAATTGAGGGTTACCATATTTTTCAATACCAGTTTCAATTTTCTTACTTTCTACTACATATATTGGTTGATAGTATAGTGGGATTGAGAATAAGTTTTCATTCTCATATTTTTGTAATTCAAAGTATGCTTTCTTTTGAGCTTCAGTATCCATTACATTTGTTGCATCTATTAAACTATTTAACTTTTCATCTGCTGGTGTATGTGAGTTTGCAGGTGATCCTGTCTTGTATCTATCATAGTATTCATGCATTGAAAGTGCTGCGTTAGCTCCATAAGCTAAATCCCAATCTACTGCACTTGGTCCATTTACTTGGTCTGCAGGAGCCTTCCAAAGAATAGTAGCTAAGTCTCCTTCTACTAATCTAAAGTTCATCTTAACGCCTACTTCTTTTAAGTAAGATTGGATTGAAGTCATAAGGTCAACTGTTAATTGATCTGTATAGTAATAAACAACATCTAATGTATAATTTGCATCCCAATTAGCTTCTTTTAATAATTGTTTTGCTTTTTCTGGATTATAATCATAGTTATTTAATCCTTCTACTTTATCAGATCCATTTGGAGTTAAGCTGTTTGCTGGAATTATAGTTCCATCAAATAAGTTTTCTCCAATAGTTTTCATATCAACTGCATATCTAATAGCTTGACGAACTTTTGGATCTGCTAATGGTGATTTTGATCCGTTAGCTTTATTAAATTTATTTGCATATAGTAAACGTGTATATCTTACATCTACTTTAGTTAATTTTACGCTATCTGTTTCTTTTAATGCTTTAACATCAGCAACACTCTTTGTGTATGCATAATCAACCATTCCTGATTTAGCATTGTTAACTAAGTTAGCATCACTATCTCCAGGGCTTGGTGTTAAATGAATTGTGTAATCTGCAACACCATTATAATATTTATCAAATGGTTCTAATGTTGTATAGTCATTCATCTTAACTTCTTTTATTTTGAATGGTCCTGATCCAACTGGATTTTGGAAATATTCTGCTTGTTGGAACTTTAATGGATCTACACCTTCAAAGTATTTTGCAGGTAATGGTGCAAATTGTGTGAATGTTAATAATGCATCTGGTGCAACTTTTTCAAAAGTTATTGTTATTTTATTTCCATCAATTACTATTCCTGAAAGCTCTTTTGCATTTCCAGCTAAATACTCTTTAGCACCTTGTATAGCTTTAAATGTATTTGAGAATACTGGGTTAGCAACTGCTGTTTTCATTGAGTATTCAATACTCCATTTTACATCTTGTGGAGTTATTTTTTCTCCATCATGCCAATAGATGTCATCTCTTAGTTCAAATACTAATACTTTTCCATCATCACTTAGCTTGTACTCTTTTGCAAGTTGTCCTTTACCTGGTTTTAAATCTGCATCTGCTGCAATTAAATGATCATATAATACTTTTGAATATGTATATGATCCTGGATTTAACCAAGGCGTTTCAAAAAACTCTACTGGACCTCCATTTGAATACATTATTTTTGCCTCATTTGCGTTAGAAGTTCCGCCTCCCTTATTACCGCCACAAGCTACTAATGATAATGTCATAGCAGCAGCAATAACACAGCTAATAACTTTTTTCATCATAATACTCCCTCCATTTTTTACCCTAATAGAAATGACAAATTAAATTTTCACTCCATTTTTTCTTTTGATTTTTGGAGTTAAATTTCATTTGATGACTTGATTATAGCACTCGACACAATTCTTGTAAACGTTTATTAATGTAAAATTTGTTATTTATGTATTTTATTAATTAATTATCATTATTTTGATAATTCAATAAAATTTTCAGAAAATTTTATTGATTTTATAAATTTATTTATTTTTGTAAATTTAATACTTTTATTTACATATATTGTTTAATATATAATTCTACATATTAACTAAAAAAGACACGTTTTAAATCCGTATAGAATTTAAAACATGTCTTTTTATGTCGCTGACTTATCTATTAATAACTCTGCTGTTTTTTCTTTTATATTCAATATATTATCTTTATGTAGTAATGCATATCCCGTACACAATAAATCAATTACATAAAGCTGAGATATTTTACTTATTAGAGATCCTCCATCTAGTAAATTTTCCTTTCCAGCAGTTAATAACACACAATCTGCCAATTGAGCAATAGGTGATAATGCATAATTTGTTATAGCTATTATCTTGGCTTTTTGCTTTTTTGCTACAGTTAGAGAATCTATCATATCCTTTGTATATCCAGATAAGCTTAATGCTATTATAACATCATTCTCGCTACATAAGGAAGAATACATTAATTGAAAATGACTGTCTGTTATAGAAATACCTGTTTTACCCATTCTAACAAATCTACTTTGCGCTTCATATGCAGCTAAACCAGATGCTCCAACTCCATAAAAAAATAACTTTCCAGATTTTTCAATAAATTTAATAGATAAATTCAACTGCTCTATATCTAGTACCTTTTTTGTGTTTAATATAGTATTAGTCATATTATCTGCAATTGAATCTATATAATTTTCATGATAACTTTTATCTTCTGGCTTGTCATCCTTAGCTATTTGAAGCTTTAAGTCTTGAAATCCACTAAAGCCTATCTTTTTTACAAATCTAAGAATAGTAGCTTCTCCAACATTTATTTTTTTAGAAATCTCTAATAAAGTTTCATATATTATATTTACTTTTTCTGATAAAATGTAGTCTGCAACTTTTTTTTCTGATTTACTTAGAGAAGGATAATAAGATTCTATAATAGATATATACTTCATAATAATACCTTTTTCCTTTCCTTATTACTTAAAAACAATAATCATAGCTATTTTTCCATTTAGTCCTAAAAAAACAATTAATTCTCAATATTTCTACCTTGATTATACAATTTTTCCCTACTCACTTCAATACTTTTATGAAAACATATACATGAAAATATTTATCAATATTTTAAAAACCCTTTTTCATTGTAACAAAAAAAGGCCAGAGAAAAAACCTCTGACCATATTTTATGGTAATACATTATCTGCTGCACGATATATTTCATACCATTCTTGTCTTGATAATTCTATATTACTTGCTGTACATATATCTTTTAAACGCCCTATATTAGTAGTTCCAACAACAGTTTGCATTTTAGCAGGATGTCTTAAAATCCAAGCAACTGCAATTGCAGATTTACTAACACCTTTTTCTATTGCAATACTTCCTAAAACTTCATTTAATTTTGGAAATTTATCATTATCTACAAAAATCCCTTCAAAGAAACCATATTGTAATGGAGACCAAGCTTGAAGAGTAATATTTTTTAAGCGACAATACTCTAATATACTTCCATCACGATCTAAAGAACCCTCAAATAAAGTATTAGCTTGAATTCCGTTGTTTACCATTCCTGAATGCATAACGCTAAATTGCATTTGGTTAACAAGAATTGGTTGTTTTACACATGATTTTAAAAGTTCAATTTGCATACTATTAAAGTTACTAACTCCAAAATTACGAACCTTACCACTTTCTTGTAAAATATCAAAAGCCTCTGCAACTTCTTCTGGCTCCATTAAAGTATCTGGCCTGTGGAGAATTAACATATCTAAATAATCAGTTTTAAGACGCTTTAAACTATTATCTATAGAAGTTAATATATGTTCCTTAGAAAAATCATAATATCCATTTCTAATAGCACATTTACTTTGTATTTGTATCTTTTCACGAATGCCTGGTCTTGAAGCTAATACATTCCCAAAAAGCTCCTCACATTCACCTTTGCCATAAATATCAGCATGATCAAAAAGAGTAATCCCTTCTGATATGGCAATATCAATATAATTAGATAATTCTTCTTCTGACATATTATTAATTCTCATACAACCTAATACAATTTCTGAAGCTTTAAAGTCTGACTTACCAATATTAATTTTTCTCATCTCATACCCTCCAAACTATTTTAGAACTTATATTTTCATTGTATCATAAAAGGGATTAGAGAAAAATCTTTCACCATATAATATATTTACTTAATATAATAAACTTTATTCTAAAGTTCTTTTTAAGAACTCCTTTGTACGTTGCTTCTTTGGATTATTAAATATTTCTTCTGGTGTTCCTTCTTCTTCTATAACACCTTTATCCATAAATACAATTCTATTTGAAACTTCCTTTGCAAAGCCCATTTCATGGGTTACAACTAGCATTGTAAGACCTGTTTTAGCAAGTTCTTTCATTATTTTTAAAACTTCTCCTACCATTTCTGGATCTAGTGCTGATGTTGGTTCGTCAAAAAGTATTACATCAGGTTCCATTGATAAAGCTCTAGCAATGGCTACACGTTGTTTTTGCCCACCTGATAGTTGTTTTGGCTTAGCATTTATAAAGCTATCCATTCCAACTATTTTTAGGTATTTCATAGCAATTTTTTCTGCTTCCTCCTTAGAACGCTTTAATACTTTCATTTGCCCTACTACACAATTGCTTAATACATCATGGTTATTAAATAAATTAAATTGTTGAAACACCATTCCTAGTTTTGTACGATATTCATAAATATCATGCATATCCTCTAGAATATTTTTTCCCTTATACATTATTTGTCCACCAGTTGGTTTTTCTAGGAGATTAACACATCTAAGAAGAGTTGACTTCCCAGAACCTGATGAACCTATAATACATACCACTTCTCCCTTATCTACTGAAAAGTCTATGTCTTTTAAAACTTCATGAGTTCCAAAGGTTTTGCTTAAATGTTGAATATCTATTACTTTTTTCATTTTAGTCCCTCCTCTTAAATTCTTTCTCCATTATTTTTTCTAGCTTTACTTATAGCTTTCTCTGGTGCTTCTACTTGCATTTGATTAGCATAAAGTATATAGTCTTCTGGTCCATCTAATTTTCTTTCTATATAACGTAATATTCTTGTAACTGTGAATGTCATTATAAAGTAAATAATACATGTAATAAAGAATGTTTCAAAATATCTAAAATTATTTCCTGATACTGTTTTAGTTTGGAAATATAATTCTGTTACTGATATAACATTTAAAACCGCTGTATCCTTTATGTTAATAACAAATTCATTTCCTGTTGCTGGTAATATATTTCTAATAACTTGTGGAAGTACAACATTTTTCATTGTTTGTACATGAGTCATTCCTATTGCTTGTGCAGCTTCAAATTGTCCTTTATCTACTGATAATATACCGCCTCTTACTATTTCTGTCATATATGCACCAGTATTTATGGAAACTATAAATATTGCTGCTACTACTCTATTAATATCTACTCCAAATGCTAAAGCTGAACCATAGTAAATTACCATAGCTTGTACTATCATTGGCGTTCCTCTAAAGAATTCTGTATAAATAGATATTATTGTGTTTGATGTTTTTAATACTATTCTTTTTACTCCTTTATCTGGAATTGGAATAGTTCTAACTACTCCAATTAGTAGCCCTATTATAGTTCCAATAATTGTACCAATCATGGAGATATATAATGTAACTCCTGCTCCTCTAATTAGCATTTGCCAGTTTTCAGTAAATATTTTTATTATCCATTCTAAACTCATATAAATATCTCCTTTAAATATTTAGTAAATTCTTATACACTAACTTAATTATTAATTAATAAACCTAGATAATTTTTAGCTATTTTGCTGCTGGTTGATTTTTTATTGCATTTTCCATAATTTTAGTTTGTTCATCTAATGTTGTCTTTGATAATATCTCATTTATTTTTGATGTTAATTCACTATCTTTTCTAAGTCCTACAGCTGTTGTTGTATCTTCTTCTGATGCTACAAATCCATCTTTAAATTCAACCATTTTTAAATTTGAATTTGCACTTTCAGCACTAATACCTTCTGGACGCTCTGATACATATCCATCTAAAACCCCTGCTTCTAAAGCAACTCTCATTGCAGGGAAGTTATCCATAGCTGTCTCTTTGTTTACTCCTTTTATTTGATCAATTACTGAATAATGGAATGTATTTAATTGACCTGTTACCTTTGCTCCACTGAAGTCTTGTATTGATGTAGCATTATCGTATTTTCCACCCTTTTTAACCATCATAACTAATTGTGATTTATAATAGTTGTTTGAAAAATCTATAGTTTTTCTACGTTCAGCTGTTGGAGACATACCTGCTATTATCCCATCTATTTTTCCTGAAACTAAAGCTGGTACAAGTCCATCCCACTCTGTTTTTACAATAACTAACTTTTTACCTAGACCTTCTGCTATCTTTTTTGCTATTTCCACATCATATCCACCTGCATATTCTGAAGTACCTTCAATTTTAACAGCACCATTAGAATCATCCTTTTGTGTCCAGTTAAATGGCGGGTATCCAGCTTCCATACCTACTTTAAAAGTATCCTCCTCTGAAGCATTTCCTTTTGATCCACATCCAGTTAAAGTCATAACTACTGACATTATTATTAATAATATTGCTGATATTTTCTTTTTCATTTTTATCTCTCCTTCTTATATCTCATGTACTTGCTTGTACACTTATTTGATTTATTTATTAAACTTCCAATAATTTTCATTGCTATCTTCTTATAATTAATTTAATATTTGTATTTTTTTATACAAAAAAGACCTATGGCGAGCCATAGGTCCTAACATTCATATAGTTATCCTATTTCCCCCTTCCTTACCCAAATGAGATAGCACAACTTAACAAACTGGGATGTTTGTTAAGACAGTCCTGCAACTCTTAATTGCAGACCCAGCAAATAATACTGAGAAATATTATAAGCTTCGGCAATATTTCCTTCTCCTTAGTTTCATAGCTTTCTCTAGCTCCGCTAAGGACTGTTAAATATTGCGCCTCTACCTCACTAGTAAAGTGAGGTAATTATTAAATTATGTTTTAAAGTTTACACCTCTATAATATACATGTCAATATATTTATTAATATTTTTTCAATATTCTTTTAATAATTAATTTATAAATATATCTATTGATATTTTTTAAAGTAAGTTTATGTTATGCTCACTACAAATTTTAATATTTTTTTCATCCCATACTGAAGCTTGAACTTCTCCTATATGAGCTTTGTTTAAAAAGTACATACATATTCTTGATTGACCAATTCCACCACCTATAGTATATGGAAGTTCGCCATTTAAAAGCTTTTTATGGAAATCTAATTCTCTTCTACTATCATTTCCTGAAACTTTTAATTGATAATCAAGAGCTTTTTCATCAACTCTTATTCCCATTGATGATAATTCTACAGCTCTATCTAATAATGGATACCAGAATAATATATCTCCGTTTAAAGTCCAATCATCATAATCTGGGCTTCTACCATCATGCTTTTCACCTGATTTAAGAACTCCACCGATTTGCATTATAAATACCGCTCCATACTCTTTACATATAGCATCTTCTCTTTCTTTAGTAGTAAGCTCTGGGTATTTATCTTCAAGTTCTTGAGTTGTTATGAAGTATATACTTTCTGGAAGTTTATCTTCTCCTTTAACTAACTCACTGTGAACAAACTTTTCTGTTTCTTTGAAAACACTATATATAGTGTTTACTACTTCTTTTAATTTTTCTTCTGTTCTTTCTTCTTTTGTAATTATCTTTTCCCAATCCCATTGGTCAACATATATAGAATGTAAGTTATCAAGTTCTTCATCTCTTCTAATTGCATTCATATCAGCATATAAGCCTTCACCAACGTTAAATCCATATCTATGAAGACTCATTCTCTTCCATTTAGCTAGAGAATGTACTATTTCTACATCCTTACCTGTAGCTAATAAATCAAAAGCAACTGGTCTTTCTACCCCGTTTAGGTTATCATTTAATCCACTTTTACCATCTACAAATAAAGGTGCTGAAACTCTTGTTAACTTAAGTTTTTCTGCTAGCTTTCTTTCAAAGAAGTCCTTAATTTGCTTGATATACACTTCTGTTTCTATTAATGTGCTACTTGATTTATATTCCTTTGGTATGATTATTCCTTCTATTTTCATAATTAATTCCTCCATATTCAAATATAATTTTTTAGATTTTTATTATATTTAAAATAAAATTTTTGGCGCCTTACTTTATTTATAAATACAAAAAAACTCTCATCCCTTATATAAAAGGACGAGAGTTGTACTCACGTGTTACCACCTTAATTTATCATTATCTCACAATAATAACCTCTTCTAGTACGTCAATTAAATTGATTATACTATAGCACTTTAACGGTTGCCTCCGGTACTGCCTACTGGTTGTTATCTTTGGGAGTACAGCTCTGAGATGTTATTCAAACTAACTTACTTATCCCTTCACAGCTACTGGGACTCTCTGAAAAGCTACATTAATCCTACTTCTTCTCTTCAACGCTATTAAACATTTATTGATAACAATATTATCATCTTTTTTTTATCTTGTAAATAGTTTTTCATAATTTTTTTTATAATTTATATCCTTTTAATTTAAAATATTTTATTTTAAATATAATTATATCTATGGGTTAATTTATTATTTAATTCTATCTAACTATATATAAATAAGTGTCTAGGCTTCTCTCAACATCTTCTCTCTAACTAAAAAATGTTATATTGGTCTATGTGAACTACCACTTATTAAAACATTGGTATTTCTATATTGCCCAGCATTCTTATTATCTATTCCTTTTAAAATTATATAATGTAAATCTTTTATAACTCTTTCACTAATGTCTAAATTTTTACTAATTATATCATCAATATAATCTATTGCCTCTTTATGATTTATAACTTCCAAATGTTCTTTTAAACTTTTCCCTTTTCCAATTGTAAGCCCATCTTCTAATATAACTTTAGTCTCGGTTATTGTTAAAGTATTTCCTTCTATAGCATTTGAATTATATGTTAACTCTACATCAAAATATTTTTTCAAATTCTCAAGTGCTTTTTTATCTAAAGGTCTCTTACCATCAAGTATTATCTTTTTTTCATCTATTGCTTTAAACATATTATCACCTCATACCAATTTATATTCAATTTTATATATTTTTCATATTATTTTACTTTTTATACCTTATAGTTAATATATTAAATTTATTATATCATTGTTGTGACGTAAATTGTTTTTTCTAAAATAAAAATAACTCCTTAATTTAAGAAGTTATTTTTATGGTATTTCTATAAATTATATATTTATTCTAATAATATAACTATTTTATTTAAATCTTGCAGTAATAGCTTGTCCTTGCGCATTTGAAACATCTACAGAAATATGTGTTTTATTTCCAGAAGATATAACTTTAATTCTGCTATCAAGGTTTACTGCTGTTAAATTTGGTTTATCTATATCAATTTCTATTGTTCCATTATTCTCCATAGTTGGATCAGAAATAGATATATCTAAATATCCATTAGATATTTGTGTCATTACTGAAGCTTTTTTATTTACTGTTATATAATCTACACTTTGAATAGTATCTGTCCAGAAGTTAGCTCCTATAATATTTAAGGAGTTTTTCTTAACCGCTTGTACCTCTGGAGTATTAACAAGTACAGTAATATCTGGATTTTGATAATAATCCTTTACCTGACTTGCTGACATATTTGGTAAAAGTACATAAGAATATACATCATTAGTAGGATTAGCTCCATGGTTAAACCATGTAGTTACATAATTTCTTGTTATTTTTGTATTAGATGCTGATGATCTTATATCAGACCATGCTCCTGTTCTAGCTTCCCTTAAAGCATTAATTGTAACACCATTTGAATCTGGGAAATAGTATCCTACATCTGAATTAGATGTATTTCCTTCTAAATGCATCCAGTGAACGTTATTTAAAGTTTCATTCCAACCTAAAGTTGAAGATTTTTTAATACCATCAACTGTAAGTGTATTTGTTCCTGTATCATTTATCTTACGATTATCAACAATTGTTTCTATGTCTCTATTGTCTGTACTATTTATACCAGTACCCAGAGCAACAACTTCTTTATCAAACATAAACCAAGATTTCTTAGCTTGTAAAGTCATATTTAATTTATTAGTAATATTTCCAGTTAATAAATCCTTATGTCTCTTATCAAGGAACATACCAGAAACTCCGAAATTACCTAAAGTTGTACCACCAACCCAACTTTGTGGGGAAATTATCTTACTTGCTGTTTGATCGCTTGGTGAAGTTGGTTGCTTTAAAGTATCAACTGTTGTTCCAGGTAGACGATATGCATCTACTGTAGGCCAAAAATCATTTGCAAAATTTCCTATATCTCCATTATAAAGATAAGTCATACCATCATTTGTATGCCAACCATGTAGATTTTCTCCATTCATAGTTTCATAATTGGATGTACGATTTGAATACATGCTAAGACCTAAAGAAAATGAAGGTGTCCTATGAACTACTCTATCCATATTAGAAAAATTAAAGTGTCCTGTTAATTCACCTGCTGGTTTAATTGTTGCATCATTAAGAATTTTTAATGCTTGTGTTTTTACAATAATATCATTACTATTAGCGACAAAATCTCTATATGTATCTTGTTGAATCCAATATTTAACCATACTTTTATAATTGCTTGCATATGGTTCTGGTGCTATTTGTGCTATTTGAATAATAGTTCCTATAAGCATAGCTCCTATTTCATGATCTTGGTATCCACCTCTTGCTATAGCTCTTCCACTTGCCATATCCATAGCAGAGCCCTTATATATTAACGGTGCTATTCCCTTTTCAATCCAATTATATATGTTACTTACATTTGGATCTGTAACACTCCAAGTACTTCCGTCAAGTGCAGATAGTATCTCTGATATACCCTGTACTAAAACTTGTCCATATGTATTATTGTATGGTACAAAAGAATGCTGTATAAATGATCCATCCTTATAAATTCCTTCACCTGAGTTAACTAATGTAAAATTCTCACTTATAGCATCTCTTCCCGCTTCTATAGCCTTACTGTCCTTTGTATTTATACCATAGATTATTGAAACCTTTGATGTATCTGAAAGATTTCCCCCTGTAGATTTTACTGTACTATTAAATGAGTCTGTATAATACTTAGGATCTGGTTGAAAATATTGTACAGAACTTTCAAAACGGTTTACTTGTTCTGGTGTTAAATAATCATAAATCATAGAAACTATATCATTAAGAGTTTTTGGAGAACCTATATGAAAATCCCACCAGTTTCCATTTCCTGTTCCATTAGCTCCAACAAAATCTTCTACTTTATGATTTTTATTGTATACGTTTTGATTCATCCACTCAAGACCTCTAACTATGTCTCTTAAAAGTTCTACATTCCCTTTAAGTGATGATCCTTCCATTAAGAAAGCTTTTGTCATAGTAGCAAGATTTGCATAGTTTGAAGTTATTTCAGATGCTGGATGTTTAGGACCTCCTGGAACAATACATGGAATATTAGTCCATAAATATTCTTTTGTCTTATCCATATTACTCCATACATTTTGAGCTGAAGTTGCAACCTTATTAACCATACTTTGTATTGCTGGATCATTAATATTATAGTTTTTTCCTCCAATTAAAGAATATTTATATCTTTCTCTAAGATTATCATATTCATCTACTGTATAATCATCCACTGTTATTTTGGATGTTGCTGTATATTTATTATCACTAGTACTTACCGTAATAGTTACATTACCTGGTTTTAGAGCTTGTACTAATCCGCCATCTACAGTTGCAATAGATTGATCACTTGATTTCCATACTAAATTTGCTACTGGCATAACTGCTGGCATAAGTAAAACATATCTTCCCTTTGGAACTGAAACATTAGTTTGTTCTACTGTAAGACCATTAACTTCAATATCAGAAGTTGCCTTTTTAGAGCTATCTGAGCTAGATACCGCAGTAATTTTAGTTTTACCAGGTTTTAATCCAGTAACTACACCATTGTTATTAACTGATGCAACTGAAGGTGTATCTGAGCTCCATATAACATTTTGATCACTAGCATTGCTTGGAGTAATTATCTTATTAAGAGTAACTTTATCTCCTACATTCATAGTAGCACTTACTTTATCAATAGCAACATCTTGAACTAGTATTCCTACTATATTAATATCAGCATAAACCGATTTACTTGAATCTATAGTTGAAGTCCCAGTAATTCTAGCTTTACCATCCTTCAATGCAGTAACTGTTCCATTACTATCAACAGAAGCAATTGTACTATCAGATGATATCCAATCTACTGTATTTGTAGCAGCACTTGGACTAAAGGTTGGATTAAGAGAAATAGTATCTCCTTTAGATAAACTTATACTATTACTTGGAATAGTCATATCATCTATTACTTCATTTAAACTAATGTCATCAACCCATGCTGTTCCATTTGCAGCAGCACTAGTACCATAGATTATAGATATCTTCACACTAGCGGCATTGGAAGCTATTATTTGATCATTATTTACTTGCATCCAATCCACAGTTCCAGACTTAGTTACATCTACAGAACTTATTTGTGTACCTCTACCATTTGCTTGAGGGAACTGCTGAAATCTAAAGCCTATAGTATTTCCTGTAATATTATTAGTTTTTAACCAAGTAGAAAACCTAAATTTTTTACCTGCACTACCAGAAGGTAAATCTATAACCTTGGATATAAATAATCTAGTAGCAATATTATTTGTAGCGTCTATTCTTAAACCATTATTCCCAGATTTTATAATATCGTTTACAACAGAAATTTTAGGGCTATTAGCTGTAGGGGTGCTAGGATTACTACTTACACTCCATCCTGTTGTAATCTTTGAAGGATCACTCCAATAACTTGCATTACCACCTGATCCTATTGTTTCAAAATCTCCATTTACAACTAAATTTGTTGCAGCTGCTTTTACAACTAATTCTGAAAGTCCTACTGGTAATAAAGTCATAATCATAGCAAAAACAATAGAAATTGATATACTCTTTTTTGCTTTCATAATATTTTTCTCCTTTCACATGTAAAATTTTAGAAAAATTCTGATTTTTTCAAAAATAATGTTATGCTTAAAATTTTAGTCTAATAAATTATTTAATTTTTAAGTTTATTATTTATCTACCTCCTTATTCCAGATTATGATATCGTATTCTTCAATGCAATATTATCACAAATTGTGCAACGTTTCAACAATTTTTGAAAACATATACATTTGTTTTTAATATTAATTTTATTATAATAAAATTAATATTAAATATTTAACTAAAAAAATCTCTCTAACCTTAAGTTTGAGAGATTTTAAAATATACTTTAATTTTATTTTTTATTTATTTTATTTAAATACTTCTTCCATGTTTCATTCCAAGATTCATATTCCTTATCTTGTCTACGATCAATTAAGTTAGTATTTTTTGATAAATACTCTCCCATATAATCTGTTACTTTTTTAGCGCCAGAAAAATTCATATGATCTCCTTTATCATATGTTTCCTTTAACCAATCTATTTTAAGTTCATCATTTTTTAAATTTAAATCTATTAAAGGTAAGTTATTTTCTTTTGCAAAATTTTTAACCCCATTATGTTTTTCATAAGTCCAGTTATGTGGTGTAGGAGCACTATATAAAATCAATTGAATATTTTTTTCTTTACAAAGTTCTACTATTTTATCCAAATAATATAATGGTACTTTTTTTATTTCCTTAACTTCATCTGTTTTGTTAATATAATTTCCCTTTGTATATGGCTTGATTTTATTATTATAATGAAATCCTTTCATTATATTTATTTTTTCTTTATTAGAGTTAGTATTATTATTTTTTGCAATACCAAAAGTAAAGTCTTTCCATCTATTATGATACTGATATATTTTAAAATTGTTTCCTAAAATACTTTGTACCACTCTAGTTGTTTCATCATACATTTTAAAAGATGTATATATAGCATTAGTTTCAAGCATAACTACTTTTGGTGTCTGATTTTCAATAGCTCTTTCAAGCAAATAATATATTTCTTGTAATCTTTGCCCTGAAAGTCCTAAATTATATCCTGCAAATCCATATTTATTCCATATTTCCATTGGAGAAATACTTGTATAAGCTTCACTATCACCAATAACAAAATAATCAATAGTATCTTTTTCCTCAAATTCAATACCTTTTCCAACAGTATTTTTTACGAAAAAGGGAGTTAAAGTTATCAATATAAGTAAAAATATACTTATAAATATAATTGGTTTTATAATGTTCTTAAAACGCATATGCTTTACCTCCTAAAATCCTGCATAAATTAGTTCTGCTGGAAGATATCCTTCACCATACGCTCCAAAAATAATTACTATTAATAGAGCAGAGTAATAAAAACCCCATCTAAAGAAAATATTCCAAGTAGCTATTTTTTCACGAATTAATATTTGCTTTTCTTTAAGAATTCCTACAATAAATACAATAACTAATGAAAGTATTACTGCAGCAAAATCTCTCTTTGAAAGTCCTAAATTTAATATTGATCCATCTATTGCAACGGACCAAGAAAATTTTGTGAAAATAGACTGAAACATTATTAATCCTGCTTTTAGTCCATTAGCTCTAAAAAATAACTCACCTATAAAAATAATTGTAAGCATCTTTATAGATTGTGAACATCTATAAAGAATATTGTTTTTATTTATTTTTAATAATGAAATAACTTTCTTATTTAATGGTTCTGTTATTTTACCAAGTAAAATAAGTACAAAGTAATACATACCAAAGAATATATAACTCCATCTAGCTCCATGCCAAATTCCATTAGCAATCCATACTAAAAATAATGGGATCATAGTAGAAATAACTTGTCCTGTATGCTTTCCAAACTTCTTCCTTGTTTTCTTACCAAGTTTTTTAATAAATTTAGTTAATGATACCGGATAAAATATATAATCTTTAAACCAAGTTCCCAAAGTTATATGCCAACGTTGCCAAAATTCAGCTGCTGTTTTTGAGAAAAATGGTTGACGAAAATTCTCTGGGATTTTTACTCCAAACATTTCTCCAACACCAATTGTTATATCAATAGTTCCAGAAAAATTCATATATAACTGAAATGTATAGCTTATTGCTGCAATTATTATTATAATACCACCATATCCTTCGTAATTATCAAATACAGCTTTTACAAGTATATTTAATCTATCTGCTATAACAAGGTTCTTAAATAACCCCCATACAACTCTTTGCATTCCAAAAGTCACATTTTTATACTTTAGTGATTCTCCACTATATAAATCTTTTGCTGTATCTGAATATCTACAAATAGAGCCTTCCATTATTATTGGAAAAAATGACATAAATAATGCTACTCTAGGCAAATTCTTATCAGCTTCAATTTTGTCTTGATAAATATCTACTATATACGATACAGCCTGTAAAGTATAAAATGAAATTCCAAGTGGAAGTATAAATTTCCATTGAGGTAATAAACTTGTCACTGATAATTTCTCAAGAATAGGATTTATATTTCCAACTATAAAGCTAAAATATTTTAGGAATATTAATATACCAACATTAAGTAATATACCAAATAATAAAATCATACGCTTTTTCTTTTTATATGATTTTTTTAATATTGCACTATTATCTACATTTTTCTCTTTTTTTAAATAACTTTTTTTACACCATAAAAGACAAAGACCTAGAATATAGATTGAGACTGTGGATACCAATAAATATATTATAAGTTCTCTACTCATTAAAAAGAAAAAAGTATAACTTGCAAGCAGTAGAACTGACCATCTATATTTTTGTGGCATAATACTGTATAAAAGTAAAACAACTGGTAAAAATCCAAAAATATAATTAAGTGAAACGTAACTCATTTAACTTTCCTTTTGTAATCTTTGAATCATAATCCACATTGATTCTGCTGAATTAAAATTTGCAGGAATTAAATCTACTGGTCTTATTTCAATTTCAAAAGCATCTTCTAACTCTGTAACTAAGGATAAAATAGATAAGGAATCAAGACAACCATTATCAATAAGTTTATCTTCTACCTCATAATTAATATCTGGATCAATACTCTCTAAAATTTCAAATAATTCTTTCATATAAATTACCACTCTTTCTTAATTATTTTTATATTGTATATAATTTAATGTATCTGTAGGAAAATTATTCCTTGCTAAATTAAATCCATGTTTTTTTGAATATAAAAGTACTTGTGGAAGTTCACGACTTAAAAATAAAGATATACCTTCTGATACTGAGTATGCACCTACCATTTTAAATATTAACTTGTCCTCTAATTGAAGATTAGCAAATGGATATTTCTTTACAAGAACATCATTCATTGTGCACAATGAGCCACAAATAGTCCATTCCTTTATATCTCCACCTTTTTGTTCATTCCAATGAATTATAGGAGGTTTTTTCATTGCTAGCATTTGACCAAAATAATTAATATGGTGAATTCCGCCATCAACTATACAATAGTTTTCATTTTTATTTGATTTCATGTCAACTATACTTGTAACATATGTACCACAAGATGCTGCAATAAATCTTCCTATTTCCAATACAATTTTTCCCTTAAAGTTCATATTTTTAATTTTTCTAGCTAAAGCATTTAAAATATCCTCTTCACGATTTTCTTCTTCTTGGAAGTAATAAACTGGAAGCCCTGGGCCATATTCTAATCTTTTAGGTGAAAATCCATAAGACTTTTCTAAATTACTACAAAAATCATCTAGCATACTAAGTTCTTTTTCTATTTTAGCCTCTGATTTTTTTTGAGTACCTGTGAAAAACTGTATACCTTCAATTTCTATATAAGGATATAAATCTTTATTTGAAATAATCTGGTGAATATCTTCTTCATTAATTCCAAATTGATTACCAATAGTTAAACGAAGTAATACTCGAAGAGATAGATTGTATTTTTCAGCATATTCTCTAATTATTTTCCATTGTAATAATGATTCAACAGTATAAATAACTTTATTACCATATTTTAAAATTGCATCTTTAACATCTTCAGCATTCTTATATACGCCAGACATAATCACCTTATCCATAGCTACATCTGCTCTTTCACAAATATGAAATTCACCAGGTGAACATACTTCAAAGCTATCAATTACTTTTTCCATAGACTTAATTAAAAATGGATTTGCCTTCATTGCATAGCATAAATCAACGTCTAATCCTAATGTAGATTTGATTTTTTTAATTCTATCAACTAAAACATCTGTGTCAAAAATGTAAAAAGGTGTCTTATATTCAGCTATAGCTTCTTTTATAAAATTATTACACATCTATTATTTTAACCTCCCATACTCCCTAAGTTTTTTTCTATCTATTTTACCATTTTGAGTTATAGGAAGTTCTTCCATTGAATAAAATACTTTTGGTATCATATGAATCGGTAAAGATTCACGCATCTTCTTCTGAATTTCTTTTCTTTCCATACTTCCTACATAAAAAGCAACTATTTTATTCTTATCGCTATCAAAAATGCAACATGCCCTATCAATTTCATCATAACTATTTAATATTGCCTCTATCTCTTCTAACTCAATACGATATCCCATATATTTTATCTGAAAATCTTTACGCCCAGCAAAACATAGATCTCCATCATTATTATAAGCTGCAAGATCCCCAGTTCTATATATAATCTCCATATATTCTGAATTCAATGGATTTTGTACAAACGCCTTACTAGTTTGTTCTTGATTATTATAATATCCTAAAGCAACAGCTGTACCAGATACACATATTTCTCCAACTTTATCCTTTTCAGTAATTTCTTCATTATTTTCACTAATTAAAAATACCTTTTCATTTGGGAATGCTTTTCCTATTGGAAGTATTTCATCAGCTGCAAAGTCCCTATTAACACAATAATATGTGCAATTACAAGTTATTTCAGTTGGTCCATATAAATTTACAAAATTAGCCTTTGGTAATGCCTCTTGCCAAAGCTTCAAATGTTTTATTGGCATTACTTCACCACTAAATAATATTTTATTTACACTTGTTGGAATTTTATATGTTAAGCCTTTTAGCTGAGTTATTAAGCATAATGCAGATACTGCCCATATCATTGTTGTGATTTTTTCATCATCTATATAGTCTAATAATTTGGTAACTACTGAAAAATACGATTTTGGTATTATTACCATTGTAGCTCCAACCTTTAATGCTGAGTATATATCCTTTACTGATACATCAAAGTCAAATGGAGCCTGATTTCCAATTACATCATCATGTGTAATTTGAAATATATCAGTGAAATATTCCATAAAATCTATTACCCCTCTATGGCTCACCAGAACCCCCTTTGGAGTACCAGTAGATCCTGAAGTAAAATTACAGTAAAGAGGATCTATGTCTAAAGATAATTCTCTTATATTTCTCAGCTTGTCCTCTTTTATTTCAGTTTCTATAATTTTATTATATTCAAGTATTTCTCCACAAAAATTCATTTTTTTAATAGTATCTACAAACTCACTGTGAGTTATAATACATTTTGATTTGGTAATTTCTAAAATTTGTTTAATTCTAATATCATGTTGCTCTGGACTAATAAAAACATAAAAACATCCAGCAGATATTATACCCATAAATGAATTTAAGGCCTCAACGCTTTTATTCATAAATACAATAACTGGCTTTCGTGGAAGTTCATATTCTAATATTGCACTTCCAATATGTTTACTATTTTCAAGTAATTCCATATATGAACAGTTACTTTTATCATCTTTTACAGCAATCTTATTAGGATACTTTTTAGCTGAACATTCAAGGTATTCTAATACATTTTTCATTATTATCTCCTTTCTAGTTACATATTAATAGTATATATCCTTTTCTAAATATAAATTTCATCTTATAACCATTGAATTTTATCTATCGATACGTAATTTATATTAAGTCACCTATGCATTTAATATAATTATGATATCAATATAAACTTATCTTATTCTTTATTAAACCTTAATATTTCTAAAGAATTTCTCTTATCCTTTAATCTTTACGAACGATTTTAGGAAGACTTATAATAAATTGTGTTTTATATGGTGAAATTGGCTTCCTAACAAGAGAAATATTACCACCATGCTTTTCTACAATTTCTCTTACAATTGCAAGTCCCAACCCTGTCCCTTGTTTATTTGATCTTGATTCATCTCCAATAACAAAAGGATTGAATAATGTTTCCGCAATATCCTTACTTATTCCAAAACCATTATCACCTAACATAATTTTAATATTATTTTTTTCATTGTATAAAGTAAAATATAAAGTTGTTCCTGGCAGATTATATTTTATGGAATTTCCTATTATATTGTCTATTACTCTCTTCATATGTGAACTATCAAATTCATAATATATTGAATCATCAGGAATATCTACCTCAAGAAGATATCCAGCAAATTCAAGTTCTTGATATTTATCAGCTAATAACGCTTTGCAAAATTCACAAATATCTATTTTTTCAATTTTTAATGAAAAATCTGGGTGTTCTAGCTTGCTATATTCACTAAAAGTATCTATTAATTCTGAAAGTGTATCTGCTCTTTTACAAATAGTATCTAAATATCTTCCTCGTTCATTTTTGGGAACTAAACCATCCCTAATAGCCCTTGAATATCCTTGAATAACTGTAATTGGAGTTTTTAAATCATGAGAAATATCTGCAAGCATCTTTTGCCTACATTTATCAAGGTTCTCTCTCTCTATTTCACTTTCATCAAGCCTTTTAGCAAGTGCACTAAAATTATCTACTATTTCTATAAATTCACTAGGTCCTGAATAGTTTTTAAGATTTGTATTTTTTTTATTCATATAATCAAGAATCGCTGTATTTAAAGGATTTAATAAACCTTTAGTTCTTTTACTTAACCAAATCATTGAAAATATTATCATAAAAATATATGCAAGAATAAATGATATCCAACTATATGTCCAAATTGAAATAAGTTGGTCATATTTTTTATCAGCCCCTATTTTTGCCATAAACACTGCATAACGTATATTATTTGAAGTAGTATTAAACTTCATTTTTCTAATTTCAAAATCACTGGTATATTTGCCCATATAAATCTGCAATTTTTTTTCTGTAAATTTTTCACCTATCGGAAACAAAGTTCCATCAGTTACATGTAAATTTTCATCAAGGGCTACATACGCATCAGAATATGAATCTACAGATATAGCTTCATCAAAACGCATAATTAATCTTTTTATCCCAGTTGATGTTTGATATTGAGATACAGAATAAAAATATTCATCTTTTATATCTGGAATGTATTTAATTTCATCTAAAGAAAAAGTAGCCGATTGATTTTTCGAGCTTGAATAAACTATCTTTCCACTTTCATTGAATATAATCATTTCAGAATGTTTCCCAAGATACTTCTGCAATAAAATATTTTTATACTGCTCTGTTTCAAAATTCCCAAGCTCTTTTGTAAGATTAATGTATTTCGGTTCGTAATATAAGTTCGCAGTATATAATGTAGTCATACCATAAAGCAAAGCAGCAACAGCTAAAAATGCTAATATAAATATAATTTGATTTTTAGCCAGCAATGAAAAAAAACTACCTACTTTTCGTTTTTTATTATGAATTCTCAATTTTATAACCCAATCCCCTTATTGTCTTAATATATTTAGGGTTTTTAGGATCATCTTCTAATTTCTCTCTTAGCTTTGATATATGTACCATCATTGTATTATCATCACTTTCAAAAAATTCTCCACAAACACTTTGATAAATTTGTCCCTTTGTAAAAACCCTTCCTGGATCTTTCATTAATTTAACAAGAATTTTAAATTCCATGGGAGAAAGATTAATTGTTTGCCCATTTTTTCTAACCTTAAATGAGTCAATATCTATAGAAAGTTCACCTAATGAAATCTTAGTGTTTTCCTTTATATCTGAATTATTGCTTCCAAGCTTATAAAATCTTCTTAAATTAGAATTGATTCGTGCAATTATTTCTATTGGACTAAATGGCTTTGTCATATAATCATCTGCACCTATATTAAGTCCAAGAAATTTATCATATTCTTGATTTTTTGCAGATAAAATTATAATCGGGATATTACTGTACTTTCGAATCTCCTTTATTACATCATATCCATTCATACCAGGCATCATTATGTCAATAACAGCTAAATCAAATTTTTTAGTTTCTGTAATTTTAAGTGCATCTATACCATTATCAACAGAAACAACATTATATCCTTCACTCGACAAGTAAAGTCTTAATAATTCCACAATATCTGGATCATCTTCAGCAATTAATATATTATAAATCATATTTATTATCCTTTCTGCTATAATATAATTATTATACCATTATTTTCTATAATCTATATTTATTTAACCTAAAGATTTGTTAAGAAATCTATCTTATAATTTCTTTTCACCATATACCTAATTAACTATACTTTCATATTTCTAATCTTTTAATACATATATTTCTATAGCTTTATCTTTGTTCAATAGCTATAAAAAAAGAGCTCCATCTGGAACTCCTCTCTAATAATCTTCTTTATAACTAACTCTCTTCTTATTTATTTTTATATAAAATCTATGATACTTTTTTAATTATAAATATTATAATTACTTTCCGTAAGCTGTTGTTTTTATTTTTCCTGAACCATTACTTTGATTTCCATATTTATCAGGAATAATTCTACTTGACTTTACATTTCCTTTCGCCTTCTTTTCTTCAATTAACTTTTTCATCATTTCTATATTTTTATTCATATTTTTCTCACTTTCATTACTTATTTTGTTAATAATGCTACATTTTCTATATGGCTCGAGAGGATAGCAAGTACGTCAAATGCTATTGGTGGTTCGTGGGAACATATCCACTGCGTTTTTGGCACTATCGGTAGACGGAAACATATCCATTTAATCTTTACAAATAATAATGGTACCTTCCATAGCATAATAATTCAATGTTACCTGAGGGTAATCATTTACAAAATTAAAAATATACTTATGGTATTCATCAATGCCACATGGATGAACTTCAAAAATTCTATAATATTCATTTGTCTCTAATCCGTTTTTAAGTTCTGCATACCCTACTATGCCATCTTCTTCGCTACCTTTTTTCTTAATAAAAATCTTCTTAATTCTAAAATCAAAACTGTATATTTCATCATTTGGTTTCACTAACAACGGCAACACCTTTATTTCATTAGACAACTCATTTATGTCATTCTTAACATCAATAAAAAATGATATATATTCAACAGCATGGGATTGAGCATTTTCTTTCATAACCTGCTTAAAAGTGATGTTTTGGATTCTTTGACTATTATTCAGACAATTTGGCAACTGATTCTTAACCTCTGTAAGAATCTCTTCTGTTGTTTGTTGAACATAATCATTTACTTCTTTAGCCTTATCCAAAGCATTCACCATCGAATAGGGTGTCCCATCATATATGAAATCTTTAATTAAAAACTCATCATTAGAACCTATCATAAAACTAGTCTTAACTGTAACAAGAATTGTCTTGATATGCTTAATGTAGTTATCAAAAGCTTGTAAATATAAAAAGGACTGATTAACTTTATTCGCATCCAATAATTTTTTTAATTTTAAAAATGATGTAACTGTATCTAGCTTTCTGTTTACTTTTTTTATTAGCTGCCTGTCCATAATATTAAAGGATTCATCTCCAAACAAAGCAGCATTTATAATTTGAAATAGAATATCAAAGCTCATTCTAGCATAGTGAAAAAACTCTACTATAGTTTTTCTTAAAAAGATACTATCATCAATATCTAACCCTGCAATTTTCAAGTCAGTACAATGCAAATCGCTCTCTTTTACAGATGCAGAACCAGTTTCAACTGCTTCTTGTAAAATCTTTGACTGCTGTGCTTTTAATGAATCTATTCTATTTTTATGAACACTTACTAATAGTTGATATGATAAATCCATATATGTAAGCATCTCTCTTAGACTATCAACATATTGCCAAGTATCATATACCTTTTGATGTGCTAGTTCTTTTTGAAACTCTTTAATATCTAAACTCACTCTATGCTTCCTCCTCTACACATCCATCAAACACTAACAACTGTTCAATGGATAAAAACTTTCTTATTAGTTGAGTTAAATCAATATCTCCAACAGCTATCCCACCACAAAGTGAGCCTTTGAAAGTATACTTTTTACCTTCAGTATCTGTAATAACCATTTCCCAGTTGCCTATATCTGTCGCATAGCAACCCAGTTGGTCGCTATTTATGTACTGCGAAAAAAGTGTCAGTATTTCCTTTGCCACTGGTTTTCCGATAGCAAAATGTTGTCTTCTGCAAATCTCAAATTTACCAAATCCATTTGCATACTTATATCCTGTAAACCATACTCTACCACTAACAGAGATAGTCAAATGCTGTTCCACTTCGTCTTCATGAAGTGGTTCTGGACCATAGCATATGTTATTGGATACAATTCTTACCTTTTGTATCTGCAATCGGAACCCCCCCTATGTTATTCTTTTCTTAAAGCTGTCAAAACTGCTTCTAAATACTCCTGCCAATAATCATTATCGCCTTCCATATCATGAAGCCAATAATACATAAACAGTATTTCAAATTCCTGCTTTCTTCCTTTTGTGAAGGATTTTTTCGGCATCTTTCTGTACAGTGAATCAAGGTTAAAGAGATTACTTTTCTTCTTATAATCATAATCGTACTTTCTCCAAGTATTTAGGCTTTTTTTCCTATGAGTTGAAGACCAAATATCCTCGTTATCGTAAAAACTATTTATCCAATCATAGGCAAATGCAAGAAGATTAACCTGATGTTTCGCCCAGGTCTTATCAATCCAATCATTTACTTCATCGGAAATAATCGGTGTACCGAAGTTGAATCTTTGTTGGCTTTCTACCCTATGATAGTCTTTTATAAAAAGAAAAAGCATCTCTGTCTGATCTTTAAGAAACGGTAACTTTTTAACGAGCTGTGAATAGCAATCATATGAAGCATTTCTAAATTCACTATCAGCGTTATACAGAAAGAAAAACTCATTCTCCTTCACAATATTTCCAACGTATTTGTGTATCTGCTTCCCATATTCATTATAAATATCAACAACCCATTGGAGTGTTCTGAGTAGATTAGACATATAGAATATACGATTTTTTTCTGATTTTCTTAGGATTTCTCAATTTTCTATTTTTTTATATATTTATAACTTTTTGTAAGTGTAGTGTGCATTTTATACAAGTACCACATAATTAAATTTTAAGCAACTTCTTTTAAATTATTATAATAACTTTTTCTATACTCCCTTGGTGACTTATACCCTAAGGTAGAGTGTAATCTTTTTGCATTATAAAATAATTCAATATATTCAACTACAGCTTGCTTTGCTTCCGCTCTCGTTTTAAATTTTCTTCCATAAAGAAAGTCCTTCTTTAAAGATGAGAAGAAGGATTCTGCACAAGCATTATCATAACAACATCCTTTAGCACTCATACTTTGGATACATCCATTCTCTCTTAATAAATCCTGATAATCATAAGATGCATACTGAACCCCTCTATCAGAGTGAAAAATAAAACCTTCATTTGGCTGTTCTTTTAGTATAGCAGTATTAAACGCATCTATAACTAACTTTCTAGTCATAGTAGAATCCATTGACCAACCAACAACTTCTCTATCAAACAGATCAATTACAGTCGCTAAATATAGCCATCCTTCTTCAGTTCCTATATAAGTAATATCACCAACATAAGCCTTTTTAGGTGCTTCTACGTTAAAGTCTTGTTTTAACAAATTAGGTGCAACAGCATAATTGTGATCTGAATAAGTAGTAGCTTTGTATTTTCTAGTAATCTTGCTAGAAATATTATTTTCCTTCATTAATTTAGAAATCTTATTTTTACCACATTCTATTCCATAATACTTAAGTTGAGCCTTTATCCGTCTAGCACCATAGGTGCCATAAGATTCTTTATGAACTCTCTTTATTTCTAAAACGAGCTTTTCATCATTAATTGTCCTTTCAGATGGCGGTCTTTTTAACCATGCATAATATGAGCTCCTCTTTATATCTAATATATTACACATCTTCTCCACTCGAAATACGGAGCTATTATCAAGAATAAATTTATATTTTATTTCTCTGGCTTTGTGAAGATGCGTATAGCTTTTTTTAGTATTTCATTTTCCTCTTGAATATCTGCTAATTTCTTTTTTAATATTCTTAATTTTTCATCTTCTGGTCTTAGTTTTCCGCTACCTGGAAAGGCAGTTTCTCCATGCTCTTTATATTTTTTAACCCACCCTCTAACAGTTGCTTCACTAACACCTATATCTCTTGCAACATGAGTTGCTTTTTTACCTTGATCTATTACCAACTTAATAATTTCTTCTTTATATTCCTTAGTAAATCTTCTTTGGTTTCCCATTTAATAAACACATCCTTCTTAATTCTTATTATACGTACTTTCTATGTGTCTATCAAATTGGGTATACTCCACATTCTCTAACTTCAGGCTCATACTCCCTAAGCTGCTTACGATACTTCTCCAACTTTTCATTATGTAGAACTGTTTTTTCTTCAGCTTCAGTAATATTTAAATAGTTGTTAAAGTACTCAAATACATAATCAACACAGATTTTCATATTTTGAGTACGTGCATCAATATCAAATTCATTGAGCTTATCTTCTTTTTTCCTTCGGGAAATGTATTCCTCAATTGTAAGCATATGAACACCTCATTTTTTCCACTTTTACAGTTCTCTTAGTCAACTACATCAAGAGTACCTTTAAAGCTTATCAAAGAGACACCTTTCATAATAATCTCTTCCCTCGGTTTCTTAGATGTCATTCTATTAAAGGACATATCCTATTTGGTTGACCCCTATCACACCCCTACGAAGAACGGTCATATTAACCGTTTCGTATGATGTGCGATTTACTATATCACTCGGCAATGTTTTTTTTATTTCTGTGGTATTCACATTAGTTCTGTCTATCTTTATGGTATCAATACCGATTTCTTTAAGCACTTCATCTGGGAGTTCATAGTTTTGTTCTACCAGTCCAAAACAGGTGAAACCTGTATCAACACAAAATGAGATAAGTTTTTTCTTGCCGATATTATATACAGTAGCAAAAGCACATCCAACTAAACTTCCTATTAAATAACCAAAGACAGGTAATTGGAAACCTAACGCTTGACCGATAGCACCACCAATTTTCACACCAATCAGATAGCCACTTGAAATTACAACACCATCAACAAAGGCTTCTCCCATTTGCTTGGCTGTCATTTTACCAGCCGCCACCAATATACTGTTTTTGACTGTTTCCATCACAATTGCCACAACAGAACCAAGCAGACTTGGGTCTACTGTTCTAAGTGCCTCCCCCAACAAACCTTCTTTACAAATAATATATAGGGAACAGGAAACTGACCCTCTCAAAAAACCTTCTGCACTGGCAGTAATTGCCTTTGAGCCCATTTGCTTGACATGGTTTATATTGATTTCTCCGTGCTTTATGAGATAATCAATGGCTTTATATAATTCTGGAGCAAGTTGCATGGCAACAGTTATTGCGGCAGCCGTGCAGCCAGCCTCTAATGACTGTTTCAGTAAATGTTCATTTTTTATAACATTAGCAAGTGTTACACCTTGTTCTTCGGCATTAAAATTCTGCTCATGCCCATAGCGAGCCATGTCCTCTAATTCTTTTTGAGTAACAGGATTTGATTCAATCTCTTCTTTGTTGGAAATTCTATCCGTTAGATGTTTTTCTGTATCTCTATTGGCCGTAACAACATCCGGACGGATTTCTTGATTACGCAACGCTCTCTTATGAACATCCTGTTTAGCCCCTTCCAAATGGTCCGTTGGTACAAGTCTTTCTTGACCACCATAAAGAGGTTCTCTCGTATCAGCAGCTAACTTTGCCTGTGCAAGACCGCTCTCTTGTGGTGAGCGATAAGCCTTAGCACTATAGTCTTGAGTATACCCATCTGCTTGAAGTTTAATATCAACTGACCCTAACTCATTACTATGCAAAACCTGTGCTTTATCTAATGACCCCGCAGCTACTGCATTTATATTGAAAGTTCCTGCTGCGTATTCTTCCAGAACATACCCCTTAAAATGAGCAACATCCTGTCCACGGTACGGATGATTATTTATATTTTTTTCTAACTGTTCAATAGCCTCGGCTACTTGTGATACATAGTCAAGACCAACGTGAGCTGCCACATCTGCACCAACTACTTTTGCAGCAAACTCCCAGCCTTGTTGCATTTCAGTTTTTTTCTGCATACCCATCTCCTTTATGAATTCATGAACTTCTTAAGTCCATCATTATATAAACTGATTACTCCAAAGAAAAGCATTTGACGTTCCATTGCTTTTTTATTCTTGAAATTTTCTTCAGAGAAAACAAGTGCCTTTTCACTAACTTCCGCAAATGCATCTCCGATTGTATTGCTTACTTTTTTTACAACACTCTTTCCTTTTGCAAAAAAGCCTGTTTTTTCTTGTACTTCTGGTTGAACTTCTTCCTCAGACACAGATTCTTTCATTGGAGCAATTTTAGGCTTTATTGCATCTTTAACTGCTTTAGGAGCAGGGAGTGTTTCCAGTTCCTTGTGAAATTCACAATAACTCTCAATGGATTTTATCTCATTCGGAGTAACATATATCACTGCCTGATTTCCTGCCCATCCATAACGGATGCCGTGCTTATAGAATTTCACATCAATAACAGGAATCAATTTGTCAACACCCTTAATATCACCTAAAAAGAGGACTTTTGAGTTAATATTTCCGGCTTTTTTATTTCCAAGCCACACTTTTTCTGTCCAAGCAACAACATTGATGTTGTTATCTGTTGTTCCTGTCACTGAATCTTCTGAACCATCCTTAGTTTCAATTAATTTCTTCATCTGGTTAGCAAGCATCTCATCCTTATACACGATAATTAATGTCTTAGGTTCGTAAAACATATCAAATCTCCTTTGCTCATTAAATATTAATCGTATCAAATTTTACCCAAGCAACTGACGTATTTTAGCTGTTAGCAGCACTTTTCTCTTTTCGTAGAACTCTTCAAAATTCTCTAATTCAAGAGAAACTCCCTCTGGAATAATTGCTTCTCTGCGAAATTCAGTTTTTTGCTCATCATTCATATCATTATAATAATCGACAAGACGCATAGCATTTTTACTTCCATTACTTCTTCCCTCAAGCAGTTGAAGGTTCGGCAATCTATTTCTGTTGCCTCTCCATCTACGCCAATCATCCATAGAAACAGATATAGGTTTGGTGTTGTCAAATCGGTCATACGGATGCAAATGGTATTGTTCATATTTGAAATTCTTATTCATCCAATCAGCCCCTAAGAAATACAGAGCCTCACCTGCAACACGGCTACCTTTTTCAGAATTGATAATATCATCAATTTTTCCATCGGTAACTCTAAGGTCATTCATTTGCTCAAGCATATCAACAGTTATTTCATACTCATTATCGTTGATATTACTTTTCATTTGCTGCAACTTACTTGTTGTACCAGATTGGAAATAATTAAACAATACAGCTCTAGTAAAATATGCTCGTATACCTTCAACATTGTTTATATACTCTGGATTGTAATAAATGAAATATATAATAGGTAGAAGTACGTTCCAGCTACTTGAAAAACGGCTGACTTCTATCTTCATATCCTTTAAAATAGTCTCAAGATTTTTAAGAGCTTTCTTGAAATCTTGCCAATTGTTTTTTAAGTCTTCTGCTATTTGTTTATTTATGTTTGATTTTACAACATCACCATATAGCATAAGAGCAGAACGAATGATGAAATCAGAGCCAAATCCTTCATACGAATCCACAAGGAGTTTACCAAATTCCGTCTTTGCGTTAGGCCAATAAGCCTCAAGAATAGACATGGTTATTTCGTGCTTTTTCAGAGCCTTTCCACCGCTATTAAAACGGACAAACATTTCCAAGGCATCATCCTGTTTCATGTCCTGAATTTCTGTATATCGTATCAGCTTTTCCACAAAAATTTTATTATACAACTTATTCAATATGCCCCGTGCATACTCTTTGCTATCTGATGGAACATTAGAAATAGCTGACTCTATAGCCTGTTCTCTTGTTGTTTCATCTTGGAACTTTTCACTTAAGATTTCTTTAATTTCAAATTGGGTAGGACTCAGTTTCCCTACCTTTTCAGTAAACTTAATATCAAACTTTTTACTGTTATATTCTTCTTCGTCAACAGTTAGCTTGTTTTTGTTTAGTTCAATCAACAGCTTTACAATAGTTCCACCTGTTACTTTCTTTCTGGCGTGTTTTTGTCGTATGAAAGCACGACCAAAAAGCGATAAAAACAATGAAGTTAATCTCTGTTGACCATCCAATACCGCGGTATCTGTTGTTTTTACATTAATATTGCTTAATTCATAATTTACACTATCCGCTTGCTTTCTGCTATCAAAGGTAACCTCTGATAGAAAATTACAGAAATATGTATCCCAACTAACATTATCATCATCAACGTGCCAAAATAGGAAAGTTGCGATAGGATAATCTAGAAGGATGGAATCCCACAGCTTTTCGATCTGTTCCATACTCCATACATATTGTCTTTGAAATGCAGGTATAACATATTTTCCGTTTTTAATATGCTCAAGTGCCTCATAAATTGTAATGCTATCATCAATTAAAAAGCTCACGTTTATTCCTCCTCAACATAGAAACTAGACTTATATTTCATAAGAATTTCCTCAACTTCATCCCAAACCCATACTCGCTCTCCATCATCTTCAAAAACCTTACCGTGTGATTTTGGTCCGTCTAATTTCATCTGCGAATAGTTATTCCTGAAAGTAGGAACAAATAAATCCGGGCGTTCTTTATCACTACACAAACGCTCCATCATAAGAAGAGTTGCTTCTCCTTCTATATCTATAGCCATAAAATATGCTTTGATAATTTTGTGGTTATACTGATTGGGTTTTAATGCCCACATAGGAATACGCTGCGTAGCTTTTCCATAAAAATCTTTATCTGTATTATCTATTAGCTTACCTGTCTTTGGTGTATATTCTTTTGATGCATTACCAAAAGCTTGTGCGATGTACCAACGGAGGCAGGTCTCTGCAGCCTCATCAGAGGTTTCACCAGTTAGATTAAGTGCTATATTAAACTTCTCATATACATCTGTATCAACTGAAAAATATATATTTTTACTCATGATTTAACCTCCATTTACTTATATTTCCATATATTTCATTATACTTTCAATTAGTGTCTTTGTCTATACTCATATACTAATTGAAGTAACCAAAGAAAATACCCTGCATTTCTGCAAGGTGCTAACTTCTATAAGCTTTTCTTTTATCTTTCCACGCCAACGCTTGTGCCTGACTTGAATTCCACCGAGAACTTTTCCTCATAAACCGTTACCTTTTCAACCATTCGTCTCACAAGGGATTCATCGTATTTTTCTATCTGCTCCATCTGCTCTGCAAGGAACTCCTGCATCTCGGCAATTCGCTGTTTCAAGCCTTCTCTTTCCGCATTCTCTGCCATAGCATTCTGGTGTTAGTATAAAGTAGTGGACACATTAAGTCAAACTAAGTAAAATTATATTTAGTTAAGAAAGGATGTGTCAATTATGGGAAGTGGCAAAAGGTATGATCAAGAATATAAAAATATGATAGTAGATTTATTTAAATCAGGAATGAGCTTAGCAGAGCTAAGTAGCGAATATGGCATTGCAAAATCAACAATCAACGGCTGGGTTAAAGATGTAAAAGAAGTTAAAATAGATGAAAATGAATCTATGACACTTAAAGAAGTAAAGGCTTTAAAAAAGGAAATGGCAAGGATTAAAGAGGAAAATGAAATATTAAAAAAAGCTATGGCCATATTTACAACAAGAAATTAAATCAAGTAATACTATTTATAGATAATAATAAAAATAATCATGATATTAAGACTATGTGTACCGTTCTAGGCGTAGCCAGAAGTACATATTATAAATCTTTTGATAAAATTAAATCTTCAAGAGCAATAGAAAATGATGCATTAAAAGCAGCGATTACAAGGATATATAAAGCTAACAAAGAGATATATGGTGCTCCTAGGATTCATCATATACTTGGTACAGAAGGCTTTAATGTGTCAATAAAGAGAGTTCAAAGAAAAATGACTGAACTTGGTCTTTGTGCAATAACTGTAAAAAAATATAAGCCTTATTAAAATAAGAAAGTAGCAGAAGATTTGGAAAACGTTTTAAATAGAGATTTTGCAACTACTTCTATTAATGAAAAATGGGTTGGCGATATTACATATATTCATACTATCAAAGATGGTTGGTGCTATTTAGCTTCAGTTCTTGATTTACATTCAAAAAAAATAATTGGCTACGCCTTCGGTAAAGGAATGACTAATGATTTAGTTATTAAAGCTTTAAAAAATGCCTACTACAACCAAAATCCAGATAAAAATAAAAATTTAATATTTCATACAGATTTAGGCTCTCAATATACTAGTAATGATTTAAAAGAGCTATGTATACAGTTTAATATTATACAATCATTTAGTAAAAAAGGTTGTCCATATGATAATGCTTGTATAGAATCTTTTCATTCTTCAATAAAGAAGGAAGAAATCTATAGAAATACATACAGTACCTTCGAAGAAGCCAATATAGCTATATTTAAATATATTGAAGGCTGGTATAACAGAAAAAGGCTACACTCTTCTATTAATTACATGACTCCAAATCAATGTGAATTATTAGCTAGAAGTGTAGCATAAAAAAGTTTGACTTTTTGTGTCCAAGATATTGACGTAAGACCACCTCATTGGAATCTATATCCCCTAAATGTACTGATAGATAATCATAATATATTAGTTCTTGAAGTTCTAATTCTCTTTCAAAACAATTTACAAGTACCAATATCTTTATTGATGTTTCATAAATATTATTATATAAATAATTAGTTTTCATCTATCTCCACCCACTCCAACTTTCTATCATTTACTAATTCATGGCAAACCCCACACTTGTCCATAGGTTGAATTAATCCAAGAGGACGTACTTCTAAAGGAATTATTTTAGCCAAATCCAAGGTATCAGTTAATCTTTTAAATGAACTTTCATATAATTCTAAAGATTTATCTACTACACTCTGATATAGCTGTTCCTTTATTTCTTCATAAGGTTCTTCATCTATTAACTCATCTCTCGTAAATCTTTTTAAAGCCTGAGCAGAATGAAATACTATTCTTTGTCTATTAAAATGTTCTTTTATATATTTATTACAATCTAAAGTATTTATGTCCTTAACAACATCTTTTGTCTTTTCCTTATAAACTTCTATAAGTTGTTTTATATAAGGCATGTCCTTTTCGGTGCTATCAATTTCATCTGCTGGTCTTATAAATTTAGGCCTTTTGGGCATTCCCCCTCCAAATCTATATTTAAACCATTTAGTTTTACTATATTCATCAATTAATCGTATAGGTGCTAATTCCTTAACCATTTTAAAATTAAAATTTTCTATATATTCTTTAAAACTATTATCAAGTCCTATTGGTTTTTCTTTAGTAATTTTATTCTTACAATAATTATCCCAATTTTGAATAAGCCTCTTATTGATTTTAGCTGGATTATCAACTAAACTTGACAAAGCTGGTCCAATTCCTTGACTTGTTACTATATAATAATTTTTAGGAACATTATATTCTCCTTTGTAAGTATAATAACATAGCTTTCCAAACTCTATCCAATACTCACTTGGAGCTAATTGAGATTTATAATGTTTACATTGGTATATGTCAATCTCATCATTTTCATAATATCCTATTATATCTCTCCCTTTATCTCCTGCTCCCCCTAATCTTTTTACCGTTACGTATTGTCCTTGCAAATATGAATATGCCCATTCTAAAACCATTTCTTCAAATTCCGTATCAGACATTATACTTAATCTACTGCTTGGAGGTATATCCGTATTAAAAATTAATCTACTATCCTTTGGTCCCAATGGCTTTTCTATATCATGTATTTCCATATATCCACCTCAAAACTAAAAATTAAAATACCCTTCAATTTAAGTATCAATTAACCACTATTTAATATATTTTTAACTATTTATTAATTACTGCTTCTATTTAAGCATATCAAGAGCTTCTTTAAAATATAGTTTATTTCCCCACAACTCTTTATCTCCAACAATCACAATTCTTTTTTTAGCTCTTGTAACTGCTACATTTAATATATTAGGTGATTTAGAAGCCCAATTTACAGCCCCCTCATGTTCTTTATCTACACCTAAACAAATGATTACTATATCTGCTTCTTTTCCTTGAAACGTGTGAACTGTACCTATTGATTTATCCATCCATTCTTTCAATGATTTACTATCTATAAAGTCAAACTCACTTTCAAGTTTTTTAATTTTATCTTTAAGTCCAGTAACTACTGTCTTAAATGGTGAAATCACATATAAATTTGGAAGTGTATTATCCACAATGCACTCTTTTATCTTTTCATATATAATTTCTCCTTGCTCTGGCACATAATGTGACTTACCTCCACTACTAATTCCCTTACAATCAATCCACATGCTTTTCTCAATAGGTAACTCTTTATCTTTACTTAACGTTCCATATATCATTTTATTTTCATAAGCTATCTTATTGCTTATATTAAACATAGGATTTTCACATCTTCTATGAACTCTTAAAGGACATCCTACCCATAACTCTTCACGATTTGTACCATATTTATTTATCTTATCAGCCATTCCTTGTACTGATAAAGTTTTTGACACTACATCTTCTACATTCCAAGCCTTACCTATTACTTCTATCAATGATAATGGTACTGTTGATACTGGTTCTACTTGTAATGGGTCTCCAACAACAACAACTCTTTTTGAACGCCAAATAGCCCCAAGTGCAGTTTGTGGTAATGCTTGACCTGCCTCATCTATAAGCAACCATCCTATTTCTTCTCTTCCTAAATGTTTATACATTCTTGATATAGACGCAAATGGACTTGATATTACTGGAACTACCAAATATAAAGTATTCCACAACTCACTCATATAGCTTAAATAATCCCCTTGTATTTCAGCTCCTGAAAGATAATTCATCATTAATCCCATATTATTCTTTATTGGCTTTTCAGCATTCAATATAAATGCTTTATGCAATTGTAACGCTAATAGAAATAATTCACACCTCTTTTTATTCAACTCATCGGTTATCCATAAACAATATATTTGTTGGTTATCTTCTGACTTTTGCCAATACTTTTCTGGATACAGTTCCCCTATTTTACCCAACCACTCATCTTTTGTTTTATTAATACTATCCAACTTAATTAGATTTTTCTTTAATTCCCCATTTAATTTAGTTTCTTGTGCTTTAAATTTATCTAAAGTCTCTTTAATATCATTTAGATTATTATTTGCCTCTAATACTTCAACTAATAGTTTCTTTTTATCTTGATTTTGAACTTCTAACTCTAAAACATACTCCTTATACTTCTTTCTATTTAAGATTCTACTAAAAAATGATGGTTTTTTATTTAAATGACATTTAATTATCTCTTCTAATATATTAATTGATTCCCTTAATTTTATATTAATTTGCTCTTTCCTTTTATAATCTTCTTCACTTGATTTAATAACCTCTTGTACCTCTTTAATTATATTGTTAGTTGCAGTAATATTAATATTTACTTCTTTTTCTTCATCTATTGCTTGTTTAAATTTATCTAATTGATTTATATATCTTTCTACTTCATTATATTTATCTAAAAATCTCCTCTTCTCAGCTTCCCAACTTTGAACTTTATTTTTCTCATCTTCATTTTTGTGTATTTTATAAAATCCTCCCCACCAAAAATCATTTACGAATTTTGAACAATTAGTTTTCTTTCCCAAAGTAGCTGAAATTAGCCCCCAGCTTTCTATATTTAAAACCTTATTTGAAAAATCTCTAAAGTAATCAGCTCCTACCTCATTATAAAAACCATTTATAGCTCCTATCTCTGGTAACTCTTTAGATATATTTTCAACAGCATTATTATTATTAGAAACTATTGTTATACCATATCCTTTTAAATTTTCACTTAATTTGTATGGATGAAATGGAATATCGTCTCCTTTATTACTCTTAACTTTAATACAACACTCACTTTTTTGAAATGCGTCTTCTGGATTTTTATATTTTGCTAATTCTCGTGCTCTATTAACTATAATATTACTAATTATATCTCTTAATAGTGTCGTTTTTCCTGTTCCTGGTGGCCCATTTACTGAAAATACTCCTCTACTATCAGCCAATTCTTTTAGGGCTGTGTTTACTGCTACTTGTTGCATTAAACTTAACCCATGCTTTGAAGGCCATTTGCCCATTGGGATATTCTTAGGCTCTAAAGTAAGTTCTATATGTTTAATATCATTTTCTATATCTATTTTTTTAGAATCATTATATTGCAACACAAAATCTTTAAATGCTTTACCATAATTATTTACTTTCACTTCATTTATTAATTTTTCTATATCATTTAAATAAAAGCTATTTAAATATGTATCAGTTTCTTCATTATCACTATTATTTTTTATTGCAATTTCTTCTACTTTAAACTTTCTTCTTACTAATAACCAACTTTCGTCAAACCATTTAAACTGTTTTAATATTTCAGTAAAAACTTTACTTAATGTATCATAATTAACACTCTTCAATTCATTAATTGCAATACTTTCAATCCCCTCTACAAAATTTCTAAATTCATTAGAACTATTTGTTGTATTTATATATCCAGAAATAAGTTCATTTATAGCATAAGGTAATGTTGGTATTTTTATAGATTCCTCAATATACTCTCCTTTTTGATTAACCTTAAAAATACATAAACATGAAAATCCAGAAACCTTTTCTGGCAATCCATCTTTATCTCCATATATATTAGTTATAAAGTCTATTAAATCTGAATTCTTATATATCCCTAAATAGACTTCATAATTTTTTTCTTTTTCATTATTTAACCAAGGTAACTTTTCACAATATGATTCTTTACTAATTTCAACTTTAAACTCTGAAAACTTTTCAATTGTATACCAGTAGTATAATTTATTTATAATTTCTTTCATCTTAAACTCCTATATCTTTGCCTTATCCTTCATTGTTATAACATCAACATATATTTTCCCACTTGTTTGAGCTTCTTTAATTTTTATATCTAACATGCTTTTTAAAGAACATCTACCTTCAACTACATTAATTATGTCTCCTCCATCAACTAATATTGTTTTTACACTTTTCCCCATAACCAAAGCATTTACCGAGTCTTTTGAGAAACCATTCACTGATATGAATAATCCTCTACCATACATCTTCCCATCTACTTTATACGCAAATTGATATAAAGAATCTGAAGCACTTAAATTATCTGTCCATTTTGCCTCCACTATGTAATTTTCTCCATCATACTTTATTACACCGTCTATTTGTTCTCCCGTTATCTTAAACGCCTCGCTCATTTGAATTCCTTCAACCAAACATAACTCTTTTAAAAACTCTTCAAATAAATAGCCTCTCTTTTGTAGATTAATAGCTATTCCATTTTCATCTCTTGCTGAAAACAACATTAAAAATTTATGTTTTATCTCTTCCATTGTATTAACTGTTTTTGATTTAGCATTTTCGTAGTCTTCTCTTTTTTTCTTTCTTCTTTAATCTTAAAATCTCTTATCTCTTGCAATTGTTTAAGATGTTTTATGTTTTTTATTGCTTTGCCTTTGTCTAATTTTTTTATCTCATCAAAATAATAAGGATTGTAATAATCCCATTCAACTAAGCTTTTTAATATACTTCTAAATTGTCCTATGCCATCGTCTGGTCTTGATTTTAAATTGCTAAATACTAAATCTATAATTCCACTTCTTGATAACTCCTTAACTTCATTAACTTTAGGTAACTCTCTTGTTGTGCAATTATTATTCTTAAAAAAATCAATAATATCATTTTTGGCCCAAAAAATAGCCAATATACATTCTTTCATGCAATCAATAATGTCTTTAGGCAACATTCATATACTCCTCTTCCTACAATAATATTTTTACCATTAAAATCATTGTAAATTATTTGGGTTTTATTAGCAATTATTTGTTATTAATACTAATTTTGAATATAAAAAGAGCTAAAGATTTACCCTTTAACTCCAATAAATATATTTTATATTTATTTACTTTCTATTCTTTATATTTTTAATTTCCTTTTTTAAATGATTAATAGTTTGATTTTGATTCTTTAACATTTCTTCCATATCTATTCTTATTTTTTTAAAATTATTATACTTTTATTCAATATTCTCAGCTTTTCTATATATTTTTTTATCTTTATTATCTATTTTTTTCAACGTCTTTTTTACAATCACATTTAACTTGATTTTTGGAAACTTTAAGTTTTTCAATACATTCTTATAAAGGTTAAAAATGATTGCCGGAAATATAAAAATTAAAGATAAGAAATAAATTAATCCTAGTAAAGGATATTTGCCTTACTAGGATATTTTAATTCTATTTATAAAATTGCAAAAGATGCTTAATTTTTGACGCTTATGTTACAAAAAAGTCTAATCAAACTTAGAGCCATGGATTTAGAAAAAATGACTAAGAAATCTCTCTCTTAATCCTACTATAATTCAATCTTTGTTTAAATCATATTTCAATTGCAATTCAATCCTAACCACTTCTGAAGACCTGGTTTTATTAGTGTTAAGGATTAGTCATTTCGAGCATTTACTCCTTCATACTCTCAATCTTACTCCTTGAAATTCTCAATCAGCTACCATCCTTATTCCTTTGCTTTCGCCATCGGCGATACTGCCTCTTCGCACAAAGTGTGACCACCTTAGTGCGACTTTTTCGTAACTGGTGAGACTTTTTTGGAATTAGCGTGAGTTTTTTGTGTGGATACACTTATTTTGTTAATAATGCTACATTTTCTATATGACTTGTATTTGGGAACATATCAACTGGTTGAATTTCTTCCACTTTAAATCCTTCTTCTTCTAGTATTTTTAAATCTCTAGCTAAAGTACTTGGGTCACATGATACGTACACAACTCTTTTTGGCTTTGCTTTTCCTATTGCTTCTAGCAATTTTATATCGCATCCTTTTCTTGGTGGATCAACCACTATAATTTCTGGATTTATTCCTTTTTCTATAAGACTTGGAATTATCTCTTCTGATTTACCAACGAAGAATTCTGCATTTTTTACATTGTTTGCTTTTGCATTTTCATTTGCATTATCTATTGCTGGAGCTATAATTTCTACACCATAAACTTTCTTTGCTTTTTGTGAAAGGAATAATGTAATTGTTCCTGTTCCACAATATGCATCGAAAACTGTTTCATCTCCAGTAAGTCCTGCATATTCTAAGGCTTTGGAGTACAGTACCTCAGTTTGAATAGGGTTTACTTGGAAAAATGAAAGTGGTGATATATTAAATTTAAAGTTTCCTATATAATCTGTAATAAAAGCTTCGCCCCACAACGTTATACATCTTTCACCTAATATAACATTAGTTTCTTTTGGGTTTATATTTTGAACTATGCTTTTTATTCCATCTATATTTTCTGTAATTAGTTTTATAAATTCATTTATATATGGAATTTTTTCTTTTAATGTTACCAATACAACCATTACTTCATTTGTTTTAAATCCTCTACGAATCATTATGTGTCTAAGAAGACCTTTGGAGTTAAAAGTACTATCTATAGTTGCAGGAGCTATTTTATATTCTTCCATCCATTTTCTTGTTAAAGAAGCTACTTTATCTGCTATTTCATCTTGAATAAGACATGTTTCTAAATCTATTATATTGTGGCTTCTTGGAGCATAAAATCCTATAGCTAGCTTTCCATCAACTAATCCTACTGGAAGTTGTACTTTGTTTCTATATCTTTCTGGTACATCCATTCCTAATGGATATTTAACTAACTCTTTAGATAATCCTCCTATTTTATGTACACAATCTTTTACTCTATCATATTTAAAATCTAATTGGCTTTTATAGCTCATATGTTGAATAGAACAACCCCCACATTTCTTATAGTGCTTACATTTTGGTTCTTCTCTTTCACTTGATGCTTCTATAATTTCTAAAAGCTTAGCATATGCAAAGTTCTTTTTAACCTTTACTATTAATGCTCTTACTCTCTCTCCTGTTAAAGCACCCTCAATAAATATAGGATAACCTTCTATCTTAGCTATCCCTTCCCCCTCGTAACCTTGTGAAACTATATCTAATATGTACTCTTTATTTTTATCTACCATAATTATTCACCAACTATTCCTTTTCTTTGGGTATTACGTATTTTTGATTATAGCATATCATTATATATGTGTGAACTAAAGCATTTATTTTTACAGGTAAAAAAAAAGCACCCGCAGGTGCACATACAGAATCGGTTGCCACTTAATTCCATATTTATATTATATCTATCTTCAACTGATACTATACATTATAGCCTAACTTTTATCAATATAATTGTTAACTTTTTGTTAACTTTTATATTTTAGCCCTATTTTATCCATTTTTTAGGTTATTTTATAGGTTTTCCGCCTTACAATTGATAATGTTTTTCATTTAGTAGTTTTTTATCAACTTTAACTTTAATAAATTAATGAATTTATAATTTAGTTTTAAAATCATGATTAAGCTACTTCCAATTTATCTATTAATATAGTTTGCAAAAGAAAAAGAAGTATCTTTCGATACTTCCTTTTTTAAGTGTTATTATTCAACTATGCTTATCTTTAATAAGTTTGTAGCACCAATCTTATCAACAGGAACTCCAGCAGCAACAACTACTGTTTCTCCTTCTTTAACGAATCCATTTTCTTGTGCTATTTTAACTGATCTTTCCATCATTTCATCTGTTGATTCCATTCTATCAGCAACTATTGGATAAACTCCAAAGCATAAAGCTAATTTCTTAGCAACTTTTTCTTCTGGAGTTACAGCAACTATTGGACAATCTGGTCTACATTGAGATAATCTTCTAGCAGTTGCTCCACTTTGTGTTGATGAAATTATAGCTGAAGCCTTTAATTCATTAGCAGCATTTGCAGCAGCTCTTGATATAACTCCTGCTATAGCTGGAATATGCTTCTTAGCTCTTGAAATTGCAACTTCATAGTTTAATTGCTTTTCAGCTTCTTGTGCTATCTTAGCCATAGTTTGAACAGCTTCTACTGGCCAATCTCCGTTTGCTGATTCTCCTGATAACATTATTGCATCAGTACCATCATATATAGCATTAGCTACGTCTGAAACTTCTGCTCTTGTTGGTCTTGGGTTTCTTATCATTGAATCTAACATTTGAGTAGCAGTTATAACTGGCTTACCTACAGCGTTACATTTTTCAATTATCATCTTTTGAACAGCTGGTAATTTTTCCATTGGAATTTCAACACCTAGATCTCCTCTAGCTACCATTATACCATCTGAAGCTTCTAGTATTGAATCTATGTTATCAACACCTTCTTGGTTTTCGATTTTTGAGAATATTTGAATGTGTTCTCCACCGTTTGAGTTTAATACTTCTCTTATAGTGTTAACATCTGATGCTTTTCTTATAAATGAAGCAGCAACTAGATTAACTCCAATTTCGCATCCAAATTTAAGATCTGATATATCTTTTTCAGTTAAAGCTGGTAATTTTATTGAAACTCCTGGAACGTTAACTCCTTTGTGAGTTCCAACAAATCCTGTGTTTTTAACTACACAGTGAACTTTATTTTCTTCTACTGATTTAACTTCTAATCCAACTAAACCATCATCTATTAATATAATATTTCCTGGTTTAACATCATTTGCTAATCCTTCATAAGTAACTGAACATTGAGTTGTATCACCAACTACATCTCCACCTGCATAGATTGTAAAATCTGTTCCTACAGTTAATTCAACTTTTTTAGGTTCAAATTTTCCTGTTCTTATTTCAGGTCCTTTAGTATCTAACATTATAGCTATTTCTTTATTGTGCTTTTTAGCTAATTCTTTTACTAAATTGATTCTTTCTGCATGTTCTGCATGATCTCCATGTGAGAAGTTGTGTCTTGATGCATTCATTCCTGCTTCGATTATTTGTGATAATATCTCTGGACTTTCACTAGCTGGTCCTACTGTACAGATCATCTTAGTCTTTCTCATGTAATAACACTCCTTTGATTGCTTAAAATATAGTTTTTGTAAATTACTATTGCTTAAAATTTATTTATTAAATTTACCCAAATATAGTATTTGGCTCTCAACATCAAACTATTCCTTTAAGGTTATAGCAATAATTTTGAGAAACCAAATTTAAAATTATAATTTTATGATGATATTTCATTTGCTACTTTAAATAAGTTATCATCAAATGTTCTATCTAAAGCTAAAGCTTCATCTATATCTTGATCTATAATTTCATTATTCTTAATTCCAATAACTCTTGAAGTCTTTCCTTCTAAAAGAACTTCTACAGCTTTTGCTCCCATTTTAGAAGCTAAAACTCTATCAAAGGCACTTGGGCTTCCACCTCTTTGAATATGTCCAAGAACAGTTGCTCTTGTTTCTATTCCTGTTACTCCTTCAACATATTCAGCTAACTCTTGTGCTCCACCTACGCCCTCAGCTAATAAAACTAAGTTATGTATTTTTCCTCTTTGCTTTCCTTCTAAGATTACTTTACAAAGGTCTTCTTTGCTATAACCTTTTTCAGGAGTAATTATATATTCAGCTCCACCTGCTAAACCTGCATATAAAGCTAAATCTCCACAATCTCTTCCCATAACTTCTATTACTGAAACTCTTTCATGAGAAGTTGAAGTATCTCTGATTTTGTCGATAGCATCTAATACTGTATTTAAAGCAGTATCAAATCCTATTGTATAATCTGTGTAAGTTAAATCATTATCTATTGTTCCTGGTAATCCAATTGTCTTTATGCCTAACTTTGATAAAAGCTTAGCACCTGTAAATGATCCATCTCCACCAATTACTACTAAAGCATCTACGCCATAAGCTTTTAATATTTTAGTAGCCTTAATTCTTACTTCTTCTTTTTTGAACTCTAAACATCTAGCTGTTCTTAATATTGTTCCACCTCTGTGAATTATATCTGATACAGATGATCTGTTCATGTTGAATAATTCACCATTAATTAATCCACTATAACCCCTTTGAACTCCCATAACTTCAATTCCATTGTGTAACGCTGTTCTTACAACGGCTCTGATAGCTGCGTTCATTCCTGGAGCATCTCCACCACTAGTTAAAATAGCTATTTTTTTCATGTTGACTCCTCCTTAACACCACCGGGACAAAGGTTGTCCCACTTTTTGTGAAATAATCCATATTTTTTCATACTATAATAATTTTATATTTTTATGCTGTTAAAGTTTAATTTACTAAAGTTTTACCACCTCTATTATTTTACTTGCTATAAGCATTTTATGCAACTAAAATAATAGACCTTTGACGATTTTTATCGAGTTTTTTATACTCTATTATCTCTATTATAACCTAATTTTCTATTATTTATAGCTAAATTAATAATTTTTCTCTAATTAGTTTATGTAAAATTTTTCATTTACTAAATTAATAGAGATTTTGTTGAATTTACAACTATGTAATAGATTTCTTAAAAGATATTTTTAAAAATTTGATAATTGGAATATTTTGTTTTACTACCTAAAATAGACGGGATATATCAGTAATTCTGACATATCCCGTTTATTTAATCTATAACTTTTACGTTTTCTTCCCCAGCTAGTTTTCTAAAATACATTAATGCATCTGTCTCTAAGTCTATCCATAAATCTTTAGACATTCTATAGTTTTTTCTATCATTTGCAGTAAATATATAAACTGTTGTATCACCTTTATATTCATTTGGCATCATTTTTAAATTTTTTGTTAACGCCTTACCATCATCAATATTTTCTACTCTTATATATACTTTTGATGTATTAATTTTTTCTAAAGGTTCTATAGTTTCACAAATAAGCTTTGGAGGTTCATCTTCTTTTAAACTTACTCTTCCCTTTATTACAACTAAATTATCTAATTTTAATTCTTCTCTAACTTTATCTAATGTCTTAGGGAAAACTATAACTTCAATAATACCACCTAAATCTTCTAGTTTAAGAAAAGCCATCATAGTATTATTTCTAGTTATTTTTTGATTTACTTCAGCTATAATTCCTCCAAGTATAACTCTTTCATCATCACGAATTAAGTCCTCTAAAGCTTCATCACTTAAACTTTCTTGTATTAATTCATAAGATTTATAAATTTTATCTATACTTGTGCTAGTTTGCACTTTTAAACTTTGAACATATTCATCTAATGGATGTCCTGATAGATATAATCCTGTCATTTCTTTTTCCATTGCTAAAAGGTTCTTCTTTGAAAACTCTTTTATATTAGGATATTTAATTTCTGGAGTTTTTAATGTTTCTTCTGCAAATGAAAATAAACTAATTTGCCCATCTACATTTCGCTTCTTTTCATTAGATACACTATCCATAAGTTTTTCATAAACAGCTAAAAGTTTTGATCTAAAAACTTTAAATTCATCAAATGCACCTGATTTAATTAAACTTTCAACAGCTCTTTTATTTATAGCTGCTAAATCTACCTTATTTATAAAATCAACTAAGGTCTCATATCTACCTTTTTTACTTCTTGAAAACACTATATTTTCAACAACATTAAACCCTACATTTCTTATAGCAGCCATACCAAACCTAATTTTATCACCTTTAACAGTAAATTTAGAAAAACTTTCATTTATGTCAGGGGGAAGAACCTGTATCTGTAAGCTTTCTGCAAAGTTTATATAGTGTGCTACTTTTTCACTTATACCCATAACCGAATTTAACATAGCTGCTATTGTTTCTACAGGATAATAATGCATTAAATATGCTGTCTGATACCCTATTACTGCATAAGCAGCTGCATGTGATTTATTGAATGCATATGAAGCAAAATCCATCATAGAATCAAAAATTTTATTTGCAGCTTCTTCTGATATACCATTACGCTTACATCCTGGTACCTCTATATTCCCATCTTTATCTTCAACACCATAAATAAAGTTTTTTCGTTCTTCTTCCATAACCTTATGCTTCTTTTTAGACATAGCTCTTCTTACAAGGTCACTTCTTCCCATTGAATATCCCGCTAATTTTCTAACAATTTCCATTACTTGTTCTTGATAAACCATTACTCCATACGTAACATTAAGTATATCTTCAAGCTCTGGTGTTTCATACTTAACTTTATCTGGATTCCTCTTACACTCTACGTATCTCGGAATTTCTGCCATAGGCCCCGGTCTATATAGTGATATTCCCGCAATTATATCTTCTAAGCAATCTGGTTTTAACTCCTTCATAAAGGATGTCATACCTGCAGACTCTAACTGGAATACCCCTGCTGTTTTCCCTTCTCCTAGCATTTTATATACTTCTTTATCTTCAAAGTCTATTTTATCTAAATCAATGTCTACTCCTCTATTTGCTTTTATCATTTTAACAGCATCACTCATAACTGTTAAAGTTCTAAGGCCAAGGAAATCCATTTTTAATAGACCTAATTCTTCTAATGTAGTCATATCAAATTGAGCTACTATTGATTCATCATTTTTTTGAAGTGGAACATATTCAACTAATGGATTTGATGCTATTACAACACCTGCTGCATGAGTTGATGAATGTCTTGGCAAACCCTCTAAATCTTTACTTACATCTATAAGCGCTTTAACTCTTTCATCTGTATTATAAGCAGCTTTTAATTCTGGATTTAATTCTAAAGCCTTATCTATTGTTATTCCAAGCATTGTAGGAATCATCTTAGCTATTTTATCTACTTCTGCATAAGAATAATTCATAGCCCTTCCTACATCTCTTATACAAGCTCTTGGAGCCATTGTTCCAAAGGTTATTATTTGAGATACATTGTCTACTCCATACTTTTCTACAACATAATCAATAACTTCTTGTCGTCTCTCATAGCAAAAGTCAGAATCTATATCTGGCATACTTACTCTTTCTGGATTTAAGAATCTTTCAAATAGTAAGCTGTACTTTATTGGATCTATCTTTGTTATTCCTAATGTAAATGCAACTATTGAACCTGCTGCTGATCCTCTTCCCGGACCTGTTGGAATTCCATTATCATTTGAATATTTTATAAAGTCCCATGTAATTAAGAAATAATCTACATACCCCATTTGATTTATTACTGATAGTTCATACTCTAATCTCTCAACATATCCACAAGCTTCTTCACTTTTTTTAGAATAATCCACAACCTCTTCCACATTTAGTGGTTTATTTAGAAAATCCTTAAAAATATCATATCTTTCAATAAGTCCTAAATAACATATTTCCCTTAAATAATCATAAGGCGCTTTACCTTCTGGTACTGGAAATTTAGGAAGCTTAGAAACGTGAAATTCGTAATCAAAGTTACATTCTTCTACTATTTTTGATGTATTTTCTAGTGCCTCTGGGACAAAGGAAAACATATCCCACATTTCTTCTGGAGATTTTAAGTAAAATTGATCTGATGGATATCTTTTTCTATTAGGATCATCTACAGTTTTAACTGTTTGAATACACATTAAAACATCATGTGATTCTGAATCTTTTCTATTTATGTAATGAACATCGTTGGTTGCTATAAGAGGAATTCCTGTTTCTTTAGCTAGCCTTATATTATCCTCTATAACTTTTTTCTGCTCTTCCATTCCATGATTTTGTATTTCTAAATAGAAATCACCATTAAATATATCTTTATATAATAATGCAGTCTCTTTTGCCTTTTCATAGTTGTCTCTTAAATGCCAGCTTTGAACTTCTCCTCCAAGGCAAGCACTTAAAGCAATTAGACCTTCACTGTGACTTCTTAAAAAATCATGATCAACTCTTGGTTTATAATAAAATCCTCTAATAGAAGCTTGGGATACAATTTCCATAAGATTTTCATATCCCTTTTGATTTTTAACTAAAAGAACTAGATGATGGGTTTTATTTTCCTTATCATTAATTTTAATATCCATGGATTTTGCTGCAACATAAACTTCACATCCAAGTATTGGTTTAATTCCTTGAGCAATTGCTTCTTTATAAAAAGCAACGCAACCATACATTACTCCATGATCTGTTATAGCTATACTATCCATACCTAGTTCTTTAGCTTTACTTATTATTTCTTTTACTTTTCCTGAACTATCTAATAAACTATATTCTGTATGCAGATGTAGATGAGTAAATTTCTTTTCCAATCTAACACCCCCTTTTTTAGTAAGTTCCTGATCTTACCTCTTCAGCTATTTTCTCTATTTTTCTTAGTCTATGATTTATTCCTGATTTACCTACTGGAGGATTTAGCATTTCACCTAATTCTTTTAGTGACTCATCTGGATAGCTAAGTCTAAGTTCTGCTACCTCTCTTAAGTTTTTAGGTAATCTTTGAAGTCCTATTTCCTTTTGAATAAGTTTAATACTCTCAACTTGCCTTACTGCTGCATTAACTGTCTTACTTAAATTAGCTGTTTCACAATTAACAAGTCTGTTAACATTGTTTCTCATTTCTTTCATTATTCTTATGTTTTCAAGTTCAAGTAATGATGTATGAGCGCCTAAAATTCCTAGAAGATTAGATATTTGTTCACCTTCTTTTATATAAATTATGTGGCTATTTTTTCTTTGAATTACTTTTGAATTTAATCCAAAGGTATTTATTAGCTTACATAAATCATTTGCATACTCTTCACTATGTGTTACAAATTCTAAATGATAAGTTTTTTCTGGGTTACTAATACTTCCTCCTCCTATAAAAGCACCTCTTATATATGCTCTTTTTAATTCATCTGTTTTAACCATTTCTTCATCTATTCTATAATCTATCGTTAAAACTCCATCAACCTCTTTAAATATTCCTGTATCTCTAAGTAAATCTCTAACACCCATAGACTCTTCTATTAATACCATATAGATATTATTCTTTTTTAGAGAATTACTTTTTTTAACCATTAATTTTGAATGTATATCAAAATGCTCTTTTAACAAACTAAAAATATGCCTTGCTGATGCTGGATTTTCAGTTGTTATTCTAAAAGCTAAACCTAATCCGCTAAAGGATATAGTTCCGCTTACTTTCATTATTGCAGATATTTCAGCTAAAGCATCACTTTTCGTTAATTCTGAATGTCTACATATTTCTCCTTTAACCTTTGATGAAAATGACATAAAGTTTCCTTCCCCTCGCTATAAATATGTATATATTATATCAATATATTATAACATAAAAATATTTTTTTTAAGATGTAAATTATAAGCAAAAGAAGAGCCTTACCTTTAAGTAAGACTCTTTCTATATTATGCTTTATTTAAGAATATCTATAGTGTTTGCATTTGCTGCCTTTTTAGCTGGTAATATACTTGAAGCTATTCCAACAACAATTGAAATCCCTACTGCAATAGATGCTGTATATAAACTTGGTGTAATAGTTAACTTCATAAATGCTGAAATTATATTAGCAATTATAATTCCAAGTATATATCCTATTACTCCTCCTGTTAAAGTTATTACAACACCTTCTATTAGAAATTCTCTTCTTATATCTCTTTTTTTTGCCCCTAGGGCTCTTTTAATACCTATTTCTGCTATTCTTTCTGATACTGATGTATATATCATATTCATTACACCAATACCGGCTATAAATAATGATATTCCTGCTACTGCTGCAATAAATAGTGTTATAGTATTTAATACTCCACCCATAAGCTTTACTATTCCACTAGTATCCATAACCTTGTATTTTCCCTTACTTCTATTACTTCCTATATCATTTAATTTATTTTCAATATCCTTTATGCTCTTTTTTACATCAGCTTCTTTTTTTAATGTTATTGTTAAACCTGCTGTGTTTTTACTTGTACCAAAATACTTATTGTAAGTTCCTTCTGGTATTTGTATTCCACCTGACATATCAAAGAATTTAACTTCACCATCTGGCGCTGCTTTAACTATTCCTACAATTTCAAAAGTTAGTCCCTTAATAGTTGCTATTCCACCAAGTACATCTTCTACTTTATTAAACTTTTCATTTAATAAACTTTCTGAAACAACAACTACTCTTTTCTTTCCATCACTATCGCTTTTACTTAACTTTCTACCAATAATATCCTCTTCTGCTCCATTTACAACCTTTTTAGCTAAACCTTGAAAATCTTTTCCTCTTATATTAATTGATATAAATTCACCAAAGCTATTAGTATCATAGTTAAAATCTACCTTTTCAACTCCATCTAAATCTACTATAGCATTTTTATCTTCAACATTAAATATGTTTCCTGATATCATTTGTTGTTCCTTACCTTCAGTACTTAACATAGCTTGTAATACAACTTTTCCTTCATCTTCTCCAGTAAACTCTTTAATGGTTTTAGCTTTATATCCTTCTCCTAATGCAACAATTGCAATAACTGCTGCAATCCCTATAATAATCCCAAGCATAGTTAAAAAAGAACGATTCTTATTTCTATTTAAATTTCTTAAGGCTGAAAATATTAATACTTTAATTCTCATATTACCTCATCCCCCTCCTTAAGCTCTCCATCAAATATCTTAACCATTCTATCTGCTTTTCTTGCTACATTTATATCATGAGTTATTAGGATTATTGTAATTCCTTCTTTGTTTAAGTCCTTAAATATTTTCATAATCTCTTCTGAAGTATGACTATCTAAAGCACCTGTTGGCTCGTCTGCAATTATTATATCTGGATTATTTACTAAAGATCTTGCAATAGATATTCTTTGTTGTTGTCCACCTGATAACTGCGTTGGATATTTATTAATTTTATCTGCAAGCTTTACATTTTCTAATAGCTCTTTTACTCTTTTTCCAGTTTCCCTTAAGGAGCAACCTCTATAAAGCATTGGAAGTTCTATATTTTCCTTTATAGTAAGCCTTTTTATAAGATTAAAATCCTGAAACACAAATCCTATTTTTTCATTTCTAAATGAAGATAAAGCATCATCTGATAAATCTTTTATGTTCTTATTATTTAATAAGTAGCTACCTTCAAAGCTTTTATCTAATAATCCTAATATTTTTATCATTGTAGATTTTCCTGATCCTGAAGGTCCCATTATCGCTAGAAACTCACCTTTTTCAACTCTTAAATTTACATCTCTTAAAGCATGTAATTTTTCTTCTCCAGAGATATAATACTTATTTATCCCCTTCAGTTCTATCATATTTAATTATCCTCCTTAAGGACTTCTGATGGATTCTTTACTAATTTATCACCTAAAGTAATATCTCCATCATCTAATATATAGTTTTCTCCTTGTAGTGTAGCTTTAATTTCTACTTTTTCAAATGGATTTTCCTTATCACTTGTTTTAGATTTAGCTACATAAAGTTTAGAATTATTTTCATATACATATTCCTTCGGAATTTGTATATTACTCTTATCTATTTTTACTTCAACACTAAATCCAACTCTTATTTCTTTTTCTGGTTTAATATAGAAGTTATATGATATAGACTTACCGTCCATTGAAGCTGTTGGAAGTTCATCTATTGAAGTTATTTTTCCCTTAATTAAATCTCCATTACTTATTACTTTTATTTGAACTTCTGTATCAACTTTTAAACTTTCAACATCAAACTCTGAAACATCCGCCTTAACTAATGGTTCCTTTGATACTACTCTCATATATTCTGCTGTAGGATCTGTTAATCCCTTTTGATTAATATATACAATTCCATCAATATCAGCCTTAACTTCTTTCTTAGCTTTTGAATTTAAAGAATCCTTTTGAGATGTTAAATCTGAAGCAGAATCCTTAAATGTTACTATTTGAGCATCCTCTGCTTCTATTTTAGAATCTAGAACTTGACTTTTTTGATCTAACTCTGCTTTTTTTCCTGCTAATTGAGTTATAGCCTCTTGTATTTTTGCCTTATCCTCATCCTTAGCTTGACTTAAAGCTTTTTCATTTGCAGCTATTTGATTTGAAAGCTTTAAAGCTTCACTTGCAATTCTACCTTTTTCATTAAAAAAGCTTGTCTTCTTTTCGCTGCTTCTTTGAGCTTTTTCATTAGCTGAGTTTATTTGCCTACTTAATCCATCTACTTGTTCAGTTATTGCCGGATTAGTATATGTAAAAAGTATATCTCCCTTAGCTACTTCTTGCTTATCTGTTACATTTACTTTTTCTATATCCCCAGATGTTTTATCCATCATTATTTTTTGTTCTTTGCTAACAATACTAGTCCCTTTAAACTTTACTCCGCTATCTCCTGTAATTTCATATAAATTTTCAGTTGAAGTTGTAAGATTTAAAGCTTCATTTTTTTGATTTTTAATTTTTAATCCTAAAAATACAACTATAGCTAAAGCTATTACAGACCCTAAAATAATTAAAATTAACTTTTTATTTATTTTTTTCTTATTCACTACAGCACCTCTTTATATAAATTTTTATTTAATATTCCCATAAATTTTCAACTAATCTTTTAATTGAAAAAATGACCTATACTCACTAATTGTAATAACCATTATTACTCTTAAATGAATATAGGCCATAACTATTTTCCATTTTATTATGCTTCTATATTATTCCCAAACCCATAAACAGCTTTCTTTTTAAATATAAATATAGCCATTAATACTGGCATTACTAATCCCAATAGAGAATATACTGATACACCTTCAGTTATTGCAGTAAATACAATTGATAATACTTGAGTAATAAAATATAAATATACTCCTATTGATTTTTTACATAATAGTAAAATTACTGAAACAATAAGGGCTAATGTAAATACAAGTGATATAATTCCTTGAGATTTAGTAACTTCTTTTGCTTGTCCTAAAGCAGACATTTGATTATTCATTGCATCATTCATAAAAATAATCATAATTGATCCAAATAAAGCAAAAACACTAAATATTAAATGTATTACTGATATAGTAATAACCCCTGCACCTACTTTTTCTTTTTGTTTAATTTCCATAGTTATCTCCTCCTTATTATAAAATGATATTTTTTATCACCTTATCCCCAAAAATATAAATTATTTTAGATAGCTAATCTATTAGTAATATAATATTAACATTTTATCCATATTTTGTACATACATTGTGTGAATTTAATTAAATTCTTATAAACTTCACTTAAATCTATATTTATTATTAATTAATACAAAAGAGAGCTAAGAATATCTTAACTCTCTTTTTGTGTATTTTTATTTTTTCCCGATTCTTCTTTTTCCTTTATACGTTGTGATACATACATATATTCTATTATTTTCTTTCTATCATAAGAAAGCTTCTTTTCCATTATAGTATCAACTAAAACTTCAGCTAAATATTCTGAATCATGTTTAACATATCCTTTTTCTATCTTAGCTAGCGTAGCTTCTACAACTTCAACACCTAATTTCTTTAGTTCTTTTGTATCTAATTCAACAAGCTCTGAATTATCTTCTATATATTTTTCTTTTATTTCTTGCGGAATATCTCCTCTATTAGCAATTACATAGTCTACAATTCCTCTTCCTGCATGCTTTTTTAATACCTTTATATGATCTGAAACTTTAAATCCATGAGTTTCCCCTGGTTGTGTCATTATATTTGATATATATATTTTAATAGCATCACTTTTTTTAATACTTTCAGCTATATCTTTTACTAATAAATTTGGTATTATACTTGTATAAAGGCTTCCTGGCCCAAGGACTATTGCATCGGCTTCTTCTATAGCTTTTAATGCATCCTCTAAAGGTTTAGCATCACTTGGCTCTATCATTAATTTTTTAATTCTTGAATTTCTCTTTAAAACTTCGCATGGTATTTGTGATTCTCCATCAACCTTCTCACCATTTTCTAGTTCAGCTACAAGTTTCATATCTTCTAGAGTTACTGGCAATACCTTTCCTGTAACTGCTAAAACTGAACTCATTTTTTGAACAGCATCTTCAAAGTTTTCACTTACACCATCCATAGCTGCTAAAAATAAATTTCCAAAGTTTTGATTTTTAAGTCTACCATCTATAAATCTGTATTGTAATAGTTCTTCCATTAAAGGCTCTGTATCTGCTAAGGCAAGTAAACAGTTTCTTATGTCTCCAGGTGGTAACATTCCAAGGTCTTCTCTTAAAGCTCCTGATCCACCACCATCATCAGCAACTGTTACTATTGCTGTAATATTTGATGTATAATATTTTAATCCTCTTAGCATTGTTGAAAGCCCTGTTCCCCCTCCAACAACTACTATTTTAGGTCCCTTTACCAATAATCTTTTTTCATATATTAAGTTTTCCATTTTTCTACTATCAATAGATAACTTTATATATCCTTTATTCGTAAGGGTAATAATTGATTTCATACTTTCAACTACAGATATATATATTACAAAAATTCCTGTTATATTTAAGAAAATATAAAATAACTTATAGTAAATATCATATACTCTACGAATAGCTAGTTCTGTAAATCCAAAAGCAATTAAAAGTATTCCTAATATTCCAAAGAAAAACCATCGCTTTATTCTTACTCCAGGTTTTAACCAATCTTTAATACTCATAGTTTCTTAGCCCCTTGATGTACATCCTCTCTTATATCTCTATGCTCTACAGATACGTTATAATTTCTTTTTAATAGATTTTCAAAAATAGCATTTGCTATAGCTACTGATCTATGTCTACCTCCAGTACAACCAACTGAAATAATAAGTTGTCTTTTTCCTTCCTTTTTGTAATTAGGAATTAAGAAGTCTAGCATATCATCTACTTTTTTAATAAATCCTTTTGTTTCTTCTTGTGCTAAAACATAATCTCTTACTGGAGCATCACTCCCTGAAAAAGGCTTTAACTCTGGTATATAAAATGGATTTGGTATAAATCTAACGTCAAATACTAAATCTGAATCTACTGGTATTCCATATTTGAAACCAAAGCTTAATACTGTTACTGATAATTGCTTTTCCGGTTGCTTTGCATCACCATAGTTTTTATTCATTTCTTCTCTTAAATCTCTTATGGCATATTTTGAAGTATCTATTATTATATCTGCTCTATCTTTAACTTCTCTTAATTTGTTTCTTTCTTCATTTATACCAGTAATAACTCTACTTCCTGGTGCTAGTGGGTGGCTTCTTCTACTTTCCTTAAACCTTTTGACAAGTACTTCATCTGATGAATCTAAAAATAATATTTCATATTTAAAGTCTTGCTGCTTTAAATAATTTAGACTTTCAAATAGATCATCAAAGAATACTCCGCCTCTTATATCTATAACTAAAGCCACTTTATTTATTTTCCCTTGGCTTTGTACACATGCTTCTGCAAATTTAGGTATTAATTTTGGTGGAAGGTTATCTACACAAAAGTAACCCATATCTTCAAGGCTTCTTGTTGCTTCTGTTTTACCTGCTCCTGATAAACCTGTAACTATTATAAATCTCATACTATTACCTCCCTTATAATCTACTATATAAATAATTATATCATATAGTTGTTAAATTTGCTTAGTGTTTTACACTTCATATTCTACTCAATTATATGTATATAATATAAGTTTCACTTAAAAAGGTGATAATAATTTTAACATTATTATCACCAATATTTATTATTTATCTCTTTCTTCCATAGCCTCCCATAAAAGTTCACAAAATTCTCTATTATTTTCCTTTGTACCTAAACTAACTCTTATCCATCCTGGTACTCCTAATAAATATCCAGGTCTTATAATATATCCATGTCTTAATAAAAATTCATGAATTGGTTTATCATCACCTTTAACATTAATCATAATAAAATTTGCTTGTGATGGTACATATTCTAGTCCCATCTTTTCAAATTGCAATGTTAAATATTCTCTTTCATCAGCATTAAAAGCCTTTACTTTATTTAAGAATTCATCATCCTTTAATGCTGCCACAGCTGCCTTTTGAGCAAATAAGTTAACATCAAAGGCATTTATAACTCTATTCATATAATCAACAAAATCTGGTCTTGCTATACCATATCCAAATCTTAGTGATGCTAATCCATAAGCTTTAGAAAATGTTCTTAAAATAACCAGGTTAGGATATTTCTTTAATAACTCTAATGAATTTGGATATTTATCTGATGTTACATATTCACAATATGCTTCATCCATTACTATAACTACTTCTTCTGGAATTTTATCTATAATTTTATTAAATTCTTCAGCTGTGAACATGCTTCCTGTAGGATTATTAGGATTACAAAACCATATTATCCTTGTTTTATCTGTTATTGCGTTTACCATAGCTTCTAAATCTAAATAATTACTTTTCAAAGGAATTTTAACTGGTGTAGCTCCCATAAGTAATGTATTACTTTCATATCTTGGAAATGTAAGTTCCGGCATTACACTTTCATCACCCTTATCAAGTACAATAGTACAAAGTACATTTATTAAAGAGTCTGATCCTGCCCCACAGAAGATCATATCTTGTTTTATATTTAACTTTTTACTTAAATCTCTTTTAAATTCATATGATGATGAATCTGGATACATATTAACTTCTGTTAATAGCTCCTTTATTGCTTCAATTACCTTAGGTGAAGTTCCTAATGGATTTTCATTAGATGCAAGTTTTACAACTTTTTCTATTCCAAGCTCTCTTTTAACCTCATCTATTGGTTTTCCTGCTACATATTTTGATAAACCTTTTACTTCTTCTCTTATTTTATATTTCATAATATACTGCCATCTATTTGGCATAGCCCCCTTTTTTATCTAATATTCTAATTATATATTATAGGATTTATTTTAACAATTCAGAATTTAAAGAAATTTTCTTCTTTAACTAATATAATGAATCCTAAATAAAATTAAAACTTTTAAAATATAAAAAATCCCTTAGGATATAATCCTAAGAGATTTTATTATATTTATTAACTTTAATAGTATACTCTATTAATTATTCTTCTCCAATTATTCTAACTTCAGGATGAAGTTTAACTCCAAACTGCTTTTCAACTTCCTCTTGTATATGACTTATTAAATTAATTATATCTTTAGCAGTTGCTCCACCTTTATTTATAACAAAGCCTGAATGTTTCTCTGATACAGCAGCACCACCTATGCTAAAGCCTTTTAAGCCAGCATCTTGTATTAATTTTCCTGCAAAATATCCTTCTGGTCTTTTAAATGTACTTCCTGCTGATGGATATTCTAAAGGTTGCTTTGATTCTCTTTTAAGTGTTAAATCATCTACTCTTTCCTTTATACTATTTCCATCTCCACTTTCTAGCTTAAAAGTAGCTGATAAAACTATATATCCTTTTTTCATAACTATGGATGATCTATATCCTAATTCTAATTCTTCTTTAGAAAGCTTTACGATATTATTATCATTATCTATAACAATAGCAGATTCTATAACATGTGATGTTTCACCATTGTAAGCACCTGCATTCATAAATACAGCTCCACCTATTGTTCCAGGTATACCACAAGCAAATTCAAAACCTGTTAAAGAGTTTTCTAATGCAGCTTTCGATACATCTTTAAGCATAGCACCGCATTCTGCCTCTACTCTATCTCCTTTTACTGTTATATTTTTAACTTCTCCAAGTTTTATAACGACACCTCTTATTCCACCATCTCTAACTAAAAGATTAGAGCCATTTCCAACTACGTAAAAAGGTATGTTATTTTGTCTGCAAATCTCTATAGTCTTAATTACCTGTTCCTGATTTTCTGGAATTAGAAGTATATCAGCCGGTCCCCCTACTTTAAAGTGAACATGACTTTTCATAACTTCATCTACTTTTATATTATCTTCATTATAAAATTCTTTAAATAATCCTATATATGCTTTATATCGATTCATACCTATCTCCTTATAAAACGTAGTAATATCCTTACATAGTATAAATTAAAAGTTTATATTAAACAACCCATATAATGATATATTTAATCATTATACTAATATTGTAACCACTTTGTTACAATATTAGTATATATTAATCCTTTTTTTGGAAGTAACTAACTATACTCTCAGCTGCTTTTTTGTCTATGCTTGGAGTTTCTAATAACTCATCAAAAGATGCCTTTTTTATATTTTCAACACTTCCAAATTTCATTAAAAGATTTCTTCTTCTCTTTTCACCTACGTTTGGTATATCTTCTAATATTGAATGTAATGTTCTTTTATCTCTTAAGGTTCTATGATAAGTTATAGCAAATCTATGTACCTCATCTTGAATTCTTCTTATCATTTGCATTAAATTTGAACTTCTATTTATTATAAGCTCTTGATTGTTATATATAATTCCTCTTGTTTGATGTTTATCATCTTTAACTAATCCACATACAGGAATATTTATATTAAGTTTATTTAAAACATCTAGCGCAACATTAACTTGACCTTTTCCTCCATCCATCATAATAAGATCAGGAAAGCTTGAAAATTTCCCTGATGAAAAGTTTAAGTTTCTTTGTTGTATTTCTTTGATTTCCTTAAGTCCATGCTCAAATCTTCTTTCTAGTATTTCTCTCATACTATCATAATCATTGGCACCTTTTACAGATTTTATTCTAAATCTTCTATAATCACTATTTTTAGCTCTTCCTTCTTCAAAAACTATCATAGTCCCAACAGAATCTACTCCTTGTATATTAGATATATCATAAGCTTCAATTCTAAATGGTGGTTCATCTAAATCAAGAATTTCTTGTAATTCCATTAATGATATTTTATTTATTTCCTTTTCTCTTAAAAACTTATCTTTAAACTGTTCAAGGGTTATCTTTGCATTACTTCTAACCATCTCAAGCATTTCTTTCTTTTGTCCCTTTTGAGGAATTTTAACCCATACTTTAGCCCCTCTTTTTACAGTTAAAAATTCTTCTATTAAATCTAAATCCTCTATTTCAGGAACATAGATATTTTTTGGTATTTTTGCTGTTCCACCATAAAATGATGTAATAAATGAACTTAATACTATGCCTATTTTATCATCTACAGTATTTTCAAAAATAAAGTGTTCTCGTCCTGTTACTTTTCCATCTCTAGAAAAGAAAACTTGTACGCAACTATCTTTTTCATCCTGAAATATGCTTATGAAATCTTCATCACCTTCCATAGTTTTAAATATTTTTTGTTTTTCTGCAATTGCTTCAATAGCAAGTATTTTATCTCTAAACTTAGCAGCTTTTTCAAACTCTAAATTCATAGATGCTTCTTCCATCTCTAATTTTAATTGATTTATTATGGTTTTATCTTTTCCACTAAGTATATCCATAATATCAGTAATCATTTCTCTATACTTCTCTTTTGATATATATCCTGCGCAAGGCCCAAAGCATTTCTTAATATGATAGTTTAAACAGGGTCTAACTTTCTCACCATTTTCTTTTATTGAAAGCTTACATGTTCTTAAAGGAAATATTTTGTTTATTAAATTAATAGTTTCATATACTGCTGTCCCATTTGTGTATGGTCCAAAATATTTACTTCCATCCTTAGCATATCTTCTTGTTACAAAAACTCTAGGATAATCATCATTAATAGTTATTTTAATAAATGGATAAAACTTATCATCCTTTAGTGCAATATTATATTTAGGACTATGCTTTTTTATTAGATTACATTCTAGTATTAATGCTTCCATTTCTGAATCTGTAACTATATATTCAAACTCTGCTATATTTTTAACCATAACTCTAACTTTTTCTGAATGGTTTTTAGAGTTTTGAAAATAACTTTTCACTCTATTTTTTAATATTTTAGCTTTTCCAACATAAATAATTTCACCTAAAGAATTTTTCATTATATATACTCCAGGTTTCTCTGGTAAATTCTTTAAGTGATATTCAAAATCAAACATTTAATCACCAACCTTGGCTACTATTTTATCCACACTTGATATTTAAGATTTTATCATATCTGTGGATTAATACAATAATAGCCATTAATTATTCACATACATTTTATTAAAAATGAAAAGTAGAGAATTATAAATTTACAATTCTCTACTTTCAAATTTTAACTTTATTTAAAAGGGTGATTTAAAATTCTCAAATTTAGGCCAAGTTTCATCCTCTGCCTCTACTTCAACTCCACTGCCCCTAAAGTCCCAAGGAATATCTAATGAATCCCAATGTATTCCACCTCTATATTCTCTAATAAATGGTTTAGTTACTTTATAAAAAATTAAAGCTTCCTTTTCACCTTTTATATAATATCCATGTGCGCATCCTTTTGGAACATATAATAAGTTTCTATTATCTTCATTTAATGTAATAACTGTATATTTACCAAAGGTTTTTGATTCTTTTCTTAAATCTACAACAACATCTTGTATTTCTCCTATTATACAAGTTATTAATTTATCATGTTCTTCTGGCGGTGCTTGAAAATGCATTCCTCTAATAACACCTGGTCTTGCAATTGCATAATATTCTTCCTTAAAGTCAGTGCTTAATCCATATATATTAAATTGTGTATCATTAAACACTTTAATTAAATCACAAGTGCTTTCCATTGACACCGTTGGAGTAATTAGATAACATCCCTCTACTTCTAACTGCTTCACTCTAAACATTTTGTCATCTTCTCCTTTTAATCCTAAAAGTTTTAGCTTATTAAATAAGCCTTAATTTATTCTCTACTTTTAATATATGAAGTAAATAAATTAAGGTGTTTTAGAATTAAATTTTTTTATTATTTATCGACAAAATATTTTTAAATACTTTTACTAATTTAAAACAGCTTTAAAGTTTTTTACTTTACATTTTTTTCTATAAAATTATAAATTCTATTAAAATATTCATCCTCCATCTCATTATCTGCTACGCAATGACCTAACCCATCTATTAGCCATAATTCCTTTTTATCATGTGGTATTGTGTCATAAATATGTTTACTTCCTTCTGGCGATGTAGTTTTATCTGCAGTACCATGAATAAGCATAACTGGAACGCTTATATTTTCTACTGACTTATATGGTTTAACATCATCGAATGAAAATCCTGATTTTAATTTGATATATAAGTCACCAGCCCATGCTGCATATCCTACTGGTATTAAAGGAATATTCTTTTTTATTATTCCTAGTCTTATAGCACTTTCCATAGTATCATATGGTGCATCTAAAATATAAAAATCAACATTTTTATTTTTTTCGTTTAGCTCAGTGTGCATTGTTGCTGTTGCAGCTCCCATTGAATAACCATGTACTCCTAATTTTCCATTAGGGTAATACTTTTTAGCATAATTTACTACTTCATCTAAATCAAATCTTTCATAAAGTCCCATAGTAAATTCTTTTCCACCAGTTTGTCCTGTTTGTCTTTGATTATATACTACAACATTATATCCATTCTCTAAGTAATTAAATGCAGAGTTTAAAACTTCATAATAATTACTTTCTATTCCATGTACTAATACAATAGCATTTTCTGTTTTTTTATTTGACTTTATATTTAAAACTTCTACATCATATCCATTTATACTACTTTTTACAAAAGTTTTCTCACTATTATATTTTTCTAATTTATCTAATAGCTTGTCCTCTCTACTGCTATAAACTTCTATCATACTATCTTTGTCAACTTCCGGTGATGAACCTACTGATCCATTATAAACCATTCCTCCAACTATATATGTTAGACTTAAAAATACTATTAATATTATTGCTACTATCCATCTTATTATCTTGTTTTTTTTGCTCATAGTTTCCTCCTTAGTCAACTTTCTCTATATAAAAAGTATTTTTTCTTAATTATACTTAATTTATTTTGATTGTCAAATTATTTTATAATAAAATATCTTTGTAATAATAATAAATTTCTTTATTCTAGTTAAAATATCTCACTTCTTAATTAATAACTTTTTATTACAACATACATTTAGATTTTACAATATGATATAATTATTTTGTAAATAACTGTATTAGGATGGTAATATTATGAGTGTTAATAAACTTTATAAACTATTGGATTTAATTAAAACAAAATACTACATGAAGTTTAAACAAAAGACTTTTAAAGGTGAAAAATATAATATAAATTATCTTCTAGAAGAAAACCCAAATTCAGATATTCTTATAGTTGTTTTTACAGCATGTACTAAGGTTGGACAAAAAGCTAGATATAATTATGTTAGAACTGTTGAAAATTACAATTATAATAAATTATTTATTTTAGATGATTTTGGTTTTGATAATAGAGGTGCATACTATTTAGGTAAGAATAAAGACTTTAAAATCCAAGAAGATGTTTCATCATTAATTTCTTTAATATCTTCTAAATTAAATATAAACAAGGAAATTTTTATTGGATCAAGTAAGGGTGGTTATGCCGCATTTTATTTTGGTATTGATAGAAAGAATAGTACTATTATAGCTGGGGCCCCTCAATATAATTTAGGTGATTATCTTAATTTGCCTGGTCACAAAGAAATCCTTAAATATATCATGGGCGATATAAATGAAGATTCAATAAAATATTTAAATACTTTATTAGAAGATAAGTTATATAATAGTATATCTAATAATAATGAAATATACTTACACTATTCTGATAAAGAAGAAACCTTTGATACTGACCTTAAGTTTTTAGTTAATAAGTTAAATAGCCTTAACTATAATTGTATCTATGATAAGCATGATTATAAAGAACATGCTAATTTAACATTATTTTTTCCACAATTTATAAAAGATGTTTTAAATAAATATAAATAAAAAATGTAGGTAAACACTTATTTAAAAGTTACGTTTACCTACATTTTTACTTATATATCTATTGTCCAAGTACAGCTGCTCTAACTACTTGTGATGCTATATTTGCTGCTGAACCTGCTCCATTTTCTCCATTTTCTACAATAACAGCTATTGCAATCCTTGGATTATCTAATGGTGCTGCTGCTATAAACCAACCATGTGGAATTGCATCTGTACCATCTGATAACTTATAATCTGCTGTTCCTGTTTTTGCACCTGCATTTGTTCCTTCAAAGGCTGGCCATCTATAGATATTATTAGATACTAAATATCCCATATATTGCTTTACTATAGCTGCTGTATTTTTTGAGATTACATCATCTTTTAAAACTTTACTTTGTGTCTCTTTTACTAAATTTCCATCCTTATCAATGACTTTATTAACAAGCCTCGGTTCCATTAACACTCCATCATTAGCAACAGTTGCTGCCATAATTGCCATTTGCATTGGAGTTACTAATACACTTCCTTGACCTATTCCACTTTGAGCAATATTTCCTAATTCTGATGGATTTAATGTTGGAAATTCACTTTTAGAAATATTAACGCCTATTCCTGGTATTCTTGAATTTAACCCAAACTTCTCTGCAGTTGCTTTAAGCTTATCATTACCAAGTTCCATTGCTAGTGTTCCAAATACAACATTACTTGAAACTCTATATGCCATTTGTAAATCAATTTGTCCATGAGCTTGATGCATATAGTTGTTTAATGCAGTCCCGTCTGGAAAATCTATTTTACCTTTATCATTAAATGTTCTTCCAGCAACTGACGGATCATTTTCTATTGCACTTGAAAGTGTTATTGTCTTAAATACCGAACCTGGAGGATACATTCCATTTACAGCTCTATTTAAAAGTTTGCTTTCTTTATCAACTCCACTATTTGCATCTGCTATAGTCTGCTCTAAGTTATCTGGATTATAAGTTGGCTTAGATACCATTGCTAATATTTCTCCCGTTTTAGGATTTAAAGCTACAACTGAACCCTTTCTATCTCCTAATGCATCATATGCTACCTTTTGAAGATTGTAATCTAGTGTGGTTACAACACCATTACCAACCTTTTGATTTTTTTCATCTCTACTTGCTAAAGCCTTTTTTAAGTTAAAATCCTTAAAGAAATTTTTTAAACTAGTTGAAAAGCTATTGTAGTTAGAAAGTTCAGAATCAAAAGCATCTTCTAACCCTGTTAATCCAAATCTTTCATCAACATAACCTAATGCATGAACATAAAGATCACCATAAACATATTCTCTATTTTGAGTTAAGGTATCTACTCTTGCACTTTTTGTAAGAGCGTTACCATTTCTATCATATATTGTACCTCTTAATACTTCATTTCTTTTTGCCCAAAGTCTAATATTTCCAGAATCTTCTGCGATTCCAGGTCCCTTGAACACTTGAAAGTAGGCTATATATGATATTAAAGCTACAAAGCAAAAAAGGAATATAGCCATAACATTTCTTACACTCTTTGCTAAATCATTCATATATTATGCCTCCTCTGAAATTTTTTGTAGTATTCCTAATGTAAAGAACATTGTTAGCATTGAACTACCACCATAGCTTATAAGAGGAAGTGTTATACCTGTAAGAGGTATTACTGTAAATATTCCACCTATTATAACTAATGTTTGACATGCTATCATTGTACTAAACCCTACTGCTGCTAGTTGACTAAACTTTTCATTTGTAACAAAAGCTGCTCTTATACCTCTATAAAACAATAAGAAATATATAATCATAATTCCTACAGAAAATATCATTCCAAGTTCTTCAACTATAACAGCAAATATAAAGTCACTTTCACTTGCAAATATAAATTGTGGATATCCATTTCCAAGTCCAACTCCAAGCAATCCACCTGAAGCTATAGCATAAAGACCTTGAACTATTTGATGTCCTTCATCATTTGCATATTTCCACGGATCTCTCCATATCATAACTCTTCTTTTAACATGAGAGAACATACCATATGCTCCAACTGCTCCTATAGAAGATAATCCAAGACATGTAAAAACATACTTTTTCTTAGAAGTAGCTATGTATAACATCGTTACTGATATACCAAAGAATATCAATACAGATCCTAAATCTGTTTGTAGAACCATACAGGCTAATGAAAACATAGCCACTAAAGCTGGTTCAATCAGTTGCTTAAAGTCTTCTTTTAAATTATTTTTACTTTCATAATTCATCAATGCTGCTGCTAAGTATAAAACCAATGCTATTTTACCAAATTCTGATGGTTGAAATCCAAAAGAACCTATATATATCCAGTTCATAGCTCCATTTACTTGTATCCCTGTAGCTAATCCATATATAAGTGCCAACGGCATGCAAACTATTGTTGTTATCATATATAATCGTTTATACTTTGCAAAACTTTTTAAATCTGGTAACAATACTACGATTGCTATATATGCCGCCATACCTATTACTATCCAAACTAATTGCTTAATAGCTAATTCTGGTTTTATTCTATATAGCATAGCTACTCCTACTACAGCTAATATACTAGAAAATACCAACATAAATTTATCCCCATCAGGATAAAATCTTCTTACTACATAATGAGAAAGTCCTATGATAAAACATAGGACTACTCCCATAGCCAGTGCCTTTTTATCAAATGGCTTTTGTAATAAAGATAAGTTAGTAAATAAAAGCATACATAATAAATAAATTAGCTTTAAAACTCTTTTTTCTAACTTTAATGTACTCATATTACACGCCCCTTATTTTTTATCCGATCTTATCACTTTAAACACAGCACTACCTATTCTTATTTTATCATTAGGTCTTAGCTTGGCTTGTTCTTCTATTTTTTCATCATTAACATAAACGCCATTTGTACTATTTAAATCTTGAATAATTATCTCATTGTTTTTTATTAAAAGCTTCGCATGGTTTGATGAAGTATATTGATCTGTTAACCTAACTGCATTATCTTCACCTCTACCAATTGTTAAAGGACCTCTTAAAAGCAATAGAGTACCATTTTGGATATTTGAGTTTTCTCCTGCTTTAATTACTTCTATCCCATAATTTTTCTTTGTTGCGGATTGTTTTTTTCTTCCGCCACCTTTAACATCCTTGTACATTATTTTTAGTGCGTAATAAATTATAACATATAGTACAATCATAAAAGCCACACCAAAAACTATAGTCATTAGCTTTGAAAAACTCATTTCTTCACCCCTATAATTAGTATTATTACCATTATATATTAAAACTTATAGATAAAAATAACAAGTATATTATGGCTATCTTAACATCTTTTTAAGATATTTCCCTGTATAAGACTCCTTTATTTCACATATTTTCTCCGGTGTTCCAGCTCCAACTAATGTACCACCTTTATCTCCACCTTCTGGTCCAAGATCAATAATATAATCAGCACATTTTATCATGTCTAAGCTATGTTCTATAACTACAACAGTATTTCCAGCATCAACTAATCTTTGTAAAATTTCTATTAGCCTATTTACATCATCTATATGAAGTCCTGTTGTTGGTTCATCTAAAATATATAATGTTTTTCCCGTACTTCTCTTAGAAAGTTCAAATGCTAATTTTATTCTTTGAGCTTCTCCACCTGATAGTTGAGTTGATGGTTGACCAAGTCTAATATAACCAAGACCTACATCATTAAGTGTTTCAAGCTTATTTTTTATTCTCGGTATATTTTCAAAGAATTTTAATGCCTCTTCTACAGTCATGTTCAATACATCATCTATTGATTTTCCCTTATACTTAACTTCTAGAGTTTCTCTATTATATCTCTTTCCATTACATACATCACAAGGTACATATACATCAGATAAAAATTGCATTTCTATTTTTATAATTCCATCTCCAGAACATGCCTCACATCTTCCGCCCTTTACATTAAAGCTAAATCTTCCTGGTTTATATCCCCTCATCTTTGCTTCAGGAGTTGTTGAAAAAAGTTCTCTTATAATATCGAATGTACCAGTATAAGTAGCTGGATTTGATCTTGGCGTTCTTCCTATTGGACTTTGATCTATATCTATTATCTTATCTATATTTTCATATCCCATAATTGCTTTATGAGCACCTACTGGATTTTTGCTTTTATTTATAATTCTATTAAGACCTTTATATAATATTTCATTTACTAACGTACTTTTTCCTGAACCAGAAACTCCTGTAACCATTGTTAATGTTCCAAGAGGTATTGAAATATTTACGTTTTTAAGATTATTTTCCTTTGCACCTTGTACGGTTATCTTTTGTCCATTTCCTTTTCTTCTTTCTTTTGGTATTGTAATTTCTTTCTCTCCTATTAGATATTGACCAGTTATTGATTTTTTACAATTTTTAATTTCATCTATAGGTCCTGCTGCTATGATTTCTCCACCATGTTCACCAGCTCCTGGTCCTATGTCTACAATAAAATCTGCTTCTCTTATTGTATCTTCATCATGTTCAACAACAATTACTGTATTTCCAACATCCCTTAAATTTTTTAACGTTTTAATAAGCCTATCATTATCTCTTTGATGCAATCCAATACTAGGTTCATCTAAAATATATAGAACTCCCATAAGAGCTGAACCAATTTGTGTAGCAAGTCTTATTCTCTGTGACTCTCCACCAGATAGTGTTCCTGACGTTCTTGAAAGATTTAAATAATCAAGTCCTACATCAATTAAAAAATTTAATCTACTTTTTATTTCTTTAACTATTTGATCACTTATTATTTTATCCTTCTCTGAAAACACTAAAGACTCTAAATATTGAAGTTCTTCTCTAATAGGCAAAGTTGTGAACTCATAAATATTTTTTTCTCCAACTTTTACTGCTAGAGCTTCCTTTCTTAACCTTGCCCCTTTACACTTTGGACAATGATTATTACTCATATACTGTTCTATTTCACCTTTTATAAGGTCTGAATTAGTTTCTCTATATCTTCTTTTTAAGGCATTAATTTCACCTTCATAAGCATATGCATATTCTGCTGTCATACCTTCTTTTGTATAAATTACTTTTAACTTTTTACCATTAGTTCCGTATAAAACTAAATCTAACTCTTTTTTAGTAAGATCTTTTACTGGTTTATTTAAATCTAATCCATATGCTTCACTTAATCCTTTTAAAATAGCTAATGTCCAAGAATCTTCTTTTAATCTTCCTTCTCCCCAAGTAGCTATTGCACCATCCATTATACTTAATTCTTTGTTAGGTATAACTAGATTTTCATCAAGCTCAATTAAACTTCCTAAACCATCGCAGTAATCACATTTCCCAAAGGGTGAATTAAAAGAAAATAATCTTGGTGCAAGTTCATCTATACTCATGCCACATTCTGGACATGCAAATTTTTCACTAAATAAAATATCTTCTCCGCCTATAACATTAATTACAACTAATCCGTCTGCTAACTTAAGGGCCGTTTCTATAGAATCAGATAGTCTTCCTTCAATACCTTCTTTTATAACAATTCTATCTACAACTGCGTCTATATTATGTTTTATATTTTTATCTAAAGTTACCTCTTCTTCTGTTAAGTCATAAAGGCTTCCATCAATTCTTGCTCTTATAAATCCATTCTTTTTTATATTATCCAGTACTTTTTCATGAGTTCCCTTTTTCCCTCTAATCACTGGCGCTAAAATTTGTATTTTACTTTTATCCCCAAGAGCCATTACTCCATCCACAATTTGATCCACAGATTGTTTATCAATTTTAATCTTACACTTTGGGCAATATGGTGTTCCAACCCTTGCATATAATAATCTAAGGTAATCGTATATTTCCGTTACTGTACCAACTGTTGAACGTGGATTTTTACTTGTTGTTTTTTGATCTATTGAAATAGCTGGTGATAATCCTTCTATGTATTCAACATCTGGCTTATCCATCTGTCCTAAAAATTGTCTTGCATAAGAAGAAAGAGATTCTACATACCTTCTTTGTCCTTCTGCATAAAGCGTATCAAATGCTAAAGAAGATTTACCTGAACCCGATAACCCTGTAAATACTACTAATTTATCCCTAGGTATTTCTAAAGAAACATTTTTTAAATTATGTACCTTTGCACCTTTTATAATTATTTTATCCTTCATAATATTTTGCCCCTTTTCAATTTATAAATATATTTTTTCCTAACCTTTATAATTTAATCTCGAACAAACGTTCTTTATACTATTTTAAATTTTATTATAATTATTGTCAATTATACACCTTATTATTTAATAATCTATATTCCAATATAAATTATATTTCTTAAAATTTAATAATATTTGCAACTTTACAAACTCTTTATCATAATGTATTATAAAGATAATAAAAAATTAATATTCTCGGTAGGTGAGGCTACCATAGGGATACGGGTTGCTGCCGCGGAGTAGTGGAGACACTATGAGAAGGTTAGCAGTCTATGTCGGAAAACAAGGCATAGACTAATGCAATTTCATCGCCCTATGATGCTAAAGCTTGAACGGTGGCATTTACGTGTTTTTAATTCGTACTTGTAGTTTATTTAGGATATATTCCTTGTCATTGTTTATGCTTTGGCAAGGATTTTTTATTTGTCAAATTTTTTGAAATAGGAGGTGGAAATGAATGGACGAAGGGAGTAGGCAATGCATAGAGCCTTGTGGGCATAGTATAAAGAAGAGTAGATATAAAAAGACTTACTTTAAGCCTTTGTCTATTCTTCTGCCTTTAAATGAAATTTAAAACTTAATATCTTAAAATAGGCATTTTACTTGTGTCCTATGTTCTATGTCTTGCTTCCTAATATTCTAGATTTCCAAAATATCAATTATTTAATTTAGGAGGTAATGAACATGAACAAAAAAAACTTAAAAACAAATTTATCTCAAAGAGAAACTGTTAATAATATTCTTTTAAAGGCCGCTACAATGGATAATAGCACGCTACTTAATGAATTTAGAACTTCACTTAAGGGTTTAAAGGAATCACAAATTGAAAATTTAAGAGATAAATATGGAAATAATGAAATTTCACACGAAAAGCAAGCTTCTGTATTTAAAAAAATATTTGAAGCATTTATAAATCCTTTTACTATAGTTTTAATTGCTTTAGCTTGTATTTCTGCCTTTACAGATATAATTTTAGTATCTAAAGAAGAAAGAAGCTTTACATCTGTAATTATAGTTTTAACTATGGTAACTATAAGCGGTTTACTACGTTTTGTACAAGAAACACGTTCTAGTAATGCTGCTGAAAAACTTAATGCATTAATTAAAACAACTACTGCTGTTGAACGTGAAGGTTTTGGGAAAATAGAAATTCCACTATCTGAAATAGTTCCTGGTGATATTGTTTATCTTGCTGCTGGTGATATGATTCCAGCTGACGTTAGAATACTTCATGCAAAAGATTTATTTGTAAGTCAATCTGCACTTACTGGTGAAAGTGAACCTTTTGAAAAATATGGTGAAACAAAAGAGTTTATTACAACTTCTAGCCCACTTGAATATGATAATCTTGGCTTTATGGGTAGTAACGTAATAAGTGGCTCTGCAATATGCGTAGTTATTACAACCGGTGACCAAACTTATTTTGGCTCAATGGCAAAAACAATAACAAGTACTCATACAGTAACTTCCTTTGAAAAAGGGGTAAATTCTGTTTCATGGCTTCTTATTCGCTTTATGATGTTTATGGTACCTTTTGTATTATTTATTAATGGTTTCACAAAAGGTGATTGGATTCAAGCTCTATTATTTGCTTTATCCATAGCAGTAGGCTTAACCCCTGAAATGTTACCAATGATAGTAACTACTAATCTTGCCAAAGGTGCATTAAAGATGTCTAAGCAAAAAACTGTAGTTAAAAACTTAAACTCAATGCAAAATTTTGGTGCTATGGATGTACTTTGTACAGATAAAACAGGAACTTTAACTCAAGATAAAGTTGTTTTAGAATATCATCTTAATATTCAAGGTAAAGAAGATGAAAGAGTTCTTCGTCATGGATTTTTAAATAGTTTTTATCAAACTGGTCTTAAAAATCTAATGGATATTGCAATATTAGAACATGGTAAATGTGAGCCTTACCATAGTTTAGAACAAGCATACACTAAAGTTGATGAAATTCCATTTGACTTTAACCGTCGTAGAATGAGCGTAGTTATTAAAGATAAAAATAACAAAACTCAACTTATTACTAAAGGCGCTGTTGAGGAAATGCTTAATATATCAACCTTTGTAGAATATAACGGTAAAGTTGAAAAACTTACTTCTATGATAAAAGAAGAAATTCTTCAAACAGTTGAAAAACTTAATTCTCAAGGCATGAGAGTTATCGCTGTTGCTCAAAAGACTAATCCTTCTGAAGTTGATGCTTTTTCTATAAAGGATGAAGCAGATATGGTTCTTATGGGATATCTTGCATTTTTAGATCCACCAAAAGAAAGTACTAGTCAAGCTATAAAGGCTCTTAATGATTACGGTGTATCTGTAAAAGTGTTAACAGGAGATAACGATTCTGTAACTAGATGCATTTGTAAACAAGTAGGTATAGATGTAGAAAACTTACTACTTGGTTCTGATATAGATGAACTTGATGATACATTACTTTCAATTGCTGTAAAAGAAAGTAACGTTTTTGCTAAACTATCTCCAAGTCAAAAAGTTAGAATAGTAGAAGCATTAAAAAATAGTGGAAGTGTTGTTGGCTTTCTTGGAGATGGAATAAATGATGCAGCTGCTATGAAAAAAGCTGATGTTGGGATATCTGTTGATACTGCTGTAGATATAGCAAAAGAATCTGCTGATATTATATTACTTGAAAAAGATCTTATGGTATTAGAAAAAGGTGTTATAGAAGGTCGTAAAATTTATGGAAACATTATAAAATATATAAAAATGACTGCAAGTTCTAATTTCGGTAACATGTTTTCTGTATTAGTTGCTAGTTTATTTTTACCTTTTATTCCTATGTTACCAATTCAAATTTTAGTTTTAAACCTTATTTACGATATTTCTTGTATTTCAATTCCTTGGGATAACATGGATGAAGACTTTTTAAAAACTCCAAGAAAATGGGATGCCTCTTCAATCCGTAACTTTATGATATTTATTGGACCTACTAGTTCAATTTTCGATATAGCAACTTATTTAATTATGTTCTTTATAATTTGCCCAATGGTTGCTGGTGGAAGCTTTAATGATCCTGGCGTAAACAAAGTATTATTTATAGCAATATTTAATGCAGGATGGTTTGTAGAATCCCTATGGTCACAAACTCTTGTGATCCATAACCTACGTACACCAAAGATTCCATTTTTACAAAGCAGAGCATCTTTACCTGTAATAGTAATTACATTTATAGGTATTATTATTGGAACAGTTATTCCTTACACTGAAGTTGGTATAAACTTAAATATGGCTCCATTGCCACTAATTTATTTCCCATATCTTTTAGGTATAATTGTTTGCTATATGATTCTTGTTAATATAATAAAAAAAGTTTATATAAACCGCTTTGATGAACTACTATAAAATAAAAAAATAGAGTGATTTTTGAGCTACCCCCTGTCAAGTAGACAGGGGTTAGCTTATTTCACCCTATTTCTTTATTTAACTATTATTCCCATATATTTTCAACTGCAATAGATATTTTATCCCCAAAATAAATCCTTGTAGCCAACCTTTATTAAGAAACCATTATTTCATCATCTTCAATTTTAATATTTTCTTCTACTTTAATATTTTCTTCTTTAAATACAAACATTGCAATAACTATAAATAGTAAACTTCCTATTATAACTTGTATAGAAAACATTTTAACCTTTTCTACTTCTAAAATCATAGGAAGCAAAGCAATCGCTGCTACTGGTGGAAATAACATTTCTAACTTCTCAAAACAAATAAATACTCCAATAGTGGAAATCATAGCAGTGATCCATAAAGGTAGTAATAGATTTATATTAAGTATAAACCTTGCTGATGTACCTATTAATGCTGCTAAAGTAAATAATAAAAATAACTTTTTAGGATTTTTTCTAGCCTTACTTTTTGTTTCACTTAACTCCACAAAAGCTACAATCAGTGGTGGAGCCATTAAAAATGTATTTCCACTCTTAACAGAAATAATTGTAATAAGAATAATTATTGTAAATAATTTAACTAATCTTACTGTTTCTTTTTTAATATCTTCTTGTCCTAACTCTATTTTAGTTTTTTCTTGAATCTGTCTAATATTATATTTTTCCATGAAACCTTGAACTATAACTATTATTAAAGACATCAAAAATACAGAAATTGGATATATCCATGTTTCTGTTCCCATTATTACTGGAAGAACGCACGCTGATATCATAGGAACAAGTGTTGTCTTCGTTGCTTTTAGACAAATCCCTGTAAATACCAATGATATAGCTACTTGTATAACTAATCCTAAATTAATATATCTAACAATACCTACACCAACAATTGCTGATAATGTCATTAAAATAACTAAGCCTATCTTACTTATTTTCCATGGTTGCTTGTCTGCAATCCAAGCCCCTACTGCTAAAGCTAATATTTCTGGGAATATTATTTCTTTTTCTCCCATATATTCAGCTAAAGCCATCATTAAAAATACAAGTATTAATGATATTAAATATTTTTTATTTTTCATATAATCCCATCCTTTGTATAAAGTCCTCTTGTTAATTTTATCACAAATCCTATATTTTTAAAAATATTTCTATAAATAAAAAATAACTTTATACAAGGATTTTCCTAAATAATAAAAAACTACTCATTAAAGTTGAGTAGTTTTAAAGTTTATCTTTCTATTTCTAACTTTTTAAAATAGTATTTTTTATCATCCTCAGTTATTTTACGAATAACTTTACAAGGGTTACCAGCTGCTATTGTATTTGCAGGAATATCTTTAGTAACTACACTTCCTGATCCTATAACACAGTTATCTCCTATTGAAACTCCTGGATTTATAACTGTATTTGCTCCAATCCATACATCATCTCCTATTGTTATAGGAAAAGCATATTCATACTCCTCTGCGCGTAGTTCATGATGTATTGGATGCCCAGCAGTATAAATCCCAACATTAGGAGCAAGCAATACATTCTTTCCTATTTTTACTTTAGCACAATCTAAAATTACACAATTATAATTTGAATAAAAATTTTCACCTATTTCTATATTATATCCATAGTCACAGCGAAATGGAGGTTCAATAAAAAAATTATCTCCTGTTTTTCCAAACAAATTACTAATAATTTCATTTCTTTTTTCTACTTCCTTTGGTCGTAAATTATTAAAATCAAAAATTAGTTCTTTTGCGTGTTGACGTTCATTTAGAAGCTCTTCTCCAAAAGATCTATAAGCCTTTCCATTTAACATTTTTTCTTTCTCTGTCATAATAGTTCCTCCTAAATTCTCTTATTCACAACTATAATAATATAATGTTTATTTATTTTAAACCCTAGTATTATATCTTTCTAATAATTTGTCCGCTATTTCTGGATTTTTTTTCTAAAGTTCAATACCTAATTCAAATTTCACTTTATTTATATAAACTCTATTTCTTCTTTAATTTATCTATTATATCTCTTAATTCTGCCGCCCTTTCAAATTGTAAATTTTTAGCAGATTCCATCATTTCTTCCGTATATTTTTTAATTAACTTTTTCTTATCCTTTGGTGAAACATCTTCTTCTTTTTCAACTATATACTCTTCTTTTACTTCTGCTACCTTTGTAGCTTCTATAACAGCTCTTACATCTTTTATAATTGTTTGTGGAATAATTCCATGTTCCTCATTATATTTCATTTGAACTTCTCTTCTTCTATTTGTTTCTTTGATAGCTTTATCCATAGATTTTGTTATCTTATCTGCATACATAATAACTTTACTTTCCGAATTTCTAGCAGCTCTACCTATAGTTTGTATTAAAGATGTTTCTGATCTTAAAAATCCTTCTTTATCTGCATCTAATATTGCAACTAATGCCACCTCTGGTATATCTAGCCCTTCCCTTAAAAGATTTATACCAACAAGAACATCAAACTCTCCAAGCCTTAAATCTCTTATTATTTTCATTCTTTCTATAGTTTCTATATCAGAATGCATATAAGTTGTTTTTATTCCTAAATCCTTTAAGTACTTAGTTAAGTCTTCTGCCATTCTTTTTGTTAATGTAGTAATTAAAGTTCTAAAACCTTTCTCTGTTGTCCTTCTTATCTCTTCATATAAGTTATCTATTTGTCCTTCCACAGGTCTTATCTCTATAACAGGATCTAGTAATCCTGTAGGTCTTATTATTTGCTCAGCTATGTTAGTTGAATTATCTATTTCATATTGAGCTGGTGTAGCACTTACAAAAACAACTTGATTCATTTTTCTCTCAAATTCCTCAAACTTTAATGGTCTATTATCATATGCACATGGTAATCTAAATCCATAATCAACTAAAGTATTTTTTCTTGATTTATCGCCTGCATACATAGCCCTACATTGGGGAAGAGTAACATGACTTTCATCTATAAACATTAAATAATCATCTGGGAAGTAATCTAATAATGTTTGTGGTGGAGTCCCAGCATCTCTTCCATCTAAGATTCTTGAATAATTTTCTATTCCACTACAATATCCCATTTCTCTAATCATTTCTATATCATAATTTGTTCTTTGTCTAAGTCTTTGAGCTTCTAATAATTTTTCTTGTCCATTAAGTTCTTTTAATCTTTCCTCTAATTCATCTTCTATTGACTTTATGGCCCTTTCTAAAACTTCTTGTGAAGTTGCAAAGTGAGATGCTGGTGAAATAGAAACGTGATTCCTTTCTCCTATTATTGTTCCTGTTAAAACATCAAATTCTCTTATCCTCTCAATTTCATCACCAAAAAATTCTATTCTTATTCCTTTGTTAGATGATGATGCAGGAATTATATCCAAGGAATCACCTCTAACTCTAAAGCTACCTCTTGCAAAATCAATATCATTTCTTTCATATTGAATTTCTATAAGTCTTTTTATTATCTCATCTCTTTCCTTTTCCATTCCAGTTCTTAATGATATAGTTAGTTTTTTATACTCTTCAGGGTTACCTAACCCATAAATACAAGAAACTGAAGCTACTATTATAACATCTCTTCTTTCAAGTAATGCTGATGTAGATGAATGTCTAAGCTTATCTATTTCATCATTTATCGATGCATCTTTTTCTATAAATGTATCTGTTTGTGGTACATAAGCTTCTGGCTGATAATAATCATAATATGAAACAAAATATTCTACTATATTATTAGGAAAAAACTCCTTAAATTCTGAACATAATTGTGCTGCAAGAGTTTTATTATGTGCTAATACTATAGTCGGTTTTTGAAGCCTTTCTATTATGTTAGCCATAGTATAAGTTTTTCCAGATCCAGTTACTCCAAGAAGTGTTTGCCCCCTATCTCCATTTTTTATTGAATTAACAAGACTTTCTATAGCTTGTGGTTGATCTCCTGTTGGTTTAAATTTAGACTCTATTTTAAATTCTGGCATTTTACCCTCCCTTATCTATTTGTAATTTCTTCCTTATATTATTAAATATATTTTATATCTTATTTTTTCCTTATTCAATAATAATTAATCCAATATTAACATTACAAAATAAGTATTAAAAATACCCTATAAGTAGACTTTATATAATGCTATACTTGCCTACTAATAGGGTATTAAAAACTCTTATAAAATTATCTTTTTTTCTTTAACTCATCTAAAACTTTTTTAAAATCATCTTTATTTATATCTAATGCATCTTCTTTATTAACCATTTTAGGTACAAGTAAAATTCCTATTCTTTTATTCCTAGGTTTTAGTGAAAAATCGACTATTTCCCCGGAAATCTTCTTTATCTTTATTGAAATTTCATGGATATTTTCCCTAATCATTTTAAAAACTTCAGCTTCTGAGATTATTCTTTCGTTATTTATTTCTAAAATTTTATCTCCACGTCTTATTCCAACTTCATATGCTGGAGAGGTAGGTGCTACTTCTAAAATAGAAACTCCTTTTTCATCAGTTACATAAAGATACTCTCCCTTTTCTTCTAGCTTTTTTTGTATCTTAATCATTGCTTCATGAGCAATTGGAGCATATACTATTGCAATAATAGCTCCGATTATTCCAAAATTAGCTAGTTGAGCTACTAATGTTAATGATATACCATAGAATAAAATTCCTAAACCTGAGTAAATAGGCTTTTTTGCTTTATCCTTTGTGAATGTAACTGAACTATATCCTATCATACCATATAGTGGTATTGCCGAAATTATCGCTGTTTTTAATAATTCTAAAGTAATATCTTTATTAATTATTGGCCACCAATTTGGTGTTGCTACACTTATAGATGTTGCACTACTTGATATTGATCCACTAATAACTATAAAAAATGCTATTGGTATAGCCCAATATCTATTAAATGCAAATCCACCAACTATTTTACCGTCTCTATTTGAAAATACCGGTAATGCTCCTCTTCCACCATCTATTATAACTAAGAAAGCTTCTACTATATGTAAAACTCCTACAAAAGTCATTAGAGAAAGAATGTCTATATGTATATATGTATTAGTTCCTGTTGCTTTAGCTATAATTGATGAAATTATACTAATAATTCCAAGTACTGCTCCTGAATAAGAAAAACATATAAATCTCTTTTTAAAAAACAGTAACAATAATGATACTATAAATAACATCTCTATTCCTGAATTTTGATTAAATACTATACCTAAACAGCTTAATATAATGCTACCTATTGTCCCTGCGACTATTCCTAATACAATTTGTGATAATGTAAGTTCTAGGGGAGAGTTTAAACTCTCCCCTATTGTCATCTTTTGCATTATTGATACTCTTCTGTTTTTTGTATAAAATACTATTCCTAAAATTACTAGCATTAATATATGAGTTGGCTCAATTATGGCATAGGCTACGGTTCTTAATGTATATAGTATTAATTCCATTTTAGAGCCTCCTATTTCTTATTATTTTAACTTTTCTTTTATTACTTCTAAACCTTTGTTCAACTGAGGGTCCTCAGCTCTATTATATGGTTTTTCAAGTTGATCCTTTGGTATATTAACTTCTATATCTGGCTTTATACCTTTTTTGTGTATATTTTCTCCATTTGGAGTGTAATACTTAGAAGTAGTTACCTTAAGACCACCATTTCTATCTTTATATTCTACAAGTTGTTGAACTACACCTTTTCCAAAGCTTGTTACCCCTACTGTAGTTGCTACGCCATAATCTCTTAAGGCACCTGTAACAACTTCTGAAGCTGAAGCACTTCCTCCATCAATTAAAACAACTAATGGCATATCTTCTGCTTCTCCTCCTACTGATTTAGATTCAAGCTTATTTTCATATTTATCTATTGTGTATGTTACAACTTTTCCCTTTGGTATGAATTGAGATGCTACTTTAACTGCTTCTCCTAAAAATCCACCTGGGTTTCCTCTTAGATCAAGAATCATTCCCTTCATACCTTTTTCTTTCAACTCTACAATTTTGTTTTTAAAATCTTTTGCTACATATTCATCAAAGGATGCTATTTGAATATATCCTACTGAATTATCAAGGATTTCACCCTTTACTGAAACCATCTTTATCTCGTCTCTAGTAATTGTTACATCAAATGTTTTTTCGTTATTTCTTTCTATAGTTAATGTAACAGGCTTTCCTTTTTCGCCCTTTATCATAGATACTGTTTTCTCAACATTAGCCTCTACTAATTCATTTCCATCGACTTTTTTTATTATATCACCTGCAAGCAACCCTGCTTTTTCTGCTGGCGACCCATCTATTGGAGCAACTACAGTTATTCTTCCATCCTTCATTCCAAGTTGAGCTCCAATTCCAACAAAGTGTCCCTCACTTTGTTCTACAAATGATTTATATTCATTTGAATTCATAAATACTGTATATGGATCTTTTAATGATGCTGTCATTCCCTTAATTGCTGCTTCTAATAACTTTTGATCATCTATTTCTCCATCATACTTTGTTAAAAGAGATTCTCTAACCTGGAAAAGCAAATCATATTTCTCTACATCTTTAACATTTTCTAAATCTTTTGCTACATTTGTACTTATACTTTTTAGTCTTATCCCACTAAATGCAAATACATTTCCTATGTAAAAAAAAGTTAGATTTGATGCTATGAAAATCACTACTATTATAAATGTTATAATGATCTTCTTGTTTCTACCATTTGTTTTTCCTTTTCTACTATTAGAATCCTCCATAAACTATACTTCCTTTCAATCAAATTCCCATATATACCCCATTTTATACATCTAAGAATCTTCTTAATGCTGCAAAGCTACCAATTGCTCCTACTACTATTCCACCACCTAAGAATAGCCAAGTTAAAGTTCCTAATACAAATCCTGGTGTAATTAAATTAACAAGGAACATATTAGATACTACCATTTTAAATACAGCCTCATATCCGAAGTATAATACTATACTTGAAAGTAATGACCCTACAGCTCCAATAATTATACCTTCTATTATAAATGGCCATCTAATAAACCAATCTGTAGCCCCTACAAATTTCATTATTCCAACTTCTCTTCTTCTTGAGTACACTGTTATTTTAATAGTATTGGTTATTAAGAATATTGATACTGCTATAAATACAAAGAACAATACTATACCAACTGATTGTAAAACCTTCACCATTGAACTAATAGTATCTATTACATCTTGTTGGTTATTTATACTTTCTACTCCAGTCATGCTCTTAACTGATTCTCCAATTGGTTTAGCATAATCTGGGTTTTCTAATTTTACTATAAATGAATTTGGTAGTGGATTATTTTGAAGATCATATCCTTGTAATAATCCTGGATTATCCTTTAAGCTTTCCTTAAATTTTAAAAATGCTTCTTCTTTTGATTCATAAGTAACATTCTTAACTCCCTCTTGTTCATTTAACTTAATTTCAACTTCTCTTTGGTCTACTAATTTTATATCATCTTGTAAGTATACTTTAATTTCAACTTTTGATGCTACTTCTTCTATACTTTTATTAAAATTTAATGCTAATAATGTAAAGGATCCAAATATGAAGAATGTAATTAGAACTGTAATCATAGCTGCTATACTAATAGTTCTATTTCTTTTAAGACTTTTTAATGCATCTATTATAAAATATTTTAATGTATTAATTTTCATCTTCGTACATCCCCCTCTTTTCATCTCTTGTTATACAACCTTTTTCTATGGCAATAACTCTCTTTTTCATGTTATCAACAATATCTTTAGCATGTGTTGCCATTAGTATAGTTGTTCCTGCTCTATTTATGTCATCAAGTAAATCCATTATTTCTTTTGCTGTTTCTGGATCTAAGTTTCCAGTTGGCTCATCACATATAAGTACAGATGGATTGTTTACTATAGCTCTTGCTAAAGAAACTCTTTGTTGTTCTCCACCTGATAACTCTGTTGGAAACATCTTATATTTATGTGAAAGTCCAACAAGTGAAAGTACCATAGGAACTCTCTTTCTAATTTCTTTAGGAGATGCTTCAACTACTCTCATAGCAAAGGCAACATTTTCATATACATTTAATGATGGTATTAATCTGAAATCTTGGAATACCATTCCTATCTTTCTTCTATAATAAGGGGTTTTCTTTCTTGATATTGTTGAAAGTTTCTTTCCTTCAACAATTATTTCTCCTACTGTTGGATCAACTTCTTTAATTAACATCTTAATAAAAGTTGATTTACCTGCTCCTGATGGACCAACTAAGAAAACAAATTCTCCGGTATCTATTGTTATATTTACATCTGATAATGCTTTAACATTTTTATCATACATCTTCGATACATTTTTAAATTCTATCATAATTTAACACCTCACATCAGCGTATTTTTTCTATGGTTAAAACCTATAGCGTTATTATAGCATAACAAATCACCCTAAAAAACGTTTTTTATGCTTTTATCTCTAATATTCCCTAGTTTTCTTGGTATTTTTTCGAAATTTTCATAAATAATTAATAATCTGTAAAGCCTTTACCTAATGCTTCTGTCGATTCACTAACTGTAATAAATGCTTCTGGATTATTTTTTTTAATAAATTGCTTTAGTACTATAAATTGTTTAGAACTCAATACTGTGTATATTATAGTTGTGTCTGCTTTAGTATAACCACCCTTACCAGTTAAAATAGTGCATCCTCTATCTATATCTTTTGTAATAAAGTCTACTACAAGTTTTTCTTCTTTAGTAACTATAAAAACTTGTTTAACGGGATTAAACCCTGCTATAAACCTATCTACTAAAATACCTATTAATATTGAACTTAAAAGTCCAAATAATCCTTTTTCTACACCAAAAGAATAAATTGCTAATAAGGTAACTGTACAATCAGATAATAATAGACATTGTCCAATAGGTACATGAAAATATTTATTTATTATCTTTGCTATTATTGAAGTTCCACCTGTTGATGCTCCTTGATGAAATACTATAGCTGTTCCCATTGCAATAGTTATAGATCCAAATATACATGCAAGAACTAAATTTTCAGTAATAGCCTTCGGATTAAGCATATTTTCTGCAACCCACATAAATACAGACAACATAACTGAGGAATATATACTCTTTGAACCAAATGATCCCCCTATTAAGAAAAATGCCAATATAAACAGTACTATATTAAATATAAATACTAATATACTTGGGTCTATATTTATAATTGCATTTAATCCTAATGCTAATCCCGATATTCCTCCAGCTGCAACACCGATAGGAAAGAAAAAATATTCTAATCCAAATGCTACAATAGCAACACCTACTGTAGATAATAAATACTCTTTTAACTTTTTCATAATTTTTAGTTTTCCTCCTAAATATATGGAGTTTTAGAGTTCCTCTATGTCTTTAAACCCTTCTCCCATAACTTCATGAACCTCTCCAACTGTGATAAAGGCTCTTTTATCTATTTTACTTATATACTGCTTTAACTTTATAAATTCATTTCTTCCAAGTACAGTATATAATATTTTCATATCCTCTCCTGTAAATGCACCTACTCCTTTTAAATATGTGCATCCACGTTCTAAGTCTTCCATTATAAATTTTCCTATTTTATCATTTTGGCTACTTATAATAGTTATTTCCTTACAAACTCTAAAACCTGCTATTACATTATCTATAGCTATTCCATTTATAACTACTGCAAGCATGGCATATAAACCAATATTAATACCAAAAGTCAAAACTCCTAAAAGAGTAACTATAAAATCTACTGCTAATAATGCTTTACCTATATCTATATGAAAAAATTTATTTAATATTTTTGCTATTGTATCTGTTCCTCCTGTACTAGAATTGGCATTAAAAACTAAAGCCATTCCAATAGCCGTAATAAAGGTTCCAAACAATGTTGCTAATATTAAATCATTAGTAATAGCCTGTGGTTTTAATACCTTTTCCATAATAGTCATGATAATTGATAAGCTAAAACTAGCATATACGGATTTTACTCCAAAGTTTTTTCCTAAAATCATAAATCCAATTACAAATAAAAATAAATCCATTATAAATACTAAAGGACCTGTTGAAATTGCTGGAATATAATGATTTATAACAATTGCTAAACCAGTTAACCCACCTGCTGCTATATTATTAGGAATAAAGAAATATTCCATAGAAATAGCTACTAATATTACCCCAAATAAAATTAACAAATATTCTTTTACTTTTTCCTTCAAATTAAATATCCCCCTTCCTTAGAGGAAGTTTTTGTATTATCTTTCCTCAATTGATTATTTTCTATCCTTTTTTTAAATATAACATTAATATTTTCATTAAACAATTTAAACCACAATTACTATTATATTACTTAAATAAAAAAATTGTAATTTAAAATTTAAAAAGCTGTAGAAAATTTCTACAGCTTTAGTGGTAAATTTAGCTATTTTTAGTGGTTATATATTTAAATTATTATAGTAAACAAATTATTTTTTTAGTGTTAACGCCTTTTTAGCTTTCTTAACTATTTCTGCTGATGTTAATCCATAAGCTTCTAGTAATTGATTAGGTAATCCACTTTCTCCAAATACATCCTTAACTCCAACCTTTAAAACTGGAACTGGATATTCTTCTGATAAAGCTTCTGATACAGCTGAACCTAATCCCCCAATAATACTATGCTCTTCTGCTGTAACTATTGCCCCTGTTTCTTTTGCAGCATTTATTAATATTTCATTATCTAATGGCTTTAATGTATGAATATTTATAACTCTAGCATTAATTCCTTCTTCTAACAATTCTTCTCTTGCTTCTAAAGCTGCATCAACCATAATTCCTGTAGCAACTATAGTAACATCATTACCATCAGTAAGTTTAACACCCTTACCTATTTTAAATTCATATGTAGAAGCATCATTTATAACATTAACAGCTGCTCTACCTAGTCTTACATAACAAGGTCCATCAAATTCTGCTACTGCCTTTATTGCAGCTCTTGTTTCAACATCGTCTGCTGGGCATATTACTGTCATATTTGGTATACTTCTCATTAAAGATAAATCTTCAATTGCTTGGTGTGATGCACCATCTTCTCCAACTGTTAATCCAGCATGTGTAGCACATACTTTTACATTTAATTTAGGATAACAAATTGAGTTTCTTATTTGCTCAAAAGCTCTACCTGCTGCAAACATTGCAAATGTACTTACAAAAGGTACCTTTCCACAAGTTGATAATCCTGCTGCAACTCCCATCATATTAGCTTCTGCTATTCCCATGTTAAAAAATCTTTCTTCACAAACTGATTTAAAATCAGCAGTTTTTGTAGATTTTGAAAGGTCTGCATCTAATACTACTATATTTTTATTTGTAGTTGCTAACTCTGCTAATGCTTTACCATAAGATTCTCTTGTTGCAATCTTCTTACTCATTATTTGTCCCCTCCAATTTCTGCTAATGCTTGCTTACATTGTTCTTTATTTGGTGCAGTTCCATGCCATCCTGCTTGATTTTCCATAAAGGAAACTCCTTTTCCCTTTACTGTTTTACATATAACCGCAGTAGGTTTTCCCTTGCAATTCTTAGCTTTTTCTATAGCTCCAAATATTTCTTCCATATTATGTCCATCTATAACCAAAACATTCCATCCAAATGCTTCAAATTTCTTATCTATTGGTGAAGGGTTCATAACCTTAGTTATGTCTCCATCTATTTGTAGACCATTAAAATCTATAAATGCAGTTAAATTATCAAGCTTATAATGAGCCGCTGACATTGTAGCTTCCCAAACTTGACCTTCTTCTAATTCTCCATCACCTAAAATTGTATATACTCTATAATTTTTATTATCAATTTTACCTGCTAACGCCATACCTGTAGCAACTGAAATTCCTTGTCCTAATGAACCTGTTGACATATCAACCCCTGGTAAGCACTTCATACTTGGATGACCTTGTAGCCTTGAACTAAATTTTCTTAATGTACTTAATTCTTCAACTTTGAAATATCCTTTTCTTGCTAAAGCACTATACAGAACTGGTGCTGCATGACCTTTTGATAATACAAATCTATCTCTATTTTCATCTTTAGGATTACTTGGATCAATATTCATTTCTCCAAAAAATAATGCAGTTACTATATCTGCACATGATAACGAACCACCTGGATGTCCTGAACATGATTCTGTTAACATAGAAACTATATCTCCACGAACAGTTTGAGCTAATGATTTCAATTCTTCAATATTTTTACTCATTTCTTATCCTCCTAAGACTTTAATTACGTAAATTTCCTCATAAAAATATATTTCAATATATTTTACCCTCTTTTTGCTAAATTTATTTTAACATAATATTTTTAGCTTGTATATACTATTTGTTTAAATATGATGTTTTTTTATATCTTTATTTTAAATAGTATATACTATTTGTTTTTCGCATACACTTTCTAATATATTTAAAAATAAAAGAAACCCCATTGGGGTTTCTTAAGTATATAAAGTATATCTTTATATAACGTATATTTATTTATTATAAATTTGTTTAAGCAAGATTTAAACTAATAAGCAAAGCCTTATTAACTTTCCTCATATCTGTATCTGTCATATGACCTATTTTCTCTTTTAATCTTCTTTTGTCTAAAGTTCTAACTTGTTCCAATAAAACAACGGAATCCCTATTTAGTCCATACTCCTCTGATGAAATTTCAACATGTGTTGGTAATTTAGCTTTATTTATTTGTGATGTTATAGCCGCAACTATTACAGTAGGACTATATTTATTACCAATATCATTTTGAACTATTATTACCGGTCTAATTCCACCTTGCTCTGAACCAATAACTGGGCTTAAATCCGCATAAAAAATGTCCCCTCTTTTTACTACCATAGTCGTCATTAGAAATATCACACTCCGCAAAGCCAGTTCTCATACTCATTAATATCTGCATTTTCGCACTCAAAAGGAAGGTTTGCAATTTCTAAATTAATTTCAGCCATCTGCTCATAGCCCTTTTTCATTAATTCTAAAAACTCCACCTCATATTGCTCTTTATTATATTCTATTAAATTCCATCCAATAAATTGACTATTATTTTTAACATTTACGATTTTTTTTATAAAATCTATTCTTCTAACATTTTTAGACATAATTTGCCTCCAGGTAGTAAAAATCTATGTATATCTAAATTATATTGCAAATTATGTCATTTTGTCAAAATATATGTTTTACTATTTTACAAATAACTTCTAGTCTTTATTACTGTATTATATTTTTTCTATATATTTCTTTTTACCTTTTCTCTTTGTTATGAAAATTAATCTTCATAACTTATGTACTCCCCTTCGTTTAATTCCTTAATGTGTACTACATTGCTTTTTAATGTTAGAGCTGGTCCATAAATTAAATTTTCCCTTTTACGCTTACTTCTTCTATTTGTAATTTCATATAATTTTTAATATTTTCATACGTATATTATTTTTAAGTAATACAGGTGCAATATTTACTGCACCATATTATTAAATCTATACTTTTCTTTACTATAATAAATTTTCGTCTATTTGTTTTAGCTTCTCAAAGCCATTATAAACAATTCTTACTCTATCTTTACCGTCCTTATCATAAATTATTGCACCAATTGGAGACTTCTCTTTCTTATCAATAAATATTTTAATTTTATCTAAATGATAATTTTCTAAGAATACCTCTGTAGTAAACTCTATATATTGAGTTTCCCCCCACTCTTCTTGACCTTCCTTTATTGTTCCTTCTTCAATTGTTCCTGATAATAAATTATTCATAAATGCAATTGAGTGAAGTACATCCATTTCTTCTTCCATAGAATACTCTTTATTAGAAATATTATCTTTAATGGTTATACTTCCATCTTTATAAAATTTTGTTCTATCTTGACCAAAATCAATTCTTCCACCCTTATCCTTAAGATAATACTGAGTAGTCTCCTCCCTATCTTCACCCTTAGAATTTTTAATTATATATTCTACCTTAGTAGTGTAACACTTAATATCTTTCAAAGACTGTATTATTTCTTCATTAGATGGTTCTGCTGCAAGTCTAAATATTACAACTAAAATTATTGATATAAATGGTATTAAAAGTAAAGTTCCTATTAATAACTTCTTTTTCATAGATCCTCCTAAAGTTTTAATGTTCATTAATACTAATATTAAGCTTTAGCGGATTTTATTCTTATTTTTTAATATGTTATACTAAATACTTTCCATAACCTTTGAAATTTTTTCTATAATCATATTAGCTGTTATGGAATAATGATTCTTACCACATTGTTCTCCTGCTAATCCGTGAATATATGCTCCTAATACTGCAGCATCAATTTTTGAATGTCCTTGAGCAATTAATGCTGTTATTATTCCTGTTAAACAGTCTCCCATTCCACCTGAAGCCATTTTACTATTTCCTGTTTTATTTATATATACCCATTCTCCATCTGTTATAACAGTGTTATATCCTTTCAATAATAAAACTATATTATTACTTTTTGCATACTCTTTTGCCACATCTATTCTATTTTCTTCAACATATTCTATAGTTCTTCCTATTAACCTTGCCATTTCTCCTGGATGAGGTGTTAAAACAGCTCTTCCACTTAATTTCTTAACTATATCATTATCATTAGCAATCATACTTAAGCCACCAGCATCAATAACAAAGTCAATTTTGGTCTCTTCAATAATTTTTTTTAATCTCTTTTCCCAGTCTTCACCCACTTTAAGACCTGGTCCAAAAGCAATTACATTTGAATTTTTCACTATAGACTCAACTACTTTAACCTCATTAATATCCGCCGTCATAGCTTCGATTAATTTATTACTTAAGACATCTTGCACATAGGAAGTGGTTATAACCGTAGTTAATCCAGCTCCAGCCTTTACACAAGCCTCTGCTGAAATATATGCTGCTCCAGTATAACCTTTACTTCCTGCAAAAATTACTGACTTTCCATAGGTACCTTTATGCCCATATACATATCTGTTTATAAGTCTCTTAGAATATTCTTCTTTATCTAAGGTTACTATCTTTGTATTATGTAAATCCTTAATATAGCTTGGTATTCCTATACTAATTATCTCAAGTTCACCTAAATATTCTAAAGCACTATATTTTAAAAAACCAAGCTTTATTACCTCAAAGCTATATGTAATATGCGCTTTCACTACTTCTCCCATTGATTTTCCCGTATTGCCATTAAGTCCTGATGGTACATCTATTGAAATTTTAATACCTTTAATTTCATTAATAAATTTAATAATTCCAGAATAAAAACAATTTAAGTTTCTATTTAATCCTACTCCAAATATACAATCTAATACTACATCATAATGATTTAATTCATTTCTGATTAAACTATCATTATCTATATCCTTTATATACTTTATTTTAGAATTCATATTTTTTAAAATTTTAAAGTTAGTTTGGAAATCATCTGTATATTTTCCTCTTTCACTAACCACAACTACTAAAACTTCTTTTCCTGCTAGTAATAGCTTTCTTGCAATAGCCAATCCGTCTCCGCCATTGTTTCCTTCCCCACAAAAGATTAGAAAACTGTTTCCCATACTAACAATTCTTTTCGTCACTTCACTAGCTGCATTTTCCATTAATACTATACTAGGTATTCCAACTTTTTCTATAGCATATTTATCTAACTCTTTACACTTATCTACAGGTAATATATACATTACTTACTCCTCCAACACTGCAAACGCAATAGCCGATGTATTGTTATGAGATATAGATATGTTTAACTTATATTTCTTATCCCCTAATATATCATTAATAAATCTCCCCAAAAAAGCCACTGGCTTTCCTAAATCATCTCTTAATACTTCAATATCTCTAAGTGAAAATCCCCTTACACCTGTACCTAAAGCCTTACTTATAGCCTCTTTCGCCGCAAAATTTCCCGCTATAACCTCTGCTCTCATACCCTTACTTCTGAAAAGTTCTAATTCCCTTTTAGTAAATAACTTTTCTAAAAAATTTGGCGTTCTCTTAACTGCCTTCTCAATTCTCTCTATCTCAATAATATCAGTTCCTATTCCAATAATCATAAAATCACCTCTAAAATATATTTTACTATAAATTATTAGATGATTTTAAATTAATTTAAAACACATAATTCTTCTACTCTATCAAAATCATATATATATTCATCTACATATTCTCCCAATATTTCTACTAGATGTATCGGAGAAACTTGATTTTTATATAGTAAATCTAAAAGTTCCCTAACTTTGTTCTCATTATTTGATATAAGTTTAATTTCATCCCTTTCTATTTTTATTACATTTCCGTCTACTACATCTTGCCTTTCTACTTCAATCCCATACGCTTGTCCACTATTAAAGATTTGATTTGTCATCCTATATGCATATCTCATCTCTTTATCACTTTTTCTTATTATGCTGTATAAACTTTCAATAATATTCATATTTCCTCCCCCAGTAATTAAATTTGTTAGTTAAATTGCTATTACAATAAAACAATATCACACTAAGACATAAAAGCTTGTCAAACATTGTTTGATAGTATGAAAAAATATTTCTCTATAAATTTACATAATTCTCTATTCTGTTAATAATTATTTTTATATTTTAAAGTCTGTAATATAATTGCAAAAAATATTCTCAATTATGTCGAATAACATATTTTCAAAAATTTAGAGCATTCTATATATTGAGTAAGTTAGCACTAATATGGTGGTTATCTTTTATTATTTTTATTTATATAATTTAATTTAATAAATTTTAAAATATTTTGTCTAAAAATGCTTAAATGTTTTTAAACTTTTTTTATCAATTCCATTGATATTGTTAATAAATAGACATATAATAGTTATATAATAATCGCTATTAAACAATACTAATACTTGAAAGAGGTAGGTGTAAATTAATGAAATCTTTAAAATTAAAAAATGATATACACTGGGTAGGCGCACTAGATCCAAATTTAAGAATCTTTGATATTATAATGTACACGCCTTATGGAACTACTTATAACTCTTATGTAGTTAAAGGTAGTGAAAAAACAGCTGTATTTGAGACTGTAAAGGTTGAATTCTTTGATCAATATATAGATAGATTAACTGATTTAGGTATAGACACTAAAAAAATTGATTATATAGTTTTAGATCACACTGAACCGGATCATGCTGGATCTGTAGCTAAATTGTTAGAACTTTCACCAAATGCTAAAATAGTTGGTTCTGCTGTAGCAATTAAATTTATGAAGAAAATTGCTAATAGAGATTTTGAATCTATTACAGTTGGAGATGGAGATACTATTAGCTTAGGAAATAAAACTTTACAATTTATTTCTGCGCCATTTTTACATTGGCCTGACTCAATGTATACTTATATTCCTGAAGATGAAGTGTTAGTTACATGTGACTCTTTCGGTTCACATTACTCTTCACCTGCAATATTAAATAATAAAATTGAAAATCAAGAGCACTATATGGAAGCCTTAAAATATTACTTTGATTGTATTTTTGGACCATATAAACCTTATGTTTTAAAAGCTATTAATAAAATTAAGGATTTAAAAATAGATATGATTTGCCCAGGGCACGGACCTGTGTTAGTAGATAATCCAATGGAAATAGTTGAAATATACAAAAAATGGAGTACACCTGCTGAACCTTTAAAGGATGGTAAAAAAATAGTTACTATTCCTTATGTATCAGCTTATGGCTATACTGAACAGCTAGCTAAAGAAATAGCTAAAGGAATCGAAGCATCTGGAAATGTAGAGGTAAGATTATTTAATGCTATTCATCATGAAATGAGTGAAATAATTGGAAGTATTGGTGAATCTGATGGTATATTATGCGGTTCTCCTACAATAGTTGGTGAGTTGCTAGAGCCAATTCGTGACATACTTTCTAAACTTAATCCTGTAGTTCATGGTGGAAAACTTTCAGCTGCATTTGGCTCATATGGTTGGAGTGGTGAAGCTATTCCAAGAATGGAAACACGATTTAAAGAGTTAAATATGAAAGTTTATGGACCTAGTTTAAAAATAAACTTTAAAGCTAGCGATGATGAATTAAAACACGCTTATGAATTTGGATTAGGTTTTGGTGAAACTTTAGTTGGTACAAAGAAATTTGTTCCATTTAATAATAACTCAACAATTCAAGAAATTTCTGGTGATGGAGAGTTAAAACTTTGGAAATGTGTTATTTGTGGTGAAATTTTTGAAGCTGAAGTTGTTCCGGAAGTTTGCCCTGTTTGTGGAGCTGGAAGTGATCAATTTATAGAAGTTAAAAGAGAAGTTTGCAACTATTCAATTGATAAAGAAGAAACTTATGTTATTATCGGAAATGGTGCTGCTGGTTTCTATGCCGCTAAAGCGATAAAATATAGAAATCCTTGTGCTATTATAAAACTTATATCTAATGAAAATGAACATTCATATGTAAGAACTCAACTTTCAGATTTAATTTCTGAAGATAGGGATGATAGCTTCTATCTTGCTGCATCTAACTGGTATAAAGAAAATAACATAGTAGAAATGCTAGGTGTTAATGTAAATAAAATTGATAAAGATAGTAAAACTATCTTCCTTGATAACAAACATGGTATTCGATATGATAAATTAATATTAGCAAACGGTAGCTATAACTTTATACCTCCAACAAATGTTAAGATTGATGGAGATGAACTTGAAATAAATTCTTGGAACTATAACTCTGTAAAGGGAATTCATACAATAAAGAAATTAGAGGATGTTGAAATCTTAAAAGAAGAATTACCTTCTGCTAAAAATGTTGTTATAATCGGTGGTGGTCTTCTTGGTTTAGAGGCTGCATGGGAAATTCAAAAGAGAGATGTTAATGTAACTGTTATTGAATTAGCAGATAGAATGTTACCTCGTCAATTAGACACAGATGGTTCTAAGTTATTTGAATCTCTTGTTAATAATACGCCAGTTAATGTATTGTTAGGATCAGCTGTAGATCATATAACAGCTAATGAAAATAAAGTTAATTCTATCACATTAAAAAATGGAGATACTATAGATGCTGATATTGTTATATTCTCTGTAGGAGTTAGATCAAATATTTACTTGGCTCAACCTATAGGAATTGCTTGCAATAGAGGAATTATTGTAAATGATCATATGGAAACAAATATTCCTGATATATTTGCCTGTGGTGATGTAGCTGAAGTTGACGGCTGCTATTATGGCAACTGGCCTGCTGCTATAGAAATGGGTAAAGTAGCTGGTGCTAATGCAACTGGAGATAATGTTAAATTTGAAAAATTTGTTTCATCAACAGTATTTACTGCAATGAATACAGAAATATTCTCAGCTGGATTAATTAACTTTGATGATGAAAATCTTGAAAAGGTAGGATATGTTGATACTATTCATAATAAATACTCAAAGTTATTCTTCAAGGATAATAAACTTGTTGGTGGAATATTAATTGGAGATATTTCTTCATCAGTTAAAATCATTATGGGAATACAAAAGGGTGAAAGTAAGGCCGTAGTACTATCAAAAGGAACTATTTAATATATTAAAAATAAGCTATTTGCACTGCAAATAGCTTATTTTCTTAATTAAATTTCTTCTATTATATTTTCTTGTTTATCCCACTTTCTATCCCCTACAAACTTAAAGTCTTCTGCAACTACTTCAGCTATGTATTTTTTATTTCCTTCTCGATCTTCATAGCTACCAGTTCTTAACCTTCCACTTAGACTTATATAACTTCCTTTTTTCATATATTGGCATACAACTTCAGCTTTTCTACCCCATATTGTTACTGGAATTAAATCTGCTTTTCTTGTTCCATCCTGTGATTTAAAACTTCTATCCACAGCTATTATGAATCTTGTGAATACTTTTTCTGAGCCTTCTAAAAATTTAAGTTCAGGGTCCTTTATTAATTTTCCTAATAATACAATTTTATTCATATTTTACACCTCCTGAATATTTCTTCTTTGATTCTATCCATTTATGGTTTTTCTATTCAAAAATATTAAAGTATATTATAATTAATCTAGAATTTAATTTTGGAGGTATAATATATATGGCAATATTAATTTGTGGTGGTGCTGGCTATATAGGAAGTCATATGGTAGCTGAGCTTTTAGAAAATGGTAAAGATGTTGTTGTTTTAGATAACCTTGCTAAAGGGCATAAAGATGCATTATTAGGAGGTAAGTTCTATAAAGGTGACTTAAGAGATAGATCTATATTAGATAAGGTATTTACTGAAAATAAAATAGATGCTGTTATAGATTTTGCTGCTGATTCGTTAGTTGGTGAAAGTATGATAGAACCGTTAAAATATTTTAATAACAATGTTGGTGGAACAATAACACTATTAGAAGCTATGAGAGATTATAATGTTAAATACATAGTATTTTCTTCTACTGCTGCTACTTATGGAGAGCCTGATGAAGTTCCAATTTTAGAAAGTAGTAAAACAATTCCTACAAATGCCTATGGTGAATCTAAGTTATTAGTAGAAAAAATTCTAAGATGGGCAGATCATGCTTATGGAATAAAATATACAGCATTAAGATATTTTAATGCTGCTGGAGCTCATATAAGTGGAAAGATAGGAGAAGATCATTCACCTGAAACTCATCTTATTCCAATAATATTAAGTGTTGCTCTTGGAAATAGAGATAAAATAATGATGTATGGAGATAATTATGCAACTCCTGATGGCACTTGTGTTAGAGATTACATTCATGTTTCTGATTTAGCTTCTGCTCATTCTCTAGCAGTTGAAAGATTAATAAATGGTGGGGAAAGTGCAATATACAACTTAGGTAATGGTGCTGGTTTTTCAGTTAAAGAAGTTGTGGAAATTGCAAGAAAAGTAACTGGTCACAAAATTCCTGCTGAAGTTGCACCAAGAAGGGCTGGTGATCCGGCTGTTCTTATTGCCTCTTCCGAAAAGGCTTCTAAGGAATTAAATTGGAAACCTAAATATAATTCACTTGAAACAATAATTGAGACTGCTTGGAACTGGCATAAATCTAACCCAACAGGCTATAGTAAGTAAGAATAAAAATAGTGTTATTACTCTTAAAAGATTAATAACACTATTTTTTATACTTTTTTTGTCATTGCTAACACCGAATTTATTTCTGCTCCTAGTATAAGTATCATAGAGCTTATATATAACCAAGTCATTAATATAAATACAGCTCCCAGGCTTCCATATAATCTTGAATAATTTGCTATATTATTTATATAATACGAAAAACCTAAAGATACTACTATCCATCCTATAGTACTTATAATAGCACCCGGAAATACCTCTCGCCATTTAATTTTTCTAGCTGGAGTATATCTATATATAGCTGCAAATACCCATATCATCATAAATACAACTATTAAGTATCTTGTTAAGTTCCAAATTGTATATACTAAGTCTTCAAATGGAACTATCTTTGCAATATAATTTCCTATTAAATCTCCAAATACTAGCATAGCTAAAGTTAAGATTATAATTAAGGCTAATGCAAATGTGAAGAATACTGCTATAAATGCTCTTTTTATAAAGCCCCTATCTTCGTCTATGTTATAAGCTTTATTTACCCCCTTAATTACTGCTCTAAATCCAGCTGATGCGGACCATATAGCAACAGCTATAGATGCTCCTAATAAACCTGCATATTGACTATCAACTACTTCAACTACTGTTGTTGATATAAGTACAAAAACATTAGATGGTAAAATCGCTCTAAGACCTTCTAGTATTTCTCCTGAATTTAAATTACTAAACCCAATTAATGTCATTAAGAAAATTAAAAAAGGGAAAAATGCTAGTATTAAATAATACGCTAATTGTGCTCCTAATGCAAAAATATCATCTTGATTTATTTTCACAATAAAATATACTATAAAATCTATAGGCGATCTCTTTTTGCCTAAATCGTCTTTATTCATTAAATCACCACATCTTATTTCATTTTTTCTATTCTTTACTATTATATATCAAATATAATATATTATAATGCTTATATTATTATTTTTAGGATATTTTCCCAATTAATAAATGTTATTAATTCTAAATATATAGTTTATTCTACTATTTATTTAAAAAAAAGCTTATAGTATAATTTATTTATACTATTTTATAATATATGAAAGGATGTTAATTAATGATATATACATTAGAAAATAATAATATTAAAATTACAACTAGTACCTTTGGTGGTGAACTACACAGCTTAATAACTAAAGATGACAAAACAGAATTTTTATGGAATGGTGATGAAAAATACTGGAAATATCATGCTCCTATACTATTTCCAATAGTAGGTAGAGTAAAAAATAGCCAATATAGAGTCTTAGGAACTACTTATGAACTTCCACAACATGGACTAGCTAGAACAAGAGAGTTTACTATGGTAAATAAAACTGACGATAGTATAACTTTTGAACTTAATTGGTCTGAAGACACATTAAAAGTTTATCCTTATAAGTTTTCATTAAAAATAACTTATACTCTTGTAGAAAACGGTGTCACAACTACTTATACAGTAAATAATATGGATGATAAAACTATATACTTCTCAATTGGTGCTCATCCAGCATTTATGTGTCCATTAAAATCTAATGAAACAATGGATGATTACTATTTTGAATTTAATAAAAAAGAAATTGCCCCTTTAATGGATTTAGATGCTTCTACTGGATACTTTAATCATAATCCTAAGGAATATTTTAATAATACAAATATAATTCCATTAACAAAGGGTGTATTTGATAATGATGCATTAGTTTTTGAAAACCTTAAATCAAATATAATAAGTTTAAAATCAAAGAAGCATAATACGGTTTTATCAATGGACTTTACTGGATTCCCTTATATAGCAGTATGGTCAAAACTAACTGGTGCTCCATTTGTATGTATAGAGCCATGGTATGGTCACTCAGACTTTTCTGATTTTGAAGGTGAATTAAAGGATAAGGCTGGAATTCAAACTTTAAATCTTGGAGAAACCTTCACTTCAAATTACACAGTATTTATTGAAAAATAATATTAAAAAGGTTATGTATATGATGCTTTAAATTGCTTCATTACATAACCTTTTATTAATTTTATATAACCTTTATTAAAAATAATTTTTAATACATATTATTTAAATACTTTTCTATTTCATCAATTATAGAGTTTACACATCCCTCTTCAAAAGGTGATTTTAACTCTGCTACCTTAACTAATCCTAAGAAGGATTTTGTTCCACCCTCTTTACATAACTTTAAATAACTTCTCCAAGCCTTTTCCCTATCTTCATTTGCCATTTTCCAAAATTGTAATGCACATATTTGTGCTAAAGTATAGTCTATATAATAGAATGGGCTTTCAAATATATGGCCTTGCTTAAACCAAAAACCTCCATTTTCTAAGAATTCATTACCCTCATAATTTATATGTGGTAAATATTTCTTTTCTATCTCTCTCCAAGCTTTTCTTCTTTCTTCTGGGCTTATATCTGGATTTTCATATACAAAGTGCTGGAATTCATCTACTGTAACTCCATATGGTATAAACTTAACAGCTGATCCAAGATGAATAAATTTATATTTATTTGTATCTTCTTTAAAGAAGCTTTCCATCCATGGCCAAGTTAAAAATTCCATGCTCATAGAATGAATTTCTGCACTTTCATATGTTGGCCAAATTATTTCAGGCATTGTTATCCATCTAGATGAATATACTTGGAAGGCATGACCTGCTTCATGTGTTAATACATCTATGTCTCCTGAAGTTCCATTAAAATTTGAGAATATAAAAGGTGACTTATATTCACTTATATAAGTACAATACCCCCCTGATGCTTTTCCTTCCTTTGTTTCTAAATCTAAAAGTTCTTTATCAACCATAAAGTTTATAAATTCCTTTGTTTCTTCTGATAACTCTTCATACATTTTCTTACCATTTTCTAATATCCATCTACTATCACCTTTAGGTATCGCATTTCCATCAGTAAATTCAATATCTAAATCATAATATCTTAACGTATCTAATCCTAATCTTTCTTGTTGCTTTTTATAAAGTTTGCTTGCAAGTGGTACTATATATTCTTCAACTTGTTTTCTAAACTTTTTAACCATTTTAGCATTGTAATCAGTTCTAGACATCCTTATATAACCTAGTTCTACAAAGTTATTAAAGCCTAGCTTTTGGGCTATTTTTGTTCTTATTTTTACTAATTTATCATAAATTTCATCAAATTCAGTTACATTATCTTCAAAGAATTTATAAGTAGCGTTCCAAGCCCCTTTTCTTACTTCTCTATCTTCTGATTCCCTATATTTTAAAAGTTCTGATAGATTTCTATCCTTCCCATCAAAAGGAATTTTTGCTGAAGCTATTAATTTTACATATTCTGAAGCTATTTTATTTTCAAGTTGTAAATCTTCAATAATCTCTGGTGAAAATGCCTTAAGCTTTAATTCTATAAGCTTAAATAGTTGATCGCCATATTTTTCTTGTAGCTCTTTCTTAAACTTTGATTCCATAAGAGCTTTATAAAATATATCATCTAATTCTTCATATAAAGGTGAATTCTCATCCCAATATTCGTTTTCCTTACTATAAAACTCATCCCTTGTATCTATTGTGTGTCTTATTAAAACAAGTTCATGCATAGTTGATATATTATTTCTTAAAGAATTTATTTTATTTAATTTATCATCACATTCTTCTAATGAGTTTACACTATTAAATTCACTTACTAACTTTGTAAAACATTCCTTATATTCATTATAATTTGGTCTTTTATATTCATAATTACTAAATTTCATTTTCTTCATCTCCTTTTATTATTTCATACCAATAACTTAATAGAGACTCTATCTTAAACCCTCTTTTCTTATACATTTCAAAGGCTCTTGTATTTTTCTCTATTACTGTTAATGATATTTTATTTACATCTTTATTATTCATATAATTTATTGCTGTTTCTAATAACCTTTTTCCTAACCCTTGTCCCCTATATTCTCTTCTTAATCCAATATCAAAAAAGCCTTCACAATTTTCAATAGAACATTCTATAAAGCCAATATGTTCCCCATTTTTATCAGTTACAATAAAGCGTTCTTCTTCTTTTTTATTCTCAATTAAAAATTTGTTAATATCACTTAACTCTACAAATGTTCCATGTGGCATATCTCCAAAAGATAAATTATAAATTTTTATATAATCCTCTTTATTTTTATTAGTAAGTTTAATTAACTTTAAAGGCTCTTCTCTTATTTTTCTATCTTCAAGTGTCATTATAAAAGCTGAATAATTTTTATATAATCCTATTGTTTCTGCAATTTTTACTATATTTTCATTTCTAATTCCTAACTTAATTTCCCTTGCATCATATTTTTTAGCAAGCAGGACTCCTTGATTAATTAATTGTTTTAATATTTCTCCCTTATTTTCCGCTTCCTCTAAAATATCTACTGAGTGTATAAACCCTGTATGTAAAACTCTTGCTACTTCTAAAACTACATATGCTTTTCCAATTACTTTATTTTTATTAAAATAAAATAATGCTCCTACACCATAGTCATATATCTCCTCATTAAACTCTTCATCTATATTTTCTATGCTTTTTTTAATGGAATCTTCTTTACTTAAAAATTCTATTACAGCTTCCTTTTCATACTTATCTAATATCGAGTAGCTTTTAATCAATTTCTCTCCCCCTTAAAAACTGATATATATGCTAATAATACCATATTATTACTTTAATTATATATATTAAAAAACTTTTAAGTTTTAAGATTTCATTAAGATTTATTTTTTATCTAATTATTAATTATACTTTATCTTATTAATTTCTTAGTTAAACTTCCAATTCCAATGCCCATCATAACAATTCCTACGAGCATTTCTATATTTGAAACCATGTAAGTAAGTGGTATAGGCATTGCTTTATTGAATCCAACTCCTGCAAACATACCAACACTTAAGTTTAATGCTTCGTTACAATAACTCATAAATTTAAAGAATTCAAAATTATTAATTAAAATTCCTAAGTTAATTAATTCCCCATCAATATCCATTCCCATAAATAAATATAAAATTGAAAAAATAACTATAATTACTATTGATGAATATATTGCATATGCTGGTCTTTCTCCATATCCACAAATACCCCAATTTAAAAAAGAAAATACTTTAGGTATTGGCTTTAAAACTTTATTTTTCATAGTTTGAGCTAAATAATAATATTCTCCAAAATTATTACTTAGGTTATTTTCCTTAAATTTATTTGCTATAGTTTCATAAACCATATAAAGCCCTTCATACTCTTCTTTTGTTTTTGTTTCCACCTTTATAGTATCTATAAATGTTTTTTCATCCATTTTAGTTTTATATTTATCTCTAAACTCTAAATCTTCTATGTATGTATTTACTATTTTAGCACCACTTAAATCAACGTCAGAAAGTATTACCATATTTATTTTAGAATCTATTATTATTACACTTGTCATATCGTTTATTTCAAAGTTACTATTTTTAATATTACATTCTTTAAAAATACTATAACTTAAAGTGGAATTAATAAAATTTATATATAGATTGCAATTTTCAAACTGACATGATAAGTTATCCTTTCTATTTAATGATGGAAGCTTTTCACTATCCGCTTTAATAAATGTACAATTATCAAAAGTTGCACCTCCACCATTAAAGTCACAATTTATAAAATAGCATCCAATAAATCTGCAATCTTTAAACTTTATATTATGAAATTTACATTCTTTAAATGTTGTGCAAATTATATCCTTATTAGAAACTTCCTTAAAATCCTCTTCTGCCTTTAATTCTTTATCTCCAAATATTTTATTATCTAAATTTTTGTAACTATATTCGCTATCTGGACTATAGGCTTTAGATATTTTTTTACTTTTCTTAATTGAATCATAAAGCTTTTTATTATTTTTAATCCTCTTATTTAATTGATCTTTTGCAACTACTCTTTCTTCTTTAAAATTAATGTAAGGCATAAATACACCCCTTCCTTTAGTAATACGTTTTATTATTCCTAAATTAAATAATTTTATGCCTTACACTATAAAAAAAATTGATAAAAATTTTTAAGGTAATAGTCTTACTCTATCTATAAGAATAATAAAAGATATATTCTTTATAAAATAAAAGCCCCTTAAGTCAATATGACTTAAGGGGAAAAATATTAATATCTAGAAATTTTATCTATAAGATGTCTTTAGTGCATCTTTTAAAACTTTAGGATTCTTTTTATAAGGAGTTACAGGACAAATCTTTTTGTCTTTTACTCCTAAAAGAGTATAAACTGCTATTCTTGCTGCACGTACAGAATATTCTTCTGTAAATACCATGTCTTCTGGAATTTCAACGAATTGGCTAATCATAGCAAAGTTTGTTGATCCTTGTGGTACAACTTGTGGACGATCACTCATCTTACGTGGTTGGAATTGTGAATCTATATATGGCATCATACATGGAATAACATTTACTACAGTTTCCATTATTTCATCCATTTCATCTTCTAGATGTAAATGGTGTAAAAGCTCTATTAACATTTCTTCACCAGTACAATCTCTCATTGGCTTCTTTATATAGTCACCAACTCTATCTGTATATAAGCCATATCCCCAGAAAATAGTTGTATCAAGTGGTTGGTTTTTAAAGTGTGGTTGAGCTGCTACAACTATACTCATTAACCAGTTAGAATCTTTAAATGTCATTAATGCTCCACTACCTGGAATATTAGTAGATATTTTTTCAATTAATTTTAAAAGTTTATTTCCCTTACAAGTTACAGTGAAACTTTCCCAATTTGTTTCTTCTGGATGTCCAAAGAATGGTTCTGGATTACCAAGGCCTGGTTTTTTATTAGCTATCTTTGCCCAAAGTTCTCCTGAAATTGGTTTGCTTGGATTATATTCTGCTGGTGTATTAAAATCACCTAAAGTTGCACTATCAGTCATGCAACCATTTGTCATAATACATATATCTCCATCATTTAAATTTATAACTTTTTCACCTTCAGTATCTTCTAAATGTATTGCAGTTACTGTAATTCCCTCACCTGGCTTAAAATCTAAATCAGTTACAGTTGCATTAATACTAAAATCAACACCAAAATCATCTAAGTAAGCCTTTAATGGAAGAATAACTGACTCGTATTGGTTATAAGGAGTACGTGTAACACCTTCTAAAGTTTCAATACGAGAAAATTCAAAAATCATACGTTCCATATAACGCTTAAATTCAAAAAGACTAGACCATTTTTGGAATGCAAATGTTGTTTGCCACATATACCAGAAGTTAGTTTCAAAGAAATGTGGTGTATGGCTAAACCATTCTTGAATAGTCATATCATCTAAATTTTCTTCTGGTGTAACCATTAATTTTCCAAGAGCCATACGGTCTGCATTATTAAATCCCATACTAGTTACATCTTGAATTACACCATATTTATCTACTAAACGTGCTTGTGCATGGGTTGGATGTAAATGGTCAAAATTAAGGATTTCTTCTGATACACTTTTACCTGGTAAGTCTAAAGACGGAATGGTTGAAAATAACTCCCAGAAGTTTTCATAAGTTTCTTCATTTAGCATTCTACCACCACGGCATACAAATCCATTTGTTACATCACCAGCACCATCATTGCTGCCACCAAGGATATTCATCCCTTCTATAATATGAATATTTTCACCTTTAAACTTACAGTCTCTTATAAGATAAGCTGCTCCTGCTAAAGATGCTAATCCACCACCAACAAAATAAACTTGTTTATCCCCATTATCAGGATATGAAAGCTCTCCACATTGTTTTTTGCATTGTTCCTTAACTTTTTTTGCACTTATAGTAGCTATAGTAGCTGCCCCTGCTATTGCACCTATTGCAAGTAATGCATTTATGTTATTTTTATTTGATTTTTTACTCATATAACATCCCTCAACTTTCTGTTTAATTTTTGTTAGATTTCTTATTAATCATTATAGTTTAAAGTAATATAATTGTAATTATACAATCTTATGTATTTGTCTAAAAAACATACAAAATATTAAATGTGTATTTTTAGATTTTATAAAAATTTATTTCACCTATACATTGTTCCCTTTTTATTCTTTAATATTATTAATTTATAAAAAAAAGAACTTAGTTTTTTTACTAAGTCCTACTATAAATTTAATAATCTTTATTTTTTAATATCCCACTCTTGAGGTAATAAACTTTTATATTTTAATGTAAAATATCTATCATCTATTAATAGTAATCTTCCCTTATCTTCTTCAGTTCTTATAACTCTCCCTGCTGCTTGCATTACCTTGTTTATACCTGGATAAATATATGCATAATCAAATCCCTTTTCTTCATAGTAATCTTTTATTATATCTCCCTCTGTTGATATTTTAGGAAACCCAACACCAACTATTATGCTACCTATTAATCTTTCACCTGGTAAATCTATTCCTTCTGAGAATATTCCTCCAATAACACAAAAGCCTAATATATTATTACCCTCTCTAAAACTATTAATAAAGTTTTCTCTTTCTTCTTCTGTTAAAACTTCACCTTGACATATTGTTTTATCATAACCATATAATTCTGTAAATCTAGTATATATTTTATTTAAATATATATATGATGGTAAGAATACCATGTAATTTCCAATCTTTTCATCAATAAATTTTTTAATAATGTTGCAAAGATTATCTATATTATTTTCTCTTTGGCTAAATCTCATATTAAGAGGGTTCCCATAAACTTTAAAATTATCTTTATTAAAAGGTGATGGTAACCTCATTCGATAGCTTTTCTCATTTCCTCCAAGTAAATCTATATAGTAATTAAGAGGTGTGAGCGTAGCAGAAAATATTATAGTAGAATAACTTTTTTGAATTATCTCTGATAAATTTTTAGATGGATTAACACAAAATAGCTTTATTTTTACCTCACTTTTATCACTTTCAACTAATGTAACGTATTCTTTAGAATATAACTCTGAAATTGAAATAAAGCTTCTTATATCAAAATATAAATCTAATACTTCTTCATATCCTAATGTATTAGCACCCTTAACTAAATATTCATCTCCTTCTTTTAAGACTACTCTTAAAAGTTTATATAAATCCTTATACTCATCATTTTTATAAATGCTATTTTTTTCTGCTTCTTGAACCTCTCTTCGTATTTCAATAAGCTCCTTATTAACAGAATTTAATGCTTTATACAACCCAGGTACTTTTCCCTTTATAAGTTTACTTACATTTAAAACTTTACTTTTATACAGTTCTGCACTAAACATATTTCTAGATCTATCCACAAGATTATGACCTTCATCCACAAGAATTATATTTTCATCCACATTATCCTCAAAAAACCTTTTAAGTTTAACTCTTGGATCGAAAGCATAATTGTAATCGCAAATAATAACATCACACCATAGACTTAAGTCTAATGATAACTCAAATGGACATATTTTATTTTTCTTAGCATAACTTTCAATTATCTTTCTAGTAAAATTATTTTCTTCTGAAATCATTTTAAATATAATATCATTTACCTTTGTAAAATAATCTATTGCATAAGTGCAATCTTCAGGATTACACTTAGTTTTATCTTGAAAACATATTTTCTCTTTAGATGTTAATGTAATACTTCTACATACTAACCCTTTTTCTTTTAATCTTAATAAAGCCTCCTCAGCAACTGTCCTTGTTATTGTTTTAGCTGTTAAATAAACTATTCTATTTCCTTTTCCTTCTCCTAAGGCTTTTATAGCTGGAAATAATGTAGAAATTGTCTTCCCTATTCCTGTAGGTGCTTGTGCAAATAGAATACCCTTTTCTCTTATTGTATTATAACAAGCAACAGCTAATTCCCTTTGCCCTTTTCTATAGCTATTAAATGGAAATTCTAGATTCTTAATAGACTTATTTCTTTTTTCTATTAATGACTTGTTTAATAAAATCCATTTCTTATATTCATTAATTACATAAAAAACAAATTTTTCAAGTTCATTAAAATCAAATTTATTGTTGAAGCTTTTAACTTCTTCAGTTTCAATATTAAAATAACTCAATCTTATATATATTTTAGGTATATTATTTTGTAAAGAATATATATATGCATAAAACTTTGCTTGTGCCCAGTGTAACTCATTATAATCTTCATCTATAAGTACTAATGGTTTCATAGTTGACTTTATTTCTTCTATGTAAACTTCTTTACTTTCTATAATTATTCCATCTGCTCGTCCTTCTATATTTAATATTGCAAAATCTAAATCAAAGTTTTGCTCAAGTCTAACTTCCTTCTGATAATTTTCATAAATCTTTTCATTATCTGCTTGAAGCTTTTGATGAGCCATAGTGCCTTCTAAGGCTCTAGTTCTTCCCATATATCTATCATCTAAACTTCCATGTCTTAATATGTATTCAATTAAGCCTCTAACGGATTCTTTTACAATTGCTTTTTCACTCATAACTATTTCCTATCCCTTAGTTTTCTATTTTTATTATATCCATATAAAATTTTAAAAGCCATAAGTAAAAAAGAAACTGAGGTGAAATTTAATAATTTCACCTCAGTTTCTTTTAACTAAGTTTTATAGCTTTCTATTTTTTTATTGAATTAATAGTTTGTGAAAGATTATTTATACTTATAGTTAAACTCTCTAGCTTCCCTTCTATTCTTATAAGTAAATATAATGATATAGCAATTGGAAACCCTAGATTTGCAACTAATTGCATTAACTCCTCCATAAAATCACCCCAATATTTATATATGCATTTATTATATAAATTTGTTGATTTTACATAATTAATTATCAATATTTACTTGTTAAAATAATCTATTTAAATTATTCTGAATGATATTCTGTTACTATCTTTTGAACTAATTTTTTTATAGCACTTGCTTGAGCAATTAAAGACATTACAATAACGAATGTTCTTACACTATTTTCGTCTTTTTCATTTAAATCAAATTGTGTCATAATTTCATTTAACTTTTCTTCATCAACTGCAGAAGTTGTTAGGAAATCCTTAAAACTCTCACTTTGAGTTTCTGAAAATATTTTATATGCATTTTCCCATGATATAATATCATCTGATCTATCATTAATTTCATTAAAAGCTAGACTGAAAACCTTTTTAATCTCTTCTGTAGTTAAAACTGGTCTCATGTAACTTAAAAGAACTAGTTGAACAAGATGAATTTTAGTATACCCTCTTTTTTTTCCGTCCTCAGGTTTAGTTATAACTTCACTCTTTATATAGTTTTGTACTATGTTATTTGTATATTTATCTTCAGTAAACTTATCGTTTAAAAAATCTATAACTTGTGATAAAAAAAGATCATACTTAGGTAGATCATCATAGGAAATCATACTATTGTTTGACATCTCTTCAGCCACATCTGTTATATAATTAGTATCAATTCTTTTAACCATTATTATCCACCCCTACGCTAATATTGTTATAATATTATTATATAGTACCTATAAACTTATTACAAGTTATTTTTGCCTATTTCATTCCACTTTATTCCTTTCTAAAGGATATTTTTTTAATCATTCCATTATTATCCAAATCTTTTTAAATCTTATTATTACTCCTAATAATAAAAAATCCACTTTTAGGAATCTATTTTTTTACATTTTTTTCTTATTTTATTAACGTTTTTTTAATATTATGTTATGTCATCTCAACATGGTTGTCCTTAAAGCTAGTAGACAAGCCATTCTACTTTTTTCTCTATATTAACTTAAATTTACAAAAATAGTATTGACTTTTCTAATTTATGGTAGTATATTTGTAATATAAATTTTATTACATAAAAAAATTTGTAAATTTTGAAAACATTTTTCTTTTTTGTTGACTTTTAATTACATATTTAGTAATATTAAGTTGCAAGATGTCGAAACTTGTTTTAAGGAGGAAATATAATGAAATCAACTGGTGTAGTAAGAAGAGTAGACGAATTAGGAAGAATCGTTATTCCTATAGAATTAAGAAGAACATTAGATATAGCTGAAAAAGATGCTTTAGAAATCTATGTAGATGGTGAACAAATCATATTAAAGAAATATGAACCAGCTTGTATCTTCTGTGGAGATGCTAGAGATGTTGTAAATTACAAAGGTAAAAATATTTGTAAGAATTGTTTAGCTGAATTAAAAAAATAATTTTTTCAGTAAGAATATATATTTTAACATACTCATTAAAATACCCCATTAGTTTTAAACTAATGGGGTATTTTTCTATAAATTTGTTGAATATTTATAAACTTCTTTTTTAGGTATTCCTCTCTCTTTAGCTACTATTTTAATTGCCTCTTTTTTATCTATACCTGATTCTATAACTTTTATTATATGCTCTTCAATTGTTAAATCGCTCCATAAGGCTTCCTTTTCAGCTTTAATTTCAGCCTCTGATTTCCCCTCTATAACAAGTACAAATTCCCCTCTCGGTCTATTTTCTACAAAATGATTAATTCCATCATTTATAGTTCCTCTAAAAATTTGCTCATGTAATTTAGTTAACTCTCTGCATATAGCTATTTTTCTATCACCTAAATTATCTCTTAAATAAGTTAATGTATCTAACAACCTATGAGGAGCTTCATAAAATATTAATGTATCTTTAACACCTTCCAGTTCATCAATAACAGGCTTTCTCTCTTTATTTTCCCTTGGTAAAAAACCTCTAAATACAAATTTTGTAGTATCTATCCCTGAGTAAACTAAAGCTGTGGTTATAGCTGTAGCTCCTGGTAATACTTCAAAATCTATTCCTCTTTCTATACACTTAGTGACAATTACACTTCCTGGATCTGATATTCCCGGAGTTCCTGCATCTGTAACTAATGCTATATTTAATCCTTCTTCTAATTTACTAATTATATCTTCACTTTTTCCTTGTTCATTATGTTGATGATAACTAAACAAACTCTTCTTTATATTGAAATGATTTAACAGCTTCAAACTTTGCCTTGTATCTTCTGCCGCTATTATATCTGCATTTTCTAAAACTTCTAATGCTCTTAAGGTAATATCTTTTAAGTTACCTATAGGTGTTGGTACTAAATATAATTTCCCTTTTACCACTTATTCTACCTCTCTTCCATAAATCTCATTAAGTTCTTTGGTATAACTCCCATCATTATTATATACAAATAAAGGTGCCTCCCACTTTAAATAAGCCCCACCATCTCTTTGCCCTTCTACTAACACTATATTAGGAGCTTTATTTGCTTTTGGTTGAATCATCTTAACTCTTTTAGGCTCTATCTTATACTTCCTCATTAACTCAAATATATCAATTAACCTTTCAGGTCTATGTACAATAAACATTCTCCCATTATCCTTAAGTAGCCTTCTAGAAGCCTTTATAACATCTTCTAGGTTACATTTAATCTCATGTCTTGCAATAGCTAGCTTATCACTCTCATTTACTATCCCTGCATTATTAAGCTTATATGGTGGATTTACTGTTAGAACATCAAATTTACCTAGTTTATCTAGTAGTTTATGATCCTTTAAATCACCAGTGCAAAATGATACTTTTCCCTTTAGTTCATTATATTCTACACTTCTATTTGCCATTTCAACCATATCATCTTGAATTTCTAACCCTAAAACTTCTTTAGGTTCATATTTTCCATAAATTAAAAATGGTATAATTCCGGTTCCACTACATATATCAATAACTCTATATTTCTTTTTAATATTTGCAAAATCTGATAATAGTACTGCATCTACCCCAAATCTAAATCCTTTTGTTTTTTGGATTAGATGTAAGCCTTTTAGCTGTAAATCATCAATGGATTCATCTTCTAATAAATTTACTGTTTTACTCATATTATCATCCTTTTGTTACTTTTTTTCTAATTATATCATTACTTATATATAAAATAAACTCCGACCACTAAAGATCGGAGTTCTAAATACTATATTTAACTTTTTTATTAAAGTATTCTTCTAGCTGCATGGAATCCAGTTATTGGTGAAACCTTAACTGATTCTCCTGGTTGTGGTGCGTGTATATAACTTCCACCACCAACATATATACCAACATGATCAACACCATAAGTAAATACTAAATCTCCCGGTTGTAAATCTCCGTAAGCTACTGGTACACCTTGACCAATTTGTGAATATGTCGTTCTAGTAATATCTACACCAGCTGCATTGCTATATACATAGCTTGTAAATCCTGAACAGTCAAATGCTGATGGACCTGTTGCTCCATATACATAAGGCTTTCCTAACAAGCTATATGCATAATCAACGATTGCATTACCTGTCGCTGAACCTTGACCTCTATTAGGTGGTCTATTTGCTGCTTCTTCTTGAGCTTGTAGATTCTCTAATTTTACCTTAGCTGATTCAATACTATTATTAACTTCTTCAACTACTATTGGGCTCTTAAGTTGATTATCTCTAATATTTCTTAATTGAGTAATAGCACTTTGTAATTCAGATATTGAACTAGATGAATTTAAAACACTTAATTGGTGTTCAACTAATCCTCTTTCAGCTACTGATAAAAATTCTGTATCAAATTTATCTTTTTCAGTTTTAACTTCTGCTATAAGAACTTCTTGTTCTTTTTTCTTTCCTTCAAATTCAGATAACATTTTCTTTGTTTCTTCATTTATTTTTGCAATTTCATTACTCTTCTCTTCTAATGACGTAACTTTATTGTCTAATTTTTCTTTTTGATCTAGAAGATCTTTAACTACTTTCTTATCAATACTAACAAGTCTAGTAGTAGAATCTATTTTAGATATAAGATCACTAAAACTCTCAGCACTAAAAAGAAGCATTAAATAGCTACTTTGTCCACCTGATTTATATAACTCTCTTAATCTCTTACCTAAAACTTCCTCTTTTTCTTCTATTTCTACCTTTGAAGTTTCTATTTCCTTTTTCGTATTTTCTATTTCATCTTTAATGTCTCGAATTTGTTTTTTATTATTCTCCATCTTTTCTACAAGTGGATCTATTTGCATATTTAAATTATATATTTTTCCTTGGATGTCATCTATCTTACTGTTAAGTTCTTCATACTTTTTTTGGTTTTCTATTACTTGTTGGTTGTTAGGCGTTGCAAAAACAGGTGTAACCGAAGTTAATACTAACGCACCAGTAATAACTAATGATAAAATCTTCTTTTTCATATGTTCCGGTCCTTAGACCATCCCCCTCTCCTACATGATATGTTTCCATTATAACACTTATGGAAAGCTTGGACAATGGTAATTTTTTTTAAATGGGCTAAATAGGACATGTAAATGTATTCTATACATAATAAAATATATATAACCAATCTTGCTCAAATTGACTATATACCTATCTTTTACTAGTATATGATCTTAATTTATTATTCTTGTCACTATTTTGTAATAAATTTATTTAAAATTATAAAAAGTACCTTTTTAAAGGTACTTTTACTAAAAATTCCTATAACTTTTACCTTTTTTATTTTGTATTATAGATGATGCAACCATAATAATAATAAATATTATAACTATATATTTAGATTTATCTTCTAAAAAGAAATCTAAAATTCCAAGTACAAGTCCAATTAATCCAACTACAACATTAAAGTTTCCATTAAAAGCTATAAATTTCTCTAAATCACTATATGCACTACTATTTTCTAAAGTTTTCTTTATTTTCTTACTCTTTAAAATTGCCAATCCCATTAGTATAAAGCCTATACTAGCCACAATCATAACAATAGTACTTGCTCTCATATATATTCCTCCTTATACATTCTTTATCTTATTATATATTAGAGCACTTTTCAAATTTATTCAATATTTTATTCTATTTATATATTGACATAACTACAATTCCCTAATATAATATTAATGTACTTCGGGGTGTGGCGCAGATGGGAGCGCGCGTGGTTTGGGACCATGAGGTCGCAGGTTCAATCCCTGTCACCCCGACCAAAAAGCTAGGCATAATGCCTAGCTTTTTTATTATTAAAATTTAACACTACTCTTTATACTCACTACTTAAATATTCTTTTGGTTCCCTAAATTTCTCTTCCATACCAATAATTTTACAAAGCCATAATACTATTGGTATTATAGCAATATAAATACACAAACTTAATACTTGCATAAATATGTTCTCCTTTAGAAATTTTAGATTTAAGTAATATTATTTATGAAAATATTTATAATAACTATATATAAATATAAAAATTAACTTATATTTTATGGGAGGTATAAAAAATGAATGCACAGTACAGTGAAATTTTCAAAGACCTTATAAAATCCTATTACAGTGGAAACTTTAATTCTACTCTTAATGACATAATTCAAAAATCAGATTCTACTCCAGAGGAAACCTTTAATATTATAACCACACTCTGCGGAGTTGATGTAAAATATGATGAAAATTATATATACAATCTAAAAAAGGCTATTACATCATATAAAGTAAATAAAAAAATTGTTCAAAAACTAGATCATTGTTCTGGCGATTGCTCTTTAGATTCTAATGGAAAGTCCAAATGTCAAGCTATATGTCCATTTGATGCAATTTTAAAAAATGATTCAGAAAATACTAGATATATCGATAGTGATTTATGCATGGACTGTGGACTTTGTGTTGAAGCTTGCGAAAATGGTTTTATAGTGGATAAAGTAGAATTCTTACCTATACTTGAACTAATTAATAATAATAAGAAGGTAATAGCTACTGTTGCTCCTGCCATAAGTGGTCAATTTGGAGAAAATGTATCTATGGACCAAATAAGAGCAGCACTAATTAAAATCGGATTTACTGATATGATAGAAGTAGCCTTCGCAGCTGATATGCTTACTATAAAGGAAGCTGTTGAATTCAATAAGCATGTAAACTCATCTGAAGATTTAATGATAACATCCTGTTGCTGTCCTATGTGGGTTGGTATGCTAAAAAAAGTTTATAAAACACTTGTTAAAGATCTTTCACCATCAGTATCACCTATGATTGCTGCCGGAAGAGTAATTAAAAAGCTTAATAGCGATACAAAAGTTGTATTTATAGGACCCTGTATTGCAAAAAAAGCTGAGGCTAAAGATAAAGATTTAATAGGCACTATAGATTTTGTCCTAACATTTGAAGAATTAAAAAATATTTTTGATGCTTTAGATATAAACCCTGCTGAACTTGAGGGAATTCCATCAATAGAATATGCTTCAAAGGGTGGAAGATTATATGCTAGAACTGGTGGTGTGTCAATTGCAGTTTCTGAGGCACTTGAAGAAATATATCCTGATAAAGCTAAACTTTTAACTGCAGTTCAGGCAGAAGGAGTAAAGTATTGCAAAGAAATCTTACAAAAAGCTCAAGATGGCAATTTAAATGCTAATTTCATAGAAGGAATGGGTTGCATTGGTGGTTGTGTTGGTGGTCCTAAAGCTTTAATTCCTAAAGAACAAGGAAAATTAGCTGTTGATGATTTTGCTTATCAATCCGCTATAAAAGTCGCTACACACAGCAATACTTTAGATAATATTTTAGAAAAACTTGATATTACTTCACTAAAGGATTTTGAAGATCCTAAAAAAATAGAAATTTTAGAACGAGAATTCTAATATCTATCCACTACATTTATGTAGTGGATTTATTTTTTTATATTATCTAATATTTAACTAAAACACATAATTACTAAATCTTCCATATTGTTATACTATTATAGTATCCCAATTTCGTTGATTATTTTTTCTATTTATTATACTATTATTTTAAATATATACAACAGGGGGAGCATTTATGAATAATATAACCGCAGCAATATTTGACTTAGATGGAACATTAGTAGACTCAATGTGGGTATGGGAGAAGATAGATATAGAATATTTAAGCCAAAAAGGATATACAGTTCCTAAAAATATAAATGAAGAAATTACTCACTTAAGCTTCTTAGAAACAGCCAAATATTTCAAAAATAGATTTAATTTAGAAGATTCTCTAGAGGAAATTATGGATACATGGAATAGAATGGCATTTGATTATTATTCTAATACTATTAAATTAAAAACTGGTGCTTTTGAATTCCTAAATAAACTAAAAGAAAACAATATAAAAATAGCTTTAGCAACAAGTAATTCTGTACCTCTATTAGAAGCTACATTAAAAAATAATGGAATATTTGATTTATTTGATGCCATAACAACAACTGATGAAGCTAATAAACCTAAAAACTATCCAGATATATATCTACTATCTGCAAATAAACTTAGCGTTAAACCTGAAAACTGTGTTGTATTCGAAGATATAGTACAAGCCATAAATGGAGCTAAAGCTGCTGGAATGAAAGTTGTAGCTGTTTATGATAAAGCTTCTGAATCTCAAAAAGATGAAATTACATTATTAGCTGATAAATATATTAATAGCTATTCTGAATTAATGTACAGCTTTACTCATTAATAAAAAACTAATAAAAAGGTAAAGAGGCTATATCTTTCTGCGATATAACCTCTTAGTAAAGTATATAGGTTTGGTAATCTTAAATCTATATACTATGCTCTGTTAACTCCATACTTAGCTTCTAATTCTTTAACTACATCTAAGTACTTTCTTTGTTGCATTTCTTGAGCTAATTGACTTATTATTTGATTTTTAACATCTTCAAATGTTGAAACTACTTCATCATTTTTAGCTTCTACTTTTATTAAGTGATATCCAAATTGTGTTTGTACTGCTTCGCTTACTGCTCCTATTTCTAATTCAAATGCTGCTTCTTCAAATTCTGGAACCATCATTCCTCTTCCAAAAGCACCTAAATTACCACCTTGATCTTTTGATGGACAGCTTGAGTTCTTCATAGCTGCTTCTTCAAAAGTTAACTTTCCTTCTATTATGTCTTTTCTAATTTCATTACACTTTTCTTCTGAATCCACCAATATATGTTTAGCTGATACAGTTGGTTGTTGTACAAACATATTTTTATTTTCATTATAATAATCTAGTGCATCTTTATCTGTCACTGTAACTTCTGATAATACTTTATTTATTGTTAATTGAGTTAATATATCCTTTTCTGCTTGCATAACATTTTCTTTATATTCGCTAGTTTCTTTTATATTTAACTCTTCACCCATTTTATTCATTAATTCGAATGCTATTGCTTGTTCTAATAATTGTTTCTTAGCTTCTTCTGTTTCAAAATATCCTCTTCTGTCTTCTGGATATCTCATTATTATCTTTTGTAAATCTGATTCCTTAATTTCTTTTCCTGCTATAGTAGCTAAAATTTTATCTTGCATTTAAAAATCTCCTTTTTTATAATGTTTTCTAATCTTTATTATATCAGAATTCTATATAAAATATATTAAATTTAAAATTTTATATAAATATTTAATTGCTAGAATTTTTATTTCTTGATAATAATAATTATTAGTATTATAATTAAATAAAAACTTTAAGGAGGTTACGTTTAGTGGAAATAGGTAAAATATCTCCAGATTTCTCTTTAATGGGATCTGACGGAAAAGAACATAAACTAAGTGATTACAGAGGAAAAAAAGTTGTATTATACTTCTATCCAAAAGATAATACTCCAGGTTGCACAACAGAAGCTTGTGATTTTAGAGATAATACTACAATTATAGAAGATTTAAATGCAGTTGTTATTGGTATAAGCAAAGATAACTTAACTTCTCATAATAAATTTATAACTAAATTTAATTTACCATTTATTCTTTTAAGTGATGAAGAAAAAATAGTTTGTGAATTATATGATGTTATTAAAGAAAAAAATATGTATGGAAAAAAAGTTCTTGGAATTGAGAGAAGTACTTTTATAATTAATGAAAAAGGTATTCTTATAAAAGAATTTAGAAAAGTTAAGGTTAAAGGCCACGTAGAATCTGTAATAGAAGAACTTCGTTAACAAGCTCTTCTATTTCTTAAAAACAAAAAGCACTAACATATGTTAGTGCTTTTTCCTGGTGGCTCGACCAGGAATCGAACCAGGGACACGAGGATTTTCAGTCCTCTGCTCTACCGACTGAGCTATCGAGCCACATGACCTAGCGACGTTCTACTCTCCCACACAGTCACCCGTGCAGTACCATCGACGCTGTAGAGCTTAACTGTCCTGTTCGGAATGGGAAGGAGTGTTTCCTCTACGCCATCATCACTAGATGGTTTGAGATTCTAAATCTCTGATTTAGCTATCGAAACCACTCAGCTTTGCTGAGTTTCCTTCATATAAATCTTTGATTTAGTTTCTTCTTTTTAATTTTCAGAGTTTGTTCTCTGAAAATTGCACATGAATGAGAGCCAAAATTCTTTGATTTTATTTCTCGAATTTACTCAGCTATGCTGAGTTTTCTTCTTTTTTATTGGTCAAGCCCTCGACCTATTAGTATCAGTCAGCTAAATATGTTACCACACTTACACCTCTGACCTATCAACCTTGTGTTCTTCAAGGGGTCTTACTAGCTTATGCTATGGGAAATCTCATCTTGAGGGGGGCTTCACGCTTAGATGCTTTCAGCGTTTATCCCTTCCCGACTTAGCTACCCAGCTATGCTCTTGGCAGAACAACTGGTGCACCAGAGGTCAGTCCATCCCGGTCCTCTCGTACTAAGGACAGCTCCTCTCAAATTTCCTACGCCCGCGACGGATAGGGACCGAACTGTCTCACGACGTTCTGAACCCAGCTCGCGTGCCGCTTTAATGGGCGAACAGCCCAACCCTTGGGACCTACTACAGCCCCAGGATGCGACGAGCCGACATCGAGGTGCCAAACCTCCCCGTCGATGTGGACTCTTGGGGGAGATCAGCCTGTTATCCCCGAGGTAGCTTTTATCCGTTGAGCGATGGCCCTCCCACGAGGTACCACCGGATCACTAAGCCCGACTTTCGTCCCTGCTCCACTTGTAGGTGTCGCAGTCAGGCTCCCTTCTGCCTTTGCACTCTTCGAACGATTTCCGACCGTTCTGAGGGAACCTTTGGGCGCCTCCGTTACTTTTTAGGAGGCGACCGCCCCAGTCAAACTGCCCACCTAACAATGTCCCGTCACCAGATTCATGGCGTCCGGTTAGAACCCCAATACTGTCAGGGTGGTATCCCAAGGTTGACTCCACCAAGGCTGACGCCCTAGTTTCTCAGTCTCCCACCTATCCTGTACAGACAATATCGGAATTCAATGCTAAGCTACAGTAAAGCTCTACGGGGTCTTTCCGTCCAATCGCGGGTAGCGAGCATCTTCACTCGCACTACAACTTCGCCGGATTTGCAGTTGAGACAGTGCCCAAGTCATTACGCCATTCGTGCGGGTCAGAACTTACCTGACAAGGAATTTCGCTACCTTAGGACCGTTATAGTTACGGCCGCCGTTTACTGGGGCTTAAGTTCACACCTTCGCTTGCGCTAAGTGTTCCCCTTAACCTTCCAGCACCGGGCAGGCGTCAGCCCCTATACATCAGCTTACGCTTTAGCAGAGACCTGTGTTTTTGCTAAACAGTTGCTTGGGCCTATTCTCTGCGGCCTACTCTCGTAGGCACCCCTTCTCGCGAACTTACGGGGTCAATTTGCCTAGTTCCTTAACTGCAATTCTTCCGATGGCCTTAGGATTCTCTCCTCACCTACCTGTGTCGGTTTGCGGTACGGGCACTATTTCTCTCTCTAGATGCTTTTCTTGGAAGCATGGAATCAGATACTTCGGTCACTTGGACCTTCCCCATCACGCCTCAGAATTGTTAAAGCGGATTTGCCTACCTTAACTTCCTAAACGCTTAGACTAGCATTTCCAATCGCTAGCACATCCTATCCTTCTCCGTCACACCATCGATAATAACGATAATAGTGGTATCGGAATATCAACCGATTGTCCATCACCTACGCCTTTCGGCCTCGGCTTAGGTCCCGACTAACCCTGGGCGGACGAGCCTTCCCCAGGAAACCTTAGGTTTTCGGCCTGTAAGATTCTCACTTACATCTCGCTACTAATGCCAACATTCTCACTCGTAATCAGTCCACCGCTCCTTACGGTACGACTTCAGCCCGATTACGACGCTCCTCTACCGCTGAAGTAAACTTCAGCCCGTAGCTTCGGTGGTAAGTTTGAGCCCCGGACATTTTCGGCGCAGGATCTCTCGACTAGTGAGCTATTACGCACTCTTTCAATGAGTGGCTGCTTCTAAGCCAACATCCTAGTTGTCTTAGAAATCCCACATCCTTTTCCACTTAACTTACACTTTGGGACCTTAGCTGACGATCTGGGCTTTTTCCCTTTTGACCACGGATCTTATCATTCGTAGTCTGACTGCCGGACTCATAGTATATGGCATTCGGAGTTTGATAAGGTTCGGTAAGCGATATGCCCCCTAGCCCATTCAGTGCTCTACCTCCATTACTCATATCCGACGCTAGCCCTAAAGCTATTTCGAGGAGAACCAGCTATCTCCGAGTTCGATTGGAATTTCTCCGCTATCCACAGCTCATCCCATGCTTTTTCAACAGCAACGTGGTTCGGTCCTCCACGGGGTTTTACCCCCGCTTCAACCTGGCCATGGATAGGTCACCCGGTTTCGGGTCTACGGCATGCAACTAGTCGCCCTATTAAGACTCGGTTTCCCTTCGGCTCCGTACCTTAAGTACTTAACCTTGCTACATACCGTAACTCGTTGGCTCGTTCTACAAAAAGCACGTCATCACCCTCATATGGGGCTTTGACCGGTTGTAGGCACACGGTTTCAGGTTCTATTTCACTCCCCTCCCGGGGTTCTTTTCACCTTTCCCTCACGGTACTGCTTCACTATCGGTCATCAGGTAGTATTTAGCCTTGGGAGGTGGTCCTCCCTGCTTCCCACAAGGTTTCACGTGTCTCGTGGTACTCTGGATCAGAACTTAGTGATTATAACTTTTATCTACGTGGCTATTACACTCTACGGCTTAACTTTCCAGTTATCTTCGATTAATTATAATTTCCCGTTAATGTTCTGTCCGCAACCCCAGAGATAAATCTCTGGTTTGGGCTCTTTCCCTTTCGCTCGCCGCTACTAAGAAAATCGATTTTTCTTTC
>NZ_BAAHYS010000001.1:1082500-1107500 GCF_054657435.1 Clostridium carnis
TCTATTATATATTGTGTTATTTATAATATATTTTTTAAATTGTGATATTCTATTATATGAATTATTATAAATATTGAGGTGATATTATGAAGAAAATAATAAATAATGACTGGCAAGAATTATTAGAAAATGAATTTCAAAAAGAATATTATCAAAATCTTCGTGCATTTCTTGTAAGTGAATATAAATCTAAAATCATTTATCCTAATATGTATGATATTTTTAACGCTCTTTCTTTTACTCCTTACAAAAACGTAAAAGTAGTTATATTAGGTCAAGATCCTTACCACGGTCCAAATCAAGCACATGGACTTAGCTTTTCTGTTAATAAAGATGTAAAAATCCCCCCATCATTAGTTAATATATATAAAGAACTCAATTCTGATTTAGGTTGTTATATACCAAATAACGGATATTTAAAAAAATGGGCAGATCAAGGAGTTCTTCTTTTAAATACAGTTTTAACTGTTAGAGCTCATGAAGCTAATTCTCATAGAAATATGGGGTGGGAAGTTTTCACAAATAAAATAATAGAGCTTCTTAATTCAAAAGATGACCCTATTGTTTTTATATTGTGGGGTTCTCCTGCTATAAAAAAAGCTTCGCTTATTACTAATAAAAAACACTTTATACTTACCTCACCTCATCCTAGCCCATTATCTGCTTTTAGAGGTTTCTTTGGAAGCAAGCCATTTTCTAAAACAAATTCATTGCTAGAATCTGTTGGCGAAAAACCTATTGATTGGCAAATAGAAAATGTGTAAAAAATAAGGAACCATCATTAATTTTAATAAATGATGGTTCCTTCTATATTATAAACTGAAAAAATCAATTTTCATATTATTTAATTCTTATTTTTTGATTTTCTGTAAAATGAGTAAATAAATGCTCCAAGTATTCCAATTACACCTCCAGCAGCAAAAGTTAATATAACATTTCCTGTAAATCCGCCTACTAATATACCACATCCTACCCCTAAAGCTATTCCTTTTGCTAAGTAATCATAATCCTCTTCTGATAAAGTTAACCTCTCTAACATATACTACCCACCCTTACAAATTTTTTCTATAATTATATCTTAATATATACTTCTTAATTATTTCTTAAGCAAAACTTAAAGTATAATTAATTTAATGTTATTTATATATTAAACAATTTTACAAGCTTTGTAAAGAGTTATTTTATACTTCTTAATATTAATTTGTTTACATTTTAAAACATTATTTTTAACCTTTTGTTTGAACTTTTATAAAAATAAAAAACCAACTAACTTACAGTTAGTTGGTTTTCTGGTGGCTCGACCAGGAATCGAACCAGGGACACGAGGATTTTCAGTCCTCTGCTCTACCGACTGAGCTATCGAGCCTCAACAACATATATTTTAACTAATAATTAGAAAAATGTCAAACATTTTGGTTAATTTTTATATATTTTACTATTTACTAATCCCTGCATCCTCTTCACTATCATTGCTTGACCTAAAAGATTCTACAGCTCCATAAACTGATAAATTTTCTCCAATGGCTTCAAATAACCATGCTAATATATCCTGTTGTTCTGGAGTAAGCCCTTTTGCTATTTCAGCTGCAATTACAGCAGCAACAACTATTAATTGATCACCGTTCAAACTATAAATATCCATTCTTACCTCTTATGAAATAATTTTAGTAATTTATATGTATATTAAGTATTAAATATCACTTAAATTGTACTTTAGACTAATTATTCTCACTATTAGTATTACTTGGAACGCTAGTTATAACCGCATTAAATGTCAATATATTTTGACCTACTCCACATAGGAAATTCCCTAATATATTTTGTTGGTTGGCGGTAAGGTTCTCTGATAAAATTACTGAAACTATAGATGACCATATTATTAGCTGTTTAGGAGTTAAATCATATATATTCATAAAATACCTCCAATATTATCTCTTATATTAATTATATGTCTATAATATTTAAATATATTATTTCTAGATTATATATAGTATTTTTTTATATTAGTAATTTTTATAATAAAATTTAATATATTTTATATATAGTAGTTTTTAGGAGTTTATGGTGAAGTATTTAATATTTATAATTTTATTGGTAGCTTTAATTGCTATGTATTTCTATTATGATAAAAAGCTGGCACTTGCTAGAAAGCAACTAATGATAGCATCAAAACAATCTAATACTATAAAATCTAAATATAATAACACTAAAAGAGTTAAAATTAATTTTAATATCAAATTTACTAACCCTATTTCTAAAACAGGAATACTAAATAATGCTACTCCACTATATATAGCTCCAACTAAGAACTCTCCTGTGCTTAGAAAGACTGATATACGTATGGAAGTTCAAATATTAGATTCCGCTGAATATGATGGAGAAACTTGGTATTATGTAAATTTACCTGTTGATACTAATATAAATAGTAGGGGTTGGGTTAATAAAAAAGATTTCTCTATTCTTTATAGTGAATCATCTAAAATTACTAAATCACCTTAATTTTAGATAATAAAAATAGTTATAAATAAAAAAACTTGAAGCTTTTAAAGTTTCAAGTTTTTTTATTTATAAAATTTTAATAATCATAAATGTTAAGTATACAATTATTATTCCTATAAAAGGTAAGTTAAATATATTTTCTTGTTTAATAGTTCCTCTACTTATATTACTTTCTCTTAAAATACCTCTCTTTGTATTTAGATCTTCTAGTTTTTTAATTATTAAAAATACTAATGTGGAAAATACTAATGCAATTCCACCGTATAAAACTAAAATTGCTATCTTTTCATTTATAGCTAATGACCTAAATGACATATCTGTTGCTTCAACAATAAAGTTTTTATTACTTGATAGTATACTTATTATTTTAACTGACGTCACTGAAGTTCCATTTATTATAAAATGCATAATAGATGCAGCTAAAATACTATTTGTAGTTCTAACAACTAAAGCAAATATAAAACCTAATGCAACTGCATATAAAAATTGTTGAGGATCTAAATGTAATATTCCAAAGAACAATCCAGTTATTAATGCGGCTATATATTTATTTATATTTTCATATCCTGATAAAACTATTCCTCTAATTGTAACCTCTTCAGTTATTGCAGGTAAAAGTGCTACTAATGATAATAAAATTAAATATGGAGTAGATGATATTTGTGATATAAATGACCCTACTTCATTATTGAAGAAAAATGCAGATATAACTGAGAAAAATGCCATTATAGGTTGAACCACGATAGCTAAAAGTATTATTAAAAATAAATCCTTTAAATGTAATTTGTTTAGCTTTAATGTATCTTTTATAGATGATTTTGTTATCTTTATATATATTGCCGCTGGAACTAAAAATATTGTAATGTGATTTATTAAAAGTACTAACCTAACATCTGTTATTCCTATCACTTTATAAATAGGTAATAATATAAATGGTAAAAATATTTCTAATAAAATTATTATTAAAAAATATAAATTTGCCCTATAAACCTTTTTCATAATAAATTTCTCCATTCTTTATTTAATAAGTATATTTACGTATAACAATTTCTTTACATGGGCATAATTTAAATGAAGCAACTAAGCTTCCACAGTTAATCGCCTCTCCCCCATTTTATTTATATACAAAGATAATCCCTTTTAACACTATTTAGTTTTAAAGGGGATTATTTTATCCCCTTTTTTTATATTTTTTCTATTTCTTTTCTTAACATATTTAATGCATACATTGTGGCTTTACTTCTTATATTTTCTCTATTTCCTTTAAAGTTAAATTTTTTAACTTTAACATTTCCATTTACATATACTCCTATATATACTAATCCTACAGGCTTTTCTTCTGTTCCACCTCCAGGTCCAGCTATTCCTGTAGTTGCTATAGCTGTATTAGTATTTGCCTCTTTTGCTATTCCCTCTACCATTTCTTTAGCAGTTTCTTTACTTACAGCACCAAATTTATCTAATGTCTCTTTCTTTACTCCTAACCTTTTTATCTTAGCTTCATTAGAGTAAGTAACGACCCCTTCCATAAATACTTCTGATATCCCAGGATAGGATATTAGCGTTGATGCTATCATACCACCGGTACATGATTCTGCTGTAGCTATTGTTAAATTTGATTTGCATAAAATTTCTGCAACCTTATTTTCTAAACTTATTTCTCCTTCTCCATAAATATACTCACCTAATCTTGATTCTATTACCTTATAAACAGGATCTATTAAGTTAATACATTCTTCTTCATCTTTTCCTTTAGCTGTAATTCTTAAAATTACATCTTTATCCTTTGCATAAGGAGCAACTGTTGGATTTGTACTTTCATTTATTAAATCATCTACTATCTCTGACATAAGACTTTCTCCAATACCAATAAGCCTTACAGTTTTTGATTTAATAATTGTTCCCGTAATTCCTTGCAACTCATTTACTACATAATTTTTAAACATTGGAATTACTTCCTTAGGAGGGCCTGGTAGTATAATCATTATTTTATTATTTTCATTTATTAATGCCCCTGGAGCAGTTCCATTTAGATTTGGTAATACCTTACACCCCTCTTGGAAATATGCCTGCTTTCTATTTGCTTCTAATGATTTTTTATCGCTTGAACCTAAATATTTTTCTAATGCTTTTAATGATGGCTCATGTAGTATAAGCTTTTTATTAAAATATTTTGCTGCTAGTTCTTTTGTTAAATCATCTTGTGTTGGCCCTAATCCACCAGTTGTTACTATTAAATCACATCTTTCATAAGATTTCTCAAAAGCTTCTAATATTCTTTCCTCGTTATCTCCTACTACTTGCTGATGGTAAACATCTATTCCTAATAAAGCTAATTCCTGTGATAAAAATTGTGCATTTGTATTCACAATATCTCCCAATAATATTTCTGTACCTATTGAAATTATTTCTGCCTTCATGCTTTCCTCCTTACTGCTAACTAATTTTTGTTTAATATTATTTTACCATATCTTTTACATAGTTAATTATAATTTAAGTTAAAACTAGAAAAGCTACTAATCGATGACTAGTAGCTTAAATATTACTTATACTTATTAGCATTAATATAATAATTTCCTATTTGATTTATGCCCTCTTCTTTTATAGAAAAATTACTATCTTTTAACATTGAAGTTATAATATTTATCTCCTGCTGTGCTGCATTACTTAAAGTTATGGTAAAATTATCGTTTTTATCAACCACACCCATATAATCAAATATGTTACTATATTCACTAAGTCCTAAGCTACCCTTAATATCCATCTTATAGTCTGGCATAGTCTACCTCCTGTACTTTTAAACATAACCTTTATCTTATGATTTTTTATATTTCTTATTCTATATTTTTCTCAAATTTTATCTATTTATTCATATAAAATTTATTAATTTTTTCTTATTTCTTCAATTATTTTTTTAGATTCGAACTCTGGAACTTCTTCATATCTTTCTAGCTTACTTGTAAAACTTCCTCTTGCTTGAGTAATTGATCTTAAATCTGTTGCATACTTAAACATTTCTGATAAAGGAGCTTCTGCTATAACCTTCTGAAGTTTTCCTTCTTGTTCCATACCTAATACTCTTCCTCTCTTTTTGTTGATATCTCCTATTATATCTCCCATGTATTCATCAGGAATTAATACCTCCACATGCATTATAGGCTCTAATAATATAGGTTTTGCAATCTCAAGACCTTTTTTATATGCAATTGAAGTTGCTATCTTAAATGCCATTTCTGATGAATCTACAGGATGATATGATCCATCATATAATATTGCCCTTAATCCTACAACAGGATAACCTGCTAAAACGCCTTTTTCTATACAATCTCTTAAACCTTTTTCTACTGCTGGAATAAAATTTCTTGGTACAGCACCGCCAACTACTTTATCAACAAACTCTAATTCACTTTTCCCATCTGTTCTTGGTTCAAATTTTATTTTTACATCTCCATATTGACCATGTCCTCCTGATTGTTTTTTATGTTTTCCTTGAACATCAGAAGTACCTTTTATAGTTTCTCTATATGGAATCTTAGGTAATTGTAAAATTACTTCTGCACCAAATTTATTCTTTAACCTACTTGCAATAACTTCTAGATGAGTTTCTCCAAGTCCTGATATAATAGTTTCTGCATTTTCTATATCTCTAGAAAGAGTAAATGTTGGATCCTCTTCTAATAATTTTTGTAATGATGATGATATTTTATCTTCATCTCCTTTAGCCTTAGGCATAACTGCCATAGATATTGTAGCTTCTGGAAAATTCATTTTATCATAAATTACTCTAGTATTATAATCGCATAAAGTATCTCCTGTTTCTGTATATTGTAACTTTGCTACTGCTGCTATGTCTCCTGCTATAACTTTCTTTGTTTGTACTTGGTTCTTCCCTTTCATAAAACAAACATTAGATAGCTTTTCCATTTTATCTTTATTACTATTAACAACATTTACTTCATTAGAAAGCTCACCTGTTATTACTCTAAATAATGATATCTTTCCAACAAATGGATCTGCTATTGTTTTAAATACTAAAGCTGAAAATGGCTTATCTTCATCAAAGTCTATGAAAACCTCTTCATCATTTTTTGAATTTATAGCTTTTTGAGGAATTGCATGTTTAGGTGATGGAAAACATTCTATAATATCCTCTAAAATACAATTCATACCAATAACTTTTGTAGCACTTCCACACATTACTGGCGCAATTTCTCCACTTGCACATCCCTTTACAAGGCCATTATAAATTTCCTCATCGCTTAGTTCCCCATCACTAAAATACTTTTCTAGTAGTTCTTCATCCGTTTCTGCTACAGCCTCCATTATCATTTGTTTACATTCATCTATTTTATCTAGTAAATCTGCTGGAATTTCCCCTAAATCCATTTGGTGAGTCTTTGGATTATATATTCTAGCTCTTTTTGAAATAATGTTGATTACACCTTTAAAGTTTTCTTCGTTTCCTATGGGATATTGTATTGGAACAACACTAATTCCAAAGGTTTCTTTTAACTGTTCTAAAGTTTTATCATAGCTAGAGTTTTCTCTATCTAGCTTATTAATAAAAAAGCTTCTTGGTAGCTTTATTTTGTTACAATAATCCCATGCTTTTTCTGTTCCAACTTGAACGCCTGATACACCACAAACAACTATCATTCCAACATCAACAGCTCTCATTCCTTGAATCATCTCTCCTGAAAAATCAAAATATCCTGGAATATCAACTAAATTTATCTTTGTACCTTCTAACTCTACAGGTGCTATAGAAACAGATAATGAAATTCCTCTTCTCTTTTCTTCTATATCAAAATCTGTTACAGTAGTTCCATCTTCTACCTTTCCTAATCTATCCGTATTTCCAGTACTAAATAATAAAGCTTCTACTAATGATGTTTTTCCTGCTGTCCCGTGTCCTATTAAACCAACATTTCTTAAATTTTTTATCGTGTAATCTTTCATACTTATCCATAACATCACTACTTTTAATGTTATGTTTTCACCCACCTTTCATTTAAAATCTAGATAAATATTAAAACTATGCTATATATTTTATTTGTATGCTTTTCTAATAAAATTAAGTACAAAAAAAGATAGAGCATTACTCTATCTACTTTGTAAACTTACTAATTAAAAGTCCATATTTTATTTCCTATAAAATTTATTATCATTGTTATTGTTAACGCTAAAATTTGAGATATAGTATCATTTATATTTAAGTTACTTACTAGTAATAGTAAAATTATGTTATTAATTATTATTGTTATTATATTTACCACTATAAACTTAATAATAGTTGATATTTCTTTGCTATTACTTTTAAATACCCATCTGTTATTCCATAAGTAGCTATTAATCATTCCACTTATATATCCTATACTATTTGCTACAAATAAATTTATTCCTATAGTCTTAAGTATATTAAATACTATAATAGTTATTAAAGTATTTAGTATTCCTACTAATCCAAATTTTAAGAACTTCTCCATTCCTTAACCCTTTCTATACCTGATACTGCAAAAATTATAAATAACCAAATTACTATATATGAATATCTACCTTGATTTTCTGTTATTAAATATGAGACTCCATATCCACACAATATTATATAAAATAAATTTATTATATTATCTTTTTCATAACATCTTTTTTTATTAAATAATCCAACAAATGATAACATAACAATAGATATATATATCAATTGAAAAACATTGAATTTTTTATCAGAAAAATTAATAATCATATTTTTTCCATCTAAGCTTAAATCAGTCCAATAAATTCCTGATGCATCTCCACCACCCCATTGTGATCCTATCTTTCCAATATAGAATGATATTAATTTTAATGGATGTGTAGTTTTAAATCTCTCTACTATTATCTCTTTAGACATTTTTTCCATCTTTTCATAATCATATTGACATATTTCTGGAATAGCTGAATCTTCTGTTGTGTCCATGCACCCATACTTTCTATATTAGTTCCCTTTAGTATATTAGTTATTGCAGGCTCTGCTCCTCTCCATAAATGAAATTCTGTTACTCCAATTTCTTTTAAAGTGAAGCTAACACTTATTAAAATAATAAAAAATGAAATTAATAATGTTGCTATAATCTTAATTTTATATGTTATTTTATTTTTACAATATACAACTATATATATAATAAATGCTAATAAAACAATAAATCCTACCATCCTAAATAAATTTCCTAAAGAAAGAAGTAATCCTGATAGTATTAAAGTTCCAAGTCCTTTTTTTGAATTAATATACTTTATAAATAAATAAATACTTAGCAAATAAAAGGCTATAGCTATATTTTCCGATGCAAAAACACCTGTATATATTATCATCGCAGGGAAAATGGATGCCATAAATCCACCTATTAACGCATAATCTTCATCTTTAAATATCTCTTTACATATTTTATATATTAAATATATAGATATTATTCCAAATAATAAATTTATTATTTTAATAACTATTATTGGTGCTTTAAATATCTTTATCATTAAAGAAAAGTATAAAACCATAATTGTTAAATGAGGAAATCTAGCTATGTAAGAAGTTCCTTGGAAAGCATAAAAATTCCCTTTTAATATCTCTTCAGCTGCATTATACATAGTTCTAAAATCAGATACTGGTACAGTATTTGCATTTAATAACCATAATACTCTAGAAACAAACCCAATTCCCATTAAAAATAGAAATATTTTTCTTCTACTAATCCCTTTATTTTTAATAAGAATATAAAATGTTCCTATACTCAAAGCATAAAAAACACCTTGTATTATAGAACCCAAATTTATTTTCCCACCTGAAATAAATTGAAATACTATTGCCCCACCTATTATTATAGGCATTATAAATTTCAATATCCACAATACAAAGTTTGTAAATATAAAATCTAACCTGTTCATAACCGTCTCCTTAATATGTAAATTCTCAAATTCCTTTATACCCTCTTCTAATGATTATACACTAATGTCTTTTATTTAACTAAAAAAACTATACCAAAATTAAAATTTTAGTATAGTTTTTATTTTTAATTTAATTATTACATCATTATATAAGCACCTGGTCCTAGTGGTAATCCTATCATAAACCATATAACTAATAATAATGTCCAACCTATTAAAAATGCTATTGAATATGGAATCATTGTTGTAATTAATGTTCCAGCCCCAGCATCTTTATCATATTTTTCTGCGAAAGCAACTATTAATGCAAAATAACTCATAAGTGGTGATATTATATTAGTAGTTGAATCTCCAATTCTATATGCCATTTGAACTAATGCTGGTGAATATTGCATTTGCATTAACATAGGAACAAAGACTGGTGCCATTATAGCCCATTTAGCTGATGCTGATCCCATAAATAAGTTAATAAATGCAGTAATTATTACAAACCCTATTATTAGTGGAACTCCTGTAATACCTGCTCCTTGTAAGAAATCTGCTCCTTTAACAGCTATTATAGTTCCTAAGTGAGTGTAATTAAAATATTGAACAAATTGGGCTGCAAAGAATACTAACACTATATATCCACCCATTGTTGACATACTCTTACTCATTAAAGAAATTACATCTTTATCACTTTTTATTTTTTTAGCTCCAACTCCATATGCAACTCCTGGAATAAAGAAAGCTAATGCTATTATAAATACTATTGAATCCATAAATGGTGATTTTAATATTTCATTAGTTTCTGGATTTCTTAAAATTCCACCTGGAAGTAATAATACTACTAAGGCTACTATAAATAATATTAAAGCTATTCCTGCAAATTTTAAGCCTCTCTTTTCGTCAAAAGATATTTCTGTTAACTTTTCTTTAACTTCACCCTTGTATTCACCTAACTTAGGTTCTACTATTTTTTCAGTTACTATTGTACCAATTATAGTTATAAGAACTATTGATGCAATTATAAAATACCAGTTATCAGTAACTCCTACTGACATTTGTGATGGATGAATTTTCGCTGCCTCTGATGTTATACCTGATAATAATGCATCAGTAGGACCAGTTAAAAGGTTTGCACTAAATCCACCTGAAACCCCAGCAAATGCTGCAGCTAAACCTGCTAATGGATGTCTTCCAAAACTTAAGAATATAATTGCTCCTAATGGCACTAAAACAACATATCCAGCATCTGATGCTATACTAGACATAACACCTGCAAAAACTACTACTACTGTAATTAATCTTTTTGGTGTACTAGTTACTAGCTTTGTTAATAATATTCCAATAAGGCCTGTACCTTCTGCAAGTCCAACACCTAATAAAGCAACTAATACTGTTCCTAGTGGTGCAAAACTTGTGAAATTATTCACTGCTGAAGTAAACATATATCTTATTCCATCTGGATTAAGTAAACTTACAACTGAAGATGTCATTTCTTTTATCTCCATTGTTGATCTATCTAATCCAGTATATGTAACTGATACTCCCATTTTTGCCAATATTGCTGATATAATCATTATGATAGCACATAAAATTACAAAAATAGTACCTGGATGAGGTAATTTATTCCCTATTCTTTCTATGTTTCCCAAAAAACCTTTTTTTGAATTGGGCTGTTTTTCTTTAGACTTCATTAATATCCCCCTTATTTTTCATTATATTTTAATAGTTGTTTTTTCTATTAACTTATAAGTTATTTTTAATATAGATAAAATTATATAATGATTTTTAAGTATTTTCAAGTTTTCAGTAAAATTTTATCAATATTTTTTGATTTTTATTATATATTTGTCAATAAATATTATAATTTAATTCTTTTTTGTTAAAATAAACTATTAATTTTCTACATTTTTCTTAACTTTTATTTCATATTATTTAAACTTTATTAATATTTATTCTTGTTTATGGTAAAAATAAACTAATATAATTAATTATTTCGAAAGAGGTGATAAAAATAAATTTATTTTTACTAATAATTTTATTTCTTATTATATTTAATCTATTATTAATACTTCCAATTATATTAATAGAAAGAAAGCGCCCTGAAAAAACTTTAGCTTGGATTCTTATATTAATATTTATTCCTCCAATCGGTTTAGTATTATATATCTTTTTAGGACGTAATTGGAAAATTAATACTCTAGATAAAAAAATGCAAAATAAATTAAAAGACTTAATTTACCCTATTGTATCTAAAGATTATAAATCTTTAAATGAATATACTCAGCTAATTGACTTACTAGCTGTAAATAGCTACTCACCTATATTTTGTAATAATAAAATTACAATATTAGATGGTGGTAATGAAAAGTTTAAATATCTTAAGGAAGAATTACTTAAAGCAAAACATCATATTCACCTAGAGTATTATATAGTTAAAAATGATACTATTGGAAATGAAATAAAAGATATTCTTATTAAAAAGGCCAGTGAAGGAGTTAATATTAAATTTATTATAGATAGAGTTGGATCATTTAAATTAAAAAGAAGCTACATATCAGAATTAAAGAAAGCTGGAATAGATGTTGTATTTTATTCTTATATTTTTGCTCCATTATTAAGATGTATTAATACTCAAATAAACTATAGAAATCATAGAAAAATCGTTATTATTGATGGCTCAATAGGCTTTATTGGAGGTATTAACATAGGGGATGAATATCTTGGACTAGGTAACTTAGGAAATTGGCGTGATTGTCACTTAATGGTTAAAGGGGATTTTGTTTTAGGGCTTCAATCAATATTCCTAGATGATTACTCGTCAATAAAGAAATGTAATAATGAAGATATATTAATAAATAATAATATCTCAAATTACTTTTTACAGGATAATCATTATGGAAATACTTTTATGCAACTTATCAAAAGTGGCCCCGACTCTGAATATCCATCTATAATGCAAAGTATGGTTAAAATGATTAGTATGGCAAAAAAGGAAATTAAAATAATAACACCATACTTTATTCCTACTGAAGCATTAATTGATAGTTTAAGAATAGCTGCTCTTAGTGGAATTGATATTACTATAGTTTTTCCTGAAAAAGCTGATCATATTGCAGTAAACCGGGCTTCTAGAACATACTTATCAGAATTAGTTCGTTGTGGTGCTAAAGTTTATTTATATAGCAGTGATGGCTTTATACACTCAAAAATACTTACTATAGATAAAAGTGTAACTAATATTGGTACAGCTAATATGGATATAAGAAGTTTTGAACTTAATTATGAAGTTAATGCAATTATATATGATTCAAAAATAACAGAATACTTTAATAGAATTATTGCTAATGATTTAAAAAAGTGTAAAGTTTTTTCCATTGAGGAATATGACAATGAAGGTATAATTGACAAAGTTCTAAATGGACTCTCCCGCCTTTTATCATCTATTTTATGATATAATATTTATATAGAAGGTTTATAAAGGAGGAGATTTTATGACAAAAAAAAAGTTGCTATTGGTGAAAATTTCATTATCAATAGTAATTATTGTTTCTATGGTATTTCTACTCAGTCTTTCAAATCTTTTAGGAGGAAAATTAATTGCTTCATCTCCACCTAAAATAAATAATGATGATGGACTTATACTTAAAACAACTAAGAAAAATTTGAAATTCGAAGATTCAGAAATAGTAAAATTAGATAATATATCAATTTCAATAAAAAACAATAAACTTAATTCTACAATATATCAAAAATCCCTTAGATATTATATCTCGCTAGATGACTTATGCTCTAATTTATCATTATCTAAAAATATAGTTGACGATATAATTAATATCGGTGATTCTTTATTATTTAGCATAAAGAATAATGAAGTTAAATATGCTAATAATACTATATACAGATTAAGGGGAAATTTATTAAAGATAAATTCATCTTATTTTTTATCTTTATCTGATATTGAACATTTATTTAACTTACGGAGTCATTTCGATTTCGAAAATAATTCTATAAACCTTGTCAATGCTCCTAAAATTGTTCAAAAAACAACTACTATTTCTAGTGGAAAATTATCATTAATAAGATTAGAAGATTTCTCTGCTGGGGGTTCTCTTACTGAATCTATTAATATAGAAAAAATGAAGATTTTAGGAGATTTATTCTATGAAAATAATATGGGTTTCCATATTGCTTGGGTTCCTAGATATATAGATCCTAGTAATAATATAGATAACGATTTATTAACTAATAATTCTTTACAAAATGTTGCTTTTGTAAATCTTTTAGATCATTTAATAAATAGTGGTGGATTAATAGGATTACATGGATATTCTCATCAGTTTAATGATGAAACTAGCCTAATTGGGACTGAGCTTTCAAAAAAAGCAAATTCTACTCAAGATGAAACAGTCATTGTCTTAGAAAAAGCTTTAGATACAGCATCATTATTAAATATTCCTATAGCCTTCTTTGAAAGTCCTCACTATAAGGCAACTAAAAATCAAAAAGCAATTATTGAAGAATATTTTAAATATTTATATGAACCATATAGTATAATACAATATTTTAATGTTAAACATACAAAAACAAATAATATTTATTTACCAACCCCACTAAGCTATGTTAGAGAACTTGATCCATCAAATATAATAAGAGGTTTATCTATTGATTATAACGCTGGAGCTTTAATGAGTTTATTTTATCATCCCACTAAAGAACTTGATTTTATAAATTTAAAATTTACAGATACTGATTTAATATATACTTATTCTAATGACTCACCAATGCAAAAGATAATTTCAGCTCTCAAACAGTATGGATATGTAACATCATATATAACAGAAGTAAAATAATAAAACAGGCTATATCAAACTTATTTTGATATAGCCTGTTTTTCTTTTCCCCTATTAATTATACTTATAAATATAAATCCTATTATACCTCCTGTTGTATCTATTAAAACATCTTTAAAAGCCATAGCACGTCCAGGTATAAAATATTGATGAAGTTCATCTGTGCAAGCATATAAGAATACAAATGCAATAGCATATATTCTAGCTTTAGAATTTAATATATATAAACATAATACTCTATATACTAATAAAAATAAAATAAGATACTCAGTAAAATGCGCTGTTTTTCTAATTACTAATGTTGCTAATTCTCCAAAATAACTATTTAGATTTATTCCAAAGAAAGCAAATACCTTTAATACTAATTCACTTTGATTACTTGAAATCTCTCCTGGTTGATGAGACATTAAAAATATAATTCCCATCCAAATTAATAACATACTCCAGGATATCATCTTTTTGCTTCTATTCATCTATCTTCTCCCTTAGTTTATCTAATAGTATAAATATAATTATACACTATATATAACTATATTTACACAATCTAATTTTGATTTACTAAATATCTATTAATATAAGCTAAAGATTGTTCTAATAATCCTTGACCTTGTTCCAAGTCCTTTACATTAACTTCTAAATTATGCATTCTTTGTTCCACTAATTCCATTGTTTCCTTTATACTATTAAGTAATTTCCCTTCATATGATACTTGTATTCCATCAGAATCTATATATACTTTTTCAGGAATTCCTCCACACTCAATACACTTAGCATAAACTGATTTCTTTTCTGTATCTTTAAAAACTTTAAATATTTCATTATTACACTTTGAACAATTAGGTAACATTATAAAATCATGTTGGCTAATATCCAATTGGTATTTAGCTTTACATTGATTACATATCAATTCTAATCTATTATCTTTATTTTGAATATAAAACCTATTGCTACTACACCCTTCCTTTTCACATACAACTGTCCTTATCATATTCTTACAACTCCCCTCTTTATACAATGGTATATAATGAGAACAATATCTCTTACAAATTTAATATGCTTATTTTTTTTAATATATGTTATATTTTAAAAATAAAATCCATAATTATAAGAAGTAAAACTTTTTATAATTATGGATTTACTATTTTATTGATTTCTACCTAAAAACGTTATTATTATCTTAATAAATTCTTTATTATTATTAATATTTAACTACTTAAAAACTTCTAAAAACTCTTTCAATTCTTCCTCTACTTTTTTTATTAGGTCATCTATTTTATTAGTATTTTTTCCAGCTAAAATTAATTCTCTTTTTTCTAGTTTTAAGTTTATTATCTTTTCCTCTAATTCATCCTTCTTCCCCACACAAAACACTCCCAACCTAAGGATAACCCCTTTTAAATTTTTTCTTCAATTTTTAAATAACTATTAAAAGTATTTATATTTAAACCTTTCCATATAATTAATTATATAGTATATACTTAAGTATTCCTAATTAAATTTTTAGAAATATTCTAATTTTTTTCGACATTTTTATATCTATATTATACATACTTTTACATACTTATTTTCTAGTATTTTTAAACTTACAATAAGAAAATTTATATAAAAAAAAGAAGCTATGAATTAACATAACTTCTTTTGGTGGAGGTAAAGAGATTCGAACTCTTGACCCCCTGCGTGCAAGGCAGGGGCTCTCCCAACTGAGCTATACCCCCAAAAATGGTGGACCTTCAGGGACTCGAACCCCGGACCTACCGGTTATGAGCCGGTTGCTCTAACCAACTGAGCTAAAGATCCTAATGACCTGGCAACGTCCTACTCTCCCACACAGTCACCCGTGCAGTACCATCGGCGCTATAGAGCTTAACTATCCTGTTCGGAATGGGAAGGAGTGTTTCCTCTACGCCATCACCACCAGATTACATTACTATTATATTGTTTAAAGTAATGTTTGTCAATACTTTTTTCAGAGTTTGTTCTCTGAAAATTGCACATGAATGAGAGCCAAAATTCTTTGATTTTATTTCTCGAATTTACTCAGCTATGCTGAGTTTTCTTCTTTTTTATTGGTCAAGCCCTCGACCTATTAGTATCAGTCAGCTAAATATGTTACCACACTTACACCTCTGACCTATCAACCTTGTGTTCTTCAAGGGGTCTTACTAGCTTATGCTATGGGAAATCTCATCTTGAGGGGGGCTTCACGCTTAGATGCTTTCAGCGTTTATCCCTTCCCGACTTAGCTACCCAGCTATGCTCTTGGCAGAACAACTGGTGCACCAGAGGTCAGTCCATCCCGGTCCTCTCGTACTAAGGACAGCTCCTCTCAAATTTCCTACGCCCGCGACGGATAGGGACCGAACTGTCTCACGACGTTCTGAACCCAGCTCGCGTGCCGCTTTAATGGGCGAACAGCCCAACCCTTGGGACCTACTACAGCCCCAGGATGCGACGAGCCGACATCGAGGTGCCAAACCTCCCCGTCGATGTGGACTCTTGGGGGAGATCAGCCTGTTATCCCCGAGGTAGCTTTTATCCGTTGAGCGATGGCCCTCCCACGAGGTACCACCGGATCACTAAGCCCGACTTTCGTCCCTGCTCCACTTGTAGGTGTCGCAGTCAGGCTCCCTTCTGCCTTTGCACTCTTCGAACGATTTCCGACCGTTCTGAGGGAACCTTTGGGCGCCTCCGTTACTTTTTAGGAGGCGACCGCCCCAGTCAAACTGCCCACCTAACAATGTCCCGTCACCAGATTCATGGCGTCCGGTTAGAACCCCAATACTGTCAGGGTGGTATCCCAAGGTTGACTCCACCAAGGCTGACGCCCTAGTTTCTCAGTCTCCCACCTATCCTGTACAGACAATATCGGAATTCAATGCTAAGCTACAGTAAAGCTCTACGGGGTCTTTCCGTCCAATCGCGGGTAGCGAGCATCTTCACTCGCACTACAACTTCGCCGGATTTGCAGTTGAGACAGTGCCCAAGTCATTACGCCATTCGTGCGGGTCAGAACTTACCTGACAAGGAATTTCGCTACCTTAGGACCGTTATAGTTACGGCCGCCGTTTACTGGGGCTTAAGTTCACACCTTCGCTTGCGCTAAGTGTTCCCCTTAACCTTCCAGCACCGGGCAGGCGTCAGCCCCTATACATCAGCTTACGCTTTAGCAGAGACCTGTGTTTTTGCTAAACAGTTGCTTGGGCCTATTCTCTGCGGCCTACTCTCGTAGGCACCCCTTCTCGCGAACTTACGGGGTCAATTTGCCTAGTTCCTTAACTGCAATTCTTCCGATGGCCTTAGGATTCTCTCCTCACCTACCTGTGTCGGTTTGCGGTACGGGCACTATTTCTCTCTCTAGATGCTTTTCTTGGAAGCATGGAATCAGATACTTCAGTCACTTGGACCTTCCCCATCACGCCTCAGAATTGTTAAAGCGGATTTGCCTACCTTAACTTCCTAAACGCTTAGACTAGCATTTCCAATCGCTAGCACATCCTATCCTTCTCCGTCACACCATCGATAATAACGATAATAGTGGTATCGGAATATCAACCGATTGTCCATCACCTACGCCTTTCGGCCTCGGCTTAGGTCCCGACTAACCCTGGGCGGACGAGCCTTCCCCAGGAAACCTTAGGTTTTCGGCCTGTAAGATTCTCACTTACATCTCGCTACTAATGCCAACATTCTCACTTGTAATCAGTCCACCGCTCCTTACGGTACGACTTCAGCCCGATTACGACGCTCCTCTACCGCTGAAGTAAACTTCAGCCCGTAGCTTCGGTGGTAAGTTTGAGCCCCGGACATTTTCGGCGCAGGATCTCTCGACTAGTGAGCTATTACGCACTCTTTCAATGAGTGGCTGCTTCTAAGCCAACATCCTAGTTGTCTTAGAAATCCCACATCCTTTTCCACTTAACTTACACTTTGGGACCTTAGCTGACGATCTGGGCTTTTTCCCTTTTGACCACGGATCTTATCATTCGTAGTCTGACTGCCGGACTCATAGTATATGGCATTCGGAGTTTGATAAGGTTCGGTAAGCGATATGCCCCCTAGCCCATTCAGTGCTCTACCTCCATTACTCATATCCGACGCTAGCCCTAAAGCTATTTCGAGGAGAACCAGCTATCTCCGAGTTCGATTGGAATTTCTCCGCTATCCACAGCTCATCCCATGCTTTTTCAACAGCAACGTGGTTCGGTCCTCCACGGGGTTTTACCCCCGCTTCAACCTGGCCATGGATAGGTCACCCGGTTTCGGGTCTACGGCATGCAACTAGTCGCCCTATTAAGACTCGGTTTCCCTTCGGCTCCGTACCTTAAGTACTTAACCTTGCTACATACCGTAACTCGTTGGCTCGTTCTACAAAAAGCACGTCATCACCCTCATATGGGGCTTTGACCGGTTGTAGGCACACGGTTTCAGGTTCTATTTCACTCCCCTCCCGGGGTTCTTTTCACCTTTCCCTCACGCTACTGCTTCACTATCGGTCATCAGGTAGTATTTAGCCTTGGGAGGTGGTCCTCCCTGCTTCCCACAAGGTTTCACGTGTCTCGTGGTACTCTGGATCAGAACTCTAAGCTTCTTCGTTTTACCTACGTGGCTATTACACTCTACGGCTTAACTTTCCAGTTATCTTCGGTTACAAATTTGCTTATTTAATGTTCTGTCCGCAACCCCAGAGATAAATCTCTGGTTTGGGCTCTTTCCCTTTCGCTCGCCGCTACTAAGAAAATCGATTTTTCTTTCTCTTCCTCCAGGTACTTAGATGTTTCAGTTCCCTGGGTTTACCTTCCTGTAGCTATGTATTTACTACAGGATACATGGGGTTTCCCATGTGAGTTTCCTCATTCGGAGATCTCCGGATCACTGGCTATGTGCGCCTACCCGAAGCTTATCGCAGCTTATCACGTCCTTCATCGGCTCCTGATGCCAAGGCATTCACCATGCGCCCTTTGTAGCTTGACCTAACTTCATTTTATTATTAACTTCGCATTACTTCGTCAATTTCGTCGCTTCACTGCTCACATATTATAATATGCTGTGCGGCTCACTCCTCATTTCCTCGTACTACTCGTTTCTAATAAAATTCACTATAACTATTAATAGTTATGTTACTAAGTAATTTATACAAAGAATATTTTTCTTGGCTTGTTGTCACTTCTCAATTAGCTATGCTAATATGAAACTCCTATTCACATACGTTCTTAGGAGTAAGTTCGAATAACTAAATTTAAATTTAGATTCTCACTTAAGTTGTTTTTTATTCATGTGCAATTTTCAAAGAACAATAAGATTGCATAACAATCTTATATTTTTGAAGGATTTTGGTCCTTCAAAATTGAACAGAAGTTAAGATACCATATCTTTTGAATACTAGTTAAACGTCTTGTTAACTAGATTTCTCCATAGAAAGGAGGTGATCCAGCCGCAGGTTCTCCTACGGCTACCTTGTTACGACTTCACCCCAATCGCTGACCCTACCTTAGGTCGCTGCCTCCTTGCGGTTAGCTCACGAACTTTGGGTATTGCCAACTCTCATGGTGTGACGGGCGGTGTGTACAAGGCCCGGGAACGTATTCACCGCGACATGCTGATTCGCGATTACTAGCAACTCCAGCTTCATGTAGGCGAGTTTCAGCCTACAATCCGAACTGAGACAAGTTTTATAGTTTAGCTCCACCTCGCGGTATTGCATCTCTTTGTACTTGCCATTGTAGCACGTGTGTAGCCCTAGACATAAGGGGCATGATGATTTGACGTCATCCCCACCTTCCTCCCGGTTAACCCGGGCAGTCTCGCTAGAGTGCTCAACTAAATGGTAGCAACTAACAATAAGGGTTGCGCTCGTTGCGGGACTTAACCCAACATCTCACGACACGAGCTGACGACAACCATGCACCACCTGTCATCCTGTCCCCGAAAGGACTTCCTTGATTAAGAGTAATGCAGGAGATGTCAAGTCTAGGTAAGGTTCTTCGCGTTGCTTCGAATTAAACCACATGCTCCGCTGCTTGTGCGGGCCCCCGTCAATTCCTTTGAGTTTTAATCTTGCGACCGTACTCCCCAGGCGGAATACTTAATGCGTTAGCGGCGGCACAGAGGTCATGACAACCCCTACACCTAGTATTCATCGTTTACGGCGTGGACTACCAGGGTATCTAATCCTGTTTGCTCCCCACGCTTTCGAGCCTCAGCGTCAGTTACAGTCCAGAGAGTCGCCTTCGCCACTGGTGTTCTTCCTAATCTCTACGCATTTCACCGCTACACTAGGAATTCCACTCTCCTCTCCTGCACTCTAGACTTCCAGTTTGAAATGCAGCACCCAGGTTGAGCCCGGGTATTTCACATCTCACTTAAAAGTCCGCCTACGCTCCCTTTACGCCCAGTAAATCCGGACAACGCTCGCCACCTACGTATTACCGCGGCTGCTGGCACGTAGTTAGCCGTGGCTTCCTCCTCGGGTACCGTCATTATCGTCCCCGAAGACAGAGCTTTACGATCCGAAAACCTTCATCACTCACGCGGCGTTGCTGCATCAGGGTTTCCCCCATTGTGCAATATTCCCCACTGCTGCCTCCCGTAGGAGTCTGGGCCGTGTCTCAGTCCCAATGTGGCCGATCACCCTCTCAGGTCGGCTACGCATCGTCGCCTTGGTGAGCCGTTACCTCACCAACTAGCTAATGCGCCGCGGGCCCATCTTGTAGCGGATTGCTCCTTTAATTACTGCTTCATGCGAAGCTGCAATATTATGCGGTATTAATCTTCCTTTCGGAAGGCTATTCCCCTCTACAAGGCAGGTTGCCCACGTGTTACTCACCCGTCCGCCGCTAGGTTTGTTTCCGAAGAAACTCCCCTCGCTCGACTTGCATGTGTTAGGCACGCCGCCAGCGTTCGTCCTGAGCCAGGATCAAACTCTCACTAAAAAGTTTAATCTGCTTGCTCAAATTACTTTGAGTCTTAATTTTAAGACTTTCAAAAGAATTGCTGGTTATACTTAACTTTTATTCTGTTCAATTTTCAAAGACCATTTTCTCTTCGTCGCCCTCAAGCGACTTTCTTATCTTACCACTTCTTCATTTCCCTGTCAACATTTTTTTCAAAGTTTTTTTGAAGTTGTTAACTCTTGTTTTAGAAGTAATTCTCTTGTTCCTCTTGGGAACGAAATTAATAATATCATTAATATAACTTTATATTTTATATATTTTACTTATATATACTATTTATTTTCAATTTACTATTGTTTTCAACATTTTTCTTTTTATTTCTTATGCTGATACACATGGTTTTGTTTTCTAACTTAATTTTAATATTCAGAAATAATAAAATTTAATATATAAAATATATTTTCTTTAATTTATTAAATTAATTAAGAATCTTACTATCTCTTTCTCTATATATTAGCAAAAAATTAAACCTCATATTAAATTCTACTAAAAAAATATATAAGGACCACCTCTAAAAATAATAATTTAGAGATGGTCCTTTAATGTAAATTAGATTTTAAAGAGAAATTTTACAAATATAATATAGATTTTATCAACAATTTGTTATTACTTATTAACACCTTATAAACATTATACTTTTATATTGTTTATAACTTTTAAACTTACTTAATTAGAATGAGCTACTATAGTAAATATACCATATTAAATTTTAGATATAAAAAACTATCCTTAGCACAATAAGAGAAATTATTTTTTTATTTTATAATTCAAAGAAAATATTTATTAAGGATACGTTTAATTTTATCTTTATGCAAAAAAAAGAGTCTTAAAAGACTCTTTTTTACTAACCTAGCGACGTTCTACTCTCCCACACAGTCACCCGTGCAGTACCATCGACGCTGTAGAGCTTAACTGTCCTGTTCGGAATGGAAAGGAGTGTTTCCTCTACGCCATCATCACTAGATGGATTGAGATTCTAAATCTTTGATTTAGTTTCTTCTTTTTAATTTTCAGAGTTTGTTCTCTGAAAATTGCACATGAATGAGAGCCAAAATTCTTTGATTTTATTTCTCGAATTTACTCAGCTATACTGAGTTTTCTTCTTTTTTATTGGTCAAGCCCTCGACCTATTAGTATCAGTCAGCTAAATATGTTGCCACACTTACACCTCTGACCTATCAACCTTGTGTTCTTCAAGGGGTCTTACTAGCTTATGCTATGGGAAATCTCATCTTGAGGGGGGCTTCACGCTTAGATGCTTTCAGCGTTTATCCCTTCCCGACTTAGCTACCCAGCTATGCTCTTGGCAGAACAACTGGTGCACCAGAGGTCAGTCCATCCCGGTCCTCTCGTACTAAGGACAGCTCCTCTCAAATTTCCTACGCCCGCGACGGATAGGGACCGAACTGTCTCACGACGTTCTGAACCCAGCTCGCGTGCCGCTTTAATGGGCGAACAGCCCAACCCTTGGGACCTACTACAGCCCCAGGATGCGACGAGCCGACATCGAGGTGCCAAACCTCCCCGTCGATGTGGACTCTTGGGGGAGATCAGCCTGTTATCCCCGAGGTAGCTTTTATCCGTTGAGCGATGGCCCTCCCACGAGGTACCACCGGATCACTAAGCCCGACTTTCGTCCCTGCTCCACTTGTAGGTGTCGCAGTCAGGCTCCCTTCTGCCTTTGCACTCTTCGAACGATTTCCGACCGTTCTGAGGGAACCTTTGGGCGCCTCCGTTACTTTTTAGGAGGCGACCGCCCCAGTCAAACTGCCCACCTAACAATGTCCCGTCACCAGATTCATGGCGTCCGGTTAGAACCCCAATACTGTCAGGGTGGTATCCCAAGGTTGACTCCACCAAGGCTGACGCCCTAGTTTCTCAGTCTCCCACCTATCCTGTACAGACAATATCGGAATTCAATGCTAAGCTACAGTAAAGCTCTACGGGGTCTTTCCGTCCAATCGCGGGTAGCGAGCATCTTCACTCGCACTACAACTTCGCCGGATTTGCAGTTGAGACAGTGCCCAAGTCATTACGCCATTCGTGCGGGTCAGAACTTACCTGACAAGGAATTTCGCTACCTTAGGACCGTTATAGTTACGGCCGCCGTTTACTGGGGCTTAAGTTCACACCTTCGCTTGCGCTAAGTGTTCCCCTTAACCTTCCAGCACCGGGCAGGCGTCAGCCCCTATACATCAGCTTACGCTTTAGCAGAGACCTGTGTTTTTGCTAAACAGTTGCTTGGGCCTATTCTCTGCGGCCTACTCTCGTAGGCACCCCTTCTCGCGAACTTACGGGGTCAATTTGCCTAGTTCCTTAACTGCAATTCTTCCGATGGCCTTAGGATTCTCTCCTCACCTACCTGTGTCGGTTTGCGGTACGGGCACTATTTCTCTCTCTAGATGCTTTTCTTGGAAGCATGGAATCAGATACTTCGGTCACTTGGACCTTCCCCATCACGCCTCAGAATTGTTAAAGCGGATTTGCCTACCTTAACTTCCTAAACGCTTAGACTAGCATTTCCAATCGCTAGCACATCCTATCCTTCTCCGTCACACCATCGATAATAACGATAATAGTGGTATCGGAATATCAACCGATTGTCCATCACCTACGCCTTTCGGCCTCGGCTTAGGTCCCGACTAACCCTGGGCGGACGAGCCTTCCCCAGGAAACCTTAGGTTTTCGGCCTGTAAGATTCTCACTTACATCTCGCTACTAATGCCAACATTCTCACTCGTAATCAGTCCACCGCTCCTTACGGTACGACTTCAGCCCGATTACGACGCTCCTCTACCGCTGAAGTAAACTTCAGCCCGTAGCTTCGGTGGTAAGTTTGAGCCCCGGACATTTTCGGCGCAGGATCTCTCGACTAGTGAGCTATTACGCACTCTTTCAATGAGTGGCTGCTTCTAAGCCAACATCCTAGTTGTCTTAGAAATCCCACATCCTTTTCCACTTAACTTACACTTTGGGACCTTAGCTGACGATCTGGGCTTTTTCCCTTTTGACCACGGATCTTATCATTCGTAGTCTGACTGCCGGACTCATAGTATATGGCATTCGGAGTTTGATAAGGTTCGGTAAGCGATATGCCCCCTAGCCCATTCAGTGCTCTACCTCCATTACTCATATCCGACGCTAGCCCTAAAGCTATTTCGAGGAGAACCAGCTATCTCCGAGTTCGATTGGAATTTCTCCGCTATCCACAGCTCATCCCATGCTTTTTCAACAGCAACGTGGTTCGGTCCTCCACGGGGTTTTACCCCCGCTTCAACCTGGCCATGGATAGGTCACCCGGTTTCGGGTCTACGGCATGCAACTAGTCGCCCTATTAAGACTCGGTTTCCCTTCGGCTCCGTACCTTAAGTACTTAACCTTGCTACATACCGTAACTCGTTGGCTCGTTCTACAAAAAGCACGTCATCACCCTCATATGGGGCTTTGACCGGTTGTAGGCACACGGTTTCAGGTTCTATTTCACTCCCCTCCCGGGGTTCTTTTCACCTTTCCCTCACGGTACTGCTTCACTATCGGTCATCAGGTAGTATTTAGCCTTGGGAGGTGGTCCTCCCTGCTTCCCACAAGGTTTCACGTGTCTCGTGGTACTCTGGATCAGAACTCTAAGCTTCTTCGTTTTACCTACGTGGCTATTACACTCTACGGCTTAACTTTCCAGTTATCTTCGGTTACAAATTTGCTTATTTAATGTTCTGTCCGCAACCCCAGAGATAAATCTCTGGTTTGGGCTCTTTCCCTTTCGCTCGCCGCTACTAAGAAAATCGATTTTTCTTTCTCTTC
>NZ_BAAHYS010000001.1:1110000-1117500 GCF_054657435.1 Clostridium carnis
TCATTTCATAATTCGTTATTTACATGAACTTTTCTCTTTTAACTATAAAAATAATATGTATTACCTATAAATAAAATAGTAGTATGAAGCTAAAGTTTCATACTACTATTTTATTTATTTTTCGCATCCTAACTCTTTCATTATTATCAATGCAGTATCTTCTATGGCTCTTTGGGTTACGTCTATTGTCTTGCAACCTAATTTTCTCATAATTTTATCTGCAAACTCAAATTCTTCTAATATTCTTGCATCACCTGCATATTCTATATCTGATGGTATTCTATGAAATTTATCTAACCTACGTTTTCTTATTTCAATTAATTGAAGTGGATTAATAACTAATCCAAATATTTTTTTCTTATCAACTTCATAAATTTCTTCTGGGACCCCAACTTCAGGCACTAAAGGAATATTTATTGCTTTTATTCCTTTGTTAGCCAAATACATACATAATGGTGTTTTTGATGTTCTTGATAATCCAACTAATACTACATCAGCATTCTTAAGTCCTCTATAATCCTTACTATCATCATATTGCATAGCAAATTCCATAGCTTCTATTCTTTTAAAGTAAACTTCATCGGTTTTCCACATAGCTCCTGGGTTATAATCTGGAATCTTCTTTACAATTGTAGATGCTACATTTATTATTGGACCTAAAACATTTACTACAGAAATATTTTTTTCTACTCCCTTTTGTGTAAGATATTCTCTTACATTAACTGTTATTATTGTAGATACTATCATTACCTCTTCACATTGTTCTACATCCTTCATTAAGTCCTCAACATCTTCTAATGTTTTTACATATGGTATTCTTCTTACTTCTACCTTTTCCTTAAACTGACTTGCTGCTGCTATAGCTACTTGTTCAGCAGTTTCTCCAATAGAATCTGAGACTGCAAAAATTGTTAACATTTCAATACCCTCCTCATTTGTTTTAGAATATTACTTTTATTGTTAGTCTTAATAGTAGTAATATTCTAAAAACTTTACTATATTAATTATACCAACATTTTAAATAAATTGTTATCCTTATATGAATTTATATGAATTCCAAGGTTTATATGATAAAATCTTTATATTATATAAACTTTATTAGGAGGAGACTTATGAAAATTAGTTTTAATAAAGATAAATTTCTTACTATAGGTATTCTTCCTGCTATGTGGCTTTTATATTTTATTTTTGAAATAGTTACTGGTAGGGTTAGAGATTTATATACCTTAAGCCTAAATTTATCATTAATATTTGTTTTTGCTTTTACAGGATGGATAATATTTTTAGTTAGTAAGAAATATTCAAATGGATTTGCCACTAATGCTATTTTCATTATATTTTCAACTTTAATGATAATTGATCAAGGTATAAAAGTACTAATTAAAATGTTCTTTTTCAATAATTACTTTGAAATAGTCCCTAAATTTTTATCTTTTAGTCCTATAATTAATACTGATGGGTCTTGGTTAAATGCTAGATTTGATTTTGGAGTTGGATTTCCTATTCTAATAATAATAAATACTATTGCTTTAGTTTTATTTTTAGAGCTCTATAGATACTATCTTCATAATGGAAATAAAAGTTTTTGGGGAGATATGTGTTTTCTTTTTATAACATCTGGTGCTTTATGTTCTCTTATAGATAAAGTTTTTTATGGAGGAAGCCTTGATTTTATTGGAATTAGTGATCTATTTATAGCAGACATTAAGGATGTATATATAAATTTAGGTATCTTATTTTTTATTATGTGTATATACAAAAATGATTACTTAAAAGATGATAACAATACAACTTTAAAGGAAGATATTCAAAGCATAAAAAAATTTCTAACATTTGCTAGGAATGATATTTTTAAATTTAAAAAGTAGCCGTTGCTTTATTAGCTTTTAAAATTAAAAAATTAGTAATCTTCATATAATATAAATAAGGAACCGCTTAATTTATCAAATTAAGCGGTTCCTTATTTAATATGGTGACCTGTAGGGGAATCGAACCCCTGATTTCACCGTGAGAGGGTGACGTCTTAACCTCTTGACCAACAAGCCATACTTCCTTTATTATTATTCCCTTAATATATATTTTATACTATTTTTTAACATAATAAAAGATATTTATAAAAAAAAGAAGAAAAGTTAATTCTTTTCTTCTTTTGTATATATTATGCTAAGCAAGTTCTTATTAAAAAATCACTTCTCTCGAAGTGATTTTTGTGGTGGCTTACCCGGGAATCGAACCCGGTACACCTTGATTAAAAGTCAAGTGCTCTACCGATTGAGCTAGTAAACCATATGACCTGGCAACGTCCTACTCTCCCACACAGTCACCCGTGCAGTACCATCGGCGCTATAAAGCTTAACTGTCCTGTTCGGAATGGGAAGGAGTGTTTCCTTTACGCCATCATCACCAGATATTTTGCTCTCAACAATTATTTATTATATATACTTATTGTACAATTGTCAACATTATTTTTAAAAATAATCTTCTTTTTTTTATTATTAATATAAGTAGATTTTAATATTAATAAAATTTATCTTATTTCTTATTAAAAAACAGATTATTATCAACTTATTTTATCATATAAACTTATAAAAGATACTCCCTTTATAGTAGTAATAGTTTTATTATTTTAACAATCTAGTATAAAGGGAGATTATCAGTATGATTTTAATGATTTTTTTTATTAATTTTTTTCATATAGTTTTCTAATATATTCTCTTATGACATCATTTGATTCTTTAAATTCTTTTAATTCTTCTTCAGTCATATCAATTTCTACGATTTCTTTTATACCAGTTCTATTTAATACAACTGGAACCCCTGTAAATATATCTCTTTCACCATATTCACCATCTAATAAGGTTGATACTGGCATAATTTTATTTTCATCATTTAATATAGCTTTTATTATCGCAACAGTTGATGTAGCTATGGCGTAATAAGTAGTTCCTTTCCTATTATAAACTTCCCAACCTGCCTTTGCAGTATCTAAAACTAATTTGTCTAAATCAATATCTCCAAATCTTTGTCTATTATCCTCTATAACCTTATTGAAAGGCTTTCCACCTACATATATATGTGACCATGGTACCATTTGAGAATCTCCATGTTCCCCCATTGAATAACCTTGAACACTTCTAGGATCAACATTTAATAATTCTCCTATAAAATTTTTTAATCTTGCAGAATCTACTGAAGTACCTGATCCAATTATATTGCTTTTTGGTAAACCTGATAATTTATAGACATGATAAGCTATTATATCGACAGGATTTGATATTATTATAAAATGTCCTTTAAATCCACTTTCCATAATAGGTGTTACTATAGATTCGGCTATTTTTGCTGATAAATCTAATGTATCTAATCTTGTTTGTCCTGGCTTTGGTGGTGCTCCCGCTGTTATAACTACAATATCAACATCTCCACACTCACTATATTCACCTCTTCTTACCTTTGTATTTCTATTTAGGTACTCTATACAATGGTTTAAATCCATAACTTCTCCAAGTGCTCTTTCCTTATTTATATCTATCATTAGTATTTCATCACATACACCTTGAGTTATTAAACTAAATGCAGTGCTTGATCCAACTAACCCAGTTCCAACTACAGCTACCTTTCTTGCTTTCAATGTCATTTGTATTCCTCCCATAAATTTATAAATTTATTTATTGCTTATATTATATTAGATTATATATATTATTTGCTAATTATAGCAATTAATCCGAATAATATTTTGTTAAAATTATCTTTAAATTATTGTAGATATATTATTACAATATATTATTTATTTTTATCTATACATCAATTTTATTTATAAAATAAAAAAATCCTAAACTTTTAGTTTAGGATTTTTTTGGTGCGTCATCAGGGATTCGAACCCGGGACACCCTGATTAAGAGTCAGGTGCTCTACCAACTGAGCTAATAACGCATATAACCTAGCGACGTTCTACTCTCCCACACAGTCACCCGTGCAGTACCATCGACGCTGTAGAGCTTAACTGTCCTGTTCGGAATGGGAAGGAGTGTTTCCTCTACGCCATCATCACTAGATGGTTTGAGATTCTAAATCTCTGATTTAGCTATCGAAACCACTCAGCTGTGCTGAGTTTCCTTTATATAAATCTTTGATTTAGTTTCTTCTTTTTAATTTTCAGAGTTTGTTCTCTGAAAATTGCACATGAATGAGAGCCAAAATTCTTTGATTTTATTTCTCGTATTCACTCAGCTATGCTGAGTTTTCTTCTTTTTTATTGGTCAAGCCCTCGACCTATTAGTATCAGTCAGCTAAATATGTTGCCACACTTACACCTCTGACCTATCAACCTTGTGTTCTTCAAGGGGTCTTACTAGCTTATGCTATGGGAAATCTCATCTTGAGGGGGGCTTCACGCTTAGATGCTTTCAGCGTTTATCCCTTCCCGACTTAGCTACCCAGCTATGCTCTTGGCAGAACAACTGGTGCACCAGAGGTCAGTCCATCCCGGTCCTCTCGTACTAAGGACAGCTCCTCTCAAATTTCCTACGCCCGCGACGGATAGGGACCGAACTGTCTCACGACGTTCTGAACCCAGCTCGCGTGCCGCTTTAATGGGCGAACAGCCCAACCCTTGGGACCTACTACAGCCCCAGGATGCGACGAGCCGACATCGAGGTGCCAAACCTCCCCGTCGATGTGGACTCTTGGGGGAGATCAGCCTGTTATCCCCGAGGTAGCTTTTATCCGTTGAGCGATGGCCCTCCCACGAGGTACCACCGGATCACTAAGCCCGACTTTCGTCCCTGCTCCACTTGTGGGTGTCGCAGTCAGGCTCCCTTCTGCCTTTGCACTCTTCGAACGATTTCCGACCGTTCTGAGGGAACCTTTGGGCGCCTCCGTTACTTTTTAGGAGGCGACCGCCCCAGTCAAACTGCCCACCTAACAATGTCCCGTCACCAGATTCATGGCGTCCGGTTAGAACCCCAATACTGTCAGGGTGGTATCCCAAGGTTGACTCCACCAAGGCTGACGCCCTAGTTTCTCAGTCTCCCACCTATCCTGTACAGACAATATCGGAATTCAATGCTAAGCTACAGTAAAGCTCTACGGGGTCTTTCCGTCCAATCGCGGGTAGCGAGCATCTTCACTCGCACTACAACTTCGCCGGATTTGCAGTTGAGACAGTGCCCAAGTCATTACGCCATTCGTGCGGGTCAGAACTTACCTGACAAGGAATTTCGCTACCTTAGGACCGTTATAGTTACGGCCGCCGTTTACTGGGGCTTAAGTTCACACCTTCGCTTGCGCTAAGTGTTCCCCTTAACCTTCCAGCACCGGGCAGGCGTCAGCCCCTATACATCAGCTTACGCTTTAGCAGAGACCTGTGTTTTTGCTAAACAGTTGCTTGGGCCTATTCTCTGCGGCCTACTCTCGTAGGCACCCCTTCTCGCGAACTTACGGGGTCAATTTGCCTAGTTCCTTAACTGCAATTCTTCCGATGGCCTTAGGATTCTCTCCTCACCTACCTGTGTCGGTTTGCGGTACGGGCACTATTTCTCTCTCTAGATGCTTTTCTTGGAAGCATGGAATCAGATACTTCGGTCACTTGGACCTTCCCCATCACGCCTCAGAATTGTTAAAGCGGATTTGCCTACCTTAACTTCCTAAACGCTTAGACTAGCATTTCCAATCGCTAGCACATCCTATCCTTCTCCGTCACACCATCGATAATAACGATAATAGTGGTATCGGAATATCAACCGATTGTCCATCACCTACGCCTTTCGGCCTCGGCTTAGGTCCCGACTAACCCTGGGCGGACGAGCCTTCCCCAGGAAACCTTAGGTTTTCGGCCTGTAAGATTCTCACTTACATCTCGCTACTAATGCCAACATTCTCACTCGTAATCAGTCCACCGCTCCTTACGGTACGACTTCAGCCCGATTACGACGCTCCTCTACCGCTGAAGTAAACTTCAGCCCGTAGCTTCGGTGGTAAGTTTGAGCCCCGGACATTTTCGGCGCAGGATCTCTCGACTAGTGAGCTATTACGCACTCTTTCAATGAGTGGCTGCTTCTAAGCCAACATCCTAGTTGTCTTAGAAATCCCACATCCTTTTCCACTTAACTTACACTTTGGGACCTTAGCTGACGATCTGGGCTTTTTCCCTTTTGACCACGGATCTTATCATTCGTAGTCTGACTGCCGGACTCATAGTATATGGCATTCGGAGTTTGATAAGGTTCGGTAAGCGATATGCCCCCTAGCCCATTCAGTGCTCTACCTCCATTACTCATATCCGACGCTAGCCCTAAAGCTATTTCGAGGAGAACCAGCTATCTCCGAGTTCGATTGGAATTTCTCCGCTATCCACAGCTCATCCCATGCTTTTTCAACAGCAACGTGGTTCGGTCCTCCACGGGGTTTTACCCCCGCTTCAACCTGGCCATGGATAGGTCACCCGGTTTCGGGTCTACGGCATGCAACTAGTCGCCCTATTAAGACTCGGTTTCCCTTCGGCTCCGTACCTTAAGTACTTAACCTTGCTACATACCGTAACTCGTTGGCTCGTTCTACAAAAAGCACGTCATCACCCTCATATGGGGCTTTGACCGGTTGTAGGCACACGGTTTCAGGTTCTATTTCACTCCCCTCCCGGGGTTCTTTTCACCTTTCCCTCACGGTACTGCTTCACTATCGGTCATCAGGTAGTATTTAGCCTTGGGAGGTGGTCCTCCCTGCTTCCCACAAGGTTTCACGTGTCTCGTGGTACTCTGGATCAGAACTCTAAGCTTCTTCGTTTTACCTACGTGGCTATTACACTCTACGGCTTAACTTTCCAGTTATCTTCGGTTACAAATTTGCTTATTTAATGTTCTGTCCGCAACCCCAGAGATAAATCTCTGGTTTGGGCTCTTTCCCTTTCGCTCGCCGCTACTAAGAAAATCGATTTTTCTTTCTCTTCCTCCAGGTACTTAGATGTTTCAGTTCCCTGGGTTTACCTTCCTGTAGCTATGTATTTACTACAGGATACATGGGGTTTCCCATGTGAGTTTCCTCATTCGGAGATCTCCGGATCACTGGCTATGTGCGCCTACCCGAAGCTTATCGCAGCTTATCACGTCCTTCATCGGCTCCTGATGCCAAGGCATTCACCATGCGCCCTTTGTAGCTTGACCTAATTTCATTTTATTATTAACTTCGCATTACTTCGTCAATTTAGTCGCTTCACTGCTCACATATTATAATATGCTGTGCGGCTCACTCCTCATTTCCTCGTACTACTCGTTTCTAATAAAATTCACTCTAACATTAATAGTTAATGTTACTAAGTAATTTATACAAAGAATATTTTTCTTGGCTTGTTGTCACTTCTCAATTAGCTATGCTAATATGAAACTCCTATTCACATACGTTCTTAGGAGTAAGTTCGAATATCTAAATTAAAATTTAGATTCTCACTTAAGTTGTTTTTAATTCATGTGCAATTTTCAAAGAACAATAAGATTGCATAACAAT
>NZ_BAAHYS010000001.1:1120000-1337500 GCF_054657435.1 Clostridium carnis
CTTTATATAAGTTAGATTACCAAAGTAAAAAGATAACAAAATTAAATAATAATTATACTTCTGATATTATAGCAAATGAAAATACAATTTTTTATATTAATAAATCTGATGGAGATAAACTTTATAGCTATGATATAAAAAATAATACTTCAAAATTATTATCATCTGATAAATGTGGTAGCTTTTTATTAAATGGAAATACTATTTTTTATCAAAACTTAAGTGATAACTCTAAAATTTATTCTTTATCTATAACAACAAATGAAAAAACAAAAATAACAGACTCTAGTGCAAATAGTTTTGTTATATATAAAAACCAACTGCTTTATTTTAATTCTCAAGATAATAATTCATTATATGCTGTAAATTTCCCATTATTAGAATCTAAAAGAATCGATGCTTTAAATGGTGAAAATCTTAAAACATTTGATGATAAGTTATTTTTTATAAATAAGGAGAAAGGTAATACTTTATTTAGTTTATCTTTATCACAAGATAGGGCTGAAATATCTGAACTTGTTTTTGATTCTATAAATGACTATTATCCAACTACCTCTGGAATTTTCTTAGAGAAATCTATTGATATTAATAAAAATTACATATATAAATAGAAAAAAGGCTCAAAGATAATTTACTTTAGTAATATATAGGTTTTCCTACATATCTACTAAAAGTAGTATATTATCAATGGCCTTTTTATCTATCCTAATTTTTTAACTAACTCTTTAAATTTATTTCCTCTTACTGCAAAGTTAGGAAACATATCAAATGATGCACATGCTGGTGCTAAGGTAATAACGTCACCTTTTTGCGCAATTTCCTTTGCTTTTAAAACAGCTTCTTCTAATGACTCAACCATATGAATAGGAATCTTAACCCCTTTTTCTACCTCTACCTTATCAAAAGCTTCTTTTATCATGTACTTTGTTGCTCCAAGTAATATAAGCTCTTTAATATACGGATAACCTTCTTCTGCTAACGGATTAAAAGGAATATGTTTATCATATCCTCCAGCTATTAATATAACTTTTTTTTCAAATGCAAATAATCCTGCTAAAGTTCTTGTTGGACTTGATGCTATAGAATCATTGTAGTATTTTACTCCATCTATTTCTCTAACTAGTTCACATCTATGCTCAACACCACTGAATGTTTCTGCTACCTTTTTCATAGTTTCTATCTTAACGTCATCTTTAGTTGCTATAAAAGCAGCTAAGTAATTTTCAACGTTATGAATTCCCTTTATAACTATATCATCTTTTTTACATACTTCTATACCTTGTAAATATAATGATCCATCTTTATAATAAGCTCCATCTTCAACTATTCTTTTTGAACTAAACTCTCTAATTATTCCCTTTGCTTCCTTTTCAAATGCATAAGTTATTTCATTTTCTCTATTTACAACTAAAATGTCTTCTTTATTTTGATATAGGAATATATTTTTCTTTGAATCTATATACTCTTGCATATCTTTATGCATATCTAAGTGATTAGGGGCTAAATTTGTAACTATTGCAACATCTATAGGTGAATTCATAGTCATAAGTTGAAAGCTTGATAGCTCTAATACAACCATATGATTTTCTTCAATTTCTTCTATTTGAGAAAAAAGAGGTGTTCCTATATTACCACCTACCCATGTCTTGTAACCTTGAGCTTCTAATAATTTTGAAACTATTGTAGTAGTTGTGGTTTTTCCATCACTACCTGTTAATCCATAAATTTTCCCTTTGCAATATCTTACAAACTCTTCCATCTCTGAAGTTATATAAGCACCTTCTTTTTTTACTTTTATTAAAGCATCACAGTCTATTCTCATTGAAGGAGTTTTAAATACAACTTGGAATCCTGTTAACTTATCTAAATATCCTGCTCCTAACTCCAGTAATACACCTTTCTTCTCAAAATCTAGTGCAGTTTCCCCTAATTCTTCCCTTGTTTTTTTATCAAAAGCTGTTACTTTAGCTCCTAGCTTAACTAAAAAATTTATAAGAGGTATATTACTTACTCCAATTCCAACCACTGCAACATTTTTATCCTTTATAAACTCTTTAAATTCATCAAATTGCTTTTTCATTTACCTTCCTCCAAAAAATTATCTATTTAATATTATATTAACTCTTTTTAAGTCTGTCCCAATTCTTTCTAATTATAACATTTTAAATATACAAATACAAAAAAGAGTTAAAGAAATACTCTTTAACCCTTTTTGTTAATTAAAATAATAAGCTTTTTTCTATATAAGCTTCTAAATCTGAAATTTTAACTCTTTCTTGTTGCATTGTATCTCTATGTCTAATTGTTACTGCTTCATCTTCTAAAGTTTCAAAGTCAATAGTTATACAGAATGGAGTACCTATTTCATCTTGTCTTCTATATCTCTTACCAATACTTCCAGCTTCATCATATTCTAAATTAAACTTCTTACTTAAGTCCCCATATACCTCTAAAGCTTTTTCTGAAAGTTTCTTTGAAAGTGGTAATATGGCAGCTTTATATGGAGCTAAAGCTGGATGTAAATGCATAACCGTTCTAACATCTCCACCTTCTAATTCTTCTTCATCATAAGCATCTACTAGAAAAGCTAGTGCAACTCTATCAGCTCCTAATGATGGTTCTATAACATATGGTACATATTTTTCATTAGTTGTTGGATCTAAATAGTTCATATCTTGACCTGAATGTTCTTGGTGTTTCTTTAAGTCATAGTCAGTTCTATCTGCTATTCCCCAAAGTTCTCCCCAACCAAATGGGAATAAATATTCTATATCTGATGTTGCATTTGAATAGAATGATAATTCTTCTTCACCATGATCTCTCATTCTTAAGTTATCTGTAGCAACCCCTAAATTTAATAAGAAATTCCAACAGTAATCTTTCCAGAACTTAAACCATTCTAAATCTGTTCCTGGTTTACAGAAGAATTCTAATTCCATTTGTTCAAATTCTCTTGTTCTAAAAGTAAAGTTTCCTGGTGTTATTTCATTTCTAAATGATTTACCTATTTGAGCTATACCAAATGGAACTTTCTTTCTTGAACTTCTTTGTACTGATTTAAAGTTTACAAATATACCTTGTGCTGTTTCTGGTCTTAAATAAATTTCACTTGAAGAATCTTCAGTTATTCCTTGGAATGTTTTAAACATTAAGTTAAACTTTCTTATATCTGTATAATTTAACTTTCCGCATTTAGGACAAACTATGTTATTTTTTTCTATGTATTCTTTTAACTGTTCATTTGTCCATCCATCAGCAGTTGCAACCTCTGCACCATTTTCGGTCATATGGTCCTCTACTAATTTATCTGCTCTAAATCTAGCTCTACATTCTTTACAATCCATTAATGGATCTGAGAATCCACCAACGTGACCTGATGCTACCCAAACTTCTGGATTCATTAATATAGCACAATCTACTCCTACATTATAAGGACTTTCTTGAACAAACTTTTTCCACCAAGCCTTTTTAACGTTATTTTTAAATTCTACACCTAAAGGACCATAATCCCATGAATTAGCTAATCCACCATAAATGTCTGAACCTGGGAATATAAATCCTCTGCTTTTACAAAGTGCAACGATTTTTTCCATAGTCTTTTCTACTGCCATTTTTTATACCTCCAATATTTTTAAATAAAATAAAAAAAGCCTAAAAACCTAAAGGGACGAAATTTTTATTCCGCGGTTCCACCCTTCTTGGCTTTAGCCCAACTTTAAATCTTAATACTCCAAAGCGCCCTTCATTTTAAATCAATAACGATTTACAGCAACCATCGTCTCTCTAAAAATGATTTCAAAACTACTCCTCTTTATCATAGTACTTATTAAATTATATAATTAATTTTACCAAAAGCCCTAAATATGTCAAGACCTTAGCTTATATAGATTTAACTGTAAATTTCTATAAAAACAAAAAAGACCTTTATAACAACAGACTAAATCTACTCTTATAAAAGTCTTTATAAAAAAATGGCTCCGCGAAGAGGATTCGAACCTCCAACCTATCGGTTAACAGCCGAGTGCTCCACCGTTGAGCTATCGCGGAATATCTTTTATAATAAATAATTTAAATTTAAATGGCTCCGCGAAGAGGATTCGAACCTCCAACCTATCGGTTAACAGCCGAGTGCTCCACCGTTGAGCTATCGCGGAATATTTTATAATAAATAATTTAAATTTAAATGGCTCCGCGAAGAGGATTCGAACCTCCAACCTATCGGTTAACAGCCGAGTGCTCCACCATTGAGCTATCGCGGAATATTTATTACATAGTTATTATATCAAGATTCTATAATAATGCAACCCTTTTTTATAAAAAATTTTGAAAAACCTATTTTTTTATTTTTTATCCACACTATTATGTCTTTTTTAGTATTTTCTGTTGATAACTTATAACTTTATTAACATTTAAAAGAAAATATTATATTAAATAAAAAAGAGCAAATACTTTTGCTCTTTTAATTACTTCTTACTTATTTGCTTGTGGCTTCATTGTAGGGAAATCCAGCCAAACAATTCACTACCTTTTATATTTCTTTATATCCCTATTTAGTGATATTCTTTTTTTATCTTAATTTTATAAATCTACGCAACCCTTTCTAACTAGTCGTAAATTAGTCGTATGTTAGTCGTAAATCACTTTATACCAGTCTGTACAACCTTTTGCGTATTAAAGTAGTCCTCAAAATTAATCAATTCAGCACGTTTCAAATCTTTAGTAGCTTCTGCATATATATTCATTGTTGTCTCTGCATCAGCATGCCCAAGAATATCTTGCATTGCTTTAATATTTACGCCTGCTTCACACATTCTAGTTGTAAATGTATGCCTCAATGAGTGATTACTGAATTTTGGAAGTAATACTACATCTTTAAATTTATTATCCAACACCTCATAATTGCAATCTCTAATAATTCGTCTTAAAGCCTTATTCAATGTCCCTTGATGCTGAACTCCTTCAAATCGATTAATAAAAATAAAATCTGTATATCCATCAACACTTACTTTACACTTAATACCAAGCTCTTCTTGATTATGCCTTTCCTTAAGAAACGCTTCTTTAACTTTTGTTAACATTGGTACTATTCTTATTCCAGCTTTTGTCTTAGGTGTGTTTACTGCAAAATCACAACCTGCCTTTTCCCCTCTACTATAATATACAAGAGTATGATTGATGCTTATAGTTTCCTCATCAAAATCTATATCACACCATCGTAAGCCTGTGATTTCTCCCACTCTTAACCCTGTCCATAACATAACTGTAAAAATTGGACACCATTTATTATACTGTCCAGGTCTACTCAAAAAGTCCTCAAATAGTTCCTGTTCTGGAATAGTTAATGCTCTCCTTTTTAGCGAATCATTGTTGTGAGCCTTTTTTAGTTCTTTTAATGCATTATCAGAAGGATTATATCTTAAATAATCATCTTCAACACCAAGTTCAATAACCTGATGCAATACTGTATGAATGCAATCAATTGTTGATGTTTTTATGTGTTGCTCATCAGCAAGACTATTATAAAAAGCTCTTACATCAGTTCTTTTTAAATCTACAATTCTCATATTACCGAAATCAGGCTCTACAAACTGTGTGTACATATATTTATAATTTTGAAAAGTATTGTCCTTCAATCCTCTCTTAATTTGCACCCACAAATTATATAAATCATTGATAGTCAAATCTTTCTTGTTCGCCCTGATTCCATCTAATGCATCTCTCAAGACATCTATTTCTTTTTCTCTAAGTTCATCAAGTGTTTTTGCATAAATGGAATGACGTTTTCCAATTTTATCTCTCCACTTATATTCAAATGTACCATTAGTTCTTTGATATTCGCCTTCCTTTAAAACTCTTTTCTTATTATCTTTACGTCTCTCTACTGCCATGATAATTCTCCTTCCATAACGATAAAGAGAACACGCTCATATTTATTATAAGCTGAGAATGTTCTCTTCGTCTACAGTAAAATACATCTTTTGTAAATTATATTGAGTACGTCATTTCTAAATATTCATCAAATAATTTTCTTTTAATAAGACGTTTATTTCCACACCATATCACATATCGGCAATCCTTCACATTGGTTAAGTCTCTCAACTTATTAACCCCGATACCAAAATATGCAGAAGCCTCTTCTAACGTAAGATTTGATTTTTCCCATATAGGTATTTTTTTATTTATAAAGATTCCTCCTTTCTAATCAAAAGGAAATTTCACATTATCAACTTCCATAAAATTATTTTTTCTATCAAGATATTCTTTTACGGACATATACTCTTTTTTATCTCCTTTTGAATCATAAATAACCACTTTGTGTATTCTTCTTAAAAAGGCTTTCCATGATTCCTCATCTTCCCTTTGAGTCTCTAAATACTGTTTTTCAAGCGACCAATTCGATACAATATATACCTTATTATAGCAAGCAAATTTATTTGTATATCTACTTGGTAATTCAATAGGGTAAATATCACAATACATAAGCATTTCTTTTAATTTAAGTGAAGAACGAAACTCATCAAAGCATATAACCGATTGACAATTGTATCCATCAAATGGATGCAAATAGTCAGTTGCTCTATATACATTTGAATATCCGTTATCTTCTAACACGCCTCTTGTTTTACCAGTACCAGTTACACCACTTATATATATAACTTGTAAATCAAGTCTAACGGTTTCTTTAAATCTTTCAGTTAATATTGTGGTACGTATTTTATCTAACTTGTCAATTTGCAAGATATAATCTTGGTTAGTAGCCAATATTTCAGCATTTGTCATATTATCTAGTACCATTTGATATAAGTCAGACATATCACTTCTTTTGCCCCTACTGTCTGGCGGTTGTGTTCCATACTCTTCAAAAGTACCTTCAATCTTCTTTTCCTGTTTAGATTCATCTAACTCCCATTTTCCTGACTTTTTTATATAGTTTACGTTGTCCGATACAGACCCTCTACATTTTTCAATATGAGCTTTTGGGAAGTATCTCTTTATCATACTGAATCTAACTCTTGAAGCAAATACTACATAAATATGTGTATGAAACTGTGAACCTTCTTCATCAGCCATGCAGAAATATGATATAGTCTTAAAGTTGTTCCTTATAATTTCAATAATATACTCATGCGTGAATCCTTTTTCAACAGGATCATTAATTGTTAATTGGTACATATATGATTGTGTATCTATAACTTCTCCCTCCTTCTGTGCAGTTTGTTTATTGATGTGAACAACTTGAAACTGTTGAATTTACAAACTTTCATGCTGTTTGTGCACTGTTGGGTAATACTAACCAACAGTGTGCATAGGCTTGTGGCTTCGCCACCGCCCTGCACCTAAGTATTATTTCGTTAGTTCATTAATGCAAATCTGTTTCATTTTTTCTACATTACGTATCAATGGTATTTTTATAAACTCTAATTGTGACCCCTGCAACAAAACAACACCTTCTCCTATCCCAAATTCCCTTTCGCCTATTTTATCAATATACTCTTTAGGTATAAGCATTTCATATATACTTCTAATAGGTGCACCAACAATAATTATTACTCCATAATTCAAGCGGCTTCCAGATGGAAACGCTACAGAATCTGCACGCTGGCATGCTACAACTAATCTAACACCTAGAGAACGTCCCAACATCAGTATTTCTGACACTTTACGCATTATTTCATCAGCTTTCTTTTTATCTGTATTTTGAATAGATAAAATATTTGCCATATATTCATCCCAAATAAGGGTTATAGGATGACGTGATTCATCTTTCCCCGACTGTCTATTATGCAATATTTCATAAACTGTATTTAATGCCTCTATAGATTTATCATAAGGATAATATCTAGGACAATTTCTTAAATGCGAAAACTGATCATCCTGTTTAAAGTCTGCAAAATATACTTGTCCTTCCGAACTATTTTCAAGGCACAATCTTGCGAATAGTGTGTTGACCATAAAACTTTTACCACTTCCCGACATTCCACATAAAAGTATATGGCTATTTCTCTTAGTTGATATATCTATTTTAATAGCTTCTTTTACTCCATAGCCATACCATTTATCAAAATCATAACCAATCAATATATTAGAAGCTTTCATCATACATTGCATCCCTTTGAATAGCCTTTCTGCCTTTAGCTGTCTTTAATACAATTCTATTTCCGTCATGATTACCACCATATTGAATCTCTTCAACAAAATGAACATTCATTACATCTGCAATAGCATCCTTATATTCGAGCCACGTGTTATATGGAATATAGGTAAAAAACTCTCTTACAATTACATCAGTACCTTTAATCTTATTCTTACTAATTAATATTGGATGTCCAGCTTTTAGAACTTTACTATCAAAAACTAATAATAAATTTGATTCATCACGAATAGCAGTTTTTTCAGCTACTATTTCTATAAGATACCATGATAATAAAATAGGCAAAATTATTACTGCAAAATTCATAGCAAATTCAAATGCTGGAGCTAATATATGTGGTACATCGAAACCATTCATCAACTTACCTTTAAGAAATATTAATAATAATGCAAATACTACTATTAGAATCCAAACTAAATTTAATAGCGGTTTGTTTATTAACTGTGATACTCCTAACTTAAATCTTAACATTTGTTTTTTTCTGTTACGCTGACGAGCCAAATATTCATCTTTATCCATTGGAAATCCTCCTTTTAATTTTTATATAATTGCAGATGAAGTAGTGTTATTACTACCCCACCTGCTTAAATTACTTAGATATTTATTATGCCTTATTAATCATTTCAATTTTGCCTCTATGATTAAAAGAAATATCTATTGTTTCATTTGCCTTTATGTCTTTAGGAATATTTAGTCCGTCTTTCAGAAAGAACTTTTCTGTTCTCAAACCTTCTACATTCTCATCCTTAAAGGCAACAAAAATATTCATTCCTTTGATTACTTCTCCACTATTGTTAGTGAAATTTAAATTTTGAACACCTACTATTTTTACTACCATTATCCTTTTCTCCTTTCCGCCTTTGATGATATCCTCATTAGCTTTATTCGGTTGTACCTTCCGATAAACTTATAATATCATTATTAGTAGGTATTGTTGTCGGAAGTTTTTTATGATATTCTGTTTTTAATACCTACCCAAAGGAGATAGTACATGAATATTGATATTATATTAGAATTTTTTTATTGTAGAGCTTCTAACCGCATTAAAGAAAAAGTAACTGAATCTAATCTTACACATCGTGAAATATATCTGCGTGATAGTAAACAAATTAGTTGGATTATTAACAACAATAGAACGAAAAATAACAGATTTTTGATTACTGATGCTGTCCTTGAAAATTGTGATGATTTTGGTGAACCTGATGGACTTTTAAAAAAACTTCCTTTTAGAAATATAAAAGAAATCCTATGGGGAACAGATTATGAGATTGAATGCTATTTACCATTATTATTTGAGCTTCTATGGGATGAGGTATCCTATGAAGACAATCCTAATCTTATTGATAAAGAACTGTACCTTTGTGACTATATCCCATATGCTAAGTACAGTACATATTGGAATATAATATTTTCTGAAAATAATATATATCCTGCTATTAGCTACGGCATTATGGAAGATGATGTTATTAACAACATAGATAAAGCCAGAGAGCAAGCATATATATTTTTATATAACAAATATAAAATTAAATTCAAAAAAATATTTGTTGAATTTGTGGAGAAGACCGATTCATTTCATAAAATCAATCAGGTGTTTTTAGATAATTTTATTAGAGATAAATTCATACCAATGTTAATACAGAATAAACCTAATAGCATCTCTCTTGGACTTCGTGTAAAGAATCTTATTGAAGCAGATTTATCACACGTTGCTTCTCTATCATTAAATGATGACGATATTGAACAAAAATATTACTCCAAACTTATTAATGCTTCATCTACTTATATTGTATTATTAGAAAAAATACAATCAGCGTACCTTGAGCAACTTAAAAGAGAGACTCCCTAATTAAGGCAGTCTCTCTTTTAAAACTAATACACTTCTATTATTTATTCTGTTCTACATAATCAAGGTAACTCTGATATTTCTTTATCATTAAATTTTTTATATATTGTTCCATATAATTATAATCTGGTTCTCCAGATTCCGTTACAGGTAACATAATTCTTTCTTTTGCAAGTCGTGGGTCTGATATTTCATGGCTAAAACTATATTTTCCAGTTAAAGCCTTTGTCATTACTGTAGCCAAAAACAGATATTGATACTGGTTTAAATTAGCGTTCCAACATTGAGTTACATGGTCAGCCGCTACGAATGTATATGGATGATAAAAGGCTTTTCCAGCAGATGAGCCACCATTTGCAATACTTAAACAGTTTGTAAATTTTCTAACTTTATCTTCATTGCCGATAAAATGTGTAACACCATTTTTTTGTCCATAAGATGATACAAGCGGTGTGATTCCTTCAATGTGATTTTTATCTACAATACGCTTACCTCGTTGAGGTTTTTCAAATATCTTTTTGATATAAAATGGTTGCCATTCGATATTTTCTATACTATGAATTTCTTCATTCTGCATTTTTCTTAATTGTTTTCTGCAATGCAAAAGATATTCGTCTCTCTTTTTTTTCTCATATTCTTTTATATATTGTTCCATAAATTCATAATCAGGCTCTCCCAATTTATTCACAGGAAGTAAAATACTTTGACGTTTGGTAACATTTAGTTGCGCTTGTCTGCCATATGAGTATTTATTACCTTGCTTCATTATCATATTAGAAATAAATAATGCGCTATATTTTGAAAAACGTATTGATGATAATACTGATACATCATGTGAGCAATAAAATGGATGTGGTTGATAGTAAGCCGAAAATTTTATTTTCTCGATGGTAATACAGTTTCCATTAAAAAGTGCATCATTGCTGATATAATCTACAATACCATTATTACCAGTTTTCGCGCTCACATAAGGATTTCTACCATCCTTTATGTGTTTTTTATGTAAATAAACGCCTTTATCTGTATCAAATGTCTCTCCTATCTTAAACTCTTTCCATTCTCTATCTTCAAGATTCAGCATTTTCATTACCTCCATCAAAAAGATATTGTCTACCTTGCATTATCATAGAAAATTCAAATGATAAATAATCCCCAATTGTCTTATCAAATTCGTTTTCTGTAGGAATATCATCATTAAAATAATAGAAGCTATGTAACCATTCATCTTCTGCTTCAACGGATGATTTTACGCAAAAATGAGTATCTGCATCGATACGATCAAACCATACATCTAAGAGATGCTGCTTTTTATCCTTTGCAGATTCAGTTTCCAAAAGTCCTATATGTGCGGATATAGCCCAGCCATCATCTTCAAAGTTGATAAACTTACATTCCTTATTCTTCGGATGTGGTTCTCCTGCTGTAAAGACTGCTATACAAGGCATAACACCAACACCATAGAATGTATCTTTATTAAGAGTTATTACGCCTTCTAATGTATGATGCTTTAATATATTTTCCTTTACCGCTTGTTCTTCTTTTGTTTTTCCAGTCATAGATGATTGTGGAACAATTACTGCACACCTTGCACCTTCTGCCAAAGAATCTAATAAATGCTCTGTAAAGCAAATCTCATAAAGATTAGGATTCTTCTTTGAACCTTGCGAATAAGGTGGGTTCATCATACCTACGGTCGCACCTTTTAACTGTAATTTGTCTGGCTCTTGTGCAAGAAAATCCCCATTTATAAGATTACTTTTTCCATCTCCACGAAGTATCATATTTGTAGTAGCAATGGTAAACATATATGGCTGTAATTCAAAACCATGTAAATTATTTTTTCTAATTGCTTTTATATCCGGATCATTTACAATATCTTTTCTTGATTTTAAGCCCTTAGTTTCAATCACTTGATTAAACATATTATGCATAGATGCAATTAGAAATCCTGCTGTACCGCAACAAGGATCAAGAACTATATCTGTATGCTGTAAGGCAAGCAAATCACAAAATAATTCTGTGATATGCTTCGGTGTCAAAACAATTCCTAATGACTGTCCATCTCCCCCACTATAACTCATAAATTCTCCATAAAAACGTCCCAGATAATCTTCTGCGGAACTTGTATATTTTATACACTTATAGATGTGGTCATACAGAAATTCTGTATAATAACGTAAAGGCGTCTTTCCAAGCTCCTTATTTTTCTCATTTAAAATCATTGTATCTTTAATGATTGAAAACTGGCTTAACAATTTATCTCTTTTTACATCTGGAGCTACTTGTGCTCTCTTTAAACTCGCTTCAATAGCTTCATATATTTTATGTCCATCTGTTTTTAAACCATCTCCATTTAGGGTGTCTATAGAAAAATTCTTATGCTCTAATTCATTCAAAGCTAGTAAAATTCCGGATACCACCAATGGCTTATCAATATCTTTTAGATTCCCATAATTTCTCAGATCTTCATGTAATTCTGCGGCATCCTTTAAAATTTCCGCGGTCTCTTTCTCTGTATCTGTTTTTTCTTGCAATACTTCCTTTATATAGTATTCCTCGATATTTTTATTATTAAATGATATAAAAGACTCTACCTCTGGAAGTTCTCTGTAATATTCTGTATCGTCAACAAAGATAGGGCTAATTTTATGTCGTTTTTCATTACCAGAAACACCAAAAGTTAAAACTTTTTTATAAGAAGTATTCTTAACAATATGTTTCGCATAAAACAATGCTCCATTCATAGCATAATTTTTTACTGCCTGAACCTCTAAACTAATAAGACTGCCATCACGCTTTACATGCTTATTAATATCAGCTTTATCTTCAATAACAAGTACATAATTATCTACTATCCCTATGTACTCTGGAAAACCTACATTTCCAGTACCACTTTTGGAAGCCGTCTTTAACGCTTCATTCAATTCTTTTATACTGCTTCCTTGTGGCTCGAGGTCAATTCCAGCTTCTTTTAGTAAATCTCTAACCCATAAATCAGTTTTTACTTCTTTCTTTGCCATAATACCATTCTCCTTCGACTTCTATATCCATATTATACTATATCAAAAGCGGTCAGACAAATATTGCCTAACCGCTTTATTTTAACATTATAAACGTGTTCTCTTTAATTGGTCACAAATTGGTCGTAATTTCCGGCTTTCAACTATAAAAAGCCTTGTAATCACTGTATTTATTTTTGTAATGGTTTCATTGTTGGGAACATTATAACATCTCTTATAGACGCAGAATCAGTTAGGAACATTATAATTCTATCAATACCTATTCCTAATCCTCCTGTTGGTGGCATACCTGTTTCTAAAGCACTCATGAATTCTTCATCTATCATGTATGCTTCATCATCTCCAAGTTCCCTTTCTTTTTCTTGTTGATTAAATCTTTCTCTTTGAACTATAGGATCGTTTAATTCTGAATAAGCATTACATATTTCTCTTCCAAATACAAATCCTTCAAATCTTTCTGTAAATTCAGCATTTCCTCTTTTCTTTTTAGTTAAAGGAGAAATTTCTACTGGATAATCACAGATGAAAGTTGGTTGAATCATATGCTCTTCTGCATATTCCTCAAATAACATATTTAATACTTCACCCTTAGTTACATATTTAAGATCTTTCTTAAATTCTAAGTTCTTTTCTTTAGCTATAGCTTGAGCTTCTTCATTAGTTTGTATTGAATTAAAATCAACTCCTGAATGTTCTTTAACAGCATCAACCATAGTTATTCTCTTCCAAGGAGGCATAAAATCTATTTCTGTTCCTTGATAGTTAACTTTAGTTGTTCCATTTACTTTTTCACATACATAAGCAACCATATTTTCTGTTATTTCCATCATATCATTATAATCTGCAAATGCTTCATATAATTCTATCATAGTAAATTCTGGATTATGTCTTACTGACATACCTTCATTTCTGAAGGTTCTTCCCATATCATAAACCTTTTCTAATCCTGCAACTATACATCTTTTTAAGTATAACTCTGGAGCTATTCTTAAATACATATCTATATCTAAAGTATTATGATGTGTTACAAACGGTCTAGCTGATGCTCCTCCAGCTATAGGTGCAAGCATTGGAGTTTCAACTTCTATAAATCCTCTATTATCTAGGAATTCTCTTATTCCTTTTATAATTCCAGCTCTCTTTATGAAGTTAGTTTTAACTTCTGGATTTGAAATCATATCAACTTCTCTTTGTCTATATCTTAAGTCTGGATCTTTTAAACCATGCCATTTTTCTGGTAATGGTTTTAAAGATTTACATATTAATTCAAATGAACTAACTTTAACTGAAACTTCTCCAGTTCTAGTTTTAAAAACTACGCCTGTTGCAACAACCCAGTCACCTAAATCATAAGTTTTATATGATTTTAAAGCCTCTTCTCCAACTTCATCTATTTTTATAAAAAGCTGTATTTTTCCATCTCTATCTTGTACGTCTGAGAAAACAACTTTTCCTTGACCTCTCTTAGACATAATTCTTCCAGCTACAGTTACTTCTGCACCTTCTAAATTTTCAAAATTTGCTTTTACTTCTTCTGCTGAATGTGTTCTTTCCACTTTATATACATCAAATGGATCTTTTCCTTGTGCCTGTAATTCTGCTAGCTTTTCTCTTCTTAAAGCTTCTTGCTCACTGAACTGAGACTCTAACTCTTGTATATTCATTTCCTCAGTTGACATTAAATATCCCTCCGTTAATCTCTTCTTATTCCTAGTATCTCAAACTTATTTACTCCATTTGGAACTGAAACTTCTACTATTTCACCAACTTTTTTGCCCATTAAAGCATTTCCAACTGGTGATTCGTTTGATATTTTAAAGTTCATTGGATCTGCTTCTGCTGATCCTACTATTGAATACTCTACCTCTTCATCAAATTCATAATCCTTAACTTTAACTATTGAACCTACTGAAACTTTATCTGTTGGAATTTCTGACTCATCTACTACACTAGCATTTTTAAGCATATTTTCTAGTTGAATTATTCTTCCTTCTGTAAATGCTTGTTCATTCTTAGCTTCATCATATTCTGAGTTTTCACTTAAATCCCCATACCCTAAAGCAACTTTTATTTTTTCAGTTATTTCTTTTCTTTTAACAGTTTTTAAAAATTCTAATTCATCTTCTAATTTTTTAACGCCTTCATAAGTCATTAAGAATTTCTTTGTTTCGCTCATATTGTTCTCCCCTTCAAATAATTACTACTTTTATTTAAATACCTAACACTAGGTCTGATATTCTTGAAATCATTTAAAATATTATAAATCAGTAAATTTAATATGTCAATAAACTTAACATTTTATGCCATTTTGTTTCAATTTTTGTGACTTTATATGTATTTACTGTTTTAACTATATTTATTCTTATAATTCCTTTTTAATTACAATAGTTTTATATTTTACTAAGCTCATCTTTATAATTATTTAACAGCTCAATAACTTCACTACTTTCATTCATAGTATTCATTATATTTCTTAACTCACTACTCTTTGGTAAGCCCTTTATATACCATGAAGCATGTTTTCTCATTTCTCTTACAGCCTTATGCTCTCCATCATATTTTAAAGCTAACTCATAATGTCTTAAGCACATATCTACTCTATCAATATGAGTTATATTAAGAAGTTCTTCTCCTTTTAGCTTTCTTTCAATTTGTTTGAAAATCCATGGATTTCCCATACTACCTCTTGCAATCATTATACCATCACAATTAGTTTGTTCTTTCATTTTAAGAGCATCTTCTGGTGTAAATACATCTCCATTTCCTATTACTGGGATATTAACTTGAGATTTTACTTTAGCTATTATATCCCAATCCGCTTTTCCTTCATACATTTGCTTTTTAGTTCTTCCATGTATTGCAATTGCATCAACTCCAGCCCCTTCTAGAGCCTTAGCAAACTCAACCGCATTTACTGAATTTTCATCCCAACCTTTTCTAAACTTTACCGTTACTGGCTTACTTGAAACTTTTTTTATACTTTCAACTATTTTAGCTGCTAACTTAGGGTTTTTCATAAGGGCCGAACCTTCATCATTTTTAGTTATTTTAGGAGCAGGACATCCCATATTTATATCTAATATACAAATATCCTCTCTATCGTTAAAATGTTGTTTAACTACCTCAGCCATTATTTCCGGATCATTCCCAAAAATTTGTGCTGCTACTGGCATTTCTTCATCAGCTATTCTTAATAGAGTTTTTGTATTTTCACTTCCATAGTATAATGCTTTAGCACTAACCATCTCTGTATATACTAATCCACAGCCCATTTCTTTACATAATCCTCTAAAGGATATATCTGTTACGCCTGCCATAGGTGCTAGAAAAACATTATTTTTAAATTCTAGGTTTTTAATTTTCATATTATACTACTCCTTATTCTTTTCGTATATTATTCTTAACCCCTCTAATGTTAAACTAGAATCCACCTTATCAATAACTTCAGTTTCTTTTGCTATTAAATTAGCTAAGCCCCCTGTTGCTATTACTAAAGGTTCTTCCGAACCAAGATCCATCATTTCCCTTTTAGTCTTTTTAACTATATATTCAACCTGCCCTATATATCCGTAAAGTATTCCAGCTTGCATACTAGTTATAGTATTTTTACATATTATATTTTTAGGTACTTCTAATTCTACTCTTGGCAACTTTGCTGCTCTATCAAACAAAGCATCTGATGATATTTTAACCCCTGGTACAATACATCCCCCAAGATAGTTTGCTTCTTTAGTTACTGCACAAAATGTTGTAGCTGTTCCAAAATCTATTATAATCATATCTCTTTTATATTTATCATGTGCAGCTACTGCATTAACAATTCTATCTGCACCCACTTCTTTTGGATTGTCATACTTAATATTTATTCCAGTTTTAACTCCTGGTCCTACAATTAAAGGATTAATACCAAAGCTCTTTTTTATCATGTTTTCTAAAGAATGCATTATATTAGGAACAACTGAAGAAATAATTATCCCCTTAACTGCTTCAGGATTAAGTCCACTTTGAGTAAATAATTGCATCACTTGAATTGCATACTCATCTGATGTTTTTTTTGCATCTGTTGATATTCTCCAACTTGCAACATTCTCTAAATTTTTATATACACCTAACACTATATTTGTATTACCTACGTCCACCAATAAAATCATAAAGCACCACCTTAATACAATTAAAAGCAGCCCTAAAGCTGCCTTTATTTTAAGTAATTATAATCCTAAAAAAAATTTAACAATTTAATTTTAACAATTACAAGCTATTTGTCAAGTGTTGTAAATTTTATATCTTTAGAATAATCCTATAATTTCTCCATTATTTAATATATCCATCCTATTGGCTGCTGGCACCTTAGGTAATCCTGGCATTGTCATTACATCTCCATTTAACGCAACAATAAAACCAGCTCCATTAGAAACTCTTACTTCTCTAACTGTTATATCAAAATTTTCAGGCCTTCCTAAAAGTGTTGGATTATCTGATAATGAGTATTGAGTTTTTGCCATACATATAGGTAGTTTATCTAAACCAAACTTTTCAAGTTCTACTATTTGTTTTTTTGCAGCTAAAGATATATTAACACTTTTTGCCCCGTATATTTCCCTGGCTATAAGTTCTATTTTATTTATTATAGTATCCTCTTTATCATATATAGGTTTGAAGTTAGATTTTTCATTTTCTAAAACATCACAAACTATATTTGAAAGTTCTACTCCACCTTCTCCACCTTTAGCCCAAACATCAGATAAAGCAACCTTTACTCCAAGCTTTCCACAAAACTCTTTTATAAATTCTATTTCATCCACAGAATCTGTTAAAAATCTGTTAATTGCCACAACTACTGGAACCCCAAATTTTTTCATGTTTTCAATTTGTTTTTCAAGATTTACAATACCTTCTTCTAAAGCATCTACATTAGGAGTATTTAACTCTTCTTTTTTAACTCCTCCATGGTGTTTTAAAGCTCTTATAGTAGCTACTAATACTACACAATCTGGATTTAATTCACCATATCTACACTTTATATCTAAAAACTTTTCTGCTCCTAAGTCTGCTCCAAACCCTGCCTCAGTTATAACTATCTCCCCAAGTTTTAATGCCATTTTAGTTGCCATAATTGAATTACATCCATGTGCTATATTAGCAAACGGTCCTCCATGTATTATAGCTGGAGTATTTTCTAATGTTTGAACTAAATTAGGCTTTATGGCATCTTTCATAAGTAAAGCCATAGCCCCTTGTATTTCTAATTGCTTAGCATATACTGGATTTCCATTTAAATCATAAGCAATTAATATATTACCCATTCTTTCTTTAAGATCTTCCAAACTATTTGCTAAACATAATATTGCCATTATTTCTGAAGCCACAGTTATCATAAAACCATCTTCTCTTAAGAATCCATTTATTTTACCACCCATTCCAACAACAATATTTCTAAGAGACCTATCATTCATATCTATAACTCTTTTAAATGTAATTCTTCTTGAATCAATTCCTAATACATTTCCTTGATGAATATGGTTATCTATAGCAGCTGCTAATAAATTATTTGCAGATGTTATAGCATGCATATCTCCTGTAAAGTGAAGATTTATATCTTCCATAGGTACAACCTGTGCATATCCTCCACCAGCTGCTCCTCCCTTTACTCCAAAAACAGGACCTAATGATGGTTCTCTTAAAGCTATAATAGCGTTTTTTCCCATTTTACATAAAGCCTGACCTAACCCTACAGTTACAGTTGATTTACCTTCACCTGCAGGAGTTGGATTTATTGCTGTAACTAAAACCAATTTTCCATCCTTGTTATTTTTTTTACTATCTAAAATATCTAAAGATAACTTACATTTATATTTACCATACTGTTCAATATCATCTTCACTTAATCCTATCTTTTTAGCTATATCTACTATATGTTGCATTTTAGCTTCTTGAGCTATTTGAATATCGCTTTTCAATTTGAAATCCCTCCAATTTTACTAACTAATTATTTAATTTATACCTAATTATAACATTACAATAAAAATTATAAAAGTTTTTTCGAACATTTTTATATTATTTTAGATTTTAGTTCGTATTTAGTTATATTTTTATAAATCTACAATAGCTTGTTTTATTTAATATTCGTAAATATATTGTTATAAAAAATGTGTGGTTAGATTTTACTCAAACCACACATTAATATTAGTTAGCATCAAATATTCTTACAAACTCTTCGCCATCAATTTTTTCTTTTTCTAGTAAAGCTTCTGCAACTGCATGAAGTTTACTCATATTTTCGCTTAATAAAGTTTCTGCTCTATGATAAGCTTCATCAATAAAGTGTTTAACTTCTTTATCGATAGCTGCTCCTATTTCCTCACTAAAGTTTCTTCCTCTTCCTAAATCACGACCAAGGAATACTTCATTATTGTCAGTTCCATAGGAAATAGTTCCTAATTTATCACTCATACCATATTCCATAACCATAGCTCTTGCTATAGCACTTGCTCTATCTATATCATTTTTTGCTCCTGTACTTATATCAGATAATACAAGTTTTTCAGCAACTCTTCCACCTAATAAGCCAACCATATCATCTCTAAGTTTTTCCTTAGAAGTATAAGATCTATCTTCCTTAGGTAAATGCATTGTGTAACCACCCGCCATACCTCTTGGAATTATACTTATTTCATGAACTGGATCTGAATGTACTAATAATTTCATAACAACTGCATGACCTGCTTCATGGAAAGCTGTTAATCTTCTATCATGTTCATTTATAGCTCTACTCTTCTTTTCTGGACCAGCTATAACCCTTGTAATAGCTTCTTCAAATTCATCCATACCTATTAATTTTTTACTCTTTCTTACAGCTAGTAATGCAGCTTCATTAGCTAGGTTTTCTAAATCTGCTCCACTAAATCCTGGTGTTCTCTTTGCTAGAACTTTTAGCTCTACATCTTCTGCTAATGGTTTCTTTTTAGTATGAACTTTTAATACTTCTGTTCTACCTTTAACATCCGGAGCTCCTACAACTATTTGTCTATCAAATCTACCTGGTCTTAAAAGTGCAGGATCTAGTATGTCTGGTCTATTAGTAGCTGCTATCATAATGATTCCTTCATTTGCTCCAAAACCATCCATTTCAACTAGTAATTGATTTAGAGTTTGTTCTCTTTCATCATGGCCACCACCAAGACCTGCTCCTCTTTGTCTACCAACTGCATCTATTTCATCTATAAAGATTAATGCTGGAGCACTTTTCTTTGCTTGCTCAAATAAATCTCTAACTCTTGAAGCACCCACACCAACAAACATTTCAACGAAATCTGAACCTGAAATACTATAGAAAGGAACACCCGCCTCACCAGCTATAGCTTTTGCTAATAATGTTTTACCTGTTCCTGGAGGCCCTACTAAAAGTACTCCTTTAGGAATTCTTGCTCCCATTTCAGTATATTTTGAAGGTTGCTTTAAGAAATCTACTATTTCTTCTAATTCTTGTTTTTCTTCATCTGCTCCAGCAACATCATCAAAAGTTACTCTTTTAGCATCTGGAGGCATTACCTTAGCTCTGCTTTTACCAAAGCTCATTACACCTCTTCCGCCACCACCACCTTGAGACTGCTGGGACATCATAAAGAAAAATACAAATACTAAAACCATTAACATAAGTGTTGGGATCATGCTAATCCACATACCACTATTTGATGGTTGCCTAAATTCTATTTTTATATTGTCTTTTGGATTTTGAGACATTAATATTTCTAACATTTCGCTTGGAGCGTATGTTGTAAATTGCTTATTTTCTCTAGTCTTTCCTGTTATAAGCATTTTATCTTTTTGAACTTCTAAGCTGTCTATTTCATTGTTAATCCATTTTTGTTGAAAATCACTATACGCTATTTCATCTGCCATTTTTCCACTATTCCATAAGAATGTAGCACTTAAAAAAAGTAGCAGTAATGCAAATATCCACATAGTTGCACTTGAATATTTTTTCATTCAAGGCCCCCCTCTCTTCTAGCTTTTTATTTTTTCAATTATTTTAATAATATTATTTAGTATATATCTCTTCTTTTAATATTCCTATAAAAGGTAAATTTCTATATTTTTCATTGTAATCTAATCCATATCCAACTAAAAACTCATCTGGAACTTCATAACCACAATATTTAACATTAATATTAACTTTTCTTCTTGCAGGTTTAGTTAATAGTGTTACAATTTCAATACTGTTTGCTTTTCTAGCTTTTAAATACTTTAATAAATAGTCTAATGTCACTCCACTATCTATTATATCTTCAACTATTATTATATCTTTCCCTTCAATACTATGATCTAGATCTTTTAGTATTCTAACTACCCCTGAAGTTTCTGTTGAACTTCCATAACTTGAAACAGCCATAAAATCTATTTCACATGGAATAGTAATATTTTTAATAAGATCAGATGCAACAACTATTGATCCTTTTAAAATACCAACTACAAGTAAATCTTTTCCTTTGTAATCTTCACTAATTTTTGCCGCAAGTTCTTTTACCTTACCTATTATTTTTTCTTCACTTAATAATACTTCTTTAATATCTGCTATCATGCACCTATTCCTTTCTAGTAAATATAATTTTTATAATATTTTTTGTTTCTTTTTTTATTTTATAATCTTCTGAAACTTTGTATCCAACTATCCAACCTATATTTCCATCAAAAGAAACTATAGGGATTTTATCTCTATACTCTTTAGGAACTTTCATATCTATAAAAATGTCTTTAATCTTTTTTTGTCCCTTCATTCCAAGAGGTTTAATCTTGTCTCCATCTCTTCTAGTTCTAATACATAGTCCTTCTTTTATATTATCATAATCAAAAAATTTTATTAAGTCATTATTTGAAAATTCTATATTATTTTTCATTTCCATAATATCAATATTTACGATATACTCTTCAAACTCTATGCATTGACCTTTTAAGTTTTTCTTATTAATCTCTACTTTATTTTCTTTTTTGGATAAAGCTTTATTATTTTTTCGTCTTTTTAAGATAATATCTCCATATATATTTTCTGCAACAATATTGTTTGTAATATCTACTTTTTTGCTTGTTTCATTTTTAGCTAAATTTATTATTTCGAATATGTGCTTCATTTCAAAATTATTATATTTTTTAGAATATTCAATTAGAGATATTTTTATTACTCTTGTAACCATGGCTTCTTCTAAAGAAAATAAACTTTTTTTAATTTTAAAAAAATCTTTATTTCTTTCACAATGCTTTTCGAATTCTTCTATAGATTTTTTTTCTATAAATTCATTATCCTTTTGAATTAAAAGAGCCATTCTATTTATTGTTTCAATAATATCATTATTAAAATTATTTTTCATATATGGTAATATATCTAATCTAATTTTATTCCTATTGTACTTCTTTTCTAAATTAGTTTTATCTATTCTTGCATCAAGATTATTTATATAGCAGTATTTTTCTATTTCTTCTCTTCCTAGACATAGGATAGGTCTTATTATCCCACCTGATCTCTTTGCTTTTATACCACATAATCCTTCAATTCCTGTACCCCTCATCATTCTCATAAGTACAGTCTCTGCCTGATCATTAGCATTATGGGCAATTGCTATTTTATTATAACCTTCATTAATTCTTATTCTTTCAAATAATGCATAACGTTCTTCTCGCCCTGCCATTTCATGAGATATACCTTTCTTCTTAGATATTTTATCTATATCTATTCTTTCTATGTAACAAGGTATATTTAAATCATCACAAAACTTTTTAACATAATCTTCATCTTCTACAGCTTCGTCACCTCTTAACATATGATTAACATGAGCAGCTGCTACACTTAATTTATATTCTTCTTTTAAAGAATTTAACAAATGTAATAAACAAATTGAATCTGGGCCACCTGATAATGCAACTAAGACTTTATCACCCTTTTCTAATAGCTTATTTTCTTTTATAAAGCTTTTTACTTTATCTATCACTAAAAAAACTCCTTAAGTATATTTTTTCTTTAATATATAATATAATAACTGTTACTGTTATAGATGTAAATATTTATACACTCTTAAACTTCATTAATTATTTATTAATTAAACAAAAATGAAGAGACGAGATATTTATAAATTTTTCTTTCTCTCACCTCTTCATTATTAATACATTAATATACTGAATATAATTTAGATACAACTACAGTCATATCATCCCACACTCTTCCTCCTGACAGTACTTTAGCTTTTTCTAAAATATCTCTTGATAATGCATCAGGATTATTGTCTGCATAATGTAAATACTCCTCCAACCAAGTAAAACTACCAACATTATTTTTATCTATATCTAACACTCCATCACTTATAGTAACAATAATATCTCCATGTTTAAGCTTTTTCTTTTCAGTATCGACATCTACATTATCTAATATACCAAATGGTAAACTTTGAGACTTTATAACTTGCACCTCATCACCACTTTTTATAAAACTTACAACGCCTCCTATTTTCATAAATTCAGCTTCACCTGTATATAAGTCTATAATATTCAAATCTAATGTAGTAAACTTTTCATCTTCACTAAATTTCATACCCATTATAGAGTTAACTGTATTAATAGCTGTTTTATCACTAAATCCAGAGCTTATAAACTTTTCAATTAACTCAACAGCAACTCCACTTTCTATTCCTGCTTCTGGCCCTGATCCCATTCCATCACTAACTATTGTTAAATAGGTTCCATCATCATTTTTTCCAAAACTATAGCTATCTCCTATATAACTTTCCCCTTCCTTTGGGTTAGTTGCAGCATATGATACCATATGATACTTAGGTGTTTCTTCTATTATAATAGCACATTCATCTGTATCAGGATCAATTCTACACCCTTCTCCACTTATTGATACTGGTATCTTTACTAAAGCATTAACTATAGGTAATATATTCTTTGCACAATAATTAGCTCCTCCACAATTGGAAAGGGTTATTTTTATTTTCAATCTTCCCTTTCTATCTAAATAACAAAATACATCTTTATAATTTATATTATTCTTATTTAATGCTTTTCTTAAAATTCTATCTATATCTGTACATATGGATATATCCTTATTAAAGTCTCTTACTATTTCACCCATTGTTAAAGCCATATTATTTATATGTGTAGCAATAATATTCCTACCTTCAGCTAATCTAGATTTTAAAGCTTCATTAACTGTATAATTATTAACTATTTCCTGGGAATTTTTTATTAAACTTTGTTTTTTGACGCACCTTTTTTCAAGTTCATCAGGAAATAATATATTGCTATCCTCACAACTACTTATAAGTTCAGAAAATGCACCAAAAGTTGCATGCAAGTTTCTATCCCAGCATCTATTTTTCAATTCACAATTATAGCATGTCCTATCAGCTAAACTCTCAACCATAGCTGTTCCCTTATTATTTAAAGACAATATATCATTTTCAACTAAATTAGATATAGATGTTGATAAAGAACCTAAAACCCCCTTCATATCATTGATTCTTCCAACAAACTCATCCTTTATTCCTTTTAAATGAATATCACTGATTACTTCAGCTTTTTTATCCTGATTTACCTCCTTAATAGCGATATCAATAAAACCTTTTGGTATTGCTATTAATACTACTGCTGCTATAACCGCTTCTATTCCCCCTATAATACCAAAACTTTCTGAATACATTGTTATAATGAAATACATCGTTAAATATGAAACAGCTGAAAATATCCTGCCAGTATCTTTAAATACTCCCACAATAAGACCGCAAACACTATAAAGACTTATTAGCATTATAACATTATTATTAGTTATACCTATTATAAATCCCATAGTAACTCCCATTGCAGTTCCAAGTCCTACACCACTAACATATCCAATAAAAATTACTGTAGCTAAAGCTATTATATTTCTTAAAGCTATTCCAGCTACTCCTATATTTCCAATACCAGAAACTAATAAACATACTAATATTCCAATACTTATTAATTCTTCTGTTGAGAAAAAATAATTTGTTTCTAACTCGTCAGTGCAGTTTAATGCATATTTTAAAATATAATAAACAGGCACTATACTAAGCACTCTTATTAAAGAGAATGTTATATTAACTCCTGTAGGTTGTTTATATAAAACAAAATTAAAAATATAAAAAGTTATAAATATTAATCCAAATGCAAATATATCTTTCTTTTTAAAAGAGAATTTACTACTTATTTGAATATATATAAATAATACTACTGTAGAAATACAATAAATTGAAATCCCTTCCATATTTCTATATATAGAAATATATCCTAATAATACTCCACTTAACGCTGCTACTTTCTCTTTAATATCACTCTTTCCACTTTTTCCAAGAATATATGCTAAACCAAAAGGAGCTATTCCTACACCTGGCGATACCGATAATATAACCCTCCCTAATAATAAAGCTATAACTCCAGAGATAATCACCCTTATTGGTGTATCTTTTAAACTTATTTCCCTTTTGGTTTTCTTATTTCCTATTCTTTTATATGTTGAGATATCTACCCCATACTGCATATACTCCCCTCCAATTTCCATAAAATGTATTTAAATTATAACATCTTACATGGAAGATATATGTCACATAGTGTTCTTACTTTTATTTTTCGTAGGACAATAATCTATCTATTTCTAAATTAAATTTGTTAAATCTATCTTTTATTTTTTATTTATTTTTATTATTATTCTCATACATCCCCCTATTTTTCTATATTCAAGCTAAAAAATAGAAAAAAACATATAAATTTATTAAATAAATTTATATGTTTAATTTTGTCAATATTATTATTTTTATGATGAATCTTTTAAAACTTTATTGTAATATTATTATGTATAAATTCATAAACTTTTATTTAAACTTTTTTTATTTTAAAGCAAAAAAATATCTAAGCTATTGCTTAGATATTTGGTGCTGAAGACCGGAATCGAACCGGTACGGTATCGCTACCGCAGGATTTTAAGTCCTGTGCGTCTGCCTGTTCCGCCACTTCAGCGTATGTGGTAGCGGAAATAGGACTTGAACCTACGACACCTCGGGTATGAACCGAGTGCTCTAGCCAGCTGAGCTATTCCGCCATATTTTGGTTGCGGGGGCAGGACTTGAACCTACGACCTTCGGGTTATGAGCCCGACGAGCTGCCAACTGCTCCACCCCGCGATATTATATAAGCTAAATTCAACTTGGTGCTGAAGACCGGAATCGAACCGGTACGGTATCGCTACCGCAGGATTTTAAGTCCTGTGCGTCTGCCTGTTCCGCCACTTCAGCGTATATGGTAGCGGAAATAGGACTTGAACCTACGACACCTCGGGTATGAACCGAGTGCTCTAGCCAGCTGAGCTATTCCGCCATATTTTGGTTGCGGGGGCAGGACTTGAACCTACGACCTTCGGGTTATGAGCCCGACGAGCTGCCAACTGCTCCACCCCGCGATATTTAAGTTGAATTTAGCTTGGTGCTGAAGACCGGAATCGAACCGGTACGGTATCGCTACCGCAGGATTTTAAGTCCTGTGCGTCTGCCTGTTCCGCCACTTCAGCATATTATTTTCCGTCGCCCCTTGACGACAAAATTAATTATATATTATGTTCTGTATACTGTCAACAACTTTTTTATTTTTTTTATTTTATTATTACAAAAGCTCTTGGAAATCCCCAAGAGCCCTTGTATAGATTTATATATTAAATTTATATGATGTCTAAATCAGTCCTTAAAAACCTTTTCTACTACTTTTAGATTTGAAATCTTGATTTTTCTTAACATCTTGCATTCTTTCTTCGCTATCTTTTAAGAATCTTGACATTATGTCTTCAAAATTTGATGAATTGCTATTAGTTTTTTTACTTTCTGAAGACCAATCTATATCTACTGGTTTAGCTGATTTTTTTTGAACATTTGCTTGTTTAATTGATAAACTTATTTTTCCATTATCATCAATTGATATTACCTTAACTTTAACTTTATCTTGTTCGCTAAGATGTTGTCTAATGTCCTTAACAAATGAATCTGCTACCTCTGAAATATGAACTAATCCAGTTTTCCCTTCAATCTCTACAAAAGCTCCGAAATTTGTGATATTAACCACTGTACCTTCTAATATGTTTCCTGCCATTAAGGTCATGCTACAAAGATTCCTCCTTAAAAATTAAATAATATATGTTATTATAATAATAACCTTTTCTTGTAATTTTAAAACATATTTTCTAATTTTGCTTCTGGGAATTTACAATCTTCTCTCCATCTTTAATCATGCCTAGTCTTTCTCTTGCAAGCTTCTCAATATACTCATCTGAGTCTGTCTTCTTTAAATCAGCTTCTAGCTTAGCATTTTTATTTTTAATTTCCTCTAATTGTTGTTGACTAGTTAGAATTTCTTTTTGAATTCTATTCATTGTAAGTTCCTGTCTAATATAACTAAATATAAAAACAGCAAAAAGTAAAATTATAATTAAGTTTTTAAGAGTTAATCGCTTTTTCATTGATATTACCCTCTTTAAAATATATTCTATAAATATATTTTAAACACTCTACATATTTTATTCAAGTTATTTTTTTATGTTCTTGCTTTTAGAATTATTTTTGCCTGAAATATTATAATATATCACTTTAAAAGGATATATTATATTTTTAGCTATAACTCTAAAAAACTTTGTTGCCCCACTTACAATATGTTTTTCAATTTTAAACACTACTGGGCTTATTAACTTTAGATATATAAATAGAGCAGCTATCATAAAGATATACACATAAAGTCCTAAAAAGGCATAATTAGTGTACAATAAGAATATGAAAATTACTAAAGCTGCTAATATCCAAAATAATATATCTTCTATTATAACTATAAACTTTGGTATTTTAGCGCCTCTTATAATTCTATAAAGATCAAATAAAACTCCTACAAGTAATCCCGCAAGAATAGCATAAATTATTATATCAATTTGTATTCCTATAGTTAACGGCATATTCTCACCCTACTTAAATAGCTTAGCTATTATATTTTCTTTTTCTTTTTTTACTTCTTTACCGCTATAAACCATAGATGCTACATTCCCTATAATTATAACATCTCCATTTTGAACATCTAACTTATTCATTTTTAATTCTGAACCCTTAATTGTTAAAAAACCTAAGCTTGTGTTTAGTAATATTTTTTCATCATCAAAACTTATTACTTCTTCTACACCTGTAAGTGTTAATCTTTTTCTATTTTCTAAAGTTATATTCCCTGTAGGATTATCAACTTTATTTTCTACCTTTCTTTCCATAGTATCTCCTCCATATATTCTTTAATAAAAATATATGAAAGCTTTTTTACTTTTATTCTTTATCTTCTTCGCCTTCTAAAATCTCATACATTTCCTTAGCATTTTCTTTTCTAACATGTTCAGCTATATTTATAATTCTAGCTTTTAAACTTCTATTTGCAAAAGTAATTTCTATTATGTCACCTTCTTTTACAACCGTTGATGGTTTAGCAACTTTATCATTTATAGAGACTCTTCCACCTTCACATGCTTCTTTAGCTACTGTTCTTCTTTTTATTATTCTAGAAACTTTTAAATATTTATCTAATCTCATTTAAACTCTCCTTATTTAAAGTTATCAAAAGAACCCGAGATATCTCGGGTTCCTATATAATTACTTATTAACTTTTTCTTTGAACTCTTTACCAGCTTTAAATACTGGAACTGTTGAAGCTGGAATATTTATAGTTTCTTTAGTTCTTGGGTTTCTTCCTTCTCTAGCTGCTCTTTCTCTAGTTTCGAAAGTTCCAAATCCAACTAATTGAACTTTTTCACCTTTTTCTAACGCTTCTTCAACGCTTTCTATAAATGCCTTTAAAGCTACTTCCGCATCCTTCTTAGTTAATTTGCTTTTTTCTGACATGCTAGTGATTAATTCTGCCTTATTCACAATTACATCCTCCTTAAATAACCAGTTATATATTTAGTAGTTAACTGTCTTGTTTATATGTACTATAACTACATTCTCTTATTATATAGTGTCTTTTCCTAGTAGTCTATAGTGTTCTGAACTTTTTGTTATAAAAAGCCATTTGTTATAATAAGTTATGATATCATAGTTTACTTAAATATATTCTTCAGCAGTTAAAAAAATCCTGCTTTTTTTAGTCACTTTATTTATTTTCTAGGTTTTTTGCTTCATTCCATAACTCATCCATTTCTTCTAAAGTCATTTTTGTTAAATCTTTACCTAAGTCTAATGCTCTTTTTTCTATAAATGAGAAACGTGTTATAAACTTTTTAATTGTTGAATTTAATGCTTCTTCTTCGTCAACACCTAAAAATCTAGCAACATTTACACAAGCAAACAGTAAGTCTCCTACTTCATCTTTTATTTTTTCCTTATTTTTGGTTTTATATACCTCTAATACTTCTTTTAATTCTTCATTTACCTTTTCAGCTGTATCCTCTATATTATCCCAATCAAATCCAACCTTAGCAGCCTTTTTTTGTACTTTATGTGCTCTTATTAATGCTGGAAAACTATTTGCTACAGCATTCATTTCTTCACTTATAGTTTCAAAGTTCTTTTCTTGTTTTTTTAGTTCTTCCCAATTATCTAGAACTTCTCCACTTGTTAGTACAGTCTCTCCACCAAAAAAATGTGGATGTCTGTATATCATTTTATTACATATAGCTTCTATAATATCTGTTATATTAAAATAACCATCATCATTACCTATTGATCCATGGAATACAACATGTAAAAGTACATCCCCAAGTTCTTCAATAACTCCATCTATATCATCATTATTAATAGCATCAACAACTTCATAGGCTTCTTCCACTAATTGATTTTTTATACTTTCGTGAGTTTGTTCCATATCCCAAGGACATCCATTTTCTCCTCTTAACTTATCTATTATCTGTACTAAATCATTAAAATCTTTTTTATTTTTTAAATCCTTAGGTACATAAACAGATGTTAAATAATCTATATCCTCTTGCATATCTAATTCATATATAGGAATTCTCCTTATACTTTCCTGTCCTTTTATTCCAGCCGCTCTAACATAATAAATCTCTGTATCATCATTATAATATTCAAGAAGCTCAAGCTTTACCTCTGATGCTATTAATGGATTATAAACTTGTGTTATTATTGTTCCAATTCTCTTGTCTAATATTTGATTTTTCATATCAAATGCATCTATAATCTTTAATCCTTCTATAGGATCTATTTTTAAACTATCCATCATAGCATCCATAAAGCTTACTGCTGGTAATAACTTATACTCTATTTTACTTTCATCACATAATTTTATAAGATTAAAAACTGACTTTTCTGCAACCAAAGGATGACCTGGTACCGCATAAATAAGTTCACCACTAATTTTATACTTTTCAATAATATCTTTTGCTATATTTTCATATACTTCATCAAAACTAGTTCCCTCTTCATAAAAGTGATCATAAGTTTTAAATCCTTTTATTTTTCCTCTTAAATACTCTACTGTTGGATGTTTTTCTGTCCTAAAAAATATATTATCACTTTCTTCTAACGCTTTTACCGTACCAATTGTTAATGCCTCTGGCGCTCCTGGTCCTAATCCTACTATTTTTATCATCCGATTCTCTCCTTGCTATTTTAATTTTTTATTAATCTACTTTTTATTTCTTCTACATCGAAAATTTTAAGTACTAAAATCGATATTATATATATAATAATACCCAAAACTATTGCTATTAAGCAAGAAGAACCATTACTTGAAGTCTTGTTAAATATAAATATATATGTTGATAGTACACCTATCATCATAATTATTGATGCAAAAGTAGGTTTTATAAAGGTTTGATATATATTTATCTTTGATTTTATTTTTATTCTTAATGAAATTAAATTTAGTGCAGTTGCTATTATATACGCTGCTATTGTTGATATTACTGCACCATATATGTTTAAAAATGGCATTGGTACTAAAATTAAAGTTAGTACTACTTTAAATATACACCCTATAAATAAGTTTATAACTGGTCTAATATAGTGTCCAGTTCCTTGGAGTATAGATGTTGTTGTTTGTGTAACTATTATAAACGGTATTGATAATGATAAGTACTTTAATATTTCAATACCATCTGATTTTCCCGGAAATATAAGATTCATTATTGGACCTGCTAGAATAAACAATCCCATAGTTGATGGTATAGCTATTACAGATGATAGTTTTAAAGACATTTGTATTTTAGAATCTAATTCTTTTCTTCTGTGCATAATATAATTCTCTGCTATTATTGGTATTAAAGATGTGCATAGTGCTACTGATAATGTTAGTGGTATATTTGATATAACAGCTGCTTTACCTGTTAATTGAGCATATAAAATCGTTGCTCCTTCTGATGATATACCTGCTTCTAATAATTTTTGTGGTACTAGTATAGAATCAATAACATTCATTATTGTTCCAACTGTAGCTCCTAAAGATATTGGTAAAGCTATTTTAAGTATATTTGTAAGTAATTCTGTATTAGTTTTTATTTTTCTATTCCACATTTGTTTTTTTACTTTTCTATACTTAATCCATAAATATATAGCTCCAATAAGTCCTCCTGCTGCTGCCCCAAAAGCTGCTCCCCCAGCGGCAAACTCTATTCCCTTTGGAAGAAGAAAAATTGCTAAACCAACCCCTATAACTACTCGTCCTATTTGTTCTAATATCTGTGAAATTCCAGATGGAGTCATATTTTGTAATCCCTGAAAGAACCCTCTATAAATTGTCATTATAGAAATTATAAGTGGAGCAAATGAAATACCTATTAAAGAATAGTATGATTTCATATCCCACTGAACAAATTTAATAATTGGTTTTGCAAAGAAGAAGAGTATTAAAGTTGTGCCTGTCCCTAAAACTAACATAAGTAAAGTAGATTCCTTTACTATTTCAAATACTCCTTGAATATCGCCTTTTGCTTTCTTTTCAGATATCATTTTAGAAATTGCTACTGGTATTCCAGATGCCATAGCTACATAAAACATATATAAAGGATATGACATTTGATAATAACCAACACCTTCATCTCCTATTAGCATTATCAATGGCCATCTAAAAAATAATCCTAAAAATCTAGCTATAATACCAGCAGCACCCAAAACTAAACTTGCTTTAAGTAATGACTGCTTTTTCATAAAATACCTCCAAACTTTATTCATACTAATAATTTGTATTTTAAGTTTGGAGGTATTATTACTTTTATTTTATTGATAACTTTATATTTGTGTTTTAATAGTAAATATTTATTAATTAATAAATTCTTATTGCTCCATTTGCTTTCCTAAGAATGCTGATGCAGTTTCCGCTAATTTTAATTCTAAATCACCGAATTTTTCCCCTGATTGCTTAGATAGTATAATCACGGCACCAATAGCATCACCTTCTGCTATTATTGGCGCAATTACCTGACTAGCATACTTTCCTTCTTCTTCATCATTATGCAGAGGAATAGTTTTACTTCCTTCTGTAATTAAAGTTGCTCTTCTATCATCCATAATCTTCTCTAGCTCTGAGCTAACTTTTCTTTCCATATAGTCTTTTTTAGGAGATCCACTAACAGATATAAAAGCATCCTTATCTGCAATTAAAACTATATGTCCTATAGATTGTTGTAAGCTTTCTGCATACTCTTTTGAGAAGTCTGTTAATTCCCCAATTGGAGAATATTTTTTTAAGATTACGCCACCTTCTCTATCTGTAAAAATCTCTAATGGATCTCCTTCTCTGATTCTTAATGTTCTTCTTATTTCTTTTGGTATTACTACTCTTCCTAAGTCATCAATACGTCTAACAATTCCTGTTGCTTTCATTATTATAAGATGCCTCCTTTATTTAATAATAATTAGTTGCAATATTATTATTTGACTTCTTAGAAATTTTATACACATATAACCAAAATTTATATAAAGTTATATGTATAAATTTTAATAATAAAAAAAGATATATCTAATTTATATTAGATATATCTTTTTAAAATTATAATCTACTTTCGTATGTTTTAACTTTACTTTGATCTTTCCATTCTTTTATCTTTTCTGTATATACTTCATTCTTTTTAGTGCCTTCTAATGTTTTCTTTATTCCATCTTTTGCTTCTTCAAATGGTGTTGTTTTTACTCCTGTAGCCTTTATTATATGGTATCCAAATTGGCTTTTAACTGGATCAGAAACTTCACCATCTTTTAATGTTTTAAAAGCATTCATATATTCTGCAACTAAATCTGTTGAGCTATACTTTATAAAACCTAAGTCTCCACCTTTTTCTTTAGTACCTGGATCTTCTGAAAGTTCCTTTGCAACTGTTGCAAAATCTTCTCCCTTTGTAATTCTTTCCTTAGCTGCCTTAGCTGCATCTTCATCCTTTAATAAAATATGAGCTGAGTTTGCTCCCTTAAAACTTTCTTGATTTTCATCGTAATATTTCTTAACATCTTCATCAGTAATGTTTATATCTTTAAATATCTCAGTTGAAACTTTTTCATTTATCATTGTACTTTTAACATTTTTATTAAGCATGTTTTTATAACTTTCTTCTGTAAGCTTTGATTGCTCTAAAGCATTTTTAAAACCTTCTTCGCCACCAAAACGTTCTTTATCTGATGCTATAGTTTCATCTACCTTAGCTTTTACTTCTTCGTCAGTTGGAGCTAAATTCATTTCTACAGCTTTTTTATTTATAATTTTTTGTTCTACTAAAATATTTAACGCTTCTTGTCTTAACTTCTTTACTTGCTCTTTAACGCTTGGGTTTGATTCAAAATCTTTTCCATATTGCGCCTCAAATTGCTTAAGATATCCTTGAGCAATTTCATCTACATCACCTTTAGTTATTTTTTCACCATCAACCTTTGCTAACACTGTGTTTTTAATTGCCTCTGGAGTTTTTTGTATCATTCCACATCCAGCCACAGAAAAAGCTAAAACGCCTAGTACTCCTGCTGCTAAAATCTTTTTAATTTTAATCAAGTCCGTTCCCTCACTTTTCTTTTATTTTTGTTCAATACCATTATACCTCACTAGTATATCAATATTGTGTCATTTATTCAATTTTTAATAACCACTTTAAATATTTTTTGTTAAATTATCTAACATTTCTTTATAGAATCCTAAAATATTTTCTTTTTTAACTTCACTAGTCCTTATTGCAAAATATGGTTTTTCACCAAACATAAGGAATATTTTATCTTTATAATTACTTAATAACATTTTATATATATTATTAACATCCCTATATCCATCAGCAAAAATAAATTTAACCTCTTTTTGAGTTTCTTTTATTTCTTCTACTGATAGTAGTTTAGCTCTACTTTTAATATAAGCTATATCCATTAAATTATAAACCGGTTCTGGTATTTCTGAATATCTATCTTCTAATTCTGACTTAACTTCCATATAGTCTTCAAGACCATCGATAGCAGCTATTTTCTTATAGATTTCTATTTTTTGTATTTCATCTTCTATATAAGTTCCAGGAATATATGCATCTACCTTTATATCAACAGTTGTTTCAATTGGCTCTTTTTCTATATCCCCTTTAATTATTTTAATTGTATCTTCTAGCATTCTACAGTATAGGTCATATCCAATAGATGCCATATGTCCATGTTGAGCAGATCCCATCATATTTCCTGCTCCTCTAATTTCTAAATCTCTCATAGCTATTTTAAAACCAGATCCAAGCTCAGTAAAATCTTTTAATGCCTTTAATCTCTTTTCTGCAACTTCTGTAAGAACCTTATCCTTAGTATATATAAAATAAGCATATGCTATTCTGTTAGAACGACCAACCCGTCCTCTTAATTGATAAAGTTGTGAAAGTCCCATTTTGTCTGAATCGTGTACTATCATAGTATTAACATTTGGTATATCTATACCTGTTTCAATTATTGTTGTACAAACTAAAATATCATACTCTCTATTCATAAAGCTCATCATCTCTTTTTCTAATTGACGCTCTGTCATTTGCCCATGAATAATTCCAACTCTACACTCCGGAACTAAGTCTTGAATATATTTAGCCATACTTTCTATACTTTCAACTCTGTTATATACATAATAAACTTGACCATTTCTATTTACTTCCCTTAAAATTGCATCTCGAACTAATTGTTCATTATTTTCTACAACATATGTTTGAATTGGATATCTCTCTTCCGGTGGAGTTTCTATTACTGAAATATCTCTTGCACCTGTTAACGACATGTGTAAAGTTCTAGGAATAGGGGTAGCACTTAGTGTTAATACATCTACATTTTTCTTAAGGCTCTTTATTTTTTCTTTTTGAGCAACTCCAAATCTTTGTTCTTCATCTATTATAAGAAGTCCTAAATCTTTAAAGCTTATATCTTTAGATACTAATCTATGGGTTCCTATTAATATATCAACATTTCCTTCTTTTACAGTTTGTAAAGTGGCTTTTTGATCCTTAGCACTTCTAAACCTACTTATCATATCTATTTTAATCGGAAAATCAGCAAACCTCTTAGTCATATTTTTATAATGCTGCTCTGCTAATATTGTAGTTGGTACTAAAAATGCTACTTGTTTTCCATCCATAACAGCTTTAAATGCAGCTCTTATTGCAACTTCTGTTTTACCATATCCAACATCTCCACATAGAAGTCTATCCATTGGCTTATCTGATTCCATGTCTGACTTAATTTCTTCTAAAGATGTTAATTGATCTGGTGTTTCATCAAAAGGAAATTCATCTTCAAACTGTCTTTGCCATTCTGTATCTTCTCTAAATTTATGCCCCCTTAATGTAGCCCTTGCAGCATAAAGTTTGACTAAATCTTCTGCTATTTCATTAATTGATTTTTTCACCTTAGCTTTAGCTTTGTTCCATTCTGTTCCGCCAAGCTTATTTATTTTAGGACTTTTACTTTCACTTCCAATATATTTTTGAACTAAATCTAATTGGTCTACAGGAACATATAGCTTATCACCTTTGTCATAAACAATATCTAGGTAATCTCTAGTACTTCCTCCAACTTGTATTTGTTTAATTCCTTTATATACCCCAACACCATGGTTTGCATGAACTACATAATCTCCTAATTTAAGTTCCGCAAAACTTTTAATTTTAGCAATACCTTTTCTTTTAGTTTGTTTTTTTTGTAGCTTTCTCTTTGTTTCTCCAAAAACATCTTTATCTGAAATTACGCATAGTTTTAAATCTGAATATTCGAATCCCTTCAGTAAATTTCCAAATGTTATTACTACTTCTCCAAATTCAATTGATTCAACATTGTCTTTATAAACACTTTCTATTTCATTATCTCTTAGAGTTTTAACTAATCTCTCTCCTCTAGTCCTTGCTCCCGATAATATTAAAGTTTTATAACCCTTCTGTTTCTTATCTTTAATATCATTAATTAACAAATCTAACTGTCCTTGATAACTATTTAGAGTTATTTGATTAATTGAAATGATACTTAAAGGCTTAAGTATTTTACTTTTACTAACAAATGTATCTAATGTTATTACTTTTTGACTTTCTAATTTTTCTATTAAAGTATCTTTAGGTATTAAAAGTTCATTTTGAGATGGAAGTATTCCACCCCTTTGTAAGAAAGCCTCATAGTTTTCACCAAATTCATAATAACAAGTATCTAGCTTTCCCTCACTTCTTTTACTATCATCAACAATATAAGTAAATCCTTTTAAATAATCAAAAAAACTATCTGTCCTATCATAAAAATAGTTTAAATAACTATCTACAGTTTCAAATTTCATTGTTTGAGTTAAAGACTCTATATTACTATTTACAATCTCTGTTAGCTTTTCAATTCTTTCCTTATCTTTACTTTCTTTTTTTATTAATTCTAGCTCATGTAGCATTTTATTTTTAGCTCTATCTATTGACTTTTCGTTTATTATAACTTCCTTAGCTGGAAAAATTTCTACTTTGTCAACCTTTTCAATACTTCTCTGAGACTGAGAATTAAATGTTCTTATAGATTCTATAGAATCTCCAAATAATTCTATTCTAAATGGGTATGCTGAAGTAGGAGGAAAAACATCAAGTATTCCCCCTCTTAAAGAAAATTCACCTTTTCCTTCTACTATTTCAACTCTTTCATAACCACTTTCTAAAAGTTTTATTGCTAAATCTTTAAATTCAACTTCATCATCAACTTTAAAAGTAAAACTATACTCCTCAAATAGTGATTTAGGTGTATAAGCTGTAGATAATGCATCTATAGATGAAACTATTATTTTCTTTTTATTGTTTAAAATTTCTTTTATTACTTTTAACCTTTCCCATCTTAGGTCTCCTGAAATAGCATCTATATTATAAAATACTACTTCTTTTGAAGGAAAATAATAAACATCATTAGTATAAAAATTTAAATCCTCATATATATTTTTTGCTTCCATATCACTATGAGTTAAAATTACTATTGATGTATCTATATTTTCATATATACCATCAACTATATAACTTTTCCCTGAGTCAGATAGTCCATATATATTTATAGGATATTTGCCACTTTCCATATTTTCTATTATATCATTAAATTGAGTACTCTTTTTTAATGGATCGAGTATTCCCGTTAATCTCATTAAATCACACCGTCCTTAACCTATATACTTTTTGATGCCTTAAACCCATTTAGTTTATTCATTGCCTCTTTAGTATTTTGTTCAAGTATAATTTCTACTGCTAAAGCTGATGCCTGTATACTTTCTTTTAGCACTTCCTCTTCTTCCTTTGAAAACTTTCCTAAAACATGTGATACTAAATCTTTTTTAGGTTGTCCTACACCTATTTTAACTCTCGGAAAAACATCAGTGGATAAATTTAATAATATACTCTTTATTCCATTATGCCCTCCCGCACTTCCTTTTTCTCTTATTCTTAACTTTCCAACTTCTAAACTTATGTCATCATAAATAACTATTATCTCTTCTTCTGACATTTTATAAAAATTAGCTACTTCTCTTATACTTTCTCCACTTAAATTCATATATGTAGTTGGCTTTAATAGAATTACCTTCTTGTTTTTTATAAAACCTTCTCCATATACTCCTTTAAATTTTATCCTATTTAACTCTATATTATACTTATCTGAAAGATAGTCTATAACTTCAAATCCAATATTATGTCTAGTTTTTTCATATTCTTTGCCTGGATTACCAAGGCCAACTATTAAAAACATATTCGCCACTCCTTAATGCAAATTAACATATCTAATATTATACTAGTTTTTTACAATAATAAAAGAACTTTTTACCTTTACAATATACTATATATTATAAACACTTTTACGTTTATTAATATTAGATATAAAAATACAGTTCGTAAAATTTCGAACTGTATTTTTTAGTATTTATTCTTCTGGTTTAGATACTATAATATCAATTTCTTTCTCTTTCCCATCTCTCATAACTTTAGCTTTTATAACTTCACCATTTTTCTTTTCTCTTATAAACTCACTCATATCTTTTATAGATGCAAATTTCTTGTTATCTAATTCAAAAATAATATCTGTAGGTTTTATTCCTGCATTATAAGCACTTCCACCTTGCTCAATATTTTCAACGTAAAAGCCACTAACTTCTGAATTTTCATCAGATACTATTCCTCCACCAAGTAACCCTAATGCCTCCTTTAAAATATTACTAGAGCTTATTATACTTTTTAAAGAGCTTAAATCTACAGCATAGTATAAGCCTGGCTGATTTATTCTTTTACTTATTTCAGAGCTTGCAATTCCAATTAATTCTCCCTTTGAATTACATACTGCTCCACCAGTATTATGTTCTGTTATAATAGAGTTTAACTCTAATAACCTATAACTTCTTTTCTTTCTCTCATTATTGATACTTTTATTAGTTGAGGTTACCATTCCAGGGATAATCCTACCTATGTAATCATCTCCTATAGAATTACTTAGAACTGCTATCTCTTGGCCCTCTATACCATTCCTATTATCAGCAAATTTTATAGGTGCCAATTCTCCTGAATAATCTATTTTGATAACAGCAATATCTATCTCTTCATTTCCCCATAGAAGATTTGCCTTTATAGGTCTTACTCCTGCTGATGCTAATTTAACATATATATTATTATTATTCTTAACTTTCGAATAATTGGTAAGTATTGTACCGCTTTGATCTAATATTATTCCTGTTATATTAGAATCAAAATATGTATCTTTCAATAGTTTACTTTCTTCATCACTTATACTTACTAATGATGGGGATACCTTCTTTATTAAATTTGAATAGTTTAATATAACCATTTCATTATTAATTCTATTTTCATCGATCTGCTTAATTATTTTATCGTATTTAACCCTCATCATAATATTAGAAAATAACACACCGGCCATACCTGCTAAAATAAAAATACCTATTACCTTACTTCCAAATCTTATACTTGATTTTGTTTTTTTTCTTTTAAAATGAATTGGGTAAGAGTCTTCTTTTAATTCTTTACTTTCCTTATCCATTAACCCACTCCCTCCAAAGCATTGTATTTTAATTAGCTTTTTCTAGAGTAAAAGTAAATTTAACTCCTTTTCCATCAATATTGTCAATCCATATATCTTGATTATGCTGAGATAGTATTAATCTAACTATAGGCAATCCTAAACCTGTACTTACTTTATTTGTTCGGGATTTATCAATTTTGTAGAATCTATCCCAAATATTATTTATGTCTTCTTTAGCTATAGTAGGTCCATTATTAAATATACTAACATAAACCTTCTCTCCCCTACTATATGTATCTATTTTTATTTCACCATTGTTTATACCATATTTTATTGCATTTTCAAGTACATTGGTTACTACTTGAATTATCCTATCTCTATCTGCAATACAATACTCATGGTTATCATGGAATACTACCTCTACATTCATTTTTTTATCTTTTATTTTTCCCTCTAAATTCAATGTACATAATGTTATTATATCATTGATATCTAATTGAATTTTATTTAAATTAAATTTACCAGCTTCCATTGCGGAAATATCTAAAAGGTCATTTACTAATCTAGATAATCTACAAACTTCATCACTTACAATATTTAAATAATAATTTTCTCTATCTTTAGGAATAACTCCATCTAATATGCCCGTTATAAACCCCTTTATCGATGTAATTGGAGATCTTAGCTCATGAGATACATTAGAAATAAACTCTCTTCTTTTTTTATCTACTTTTTCTAATGATTCTGCCATTATATTAAATGACTCTGCTAATTCTCCTATTTCATCTTTAGAGTTTATATAAACTCTTTTCTCTACATCACCTTTTGCTAACCTTTTTGCAGCATTATTAATTTCACTTAACGGCTTTATAAGTATTTTTCTTGTAAAATAATATGCAACTGCACAGGATAAAATTAGAGCTATAGCTAATGATATCCAAATGCTCTGATATACATCTGTTAATCCTTCCCAATAATAATCATTTCCTAAAAGTACTATTGTACCACTAAAAAAACCATTATTAAATACAGGTTTTATGTGTATTTTTTGTTTTAAATTCTTCTCTGTTACTACTAATAAGCCTTCAGCCTCACCATTTTTAAACTTTTCCAGTTCATCTTGAGGTATATTAAGTTTAGTATATTTCAGTTTATTTAAATTATCACTAGAAACTACATATGCATATCCAAGATTATCTACTATAATAGAGTCCATTCCAATATTACTTTTAACTGCCTTCATTACACTTCTAAGTTCTTCATATACACTATTGCTATTTTGATTTAAAAAATTTAAAGTTGCAGTTTCAATTAAATTCATTTGCTTTTCTAATGAAATTTGTCTTTCTTTCATGTATTCTCTATGTAACCATGATGAAAGAAAAATTCCTAGTAAGCTTAATACTACTGCTGTTATAGTTGTAAATGAAATTAATAATTTGTAGATAATTCCTCTTCTACGCATTATTTCACCTCAAATTTATAACCTACTCCCCAAACCGTTTCAAGCTGCCAGTTTTCTCCGCCATTTATTTTTTCTCTTAATCTCTTAACATGAACGTCAACCGTTCTTGAGTCTCCTGGATAATCATACCCCCATACTTCACATAATAATTGTTCTCTAGTAAAAACTTTATTTTTATTACTTGCTAAATAATGTAGAAGCTCAAATTCTTTTGGCGGCATTTTAACTTCTACACCTTTATAAACAACATTATATGAATTTACATCTATCATTAAATCTGAATAATTTATAACTTCTTTATCTGTACTATCATAGTTATATCTTCTCATTACAGCTTTAGTTCTTGCTAGAAGTTCTTTAGGTTCAAATGGTTTAACAATATAATCATCTGCACCTAATTCTAAAGCTAATACTTTATCAAAAGTATCTCCCTTAGCTGTTAACATAATAATAGGTATTTCACTTGTTTTTCTTATCCATTTTAAAACTTCTATACCATCCATGCCAGGTATCATTATATCTAATAATACAAGATCTGGCTTAAATTCTGGAAATACATTGCATACTTCCCTACCATTACTACACTTTCTTGTTTCGTAACCAGCACTAACTAAATACATATTTATAACTTCACATATATTTTCGTCATCATCAACTATTAAAACTTTTCCTAATCTACTTTCCATAAAAGTCACCATCCTTAACAATTATATTATATATCTTATTGTGATGTTTTTGTTAATAATTAATAAATTTTACAAATTATTAATTAACAACAAACCCCTAAAAAGTTTATGCTTTTTAGGGGTTTATTATCCAAGTTTATGTACTATGATTCGAATAATTTACTTATCGGCTCATCATCATATATTCTTTTTATTGCTTCTGCAAATAATGGTGCAACTGAAATAGCTTTAAATTTAACTAAATCATCCTTTTCTGGTAATTTTATTGTATTTAACATAACTAACTCTTCAATTGCTGAATTATTTATTCTTTCAAAAGCTGGGCCTGATAGTACCCCATGTGTACAACATGCGTAAACATTTGTAGCACCTAATTCCTTAAGAGCATTTGCTGCATTTGCAATTGTACCTGCTGTATCTATCATATCATCTATTAAAATACACTTCTTGCCCTTTATATCTCCGATTATATTCATTATTTCTGAAACATTAGCTTTTGGTCTTCTCTTATCGATTATAGCTATTGGAGCATGTAGTTTATCTGCAAATTTTCTTGCTCTTGTAACACTTCCTAAATCTGGTGAAACAACAACTACATCTTCCTTATCATCAAATCCTTTTTCTATAAAGTATTTAGCTAATATAGGTGATCCTAATAGATGATCAACTGGAATATTAAAGTATCCTTGTATTTGAGCTGCATGTAAGTCCATTGTTAATACTCTATGAGCTCCTGCTGCTGTTAAAAGATCAGCTACTAATTTTGCAGTTATAGGATCCCTTGATTTAGCCTTTCTATCTTGTCTAGCATATCCATAATAAGGCATAACTACTGTTATTCTACCTGCTGATGCTCTCTTAAAAGCATCTATCATTATTAAAAGTTCCATTAAATTGTTATTAACTGGTGAGCTAGTTGATTGCACTAAAAATACATCAGTTCCTCTTACTGTTTCAGCTATATCAACTGAAATTTCTCCATCACTAAAAGTTGAAACCTTAGCTTTTCCAAGCGGTAATCCTAATATATTTGCTATTTCTTGTGCTAATTCAGGATGTGAGTTTCCAGTAAATATTTTAATGTTTTTTCCATGGGTTATCATAATTGTGAAGACCTCCTTAAAATTTTTGGCACTTTATATATCTAAATAACTATTTGTTAGTAAGACCTCGTTTATTTACCCAACCTTCAATATTTCTTTGCTTAGCCCTCGCAATAGCAAGATCTCCATCTTTAACCTCATTAGTTATAGTTGATCCTGCTGCTATATAAGTATTGTTGCCCACCTTAACTGGTGAAACTAGGTTAGTATTACAACCTATAAAGCTGTTATCTCCAATTTCTGTTTTATGTTTATCTTTTCCGTCATAATTTACGACTACCGTTCCACAACCAAAATTACAGTTTGATCCTACTTCAGCATCTCCAATATATGTTAAGTGTGACACCTTAGTATTGTCCCCAATTGTAGATTTTTTAATTTCTACAAAATCTCCTATTCTTGCACTACTTCCAATTACTGAATCTGGTCTTATATATGCAAATGGTCCAACTGTAGTCTTTTCCCCAATTTTACTATCAAGAATAACAGATGATTGAATTTCTACATCACTTAAAATTATGCTATTACTTATTCTAGAATTTGGATATAGCATAACTCTTTCACCTATTTTAGTATTTCCTTCTATAACATTTCCTGGATATATAATGGTGTCTTTACCAATTTCTACATCATCCCCAATATATGTGCTTGATGGATCAATTAGTGTTACTCCATTTACCATATGTCTTAAGTTAATTCTTTTTCTTAATATTTCTTCTGCTTCAGCAAGTTGAACTCTTGAATTTACGCCTATTGTTTCTTCATAATCTATTACAACAGCTCCAACCTTACTTCCCTTTTCCTTTAAAATTCCTATTACATCAGTTAAGTAATATTCCCCTTGATTATTATTGTTAGATAATTTATCTAACGATAATAATAATTCTTCTATATCAAAGCAATATAATGCTGCATTCATTTCATTTACTTTTAATTCGTCTTCATTACAATCCTTATGCTCAACTATTTTTAAAACCTCATCGTTTGATCTAATGACCCTTCCATAACCTGTCGGATCTTCTACAATTGAAGTTAAAAGAGTTGCACTATTATTATTTTTTATGTGCTCTTCAAAAAGCTTTTCAACGGTTTCCGATTTAATTAAAGGTGCATCACCACAAAATATTCCTACTGTTCCTTTTTTTCCTTTTAAAAAGTCAATAGCACATTTTACTGCATGACCTGTTCCTAATTGTTCTTCTTGTAATGAATAACTTATTTTTCTTGAAGCTGTATTCTTTTTAACTAACTCAGCTCCTTTTCCTATAATTACGTTAACATCATCTATATTAGCTTTTCTCATAGTATCTATAACATGATTAACCATTTCTTTACCAGCTACCTTATGTAACACTTTTGGTAAATCTGATTTTATTCTAGTACCTTGTCCTGCTGCTAAAATTAGAGCACATCTATACATATAAAACACCTCATTTTCAAAACTTTAAGGACGAATTTTAAATACTTTAAAAAAACGTTCGTATACATCTCATTATATTATATTGTATTAGAAAGAGTATTTCAACCTTAAGAGAGAATTTAAATAGTGATTGATTTTATTTTAAATTTACAAAAAAAATAAAAGGGCATATTTTCCCTTTTATTTTAAATAAACATTAATTTATTCAGTTACAGCTTCAGTTTCATCTTCTAATCTAGCCTTTTCATAAGCTTCAAGTATTGAGGACTGAATTTTTTCTCTAGTCTCAGTGTTTATAGGATGTGCTATATCCTTAAACTCTCCATCCGGTGTCTTTCTACTTGGCATAGCTATAAATAATCCATTCTGTCCTTCGATTACTTTAATGTCATGAACTACAAATTCATTGTCAAATGTAACTGAAACGATAGCTTTCATTTTTCCATCAGCAGCTATCTTTCTGATTCTAACGTCTGTAATTGTCATTGCACTACACCTCCAGTTGCTATGATACTATTAATATTTCTATAAAAATCATTAAAATCCTTTTTTTTACTAAAAATTTTTAGAATTTTTTCAAATTTTTAAAAATTTCAATGAGTTTTAGTGCAATACTACTACTTTTTTACTTTATTCTACCATTTTTGATGGCTGAACATCTAATGTGTTTGTTTCTTCAATATAATTAAGTTCAACTAATGATATATATCCTGATGCCTTTTTATTAGATACACCTATATTATCTATTAAAACTCCTGTTCCAATTAACTCACTATCAAATTCTTTTAATAAATCTTTTATTCCTTTTGCTGTTCCACCACCTCTTAAAAAGTCATCTATAAAGATACATTTACTTTGAGGCTTCATAGACTTTTTAGAAAGTGACATTTGTTGTATTCTCCCACTTGTCCCTGAAACATAATTTATAGTAACAGTTGATCCTTCTGTTACTTTACTATCTCTTCTTATTATTACTAGTGGTATTCCAAGACTTCTTGCAACTTCATAAGCTAAAGGAATCCCCTTAGTTTCTACAGTTACAATACAATCCACTTCCACTTCTTTAAAAAATCCAGATAAAACAACTCCAGCCTTGCTTATTATTTGAGGATTATACATTAAATCTGTTACATATATAAAGTTCCCTGGTACTATTCTACTTTCATCTCTTAATAATTCACATAATTCTTCAGTAAATTTTCTACTACTATCTTTTCCTACACCTGGAATATACTTTATTCCACCAGCAGCTCCAGCTATAGTTTCAACTCTTCCCATTTCTAACTTTTCTAATACTTCTCTTACTATAACTATGTCTTCACTTATAGTAGATTTTGCAGCATTTAAAAGTTCTGAAAAACTATTTAACCCCATAACTTTATTCGGGTTTTCTGTTAATATTTTTGTTATAGCAACCACTCTGCTATTCCTACTTAATTTTTCCAAATCATACCACCTACAATTTTTGTTATTTTCCGAATTATTTTTCAACTTTCATCATCTAATATTCATATTTTATTCCATATTCTTCTCAATATCAATAGCTTTTAGTCACTAACTTAATTAATACCTCTAAATTTATAACATTTTTAATATTTTTTTCATAAAATATTGAAATGCTAGTTTTTTATTGTGTTCATTTTAGGAAATTTGTATATAATTATAAATGGAAGATTTATCGAATATTTTAATTTATATTTGATTTAATTATACACTTAATTCTAATTTAAACACTGTATTAATTAAAAAGGGGTTGATTTTTTGTCTTTTGATTTTAATAAAGATATAAATAAAAAGGTTCACTTTATTGGCATAGGTGGAATAAGTATGAGCGGACTTGCAGCTGTACTATTAAACAATGGCTTTAAAGTTTCTGGTTCTGATTCAAAAGAATCAGAAATTACAGAGAAATTAAAAACTGAAGGTGCTGAAATATACATAGGACATAAAAGAGAAAATATTAAAGATGTAGATCTTGTTGTTTATACTGCAGCCATACCTTCCGATAATCCTGAATTATTAGAAGCTAAGAAACAAAATATAGATTTAATGGATAGAGCTGAATTTCTTGGTTTAATAATGAAAGGACATAAATACAACGTAGCTGTTGCAGGTACACATGGCAAAACAACATGTACTTCAATGTTATCTCATGTAACATTAAAGGCAAATCTTGATCCTACAATATTAGTAGGCGGGAATCTTGATGTTATAAATGGTAATTTTAAAATAGGAAAAAGTGAATACTTCTTAACAGAAGCCTGTGAATATAAGGAATCTTTCCTTAAATTCTATCCTTATGTTGGAATTATATTAAATATAGATGCAGATCATTTAGATTATTATAAAGATATTAATCATATAAAATCTACATTTGAAAAGTTTTCAAATATAATTCCTACTGACGGTTATTTAATAGGATATTGTGAAGATGAAAAAGTAAATGAAGTTTTAGAAAAAGCCAAATGTAATACATTGAGCTATGGAATAAATCAAGGTGATGTTAGAGCTACAAATATTTCTTTTAATACTAATGGTTGTGCAACATTTACTGTAACTAAGGATGATAAAGAATTATTTTCAGTATCTTTAAGTACAACCGGAAGGCATAATATATTAAACGCCTTATCAACAATATGTGTAGGACTTATTTTTAATATTCCTTACGAAGCAATAATAGAAGGCTTAAAAGAATGTAAGGGTGCCCATAAACGTTTTGAGCATAAAGGGGAGCTTAATGGTGCTACAATAATTGATGATTACGCTCATCATCCAGTAGAAATAAAAGCAACCTTAAATACTGCTCAATTAATTCCACACAATAAAATTTATACAGTTTTCCAACCGCATACCTATACTAGAACAAAAACATTATTTGAAGAATTTACTGAATGTTTCTTTGATACAGATGAACTTATTTTAATGGATATATATGCAGCTAGAGAAAAAGATACAGGCTTAGTATCTTCTGATGAACTTGGTAATGCCTTAAGAAATAAAGGTGTAAACTGCATCAATGTTCACAGCCATAACGAAGCTGCTGAATATTTAAAAGATATGATATCTGAAAATGATCTTGTTTTAACTGTTGGAGCTGGAGATGTAGTAAAAGTAGCTGATTTATTATTAAAGTAGCTTAAAGGACTTAGAGAAATTTATATTCTCTAGGTCTTTTTTAATTTCAAAAGTAATCTAATTATTTTTGTCGATTCATCCAGATATCCCCATATAATTACAAGTATAAAATCTTCATTTTATACTTGTAATTAAAGATTTATTATTAGTAAATTTAATATTTCTTTATAATTATTTCTTTTTTTGTTTCATTTTTGTTAACTTTATTTTATAATTTACAAAGACTAAACTTAATTTTACAAAAATACACTTATAAAAACTAAAAAAATTAACAAACTATAATTAGGGGTGATTTTATGGATTTATCAACAAAACTTCAAGTTGCTTCAAATAGCATTCTTGAAAAAACTAAGTATAAGCCTACTATAGGATTAATACTAGGTTCTGGCTTAGGATCATTAGCAGATACTATCGAAGACCCTGAATTTTATCCTTATGAAACTCTACCTTACTTCCCAACTTCAACTGTTGAGGGTCATGCAGGAAGATTAGTTATTGGAATGTTAAACGGGAAATGCGTTATAGCAATGCAGGGTAGATTCCACTATTATGAAGGATATGACTATAATGAAGTTACATTTCCAGTTAGAGTAATGAAACTTTTAGGAGTAGAAAAATTAATAGTAACAAATGCAGCTGGAGCTGTTAATACTAGCTATTCTCCCGGAGATTTAATGCTTATAACAGATCATTTAAATTTATCTGGGAACAACCCTTTAATAGGAGGAAATCTTAACGATTTCGGACCACGTTTCCCTGATATGTCTAATGCTTACAATCCTGAATTAAGAGAAAAGGTTTTAAGTATTGCAAACTCACTTTCACTTAATATACAGCAAGGAGTTTATGCTATGATGAGTGGCCCTACTTATGAAACACCTGCTGAAATAAGAATGGTTAGAGTTTTAGGCGCTGATGCTGTTGGAATGTCAACTGTTCCTGAAGTTATTGTCGCTAACCATTGCGGAATAAAGGTTGTTGGAATATCTTGTATGACTAATATGGCAGCTGGAATATTAGAACAACCACTTAATCACGAAGAAGTTATTGAAACATCTAATATGGTTAAAGAAAACTTTACCGCCCTTATGACTAAGATAATAGAATTAATCTAAAACTATTATTCTAATGATAAAATTTATAACCAACGAAGGAGAAAAAAATTGGATAGATTTATAGGTATTATAGGAATTATCGCTATACTTGGAATTGCATTCCTACTTTCTGAAAATAAGAAAAAAATTAATTGGCGTTTAGTTGCAACTGGGCTTGGACTTCAAGTTGTATTTGCCATACTTATTCTTAAAATTCCTCTTGGAAGAAGCATATTTCAAGGTGCTAGCGATGTAATAACAAAATTACTTGACTTTACCGGAGAAGGTAGTAAATTTCTATTTGGACCATTAACTGATACAAATGCAATTGGATTTATTTGGGTTGTAAAAATACTTCCTACAATTATATTCTTCTCTGCATTGATGGGAGTTTTATACTATCTTGGCATTATGCAAATTATAGTTAAGTTTATTGCTAAATTTATTTGTAAATTACTTGGAACTAGTGGTTCAGAAACACTAAGTGCCGTCGGTAACATATTCTTAGGTCAAACTGAAGCTCCGTTACTTGTTAAACCATTTGTAAAAGATATGACTAGATCAGAACTTATGGCTATAATGGTTGGTGGAATGGCTACTGTAGCTGGTGGTGTAATGGCCGGATATGTTGCAATGGGAGTAAACGCAGGACATCTTTTAGCTGCTAGTATAATGGCTGCTCCAGCAGGTTTAGTATTAGCTAAAATATTAGTTCCTGAAGTTGAAGAAAGTGCAACAAAAGATTCAACTAATATAAATGTAGAAAATACAGCTTCTAATGTTGTTGAAGCTGCAGCTAATGGAGCAAGTGAAGGATTAGGCCTTGCGTTAAATGTTGCTGCAATGCTATTAGCATTTATAGCCTTATTAGCTTTACTTAATGCTATACTTTCATTTTTTGGTGGTATTTTTGGATTCCCAGATTTAAGCTTCCAATGGTTACTTGGAAAACTTTTCTCACCTTTAGTATTTGTTATGGGTGTGCCTACTTCTGATATATCAGCAGCGGGAAGTCTGCTTGGACAAAAAATTATACTTAATGAATTCGTAGCTTACTCTGAATTATCAAACTTAATATCTTTGAATTCATTACAACCAAAGACAGTTTTAATAATGACTTATGCATTATGTGGCTTTGCTAACTTTAGTTCAATAGCTATTCAAATAGCCGGAATTGGTGGATTAGCACCTGAAAAGAAAGGAACAATTGCAAACTTAGGCTTTAAAGCTTTAATAGGCGGTGCATTATCAACTTGCTTAACTGCAACAATTGCAGGCATATTATTCTAATTTATAAATAAAAAAACTAGGATTTAGTCTAATGATATTTAAACAAGAAAAACTCTTATTTAAATATCCTTGAACTTTAACCTAGTTTTTTATTTATATTATTAAGTTAAATAACAGTTATATCCTTGGTTACTGAATTTAAAACCTCACAGCCATCTTTAGTAACTAAAACTAAGTCTTCTATTCTTACACCAAAGTTATCTTTTAGATAAATTCCAGGTTCAATGGAAAATATCATACCTGCTTTAACTTCTTCATTATTAACTGAGCTTACATCCCCAAAGTCATGACCTTCTATTCCAATGCTATGTCCAGTTCTATGTGTAAAATACTCTCCATACCCAGCTTCTTCTATTACACTTCTTGCTGCTTTATCTATATCAGAAAACTTAACTCCCTCTTTTACAGTAGTTATTGCCTTTAAATTAGCTTCTTTTACAATATTGTAAATCCTCTTATGTTGCTCATTTGGTTCATTACCAAAAAAGATAGTTCTTGTCATATCTGAACAATAATACTTATATATTCCTCCAATATCTATAACTATGCTTTGACCTTTCTTTATTAAATCTTTACCTGATTTATGATGTGGGTCCGCACCATTAGGACTTGTTGCAATTATTGGAGAAAATGAAAATCCATTTACTCCATTCTTCTCATAGATTTCAGATAACATATTACAGTAATACTTTTCTGAATAACCTTCTTTTATCTCCTTCCAAAGCTCAATCATTACTTTATCATTTATTTTAGATGAATCTTTCATTAATTTAATTTCTTCTTCATCTTTTATCATTCTTAGTCTATCTATTATAGGTGATGAGTTTACAAAGCCCTTTACCACATTATTATTCATAAGCTTTATTAAAAAATGTGCTGGCCAATATTTATCCACACCTAATGTCTTTTCTTTATCCACAACTGTGCATAACATGTTTATTGGATCTTCTATATCTGAATACCATAATATGTCTACACCTAAATCCTCATATATAGGAAATAATTTATTAACTATCATCTTATGATTTCCATTAACGTTTAAGTATAAAGCAAGCATTCGTTCACCAGGTGAAATCCATTTTCCTGTTAAATAAAATACTGATGACGGTGATGTTACTATAATTTGCTCTAATCCTTCTTTTCTCATAGCTTTTAAAACACTACTTACCCTACTAGACTTCATTTTTCTTTCCTCCTTAGAAATATCTATATAAATATACTATACCACTTTTATAAAAAATATCTATTTAATACTATAGGTAAAATATTTATTCCTACCATGTTAAAGTGCTATAATGTATATATAGATTTTTAGGAGGAGAAAAAATGAGAATAGCAGCAATTTCAGATATACACGGTAATATTTATGCACTTATGAAAGCTTTAGAAGATATAGATAATCAAAAAGTTGACATGATAATTTGTTTAGGAGATTTAACTGGCTACGGTCCTCATCCAAATGAAGTTATTGCATTAATAAAAAGAAGAGAGATCCCTTGCTTAAAGGGAAATTATGATGCATCAGTTGTTGATGGTGATTTTACTTTCATAAGAAATACAAGCATAAATTCATTTTCTTTACCTTGGGCTTGTGAAGAAGTACGAGCTTCTAATAAATTTTATTTATCCGAGCTTCCAACTTCATTAGATTATAATTTTGAAGGCTCTAAAATTAAATTTGTTCATGGTAGTCCAAATGCAATTAATGAATATTTATTTGAAGATGGGGTAAACACTCAAGAAGTTATGGAAACTACTGATTGTGATATACTGGTTTGTGCACATACACATATTCCATCTTTTAAGAAATTTGGTAATAAAATATTTATTAATGTTGGGAGTGTCGGAAAACCTAAAATTGGACGCCCTAATATAACATATTGCTTAATAGATATAAATGAAAATAGTGATATTAAAGTCAAATTTAGAGAACTTGAATATGAATTTAAACGTATAGTTAAAGACACTAAAATGCTTAACTTTCCAACTCCATTAGTTAACTCTTATGAAACTGGAAATGAATAGAATTTAAATATTTAAAATAAGGCTGTTACACAAAGAAATTTAAGTATAATATATTTTTGTTTTAAGTTTATCAAAATACTTCTTACTGTATTTCAATGCTTTAATGCTACAGCCTTATTTTTATATCAATTTTACTATTGCGTTATAGTTCCCACTATTCTTAATTTTTTTAAGTTCTCCATATTTCCTTTGTGACATTCTAAAAATTCAGCTGTCCTATCTCCTCCAGCTTTAACTCCAAAATGCTCACCACCACTCCACTTCATAATATCAGTTGTATCATAAACTGTTCCTTTTATAGCTATATATGCAGGCATACCATCTTTTCCATTATACTTAGCTAATTCTTCTATTGTAAATTCCTGCCTTAATATTTCATTTTCTTTAATGCATCTTTTTCCAGAATGTAAATATCCATCTATTTGCTTGCAGACCCTTTCCATAACTTCAACAATATTATTTTTATATTCTTCTGGATATGTTACTAACATTCCTTTAAGTTTATTAAGCTCTATAAATTTTTCTTCAAGAAAACTTTTCTTTTCCATAAATTCCTCCAAAAACATACTATAAAATATATTATGATTTAAAGTTGCAAATGTTAGTGAATTGGTGTAAAATCTTACTTAACATTGTAAATAAGTTTATTACTATGATGAGAAGAGTATCTAATGGATGTAGTCTTAGCGAATAAGGGACGGTGTAAGCCTTATACGAAACCTTTAGTGAAGAACATCTCTGAGTTTCTAACCGAAATCTATTGATAGTAGGCTTAGACGGATTTCAAACCGTTATTAATTGAAAGACATTATATGTGTCTATTTAAGTGGTCATATTTTATGGCAATTTGGGTGGTACCGCGAAAGTATCCTTTCGTCCCTTTTATAGGGATGGAAGGTTTTTTTATTTTAACTAATAATTTATATAATATACAGGAGGCACAATTTATGGATAAAGTAATTTTAGTTAAATCACTTTATAGAAATGAAAGTGATTACTTATCAAAAGAAGTAAAAATTTCTGGATGGATAAGAACATTAAGAGCATCTAACGCATTTGGATTTATTGAAGTTAATGATGGTTCATTCTTTAAGAATGTTCAAATAGTATTTGATAATAACCTAGAAAACTTTAAGGATGTATCAAAACTACCTATAAGTTCATCAATATCAATTATAGGTACTTTAGTTGCAACACCAGATGCAAAGCAACCATTTGAAATTCAAGCTAAGGAAATTATAATTGAAGGAATGTCTCAATCAGACTACCCACTTCAAAAGAAAAGACATACTTTTGAATATTTAAGAACTATAGCTCACTTAAGGCCAAGAAGTAATGCTTTTTCTGCAGTATTTAGAGTTCGTTCAGTAGCGGCGTACGCTATACACAAGTTCTTCCAAGAAAAAGGTTTTGTTTATACACATACTCCAATATTAACTGGAAGCGACTGTGAAGGTGCTGGTGAAATGTTTAAAGTATCGACTTTAGATTTTAACGCTATTCCAATAACTGAAGAAGGTGCTATTGATTATACTAAAGACTTCTTTGGAAAAGAATCTAACCTTACAGTTTCTGGTCAATTAAATGCAGAATGTTATGCTTTAGCATTTAGAAATGTTTATACATTTGGACCTACATTCAGAGCTGAAAACTCAAATACAGCTAGACATGCAGCTGAATTTTGGATGATAGAGCCTGAAATAGCTTTTGCTAATTTACAAGATGATATGGAATTAGCAGAAGACATGTTAAAATATGTTATCGAATATGTTATGACTGAGTGTCCTGAAGAAATGGCTTTCTTTAACCAATTTATAGATAAAGGAGTTATGGATAAACTAAACCATGTTATATCTTCTGACTTTGGAAAAGTTACTTATACAGAAGCTATAGAAATCTTAAAAAATACTGATAAAAAGTTTGATTATCCAGTAGAATGGGGTATAGACTTACAAACTGAACATGAAAGATACCTTACTGAAGAACACTTTAAGAAACCAGTATTTGTTACTGATTATCCAAAGGATATCAAGGCATTCTATATGAGATTAAATGAAGATCAAAAAACAGTTGCAGCTATGGACTTATTAGTTCCTGGAATAGGGGAAATAATAGGTGGTAGTCAAAGAGAAGAAAGAATCGATGTTTTAACTAAGAGAATGGCTGAACTTGGTCTTAAAGAAGAAGATTACTGGTGGTATTTAGAACTTAGAAAATTCGGAGAAACTAAGCACGCTGGCTTTGGTTTAGGATTTGAAAGACTTATAATGTATATTACAGGAATGTCAAACATTAGAGATGTAATACCATTCCCAAGAACTACAGGACAATCTGATTTCTAATATATCACTTTTAAGTAACTTATTTTCTAATTTTATATATATTAGTTTATAGTTATTTTATAAAAAAATAACTATATAAAAAGTTTTGAGGAATAGTTAAAATACAACTATTCCTCAAGTTTTATTTATAAAGCAATTAAAATTTATTTCAGTAAACTATTTGTAAGCTATATTAAAAGCTTTAATTTTTTTGCAAAAAAGTTACTTTACCTAACTGAATATCAGTATTTTTTATATTTTTTATGTCTCCATTGTTTAATCTATAACCTTTATTTTTATATTGTGGAAATTCTATTTTTATAAAATTAATATTTTCAGGTAAATTATATGCATCAAAAGTTGTTCTTGCATATCCTGGATGCTTCTCTATAAAATTATCGACTATTTTTACATCATTAACTTTACTCCAAGTTTTCCCATCTTCTGATGTAAATAAATTAAAGTCAATATCTCCGCTTGTTAATGAAGATCTAATGGAATATCCTTGATATGCTCCAGCACTATTATTCCAAGTCATCTTATCTTCAATTGTTTGATAATATGTTGTTAGATGAATATCTTTTACATTTGGAATATTATATACAATTGATTCCTTTTCTGAGTTCTCACTAACAGCTATACGGTTTTTTTCTAATCTTGGCTGTCCACCATAATAAAAATTATCTTTATTTTCTTCATTTAAATCTCCATCTGATAATTTAATTAAATTTCTTGTATGTGAATAAGGTTTTATACTATATCCATCACTTACTCCATTCTCAAGCGTCTCTAAATCATCAAATCTTACATTAGGTTGATTTGGCATTTGATAAATTCTTATCCAATCAATTAAATACTCTGAATTTTGCTTTGTATTTTGTTTATTATAATCAACATCTTTAACCCATCCATCTCCAACTTGAGTTTCTAATATAGGGAACATTGGACGATTATGCATGCCATCTCTTCCATCATCTCTTCCATCTGTACTTTTAAAAACTTCTTTTCCATCTATATACCACTTAATTACTTGTGGATCCCATTCTACTTCAAAAACGTGAAAATCTTGACTCCATGCTTCATAATTACTATTGCTAACTCCATTTGATCCTTTGTTTTCTCCTAATATTCCAAAATGGTTGGTCGTCCATGCACTCCATGGATCTTGTCCTAAATATTCTAAAACATCTATTTCATCATGACCTGTCTCATCTTGGCTTAACATCCAAATAGCTGGCCAAATCCCTTGAGAATCATTTACTTTTGCTCTAACTGCCATACGTCCAAATTGAAATGAATATTTATTTTTAGATTCAACCCTTCCAGATGACCAAGTAACCTTTTTTTTATTTATAGTTTGTCCTAAATAGTTATCTACGCCTACCGCTGAAATTAATTTTTCAGTACTATTATAGTTCTTTGTATTTATTGATAAATAGCTATTTCCATTATCCTTTTTTATACTTACTGCATTCTTATTATAAATTGCTCCATGATTAACCATACCATCAATAATAGTCCATTTATTTTCATCTACCTTATCATCATTAAACTCGTCACTCCAAACAAGCTGATTATATTTTGAATTTGGTGCAATATACTCACCTTTACTTTCATCATAACTATCCCCTGTACCCCATATTTCAATCTCTGAATATTTTGTTTTGCTTCTTCCATCTTTATCAACTGTAAAGCGAATATATCTTCCTTTAATTGGACTAGATAAATTAATTATCTCTAAACTATCACTTTGTCTCCAATTAGTCTTATTAAAAACTTCCCTAAAGCCATTATTTGGTGAATTAGAGATAGCTACTTTTACAGTATTATAATTACCTGGCTCTAATTTAAATTTTATTGTGTTAATTTTATAGATATTTTTATACTCAAATTGAAGCCAATTTCTACCTATACTATTATGAATCGCATAATTATTATCTATTTGTCCATCTGTAATTGCCTTTATATTTGTTGGATCTAATCCATAAACATAAGGAAGCTTTCCTGATGAAATATTAACAGGCTTTTGTACTTCTGGTTGACTTGGAGCTTCCGATTTAGGAACATTTGCTATAACTTCAATCTCATTATAAAGATTTCCATTACTATATCCTTTCCATGAACTATTTGTATTTTGGATATAGTGACCTTTACCCCAAATACGAATATATTGAGCCTCAACAGGCTTTCCTAAAGTTATAACTTGAGGAACTCCCTTATTATCTCTACTTTCAATAATATCTTGTTCTTGAAATACAACAGTAGTTGTACTTTCTTCAAAATTAGGGCTAGTAGATAACTCTACTTTTACATCTTTGTATGTTGAAATTGCATTGTCATAGGTATTTCTATATATTTTAATTTGTTCTACAGAGCGACTCTTTTGAAAGTCATATTGTAAAAAAACTGGTTTCCATTTGCTATATCCATTATCTGGTCCACCAATTTCCTCTCCAACAATAACCTTTGTATTTAGATTATCATTATTGCTAGATGAATTATCGCTATCAGTAGCAGCATCAGGATGTAAAATTGCTACTTGTGGTACAGTTGAGTCACCACTAATAATCATATTTTTACTATTTGTAGTAGGCTTTAATCCAAATAGTATATTTGTAACTACGTAATCACCCTCAGCAGCAAAAACTAATTGATTAAAATTACTTAAGAAAAGTGCACTTATAAAAATAGATAATATAAAAATTACTCTTACATTTTTAATTCTCGAAAAAAATTCCATAAGTATTTCCTCCCTTTTAATCATTAAATTATAATATTACTTTTATAATTTTCTTAATACATACAGTACTGATGAAAAATCATTTCCATTATTACAAAAATATTCATTACTTATAGAAACTCCAACATTCATAAGTTCATCACCTTTAAGTTCTTTTTTATAAGGATATCTTAATTCGTAAGTTTCATTACTATCTAATCCAACTAATTTTAATCTTTCCCTCCCTTCATTAGCATAATTTAATATCTTATAACATCCTACAATTACTATTTTTTTATCTTTAGATATTATCATCCACCCTGAAATATTGTTAGTGTATGGATTTTTCAGTCTATAGAACTTACCATATTGGAAAACTTCTCTATTTTCTTTATAAAATTTTATTTGATTTTTTATTTGTTCCTTTTCATTATCTAATAATTCATTAACATTAAGCTCATATCCTAAATTACCAAAGTAGGCTACATTAGCTCTTGTTTCTAAACTTGTTTCTCTAAAAACTTGTTGGTTTGGGGATTCTGATACATGACTTCCCATAGAAATTAATGGATAAACAAATGAACTTCCATATTGGATTTTTAAACGCTCAATTGCATCTGTATTATCACTTGTCCATGTTTGTGGTGCATAATATAGCATACCTGGATCAAATCTAGCACCACCACTAGAACAAGATTCAAACAGAACATTTGGGAATTTACTTATTAACTTATCATATAACTTATAAACATTTAATATATATTTGTGATATACTGACCCTTGATAATTTGGTTCTTTCCCCTTACTATAACACTCTGTTATATATCGATTCATATCCCACTTTACATATGAAATATTATAATCTAACAGTAATCTTTCGATATTACTATATATATACTCAACCACTTCATCCCTAGAAAAATCTAATGTATATTGATTTCTTGTATGTGAAGGTTTTCTTTTAGGATCATGTATAATCCAATCTGGATGAATCCTATAAAGCTCACTATCCTTATTTATCATTTCTGGTTCAATCCAAATTCCAAATTTCATTCCAAGGCTATTTATATAGTTAATAGTTTTATCTAATCCATTAGGAAATTTATGTTTATTTACAGTCCAATCACCTAATCCAGCTTTATCATTATTTCTATTGCCAAACCACCCATCATCTAAAACAAATAGTTCTACTCCTAACTCTGAAGCATTAGTAGCTAGCTCATTAACTTTCTCTTCATCAATAGAAAATCCAAGGGCTTCCCAACTATTTAAAAGAACAGGCCTTATACTATTTTTCCATATTCCCCTCATTAAACACTCTCTATATAAACTATGATAAGTTTGACTCATATAATTTAAACCCTTATTTGAATAAACAATAGCAACCTCTGGAGTAAAAAATTCTTTGTAAGGTTCTAATTTCCAACTAAATCGATCCGGATGGATCCCCATCATAACTCTCATTTGATTATAAGTATCTACATCTATTTCTGCTAAGTAGTTTCCACTATAAATAAAAGAAAATCCTACTACCTCACCAGAAAATTCATCTGTATTTGGTCTTCTAAGAGCAAAAAAAGGATTGAATTCTGCACTGCTAGCTCCCTTTAAGCTATAGAAACCTTGCGTTCCTTGTTTAATACTTCTATCATGAACATGTCTTTCTCTTCCCCACGCTCCATTAAGTTGAATCATATTATAATTTGTATCTGGAAAATCTAAGTTAAAACTCATTGCTTTTTCTATGCTTATTACTTTATTGCTAGTATTTAAAAAGCTTGTACTCCTCGTAATAACTGGCCTATCTTTAAAAATGGTAAAATAAAGTGTTATTTTACTATTAATTATTTCATCAAATAGAATAATTTCTAATGTTGATGCCTCTTCATCAACTTCGACATATGTTTGAGGCAAACCAGGCAATTTAGGTTTACCATTTATTATTTTATGACTTTCGTATTTAAAGTTAGAAATTTCACTACCATTTTCTTGTTTTATTAAAAAAGCACCTTTTCTGAAATCTGAAAGACCAAAGGTAGGATATTCTTGTCTTGTATTTTGTAATGAAAATTTATTATCCCCTTCCTCTACGTAAGCAGCCAAAGGTCTATATTCTCCTTCAAACAAATGATTATAGTTTTTATAAGGATCTATTCTCTTACCAAAATATAGATTTCCAATATGCCCATTAGGTAAAATATGAATAATATAACTAATTTCTTCATTATATAAATGAAATTCCTGTGTTTCTTTATGAAAAATAACTGGCATTTTAATACTCCTCTCTAAATAAAATATACTTAAAGTTTTCCACCTGAAGTTGCAATACCTTCAATAAATTGTTTTTGGAAAATAATATAAACTGCTAGCATTGGCCAAATTGCTAATACAGATGCAGCCATAAGTTGCGGATAATTTACAGAGTAAGCTCCTTGAATTTTTGATAGTGCTGATGACAATGTAGCTGCATCGGTATTTGAGTTAACAATTAATGGCCACATTAAATCTTTAAATGCAAATAATGCTGTAAATATACTTAAAGCAATTAATCCTGATTTTGCTAAAGGAAGCATAACTTTAAAAAATGTTTGACCAATATTGCAACCATCTAGGTGTGCTGATTCTTCTAACTCTTTTGGTAACCCGATGAAAAATTGTCTTAAAAGAAATGTTCCAAATGCACTAACTATTCCTGGAAAAACAAGTGCAAAAATAGTATTTCTCATGTTAATTTGATCTATCATTAAATATTGTGGAATTACAAAAACTTGTGCTGGTATCATCATTTGAAATAAAACTAGCCCAAATAAAAAGTTTTTCCCTGGAAATTCTAGTCTTGCAAATGCATATGCTGCCATTGCACTAAATAATACTGAACTAATTACACGAAAAATCATCATTAAGAATGTATTAAAATATAATATAATAAAATTATTTCCTTTTATAACTTCTATATAATTTTCTATTTTCCATTGACTTGGTAAAATAGAAAATGGATTCATTTGAGTAGATTCTGTTACTGTTTTAAATGATGTTAATACCATCCATAAAAATGGTAATATCATCATAATTGCAATAATAATTAAAAATAAATGTATAAATAATCTAGAAACTTTTTTCTCTTTCACTGATATCAACTCCTTATCTACATGTAATTTACCCATTTTTTTTGTAATTTTAATTGAACAAAGGTAAATAATAAAATAATTATTAATAATAATATAATAATTGTTGATCCATATCCTTTATCTGAATATTTAAATGCATTATTATAAAATAAGTAAACAAGTGATACAGTTTTATCATAAGCAGGACTTGTTATATCTATCATCATATAAATTACATCAAATACTTGCATTGATTGAATTATATTAGTAACAATTACGAAAAATAATGTAGGTGAAACTAGAGGAAGGGTTATTTTGAAAAACTTATTTACAGAATTAGCTCCATCAATAGTTGCAGCCTCATAATAATCCTTTGGTATTTCTTGAAGCCCTGCCAAAATCAATACCATACTATATCCAATAGTGCTCCAAATTCCTATAATTATTAGTGAGTACATTGCTATATTAGGATCATTTATCCAATCTACTTTTGGTATCCCTATTTTTTCTAATAAATGGTTTATTAATCCAAATTGTGTATTATACAACCATTTCCAAACCATTGTTATAGCTGCTGGAGCAGCTACCATTGGAATAAAATAAATAGTACGATAAAATCCTCTACCCTTTATTTTTTTATTTAATATTGTAGCTAAAATAAGAGCAAGAATTACATTTAATGGTACAACAAAAAATGTATATTTAAGGGTATTAATAGTTGCTTGCCATACCTGTTTATCTCCTAATAACTTTATATAATTGTTAAATCCTACAAAAACATCATTTTTTCCAAAGTCACCACTTTCGAAAAAACTCATCTTTAAAACTTGGAATATTGGAATAATATTTAAAATAATTAATCCAATAATTGTTGGTGCTATTAAAAGCCAACCCCAAACCCATTCCGTTCTTTCTTTATTAGGAATAAAAAACTTTTTAAATAACTTCTTTTCTCCCAATTCCATAATTACTTCTCCTTGACTGTCATATTTTTATACTTTGTATATTTAATAAAAAAAGCAATAGCTACTATATTTATACTTCACTATTGCTTTTTATTAAACTTATTTCTCTTCAGCTAAATAATCATTCATCATTTTTGCAGTTTCTTTACTTGCTTCCTCAACTGAAATTTCTCCAAGATATGCCTTTTTTAGAATTTCTGTCGCCTTATCTTCCCATTTAGCAGTAGAATTAGAATATGGTCTTATCTTTGCATACTCTACCATATCTGTAAAAACTTTTGTATTAAATTTTTTATTTGTTTCTACCCATGTTTCTGCTGCTCCATTATATGCCGGAATAGCTACACCTAATTCTCCTTGTTTTTCTTGTCCTTCTTTTGATCCTAAGTATTCTAACCATTTCCAAGCTTCTTGTGGGTGTTCTGTCTTAGCAGAAGCTGCATTACCTAGTCCGTTAAATATTGTTGCTCTTTTTCCATCATTTGCTGAAGGTAGTACAGCAACATCAAAATTCTTAGTCATATATTCATTTTCTGAAAAAGAACTTAAGTTCCAAGAACCGAAAAATCCCATGGCTACTTGTCCATTTTGTAAAGCTTCTGCTCTTTCTTTATCATTATAAATCTTAGGTGATAAGCCTTCTTTTGATAAATTAAAATAATATTTCATAGCCTCTATTGTTTTTGGATTATCATATCCTGATTTCTTATCGCTATTTATAACTTCTCCACCGTTTTGGTATATAAAATTATAATAACCTTCTTGATTGTGTAATGGAGCTAAAATTCCATATTGACTTCCATCTGATTTTGTTAATTTCTTTGCAACTTCTTGTAGTTTTTCCCAATTCCAACTTTGATCTGGATATGCTATATTCGCTTCATCAAACATTTTTTTGTTATACCATAATCCAATAGTGTCATAATCTTTTGGAATTGCATATTGATTATTATTTATATTATAAATTTTATTTAATTCCTCTGGAAAATTTTTTAAATTTACCTCTTTACTATCCTTAATGTAATTATTTAAATTCAATAACATTTCATTAGATCCATAACGATAAATTTCATTAGAATGCATCCAGAATGTATCTGGTAATGATCCACCTGTTGCTGCTGCTTCTAACATTGTCCAATAATCATTCCATCCTATAACTTGTATATTAATTTTTATATTAGGGTTCTTTGTTTCAAATTCATCAGCCATTTTACGCAATCCCTTTTCCTGACCTGAATCCCATATAGCATATGAAATTGTTACATTGCCATTACTAGATTCTCCCTTTCCTTTGCTTCCACAACCAACTAAAAATACAATACATAGACTAAAAATTAATAATCCAAATTTCTTTCTCATTTTCATACCCATTCCTCCTGAAATATAATTAAAATTTAATTAACTTATTGTAAATTTTTTGTTATTAAGTTAATTTATATAAATTCTATCATTGAAAACGTTACTATTCTATGTTATTATTATTCTTAAATATATTAATATTTGTACTTTTTTCATATTTGCATATATATTGTAATTTTATCATATATTTTATGGGGGTATTTATGTCTAAATTTGAAACTTATATTTTTAATAATGAAAATTATATTGATTTAAAACCAATTCAATTTGGAGCTGAGCAATGTGATCCACTGCATTCAATAGGTCCTACAGTTAAAAATAATTATTTATTTCATTATGTAATATCAGGAAAAGGGAAATTTTTTCCAGTGGATTCTGAAAATTTTGAAAAAAAATATTATGAAATTTCTGCTGGGGAAGGGTTTTTAATTTGTCCAAATGCTATTTGTTCATATCAAGCTGATGAAAATTATCCTTGGCATTATATGTGGATTGAATTTAATGGATTAAAAGCAAAGATGTATATGGAAGAAGTCGGGTTAAACCCCAAAAACCCAATATTTAAAGCAAAAGAAAAGGATTGTTCGATTGAAATTATTAAACGAATGAGGGATATTGTTAATTATCCCAAAAAAAATCCAAGTTTTATAATAGGAAACTTATACTTATTTATTAATTCTCTTATTGAATCTTCAATAAATAGTACCTTAAGTGAAATAGATAACTTAAATGAATTTTATATTCGTGAAGCCTTAAATTTTATTGAATTCAATTATAATCGTAATATTTCTGTTGAAGATGTTTCTAATAGATGTAATTTAAGTAAATCCTACTTCAGCCGTATTTTTAAAAACCATATGAATATAACACCTCAAGAGTTTTTAATTCAATATAAAATGTCAAAAGCCTGTGATTTATTAAAAGATACTACTTTATCTATTTCATCTATTTCTGAATTATTAGGCTATTCTAATCAATTTAATTTTTCAGTAGCATTTAAAAAGAAATATACTATCTCACCTTCTCAATGGAGAAAAACCTATCTAAATGAATAATATAATTAATGTTATAAAAAATGTTTTTATAAATATAAAATATTCTTATGAAGTTCTTAGATTTTAAAAACAAAAGACAATAGATAGATTTGTTTTTAAACATATCCATCTACTGTCTCTACTTTTATTTATCTTCTCTATTTTTAACTAATTGATAAAGTGTACTTACCGGTGCTCCAGTAGCCCCTTTAATGCAATAATCGCTATTAGCAGATGCCCAAGATGTTCCTGCTATATCTAAATGTAACCATGGCTTATTTTGAACAAATTCTTCAATAAATAATCCAGCAGTTATTGTTCCTGCAAATCTTCCACCACTATTTTTTAAATCCGCTATATCTGATTTAATAAGTTTTCTATACTCTTCAAAGGCTGGTAATTGCCATATTTTTTCACCAGTATAATCTGAAGCTACTTTTAATTCATTATAAAAACCTTGATTATTTGTTAAAATAGCTGTTGTTGTTTCTCCTAATGCCACTAATGCAGCACCTGTTAACGTTGCAACATCTATTATTTCTTTTGCATTTTCTTTTTCTATTATATAATGAACTGCATCTACTAATGTTAATCTTCCTTCAGCATCTGTGTTAACTACTTCTATAGTTTTCCCTGCCATTGAACCTATTATTTCTCCTGGTTTATAGGCATTTCCTGCAATAAGATTTTCACAAGCTGCTACTACAGCAACTACATTAGTTTTTAATTTTCTTTTAGCTATAACTGACATAGCTCCAATAACAGAAGCTGCACCACCCATATCTGATTTCATATCAACCATACTTCCAGTTGGTTTTATTGAATATCCACCTGAATCATAAGTTAAGCCTTTTCCTACTAATCCTAATATATTGTCCTTATTATCTTTGTCACCAAAGTATCTCATAACAATAAATTTAGGTTCTTTTTCTGCTGCTTTTGCTACATTGTAAAATGCTTCCATTTTAAGATCTTTTATTTTTTCTACATCATAAACTTCAACTTGAAATCCGCTTTCTGCTCCAACACTTACAGCTTCATTTGCTAAAGTCTCTGGATAAATAACATTTGATGGTTCATTAACTAAATCTCTAGCTATTATAACTCCATCTGCTATTGTTATTCCTTCTTCTATAGCAGAAATAATTTCTTTCTTAACACTATCATCTACTCCATGAGCTCCTATTGATACATTAAGTTCTTTCTCTTCTTTCTTAGAAGTTTTGTATTTATCAAATTTATAATTTGCTAATTTAGCTCCGTAAACAACAGCTTTTGCCATTTCAGCTTTTTCTATTTTTTCAGTATCAGGAATTCTTAAAGTTATGCTAGAAAGCTTTAATTCCTTACACTTTTTAACACCCTTTCCTGAAGCAGTTCTAAGTTCTTCTAAAGTTAACTCTTCTTCTTTTCCTAATCCTATTAATATAACCGTTTGAAGCTTAGAGTCTTTTTCTCTAGTAAAGCTATATAACTCTCCCTTTTTGCCTAAAAATAATTCTCTTTCTTCTAAAGCCTTTATAAATTTATTAAGCTCTTCATTTGGAGTGCTTATTTTTTTTTCTAATAAATAAACTACTAAAGCATCTACTTCTGAACAAGTCATGCTTTTAAATCCTATATTCATATAAATTACCTCCTAAAAAATATCTTTTACCTATAATACCACTATTAAACATAAGCTTCAATGGATAATAATTATTATTTAAATAATTTAAAAATTTTTGTATAAATTTCTTAGTTATTGTACATAATACTAATGTAGATACAAAAACCTGTTTAATACAGGTCCCATCCCCCATTTATTTAAAAGCGCTTAGGCGCTTTTTTTATTTCTACTAACAAATACTTTATTTAAGTTTAAAATTAAATCCATGATTATAAAAACTTATACTTTTATAATCATGGATTTTTATGTATTTCAATTATTATCTTTATTAAGTTAATTATTTTTATTTAAATATAACAGTATTATTTTCGAATCTATCTATTATAGCTAAAGATTCAACTTTTGCTCCCATTTCTTCTAATACTTTTCTACCATCTTGGAAACCTTTTTCAATAACTATACCTATTCCAACAAGATTTGCTTGTGCTTGATTTAATATATCCATCATACCTTTTGTAGCACATCCTTGAGCTAAGAAATCATCTATAACTAATACATTTTCCCCTTTATTTAAAAAGTTCTTACCCACTCTTACTTTATATGTTTTCTTTTTAGTAAATGAATGAACTTCTGCTTCATAAACTTCTTTATCTAAGTTTAAACTTTCAGTCTTTTTTGCAAATACTACAGGTACATAATCAAAGTATTGAGATACAATAGCTGCTATTCCAATTCCAGATGCTTCAATTGTAAGTATTTTATCAACTTTTACATCTTTAAATCTTTCTTTAAATGCTTTTCCCATTTCATTGAAAAATTTTATATCCATTTGATGATTTAAAAAACAGTCTACTTTAAGTATATTTCCTTCTCTTATTTTTCCTTCTGTAAGTATTTTTTCCTTTAACGCTTGCATTTTTCCTTATCTCCTCTATTTATTATTTACCCTCTGCTCTAAAGTATGGATTTCCAAACCTATAAATATATGAAATAAAGAACCCTACAAAAGGGTACATAAATTAATTCATATACTCGTAGTTAGGATATTTACGGTTTCCTAGTAGAAACACCTGAACCATATTTTCAGGCATATACGAATATTATTTCTTTTTGCTTATTATAGCACCTAATAATCTAAAATTTCAATATTTTATTAATTTCATAGACTTTATTAGTTTATATCTTTTAACACTATTAATTGAGCTCTATCATTAAAATATGATTTATAAGCAAGATAACTTGAACACATAGCTGAAATTGTAGTTGCTGTTAATAACATAAATGTAACCATAATTTGAAATTTAATAGCTACTAGTGGAGATGCCCCCCCTAATATTAACCCTGTCATCATTCCTGGTAATGAGACTATTCCTAGAGTCTTTGCTGAATCTATCGTTGGCATAATTGCTACCTTTATACTTTCTCTTATTATATCCATTGAGGCTGTTTTTATATTACTTCCTAATGATAATTTTGCTTCAATTTCCCCTCTTCCTCTTTTAAAGTTTACATCTAAATTTTTATAACATAAATTTATAGCTACCATAGAATTTGATACTATCATTCCTGATACAGCTATAACTTCATTTGGTACAAATTTAATGGCACCTGAAATCACTAGCACACCTAATGTAATACTTGTTCCACTTGTTATTGATATAAGAGATATAAGTAATGGTCTTTTTATATTTTTTGCTCTATTTATAGTATTATAAGAAGCATTAAAAATTATTATTGTTATTAAAACAACAGTTATAACCTTATTATTTGCTCCAAATATTAATTCTAAAATATATCCTACAATTACTAATTGTATTACAGCCCTTATTATGCTTATTATTATTTCTTTTTCAAGTTGCAGTTTTTCTTTATAAGATATAATTATTGGTATTACTAATAAAAATGAGGTTAAAATTAAAGATACATTATTCATTGCATGTCTCCTTCTAATTTACCAGAATTTATTTTAATCAATCTACTATTAAATCTTTTAGTTTGCTCAATATCATGAGTTACCCAAACTACAGTAATTCCTAACTTATTAACTTCTCTAATTAATATTTCAATCAGCCTCTTATTTTCTTCATCTAAGGCTGAAGTTACCTCATCTAATAAAAGAATTTCAGGATTAAATATAACATTTCTAATAAGTGCTATCCTTTGTCTTTCACCGCCTGATAAATCATTTACTCCCTTATTTAAATAATCATCTTTTAAATTAATTAATTTAAATAACTCTTTTATTCTTCCATAATCAACCTCTTGCTTTCTAATTTTATAAGGAAACTCTAAATTCTCCTTAACAGTTTGTCCAAATAAATATGGAGTTTGATTACAGTATGAAATCATTTTTCTTAATTCTTCAGGTTTATAACTAAAATACTCTTTATCCTTATATAATATTGTTCCATTTGTTGGACTTATTAAATCACCCATTAACTTTAATAAAGAACTTTTTCCACTTCCTGATGGACCTGTTATAAAAACAAATTCTCCTTTATTAATTTCTAAATTTATTCCTTTTAAAATACTACTATTATTTATATTTAAAGATATATCTTTTACTTTTAAACTTCCCATAAACACCTCTTCTTTAACATTTGATAAGATTTTATTATCATAACTCGATATCGTAATTCGATAATATCATTTTTTAAATTTTTTTGCAAATAAAAGAGATGTAATGGTATTTTAATATATACCTACATCTCTTTTTACTAATTCTCTATTGGAACTTCTCTTATTAATTCTTTAAGTTTTGCTTGAAGTTCTTTTAATAAATACTCTCCATCATTTGTTGACTTATAATATTTTCTTATTTTACCATTTACATTTTTCTCTTCTTTATCTAATAATCCTTCCTCTACCATAGTTTTTAACATAGGATATAATGTTCCTGGGCTTATATTATATCCATGTTCTTTTAGCTCCTCTATCATCCATGTTCCATAAAATGGTTTCATCTTTGCATGATGTAATATATGTATATATATAAATCCATTAAATATTTTTCTCATTATTTGTTCTTTCAATAGCTTCACCTCTTAAAAATGTTACCTTATTAAGCTTAATAATTATTTGTAGTTTATCTACATTAAGTTAGAATGTAGTTGTAAATACTTTTATTATAACTATAATTAAAAATTATAGTCTAAAACTTCTATCTTTTTGGTATCTAAACTTTTTTTAACATCTATTATCCTTTGATTTGTAGATCCTCTAAATCTTAGACCTTCTCTTGTTTTTGTTAAATCAAACTTTCCATCTACTAAAACATCTATATTATTTAAAAGTTCTTTCCACCCTACTCTTTTATCTAAGTTATCTAATATATATTCGAAAGTATATCCTGTATAGCACCAAATATTTAGATTATTTTTTTTAAATATCTTTGCCATATATGAAAACTTATCAGCTTGCTCTAGAGGGTCACCACCACTAAAAGTTATTCCTTTAAGCATTGGATTATCCAAAACATCATGTATAAGTTCATCCATATCTCTTTCTTCTCCCCCTAAAAAATCATGTGTATCTGGATTAAAACACCCTTTACAAAAATGATTACACCCTTGAGAAAAAAACACCCTTCTCATACCTGGCCCGTTAACTAAGCTTTCATAAGCTATTCCGGATAACCTTATATTTTTATTCATTGTAATCACTCCTATCATAATTAATTCTTTAATATCTCCTAAGTTAATTTTTTATATAATATAAGCTTAATCAAATAAATTAACATTATTAACTACGAATATATTTTTTATATACTACAAACTTAATCATATTTAACCTTTATATTACTATTAAATTTTTCAATAATAGATTTTGTTCTTTCAAAGGATTCCTTTACCCTTACTTTTCCATTTTCAGTTAAATAATCTGCATCATAAATAGTTGCTGGTACAACTTCATAAAAAAGTTTTCCTTCTTTTTCATACCAATTTACCCAAGTTGGTATATACTTTGGAGTATCTACATCTATTTTATTTGTATTCATATTTTTACTTATATTAATAGATACAATAACACCATCTTCTGTATATGGATTTCCTATTCTCTCAGTTCTTTGACTTGATAAGAAGTTTCCCATTGAATATATTACAGCTGTATTACTTGTTCCATCTGATGATTTTAAAATATCAATTGGTTGTAATGAGTGTGGATGTGTTCCAAAAATTATATCAACCTTTTTATTCGCTAGAAATTGGGCCATTTCCTTTTGCATAGAATTTGGCTCTAACTCATATTCATCTCCCCAGTGCATATAAAATATTATAGCCTCTGCACCGTCATTTCTCATGTTATCTATTTGCTCACTCATGCTTTGTAAATCTTGATTAATATCGTTAGGATGAAATGTATTCATTAAAGGTAGTAAATCAGATGAAATTTCTGTTCCATTTAAGCCTCTACCTCCACTTCCTGCTGTCATTGTATATCCATAAGATATTATTCCAAGTTTTATTCCCTTTACATCTTTTATTATATATCTTTTATCTTCCGTACTTGCTCTACTACCTATTACATCAAAACCTTTTTCTACTAATACTTCTCTAGTTCTTTTATATCCTCTTACATCTCTATCTAATGCATGATTGTTCATATTAGCAACAACATCTATTCCTACCTCCTTCATAGCATCTGCTAATGAATCTGGCGTATTAAAAGATGGATATCCTGAATAATCGTAATTTTCCTTTCCCGCTAAGGTAGTTTCTAAGTTTGCAATAGCTATGTCTGCATTATATAAATACTTTTTGATATACTTTAAATTATTTGTAAAATCATAGCTATCATTTTGCAGATTATATTGAGTTTCTAATATTTCTTTATGTATCAAAAAATCTCCAGTAGCTACTACTTCAATGCTTTTAATTTCTTCTTTAAGTTTTTCTTCATTAGTATTTTCATTAATGCTATCTTCTATATTTATAATATCTTTTATCGATTGTTTTATAAAATATTCTATTCTATTAATATTTAATACTCCTAATATACATAAAATAAAAATACCTATAAATAGAGGTAATCTTTTGTTATTTTTTCTATTTATTTTTCTTCCCATAAAGCCCTCCATATATTTATTTATAGAATTATTATACATTATATTATATAAAAATCTCTTCATTATCTTATATAAATATTTATAAAAAACCTAAGCTTATAATATAAACTTAGGTTTTTTTCTATTTATCTGATAATTTTACATAATTAAGCCTTCCTCCAGCTTTAATTACTTCAATCTCCTTTTCTGTTAAAGAAAGTATAGCCTTAAATTCAATATCTTTAGTTATATTCTTTACTATAACAAATCCTTCTTTTAGTGCACTTTGAATATTATCTAGCATTAACTCGTCTAATAAATCAATCTCCTCATATTTGTCCTCTATCTCAAACTCCATAGGTATTATACCATTATTTATTAAATTAGCTTTATGAATTCTTGCAAATGATTTTGCTATAATTCCCTTAACTCCTAAGTAAAGTGGTGCTAAGGCAGCATGTTCTCTGCTTGAACCTTGACCATAATTATTTCCGGCTATAATAAATCCACCATTGTTTTCTTTTGCTCTATTTGGAAACTCCGTATCAACAGTATTAAAGCAGAACTCTGCTAAATAAGGTATATTTGACCTAAATGGTAATAACTTAGAATTTGATGGCATAATATGATCAGTTGTTATATTATCTTCAACCTTTATTAAAACCTTCCCTTCTATCAACTCTCCAAGCTCCTTATTTACAGGGAAAGGCTTGATATTAGGACCTCTAACAACTTCCACCTCTTCATTTATCCCTGATGGTTTTAAAATCATAGAATCATCTATTAAAAATTCTTCTGGAATATCTATACTTACATCAATATCAACTTCTGTTGGATCTGTAAGAACTCCATATAATGCAGATACTGCTGCTGTTTCTGGACTAACTAAATATACATTAGCCGACAATGTTCCACTTCTACCATAAAAGTTTCTATTAAATGTTCTTAATGAAACACCATTTGTTCCTGGTGCTTGTCCCATCCCTATACATGGCCCACATGAATTTTCTAAAATTCTTGCTCCTGAACCTATTATATCTGCAAGAGCTCCATTTCTAGCCATCATCTCCATAACTTGTCTTGATCCAGGTGCTATAACCAAGCTAACATCTTTATGAACTTTCTTTCCCTTTAGTATCTTCGATACTTTCATTAAATCTTCATAAGATGAATTTGTACAACTCCCTATAGCAACTTGATCTATTTTTATTTTTCCAACACTACTAACTTCTTCAACATTATCAGGACTATGTGGTTTTGCTACTAAAGGTTTAAGTTTATCTAAATTAATAGTAACTTCTTCATCATAAATAGCATCTTTATCTGCCTTAAACTCAACCCATTCTTTTTCTCTTCCTTGAGCTTTAAAGAACTCTAAAGTTCTTTCATCACTTGGAAATATTGATGTTGTTGCTCCAAGTTCTGCTCCCATATTAGTAATTGTAGCTCTTTGTGGCACTGATAAAGTTTTAACTCCATCACCTGCATATTCAAATACTCTAGATACTCCTCCCTTAACTGTCAGTTTTCTTAAAACCTCTAGAATAATATCTTTTGCTGCCACCATTTTATTTAATTTTCCAACTAAATTTATTCTACAAACCTTAGGGGTACTTATATAATACGCTCCTCCCCCCATTGCTAGAGCAACATCTAATCCTCCTGCCCCCATTGCCAACATTCCTACTCCACCTGCCGTTGGTGTATGACTATCTGAACCTATTAGAGTTTCTCCTGGAGTCGAAAATCTTTCTAAAAATACTTGATGACATATACCATTTCCAGGTTTTGAAAAATATACACCATATTTTGATGCTACTGTTTGAATAAATTTATGATCATCTGCATTTTCGAATCCTTGTTGTAGCATATTATGATCAATAAAAGCAACAGATCTTTTTGTTTTTACTCTATCTATGCCCATAGCTTCTAGTTGTAAATAAGCCATAGTTCCAGTTGAATCTTGTGTTAATGTTTGATCTATCTTTATCCCTATAGGTTCTCCTACTTTTATTTTACCTTCTACTAAATGGCTTTTTAATACTTTATAAACTAAATTATCACCCATTTACTTAATCCCCCTTTTTATAAATAATATTTTTGCTTATTGCTAATTTTCCTTATTATTTTCCAACCTTATATATTCTTTATATATTTGAACTAACTCCTTATCAAATAGACTCCTTTTTAACCTTACAGAACTTGTCCTTACCATTTCTAAGATTTTTTGTGAAGCATAATCATCTAACTCTATTCCATACTCCTTAAATTTATTTACAATTCCAGCTCTACCTGAATGTTTACCAATAACTATTTGCCTTTCTAAGCCAACTATATCAGGATCAAAAGCCTCATAATTTTTCGGATTTTTTATAGCCCCATCTGCATGAATTCCAGATTCATGTGCAAACATATTATCTCCAACTATAGCTTTCCATGCAGGTAATACTCTACCTGATGCCCTTGAAACATATTCCGATACTTCTCTAAACATAGTTGTATTTATATTTCCTTGGTAATTATAAACAAACATTAATGCCATTAAAACCTCTTCAAGTGCTGCATTTCCAGCTCTTTCACCTAATCCATTTACAGTTACACCCACATGAGATGCTCCTCCATTAATTCCTGCAACTGCATTAGCTGTTGCCATTCCAAAATCATTATGAGTGTGCATTTCTATATCAAATCCAGTATTAGAATACAAATAATTTATATTATCTCTAATAATAAATGGTTCCATTATACCAACAGTATCGCAATATCTAAATCTATCTGCGCCTGCTTGCTTAGCAACATTTATAAACTGAACTAAAAACTCTCTATCAGCTCTTGAAGCATCTTCACCATTTACTGATACATATAAACCATTTTTCTTTGCAAACTCTACAGCTTTAAACATATTATCAAGTACCCATTCTCTTGAAGTTTTCAATTTATGTTGTATATGAATATCTGATACAGATATTGAAATAGCAACTGAATCTACTCCACAATCTATAGAATGTTCAATATCTTTTATAACAGCTCTATTCCATGCCATTATGCTACTTTTTTTATTTCTTTTTACAATTTCTTTAATAGCTTCTTTTTCATCTCCACCCATAGCTGGTATACCAACTTCTAATTGGTCTACACCTAAATCACTTAACATTGCTGCAATTGTAACTTTTTCTTGATTTGCAAAAACTACCCCTGCAGTTTGTTCCCCATCTCTTAATGTAGTATCTACAATATAAATAGACTTTCCATTTTCTAAATTTTTAACTGACATTAATTTATCCCCCTTCTTAATTTATTGCTTATTGCTTATATATTTCTGCCCCAATTTATTATACATTTTGTATAATATTACTGTTTTTCTATACTTTTCTTATGATAATTTTATCATACGAAAATTTTTAAAACAAGTAATTACCATGTTAATTTTGACAAAAATTGCAGGATTTTTTAAAAATTATTCAGTTTTTTTCTTATAAAAAATATTTTTTACCTTTACAACACTATTTATTGCAATTTTTTTATACAATCTTGCAATTTTCTTTCTTTACCTAAAACTAAAAAGGATATTAAAACTTATTCATAAAAATAAGTTCTAATATCCTTCTTTTATAGTACTTGATAATTATTCTTATTAGTTCCTGTGTGCGATCTTCTGTCTGCTCTTTCTTGATATTTACCTGGTCCAAATCTTTCATCTAAACTTAAATATCCTGTAACTCTTGAAATACCTTGAATATTATGACTTCCACACTTATTGCACCTTGATTGGCTACTATTTAAATGAGTACCACACTCCTTGCAATATCTTATATGAAAATTGATTCCTAGATAACTTATATTTGTATTTTTATAAGCATAATTTAAAATATCCATAATAGCTTCACCACTTGGAAGATCATCTACTTCTAAATAACTTATATGACCTGCATTACAAAGTTTATGATACGGTGCTTCTATATCTATTTTATCTTTAATTGAAATAGGATAGTTTACAGGTATATGAAAACTATTTGTATAATAATCTTTATCTGTTATATTCTTAATGTTTCCAAATAAACTTCTATCTTGTTTTATAAATTTCCCTGAAAGACCTTCTGCTGGTGTTGCATAACAACTCCAGTTTAACTTAGTCTCTTCTGTTATCCTATCTATATATTGCCTAATGTAACTAATAATCTCTACACCAAGCTCTCTACTTTTTTCATCTTCACCGTGATGTTTTCCAGTTAATGCTATTAAAGTTTCTGCTAAACCTATAAATCCAATTCCCCATGTCCCTTGCTTTAATATTGGTTCTATCGATTCATCTTGACTTAAATTTTCAGATCCCTTCATTAAGCCTTGCCCTGCTACAAATGGTAAGTCTTTAACCTTTAATTTTTTTAATATACCATATCTATGAAGTAATGATTCCTTAGCTAATTCTAACCTTGTATATAATATTTCATAAAATTTCTCTATATCTTCATTTGCTTGAATACCCACTCTTGGTAAATTTATTGTTGTTGGAGCTATGTTTCCTCTTCCTTTACAACCTGGCTCACCATTAATATTTTTCATAAGATATGTCCTACATCCCATAGTGGCGGGCATATAACCCATATCATAATACTCCTTATTAAAGTCTGCATCTATATTCATAAATGTAGGATTCATTCTTTTAGCTGCAACATTACATGCTAGTTTATATAAATAGTGATACTCATCACAAGCATCTCTATTAACACCTTCCTTAACTCTAAAGATTATATTAGGAAATATAGGTTGTTCCCCCTTGCCTAATCCCTTATCATACTCTAATAAAAATATCTCACATACTAACGCTGCATCTTTAGTATTTGGTATTCCTAAATTAATTGAACTAAAAGGAACTTGTGACCCAGCTCTTGAATGCATAGTATTTAGGTTATATACTACACCTTGCATTGCTTGATGTATTCTTTCCTTTAACTTCTTTTCCGTTAAACTCTCTAATCTCTCATCATCAATTCCAAGTTCTTGCAATTCTCTTCTTATTTCATTCCTTGTAGGATTAACAAATTCCCCTAAATCATTATCAAAATCAGGGTGTGATTGACCTCCAAACATATCATTTTGAGTTGATTGTAATAATATGCAAGATAGTTCTGCTGCTGTTTCTATTCTCTTTGGTGCATTTATAGTTCCATACCCTGTATTAAACCCATTTTTCAACATTTCACCTGTTGGAATATGCAAGCAATTTGTAGTTAAATTATAGCTATCTAAATCATGATAATATAAATCTCCTATTTCATGAGCTTTAGCTAAATGTTTCGGCATGGCAGCTAAATTATGCCACTTGTTAGATTCTGATGCTATTCTTAGTAATTTTGAACTAAAATTATTACCTACATTTGCGTTATCTCTATCAGTTTCAATGCCTATCTTTTCTATAGCCTTCATAAGATCAGACTTTATCTCTCTAACCTTGGTTCTTTGTTTTCTATAATTTGAATATGCAGTCTTAATATCTGCATAGCCTCCATCAAGCAAAGCTTTCTCAACTAAATTTTGAATTTCTTCAACAGTTACCTTCTCATTACCTGATAGTTCTATATAGTTAATTACCTTTTGTATTGTGCCAAGCACTTCACTTTCTTTCAGCTTTTTCCCTGAATCATCCCCCGCCTTCTTAATGGCAATAGATATTTTAACTGAATTAAATGGTACCTCTCGACCATCCCTTTTAACTACATATAGCATTTATTAGACCTCCATATACAATATATTGTATTTCAATAGTATCTATTATACTCTATTACATTTTTATCATCAAGCTACACTAGGATAAGATTAACTAAGATTTTTAAGTTTATTCTCATTTTTCTTCTTGTTTTAAATACCCACTACATTTAATTAAATATTTTAAATTTACTATTATAAAAAAATTTTTATATGAAATAATTTATTATATAGGCTTTATCTTGAATTTTAATTTATATAAGTATAAACTGTATCAGTAATGATAATTTAAACTATATCACTATTGATATATTTAACCATTATGCTATAATTTTATTATATAAAAAATGGGATTAATTGTTAGGAGGGATATTTATGCAAAAAATTGCATTACTAGCAGATAGCGCTTGTGATTTGTCTTTAGAGACTTTAGAAGAAAATAATATTAAGTTGCTTCCATTACTAATAAGCTATTCACATGGATGTTTCCAAGATAAAATAGATATTGCTGCCGAAAAAGTTTATAGTAACTTAGATACTGAAATACCTAAAACATCATTACCAAGTGCTGAAAACACTGATAGAATATTAAATCAATTAGAACTTGAAGGTTATACACATGTTATTGCCATAACTATATCTAGTGGACTTTCAGGGACTTTTAATTCTGTAAGATTAGCTTTAGAAGATCATCCAAAGTTAATTTCTCATGTTTTTGATACTAAAATCCTTGCTTTTCCTGAAGGATTAGTAGCACTTGAAGTTGCAAAATTAATAAAAGAAGGTAAATCATTTGAAGAAATAGTTGAACTAATACCTACTATTAGTTCTAAAATAACAGGATATTTTACTCTAAATACTCTAGAATATCTAAAAAAGGGTGGAAGAATAGGCAGAGTTACTGGAACAATTGGTGAAATGCTTAGTTTAAAACCTATTATAACTGTTGATGAGAATGGTGTTTATTATACAGTTTGTAAGGCTCGTGGAAGAAAACAAGCACTTTCAAAACTTACTGATATTTTAAAATCACATTTAGAATCTTCACCATGCAAAGTTTGGGTTTTACAAGGTGGAGCTTTAGAAGAAGGTAAAAAACTTATGGAATCCTTAAAGTCTTTAAATAATATTTTAGACATTGGAATGTCTGAAATAAGTCCTGCTCTAGGGGTTCATGCAGGTCCTGGTTTACTTGGTTTGGCTATACAAAAGGTTGATTAAAATATGGATAATTTCAATTATAACTTCAGTACTATTGAAGATATAAAAGAAGAGGAACAAAGAATCCATGAAGAATACAAAAAAAAATTAGCCGAATTAAAAAAGATTCAAAAAGAAAAAGAGTCAGTTGGCCAAGTTTTTACTAAAGGTTTATTGCCTATATATGTATTACATATCCTTACCATGGGACCCACAAATGGTAATGATATAGCTCATAAAATTGGGAGTCGTACCAATGGACTTTGGCTTCCAAGCACCGGCGGTATATATCCATTACTTAAGAAATTAGAAAAGGATGGATTTGTAGTTGGTGAATGGGATGATCCAAAGAAAAAATTTCAAAAATTCTATTCTTTAACACCATTAGGTCTTAAAGAATATGAAATTAGAAAACATCTTTTGAAACCTAGAATAGAAGAAGCTCTTAGAGTTTTTAAAATAATATATAAAGATATATATAAATAGAAGCAATTATTTGCTTCTATTTTTTTCTATTAAAAGCTTATTTTAATAATAATATTATTTATTTCATTATTTATAACTATATCACTATTGATATAATTATCATGTATGATATATAATGAGATTAAATTAATAATAGGGGGGCAATTTTTATGCAAAAGATAGCAATAATTACTGATAGTGCATCAGATTTATCAATAAATACATTAAAGGAAAATAACATTCACCTATTTCCATTAAGAGTAATCTATTCTTATGGTGAATTTGAAGATAAAATAAACATAACTTCTGAAGAGGTTTATAATTCTCTAGAAAAGGAAATACCAACAACGTCATTGCCTAGTGCTGAAACAGCTGAAAAGGTTTTATGCAAACTAGAAACTGAAGGATATACGCATGTAATTGCAATTTCAGTTTCTGCTGGACTATCTGGTACATTTAATGCATTTAGACTTGCATTAGAAGAACATCCAAATTTAATATCATACGTTTATAACAGTAAAATTATTGGATACCCTCAAGGAGTTATAGCTTTAGAAGCAGTAAAATTAGTTAATAAAGGTAAAACCTTTGAAGAAATAATTGAAACTCTACCTAAAATCCGTGAAAATATATACGGTTATTTTACTCTAAATACATTAGAATACTTAAGAAAAGGTGGTAGAATAGGCAGATTGGCTGGGGCAATAGGCCAGGTTCTTCATCTTAAGCCTATTATCTCTGTTGATGATGAAGGTGTTTATTGTGCAGCTGGAAAGGCTAGAGGTAGAAAGCAATCTCTTTCTAAAATGTTTGATATAGTTAAAGAACATTGTGCTGAAGGTAAATGCAAGGTTTGGATTTTAGAAGGTAGCTGTATGGATGAAGCTACTGCATTTATGGAATCTTTAAAAATTATTGACAATGTTGAAATAATGGGAATTGCTCCAGTTGGTGCAATGGTTGCTGCTCACTCTGGACGTGGAATGATAGGACTTGCTATACATAAAATAAATTAATTGTATTTTTTAATTGCATATTGCACAAAATAATACCAATAATAATTAGGTGGTGTTATTTTGAAAGGTAAGGTTATAGACTATAGTTCTTTTGAGGCTTTTGTTGCTTTAGAAGATGACACTATAATAAAAGTTCCTTTATCAGATGTAAATGGATATTTAACTGTAGGAAGTACTGTAAATATATCATCTCAATCTGGTAGCTTTGGTTATTGTAATAATCATAAGCCAGGGATTTGCCAAGATAAGCTAATAGATTTTTTTTAATTTAATTAAATAAAAAGATGCTTGAAATTATCAAGCATCTTTTTATTTATGATACTGAAATTGCATTTACTGGACAACTTGATTCTGCTTCTCTAACATCATCTTCATGATCTGTTGGTACTGGATCTACTATTGTAGTAGCCTTACCGTCATCGTCCATTTCAAATACAGTTGAGCATATTGATGGACATAATCCACATCCTATACAAGTATCTTTATCTACATTAGCTTTCATAATTAATCTCTTCCTTTCTTACTAATATTCAATAATAATATGCCCTAGTAAGAGATCTCTTATGTATTTTTTAGTATAAAGCTTCAAAAATTAATGAGTATAAATCATTATCTACTATATAATCTTCAGCAACTCCATTTTCTAATGCTTCTGTTAATTCTAAATTTATTGGTAGTTCTCCTAGTAGAGGTAACTCTAAATATTCAGCATGTTCTTCTGATGATTTTTTACTAAAAACTTTCATTTTAGTGTTACATCCAGGACAATTAATATAAGCCATATTTTCTATTAGCCCTCTAATTTTCACACCCATTTTATTAGCCATTATTGTTACTTTCTTTACTATCATTGAAACCATATCTTGTGGTGTTGCAACAACAATAAGTTCTGTTATAGGAATACTTTGCATTATAGTTAGTGTTACATCTGATGTGCCTGGTGGCATATCTATTAATAAGTAATCTAGTTCTCCCCACTTAGTATCTGTAAACATCTGCGTTAAAACGCTTGTTACAACTGGACCTCTCCATATTACAGGTTCCTCTTCATTTGGTATTAATAAATTCATTGATAATACCTTAATTCCACCCTTTGATAGAACTGGTGAATACATTACATTATTTTCATCCATACTTTCTATTAATGCTCTTTTATTATTAATTCCAAAGAATCTTGGCATAGATGGACCTGTAATATCTGCATCTAATATACCAACCTTATATCCTTTTTTTCTTAGTGTACTAGCTAAAATACCAGTTACAGTAGATTTTCCTACTCCACCTTTTCCACTTATTACTCCAATTATATTTTTTATATTTCCATAATTAGGAGTTATTTTACCACAGGCTTGTGCTCCTCCCTCTGACTTTGTTGAACACTTATCCTTACTTGGACAACTTGAACAATTTCCCATATTACTACCACCATTCCTTCTCTATTTCTTTTGGTACATTACCTTCTTCATATAATTGAATATTCCATTCTTTAAACTCATTTTTTCCTAAAACATAATAATAATATTGTGTCTTATCAACTTTGTTGTTGATAGATATATTAGTCTTATATGTAGTCGAATCATATCCCCTATTTTTTATAGTTATTATTACGTCAAATTCATTTGCATTATTATCAACCATGCTTACATCAGGTGTTATCTTTTTAGCCTTCTTTAAGAAGTCCTCTAAATCTATGGAAAATACATATTTTAAGCATTCTATGTCTCCTTGAATATCAATTCCAACTTTATGAACTCCATTATTTAATTCTTCTTTTTTTAAATTTAAAGCATGTAAAATTGAATTATAATAAACATATTCGAAATCTCTTGGTTTTCTAATAACTGATAAATTTTGTATCAGTCCCTCATCTAATCTTTTAGAAGCTGTAAAAATATTTTCATCATCATAGAAATTTCCAGTATCTGCTCCTACGACGTAGTTAAATTTTTTAACTTCATCCCCCACTTTGATTTCAAAAATATAATCTGCTTTTAATTCTGACTTTGTTTCACTTACTTTTGCATTTGATAAAAGAGTATACATATTTGCTATAGCTTTCTCATCTGTAACTATAAATTTAAATGATGGATCTCTAACACTTTGAATACTTATTTTATCTACTCTTCCACTATTTAAAAATTCAAAGTAATCATTTTTCATTCCAAACTTCTTTTTTATATCATCTATTTTCCCGCATCCAACTAAACTTAATATAATTGATATCATTAATACCATAATAATAGCTATTTTTCTTTTTCTCACTATACCATTCTCCTTTTCAAAGAGTTCACTATATCCCTACTTCTATAAGTAATTAGGAGAAGCTTAAGCTTCTCCTAATTATAAATAAATTATAATACTTTAATACTTTAATAGCAAATTTTATTACAAACCTATCTGAAAGTTTTTGCAATTTCATCTAATGTTACATTTATACTAGGTTTATAATCCGCTTCTTTAAATTTAAAGGTAATCATAAGAATCTTTCCCTCAGAGTATTTTTTTAAATAGCATTTATTTTTATAATTTGTTTTATTATCATTATTTTCATAGTAAATTATCTTCCAGTTATCATTATTCTCATTTATACTATAGCAAGTTCTATTTTTACCTTCATTTCCAACTTCATCACTTAACACTTCTATATCTTTTTTACTATCTAAAATGATAATTTCACCTTTCATGCTATTATTGTCTTTAATTTTAACCTTTAAGCTCTTTCCATCTATATTATTTTCTTGAGATTCTATAGACCATATTTCTGGTAATAAGACCTCATTATTTTCTTCTCCCACCTTATATTCTTTAAAACTATTTATATTATTGTTTGAAAATGCAATTTTTCTTATATCATCTGAAAATATGCTTGCCATACATACTATTACAAACATAAGGAATATTAGTAGGGTTACTATATAGATTTGCTTCTTATTCATTTAGACACTCATTAGGATTTAATAAGTACAGCTTTTTATATTATACCTATTGCATAGGTACAACAACAGTTGAATTTCTAAAATCATAGAACATTAACCAACACCCTAGTTCTTCCCTATTTTCATCTTTATTACTAATCCAAGTAACAAAACCTGTCTTTCCTTCGTATGGCTGATCATCCTTATCTCTCTTTCCTGGAACACCATAGACTATATATTTTAAATTACCATCTTTGTCGCATTTATATCCTAACATAAAATATCCATGCTTTTTAATGTAAGGATAGTAATTTAACATTGGATAATATGCAACAGTATATTTATTGTAATTTGACATATTGCACATTTCATATAAGTCATTTACCGGCACTTTATACCACTTACAATTTTTAATTTCATCATAGCCATCTCTATAATGTTCAAATCCATTAGCTATTCCTTCGAAATACTCTCCAACACTTCCTCTAACTGAAAACTCATCTGAAACTTGTTCAATTCTTGCCTCATATTCTTCAAATTTATTATTTTCGGTTTTGCTTGTGTCTTCATTTATCTCATTATTTTCTTCTACATTATTTTTGTCAGCTTTTGAATTATCCTTTTCTTCTACATTCTCCTCTGTTTCAGGTAAGTCTCTTGTTTCTTCCTCATTAATTTTCACTTCTTCTTTTACATCTTCTTTTACTTCTACTTCTTCAGACTCTTTTACCTCACTATCAATTGATTCATTAGAAGATTCTTCTTCTGTTCTATTACACTTATCTTTTTTCTTATCCTTTTTCTTGTCCTTCTTATCAGACTCTTTTTCTTTCTTTGGTAATTCCTTTTTATATTTTGTCTTCATTTCTCCATCGCAGCCCATAACAACCTTATAATTTTTCCAATTATCATTTGGCTGTTCTCCATTCATAAAGCCACACATTATAAATATTGGAGTTCCATCCTTCATTTTAACAATTGCAGCTCCTGATATTTTATCATAAGAAATATCTAGCCCTGCTATGTTATCAATATAATATTCCTTTGTAACTTCGGCTTTTCCCCCATCTGATATAGCGATTCTTCCTAAATTGATAAGCTTCTTTGAATCTTTTTTATTGCATATAAGCATGATACAATAATCATCGCTATCTGTTCTTAGATTTTGAGCATAAAAAGATATCTTACATTTATCTCCCTTTGCTTCTATCTTCGAATATCCTGATAAGGTTTTGTCGCTCTCATTAGAGTAGCCCCTTTCATCCTCTTGTAAAATAATAAAATTTCTATACAACTTATTTACTTGTGACAAACCTCTAGAACCTCCACTTTAGATTAATTCAATATATTATATGCATGGCATATACAAATATGTTAAAAATAAAACTCGTAAGAATATTTGATATTCCATCAAATTTCTTACGAGTTTTTGTTAATATACTTTATCTATGATATTATATAATCTCTTGTTTAAAATTGCTCCTTAATTTTATCTGCTAATGTTGCAAACTCTTGTATGCTTAATGTTTCTCCTCTTCTCTTTGGATCTACATCTGCATTATTAAAAGCTATCTCTAACTTTTCTTTATCTAACCCTATATTTTTAACACCATTCCATAAAGTTTTTCTTCTCATATTAAATGAATTTCTTATTATATCAAAAAATAACTTTTCATCTGTAACCTTAACCTTTGGTTCTTCTAACCTATCCAATCTTATTACTATTGAATCTACCTTTGGTCTTGGAATAAAACATTGTGGTGGAACTCTTCTTACTATTTGAGTATTACAATAATATTGAACTAAAAGTGAAAGAGCACCATAATCTTTATTTCCTGGCTCTGCATTCATTCTTTCTGCCACTTCTTTTTGTATCATTATAGTTAATGATTTAAAATGATAATTTTCCTTTAAAAGCTTTACTATAATTGGAGTTGTAACATAGTATGGTAAATTGGCTACTAACTTTACACTTTTTTCATCTCCTATTATTTCGTTAAAGTCAACTTTTAAGGCATCATTATGTATAAGCATAAAGTTTGGATTATCTCCAAGCTCTTGTTCTAATATTGGAATTAAATCATTATCTAATTCTATAGCAACTACTCTTTTAGCTTTTTCTAAAAGCTTAGCCGTTAGTGTACCAACCCCTGGGCCTATTTCTATTACTAAATCATTTTCATCAACCTCTGCTCCACTAACTATATCTCTTGGAACTGAATCGTCTATTAAAAAATTTTGTCCTAGACTCTTTGAAAATTTAAAATTATACTTTTTTACAAGCTCAGCAGTTTTTATATCATGTATTTCCACTAATTATTTTCCTCCATTTCTTTTTCTATAGCTTTAATAGCCTTAACAAACTCTTCCTTTGTTATAGCATACTTATTTAACCTTGTTAACATTTGATTTGCGTTACCATACCCTATTCCTAATTCTTTTCCTAATATTATTCTTCTCTTTTTAGAAGTAGCATCTCCTGTTAATTTAAAATAGAACATATCTTGAGGAGTATATATTTCTTCTACTACTTCTTCTGAAATTTTAGCCCTATTTAGGGCTTCTATAATAACTTCTGGAGTTGCATTTTCAACACCTATATCATCACCCTTTATTCCGTCTTCTTGAGCTATATAAGCATGCTTTATTCCCTTTACACGCTTTGCGATAATACTTCTAATTTTTTCACCTGCAAAATCGGGATCTGTTAATACAATTACACCCTTTCTTTTTTGTGCTTCTCTTATTCTATCTATTACTTTAGCATTTATACCAAATCCACCTACCGCTATAACCTCAGCTTCTACAGCTTGCTTCACAGCAGTTATATCATCTCTTCCTTCTACTACTATAACTTCCTTAATCAAAGTTTAACTTCCTTTCCGTGCCTATTACGCCTATTCTTTGTTTCTTCCTACCTATTAATTTATCCTTATATAAGTATTATGTCAAATTTATAAGCTTTGTAATTAGATTTAATACTATCTCTTATTGAAATATGTCCTTTAATTTAAAAAATTTTCTAAAAAATAAAAAGACACTCAATTGAGCGTCTTTTTATTTTACCATTCTCCTGGGTAAGCTAAAATATATACTGGTACATTGTATCGTCTTCCCCACCAGCCATAGGCCTCTTCCTGTGAATTAACAAATACATCAATTATGTTTCCTTTGATAGCTCCACCAGTATCTGATGCTATAGCTTTTCCATATCCCTCAACATATACTAATGATCCCAATGGAATTACTCTAGGATCTACAGCAATAGTACTTATTCCGCCTTCACTTCTTACTGGAACCGTTCCAGTCGCAGTTATACCATCACCGTGATATGCTGTTGATTCGCAGTATATTAGTTTTTTATAATCTAATACCTGACCATCTCTACTAGCAAATGTTTGCCTTGTCCCTCTTACTATTACTTTAGTAACTGGTTCTGCTAGTACTTTAGAGCTTCTAATATTTCTGGATACCTCTTTGCCATCTTTATAAATCACTTCATAAGTAACTTCTTTCTCTCCAGTAGCTCCATTTTGTCTTACCTCTTCTACACTAACGTCAAGACTTGAATCTGTTTGCTCGTCAGTGTCAAAAGCAATGGCTTCTTTAGCGATTTCGCTTTTTACATCAACTTTAACAAGTTGAATTTTTAAGTCCTTAGTAATATTAGTTTCAAGTGATGGACTTACTTCATCAACTCCATCCTTAAATTCTATACCTTGACTCTTTAGTTCCTCTGTTTCTGATTTAAGCATTTCTCCAATAGTATCTTCTGCAGTATCAATTTGTATTTGTTTTTCACCTACAGTCAAATCTACTGAAATAGCCTTTTTAACAGATATTGTATCTTTCTCAGATACTCTGTTATCTAAAGCTGGTTGAACTTTATCCTTAGGTGCAATTTCTACCCCCTTAGAATCCAACACATCTTTAACAGTCCCTTTATATGTGACAAATGTTTCTTCTTCTCCGTCTATTCTTATAGTTAATGTCTTTCTCATGTTAATGAACGTCACCGTTAGTACTGCTACCAATACAGTAGCACCTATTAGTATTTTTGCCTTTGGACTGTTAGAAAAATTCTTTTTCAGGAAATCCTTACATTTTTCTATCATCTACTTTACCTCCTTTGGCAAGAGCGTCTTTAGCATTATATCTTGAAATACTACGCTTTGTCAAATTCGACACCTCTTGCATAAATAAAACTGCGTATAAAATGCACTCTATGCATAGTAAAAATTATAAAAATAAATAATAGCAATTTGAGTTTGCAGCTTGTATTTTGTTTAAGTAGATTCCATTCCTTAACATTAAAAATCTTCTGTATGCAAAGTTTAGTTTAATTAGGTAAAAAATATTAATAACCTAATTTTACTTTATTTTCCATTTCTAATCAAGTTATTAAAATTATCATTTACTACTGTATTAACTTCTTTTGGGGTTAATTCTTTTATTTCAGCTATTTGTTCTATTATATGTCTTATATAGTCTGATTTATTCCTCTTTCCTCTATTAGGCACAGGGGCCATATATGGACAGTCAGTTTCAACAAGTAATTTTTCTATTGGTATTTCTCTTACTACATCAACTATTTTCTTAGCATTTTTAAATGTTACTACTCCTGTAACACCAATATAATATCCTAATTTTACACATTCTTTTGCAAATTCAACACTTCCTGAAAAGCAATGTACTATACCTTTTACTTCCTTAAATTCCTTTAATATTTCTAAAGTATCACCATGTGCATCTCTATCATGTATTACTACAGGAAGCTTTAACTCACTTGCTAATTTCATTTGCTCTCTAAAAACTTGTTTTTGAACTTCTTTTGGTGGATTTTCATCCCAATAATAATCAAGTCCTATTTCACCTATAGCCAATATTTTTTTATTATTATTTATAAATTCTATGATTTCTTTTCTTACTTCATTACTATATTCATTTGCATTTTCTGGATGTATCCCCAATGCACCATATATAAAATCATTATTTTTAGTTAGTTCATCAGTAGTTTTTAAACTTTTATAGCTTGATGCACAATTTAAAATTCCTATTACACCATTTTCCTTAATTTCCTTAAAAACTTCTTCTCTATCCTCATCAAAAGCTTCATCATCATAATGTGCATGTGTATCAAAAATTATATATTCATTATTCACTTTAAATTCCTCCTTAATCCTCTATTTTCCAACTTAATATTTTCTTTATTTTTTTGTCACATAACTGACATACTTTTAATATATCATTAAAATTGTAAAGTAGTTAAAGCATTATTATTTACCCCTAAAACCATCTTAATAGAATGGTCCCTAGAGATTAATCGTCCCCCAAAATGATTAAAACCTCTAGGGTTTTCCCCTTTTATAGCCTTTTTTCTTTAAGTTTTCTAAACTCTTCTACAGAATTCTTTCTGTCTATCTTTTGAAATAACGTATCTACTTCTTTGATTAATCCTTCATGTTTCTCTATAATGCTCCAAATAGGTTCTTTTAAGTACAAGAACCCTCTTATTTTTTCACAAGTGAATGGCATAAAAGGTTCTAAAAGATTGGAAATATTTATTATAGATTGAATACAAATATAAATTATCTCTCCAGCTTTTTTTCTATCCTTTTCTATTAATATCCATGGCTTAGAATCATCAAAAAACTTATTCATTTTCTTAATAAATTTAAAAATATCATTTAATGCACCTTTAAATTGTCCCTCTTCAATTTTATCTCCAACATCAAAGTATAAATTTAATATTTCATCTTGTAAATTTTTAGGCATATTTCCTTTTGGAATTCTAGAATTAAAGTTTTTTTGAACAAATACTAAAGTTCTATTTACAAAATTTCCTAAACCATTCATTAAATCTATATTATTTGTATTTATAAAATCCCTCCATGTAAAATCTGTATCTTTTATCTCTGGAGAATTTAGTGCTAAATAGTATCTAACTGAATCAACATTATAATTTTTAACTATATAATCTACCCATATAGCCCAATTTTTTACTGAAGAAAAATTCTTTCCTTCTAGTTTTAAATATTCACTAGATATCACTCTTAAATTTGGATTTTTAATTCCAAGTCCAGCTAATATAGCTGGAAATATTACTGTATGGAATGGTATATTATCTTTTCCATGGACAAAATATACACGTGAATCTTCCCCCTGCCAATATTCTTTCCAGTCCTCATCTCTTTCTTCAAGACACTTCATACTAGCAGTTAGATACCCCATAACAGCTTCTATCCATACGAATATTTTTTTATCATCATATCCCTGTAGCGGAACATCTACACCCCAATTAAAATCTCTTGTTACAGCTCTATCTCTAAGTCCTTCACTTAAATACCTATTTACTATTTTTTGTGCATTTTCTCTCCATCCATGTTGTCTTATAACCAATCTTTTAACATCATTTTCAAACTTAGACAGTGTAAAAAATAGATGTTTAGTTTCCTTAACTATAGGCTTACTTTTACATATTTTGCACCTTTTATCTATAAGCTCTTCTACCTCTACCACTTCGGAGCAATTATCACATTGTTCTCCATCTACATTTTCACCACAATAGGGACATTTTCCCTCAATATATCTATCAGATAAGAATTCATTGCATTTTTCGCAATATATTTGCTCAACTTCTTTTTCATATATATACCCACTGTTATATAATTGCAATATAAATTCCTGAACCTTAGCCTCATGATATTCTGAGTGTGTTTTGGCAAATATATCAAAAGAAAACCCCAACTCATTAAAACATCTTTGGAATTCTTCATGGTATTTTATTGATGCTTCTAATGGTGTTATTCCTTCTTCTTTAGCCTTCATTGTTACTGGGGTTCCGTGACAGTCTGTTCCCGATAAAAATATAACTTCATCCCCCATAAGTCTATGATATCTTGCAATTATATCCCCTGGTAACAATACAGCTATTCTTCCTAAGTGAAGTGGCCCATTAGCGTATGGCCATGCATTTCCTATAATAATATTCATAAATATCCCCTTACTATTTTCTTATTGCTTTATTTTTGTATTCCGAGTAAATCTTCAGCTCTATCTATAATATATTTATAAGAATCCTCTACTCCTTGATTATAAAATTCTGTTGCTAATTTATCCATAAAGAATTCTAAGATCATATTTGCTGCTAAATCACCTAACTCTTCATCTCTTTCTTCATAGAAATAAGTTTTTATTTCATTTTTTAAATTTTCTCTCTTTTCTTTAGATAATTCAAATCTTTTTTTCATTATAACACCACCTTTTTATTAAATTGTGTTAGTTATTTTATAAAAAATTGAGGATAGGTCCCCCTATCCTCCTTAATACTTAAAATTTATCTTACTTGACTTCCAGTTGGTAATTCACCTGGATTTACAACTTTTAATAAACTATCATCATCTGTTGCTGCTGCTAAGATCATTCCTTGTGATAACTCACCTCTTAAAGTAACTGGTTTTAAGTTAGCAACTAAAACTACATACTTTCCAACTAAATCTTCTGGTTTGTAGTATTGAGCTATTCCTGAAACCACTTGTCTTTCTTCCCCATTTAAATCTATTTTTAGTTTTAATAGCTTTTTAGCTTTTTTAATTGGTTCACAATCTAATACTTTTACAACTCTTAAATCTATTTTTTCAAAGTCTTCTATTGTAATTTCCTCTTTTATAGGAATCATTTCTCTTTTTTCATCTTTTTTAGTTTCTGCTAATTGAGCTTCTCTTAAAGCTTCTAGCTCAGCTAATTTTTTATCAACATCTATTCTTGGGAATAAGGCTTCGCCTTTTTTAACTTCTGTTCCTGGAGTAGTTCCGTCAAAACCTGCAATTGAATCCCATTCAGTAACATTAGTATTTAATTGTACATTTATTTTTTCACTTGTTTCAGGTAAAAATGCTGATAATAGTACTGAAGAAAATCTCAAGCTTTCAGCTAAATTATATAATACTGTTCCTAATCTTTCTTTCTTTTCTTCATCCTTAGCTAATATCCAAGGAGTTGTTTCATCTATATATTTATTAGCTCTTCCTACTAGGTTAAATATATGTTCTAAAGCTTCTGGAATTCTTAACTCATCTATAGCTTTATTTACCTTCTTAGGTGTTTCTAGAGCTAAGTTTATAAGTTCATCATCAATTGCTTCCTTAACAGTTGGAGCAGGTATTACACCACCAAAATATTTTTCAACCATTGCAACAGTTCTTGAAAGTAAATTTCCTAAATCATTACAAAGATCTGAATTTATTTTCTTTATAAATATTTCATTATTAAATAATCCATCTGAACCAAATGGTATTTCTCTTAATAGATAATATCTTACTGCATCAACACCAAAATGTTCCACTAAAGTTACAGGGTCAACAACATTTCCCTTTGACTTTGACATTTTCCCACCATCAACAAGTAACCATCCGTGTCCAAATACTTGCTTAGGTAGTGGTAAATCTAATGCCATTAACATTATTGGCCAATAAATAGTATGGAATCTTAATATATCCTTACCTATTAAATGCACATCTGCTGGCCAGAATTTTTCATATAATTCTTTATTATCGCTTCCATAACCTAAAGCAGTTATATAGTTTGAAAGTGCATCTATCCAAACATATACAACATGACCTTCATCAAACGTAACTGGAACTCCCCAATTAAAGCTAGTTCTTGATACACAAAGATCTTGAAGACCTGGCTTTAAGAAGTTATTAACCATTTCATTTTTTCTTGATTCTGGTTGAATAAATTCTGGATGAGTTTCTATATATTCCATTAATTTATCTGCATAATTGCTCATTTTAAAGAAGTAAGCTTCTTCTTTTGATTTTTCTACTGGTCTACCACAATCTGGACAATTACCATTAACTAATTGAGTTTCTGTCCAGAATGATTCACATGGAGTACAATATAATCCCTCATATGAAGACTTATAAATATCTCCTTTATCATATAACTTTTTAAATATATCTTGAACAGCTTTTATATGATAATCATCAGTTGTTCTTATAAACTTATCATAACTAATATTCATCATTTTCCAAAGGTCTTTAATTCCTGCAACTATTTCATTTGTATGTTCAATTGGAGTTATACCCTTTTCTTCTGCTATTCTTTGAATCTTTTGTCCATGCTCATCTGTTCCTGTTAAGAACATTACATCATATCCTGTTAATCTCTTATATCTAGCTAAAGCATCTGCTGCAACAGTTGTATAAGTATTTCCTATATGAAGCTTTGTTGATGGATAATAAATTGGTGTAGTTATATAATATGGTTTTTTACACATGGTTTTTCCTCCCTTATTTTTATCCTTTTATTTATAAAAAAAGTCCCTATATAGGTATTTAAACCCATATAGAGACGTATTATACGTGTTACCACTCTATTTTATATTTATTTCACAATAAATAACTCATTAGGTGACTAGTATCACCTTGCAATATAACGGTTGCCACCGCATTCCCCTAACTTTTAATAAAGCTCAAAGAATAAGCTCCAAGACCATCTTCGTAAAATTTTCAGACACTAGCTTTCACCTTTTCTAGCTCTCTTTTAGACCTTCCATCTTACTACTCTTCTTTTCATAGCATTTTTTATTTAATATTATGATATGATATATTAAAATTACTGTCAATTATTTTTAATATTTCCCTCTTTATCAAACTTTCTTCTTAATAGCCTATCTATCATGTAAAATAACGCTACAGAAATTATTAAATTTAAAGTTAAAATAAAAACAAAAGCCTCAATACCAATACTAAATAGTATTACTGCATTTATTATAAATAAAAATGTTCCTATTGAACCATTCATTTTTGCCACTAGCTTATTTGCATAGTCCCAAGTAGTTTTATTTTTTATTGCAAATTTACTCTTATACCCTACCTTTGTATTAGGGAATTTACTAGATTTTTCTTCACAAATAGCTCCTAAAATCCAGATTATAATTGGAATAATTTCTACTATTAATAAATATATCCAAAAACTCATTATTTTTTACCTCTTTATAAAATTTATGATTATTTAAATTTTATCATATCTTTAATAAAAGAAAAACCTACACTATTTCTAACTACTTATACTAATATATAAATTTGTTAATTTTTATTTGTCTATGAAACCTTATATAATTTATATGATATAATAATCTGTAAAAAAGGAGGGACTAATAAAATGAATTCTTTTAAATTTCCACGTATAGGTCTTAGAAATATCAAAACAGCAATCTCTGTATTCCTATGCTTGCTCTTATTCCCAAAAGATCCATTTTACGCAGCTATTGCATCTGTTATTTGCATGCAGCCTACTGTTGAAAATACACTAAAAGCAGGAGTTAACAGATTAATAGGAACTCTTCTTGGAGGTACAGTTGGAGTAATCATGCTATTTTTATTTAGATATCTTGAAATCTCCTTTTTATTGCCACTCTTTGCCGGGTTAGGTATTAGCTTAGTTATCTATAGCTGTAACGTAGTTAATAAACCTGCTGCTTCTTCAATTGCATCGATAGTTCTTGTTGCCATAATGGTAGCACCTGCTACTAGTAATCCGCTAATGTATGCAACTAGAAGAACTATAGAAACTGCCTTTGGTGTTGTTATTGCTATACTTGTAAATAAATATTTCAATCCACCTAAAAATAAAAAAGAAGAAGAAATTATAGATGATAAAAAATAATTTAAAAGACTATACATATATCAAATGTATATATCTACTAAAATAAAAATAGATATGTTATTGCTTTAATTTTATTCTGCATAACATATCTATTTTTTATATTTATTATATTTCCCTTGTTTGATACTTTAAGAAATCTACTTCTTCTTTATTTAAATATGGACTTAATTTATTAAATACTGTTTTATGATAGTTATTTAACCATTCTTTTTCTTCATTTGATAACATTTCAGGTATAACTCCATTTAAATCTATAGGACAGTATGAAACTATTTTAAATTTATAAAATTCTCCAAACTCCTTACTATCTTCATCTTTAACAATTAGCATTGTATTTTCTATTCTTATACCATGTTTACCTTCTTTGTATACTCCTGGTTCATTTGTCAATATCATACCAGGCTCTAATACAACTGTATTACCTTCTGGTCTTATGCCTTGTGGGCCTTCATGAACATTTAAGAAAAATCCTACTCCATGACCTGTTCCACATTTATAATCTATTCCATATTCCCATAAAGGTCTTCTTGCCAATATATCAAGATTTACTCCTGTGCAGCCCTTTAAAAATTTTGCCATAGACAATCCAATATGTCCCTTTAATACAAGTGTAAAATCTCTCTTTTCTTCCTCTGATATATTTCCGAGTACAAAGGTTCTTGTTATATCAGTAGTTCCATCTAAATATTGTCCACCTGAATCTACAAGGAATAGTCCTTCATTCTTTAATTCATATTGACTTTCCTCTGTAGCTGAATAATGCATCATAGCTGCATGATCCTTATATCCACCTATAGTTCCAAAGCTAGGCCCTTTAAAATATTCTCCTTCTTCTCTAAATGAAGTTAGCTTTTCAGCAGCACTTATTTCTGTTACCTTTTCTTTTCCTATAGATTCATCTAACCATTTTATAAATTTAACCATAGCAACTCCATCTCTAACTTGGGAATTTTCTATGTTATCTATTTCAATATTATTTTTAATAGCCTTTAATTTAGTAGTTATATTCACTTCTTCTATTATCTTTACTTCTTTATTAATTAAAGAATATATTTTTGCATTAACTTTATTACTATCAATAATAACAGTACAAGTCAATTTTTTAGCATCCTCTTCTATTGAATTATAACTATAAACATCTATACCTTCTTCTTTTAATGATAATAATATATTCTCATCAATCTTATCCATATCTATATAAAGATTAGCTTTATTATCTGATATTATTGCATACGCAAGAGCTACAGGATTAAATTTAACATCATTACCTCTTATGTTAAATAACCATGCTATATCATCTAATGATGATATTATATAATTTTTAGCATTTACACCTTCCATATATTCTCTTACTTCTTTAATCTTTTCTTTCGCAGACTTTCCTGCAAATTTTACATCATGTAGAAATATTTTTTCTTTAGGTAAATTACCTCTATTAGACCAACACTCTTCCAATAAATCTTTATTCATATTTATATTAAATTTATTTTCTGTTGATAGATCTAATAATTTTTTATATTCATTTGTTGAAATTACACTTCCATCAAATCCTAAAGTATCTCCATCCTTTAAATTTCCCTCAATCCATTCCTCTAAAGTTGGATATCCTACAGTTCTCATTTTCATTAAATCTATTCCTCTACCTTCAAGCTCTTTATCTGCTTGAATAAAATATCTACCATCAGTCCATAACATAGCTTTGTCTAAAGCAACTAAAAGTGTACCTGCTGATCCAGTAAATCCTGAAATATATGCTCTACCTTTATAATACTCACATACATATTCACTTTGATGAGGATCACTACTTGGTATTATATAATGAGTTATATTATTTTTTTTCATTATTTGTCTTAGTTTATTTATATTTTCCATTCTATTGCCCCCTTAATTTTCATAATATAATTATACATTACATATCAGTAATTATATTATATATTCTGTTTATTTAAAATTTATTTTATATTCTGAAAACTTTGTTGAATAGTGAGATTTTTTTTTATATAATTTAATATATGGTATTTAAAAGGAGGAACTTATATGGGAGACTTATTGAAATTCAAAAAATTTTTAGTAGAGGCTAAACAAAATACTTATGCTTCTGGTATAAAAAGAGAAGAGCCTTCTAGGCCAAGCTCTAAAGATTATGCTTTTAAAAAATATAATTACTACTATCTAGATAGCTATGTTGGTAATAAAAATTTCATTGGTGAAGAATTAATTTGGCATAATGAAAAGGTTTGTTGGGGAATGAATTATAAAGGACAACTTTTAACTGATGATATTCCAAGTGGATTTTCTTCTTTTTTAAAGAAGGCATTAAAAAATGTTAGCTCTGAATCACCTTTTAGAGGTCCAAAATATTTAGAGGATGATGATTTTATATATGAATGTAACTGGGATGGAGATGTTAGTTCTTTTAACGGAGTAGAAACTATAAAACATAATGGCAATGAAATATTTAAACTTCACTTCCATGGTGGAAAACTTCATTAAATTGAAAAAGGTAGAAGAGTTTTATTCTTCTACCTTTTGGTTTATTAAGCTTAATTATATTTTAAATCTAATTCCTATATATTATAAAAATTTTTTGTATATATTTTCTAGTTATTCTGCTTTTACTTCTACTTTCTTTCCTAACAATTGAACCCCTATAAATACTGCTAATAAGGATATTGGTAAAACAATATACCATGGTAATCCAAATCCTGCTGGTATATATCCAAATACTACTGTTATAGATGCTATAAATAATGAATACCACATTTGTGTCTTAACGTGAGCTATATGATTACATCCAGCTCCCATTGAAGAAAGTATAGTTGTATCTGATATTGGTGAGCAATGATCCCCAAATATTGCTCCTGTTAGTACGGCACTTGTACTTACTATAACATAACTCATATCTGGATTTATTGAATATGCTAGTGGAATTGCTAGTGGCATTAATATCCCCATAGTTCCATATGCTGTTCCCGTTGCAAATGATATTACTGCTCCAAGCATAAATATTAAACTTGGTAATAAGAAATATGGAAGTGATCCTGATAACATAGAAACTAGATATTTTGCAGTTCCTAAATCTTTAATTACTGATCCTAATGACCATGCTAATATTAATATAACTCCAGTTATAATTAATGGTTTCATTCCATCTATCCAAGTGTCAATAGCTTCTGATAAAGTAAATATTTTTTTAAATACTCCCATTGCTATAGCTACTATACTAGCTATTAATGCAGATTGGAATAATGCTACTGAAGCATCTGAATTACCAAAAATCTTTTGTATTGCTTCAAGGGATGTTGGTGAATTAGTTATTAATTGCTGTATAGCTATATCTTCTCCCCCCATTATAGTAGTATATCCACTATAATAGAAACAAATTAATGCTGTAATTACTAAAGTTCCTATTGGAATTATAGCATTCCATACACTTAATTTAACGCCTTCTTTTGGCTCTAGATCTGAATTATCAAGTGTATTTTTATTGTCTTCTATAGCAACTTCATCTTCTAAATGAAGCTTTCTTCTTCTTGCTGCTATTTCAGCTTTATACATTGGTCCAAAATCCTTTAAAAGTAATGATGTTATAAATACAAATGCTATAATTAATATGTTATAGAATCTATATGGTATTGTTTGTAGGAATATTCCAAAAGCATCTACTTGTTGACCTATTCCATTTGCAAACGCATCATTTATTAAACCAACCTCAAGTCCTATCCATGTTGAAATAATAGCTAGTCCTGCTATTGGTGCTGCCGTAGCATCAATTATAAATGCTAATCTCTCTCTAGATATATTCATTTTATCTGCTACTGGCTTCATTATAGGTCCAACTATTAATGAATTTGCATAGTCATCAAAAAACACTGCTATTCCTAATAATAAAGTTACCATTTGAGCACTTCGAGCAGTTTTAGCTTTTTTAGCTAATGCCTCAGCAATAGCTTTAGCTCCACCCATTTTAGCTACTAAATGAATAACACCTCCAATAGCTAATACTTGTAATATAATACCTGCATTCCATGGATCTGCAAGAGAATTTAATGCTCTAGAAACAAAATCTATGAATGATTGAATAAAAGCCCCCCCCAAACTATTATTAGTTAACTGCACTAAAAAAGTTCCTGATAATACCCCAATAAATAATGATATTATAACGTTCTTAGTTAAAAATGCTAACACTATGGCAATTATTGGTGGTATTAAAGTTAGTAACCCATAATGATCTGCATTTTTAGTTGCCGCATCTACCTCCGCTGCAAAAACTACCGATGTCGATAGAACTAACATCATAATAGTCATCAAAAATACCCTTAAATTTCTGTTGTTTTTCATTTTAATTTCTCCCTTCTAATTATTGTGAATAATTAAAAAGTAGTAAAAAAGAGCCTTGAGTTTTCACTCAAGGCTCTAGATATACTTCAAATAATATACTAAAAAATCCTCAAATAATAGCTCACCACAAAATTTTGTGACAGTGTTGCACATATTTTATGCAACCCCAGCTATACAACCTTAAAGCATTAGTTGTATGCTTCGGCGATAACTCCTTTCCTACTAAATCTTAGTGCTTACCTCATTAGCAGTACTATTAATTAACGCGCCTCTACTCTTTTTATTATTCACGTTTAATTAAATTATATAGATATTATTACTTTCATGCAATATCTCTTATTACATATTCAGAAAATTTTAACATTTAAAGCTTAATTACTTTTCATAAATGCTTCTATGTCCTCTACTGTTTTTATCATATTTTTTGTTAAGATATCATAGCCATCTTCCGTTATAAGTATATCATCTTCTATTCTTATACCTATACCCTCTTCTTGTATATAAATTCCCGGTTCAACAGTATAAACCATTCCAGCTTCAAATGTTACATCTCTATTTGGCATATCTGAATCATGAGTATCCATTCCTAAACTATGTCCTATACTATGATAATAATACTTTGTAACATCTTCTTTATTTGTTATTAAACCTAGTGAAATACACTCATCTGCAATCCAATCCTTAGCCTGTTTATTAAGTTCTAAAAATTTCACTCCTGGCTTCATTGACTTAATTACCTTTTCATTAACTCTTAAAACAGCATTATAAACTTCTTTTTGTCTATCAGAAAATACTCCATTTATAGGAAATGTCCTTGATATATCTCCATTATAGTAATTATGTTGAGCTCCTAAATCAAATAAAATTAAATCTCCATCTTTTAATTCTGAATTATTATCAACATAATGAAGTATTGTTGCATTTTCCCCTGCAGCTGCTATTGTTTTAAAGGCAAAATCTTTAACTCCATTACTCTTACAAACAAAATCAAAATATGCCTCTAATTCATACTCTTTTAATCCAGCCTTTGAGCTCTTCATTAACAGATTTACACCCTCTATTGTAATATCTATAGCTTTTTGTATTTCAGCTATCTCTTCTTTTGTTTTTACAAGCCTATATCTAGATATAATACTATAAATATTCTTTATATTTAATTGTGGATATTTCCTGCATATTTCCCTAGAAAACTCCTCTGAAATACTTAATCTTGAACTATAGTTATCTCTTTCTAAATCTAAATATAAATTTAATTCTTCTCTTTGTGATATTATTCTATTTATAAAAGAGTCTATATTACTTTTATAATCAACATCGTTAATTTCACAAACATCAAATACTTCTTGTTTTCTTATAGATTTGCCTTCCCATTTTTCAGCTATTGGATCTATATCCTTTATAAATAACTTGGAATTTTTCTCTCCATTTATTTTACTCATAACTAAAATATGATTTTCTTCCGCTATTCCTGTTAAATAATAAAAATTTCTATTTGGAGTAAACTGATATTTTTCGTCTGCAGTTTTTTTAGGTGCATTTCCTGCAAACAATATGACAATAGAATTATCCTTTATATCATTTAATACTTTTTCTCTATTATTTTTATAAAATTCCTTATTCAAAGTTCACATCCCCTTTTTTCCTCCATAGCTAGCAACTTAACACTAACTACGTTTTTTAATGATTTTAATGTATTTACTAAGTGCCTTAAATCTTTCTTCATATTAGATATATCTAAAGTAATTGTGACATTAGCAGTCATATTTATTGGTATATCTTGATTTATTGTTAATACATTTCCTCTATTAAAAGCTATGCAATCTAAAACCTTTGATAAAGCTCCTGCCTCATGAGACATTAATACTACCAAAGTTATTTTTTTACTATTTAGCCCTTCTGCCATTGGAAATATATCATCTTTATATTTATAGAATGTACTTCTACTTATCCCTGTCTGTTTTACCGCCTCGCTTATATCCTTAGCTCTCCCAACTAATAAGGATTCTTTAGCTTCTATTACCTTTTTAAAAACATCCGGTAATATTTTTTCATTAATTATAAAATATTTCTCCCCAGCCATTAACTTTTACTCGCCTTTCATTTATATTGTACCCTACTATTTATTAAAGAAATCTGCCTTTTCATTATATATAATTATACAACTTGTATTTATTAAAATACATATCTTTTTATGTTATCTTAATATGTTATACTTATCCACAATCAGTCTATAAATATAATTTCTAAAAAATAAAAAAGATATTATACTATGATTGTCTTTATCCTAAAAACAATTCTAGTATAATATCTTAATTTATTTTTCTATTTCATAATTTATTCTGTTTTTTATATCTATTTATAAAACACTTTATAAGAGAAATTATTATTGAAATAACACCACCTAAAGAAAAACAAAGTGGAATATTATCAATAAATATACCTAAAAACATACCTAGTCCTATACCATAAGCTAAATACATAGCTACAATCTTAATTTCTTCATCTGATAAATATAATAATTTATTATTCCACTCCATTTACTATTCCTCCTACTATATTATATTTTTAATTATAAATTAACTTTTTTGTTAATTTGTTACAAAATAATTACTAAATAGATAAAATTTAACTATTTTGTAGACTAATTTCATTATTATATTAGTTACCTTGACTTTATAAAAAATTTGATGTTTCTAATATTTATTTAAGTATTAATGTACCAACTAAAAATATAGCTAATATTATAGCTGTTAGTTCTGCAAATATTGATGCCCATAATGTATGTCTTATTTTTTTTATTTGTACTGCTCCAAAATAAACTGTTATTGTATAGAATATTGTTTCTGTAGTCCCCATAATTACTGATGCTATTAAACCTATTGCTGTGTCTGGACCATAAGTATTTAGTATGTCTGTAAGTATTCCCATAGCTCCACTTCCTGATAATGGTTTAATTAATACTAATGGAATCACTTCCTTTGGTAATCCTATTACTCCTGCTGTAGGTGCTATTAAATTATTCAACATATCTAATAATTTTGATTCTCTAAAAATATGAACAGCTACAATCATAGCTAAAAGATAGGGAAATATATTTAAACAAACCTGAAGACCTTCTTTCGCTCCCTCAATAAACCATTCATAAACTTTTTTACCTTTAAACATCCCATAAGTTATTATTAGTACAACTATTATTGGTATTATGCTTTTTGTAAAATACTCAAACACTACTACTCACCTCTCTATTAAAAATACTTCTGAAGAATTTTACAACAAATTACTCCAACTATAGCTGCAATTGTACTTGCAATAATTGCAGGTATTATTATAACTCCAGGATTAGAAGATCCACTTGCAGCTCTAATTGATATTATTGTAGATGGTACCAATTGAATACACGCTGCATTTAACACCAAAAATAGTACCATATCATTAGATGCTGTTCCCTTTTCCTTATTTAACCTATTCATCTCTTGCATTGCTTTTATTCCAAATGGAGTTGCTGCATTTCCAAGCCCCATCATATTAGCTGTTATGTTCATAACAATTGCTCCTAACGCCTTTTCATCCTTTGCGGCTTCTTTAAATATCAACTTTAAAATAGGTCTTAAAAGCCTTGCTAACTTATTTGTTAATCCACTTTTTTCAGCAACCTTCATTACTCCACACCAAAAGCACATTAATCCAACTAATCCTATTACTAAAGTAACCGTTGAATCTACTGATCCAATTATTGCTTTTGAAATCCCATCTCCATTTCCTGTGAAAAGTCCTACTATAATACCTAAAAATATCATTACAAACCAAATGTAATTAATCACCTATTTCACCACCTATAAAATTTCCTTTTACAAATATATGCCTTGCATATGATATTTATTAGTGATACCATGAATATATCTAATATTAATTATGTATACTACATAAAAAGGAGACGAACTATGAAAGAAGCAAACCTAAAATTAGCCCAACAAGATATTGATGAAGCATTACAAGCTGTAGAAGACATGGAAAAGGTAATTGATGGAAGTGAGCTTCCAAAAAACTTATTAAAAGAAAAGTTTATCGCTCTTACAGAGAAGGTACAAGAGCTTGAAAATATATTAAAAACTGAAGGAATAATTTAATATTTCCATAAAAATTAAAAGAGGCTTCTATTTTTAATAGAAGCCTCTTTTAATAACCCATTTAAACTCACATTATTTTTTATATCAGACAACCCAAATCTGATACTATACCATATATTATCATAAAATTCTCTACTCATAGTCGAAATTGAAAACGTTTAATGGTATCTTTCTTAAATTATATCATGGTTTTAATTTCCTTGCAATATAATAGTTACTAAGTATATAAACTATTATAAAATAAAAATAACCTAGTAAACTAGGTTATTTTTATTTTAAGTTACTTACAGCTTTCTCTTTCAACTAAGCTATAATCTAATACAAATTGAGCCTCATCTAGCTCTTTTTTATTTAACATTTTTATAAGCATTCTCATTGCTACTGAACCCATATCATAGCTAGGTTGATTTATAGTTGTTATCTTTGGATAGAATACAGATGCAACATCATTATTATTAAAACCTATAACACTTACATCTTCTGGTACTTTCTTACCAACTTCTCTTAATCCATTTATAACTCCCATAGCAATTTCATCAGATGCACATACTACAGCATCATAATTGCATTTTGAAGCTTCAAATTTTTCAACAGCTTCGTATCCTGTTCCAACCTTAAGATTTTTCGTAAACACTAATTTTTCGTTAACTTCAATACCTTTATCTTTTAAGGCACTCTCATAACCTATGTATCTATCTCCCCAAGCGTTCATAGTATCTTTTCTAGCACCTGCAAAAGCTACATTTTTTAAACCTTTATTCAATAAGTATTCTGTAGCTTCTTTCATTGCTTTTATGTTATCTATAGTTACGCTTGGTAAGCTTCCTTCTTTATCCTTTGTTTCAACTAATACAGTAGTTAAATCCAATTCATTTATTATGTCTAATATCTCTTCTTCTAATGAAGAACTCATATAAAGAACTCCATCAACCATTTTTTCTTTAAGTACTCTTAAGTACTCTTTTTCTTTTTCCTCATCGAAATCTGAGTTACATAATATTACGTTATAATCATAAATATTTGCAACGTCTTCAGCTCCTCTAACTATCTCAGGATAAAATCCACTTGATATGTCTGGAACTAATATTCCTACAGTCTTTGTCTTTTGTGTTTTTAAGCTTCTTGCTACTATATTAGGTCTATATCCTAGCTTTTTTATGGCATCTAAAACCTTTTTCTTTGTGTCCTCGTTTACAACATCTATGTCATTTAAAACTCTGGAAACAGTAGCAATTGAAACACCTGCTTCTTTAGCAACATCTTTTATAGAAGTAGCCATACCAACATCACTCCATTTTCATTGTAATACTTTAAAATTACTATTCTAACTATATATTATACTATTTACTAGTAATTAATACAACATATTGTATATATTATAACCAAAAAGGTTAGATGCAAATCTGCATTCTAACCTTTAGATTAATTTTTTATTTTTAAGAAACAACTTCAACAGTCATATCTAGCTTTTCACCATTAATAATTGTTTCAACATAATCATATTCACCATTACAGATTACTTCTTGTGTTAAAGTTTCTTTCTTAATAGTATCAGTATATTTCTTAATTACATCTATAAGCATATCATTTCCTGATACATAAAGATTTATTTTATCTGCAACTTGGAATCCTTTTTCTTTTCTCATATTTTGTATTTTTGAGATCACTTCTCTTAAATGTCCAAGTTCTCTTAACTCTTCTGTTATAGTTGTATCAAGAACTACACCTATAGAACCCTCTCCAGCAAATGCATAACCTTCTAGTCCTTGCATTGTAACTAGAACACTTTCTTTATTTAAAGTTATTTCAGTTCCTTCAACATTTATAACTTCAGTTCCACCAGCTTGAAGCTTTTGAGCTAATTCCATTTGATTTCTTGAAGCTATTTCTTTTCTTATTCCAGGTATTAACTTTCCATAAGCTCTTCCTAATACAGGTAAGTTAGGCTTAATTTCAAAGTTAACAAATTTAGAAAGATCTGCTCCAAATAAAATTTCTTTTATATTAAGTTCATCAGTTATTATGTGTCCATAATACTCAGGAAGTAAATCTGTTGATAATAATATCTTTGAAAGTGGCTGTCTGTTCTTTATATTAGCACCGTTTCTAGCACTTCTACCTAATTTAACTATTGTATAAGCTAAATCCATTTCTTTTTCTAGATTTTTATCTATAGCCTCTTCATTAACCATTGGCCAAGTACATAAATGTACGCTTTCCTTAGCATCTTTATCTAAGTTAACTACTAAGTTTTGATAGATTTCTTCACTTATAAATGGTACAAATGGAGCTGCAACTTTAACTACAGTAGTTAATACTCTATATAGAGTTACATAAGCACCTATTTTATCATCAGTTAAATCTTCTGACCAATATCTTGCTCTATTTCTTCTTACATACCAATTTGACAACTCATCTGTGAAGTCTTCTAACGCTAAAGCTGCTGGAGTTATTTGATATTCATTTAAGTTAGCATCAACCTCTTTAACTAATGTATTAAGCTTAGACATTATCCACTTATCCATTACATTTTCAGATTCAAAATCTGAATATTGTAGTGGGTTAAACTTATCTAAATCTGCATATAAAACATAGAATGAATAAACATTCCATAATGTGCTTAAGAACTTTCTTTGAGCTTCTGAAACATCATCTACTGAGAATCTAGTTGGAAGCCATGGAGCACTTGCAGTATAGAAATGCCATCTTGTAGCATCAGCTCCTTGTGCATCTAATACTTCAAACGGATCTACTACATTTCCCTTTGATTTTGACATCTTTAAGCCCTTCTTATCTAGAACGTGACCTAATACTATACAGTTTTCAAATGGATTTCTATCAAATATAGCTGTTGAAATAGCTAACAATGTATAGAACCATCCTCTTGTTTGATCAACTGCTTCTGATATAAATTGAGCTGGGAAGTTTTGATCAAATAATTCTTTATTTTCAAATGGATAATGTAATTGTGCAAATGGCATTGAACCTGAATCAAACCAACAATCTATAACTTCAGCTGTTCTAGTCATTTCCTTACCACACTTATCACATTTTAAATGAACTTTATCTATATATGGTTTGTGTAATTCTATATCATCTGGAACATTAACACCTTTAGTCTTTAGTTCTTCAATACTTCCTATACACTCTCTATGGCCACATTCACATTCCCAAATTGGAAGTGGAGTTCCCCAGTATCTATCTCTTGAAATACCCCAGTCAATAACATTTTCTAAGAACTTACCAAATCTACCTGTTCTGATGTTATCTGGATACCAATTAATTTTGTTATTGTTTTCTAATAACTTATCTCTAAGAGTAGTCATTGCAACAAACCAACTTTCCTTTGGATAGTAAAGTAATGGTGTATCGCATCTCCAGCAGTGTGGGTATGAGTGAGTATGCTTTTCAGCTTTTAATAGCTTATTATTTTCTTTTAAGTAATTAACTATACTTTCATCACATTTTTTAACAAACTTACCCGCCCAAGGAGTAACCTCTTCTGTAAACTTACCTGCTAAGTCAACTAAGTTAATAAAAGCTAAACCATTTTTCTTAGCTACTAAATTATCATCTTCACCATATGCAGGAGCTATATGAACTATACCAGTACCATCTGATAAAGTTACAAAATCTCCATGAATAACAACAAATGCTTTTCCTTCTGGAGTATGGAATGGAAGCAATTGTTCGTACTCAGTTCCAAGAAGCTCTGCACCTTTAAACTCTCTTATAACTTCAAAATTTTCACCTAATACCTTTGGTGCCAATTCTTTAGCTAAAATATATATTTCATCTTCAACCTTTACTTCTACATAATCATATTTTTGATTTATACATAAAGCAACGTTTGATGGTAATGTCCAAGGTGTTGTTGTCCAAGCAAGTATATACTTATTGTCTTCTCCTTTAACCTTAAACTTAGCAACTGCAGTTAAATCTTTAACATCCTTATAACCTTGTGAAACTTCATGTGATGAAAGACCTGTTCCACATCTAGGACAATATGGCATAGTCTTATGACCTTTATATAAAAGATCTTTATCCCACATTTGTTTTAAAGCCCACCATACTGATTCTATATATGGATTATGATATGTTACATATGGATCATCCATATCTACCCAATATCCAATTTGCTCAGTCATTTTTTCCCACATGTTTACATATGTGAATACACTTTCCTTACATTCCTTAACAAATTTTTCAACACCATATTCTTCTATTTGTGGTTTACCTGAAATACCAAGCTTTTTCTCTATTTCAAGTTCAACCGGAAGTCCATGTGTATCCCATCCAGCTTTTCTTATAACCTTGTATCCCTTCATAACCTTATATCTTGGGATTATATCTTTCATAACTCTTGTTAAAATATGACCTACGTGTGGTCTTCCATTAGCTGTTGGAGGACCATCATAAAACGTAAAGTACTCTCCATCTTGATTCATATCAAAGTTCTTTTTAATTACATTGTTTTCTCTCCAAAGTTCTGCAACATTCTTTTCCATACCAACAAAGCCTTTTGGTAACTCAACTTTTTTGTACATAATATAAATCTCCCTTCTGTATTTTAATAATAAAAAATATGTTTCGCAAACTATGTGTTCTGCTATTCTATAAAGCTATAAACAAATTTGTTTGCCTTGTGATTTCCTAAAGAATAAAAAAACTTCGTCCTAATAGGACGAAGTTGAATTCGCTATACCACCTAAGGTTAACCCCCTTATTAATTTAAGAGGCTTAAAATTTCGAGTACCATCATACTCTATCCTTTAACGCAGGATAACGAGATAAGCTTAATAAGTCTAAACTTTTCAGCCTCTAACTCCTAGGTGATTTTCCTTAAGTTCTTTTGTGATTTCACACCAACCAATCACTCTCTGAAAAAATCTACATAAGTACTTTTCCTAATCATAGTCTTTATTATTTTTTTCATTATATATCACTGTAAATTTATTGTCAATTTATAATAATAATTTTACTACAAAGATTTATAATATGAAAGTATTTTACCTATATTTTATTGTGAAATTTTCTTTTATAATATAATTTTATAAAGTAATTAAATATTTTTTCTGTTTTAAGTAAAACATTGAATAAAAAAACTATAATTACTTATAATATGTGAAAATAAAGTTGGATTTAAAATAATATAAATTAACTAATAATTTTTATCAATTAGTATTGACTTTCTTTTCGTTCGTTAATATAATGTATTTATAAAGAATAAACATAAATTTATTTTTTATCCCCTTTATTTTCCGTAGTTTAATTCATATATAACAGGAGGAAGACTAAATGGAAAATAATTTAAATGAACAAGTCCTTGATAAGTTAACAAAAGTTTGCACTTGCAAGGCAATACCAAGATCCAAAATAAAAGATGCAATCAAAGCCGGTGCTCATACTGTTGAAGAAGTTTCTAAGATAACTGGAGCTTGTACAGGTGGATGCAGAGGCTACAGATGTACCCCTACAATCCAAAATTTGATTGATAAACATCTGGAAAAATAACTACTAGTAAGGTTTCCCCAAACCATATTAGTATAGATTATATCTCCCCAAAAAACGTCTGTTGTGGAAGCAGACGTTTTTTTATTATATATCTCTTTTCTCTAGCTTTAAAATTTCATTATGTTATAATCTTATAAGAATTATTACGGAAGGAGCTAGTATAAATGGCAAGTAAATTCTATTTACATAAAGGAAAAAATAAGAGAGCTGAACAAGGGAGACCTTGGATATATATTGATGAAATAAATGAATATGATGGTGATTATGAAAATGGAGATATTGTTGAGGTTTATAATCATAAAGGTTTTTTCATAGGAAAAGGTTACATTAATGATCGTAGTAAAATAACTATAAGAATAATGTCTAGAGAAATAGATGAAGAAATAGACGAAGAGTTCTTTAAAAAGAGATTCGCAGCAGCCTGGGATTATAGAAAAACTGTTATAGATACTTCATCTTGTAGGTTTATATTTGGAGAAGCTGATTTCTTACCAGGGTTAACAGTAGATAAATTTGAGGATTATTATGTAATTCAAATATCAACTTTAGGAATGGATAAATACAGAGATGCAATAGTAAAGATATTAGTAAATGAATATGGTGCTAAAGGAGTATATGAACGAAGCGATTTAAAAACTAGAGAAATTGAAGGTTTAGAACAAACTAAAGGTTTCTTAACTGAAGAATTTGATACTAATATACAAATCGTAGAAAATGGCGTTAAGTACATAGTGGACTTAGAAAATGGTCAAAAGACAGGTTTCTTCTTAGACCAAAAAGAAAATAGAGCTGCAATGCATAAAATTTGTAAAGGAAAAGATGTACTTGATTGTTTTACTCACACTGGTTCTTTTGCTTTAAATGCTGGTATCGCAGGTGCTAAATCAGTCTTAGGTATAGATGTTTCTAAACACGCTGTTGAATGTGCTACTAGAAATGCAGAATTAAACGGTCTTCAAGATGTAGTTAAGTTTGAATGTCATAATGCCTTTGATGTACTTGGAGATTGGTCAAGAGAAGGTAAACAATTTGATGTTGTTATTTTAGATCCTCCTGCATTTACTAAATCAAGAAATACAGTTAATGCTGCTATAAGAGGTTATAAAGAAATAAATCTTAGAGGATTAAAAATGGTTAAACCAGGTGGATATTTTGCAACTTGTTCTTGCTCACATTATATGAATGAGGAACAATTGAAAAAGACTGTTGCTGAAGCTGCACATGATGCTCATAGAACTTTAAGACAAATAGAGTGCAGAACTCAGTCATCTGATCATCCAATCTTATGGAACTCCGATGAATCTTATTATTTAAAATTCTTTATATTCCAAGTTGTATAATAAAAATTTAGATATTAAAACCCATTAGAATAAATTTATTTTAATGGGTTTTAATGGGTTTTTATTTAAATATATGTCTTACAAATTCACACGGTCTATATATTATAAGCCTTGGTCCAGAAAATCTCATAACTATTTTGATTTTTTCTTTCATATCCCTCTTATAACAATGTATCTTACATTTACTACATGAACTTTTATTGTCTCCAAACTTACAAAAAGATAATCTTTTATGAGCATATTCTAAAAGTTCATTACATTCCTCACATAAAGTACCTCTTTTACTACCATGTTTTTTCTGACAATATAAGCTAATCATTAATTGAACAATCTCTTTTTCTTTTTCAATCCTCTTTCCCATACTTACACCTACTTTATTGTTCTTAATGCTTGTCTCTCTTTCTCGCTAATAGTCCTTACTTTAAATATAAAATAATAAAGCTTAAATATTATAACTAAAGCTAACAAAATCTTTACATGTAGATTATCTATTATTACTAAAGGAAATGCTATCATAATATCTGCAAATAATAATATAGTAACTTTTTGTTTCATTGTCATAGCTCTATTAGTGGCAAAAGTTTCTAAATGTTTTTTATAAATTTTAGTTCCTCTAAACCACTCATCAAATCTTTTTGACCCTTTTACAAAACAAAATGATGCTAGAAGTAAAAATGGTGTTGTAGGTAAAATAGGCAACGCTATTCCTATTGCACCTAAAACAAGTGCTATTAATCCAACTGTTACATATAAAACTTTTTTAATTTTTCCCATATCTTCCTCCTTATATTAAATAATATTTTCTATATTTCTATTAGACTTTTATCCTTAACCATTAATATTTTATTGCATATTGTTGCCGTTGATTTTCTATGAGTTATTAATATTACTGTTCTATCCTTTGAATATTCACTTATAGATTTTAATATTTGTCCTTCATTTAAAGTATCTAAATTACTTGTAGGTTCATCTAATATCATTATATCTGCATCACTTAAGAATGCCCTTGCCAATCCAATTCTTTGCTTTTCTCCAGATGATAGGTTTGAACCAAGTTCTCCTACGTTACTCTTATATCCATTTGGTAAAGTACATATAAATTCATGAATTGAAGCCTTTTTAGCCGCTTCTATAACCTCTTCTCTTGAAGCATTAATATTAGCAATTTTTATATTATTTTCTATGCTGTCGTTAAATAAATATGTTTCTTGACTCATTAACACTTCATGACTTCTTAATGTATTAGTTGATAAATTCTTAATATTATTTTCTCCAATTTCAATATTACCTTTAGTAACATCCCAAAATCTCATTAATAACTTTATAAATGTACTCTTTCCTGTTCCACTTTCTCCAATTATAGCTACCTTTTCACCCTTTTTAATATCTATATTAATATTTTTTAATATCTCTTCTCTATTTTTGTATCCAAAAGATACATCCTTATAGCTAATATTGAAATCTATCGACACGTTTTCTCCATTTACCTCTTCAACCTCTGGACTCTCATCTAAAAGATCAAATAATCTTTGTGCTGAAGCAAATGTTTGAAGTAAATTATTTGATAAATTACTTAAAGCAACTACTGGTCCAAAGGATGATGCAACTAAAACTATTGCTACTATCATCATTCCAAAGGATATCTTTCCTGATATGCTAAGATAGCTTCCTATTGAAAGTGTAGTTAATATAGCTATCATTATTGTTAAATCTGTTGTAGCTCTAACTATTCCCTCATGTAACTTTATTTTAATCTGTTTTTGATTTAACTCTTCTGATAATTCATGAATTTTACTAGCTCTTTCTTGTCCATTTTTATATATTAAAATTTCCTTTAATCCTCTCAATGAATCTAAAAGATATGAATTCACTTCTCCAAAAGCTTTCCTGTATTCACTCCCTGCATTTTTTCCAAGCTTTGATGTAAAGTAGGGAATACAAAAACCAACTATTAAAAAGAATATCCCGCTAAAAATTCCGAAATAAGGATGAATACTAAAAAGAACTACTGTAATAACTGTATTTGTTATTATAGCTATCGCTATTGGAGCTATTGTATGTGCATAGAAAACTTCTAGTAGCTCAATATCTGAAGTTACTAAAGAAACTAAGTTTCCTTTTTCTTTATTTTCTAATTTAGCAGGTGCTAACTTTCTAAGCACAGTAAAAATTTTATCTCTTAATATTACTAATATTTTAAAGGCTATATAATGACCTGCTAATTGTTCTCCATATCTTAAAGGCCCTCTTAAAATAGCCATAATCCCCATTAATATTAACGCTGATGTAAAAGAAATTCCCATGTCTATATTAAGTATATTTCCTATAGCTACTGCTCCAAATGTTGTTATTGATATAGCTGCCAAAAAACCTAACACTCCCATAAATATAGTTATAAACATAAAAGGGGTTAATGGTTTTAATTCAACTATAAGTCTTTTCATTATCTTGAAACCAGATTGTCTATTCATTACATCACACCCTTACTTTCTAAACTTTCCTGTTCTTTAATCATTTTAAAATACTTATTTTTATTATTCATAAGTTTAATATGATTGCCACTTTCTATTATTTCACCCTTATTTAGTACATAAATATTATCAGCCTCTATTACATTTGCTAATCTATGAGAAATTACTATTATGGTCTTTTCCTTAGCTAATATATTAATAGACTTCCATATAAGTTCTTCACTTTCTATATCTATATTTGAAGTTGCCTCATCAAATATCATTATCCCTCTATTTGCAAGTATTGCTCTAGCTAATGCTAGTCTTTGCTTTTGCCCACCTGATAAAAGGGATCCACCTTCCCCTACATTTGTATTTAACCCATTATTTAATGAATCTATGAACTCACGTAAATTAGATATTCTTAAAGCATTATCTATTTCAAAATTTGTTGCATCAGTTTTTCCTATTAATAAATTATCTAAGATTGTTCCATTAAAGATATAACTATTTGTTGATATAAGAGAAATTTCCCCATAAACATCTTCCCGTTGCATAAAGTTTATATTTTTTCCTTTTAATAAAATTTCCCCTTCTTTAACTTCATGATTATTTAATAAAAGCGATGCTATTGTACTTTTCCCACTACCACTTTCTCCAACTATAGCAACAAAGGATTTTTTAGGTATATTAATTGAAACATCCTTTAATACATCTCTTTTATTATCATAGCTAAAAGTAATATTTCGTATTTCTATTGACTCTAAATATTGATTATCATTATCAATGTTAACTTCTTCTAATTCCTTATCTTTTATGTTTTCTCTTTCTTTACTATCTAATAACTTAAATATTTTATCTGAAGCTGCCATCCCATTCATAGCAACATGGAAAAATGATCCAAGTAATCTTAAAGGAATAAAGAATTCTGATGATAATAATATAATTACTAATGTTTCTCCAATATTTATTACACCATTTTTAAATTCAAATAATGCTACTATACTTCCAAGTGCTGCTCCTCCAAAAGCTATCAAATCCATAACTGTTATTGAATTCAGTTGCATACTTAACACTTTCATAGTTACTTTCCTAAAATTCTCTGCTTCTTCATTCATTTTATTATGTCTTTGCTCATCTATATTAAATACCTTAAGTGTTGTTAATCCTTGAAGATTGTCTAAAAAAGTATCCCCTAAATTAGAATATGTTTGCCAATAATTTTTTAAAATTCTTTTTGCTATTTTCATTATTGCTATTATAGATAATGGAATTAATGGTACGCATAAAATAAAAACTATTGCAGCTTTTAAGGATATAAATGATAGCACTATAAATAATGTTATAGGCGCTAATAAAGAATAAAATAACTGCGGTAAGTACCTTCCAAAATAAATTTCTAATGCTTCTACTCCTTCAATGGCAGCTTGTACTATCGAAGATGTTGACGAAACCTCATTATAATTTAAACCAAGCTTTAAAAGTTTATCATAAATCATATCCCTTAATTTTACTTTAACCATAGCTGAAGATTTATGTGAAAAATGTCCATATGCTAAATTTGATATAAATCTTATTAAAAGTAATACTGCTATAAAAATAAATTCCTTTCCAAAACTTTGAAAAACTACTCTTGATGGAGATGTTATACCATCTACTCTATTAATATTTATAAGTCCATTTATAATTTCTCCAACAATTAAAATAGTAAATATATTACATATAATAGATATCCAATTTACTAAAACTGTTAATTTAATATATTTTTGCGACTCACTACATAAATTTATTAATCTCTTATTAATCATCATAAAAATCACCTCTCAAATTAATTCGCATGTAAACTACTTTTTTACTTTAACATACTTGATAATCATTTTCAATAGCAAATTAATATCATTCCCTAAATAAAAAAAACTTGAGATTATGTTAAATCTCAAGTTTTTTTGCTACACTATATTAATTATCTATAAAATTCTTGTGTTGCATAGTAAGTATTTCCTACTTTATAAACACCTACTCCAATACTAGAAAAATTACCTGAAAGTATATTTGCTCTATGCCCTGGTGAATTCATCCAATTAGTCATAAATTGATTTGCTAAATTAGCATTTCCATTAACACCTTGTATGTAGGCTATGTTTTCACCCCAAGCACTATATGAAACCCCATCGGCTTTCATTTGAGCTGTTATCATTTGTCCTTCTGGGTTAGCGTGATCAAAGTATCCTCTATCACCCATATCCTTAGACTTAATCCTTGCATAGTGTTCCATAGTTCCATTATAGCTTAATGCAGATAAGCCTGCTGCAGCTCTTTCTTGGTTTACCTTTTGAAATATTATTTGTTCTATTTCAGCTACATAACTATCTGAACTAGCTTCTGAATTATTTTTCGCCTCAGGTTGCTGAGTATTTTGACTTTCCATATAGTTATTAGGTTTAGAAGTATTATCTCCAGAATTGTTTACTACTGTGTCATCACTTTGTTTTTCTGTAGTATTACCGTTACTAGCTTGTCCATTATTAACATCTGACCTATTTTCTTCAATTTTAATATTGGTGCTAGTATTACTGTCTATAGATTTCTTTTCTAAATTTTCAGTTTTAGCCTCTGTGTCCTTACTTTCTTGAGGCTTTTCAACCTTTGCTAAATCAGATTCCTTAGATTTAACCTTACTCTCTTCTTGGACTACTTTTCCATTATCTACAGGATTTTTAATTTTAGAAATTCCATAACTTCCTGAAACTCCTACACATAAAACTAATCCTATAGAAGCTAATAATTTTATTATCTTAGCTTGTATCATATTCCATTCCCCCTTCAGATTTCTTTAGGTCATCTGTGTTAATAGCTTAACACGTATCCCTCAATAACAAAATATGAGTTACATTCCAATAATTGAATATTGTGTTATTTTTGACAAAACATTTGATATACTTGATTTTATTATAAAAACCCCCAACATAATAGTAAAATGGATTATTTTTCATTTAATATACCATAAAATAAAAAAGATGATTACTATCAGGTAATCATCTTTTTTATGAAATAAATTCTTTTAGGATTCAAAATTTGTTTGTTTATGTATACCAATAAAAAATGTGGAGGTTTTTATTGGTACCAAATCAATAGTTCAAGAGTAATTCGTTTTTATTGATTACACAAACCAATTGATATCGGTTATCATCTATGTTTATATATTACCTATATTTACCCCATATGTCAATACTTTTTATAAAAATAATTGATAATTATTTTCATTTGATTAACTCCAAGCTCCCCTTAACCTATATTTTTTACTATAATAACAGAAAAAAAGAATTATTGACAGGGAATCAATAATCCTTTTAAGGGTCAAATACAATATTGATGATTGAAAAAATTTGTTTGTATAGATTGAACTAGAGAAAGAATACTTCTTCCTTCTAGTACATTATTAACTACATACTCCTTACTTTTATCGTAAGTATTAAATATCTCTTGTGCTTTATAATAATCATTATAAACCTTCCAATATCCACACATAAGACACTTTTTACTACTACATTCCATAAAATCTATAACATCTTCTATTGGAATTCCTAAAAACACTCCTAATTCATGTGGACAATGATATAACTCATATCTTTTTTTCAAAGTTGATAACCATGCTTCTACTGAATCATTTTCATCATACTCTAATTTACTAAGAAACTTCAGATTATTTTGTTCCCTTAGATGTTTTTCTAATGTATCACTCCTATAAATAAGAACTACTACATAGTCATCTTCTTCTCTTAGGGAGATATAGTCTAACCCCAGCTCTTTAATGAATGATTTTCCATATTCATTCCAGTTAAAATACAAATTTCTATATTCTCTTTTGAAGTTTATAGTAGATGATGGTTTGAAACCAGCTATAACTGGGGATAGACTATATATTAAATATATTTTCATATATTCATTATCATTTAATGTATTCAAGATAGTGTAAAATTCTTTTTGTTTCTCTTCCATCATTTACCTCCTAAGTTCTAAACTTCTTTTAAATGATACTGATTATCATTACCATTATAATATCCCTTATTTCTCTTTTTGTCAACATTTATTATTATAAATATTTAGAAATTTTTTCAAAGAACAAAAAAAATCATTTCAGGTTTACTAATTAGCAAACTTGAAATGATTTTTTATTTAAATTCCAATATATTTCTTTTCTTTATCATATATTGGAACTATATCTATAATATCCTTTTTACAACAATATTCTAAATCTCCTTCTAACTCTAATGCTTTTAAAACATTGTAGTGCCTTGCATTAACTATATAATCAATAATGTTATTATTTGACTCATATATAATTTTAGCAGTCATTGCTATATCGGTTAAATCATGCATTACATTATTAGTTAATAAAGATATCATATATCCAGCACAAATAAAGTCATCCATAGAAAACTCTCCATTTGTTCCTGCATTTATAAATACTACATCCTTTTTTAGTTTTTTAATAGCATCTACTATAGCTTTAGCATTTAACATGGATCCTATTAGAATATGTTCAGCATCTAAACTCAATGTTATTGCCCTAGTGCCATTAGTTGTAGTTAATACAACTGTCTTTTCACTAATCTCTTCTCTTATATATTCTAATGGAGAATTTGTGAAATCAAAGCCTTCTATTTTTAAAGCCCTTCTTTCACCACCAAGTAAAACTTTTTCACCTTTAGCTTCTAACTTGTTTTTAACTTCAAAAGCTTCCTCTACCGTTAATAATGGTATAACTCTTTTAGCTCCGTTTGCTAATGCTGTTGTAATTACTGATGTTGCTCTAAGCATATCTATAACAACGACAACTTTTCCCTTAATATATTCCTTTTTAATATGATCTGCTGATATTATCAAATCTAGTTTCAATTTAATTCCCCCTCATTTGCTCATATTAAATTTATATTTATTATTAATTTTTAAACTCTTTACCTTGCCATATATTATTATCTTCTAAAGCTTTATCTATAGCATTTAATACTTCCCATTTTTTTAGACTCCACATTGGTCCAATTAGTAAATCCCTTGGTGCATCCCCTGTTAGTCTATGTACAACCATTTTTTCCGGTATCATAGCAACAGACTTACATATTAAATCAATATAATCTTCTTGAGATAATAGTTTTAATTCTCCTGATTCATATTGTTCAACCATCTTAGTTCCCTTCATTAAATGTAATAAATGAAACTTAATCCCTTGAGCACCACAATGTGCAACATATTCAACAGTCTTAAGCATATCTTCCTTTGTTTCTTTAGGAAGTCCAAATATAGTGTGAACTACAACTTCAATATTTCTTTCAAGTAATCTTTTTAATGTATTATCAAATACTTCAAAATCATATCCTCTATTAAAGTTTCTTGCACTTTCATCATTTATAGTTTGAAGTCCCAATTCAACCATTAAATATGTTTTTTTATTTAACTCTTCTAGAAAATCTAAAACATCATCATCTATGCAATCCGGTCTAGTAGCTATTGAAATTGCAACTACATTTTCTTGTGCTAATGCTTCTTCATACTTTTGTCTTAACACTTCTACAGGAGCATAAGTATTTGTATACGCTTGAAAATACGCTATACACTTTCCATTTTTCCACTTTTTCTCCATCATTTCTTTTCTATCATCAAATTGCTTAGTAATAGATAAAATCCTACTTCCTGCATAATCTCCTGACCCTCTAGCACTACAAAATGTACAGCCACCTTTTCCTGCCTTTCCATCTCTATTAGGGCATGTGAATCCTCCATCTAAAGAAATTTTAAATACTTTTTCATTAAATTTATTTCTAAGATAATAGTTTAAACTATGATATCTTTTTCCATTCCATTCTTTCATAATGTCCTCCATTTAAAAAAAGCTATTAAAAGCTAAAATAAAGTACAGCTAATATTAGCTGTACTTTATATTTTACTACAATATTTTAATATGTTAAGTATTTAAATAATTTTATATTTTGGTAACTTGTAACTTTTCCATATCTGCTTTATATTCCCCAAGCTTACTTTTATCTACTGATGTTAAATTTTCCTTAGCAGACACATTTATAATAATTGAATTTTTATCTAGCTGATTTACTTTAATATTATATTGATCTTTAGGAAACATATTATCTATCCCCATATCTACAACTTCACCGTCATCTGCCTTATATACCTTTATTCTATTAACTCCGGATTTTTCATTATATTCAACTATAATCTCTTTTTCTTCTTGAGAAAAAATTATATTTTTAACATTTATATCTTCTAAAATATCAATTGGAATTACCTTTTTAGCAATTGCTTTTTCCATACCTTCCTGTAAATTTTGAGCATTATCTCCATTTGATGAAGTACCTTCTTTATTTGCTTCTCCTATTACAGCTCTACTTTCTTCCAGAAAAGCAACTGCTATAAAAGTCTTATTGTTCTCTAATGTTGATATAGCAACTCTTTCTCCTTTATATCCTATTGCTATTGGTCCAAAGGAGTTATTTGGTGTCTCTTCTTTATAAAGCATTACTTTATTTTCTCTTGGATATATATCCTTTGGCATATTACTAAGCCTTATTATAAGTTCACTTGACCCTCCATTTTCTCCTATCATTCGTAAAGAACCGTCTTTTACAAAAACTTGCTTTTTATTTACTGCCTTAACTTCTGAAATCTTATAATCTCCTGATTCCTTAGAGACTTTTATAGCAAAATTGTCTAAATCGCATTTAGGATTATCTTCTGAGCTTCTTATGACATTATAAAGTACATATGCTGAGTTTGATGATTCTATTATATTATCTATATTGTAAGAGACTACATTAGATGTTCCTGTACCTATAATTGTATTCTTACTTAATAACTCTTCTGTACATAATTTATTTGCATCATTAATATTTCCACCTTTTATATATTTAAGATAGTTTTGTGATACTTCTATAGCTTTTCTCGGATTAAATATATCACCCTCAACTTTCTCTTTACTACTATTAGCACAACTTACACAAATATATAATGAAAGTATTATTAATGATACAAATCCAACCTTTTTACTTACCTTCAACTTAAACTCCCTCCTATTTGTAATTAAAATATTAAAATTTAGCTTATACCTTAAAGTTATTTTTCCTTAGAATAGTTACCTTATTCATATTTAAAGAATAAAAGTATTTATAAAGCTATATATTTGTTATTAGAGATAAAATAGGAGGATATAATATGCAGAAAGAATTTAAAAAGATTTTTCAAATTGCAGTTGTTTTCATCGGAACAGTTGTTGGTGCTGGACTGGCATCTGGACAAGAAATCAAAGAATTTTTCACATCTTATGGAGTTTTAAGCTTTTTAGGAATTATATTTTGTGGAATTTTCTATATAATTATGGGCTGTATAGTTTCCAAAATAAGTATTAAGTATAGACTTAACTCTTACAGTGATGTTATAAAGGTAGTTAGTCCTAATTTTTTAGGAAAAATTACTGGAGGAATAACTACTTTATATTTAATATCTAGCGCTTCAATAATATTAGCCGGAAGCGGTGCATTAATCAATCAATTTTTTGGAATACCTAAAATAGTAGGGTCTTTAATTATGATAGTCATTGCTATATTTTTTCTTCTTAGAGATACCGATGGTCTTATAGAAGTAAATTCCTTTATTGTTCCTACTTTGGTTATTACAATAACAACAATAACACTACTCTATTTTTTATTCTGTAAGGATATGGTTTCCTGGAGTTTTTTAACTCAATTTGAACCTAAAAAAACTGGAATAACCTCTTCTACAATTTTATATTCTGGCTACAATATATTGTGTTGTCTAGGTGTATTAGTTCCTTTAAGTAATCAAATTAGAAAGCCAAAGACAATGGTTTTTGGTGTTGCTATAGGAGCTATTGGATTAGCTGCTTTAAGTTTTGCAATAAACTTCTTACTTATGATAAATCAACCTTATATTTTTGAATATGAAATACCATTGCTATTTGTTGCTCAAAGATTTGGTAGTGTAATGCAAGCACTTTTATTAGTAGTAATTTGGCTTGAAATGTTTTCTACCGAAGTATCTGACGTCTATTCAATTAGTAAAACTTTAGAACAAACTTTTAAAATTGGCTTTAAAAAAGGAATATTTATAGTATTGGCAATTGCCTTACCTGTTTCTAGAATAGGCTTTTCTAAATTAATAGGATCTCTATATCCTTTGTTTGGTTTACTAAGTCTTCTTTTTATAGGACAAACTATTTACTTTTATTATAAACATAAATCTGAATTAAAATAATTATAAATTGTAAAGTATATCATTCCTTTTATTTGTCTAACAAAAAATCCCTTTGCTTAATTTTGCAAAGGGATTTTTTATATTATTTATTATTAATTATCTTCACTCATAAAGTTTTCTCCAATACTCTTAACCTTTATAAGTGTTTCGATCATCTCTTGAATACTTTCTGTAAATTCCTCTATATTTTGATTAACTTGTTGTGATGATGCTGCATTTTCCACAGCTATCTCAGCTAATGCATCAATAGTTCTAAACATCTCTTTAACCGAATCAACCTCACTATTTAAATGCTTAATAGACTTATTAGTTTCATCTGAGACTACACTAATAGAAGTGTTTGCTTCATAGCTTATTTCTCTTACTTTTTCTAAATTTTTAGTTTCACTTTCTAATATTGTATATTGATTATCTATACTGTTAACTAATATATTTATTTCTTCTGCAAAGAATAAAAGATTACTATTAATATCTTGTACAGCCTGTTGGGATTGTTCAGCTAATTTTCTTACTTCCTCTGCAACAACTGCAAATCCCTTTCCTTGATCCCCAGCTCTAGCTGCTTCTATAGAAGCATTCAATGCTAATAAATTAGTTTGATCTGCTATTCCTGAAACTAATGAGACTATTTGGGTAATATCATTTGCTTTACTTTGAAGACTACTTCCTCTATCTTTAACTTGCATAAATGACTTTAATGATTCTTTTATAGCATTACTAGAATTATCAAGATTATTATAACTCTCATTTATCTTTTCTACTGATTTTTGAAGTTCCTTTTTATTATTATCCTCTGAGTTAACAAGTTTTTGTAATGCTATAATATTATCATTTGTTTTTGATACTAAGTTTTCAGTACTTTCTTCTTGCTTATTAGCTAACTTCGATACTTGTTCAGAATACCTTGCTATCTCTTCAGTTGTTCTCTTCATTCTTTCCGTTATATTATACATAGCCTGTGTAAAGACAGCTATTTCATTTATGGCAAGTTTAGATGACGTTACATCTTTTCTTATGTTTTCTTTAAGAGTAGAAATACCCGAATATATTTCTTGGAAGCTATCATTTGTAGAAATAATTTTATCTATATTCTCTATATCTTGTTCATTTTTAAGGGTTTCACTTATATCTTTTAATGGTTTTATTAACAATGATGATATTATATAAGTTATTACAGCTGTTACTCCACCTATTATTAACCCTTTAGTTAATCCTGATAATATTATTCCTACAATAGTCATAACAAATGTAGTTGGTATAGCAGTTTTTATAGCTATACTCCTTACTCCAATAACAGATAACATTTTGCTAAATCTATAATGTTTCTTCTTATGAATCTTATTGCTAAATTCTATCTTTACTTTTAACTCTCCCTTACCCTTAAGAACTTCTAAAATTTTTATTTCTTCTTTAAAATGCTTTGCACTACCATTTACTAAGCCTAAAAAATAATCAAACAACTCCCTATCTGATCTATAAGTAAAATATATCGTATTTTCTGATATAGGTTCTATCATAAGCTTTGGCGGTTTAGCACCCTTTATTTTTTTCACTATTATAGCATGTACAAAATTTAATGAATTTAAAAATCTAAATAAATTAACATTTCTAAAAAATACAGGATAATCCTCTGAAAAAGCTTTTATATTATTCTCACCTATTATCCTCCATAGTTCTGAATTACTTATACCAATTTTATTTGAAATATTTTTTATAAACTTAAAAATTTTATCATCATTTACATCCTCAAGAGGTGTAAAAACTATATTTTCAGACCATTCCACTGATCTAAGACATTCATTTACTACTTTATCTCCGTATAAATTTCTACATGTTCTTATCCATGTAGATACTACAGTACCTTTCATTGCTTTCCTCCCATAATTTTCTTATATCAAGTCTAATTATATACCAACTTTCGTTTATATCAAGCAAAAAAATTAACTGTTTGTTTACAATTTGCATTTTTGTTATGAAAGGATATTTTATTATATTACTAAAGCAAAAAAATCCATGATTACTAAGAAATTCTCACTATAATCATGGATTTTTTTATTTCTTTATCTAATAGTTATACCTGTGTCTAATTTTCTATGTTCTGAAAGTATTAAAGTTTTATTGTAAATATTTGTTATTTCAATATTAGGATTAGAGTTTAATACAATATCGTAATTTCCACTTGCTAAATCAGTAGGAATTTTACCTTTAAATATAAAATTTTTAGAATTATCATTTTGAATTAAAGTTAAATTCACCATAGTATTCCCTATACTTAAATTTACGCTTCTATCTCCCATAATACTTACCACTTGATCAAAACTTATTTCAAGGTTTATATCATCACCTGGAAGATACATATTATCCTTATTAGTTAATTTTACTGATTCAACCTTAGCCGCTGAAGCATTTTCCTCTGGATTATACTTTATATATTCTTGATTCATTTCAATATAAGACATTTCCTTTGTATCTGTACCTTCATAAAATAATCCTATGTTACCGTTAGATAGTTCTGTTAAGCATGAATATGCAAAATATCCTGGCTTAACCAATTTTTTATATTTCCAATCAATACTATATTTAGGTTGTCCATTTTTATATGCACCACTTTCTGTAATAAGCCCTATTTTTACAGTTCCATTTGATCTACTATTAGCATCTGGATTGGAGAAAATTATAGCATCTTTTCCATCTACCTTTTGATTATAATTTATAACACTTAATTGACAATATGGCTCTCTTAAATCCTTATATTCTTCTACCACTTCATCCCAAGTCGCTCCTCCATCAAAACTTGTTGCAACCTTAACAAAGTTAACACCTGGACTCCTCATAAATAACTTTAATTGTCCATTAGGCATTTCTACAACTTGTGATTCTGTTAATTCATAACTTGAATTAGTAATAGTTTGTGAATTTAATATATTTCCATTACCTACGTTTCTTCCATCATTAGGTGATTCACTTAGATTCCAACTCTTTCCGTGGTTATCACTATATATAACTGCACTAGATTGCTTTGAGTTTACGTTGGTATAATAAATAGGGAATACTAATCTTCCTTTGTGATTTCCATTTTTTATTTGTATCCCCCTACCTGGTCCTGTTCCCATAAACTTCATCCAATCTTGTTTTGTTTCCTTATTTAAATCAATAGGCTTACTCCACGTCTTTCCATCATCTTTACTTGAAATCATACTTATATAACTTGTTCCAAAAGCTTTTAAGGGAGCATCCTTCCCTTTTATATTTCCTAAATTTATTCCATTTTCTATAAGATTCTCATTTTTATCTACTAAATAATTTGTAGCTTCTCCTTTTGAATTATATACTACTCCGCCATCTCTTACTGTATATTCATTTCCGTAAGAATCATTCAATATATGATATCTTTTATCCTCTATTGTTTTATATCCTGACCCTTGCTTTGCTTGCCATGTTCCATATCCATTTGGAAAATGAGTTACTATTAAAAATATCTCCCCAGTTTCACTATCTTGTAATAGACTAGTATCAATAGCAGAAGCTGCATCTGGATAATCTAATAGTATTCTGCCTTCTCCCCATGTCTTTCCACCATCCTCACTTCTTCTTATAGCCGTATCTATATTATTAGGTGAATCATGTCCACCACCTTTTCTGGCATCTATAGTTGCTAAAACTGTTCCATTCTTTGTTGTATATAGCGCTGGTATCCTATAATTACCTGACCCTAAAAATCCTGGATAGAATATATTTTGTGGCTCCGTTTTGATTACTCCTTCTGGTAATACATCTCCATCTTTTGGCTTGTTTGTTTCTCCTGTTATTTTTAAAATATAATCATCAGATAATGGTTCAGAATATACATTTAAAAAATCTATATCACCTTTAAATAAATATTCATTTCCCGTAAATCTATCAGCCTTTCCAATAAAAGCACTATTTACTCCATTAATATCTGATATAAATTTTGCATTACTATCCTTCTTGTCTTTAACTAGTGTTCCATTATAATATAACTTATAGCCTACTCCCCTTATAACCTTTAGTGCAACAGTATTAATACCCTCATTAAGTAAAACATCTGCATATTCATGTGCTATATTTTCAGTACCAGTGCTAGTATTTCCTTCTTTAACTTGGTTTCTAAGTTCAAAACCAATCCTTGAATCGTTTACATAAAACGAAAAATAACCATTGTTAGTTTTATTGTTACTTATTCCCAATAATGTTTGTAAACCTTTTCCATTGTTCTTAAATCTTATTATTATAGTTCCTTCATTTAAACCTTTTAAGCTATTGACATCTTTGCTAATATCAAATTTTTCTTCTTCAGTTATTCTTATATTCCCGTAACCAGCTATATTTTTTGTTTCTTCTAAGTTATTATTTCCCTGAGTCAATGATATCTGTGTACTTAAGTTTTCATCAAGATTAATTGCTCTTATTACAGTTTCACCTCCTAAGCTCGAAATGATTGTTCCTGCAATAGCAATAGCTATTATTTTTTTTGCATTCATAAAATCTCTCCTTTATTTAAATATTTAAAACTAGTTTTGTTAATTTAAGTAAAATTAAGATATTTCTTCCTGTAAATTTATTATAACATACTTTTAAATTTTTTGTTAATAGTTTTAATATTTATTATTATTATATTAAATTATTTTTAAAATATAAAAAGATAGAATTTTAGTAATATACTAATAAACTCTATCTTTTATATTTGCTATTTTTATAAATCATCTAAATAATTAAATTTTGGAACACTAACATCATAGTAATTGTCAAATGACCTAGGTGGTATAAATATTCTATCTACACTTCTTAAGTTACCTCTTAATTCTGCTATTCTTGTAACCCCTACATAAACATCTGATATTTTATACCAAGTAGCATAATCAACTATTCCTGTTTGAGGAAGATTAAACACTCCTTGGAATACTTTAACAGCTTCTTGAGTTCTTGGCCCATAAATTCCATCTAATGCACTCTTTGGAATTAAAGGATAATTTTTAGCTATTCTATTTAAATACTCCTGTACAACTTTAACTTCATTTCCTGTAGATCCTAATACCAAATCATAACCTGGATATGATTTAGGTGAACCTTTAACTTCCTCCGCTGTAACTAATTCTATATCACTTCCATAAAAATGAGTTAATATTTCATATGGGGTTTTTCCTTGATCTCCTAAATATTTACTTCCCCATTGGGTCATCCACTCTGGACATGATACATTTTTACCATCACAATATTGAGTTAATAATGGTTGCTTTCTACCTATACGCCTTACATAAGTTGAGAAAATATCATCTACGACAGCACTAATACTTTCAAATATATTTCTTCCATAGTTAAAAGCATGATCATATGCAGTAGAATTAGTTATATTAAAGTTTTTTCCTTTTCCCCTATACCATTCTGTATAAATTCTATTTAATGTAAATGAAATAATTGCATATACATTTGCTCTAATTGTATTTTCTGACCAAGTAGAATATATTTCACATGAAGCTACATTTTTTACATAGTCTTTATATAGCACCTTATAATTCGGTGCTGATGTATTATTAGGTCCACCTGCATGAACTACTATAAACTCTGGCACTACTGGTTTTGGTAAAACAACACCACTTGTTGGTGGTGGTAATGGTTTATCAACCTCTTCTGGTATTTTTTCTGGATAGTTTCCATTTAGAACATTTGGATTGATATCTATAACTTCTGCTCTAAAGCTTCTATTTATTATTTCTGCTAAGTTGCATGTTTGAATTGCTGTTTCATCGGGGAAAACTTGACACTTATTTATAATTAAACTTTCAAATCCATCTCTCTCAATACTTAAATCATATAAACTATATGGAACTTTTCCTATTGGCTCTTGAGAATACTCAAGTGGAGGTGCATCTAATTCGATTGTTTGAGATTCCCCCATCGAATTAGTATTTAGTGTTATTTCTTGACGACCTCCTTCTTGACCTACTGATGGTTTAATTACTACTTTAGCTCCATCTATTGGTATATAGGTATCTCCACTAAAACATTGAATTTTTAGACGACCTTTTTCAGCCATAACTTACTCCTTTTATATTTTTCCTCCAATTATTATATGCATCTATATATAATAATGTTCTTATTATAAATCAGTTGGCTTTCTTATAAATAATCCATTAAACTCAAACTCATCATATAAACTATTTTCCTTATTTCTAAATAAAGAACCTCTTATTGCATCAAATACCCCTTTAATATCTAGAATTCCATATCCCCACTCCTTATTTGGATATCTATCACCAGCTCTCATTCTTGCTCCACCAATTATATAAGTTCTAATCTTTGTAGCATATAAAGATTCATCATTTTTATCTATCATTCCCCATTGTAATATTAATGCACAGCAACCCGCTAAAATAGCAGTTGCTACAGATGAACCACTTGCAACTGCTGTTCCCCCACCAGGTTTAATAACTAATGCATTTATCCCACCAGCTGCTATATCAGGCTTTACTCTATTATCCCTTGTAAATCCTCTTCCTGATTGTCCAACTGTTGAATTATTATTTTGATTATAAAAAGCAGCAGCTATTCCTGTATTAGATGTTGATGGAATTCCTAATGTAGTATACTGGCTTGGATTTAAAAATTTAGTTTCACTATCAATCAAACTTCTTTGTGGCAACCAACTCCAATATCGTCCATCAACTATATGATCACCATATAATATAAATTTCCAAATTCCCTCTTTTAAATCACGACATTCTATATTTATTACTTCATCTCCAGTAATAATATCTGGATAAACATATGATATTCTTATATTGGTTTTCTCATATAAAAACTTTACATTCTCTACTTTTCCAAGTCTAATAGGTATTCGTTCTATAACTTCTCCTGATGGAGATACTACTCCTATTGAAACCCTATCTGGCTGAGCTATAAATATTTGAAAGTTAATATTTTTTTGGCCTTTTCCTACCTTTAACTCTAAGCTTTTAGCCTCTCCTGTTATTTCTAATTTACCTTCTGTATGGGTATCTGTATCTCCTTGATTTCCAACCCCAGTAACACATACAATACCTAATTGTTTACTAATCTCATCTATATAAACTTCTATTACAGAAGATCCATCATGGCCTCCTATATTAGTTGATAATGGTAACAATATAACCATAGGTTTTTTTATTTTTTTTATTAATCGCGATAAATATCTAAGTCCTAACAATACATCTACTGTTGTATATCTTCCCTTCCCAATTTTTGTTACTCCTGCATAATCTAAAATAACTTCTGGAGCTTCCTTTAACTTAACAATTGCAAGATCACAATCTGGTGCTACTCCAATTAAATTAGGATTTTTACCATTTGCTCCTGCTAATCCTGCAATCATAGTTCCATGACCAATTTCATCCTTTGATGGAACTATAGTATACGGATCTCCACCAGTTTTTTTTAATTTTATAGCTTTATTTATCTCCTCATTACTATACTCTTTTCCGAAATCAACTCCATCTACATTAGCTTCTCCATTTATACTTTGATCCCATATACTTATTACTCTACTTGTGTCATCCTCTCTTATAAACTCTTGATTTAAATAATCTATACCCGTATCTAAAATACCTATAACTACACCTTTTCCACTAAGATTTAAAAATGAATTATTATGGAATGAAACACCTTCAATAGCTTCTAATGGTGATATTTCTGATAATGTATATATTACTGGTATTTCTATAGTTATAATTTCCTTAACATAAGGCTCAACTTCATTAATCCTATTAAACTGTATCCTTACTATTGCAAAATTATTTTTAAAGTCAATAACGGATGCACCTTGTATTTTGCTTATGTCATTTAAACTTTCATTATCCGTATATTCAACTATAAACCCAACCTTTTCCGTTGATTCCTTATATTTATCAATAATATCTTGATTTATATATCTCATTCCATTTTTTTTATTTTTTAATATTGCCTCTTTATCTATAACTTCTCTACTTCTTATATTAGTAGCTATTCCTAATGTTCTTATAATTTCTTCTAATGTATTATATAAACATATTTCCCCATAGCCCCAACTTGGATCTGGATATTTAATATCTGTTCTACTTCTTTTTGCTCCCTTTATTAAGTGATATTTTAATCTTTCCCCATAAAGATAAGGATCATTTCCTCTTATTATTCCCCATTCCATAAGCAATGCTGCAATTCCAGCTACATGAGGAGTTGCCATTGATGTTCCAGTTTTAGAGTCAAAACTATTATTGGGAGCTGCTGATATTACCTCTACTCCTGGTGCAACTAAATCTGGCTTAGGAGTTTCAAATATTACTGGCTTTCCTCTACCACTAAAAGGGGAAATATTGTTAGTATTATAATTATAACATCCTACAGATATGATATTAAAAACCGTAGCAGGTATCCCTAATGTATTTAAAACCGTTGGTTGTAAAAATTTAGTTTTTGTATTTAACCCTTCAGATATTGGCAACCACATATTAAATAAACCTGTATATTTATTAGTAACAATCAATATAATATCCCATTGTCCTGATGAAATATATTTATTATTTGAACTTAAAGATATTACAACCTCTCCATTTATATCAAATGGTTTTGCACCAGTTGAGTATATTTGATACTTATCTACTCCTATATTTCCTTCTTTATATCCCTCTCTAATATCAATATCCCCACTACTTACTCCTGTTGGACTAATTATTCTAAGGGTTATTTCTGGTAATAAATCCTTATATAAATTTATTATTATTCCATTCTCATCTCCTGAAACATTCAATGATACCTTTTGTTCTCTCAACAATTCTCCACCAATATGATGTGAAGCTTCCCCTTCATTTCCTGCTGCTATTGATATTGTTATTTGCTCTAAAGTCGCAACTGTAGAAATATATTTTTCTAATAGACTTGTACCATTATGTGCTCCATCATTAGTACTTAAACTTATGTTTACAGACAATGGCATTTTTAACTCTTTACTTTTATCAATTAAAAATTTAAGCCCCCTCATTATATTTGTACTTAGTGCAAATTTTCCCCTTGTGCACTTTACCATTGCTATTGAACTTCTTGGTGCAACCCCATAAAAATCGGGATTTATTCTCCCACCTGCACATGCTATTCCAGCAACATGTGTTCCATGCTCTGATACATCATATGAACTTACAATTGAATATGGATCTGAAGACTTTAAAGCTTCATTAATCATATCTTTGTTATAAATCTTTCCCCCTTCACTTATGTCATATATATATTCAATTCTAGTTGTTCCATCTTCATTTCTAAAAGCATAGTGCGTATAGTCTATCCCTGAGTCAATAAATCCTATTAATACTCCTTCACCTTCAATTCCAAAAGTTCTCCTAGCTACATCAACACAAGCTGCTCTATTACTATTTATATCTGTTGTATATAAACTTTTGGGTAATTCTATATATTGTATAGATGTATTTGCCGCTAATTGTTGTATTTTATTAATAGGAATGTTAACTATACCAAAATTATATCCTAGGTTTTCATATTTCCCGCCTAAGTTATCCACAAATTCCGTAATATTATCCACATTATCCCCAGAAATAATAATAACTTCTATATTTCCTGATTGATTTAAGGCACCTTGATTTATTCCTAATTTATTTAAAATTAATTTTGGAAAATTTTGAACAAGCCCTAATTCACCATCGAATTTATTACTAGTCATATTTTCTATTTTAACCACCTCACATATTACTTTAGTTATTAGTATATGTATAAATTGTTAAAATTGAGTATTCTATCTTGTAAATTTTAAGCTTTAATAAAAATAAGTACTGACCTTTTAAATCAGTACTTATTTTTATTAAAGCTATTTTTTATAAATTTATTTCTATTCTTTCTAATTTTGCAATTATCTCTACTTCTTTAAGCTCCATAGTTTCAGTTAATAAACTTCCTCCATTACTTACAAGCAGTATTTTAGAGTTTCCTAAACTTTTCATTTGTCTTATAGCTGTTTTATCCTTATATTTAACAAGGAAAATTCCATTATTAGTACCTTCCTTAACTAAATGCCCAAACACTAAATCACCTTTTAACATTCTAAATCCTGACATTTCATCATTCTGTACTTCTATATAAAATACTTTATCTTGAGGAAATCCTTCAACTTTATTTGAATGTATAGGTAATTCCTTAAAGCCCTTTTGTTTTTTTAATTCATAATCAAATATAGGAACATTTTTAAGAACTGATGAAAAAGCACTAGTCCATACCTCATCTTGTTCGTTTTTAACCTTTGCAGATTTATTTGAAGTTACTTGCTTACTTACAAAGTTCTTTCTTTCTTCCATTAGTGCTTCATCGGTAACTACCATACTAATATCATTTAAATCTGCTTTTAATATTTTAGCCGCCTTATCAATAAATGACTCTTGTGCAACCTTTCTTCCTAGTTCAACTTCATTAATATATTTTTCTGCAACACCTAATTTCTTAGCTAAAGCCTTTTGAGTTATTCCGCTTTTAAGTCTTGCTTCCTTAATTTTCTCCCCGACTCTACTCACAATATTATCTTCCCTTCTGCTGTTTTAAATACCATTCTCTTTCTTCCACTAGATGTTCAATTAAATAATTGAAACTCCATTCGCTAGATGTAGGAGTAACAACTGCTAAAATCCCACCCTTTATGTTTTTTCTTAAATTTTTAATTAGTGCTTGTAATTCTATGTCTGTGAAGTTATTAAATAAAATAACCTTCTCCTTAATTGGACTTTCGTTAATGGTTTGAAATTTTAATCCATCTAGTATATCTTTTATTTTCATCTCTACCATTTCAGGTTTTATTTCTATTACTTTAATATTTTCTTCCTTAAGTGCTTTAAGTTCGTTCTCTGGAAGTCTATAAACTAAGATACACTTATTATTATCAAGCATTTATTTCACTCCTAAATTAATCTTCAATTATTTCTGGCTCTTCATATTTTTCGCCAAAAGTATCTACTGTCATACTCTTGATTCTTTGATCTTCATATGGCTTATCATTATAATCCCTCTTAGTATTAACTATTTCATCAGCTATTTCCATACCTTCTATAACCTTACCAAATGAAGCATATTGTCCATCTAGATGTGGTGAATCTTGAACCATTATAAAGAATTGGCTTCCTGCTGAATCTGGTATCATTGTTCTAGCCATTGATAAAACACCTCTTGTGTGCTTTAAATCATTTTTAAATCTATTTCTTGTAAACTCTCCCTTTATGCTATAACCAGGACCACCCATACCTGTTCCATCTGGACATCCCCCTTGAATCATAAAGCCTGGGATTACTCTGTGAAATATTATTCCATCATAATATCCTCTATTTATTAAATCAATGAAATTTCTAACTGTATTTGGAGCTACTTCTGGATATAATTCAGCTTTTATAACTCCTCCATTTTCCATATTTATAGTTACTATTGGATTTTTCATAGTAAATTCTCCTTTCAAAACATTTATTAATTATTATTATCATATTTAATAATATGAATTCAATAAATTATTACTTTATGGTAATTATATCTTATTTAACAAAAAAAGCATAGATTTCTCTATGCTTTATTGGAATGTAGTACCTAATACTACTCTTGAATAATCGCTATAATTTGATAAATTTTTAACATAAATTTGTTTAAAAATATACTCTCTTCCAAATTTATATATTAAATCAGTAAATAATACATTTAAAAATGTTGATGGTATTCTTTGAAATCCAGAAAAATCTAATGTTACTCCCACATCTAAATTATTTCTTATTATTTCTCTTAAAAGAATTGCATCCTCTATTTCTATATTTTCCCCTAAAATTTCTTTTACTTTTATATCCATAATAAAACCCCCAAATAAATTTTCACCTTTGAATTTTCAGAAAATTCTCTCTTTAATAATAATATAGCAACTTCTTTATTTTTTGTCAATGATTTAACAAATAAATTTATTTTTTATTATAAAAAATGAGACACACATATCTGTATATCTCATTAATACTTATATTACTCTATTTCTAATAGTCTTTTACTTAAATCTATACATTCTTTTTTCTCTGAAGAATTAAATATTTGTATAGTTCCTTTTTTAGATGAGTTGGTTAAAAGATTTTTTTCATTTAATCTTCTTTTTAACTCCTTTGCAGTTCCATACCCACCATCAATTATATACACATTTTCTCCTACAACCTTTAATAATGTATTTTTTACAAAAGGATAATGTGTGCATCCTAAAACAATTGATGCAATATCCTCATCATTATTATATGTAGTTATTTTTTGAAATAAATACCTTTCTAATTCTTCACCTTCTAGAATCCCCTGTTCTATATACTCCATTAATCCCGCACAAGGTACTGGAATTATTTTAGATCTATTCTTATATTTTTCCATTAATCTATTAAATTTGGATTCTTTTAATGTCATAGGCGTAGCCATAATTAATATATTTCCATCTTTATTTAACTCTACAGCTGGTTTTAAAGCTGGTTCTATTCCTACTAATGGAACCTCCGGATAAACTCTTCTTAACTCAGCTACTGCTGCACTTGTTGCTGTATTACAAGCAATAGCGATTCCCTTTACGCCCTTATTAAGTAAAAATTCAACTGCACTAAAAGTCAGATCCCTTACTTCTTTTACACTTTTAACTCCATATGGCGCATTTTTAGAATCTCCAAAATATATATAGTTTTCATTAGGCATAACTTTTATGGCCTCTTTCATTACACTAAGACCACCCACCCCTGAATCAAAAAAACCTATTGGCATACTTCTCTTGTCCAAGCAATCTCACTCCACTTTCTTTAATCCTATATTTATTTTATACCTTTATGACATATAAATCTACAAATTTTCAAATGATATATTTTTATAATCTAATAAAAAAGGTATTTATAATATATGAAATTCTATAAAGCTAATAGATTATTTGTGTTATCCATAATAAATAACATTAAAATCTAAAGAGAATATTTTATTTAATCATATGTAATTAATTTTATTAATTAAGTTATATTTTTAGTGTAAATAAAAAAACTAAAACCGTAAATTTGCATTTATATATTCGGAATATATCTATATATTTTATTTTTATATTTTGTAACTTAGTCATAATAATAGTTTAAAATTTTCAATGATAAAACCCGCTCTGTTCTAGATGTCTAGAGCACTTTAAATATTTTTCATATTTTTCTTTTTTTAACAATAAACTTATTGACATCATAAACTCTATATAATAGAATTTCTTTATATATTAAATAAATGCCGAATATTATTTGTTTTATTTAATTTTTTATTCGATTTTAGATGGAAAGGATGTGACTATTTTCTTACAAATATTTGTAAGAAAGATACTTATGAGCAACTTAATTTTTACAATTCCAAAAAACAATCATAATAAAGAGGACCTATTTGAAATTTTTAATAATCATCCAGAAATAAAGTTTGTTTCTATAGTTGGAATAGACCTATCAGGTAACGATACTGACGAAAAAATACCTGTAAAATTATTTTTAGATGACATTGATTCATTTCTAAATGGTGTTGCTATCCAGACAGATGGTTCTTCAGTTGTACTACCAGGAATCGCTACACTTAATGATGCAAAAGTTGATATGGTTACTGATCTTAATGTTAATTGGTTTGTTGACTATAACTTTGATCATATTGATCCTATATCTAATAAACCTATAGGAACTTTAAGAATTCCTTCCTTCTTAATACACAATAATACACCTGTATGTTCTAGAAACATTTTAACTTCAGCTATAAAAACATTTAAAGAAACTCTTTTAAATATCTTCAAAAATAAACCTGAAACTCTAACTCCATTTGGAATAACATTTGATGAAATTGATGAATTAGTTATAACTTCTGCAACTGAACTTGAATTTTGGGTTAAAACTCCAAATGAAAAAGCTCAAATAGAAGAATTATCAACTTCTCAAGTTTTACAAGAACAATACTGGACTAGAACTAAAGGTACTGTAAGAACTGCTTTAGAAGAAACTCTAATGTTAATGGAAGCATACGGATTTGAGCCAGAAATGGGACATAAAGAAGTTGGTGGTGTTAAATCACAACTTGATATTAATGGACAATTTACTCATATTATGGAGCAAATAGAAATTGACTGGAAATATTCAGATGCTATTCAAGCTGCTGATAATGAAATATTTATAAAAATACTTGCTCAAGAAACCTTTAGAAGACATGGACTTGATGTATCATTTATGGCAAAACCAATAGATGGTGTTGCAGGTTCTGGAATGCATACTCATGTAGGTGTAAGCTTAAAACTTAAAAATGGCAAAAGAATTAACTTATTTAATGCTACAAAAGAAGATTTCCTAAGCTGCATAGGTTATGGAGCAATAATGGGAGCACTTAAAAATTATGAAATAATGAATCCATTTATTTCATCAACTAATAATGCTTTAAAAAGATTAAAACCTGGATTTGAAGCTCCAATATGTATAGTAACATCACTTGGTTTAAGCCCGGATAATCCTTCAAGAAATAGAACAATATTAATGGGACTAATTAGAGATCTTAACAATCCGTTAGCTACAAGATTTGAGCTTAGATCTCCAAACCCACACTCAAATATATATTTAGTTATTGCTGTTACTTATATGGCAATGCTTGATGGAATTATTTATGCTTTAGAAAATAATAAAACTGAAGAAGATTTACTAGCTGAATTATCTAAAAAAGCTGGTGAGCCTGCAGATTATTTAGAAAAAGACAGAGCATATAGAAGTGAAAAAGATGTATTTGAAGATTTTACTGAAGAAGAAAGAAATAGCTTCTTTGGAAAAGCTCCAGCAACTATCTATGAAAATTTATTACAACTAGAAAACAACCCTGAAAAATTAAATGTATTAAAGAAAAATAATGTTATTACCGATTCTTTAATTAATAGTTTTAAACTTGCAGTTACTCAAAGATGGACAACAGATATATCTCATAGAATTATTTCAAACTTTACAAATGAAATAAGAAGTTATAAAAAATTACATGGTAATAACGCACTTGATTTAGATGTTTCAAACTGGATGAGAATAAATGATTTAAGACATTATATAATGAAAGATACTTATACTTCTAAATCACTATTTACACGTATAAAGGAAGCATTATCAAATGAAGACTTTGCCACAGCTTCAAATCTTTTCTTAGAATTAGATGATAAAATGAACCTATTAAGAGATCTTTACACTCATTATACAAAAAATTTATTAGATATATAATTAGATATATAAAATGATGAAAGCTAAACAAATCTATGTTTAGCTTTCTTTTATACTCCTGGTAAATACTATTATTATTACTAATTAAATGATATAATATAGTTAAATATGTAAATTTGGAGCGTACACTATGAGAAATATTCCACTTGAAAGCATTAGAGCTGGCTCGTATCTTGCTAAACCAATATATGATGTAGATGGTAGAATTTTATTAAACTCGGGTGCAATTATAACTACTAATATAATTAAAAGATTAAGAGATTTAAATGTTAACTCCGCTTATATTATTGATGGTTATAGTCATTTTGAAATTGAAGAAGTTATAAAGCCTTATCTTAGACTTAAAGCTATAAATTTATTAAAACAAACTTTTAGCAATTTAGATAGATTAGCTTCTATAAATCCGTCTTTCATAGATGATACAAATGTAAACGATGAAGACTTCTTAAAATCTATTCATCTATTAGCAGAAGACTTATTAAATAATATATTGTCAAATAAAAATATACTTTTTTCTCTAGTTGATATTAAAAGTATGGATTTTTATACATATGAACATTCTGTAAATGTAGCTATTTTATCTTTAGTACTTGGAATTAGCTTAAGATTAAATAAAGATGACTTATTAGCTTTATGTGTAGGATCATTATTACATGATATTGGGAAGGTTTTTATTCCAAAAGAGATAATAACAAAGGAAGGTCCACTTACACATGATGAATTTGAAATAATTAAAACCCATTCTATTAAAGGATATAATTACTTAAAAGAAAAGGATTCTATTTCATTAGACAGTAAAATGATAATTTTACAACATCACGAAAGAGTTAACGGACTAGGATATCCAGATGGATTATCAAATGATAAAATTAATAAATTTGCACGCATTGTTGCTATTTCAGATGTATATGATGCTTTAACCTCTGATAGATGCTACAGAAAAGCTATGTGTGCTAGCGATGCTTTAGAATATATAATGTGTCACGCAGGAACACTATTTGATTTTGATATGGTTAAAATATTCGCAAAAATAATAGTACCATTTCCATTAGGTACAATTGTGAAATTAAGTAATGGTGATACTGGAGTGGTTCAAGAAACAATTCCTAATTTTCCACTAAGACCTAATATAAAAATAATTAAAAGCTCATCTCAGTTTAAAGAGGGACATATCATTAGTTTAGTAAATGAATTATCATTAGTTATTTCTAGTGTTGAAAAAAATATTTGTTAGAATTTTAGGTGGAGTATATCTCTACCTTTTTTATATCCAAGCTGGTATATGTATTTGCTCTCTCTCTAATATATGTATATTATTTTCTATTAAGCTTGCTCTTTTTAGCATTCTATTTTTAAAGGAATTTCTATTTATAAGCTCTTCTGCTTCGCTTATACTATTTGCTTTAAATATAAAAGTCCAACCATCTTTGTTATATTTTCCTGTACATAATATATATTTTTCATTTTTACTTAAGTTAAGTTCTTTATCTATAATTAAACTTTTTAATTCTCCAATAGTTTTATAATTCACCTTTACAAAAATATCATTATTTCCTTTCATATTCTTCTCCTCCTGCCAAACATTTGTTCTTATATATACATATTATAAGAACAAACGTTCTATGTCAACATCTTTTTATTATTTTCAAAGGATTTTTCCAAGTTTTGTAGAATTATATTATAATAAATTATATTTTTAGAAAGGATTTATATATGATTAAACTTTTAAAAAACATTAAAATTCAAAACATATTAATAATTGTATTATTATTTTCAATTATATTGGTATTTACTATAGGACTTATACAACAAAAAGCTTCTGCAATAAATAACACTTCATCTAATGATACATATATACCTAAAAATAGTGATAATAAAAAAACACCTATAGAAAAGAAAAAAACTAATCCGTCAGATACTAAAACTGATTCTAATAAAAAAACAGATGAGAGCAATGATGATGATAAAACTCAGAAAAATGAAGACAATAATCCTTCTAATTCTCAGCCTGAAAATAATCAGTCAAATATAATTATAACTCCTAGTTATGAAGAAAATACTTCAAACAGTTCTTCAGGGTCTACTACAAATACTATTACACCGCCAAGTAACATTGAAGTAACACCACCGAGTAATAATGTACCAAGTCCTCCTCCAAGTAATAATGAAATACCAAAACCTAATCTACCTTCAACTAATGAAGGTAATAATCAAACTTCAGGGACAAATACTAATAATCCTAATATAAATGAATCTAATTCAAATGCAGGAACTCCACCGCCACCTGCACCTGATAATCAAGGAACTAATAACAATGCCCCTGCAGAAAATGAAAATAACAATCACCCACCAATTCATTAATAATTTAAAAAGGCAAGAAAAGATCTTAAAACTTTTCTTGCCTTTTAATTATTCTACTATATTAAATACTTCTAATTCTTTTTTATCTATTCCTGCTACTTTAACTTCTGCTATTGCCTTTAATGTATCTAATGCTGTAATTACACCAATATTTCTTTCTACCGCAGCTCTTCTTATTAAGAAGCCATCTCTCTTAGAATCATTTCCCTTTGTTGGTGTATTAACTACTAAGTCTACTTCTTTATTTTTAACAATATCTAATATATTTGGCGCTTCCTCATTAAGCTTTCTTACCTCTTCTGTATCTATTCCTGCGTCTCTTAGCAGTTTAGCAGTTCCAGATGTTGCTATAAATTTATATCCAACTTCTGATAACATTTTAGCTATTGGTAAAAACTCTTCTTTATCATGCTTATTAATTGTAGCTAGTATCTTACCCTTTTTATTTGATGGATACATACTACCACCTACAAAACCTTTATATAAAGCTTCCTTAACGCATCTTCCAACACCTAAAACTTCCCCTGTTGACTTCATTTCAGGTCCTAAAGATACTTCAACCTTAGGTAGCTTTTGAGTTGAGAATACAGGGACTTTAACTGAAACTAATTCAGGCTCTTTATAAATATCTATACCATATCCTAAATCTATTAACTTATGTCCAAGCATTACCTTTGTAGCTAAATCTACTATTGGAACTTTACTTACCTTACTTATATATGGAACTGTTCTTGAAGCTCTTGGATTAACTTCTATTATATAAAGTTGTCCTTCAAATTCTATAAATTGAATGTTTATCATTCCCTTAATTCCTATAGCTACTGCAAGTTTCTTAGTATAATCTAAAACTTTAGCCTTTATTTCATCACTTATATTTTGACTTGGATACATAGTTACTGAATCTCCAGAGTGAACCCCTGCCCTTTCTAAGTGTTCCATTATTCCTGGTATTAAAATATTTTCTCCGTCTGATATAGCATCTACTTCTATTTCTCTACCCATTAAATACTTATCTACTAATATAGGATTTTTTCTATCTTTTATAAAGGCATTCTTTAGATAGTAAGTTAACTCTTCTTCATCAAATGTTATTTCCATACCTTGACCACCAAGAACATATGAAGGTCTTACTAGTACTGGGAAACCTAATCTTCTTGCCTCTTCTAACCCCTCTTCTACAGTCCAAACACCTTTACCCTTTGGTCTATCTATTCCAAGTTCTTCAAGTAACTCATCAAACTTTTCTCTATCTTCAGCCATATCTATTTGATCTGCTGTTGTTCCTAAGGTTTTTATTCCTTTTTCCTTTAAGAAGTTAGCAAGTTTTATAGCTGTTTGACCACCAAATTGTAGTATAACTCCATATGGATTTTCTTTTTCAATTATGTTTAGAACATCTTCTTCTGTTAGTGGTTCGAAATATAGTTTATCTGATATATTAAAATCTGTACTTACTGTTTCTGGATTATTATTAACTATTATAGTTTCTATTCCCATTCTCTTTAATGCCATTACACAGTGAACTGATGCATAATCAAACTCTATACCTTGACCTATTCTAATAGGACCTGAGCCTATAACTATTACTTTTTTCTTATCTGATACCTCTACTTCATCATATTGTTCATAAGTTGAGTAATAATATGGTGATAAAGCTTCAAATTCGCCTCCACAAGTATCAACCATTTTATATGCTGGTTTTATGTTCCAAATACTTCTTAATCTATATATATCATCTGGTTTAACCTTTAACATATCTGCTATAGCTTTATCTGAGAATCCCTTTTTCTTTAGATGAAGAAGCCATTCCTTATCTAAATCTTCAATCTTACTTAGCTTTAATCTTGTTTCTTCTTCCACTATCCATTTAAACTTTTCTAAGAAGAATATATCTATTCCCGTTATTTTAGCAATGCTTTCTATTCTGTAGTCTCTTCTTATCATTTCTGCTAGTGCAAATAATCTTTCATCATCTGGCTTCATTACTATAGTTTTTAATTCTTGTATGCTAAGTTCTTTAAACTTTGGATGGTCTAATGAATATTTACCTATTTCTAAACTTCTAATCCCCTTAAGTAATGCTGATTCTAAATTAGCACCTATAGCCATTATTTCTCCAGTTGCCATCATTTTTGTTCCTAATGCTCTATCTGCAGTAAAGAACTTATCAAAAGGCCATTTTGGAATTTTAACAACTACATAATCTAATGTAGGCTCAAAACAAGCATATGTTTTTTGAGTAACTGCATTTTTAATTTCATCTAATCCATAGCCTAAAGATATTTTAGCTGCAAGCTTAGCTATTGGATATCCTGTAGCCTTTGACGCAAGAGCTGAACTTCTTGAAACTCTTGGATTTATTTCTATAACTGCATACTCAAATGAATTTGGATTTAATGCAAACTGTACGTTGCATCCACCTTCAATTCCTACTGCATTTATTATATTTATAGCAGATGTTCTAAGCATTTGATATTCTTTATCCGATAAAGTTTGTGATGGTGCTACTACAATACTATCTCCTGTATGTATTCCAACTGGATCTATGTTTTCCATATTACATACAGTTATGCAATTTCCATATGAGTCTCTCATTACCTCATACTCTACTTCTTTCCATCCCTTAACTGATTTTTCTAGAAGTACTTGACCTATAGTACTAAGCTGTAAACCTGAAGCTAAAATTTCTCTAAGCTCATCTTCACTTTCAGCTATTCCACCACCAGTTCCTCCTAATGTGTAAGCAGGTCTTACTATAACTGGATATCCAATTTTAGCTGCATAATCCATACCAGCTTCAAGATCCGTTATTATCTCACTTTGAATAACTGGTTCACTAATTCTGTTCATCATATTTCTAAATAGCTCTCTATCTTCACCTTCTTTAATAGATTGGATAGATGTACCTATTACTTTTACATTATACTTTTCTAATATTCCAGCTTCATCTAATTCTACTGCAAGATTAAGCCCTGTTTGACCACCCATTCCTGTAAGTAAACTATCAGGTCTTTCCTTTGCTATAACTTTTTCTAAAAATTCTATAGTTAATGGCTCTATATAAATCTTATCTGCTATTTCTGCATCAGTCATTATTGTTGCTGGATTAGAGTTCACTAAAACAACCTCTACCCCTTCTTCCTTTAATGCCTGACAAGCTTGAGTTCCTGAGTAATCAAATTCTGCTGCTTGACCTATTATAATTGGACCTGATCCTATAACTAAAACTTTTTTTATATCTTTATTTAATGGCATAACTTAAACCCTCCTATAGTGCATATTTCATGAATTTGTCAAATATATACTCACTGTCTTTTGGACCAGCTGCAGCTTCTGGATGGAACTGAACTGAGAATATTGGTAATTTATTATGCTTCATGCCTTCTATTGTTCCATCATTAATATTAATATGTGTTGCTATAACATCCGCTGGAAGTGTTTCTACTACATACCCATGGTTTTGTGATGTAATATGAACTTTATTTTCTTCTAGGTCCTTAACAGGATGATTACATCCTCTATGCCCAAATTTTAATTTAGCAGTTTTTCCACCTAAAGTTAATCCTAATAGTTGATGGCCTAAGCATATTCCTACTATTGGCTTTACTCCAACTATCTTTTTAATATTTTCTATAACTTCAGTTAAATCCTCTGGATCTCCAGGACCATTTGATAAGAACACTAAATCGGGATTAACTTCTAGTACTTCTTCTGCTGTTGTATTCATTGGAAATACAGTTATCTTACATCCTCTCTTTTTAAAGTTTCTTATTATGTTCTCTTTTATACCAAAATCCATTATTGCAACATGCTTTCCTGTTCCTTCTATTGTATATTTATTTTTAGTTGATACTATACTAACTGCTTCCTTGTTTGAAAAAGCACTTATTCTATCTTTAACATCTTCTAATAAGTGTTCTTCTAAACTAATAATACCTTTCATTGTTCCATGATTTCTTAAAACCTTTGTTAAAGCTCTAGTATCAATTCCTTCTAAACCTATTATTTTATTTTGTTTTAAATAATCTTCTAATCCTATTTCACATCTAAAATTATTTGGAAAGTTACATTTCTCTCTAACTATAAACCCTCTAACTTTGGGTGAATTTGATTCCATGTCTTCTAAGTTAATTCCATAATTTCCTATTAGAGGATATGTCATAGTAACTATTTGCCCATAGTATGATGGATCAGTTAATACTTCTTGATAACCTGTCATTCCAGTTGTAAATACAACCTCTCCAACACTATCTTTTAAGTGTCCAAAGGCTTTTCCTTCAAATATCATGCCATTTTCTAATATTAGCTTTGCTTTCATAATTTAGCCTCCTAAAAATATATAATTTACTCTTAAAAATACACTTGGATAAAAGCTTTCCTGATTTTTTATAAAACAAAAGGATACTAAGGAGACGATTATAGATATCTTCTCCCTACTATCCTTGTATATTTAATATCAGTGTTAGAAAACGCTCTTACTGACATAGCTATGCAATTGTTGTCTAAATTTAAATATAACATAGTCATATACTCCCTTTCTGGCCTCACAGGACCAATTTAAAGTGTACTTTTTAACTTTATTTTTCTATTATCTTTTTATAATATTCTATATTTTCCATGAAAATATGTCAAGAAGTTTTAAGATAATAGTTACATGTTATATTCTGTAAGCTAAATATTTATTATAAATATCTTAATAATAAGTATAATATTCAATTATTACAAACTAACACCGATTTATATTTTGGATAGTAAAATATAAAAAATTTTATTTATTATATTTTATACTATATTTATGCATAAACATAGTCATTTTGCATAAAAATTCATATTTTATTTATATTTATTCATTGCTATGTTTTTATTTAAATTATTTGGAAATTATTATAAAATTATTCTTGTAATAATTATTTGTCAGTGCTAAAATAGTGTATATATTACCACTTAATATAATATTATTTACTTTAAAATGTTTACTACAAAAAGATTTATACCTAAAGGGGGTTATGTAATGTTAAAAGTAAACAATGTAACTAAAAAATTTAAAAAGACTACAGTGGTCGACAACTTATCTTTTTCAGTAAATGAAGGTGAAATTGTTGGACTACTTGGTGAAAATGGAGCTGGTAAAACTACTACATTAAGAATGATTTCTACAATGCTACAAATAACAGATGGTGATATTACTGTAAATGATATTGATGTAAAATCAAATCCAGAAAAAGTTAGAAAAGAAATTGGCATTCTTTTTGGTGGTGATGTTGGATTATATGACAGATTATCTGGAAGAGAAAATATAAGATACTTTGCAAATCTTTATGGCATGAACAATAAAGAAGCTGATGAAAGAATTAATATATTAGCTAAAAACTTTGGTATGGAGGAATATATAAATAAACCTGTAGGTAAATACTCAAGAGGTATGAAACAAAAGATTTCTATTGCAAGGTCTATAGTTCATAATCCATCAGTTATGCTTTTTGATGAACCTACTACCGGATTAGATGTTAGTGCTGCAAGAATAATACAAGAATTTATACTACAATGTAAAAGAGAAAATAAAGTTATTCTTTTTTCTAGCCATTCTATGAAAGAAGTAGAAAAGCTATGCGATAGAGTTGTAATAATAAATAAGGGAAAATTATTAGAGAATAGTACTATATCTGCATTAAAAGAAAAATATAATAATAGTGATTTAGAAGAAATGTTCTTAGAATTAATAGGAGGTGGATCTCATGAGTAACTTTTTAACTGTATTTAAAAAGGAGTTATTGGATATTTTAAGAGATAGAAAAACTTTGGTCTTTACTTTAATTCTACCTATACTTATCTATCCATTAATGTTTAAATTTATGTCATCTGCAATGCAAAAAACTCATGATGATGTTCAAAAGGAAATTAATTTATATATAGATGGTGATGTTAATTCAGCAATGGCTAAAACCATAACTTCACTTGATAATGTTAAAACACCTAAAGTAGAATCTCCAACAGAAGCACTTAAAAGTGGAGATATACAACTTATAGTAAAAATCCCTGATAATTTTGATTCTGATATACTTGCTGGCAAAAAAACTAATATAGATTTATTAATTGATGAAGAATCTAATAAATCTATGATGGCAAGCAATTTAATTAATGAAATTTATGATACTTATAAAAAATCTCTAGTTGAACAAAAATTAGTTGCAAGTGGTCTAGATCCATCTGTACTTAATCCATTTGATGTAATTATTAAATCAGGAATAAATGTTGATAATGATAAGGTAAATGGTATAGCTTCAATGCTTCTTACTATGATACCTACATTAATAGTAATATTAATGATTTCTTCTACTGTTGGTATGGCTGCTGATCTTGGTGCAGGTGAAAAAGAAAGATTTACATTTGAACCTTTACTTTCAACATCAGCTAAAAGAGACTCTTTACTTTGGGGTAAAATTGCCTCACTTTGTACTATATCCTTTATTGCTTTAATGGCTAACCTTACAGTAATGGTTATTTCTATGCAAAAGTTTATGAGTATGGGTGAAGAAGTAAACTTTAAGCTTACACCATCTACAATACTAGGTATGTTAATTGTTGGTGCCTTAGTTTTAATTACATTATGCTCTCTACAAATAGCTGTAAGTATTTATGCTAGATCTACTAAAGAGGCAAATTCTTATTTAGCAGCTATTACAATGCCAACTATGCTTCTGTCATTCTTACCATATATGATGGATGCTAAAGGTATAAACCCTTTATTCTTTAATATCCCTATAACAAATTCTATCTGCTTAATGAAGGAATTTACAGTAGGTATATTTAATACTTCACATATATTTATAGTACTAGCTTGGCATATTGCTTATATAATTGCTGCAATAATTTTTGCAAAATTTATGTTCTCAAGAGAAGAAGTAATTTTTAGAAACTAAAATAATAAATAGCTGTTGTTTGCAAAACCAATTAATACTTAAATTTGCAAACAACAGCTAATTTTTTTATAAATCATATAATTTTATATTTCAATTAGTTTATTATCAAAAGCCCTTACATATTGCCAGCTATGATAATTTACCCCTTCCTTTGAGTGATTTTCTATAAAATCCTCTATATCTATCTCATAATTCTCAAAACTATTAATTTCTATTATAACAGTTCCATTATCATTAATATTTAAATTTGTTATTTCTCCAGTAGCTATGCTCTCACTACCATAATAAAATATAACACCATTTTCAACTAATATATTATAAAGTTCTAATATCTCATCTTTCATTCTATATTTCGCCCTTTTTAATTTTTTCTTCTAACCAGTTCACTATGTATGCTATTGCATTTTCATCATTAGTTGGAGCAACATATTCTGCTTCATCTAATAATCTTTTTGAACCGCTTCCTATACAAAATCCATATTTGGCAGTTTTTATTAGTTCACTATCATTCATATTATCTCCAACTGCTATTACTTTATTTGGATCAATATTAAAATCTTTAACTAATCTTTGTAATGCTCTTCCCTTTGAAGTATAATTAGGTACTATTTCTAGAAATTTTTCTCCACTTCTTATAACTGCTGCTTCATCACAAATTGAACTGAAATTTCTTTCTAATTCATCTAACTCATCTTCTTCACCTATCATTAAAATCTTAATCCATTTTTGTGTCCACAACTCATTTGGTATATCATATATAGTTTCACATATTGAAGTAGCTAATCTATCTGTATATTTACATCTATTAATTACATAGTCTCTTTCCTCTGAGAACACCTCTATTCCTAAGTGTGGCGCTATCTCCCTTACTTTTTTTACTATCTCTTTCCTCTTTTCCTCTAAGTAATTTTCATGTAATATTGTTTCCTTACTATAATCATATATCTTTGAACCATTATATAAAATTACTGGTAAACCAACCTTTAAATTTGGAATGAATTTTTCTGCTGATGCTAACATTCTTCCCGTTGCTAATGTAAATGTTCCTCCATTATCAACAAAATAATCTATTGCTAATCTATTTTCTTCTGATAGTTCACCTTTGCTATTTAATAAAGTTCCATCCATATCAGAAACTAATAAATATCCTTTAAATATATCTCTCATTCTATACCACCTATCCTTTATTCATCATTAGAATTATTTTTCTTGATACCGCTCTTGGCAATACCTTATTTATCATAATTATAACTTTATTTTTAAATCCAGGTACTATTATTAACCTACCCTTATTAAAATCTCTATATGCTATTTTTGCTACTTTTTTAGCAGACATTAAATTTTTACTTGCACTTTTTGACTTTTTTATTTCAGCCTTACTTTGAAACCCTGTATTTACTGCACCTGGGCATAAACAGCTTACATGAACTCCTTTATCCTTAACCTCTTCATATAGCGCTTCTGTAAGATTTAGCACATATGCTTTTGATGCATAATAAATTGCCATTTTAGGTCCTGCACAAAAAGCCGCTGTAGATGCAACATTCATTATAGCTCCATATCCATTTTGTATCATTCTATGAGAAAAATGTTTTGTAAGCTCTGTTAAAGTCCTTATATTTATATCTATTAAATTAATTTCTTTTTCCATTTCTATTTCACTTAAATAGCCAAAAGAACCTACGCCTGCATTATTTATTAAAATATCCACAGTCAGAAATTTTTTATCCACAAAATTTATGATTTTTTCACACGCATCTCTTTTTGATAAATCTACATCTATAATATCAATCTTGATATTATAAGGCTTAAACTCCTCTTTAACTCTTTTTAAGTTATCAACATTTTTTGCAACTAGAATTAAATTATAACCATCATTAGCATACAACTTTGCTAATTCATATCCTATACCGGCAGTTGCTCCTGTAATTAATACATAACTCCTACCACTGGGCTTTCCCATAATAAATCCTCCAATTAATATAAATTTCTATATATTAGCTATTATAAAAAACATATATAAAAATAGCTATAAAATTTTAAGGACTACCCTTTAAATTTCATAGCTATCTCTTGTTAATACTAATATTTACTTATATATTCTTACTTTTTTCTATATATTACTTTCCAAACGCCTTTTCATAATCTGCTATAAATTTATCTATCCCTATATCAGTTAAAGTGTGTTTTGTCATTTGAACAATTACTCCATATGGTATTGTTGCAATATGTGAGCCTGCTAAAGCTGCATCTAATACATGCATTGGATTTCTTACACTTGCAGATATTATTTCTGTTTGTATTCCATGAATATCAAATATTTCTGCTATTTGTCTAATTAAATCAATACCTGGATTTCCGATATCATCCATTCTTCCTAAAAATGGACTAACATAAGTGGCTCCAGCTCTTGCTGCTAATAAAGCTTGCAGTGGTGAAAATATTAATGTTACGTTAGTTTTTATTCCTTTTGCAGATAGTTGCTTTACAGCCTTTAATCCTTCTTCACACATTGGAATTTTAATAACTATATTTTTATGCATTGCAGATAATTTAGTTCCTTCTTCAACCATTTCATCTGACTTTAAACTCATAACTTCTGCACTAATTGGACCATCAACTATTGAACAAATTTCATTTATTACTTCCTTTAAGTCTCTTCCTTCTCTAGCTATTAATGATGGATTTGTTGTAACTCCACATATAACACCTAATTCGTTTGCTTTTCTAATTTCCTCAATGTTTGCTGTATCAATAAATATTTTCATAAACTTCCACTCCAATCTATTTATAATTATTTTTTAATAAATTATTCTATACACTAACCTAAAATTGATTTAACTTCTTTAATAATTTCTTCTGTAGTTAATCCGTACTTTTTCATTAGTTCATCTGGAGTTCCTGATTCACCAAATGTATCTTTTATCCCAATCATTTTTACCCTAGTTGGACATTCAGTACATACAACTTGTGAAACCATGGCACCAAGTCCACCTATTATTGAGTGTTCTTCCGCTGTTATTATAGCTTTCGTTTCTTTTGCTGCTTTTATTATTATTTCTCTATCTATCGGCTTTATAGTTGACATATTTATAACTCTTACGCTAATTCCCTCAGTTTCTAATTCTTTTGAAGCTTCTATAGCCTTCTGAACCATCATTCCCGTTGCAATAACAGTTATATCATTACCTTTTATTAGTTCAACACCTTTTCCAATTTCAAATTTATAATTATCATCAAATATATCTTCTGTATTACATCTTCCAAATCTTAAATATACTGGACCAACAAAATTTGCAGCTGCTTTTGTTGCTTGCATAGCCTCTCTATGATCTGCAGGAACTATTACAGTCATATTTGGAAGTGAATTCATAAGAGCTATATCTTCTACTGATTGATGTGATCCACCATCTTCCCCAACTGTTATTCCTGCATGAGTCGCTGCTATTTTTACATTCATTTTAGGATAGCAAATTGAATTTCTTATTACTTCAAATGCTCTTCCTGTTGCAAATACTGCAAAGGTACTTGCAAATGGTATATTCCCCACATTTGCTAACCCAGCAGCCATTCCCATTAAATTTTGTTCTGCTATTCCAACATTAAAAAATCTATCCTTAAACATATTTTTAAAGTCATTTGTTTTTGTTGATTTAGAAAGGTCAGCATCTAATACCACAACCTTATCATTTTCTTTTCCAAGTTCAACTAATGCCATTCCATATGATTCTCTTGTTGCCTTACCCATTCTTAAATCCTCCTATTTACAAATATCCACTAACGCTTTTTCTTTTTGCTCTTCATTTGGAGCCTGACCATGCCACCCTGCTTGGTTTTCCATAAAGCTAACGCCTTTTCCTTTTATAGTTTTTGCTATTATTACAGTTGGTTTTCCCTTGCATTCATCAGCTTTTTTAAATGCATTATCTATTTCATCAAAATCATGACCATTACAACAAATCACGTTCCACCCAAAGCTTTCAAACTTTTTATCTAATGGTTTTATTCCCATAACATCTTCATTATTTCCATCAATTTGAAGTCCATTAAAGTCAATTACTGCTACTAAATTATCTAATTTATAATGTGCTGCTGCCATTGATGCTTCCCAAACCAATCCTTCCTGAAGCTCTCCATCTCCTAAAACTGCATAAACCTTTGAAGTTTTTCTTTGTAATTTAAGTCCTATTGCCATACCTGCTGCATTTGATATTCCTTGTCCTAATGATCCTGTTGATACATCAACTCCTGGTATTTTTTTAGAATCTGGATGCCCTTGAAGTAACCCTCCTATTTTTCTTAAGCTTTTTAATTCATCCTTAGAAAAGAATCCCTTTTCTGCTAATACTGAGTAAAGAGCTGGAGCTGCATGTCCTTTACTTAATACAAATCTATCCCTACCCTCCCACTTTGGGTTATTTACATCTATGTTCATTTTTTCATAATATAAATAAGTTATTATGTCTGCACATGATAATGATCCACCTGGATGCCCTGATTTTGATTCATAAAGCATTTCTATAATATTACGTCTTACATTCTTTGATGTAGAAATTAAATTTTCTTTATTCATAAATATCCACCAACCAATCTATTTTATTGTTTTTCTTTCTACTAAGTATGGATTTAAATTTATTATACGTTCCTGTTGTTTTTTATTATTTATCACTTCTATTAATAAATTACAGGATTCTTTTCCCATATTATATATAGGTTGAGCTATTGTAGTTAATTCTGGCTCAATAAAAGGACAAATCCCAATGTTATCATATCCTAATATACTTATATCCTCTGGTATCTTGTATCCCTTTCTTAATAAACACTTCATTCCTCCTATTGCCATAACGTCACTACCATAAAATATTACATCAATAGGTATATTTTTATTTATTAATTTTTCAGTAGCTATTATCCCACCTTCTAGAGATATTTCACTTTCTTCTATAAGTTCACTATTAAATATATTATAATTCTTTGATATTTCACTAAAATATTGCAATCTTGAGTTTTTACTTATTTTCTTTTTATCCAATCCAACAAAAGCTATATTTTTATATCCCTTTTGCATTAAATATTCTATTCCTATCTTTACTCCATATTCATTATCACAGAAAACTCCATTGACTTTTTCTTCATTATCAACATGCCTATCTACGATAACAAATGGAATATCATTACCTCTTAAAAGGTCTATAGATTTATTTTCTTCTCCACTTCCTACAATTATTACTCCATCTACTAGCTTACTTATAAGTAACTTTATATACTCTTCTTCTTTTTTACCACTATTAAATGTATTACATAAAATTATACTATATCCCTGTTTTTCAGCTTCCGTCTCTATAGCCTTTGCCATTTCTGCAAAAAATGGATTTTCTATATCTGGTATTACAAATCCTATGGTATAACTCTTGTTAGTACTTAAACTTCTAGCCAGTGAGTTTGGTATATAATTAAGTTCTTTTGCTGCTTCAAATATTTTATTTCTTGTTTCCTCTGAAACATTTATTGCTTTATTATTTAGTACCATCGATACTGTTGTCCTAGATACATTTACATATTTAGCTATATCTAGTAGTGTTGTTTTACTCATATATTACACCTCTTACCCCTAGTTAACTTGCTTTATTTATTACTACTTTAATTATACCATAGAGATCTTTAAGTTACTTATTGCTTACTATTTTTAAATCTGCTGCAATTTCCTTATCAACAGTTTCACCAGCATATATTTTAGATGCTAACTGAACGCCTAATGCTCCAATTAAGTCTGGTTGTTGCGCTACTGTTGCAGTCATCTCACCCTTTTCTATTGCATCTAAAGCATCATCATTTCCATCAAAGCCTATAACTATTGCATTTATATTACTAGTTAGTATAGCCTTTGCTGCACCTAATGCCATTTCATCATTATGGGCAAATACTACTTGTATATCTGAATTCCCTTGCACTACATTTTCCATAACTTGTAACCCTTTTTGTCTATCAAAATCTGCTGCTTGGCTTGATACAAATTTTATATTTGACTTGTTATCCAGAATACTATGGAATCCTGCTCCTCTATCTCTTGTAGCTGATGCCCCTGGAATACCTTGAAGCTCAACAACATTAATATTTGATTCACTTTTTAACGTTTCTAGTGCAAATTCTGCTGCCATAGCCCCACCTTTTACGTTATCTGAAGCTACATGACTTGTTACTACTCCTCCATTTGATTGTCTATCTAGAGTTATTACTGGAATACTTTTTTCATTTGCAATTTCTACTGATTTAACAACAGCATCACTATCAGTTGGGTTAATTAGTAATGCAACAACTCCAAGTTGAATTAAATCCTCTACATTTGATCTTTCTTTTACTGGGTCATTTTGTGAGTCTAAAACTATTAGTTCATATCCTAATTTTTCTGCTTCTTTTTCTGCTCCTTCTTTCATACTTACAAAGAATGGGTTATTTAAAGTAGATAGAACCATTCCTACCTTTTTATCATCTTTACTTCTTGAGCATCCAATCAAGGTACCCATTGCAATAACAGCTACTAACCCTAAAGCTAATACTTTTTTTATAGTCTTCATGGCATATCCTCCTAGTTTGCAATTATGCTTTTTTTCTGCTCTTTTTATCTAATAATACAGCTATTAAAATAACTAATCCTTTTACTATTGATTGATAGAATGGTGATACATTCATTAAGTTTAATCCATTATTTAATACTCCTATAATAAGAGCACCTATTAATGTTCCTGATATTTTACCTTCTCCACCAGCTAATGAAGTTCCTCCAATTACAACTGCTGCTATAGCATCTAATTCAAATCCAACTCCAGCATTTGGTGAAGCTGACCCTATTCTACTTGCAATAATAACACCTGCTACTGATGATGCAAAACCTGATATAACATATACAAGAGTTTTTATTTTAGTTGTATTTATTCCTGATAATCTAGCTGAATCTTCATTTCCACCTAATGCATAAAGATATCTTCCGAATCTAGTTTGTGATAAAACGTATATAGCTATTATAGAAACGATTACAGTAATGATAACTGGTATTGGTAAAAATCCTATTTTACCATTTCCTATCTTAACAAATTCCTCTGGTAATTTAGATATTGGAGTACCGTTTGTAAATACTAATGTTGCTCCTCTAAATATTGTCATTGTTGCTAATGTTGCAATAAAAGCTTGTAACTTTCCTCTTGATATTAAAAGTCCATTTATTAAACCTATAACTATACCAACTGCTGCTGCCGCTACAATTGCTAAGAATATATTCCCTGTAGATTTAATTATTGATGCTCCAAGTGCACCACTTATAGCCAATGTTGATCCTACTGATAAGTCTATTCCTCCAGTTAAGATAACAAAAGTCATACCAACTGCAATGATTGCATTAACAGAAACTTGAGTAAATACATTAGTTATGTTAGATAGTGTTAAGAATGCTGGTGCAACAAAAGTAATTATTACACATAATAGCACTAAGCCTATAAGAGATTTATATTTAGATACAGTTTCTTTAAAATTAATGTTCATTTTACTTCCCCCTACCTCTTTAATTCATTCCTACAGCTAATTTCATAATACTTTCTTGTGAAGCTTCTTCTCTTGATAACTCTCCAGATATTCTACCTTCACTCATTACAATTATTCTATCACTTATACCTAGAACTTCTGGCATATCTGATGATATCATTATTATTGCTTTTCCCATGGCCTTAAGTTCATTTAATAGTTCATATATTTCCTTTTTAGCTCCTACGTCTATTCCTCTAGTTGGTTCGTCTATTATTAATACTTCTGGAGCTAACATTAACCATTTAGCTAGTATTACTTTCTGTTGATTTCCTCCACTAAGATTTTTTATTAATTGGTCTCTGTTTGGAGTTTTTATTTTTATCTTATCTATGTAGTAATCTACTTCTTTCATGGCTTTATTTTTATCTATTGACTTCCATGAATTTTCATATTTCTTAAGATTAGATAAAATCATATTATCTGCTACTGATAAACTAAGAACACATCCTTCTTTTTTTCTATCTTCTGATAAATAACAAATGCCCTCATCTATAGCTTCTTGAATACTTTTTATATTTACTTCTTTTCCTTTAATCTTTACTTTTCCTGAAGTTTTCTTATATTCACCAAATATAGTTTTAGCAAGCTCAGTTCTTCCTGAACCCATAAGACCTGCTATTCCTAATATTTCACCTTCCCTTACTTCAAAAGTAGCATTATTAACACCTTCTTGTGAGCATAGGTTTGAAACTTCTAAAATACTTTTTCCTTTTTTTATATCTCTATATGGGAATTGATCTTCTATTTTTCTTCCTACCATCATAGAAATTAACTTATCATTATCAATATCCTTTATTAAAGCATTTCCCGCATATTTTCCATCTCTTAAAACTTCCACTCTATCACATATAGCAAAAATTTCTTCCATTCTATGTGATATATAAATTATTGCAATTCCTTTTTTCTTTAAGTTGTCTATAACCTTAAACAAACTTTTTGTTTCTACTTCTGTTAAAGCTGTTGTAGGTTCATCCATTATTATTACTCTTGCATTTTTAGTTAAAGCTTTTGCTATTTCTACCATTTGTTTTTCACCAACGTTAATATTGGCTACTAGCCTGCTTGGATCAATATTACAACCAATTTGTTCTAAGAATAATTTACTTCTTTCAATTAATTCCTTTTTGTTTATCCTCCCAGTAAACCTTTGATATTTTTCATTTCCTAAAAATATATTTTCAGCTACTGTAAGATTGTTTAAAACACTCATCTCTTGATGTATTATTGTTACACCATATTCTTCGGCTGATTTTATTCCTTTTATCTTAGCTTCTTCACCATCAATAAATACTTTACCTTCATCTTTTTGGTAAACTCCACTAAGGATTTTCATTAGTGTTGATTTTCCAGCTCCATTTTCTCCCATTAAAGCTGTAACTTCTCCTCCATAAGCTGTGATATTAACATTATCTAATGCCTTAACTCCTGGAAATATTTTTGATACTCCCTCCATTTTTAGCATTGGTATTCTTTTTTCCATATTAAATACCTCCCTTTAACTAAAATACAACTCCTGATTTTAAAATTATATTTGCATAAGGTGTTTGTTCACCTGTTCTAACAACTGCCATACATTTTTTCAAATCTTTTTTTAGCTCTTCATGAGATATAAATGTTACTTTAATATCTCCTATTTCTTTTTTTATTTCTTCAAATAAACTTGGACTAACATCCATTGTTTCTTTTGCTATAAGAACTTCTTCTACTTGTAATTCCTTTAAAGTTACTTTTAATGTATCAATAAATGTAGGAACTCCATTTACTAATGCTAAATCTATTCTTTCTGTCTCTTTTGGTATAGGTAAACCACAATCCCCTATAGCTAGCATATCTGTATGTCCCATTTTAGAAATTACTGAACTTAAATTACTGTTTAGCAATGATGTCTTTCTCATAAAATTAATCCTCCCCGTAAGTTTCTAATACTTCTTTTAAATATGGTATTGATGGTTGTGCACCTTTTCTTTGAACTGCCAATGATGAAACCTTATTTCCAAAGTTTACAGCCTTAACTAAAGTTTCCTTATTTATATTTTTTACATCTAGCTTTGAACTTAATCCTCCAATGAAGCTATCTCCAGCTGCTGTTGTATCTATTGCATTTACTTTATATGCTGGTACTAATTCACAGAAATCTTTTCCTATAACAGCTGCACCTCTTGAGCCTAATGTTATTATTGCAAAAACTACTCCTGATTCTAAAAATACTTCTCCAGCTCTTTTTGCATCTTCTAGACTTTCAACTCTAACTCCAGTTAAAAGTTCTGCTTCTGTCTCGTTAGGAATTATAATATCTGTTACTTTTAAGATTTCATCACCTATTTTCTTTGCTGGAGCTGGGTTTAATATTGTTACTTTCCCTAATTCCTTTGCTTGTTTGAAAGCTCTTAATGTCATATCTTCAGGTGTTTCAAATTGTGATATTAATATATCACTTTCTTTTATTGTTTCCATTGATTTATCAATTTCATTTTCACTAATTGTCATGTTAGATCCTGGCACAACTATTATTGAGTTGTTTCCATTTTCATTAACCATTATAATTGCCATTCCTGTTGATTCATCTTTATCTTCAAAAACAAATTTTACATCTATATTATCTTCTTCTAATTTACTTTTAAGAATTTTTCCGTTATCGTCTATTCCTATCTTAGATATCATGCTTACCTCAGCACCACTTCTTCTTGCTGCTACAGCTTGATTGGCACCTTTTCCCCCTGATATCTTTTCAAATGATTTAGATAAAATAGTTTCTCCTACTTGTGGTAAATTATTAACCTTTAAAACTAAGTCCATATTCATACTTCCAAGTACACATACCTTATTCATAAAACCATCTCCTACTATTAAACTCTTTATATTCTTCTTAGTTAACCGCTTCAGTGAACCGCTTAACTATATAATAAACTCTTTGTAAACGTTTTTCAAGTGTTTTCTGAAAATTTATTTTATTTTTTTATGTAACAAAAAAACAGCCTTACTATTTTAAATAATAAGACTGTTTTACTTAATATTTGATTTATATATTATAGTTCTTTATTATCATCTGTAATTCTTCCATCAGAAGTACTTACTGGAATAGTCTCTCCTAAAAAAGTTGGTTCTGGCTTTAATATATTCACATACATAAAATCCTTTAGTTGAGCCAAACGTTCTCTTTTTTTGTAGCTTCCCATAAACATATATCCTCTTTTATCTGAAGGAACCCCATATGCCTCTATTCCTAATTTTCTTGCAATATATATTGCCCTAGGTAAATGATATTCATTAGTTACTATTATAGCCTTTTTTACATCAAATATTTCTTTCGCCCTATACATACTTTCATAAGTGCTAAATCCTGCATGATCCATAAATATTTTATCTTCATCAATATCATTTTCCATAACATAGTTTTTCATAGCTCTTACTTCATCATAATCTTCACGACTATGATCTCCAGTTAAAATAAAAGTTTTATTACCACTTTTCTCACATACCTCAATGGAAGTTTCTAATCTATCCTTCAATATATCTGTAGGAGTACCATCATTTTTTATTCCAGCTCCTAATACTATAATTGAATCACTATCTTTTGGTAACTCTTCTAAAGTTATTATATATTTCTCTCCATAACTTTGTACTTTAGTTATAATACTAGCAATTGTTGTAATTACTATAACTGCTACTACTATAACAAAAATTATCATATGCTTAACCAATTTTTTCAACTTCCTTTTTACCATTTTCCCTCCCTTTAGTATACTCTTACACCCTTTTTAATGTCATTTTTACATGTGGAATTTCTGCTTCCTCATATATATCTGAAATTACTTCAAATCCTAATGATTCATATAATGATTTTACATAAAGTTGTGCTGATAAAGTAATTTTATCTTCTTTTAACTCACTTGTTATAAATTCTACAGCTTTCTCCATCATTTCCTGGGCAATCCTGTTTTTTCTATATTCACTTAAGACTAAAACTCTCCCTATAGATGGGGTTTCATAAGACATTCCTGATGGTAATATCCTGCAATAAGCAATTACTTTATTTTCATAATAAGCTAGTAGATGATAACATTCTTGATCTTTATCATCAAAATCATTTTCACAGACTATTTTTTGTTCACAAACAAAAACTTCATATCTACATTTAACCATTTCATAAATATCGTCATGTGTTAGATCATAAAATCCACATATCTTAAAGCTTAATTTTTCTCTATCTATTTTCATTAGCATCTCCTACTATCTAATTTGTCCATTACCATAAATTATATATTTAATAGTTGTAAGTTCTGCTAATCCCATAGGTCCTCTTGCATGTAGTTTTTGTGTACTAATTCCTATTTCAGCTCCAAATCCAAATTCACATCCATCTGTAAATCTAGTAGATGCATTTACATAAACTGCTGCTGCATTTACTCTTTGCATAAATCTTTGAGAGTTTTCATAACTTTTAGTTACTATAGCCTCTGAATGACCTGAGCCATATTTATTTATATGATTTATAGCTTCATCTACATTTTTTACAACTTTAGCTCCTATTATATAATCTAAGTATTCCCTACTCCAATCTTCCTCTGTTGCTGAAACAGCATCACTTATCAATGTTTTTACGCTTTCATCCCCTCTAATTTCAACATTTTTATCCTTTAGTGCCTTCGCTATTATAGGTAAAAATTCCTTCGCTATTTTTTCATTGATTAACATTTTTTCAGCTGCATTACATACCGCTGGTCTTGATGTCTTAGCATTTACTATAATATTTTTAGCCATTTCAAAATCGCAATCTTCATCAACATATATATGACAGTTTCCAACGCCTGTTTCTATAACTGGAACTGTTGCATTTTTAACTACAGCTTGTATAAGTCCCGCTCCCCCTCTTGGAATTAAAACATCTATATAATCATTTAGCCTCATCATTTCTAAAGCAACTTCTCTACTTGTATCTTCTACTAATTGAACAGAATTTTTAGGTAAACCAGCTTCTTCAATTGCATTTGCTAAAACTTTTACTATTTCTTTATTAGAATTAATAGCTTCACTTCCACCTCTTAAAATTACTGCATTTCCAGTCTTTAAACATAATCCTGCTGCATCACAAGTTACATTTGGTCTTGCCTCATATATTATTCCTATAACTCCCATAGAAACTCTTTGTTTACCTATTTGAAGGCCATTTGGTCTTTTCCACATTGATATAACTTCTCCAACTGGATCTGGTAATGCAATTAGTTGAGTTAATCCATCTGCCATATCTGCTATTCTACCTTCATTTAATGAAAGTCTATCTAACATAGCTTTAGATGTTCCCTTTTCAATAGCTGCTTTTAAATCTTTTTCGTTAGCTTTTAATATCTTACTTGTATTTTCAATTAAAGATTCAGCCATTTTCTTTAAAGCATTATTCTTTTCTGTAGTTGATAAATTTCCTAATTCATATGAAGCTTCCTTTGCTTTTTGCCCCTTTAGTATTAATTCGCTCATTACTTTACCTCCATTTTTTTAAATAAAGTTCCTACTTCTTTTCCCTCTAATATTTCTAATAATATTTCTGGTTCTTTTCCGTTTGCTAAAATCATATTAACCCCTGCATAAGTTGCTGTTTTTGCTGCTGTTAGCTTTGTAACCATTCCACCTGTCCCTAAGTTACTTCCTGCACCACCACAACACTCTTCTAATTCTTGTGTTATTTCTGAAATTTCCTTTATAAGCTTTGAATCTGAATTTTTTCTTGGGTCTGAATCATAAAACCCATCTATATCAGATAAAATTATTAAAAGATCTGCATTAACAAGCTTAGATACTATTGCTGATAAGTTATCATTATCACCAAACTTCACTATATTTTCGATTTCATCTATTGATACAGTATCATTTTCATTAACTATTGGTATTATTTCATTCTCAATTAATGTTTCAAATGTATTACATACATTTTCTCTAATATGATCATCTTCTACTACATCTCTTGTTAAAAGAACTTGGCCTACTACATGGCTATATTCTCCAAAAAACTTACTATATATATGCATTAGTTCACATTGTCCAACAGCTGCTACAGCTTGCTTTTCTCTAATGCTTTTTGGTTTTTCTTTTAATTTTAATTTTGAAACACCAACCCCAATAGCCCCTGAAGTGACTAAAACAACTTCCTTACCTGAGTTTAATATGTCTGATAATACTCTAGTAAGCTTTTCTATTCTAGTTAAATTTATTTTTCCGTTATCATAAGTTAAAGTTGATGTTCCAACCTTTACTACTATTCTTTTTGCATCTTTAATTTCATTACGATAGCACATTTCCTACAACACTCCTAAGTTTTTCAATAATATTCTCACTATATTTCTTTATTAAATTATAATTTGTTTTAATGTAATTTACCACATTAAATTGTTGTAGTATAGCTTAATTCTTCCTATTTCCATAATGAAATTCCCTGAAATATTTATAGAATACTTTTCCTAAAGCATAAATTGGTACAACTACAAAGGCTCCAATTGGTCCTATTAAAGTTGCTGCACCTACAACTAAAAAAATATCTGTTATTGGATGTATCTTCATTACATGACCCATTATTAAAGGTACAACTATTCTCCCTTTTAATGTTTGAGCTATTATAAATAATAATGAAAGCTTTATTATCATATATGGCCCAATAGTTATTGCAATTATATATGGAATAATCATGGATATAAAAAAACCTATAAAGGGGATAAATGCTAATATAAATGTTGTAGATGCTAAAAATAATGGATTTGATATACCTATTAGCTTATATCCTATATAAACCATTGTAGATAATGAAGATGCCACAATTGCTTGACCTAATATATATGATGAAAGTACTCTATCACTTTCATCTAAAGCATCATCCATAGCATTTTTATATTTTTTAGGTATATATTTAATAATATTATCTTTTACTTTATCTCCATCTCTTAATAAGTAGAATAGAATTAATAATACTAATAATATATCAGAAAATAGTTGCATTCCTTTATCAAAAATATTTTTAGCTTCTGATATTATACTTATTGTATACCTTTGAATATCTCCTGCGAATTTCCCAAAATAATCGATATTTATTAACTCTCCATTAAAAATTCTATTTATCTCCTCTGCTATTTCCTTTTCTTGTATTACTTTAACTAAAACCTGCCTTAGAATTATAAATTGTCCTATAAAATATTCACTAAAATACTTAACTACTCCTGACATTATAAAAATAAATATTATTATCGTTAATGTAGCTGCTCTGCCTTTTTTTAGTTTCTTTTTTAAAAATACTCTATTTAAAGGCCTTAAAATATAAAATAAAAACACTCCAAATATTATTGGAATTACTACTACATTAAACACAATTTTTATAATTTTTATAAATATTCCAATTTTCCCAGCTAAAAGTATAAATATAACTATTAAGTTAGCAATTATTAAATATGAAATCACTTTTTTTCTATCCATAATATCACCCTAACCTTAAATATTATAGTTAGTTTGTCCTTTTATCCTTAATATTAATACATTTGTACAATTTAAAATTTTTTTGCATAAATTTCAAAGTTTTTTTGCATAATATACTATTGCTTTTTATTTCAAATCTATTAAAATTAATATTGTTGTATAAATATTAATTTTTTTGTATAAAGGAGAATCTAATGACAGAAACAAAAAGAGAACGTTATTCTTTAAAATCTAATTTATTTTTTATATTGCCATCTTTAATAGGTATTATATTATTTATGACTCCAATTAAATTTGATAATGAAATAACAATACCTGTAGCAGTATTATCAAAATTTTTAGTTAATCTCTTAGGCAATAGTTTACCTTTTATAATAACAGCCACTGTTTGCTTTTCAGCAATATGCTCAATTATTACTAAAATAGTAAAGCCTAAGTTTATTATAGAAAATGAATTTTTAAACACTTTATTTAATGTAACTCCATTATGGTTTATATCTAGAATTATTGGTGCAGTATTTTGTACTTTATCATTTACTAAATTAGGACCTAACTTTATAATAAGTAGTTCAACAGGATCATTTGTTTTATATGATCTTTTAACAATTTTATTTTCAATATTTTTATTTGCAGGATTACTTTTACCTCTTCTATTAAACTTTGGTTTATTAGAATTCTTTGGTGCTATACTTACTAAGGTTATGAGACCTATTTTTACATTACCAGGACGTTCATCAATAGATTGTATTACTTCTTGGCTTGGAGATGGTACTCTTGGAATAATCCTTACAAGTAAACAATATGAAGATGGTTTTTATTCTAAAAGAGAAGCTGCCATTGTAAGTACTACCTTTTCAGCTGTCTCTATAACATTTAGTTTAGTTGTAATAAGTCAAGTTGGTTTATCACACTTATTTATCCCTTTTTACTTAACTGTATCTTTCGCTGGAGTAGTTGCCGCAATAATAATACCTAGAATTTATCCTTTATGTAAAATTCCAGACACTTATTATAATGGTAACTGTAAAAAGGATAGCGAATCTATTCCTGATGGTTATACTCCAACATCATGGGGATATCATCAAGCTATAGAAAAAGCTTCAAAGAATACAGATATTAAAAAATTTCTTATTGATGGATTAAAAAATGTTATAGATATGTGGCTTGGTGTTTTACCTGTTGTTATGGCATTTGCTACAACAGCTTTAATAATTGCAGAGTTTACACCTATATTTGAAATACTTGGATTACCATTTGTACCTGTACTTCAAATTTTACAAGTACCAGAAGCCGTAGCAGCATCACAAACATTAGTAGTTGGATTTGCAGATATGTTATTACCTTCTGTTTTAGCAGCTAATAGTATAACTAGTGATATGACTAAATTTATCGTAGCATGTACATCAGTTTCTCAATTAATATATATGTCAGAAGTTGGTGGTGTTTTATTAGGATCAAAAATACCAGTATCATTAAGCCAACTATTAATAATTTTCTTAGAAAGAACTTTAATAACGTTACCTGTTATAGTTTTAGCAGCTAACTTAATATTTTAAATAAAAAGAGGTCATAAGCTTTTTCTAGCGCTTATGACCTCTTTTTAATGTTGTTAAATCATATTAATAACTCTGTTAAGTACTGTATAGTAATTATAAAATATCATTACTATTATCGTAATAGACATGCTGACAATTATAACTATTTTATTTATCTTTTTCATATCTATTCCATTCATTAATATTTTTCCATTTATCACCGTTAAAATTATTAAAATTACTACAAACAAAGCTTTCAAATTATATTTAATTGTTAATATAAGTAAGCTCAAAGAAAATAAATCAATACATATTGCAGATAGTACCGGTTTTTTATAAATCAAATCTTTAATATCAAACATTTTTCCTTTTCTATAAACCTTATTTCTTTAAATAGTTAACAGTTTCCTCTGTAACTACTCCAGGTTCTCCAACTATATATATTTGTGATGGATTTATATTTTTAATTTTCTATATCTATTGTAAGTAGCCATTATTTCTTGCTTTCTTGGCATAGCTAAGCTTCCACATCCCCCTTTTATTTTTTCAATTGTAATTAGTCCATTTTTATTTACCTCTGAAATTATTGTATCTACCATTGTTTCAAAAGGTAGATTTTTAGAAGCTATGTTATTTTCTGCCCATTTCATAGCTGAACCAATAGTATTTAATTGTTCTGTATCTACTATTTGCTCTACTGATCTTAAATCTATGTTTTCTTTATTTATATTTATTGCATCTATACCTATAGTCTTTATTTTAACTCCTTTAGGTCCTTCTTCTATAGTTCCTTTTTTAATAATTTTATTAAATTTAATATTTATTTTAAGATTTCTTTCTTTTATTCTTTTTAGTATTTCTCCCCGCATTAAAGATTTAGCTTCTTTTGTAACATCCTTTGTATCGTAATTATCCATTTGAATAACACAATCTGCAACATCAAAGAAGTCTCCTGAACTTCCTACCACTATAATTGAAGATATATCTAATTGCTCATATATAGGTTTAACTATCTCAATAAATGGTGTAATTGGTTCCTTATCTTTTGCTACTAATCTTTGCATTAAATCATCTCTCATCATAAAGTTAGTTGCAGAAGTATCTTCATCTATTAATAATAGTTTTGTTTTACTTTCTATAGCTTCAATAATATTAGCTGATTGTGATGTACTTCCACTTGCATTTTCTGTTGTAAAATTTATTGTATCCTTACCATTTGGAAGATTATCTATAAATAAAGATATATCTGTTTTGGTTATAGCTCTACCATCTTCTGCTCTTACTTTAAATGCTGTATTATCTGTAATAACAAACTCTCTTCCATCACCTTCTATATGATTATATACTCCAAGTTCTAATGCTTTTAAAAGAGTTGATTTTCCATGATATCCACCACCAACTATAAGAGTAATCCCTTTTCTTATTCCCATTCCACTTACAATTCCATTATTTTTAGTTACTATTTCTACTTCTAATTCTTTTGGAGATTTAAAAGCTTTTCCTAATTTTAATGGTCTAGTAGATACTCCACTTTCTCTTGGTAACATTGAACCATTTGCAATAAAAGCTACTAACCCTAAATCCTTTAGTTTTTCTCTTATTTCTTCTTGATCTTCTACTAGCTTAACTCTATTTATTAATTTACTTTTATTTATATTATTATAAATTAAGGTATTTTCTACTATACTTGGTATAACATTATATAGTATTTTTTCAAGCTCCTTTGAAAGTACTGTTCTTCCTCTAGATGGAAAACCTACATATATTCTTGCCTCTATTTTATTCTTATCAATTATTATAGATGTTCTTTCTAAAATTTCTTGTGGACATTTACTTATAGCTATAAGACCACTTTTACCAGATCCAAATACTCTTTCACTATATTTATTTATATTAGAATAAAAAAGTCTTGTTAAATAATCACTTGTAGCTATATTCTTGTGCTTTTCATTAAATAATTCTTCAGAAAAATTAGCTATATTTTGATTAATTATTATTCTTACTCTAGATGGTGATGCAAATGGATCCCCTTGAACATGATCTATACTAAGAATATATTTTTCAAATTGATATTGTCCTTCTAAATCTTTATATGCCCTATAGCTTCTTCCATCAATTCTATTTAACTCACCCTTTAAATCATTAGAATTTTTCATTATTTTTCCCCTTCATAACTACTAAAATAATCATCTATAAGCTTTTCACTCATTCTTCTATACATATTGCTCATATTTACAAATGAACTTAAAAGTAAAAAGTTTTTTTCAAATTCATCTAATCCTTTTTCATTATTAATTAATCTTTCTTCAATAGCTTCAGCTTTTTCTGAAACTGATAGTTCTACATCTATAACATCATTATTATATTGCTCTAAATATAATTTATACACTTCTCTTAACGGATACTCTTCTCCATTTTCAATCTTACTAACTATATTATCTAAAGCTGACTTTATATCACTTATTGATAATGCCCCTTTTAAGTTATATATTAAACTCATTAAAATAACATGTTCTTTGCTATACTTCTTGTTTTTTACAGACATTAAAAGCTTACCTTTTGCATAGTTATTAACCATTGTTTTTGTTAATGCTTTATCTTCTTCATTTCTCTTTGAGTTTATAAACTTATTATCAAAAAGTTGAGTAACCTGATCCATGTATAAATCAAGTTCTGGTATCTCCTCTAAAGTTAATTGCTTTTCTAAATTTAGTTCTATAAATTTTTCCTTTAACATTTCCAAATCCATATATACCTCCACATAGTTTTTAAAACTACCTAACATTATCTATATATTTAATAATAATAGTATTATATAGATATTTCAAGAAAAACCTTAAAAATTAGTATTATTTTTCTTTTAATAGCTTTACTTTAACATTGACTTAAGCCAATCTTTAGTCAATAATATTATTATAGTATTACGTAGTTTTAAAAACTACATATTGTTAGAGAGGTGTTTATTTTGGAAAAACATTTAAGAGAACCAATAAATAGTATCACTCATTGGATTGGAGCAGTTTTATCGTTATTTGCTTTAATGGCTATGATTATAAAAGGTATAAATAATAATTTTACAGGATTACAATTTGCATCCCTTGTTATCTTTGGAATAAGCCTTATAGCCTTATATAGTGTTTCTGCCACATATCATGGAGTAATTTCAACTGACGAAATTATTTTAAGGCTTAGAAAATTAGATCATTCTATGATTTTTATTCTTATTGCTGGCTCATATGCTCCATTTTGCTTAATTGCTCTTGGAGGTCAACCTGGAATTATATTCTTTACTGTAATGATTTTAGTAGCAATTGCTGGTGTAGCTTTTAAACTTTTATGGTTTAACTCACCAAGATGGCTTCAAACAGCTATTTATATCATTATGGGTTGGAGTGCTATTTTTGTAATAAAACCTCTATCGCAAGTAATGTCACCATTTAGTCTATTTTTATTAGTACTTGGTGGAATTTTTTATACAATTGGTGGAGTTATTTATGGTATTAAACCAAGCAAACTTCAATTTGGCTCCTTTGGTTTCCATGAAATATTTCATATATTTATTTTATTAGGTAGTCTAAGCCACTTTATATGTGTTTTCACATATTTATTATAAATTTTCATAAAAACTCAAAAAGCAGATTGAGAAGTACTCAATCTGCTTTTTCATTTAACCTATTCCACCATACATAACTCCTAAAACTATAACTAATATAGTAATAGCGGTAAATCCATATTTTGCAAATAATATAAATCCATTTCCTAACTTTCTTTTTGATCCAGCATTTATTTCTTCTATAGTTTTATTTTTATCCCAAATATAATAAACTACTATAAACACTATCAATGCTCCAACTGGTGATAAAATTACTGTCATCAAATCTGCAAATCCACTAAATAAATTCATGTTTAAATTTAATGGTATTGAAAGGATAAAGGCTGCCACTGATATTAATATAGTAGCTTTTTTTCTACTTATATTTATTTGTGACATAAATGACTCAACAGGACCTTCTAACATATTTATAGATGAACTTATTGCTGCAAATATTACACTTAAGAAGAATAATATACTTAATAATTGTCCACCTGGCATTGCTTTAAATATTGTTGGTATAGTTATAAATAATAACGGTGGCCCTGCTGCTGGGTCTAGTCCAAATGCAAATACAGCTGGCATTATAACAAAAGATGCTAATAATGCTGACATTGTATCTAATATTGCTGTACTTAAAGCTGACCTTGGTATATCCATATCTTTTTTCATATAGCTACCATAAACAACCATCCCACATCCATTTAACGATACTGTAAAAAATGCCTGTCCCAACGCCATAACCCAAGTATTTACCTTAAATAAGTATTCCCATTGAGGTGTTAAAAGATATTTTACCCCATTCATTGCTCCTGGTAATGTCAATGATCTTACTGCTAATAATACAAATATAGCAAATAATAATGGCATTATAATCTTATTACTTTTTTCTATTCCTTTTGTTACTCCCATACAAACTATAACTAATGCCAACGCTATAGCTATCATATTCCAAAATATAGTTTCTGGACTTCCTGCAAAGCCATCAAAGAATGTTGGAATATCAAGTTTATTTATCCCACCTGTTACACTTAAGGTAAAGTATTTCATAATCCAGCCTACAACTACATTATAAAACATAAAAACTCCTGCTAATCCTACTGCTGGTATAATTCCTAAAATTACTCCACCTTTTAATCCTTTGTTTTTAAATGTATTTTTTACTCCTGTTAAAACTCCACCTTCTGACGCCCTACCAAAAGTAAATTCTGTAATTAGCCCTGTTGATCCTAAAATAAGTACAAAAATAAAGTATGGTATTAAAAATACTGATCCTCCATTTTGACCTAACCTATATGGAAACATCCAAATGTTCCCTAGTCCTACAGCTGCTCCTATACAGGATAATATAAATCCTGCTTTACTAGAAAAATTTTCTCTTTTCTTCATATCCTACTGTCCCCCTTAAAATAAAAAATAAAACCATATAGCCTTTGCTATATGGTTAATATACTGGGTTAAATATAAAAAGCCACATAGCATTATCTATGTGGCAATATTAGCTAAAAAACTGAGCATAGCAAACATTTCTAACCATCATAGATACAAACCAAAGTTTTGTTATTATCGGCTTGCATCTATAATATTTTATAAATACAAGTCCTACCTATAATAGTTAAAATAATACGCTTTATTAACTTTTAACAATGTAAAGTTAATTTTTTTACTCATTTCCATTCTCCTAAAACTTCATTTTACCAAATCATATCACCATATTTTACAAGTGTCAAGATAATATATTCTGAAAATTTAATAATTTACTCTATTTCCATTAAATTTTCGAAATATTTCTTTTATCTTCAAATGAAAATATGTTAAGTTTATGATATAATAACAAAATGAATAATTTTAGAAATGAGGTCGGTTTTTAGTGATAACTGTATCAAACGTAAGTTTAAGATTTGGTGGACGTAAGCTTTTTGAAGACGTAAACTTAAAATTCAATCCTGGTAACTGTTATGGTGTTATTGGTGCTAATGGAGCTGGTAAGAGTACATTCTTAAAAATTTTATCTGGTGAAGTAGAACCTAATACTGGTGAAGTTATAATAGCTCCTAATACAAGAATGTCTGTTTTAAAGCAAGACCACTTTGAATATGATGAATTCGAAGTATTACAAACTGTAATAATGGGAAATAAAAGATTATATGAAATAATGGAAGAAAAGGATGCTTTATATGCAAAGCCAGATTTTTCTGATGAAGATGGTATAAGAGCCTCTGAATTAGAAGGAGAATTTGCTGACATGAATGGATGGGAAGCAGAATCAGAAGCTTCTTCATTACTTCAAGGTTTAGGAATTGGAACTGATATGCATTATAAGAAAATGTCTGAGCTTGTTGGTGGAGATAAGGTAAAAATTCTTTTAGCTCAAGCTTTATTTGGTAACCCAGGAATACTAGTTCTAGACGAACCTACTAACCATTTAGATATTAAATCAATTAACTGGTTAGAAGATTTCCTTTTAAGATTTGAAGGAACTGTAATAGTTGTATCCCATGATAGACATTTCTTAAATACTGTATGTACTATTATGGCAGACGTTGATTTTGGTAAGATTAAGCTATATGTAGGTAACTACGATTTCTGGTATGAATCAAGCCAATTAGCACTTCAAATGTCTAAGGATCAAAATAAGAAAAAAGAAGAGAAAATTAAAGAATTACAAGACTTTATCGCTAGATTTAGTGCTAATGCATCAAAATCTAAGCAAGCAACTTCTCGTAAAAAGCTTTTAGATAAGATTACATTAGATGATATTGAACCATCAAGTAGAAGATATCCTTTCGTTGGATTTAAACCTGAAAGAGAAGTTGGTAATGAAATACTAACTGTTGAAGGTTTAACTAAAACTATAGATGGAGTTAAAGTTTTAGATAACGTAAGCTTTAGAGTAAATAAAGATGATAAAATTGCTTTCATTGGTGATAATGAAATTGCTGTTTCAACATTATTTAAAATATTAAACGGTGAAATGGAAGCTGATAGTGGAGAATTCAAATGGGGAATAACTATAACAAATGCTTACTTCCCTAAAGATAATAATGAATTCTTTGAAGATTGTAACTTAAGCCTTGTAGAATGGCTTAGACAATATTCAGGTAGCAGCCTTGAAGAGCAATCTGAAAGCTATTTAAGAGGATTCTTAGGTAGAATGTTATTCTCTGGAGAAGAAGCTTTAAAGAAAGCTAGTGTATTATCTGGGGGAGAAAAGGTTAGATGTATGTTATCTAGAATGATGTTATCTAATGCTAACGTATTAGTTTTAGATCAACCTACAAACCACTTAGATCTTGAATCAATTACAGCAGTAAATAACGGTCTTAGAGATTATAAGAGTGTTATACTATTTGCATCTCATGACCATCAATTTATACAAACAATAGCTAATAGAATCATAGACATAAAAACAGATGGTTCTATTGTTGATAGAACTATGAGTTATGATGAGTACTTAGAGTTCTCTGGTAAAAACTAATATAAAGTGCCGCATTTAGCGGCACTTTATTTTTACTTTGATATTATCTTTTCTATACACTCACTTACACTATTAACATAATTATTTGCCATTTCTTTAACACCATCTTCTACATCATTAAATGTAAAGCTATTTTCTGTTATCTTAAACATTGATATATCATTATAAGAATCTCCAATAGTATATAATTTTTCAACATTTCCACCATCTAATTCTAAAACCTTTAATATTCCATTTCCCTTTGAACAGTTTTTAGGGGCTATATCTATAAAGTGTTGGTTTCTAAATACCTCTAATTCTTTTTCATAGTTTTTTAATAATATATTTTTTGTTTCTTCTGCTAATTCTCTATTTTGATATCTTGTAAATAAACTTATTAGCGTATAAGTTTTATTTTGATTAAAAACCTTGTCCCTTGGTATTATATCTTGAAAATAATTTAATAATTCTTCAATACCATCATTTTTTAATGGATCTATAAGAAAGTTCTCACCATTTGCTTCAAAATGCATACATACATTTTCACTATCTATATAATCTCTAAAAACTCTTTCCGCAACTTCACTGCTTATTTGATTATCATAAATAATATTTCTATCTTTATCTAATATAAAAGCTCCATTACAAGCCACTATATAATCATATTTAACCTCTGGATAGTTATCAAAGATTTTATCTATTCCACTTAGACTTCTACCTGTAGAAATAATGAACTTATATCCCTTTTCTTTTAATTTTAATATAGCCTCTATATCTTGCTTTTTAATTTTATTTTCATGTACTAAAGTTCCATCTAAATCACTTGCTAAATACTTCATTCTTTACCTCGCTTCTTACGTTTTTAACTTTTATTATTATAGCATATATTATCATTCTATTATTTTTATAAATTGAAATTTATCATTTAAAATAATAACCTCTAGCTTTATAACTAGAGGTTATTTTTATATTACTTATCGTATTTTATATGAAGTAATTCATGAGCTTTTCCATGTCCAGGTTCACCCATATAAGTTTCATACATTTTATTTAATGCAGAGTTTTCATGAGATTTTCTCTTTTTAAGATTCTTATCTTGATTATATAAAACAGATGCTCTAACAGATCTTATATCTATCTTTGATCTATCAGCAGAGTTAACATGTGGCTGTCCTCCACCATTTACGCATCCTCCTGGGCAAGCCATTACTTCTATAAAGTGATAATCTTTTTCTTTCAGCTTTCCACTTTTAATAAACTCGAAAAGACTTGAAGCTCCATTTATAACTGCAACATTATAATCAGATCCACCAATTTGTACAGTAGCTTCTTTTATGCCCTCTAATCCTCTTACTTGATAATATTCTATATTTTCTAAATCGGCACCTTCAACAAAATCTTTTGCTGTTCTTAAAGCAGCTTCCATTACACCACCAGTAGCACCAAAGATTGCTCCTGCACCAGTATATTCTCCCATTGCTGGATCTACTTCTGAGTCCTCTAATTTTGCAAAATCAATTTTTGCATCTTTTATCATCTTAGCTAATTCCCTTGTAGTAATAACTGCATCTATATTTCTTAAATCATTATTTTCCATTTCTGGTCTATCAGCTTCAAACTTCTTAGCTGTACATGGCATTATAGTAACAGTAAATACATTTGCTGGATCTATATCTGAAACTTGTGGGTAATATGTCTTACTTGCAGCCCCAAATATTTGTTGTGGTGACTTAGCACTTGATAAATTTTTTCTTAATTCTGGATAATAGTTTTCAACTTGTCTAACCCAAGCTGGACAACATGATGTAAACATTGGGAACGGTCCATTTTTTTCTATTCTTTGAACTAACTCTGTTGCTTCTTCCATTATTGTCATATCAGCACCAAAATTTATATCAAATATTTTATCAAAGCCTAATTTTCTAAGAGCAGTATATATCTTACCAGTTACATCTACCCCATATCCCATTTTAAATAACTCACCCATAGCAGTTCTAACTGATGGTGCCATCGCTGCTATAACATGCTTTTCAGGATTTTCTAATGCTTCTTTAACTCTATCTGTATGTGACTTTTCAGATAATGCATCTACAGGGCATGCTGCCACACATTGTCCACATAGTAAACAGTTAGTATCATCAAAACACTTTAAGTGTTCTGGTCCAACTATCATTTCACCATTTACTTCTTGGAATTTTATAGACTCTGTTCCTGTCTTTACTTTACATGCTGCTACACATCTTCCACACTTAACACACTTAGTTCTATCTAATACTATTGACTTACTTCTATCATCTATATATTCTGATTTATCTTGAACAATAAATGGCTTAGAAGCTCTTGCCTTAGTTTTAATTACTAGTTTTAAAAATTCGCAGTTTTCTCTTCTTTTACATGGACCACATTTGAATTCATGTTTATCTAAAAGAGCTGAAACGGTCTTTTTTACTTCCTCTTGAACTCTCTCAGTATTAGTATTAATAACCATTCCATCTTGTGGGTTAATACAACAAGCTCTAACTAGCTCATCCTGTCCCTCTATTTCAACAAGGCATGTTCCACATTGACCTATATTGTTACAATCCTCTAGGAAACATAATGCTGGAATTTCTATTGCATTTTCTTTAGCTATTTTTAATATACTCTTATCTTCTGTTACTTCTATCTTTTTACCATCAATAATTATATTTTTCATACTAGCTGTGTACCTCCACAATTAATTTCTGCATAAATTCTTACAATTTACAAATTTAAAATCCTTACACTACATAATACTCTTTATTTTATCATATCGTTAAATAAAAATCATTACTTTCAAATAATAATTATTTAATATGTTTTTCTTTTAACATATTTGATTTTACGATAAATACTCCTTATGAACAATGTAAAAATATATCCAAATTAGTCGATTTATATCTGTTTTATTGTAAAATAGTACAAAAAAGACATTGTAATCAATGTCTTTCTTAAAAATACTCCTAAATTAATTATAAAATTATAAAATTTTCCATAAACAAGTATAATTTTCATATTAACTGTGAATATCAGACTTCATTTCCCAATGAATTACAAACGCTAATATAGCTCTTAATAATATAATTGCTGCTAGTATATACATTTCATCTAAAGATCTAACTATTACAGTTTTTAATATCTCAGCACCTAATTTAAACTCTAAAGCTAAAGTTAATGATTGTGCAAACTCTAATTTAATTGAATAATTCTTTTTGGCAATTAAGTTTAAACCATACTTATAAAAAGCTTTTAATGCTCCTATTATTATAATTAAAATACCCATAGTTTCTAGCAAATGAATTCCTATTGGAACTATTGTCGTTACAAAATGTTCTAACATAGCTGTTCCCCCTATTTATATTATTTATATAATTATCTAACATTACATATCTTAAGTAAATAAATTTATATATTTTTTAAGAATTATTATATACTATTTATGTTAATATAATAATATAAGTTATTTTAAAGTCGAGGTAATATAATGATAAGAATTTATAATAGAACTACTGATAGTTATGAAGTTGAAAATGTTGCTGGTGGCAACTATATAAAGTGGTCGTATGAATCTCCTGTTGGAAAAGGACTTACTGAACTTTTAATTAAAAGAAAACTTTTCTCAAAAATATATGGAACTTTTTGCGATACTGGCTTAAGCAAGAAAAAAATAAATTCATTTATAAAAGATTTTGATATAGATATGAACATATCTAATCAAAAAATAAGTGATTTTAATAATTTTAATGACTTTTTTGTAAGAACATTAAAAAATGAAGCTAGACCTATAGATATGTCTTCTGAAGCTTTAGTATCTCCTGGTGATGGTAGATTGCTTGCCTTTACTGACATATCAGTTAACAAATTAGTTCAAGTTAAAGGAATTACTTATAGTTTATCTGAACTTATTGCTGATGATAAAATTGCACAAGAATATAATGGCGGTGTTTGTTTAATCTTAAGATTATGTCCTACGGATTATCATAGATTTCACTTTATAGATAATGGAATTCCTCTTGAAAATAAATTTATAAAAGGAAACTATTATTCCGTAAATCCTATGGCTCTAGAAAGGATTCCTAAATTATATTGTCAAAATAAAAGAGAGTGGTCTATATTTAAGTCTGAAAACTTTGGAGATATTATTCATGTAGAAGTTGGAGCCACATGTGTTGGATCTATAATTCAAAGCTATACTCCTAATGAAAAAGTATCTAAAGGATCTGAAAAAGGATATTTTAAGTTTGGTGGATCTACAACCATATTATTCTTTAAAAAGAATACAGTAAAAATTGATGATGTTATATTAGATCAATCATCCCTTGGCTTTGAGACAAAAGTTTTAATGGGAGAAACTATAGGTAAAAAGGCTAATTCTTAAGGAGTGAATTTTTTGGGGGATTTAATCTATAGATTATTATTATTTTTAAATAGTAGCAAAGATAATGATTTAAATTATACAATTGCTATAACTATGCTTCAAAATATAAAGGAAATTCCTAATATGTCTATAAATAAATTAGCAGATATTTGTTATACCTCCCCAGCTACAATAACTAGATTTTGTCATAAGCTTGGTTATTCTAGCCTGATTGAATTTAAACAAAATGCTAAGTTTAATATAGATAATTACTATAATGGACTTATGAAACCTAATTCTATGTCCTTTGATATTAGTCGTGAAGATATATTAAATAATATGTCTTTAGAAATAAATAATGAAATTTTACAAGCAAAAAACTTTTTTGATTTAAAAATTATTGATAGAGTTATTGATCTTATTTTTTCTAAAGATTATGTTTATATATTTGGAACTCAGTTTGCTCAGCTTATGGCTCAAGATTTGCAGCGTAAATTTGTTAATGTATCTAAACTTATATATCACTCTAATGATGTCCAAGAACAAGAGCATCTTGCAGAAAAGCTTGATGAGAATTCTCTTGCTATATTAATCTCTCCAACTGGTAGATTTAATATCTACCACGAAAGATTATGGAAAAAGATTAAATCTAGTTCAGCTACTCTTGTTATAATAAGCGAAAGTAAAAAACCTGAATATAAAAAACATAGTGATTATATAATTTATCTGCCACCCCAAAATAGTTCCAGTGATTATATACAAAATAATAGATATGCTTTGAATTATCTTATCGAATATATCTATATTCGATATGGTAATTTGTATTCTAAGCGTTAAATAAGCAGGCGTAGACTAAAAAATCTACGCCTTAAATATTTAATTAAATTCTGCCCTTTCAATTTTTTCTATTTGATCTATTACATTTTTAAATTGTGGTAAATATTTTTTATGAGCAACTAGCATTTCATTTAATATTTTTCTACCTCTAATATCATCTGCAATTAATGGATTTGTAGTCATTGCTAATAAGGCAGTATTATAATCTCCTGTATATGCAGCCTCTGCAGCTAATCTCTCAAATGACTTTATTTGTGATGTTAGACCTTGTGCAAATATAGGTAGTGCTGTTACTGTCTCAACTGCCTTAGGACCATTTTTTCCTATATAACAACTTATTTCTACTGCTGAATCATTATCAAACTGCTTTAACACACCATTATTTTTTGTATTAACTGCTATTATTGTATTTTTATCATTATAGATTCCATTTATAACATTACAAGCTACATCTGAATAATGCGCTCCACCACGTTTTGAAAGTTCTTCTGGCTTTTCTTGTAAATTAATATCTTTATATAATTCAAATAGCTTTTCCTCTAACTTCATTACTACTTCTGCTCTAGTTTCACCCTTTTTAAATTCTTCTAGCTCACTTGAAAGCATATCTCTAGTTTTATAGTAATATCTATGATATGGACAAGGAATTATTCCTGTGGCCTTTATAAATGCTGCATCCCATTCAAATCCTTTTATATTAGCCATTGTTTGAACAGCTTCTCCAGGCACTAATAATTTCTCTATTATTTCTTTAGTAGCATCTTTTCCATCTAAATAAACTCTTTCTGCATAAACCATATGATTTAACCCTGCAAAATCTACTGTTATTCTAGATGGATCAACCTTTAATAACTCTGCAAATGAATAATGTAATCCTATTGGTACATTGCAAACTCCAATTACCTTTTTATGAACACCATATCTTAATAATGCCTCTGTTACAATTCCAGCTGGATTTGTAAAGTTTATAAGCCATGCATTAGGGCATAATTCCTGAATGTCTCTTGCTATATCTAATATTACTGGTACTGTTCTTAATGCTTTAAATAAACCGCCAGCTCCATTAGTTTCTTGACCTAAAAAACCATGACTTAAAGGAATTCTTTCATCTTTAGCGCGTGCTGCTAATAATCCAACTCTTAACTGAGTTGTTACAAAATCTGCATCCTTTAACGCTTCTCTTCTATCTAATGTTAAATGTATTTTCATTGGTACTCCTGCTTTTTCTACCATTCTCTTAGCTAAAGCACCTACTATTTCTAATTTTTCTTTTCCCTCTTCAATATCCACAAGCCAATATTCACTAACAGGCATTTCATCATATCTCTTTATTAATCCTTCTACTAGTTCAGGAGTATAGCTTGATCCCCCTCCAATAGTTACAATTTTTAATCCTTTATTATTCATAAATAAATCCCCCCTATAAATCAAAACTTTTATTTGAAAGTATTTTTTATCTTATATCCTAATTATAATTTTTTTTCATAACTAATAATTTCAAATTTTGAAAATATTCAAACTTATAAGAGGGCTATATTTATCCTTTTATTATATGCTCTATTTGTTTTTTAAATTTATTTTCATCTCCATCAAAAATAACTAAGTTTATTCCCATTTCCTTAGCTCTTTCTCTAACAGGAAGTTTTATAGGTTCTTTTGTTGCAACTAATATTTTATAAACTCTTTCTCCTCCAATTTTTTCACTATAAACATTTAATTCATTTAATGCTGCTTCATTGTACTTGTCACTATCTTTACAAGATATAAATATAGGGATAGAATCCTTTACTGCTACAACATCAACTTCATTGCGAACTGTTTTTATATTATCATTCCATAGAAATATTACACCACTTTTAACTTGATCAATATCTTTAATTTCATTTATCATAATATTAGTAGCCATTTCTAACCATGTACCACTTTTAAATATAAAACCTTTTAAATAATCATTTAGAAATTCCACTTCAATATCATCATTATTTATTTTTTTATAGTCTATTCCCTGCATTTCCTTAAGTTTAACTAATATTTTTTCTAGTAATGTTTTTTCATTTTCATCTAGCATCTTCATTTTAACTATAACTTTTTTGGGATTTTGATAATCATGAGTAAAAATATTAGCATCATATAGTTTTTGCTTATGTTTATGCCATAAGTTAATATTTTTAGAAATTTTCCTTGTTAAATATACTAAATCTTCCTTAGTACATAAACTAGTAGAATCATCTAAAACTTCCCCTCCTGATGCTCTTACTATATGATTTATTTCTAAGTCATCAAATTCTTCTTTTAAAATATCTATTTCATTTCCTAATGTATATAAAATTTTATCTTTTATATCAACATAAATTGTTTTAATATTACTATCCCTACAGATTTTAGATAACATTAAAGAATTAATTCTTTTCCCCCCAGTTAAATTTACTAATATCTCTTTATCTTTATTTGAATTTATAATTAATTGAAGATCTTTATAGCTACCTTCATTTACTGTAATATCTTTAAAAATAACCTTAGGCATATAATTCTCATAATATTGTTTTATAGATGATATCCCTTGTTCTTCATTTGAATCTCTTATAAAAATAACTTCCCTAGGTTTGAATTTTTTAGTAGCTAATATACTACCTTGATTGTGTTCATCTAATTGGTTAATTAGTATATCTATGCTCATACCTATACCTTCTTTTCTAATTTAAACATATTCTTTATTAATTTACCCAAATATAATTCTTTATATTAGAAAAGAGAGAATTCATAAAAAAATTCTCTCTTTCCGTAGTTTAAAATAATTTTCTTGCTAAATATACTCCTGAGCATGATGCCATCATTAATCCTCTTGTTAAACCAGCTCCATCCCCAATTGCATGTAAATTTTTGATATTTGTTTCTAAATTTTCATCAAGTTTTATAGCATTAGAATAAAATTTAATTTCTGGACCATAAAGTAAATTATCTGGATTTGCAAATCCTTTTACTACTTTATCCATCTCTAAAATAAAGTTTACTATATTAGTCATTGTTCTATATGGAATTCCAAGTGTAATATCCCCTGGCATAGCAGTTTTTAAAGTTGCCTCTACTGAGTTATTTTCAAGTTCCTTTTTCCAAGTTCTTTTTCCATTTAATATATCTCCAAATCTTTGAACTACAACATCTCCATTAGATAAAAGGTTAGTAAGCTCTGCAACTTTATGAGCATACTCTATAGGCTTATTAAATGGTTCTGTGAACTTGTGTGAAGAAAGTATTGCAAAGTTTGTATTTACACTTTTCTTTTCTTTATAAGCATGTCCATTAGCTAAGGAAATCCCTGAATCATAGACTTCTGCTGCAACAAACCCATCTGGATTTTGGCAGAATGTTCTTACCTTATCCTTAAATGGTGCTATCTCTCCAATAAACTTACCTTCATACATTAATTCATTAACCTTTTGAATATCTCCCTCAGATTTCATTTCAAATCTTACTCCGATATCAACTACTCCAACAGATTTAGTTATATTATGTTTATCACATAAATCCGATAAAAAATCTGCCCCATTTCTTCCTACTGATACTACTATTTTTTCACCATAGTAATTTTGACTTTCTGTTATTACCCCAACAGCCTGTCCATCTTCTATTATTAAATCTTTAACTGGACTTTGAAATATTATTTCTACTCCATTCTCTATTAAATAATCCTCTAACTTTCCATATAATTCTCTAGACTTTTCTGTCCCTAAATGTCTTATTGGAATATCTACTAAATTTATATCATGGCTTTTAGCTTTATTTTTAATTTTTTTGATTTCATCTTTATGCTCTACACCTGCAATATTTTTTTCTCCACCAAATTCTAAGTAAATTTCATCACAGTAATCTATTAAATCCTTAGTATGTTTATGTCCTATAACCTCTGGTAAATTTCCCCCTACTAATACTTCCTCTACTTCTGTATCATATAATGATAACTTTGCATCTGAGAACGCTCCAGCTCCAGCAAACCCGGTAGTTATATGACAGTAAGGCTTACACTTCACACATCTATTTAATTTAGGAATTGGACAATACCTTTTATGAACTGACCTTCCTTTTTCTATAATAAGAATCTTTTTTTCTGGGCTAATTTTATTAAGTTCATATGCTGTAAAAACTCCACTTGGACCAGCTCCTATTATTATTACATCATATTTATTATTCTTTTTAGACATATAATAACCCCCTTATATTTGCGAATGTTTTCGTAAATCCAATAATTATTATACGCCTTTTTCTTCTTATATCAATGCTTTTTTTATTATTTTTATAAATTAAAGCATTTTTACAAGCTATTTGTGAACATTAAGTAAATATTTTAACTATATAACAAATATGATTTTAAAAATTTTAACTCTATATTGATTATTTTATCTGAAGTTTAACTATTGATATAATTTTCTAAAATAAAAAAAGACTTTGCAAACTGCAAAGCCTTACAATGGTACGGCGGAGAGGATTCGAACCCCCGACCAACTGGTTCGTAGCCAGCTACTCTATCCAACTGAGCTACCACCGCATATTGATTTTTAACATATTTATATTAACATAGATATTTGAATAAATCAAGTAAACCTATTTAATTTAGGATGGGTTTTATACCCCATCTTAAATTAAATATATATCTGAAAACTCTATTTCTAACATTTGAATTTTATCACTACGATTTAGTGGCCTATCTTCATCTACTTCTACTAGCCTACAAATAGGTAGTGTTACTATAAACTCAGAACCCTTTCCTTCTTCACTATTTAATGTAACTTTTCCATCATGAGCTTTAGTTAAATAATTTACTAAATCTAATCCTATTCCACTACCCCCATTTTCTCTATTACTCTTTTGAGATATTTGATAAAATCTATCAAATATTTTTTCTCTACTTTCTTTAGATATTCCTGGGCCTTCATCTCTTACTGATATATTAATGTTTTCATCTTCTACAAAAATATTAATATATATATTAGAATCTTTTGGAGAAAATTTAATGGCATTTGAAATTAAATTCATTACTATTCTATCTATAAGTTCAGGATCTACAGCCATTATACACTCTTCCTCATTTGTATCGAAAACCAATTGTATATTTTTTTGTTTAGCATATTTATCTACGCACCCAACTGTCCCCTCAACCATTGAGATAATATCAATATTCCTTTTATTAAGCATATAATAGTTATTCTCAAACTTAGTGGTATCAATAAGATTATTTATTAACTTTAACATTTTAAGACTATTACGCTTTACTAATCCCATATACTCTAAAGCCTTTTTGTCCATAACATTAACATTACCATAATCAATACATTGCATAACACTTAATATTACATTTAGATGAGCTCTTAAATCATGAGATATATTTAATAAAAAATTTTCCTGTCTCATGTTTTTATCTTTTAATTCTTTTATTGTATCTCTTACTTGGTTATAATACTCTTCATCAATATCGTTCTTTGGTATTTCATATAATAGTTTTTTCGCTAGATTACCTAAATTCCCTTCTTCTAAATACCCCTTATTGATCATGTGTATAAATCCTTTCCCACAAATCTATTAAAATTTTTACCACATTATATCTAGTTTACCATATTGACATTTTATCAACAACCATTTTATTCTTTTTTTCCATTTATTTTACATTTTAACTAATTAAAGTTAGCAAAACTTCCTTCTGTTGTTGCTTTTATTTCTAATTTTTTCTCTACTCTTTCCTTTAATTCAGGTACATGAGATATAATTCCAACTAATCTTCCACCCATTTGTAATTCTAATAAGCAACTTATTGCATTATCTAAAGATTCTGGGTCTAGCGTTCCAAATCCTTCATCTACAAACATAGTATCTAGTTTAATCCCACCTGATGATGATTGAATTACATCAGATAAACCTAAAGCTAAAGATAGTGATGCTTTAAAGCTTTCTCCCCCAGATAATGTTTTTACATGTCTTAACTTCCCTGTATAATTATCAAAAACTTCTAATTCCAATCCCTTTTGACCAGTACCTTTACTCTTATCTTCCTTTCTTTTTAAGATAAATCTTTCTCCTGTCATTTTAGATAATCTTAAATTTGCTGCATCTATAATTTCTTGGAAATATGCTGCTAAAACATAGCTTTCAAATGTTATATACGGGCTTTGTCTTCCATTTGATAAATTCGCTAATTCTCCAACAACTTTATATTTCTCTTCTAATCTAATTAAATTTTCACTTAGCTTTTTAACTATCTTATATCTTGAATCATTATTAGCTATCTTAGCATATAATAGCTTAATCTTTTCTTCTAACTCTTTTTCAATTAACGAGTAGTTAGTTATTTCCTCATTTAAATTGCTTAAATCTTTGAATTTAATATCCTTTGTTTTTTCACAAAGATTATTAAACTTATCTTTTAAAGACCTTAGATTTTCCTCGTAATCTTTAATAAAAGCATCTATTTTATTTATCTCGTCTTTACTAATTTTATATTTCTTATATTCTTCTATATCAATAAACTCTAACTCTATTAACTTTTCTTGATACCTTAACTTTTCTTGATTTTCCTTCTCTATAGAATTTTTTAATACTTTCTCAATTGTATTTTTATTTCCATTCAATATAGAATATTCTTTAGAAATGTTACTTTCCTTAATCTTTGCATTTTGAAGAGACTTTTTCATATCTTCTAATATATTTTTCTTATTGTTTATTATATCATTTAGATTATTTAAACTAGAAAATTCATTTGGTATATCACTTCCTAAGGTTTTTAAAGCTTCTTCTTCTGCTTGTAACTTTCCAAACGTATCTAGTTTGTTTTTTTCTAATACTTCTAGTGATTCTTCTAAAACCTTTAAATCTAACTTTAAGATTTCAACTTCTTTTTCTATATTAAATTTATTTTTAATTATAACTTCTATTTCTATTTTTCTTTTTATTAAATTATCAATTTCTAGTCTTATTTTTCCGCCTATTTCTTTAATATCCTTTATTAAATTATTATTAAATTCTAATTTCATACCAATTACATTAGAGATTTGTTCTAATGCTGGTATAATTATTTCATTGCTTTTTAATTTAATATTTTCACTTAATACTTTTATGCTGTTTAAATATTCATCTGTTTCATTTTTTATCTTTTCATACTTTTCCTTTTGATTTTTAAGTTCATATTCACTTGGTACATTTAATTGTTTTATAGCTGGCATAGGATGTTCTTTTGATCCACAAACCGGACATTCAGTTCCTTCTTTTAAAGCTTCTGCAAGTATTCCTGCCTGACCTTTTCTAAAGTTTAACTCTAGTCTATCATAGTAATTTTTACTTTCTGTATAACATTTTTCTATTTCTTTAAATTTATTAGATTTATTATTATATTCAATCTTTAACTCATTTAAGCTTGTAATCTCTTTATAAACCTTTAAAAGCTGTTCCCTTACTCTTTTCTTTTCATTTTCGTTATTATTTAGCTCTATAAGCTCTTTTTCTAATTGATTTATTTCTTTTAACATTAATTCATTTTGTTCTTGTTTTAATATATTATTTTTCCTTTTTTCCTTAAAGGTCTCTATATTATTAACTATCTCATTATGATTGTGTCTTAAACTTTCTAATATTTTTTTTCTTTCATCTATTTTATATAGTTTATTTAATTTTTCTTCTAATAAAAGAATTTCTTTATTGATATTTTCTCTTTGACATTCATTTTTTTCTTCAAGCTCTAAATTTTTTCTACATCGTTCTAATTCTTCACCCTTTAAAATTAATTCCTTTTCTATTCTTTCTAATTCTTTTTTATTATCCTCTTTATTTTTTACTTTTTCTAAATAAGAACTTTCTATTATTTCAATTTCTAATGCCTTTTTTCCCTTTTCGCTTAACTGTTTCTTATCATCAATTTCTTCTTTTCTTTTAAAGTATTCTGTTAACTTAGTTTCTGTATATTCTTTTTCTTTTAAAAGATCATTATTTCCGCTTCCTCTTATTAAATCTTCGTTAGCCTTTCCCTTTTTATCTTTTATATCCTTTAATTTTTTATCTAATTCCTTTATTTCTCTATTATCAATATTTAATATTTCTTCAATTTTATCTAAGGCAACTTTAGTATCTTCATATTGACTAAACTCTACATTGTCATCACTTTTTATTCCCTTTAAATTGCTATCTACCTCTGTTCTTCCTCTATCTACTTCTTGCTTTATAGCTAATGCCTTATCCTTTAACCTCATTTGAATTGCCTGATAATCATACGTTCCAAATATCTTTCTAAATATAGCTTCTCTATCCTTTGATTCAGATAATAATAATTTTCTAAACTCACCTTGTGGAAGCATTACTATTTGTTTAAATTGTTCCTTGTTAATACCTAAAATCTCTTCAATTTTTTCTGTAACAGCTGAATATTTAGTTATTATCTTTTCGTTAGGTAAATGTAATTCTCCTTCTGCTCCATGTGATGTGTAACCTTCACCTTTTTTCTTTTTCTTAAACTGTTGTGGCGCTCTTTTGACTAAATAAACTTCTCCTCTAAATTCAAACTCTAATTGAACATACGTCTCATCTTCATCCTTTGCAAAGTCGCTTCTTAGACTATCATTTTCTCTAACACTCCCACTTGCAACTCCAAAAAGAGCATAGCTTATTGCATCGAATATAGTTGTTTTTCCAGCTCCTGTTGGTCCCGTAACTAAAAATATATTTTGTCCTTCAAGTTTATTAAAATCAATTACTTGCTTATTTGCATAAGGTCCAAATGCAGACATAATAAGTTTAATTGGTCTCATTTTTTCACCTCCCCATTTATAGTTTCATCTATTATACTTTTAATTAAATCTCTCTTTACCTCTGAAAATTCTCCAGCTCCCATAGCTTCATAGTATTCTGTAAAAAGTTCTAACTTACTTTTATTCCTATGTCCATGAGCTACTGAATTTAAAGAATCATTTTTCCCCTTAATATTTTCCCTTTTTAGCAACATAACATTTGGATAAACACTCCTTAACTTTTGAATTGGATCTATTAATTCCCCTTCATCAGTTAATATAGCCTGTATATAATCCACTCTCCCAGCTTTCTCATCATAACCTGCTTTTATAAGCTCATCTATAGGTCCAATAATTGTTCTCAAATCCCTTTTAGCTTTTAGCTCTATATGATTAATATCTAAGTTTCTTTCACTATCTATATTAACTATAGTTACTCCTTTTTTATGATTAATCTCGGAGAAAGAATACTTTAATAAAGATCCTGAATATCTTATTTTATCTGATCCTACTTTTTGTTTACCATGTAAATGCCCTAACGCAACATAATCAAACGAACTAAATATGTTTCCATCTATTAAGTCTGTGCCTCCTATAGATAAAGGTCTTTCTGATTCTGATGCTTCTAAATCCGCAGCTTCATATATTTTTTCTTCAGCATCTAAAGCCTTTTCTCTATTCATAGTAACGTATCCATGAGTTATTAATATATTTCGATCTTCTTTATTAATTTTTTCTTCTATTTTTCCAACTAAAAATTTCATTGCATCATTATGATCTTTAATTTCATTATTATTATAATACTTTCTTACTTGTGAGGGATGAACATATGGTAGTAAATAAAAATTAACATTTCCATCTTTATCTTTAATAGTTACTTTTTTCACTTCTTCCTTTAAGGTTCCCTCCATATATAATCCTTGTTTTTCAAATAAACCACTTCCAAAATCTATTCTTTCTCCGCTGTCATGGTTTCCTGCAATGGCTAATACATTAATCTTTAAATTTAATACTACTTCACTAAAAAAACTATTTAATAGCTCTACAGCCTCTACAGGTGCTATAGACCTATCATATATATCTCCTGCTATAATTAATACATCTGGCTTTTCATTTATAATTAATTCTTTCAATTTGCCTAATATATGAATCTGATCATCTATCATCGAAAAATCATTTACTATTTTTCCTATGTGCCAATCTCCTGTATGAATTATTTTCATAAATTTATCTCCTTTTTTTCTAATTATCTATTTTAATTATACCTAATTACACTCCTTATTTACATTATGTAAAACTTATAATTAAATTTATTTAATTATTTTTAATCATTTATACACATTATATATTTATAAGTTTTATATAATTAAAATATTAATATTTTAGGAGGTTTATTATGGCTTTAGGGATTTTATCAATCATTTTTTTAGTTATATTAATAGTATCTATAGCTTTAATTTTCGCTATATTTTACAAAAAAGGATTTCTGTTAAAAAATAAGTTTATTTTTATTTCTACTATAATATTTTTATTTATTTTAACTTTTATGAGCTATACTGGACTACCAGCTAACTTTATATTACAAAAATCAATAGTATTATTTGGTGGTTTACTGACTATTATATCTATAATCTTATACTTTCTAAAAAAAGATATGTTTGTAGCTGTAAAGACTTTATTAATATTATCTTTACTAATAAATCTAGGCATACTTTTTATTTAATTGTTTATATATCTCTAAAATAAAAAATAACCAATAGCAGATTTAATCTGATATTGGTTATTTTTATTTTTAAACATTTTTTTGATCTCTTATATAGTTTATTGAAAATACTAAATACATTGCCCCAATTAAAACTGAAAAATACCTTAATGGAATTATTAAGCCTAATATTGTAGGTAATGTCATTGCAAATATTGAAAGTTTTAATATATCTGCATAAGCTATTTTTACCCTCTGCATTCTTACTGCTAATATTCCTGCAACTGATACTACAAGTGCATTTATTAGGAATAACAAATATGTTGTGAATATAGTTGGTAAAAATATAAAATATTTTAATACTGCAACTTTATCTACTATAGATAATAAGACCTCATTATCTATATGGTTAGACATAAAAGGTATTTCTGTATACTTTAATTTATATTCATTTCCATTATTTCTAGCAATTATACCATCATTAAAAAATACTGCTGACATATCTTTATGAACTACTATATTTCTAACTAATTCTGATTCATCCATAGATTTTGTACTATCAAATAGAATTATACTACTTCCTTCTTCTTTCTTGTATGTAGACTGTTTTAAATTTAAAATGCCATTATTAATTTCAAACTCAAAATTTTCACTTGATAATACCTCTCTCGAACTTTTTTCTAAAACTGTTATTATCGTTAACTGAGTTACTCCAATTAATATACCAACTATCAAACTTAATACTAAAGAATATATTAACGTCTTGCTAAAACTTTCTTTTAATAAAAGTGAATAGTCCTTAATACTAAACATGCTAGTTTTAATTTTTGCTATAAAACTCATATTTTCTTTCATAATACCTCCACTTATAAGCCATGTATTGCTTTACTAATTATTTTATCATATATAAATTTATTAATAAACATAAGTTAATTTTTTTAAAGTTAATTTTTTAAGATTAAAGATTAGATTTTTTGTTAAGTATTATATATAGACATATAAACATAAGGAGGCATTTAAATGTTTTATAATAAAACAAAACGAAGAAGTAAATTTAATATATTTAAATTATTTTTTCTTTGTATTTTATTTGCTCTATTAGGGTTTAGCTTTAATCTTTACTCTAATATGAACTATTCAACTGTTACAAATGAATTCTATACTTCATTTAATAATTATGAGTTTGATAAGGCAAAAAACATTATAGATTCAAAAAGAAAATACTTATTATTCAAAAAAGGTCTCTTATCAAAGGATTTAACTACATATTTTACAGACGTAGTAAATAAAGTCTGTACTTCTATTAAAGAAGATAAAATAAATGATAATCAAGCTCTAACTATTTTAACAGAAATAAAAAAATACAATGTATTAAACTCATCTTTAGATAAGTTAATAGAATCTTTTAATACCTCAAATACTGGATATGTAGAAAATACTGAACAAAATGGTAGTAATTTAGACCTCGGAATTAAATCTCTTAATTCAAAAAAATATTCTAATGCATTAGATTACTTTAATTCTATACCTAAAAATTTAAAAGATGACTATGCTAAGGCTCAAGAATATATAAAAAAGTGTAAAATATTATATAAAGAAGATTTACTAAAGCAAGCTGATGAGCTAATTGCAAATAAATACTATACTAAAGCAATAGATTTACTCTCATCTTATGATAAGAAAATTCTATCTTCAAATGATAAAGATATTTCTGGTAAAATAAATTCTACTAAAATGTTTAAAGAAGAATATTTAGCAAACCTTCAAGGAGAAGATTCCGAATATACATCAAATGCTATATTAGATACTATTACACCTAAAAATATTAATACTTTAAATATTGAAAGTAAAACTCCATATTTTATTTATTTAAATATTAAGGAACAAAAAACTTATATTTACAATGGTTCAAAAAACAATTGGAATTTAGAAAAAACATTATCATGTTCTACAGGCCTTCCAGGTAAAGAAACACCCAAAGGTGTATTTGCTATTACAGGCCGTGGTGAATGGTTCTTTTCTGAAGAATTTATGCAAGGGGGAAAATATTGGGTTCAGTTTATGGGCGACTATTTGTTTCACTCATTACCTTTTGATGAAACTCAAAGTAAAGTATTAGATGATACTTTAGGAACTCCCGCATCCCATGGTTGTATTCGATTAGAAGTAGAAGATTCTAAATGGATTTATGATAATGTAGGTAATAATACAAAAATTATAATAAACTAACTCTGCAAAGCCCTAATTTTAGGGTTTTGTTTTATTTCTATATTTTTTATAAGTTATGCTATTATATTTATATAAATACTAATAGTTAAAGGATGGATATATTAATGAAGATTATCATTCCTAAGGATGTTCAATTTATTATAGATACTTTTTATGAAAATGGATATAAAGCTTATATGGTAGGTGGATGTGTTAGAGATAGTATTCTAAACACTTCTCCAACGGATTATGATATTGCTACTTCTGCATTACCAGAAGACACAATTAAATTATTAAAAAAAACTGTTCCAACTGGATTACAACACGGAACTATAACTGTAATAATAAATAATGTGTCCTATGAAGTTACTACATTTAGATCTGATGGTGATTATAAGGATAATAGACGACCTGACTCAGTAAAATTTGTAAGTAGCATAAAAGATGACTTATCTAGAAGAGATTTTACTATAAATGCTTTAGCTTATAACAACTATGATGGCCTTATAGATTATTTTGATGGAATTGCTGATATTAGTAAAAAGATATTAACCTGTGTTGGAAACCCTAATGAGAGATTTAAAGAAGATGCTCTTAGAATGCTTAGAGCTATTAGATTTAGCTGTCAATTAGGTTTTAATATAAGTGATGATACCTATGATGCTATAAAATATAACTATTCTTTAGTTAAAAATATAAGTTCCGAACGTATTAGAGATGAATTATGTAAAATACTTGTATCAAATGAACCAACTAAAGGACTTCAACTATTAGCTGATACAGGAATATTACAAATTATACTTCCTGATATATATAGCTTAATAGACTATACACCTAATTGTAATAATCATAATAGAGACGTATTTAAACATACCCTGAAAGTTATAAATAATACTTATAATAATCTTATTTTAAGGCTTTCCGCTTTATTTCATGATGTAGGCAAATTAAATACAATGACTTTTTTAGAAAATGGTCATTGCTATTTTCCAGGACATAGTGAAGAAAGTTCTATTATGACAAAAAAGATATTATCATCTCTTTCATTTGATAATAAAACAATTAATAGAGTTTGTTCTATAATTAATAAACATTTAGTCTTAAATGTTTCCTATCTACCTACTGATGGTGAAATTAAAAGGTTAATAAACAAAGTTGGAAAGGATAATATATTTTTATTATTTTATTTACAACGAGCAGATACTAAAGCTCTTTGGAATCCTGACCCATTTTTAAAAAAGATAGCTTTTATGGAAAAAAGGTGTTCATCAATACTTGAAAATAATGAACCTCTTACAATAAAAGATTTATCTATAAATGGCAACAAATTAATTTCTCACTTTAACTTAAAACCTGGAAAACAAGTTGGAGAAATATTAGATTTTCTTCTTGATAAAGTATTAGATAATAGTTCTTTAAACGATGAACCTACTTTAATAGGGCTTGCAGAAGAATACTTATATATTAGCTATTAAAATCTAACTATATTTTTACTTAAATCTAATCATATTTTATCTTAAACCTAGTTAATATCTTATCTAAAAATAAACTATAGCTTTATATAAATTAAATTTTATATAAAGCTATAGCCTTTTTATTTATATTAATTCTAGTTATCTACAGAATTAGTAAATATGTCATTATTGCAAATGTTATCTTTAAATGATATATTCGCTCCTAAATAATTCAATCCACTTTCAACTCTTTGTTTAAATAAAATGAATATAAATAGCTTTCTTTAACCTTTTTATTTGTTATCTTTTCTATGGCTTCTTTGTAATACTTTATCTGAACCTTATACTTTTCTACAAGTTCAGCTTCTTTTCCATCTTCTATATAGTCTGTCTTATAATCTAATAGCACTATTCCATCCTCTTCTTCAAAGAAACAATCAATTATCCCTTGAAGTCTCACCATTTCATCTTTATAAATATCTTCTTGTAATTCTTTGTCTATAAAAATACTACTTACTTCTGTAAAAAATGGTAGTTCTTTTTGAACCTTATAACCTTTATTATAAGCTTTAAGAAGCCTTTTTCCTAGACTACTTTTAAAGAACAATTCTATCTTTTTATAATTTATAACTTTAGCTTCCTCACTTGTTAGTAACTCTTTATTAATCATATCATGAACTTGTTCCTTAATATCATCTACTATGCTAACTTTTTTAAAATCAATTTTTTGCATTACAAAGTGCATTATAGTTCCTTTTTCAGCTGCTGATAAGCCTTTTTTTTCTTGTAAAAACTTAGGTTTTACTATTTCCTTATCTCCATATATTTTCACAGTTTGCATTTCTTCTTCATATTCATTGTCATAAGCAGCTCTTTTTAAATCAGAGACCGATATATTACTTGGAATATTTGAAGCTTTTGAATATTTATAGTTATACCCAAGTCTTCTTTCTATTTCTTTATCCACAGTTTCAACTTCAGAATTTATAAACAGTTTTTTTTCTTCATTTTTATCCACAGGTTCATTATTTTTGTCCACAGTTAATAAGTTTTTATTCCAAAAATCTATACTCCATGTGGAAAAGTCATTAGTTATAATATCTGAAGATGCTCCAACATAATTTCTTAGTGGTTCTCCACATCTATGTTTACATAAAGCCATTCCTATCCAATCTAAATAACTCTTCCCCTTTAAAACTTCTGATGGTAATATTATCTCTTCATCTAATGAAGCTGCTGCTATCCAATTAGATACTGTTTTTTCTAAATTTCTAGTTGCTCCAGTAATAATAAGTTTTTCCTTTGCCCTTGTAAATGCAACATATAGTATTCTCATCTCTTCTGATAAAGTTTCAAGTCTTATTCTCTTTTTAATTGCCTCTTTAGGTAAAGTGCTATAAGAATTTCTCTTTTCTAAATCTACATATTCTGGCCCAAAACCTAAGTCATCATGATACAATATTGAATTATTTAAATCCATAAGATTAAATTGTTTTCCAACACCACTTGTAAATACTACCGGAAACTCTAGCCCCTTACTTTTATGAATACTCATAATCCTGACAACATCTTCATTTTCACCAAGAATTTTTGCACTTCCCATATCTCCAGATGATTTTCTTAACTTATTAATAAAATTAATAAAGTTAAAGAGACCTTTAAAGCTAGTTTGCTCAAATTGTTTAGCTCTTTGGAATAATATTTTTAAATTTGCCTGTCTTAGCTTTCCATTTGGCATAGCTCCAACATATCCATAATAAGATGTATCCATATATAGATACCAAATAAACTCATCAATTGGTGTATATATAGATTTTCTTCTCCATATATCTAAGTTTTTAAGTACTTCTTCACACTTCTTCTTTAAATTATCATCTACTTCGTATTCACCTTTAACTATCCCCTCTATAATTTCATAGAAGTATTTCTCTTTATTTAATGTCCTTATATCTCCAAGTTCCTCTGCATTAAAGCTCATAATAGGAGATCTAAGTATCGCTATCATAGGAATATCTTGCATTGGATTATCTATTATCTTTAAAAGAGACATTATTGTTCTTATTTCTATAGATTCAAAATATCCACTACCTGTATCTGCATAAACAGGAATACCCTCTACTCCCAATTCTTCTAAGAAAACCTCTGAGCAATTTTTTGTTGCTCTTAATAAAATTACTATATCTTTATATCTAAGAGGTCTATACTCCCCAGTATTTTTATCTAATACCTTATAAATTTTTCCGTCTTTACTATTTAGAAGTTCATTTATTCTCTTGGCCACTATTCTAGCTTCTAAAACCATTCCATCAAGTTCTTCTTCTTCATCTATACTTTCATCTAATTCCTCATATTGTAACTCCTCGCTATAATCTCCTGATTTATCTAGTATGTGAAGTTCTATTGGTCCAGCTGTTATAATATCTTCTTCATTTATATCTTTATAGTTAGCTCCTAAGTTTAGAGCTTCTTCATCTGTATATTCTAATTCTCCTACAGTTTCAGACATAACCTTTTTAAATATATAATTTACCCCACTTATAACCTCATTCCTACTTCTAAAGTTTTTATAAAGCTGTATCTTTATATTCTTTTCTCCATCAGTCATTGGATACTCACTATATTTCTTTAAAAACAGTTCTGGCTTTGCTTGCCTAAATCTATATATACTTTGCTTTACATCTCCAACCATAAATACATTAGGATTATCTAACTCTTTTCTAGATACTAAACTTATAATAGTTTCTTGAACATTGTTAGAATCTTGATATTCATCAACTAAAACCTCATCAAAGTAGTCTCTAAAATCCTCAGCTACTTTTGATGGTTTTATATTTCCATTTTCATCTTTACTTATAAGTATCTTTAAGCAAAGATGCTCTAAATCATTAAAGTCTAATAAATTCTTTTCTTTTTTCCTTTCAGAAAATCTCCTTGAAAATTCAATAGTTATATCACTTAACATTTTCATGTAAGGATATGAATTTTTTATTCCTTGAAGTGATTCTTCTGGTGACATAGAAAAAGTATCATCTTTTAGCTTATTTATTTTCTTTTTCACTGTATCTCTAATATTCTTTACAATATTTTGAGCTTGTTCATCAGAAACATTATTTTTTCTTACTACTTTCAATTTTATAAACTGAAACTTATTAAGTGATTGAAACAATGCTTCTATACCATCATTTATAGAATTCTCTACTTCCTCTAATGCTGAAATGTCACTACTAAAGGCTTCTATATATGGCTCTAACCCAGGTGTCTCATTTATTATATTTATTGCTTTATTAAGCATTTTTAAATATCCATTAACTTCAACTAGAATACTTTCTTTTAATACCCTTATCCATTCGGTTTTATTAAGCTCTTCTAATGAATTTAGATTAAACTCCTCTGCCTTTTCAAAAAGCCACTTTTCTGGCCATGGTCCGCTCATTGAAAATCTATATAAATTAAGTATTATATCTTTAAGCTTTTCATCATCTCTACTACCACTATAAGCTTCTATTAAATTTCTAAATTCTTTATTTTCCTCTTCATAGTACTCTTCAAATAAATCATTTATTATTTCCATTTTTAAAAGAGTATTTTCAGTTTCATCAGCTATTCTAAAACTAGGATCTAAATCTATAGTATGGAAATAATTTTTAATTACATCTAAACAAAAAGAATGCATTGTTGTTATATTAGATCTACTTAAAAGAGTTAATTGCCTTTGAAGTATCTTTGAGTTTGGATTTTTCTCTAAAGCTTTAGATATTGCTGCTGCTATTCTTTCTCTCATTTCAGCAGCAGCTGCTGAAGTAAATGTAACTACTAAAAGTTTATCTATATCAACTGGGTTTTCTTCATTTGTTATTATTCTTATAATTCTTTCTACTAATACAGCCGTTTTTCCTGATCCTGCTGCTGCCGCAACTAATAAATTACCCCCTCTTAAAGTTATAGATTTAAGTTGTTCTTCCGTCCATTTAGTTTCTGCCATTTTACATTTCTCCCTCCTTTCGTACTTCATCAACCTTATTTCTTATTGCTTCCCAAATTTCATCATTATCCTTTTTTAATATAATCTTATGCTTATTATCTTTTATTCCTGTATCAAATTGACATACAGAAGAGTAATCACAATAAGTACAATAATTAGTTTGTTTTGATTTACATGGCTCTATTTTAATTTCTCCACTTAACATTTCTTCACATATTTCAACCATCTTATCATTAACATACTCTCTAAGTAAATCAAATTGCTCTTCTGTTATTACAGAGCTTTTACTTGAAAAATCTCCATCCTTTTTAAAGGTTGCTGGTATAACTAATGAGTATGTTTCCATGCTATTATCCATCGCTCTTATAAGTTTAGGATCTTTTAATAATAATCCATTCATTTTTAATTTTTCTAAGACCTGCTTTTCTATTTCTTCTTCTAACAACTCTTTTTTTGATTTAATTATTGGATCATCTATTCTAAAGTATAATATTGCCCCTGGCATAGCCTGCCTCTCTAAAATATATTTAGAATTTTTTATAAGCGCATCTAAATAAACTAAAAGCTGAATTTGAAGACCATAATATAATTCATTTAAATCAAATTTCTTTGATCCTGATTTATAATCTACAACTTTTATATAAGTATTACCATCCATATCTAAAGTATCAATCCTATCAACTCTTCCTACTAAATATATAACTTCATTAGATGGTAATACTATTTTTATAGGCCCTCCATCACCAAAGCTTCCAAAAGCAAATTCATTTTTAAATACTTCAAATTCTCCCCTTTTCATTTGCTCTGAAATTACCATTACTGATTTTGTTATTGTTCTTTTAAATCTATCTGAAAAATATTGATACTTCTTATTACTATTTAATATAGAATTTTTATCTTCTGCTAATTTTAAATCTACCAAATTACCTATAATACTTTTACATCTTTCTTTATTTAAATCTGACCAAGCTATTTTTTCATTTTTAACTTTTGTAGTAAATTCATCTAATATTTCATGCATAAATGAACCTAAATCTGGTGCTGTAAACTCATATATTTTTCTATCCTTAGCCTTTAGACCATATTGGATATAATAACAAAATGGACATTGTGCATATTTTTCTATCCTAGAAACACTTAATGTAAGTTTTCCATTTTCATTAGCATATAATTTTTTTATTTTTTCTCTAGGCATTTTTTCTACTAAATTAGAATAAGTTAACCCCTTAAACATTCTTCTAGATTTTTCTTTAAATTCTTCGTTCTCTTCAAACCATTTAAAAGCTTGTGCCCAATAATCTTCTATACTTTGTTTTTCATACTCCATTCTTAGAGATGTTATAAGTTCATTAAAAGTTGGTATTGGTGCTGTTATTTTATTGAACTTATCACTTATATTTTTTTCATTATATATTTCACTCTCTTCATTTACATTAGGAAGTATTTTTTTTAGTCTAGGAATTATTATTGAAGGTCTTAAGGATTTCCCTTCAAAATCTGCCATAGGATAACTCACCATTAAATATCTAGAAGGTATTGTTAAGGCTGTATAAACCATAAACTGTTCTTCAAAAGCTCTACTTTTAGTATCTGCTGCAAGTTGTATTCCTAATTCCTTAAGCAATAATCTTTCTCTATCTGATATAATTCCCTCTTCTTTATTAGTAGCTGGTAAAACTCCATCTGTAACCCCTACTAAATATAATGCCTTTACTTCTCTCCCCTTTACTCTAGCTATATCCCCTATATTAACTTGATCTAAAGCCATCGGAATAACTCCAACTTCTTGTTCCTCAAATCCAGAAACTAATATTTTCGTAAAAGCCTTTATATCCATAACTTCATCACCAAGAACCTCTACTGCTTGATCTAATATATCAATTACTATATTAGGAACTTGATTATATTCCTTTATTTTGTCTTGAAGTCCTTCTTTATCAAATTCTTCAAGCCAAATTTCCATTGTTTCAAAAACCTTTAAATCAACTAAAAATTCATATAAAGCGGTTGATAGTTCTCTTACACTACGTTCTCCTGTTACTTTACTATGTAAAGACATTAAAGGACTCCTAATCTCTTGCATAATTTCTTTAATTAATATTTCATCTTGTGATATTTCTTCACCATTTTTATCTAATAATTCTCCTGTCCACTTATATCCCTTTATGCCATTAGCTAAAACATAGTTTTCTAGCATATCTATATAGTTTGTATCAATATTTAAAAGTCCACTTTTTAAATATTTAAATACACTTTCATAAGACCAATTTCCTATTAGTATTTCAAAGGCTGATATTATTAAAATGACTAATGGATTACTTAATATTTCTCTTTTCTTATCTAGGAAAAATGGTATATTGTATTCATTAAAAATTACAGTTGTTATTTTTTCATATGAATCTATATCTCTGCATACTAAGGCTATATCTTTAAACCTATAGTTTTTATCTCTAACTAAAGTGATTATGTCCTTTGCTATTGTTTCTATTTCATCATAGCTATTGTTAGCCTTATATATTCTTATATTTTTATCATTTCCTTTATATTCTCTAAATGGATAAGTAAAAAAATGTTTTTCTATATGTGCTAAATCACTACTTTCTTTAAACCTATAAGGAATTCCTTTATTTAAGTTTATAGGCTCCATATAACCTATATTATTATCTCTCATCATATTTAAAATTTTATTTTCAGTGTTTTTTATAGCATCAAATATATCCGTCTCATCACTTAAAGTACCACCACTTAAACTGTCACAACATAATGTAATATTTATAGTTTTAGCTATTTTTGATAAAACTTTTATTACATCTAATTGTTGAGGTGTAAATGTAGTAAACTCATCTATCCATATTTCTGAATCTTTATAAATATTACATTCACTTAATTTTTCAGCTAATATTGTTAACTCATCATCACTATCAATATAGCTTTTATGAAGTCTTTCATTAAAATTATTAAATAATAGCTTTAAATCATTTATCTTTTTTCTTAATTCTTCATCTCCTATGTCGTTTTCTTTCATTTCAAGTATTTCCGTGGAAATATTATATTTTTTGAACTCTGTTATAGTCTTTGATACTATCCCTGTAAATCCTTGTTTTTTAGCCATCTTGTTAAAGTATTGAAGCTCATTATCCTTATCTTTTAATAATTTATTAATTATCATATTTTTTCCAGAATCCTTTAATAAGGACCTAGTTCTTCCACCACATTCATTAAATACTCGATGCGTCATTCTTTTAAAGCTTAATACCTCTGCTCTTAAAAGACCTTTTTCACCTACTATATCTAAGAGCTTCTTTTCTGTTTGAAATGTATATTGTTCAGGAACTAATAAAATTAACCTGTTATCTTTATCATTACTTATTTTTTTATTTATTTGTTCTAAACAAAATCTACTTTTTCCACTTCCTGCTCTCCCAAAAATAAATCTTATTCCCATACTTCGCCTCCTTACAAATGATTATTTTATAACATATATTAATTATTACCTTTATTTTAATTTAAATTCTTTTGATAATATCCCCATAATAATTGTATCTAAGTATTCTCCCTTAATATAATATTTACTTCTTCTTAATCCCTCTTCTATAAAACCACACTTTTTATAACAATTAATAGCTCTTTTATTTTCGCTAACAACTTCAAGTTCAATTTTATGTGCTTTCTTTTTATCAAATAAGAAGTTACATATTGTTCTAATGGAGTCCTTACCGTATCCTTGTCCCCAATATTCTCTTCCTATAGTTAATCCAATTGAATATACATCTATAGTATAACTATTTTCTTTATAATAAATATATCCAATTACATCTCTTTTTCTATTTATAATTGCTAATTCCTTTTTATTCGGCCTTGTAAAATGATGAAATCTACTTACTATTTGATCTTTAGTTGGAATATCAGCTTGTCCACCATTGTATTTTAACACTTCTTCATCAACACATATGTTGTATAAGGTTTCTATATCTTCCTTTACTACTTCTCTTAAATATATTTTTTCTCCATATATCATAACCTTTTACCCCTCTCTAGCTAAATATTACTGATACTTAAATGATACTCTTATTTGTTTAAATTTACTAATTTCAATTTATCTTTTACTACCCTTTACACCAAATAAAATTTCATATTTGCTATTCTACTTCATAGAACTTTAATTTCTTTAAAATTTTACCCATTATAACAACTCTTAGTATTAAAACCATAATTAAGTTATTTTCAATTTAGATATTGATATAACTTCCTAAAAAAAAGACTCGGCACACTTGCCGAGTTTATTTCTATAATATTACTTCTACACCAAAATGATCTGAAATAATTATCTTATTTTTTTTATTAAATATTACTTTTGAAGAAGTTATTTTACTATATTTATTAGAAGTTAGTATAAGGTCTAGTCTTTTGCTTTCTTTACACTTTTCCCAACCATCAATCTCTCCATCTACAGTTATACCTGAATCCTTTTTGGTAGCAATTAAAAATGTATCTACAAGCCCAAGTCCTATTAAATAATCATATCCTTCATTTCTTACTAATGCATTATTATTAAAATCTCCCATAATAAAGCTATTTTTCTTAATGTTTTTTATTAACATATCTGCCTGATATTTAAAAGGTTCGTAAGTATCTCCCCACCATCCTAAATGACAACTTAGAAAGCTGTACTCTTTATTATCTATGCTAATTGTAGCTTCTATTATATTTCTGCTTCTATAATTATTTTTATCACTACTTTGTGAAACATAGAATGATCTACTTTCTTTTATTTTGTGCTTTGTTACTATAGCTAATCCCTCTTCATATATATCATAACCTATATGTGAAAAATCCCATACAAAGGTATAATCATATTCACCTAAAGCTTCAAGTTCTTTCTTTAACAAGTACACAAAATTGTCTTCTCTAATATTTTCATAAAGCAATTTTGTATCAACTCTTTGACTTACTTCTTGTAATGCTATAACATCATACTGCTTTTCTTTTATTGTCTTAGCTAAATATTTAATTTTATCTAGTTGATCTTTCTCTTGCCATGAATGACAATTTAGTGTTAGTAATTTCATTTTTAAACTCCTAATATATCTTGGATATTTGATTTTAATACATCTGCCTTTGGTCCATATATTGCTTGAACACCTTTATCTCTTAGTATTAGTCCAAGTGCTCCATTTCTCTTCCATTCTTTTTCATCTGCTACTAAGCTAATATCCTTTACAGTAACTCTTAAACGAGTCATACATGCATCTATATCTTCTATATTATCTTTTTCTCCTAATAATGATATTATACTTACTGCTTGTAAGTCATTCGAGCTTACTGATGATTTATTTTCTATTTCTTCATTTTCTGAATCAATATAATTCCCCTTACGACCTGGTGTTGGTATATTGAACTTCTTAATTAAGAAATTAAATATTGTAAAGTTTAATCCAAAGAATACTCCACAAGTAATAATAAAGTTTATTAAATCTTTTACTAAACCTGCATTAACCATCATCGGAACACGAGTTACAAATTCGATAAATCCAAATGCATGTACTCTTAAATTAAATATATCTGCTAAAGCAAATCCTATACCTGTAATAATAGCATATGCAACATAAAGTATTGGAGAAATAAACATAAACATAAATTCTATTGGTTCTGTAACACCAGTTAAAAATACAGCTAAAGCTGCTGAGAAAAATATTGTTTTATACTTCTTTTTCTTATCACTATCTACATTCTTATACATTGCACAAGCCACACCAATTAGTGATGCTGAAGATAGAATTACTTGTCCCATTTTAAATCTTGCTGGTACTACTGATGTTAATAAATTATTATATTCAGCCATATTTCCTGTATCTTTTAAATTAATTAAATCTGTAATCCATGCTAACCATAATGGATCTTGTCCTGCAACCATTGTTCCAGCTGCTGGTCCTGTTAACATTTGATATACTCCACCTAACTCTGTATAGTTTACTGGTACCGTTAACATATGATGTAATCCAAAAGGTAATAATAAACGCTCTAATGATCCATAAACAAATGGTGCTAATATTGGTGCTGTATCCTTTGATTGTGCAAGCCAAACACCAAAGCTATTTAATAATCCTTGTATAAAAGGCCAAACAATTGCTAATACAATTGCTGAAACTACTGATCCAACAATAACAACAAAAGGTACAAATCTCTTTCCATTAAAGAAGTCTAGTGCTTTAGGTAATTTATTATAGTTATAATACTTATTGTATAATGCAGCCCCTAAGAAACCTGCTATAATTCCTACAAATACACCCATATTTAATGTAGGTGCACCTAATATATTTGTAAAGTAATCTGGTACTACTAATGCATTTCCAAATAGTGAATTTACTGTAGCAGATTTATCTGCTAACATTGCTGTATTAACTCCAAAAATTGCTCCTGTCACACGATTAATTAATATGAAAGCTAATAATCCTGCAAATGCCCCACCTGATCTATCCTTAGCCCATGATCCACCTATTGCTACTGCAAATAAAACATGTAAATTTCCTATAATAGCCCAACCAATATCCTCCATAACTCTTGCAATTGTATCTATAAATGCTATATCAAATGACATTCCTATTAACTTTCCAATTGATATCATTAGCCCAGCTGCAGGCATAACTGCAACTACCACTAATAATGCTTTCCCGAACTTTTGCCAAAAATCAAATGAAATTAATTTTCCTCTTTTATTTGTATTCCCCATAGTAAAATTCTCTCCTTCATTAATTATTTAATAAATTCTATACATTCTCGCTTCATAAGGCTTTAATGTAAATTTAGTTATTGTTTTATGCTCTTCTACATTATAATTATTTATTAATAATCCATCATAATTTAACTTACATTCATCGTATCTATATAAAACTTTATTTTCTGATAAGTTAACTATTACTAAGTATTTCTCATTATCTAAAGTTCTAGTATATGCATATATATTTTCATTATCTTCTAATATTAAATCATAAGTTCCATATACAAGAGTAAGATTTTCTTTTCTTGTATTTATTAACTTCTTATAAAAATTTAATATAGACTTTTCATCACTTATTTGATTTTCTACATTAATATTTACATAGTTTTTATTAACTTTAATCCATGGATTACTTTCTGTAAACCCAGCATTATCACTTGAATCCCATTGCATTGGTGTACGTGAATTATCTCTTGATATTGTCCATAAAATCTTTAATGCTTCTTCTTCAGTATATCCTTGCTCTATCTTCTCTTTATAAATATTAATTCCCTGTATATCATTATAATCATTTATATTATTAAACTGTACATTAGTCATTCCTATTTCTTGACCCTGATATATAAATGGAGTTCCTTGTTGCATAAAGTACATTAATGCAAAAGCTGTTGAACATTCTCTCCAATATTCCTTATCATTACCCCATCTTGAAATTACTCTTGGTATATCATGATTTTCAACAAATAAAGCATTCCATCCTTTTCCTTCTAATCCCTTTTGCCATTTTGTTAATGCTTTTTTACACTCTTTAAGTGCAAATGCTTTTCCTTCTTCTAGATCCCATAATTTTAAGTGTTCAAATTGGAATACCATATTGAATTTTCCCTTATCTTCACTAACCCAAAGGTCTCCTTCTTCAGCACTTACTCCATTTGCTTCTCCAACTGTCATTATGTCATACTTATTAAATGTCTCTTCTTTTAATTCTTTTAGGAAATCATGTATTCCATCTATATTCATATGCTTATCAAAGGAATTTACATATTTAAGTTTTTCTGGATTAGGCATATCATTTAATCCTTTTTCCTTTTTTATATGGCTAATTGCATCAACTCTAAATCCATCTATACCTTTATCTAACCACCAATTAATCATTTTGTATATTTCTTTTCTAACTTCTGGATTTTCCCAGTTTAAATCAGGCTGCTTTTTACTAAATAAGTGTAAGAAATATTCATTAGTATTTTCATCATATTCCCACGCTGATCCCTTAAAGATACTTTCCCAATTGTTTGGCTCTAATCCATTCTTTCCTTCTCGCCATATATACCAATCTCTTTTAGGATTTTCCTTAGATGATTTAGACTCTATAAACCATTTATGTTCATCACTAGTATGATTTACAACTAAATCTATTATTAATTTCATTCCTCTATTATGAACTTCTTTTAATAGTTGATCAAAGTCATTCATATTTCCAAAATCACTCATAATATCTTGATAATCACTTATATCATATCCATTATCATCATTTGGAGATTTATACATAGGGCATATCCATATAACGTTTACTCCTAAATCTTTTAAATAATCTAACTTTTCTATAATCCCTTTTAGATCCCCTATTCCATCATTATTTGAATCCTTAAAACTTCTAGGGTATATTTGATATCCAACTGCTTCTTTCCACCATATACGCTTCATTTTTACCTCCACAGAATCTACTCATCTTTATGCAAACGATTGCCTAATGCTTAAAAAGATATGTACAGCTTTGACTGTACATTCTTCTATACACAGATTCTACTCTGTTCTCTATTAATATAAACATTTTTTCTATTACTAATTCTATTACTACTTGCTTTCTAGTATAGCTAAAGCTGCTGCTCCTAAAACTCCAGCTTTTCCACCTAATATAGCCTTTTCTATTTTGCAGTTTTTAGAAATTGTTCTTAATGCTCTTCTTTGCATTTCTTCTTCTATTTTATCAAAAACAATTCTTCCAGCATTACTTACTCCCCCACCAAGAACAACCTTGTCTGGATCAAATATATTAGCTATATTTGCTACTGTAATTCCTAGATATGATAAACAGTCATTTAAAATATCTTTTGCAACCATATCTCCTTTTTCTGCTTCTAAGAAAACTTCCCTAGCTGTAACTTCTTCATAATTTTTTAATGCTGTATCTGCATTACTAGCCACAGCCTCTCTAGCTCTTTTCATTATTGCTGTTCCTGAAGCTACACTTTCAGCACAGCCTGTATTACCACAGCCACATCTTGGGCCACCCTTCATTACTGTCATATGTCCAACTTCTAATGCATTTGCTGTGCTTCCTCTAAATAATCTACCATTTATTATTGCACCGCCACCAATTCCAGTACTAACAGTGATAAATACCATGTTATTACTTCCTTGTCCTGCTCCAAACATAAACTCTCCTAATGTTGCAACATTTGCATCATTATCTAAATAAGTATCTACTCCGTATTTTTCTTTTATAGGCTTTACTATATTAAAGTTTTTAAATGGTAAATTTGGTGTATATACTATTAACCCTTTTTCTACATCTAAAGGTCCTGGTGATCCTACTCCAATTGCCTTAACTTCATTGATATTGGTTCCCTCTAATACGTTATCTATTGTGTGTAGTATATTTTCTAGTATAGCTTGTTCGCCTTTTTCTGCTTCAGTTTTTATTGTTATTTCTTTTTTTACGTTTCCTTCTAAATCAACTAATGCAGTGTAAATTTTAGTTCCACCTAAGTCAACTCCAACTACATATTTCTTTTCCATTTTAATCCCCCTAGATATATTACTACTAACTTAAAAGTCCATTAAAACCTTTTCTTAACTTTTTCTCTTATCATTGAATTTAGTATAGCATCTCCAGAAATTGTTTACAATTTAATTAGAGACCATTTTCAGCTATATTTTTTGATTTTTAAAAGTTATCTTCTTTTTACTTACTTATATAAAGTTTTATGCAAGCGATTGCATTTACTGCTACCTTATTTTTTATTTAAAGATTCTCTCTCCACTAATTCTGTATCTATAATATAATATCTATGATCTGTTTCTCTTTTCTCAAGTTTATCTATTAATAGCTTAGTTGCAAAATATCCTAGTTTTTCAGAATTAATATCTACAGATGCTAAAGGTGGATTTTGATATTTTGCTAATGGTGTATTATTAAATCCAGCCACTGCTACATTATTTATATTCAATTCATTTAAAGCCTCTTGAACTCCAAAGGCTAATAAATCATCTGTTGTTACTATTGCTGTTGGAGAGTCTTTCTCAAATATATTTTTAGTAGCAATATAACCTTCTTTTTGAGTAAAGTCCTTCATTTCTAATAAAAAATTATTATTTAATTTTATTCCTCTACTTGCTAAGGCCTGTATATATCCATTCAATCTATCTTTAGATACATTTAAGTTTTCTTTAGCTCCTATAAAAGCAATTTCTTTATGACCTTTATCTATTAATATATGTACTAAGTTATACATAGCTTGAAAATTATCATTATCTACCCATAATACTCCATCTATTTCTTCCGGTCTTCCTATTACTACAAATGGACAATTTGTATCTTTTAAATAATTTATACAATCATCATTTTCTTTTGATGTTAATAAACAAATTCCATCTACTAAATTGCTATCTATAAATTTTTTAGTCCATAAATCATCTTCATTTTTTCCTGAATCTTTAAAGGCGTACATTATATAATAATTTTCACTTTGTGCACTTATACTTATTCCTTTCATAGCCTGAACAAAGAACGGATTAGAAAATATATCTTCCGCTTCTTCTGGTAAGACTACTGCTAATATTCTAGTTTTATTATTAGCTAACCCTCTTGCAATAATATTAGGCGTATAATTTAATTTTTTTATAGCTTCATTTACTCTTATTTTAGTTTCTTCACTTATTTTATGACTATTTGATAATACTCTTGATACTGTTGATGGTGCAACATTTGCTTCTTTTGCTACATCTTTTATAGTAACTTTCATATAATCCCTCTTCTCCCGAAATCCTTCTATTAAATTATAGTATATTATAAATTTAAAATAAATATTAAAAATTTACTTAATACAATCTTTTAAAATATATATTTTAAACTTTATAATTAATTACCTTAACTAAAAACTTCTTTAAAATAAAAAAACATCTAACTTTCGTTAGATGTTTTGGCGGAGAAACCGGGATTTGAACCCGGGCGCCAGTTGCCCGACCTACGCCCTTAGCAGGGGCGCCTCTTCAGCCACTTGAGTATTTCTCCATGTGCCTTCTTATATTTAAAATATAATGGCGGAAAGACAGGGATTCGAACCCTGGGTACCCGCAAAGGTACGCCGGTTTTCAAGACCGGTGCCTTAAACCAACTCGACCATCTTTCCACATTTATCGCCTTGCGACAAATATTATTATAGCAACCACTTAACTACCTGTCAACATTTATTTTAAAATTTATATAACTTTTTTAATGTTATCTAACCTATATAACTAAACACCCATAAATATATAGTAAAACATAGAATTTATTTTATTCTTTAGGAAGTTAGTTTTAACATCATTATTAAACTACTCCAACTTAGCTATTAATATAATTTATTAAATAAAAAAAACACCTAGCTAAGCTAGATGTTTTCTTTTGGCGGAAAGACAGGGATTCGAACCCTGGGTACCCGCAAAGGTACGCCGGTTTTCAAGACCGGTGCCTTAAACCAACTCGACCATCTTTCCACGTTTATCGTCTTTCGACAAATATTATTATATCATTTTTTTTTATTATGTCAACACTTTTATAAAATTATAAAAATAGAGAATATACTTTTATTCATATTCCCTATTTTTATTATCTATTTATTATTCTGAAAGTTCACCATGTTTTTCATATCTAGTAACTCTACTTATTCTATTCTCATCATTTACAAATACTACTCTAGGTTTATGATCTAAGACTTCTTCAGAATCTAATTGACAGTAACTCATTATTATTATTCTATCACCAACTTGCACACATCTAGCAGCTGCTCCATTAAGACATATAAGTCCTGATCCTCTTTCCCCAGCTATTGTATATGTTTCAAATCTACTTCCATTATCTATATCAACTATTTGAACCATCTCATATTCTAATATTCCAGCTGCTTCAAGTAATTCCTCATCAACTGTTATACTTCCAACATAATTTAATTCCGCCTGTACTACTTTTGCTCTATGGATTTTTCCTTTTAACATATTTAACTTCATTTTTTTCCCTCACTAAACCTCATATATAAAATTATCTATTAATCTTGTTTTCCCAAAATATACAGCTATAGCTACCAATACACTATTTCTTATATTATTAATGGCTTCTATAGATTCAGCTTCTACTATTTCTACATAATCTATCTTAGCTAGTGGCTCTTTTTTTATATTTTCTATTATTATATTTTTTAGTATTTCACTATCTCTAATTCCATTATCTAAAGCTGTCTTACACTCTTTTAAGGATTTATTTAATATAATAGAAGCGTTCCTTTCTTCTAAAGATAAATAGGTGTTTCTTGAGCTTTTAGCTAAGCCATCCTCTTCTCTTACTATTGGGCAACCTACTATTTTTATATCAATGTTCAAATCTCTTACCATTCTTCTTATAACAGCTAACTGTTGTGCATCTTTTTCACCAAAATAAGCCCTATTTGCAGGTATTATGTTAAATAATTTTGCTACTACTGTACAAACCCCTGTAAAGTGAGTTGGTCTACTTTTTCCACATAACCCTTTTGTTAATCCATTCATATTTATAAACGTTGAAAAGTTATCAAAATACATCTCTTTATTTTCTGGATTAAATATTAAATTTGCTCCTGCATTGCTACAAATAGAGATATCCCTTTCTAAATCCCTAGGATATTTATCTAAATCCTCTTTTGGTCCAAACTGTATCGGGTTTACAAATATACTAACAACAACTTTATCATTTTCCTCTACTGCTTTCTTTATTAAACTTTCATGTCCTTCATGCAAATATCCCATTGTAGGTACAAATCCAACACTTAATCCTTCTCTTTTCCATTCATTAACCTTATTTCTAACGTAATCTATACTTCCTGAAATTTTCATATTTTCTAATACCCCTTATTAATATAACTTTTCAATTACTTCATCATTAATTTTAAAGCTATGAACATCTTCTGGAAAAATTCCATCTTTTACTTCATCTATATATTTTTTAAATGCACTACTCATACTTTCTCCTAAATTAGCATATTTTTTAACAAATTTAGGGGTAAAATCATTAAACATACCTAGCATATCCTGATATACTAAAATTTGACCATCACACTTAGCTCCAGCACCAATTCCTATAGTAGGTATACTTATCTCTTTAGTTATTATTTCTGCAAGCCTCTCAGGTACACATTCTAATACAACAGCAAAAGCTCCTGCCTTTTCTACCGCCTTTGCCTCTTCTATTAATCGTCTTGCTGCATCTTCACTTTTTCCTTGTACCTTAAATCCACCAAATGCATTAACTGATTGAGGTGTTAATCCTATATGTGCCATAACTGGTATAGAAGCTTTAACTATTGCGTCTATCTTATCACATACTTCTATTCCACCTTCTAATTTAACTACATTAGCTCGTCCCTCTTTTATAAGTCTTCCTGCATTTACTACTGCATCATAAGTTGATGTTTGATATGACATAAATGGCATGTCAGCTACAACTAAAGTATTTTTTACTCCTCTACTAACTGCTTTAGTATGATGTATAATATCTTCCATTGTTACAGATAATGTATCTTCATAACCTAGACATACCATTCCTAAGGAATCTCCTACTAGTATTCCATTTATGCCAGCTTCATCTATTAATTTTGCTGTTGAATAATCATATGCTGTAAGCATTGTTAATTTATCATTTTTATTTTTTGCCTCTTTAAATGTAACTATTGTATTTTTCATTTTAATCCCCCTAAATACCCTTCTAAATTATCATAATTCTTATCAATATTTTTTCTTTTAGCTATATCTAAAATACTTAAAGATAACAATTTATATATCTCTAATTCCCGTTCATGCAAAAAAGAACAGTGTTTTTTTATAGTTTCTAAATCGCCTCTTTCTATTGGACCTGTTAAACTTTCTAATGCCCCTTTTTCCTTTATATTTTTAATATTAAACTCTATTAATGGATATAATGCTTCTATTGCTTCATTTTCATTAAACCCACACTGTTCTAATGTTTTTATACCATTATTAATAAGACCTAATACTAGGTTACTTACAATAACAGTAGAACTATGATATAAAGGCTTATTTTCTTTGTTTATAATTTTAACTTTGTTTCCTAAGGACATTATTTTATTTTCTATTTCTTTTAAGTACTTTTCATGTCCCTCAATAGTAATAAATGCTTTTTTTAGAGATTTATAAGAATTATGCTTGTCTGAAATTGCAAACATAGGATGAATAGAATACCCATAGGCACCATATTGATTTATATTTGAAAAGATATTTGAAGATAATGAGCCACTACAATGGCAAATTAATTTATTTTTAATAGACAGTTTATTTACTTCATTCCAAACCTCTTTGATTTTATCATCAGGCGTAGTAATGAATATAGCATCACTTTCACGTACTATATTTTCTAAACTTTTATATTGACTTGTATTTGTAAAAATTGAAGCTCTATAAGATGAGTCTTCACTTTTGCTATAGTATCCAGTTACTGAGATATTGTTTTCCTTTAAATATTTTCCTATGGAAAATCCCACTTTCCCAGCACCTATAAAACCTACATTTATAATTATCACCTCCTATACTAGAGTGTGATACTATTTAGTCTCATTCTTCCGATATGAGCTGTCTAATTAAAATTATCAAATATAAAATAATGGTGTAGTTTATTCTAATACTACCCAGATAAAGATTATCATATATTGTATATAATTTCAATTATTAACATGTATTATAGTTGTAAAGTTACATTTTATTTACATAATAAAATAAGTTAAAAGGACCAATATACCTTTATTAAAGTAATTATTCCTTTTAACTTATTTATTATTTATTATTTAGTTATTTTTTCACAGTTCATAAATCTTCTTAAAGCTTCTGGAATTTCTACTGTTCCATCTTCCTTTTGGTAATTTTCAAGTATAGCTGCAACTGTTCTACCTATAGCAACTCCTGATCCATTTAATGTATGAACAAATTGTGGCTTATCTTTTGGAGTTTCTTTGTATTTAATATTAGCTCTTCTAGCTTGGAAATCTTCAAAGTTTGAACAACTTGATATTTCAACATATCTATTGTAACTTGGCATCCATACTTCAATATCATATTTTAAAGCAGCAGTAAACCCTAAATCACCCTTACATATTCTAACTATTCTATATGGTAATCCTAATCCTTGTAATACTGACTCAGCATCTTTAACTAATTTATCTAACTCTTCATAACTTTGTTCTGGCTTACAGAACTTAACTAATTCAACTTTATTAAATTGATGTTGTCTAATAAGTCCTCTTGTATCTCTTCCTGCTGATCCAGCCTCTGCTCTAAAACAAGCTGAATAAGCTACATGTTTAACTGGAAGTTCTTCTCCTCTAAATGTTTCGTTCCTATACATATTAGTTACCGGAACCTCAGCTGTTGGTATTAAGAAATATCCATTGTTTTCAACCTTAAATGCATCTTCTTCGAACTTAGGTAATTGACCTGTACCAGTCATACTTTCTCTATTAACCATAAATGGAGGTAATACTTCTTCATATCCATTTTCAAAAGTATGCTTATCTAAGAAATAGTTTATTATAGCTCTTTCTAATCTAGCTCCTAAGCCTCTGTACATAGTAAATCTTGATCCTGTTGTCTTTCCTGCTCTTTCAAAATCAAGAATATTTAAATCTGTTCCTAAATCCCAGTGAGCTTTTGGTTCATATGCAAATTTAGTTGGTTCTCCCCATCTTTTAATTTCTACATTATCCTCATCAGTATCTCCTTCTGGAACTTGTGGATTTGGTATATTAGGCATTCTTAACATTATATATTCAAGTTTAGCATCTATTTCAGCAACTCTTACATCATCTTCTTTTATTTTATCACCAAGTTCTCTCATTTCTGCCATTATAGCTGTAACATCTTCACCGGCTTTTTTTAATTTTGGTATTTCAGCTGAAACTTGATTTCTTTTACTTTTTAAAGCTTCAACATCAACTAATATATTTCTTCTTTCTTCATCTAAAGCTATAATTTCATCTATAGTTGATTCCTTAAAATCCTCACCTCTATTTGCTAAAGCTTTTTTAATTTCATCTGGATTATTTCTAATTCTTTTTAAATCTAACATTTTTATATCTCCTCTCGCATAAAAGTTATTTTTGTAAATAAAAAAGAGCCTCTCTCCCAAAAAGGGACGAAAGACTCCGCGTTGCCACCCTAATTAATAGTATTATAAAAATACTATTCTCTTAAAAACTTTAACGGTTAAATCCGTACTGCTCATCACAGTCCCTCCAAGGTGGATTCATAATATTTTACTATCGATTTACACCAACCATCGACTCTCTTAAAGCAAATAATATTATTACTAGCCTTTTCATAGGTTTAATATTTTGTTTAAGATAAATATATTATAATTACTGCTATATGTCAATATTTTACTAGTTTTTTATTTATCCTTTTTTATATTATTTACTATTTTAAATTATTTATTCCTTATCTAAATCTCTTGTGCAAATAATATCTACCCCAGTATTTAAAACATTTCTACATATTATATCTCCAACATTTATAGGTACACTTGCATATAACCTACTTAAAACTTTAGATAATTCTATCCATAATGTTTTCTCTACAGGTTCACTACTTTTCGCAGGTACTACCTTATATCTTTCACTACCCTTAACACGAATTACAGATGTAAAAATATCCTTGTTATTCATATTCTCCTCCAAAATTTATACCTCTTCAAACTCTTTTATTCTTCCAGATATAATCCTAGAATTTTTAGAGTCATTAACTATATCTGTAGTCTTTTTATCTAGCTCCCTAGCTAGGATTTTTATTATTTTTTCATAACAATACGCTCCATGGCAACTACCAAATCCTGCTCCTGTTCTTCTTTTAACACCTTCAACCGTTCTTGCTCCTAAAGGTCTTCTAATACAATCAACAATTTCACCTTCTGATATATTATTACATACGCAAATTATTTTACCATATCTTTTATCTAAAGCTATTATTTCATTTAATTCCTTTTTATTAAGTTCTCTAAACTTATATACTTCTCTTCTCTTATCTAAAAAATTCTTTTTTAATGTACACTTTAAATTATTTGCTATTGTATCACAAATCATTTTAGCAATAGCAGGCGCAATTGTTATCTTGCCATAATGTGTTCCTGTAACTCTTATATATCCTCTATCAATTTCACTATCATCTATAAGCATAGAATCTTTATCATAGCTTTCTCTAAATAGATTGTTTATATTACTTTTATCTAAATTAATTAATAAATTATTAGCATAATTTAAATTATCATCTAAACTAGTTTTTTCTGTACTTTTTATTCCAATTAACGATCCAGTACTAGTTGTTGGAGTACTTAAAACAAATGTATCTTTATCAAAGGTTTCTATTACTATTTTATTTAATTTATTGTTATAGTTATCATCCACCAATAAATAACTCATATTTTTAAATTTATTTCTATCATTACAAACTTCTTTATCTTTTACAATCCCATTTTCCTGAATATAAATTTCATTTGGTATAGTATTTATAACAACCTTACATGAAAATTTATTCTTATTTGTTGTTACCCTAAACCCTTTAGTTAGATTTTGTATATTCATTACTTCTTCTTCTAATCTAAAAATTACCCCATTGTCTGAAGCTACTTCAGCATATGCAATTGCTAAATCATAAGGTGCAACAATTGCTACATTTTCAGAATACAAACCTTTTTTTATATTCATATTTATATTAGGCTCTATATCATATACATCCTTGTCATCAATAAGATATACTCCATCTATTCCTCTTCTTATTGCTCTTTCATACATTTCATTTAACTTTTTCACACCATTATCATCATTAACAACCCTAAGTGCACCTATCTTTTTAAAAGGAACTTTAAATTTTTCACAAGTTTCTTTTAATATATAGTTTCCTATATATTCAAGTCCAGCCATTACATTATCTGAAGTTTCTGATCCATCATATACAACTGATGTATTAACAAATGATATATCATCTGCAATATCATAATCCTTCTCTATAACTGCTATATTAAAATTATACTTAGATAGCTCATAAGCAACAGAGCAGCCTATTATTCCACCACCTAATATAAGAATATCATAATCCATTATTCTCAAATCCTCCTAAAAATTTATAGTGAAAAACCCTTTTCTTTTAACTCTAATTTTATACTTTCCATGTTCTCCTTAGAATCTACAGATATTGTATGAAGATGAATACCATTAGTAAGATTTGAAAGTGGACTAACTTCTTTAAATACTTTTTCAAATTTATTTAAATCATTAAGATTTTTTATCATTAAATTTCCTCTTATCTCTCCATACAAGGGATGTTCTATAATAACATCTTCTATAATCCCACCATACTTAACTACAATCTCTAATTCTTCTATAGTTTTTTCACTTGTGTGATTTACAGCTATAATTGCTTTTACTCTATTTACATCCTTATTGTATATATACCCATCAGGAGTAGCTATTATATTTTTACCTGAAGCTCTTAATATTGCTATATCCTTAACTATTACCTGCCTAGTAACATTAAACCTATTTGCTAAATCAACTCCCTTTATAGCTTCATTACTACTTACCAATATCTTTATTATCTGTTCTCTTCTCTCTATAGATTTCATTCTTCACCTCAAGTTTAATTTTTATTATCACATTTACTTATTATATCCAATATTTTATTATTTTCACCTATATCGCTATGATGATGATATTTTACCACTTCTAAAATTTCATTATCATAGTTGTAATTCCTTAATATATCTGCTCCTATTTTAGGATGATTATAATATATATCTATTTGCTTTATATTATCATATTTATTAATTTTCCCCTTAGTAGCTTTATCTAATAAAACTACCATTGACTTCTCCATAACATTCAAATGAAATTTACTTTTTCCTATATCATGTAATAATGCTGCTTTTCCAAGCTTAATCTTATCTACATTAATTTTTTTTTCATCTCTCATAATCATAGAATCCTTACAAACTCTTATACAATGATGCTTATCATTATGCTTAAGCTCATTAAAAAGTTTAATTTCATCTTCACTTAAATACTTTCTTATATAATCGTAATCTATTTTCTTAAATAATGAACTACATGCCCATAAAAATTGCTTAACTCTATATAAAGCCATACACTTCACCTTTTTTCTATTAAGTATATAAAAATAATACCATTATATATTTTTATTATCAATTTATATAACAAAAAAAGCTACGAAATACTTCGTAGCTTTTACTTGGTGGAGGTAAAGGGATTCGAACCCTTGACCCCTTGCGTGCAAGGCAAGTGCTCTCCCAACTGAGCTATACCCCCAAATATGACCTAGCGACGTTCTACTCTCCCACACAGTCACCCGTGCAGTACCATCGACGCTGTAGAGCTTAACTGTCCTGTTCGGAATGGAAAGGAGTGTTTCCTCTACGCCATCATCACTAGATGGTTTGAGATTCTAAATCTCTGATTTAGCTATCGAAACCACTCAGCTGTGCTGAGTTTCCTTCATATAAATCTTTGATTTAGTTTCTTCTTTTTAATTTTCAGAGTTTGTTCTCTGAAAATTGCACATGAATGAGAGCCAAAATTCTTTGATTTTATTTCTCGAATTTACTCAGCTGTGCTGAGTTTTCTTCTTTTTTTTATTGGTCAAGCCCTCGACCTATTAGTATCAGTCAGCTAAATATGTTACCATACTTACACCTCTGACCTATCAACCTTGTGTTCTTCAAGGGGTCTTACTAGCTTATGCTATGGGAAATCTCATCTTGAGGGGGGCTTCACGCTTAGATGCTTTCAGCGTTTATCCCTTCCCGACTTAGCTACCCAGCTATGCTCTTGGCAGAACAACTGGTGCACCAGAGGTCAGTCCATCCCGGTCCTCTCGTACTAAGGACAGCTCCTCTCAAATTTCCTACGCCCGCGACGGATAGGGACCGAACTGTCTCACGACGTTCTGAACCCAGCTCGCGTGCCGCTTTAATGGGCGAACAGCCCAACCCTTGGGACCTACTACAGCCCCAGGATGCGACGAGCCGACATCGAGGTGCCAAACCTCCCCGTCGATGTGGACTCTTGGGGGAGATCAGCCTGTTATCCCCGAGGTAGCTTTTATCCGTTGAGCGATGGCCCTCCCACGAGGTACCACCGGATCACTAAGCCCGACTTTCGTCCCTGCTCCACTTGTGGGTGTCGCAGTCAGGCTCCCTTCTGCCTTTGCACTCTTCGAACGATTTCCGACCGTTCTGAGGGAACCTTTGGGCGCCTCCGTTACTTTTTAGGAGGCGACCGCCCCAGTCAAACTGCCCACCTAACAATGTCCCGTCACCAGATTCATGGCGTCCGGTTAGAACCCCAATACTGTCAGGGTGGTATCCCAAGGTTGACTCCACCAAGGCTGACGCCCTAGTTTCTCAGTCTCCCACCTATCCTGTACAGACAATATCGGAATTCAATGCTAAGCTACAGTAAAGCTCTACGGGGTCTTTCCGTCCAATCGCGGGTAGCGAGCATCTTCACTCGCACTACAACTTCGCCGGATTTGCAGTTGAGACAGTGCCCAAGTCATTACGCCATTCGTGCGGGTCAGAACTTACCTGACAAGGAATTTCGCTACCTTAGGACCGTTATAGTTACGGCCGCCGTTTACTGGGGCTTAAGTTCACACCTTCGCTTGCGCTAAGTGTTCCCCTTAACCTTCCAGCACCGGGCAGGCGTCAGCCCCTATACATCAGCTTACGCTTTAGCAGAGACCTGTGTTTTTGCTAAACAGTTGCTTGGGCCTATTCTCTGCGGCCTACTCTCGTAGGCACCCCTTCTCGCGAACTTACGGGGTCAATTTGCCTAGTTCCTTAACTGCAATTCTTCCGATGGCCTTAGGATTCTCTCCTCACCTACCTGTGTCGGTTTGCGGTACGGGCACTATTTCTCTCTCTAGATGCTTTTCTTGGAAGCATGGAATCAGATACTTCGGTCACTTGGACCTTCCCCATTACGCCTCAGAATTGTTAAAGCGGATTTGCCTACCTTAACTTCCTAAACGCTTAGACTAGCATTTCCAATCGCTAGCACATCCTATCCTTCTCCGTCACACCATCGATAATAACGATAATAGTGGTATCGGAATATCAACCGATTGTCCATCACCTACGCCTTTCGGCCTCGGCTTAGGTCCCGACTAACCCTGGGCGGACGAGCCTTCCCCAGGAAACCTTAGGTTTTCGGCCTGTAAGATTCTCACTTACATCTCGCTACTAATGCCAACATTCTCACTCGTAATCAGTCCACCGCTCCTTACGGTACGACTTCAGCCCGATTACGACGCTCCTCTACCGCTGAAGTAAACTTCAGCCCGTAGCTTCGGTGGTAAGTTTGAGCCCCGGACATTTTCGGCGCAGGATCTCTCGACTAGTGAGCTATTACGCACTCTTTCAATGAGTGGCTGCTTCTAAGCCAACATCCTAGTTGTCTTAGAAATCCCACATCCTTTTCCACTTAACTTACACTTTGGGACCTTAGCTGACGATCTGGGCTTTTTCCCTTTTGACCACGGATCTTATCATTCGTAGTCTGACTGCCGAACTCATAGTATATGGCATTCGGAGTTTGATAAGGTTCGGTAAGCGATATGCCCCCTAGCCCATTCAGTGCTCTACCTCCATTACTCATATCCGACGCTAGCCCTAAAGCTATTTCGAGGAGAACCAGCTATCTCCGAGTTCGATTGGAATTTCTCCGCTATCCACAGCTCATCCCATGCTTTTTCAACAGCAACGTGGTTCGGTCCTCCACGGGGTTTTACCCCCGCTTCAACCTGGCCATGGATAGGTCACCCGGTTTCGGGTCTACGGCATGCAACTAGTCGCCCTATTAAGACTCGGTTTCCCTTCGGCTCCGTACCTTAAGTACTTAACCTTGCTACATACCGTAACTCGTTGGCTCGTTCTACAAAAAGCACGTCATCACCCTCATATGGGGCTTTGACCGGTTGTAGGCACACGGTTTCAGGTTCTATTTCACTCCCCTCCCGGGGTTCTTTTCACCTTTCCCTCACGGTACTGCTTCACTATCGGTCATCAGGTAGTATTTAGCCTTGGGAGGTGGTCCTCCCTGCTTCCCACAAGGTTTCACGTGTCTCGTGGTACTCTGGATCAGAACTCTAAGCTTCTTCGTTTTACCTACGTGGCTATTACACTCTACGGCTTAACTTTCCAGTTATCTTCGGTTACAAATTTGCTTATTTAATGTTCTGTCCGCAACCCCAGAGATAAATCTCTGGTTTGGGCTCTTTCCCTTTCGCTCGCCGCTACTAAGAAAATCGATTTTTCTTTCTCTTCCTCCAGGTACTTAGATGTTTCAGTTCCCTGGGTTTACCTTCCTGTAGCTATGTATTTACTACAGGATACATGGGGTTTCCCATGTGAGTTTCCTCATTCGGAGATCTCCGGATCACTGGCTATGTGCGCCTACCCGAAGCTTATCGCAGCTTATCACGTCCTTCATCGGCTCCTGATGCCAAGGCATTCACCATGCGCCCTTTGTAGCTTGACCTATTAAGGTTCTCTTATTACAAAGAGTTAATTTATTTTCACAAAGAATATTTTTCTTGGCTTGTTGTCACTTCTCAATTAGCTTTCGCTAAAAAAGTTGTTTTTAATTCATGTGCAATTTTCAAAGAACAATAAGATTGCATAACAATCTTATATTTTTGAAGGATTTTGGTCCTTCAAAATTGAACAGAAGTTAAGATACCATATCTTTTGAATACTAGTTAAACGTCTTGTTAACTAGATTTCTCCATAGAAAGGAGGTGATCCAGCCGCAGGTTCTCCTACGGCTACCTTGTTACGACTTCACCCCAATCGCTGACCCTACCTTAGGTCGCTGCCTCCTTGCGGTTAGCTCACGAACTTTGGGTATTGCCAACTCTCATGGTGTGACGGGCGGTGTGTACAAGGCCCGGGAACGTATTCACCGCGACATGCTGATTCGCGATTACTAGCAACTCCAGCTTCATGTAGGCGAGTTTCAGCCTACAATCCGAACTGAGACAAGTTTTATAGTTTAGCTCCACCTCGCGGTATTGCATCTCTTTGTACTTGCCATTGTAGCACGTGTGTAGCCCTAGACATAAGGGGCATGATGATTTGACGTCATCCCCACCTTCCTCCCGGTTAACCCGGGCAGTCTCGCTAGAGTGCTCAACTAAATGGTAGCAACTAACAATAAGGGTTGCGCTCGTTGCGGGACTTAACCCAACATCTCACGACACGAGCTGACGACAACCATGCACCACCTGTCATCCTGTCCCCGAAAGGACTTCCTCGATTAAGAGTAATGCAGGAGATGTCAAGTCTAGGTAAGGTTCTTCGCGTTGCTTCGAATTAAACCACATGCTCCGCTGCTTGTGCGGGCCCCCGTCAATTCCTTTGAGTTTTAATCTTGCGACCGTACTCCCCAGGCGGAATACTTAATGCGTTAGCGGCGGCACAGAGGTCATGACAACCCCTACACCTAGTATTCATCGTTTACGGCGTGGACTACCAGGGTATCTAATCCTGTTTGCTCCCCACGCTTTCGAGCCTCAGCGTCAGTTACAGTCCAGAGAGTCGCCTTCGCCACTGGTGTTCTTCCTAATCTCTACGCATTTCACCGCTACACTAGGAATTCCACTCTCCTCTCCTGCACTCTAGACTTCCAGTTTGAAATGCAGCACCCAGGTTGAGCCCGGGTATTTCACATCTCACTTAAAAGTCCGCCTACGCTCCCTTTACGCCCAGTAAATCCGGACAACGCTCGCCACCTACGTATTACCGCGGCTGCTGGCACGTAGTTAGCCGTGGCTTCCTCCTCGGGTACCGTCATTATCGTCCCCGAAGACAGAGCTTTACGATCCGAAAACCTTCATCACTCACGCGGCGTTGCTGCATCAGGGTTTCCCCCATTGTGCAATATTCCCCACTGCTGCCTCCCGTAGGAGTCTGGGCCGTGTCTCAGTCCCAATGTGGCCGATCACCCTCTCAGGTCGGCTACGCATCGTCGCCTTGGTGAGCCGTTACCTCACCAACTAGCTAATGCGCCGCGGGCCCATCTTGTAGCGGATTGCTCCTTTAATTACTGCTTCATGCGAAGCTGCAATATTATGCGGTATTAATCTTCCTTTCGGAAGGCTATTCCCCTCTACAAGGCAGGTTGCCCACGTGTTACTCACCCGTCCGCCGCTAGGTTTGTTTCCGAAAAAACTCTCCTCGCTCGACTTGCATGTGTTAGGCACGCCGCCAGCGTTCGTCCTGAGCCAGGATCAAACTCTCACTAAAAAGTTTAATCTGCTTGCTCAAATTACTTTGAGTCTTAATTTTAAGACTTTCAAAAGAATTGCTGGTTATACTTAACTTTTATTCTGTTCAATTTTCAAAGACCATTTTCTCTTCGCCGCCCTCAAGCGACTTCATTATCTTAACATCTTTAAGATTTTATGTCAATACTTTTTTTAAACTTTTTAAAATTAAATTCTAATTTATATTTAAGTTTTAAAGTTTGACATTTGTAGTGCTCTCTCTCGAGAACATGATTTATATTATCATTTTAATTTTAAATAGATAGTGTATATTTTTCTATTAATAAGAATTTAATACGTAAATTCTCTATTTTTCTACATTATTCTATATATTTCTTATATTGATACACTAGGATAAGTTTTCTTGTAATTATTCCATTTTATATTAAATATATATGGTTTTACTTCAAATTAAATTTATACATTATTACAGTATAACTCTACAAATTTGCAAATTATAGGTTACGCTCTTTATGTTGGAGTTAGATTTAATTATTTATATGAATATTTACTTAATATTATCTATAATTTATATTTAGTAATTATTAACTACTAAAATATTTCTTCTTAAACTTAAAATATTTTAAACATTTATAAGTAAAATTCTTTTTTTTGCTTTTAATATTAAAGTCTTTTTTTAATTTCTTAATTGATTAATTTAATAATATTTGTTAATTATACATTTAAAAGTATATCCTTAAATAATTAAAATATACGAAAAAAAAGCTACGAAATAATTCGTAGCTTTTTGGTGGAGGTAAAGAGATTCGAACTCTTGACCCCCTGCGTGCAAGGCAGGTGCTCTCCCAACTGAGCTATACCCCCAAAAATGGTGGACCTTCAGGGACTCGAACCCCGGACCTACCGGTTATGAGCCGGTTGCTCTAACCAACTGAGCTAAAGATCCTAATAACCTAGCGACGTTCTACTCTCCCACACAGTCACCCGTGCAGTACCATCGACGCTGTAGAGCTTAACTGTCCTGTTCGGAATGGAAAGGAGTGTTTCCTCTACGCCATCATCACTAGATGGTTTGAGATTCTAAATCTTTGATTCAGTTTCTTCTTTTTAATTTTCAGAGTTTGTTCTCTGAAAATTGCACATGAATGAGAGCCAAAATTCTTTGATTTTATTTCTCGAATTTACTCAGCTGTGCTGAGTTTTCTTCTTTTTTATTGGTCAAGCCCTCGACCTATTAGTATCAGTCAGCTAAATATGTTACCATACTTACACCTCTGACCTATCAACCTTGTGTTCTTCAAGGGGTCTTACTAGCTTATGCTATGGGAAATCTCATCTTGAGGGGGGCTTCACGCTTAGATGCTTTCAGCGTTTATCCCTTCCCGACTTAGCTACCCAGCTATGCTCTTGGCAGAACAACTGGTGCACCAGAGGTCAGTCCATCCCGGTCCTCTCGTACTAAGGACAGCTCCTCTCAAATTTCCTACGCCCGCGACGGATAGGGACCGAACTGTCTCACGACGTTCTGAACCCAGCTCGCGTGCCGCTTTAATGGGCGAACAGCCCAACCCTTGGGACCTACTACAGCCCCAGGATGCGACGAGCCGACATCGAGGTGCCAAACCTCCCCGTCGATGTGGACTCTTGGGGGAGATCAGCCTGTTATCCCCGAGGTAGCTTTTATCCGTTGAGCGATGGCCCTCCCACGAGGTACCACCGGATCACTAAGCCCGACTTTCGTCCCTGCTCCACTTGTAGGTGTCGCAGTCAGGCTCCCTTCTGCCTTTGCACTCTTCGAACGATTTCCGACCGTTCTGAGGGAACCTTTGGGCGCCTCCGTTACTTTTTAGGAGGCGACCGCCCCAGTCAAACTGCCCACCTAACAATGTCCCGTCACCAGATTCATGGCGTCCGGTTAGAACCCCAATACTGTCAGGGTGGTATCCCAAGGTTGACTCCACCAAGGCTGACGCCCTAGTTTCTCAGTCTCCCACCTATCCTGTACAGACAATATCGGAATTCAATGCTAAGCTACAGTAAAGCTCTACGGGGTCTTTCCGTCCAATCGCGGGTAGCGAGCATCTTCACTCGCACTACAACTTCGCCGGATTTGCAGTTGAGACAGTGCCCAAGTCATTACGCCATTCGTGCGGGTCAGAACTTACCTGACAAGGAATTTCGCTACCTTAGGACCGTTATAGTTACGGCCGCCGTTTACTGGGGCTTAAGTTCACACCTTCGCTTGCGCTAAGTGTTCCCCTTAACCTTCCAGCACCGGGCAGGCGTCAGCCCCTATACATCAGCTTACGCTTTAGCAGAGACCTGTGTTTTTGCTAAACAGTTGCTTGGGCCTATTCTCTGCGGCCTACTCTCGTAGGCACCCCTTCTCGCGAACTTACGGGGTCAATTTGCCTAGTTCCTTAACTGCAATTCTTCCGATGGCCTTAGGATTCTCTCCTCACCTACCTGTGTCGGTTTGCGGTACGGGCACTATTTCTCTCTCTAGATGCTTTTCTTGGAAGCATGGAATCAGATACTTCGGTCACTTGGACCTTCCCCATTACGCCTCAGAATTGTTAAAGCGGATTTGCCTACCTTAACTTCCTAAACGCTTAGACTAGCATTTCCAATCGCTAGCACATCCTATCCTTCTCCGTCACACCATCGATAATAACGATAATAGTGGTATCGGAATATCAACCGATTGTCCATCACCTACGCCTTTCGGCCTCGGCTTAGGTCCCGACTAACCCTGGGCGGACGAGCCTTCCCCAGGAAACCTTAGGTTTTCGGCCTGTAAGATTCTCACTTACATCTCGCTACTAATGCCAACATTCTCACTCGTAATCAGTCCACCGCTCCTTACGGTACGACTTCAGCCCGATTACGACGCTCCTCTACCGCTGAAGTAAACTTCAGCCCGTAGCTTCGGTGGTAAGTTTGAGCCCCGGACATTTTCGGCGCAGGATCTCTCGACTAGTGAGCTATTACGCACTCTTTCAATGAGTGGCTGCTTCTAAGCCAACATCCTAGTTGTCTTAGAAATCCCACATCCTTTTCCACTTAACTTACACTTTGGGACCTTAGCTGACGATCTGGGCTTTTTCCCTTTTGACCACGGATCTTATCATTCGTAGTCTGACTGCCGGACTCATAGTATATGGCATTCGGAGTTTGATAAGGTTCGGTAAGCGATATGCCCCCTAGCCCATTCAGTGCTCTACCTCCATTACTCATATCCGACGCTAGCCCTAAAGCTATTTCGAGGAGAACCAGCTATCTCCGAGTTCGATTGGAATTTCTCCGCTATCCACAGCTCATCCCATGCTTTTTCAACAGCAACGTGGTTCGGTCCTCCACGGGGTTTTACCCCCGCTTCAACCTGGCCATGGATAGGTCACCCGGTTTCGGGTCTACGGCATGCAACTAGTCGCCCTATTAAGACTCGGTTTCCCTTCGGCTCCGTACCTTAAGTACTTAACCTTGCTACATACCGTAACTCGTTGGCTCGTTCTACAAAAAGCACGTCATCACCCTCATATGGGGCTTTGACCGGTTGTAGGCACACGGTTTCAGGTTCTATTTCACTCCCCTCCCGGGGTTCTTTTCACCTTTCCCTCACGGTACTGCTTCACTATCGGTCATCAGGTAGTATTTAGCCTTGGGAGGTGGTCCTCCCTGCTTCCCACAAGGTTTCACGTGTCTCGTGGTACTCTGGATCAGAACTCTAAGCTTCTTCGTTTTACCTACGTGGCTATTACACTCTACGGCTTAACTTTCCAGTTATCTTCGGTTACAAATTTGCTTATT
>NZ_BAAHYS010000001.1:1340000-1507500 GCF_054657435.1 Clostridium carnis
ATTTTTTATTTAAAACATTAATTTTTATAAAAAATAAGTCGTTTATATTAAACTTAAATTTTAGTTTAATATAAACGACTCTCTAATTATTCTTCACTATCTGTTTCTTCTAATAATCTTTCTAAACTAGTATCTATAATCTCTTCATTGTATTTTTCTTCATTAACTTCAATATTGTTTTCTTCATCTAAGCCTAGCTGTTCTTCTTTTTCTTCTTCAGTTCCTGTTATTTTAGCTATTGCTACAACTTTTTCCTCTTCTCCAGTTCTCATAAGTGTAACACCCATTGCTGATCTACTTGTTACTGATATATCTGCTACATTTATTCTTATTGCTACACCACTTGTGTTTATAAGCATTAATTCATCGTCTACCTTACATACTGTAGCTCCTATAAGCTTACCAGTCTTTTCTGATATCTTATAAGTTATCAGACCTGTTCCGCCTCTTTTTTGTCTCTTATATTCTGTAACTGGTGTTCTCTTACCAAATCCATTTTCGCTAATAACTAATAAATCTTCACCTTCTACAGCTATATCCATGCATACAGCTATATCATCTTTTCTTAAGTTTATAGATCTAACTCCTGAAGCAGTTCTTCCCATTGGTCTTACATCTTGTTCATTAAACTTAATTGCATTACCATCTTGGGTTGCTATTATAATATCAGCATCTCCACGTGTAACCTTAACCTTAAGAAGCTCATCTCCATCTCTTAAGTTAATAGCTATTAATCCATTCTTCCTTAGATTCTTAAATTCTGATAAAGGAGTCTTCTTAACTAAACCTTGCTTTGTTCCCATAAATAAGAATCCTTCATTTACATTATCTCTAACTGTTAGTACAGTTTCTATTCTTTCATCTTGTTCTATAGCTATTAAATTAATTATATTAGTTCCCTTTGCTGTTCTTCCTGCATCTGGTATTTCATATGCCCTTAATTTATATACTCTACCTCTGTTAGTGAAGAATAGTACATCTGAATGTGTTGATGTTATATTAACATGTTCTACAAAATCATCTTCCTTAGTTGACATTGCCTGAATACCTCTACCCCCTCTTCTTTGAGCGGAATAAGTATCAGCTGATATTCTCTTTATATATCCTGAATGTGTTAATGTAACAACAACCTCTTCTTCTTGTATAAGATCCTCAATATCTATTTCATTTACTATTTTTTCTATATTACTTCTTCTACTATCACCATATCTAGCTTTTATTTCTAATAATTCTTCTTTTATAACGCTTAGAAGCTTTTCTTCACTGGCAAGTATTGAGTTTAAGTATTCTATTAATTTCATAAGATCGGCATATTCTTCTTCTATCTTATCTCTTTCTAATCCTGTAAGTCTTCTAAGTCTCATTTCAAGGATTGCTTGAGCTTGTTTTTCACTTAATGCAAATCTTTCTATTAATGTATTTTTAGCTATTTCACTAGTTTTTGAACTTCTAATAATACTAATAACTTCATCAATATTATCAAGTGCTATTCTTAATCCTTCTAGAATGTGTGCTCTTGCTTCAGCCTTATTTAATTCAAAAATAGTTCTTCTAGTTACAACTTCTTTTTGGAATGTTATATAATGATTTAAAACTTGTTTAATATTCAATACTTGCGGTTCATTATTAACTAATGCCAGCATTATAACCCCAAAAGTATCTTGCATTTTAGTATGCTTATATAGCATATTTAAAACTACTGTAGGATTAGCATCTCTTTTAAGTTCTATAACAATTCTCATACCTTCTCTATCAGATTCATCTCTTAAATCTGATATACCAACTATTTTCTTATCTTTAACTAAGTCAGCTATTGTTTCTATTAGTTTAGCTTTATTTACTTGATAAGGTATTTCTGTAACTATTATTTTATGTCTTCCATTCTCTTCTTCTATTTCAGCCTTAGCTCTTACTACTACTCTTCCTTTTCCAGTTTCATAAGCAGCTCTAATTCCAGCCTTCCCCATTATAGTACCACCAGTTGGGAAATCTGGTCCTTTAATTACTGTCATTAATTCTAAAATATTAGTTTCTGGATTATCTATAAGCATTATTGTTCCATCAATAACTTCACCTAAATTATGTGGTGGAATATTAGTTGCCATACCAACAGCTATTCCTGATGATCCATTAACTAAAAGGTTAGGATATCTTGATGGTAATACATCTGGTTCTTTTTCTTCACCATCAAAGTTTGGAATAAAATTAACAGTATCTTTATTTATGTCTCTTAACATTTCACTTGCTATTTTATTCATTTTTGCTTCTGTATATCTCATTGCAGCTGCACTATCTCCATCTACAGAACCAAAGTTTCCATGGCCATCTACTAGCATATATCTCATTGAGAAGTCTTGTGCCATTCTAACTAATGCATCATAAACTGAAGAATCACCATGTGGGTGATATTTACCTAAAACTTCCCCTACTATTCTTGCACATTTTCTATAACCTTTTTCAGGAGCTAAGCCAAGTTCTTGCATAGAAAATAATATTCTTCTATGAACTGGCTTTAATCCATCTCTAACATCAGGTAATGCACGACCTACTATAACACTCATAGCATAATCTATATAGCATTTTTTCATTTCTTTATTTATATCTACAGGTATAACTTTTCCCTCGTTTAAACTCATGTACTTCACCTCGTTTTAGTACTAAACATCTAAGTTACTTACTTTTTTAGCATTCTTTGTAATAAAATCTCTTCTTGGCTCTACTTTATCACCCATTAATATAGTGAATATTTCGTCTGCTGCTATAGCATCCTCAATTGTAGCTCTTAATAACACTCTCTTCTCTGGATCCATTGTTGTATCCCATAATTGTGTTGCATTCATTTCACCAAGACCTTTATATCTTTGAATATTAGTAGAATTATCTTTTCCACCTATTTCAATTAATGTCTTTTCAAGTTCAGCATCTGAATAAGCATAATATTCTTTTTTATTTTTCTTTACTTGATACAATGGTGGTTGAGCTATATAAACATGACCTTTTTCTAACATCTCTCTCATATATCTATAGAAGAATGTTAATAGTAATGTTCTGATATGTGCACCATCAACATCGGCATCTGTCATTATTATTATTCTGTTATATCTTATTTTATCTAAGTCAAAGTCTTTACCAATTCCAGCACCAAAAGCTGTAACCATTGATCTAATAGAATCGGAATTTAGTATTTTATCAAGTCTTTGCTTTTCAACATTAATTATCTTACCTCTTAAAGGTAATATAGCTTGGAATTTTCTATCTCTTCCTTGCTTAGCTGAACCTCCAGCTGAATCTCCTTCGACTATATAAATTTCACACTCCATTGGATCCTTTGATGAGCAATCCGCTAACTTACCTGGTAATGATGAACGTTCAAGAACTGATTTTCTAGTTAATTCCCTAGCTTTTCTTGCAGCATCTCTTGCTCTTGCCGCCATTAATGCTTTTTCTATTACTATTTTTCCTACATTAGGATTTTCCTCTAAGAATATTCCAACCCCTTCTCCTAGTATAGAATCAACTACTCCTCTTACCTCTGAGTTACCTAATTTAGTTTTAGTTTGACCTTCAAATTGAGGTTCTGAAATTTTTACAGATACTACTGCAGTTAATCCTTCTCTAATATCGTCTCCTGAAAGATTTTTATCATTTTCTTTGATATGACCAAATTTCTTTGCATAATCATTTATAATTCTTGTTAGAGCTGTTTTAAATCCTGCTAAGTGTGTTCCACCCTCTATTGTGTCTATATTATTTGCAAATGAATAAAGATTTTCTGTATATCCATCATTATATTGAAGTGCTATTTCCGCAATTATTCCATCCTTTTCACCCTCTACATATATTGGGGTTGGATGTAAAACCTCTTTATTTCTATTTAGGTATGATACAAATTCTTTTATACCACCTTCATACAAATATATCTCTTCTTTTTCTTCATCTTCTCTTTTATCTATTAATGTTATACAAATACCCTTATTTAAAAATGCTAATTCTCTTAATCTATGTGATAAAATATAAAAATCATATTCTATTTCTTCGAATATTTCGGTATCTGGTTTAAATTTTACTTGGGTTCCATGATCATCAGAGTCCCCGATTTTAATTAAATCTGAAAGTACTGCTCCTCTTGAATACTTTTGTCTCCATATACTTCCTTCTCTTTTTACAGTAACTTCACACCACTCTGAAAGAGCATTAACTACAGATGCACCAACACCATGTAATCCACCAGATACCTTGTATCCTCCCCCTCCAAATTTTCCACCGGCATGAAGTACTGTCATAATAACCTCTACTGTTGATTTTCCCATTTTAGGGTGTATACCTGTTGGCATACCTCTACCATCATCAATTACAGTTATTGAATTATCTTCATTTATTGTTACTTCTATATTTTCACAAAATCCTGCTAGAGCCTCATCTATACTATTATCAACTATCTCATAAACTAAATGATGTAATCCTCTAGAACTTGTACTTCCTATATACATTCCAGGTCTTTTTCTAACAGCTTCTAGTCCTTCTAAAACCTGAATCTGACTCTCATCATAACTTTGCTTGTTTTCTTCCAACATAAGCTCCTCCTAAAATAATATTTTGCATTATAATCTCAATGAAGGTTTTAACATTGGATTTATGGATTATAATCGATATTTGTTCTCTTTGTTAAAGTTGATGATGATATAGGTGATAAATAAACCTTACTCATCTTGTTAACCTCAGCAATAACAAATGATTTTGGTTTTTCTTTCGAAATTCTCTCTACGAACCCATCTTCCTCTGCCATTCTTAAAAATGCACTAGTATCTGAACTATACATAGTTGTTTGCAAGTCAAAAATTCCAATTACATCTTTAACTGGTACAACTACATTTTCTCCTAAATGTAAAAACATAAGAATTCCTCCCTTAATTTAGGATTTCTCCATCTTTAACCTTAAAAACCTTAGAGTTTTCATCTAAATAATCAGTTAAGTCCTCTATCCCTGTACAGGTTATTACTGTTTGAATCTCTCCAATGGTGCTAAGGATATACCTTTTTCTACTAAAATCCAATTCTGACAACACATCATCTAATAATAAAACAGGGTATTCTGATGTTATCTCTTTGATTATCTTCAAAGATGCAAATTTAATTGTTAATACTGCAGTTCTTTGTTGACCCTGAGATCCAAAACTTTTAGTATCAACACCATTTATTAAGACTAAAAAATCGTCTCTATGTGGTCCGATACTAGTTATACCTTTTTCCATATCCTTTTTTCTATTTCTTTTTAAAAGTTTATAAAAATTATCTTGTATATTATTAAAGTCTTTTACAGTACTGGTATATTTAAATTCTATATCTTCTTTTCCTGATGATATATCGTTATGTATATCTTTTCCATAAAGATTTAGTTTATCCATATATTTAATTCTGTCTATAATTATATGATACCCATAATTTACTAATTGCATATCATAAATTTCTAAAATTTCTTCATCAATTTTTCTATTTTTCAAAACAGCGTTCCGTTCATTCAAAATTTTATTATATTGAACTAGATTATAATAATATCTTGAATCTAATTGACAGAGCTCCATATCTATAAATCTTCTTCTTACTCCTGGTGAATCTTTAATAATTTTAAGATCTTCTGGTGAAAACATCACAACATTAAAGTTGCCAAATAGTTCTCCTATTTTACTCACCTTAATCTTATTTATCATTATAGCTTTTCGTCCATCTTTTAAAATATTTATATCAATTCTCTTATCTAACCGATCCTTCCCTACAGTTAAACTAATATATGCATTTTCAGAGTTCCAATTTATTAATTCTTTGTCTCTAGATGTCTTATGTGATTTGGCAAAAGCACAATAATACATAGCTTCTAATACATTAGTTTTACCCTGTGCATTATTCCCCATAAATACATTTACATATTTTCCCAAGTTTATATCTAAAGCTCTATAGTTTCTATAATTTAACATTTGAAGTCTTTTAATATACATTTTAACACCTATTTTAATTATAACATATTAGAGGAATAAAAAGTAATTTAAGAAAATATTTAAGTAATCCTATAAAATTGTTATATAACTTTATATTTCTCACCTTCAAATTCAACTATATCTCCAACTCTTATCTTTTTTCCTCTTTGAGTACAAATTTCTCCATTAACAGTTACCATTTCATCTAAAATATAGATTTTAGCTTCCGATCCTAAAGATGCAACTCCACACCATTTTAAAAAAGAATCTAATTTTATAAACTCTGTATTTATTTTAACCTCTTGCATTTTACCAATTGCATGCATATTTTTACACTTTTTATGCATACTCCTCCTATCTTATTAATCTTACTGGTAGTACTAGATATTTAGAATTATCCATATTTTTACACTTTATTACACATGGACTTACACTTGAACTCATTTCCATAACAACTTCATCATCTTCCATATTTTTAAGAACATCTAAAAGATATCTTGAATTAAATGCAATTTGAACCCCTTCACCTTGCAATACTATAGATAATTCCTCTCTCACTTTTCCCAATTGAGAATTGGAAGTAATAACTAAAGTGTCTTCTTGGACATCTAATTTAATAAGATTGCTATTTCCATCTTTAGCCATTAAAGACGCTCTTTCAATACAACTTTGTAATTCTTGCTTCTTAACATCCACTAATATTTTGTATTCTTGTGGTAATAAAGATTCATAATTTACAAATTTACCATCAAGTAGTCTTGAAATTATTTTTGTTTCATTCAAATTAAATAATATATGGTTATTGGTAAAAGTTATTTTTACTATATCTGAAATATCTTCAAGTATTTTTGATACTTCATTTAATGTTTTACCAGGAATAACAACTTCTATATCATTTTCATTATCTAAAAATTCACTTCTAACTGCTAATCTGTATCCATCTAAGGCTACTAAATTTAATTTTTTATTTTTAACCTCAAATAAAATACCTTGTAATATAGGTCTAGTTTCATCTTGAGCTATTGCAAAAGATGTACCTTTAATCATATTCTTTAATATATTTTGAGGAACTTCTACGTTTAAATCCTCATTTATAGTTGGTAATGCAGGATAATCATCACCATTCATATAAACTAAGTTAAAAACTGACTTTTCACAAGTTATTTGAATTATGTCATTTTCTAAAGTTTCTATTTTAACATCTGAGTTAGGCAACTTTCTTATAATTTCACTAAATATCTTTGAATCAATAACTAGCATACCTTCTTCTAATACATCTGCTTTAACTTTAGTTTCTATAGATACGTCCATATCAGATCCTATTAAAGTTAAACCTGATTTAGTAGCATTTATATAAATACCCTCTAGTATAGGCATAGTAGTTTTTCCAGTTATAGCTTTAGTCGCTATTGAAATTCCTTCTTGTAGTTTTTGTTTTTCACATATAAAAATCATAAAAATACCTCCTTATTTATGCACAGTAGATTTCTTATTAAATAAGATAATATATAGATAATATTTAATAATAATAGTAGTAGGGGCTGTGGAAATGTTGATAAGTACTCTTAGCCCTCAAAAACACTAGGTTTTTTATAAAAAAATATTGTGGATAAGTACAGCAAAAAATATACATCTTATCCACAGTATTAACAGGTAATGAAATTTTTCTTAGTTATCCACAATAAATTCAATAAAGTTATGTACAGTTGTTGATTAATTTTGAGTTAGCTTCTTTGTTATATCATTTACTGTGTGTTGTAGACTTTCATCAGTATTTAAACTATCAGAAATTTTTTCATAAGCATGGATTACAGTTGTATGGTCTCTACCACCAAATTCTTCACCAATTTTAGGCAAAGACATATCTGTTAATTTTCTGCTTAAATACATAGCTATTTGTCTTGGATAGGCTACATTTCTAGTTCTTCTTTGAGATTTTAAATCCTCAATTCTTAAATTAAAATATCCAGAAACAACATCTTGTATTACATCTATAGTAATATTTTTATTTTGCTTATTAGATATTATATCCTTTAATGCTTCACTGGCTAATTCTACAGTTATAGGTTTATTTGTTAATGATGAATAAGCAACTATTCTTATTAAAGCACCTTCTAATTCCCTTATATTTGATTTAATTTTTGTAGCTATATAAACCATAACTTCATTAGCCACATTAAGTTTTTCTACATCAGCCTTTTTCTTTAAAATAGCCATTCTAGTTTCAAAATCCGGAGCCTGAATATCCGCAATTAACCCCCATTCGAATCTAGAACGAAGTCTATCTTCTAATGTTGGAATTTCTTTTGGTGGTCTATCGGATGATAAGATTATTTGTTTATTAGCATCATGTAATTCATTAAAAGTATGGAAAAACTCTTCTTGAGTTCTTTCTTTTCCAGCAATAAATTGAATATCGTCAATTAAAAGTATATCTACATTTCTATACTTATTTCTAAACTCTTCATTTTTATCATCTTTAATTGCATTTATTAATTCATTTGTAAATTTTTCAGAAGATACATAAACAACCTTAGCATTTGTATTATTTTGAAGCACATAATGACCAATTGCATGCATTAAATGCGTTTTTCCAAGTCCAACTCCTCCATAAATAAATAAAGGATTATAAGCTTTTGCTGGTGATTCAGCAACAGCTAATGATGCCGCATGAGCAAATCTATTACTATTACCAATGACAAAAGAATCAAATGTATATTTAGGATTTAATGTACTAGACATTTCATCATTTACAATAACTGAAGTTTTATCATTAATTTTTAGCTTTTGGTGGTCTTCTTTTTCCTTTTCTTCAGCTTCTAAAAGATCAGATGCTATTAAAAATTCTACAGAATATAATTTAGAACAAGCTGCTTCTATTGAATTTACAACTAAGTCTTTATATCTCTTTTCTAAAATATCCTGAGTAAATGAATTAGGAACACTAATCTTTATAGTATTGGAAGATATAGAAATCGGTTCGCAACTCTTTATCCATGTATTAAAGCTAACTTCACTCATTTCACCTTTGATTATATTTAATGTTTTTTCCCATAAGGATTTTAGCTCAGTATCCATTGTATATCCTCCATAAAAATAAATTTTGAAATAATATAATAACAAGTTAATCACAATATATCAACATAATTATTAACAGGTATGTAAGTATGTTAGTAATAAGCATAAAAGTTATGCACATGTTAATAATTATGTTGACACATATAACTACTTAAAGTTATCCACAATATAATTATGTACAATTTTAAACATTATTAACAGTGTATAAAAGTATTATTTTTGCTAATAATAAGCATATAAGAATAAGTTTTCAAGAAAGAATAAACAAGTTATGCACAATTTTATCCACAGATGTGGATAACTTTTGTTATGCACAATTTTATTCACACTCAATATTAATAATAACATAAGTTAAATACAGTGTTCAAGAAGTTATCCACAAAAACTATGTGAATATTTTTATGTTATCAACATAAAATTGGAAATTATAGCGTATTGACATAAAATCACGATATATATATAATAATAAAGTAAATTTAAAATACTCGAATAGTATAGTTACTACTATATAAATAAATATTTTAAAGGGGGTGTAGTGAAATGTTCATGACATACCAACCAAAAAAGAAACAAAGAAAAAGAGAACATGGATTCAGAAAAAGAATGAGTTCTTTAGCAGGAAGAAACGTTCTTAAGAGAAGAAGACAAAAAGGTAGAAAAAAATTAACAGCATAAGGGCCGCAATTAGTGGCCTTTTTTCTGCAACTGCAGGAAAAAAAGGAGTATTAAATTTCTAATGGTATATAGATTAAGAAAAAATAATGAGTTTAGAGTTGTGTATAGAAGAGGAAAGTCATTAGCAAATGGCCTTTTAGTTTTATACATTTATAACAATAGAACAAATAGAGATGAAAAAGGACATCCTTATAATAAGGTAGGGATTTCTGTAAGTAAAAAAGTAGGTAATAGTGTAGTTCGAAGTAGAAGTAAACGATTGATTAGTGAGAGCTATAGATTGAATTGTGAAAATTTGAAAGAGGGCTATGACTTTATTTTTATAGCAAGAACTTCAATGAAAGGAAAAAGCTATCAAGAGGTTGAGGAAGCTATGAAAAAACTTTTTTCAAAGGCAGGATTATATAAATAATGAAGAAAATAATGCTAAAAATTATAGATTTATATAGAAAATATATTTCACCAATGAGACCACCATGCTGTATATATGTTCCAACTTGCTCACAATATGCAATAGAGGCAATTAATAAATATGGAGCTTTAAAAGGTGGTTTTTTAGCAATTAAACGTATTTTGAGGTGTAATCCATTTTCTAAAGGTGGATATGACCCTGTTAAATAAGGAGGCTAGGCGCAAAATATGATGAACTTTTTATCACCAATAACAGACTTTTTAACTGTAATATTTAATGGTCTGCATAATTTTATACTTGAGGTATTTAATATGCAACCAAGTGGTGTATCTTATGTATTAGCAATACTTGTTTTTACAGTAATAATAAGATTACTTATACTACCATTAAATATTAAATCAACAAGATCAAATGCAAGATTACAAGAAATTCAACCGGAACTAAAAGCTATACAAAAAAAGTATGCAAATGATCCACAAAAGATGCAAATGGAATATTCCAAATGTATGAAAGAAAATAAAGTTAGTATGTTTGGAGGTTGTTTACCAACATTACTACCTCTTCCAATACTATTTGCTTTATATTATGTATTTATGAATATTGATAAATCCGCTGTTGCTGATCCATCATTCTTATGGATATCAAATGTATTTAATAAAGATACTTATATGATATTACCGATAATGGCATTTTTAAGCACTTATATACCAAGTTTATTACTTAGTAAGTCAATGCCACAAAGTGAAGATAGTCCTATGAATATGAAGACTATGAACTTAATGATGGCTGGTATGATGGGTATTATGGCTATTAATTTCAGTTCAATATTAGTTATATACTGGATAATAGGTGGAGTTATACAATTAGCTCAAACATATTTCTTAAATTATTTACCAGCTAAGAAGAGAGAAGAAGAAAAAGCAGTTATAGATGGTCAAAAGATCATTGATAATGTTAAAAAAGCAACACCAAAAACTAAAAAGAGAAAATAAAGAAATACTATTATAAATAGTATTTATAGGTGGGTGAATAGGGTATGAAAATATTAGAAATGACAGGCAAAACAGTAGATGAAGCTGTACAAAATGCCTTAAAGCAATTAAATGTTACAAAAGATAAAATTGAAGTAGAGGTAATCGAAGAAGGTTCTAAGGGATTTCTAAATCTTATAGGATCTAAGCCTGCTAAAGTATTAGTTAAGGTTAAAAGAGATTATCTACAAGAGGGAAAGACTTTTTTAAGAAGTGTTCTTGATTCTATGGGAGTTAAAGCTGAAATAAGGATAAAGGAAGAAAATGATATTATAAACATAAATCTTACTGGTCCTAAAATGGGTTTAATAATAGGCTATAGGGGGGAAACTTTAGATTCTCTTCAATACTTAGTATCTTTAGTTGTTAATAAGGGTCATGATATATCATATAAAAAAGTTGTTCTAGATACTGAAAATTATAGAAAAAAAAGAGAAGAAACTTTGATAAGAGTTGCTGAAAAGACAGCTTATAAAGTTAGAAAAACTAGAAGAGCTTATAGACTTGAGCCAATGAACCCATATGAAAGAAGAGTTATTCACTCAGCACTACAAGATAATGAATATGTTTATACTTTTAGTGAAGGTGAAGAACCACATAGAAGAATAGTTGTAGATATTAGAAATAAGTAAAAGGAAGCCTTAAATAGGCTTTCTTTTTATTTAACGAATTTTTGACTAAATTTAAATAGTTTTGTAAAATGAATATTAGTTAAAATGGGTTATACTAATAGATAGGAGGAAACTCTAAGGAGGAATATAGAATGAAAGAATTTGATACGATTTGTGCTATAGCAACGGCTATAGGTGAAGGTGGTATTGCTATAATAAGAGTTTCAGGGGATAAAGCCCTAGAAATTGTTTCAAAGGTTTTTAAGGCTAAGAGCGGAACAGATATAAAGGCTATGAAATCTTATACTATGAAATATGGGCATATTGTTTCTTTAGATACTAAAGAGTTAGTAGACGAAGTTATAATAAGTTATATGAAAGGCCCAAAAAGTTTTACAGCTGAGGATACAGTAGAAATTAATTGTCATGGTGGAGTAACATCAACTAATAAAGTTTTAGAAACTGTATTAAAAGCTGGAGCAAGACTAGCTGAACCAGGAGAATTTACTAAAAGGGCATTTTTAAATGGCAGGATAGATTTATCACAGGCAGAAGCAGTGATGGATTTAATAACTGCTAAAACTGACTTGGCTATGAAATCAGCTTTAATGCAAAGCACAGGGGTACTTTCCCAGGAAATAAATAAGTTAAGAGAATATTTATTAAATGTATTAGCTTTAATAGAGTATGCTGTTGACTTTACTGAAGATGATGAGGAAGTAGACCCAACTATACCTATAAGAGTAGCAGAAAGCTTAGATAAAGCCGTATATGAAATGAATAGGTTATTAAAAAGTGCAGATGAGGGGAAAATAATAAGAGATGGTTTAAGTTTAGCCATAGTTGGTAAGCCTAATGTAGGGAAATCATCTCTTTTAAATACATTATTAAGAGAGAAAAGAGCTATAGTTACTGATATTGCAGGTACAACTAGAGATGTAATTGAAGAATATATAAATTTAGATGGTATTCCAGTAAAGATAATAGATACTGCAGGAATAAGAGAGACTGAGGATATTGTTGAAAAAATTGGTGTAGAAAAATCTAAAGAAAAAATAAAAGAGTCAGATTTAGTACTTTTAGTTTTAGATTCATCTAGAAATTTAGACGAAGAGGATAAAGAAATAATTTCTGCTATAGAAAATAAAAAAACAATAGTTCTTTTAAATAAAATTGATTTAGAAACTAAGCTAGATGAAAATTTAATAAATTCTTTTGAAAATATAATTAAAATTTCAGCCAAAGAAGAACTTGGAATAGATGGATTAAAAAATGAGATAAAAAATATGTTCTTTAATGGTAAAATAGATAGTGAAAGTTTAATAATATCTAATTCAAGACATAAGCAAGCACTAATAAGAGCTAAAGAAAATTCAGAAAATGCTCTTATTCGTGTGAAAAATAATGAGTTTTTAGATTTAATTTCTATATATGTTACTTCAGGGCTAAAGGCACTAGGAGAAATCACAGGCTCTGAATTAGAAGAGGATTTAGTTAATAAAATATTTAGAGAATTTTGTTGTGGAAAGTAGGAGAAATAAAATAATGAAATATACAGCAGGAGAATATGACGTAGTTGTTGTTGGAGCAGGTCATGCAGGTTGTGAGGCAGCCCTTGCAACAGCTAGGATGGGATTAAAAACATTAATATGTACTACTAATCTTGATTCAATAGCAATGATGCCTTGTAACCCTAATATAGGGGGAACCGCTAAGGGGCATCTTGTTAGAGAAATAGATGCATTAGGTGGAGAAATGGGTATTAATATTGATAATACTTATATTCAATCAAGAATGCTTAATACATCAAAGGGACCAGCAGTGCATTCACTAAGAGCACAAGCGGATAAAAAGAAATATCAATCAAGAATGAAAAGTGTATTAGAAAAACAAGATAACTTAAGTATAAGACAATTAGAAGTTATAGATATTGAAGTTAAAGAAGGTAAAATATCAGGAGTGCTTACTAAAAATGGCGCTTTCTTTGAGTGTAAAGCAGTAATACTTACTACAGGAACTTATTTAAGGGCTAGAATTATAATTGGAGATGTTACATATAATAGTGGTCCTAATGGATTGGCAGCAGCTAATGAGCTATCTCAATCATTAATTGATTTAGGAATTTCTCTTAGACGATTTAAAACTGGTACACCAGCTAGAATCAATATGAAATCAGTAGATTTTTCAAAAATGATTGAACAACCGGGTGATGAAAAGATAGTTCCATTTTCATTTATGAGCGAAAATATAGAAAGAGAGCAAGTACCTTGTTGGCTTACTTATACAAGTGAAGAAACTCACAAAATTATACAAGAAAACATAGGGAGATCACCTATGTATAATGGAGTAATAGAAGGTGTAGGACCTAGGTATTGTCCATCTATAGAAGATAAAGTAATGAGATTTCCAGATAAGAGTAGACATCAAATATTTGTTGAACCAGAAGGTGAAGATACATTAGAAATGTATCTAGGTGGAATATCATCATCTTTACCAGAAGATGTTCAAATAAAAATGTTAAAAACTGTAGCAGGCTTAGAAAATGTAGAGATAATGAGAACTGCTTATGCAATAGAATATGATTCAATTGATCCAACTCAATTAAAACCATCATTAGAGTTTAAAAATATTGAAGGGCTTTATGGTGCGGGACAATTAAATGGTAGTTCAGGATATGAGGAAGCTGCAGGACAAGGAATTGTAGCAGGAATTAATGCGGCCTTAAAGCTTAAAGGAAGAGATCCAATGATACTTACACGTTCAGATGGATATATAGGTGTATTAATAGATGACTTAGTTACAAAGGGAACTAATGAGCCTTATAGAATGATGACATCTAGAGCGGAATATAGATTGTTATTAAGACAAGATAATGCAGATTTTAGATTAACAGAAATAGGATATAATGCTGGATTAGTTACAGAGGAACGATATAATAAATTTATTAAAAGAAAAGAAGATATTGAAAATGAAATAAAAAGATTAAAGGATTTACAAATAACTAACAAAAAAGAAATAAATGAATATTTATTATCGTTAGGATCAGCTGAATTGAAAAAGCCTATTAAATTTTATGAGTTAATAAAACGTCCAGAAGTAGATTATTTCAGTCTATCAGAATTAGATCCAGAAAGACCAGAATATCCTGATAATGTTGGAGAACAAATTAATATAGTTGCTAAGTATGAAGGATATATAGAAAGTCAATTAGAACAAGTTAATCAATTTAGAAAATTTGAGAAAAAATTAATACCTGAAGGTATAGATTATAAAGAAATAAAAGGATTAAGAATAGAGGCAATACAAAAATTAACTAATATAAAACCATTAAGTATTGGTCAGGCATCAAGAATATCTGGTGTATCACCAGCAGATATATCCGTACTACTAATATACTTAGAACATCAATACAAGAATAAAGAGTAATTTTTACGGAGGCAAACATGGAATTTTTTGAATTAATGAAAGAAGCAGCATTAGATGCAGGACAAGATATTTCAGAAAATCAATATAACCAATTCATTAAATATATGAGGTTGGTTCAAGAATGGAATGAAAAAATAAATCTAACTGCAATAACAGAAGATGAAGAAGTAGTAAAAAAGCATTTTATAGACTGTATAAAGGCATTTAAATCTGAAGCTATAAGAAATGCAAAAACTATAATTGATGTTGGAACAGGGGCTGGATTTCCAGGATTACCAATTGCAATAATGAATCCTAATGTAAAAGTAACATTATTAGATTCATTAAATAAAAGAATTAATTTTTTAAACACTGTTGTTAGAGAATTAGGATTGAAAAATGTAACTACAATTCACTCAAGAGCAGAGGATGGGGCAAGAAATAAAGAATTAAGAGAAAAATTTGATGTGGCAACTTCAAGAGCAGTAGCAAATATGGCTGTATTATCAGAGTTTTGTATGCCTTATGTTAAAGTAGGGGGATATTTTGTTGCTTTAAAGGGCCCAGCGGTAGATGAAGAATTAAAAGGGGCTAATAATGCAATAAAAACACTTGGTGGAGAATTTAAAGGTGTTATATCTATTGAGATAGAAGATACTGATTTAAGACATAATGTAGTTGAAGTAAAGAAAATTAAGGCGTGTTCCAAAGTATATCCGAGAAAAGCGGGAACTGTAAATAAAAATCCAATAAAATAGTATATAAATTCTACAATAAAGGTCATATTTAGCAGTCGATAAATACAATATAATATAAATATTGAATAGCATTTGTAAATATATGATATTTTTATAGCTAATTTGTATTACGATTTAAGGCATAATAAAAAGGAATTTAGAGAAAAAAATAGAATTGTTAAATCATGGAATAAAATGGTGATTTATAATAATGAGGGATGGTTGGGTGCATATGAATAGAGAAATTACAAATATTAATGTTGATAGGATTTTTCCTAATACATATCAACCGAGGAAATTTTTTAATGAAGAAGCGTTGATGGAATTATCTCAATCAATAAAGGAGCATGGAATTATACAACCAATTACAGTAAGAAAAAGAGGTGAAGGTTTCGAACTAGTAGCTGGAGAAAGAAGATGGAGAGCAGCTAGATTAGCTGAATTAGATATAGTACCATGTAACATTATAGAAATAACAGATACACAATCTGCTGAAATAGCACTTTTAGAAAATTTACAAAGAGAAGATTTAAATTTTATGGAAGAAGCAGAGGCGTATTATAATCTTATACATGATCATAAATTTACACAAGATGAATTAGCTAAAAGAATGGGTAAAAAACAATCTACAATAGCTAATAAGTTAAGACTACTAAAGTTAGATGATAAAGTAAGAAAAATTTGTGTTGATAGCAAATTAACAGAAAGACATGCTAGAGCATTATTATCATTACCAACGGTTGAATTACAATTGAAAGTTGTTGAGAAGGTTGTAAAAAATTCTTTAAATGTAAAGGGAACTGAAGAACTTATAAATAAAGAACTTTTAAAATTAGCTGGAGAAGAGTTAAATGATAAAACAAAGAAAAAAGTAAAAAGTGTTTTTCCAGCAAAATTATATGTAAATACTATAAAACAGGTTTTTGATAAATTTAATATTCCAGCAGAATATAAATTTAAGGATGCTGATGATTGTATTCAAATAACAGTGTCTATTCCTAAAAAATAATATTAAAAATTAAAGAGATTAAGATGTTATATAGACATTTTGCTTTAATATAAAAAGTCCATGGTTATTAAGAATTACTTCTTATAATCATGGATTTTTCTATTTAAGAAAAAAATTTCAATTAAAGAGTAATATTACATACTTTTTTATTATGTTAATCTTTTAATATGAAGTAAAACTATATATAATAATAATATAGGAAGGGGGTGTAGCTCTAAAAGGTTAGAGCTTTCTTATGAAAAAAATTTGCGTTTTTAATCAAAAAGGTGGGGTGGGAAAGACTACCACTAATATTAATCTATGTGCATATTTAGCAATGGAAGGTTATAAGGTACTAACTATAGATATAGATCCTCAAGGAAACACTACTAGTGGTTTAGGATTAGACAAAAGAAATCTTGAACTATCTATGTATGATGTATTAACTTCAGATGCATCATTAAACGATGTTATATTAAAAAGCGAACTTGTTCAAAATTTATTTATTGCTCCGTCAACAATGGAACTTGCAGGAGCAGAAGTAGAAGTAATAGGAAAAGAAAATAGAGAAACTATTCTAATGAATAAAATAAAAGAAATTGAAGATGAATATGATTTTATATTTATTGACTGTCCACCATCATTAGGGGTACTTACAATAAATGCATTAACTTCAGTTCAATCGGTATTAATACCGATACAATGCGAATTCTATGCATTAGAGGGTGTAGGGCAACTAATGAATACAATTAAGTTAGTTAAAAAGTCTTTAAATAAAGACTTGGAAATTGAAGGTGTTATTATGACAATGTATGATTATAGAACTAACTTAAGCAATGAAGTTTTTGAAGAGGTTAAAAACTTCTTTAATGAAAAAGTATTTAAAACTACTATTTCAAGAAATATAAGGTTAGCCGAAGCACCAAGTTTTGGATTACCAATTATGCTGTATGATGAAAAGTGTAAAGGTGCAGAAGCCTATAGATCGTTAACTAAAGAATTTTTAAGTAGGCAGGGTGAATAGATGAGTAAAAAATTTGCATTAGGAAAAGGTCTTGGAGCTTTGATTCCAGATGAAGTTAATAAAGATATTAATATAAAAAAAGAGGAATCAATAACAAATAATTTAAATATAGATATAAATCTTATTAAGAGTAATAATGAGCAACCAAGAAAGGCTTTCGATAATGAAAAGATAGCAGAATTAGCTCAATCAATTAAGGAACATGGAATAGTACAACCTATTCTACTTAGAAAACAAGGGAAAAACTATATTATAGTTGCTGGGGAGAGAAGATGGAGAGCTGCTAAGTTATTATCTTTAAAGGAAATTCCGGCTATAGTTATGGATCTTACAGAAAAAGAAGTGTTAGAAATTTCGTTGATTGAAAATATTCAAAGACAAGATTTAAATCCTATTGAAGAGGCTATAGCTTATAAGAGATTATTAAATGAATTTGATTTAACTCAAGAGGAGCTAAGTAAGAGGATTGGTAAATCAAGAGTAACTATAACAAATACTATTAGACTAGTTAACTTATGTGATACAGTAAAACAATATTTAATTGATGGCGTTATTTCAGAAGGTCACGGAAGGGTTTTATTAGCAATATCAGATGAAAAACTTCAATGTGAAATTGCACAAAAGGTAATTGATGAAAAGTTATCAGTAAGAGAACTAGAAAAATTAATAAAAACTCTTAATAATGAAAAGCAAATAGAAACTAGACAAAGAGAAAACAATCCATATTATAAGGATGTTACCGAAAGATTACAAAATTACTTTGGTACAAAAGTTAATATAAGCAACAAAAATAATAAAGGTAAGATAGAAATAGAATACTATTCAGATGAAGATTTACAAAGAATATTAGAAATCATAAACTTATAAAAATGTTTCACGTGAAACATTTTAACTTTTTATTTTATGTTTCACGTGAAACATTTTAATAAGTAAAATGATTATTTTATTCTCTAGGAAGGAGCATTTAAGTGGAAAATGTATTAAATATGATAAATGAATATTCTTCATTTATTGTGATAGGATTATTTATAATTACTATATTATTATTTATAATAGTAATAGTATTAATTAAGTCAGTAAATAAATTAGAAGCAAAATATAGAAGAATGATGAGAGGTATAAACGGTAAAAATTTAGAAGAACTAATTAACACTAAATTAGATGAAATTGATAATGCATTAAATAATTCTAATGAAGCTTTAAATGAGTGTAAAGTAATCAAGGAAGAAATAAAAGGTTGTGTAAATAAAGTCGCAATTATGAGATATAAGGCATTTTCAGATGTTGGAAGTGATTTAAGTTTTTCAATAGCAATTTTAGACTCATATAATGATGGGATAATATTAACTGGAATATATGCAAGACAAGAAAGTACTACATATGCAAAACCGATAGATAAAGGTATATCAAGATATGATTTATCTGAAGAAGAAATACATGTCCTTAATGAAGCAATTAACAAATAGAAAAGAGAGTAACTTTTTATTTTAAGTTACTCTCTTTTATTTATTAGAGGCAATTAATGGTATCTAATGTGTTATTAAAATACTTTGGATTATTATCTAGTGATTTTAAAATAAAATGATAAATACCTTTTGATATACAGTCTGCTAATGACATAACTGTATGAAGTTTGGTGTTTTGAAGTACTAAAAACTCAAAGTTACCACTTATATTTACTATTCCTGTTATACTAAGATCACCGACTGATGGTAAATTCTTATTCATTGCTAAACCAGGCTTAATTGGTTTTTCTTGTATAAATACTTTGCCAATAGTATTTAATTTTCCTAAGCAAGCATCTATTGCAATAACATATGGATCTTTAAAATTAGAATATATTTTATCTATAAATTGAGACAAGTTCTGTGAATGTATAGGATTCTCTAATGAACCATAAATATGAATATTATTTCTAGATATAAAATTTAACTTATAGCCAACTAGTGGTCCTAAGGAGTCACCAGTAGATCTATCAGAACCTATGCAAAGAAAAACAATATCTTTATTACTTTTAATTAAATCATTAAGTTTATTACATAAGAAATCCCTAATTTCTATATATGAATTAGGAAGTGTTGAATCAACTGAAAAAATTTCACTCATAAAATAACCTCCTTTATTGAAATTATTGACAATAAAGGAGGCTGATATTCAAAACTAAATATTAAATTATATAATTTCTACAGTTTTTAACACTTTGTAAGAGATAACCATGAAAATACAAAATATCATTCCTCTAAGTCCATCCAGTTGAAGTCCTACAAATATTGATACTAATGTTGCAATAGGACTTATACCTAGAGAAGAGCTCATAATTTTAGGTTCTAAAAGCTGTCTTGTTACAGAAACTAGTATATATAAAATTATTAATCCTACTGAAACAAATATATTTCCATTAAAGAAAAAGTATATTGCTAATGGAATATATACGCATGCCATTCCTACTATAGGTAATAAATCTAAAAGTCCAGATAGAATACTAAGTAATAACGCATAATCAATATTAAATATTGAAAAACCAATAAATGTTATAAACATACTAACAAAGATTAAAAACATATATGCTGAAATATAGTTTAACAACATTTTTTTACCATGTTTAATAGCATGAGAAATTTTTTTGTTGGTTTTATTTAATATATAAATAAAATTAGATGAATTTTCTCTACATAAACTTTCAGTAAAAAAATAGGTTGATAATATAGTAAAAGCTATTGTCATACCTATATAAGGTACATATCCAAAAAACGAAAGTATTATAGATAGTAATGACTTAAATCCATCAACACCAACGGATAAAAATTTATTTATAGATTGATTAAATGTAGTAGTTATAGTATCCCATACAGATGGGTCAAGATTTATTTTCTTCAATATTGTTTCGAAAAATAAGCCTAGCTCACTAAAATATGATGATGAGTTATTAGTAACAAGTTCTTGAAGGCTTTTTGTTAATGATATTAACTCTCCTGTTAGAGATGCTAATCCAACTACTGCAATAACTATAAAAATAGTAAAAAATATTATTGTAGAAATTAATGAAGAAAGCCAAGAGCTTAATTTAAGTTTTTTCATTAGATATTTGGTTGGTATCCTTAGAATTAAAGCAAATATCATTGCTATAACAAAGGGGAATGTGAATTTTATTGTACTTACAAAAAATATAAAGATAAATGTATAAATTACAAAAAACAAAACAGTTTTTGTAATTTTATCTTGTAAGCTATCAATTTCATTGTCCAAAGTATTTACCTCCTTAGAGTACTAATTTTATTTATAGAACTTAAAACATAATTTATTTCATCTTTAGTGGTAAAATAACCTAAACTTAATCGAACACTACCAGTTGGATAACTTCCTAGTGTTTGGTGAGCTAATGGAGAACAATGCAAACCAGATCTATTTTTAATACCGAATTCAGAATCTAAAATATAGGACAGTTCGGAAGTTTCAATACCATCAATATTAAAAGAGCTACAAGTAGTAGACTTAATTCCAGTAATATCCCCATAATAAGTAATATTTTTAATATTTAAAAGTTCATTTATGAAATATTTATAAAGTGAGTTGTTATGCTCATAAATAGTAGATAACCCCTCATTGTTAATAAACTTTATACCTTCTGATAAACCTACAATTCCTGGCATATTTAATGTTCCAGATTCAAATTTATCAGGAAGAAAATCAGGTTGAGTAAAGGAGTGAGATGAACTCCCAGTTCCACCAAGTATAGTTGGATAGCAGATTTCATTAAATTTATTATCTATTATAAAACCACCAATACCTTGAGGGCCAAATAAGCCTTTATGTCCAGTAAAGGCTAATGCACTTAAATTTAATTCTTTAAAATCAGTTTTTAGAACTCCTGCTCCTTGAGCTGTATCGAGAATAAAGAAAATATCATTATCTTTACATATTTTACCTATTTCTTTTATTGGTTGTATACTTCCACAAACATTTGATGCTTGAGTCAAAACAACTAATTTAGTATTTGGTTTTATTGATTTTAAAATATCATTTGGAGATACAAATCCATACTCATTAGCTTTAACTATGTCTAATGTTATATTTTTAGTTTCCTTTAAATGATAAAGAGGTCTAATTACAGAATTATGTTCCATTGATGATGTTATTACATGGTCACCGTAAGATAAGCTCCCTAAAAGAAGCATATTTAAAGATGTAGTTACATTATTAGTAAATATAACATTTTCCATAGTGTTAAAATTAAAAAAATCACATAATAAGCTTCTAGCTTCAAAGAGAATACGATTAGTTTCTAAGGCATTATTATGATTAGAGCGATTGGCATTACCACCTATATTTAATAAAAAGTTGTACATTTCATCTATAACTTTTTTAGGCTTTGGAAAAGTAGTACTTGCATTGTCTAAATATATATTCATTTTATACTCCTTTTATATTATTAATAATTATATAAATGATAAAAAAATAATATAATTATAGATTTATATTATTTTAATTATAAAATATTGCAATTAAATATACAAAAAATATACCAAATATCTAAATTATATTACTATTTAAAAATTAAAATATATATACTATAATTAGTATTATTAAAATTACAATTATTTTAGGAGGAAAAATGAAATATTACATTATAGTATTTAAAAATACTTTAGATGCAATGACAGCAGAAAAGGTATTAAAGATGCAAGAAGTAGAATTTAAAATGATGCCTACACCTACTGTAATAACTCAAAGTTGTGGGTTGTGTGTAAGAATAGAAAAAAAAGAATACATAAGTAAAATAATAGAAGATAAATTAATAGAATATAAAAATATATTTATAAAAAATGAATTGGGATATGAAAATGTTATATAAGTGGAGGTAAAGAAATGGGTAGTTACTTAGCTTTTTTTAAGCTTGCGTCCACAGATGGAGGATACAAAGTACAAATAGAATGGGAAAATTTAGAAAAGGTATTAGATAAAGGACTAAAGATAATATCTATCTTAATTTTAATGTATTTTATAATTAAGATAGGAGATAAGATCATAGATAAATTTGTTGAAAAGCAAATTAAAAGTAAATTAAGTTTTTCAATGAATAAACAAAAGGCTCTTACTGTTGGAGCAATTTTAAAAAGTTCTTTAAAGTATTTAGTATATATAGCCGGTGCAGGATGGATTATAACAAGTACACTTAATATATCAGTAGCTATGCTTGGAGCTGGAGGCTTTGTAATAGGTATAGGAGCTCAAAGTCTTGTCAAGGATTTAATTAACGGATTTTTTATACTATTTGAGGATCAATATGGGGTAGGAGATCATGTTACCATAGGATCTTATAGCGGTATAGTAGAAACTATAGGTATAAGAACTACAGTCTTAAGAGATTTTACAGGAGATTTACATGTTATAACAAATGGTTCTATATTAGAGGTAACAAACCATTCAAGAGGAGATATAAGGTTTATTGTTGATGTTGAAATAGCATATGAAGAAAGTGTAGACAGAACTATCGATTTAATAGGAAAAGTATGCGAAGCTTTTGAAAGAAATAATGAAGATGAAATAAGAGGAAAGATAGAAGTTTTAGGAGTTACCTCCTTAAATGCATCAGGAGTAACTATTAGAGTGGTAGGAAAAGCTAAGCCATTAACTCAATGGAGAATGGAGAGAGAACTAAGAAAAGACATTAAAAAAGCTTTGGATGCAGAAGGAATCGAAATTCCATATCCAAAGACTCAATTAATCAATAGCAAATAATTAAAAAAAGGGAATAAGAAGGAGAAAGGGAGAAAAATGATAGAAACTTTTGAATTAGGTGATATTGTTGAGATGAAAAAGCAACATCCTTGTGGAAATAAAAATTTTGAGGTAATTAGAGTAGGTGCAGATATCAAAATAAAATGTACTGAATGTGGAAGAATAATAATGATTCCACGTAGTAAATTCCAAAAAGATGCAAAAAAAATAGTTAATTAATAGTAATTTCAATAAAAAACTTGCAAAACAAAATTTCGAATGATAAAATATTAAATTGTAATCCCTGCTGTGTAAAGCACAGCCATGGTCCGAGGGGAGGAGGTGAAAATGATGAGAAAGTACGAAACTATATTTATACTACACCCATCATTAGATGAAGAAGCTTGTAAAGCTAACATCGAAAAGTTTAAGGGTGTAATAGAAAATGGTGGAGGAACTATAGAAAATGTTGACGTTTGGGGCAGAAGAAAGCTTGCTTACGAAATTTCAAAAGTTAACGAAGGTTTCTATACGTTAATCAACTTCAATGCTGATTCTGACCTACCTAAAGAGTTAGACAGAATATTCAGAATTACTGATGGTGTTGTAAGACACATAATCGTTAAACAAGAAGCGTAAGAGGTGATATTGTATGAATAAGGTAATACTTATTGGAAGACTCACTAAAGATCCAGAATTAAACTTTGCAGCTGGCAGCGGTACTGCTGTTACAAGATTTTCTTTAGCTGTTACAAGACCGTTTAAAAAGGATGAAACTGATTTTATCAACTGTATAGCTTTTGGTAAAACTGGAGAGACAATAGCACAATATCTTACAAAAGGTAGACAGCTAGCTGTTACTGGAAGCATTAGAACTGGTAGTTATGATGCAAAAGATGGTACAAAAAGATATACAACTGATATAGTTGTAGATTCATTTGAATTTATCGGTTCAGGAAACGCTGGTGGTGGAAGAGACCAAAGTTCATCACAAGGTGGATGGGGATCTTCAAATTCTGATTATTCAGCGCCATCAAGAAATACTTTTGATGCGCCAAATTTTGAGGAAGACATGACTCCTGTAGATGATGGAGATATGCCTTTCTAGGATGTCTAAATTTTTAATAAGGAGGAACTAAGCATGAGAGATATGAAGAGATCTGGAAAAATGAGAAGATCTAAGAGAAAAGTATGTGCTTTCTGCGTAGAAAAAGCTGAAGTTATAGATTACAAAGATATAACTAAGTTAAGAAAGTTCGTTACAGAAAGAGGTAAGATATTACCAAGAAGAATTTCTGGAACTTGCGCTAAGCACCAAAGACAATTAACATCTGCTATAAAGAGATCAAGAAATATAGCATTATTACCATTCACAACTGAGTAGTAATTGTGAGCCCCTGCTTTGTCAGGGGTTTTTTGCTATAGAAAAACCATAACAATTTACAAATATTGTAATATAACTCTATAATTTGTTGCATTAATAATAAATTATAATTAAAATATAAATACAAGGGTATTTATAGGGGTGAGAGTTATGAAGAGAGATGATTTAAATATAATGGCTAATATAAAAATGATAGAAAAGCTAAAAGCTAATTTACTATGTATAATAGGAGAATTTTATCATTTACTTACGAAGGGAAGTAACGTAGCTCAGGATGCGATTTTAAATTGCATATCTGGTGCAATATTAGTTTTATATGTATTAGCACAAAAGTTAGGTTATTCATGTCAAGATGTAGATGATGATATGAAGGTTAAATTACAAAATGGAATAGTAGAGGGGCATGAATATGAAAAGGATGGTAGAAGTCTAAGTAAACTTCAAGTACATTTAAAGGAGCACCATTAAATTTATGATATGGGATAATTTGAAGAATAAGAAATTAAAGAATATCAGTCAGATAATAGTACCTCTAGTATTTGTAGTATCATGTATATCATTTTATTATATTAAAAGTGCATTGTTAGGATCTATATTAATGGCAATATATATATTATTTAACTTAACAGAATATATTGCTAGAAATAAAAATCAAGAGTATATTGAAGAGATTAAAATAAATATAAATGATGCCATAAATAATAATATGTTAGGCTTGATATTTCCTGTTGCAATAATAAAAAGCAATGGAGAAATAATATGGAAGAATAATAAGTTTCAAGAATTTACAGAGGAAGATTCAGTAGGATTGAATGTTGTTAGTATAGCTAGGGGATTAAACTTAGCTAGGCTTTTGACATGTGATGAGGATTTACATCAAAAAATTAAAATATCAGATGCATTATATAAAGTATATGCAAGTAAAGTAAAAGAAAATACTATGCTAAACGAAGATATTTACGTTGTGTATTTTAATAACATAAGTAATTTAAAGAATATAGAGAATACTAAAGAAAGTGTAATGCTAATAGAAGTAGATAATCTATCAGAAGTATTAGAAACAGTTCAAGAAAGTGATAGGCCTATGCTTGTTGCAGAAATAGAAAAGTCTATCAATGTATATGCTCAAAAATTAAAGGCAATGATAGTTAAGTATGATTCTAATAAATATGTTCTTTCACTTCAAGATAAGTACATAGATGAAGAAATTAACAACAAATTTTCAATTCTAGAAAGTATATCTAAAATTGATAGAGGAAATAAGTTAGAAGTAACTCTTAGTATGGGTATTGGTAGAAGTGGAACTTGTCCTCAAGAGAATTATAACTTTGCAGTTACAGCTAAAGAATTAGCCTTAGGTAGAGGTGGAGATCAAGTAGTTGTAAAGAGCAATGAGAAAATTAAATTCTTTGGAGGAAATACTAGAGAAATTGAAAAGAGAACAAGAGTAAGAGCTAGAGTTATATCTCATGCTTTAAAGGAATTAATATATGAAAGTAGTAATGTGTTTATAATAGGTCATACAAGTCCAGATATGGATTGCTTTGGATCAGCTCTTGGTATATCTTCAGTTGTAAAACAATTAGGTAAACCATGCAACATTATACTAAATAATGATACTAATGCTATAGAGTATTTTCTATCTAAATTAAAGAGTGATAATAGATATGAAGATTTATTTATTACCTCAGAGGATGCAACAAAGGAGATTAATGATAAATCATTATTAATAATTGTTGATGTTCACAATAAAAGTTATGTGCAAGATTTAAATATAATAGAAAAAGCACAGAGAAAAATAATAATAGACCATCATAGGAGAAGTCCTGATATAATAGAAGGGGCAATATTAAGCTATATAGAAGTTTACGCATCATCTACATCAGAGATGGTAACTGAAATTATTCAATATATGGTTCAAAAACCAAATATGACGAAGTTAGAAGCAGAAGGGCTGCTAGCAGGTATATTCATGGATACAAAGGGATTCTCTTTTAAATCAGGAGTTAGAACCTTTGATGCTGCATCCTTCTTAAGATCTATGGGTGCTGATACAATAGAAGTTAAGAAGATGTTTATGGATAACATAGAGGATTACTTATTAATTGCAGATACTATAAAATCAGCGGTAATTAAAAAAGGTGTTGCAATAGCTGTAGCTCCAAATAAAATGAAAAAGAGTTTTATGGTAGCTAGAGCGGCAGATGAACTTTTAAGCATATCAGGAATAAAGGTTTGCTTTGTATTAGCAAAAATCAATGGTGATGTTATAATAAGTGGTAGATCAATGGGAGATATAAATGTTCAAATAATATTAGAAGCCATTGGTGGTGGTGGCCATATGAATATGGCAGGAGCAAAACTAAATAACATTTCAACTAATAAAGCAGTAGAAATACTAAAAGAATCAATAACAAAACATTTAAGGGTGGGTGAATAACATGAAAGTAATATTATTACAAGATGTTAAAAAATTAGGTAAAAAAGGTGATGTTATAGAAGCATCAGATGGATATGCAAGAAATTATTTATTTCCAAGAAAATTAGCAGAAGAAGCTAATAATAATAACATGCATATATTAAATACAAAAAAAGAAAATGAAAGAAAGAAAAAATTAGCTGAAATAGAAGCGGCACAAAAATTAGCAGGAGAGTTAAAAGGTAAGGAAGTAACTCTTAAAGCTAAAGTTGGAGATAGTGGTAGGTTATTTGGAGCTATAACTAACAAAGATGTAGCAGAATTAATAAATAAACAATTCAGCCTTTCAATAGATAAGAAGAAAATAGTTATGGATACAATAAAGGTTGCAGGTGGCTATGATATAGAAATTAAATTATATCCAGAGGTAACTACTAAGATGAAAGTAATTATTGTTCCGCAAGCATAAGGAGGACTAGACTTGAAGGAATACAACGAAACAAATTTAGAGAGTTTGTTAGAGAGTGATTTATCATTAGATGCAAAAGTTAATGTAATACATCAAATACTTAATAATATATTAGATGAGGGAGCTGTAAGAGCTAGAACAGTAAGATTTAAACTTCAAAAGCATGTTAACTCTCCAAATGTATATGAAAGAGTATATGCATTAAATATGATTGCTTCAGATGGCAAAGGTGTAAAAACAATTCCTAATGAAGATAGTGTTAATGGTGTATTAGAAGATACTATATATTATATATCAGAAAATATAGCTAGAAAGTATGTACAGAATAAGGTAGAAAGCCAGGTTGAGAAGGCTTTAGCAGAGAGACAAGATAAGTTTATGGATGATATAAAGTTATCTATAATAAAGAAACAAAAGGGACCAGAAAGTGGAAAGACTACTAAGAAGTTAGAAAGATTAGAAGCTTTAGATGCTAAAAAAATAAACAAGAATGTAATGAGTTTATTAAGACCAAGTGAATTTGATGAAGTTATTGGTCAAAAAAGAGCTGTAAAGTCACTGGTTTCTAAAATGTCCTCACCATATCCTCAACACATACTTTTATATGGACCTCCAGGAGTTGGAAAAACTTCTGCTGCTAGATTAGCATTAGAGGCTGCTAAAAAACTAAGATTTACACCTTTTGATGATGAATCAAAGTTTGTAGAAGTAGATGGAACAACTTTAAGATGGGATCCAAGAGAAATTACCAATCCTTTATTAGGTTCAGTTCATGATCCTATATATCAAGGAAGTAAAAAGGATTTAGCAGAAATAGGAGTACCAGAGCCAAAGACTGGATTAGTAACAGAGGCTCATGGTGGAGTATTATTTATAGATGAAATAGGAGAACTTGATGATATACTTCAAAATAAGTTACTAAAGGTATTAGAAGATAAAAGAGTAGAATACTCATCATCATATTATGATCCAGATGATGAAAATACGCCTAAATACATTAAGTATTTATTTGAAAATGGTGCACCAGCTGACTTTGTTTTAATTGGAGCAACTACAAAGGATCCAGGACAAATAAATCCAGCACTAAGATCAAGATGTACAGAAGTATATTTTGAACCTTTATCATCAAAAGATATAGAAGGTATAATAGAAAATGCAGCTAAGAAGTTAAAAGTTACTCTAGAAGATGGAGTAGCAGAGTTTATTAGTAGATATACCATAGAAGGTAGAAAGGCTGTAAATATACTATCAGATGCATATGGATATGCATTATATAATTTAGATAGTGAATCAGATGCTAATCACTATATATCTCTTAACGATGTAGAAGAAGTAATTTCAATAGGTAGATATTCACCATATGAAATAATAGAAGATATCGATAAGTATGAAATAGGTCATATATATGGTTTAGGTGTAAGTGGATTTATAGGATCAACATTAGAAATAGAAGCAGCAGTATTCCCGGCCAAGAAAAAGGGAATGGGAACTATTAAGTTTAATGAAACAGCTGGTTCTATGGCAAAGGATTCTGTATTTAATGCAGCTTCAGTTATTAGAAAAATAACAGAAAAAGATATAAAAGATTATGATATACACGTTAATGTAGTTGGTGGAGGAAAAATAGATGGACCTTCAGCAGGTGTTGCAATAACTGTGTGTATAATAAGTGCTTTACTTGAAAAACCTATAAGACAAGATATAGCTATTACCGGGGAAATATCATTAAGAGGTAATGTGAAGCCAGTAGGTGGTATTTTTGAAAAAATATATGGAGCTAGAAGAAAGGGAATTAAGCTTGTAATAATTCCTAAAGCAAATGAAAAAGAAGTTCCACTAGAGCTAGATGATATAGAAGTTAAATCTATAGATCATATAGAAGAAGTAATGGATATAGTATTTGAAAAGTAATTAAAGGTTAAGCTTCCTATAGAAGGGAGCTTAATTTTATTTATATATTTAAATAACTTTGATATAATGTATCTATTAACAAAAGTAAGGAGGTTACTTATGGAAGCACCAATTATGAGAAGTCTACCTCAAAGTATAGAGGCTGAACAATCAGTTATAGGATCTATGATAATAGATAAAAGTGCTATAGCAAAGGTGTTAGAAAAACTTAAAGAAGATGATTTCTATAGAGATGGACATAAGGTTTTATATAAGGCTATAAGGGATATGTTCTCACAAGATATGGCTATAGACTTAGTAACCTTATTAGAATATCTAAAGTCAACAGATATGCTTGAAAAAGCTGGTGGAGTAACTTACATATCAGAACTAAGTGCTTCAGTTCCAACTACAGCAAATTTAAGTGCATATATTAAAATAGTAGAAGATAAATCTTTATTAAGAAAATTAATTAAGTCATCAACGGCTATAATAGAAGAAAGCTATAATATGCAAGACAAGGTTGATGATGTACTAGATTTAGCACAAAAGAAGATTTTTGATATAGCAGAAAAAAAAGGTTCAAATGAATATGAAGCATTATCAACAGTATTAGAAAGAGGATTTTTAGAGATAGAAAGACTTTTTAATAATAAAGGAACTATAACGGGTGTAGGTTCTGGAATAAGAGATTTAGATGCCAAAACATCTGGATTTCAAAAAGGTGATATGGTTCTAATAGCAGCAAGACCATCAATGGGAAAAACAACATTTTCACTAAATATAGCAGAAAATGCAGCATTAAGAGAGGGAAAAAGTGTTGTTATATTCTCCTTAGAAATGTCTAAAGAGCAACTTGCATATAAGTTATTATGCTCTGAGGCAAATGTAGATATGTTAAAACTTAGAACAGGTAATTTAGATGATGATGATTGGGAAAGAATAGCAAGAGCTACAGGTCCTTTATCTAAAGCTAAAATTTTTATTGATGATACAGCTGGTTTAAGTGTAATGGAAATGAGATCTAAGTGTAGAAAAATAAAAATGGAACATGGTATAGATATGATTCTTATAGACTATCTACAGCTTATGTCAGGTAGTTCTGGAAGTGAGAGTAGACAACAAGAAGTATCAGAAATATCAAGATCTATAAAAGCATTAGCTAAGGAAATGTCTTGTCCTGTAATAGCATTATCACAGCTTTCACGTGCCCCTGAGCAAAGAGCAGATCACAGACCTATGTTATCTGACTTAAGAGAATCAGGATCAATAGAACAAGATGCTGACGTTGTAATGTTCCTATATAGAGATGAGTATTATAATAAAGAAACTGAAGAAAAAAATATTGGTGAATGTATTATTGCTAAACAAAGAAATGGCCCAGTTGGAACGGTTAAAATGGCGTGGATTGGAGCTCATAGTAAGTTTGCCAATCTAGAACTAGTTTATAAAGACTAAAAAAGCTGTGCAAGTGCATAGCTTTTTTATTAATCTTTAGAATTGATAATTTTTGGTATTTTTAAATAAATTAAATTAGCACAAATAATATTTTCAATTTTATCAATATCAATATTTTTTAAATAAAAAGATCTTTTATATTTTATAGAATTATTATTTTTATTTTTTAAGGATAAATTGAAAATAAGAAAATTATTTATATATTTTACTAAGATTTCATCCTTTGATAATCCTCTAAGAGATATATAAACATCATAAAAATTATTATTTTGAGTTATATTAAATATTGGAGTTTGATTCGAGTTTAAGGAGTTATTTTCTAAAACATAGTCTTTCTTAATAGCCTTATTATATAGTTTTAAATCAGTATTTTTAAAATTCATAATACCATACCTCCTTATATATAGTTTTTCTATAATAGAACAAGCTATACTATGAGGGATATGGTGATAAATATAATAATAATTAAATTAAGTAAATTTAGAAATTACATATAAAATTTAGGAGGAAAGTATGAAGAAAATAGGATTTATAGGTTGTGGAAATATGGGAAAATCAATGTTATCAGGTTTATTAAAATCAGATGATATTGATAAAAATAATATATTAGTATCAACACGAACAAAAGTTTCAGCAGAAAAATTAGAAAAAGAATTAGGAATAAATGTTACATTAAAAAATGTAGAGGTAGCAAAATTTTCAGATATACTATTTTTAGCAGTTAAGCCTAATATGTATAAAAGTGTTATCGAAGAGATAAAAGATTATATAAAAGATAATGTTGTTATAGTAACAATAGCAGCTGGAATATTACTTGATGATGTTGAACAGTGGTTTGAAAAAGATGTGAAAATAGTAAAGACAATGCCAAACACACCTGCATTAGTAGGTGAAGGAATGTCAGCCATTTGTCCTAATAAATTAGTTGAAGAAGATGAAATAAATTATATTTGTAATTTATATACTAATTTTGGAAAATACGAAATTTTAGAAGAAAAATATTTTCATGGATTTATAGCATTATGTGGTTCATCTCCAGCATATGTTTTTATGTTTATAGAAGCTATGGCAGATGCAGCTGTAAAACTTGGAATACCGAGAAAGCAAGCTTATATAATGGCCTCACAAAGTATTTTAGGATCAGCTAAACTAGCATTAGAAACAGGAAAACATCCAGGGGATCTAAAGGATATGGTTTGTTCACCAGGGGGAACTACTATAGAAGCTGTAACTGAGTTAGAAAATCAAGGCTTTAGAAATTCCATTATAAAAGCAATGGAAAAGTGTGCAGATAAATCTAAAAATATGTAAAAGTGAAAGAGTAAGCCTTATAAATAATTTCTAAGGCTTACTCTTTTTTTATAGTCTAGCTACACCACTTTTAATCGCTGCTTCCATTACAGCTTTTGCAACTAATTTTTGAACTTTAATATCAAATGCTTTAGGTAGTATAAAATCAGGATTTAAATTTTCTTTAGAAACAGCATTAGCTATAGCATATGCTGCTGCAATTTTCATATCTTCATTAATATCTGTAGCTCTAACATCTAATGCCCCTCTAAATATTCCAGGGAATGCTAAAACGTTATTTACTTGATTAGGAAAATCTGAACGCCCAGTACCTATAACCTTAGCACCAGCATTTTTTGCACAATCAGGGAATATTTCAGGAATTGGGTTTGCCATGGCAAATATAATAGAATCAGAATTCATAGATTTAACCATTTCTTCTGAAACTAAATTTGGAGCGGAAACTCCTATAAAAACATCAGCATTTTTAATTGCATCTTTTAATAAGCCTGTTTCATTATTAAAGTTAGTTATTTCTGAAAGTTCTTTAATTGAATCATTAATAAAATCCATATCTCTATGAATAATTCCAAGCTTATCACACATTATTATATTTTTAACACCACATGATAAAAGAAGTTTACAAATAGCAGAACCAGCAGAACCAGCACCATTTATAACAACTTTAATAGTTTCAATTTTTTTATTTACTATTTTTAAAGCATTAATTAAGCCAGCAAGAACAACTATAGCAGTTCCATGCTGATCATCATGGAAGACAGGTATATCTAATTTTTCCTTTAATCTTTTTTCTATTTCAAAACATCTAGGTGCAGAAATATCTTCAAGATTTATACCTCCTAGAGTAGGAGCAATTCTAGATATTGTATCAACAATTTCATCAGTATCTTTAGTATCTAAAACAATAGGAAATGCATCTACGTCTCCAAATTCCTTAAATAGAATTGATTTTCCCTCCATAACAGGTAAAGCAGCTAGTGGGCCGATATCTCCAAGACCAAGCACAGCAGTTCCATCAGATATAACTGCTACAGTATTCCATTTTCTTGTATATAAATAAGCTTTTGATGGATCTTTATGTATTTCTCTACATGGTTCAGCTACACCAGGAGTATAAGCTAAACTTAGATCTTTTTCATTTTCTATTTTACATCTAGAGGTAATTTCAAGTTTACCTCTTAATTCTTCATGATATTTTAATGCTTCCTCGTAAATATTCATAAAAACACCTCTTTTAAATTTATAGAATAAATTATATTAATTAACTTAAAATAAAACATATAACATAATAATTATACGAATTATTATAAAACAATGCAAAAAAATATTCGCAAAAAAAGTTGAAAGTTTTTAATTACTTTGCTAGTATGATATGTGGAGATTGTAATTAGCAATCAAAATAATGTTTAATTAAGACTTTTATAGTCTTTAAATAAGGAGGCAGGATAAATGTCAGCGTTTATTGTTCTAGGAGCTCAATGGGGAGATGAAGGAAAAGGAAAGATGACAGATTACTTGGCAGAAGAGGCTCAAGTTGTAGTTAGATTCCAAGGAGGAAATAATGCAGGTCATACAGTTGAGGTTGGTGATAAGCAATATAAGCTTCATTTAATTCCATCAGGAGTATTATATGATGATAAGTTAAATGTTATAGGTAATGGAGTTGTAGTAGATCCAAAAGCTTTATTCACTGAAATAGACTATTTAGAAGGTGAAGGAGTAAAGGTTACACCAGAAAAACTTATAGTGAGTGACAGAGCTCAAGTTATCATGCCATATCACAAAGTTTTAGATATATTAAAAGAAAAAGCAAGAGGAAAAAATGATATAGGAACAACTTGTAAAGGAATAGGACCTTGCTATACAGATAAATTTGAAAGATGTGGTATAAGAATTTGCGATCTTATGCACAAAGAAGTATTTGAAGCTAAGCTAAAAGAAAATATAGAAATGAAAAATGCATACATAACAAAGGTATTAGGTGGAGAAGCATTAAATTACGATGAAATACTTGCTGAATACTTAGGTTTTGCAGAAAGATTAAGACCATTCGTTCAAGATACATCAGTTAGAGTATATGATGAAATAAAGAAGGATAAAACTGTACTATTTGAAGGTGCTCAAGGAATGTTACTAGATATAGATTATGGAACTTATCCTTATGTAACTTCATCAAACACTACAGCAGGTGGAGTAAGCAATGGTGTTGGTATAGGACCAACAATGATTACTAATGCAGTTGGTATTGCAAAGGCATATACAACAAGAGTTGGTAAAGGACCTTTCCCAACAGAATTAAATGATGCAACTGGTGACTGGATTAGAGAAAAAGGTCATGAATATGGAGTAACTACTGGAAGATCAAGAAGATGTGGATGGTTAGATGCTGTTATATTAAAGACAACTGTAAGAGTATCAGGATTAACTTCTCTATGTGTAACTAAGATTGATACATTAGCAGGTTTAGAAACTCTAAAGGTTTGTGTTGGATATAAGTTTGAAGATAAGGTTATAGATTATTTCCCAGCAAGCTTAGAAGATTTAGCTAAGTGTGAACCAGTTTATGAAGAGTTTGAAGGCTGGGGTGAAGAAGTAGCAAATGCTAGAAGCTATGAAGAATTACCTGAAAATGCTAAGAAATACTTAAAGAGAATAGAAGAACTTACAGAAACTAAGATTTCTATAATTGGAGTAGGTCCAAGAAGAGATCAAACTATAAGAGTAACAAAAGAATTATAAAAGCAATATACCCAAATATTAAAAAATATTTGGGTATATTTTTATTATTTAAACACATAAATTATGGTAAAATATGATAGAATTAATATAAATAATATAAAGGTGAGGTAATTTATGGAATTAGGGAAAAGACGTTTAACTATAGGTGAAATATTGTCAAAAGCTTTAGATTTATTTACACAAAATTGGGTAGAACTATTAAAAATAATTGGGGTGTTTGCAGTTCCAATAGTAGTTTTAATAATTATTGCAATTGGTACAGGGGTAGGGATATCTGTAGTATCTAGTTATAGTTATTATGATGATCTTTCATATTTATTAGCTAATGTAACAGCTATTTTTGGAATTATGATAATAATATTATTGATATCATTAATATGTATGTATTGTAATTTTGCAGTAATTAAATTTTTAAATGATGCTAATAATGGAGTAGAAGCTACATGGAAAAACTCATTAAAGTATGTATGGAATAAAAAATGGAGCATTTTAGGGCTTACTATATTAGTTGCTTTAATGGGAATGGCATTTTCAATTATAATGATAATAAGTGTTATTATAATAACACTCCTTACACTAGGAATAGGTTTAGTATTAGTTATACCAGCTTTAATAGCTATAGCAATTATAATTGCACCAATCAATTTATTATTTAGTGTAATGTTAGTTGTTAGAGATTTAAGTGTTACAGAAGCTATATCAGAGACTTTTAGATTATTTAGAAAGGGTTTCTTCTGGAGGACTATAGGGAAGATGGCGGCTATTGGTGGTGTTACAGCTATTGCAGGTTTAGTATTAGTTATATTTGAGTTTATACCTTTTATAGGAGTGATAATTACTTTAGTAGGTAGTTTAGTTATACAAGCCTATACAATAGCTGCATGTATATTAGCTACAGTTGAAATAGATAATAAATCAGAAAATTTTGCAGATAATAATCCGATAATATAAATAATTAGAGTAGAAGCTTTGGATAAAGTTTCTACTCTTTTTTCAATTTAATTATGAGAATATATGAGAAGTTAAATAGATGTATTATATATATACTCTAATCTAATACTATAAATATAGAATTAGAAATGAGGTGTAAAGTAAATTATGATAACAAGAGATATGACTCTAAGCGAGGCTATAAACGAAAATCATCAAGCGCAACAAGTTTTAATGAGTTTTGGAATTGGATGTGGAGGAATTAATACTAATGAAATGATAACTCTAGAAGAGGTTTGCTTAAGACATGGTATTAATATAGAGGTAATATTGAAGCAAGTAAACTTTAACAGATATTATTAGATTATAATAAGAAAATTTATGTAAAATAATGCTATTTAGGAGTTTGACGTAAAAAAAAACTATGTATATAATTTTAATATAAGATTTAGAAAAAATAGTATAAGGATGGGTGAAAAATATGATAACTAAGGACATGACAATTGGTGAAGTTATAAGACAAAAAGAAAATGCAGCTGAAATATTAATGAGCTTTGGTATGGGATGTGTCGGATGTCCATCAGCACAAGCAGAAAGTATAGAAGAAGCAGCTGGTGTACATGGATTAAACTTAGAAGCATTACTAGAAGCATTAAATAAGTAATTAAATATAAAACTCTGTAGTAAAATTCTACAGAGTTTTTAGTTAATTTAAATTAATATTTAGCACTGTATATAGGAGGAGTTATGGGAAAGTTATATAGCAAAGAATATGAAGTACATTACTATGAAGTAGATAGTGAACTAAATTGCACAATAACTACACTAATAAATATTTTATGTGATGTTGGAACAACTCAATCAGAAATACTAGGAGGGGGAATAGAGTATTTAATTGATAGAAATATGGCATGGGTATTTTATCAATATAATATAAAAGTAAACAGGTATCCAAAGTGTGGAGAGAAGATAAAAGCTGAAACAAAGCCAATAGGATTTAAAAAATTCTATGCCTTAAGAGAATATAAAATATATGATAGTAATGGAAATATTATTGTAGAAGCAGAAGCGATATTCTTCCTAATAAATATAGAAAAAAGAAAAACTATGAGGGTTCCAAAAGAACAGTATGATATATATGGATTAGATGGGGATATGAAAGAAAGCTTTAAGATAGAAAGATTAGAAAGACTTCAAGAGCCTATGTTTGAAAAAGACTTTGAAGCAAGATATAGTGATATAGATTTTAATAGACATGTAAATAATACTAAATATATAGAATGGGCAATAGATTCATTACCAATTGATATTTTAAATAATTATAAGTTAGAAAGTATAAAAGTAACCTTTGAGAAAGAATGTATTTATGGAAGTAAAATAAATGTATTTTCATCATATAGAGAGGAAGAAGAGGGCTATTTAACTACTCTTCATAAAATAGAAAGTTCAGATGAAAAAGAGTTAACTAAATTAGTTGGTGTATGGAAGAAAATATAGAAAAGAAAAAAGGATATCTTAAATTATTTCAATAAATAGTTTAAGATATCCTTATTTTCTATTTGTCTTTAGCTATATTAGAAGAGACTGAGTATCCAGAACTCCAGGCCCACTGAAGGTTAAATCCACCACAATCACCATCTACATCAAGTATTTCACCACAAAAATATAAACCATTAACTAACTTTGATTGGAGTGTTTTAGAATCAATATCTTTTGTATTAATTCCACCAATAGTAACCTGAGCTTGATTAAAACCATTAGTGCCAATACATTTAAATTTCCATTGTTTCAATAGATTTATTAAGTTTCTTTTTTCGGTCCAGCTAATATCATAGCAAGGTGAGTGAAGATTTTTAATTCCAGCTTCTTTAAGTAAAATAGGAATGAGTTTTTTATTAACAACACCTATAAATGCATCTATTATTGATCTATGACCAAACATAGCTAAATGACATTCAATAAAATTTTCAATATCTTCAAGAGATAGTTTAGGCATCATATCAACTAATATTTCAACCGGTTTATTTTTACTTATGCATTTAGAAGCATGACCTGATAACTGAAGTATTGGTGGGCCTGAAATACCATAGTCAGTAAATAGTATTTCTCCAAACTCTCGTCTAATTGGATTATTATCAACTAGAAGTGTAGCAAAACCATCAAATTTTATACCAGATAACGCTTTAAGATGAGGATAATCTAGTTTTAATTGAACTATTCCAGGAACAGTTTCTATAACAGAATGTCCTAGAGATTTTGCTAAATTATATCCAGAACCATCTGATCCAGTTTTTATAGCAGATTTTCCTCCACAAGCTAAAATTAGTTTATTGCATGTGAATAATTTATAGTCTTCATTATCTGTGGATAACTTAAAAGTTTTCTTCTTGTGGATATCTTTAATTTTACACTCTGTGTATAAAGGTATTGATTTATCTTCTAAGGCTAATCTAAAAATATCTATAACTGAAGAAGCTTGTAGAGATTGAGGATATAATTTTCCATTTTGAAGTTCAATTATTGGAAGCCCCAATGAAAGAAAAAAGTTTTTAGTATCTTCAACAGTAAAGTTTGAAAGAGTATGAGAAAAAAATCCTGGATTTTCACTATGATAAGAAAGAAAAGGAAAAGATATAGTATTATTTGAGATATTACATCTTCCATTACCAGTAGTTAATATTTTTTTTCCTATTCTATCTGTTGCTTCTACAATTGCAACATCTATACCAAAATCTTTAGCGGCAATAGCTGCAACTAATCCAGAAGCTCCGCCACCAACTATAATTAAATCATGATGTATCATAAAAAATTTCTCCTTAATGTATATTTAAATAAATTTTATCATAGTAATATAAGTTATAAAACTATGGAATACTATTTAAATGAGGTGATTTTTGTGAAAGTTAAAATTAAAAACAAACAAAATCCTGATTTTGAAAAAGAATTTAAAGTTAGAAGAATGAATTATGATCAAGTTGTTGTTAATTATCCAAATTCAAAGGGTATAAATATATTTTTACATAAAGATATAGAATTTATAACAGAATCTGAAATAGATGAATTTTTAATTAAATACAAGGATTTCTTAAAAATAAAATTAAATAGAGGAATATCAGTATTTTTTTATAAAATATTGTTAGATAATATAGAAGAACAATTTAATGAAGAATTAAAATCATTAAACTTGCTAAAAGATAAATATAAAGTAAATAAAAGGGGAATTTGGGAGAAGGACATTATATGTGTAGTTAATGAAAAAATTCCCATAAAGGTTATTGCTAGCGGTGAAAATTTCAAAAAAAGAGGATATAATATAAATATAGAGGAAATAAAAAAAGAGGATTTTTTAGAAATTTGTTCTTTTGAAATAAAAAAAATAGAAAAAGAAATAATGGAAAAAGAGCTTGAATTATCAAGGTATGGAATGGCTATAAATGGCTTAGAATCAAGGGATTATAAGATAAAACTATTAAACTAAAAATATAGTAGAAATATATATAATTTAAATATAAAAAAAAACTTTATAAAAAGTGTTGACACTATAATAAAATTTATGTATTATAGTTAATGTGCTCGCCGGGAGAACAACCGGAGAGAGAACAAAACAAAATTAAACATGGCTCCTTGGTCAAGCGGTCAAGACACCACCCTTTCACGGTGGTAACAGGGGTTCGATTCCCCTAGGAGTCACCATTTATTTTGGGCGCATAGCTCAGCTGGGAGAGCATCTGCCTTACAAGCAGAGGGTCACAGGTTCGATCCCTGTTGTGCCCACCAAAATATAATGGCTCAGTAGCTCAGTTGGTTAGAGTGCCGGCCTGTCACGCCGGAGGTCGAGGGTTCGAGCCCCTTCTGAGTCGCCAATTTAATTTTAAATTGGTAATATATAAAAATCAAATAAACAAGCTATATGCTGGCATGGCTCAACGGTAGAGCAGCTGACTTGTAATCAGCAGGTTGTAGGTTCGATTCCTATTGCCAGCTCCATATATGGCTCCTTGGTCAAGCGGTTAAGACACCACCCTTTCACGGTGGTAACAGGGGTTCGATTCCCCTAGGAGTCACCATTTATTTTGGGCGCATAGCTCAGCTGGGAGAGCATCTGCCTTACAAGCAGAGGGTCACAGGTTCGATCCCTGTTGTGCCCACCAAAATACATGGCTCAGTAGCTCAGTTGGTTAGAGTGCCGGCCTGTCACGCCGGAGGTCGAGGGTTCGAGCCCCTTCTGAGTCGCCACTTTTAGTGGATATAACCAAAAACAATTTAATATATGGCTCCTTGGTCAAGCGGTCAAGACACCACCCTTTCACGGTGGTAACAGGGGTTCGATTCCCCTAGGAGTCACCATTTTTATTTTGGGCGCATAGCTCAGCTGGGAGAGCATCTGCCTTACAAGCAGAGGGTCACAGGTTCGATCCCTGTTGTGCCCACCAAAATATTTATGGCTCAGTAGCTCAGTTGGTTAGAGTGCCGGCCTGTCACGCCGGAGGTCGAGGGTTCGAGCCCCTTCTGAGTCGCCACTTTTATAAATGAAGTGGTTTTATAATTTTACGCTGGCATGGCTCAACGGTAGAGCAGCTGACTTGTAATCAGCAGGTTGTAGGTTCGATTCCTATTGCCAGCTCCAAAAGCTTTAGATTTATCTAAAGCTTTTTTTGTTAGTTTTAATTAGAGAATTATAAAAGGATAGGAAATTAAATTTCCCATCCTTTTATTTTATCTATTTTTTAAATTAATTTGTATTCGTATATCTTCTGCATAGAACTTATATAGTTTAAAATTACCTAACAATCTAGATGATATTCTTTCACTGTATGTTTTAGTAATACTAGGTAAGGTTAAATTTGTAGATATAATCATTTTTTTCTTTTTAAGTATTTTTTTATTTATTAAAGTAAATAATTCTGTAGCAGAAAAATCAGTAATTTGTTCAGCTGCTAAATCATCTATTATTAATAAATCACAGTTAAGAAGAATTTCTTCAAGTTCTGTATTATTATTAAATCTAATATCTCTTAAATTTTTAATAAGTTCATCGGAAGTTTTATAGATAACTAAATATCCTGAATCAAGGAGTTCTTTTGCAATACAACAGGTTAAAAATGTTTTTCCTGTTCCAGAATTACCATAAAATAATATATTATCATCAATATTATTAAAGTTTGGAATAAAGTGGCCTCGAACATACTCTAATATGTTTTCTATATTTCTTCTAGGTGTAAATTTATCTTCATCACCTAACTTACGATTAGAATATAAAGATATATCAAATGTATTAAAATTATTTCTTCTAATAGAATCTTCTAAATCGGAATCTTTATAGTACAGTTTAACTAATTTATTTTTATAGCAAGAACATTTAGTTGTTCCTATGTAGCCTTCATCTTTACATTTAGGACATCTATATTTAAGATTTAAAAAATCAGGATCTAAGTTTTTAGAAACTAATGCTTCACATTTTCTAAACCTCAAATCTGTAATTTCATCTTTTATGTTTTGAATTTCTATAGAATCTAATCCTTTTAAAATAGACATTGAGAGTTGAAGACATCTTTTTTGAATAGTTTTATCAATCTCCATTATTTCAGGATAAGTTTCTTCTATATATTTTCTCCTAATTTCTAAGTTTTTCTTTTCTTCTAGTTTAATCTTTTCATAAATATCTGCTAATTCTTTTTGGTAACCTTTAATCATCTTTATCCCATCCTAACAGTTTCTTTTCAAGAGAATCATAGTCATACTCTCTTGCCTCAAAGTTATTAAATCTTAGAGGGGGTTTAGTAGTGCTTGAAGCATTATTTCCATTATTATATGTTTTCTTATTAGAGGAAAGTTTAAAATTATTTTCCTTATTTTCAATAGCCTTAATTGTTTTTAAATTATCTTTATTCCAGCTTGATAAAATTCCATCTATATATTTAAAATCAGCTCTATTTAATCTTTGGAAACATATATCGCAAGCCTTTTTTATAATATCTAGAGAAAATCCAAATGTAGAAGTCCATTTTTCAAGCATATCTTCTTGGGGTTTCATAATATCAGTATTCCTAATACCTAAGAATTTTAATATTTCTCTATAAGTTCCCCATTTATCTTCAGTTTTTCTTATGTAATTTTGTGCATCATCAATTGTTTTGATTTGCATATCATTCCATGCAATTGCAACTCTTTCAATATAACGAGTATTACTTTTTCCTTTAGAGACACAGTATTCTATAAGTAAGAGTATTAACTCAGAAGAAAAATTAAATTCCCTTTTCCAACTTATATATGTTGTAAATTCACTAGGGGATAGAGGTCTTCCTATAAGTCTTTCTATATCTTTTAACATACCATTATTTGTTTCATCGGATAGCTCCTCTAGTAGGTTTATTTTACTTTCATCATTAGCAGATGTATCCGATAAATCTACAAATTCAATATCAAAATTCCCCATTTTGTCAATTGGAATCAATTTAAGAACGCCTTCTTCATTCCAATAATTAAGAGCATTTAATATATCTGATTCTAGTAAGTTTAAAGTATTTGCTAGAATTGAAGAATTAACTCCTATTTCTCCAGTATTATTATATTTTAACATTAATAAATATACTTTTATAAATTCACCACGAGCCTTAGGCATATATTTTTCAATAAATATATTACTTACAGGGGTAAATTTTAAAGGTTTAGATTTAAGCATAAATGTGCTCATATTGTTATCTACCTTTCTACAACTATTATTTGCAATATATTAATTATAACAAAGTGAAATATAAGGCTCAACATAACAATTAAATATATAAATGGAATATTATTCGAAAAATAGGGAAAAGTATTAAATGTGTTGCTTAAATATAGAGAATTTTGAAAGGAGAGTTTATGGTTACAAAAAGTGACTCGGTTAGTATTATTAAGAAAATAAAATCATCAATAATGTTAACAGTGTTTTTGTTTATTGTAATTGGCGGAAAAGGACTAAATGTAAAAGCCTATACCAATTACAACAGTACACAGAAATTTGAAAGTAATGTAAAAGGAAGTTACATTAACGAAAATAAGGTAGAAGTAAAATCTCAAAATGTAGAAAATAAAAATACATTTTTTCAAGGAGTATTAACAGCTTTAACAGGAAAAACTTATGTAAATGAGTTAATATTATCAGGAGAAACATTAGGTTATATTTCACAAGATTATAAAGTTAATGATGTTTTGTCTTATGTATTGAAAATATACATAGATAATGAAAATATAAATAAAGATAAAATAGTATCAGCAGATATTAAAGGAAATATAGGATCAGAATATAAAAGAATAGACGCTGGAACTATTAATAGTATAGAAGAAGTAGCACAAAAAATTTATAATGAATATAAAAAAAACAAAGATATTGTAGAAGTAACTTTAGTATTAAGGGAAAGAAGTACAGAAAAAATATTACCTACAACGTTAATTATAAATGATGAAAATTTATATACTGGAGAAACTAAGGAATATCCTGGGGCAGTAGGAGTAAAGGATGTATTAAAAGAAGTAACATATAAAAATAATAACATAGTAGATAGCAAAATTATTGAAGAGAAAGTTATTAAGGAAGCTAAAAGTAAAGAAATACACAGAGGTAAAAAGAACCCTTACATTGATGGGGTAGCTTTTTTAAAGAGTCCAACTAGAGGTGGAGATATGACATCTGGATATGGTGAACGATGGAATTCATTTCATAAGGGAATAGATATTGCCGGAAATATAGGGGATGATGTTATTGCTGCGATGGATGGAGAGATTATATATTCAGAGTTTAATAATGGTGGATATGGAAACTTAATAAAAATTAAGCATGATAATGATATGGTCACATATTATGCTCATTTAAATAAATCTTATGTAAAGGTTGGAGATAAGATTAAAAAGGGAGATATAATTGGAGAAATAGGAAATACAGGTTTTAGTACAGGTCCACATTTACATTTTGAACTTAGAGTTAATGATAAACCTGTTAATCCAGTTAATTTTATAGTAAAAAAATAAAAGGTGCTGCTATTGCAGCATCTTTTATTTTAGCAATAAATTAAGATTAACTTTTCCCTCTCCTTGATAATTCTTTGGTATATCTATATTTTCACAAGATACTTTTAAAAGTGAGAAAACATCTTTAGAGTTTAAATCTGGGTTAGATTCATAAAGTAAGGCACAGATGGCAGCTATGTAAGCAGCTGCTAATGATGTGCCGGTAAAAGTTTTATAGGAAGCATCTAATTTTGGAGCATAAAGTTTAATACCGTCCTTTTCTGAAATATACTTAGTATTACAATTTAAAGATACAATATCTACACAAGCAGCAGCTAAATTAGGTTTAGTATCTCTTTTGGAATTTCCAGCAGAAGAATATGTGTACGGCTTAATAATAGAAGTAGTATCAAACCCGGCAACTGTAATACAATCCTTACATAAAGCAATTCCGGTAATAGATCCGTCTAAGTTTCTATTACTACCGCTAGGAATAACACAAGTTATATTTTTACTATTAGCGTACTTAACTAATGTTTCAAAGAGATTTTGTAAAAATTCATTGTAGTATAAAAGTTCAAATGGCATACATAAAACTTTTATATTTTTTTGCTCACTTTGTTCTATAATACTTTCCATAGAATATAAAACATCTGATATAAAGCCTTTACCTAGTTTATCAAAAGCTTTGTAACAATGTACATTGCTCTCAGGTGCAATTCCACGGTACATTCCATTAGATTTTTCACCACTTCCGGCAATAATACCACAAGTACATGTTCCATGTCCATTATCATCATATGGATGAGTTAAACCATTAATTAAATCAACAAATGATGAGATTCTATTATAAGGACTAAGCAAATCAGGATGAGGATAAACTCCTGTATCAATAACTCCAATACCAATACCTTTACCCTTTATGTTAATTTTACTAGATAACCTAACTTTATTAGCTGTATTAACACTCATGCCACATAAAAACAAATATTCATCAAAGCATATATATTCAACCTCGGGATATTCTAATAAACGTTCTATTCCTCTAGAATTTAAGTTAGCTGAAAGTATATTACAGTTTTTAATTGAACGTATTAGTTCACCTCTATAAGATGAAATTTTTTTGGCTATATTAGCATTAAATTTTTTACATTTTATAATAACTCTATAATTATTAGTGCTTTTAGATGCTAAACAACTTTTTAAATTAGGATCTAGTTTTTTATTTAGAGAGAACATATAATACTCCTAAAATTGATCACATTATATAGTATATTCAAATAGTAGATTTTGTTAATATAATAAGAGTATTAAATTAATAAGATTAAATTATATTTTCCATTTAAATATTACAATTCCAATAATCATAACTCCAATACCAATAAACTCCTTTAAGGTAAAAGGAACTTTTTCAGTTCCAAATAAGCCAAAGGCATCAATAACACCTGCAGCAGTAATTTGAGCAACTAAAATAATTCCTATACCACAAGCAGCACCCATAGATCCTATGCTTTTCATAACTGTAAAAATAATAACTACACCTAATAAACCGCCTAATAGGTATAATTTATTTACTTCTTTAATACATTTAAAATTTCCTTTTCCAAAAAACATAAGAATAATTAAAGTTAAGACTAATCCAGTTGCTTGAACAAAAACGTTGGTTTCCCAGGTTCCTATTTTTTCTCCGAGTCTTGTATTAAAAACTCCCTGTAAACTCATAGCTATGCCTGAAATTATTGCACATATAATTGAAAACATTAAAATCACCTCAAGCATAGTATTCCACTAATGGCATTAAATATTAAAAAAAGCTCTCTAAAAATTAGAGAGCTTAATGTTTATATGGTTAAAAAAGTTTCTTTGATTTTACATTCTGAATATCCCAATGTAATACCAAGACTAATAAAATCTTCTAACAGTGTTAAATAATGATCTTTAGAATTAGATATTATTATATCATTTAAATCAATATATAAATTTAAAAATTGATCACTTAAGCAGTAGTCATTAGGCTTAAGTGTTACCATAGTAATATCTGAATAATCACGATCAATACCCATAGTTAATATTATGCTTAGACAATCTAGATACTTCTCAAAAATAGTATCCTTACATAAAGAGTTATTGCTATCTTTCCAATACTTATAGCATTTTGTTTCGTCAGCTAAAGCACTAAGTTTAATATGTAATTCAAGATTTTTTCTAGCTGAAAGCTTATATTCATTTAAGTTAGTATCAATAAGTACATTTTCATTTTTTTTCATTTGACCTTCAAATAAAGTAGTAATATTCATAAATATCCCCCGTTCCTAAGGATTTGATATAAATATATTTTACAAAAACTTTTAGAAAATTAAAAGTGGGGTAAACGAATACAAAAAAATAATTTTTAAAGTGTTAACATTACAAATATAAAAAGTGTCTAAACATATTATTTAGACACTTAAAAATTTCTTAAATACTTTTCTTTAATGGATAGCTTTTTATAATAGTTTCTTTTTTATTATTAGATACTTTCCATAATTCAATTCTATTTACCTTTAATGTATCAAAGTTACTTTTAAAACTAACCTCACCATCAGTTTTTTTAATATCCTTTGGAATATAGTTAAGATTAGCAAGGGAGATATACATTGGTACTTCATTGTTATGATTTTTTATATTAAATCCATAAAGCTTTAAAGTATCATTCATAAGTCTATTAAGTCTTTTTATATACCCTCTATCTTCTATTTTTACATTTAAAGTTTTATGAGTTTCAGAAATAGATACTTGATTACACATTTGAACTTTAAAATATTTATATGGTTTAACTATTTTCTCTATTACTAAATCTAATTTATCTACATTTGGGTTCTCTACAACCTCTAAAGGAATATAGGGTGCAGGAGAACTTCTATTAGCTCTAAATTTTTTAGAAAAATTCCTTTGGATAGGTGTTAAGTTTTTATAAGATTCATCATCAAATAATGCTACTAAATAATACTTCATAGATTTAACCTCTCAAGTTAAATTAGCTTGCACTCTTAAATATATATACAAACTTTGTTATAAATTATATCATAATACAAAAAATTTAAAAAGGGAGAATAGTTAAAACTTTTACACAAATATATAAAATTATTAATATTATTTTAAACCTTAAGTAAAAAGGGTTTTTGCCAGAAAAAACTCTATTTAATTAAATAAAATTTATGTTATAATGGGTGATGTAGGTTTTTTATGCGTATCGTTAAGATAGCATTACCTTTTTAAATTGAAATTGGATAATACTTGAAAGATTAGGCAAGATTAATATATATATAAATTATGATAAGGGTGAAATGGATGGAAAGATTAGTTATAAATGGAGGAAAAGTTTTAAAAGGTTCTGTTGATATTAATGGGGCTAAAAATGCAGCGGTTGCAATATTACCAGCAGCTATAATGGCTAGCCAGGGAAAGTGTATCATAGACAATGTACCAGATATCGAAGATGTTCATTGTTTAGAAAGAATCTTAAGAAGCTTAGGATGTGGAGTAAATAAATTAGATAATAATACTTTAGAAATAGATTCTACAGATGTACATAATGTAAATGCATGTACAGAAGATGTTAGAAGAATGAGAGCATCTTATTATTTTATAGGAGCTTTATTATCAAGATTTAAAAAAGCTAGAGTAGAACTTCCAGGGGGATGCCCTATAGGAGTTAGACCTATTGACCAACATATAAAAGGATTTGAAGCATTAGGAGCTAAAGTAACAATAGAACATGGGGCAGTAAGTGTTGAGGCGGAAAATTTACAAGCAGCTAATATTTTCTTTGATGTTGTATCAGTTGGAGCAACTATAAATGTTATGATTGCAGCTACATTAGCAGAAGGAACTACTATATTAGAAAATGTAGCAAAAGAACCTCATGTTGTAGATGTTGCAAACTTTTTAAACTCAATGGGAGCTGATATTAAGGGAGCAGGAACGGATGTAATAAGAATAAAAGGTGTTGAAAGCTTAGCTGGATGTAATTACAGTGTAATACCAGACCAAATAGAAGCTGGTACCTTTATGATTGCAGCAGCAGCTACTAAAGGTGATGTAACAATTAAAAATGTTATACCAAAGCATTTGGAATCTATATCAGCAAAACTTATAGAAATGGGCGCAACTGTAGACGAGGGCGATGATAGTGTTAGAGTATATATTGAGGGACCTTTAAAGGGAGTTAATGTTAAAACAACACCATATCCAGGGTTTCCAACAGATGTTCAACAACCAATGTCAGCTTTATTAAGTACAGTTCCAGGAAAGAGTTTAATAGCTGAAAGCATATGGGAAAATAGACATAAGCATATTGAAGAGCTTAAAAAGATGGGAGCAACTATAAGAGTTGAAGGAAGAACTGCTATTATTGAAGGCGTAAATAAATTAGTAGGAGCTAATGTTATAGCTACTGATTTAAGAGCTGGTGCAGCTATGGTTATAGCTGGATTAATAGCAGATGGAAAAACTGAAATTGCAGAAATTGAACATATAGATAGAGGGTATCCACATATAGAGGATAAATTTACTGCTTTAGGTGCTGATATAATTAGAATCACAGAGTAGTATACTATGGGGGAAAAATAAATGAAATTTTGCTCATTATATAGTGGTAGTAGTGGAAATAGTATATTTATAGCTTCAAAAGAGGCAAAAATATTAATAGATGCAGGGCTACCAGGCAAAAAAATTGATGAGGCATTAAAAAGTATAGGAGAAAACCCTTCAGAGATAAATGGAATATTCATAACTCATGAGCATAGTGATCATATAAAAGGTGTAGGAGTATTATCAAGAAAGTATGATATCCCTATATATGCTAATGCAAATACTTGGGCTGTTATGGAAAATAGTATAGGAAAAATAAAAGAACATAATATAAAAATAATGGATAGAAGATCTACTTTAGAAATAAATGATTTAGATGTAACTTCATTTAATATCCCTCATGACGCAGTAGCACCAGTTGGGTATACAATGCATTCAAAAGGGAAGAAAGTTAGTGTTACAACTGATTTTGGTATATATACTCAAGAAATAAGAGATAATATAAAGGAATCAGAAGTGATACTTTTAGAAAGTAATCACGATATAAATATGTTAAAGTTTGGTCCATATCCATATAATCTTAAAAGAAGAATTTTAAGTGAAGTAGGACACTTATCAAATGAAGATTGCGGAAAAGCAATAGTTGACTTAATGACACATAAGTTACATAGAAAAATAATTTTAGGTCATTTAAGTGGAACTAATAACCATCCAGACCTAGCTTTCCAGACTGTGTTAAGTGTATTACAAGAAAATAATATTGTTCAAGATAAGGATATAGTACTATCTATGGCTAACAGACATAGTCCAAGTAATATGATAGAATTTTAATATAAGGAAGTTAAATATATGAATAATAATATTATATATGCATGTGAAAATCATGTAGATGAAGCTATGGATGATTTAATAAATATTGAAGAAACTTTTCCTATAATGGAAGAATGTAATAAAGGTAAGTGTAAGTATTGTAATAAGGAAGCTAAATATCTTATAAAGTTACCTAATTAACAGTATGTATTGCTTGAAAAAAATAACAGAAATTAGTATAATTCAAATAGAAATTATATATAAGAAGGAGAAAGAACTATGAGTTTATATAAACAATGGACAGATATGGTAGTTGAATATGTTAAGTACAAGGGAGAACAAGCTTTTTGGGCTGAGTATATGGAAATAGAAACAGCTATATATAAGGATTTATTATCTAGACATAAAGAAGTTGTAACAGTAACAATAGAAGATTTAGCTAAGAAACATAATACAACACCAGAATTTATAATGGGATTTGTTGACGGAATAAATGATAGCTTAAAGGCTCCAAAGGATTTAGAAGCATTAACTGCAACTGATGAAATTTCATTAGAAATAGATTTAGAAAAATTATATTTCAATATGCTAGATGCAAAGGCAGAATATTTATATACATTACCTCAATGGGAAGGTATATTCTCAGTAGAAAAGAGAAAAGAAATTCAAAAAAAATACAGAGATTCTGTTATAGTTAGAAATGAAAATAAAATAGGTAGAAACGATCCTTGTACATGTGGAAGCGGTAAGAAGTACAAGAAGTGTTGTGGAAAATAATTAGACTTTTAAAGAGGTAGTGCAAATAAAATTTGTAAAATACTCTTCTTTAAGATAATGATTTTTAATAAAAAATAAACACCTTTTATGAACAATATATCATAGAAGGTGTTTATTTTTTATTGTATATAGTTTTATAATTTAAATTAGATTTAATAGTTAATATATAACTAATTTAAAAAATGATTTTAAGCAGCCTAATTTTTATAATCAGAACAATTATTACCTATAAATGGAAAATATGATAAAATTATAATATATTTATTTAGAGGTGATAATATGGATAAAAATATAAAGTGGGTTAATGAGCAAAAAATAAATAGGACAATAGAAGCGATAAATGCAAACAATATGAATGGATATTTAGTAAATAGCAAAGAAGAGCTTATAAATAAAATAGAAGAATTAGTAAAAGAAGGGGATTTGGTAGCCTGCGGAGGTTCAATGTCATTATTTGAAACTGGGATTATGGATCATTTAAGATGTGGAAGATATAAGTTTTTAGATAGATATAAAGAAGGGATAACGCCAGAGGAAGCTACAAAAATATATAAAGAAAGTTTCTTTGCAGATGCTTATTTTTCTAGCAGTAATGCTATAACAGAAAATGGAGAGCTTTATAATGTAGATGGAAATGGAAATAGAGTAGCAGCTATGTTATATGGACCAGAAAAAGTTATTATAATAGCAGGAGTAAACAAAATAGTAAAGGATGTTGAAGCTGCAATTAATAGAAATAGAGAGATATCAGCACCTGCTAATGCACAAAGATTAAACAAAAAAACACCATGTGCAAAGGTTGGATATTGTATGGACTGTAATAGCAAAGAAAAAATATGTAGAGAATTTACATTAATAAAAAGTCAAAGCAGAAAAGATAGAATACATGTAATATTTATTAATGAGGAAATAGGATATTAATAAAATAAAAATCATATATAATATTTAAAGTGTACCCTATAAGATAGATAATATAAAAAAGCCTATCTTATAGGGGATTTTTTGTGTCAAAATAAATTTTATAAAATAAATATATTATATAAGACTTTATAGGGTAGGTAATAAATATGTTTCAAATGTTTCCTTTTTTAGTAAATGGAATGATAAATAGTTTATTTAATAATGGAAATTATAACAATAATAACTTTAATAATAATTATAATAATATAAATAGTAATCAAATGAATAATTTATTTAATTCACCGTTAAATAATACTTTTGGTGGAATTTTTAATCAAGTTTTTACAAGTGTAATAAATAACCAAGATTTAATTACTGATATAGTAGATACACTTCTAAATAATGACACTATGAACTCCATTTTAAATAGTTTAGAAGATCTAGAAATGGAGCTTAAAGATTATGGAGATAGATATTTAATAGAGGGAAAGCTACCAGGAATAGATAAAAAGAATATAGATATTGATTACAATAATGATCATGTATTAGTAAAAGTTAAAAGAAAACAAGTATTCAGTAATGGAAGAAATGCAATGGTAGCAATAATGCAAGAAGGGAATGATATAGAAAAAAGCTTTTACGTTCCAAATGTAAATTCTAATAAAATAAAAGCAGTTTTTAATTCAGAAGTACTTAGAATCTATTTACCTAAAAAAGAAATTGTAGAAAGTAATGGAACTATAATTGACGTAGATAATTTTACTAAAGTTAATTAATATATGTTAATATATAGATAAAAAACATAGGAGAAGTAAGGGAATGAATATAACTCTAATTTCAGTAGGAAAATTAAAAGAAAAATACCTAAAACAAGCTATAGATGAATACTCAAAAAGATTAAGTAGATATTGTAAGTTAGATATAATAGAATTACCTGACGAAAAAACACCAGATAATGCATCAGAAAAAGAAGAACTACAAATAAAAGATAAAGAGGGGCAACTAATACTATCTAAAATAAAAGACAATATGTTTGTAGTAGCAATGGATTTAAAGGGGCAAAATATAACCTCAGAACAGTTTTCAAGCTTTATAGAAAACTGTGGAGTAATGGGAAACTCAAATATAACATTTATTATTGGAGGAAGTCTTGGTTTATCACAAGACGTTATAAAAAGAGCAAATTATAAACTATGTTTTTCAAAAATGACATTTCCACATCAACTATTTAGAGTAATGTTATTAGAACAAATATATAGAGCATTTAGAATAATGAAGAATGAACCGTACCATAAATAAGTGCGGTTTTTACTAAAATTGGATAATTAATTAGAGATAAATTTTAGAATATAAAGGAGTTATAAAAAAATAAATTCACATTTTTATAATGTTGTGAACTAAATACTAATTGAAAATTGAATAATACGATATTTTAATTATATATAAATTATTAAATATTTAGTATATAATTGTATTGAATTTCACACTAACGCTATTCAATTAGGAGGAAAAATATGACTAAAGTATTAAAAATTAAAACCTTACAACAAGAAACTGTTATTTGCACTATATCTACAATAAAAGAAGAGCATTTAAATGATGTAATAATACTTCAAGAAGAAGTTATTAATACCTTAGAAAATAGATCCTTCTTTTTTAAAACAGAAAATAGTGAGTTTAAGGATATTATTACAAATAAAGAAAATATATGTTTAGGATGTTTTAATGAAAGAAATGAATTAATAGCTTATGGTATATTTATAAAACCTACTTTACTTAAAAATTATGGATTAGATATAAATCTAGATAGAGAGTTATTACCATTGGTAGGACATATAGATTCTACTATAGTTCATCCAAATTACAGAGGTAATTCTCTTCAAAAACATTTAATAAATGCTATTGAAGAGGCCATAGATAAAGATAAATTCTCTATTCTATGTTGTACTGTAGATCCTGAAAATAAAGCAAGTTTAAATACCTTTCTAAAACTCGGATATGAAGTTAAAATAGAAAAAGAAAAGTATGGTGGGCTAAGACGATACGTATTAATGAAATCAATTAAGAGTTTAGGGTAGTGTAAATAAAGTTTATTAAACCGTTTTTTGTAATAGCAACAATTATTTCGTATCCTTTTAGTCTTATAGCTGGGGCATTACCTAAAATACTTATATATTTTGGAAAAAATATCAAGGCAAATGGCTATACTATTTTATATTGTCTTAGATACGTTTTCTACATTTTATGGTCTGCGTGTTGTCGATTATTTTATTGAATCTGTTTCGGTAACTGATATTTCTATTATTATTGTATCTTTGATATTAGTTTTATTTGGGAATAGATGATTTTGATAAAAAATAAAATAACTAGATATGATAATATGATTAAAGGCAATAAAAGTCTATTGAGACTAGTAAAATTAAATAAACTTTAAAAAGAAGAAGGGAGATTATAGTACGTAATCAAGCAAGCGTATTATATGTTTTTGATATGGAGAATAATCGTTCAAAAGATAAATCAGCAAAGTATGCTAAGGTTTATAATAATATATTAAAAATGATTCATGATGGAATGTATAGTGAGGGGAGTAAGCTAATGCCTGAGTCTCAACTTGCACAAAAATTAGAAGTAAGTCGTTCTACATTACGACAAGCATTATCATTGTTGCAAGAAGATGGGATAATTGAGAGAAGACAAGGGGTTGGTAACTTTATAAGAAGAACTTCTAATTTAAAAAGTACTGGATTAGAAAAAATGGATATACCTATATATAAGGCATGTAATGAAGAGATAGAATCAGCAGATATAGAAATATTACCAGGAATTTCAACTACCTATACAGAGAAAATATTTAATAGAAAAATGGCTGTTGTTTTAGCTATTCATAGGTATTATAAAAGAGGATCACAAGTATATGCATATTGTTTTACTCATTTGGCTAGTGATGTTTCATATTTAAATGAAATAGATTTAAATGATAACAATGAAGTTTTAAGTTTTATTGAAAAGGAAGTATATAGTATAGGGCATTCAAAAATATGTGAGATAGAAGTTGTAAAAGAAACAGAAAATTTACATAACAAGCAAATAAAAAATATAAATAAATTATTTTTATTAATTAGAGAAACTATTATTGATGTGGGTGGTAAGGTAATACTGGTTAATAAATTTTATATACCAATAGAAATAGCATCTATCAAGGTGTTTAGTAATAATTAGGCATGAATTCAAATTTGAATTCATGTCTTTTATTATGAAATTAAATTTTTAAAACATCTTGACATGTGAAAACGATTCAATGTATTATATATGTATAAAATATATAACAAGTAATACAAGTGAGGGAGGAAATATGGAAAATAAAAAAACACAAAAGGTTATGCCGTTTATTATGTTAGCATTTATATTGGCAGGATCATTACAAGAGGCTTTTAACATTTGCGCCCCAATAATCGCTGAAGATTTTGCTGTTACATCAGCTGATGTAAGCTTGATATCTTCTATAGCTATGTTGACAATGGGGGTTGCATATATTTTTTACACAGCTTTATCAGATTTTATGTCAATTAAAAAATTATTAATTACGGGAATAACTATTTCAGTTATAGGATCGATTGGTGGTCTTGTTTTTAATCAATCTTTTATTATGGTTGTTATTTGGAGAGCTATTCAAATGGCAGGAGGAACTTGTTCTTCTGCATTGTTAATATTGACAGCAACTAAGTATTTAGATGAACAGAAAAGAATGAAATACTATGGGTTTAATACAGCATGTTTTTCCGGTGGACAGTTACTGGGGATTTTATTAGGTGGAGTATTTGCATCTTATATAGGTTGGAAAACTTTATTCGTAATCCCAATTTTATCATTAATAAGTATTCCGTTTATCATTAAGTATTTGCCGGAGGATTCACAAGAAGCGGAGAAAAAAGTTGATATATTAGGTATTATGATGATGGCGTTATTATCTTTATTTGTTTCTCTTTATTTTAGCGAATTAAGAATACAATATTTAATAATTAGTGCGATTATCGCAATTATTTTTTTAACATATATAAGCAAAAATAAGAATGCTTTTATTTCAATAGACTTTTTTAAGAATTGGAAATATATGATGGTTATTCTAGTTGTTTTAATCACATATGTTACACAAGGATCATATTCATTTTTATTCTCATTTATGACAAAGGATATTTATAATATAGGTGTTAATTCGATATCAATGATGCTTCTTCCTAGTTATATAGTAAGTATGTGTATTGGAATAATGGGAAGTAAAATAACAAAGAAGTTAGGAATTACAAAAACATTAGTTTTTGGTTTAGGAAGTATGGCATTAGGGTTAGTATTAGGAAGTCTATTCTTAGAGTTTAATATTGCTGTATTAGTAATAATGTCTTGCTTATTTAATGGTGGATTTAGTATTCTGTATACCCCTATTATGACATTAGTTATTAATTCATTGCCAGAAAGTATGAGAGGATCAGGTTTAGGATTCTTCAACCTTTGTATTAAAATAACATCTTCTACAGGAATCGTTATTACAGGAAGATTACTTATGGTAGAAAGCTTGAAAAATGAATCATTAATTAAAGGTATCTCAGATATTGGAACAGTGTATAGTAATTTACTGTTGGTATTTTTAGCAATAGTAATTATAAGTTTTATTACTATAAATATTACTAAAAAATTTTTATTAAAAGAAAATAATTAAGAGAGGATGGATTTAAAATGAAAAGATTAGATGGAACACAATTTCATATTGGAGTAAAAGATGGGGATGTAGGAGAATATGTTATTCTTCCAGGAGATCCTAAGCGTTGTAAAAAGATTGCAGAGTATTTAGATGACGCAAAATTAATTGCAGACTTAAGAGAATATACAACATATACAGGGTATTTAAATGGAACAAAAGTTAGTGTTACTTCTACAGGAATTGGAGGACCTAGTGCTGCAATTGCAATGCAAGAATTAGTAGACGCAGGAGCTAAGTATTTCATAAGACAAGGAACTTGTGGAGGTATGAATTTAGATGTTAAAGGTGGAGATATAATTGTTGCTACTGGTGCAGTAAGAATGGAGGGAACAAGTAAGGAATACGCTCCAATAGAATTTCCAGCGGTAGCTAATTATGAAATTGTTAATGCATTAGTATCAGCTGCAAAAAAGAAAAATGCAAATGTACATGTAGGTGTTGTTCAATGTAAAGATTCATTTTATGGACAACATGAACCTGAGAATATGCCAGTTAGTTATGAATTAGAGGGAAAATGGAAGGCATGGATGGATTTAGGTTGTTTAGGTTCAGAAATGGAATCTGCTGCACTGTTTACAGTAGCAAATTATTTAAAGGTAAAGTGTGGAACAATTCTACTTGCTGTAGCTAATCAAGAAAGAGAAAAAGTAGGTTTATCAAATGAAGGGTTTTATGATGTGACATTAGAAACAGAAGTTACTATTGAAGCAATTAAAACATTAATTGAAAATAATAAAAATAATTAGGGGTAAATTGAAATGAACAAATATAATAGAGTATTTTTGGTTGTCTTAGATTCATTAGGTATTGGTGAGATGCCAGACTCTAAAGAATATAATGATGAAGGAGTAAATACTTTAAAGCATGTTTGGGATAAGAAGGAAAATTTATGTATACCAAATTTGAGAAAGCTTGGATTAGGAAATTTACTTAATAAAGCCGATGTAACACAAGGTTATTATTTGAAATTAAAAGAACTTAGTGTAGGAAAGGATACAATGACTGGACATTGGGAGATGATGGGTCTACATATAAAAGAACCATTTAAAACATTTACTGATAATGGTTTTCCGAATGAGTTAATTGATGCCTTAGAACAAAAGTGTAATAAAAAGTTTGTTGGTAATAAATCTGCTAGTGGAACCGATATTATTGATGAATATGGAGAACATGAGATAAAAACAGGAGAGCTTATTTTATATACATCTGCAGATTCAGTATTACAAATATGTGGACATGAAGTATACACAGGACTTGATACATTATATGAGTGTTGTGAGATAGCTAGAGAACTTACAATGAAGCCTGAATGGAAGGTAGGAAGAGTCATAGCAAGACCATACATTGGTGAAAGTAAGGGGAATTTTAAAAGAACATCAAATCGTCATGATTATGCATTGAAGCCCTTCTCTAGAACGATACTGGACGATTTAAAAGATAGTGGATATGATGTAATTGGAATTGGAAAAATTAGCGATATATTTGCTGGAGAAGGAATTACAAAATCATATTTATCTACATCAAGTGTGCATGGAATAGAACAAACAATAGAGATGACAGGTAAGAACTTTAAAGGTCTTTGTTTTGTGAATCTTGTTGATTTTGATGCATTATGGGGACATAGAAGAGATCCACTTGGATATGCAAAAGAATTAGAAATGTTTGATGAAAAACTAGGAGTGTTATTAAATCATTTAAAAGAAGATGATTTATTGCTAATTACTGCAGATCATGGTAATGATCCAACATATATAGGGACTGATCATACAAGAGAAATGGTACCTTTATTATGTTATTCTCCAAGTATGAAAGCAGGAGGAGTATTACCAACACAAGAAACATTTGCAACTATAGGAACGACAATAGCAGATAACTTTAAAATTAAAACATCTTGTGAACTTGAAGGTTATTCAATTTTAAAATTATTAAAATAAAACATATATAGTTCAGATAGTGATGTTGTTTATATTAAATGATATAGGCTATGAAATAGTTTATATCATTTAATTATTTAATAAATAAGAGTAGGAGAAAAATAAAAATATGAAATTTTTTTTAGATACTGCAAATATAGAAAATATTAAATCGGCATATAGTATGGGCGTAATTTGTGGGGTAACTACAAATCCTTCTATTATTGCCAAGGAGGGAAGGGATTTTAAAGAAGTTATTAGTCAGATTACTTCAATTGTTGATGGACCGATAAGTGGAGAAGTTAAGGCAACAACTGTTGATGCAGAAGGTATGATTAAAGAAGGGAGAGAAATAGCAGCGTTACATCAAAATGTTGTTGTTAAAATACCAACAACAATAGAAGGATTAAAAGCATGTAAGGTGCTATCAAGTGAAGGAATTAAAACTAATATGACCCTTATATTTAATTTACCTCAAGCGCTACTTGCGGCTAGAGCAGGAGCAACTTATGTTTCTCCTTTTATAGGAAGAATAGAAGATATTTCAATGAATGGAATACAGTTAATTAAAGATATAGCTAATGTTTTTAAAATGCATAAAATTAATACACAAATTATTTCAGCAAGTGTAAGAAATGCTAATCATGTTATTGAGTGTGCAAAAGCTGGTGCTGATATAGCAACTATACCATTTGAATTAATAGAACAAATGATGAAACACCCACTTACACAACAAGGAATTGAAAAGTTTCAAAAGGATTACTTTGATACACTTAGAAAGTAATAGATATAGCTTTAGTATTTTTAAGGGGAGGATATTATGGAATATATAGATAGACGAGTTGTAAGTACAATAAGAGGATTATGCGCTGATATAGTAGAGAAAGCAGGCTCTGGGCATCCAGGATTACCTTTAGGTTCAGCGGCAATGACATATACATTGTGGCAAAAAGTTATGAATCATACTAGCGATTATAAGAGTTGGCCAAATAGAGATAGGTTTATACTTTCAGGCGGACATGGATCTAGTTTGCTTTATAGTTTACTACATTTGTATGGATATCCATTAGAAATGGATGATTTAAAGGAATTTAGACAAAAGGACTCTAAGACACCAGGTCATCCAGAATATGGGCATACTCAAGGTGTAGAAGCAACAACAGGGCCACTTGGACAAGGTATGGCAATGGCTGTGGGAATGGCAATTGCACAAAAACATCTTGCAGAGGTTTTTAATAAGCCTGAATATAGTATATTCGATAATTATACTTATGTTTTAGGTGGAGATGGATGCATGATGGAAGGAATTACTTCAGAGGCATTTTCTTTAGCTGGAACATTAAAATTAAATAAATTAATTGTATTATATGATTCAAACAATATTTCAATAGAGGGGAATATTGATATTGCATTTACTGAAGATATTCAAATGAAAATGAAATCATTAGGATTTAATGTCTATACAGTAGAAGATGGAGATGACTTGAACGAGTTATTAAGAGTAATGAATCTAGCAAAGGAATCTATAGAAAAACCTTCTTTTATTGAAGTTAAAACAGTTATTGGAAAGGGATGTCCTAAAAAAGAAGGAAAGGCTTCTGCACATGGAGAACCGTTAGGTAAGGAGAATATAAAAGAATTAAAGATTAATCTAGGATTGGATGTAAATAAATCATTTCAAGTAGATAAAGAGATATATGATCATTGTAATAGTTCTAGAGAAAGAAATAATATTCTTTATAATAAATGGGAGAAAATGTTTAATGATTATTTAGATAAATATCCTGATATGAAATGTTTATGGAATCAATATTTTGAATGTGATTATAAAGGGGTATTAAATAATAAAGATTATTGGAAAACTACAAATAATTTAGAGGCCACAAGAAATACTTCTGGAGTTGTACTGAATGAGCTTAAAGATTTATTCCCTAATTTAATAGGTGGAGCAGCAGATTTAGCACCATCTACTAAAACATATCTTGATGGAATGGGAGATTTTAATGCCTCAAATTATGCGGGAAGGAATATTCACTATGGTGTAAGAGAACAAGCTATGGCGGCAATTGGGAATGGAATAATGTTGTATGGTGGGTTAAAGACGTATGTTTCTACTTTTTTTGTCTTTAGTGATTATATTAAGCCTATGGCAAGATTATCAGCATTAATGAAATTACCATTAATTTATGTTTTAACACATGATAGTATTGGAGTTGGAGAAGATGGACCTACACATCAGCCTATAGAGCAACTTACTATGTTACGTGCTATGCCTAACTTCAATGTGTTTAGACCATGTGATGCTATGGAAACCAAAGCAGGTTGGTATGTTGCAATGACATCAAAAACAACTCCAACTGCGCTTGTATTATCAAGACAAAATCTTCCTCAGTTAAATGGATCAAGTAAAGAGGCTTTAAAAGGAGGATATATTATAGAGGATTGTTCGGGGGAGCCAGAAGTAATAGTCATAGCATCAGGATCTGAAGTATCTTTAGCTATAGAAGCAAAGAATAAAATTAAAGATAAGAATATTAGAGTTGTGAGTATGCCTTGTATGGAATTATTTAAGAATCAACCAGTAGAATACCAAGAAAATGTGATTCCAAGTCATATTGAGCAAAGGGTAATAATAGAAGCCGGATCAAGACTATCATGGGGTGAATTTATTGGACTAAGAGGTAAATATATAACTATGGATGAGTTTGGTGAATCAGCACCAAGTCATATGTTGTTTGAAAAGTATGGATTCACTGTGGATAATATTGTTAAAGTTATTAAAGAATTTGAGTAAAATATAAATATATATTATAATTAAGAATAATATATTGAATAAAGACATTACTTACAAGAAACTTCTATGTGTAATTAGATTGCATATAGAAGTTTTTATATTTAGGGAGGATTAATGATTAAGAAGATTTATAAAGAAAATCAATTACTAGAAGTAAACAATATACCATCAGAAGTAATTGAAAGTATAAAAGCAACAATAAGTGTATTAGATGAAAACTATGGAGCTGATAGAGATATAGAATCAGACTTGGGTGGATATGTAGTTATAGCAGAAAATATCGTAGATATCGAAGTATTGAAACAAGATAAGTTACAAGATTTAATACCAGAATATACAGATGTAATTGAATGTAGTGAAGGAGTTAATTGGACTTCTTCACTATTTTTGCTTTCGAGTGATTTTTCAATCGTAGTGGTAACTACAGAAGAACTTTCTAAGTTCCTACTAGAATAAGATAAGGAGGTAGAATTAATGTGAGTAAGAAGAGTGAAGAAAAGATAATCAAGGAAACTAAGTACTGCAAGATAATAAGCCAAGGAAAAGTTGGAGAAGGAGAGTACACATACTCAATAGAGAAAATATACATCAAAGAACTAAAGCGAGATGAAGTAAGGTTCTGTGTCTACAAGGCAACTAGAAGGGGTGATGAAACATACATTCCAAGAAGTCTTGATGTAACAGAGCTAGAACTAATAGAGCTAATAAAAGAGTCAATAAGTAGAAAAGTGTTTTCAGAAGGATTCATTGAAATGTTAAAACAGGAAATAAATAAAATCTAAAAGTCTTAATTGCTATAAAGATAGTGATTAAGACTTTTTATATTTAAATAAAATTATAGAAGGAGAGCGTATAAATGTTTAATAAAGATAATGTGTTTATTGCTGTTAATGAAGAAGTTTCTTCAGTAATTCAGCAGTATATAATAAGAGAAATTAAGAAGGTATTAGATAAATACAAGGGTATAGCAACAGAAGAAATAAGAAATGTAGAAAAATTAATAAACAGCATAAGTGATAAAGAGCTAAAAGAGGAATTCCTAAATGATTGGAGCATGTCAGTAAAGTTAGCAAAAGAAATTGGAGAAAATGAAGTTGATGACAGGATAATTTCTATGTACCAAAATCTAAAAAGTAATGGATTAGAAGAATTATCAATAGGTCATGTTATAAATTGGTGTAATGAGTTAGATGAACAAGGTTATGTAATGATTGATGATTATAGCATAATTTATAAAAGTTCAGCTAATCTAAAAGATGTTGCAAGAAGGTTATTAGATGAACTACTTGATGATGCAATATATGTTGATTCCTTAATAGATAAGGACTCACTAGTTGAATATTGGATAGAGCAAACAAGTAAAGAAAATGTAATAGATGACTTAATTAGAGGAAGTAATATTGAAGAGCTATTAGGACTTGCTCCAGAAACCATATATGAAGATGAATATAATAAATATTTATATTCTGAAATAGATTGTTAAGAGGTTATATCTTAGTTAATAAGATATAGCCTTTTTACTTTTTTAGATAAAGATTGAGAAACCAATAATAAGGAGATAAAGAGAGATGTTCAAGAAAGATAATAGATATGTAACTAGAGGAGTAAATGAGGAAGTAGATATAAGGTTGCAACTAATGATATGGTCTATGCTTGATAAGCTAAAAGATGAAGGAAATGTTGAACTGGATTACTTACAGATTTTCAAGATAAGAAAAGAAGGAAATAAGATTGTAATAAATCAAAGTCAAGAAGTTCCTGAATATTCATGCACATATGAAATAGAGCTAGAAGATATTCAGATAGATGATGAGATTAAGTTATATGTAATAGATAACGGAGTTGAAGGAAGTATTATATTATTTCCTTGGGAATATTGATGATAAGGAGGAGAAAGTCATGGATATAGTAACAGTAATAAAGGTGCTTGGAACAGTATTAACAGTTGTGGCAACTTCAATAGAAGCAACAACTAAGAAGTAGTATGAAATAAGGTATCATCACAATTAATAAGAATAACAAATTAATTGTGATGATATTATAACAATAAGCTAATTTTTTTATAACAATAATAAACTACTAGAAAATATCGTTGTAATAGTAGTGTCGATGTAACGATAGTGACGATATTTTCAGTGAGAATAAGATTGATGAGAAAGAATAGAAGAAGTCTAAGTAAAGATGTAATTTATCTTGAACGTAGGGTAAATAGAAAAACTGTAACTACAATCAATCTAAGTACGTCTAAAAAGCAATGTTAACACATCAGAAAACAGAGATTTTATAAAATGAGAATAAATAATAACACTCAAAATAAAAACAACAAAGAAATAGTAAATCAACTGTTTTAACTGATGTAGTCAAATATATATTATAAATCTGATAAAGAGTTAATGTTTCTAATAAAAGAAGCATTAACTCTTTTTATATTAAATAGGTGATTTTACAAGGAAAAATCACTTATCTTTTCAATATTATGAAAACTTTTGAAAGGAGGTAATATTTAATGTGAAAGAAAAGGAGATGATTGAAAAAGAATATATGAGTAAAAAAAGTGAAAATTACAGAGGTATCTATAAAGATATGGTTGAAGTTTTAGGGCACGATATAACTCTAAAAGTATATGAAAATTATAAGGGACAACAAATAACATTCCCAATGAGATTATATTCAGATAAATATATAATTGATTATTTAAATAAGAACTATGATGGAAAGAACTTAAAGCAGATAGCAAGAAAATTAGGATACACATGTAATTGGTTACAAAAAGTAATAAATAAAAATGGAATAAACAAAAGTGTGAGAGGAGAAGAAAAATAATGAATATTTTTGATGCGGGAGGAATAACTACAGCTATTGCAGTAATAGCAACAATAATAATAGGAACAGGAATATTTGCATTGATAAATACCATATTTGAAATATGGTATTTAGGATTTGGTGCAATGGTTGGAGAATGGCTAGTATGTTGTGTTGTAGGAGCATTTATAACCAATTGGTTTTCTGGAATAATATTAGGATTCTTTTCAGTATTATGGTTTTTAATAAAAGTAGGAGCAGTAATTGCTGCTGTAATATTTATTTATCAAAAATTTAAATCTAAAAAGGGTGAAGGAGATACAAAAATTGAAGAGGGGCAATAAGATAATAATAGGAATAGTAGCAATAGTAGCTTTCATAGCAATAGGGTCAATAGGTAAATCTAATAATGAAGTAAAAGTTATTATAAATAAAGCTAAAGAATATTTAAATAATGGAGAGATAAGTGAAGCTGAATATGTACTTAGAGCTAAAGCTGGAGAAACTAACAATAGAGAGTTTAAAAAATTATGGAGTATAGCTTATGGATATGAGCAAGTTTCTAATAAATTTAATTTATATGATAATATAGATTGGGCAGAGGAAATGTTAGATAAAATTGATAAGAGCTATAAAGACTATGAGCCAACAAGAGAAAAAATAGATAATTTAAAAGAAGAATTATCAGATGTAAAAAATACTAGAGAAAACTTTAAAGAAAAAATTGAGGAAGTACAAGGACTAATTGATAAAGGTAGCTATGAGGAAGCTATGGAGTTAAGTAAGGAGACTCCAGATTGGCAAAAACTAAGCCAAGAAGATAAGAATACTATGATGTATTTAGAGAATCAAGCTAGAGATTTATACTATGAACAAAAAACGAGTGAAAAGGAAGAAGAGAGAAAGAAACAAGATGAGGAATTTACTGTAGAAAAAGCAATTGAGTATGCAGAAGATTATAGTCTTAGAACTGGTTTAGATACACTTAGAGTAGAAGTTGATGAAATACCACAATATGATGAAGGGGGAAGAAAATATTATACTGTAGGAGTTTACATAATAGAGTTAGATGAATTAAATGATGCTTATAGAGTATATTCAGATGGGAAAATAAGAAGATTAGATTAAAAAAGAGGGTAACCTCTTTTTTTATTTTAATGTATAATTGTCTAAGTGTTTTAATTTTTTATTTAAGCAACTTTTAGATAATAATCATTATAATATTTTAAATTTAAAAGAATATAGAAAGTAGGGATAAAAATGAAAAAATATACAGTGAAAGAGTTGGTAGAAAAAGTAACTGGAGTAGATGATAAACATTATACCTGGGAGAGTGAATATGAATTAGGGAGAAGAATAAAAAAAATATTAGACACTTTATTTGGAAGCAATATCATTACAGATAAAAATATAGATAAGTATATTAGGGCATATAAACTAATTTATATAGACCAAGATATAAAAGCATTAATGGGAAGATATTGTAGGATAATAGAAAGCAGTCAAAAGGAAGAAGATAGAATATTTATACCATATGCAAAAAAGGATTTTACTACCGAAGAGATGATTACAGTTTTTAAAGTTTTATCAGAATTTCATAAGGGTGAAGAAATAGGTAATTTTATGGAGTATAAGTTAATGGAGGTGAGAGCGGAGCAATATAATGAAATTTTAAATGAATTTGAATCGGAAGTTGAAAGGATAAAAATGTCGATACATGGATATCCATATAAAGAAAAAGTGGAAAAAATGAATGAAATAAAGAATTACTTAAAAACACAAAGATTGGAGATTGATAAAAGAATAGAAGATAGTCTTATTCTACCATATTAACAAATAAAAAACTTAATTATATCATAAGAATAGAAAAAAGTAAATGTTAACTTTTTTTGTTCTTATGATTTTTTTTACCATTTTTTATATTGAATTGTCATAGTAATATATACACATAGCAACCAAATAAAAAAAATAAATGTTTTTGAGTTGTTAAGAATAACTTGTTCTTTAAAAATTTAATAATAAGCATCTAAGGAGAGAAATCTTATGGCAAAATTAAAAGTTGTCTTTATGGACATTGAAACTAGTTCAATATGCTTTATGAAAGGTGTGATAAGAGTAATAGCTTTTTCTTATGGTAATAGTGAAGCAGTTACTAAAACTTTAGTAGATGATGAATTAAGAGAAGTTCTAAAGGATAAGGATATCCTTAAAGTTTTTCATAATGCTAAGTTTGATGTCGAATTCTTCATACATAATGGGTATGAGGTAAATAATTATTCTTGTACTTTAGTAATGGCACAGGTATTAGGTGAAAAAGAATTAAGTCTTAAAGCTCTATGTAATAAGTACCTAGGAATAGCTATAGATAAATCTATACAACATAGTGACAATTGGAGTGTTGATAAATTAACTCAAGAGCATATTGATTATGCTATTCAGGATGTTAGTAACACAAGATTGTTATACTATAGGCTTTTAAATGAATTAGTTAAGAAAAATCTATTAGAAGCTTATGAAAGAGAAAGAAAGGCTTTACCTTCTATAGTAATGCTTGAACTTAATGGTATAAAGATGAATTTTGAGCAATGGGATAGAGTGTTGGATTACGATAGACAACTTTGTGATGAGATTGAGAAAGAGATAAATGATATTCTAAATTTATCGGAATTAAATCTAAATTCGCCAAAGCAATTAGTTGAAGCTCTATATACTTATGGAATTAAACTACACTCAACTTCTGATGATGAATTAGCTAAATACTCAGATGACCATGAAGTGGTCAAGCTTATAAGAAAGTACAGAAAGTTAAAGACTAAGATAAGGACTTATGGCGACAAAATGAAAACGTTTTTAAGTAAGGATGGAAGAATTAGAGGCTCATGGTGGCTAATAGGAGCTACTTCTGGAAGAATGTCTTGTAAAAATCCTCCACTTCAAGCTATGCCTAGTAGTAGTAGAGAATTCTTTGTTGCAGAAAAAGGAAATAAGCTAATATGTGCTGATTATTCACAAGTGGAGCTTAGAGTTCTTGCAAATATTTCTAGAGATGAAACTTTAATTAGTTACTTTAATGAGGGTGTTGATCTCCATGCAGGTACAGCTAGTTTAGTTTTCAATAAACCTATAGAAGAAGTTACTAAGGAAGAAAGGCAAGTAGGAAAGAGTCTTAATTTTGGTATATGCTATGGAATTACAGCTTATGGTATCCAAAAAAATCTAAGAAAATTTGGTATACATATATCGTTAGAAGAAGCAGAGAAATATAGAGTTGAGTTTCTTAAAGGGTATCCAAAGGTAAAAGAGCTTCAAGATAAATTACTAAGAGCAAATGGAATCATGAGTTTAGGAGGAAGATATTGGGAAGGGAGTGCTTTGTCAATGACTCAAAGATTAAATCTTCCAATTCAAGGGTCAGCAGCAGAGGGATTAAAAGAAGCTTTAGCATTACTTGTATGTAATATGAAGAGTTCTTGGAAGTTAGTAGCTGTAGTTCATGATGAGGTTGTTATAGAGGTAGCAGAAGAGGAAGCAATGGAAGCAAAAGATATTTTGAAATGTTGCATGATTAATGGAATGAAAAAAATTATTAATGATATCCCAATTATTGTTGATGTTTCAATAAGTGATAATTGGTGTAAGTAAAAGGAGGAAATTATAAATGATTTTTAGAGACAATAAAGGAATATTAGGAACAACTAAAACTATGCCTAATTTAAATGAAGGCAATTATGAATCAATAATACAAAGAATAATTTATTTAAGAGATAAGAAAACAGATTGGGGGTTTAGAGATTTTCTTGAAGTAACATATGAGCTTGATGATGATACCACAAAGCAAACAAAAAAGGAAAATATAATGATATCTCAAGCAAAAAACTCTAAATGTTTCAAATTCTTAAATGATGTGTACAAAGGTGATATTCCTGATGAGATAAATATTGAAGAACTAATAGGTAAGAAATGTGTATTAGCTATTAAGCATAATGCTGATGATAAGGGAAATGTTTATGCAAATATAGTAGAAAGAAAGTTTTATTAATTATAAGATGGCTTAGTTTTTTTCTAAGTCATCTTATATAAAAAGGAGAGATAGAAGTGTCAGATGTAGCAAGATTAAGACAAAGAAGACCAGCACCCAAAGTTACATATAAAAAACCTATAATAAAATATGATGATTTAGAAACGGAACAGGAGCTTGATGAAGAGCAGAGCATTGTAGATACAGATAGAATTAAAAGTCAAAAAAAGTATATTAATTTGGAGGAAAGGTTAGAAAATGAGGAGAGTATTTCAATAGGAAATTTTAGATATGACCGACACGGCATATATTTTAAATATACTGACAAGAAATCAGGAGAAATAAAAGAGAAAAAAATTTCTGATGGAGTTTATATCAAAGATAAGGTTTATAATATCGATACTCAAGAAGTATATACAAATGTATTATATAAGTTCGATGATAATTTTAATGAGATTAAGTGTCCTATGAGCGTTATTCTACCTAATGAATTATCAAAGAAAGTTATTAATGGGTTTGATATTCCATATGCAAATAGAAAGTTAATATCAGAATTTTTGAGTTTGCAAGTGAAAACTGCCCCTTGTATTAATGTTTACAAAAATGTGGGATGGCATAAAGCTATAAATTTTAATGATGAATTTATTTTTAGACATGATAGGACAATAACTAATGATGAAGATGAGATAGCTATATGTGATGTAGAAATTTCAGACTATGATTTACGACATAAAGGCTATTTGCAAAGTTGGGTAAATATGTATAGAAAACACATAAAGGGTAATATTCAATTAGAAGCATTAATTTGTATGGCAACGGCTTCGGTAGTTGTTGGGAAGTTGGCTAGAACAGATGGAGAAATGGAAAGTTTATTAATACATATATATGGAAACAGTACACAAGGTAAAACAACTGGTGTAATGACAGCAGTTTCGCTAATGGGTAATCCTAGTACTAAGAATAAGGGGCTTATAAGGCTTTGGAATGGTACAAATAATGCAATAATGAATTCTTTAGGAGGTAATTTTGGAATTCCAGTAGTTTTTGATGAATTATCAATGAGTAGGGAAAATGACTTTACAAGTATGATTTACTCAATGGTGAGTGGAAAAGATAAAGCTAGATTAAATGATTCAATTACACAAAGAGAACAAGTAGAATGGTCAACCGTAATAATTTCTACAGGAGAGCAATCTATTCTTGAAAGAACTAATAAAAATGCTGGATTATCAATTAGAGCAATTGAATTTGCGAATATTCAATGGACTAAATCTGCTGAAAATGCAGAGGAAATAAAGAGAGTAATTCTTAATAATTACGGAGTAGGAGCAGAATCAATAGTAAGAAAAGTAAAGTACTTAAAGGAAGAAGGGGTACAAGCTTTACTTAATAAATGGATAACTAAGCTGAAAGAGATACTTCCCCAAAATAAGTTTAGAGATAGGATTGCAAATAAGCTGGCAATAATACTTGTTACTGGAGAAATAATAAATGATTCGATAAGAATTGATTTAGACTTAGATAGTATACTTAAGTTTTTAGTTGAGAATGAAGAGAAAAACATGCTTGAAAGAGATATTGGAGCAAAGGCATTCAATCAGATAATACAAAAAATCATTGAGAATAAAGGCAATTTCAAAATAAATAATATATCAATTAAAAATAATATCTGTTGGGGAAATATTAACTTCAAAGAAGATTACTATGAAGTTGCAATTCTAAAGAATGTTTTAGAAAAGAACTTGAGAGATTTAGGGTATGGAGAACCTAAAGTAGTGGTAAAAGAATGGAAAAACTCTAATTATTTAGATACTGAAAATGATAGAACAACTAAGAGATTCAGACTTTTCGATAGTGAAGAGCAAGAACTGAGAAAAAATTCATTAGAGAAGGAAGAGTTACCAAAGAAATTAGATGATACAACATATATTCTAAAAGTACCTAAAGAGTATTTAGATAAATTTTTAATAGATAATTAATTAAATCTAATCCCGTAAAACCCGTAATCCCGTTAAAAGTAATAGTTATATATAAAATAAAATCTGATCCAGTTAATTACATTAATAAATTTTAGGTAGCTATAGGAAAACTACGGGATTACGGGAAAACGGGAAATTAAAGAAACATATACAAAGGAGAGAAAATAATGAGTTCCAATAATAACAGTAATGAAATAATAGATTTACTATCAGAAATAATAATTAACTTTATATATGAAAGTAAATCCAATAATAAATCTAGATAGTAAATTAAGTACATATATAGATAATCAAGAAATATTATGAAAATAGAAGAAAGTATTTAGAGCAAAAGGAGAAGATAAAGATGATAAATGAAACAATTAAAGAAAAGGTATTAATAAATTTTGATATGGATATTAATGAAAATGGAAAAGGGGAAAGTGAGATGGCAATAGATACATATACAATAATAATTCCAATTGAAGCTATTGCAGAAGAAGTATCACTAGATGAATTACATATGGAATTTAACTCATGTATAAGTAATGTTAAGATAACCGAAAAGAAAATTAGTATGGATTATTTTACAGGTGAAACTACATTCATAAGAACAGTAAGTGAAATCCAAGAACATATTAGAATTATGGTAAATAGTATAAGGAATAAATTAAGTAATGTTAAAGTAGGTAATTTTAAATTAGTATGTAACTTCTACACTTGGAGAGATTAATTAAATGATTGAAAATATCATTATTATTGAAATGACAATAGTAATGGTATTTTCCGTTATAAATAATGGGATAAGTATATATTATAAATTTGATAGATAATGATAAGTAATAGTGGAGGTATAGAATGATGAAGTTTGATAGTTTCATGAATGATTCAAAAAGAACTAAGAAAAATCTAGTGGCAATATATTCCAGGGTATCTACGTCGGAACAAGCTGAAGAGGGTTACAGTATAGATGAGCAAGAAAGACTATTAACAGAATGGTGTAAGAAAATGAATTATGAAATTTATAAGTGCTATTCTGATAGAGGTATAAGCGGAAAGAGTATAAAATGTAGACCAGCTATGCAAGAATTATTAAAAGATGCGCAGGAGGAAAAATTTAACATTGTAATAACGTGGAAGATAAGCAGAATTGCGAGAGATATGTTAAATCTATTAGAAATTATAGATATTTTAAATAGAAGAGGGATAGCGTTTAGGTCTTATTCAGAGCAATTTGAGACAGAAACACCTATGGGGAAATTCTCATTACATATGATGGGAGCAGTTGCAGAGTTAGAGAGAAATACAATTTCTCAGAATGTAAAAATGGGGTGCTTAGCACGTGCTAGAGATGGAAGATGGGGAGGAAATAGGGTTTTAGGATATGATATCGTACCAATTGAAGGTACAGAAAACAAGAAAAGAAAAGATACACAACTTATAATTAATGAAAAGGAAGCAGAATCCGTGAGATTAATATTTAATGAGTATTCTAATGGAAAGGGTTATAAGGCAATTACAAATAAACTTAATAAGTTAGGATACAAGACTAAGAAAGGAAATGATTTTTCTGTAGGTTCTATAAGAGATATTCTAACTAATCCAGTATATATAGGAAAGATAAGATACAATGTTAGACAGGACTGGTCAGAAAAGAGAAGAAGAGCAATAAATCCAAATCCAATAATAACGGATGGAATACATGAACCTATAATAGATGAAGGATTATGGGATAAAGTACAAGCAATAATGGAAAGTAAGAAGGGAAAACCAGCAAGAATATACGATGGAGAATATCCACTAACAGGAATACTAAAGTGTCCTAAGTGTGGAGCAGGAATGGTAATAATGAGAACTACTAATACACTAAAAGATGGAACAAAGAAAAGGATACAATACTATGCATGTGGAAGTTGGAAGAATAAGGGAACGGCTATATGTAACAGTAATTCCATCAGAGTTGATAAAGCTAATGAGTATGTATTTAGTAAGCTATCAGAATTACTTTCTAATGAGAAAATGGTTGAAACTATAGTAAGGAATGTTAATAAAGAAAGACATAATAAGATAAATCCAGCTAAGAAGGAGTTAGAAAGAATAGATAAGGAGCTTGAAAAGATAGATAGGAAGAAAATTAAGCTTTTCGAAGCATATGAAGAAGAGCTAATATCTAAGGAAGAGTTCAAGGAGAGAAAAGATGAGCTAAACAAGAGAGCTAAAAGTCTTCAAGAGGAAAAAGAACCATTGCTAGTTACACTTTCAGATGATGTAAGTGAAGAAATACCTTATGAATTCATAAAGAGCATACTAGAGAATTTCAGTAAAGTGCTAACAGAAAGTGCAACAAGAGAACAACAAAAGAAATTACTTCATATGATAATATCAGAAATAACTATAAATGAAGCAAGAGAAATAGACTCAATAAAACTAAAAATAAATGATAGCTTGGTTGAGTATATAAGTAAAGAAGAAGGAGTATCTATAAAGGATGCTCCTTCTTCTTTTATGTTAAGAAATGTTGGAATAAGTGTATTAAATTTAGATATTGTTATTTGAAAAACAGTAGAAATATTATGTGTATTAACTTATAAAATGAATTATAATATTTGTAGTAATATTTAGCTGGGGGGAAATGAAAGTATGAATGTTATAAAAAGATTAAAACTTGATATTGATGGAATAGTAGGAACTATTAATAGTTATAGTAGTGAATCATATATTAAAAATATATGTGATGGGTTAAAATCTTCAATAAATAGAAATAATTTAGATGAAATAGGATATTTTCTTCGAAAATTGAAAGAGTGGTATGGAGAAAATCAAAGAAAAATACAAACAAATGAATTTGTACGTGATAAAAGACTTCATATTAAGATTGAGAGTGAAATAGAGTCATATATAGAAGAAGTTGATATTTACATTAAGGATAGAAAGGATGTAATAGAAACTGAATCAATAACGGATGATATAGATGTAAATATGAATAAGATATTTATTGTACATGGACATGATGAATTAGCTCTTGAACAAGTTATAGGTTTTATTAAAGATATTAAGTTAGAACCAATAGTACTTAAAAACCAAGCTAGTTTAGGAAATACAATAATAGAAAAAATAGAGGAATACTCAGATGTAGGATTTGCAATTGTATTATATACGCCTTGTGATATTGGAGCTAGCATAATTGATAAAGATAATATGAAAAATAGAGCAAGGCAAAATGTTGTATTTGAACATGGATATTTAATAGGAAAGTTAGGTAGGAAAAATGTATGTGCATTAGTTAAAGGTGATATAGAAAAACCAAATGATATATCAGGATTAGTATATATTGAATTTGATAATCAGAAAGCTTGGAGATTTAATATTGCTCGAGATATGAAGAAGTTAGGGTATGATATAGACCTTAATAATTTAATATAGAGAAAAAACCTCACTTACTACCGATATGGAGAACCGTATCACAAGTAGTCGCAAAGTTTTTAGTTAAGTCTTGAGCCTGTATATCAACAGGCTCAAAATACAATTTAATTTTATTAATGTTTCTTTCTTTAATATTAGGACTATCAATAATAGATATGTTTTCTATTATTGAGTTTAATAGGGTCTTTTTTTGTTGAATAGTAGATTTATAAAATATATCGTTAAAATTTGATAATATAGTTAAGAGCGTGGTTGCATCAAAAGCATCTGAACATGATAACCTATTTAAATCACTTTTTAAGATGTTAAGTTGAGGTGTAATAGTATCTTCTTTACTTTTAGAGAGAATAGATAATTCTGTGTAATTATCATTTTTATTATTTTAATATTACTGGAAATTTTCATTTCCAGTAATATTTTTTTATATTTAAGAAATACTAATAATGTTTCTTTTTACCTTTTTTAGTATTTCAAAAAAATCTAATAGTATGCATATAATTTATAAAAAGTACAAGCTTTTAAGCTAATTCATCTTTTAATTGATCTTCAAATATTATTGATAGCTCCGCTAGCGTAGCACCCCAATTATGTATAGGCTGAGTCCATTTTTCTAGTATCTCCATCGTTGCTAAGTAAACACACTTATTTAAAGATTCATCAGTTGGGAATATGACTCTAACTTTAGTGAATTTACGTATTTGACGATTAAAACCTTCTAAGATATTTGTAGTATAAATCATCTTTCTTATAGTTGGAGAGAAGTCAAAAAATGTTGAAAGATTACTCCAATTGTTATACCAGGAATCTATTACTATTCCATATTTATCTCCCCATCTCTCCTTTAAATTATCTAGCTGTGCTAACGCAAGTTCCTCTGTTGTAGCCTTATAAACCTCCTTCAAATCTTTCATAAATGCTTTTTTATCCTTTGAAGCTATGTATTTTATTGAATTTCTTATTTGATGAACAATACATGTTTGAATATTTACTGATGGAAATACTGTTTTTATAGCTTGTGGAAGCCCTTTTAATCCATCCATACAAGCAATTAAAATTTCTTTTACACCTCTATTTTTTAAATCATTGCAAATTCCTAACCAGAATTTAGCACCTTCAGCTTCATCAACCCATATACCTAAAATATCTTTATACCCTTCCATAGTGTATCCTAAGCATATATAGACAGCCTTGTTAACTATCTTTCCATTACTTCTAACTTTAAAGTACATAGCATCTAAATAAACTATTGGATATATTTTATCTAATGCTCTATTTTGCCATTCGGCGGCGCTAGCAAGCACTTTATCAGTTATTTTAGATACCATCGATGGTGATATAGTTATTCCATATAAGTCTTCAATTTCAGCCTGAATATCAGATGTTGACATACCTTTAGCATATAAAGATATAATCTTTTTATCTAACTCAGTACACACAGTTTCATATTTTTTTATAATTTGTGGCTCAAATTCAGCATTTCTATCACGGGGTACGTCTAAGTCGACGTCACCGAAGGAACTCCTTAAGTTCTTAGTACTATAACCATTTCTATAGTTCTTTTTTACTTCATCTAAAGTTTCAGTTCTTTCATATTTATTTCTACCTAAATGTTCTTCCATTTCTCCTTCTAATATATTTTCAAGAACATCTTTTACTAATCTTTGTATAAGTCCATTTTTCCCCATAACATCATCAATAGTCTTACACTTCTTTACCTCCTCATTGTAATCAAAGTTGGTATCAATTTTCTTTGGCATAATATTTCCTCCTAAAATTTATATAGTATATTATTCCAAAACTACCATCTGTTCATACAAAAAAACAGTAGTTAGTTTTGTTTTTACACAAAGCTAACTACTGTCCCTACTTTTAAGAAATAGTAGTTGGCTATTTAAAGTATCAAAGCTGATTTTATCTTCAAATTGTAATTGTAAATTTTCCTTCCTTTTTAGCTCAACTTTTAAAAGTTCCTTTTCTAATAAAGTAATTTTTTTCTTAATAGGAGCTATTTCATTTTCATTATTATTCTTCATTTTCTTAAGAATGCAATTTATAACTTCTTTAGATTGAACAAGTTCATTAAGTCTATCTAAAACATATTTTTCAGCAATATCAGCGTATATCAAATTAGATTTGCAGATAGTAGTCCCCTTATTGAAAAAATTAGAACACTGATAATAACGATAAAATTCATTAATTCTATTTTGTTTTTTTACTCTATGTGAAATCATAGAAGCACCACATTGAGGGCATTTTAATAGTCCAGTTAGGATGAAATCACCTTCATAAATTTTCGTAAATTTATCTTTATTAACTTGGCGTATTGCTTGAGCTTTTTCCCAAGTTTTTATATCTATAATTGGGAGATGTTCACCTTTGATTAGTTGATAATCATTTTTTTTACCCTTTCTTCTTTTTTTAGCCCAATCTACATATTGTCCCCAACGTATCAAACCTATATAAATTGGATTGTCTATTATTTGCTTAATAGATTGTATTGACCAAGTAGAGTCTTTTATTGTTTTATACCCTCTAACATTAAGATGACAGGCTATTTTTTTATACCCCCAATTCTTATTAGCGTATAAATCAAAAATTAATCTAACAATTTCAGCTTCACTATCTATTATTTCTAATTGTTTTTCAGAATTAGATTTATATCCAATACTTCGCCCACCATTCCAAAGACCTTTAGTAGCTCTTTCTTTCATCCCCATTTTACAGTTAGAAACTATATTTTCTCTATCCATTTCAGCAAAAGCACCAATTAAATAGAAAATAGTTTTTCCCATTGGAGATGAGGTATCTATATTATCTTCAACACTAATTAAGTTAACGTTATAACTCTCTAATAAGCTAACTATATTAACCATATCAGCCATATTTCTTGATATTCTACTAAGTTTATATATTACAATTGCATCAATTTCTTTGCAGTTATTTTTTATATCATTAATCATTTTTTCGTATTCAAGTCTATTTTTTGTAGTTGTACCACTTTTACATTCATCTATATATGCTCCGACAATATTAAACTTATTTCTTTTGCAATACTCTTTAATTACAGAAGTTTGACCATCTATAGAGAAATTATCTGCTTGTAAGTTAGAACTGGTTCTACAGTATATAACAACATTTTTTATTTTATTTTGCTCAGTATTAACAGCCATAATTAGTACCTCCATTTAAATTATTTAAGTTATCTTTAATCATTTCAACTAATACATTTGTGAATTCTTTAGATTTTATATATTTTTCATTAGGATGTTCCAATCCTAATTTATTAAATAAATCAATTTCATTTTCTAATTCTAATATCTTTTTATTATCCATAAGTATTTTCCTCCTTAAAAATATTTTATTCCCATAATCAAAATATGAATAAAAATTGTACTATAAGTCAATAATAATATAAATATTCCTATAAGTCAACAAGTAAATAAAATTGACTTATAAGAAAGAAAAGATTAATATAGTAAGTATAGTCAGTATTATAAGGAGTGATAACTAATGAGATTTTCTGATTTAGTAAGTGCAAAAAGAGAATTATTAAATATTAAGCTTAAAGAGCTTGAAGCAGAGACAGGTATAACAGCATCATATATTAGTAGAATTGAAAAAGGGCAAGTAAATGGTGTATCTGGAGAAAATGTATTCAAGTTAGCTAAGGCATTAAAAATTTCTATTGATGAAATCGCAGAAGCTTTTGATGTGGAATTAATAAAAAATAATGAAAATAATATTATGAATACTTTAAAAGATAAAAATGACTATATTCTTGTAAAGCAAGGAATAGAATGTATTTTAGATATTGCAAATAATGAAAAAGATTATTACAATTCTTTAACAAGACTACTAAAAATTGTTGAAATGCTTAGAAAAAATAAAATAATGATAATCGGTATAGTTAATGATGGAAATGCTGATTATGTAGTAGAAATTAAATACAATGATAAGGTTATAGTAGAATTTGTAAAAGATACTTTAAGAAGAAGGCTTGGGGCAAATATAATAGTGTTAGAAGGTAGTTGTATAGATTCTGATAATGTGATTAGTTATGAATTACTGGATTTTATAGAAGATTTTATTGAGGATGAATTCGATAAAGAAGAAATTTTAAATTATATAAAAAAAATTAAATATTAACTTTTAAAACATCTATTTTGTTGTATTCATAAACAAGATAGATGTTTTAATTTATATAGTACAAGCTTCTACATAAAAAATATTATAAAAAAACACAAAAGATAGTATTATTATGTAAAGCTAAAAATTAGATAGTATTTAGAGAAATAATAAATATGTTTGACTCGGGAAAAAAATATGTGATTAATAGCTTATAAAGCGTTGAAAATAAAGGGATTAAGATTTCCCAAGAAGTGAAAAGGAGATATAAAATATGATACACACAGCACAATTTTACATGAAATTTAGAGAGAATGAAAGACTTTTTTTAGAAAATAAATATAAAGATAATATATTTAATATATATTCCAAGATAAATAATATATATGAATGTAGGGGTATAGCAATTAATTATATAGCAACATTTATGAATGAATATACTATGTTTTTAACTATAGATTTTATTAAGTTATTAAATAAAAGTTTAATTAGTGATAATGATATTGAAGTAATTGAAAATGAAATAACTAATTTTAAAATAGATATTATTAACAATGGTAGTATTGAAACAATATTAACAAGGATAGATTACAGGATAGATATAGAAGTATCCCCTAATGATAGAGAAACATTATTGTATTTGTATAATAAGACATTGAACAAATACGGATTCAAGAAAAAATTTAATGAATATGATACAACTATATATTTTAATTCTAAAAGTATTCAATCTAAAGTTTATGATAAGGAAGCCGAAAGGAAATTTAAAAAAGAAGCAATACAAGAATATGAGAAAGATATTCTAAGATTTGAAGTTGCTTTGAGAAATCAACATTTAAATTACAATAAAAGAGCTTATAATATGAGTAAAGATATTAATACTTATTTAAAGGATGAAACTTGCAAGAAATATATGGAGTGTTCTGAGTAGATTAGACATATAGAATATACGATTTTTTTCTGATTTTCTTAGGATTTCTCAATTTTCTATTTTTTTATATATTTATAACTTTTTGTAAGTGTAGTGTGCATTTTATACAAGTACCACATAATTAAATTTTAAGCAACTTCTTTTAAATTATTATAATAACTTTTTCTATACTCCCTTGGTGACTTATACCCTAAGGTAGAGTGTAATCTTTTTGCATTATAAAATAATTCAATATATTCAACTACAGCTTGCTTTGCTTCCGCTCTCGTTTTAAATTTTCTTCCATAAAGAAAGTCCTTCTTTAAAGATGAGAAGAAGGATTCTGCACAAGCATTATCATAACAACATCCTTTAGCACTCATACTTTGGATACATCCATTCTCTCTTAATAAATCCTGATAATCATAAGATGCATACTGAACCCCTCTATCAGAGTGAAAAATAAAACCTTCATTTGGCTGTTCTTTTAGTATAGCAGTATTAAACGCATCTATAACTAACTTTCTAGTCATAGTAGAATCCATTGACCAACCAACAACTTCTCTATCAAACAGATCAATTACAGTCGCTAAATATAGCCATCCTTCTTCAGTTCCTATATAAGTAATATCACCAACATAAGCCTTTTTAGGTGCTTCTACGTTAAAGTCTTGTTTTAACAAATTAGGTGCAACAGCATAATTGTGATCTGAATAAGTAGTAGCTTTGTATTTTCTAGTAATCTTGCTAGAAATATTATTTTCCTTCATTAATTTAGAAATCTTATTTTTACCACATTCTATTCCATAATACTTAAGTTGAGCCTTTATCCGTCTAGCACCATAGGTGCCATAAGATTCTTTATGAACTCTCTTTATTTCTAAAACGAGCTTTTCATCATTAATTGTCCTTTCAGATGGCGGTCTTTTTAACCATGCATAATATGAGCTCCTCTTTATATCTAATATATTACACATCTTCTCCACTCGAAATACGGAGCTATTATCAAGAATAAATTTATATTTTATTTCTCTGGCTTTGTGAAGATGCGTATAGCTTTTTTTAGTATTTCATTTTCCTCTTGAATATCTGCTAATTTCTTTTTTAATATTCTTAATTTTTCATCTTCTGGTCTTAGTTTTCCGCTACCTGGAAAGGCAGTTTCTCCATGCTCTTTATATTTTTTAACCCACCCTCTAACAGTTGCTTCACTAACACCTATATCTCTTGCAACATGAGTTGCTTTTTTACCTTGATCTATTACCAACTTAATAATTTCTTCTTTATATTCCTTAGTAAATCTTCTTTGGTTTCCCATTTAATAAACACATCCTTCTTAATTCTTATTATACGTACTTTCTATGTGTCTATCAAATTGGGTATACTCCAATATGAAAAAGAATTTGGAGGTATTTCTTTTTAAGGGGGATTATCATACTATTTATAAAGCTAAGAAAATAATAAATAGTAGTGAATTAAATGTAAATGAAAAGGAAGCTACAATAGAGTTTATTAAATATATTTCTAATAATGGAGTCACTAAGGCTCAGAGTAAATATAGTAAATATAAGTTTAAAAAATACACAGCTATTCTTGTTGAATTAAATATAAACCCAATTCTAATACCTAAAAATTTAGAAGGAGCACCATCTTTTATAAAAAATCCTTTTAATTTAAGTGCATAGAATATCAAAAAATAAAATGATTTAAAAAGATATTTTAATTTATGACATAATATAAAATATCTTTTTATTAATATAAAATGTTAGATTTTGAGTGGATAAATTTATCTGCTCATTTTTTTATGAAATTCTACAAAAAAATAAGTGATAAAGTTATAAAAACAAGAGGAAAACACTACAATAATAGAAACTATAAAGTGTAATACGAAGAGCAGAAAAATGTAGAAAAGGAGTGGGTAACGGTGGAAAGGAGACCTCACTTTTGAGTATCACTCCAAACGCTTAAATTTGTTCCAAATTAGCTTATTGGGTTCTACTGCAAAGCTCATTTTTCTTAACGGTTGCTTCGACAACCTAAAAAATGGCTTTCAAAAGTTCGTCCCCTTTAGGGGTAGTTGCTCCATAGGAGCAACTAGCTTTAGCATATGCTAAAGCTATATGTAATAATGATTAAAACAAAAGGAGTAATTAATTGAGTAAACAATATATTAAAAATTTTTATAATAGAGATAGACTTGCATTAACAAGTCTTAGTAAATGTGGACACTGTAGCACAGAGCAGTTAAAAACATTTATAGCAGATAAAAGAATAACTAATTATGTAAGAGATGAATTAGTAACAAGAGAGGTTCTAAATAAAAATAATGGAGAGCAAATAGAAGGATATAAATTAACAGCTAAGGGAAGAGAGTTTATAGAAAAAGAATGGGGAATAAGAAACAATTATATTGCTCAAAGTATAAATCATGATATTGGTATTGCTAATAAATATTTTTCGCTCACAGAAGAAGAAAGAGCATCGTGGAAAACAGAAACAGAATTAAAATTAGAATTTCATGAGAGATTAAATGACTTAAGAGTTAATGATTATGAAAAATATAAAGAAGTAAATAAAATGATAGAAGATAGATTAATATCAGTTACTGATTGTTCATATATAAAGGAAGGTGTAGAAATATACTTCGAGATTATAACAAATAGTTACGGACAAGCTGAGATACAAGCAAAAGAAAGATTTATTGAATTTATGGACATAAAAATATATGAAACAGAGAGGGTATAGAAGATGGTTACAAATGAGAGAAAACAAGTAACATGTATAAAATATGATATATATTTAAGAGTAATAAACACATTATCTAATAAAATAATACTGCAAAGGCAATTAGTAGAGTTAGTAGTAGCGTTAGGGATTGCTAAAGATGAATATGAGGTTATGAAAGTGATTTCAGAGCTGGAAAGAGCTGAAATTATAAAAAAGATAAAATATAGTAGGACAAGCAGTAAATTTATTTTATTTAAAAAATATGCTATTAGGTATTTAGCAAATGCAAAAAAATCAAATGAAGTTGCATCACTAACAGTAGTTAATAGCAATAAAAGATATGTAGAAAGTATAGTTAGGATGAAATTTATTTTGAGGATTATAATACCCAGTATGAAGAAAAGAGGGATTAGAATATCTTTTGATACCTTATTATCATTTATTGATAGTATAAATTGTAATTTATTATATCAATGCAATAATATGTCTCCGTATTATAACAATTTAATAGAAGATAAGAGTTTGAATGTTAATATAGGAGAATTGAACAGTGATTTTAATATATTAAAAGTAGAGAGAGAAAATCAAATAGCCAACTTGAAAGGATTAGAAAAAGAGTGTAATTTAAGCTATAGAAAAAACAAAGAAGATTACCTTTACAATAGCAATATAGCAACATTAGCCAGAAAAAATATATTTATAGCAAGTATTAGAACTGATAGAAATAGTGAATATACAGTAGTAAAAGTATATTATTTTAATTTATCTAAAGATAAAAACTCTTATTTGACGGTATTAAATTATTGTATTTGTTATAATGTCTTAAAACGATTATTTGGTGCAAATATTATGTTAGAGTTTACAGTAATTACATTAAGTAGTTTAGTAAAGAATAGCTTAATAGAAGATTTAAATAAAAAAGGTGTAAATCCAAGAACAAAAGAAAAAAGAAAAGAAAGTTATTTTATAGAATTATTAAGGGGAAATAGGCTAAATGAAATAGATTTTGAAAAAATCAAAATGAAGATAATTAGCTTTGAAATTGAATAGAAAGAAAATAAAAAACAGATAGCAAAAATTTGCTATCTGTTTTCATTTAACGTTATAACCAGTTTGAAACACTAACCCTAAAAAGGATTAGACCTTTATATTTTGAAAAGAGGCATTACTTTGACATTACTCATAAGTATTGCTTTAAATTATATAAGAAATTTACCTTTTAAAGATTTAATTTTTCAATTAATCCTTAATATATTATAGATAATTTTTAAAAAAGTATAACTATAATATCATTAGAAACAATAAAAAATGAGTTTTTTATTGTTTAATTAAAGTTTCAAGATTATTATAGTATATGAGATAGAATAAAGTGAAAACAAGTTTTTATAAGAAAGATATGGGAGGAGAACTGGGGATGGCAAAAAAAGAAGTTAAAACGGATTTATGGGTATATAACATTTTAAAAGAAGCAGATATTGAATTAGAACCACAGGGAAGTTCAATAGTTGAAGTTAATAATGCATTAAAAAGTGCTTCTAAGAGTGGTACTGGAAAAGTTGGTTTTCCAGAATATGTAGGTGTAGTGAAAGACTTTTTAATTGTTATAGAAGATAAAGCAGACTTATCGAAGCATATAAAATTAGATGATAAAGGGCTTATTAGCTGTGAACAAAGTGATATTAAGAATTATGCTGTTAACGGGGCAGTATTTTATGGTAGGCATTTAGTTAAGAATACTTCATACAAGAAGATAATTGCTTTTGGTATTTCTGGAAATGAAAAAAAGCATAAGATTAGTCCAGTTTATATTGATGAAACTGAATATTATAGAGAGTTACCAGAGGTAGAATCATTTATATCATTTAATGAAAGCAATATTGAAGAATATTATATAAGAGAGATTTTGAAAGAAGCAACAGATAAAGAAAAAGAAACATCAGAAATTTTGAAAGATGCATCAACATTACATGAAGATTTAAGAAATTATGGGAATCTTAAAGATATTGATAAACCATTAATTGTATCAGGAATTTTACTTGCATTAAGAGAATCAGAATTTAAAAATTTCTCGATAGATGATTTGACAGGCGATAGTATTAAATCTGATGGGCAAAAAATATATGACGCTATTTCATCTAATTTAATAAGGTGTAATGTTTCACCAGATGTTAAAAAAGATAAAATACTGAGCCAGTTTTCGATAATTAAAGATACAAAGGTATTAAATGAAATTAATGAAAAATTAAATAAAACTCCATTGAAGCATTATACAGAATTTTTATATGATAAAATTTATAAAAGTATAAAATATACAAAATCCTCTGAAGACTATTTAGGTAGATTTTATGGGGAATTTATGTCTTATTCTGGAGGTGATGGACAAACATTAGGTATTGTTCTTACACCAAAACATATTACAGATTTATTTTGCGACTTAGTAGATATAAAGCCTAATGATGTTGTTTTAGACCCTTGTTGTGGAACAGGTGGGTTCCTTGTCGCATCTATGCACCATATGTTAGAGCAAACAGAAGATGAGGTAGAAAGAAGAAATATAAAGCAAAAGCAACTTCATGGATTTGAATTACAACCATATATGTTTACTATAGCAACCACTAATATGATACTAAGAGGTGATGGTAAAAGTAATTTAATAAATGAGGATTTCTTAAAGCAAAATACAAATAAATTACAGTTAAAACAGCCAACAGTAGGTATGATGAATCCTCCTTATTCACAAGGGTCAAAAGAAAATAGTGATTTGTATGAAATAGCATTTACTGAACATTTACTTGATTCATTAACGGTAGGGGCAAGAGGAATTGTTATTGTTCCACAATCATCAATGACAGGAAAAACTAAAGAGGAACAAAGTATAAAGGAAAATATTTTAAAGAAGCATACACTTGAGGGTGTTATAACTTTAAATAAGGATACTTTCTATGGTGTTGGAACAATGCCATGTATAGCTATATTTACAGCAGGAGAATTACATCCGAAAAAGAAAGAATGTAAGTTTATAGATTTTAAAGATGATGGATTTAAAGTAAGTGCTCATATTGGGTTAATAGAAACAGAACAAGCAAAAGATAAAAAACAGCATTTATTAGATGTTTGGTTTGACAGAATAGAGGCAGAAACTAAGTTTTGTGTTAAAACAACAATAGAGGACACAGATGAATGGCTTCATAGTTTTTATTATTTCAATGATGAAATTCCAACAGATGAAGACTTTGACAAAACTATTGGTGATTATTTATCGTTTGAATTTTCTATGATTATGCAAGGTAGAAGTGATTTATTTGACTATCCAATTACTAAGGAGGATGAAGATGAATCTAAATGATAAAGAATGGAAGCAATTTTGCATAGCTGATTTATTTAATGTTGAAATAGGTAAAAATGTAGATGGGAATAAAGTAGATAAATCTTCTGGTAAGAGAGCTTATATTACAAGAAAAGAATCAAATAATGGATTAGATGGCTTTATAGATAATGACAAGGCAAAACTAAATATTAAGTTCCCTGTAATTACTATTGGAAATGAAACAGCAAAGCCATTTGTTCAGGTATTTCCATTTTATACTGGGACAAAAGTTAATATTTTAGAACCTATTGAATCAGTATCTGCTTCAGCATTACAATTTATTGCAATTTCGTTGCAACAACATAAGAACAAATATAATTATTCATATACTATAAACTCTACCCGTTTAAAAAAGCAAATAATATTATTACCAATAACAAAGGATGGTAAACCAGATTACCTATATATGGAGGAAGTAGTTAATAGTTATATGGACAGGGGAAGGAATAATTATAAAGGGTATGCTAAGAAGATGATTAGTAAGTTAAGTGTTAGTGAAATTCCAAAGTTACATGATAAGGAATGGAAAGAATTTAATTTAACTAAACTTTTCACATCAATTCAACGAGGTAAGAGATTAACTAAAGCAAATCATATAGTTGGTCGAATACCATATGTTTCATCAAGTGCGATGAATAACGGGGTAGATAATTATATTTCAAATACTAAAAAAGTAAGAAAGTTTTCAAACTGTTTAAGTATTGCTAATAGTGGTAGTGTTGGTTCAAGTTTTTATCATCCATATGAATTTATTGCAAGTGACCATATTACACATTTAAAAAATGAAAATATGAATATGTTTGTCTATATTTTTTTAGCTACAATGACAAATCGATTTAAAGAAAAATATAATTTTAATCGTGAGATTAATGATAAAAGGATTTGTAGAGAAAAAATTATGTTACCTATAAATAGTGAAGGTGAGCCAGATTATATTTATATGGAGCAATATATCAAAAATATTATGATAAGTAAATATAAACAATATAGTAAATAAGAGACCAAATAAGGTCTCTTTTCTAAACTATTAAATAAACATTAAACATCTATATATATTTTTTTGCGAGTAGAATGTTGACGGTGAACCGTATCATAAATAACGGAGGTTTATAGTATTAACCATTGAAATTACTTGGTTAATACTATTTTTATGAATATAGATACTGTATTATAAATAATATAAATAATAAATTTATTTATGATATTAAACTTTATAATCTATTATAGTATAATTAATAATAATTGATTATTATTAAGGAAAAATGTAAAGAATTAAATTAAGAATTATTAATATAATATAATTTGAATTATAAGAAAGTTGGTGAATATTGTGTATCTAAAAAATATAAGAATATCAAACTTTAAAGCAATCGATAATATGGAAATAGAATTTAGAAAAGGATTTAATATAATAATAGGAAATAATGGAGTTGGTAAAACCTCTATTTTAGAGGCGATATCTGTAGCATTAGGAGGATTCTTAGGTGGAATTGATGGAGTAAATACAAAGAATTTTACAACTGATGAAATTCGTTATGTAAGTGAAGTATTAGGTCAAGGTTCTTATAATATAAAATATATTACACCGATACAAGTTGACTGTAATGTTGAATTAGATGGCGACAATTATATATGGACAAGAAAAAAGAATAGTATAAAATCATCAAGAAGTACTGTTGAACCAAGGATAATATGTAGAAAGGCATCAAGTTTATCTAATAATAATAACTCTATTTTACCAATATTAAATTATCAAAGTGTTTCTAGAATGTGGGCGCAAAAACGTGAGAAGGCAGAAAATATTTTTAAAAGTGATAATTTTTCAAGAAATATGGGGTATGTAGATTGCTTATCTCAAGAATCAAATAATAAATTACTGTTAAATTGGTGTAGAAAAATGGAACAAGTATCATGGCAAGAAGAACAAAAAATAGCTGAATATGAAGCTGTGAAAACTACATTAGCCAAATTTATGAGTATAATGAATGATTCAAATATAAATAAGGTTTTATATGATAAAAAGCGAGAAGAGTTAATGTATAGAGATGGTGAATCGATTTTACCTATCAGACTTTTAAGTGCAGGATATCAGTCATTGATATGGATGGTACTTGAAATTGCGTATCGAATGGCGGTGTTGAACCCTAATTTATTAGAGCATATTACAGAAAAAACGCCTGGAATTGTATTAATTGATGAATTAGATTTACATTTACACCCTAAATGGCAATGGAAGATAATTGAGGCACTAGAAAAGACTTTTCCTAATGTTCAATTTATAGCAACAACACATTCATCTGTTATACTAGCATCTTGTAAAGATAATAATATTTTAGCTATTAATCCTGATATGAGTATAGACTATAGAAAATCATCTTATGGATTACAAGTTAATGATATTTTGAGTATTTATCAAGAGAGTAATAATATTGCACTAAGTATAAAAAATAAATTAGATGAATTTAATAAATTTATTTTTATTAAAAGATATGAGAATGCTAGAAAAATATTGGATATATTAATTAAAGAATTAGGTGAAGATAATCCAGAAGTTATTGCAGCAAAAATGACGTTAGATTTAGAAACAATATCTTTGGAGGATTAGAAAGTATGCTATTAATAAAAAAGGGGAGAGAACCTAATTCATTAACAATTTATAAGAAGCAAATTAATGCATATTATGATGGATGTAATAAAGGTGATATTAGACAAGCTCTATTAAAAGAACAAGGATATTTATGTGCATACTGTATGAAAAGAATTTCAGAAGATAATATGAAAATAGAGCATTATGTAACACAATCTAGTAGTGATGATAAAGAAGCCTTAGAGTACAATAATATGCTTGGAGTATGCTTAGGAAATACCGACATAAAAACAAAATATGAAAACTTAACTTGCGACTCTCACAGGGGAAATGCTCAGTTGACAGTAAATCCATTTTTAAAAGCATCTATAGATTTAATAAAATACTCAGAGAATGGTGAAATTTACTCCGAGAATTCTGATATTAATAAAGATTTAAATGAAACTTTAAATTTAAATTGTGATCAAGCATTATTAAAAGTTAATAGAGCAAGAGTATTAAAAGAGTTAAAAAATATCTTTATGGACAACAAAAGAGTGGAATATGGAAAAAAGAACTATTAAGTAAGATAAAAGAGATGTATGAAGCTTATGATTCAGAGGGTAAACTAAAAGAATATTCCGGAATAATATTATATTATTTAAGTAAAAGAATTAATAAATAACAATATTTATATAAGTAATTAGTAAGAAGTATCTATGGAAGGTGCTTCTTTTTTTATTCAATATTTTAGATTTGGTAGAATGAAATTGAATTTAGTCATTTGACAAATAAGTGTAAAATTGAATGTGATATTATGAAGTTAAACGGAGTGATAATATATGAGAAATCAAATTACAACTAAAATATCAGAAGAAGTTATAAAAAATATAGATTTAATAAGTAAAAATTATGAAATAACAAGAAGTCAGTATATTGAGATTGCTTCAACTTTATCAATATTGGATACAGCATATCGATTAAGTGATGATGATTTAAACTTAATAATAGCATCACTAATAACTAAATCATCATGTAGCATATGTAGAAAAGTTAATAGTAGAACCAATTGGAGTATGCAATGCTCCAAGTTGTGAATATATATACTTAGGTAGAAAAAGGCATTTCAATAGAAGTGATTAAGAATCAAGTAGATTTGATGAGATATGCTCAAAATTAGGAGTAGCATCTTGTGATGTTATAAAAATACATTATAGAGATCTTTATAAATTAATCGATATTCTAAAAAAATATAATAAACCTCACTTAGTACTGATACGGAGAACCGTACCATAAATAAATGAGGTTTTTAGCCTTAGGCATTGATATAACTTGTCTAAGGCTATTTTTCTATATTAAAATACCGTATCATAAGTAAAATAAATTTGATATAATGGTATAAAAAGTAAATATGAATAAAAGAGGTATTTTATGAATATAATTAATAATTTAGATAGTATAAAGGATACAACATTATGGAAAAAATTAAATTATGGGTTTACAGGAAGTGACGAGGTTGTCGCACGACAATTATCATATAATTTAATAACAATGTGTGATATTGCAGGTAAAAGAATGAAGACATTTCCGTCACTACATCCACAATATACACTTCATGATGATGTGCATTTATTAAGAGTTACAGAAATAATGGCAATGATATTATCAGAAGAAGTATTAAACTTATTAAATCCTATTGAGATATCGTTATTAATTTTATCAGCATTTTATCATGATCAAGGAATGGTAATAGATGGTGAAAAGATTAAGGAATTGCAGAATAGTGATGAATTTAAATTATTTAAAGAAAATTGGATTGTAGATCATCCTAATTTTAGTGATATAGAAAAAAGAATTACTGATGATAATTTTAGTGCTAAAGAAAAAGAAAGATGTATAAAAGCATATTCAGAGTTACAAGATGCATTGTTAACTGATTATATTAGAATTAATCATGGACAAAATTCAAAGAATTATATTTATAATGAATTTAAAGATGATTCTTTATGGATGGTTAATGGTATCAATATTTCTGAATATGTAGGTAAGTTATGTAAATCACATAATGAAGATAGCATAAATATAAATGAACAGAATGGATTTAGAGTAGATGAAAACATAGCTACATATAAAGTAAATATGAAATTTTTAGCTATAATATTAAGGTTGGCAGATATATTAGATTTTGATAGAGATAGAACTCCTGATTCTATATATAAAACTATTAATTTTTCTAATAATGTTAGTTTGATTGAATGGGAGAAACATAGATCAGTACGAGGATGGGAAATTAATAAAGACTTAATAAGATATACAATGAAATGTGAACATCCAATATATCAAAGAGCTGCATTACAGTTTATGGATTGGATAGATGAGGAATTAATAAAATCACATAATATTATCAATGAATTTCCTGCATATGTTGAAAAATATAAATTGAATATACCTACATGTATTGATCGAAGTAGAATTGAAGCAAAAGAAAATTGTTATATTTATCATGATTTAGAATTTACGCTATCAAGAGATGAAATAGTAAAATTATTGATGATGGAAGATTTATATGAATCATCGTCAATATGCATAAGGGAATTACTTCAGAATTCATTAGATGCACTAAGGCACAGAAAGTGTATTTTCAAAAGAGATACAGGGATGGATTGGAACAGTGGAAAAATTCACTTTAAACATGAGATAGACGAATATGGTAGAGAAATTGTTACTTGCATAGATAATGGAATTGGAATGGATGAAAAAATAATTACTAAATTTTTAACAAAAGTTGGAAGAAGTTACTATAAGTCACCAGAGTTTTTAAAAGATAGGGAGGCGTTAGCTTCTTCAGGAATAGATTTTAATCCGTGTTCTCAATTTGGAATTGGATTTATGTCCTGTTTTATGTTAGGTGATACAATTGTTATAAAAACAAGAAGAGATTATGGATATAACAATGGAAAAGGAAAACCTTTGATAGTTGAGATAAATGGACTAAATGGAATTGTAGTTATAAAAAAGGGGGAAGAAAAGCAAGAAATAGGTACAAGTATTAAAATAATAGGAAGATACAAACCACCATATTTAGATAAGTGGGAAGATAAGGTGAAATTAATAGAGGTTTTAAATGGATATGCATTAGCATGTGAGTTTGAAATAGAAGGTGAATGTATAATAGATGAAATAAAAGACAAAATTTTAATACCTAATGAAATAATACCACCTAAAACATTTATAGAAAAAGAAAATTTAAATGAAAATAGTTATAAAACATTTGAACAAAATTTATCAGAGATTAATAAAAATTTAAATGGAGTTATGAGAGTAAGTTTATTAATTGATGATAATGGAAAGTTTACTTTAGAAAATTCTGAGGCAAAATGGGATAATAAGGATCCTGAAGAAAGGAATAAGTTTATAATAAAAAAAGATGTAAACAGGAGAGTTTATGCCCAACATTTAGATAAAACGTGTTGTGATGGAATCCTTGTGTGTGGGACGCCAGGAAATGGTGAAAGGAGATTGTATTTAGGTGAGAGAGCGAATGTTTTAAGTGCAGGTATAGAATCATTTTTAGTTGATATAAGAGAAAATATAAAACCTAAACTTACGCCCTCAAGAATTGCAAAAGAAGATCATTATAATAAGCATCCTTCCTGGAAAAGGATTCAAGAGTTGATTGATATAGCACAAGGAATGGTATGGGAAAAGATTTTACAAGAAGTGGAAACGGAAGAGGGAATAATAACATTTTTAAAGCTTGCTAATATATATAGAGTAGATATAGAAAATATATCACATAAATGTTTATGGACTAAATTGCTTGTTCCTATAAAAAGTAAAGACAGTAATATTGAATGGATTAATATATCTGAAATAGAGAAACTAAAAATGGTAAAAGGAAATACTGAAATAAAATTATATTTAGATAAAGATAGATTTATTTCAACAAATGAAGAGATAAAATCTTACGATGAAAAGAGTTATGGAAGTGTATCTGATGATAAAATAAGAAGAGCAATAATTAATATGTCATCAATAGATATAGAAAAAGGTGAAATATGGTTAAAGTTGGAAAGACCAAATCTATCAGATTTACAATTAAGTAAATATAAAATAGATAGATCAATAACAAGAGTTAAGTTGTTAAAATATAATGATGAAGCTAATAATTATATAGTAATACAGAGTCCAATTTATACAGCTAATAGATATAATAGCTTAGTTAAGTATGTTTTCAATAATAGATTTAATTATACTGAAGATATACTAATGAAATTTGCGATAGGACTAATAATGTTTCTAAATGATAAAGATGGTATTTTAGATATTATTAATGGCAAAGTATCTAGAAGAATGAAGAGATTAGGCTGTTTGTTCAGTTCAATAAGATGGACTGATTATAGTGAGGAATTTAAACCAATATATAGGGTATGGAATGATAAATTTGGAGCTATTGATATAACAGAAGATGATCTTAACAGCTGGAAAGATGCAAATCCATACGATTTAGATGTTTGGTAAAAATAAAATTATAGAATAAAAACCTCACTTACTACCGATACGGAGAGCGATATCATAAGTGATACCTTAAATCTATTTACACCTACGAGCGAAGGTGAGTAGTGTGTTTCCTTTAGTAAGTGGGATTTATAGTCTTAGGCATTGATAGTGCTTGCCAAAGGCTATTTTTATAGGTAAAGTATCATATTGTAGTAAGGTTATATTTACAAAATATGTTACAATAGATGCAGATATATATTTAAAGTAAGAGATAAATAAGAATTTTGAGAGTAGTACAAGCTATGACTTCTAGGTAAGAAGGTATAGGCAAGATTATTTATGCAATAGAAAGAGGTGTATTTTATATTATAAAACCAAAAAGATTAAAAAAGGTGATAAAATTGCGATTGTAAGTCTTTCATGGGATATTCAGATAGCGCAATCAATCATTTTATGATGTATAAGGCAGGTCTTACTTCATTCTATGGGCCATCTATAATGTGCGAGTTTGGTGACTGGATGGAGTATACACTTTATCCAAGTGAAGATAAGCCATCTCCTAATTTTATAAAGTGGATTTTTAGAAATCTTGCTGCACAAGGAATATTGAATGTTATAAAGGGGATTATAGTTGGTAAACCGCAAGGTGAGAAATATTATGAAGAATACAAAATAGCTATTAATCAAGTTATAGTAAATAAAGAAAAACTTCCTTAATTACCTATTCTTTACAATGTAAATTTGGAACCTGATAAACCAATTAGCATAATTCCATCTGGTATTGAAACAGAGTAAATTGTGAGAAAAAAATAATAATTTTTTTAGAAAGACCAACAGTGTAAATTTAAAATTGTCGGCGAGTTGTTTATTAATATTAAAAAAGTAGGTCAATAATATTAAAAGTATTATTGGCTTATATTATAATGAGCCTATTATTACTATGTAACATTGAATGTGAGGTTAATTAATGAGTATACAAAAATCATTTGAATATAAAGAACTAATAGGTGGAATAAAAACACAAATAAAAAGTTCAAGACAAAAAGCGTTGATATCAGTAAACAGAGAACTTTTGATATTATATTGGAACATAGGAAATATAATATTAAAGTTTCAAAACAAAGAAGGTTGGGGAGCAAAGGTAATAGATAATATTGCTGATGAAATAAAAAGAGAATTTCCTGACTTAAAAGGTTTTTCATCTAGAAATTTAAAGTATATGAGAAAATTTGCATTAGAATATCAAGAAATTGAATTTGTGCAAGAGGTACTTGCACAAATTACTTGGTATCAAAATATAACTCTTTTAGAAAAGGTAAAAGATGAAAAAAAGAGAGTTTGGTATATTAATAAAACTGTTGAAAATGGTTGGAGTAGAAATACTTTAGTCCATCAAATAGAAAGTAATTTATTTGAGAGGCAAAACAATGAAATAAAGACAAGTAATTTTATGGAGAAGTTAGATGCACCTAATAATACACTTGCAGTAGAAGTGTTGAAAGATCCATATATATTCGATTTTATTTCAATGACAGAAGACATGAATGAACGTGATATAGAAAAACAATTAGTAAAAAAAGTTACAAAATTATTGTTAGAATTAGGTTCAGGATTTGCCTTTATAGGAAATCAATATAAATTAAATGTTGGTGGAGATGATTATTATTTAGATTTATTATTTTACAATTTAAAATTAAGATGTTATGTAGTAATAGAATTAAAAACTGGGAAGTTTAAGCCTGAGTATGCAGGGAAACTTAATTTTTATCTTTCAGCTGTAGATGATACTTTAAAAACAGAAATAGATAATCCATCTATAGGAATAATATTGTGTAAAGAGAAGAATAAATTAGTTGCTGAATATTCTCTTAAAGATATGACAAAACCAATTGGAGTAAGTGAATATAAGTTACTTGAAGAAATTCCAGAAGACTTAAAAGGAACATTACCAAGTATAGAGGAAATAGAAGAAACATTAGATTAAAATAGAGAAAGAGATTATCTGTTTATTACTACAACAGTATTGAGGAGTTTATTGATAAGTCACTTCTTAAATAGTAAATTATAAGGCTATTATCAAGTTGATTTTTATAACTTGATAATAGCTATTTTTTTGACTCTAACCTTGATATATAGTGAAGCAGGTTTTTAAATAATATTTCTTCCTGCAAGAGTAGTAAGCTTTTTTTAACCATTTAATGCCTATACTAAATAAACTATAAATTCTAACTTTTTTCCGTCAATGAATATTAATAAATCTTTAGTAAATCTAATACAATATTTCCATTGAAGATCCCCATCTATAAATTTAATAAATCAATACTTTTAAAACCTCTATCTGCAAGGATAGTAACATCAAATCCATACGGTGTTAATATTTTATGTAGGAATTTAACTGATATTCTAAAGCTCTGATTTAAATAGTGTAGGTTACTACTACAAGCATATATGAAAAGTGTTTTTTTATTTAAAGTGGTGAGTAAATATATTGAAATTCTTTTGTTGTTTTAGAGATTGAAACTTAATTTATAAGTAATTTTATTCATAAAAACAATACATAGAGGACAAAATTAAGCAAAAATGAATAGGAAATTTAACTTATTATACCTTACAATTTATATAAGGGGGGAGAAGAGAGATGGAATGTATTCAGAGTATAGTCAAAGCAATAGATTATATAGAAAGTAATCTTTTAGAAGATATTAATTATCAAGATGTAGCTAAAGTAGTTTATATGTCAAATTACCATTTTCATAGAGTATTTAGCCTGATTGTAGGAATGACAGCTAATGAGTATATAAAAAATAGAAGGTTATCAATAGCTGGTCAAGAAATTTCTATATCAGATGTTAAAGTCATTAATATTGCAATGAAGTATGGATATGAGTCGCCAGAGAGTTTTTCAAAAGCATTTATGAGATTTCATGGTATTACTCCTAATGCAGCAAGACATTCAGGAATAAAGTTAAGATCTTTCAATCGCCTTATAATAAAAATAAAATTGGAAGGTGGAACTATTATGGATTTTAAAATTGTAGAAAAAAAAGGCTTTAATGTGTTAGCAAAGGTTAAGAAGTTTAGAAATGAGGTTATATCTGAGGAAAACAATACAGAAATACCTAATTTCTGGAGAGAGTGTAGCACGGTGGATATTTTTTCTATATTAAATGATAACACAGAAATACATGATATTTATGGACTTTGTGCTCCAATTTCAAAAGAAAGTACACATTTTAAATATGGAATTGGTATGAAATATGATGGAGTAATTATACCTAAAGAGTTCGAGATTTGGGAAGTAAAACCAACTATATGGGCGGTGTTTAAATGTATAGGAGAAGATGAGAAATGTATTGGACATACATGGAATAAAATATTCAAAGAATTCTTACCGAGTTCAGAATATGAAATGCTAGATGATACGGATTTTGAATTTTACCCAGAAAAAAATGATGGGGAATATTTTTGTGAAATCTGGATACCTGTTAAAAAGAAGAAACAATAAATTATTGTAAGAAATAAATTTCAATTTATATTTTAGCAATGATAAATTAAATTTAGTAATAATTTATTTTAGTCATGTAGTGTATATTAGCCTACATGGCTTTTTTGTTGTATAAAAAAACTAATGAAATGAAAGAGGATATAATAAATAAACTATATTATAACGAGTTATGGAGCCATTACTAAATAAGCAATAGAAAGATATTAAAGGGAATTTTATAGAATAGAGGTAACTAAAATATTACTAGAAACTTAAAAGTGCCTAATTGTTGCTTTTTTATTTTAGAGTTACTATGAATTCACAGGGAAGCAATATAATAATTTTAAATAAAAAATATGAGTAATTGAAATGAAATTGAGTTTAAACCATATATCGAAGATGGGGAAACTATAATAGCAAGTCCACATAAAATATTTGGACCACAAACAAATGACTTAGTATTACAATTAAGAAAACAAAAAATAGATACATTAATACTTGTGGGAATGAACTCAAATATATTGATCGAATTACATATGAGAGATTTAGTGAGACTGTAAAAAACTTTGTGTATCTGAAATTTCTTCTTAGAAATAATTAAAGAAATTTTGATTTATATTGTGTCTTCAAGTCATTGTATATATTCACCAATTAAGGTGAATAATATACGTAGATAGAAGATTTCTTTTAAAAGAACTTTGACATTGGGAAACCTTTGTTGAAGTTTTTTTATGCTCCTTTTGAAAAAGTATCGGAGAATATTATTTTTAATTCATTGATAACTAAATCCCAGTTTGCATAACTTCTAGTCCATTTAGCATGAACTCTTTCGGTAGATAAATATAACATTTTTAATAGGATTTCATAAGTAGGAAATATTAGTTTAGTCTTGGTTTAATGCTATTTCTCCTAATTCTATCTTAATTGTTTTCTTGGAGTATCCGTTTCGACTATTCACTTTTTCACTTACTTCATGCTTTCCGTACACAAGAGTTTCATATAAATCAGCTTTTAAAGCTTCTTGTAATACATCCTTAAATAATTTTTTAATGAAGATAGAACCTCGTTGGGATTAGTAAAATTTTCTTGATTAATATAAGCTCTTAATAATTCTTTTGATAAATCTGACATAACAAAAGACTCCTTCCTGGTAATTAATTATTATCTTAATTATTGCCAAGAAGAAGTCTTCCTTATTCATTTTACACAAAATTATTTACATGCTATATTATAGTGATATTGATATTAGTTTTTTCTTACTCATGATAAAATCATACATGTTTTTAGGTAGATTAACCATCATACTATTTAATATTTTGTTTCTTGTATAAGTATTATCCAAACTGAATCTTTTGAGTTTGATAGAAAATCTTCTAATAGCGGATCTTGAGAATCAATTTCTTCTTCGATTGAGGTATCTTAACCGTCATTTGATAAAGCATTTTTAATATTTGAATATTCAGGCCATGCTACCCCATCTGTTTCTTTCTGTCCTCCTGACATAACAACGAAATCTTTAGGATAGATATTAAGAACTCTGTTATATTGGGTATTTAAATTAAAAACATTTATATTAATTGCATTATCATCCAAAATATCTGTATCTTGATATGAGGCAGCTATCAATGCTCCAAAACCATCATTTCCAATTTCATTCATTAATTTTTTTGTAAATCTTGCAGCATCACTTGCAAAATTATTCTCAAAATCGCTAATACTTAAATATTTTGTATTTTCGGTAATAGCTTTATTTAAACTCTTTCCACCACGTATTTCATTTAAGAATTTATCTAAACCATTAGAAATGTCTTCTTTTTTCACAGAATTTTCACCATTCATTAAATATCCTAAATACATGGTAGCCAAATAACCTGTTCCGTAATTGGCATATACATTTCCTTTATTAAGATAATATCTCTGAAGTTTAGCTTTTATATCAGACTCTTCTAAGTCTGCTGTAATACCCAATCCCTTTCTGACCGCATTAGCACCTCCACCAGCTGCCTGTGCTGTCCCTTCTATAAACCAGTTAGGAAACATTTTAGTTGAGTCGCCTCTTGGATTATTTTGAGATATTCCTAGCATACCGCTTGTTAATGATTCATACATCATTGCATGCATTAATTCATGTGCAAGAGTGCTTTCTAAATTTTTTCTGCTATTAGGTGTCAATTCCCCAGTGGCATTATTATTGAAGGAAAGCATATCATAATTTACCCCTAACGTATAATACAAATCTATTACTATTCTGTCGTTAACTTCATTAAATAGATAAGACATCTGTACATAAGCAACAGCACTGGAAAGAGGATGACTGTTAGGCAACCATGAACCACTATATAAATTTAATCCTATTCCAATATCAGATTTATCTAAATATTTGAATGTACTAGGAAAAGTTTTTATAAAAGCATTAACAGATTGAGGTAGTATTTGATTTTTTAGTACTTCTCTAAGATTATCATATCCTTCTACACTAGTTTTGTCTGATCTTGAAACGTTTTGTGTGGTCTTAAAAGATTCAAAATTAGAAGAATCTTTTAATATACTATTTTTCTTAGAAAGTAATCCTTTTTCTTTCATAGGAACAGTAAGATCTATAGCAGGATCTGGTACATCCTTTTTATCTGTAGGCACAGTAGAATGTGTAACAGGATCTGGTACATCTTTTTTATCTGTAGGCACAGTAGAATGTGTAACAGGATCTGGTACATCCTTTTTATCTGTAGGCACAGTAGAATGTGTAACAGGATCTGGTACATCTTTTTTATCTGTAGGCACAGTAGAATGTGTAACAGGATCTGGTACATCCTTTTTATCTGTAGGCACAGTAGAATGTGTAACAGGATCTGGTACATCTTTTTTATCTGTAGGCACAGTAGAATGTGTAACAGGATCTGGTACATCTTTTTTATCTGTAGGCACAGTAGAATGTGTAACAGGATCTGGTACATCTTTTTTATCTGTAGGCACAGTAGAATGTGTAACAGGATCTGGTACATCCTTTTTATCTGTAGGCACAGTAGAATGTGTAACAGGATCTGGTACATCTTTTTTATCTGTAGGCACAGTAGAATGTGTAACAGGATCTGATACATCTTTTTTATCTGTAGGCACAGTAGAATGTGTAACAGGATCTGGTACATCTTTTTTATCTGTAGGCACAGTAGAATGTGTAACAGGATCTGGTACATCTTTTTTATCTGTAGGCACAGTAGAATGTGTAACAGGATCTGGTACATCCTTTTTATCTGTAGGCACAGTAGAATGTGTAACAGGATCTGATACATATTTTTTATCTGTAGGCACAGTAGTATCTATAACAGAAGTTGTTATATTTCTTTCTCCTGTAGCCATAGCAGTCCATTTTCCATGGATATTAGTCAGAGTAACTTTATCTTTTTGAGTAAGATGTGGAACAAATGTAAATATCCCTAGTTTTTCAGTAGCATTTTCGGCATTGATATATATATGGTTAAGGTCTACCAACCCTGACTCATCCTGTATTAAAGCAGCATTATTAACAGTTCTGAACTCAATATTTCCAATAAAAGACTCGATAATATTTATACAAGAATCTTTATTAGTATATAAAATACTCCCTTCCTCACCATGTAATCTTTTTATTTCAAAAGAAGAATCTGTTTTAGTTACAGTAGATAAGTCCAAGCTACATTCAGAGTGAATTTTTATTTCTATGTTTTCATTTAAAGCTTTAGGTTTTAACTTACCACTAATTAACTCCAGCCTGCCTAAGTGTTCAAAAGATATTAAGTCATTTGTACCTTCTACACTTACTGAGACAGAGGCATTCTTTAAGATACTTTCACCTTGCTTTCCATCTACATTTCTTACATTACTGTTGTTAAGAGTAATAGACACATCTCCACTAGAATTGCTACCTTTTCCTGCAGCATATATAGTACCTATACTGCTAACGTTTCCCTGTATAGTAATGTCAACATCCTGAGTCCAATCTTCACCTTGGCTTCCTGCAAAAATATCACCTATATTCGTGTTCTTTCCTGTTACTATTATTTCACTTTTATTTCCATAGTCAGCAGTTTGTCCACTTAATGAGCCACCAAATATATCAATAATCTTTGTACCTCTATTATATCCAATATTTTCAAGAGTCAAAGAATGACCGTTTGCAAATATTCTTCCAATAGAATTTGTATAATTGAAGTTGAAATTTCTAAATGTTACATCTTCAGCAAGAATGATTTCTCCGCGACGTACATTTAACGACGGCATAGAATCTCCTTCTCCTTGGATAGTAACTCTTTTATCAATAATTAGAGGGGCATTTTCACCAAGGTCGCCTGAAGTTAAATCATTTGCATAACCCACGTTACTTTTAATAATAATAGTATCTCCATCTTTTGCGGCATAGATTGCATCTGCAATATCATAATATGGTTTTTCTGAACTACCATCTTGTTCAGAGTTTGAATCAACACTTACATCTATGTAAATAATATTGTTTGATGTTGTTAAAACTTCATGGGTTTTTTCAAACGCCACAGTATTCAACATCATGATAAACATGCATATAAATAGAAGTAAAATTAATAATTTTCCCTTCATTCGTGTACCTCTTTCTTTTTCTTTATTAAAACTAAAATTTTTTAGTTATTATTCAGTTATCTTATTTACCCCCTTTCTTTTTTAGTTCTCATATTTTTTTCAAGTAGGTTAGTCTAATTATTCATTTAAAACACCTCATTTTTAAGAAAGATCTTTTATATTTTAGAATATATATGGTCTTACGTCAATATCTTGGACACAAAAAGTCAAACTTTTTTTATGCTACACCTCTAGCTAATAATTCACATTGATTTGGAGTCATGTAATTAATAGAAGAGTGTAGCCTTTTTCTGTTATACCAGCCTTCAATATATTTAAATATAGCTATATTGGCTTCTTCGAAGGTACGGTATGTATTTCTATAGATTTCTTCCTTCTTTATTGAAGAATGAAAAGATTCTATACAAGCATTATCATATGGACAACCTTTTTTACTAAATGATTGTATAATATTAAACTGTATACATAGCTCTTTTAAATCATTACTAGTATATTGAGAGCCTAAATCTGTATGAAATATTAAATTTTTATTTTTATCTGGATTTTGGCTGTAGTAGGCATTTTTTAAAGCTTTAATAACTAAATCATTAGTCATTCTTTTACCGAAGGCGTAGCCAATTATTTTTTTTGAATGTAAATCAAGAACTGAAGCTAAATAGCACCAACCATCTTTGATAGTATGAATATATGTAATATCGCCAACCCATTTTTCATTAATAGAAGTAGTTGCAAAATCTCTATTTAAAACGTTTTCTAAATCTTCTGCTACTTTCTTATTTGAATGAGGCTTATATTTTTTTACAGTTATTGCACAAAGACCAAGTTCAGTCATTTTTCTTTGAACTCTCTTTATTGACACATTAAAGCCTTCTGTACCAAGTATATGATGAATCCTAGGAGCACCATATATCCCTTTATTAGCTTTATATATCCTTGTAATCGCTGCTTTTAATGCATCATTTTCTATTGCTCTTGAAGATTTAATTTTATCAAAAGATTTATAATATGTACTTCTGGCTACGCCTAGAACGGTACACATAGTCTTAATATCATGATTGTTTTTATTATTATCTATAAATAGTATTACTTGATTTAATTTCTTGTTGCAAATATGGCCATAGCTTTTTTTAATATTTCATTTTCCTCTTTAATCCTTGCCATTTCCTTTTTTAAAGCCTTTACTTCTTTAAGTGTCATAGATTCATTTTCATCTATTTTAACTTCTTTTACATCTTTAACCCAGCCGTTGATTGTTGATTTTGCAATGCCATATTCGCTACTTAGCTCTGCTAAGCTCATTCCTGATTTAAATAAATCTACTATCATATTTTTATATTCTTGATCATACCTTTTGCCACTTCCCATAATGGACACATCCTTTCTTAACTAAATATAATTTTACTTAGTTCGACTTAATGTGTCCACTACTTTATACTAACACCAATATTATAATTAAAATTTAAGTAATCATTAAACAAAAGTCAAGTATTTCTTAAATTTTGCTATTTAATCATAATATATAATTACTAGAATTAAATAATCTCTTAAACTAAAATTTATTTTAATTGAATCTAAGTATAAATAAGTAAATAACAAAGTCTATTTTGAATATAGCTAATATGTCAATACTATCTTTTTTGACTTTAACCTTGATATATAGTGAAGCATGTTTTTAAATAATATTTCTTCCTGCAGGATTATTATCTTTTAAATGATTTAATGTCTGTAATAAATAAGCTGTAAATTCTAACTTTTTTTTCGTTAATATTTTAGTAGCATTTAATAAGTTAATTTTTTTATCTTTAGCACATGAAACACCAAGGGAAATTATATAGCAATAAGCTATATAGACACAAAAATATAACATCTTAGTATAGTGAACATGATTACTCCAAGTACTTTCAAAATTAAATCCAGTACTTTTTAAATCCCTAAACATCTCTTCAATATGAAATCTCTTTTTATATTCCCTTATTGCAGAAGGTTCGGAAATGTTACTAGCTATAAATCACACATCATCAGCATCTTCAGATTTACATTGAAGATGCTCATCTATGAATTTTACAATATTACAAATCTATCAGCTATTGTAGTATGATCAAATATTATATAAATTGATTTTGATCTAAATTTATATTTTTGCAGTATCTTATACGCAAAAAACTCATAGAGTTTTTCAAAATTAACTTCTTTATTGCTTAAAAATATTTTAACTTTGTTAGTTTCAGTCCATACCAAATAAGAATTTTTTAGTTGTTGAGAAGTTTTAGATAACACAACTGAATGCGAGCATATTATTCCAATAATAAGTGAAATTAAATTATTTAATATTTTATATAATTTAAATTAAGTCATCTAAGCCGTTAACTGTAGTTTGCTCGTTTTCATCAATAGGAATAACTATATATTTTTGTCCATCAATTATTTGAGATTTTATTTGAGGTACTTTTTCAGGCTTAACTTGAAGTATAACATCATAGTGAGGATCAATTTTAATAGCCTCTAAATTTATGTTTTTATCCTTTTCTAGATTAGCTTCTAGTTCATCTAAGTCAGTTTCTGGAGTTTCTTCTAAAGATACGATACTATCATTAGCATTTGAGGACATAGGCATTTCGTTATCTATAGAATCTACTGAAGTTTCTTGTTTAATTTGCTCAAGCCTAGATTGAAGTATTTCCACTTGTTTATGAAGACTCTCTTCTCTTTTTCTTTGTGAACTTGCTTTTAGGGTTTTTGCATCAATTAAATTTTCTGCTAAAGGAAGATCATCACCAAAATTATCTATATATGATTTTTCAATCTTAGCAGTAATTTCTTCAGGAACTCCACTATCTATTAAAAGACTTTGTATATCATCCTTCTTTAAAGCTATGGGTTCACAATCAGTGTCAGCATATATATCATTGTATTCGTCTATCATAGTATTTAGGTTTTCTTGGATTTCCATAAAAACTTTTTCAGCTTTAGTTTCATCAGCGCTAAAAGAATCTTTAATAATTGACTGGAATGTTTCTTTTTGTATAGTAGCAGTTTGTTTTGAATAACAACCCAAAGTATTTTCCATTAATTCTGGATGTGTATCCTTTGCATTTTTTGTGTAATACATAACAGAGTTAACATCTGAACTACGATTGATAAATGCAGGAAATATAAATCCATTAGTTGGAGCATCAACTACCCAATCTCTAATACGAGCTTTAATTTTATTTTCTTCTTCAAAATATCTAAGACCAGGAGCTGAAAGTGAAACAGGACATATTGCACATAAGACATATTCATATACTTCTTCAGACTCATCTAGTTTTGCATTATCTTTGGTTTTAGTAATGACATCATAAGCATCATGAAAAATAAGTATTAAAAAGTTACCGGTATAATCATAATTATTTATAATTAAGTCATAAAAATCATCAAGAAGAGCATCATCCTTTAATTGACTATTTTTAAGTTGCATAAGAGAGACTTGTCGTTCATTTATATAATCTTCATTAACTGGGAAGTTAAGTTCTAAAATATTATTTCCAATAGTTCCAGACAGTACTTTTTTAGCAATTTCTAAGTATTTAAAGTATTCATCTTCATCTAAATTTAGAAAGGTTTCTCTAAATTTTAAGATAGTATGTTTTTCTCCATTAACATAGCAACCACACATTTTAGTGAAGGTGCAATGATCCTTTTTAAAACGTCTTTTTAACTCAAGTATATCTTTTTTTCTCATATATAAACCCCTCAATATAGTATTTTAGATTTTTAGGTATTAATTATAGTACTATTATTAAGTATAGTAGTTTTTTTATATTAATTAAAGAATTTCATAAATTAAGTAAGTAAATTATAAAAAATAAGAGAAATTGCTAAGCAACTTCTCTTTAAATTTCATATATTTTAGGAATCTTAAAATAAATTTAAATATATAGCTTTTTCATTTTAATAAAAGCAACCATATTTATTATACCTGAATATAAACTAAATATAGATAATAGCACACTTACAATTAAAAATACTATGTTAAAATTTTGTTGAATTGCATTTATAATAATAAGAACACTTAAAAGAATATATGCACATGCCTTCATAATAGTTTTTTCTTTTTCTTTACTTTTAATTGTTTGCTCTAATACTGAAACCTTCTTATCTCTTTTAAAGTTTTTTATTACTTTTAGCTTATTTAAAAAGAAAGTTCTAAAATATAATTCTGATAAGATTATTAGTCCAGCACCAAATATAAGTGTATTTTGTAGTGTATTAAAATAATCTCCTAGTAAAATTAAAAGCATAAAAATAATAGAATATCTATAGTAAAAGACTCTAAATTTTTGTTCGTTATTTTTAGATATAACATAACCATTTTTATTGAAAATATTATAATAAACCTTATTGCCGTACACATCTAGATAGATATTATTTCCTGCTAAATTTGAAATGTTTTTTTTCATTATAACATCGCCTTTCCTAAACAATATGTTTGATGTACTGAATAATCATGGTTAAGAACTACTAAATCACTATCATACCCAACGCCTATTCTTCCTTTACGGTTTTCAATGCCTAAACATTTGGCCGGGTTAATTGTACATGAATTTATAGCATAATTAAACGGTACCATTGACTCTTCAACTAATATTCTAAGCCCTTCATTCATTCTTAAGGTAGAACCAGCTAAACCTTTTGTTTCAACTAAATGAGCACTACCATCCTCATATATTTCAATTTCATTTCCTCCGAAAGTAAATCTAGAACCAGGTTCATATCCCTTTGCCATTAAAGCATCAGTAACCATAATTCCATAGTCAGGACCTTTAGCATTAAAAAAATTATATAATGCAGTTGTAGTAGAGTGATTACCATCACAAATAATTTCTCCATACATACCTTTAACTCTATAAGCAACACCAACTAGTCCATTTTTTCTATGGTTAAAAGGAGTCATACCATTATATACGTGAGTTTGTGATCTAGCTCCATAAGCAAAGGCCATTACGGCTTCTTCATAAGTAGAGGCTGAGTGTCCTATACTTACAACTACTCCATTATTAAATAAATACTCTGTTAACTCGTGATCTTCATCTACTTCTGTTGCTAAAGTTACATATTTTATTAATCCCTTTGCAGCCTTTTGGTAATACTGGAACTCTTTAACTGTAGGCTTTACTATATATTGCTTTGGTTGAGCTCCTTTATACTCCATATCAAGATATGGACCTTCAAAGTGGATACCTAATATTTCTGCACCATCATAACCTTCTTCTACTACTTTAGCTACATTTGCTAATGCATTAGTAAGAACCTCTTTACTTTGAGTTATAGTAGTTGGTAGTATTGCTGTAACCCCTTCATTAACTATTTTCTTTGTCCAATTTCTAAGACCTTGTTTATTAGCATCATTTGTATCAAAACCATAGGCTCCATGACAGTGAATATCTATAAATCCTGGAACAATTCTTTTATCTCCATAGTCATGAGCACCTTCTTTTTCATTATAAGTATAAATATTAGTTATCTTATTATCATCTATTTCAATTTGAGCTGGAATAAATTGATCTGCAATCCAGACTTTTTTGCTTTGTATTAACATATTATGCCTCCCTTTACAAATTTATATTTAAATTATACATAAATTTACCTATCTAATATTTACACTTTTTAACATACATATTATATCTTTTAGTGTATCCATTGTATTTCAATACATATTAATTTTAAATAATATGTATTGCAAAAAAAGGTTAGAACCCAAATAAACTAGTTAAGATTTAAATACAGTTTGTGCATATTCACTTGGACTTATCTCATAATGTTGTGTAAATGCCCTAGAGAAGTAGTGGATTGAATTAAAACCTAACATAAAGGCTATTTCGCTAATAGTATATTTATTTTCCTTTATTAATTGTTTACTTTTAGCTAATTTTAGCTCATTAATATATTTTTTAGGTGATGTATTTAAGTTGTTTTTAAATAATGTTTGTAGTGAAGACCGTGACACTGAAAATTTACTACAAAGATCAGTTATAGTAATTGGTTCACAAATCATTTTATCAATATAATCAAGTATTTTATCTAGCAATTCATCTTGAAAATGTTGTTGAGACTCAGTAGGAAGCTTTGAGTCATCAGCATCTAAATAATCATATTGAAATAATCTAATAATAATCTCATGAAAGTTACTTAAAATTAAATTTTCTGAATACGGAATTGTTAATGATATATTTTGGGCAAAAGTTCTTATAACCTTATAAAGTTCTTTTCTACAGTGGAAAACCTTATTACAAATTAAGCTATCATCACCACATTCCATATCAAACATAACAGTTAAATAAGAACATGAAGAGTCATTATTTACTGATTGAGTATGAAATTGATTCTTACCATAAACAATTAAATCAGAAGGGTTTAATGTATAATCTACATTATCAATTGATGTATTTAAAGTTCCATTATCAACAAAAGTTAATTCATATAAATTATGGCTTTCTCCTTTAAACTTATAATTGGGACTTTTAATAGTGTAATAATAAGCCATTATTTCAGGAATATTTATAGTTGGTAGAATCCGATTATAAACATAAGGAGGATTTAAAAATTCAATTTTAAGGTTATAGTTAAATGGAATTATTAAATTAAATGATGTCTGATCTGTCATAGAAACTATATTAAAATACATATTAGCTTTGATTTTTAAGTTCCTATGGATAGTAAAAAGTTTAAAATCTCCAGTATTTGAATCACTTATTAATATAGATGCCATTCCATCTATAACTTCTATACAAACTGGTTCTGAAAAGTTATATAGGCTTGAAATAACTCTATCACTAGTTACAACATTTTTCTGTATTAAATCATCATTAGTCATATCTTTATTTTCATCATAAATAGAACCGTATTTTCTAAATTGAGCACTTGATGTTTTATCATACATAATAAATAACCTCTCTCTCCAATATTTAAATTAATTATATTTCAAAATAAATTGAAATATTTAACAAATAAAAAATAATTTTACTATTAATAAATATGTTACCATAAAAATGTATATTCAATAAATATAGATTTATAGTATGTTTACAAAATGTTCATATATACTAATATTATATTTTTGTAATATCTTAATAAAAATATAAATAGATATAGAAATATAGGCACATAAATAAATTAAGTTGATATTTAAAATAATAGGTATAATATTTGATAATTATATCTGGTTGTAAACGTTGTTGAAAATAATAAAATAAATACTAAAAAGTGTAAATATTACATTTTTTGTTACATTTATAATAATTATTAAAGAGTTAATAACTTTTTAACAAAATACTTGAAGGGAGGTGAAAATATGCCAAATATTATTTTAACTAGAATAGATAATAGATTAATCCATGGACAAGTTGCAACACAATGGTGCAGTTCTATTGGTGCAAATCTAATTCTAGTTGCAAATGACGTTGTAGCTGATGATAAGCTTAGACAAGGACTAATGGATATGGCAGCACCAGCTTATGCAGCAACTCGTTATTGGACAATAGAAAAAACTATAAGCACAATTCATAAGGCTAGTGCTAAGCAACTTATTTTCATTGTTTGTGAAACTCCTACTGATGTTTTAAGGCTTGTTGAAGGTGGAGTTCCAATTAAAAAAGTTAACATTGGAAATATGCATATGGCTCAAGGTAAGAGACAAGTTGCTGGATCAGTTGCAGTAGATGATAAGGACGTAGAAGCGTTCAGAAAACTAAAGGAATTAGGAGTAGAACTTGAAATAAGAAGAGTTCCTACTGAAAATTCAGAAAATATTGAAAAGATTTTCAAGTAAAATAATGGGAAAGGGGAATGCTACATGGATTTTAATATTGTACAAATTCTATTGGTTGCGTTATTTGCATTTATTGCAGGTATTGACCAATTTAGTTTCTTAGAGTCATTATATCAACCAATTGTATCTGGTGCAATTGTTGGTGCAATTCTTGGGGATTTACAAACTGGACTTATTGTAGGTGGTACTTATCAATTAATGACAATCGGAAACATGCCAGTTGGAGGAGCTCAACCACCAAATGCTGTTATTGGTGGAATTATGGCAGTTGTATTTGCCGTATCTTCAAAGTTAGATCCAGCTGCAGCTGTTGGACTAGCTGTTCCATTCTCTTTAATAGGACAATATTGTGTTACTTTATTATTTACAATTATGTCACCTTTAATGTCTACAGCTGATAAATATGCTGAATCAGCTGATACAAAAGGAATTGAAAGACTTAATTATTTAGCAATGGCTGCTTTAGGATTATTTTTTGCAATTGTAGTTGTTATTGGATTAATAGGAGGTAGTGTTGTAGGTGAGACACTATCAAATTTATCAAATGAGTATAAATGGTTTATGAATGGACTTAGCGCGGCAGGTGGAATGATGCGTTATGTTGGATTTGCAATTTTATTACGTATTATGTTATCAAAAGACCTATGGGGAATTTACTTTGCAGGATTTGCCCTTGCAACTATTATAGGAAGCATAGAAGCTTTATCTGGTTCTGCATTATTAATAATTGCGCTTATTGGAATAGCCGTAGCTGTTTACGACTTCCAAACTAATGTAAAAATTAAAACTTGTACAGCTGAAGTAGCGAGAGGAGGAGATGACGAAGATGGAATCTAATACTACTCAATATAGAGACTTGACTCCTGCTAAACAACTTGATAAGAAAACTTTAAATCAAATGGTTTGGCGTTCATTATTCTTACAAGCTTCATTTAACTATGAAAGAATGCAAGCTGCTGGATGGCTATATGGGATATTACCTGGATTAAAGAAAATCCATGCTAATAAAGATGACCTTTCAAAATCTATGAAACATAATTTAGAGTTCTTTAATACTCATCCATTCCTTGTAACATTTGTTATGGGTATAGTATTATCTTTAGAGCAACAAAAGGCAGATACAGCTACAATACGTGCTGTCCGTGTTGCTGCAATGGGACCTTTAGGTGGAATAGGAGATGCTATTTTCTGGTACACATTAGTACCTATTACAGCTGGTATTACAGCTAATATGGCTATAGGTGGTTCTTTAGCTGGACCAATACTATTCTTATTAATATTTAATGCTGTTCAATTCTTAGTAAGATATTGGTTAATGCACTGGTCTTACAACTTAGGTTCTAAGGCAATTGATATATTAACTCAAAATGCTAAAGAATTTACTCGTTCAGCATCTATGCTAGGAGTATTCATAGTTGGTGCTTTAACTTCTAACTATGGTGCAACATCATTAGCAATAGAAATAGCAAATGGTGACGCTCCAATCAATATTCAAAAAATATTAGATGGTGTAATGCCAAAAATGATTCCTTTACTTTTAACATTAATGCTATATGTTTTAATTAAAAAGAGAAAGTGGAGTCCTGTTGCATGTATATGTCTTTTACTTGTAATTGGTATTATTGGAGGATTCTTCGGAGTATTCGCTGTTTAATATAGTTAGCTTTTAAGGTAGATTAGTTGTTTAACTAATCTACCTTTTTTCATATATTTTTAATGATAATATAATTGTAAATTTAATATTGGCATATTGAAGAGACTAAAAAAATGTATTTTTAGACGATTTTATTTATGTTATTATTGGATTGGTGCTATTCTAGATTTTTTACATTATTATAATATAAAAAAGTAAGCATCTAATAAAATTATAAATAAAATTACATAAGAGGAGTAACAAAATGAATTATTGTTTTGAATGTGGAACTAAATTAATAAATAAGAAATGTAATGATGAAGGGGAAATTCCATACTGTAATATATGTGAAAAATTTCATTTTCCTACATTTAGTTCAGCTATAAGTGTAATTATTTTGAACCCAGATAAAAACAAGGTATTACTTATACAGCAATATGGAAGAGTAGATAATATACTTGTTGCAGGGTATATCAATAAGGGGGAGGATTCCGAGCAAACCTTAGTAAGAGAAGTAAAGGAAGAAATAGGTCTTGAGGTTAAAGACTATCAATATATGAAAAGTAGATATTTTGAAAGAACAAACACACTAATGTGTAATTTTATTTGCACAGTAGATAGTGAAGATTTAAGCAAAATTAATAATGAAATTGATAAAACTCAGTGGTTTACATTTAAAGATGCAGTTAAATATATTAAAAGTGAGAGCTTAGCAGAAGAGTTTTTAATATACGCTTTAAAGAAATTAAATTATATAGACTAAAATATTATTAATATTTAACAGTTAAACTATTAAAATAATTCAATAAATAATAAACCTTAAGATGCTAAAATAAGTAATAATAGGAATAATTTTATATGAGATAAATATTTCATATAAGATAGTATAAGTAATATTAAGTAGGCAATGTGTAAATAAGTATATACAAATAAAAATAGCTAATACTTATATATAAGAAGTAAAAATTATATATGATAAAAGTATTTAAATTACATTCATTATGAATTAAATAAACTTTAAATATTATTATATAATTAATTATTTATTTCAAAAATATATAAGGAGATAAAAAATGACGCAGAAATTTAATATAAAGGGAGCTTCTATGTGGAAAATGATAACATTGACAACATTGGTAATAGCTTCATTTGTGATAATTTTTAAAGAAAATAATAAGGAAAAGTCAGTTTTCATAGAGGAGAGTAGTAGTGATATTATTCCAAAGCCAGTAAGTTATGAAAAGGGCAAAGGTAAGTTTACTCTTAAAAAGGACACATCAATTTATGTAAAGGGAAATACTGAAAAAGAAACAGAAGAAATAATTAAAGTTGCAGAATTTTTAAAAGAAAAATTAAAAAATTCAACAGGTTTTGAGTTAAATATTATTAAAGGAGAGAGTACTTCATCAGGTAATATTTATTTGACTACTATAGGAGCAGAAGAGGGGAAAGGTAGTGAAGGTTATAAAATAATAACAACTTCTGAAAGTGTTAAAATTATAGCATATAAACCAGAGGGACTATCAAGGGGAGTGCAAACATTAAGACAATTATTACCTCCAGAAATTGAAAAAAGTACTGTGGTTTCTGGTGTAGAATGGAATATTCCAGTTTTAACTATAGATGATAAGCCAGAATATGATTATAGAGGATTAATGATTGATGTTGCTAGACATTTTTTTACTGTAGATGAAATTAAACGTCAAATAGACTATGCAGCTTTATATAAAATAAATAGACTTCATTTACATCTTAGTGATGATCAGGGATGGCGTTTAGAAATAAAAAAATGGCCAGATTTAACTCTTATAGGAGGAAGTACGGAAGTTGGTGGAGGACCAGGTGGATATTATACTCAAGAAGAGTTTAAAGATTTAGTTAAATATGCAGCTGATAGATATATAGAAGTAATTCCTGAGTTTGATATGCCAGGTCATAGTAATGCAGCATTAGCTTCATATGGATTTCTAAATCCAGATGGTAAAAGAAAGCCTTTATATACAGGTACAAATGTAGGATTTAGTACTTTTATGACTCATAGTGAAAAGACGTATGAATTTATTGATGATGTAATTAAAGAAGTTTCAGAAATATCTCCTTCAAAATATATTCATATAGGCGGAGATGAGGCAGATAGCACTAAAAAGGCAGATTATGATTATTTTGTAGGAAGGGTATCTAAAATAGTTGAGAAGTATGGAAAAACACCAATGGGTTGGGATCCAATTGATACAGCTCCAGAAATAAATTCAAGTGTAGTTTTGCAAAATTGGAAGGATTCAAATGAAGCAGCTAGAGAAAAAGATATGAAAATAATTATATCAATTGCAAAAAAAGCATATTTAGATATGAAATATAATGAGAGTACACCATATGGATTAAATTGGGCAGGATACATTTCAGTAGAAGATGCATATAATTGGGATCCTACTGAGTATGCTCCAAAGGAATTAATTTTAGGTATAGAGGCACCCTTGTGGACAGAAACTATTACTAATATAAAGGAAATGGATTATATGATATATCCAAGATTATTAGGTTATTCTGAAATAGGATGGACACCTAAAGAGGCTAGAAATTGGAATGAATATAAGATTAGATTAGAAAAACAAGGGGAAAGAATGAAAAACTTAGGAATAAATTATTATAATGATAATTCTATATGGAAAAATTAATTATATATAGATAAGCTTATATTAAAGGTAATAACTAAATGAGATGAGTTATTACCTTTAATAATTTATTTTTAGTGTTAATTAAAAATTATAACCGTATAGAAATACATTAAGTTTTGATTTAACTGAATTAAAGTAGATTTCTTTTTCATTTAGACGTTTAAAATTTTGACTATCATAAAAGCCATAGTTACATCTAGTGTCTGTATATAGATATAGAGATTTTACATTCATACTTCTCATATAATTAGATAAATGAGTGATAAGAGCTTTTCCAACACCAAGTCCTCTAGATTCCTTAGAGACAATAAATAGCTGTATACAACCTTGGAAGTTATCTTTTTTACCTTGTATAATTTCTTTATAAGCATCATTAATTTTTGAAAATTCTTTAAGTGATGTTTTATTTTCTTTGCTAGATAAAAATATTTTAAGTCCAGTAAGAACAATACTTAGAATATTATGAGGCTTTCTTAAATGATTTTTATCTTTTTTTGCATCACCTAAAATAAAACCTATTACTGTATTATTTTTTTCTGCTACCTTACTAAATGAACTTGCTAAAATACAATCTTGTAGATAAATATTTAATATTAAATCTAAAAATTTCTTATCTTTAATAAATTCATTGAATCCAAATGCTTCTCCAATTAACTCCTTAACATGATTATAATCATCTTTAACTAAATCTCTATATATAACTTTATTCATTTTTATACACTATCCTTTCATATGAGAAAATTTATTATTTTGTTATAATGATAATAATGTCTCCTCTAAAGGGAGAGTCAAGAGTGTTTTAGGATAAAATATAAAGGAAGTGATTATAATGAAAAATTTATTCTCTATTGGAGAGGTTTCTAAAATTAAAGAAATTACAATAAAAGCTTTAAGATATTATCATAAAATGGGCATTCTTATTCCAAGTTATATTGATGAGGAAACCGGTTATAGATATTATTCAATAGATCAGTTTATTTATATAGATATTATAAAAGGATGTAGGGCTTTAGGAACTAGTATAATTGAACTTCAAGAAATCTTCAAAGAACGTGATACAGATAAGCTATTAGATTTTTTAAAATTAAAGAAAAGTGAAGCAGAAGAAAATATAAATAAAATGAGAGAAATAATTAAAAATATTGATATGTTAAATAGGAGTGTAGAGTGTTCTAAAGATATAGTAAGGAATAATGAAATAGATATTAAAAATTTTGAGCAGAGGTATGTAATTGTAGTACCATGTAAAGAAGTAGGTAGCCTAAAAGAGTTACTTTATTATTCAAATTTAGAGAAAATAATTAAAGAGAAAAACTTACAAGTATCTATGGAGCGAGGAATAATATATGATATTAATTTAGATGGTAATATAGAGCCTAAATATGTTTTTAATGGGATTAAAGGAGAACATAATTTAGAAGATGAGAATAATATAAAAATATTACCACTTGGAAAGTATTTAACTCTATCATATAGTAAGGAAAATGAAGAAGAGCATTGGGAAAAAGTATTTAGTTATTTAGAAGAAAATAGTTTGAGAGCTAAAAGATTTATTGAAGTAGATTTATTTAATGATTTTTTTAATACAAATTCATATAGTTGTCAAATTCAAGTTCTTATAGAAGAAAAATATTAATAATAAAAACTCCTTATTTTTTTATATTATAAAAATTATTGTGAAAAAATTCATAATATATTAAAAATAACAATATTGTTATTTACATATTGTTAATTTGCATGATAAAATATCAGACATAGAAAGTATAGTAGGACAGGTAAAGTTAATAAAATTAATAGTAGTACAGGAGATATGAATATGAAGAAAAAAATTGATTTCATAGCAGTAGGATTCACAATATTAGCAATATTTTTTGGAGCTGGTAACTTAATTTTCCCACCAGAGATAGGATTTAATGCGGGTAGCAATTGGTTTTTAGCGTTATTAGGTTTTTTTATTTCTGGAATAGGTTTACCTCTTCTTGGAATTTTAGCTCTTAATAAAGCAGGTTCTTTAGAAAAGTTTGGAGAAAAAATAGGAAGTAAATTTACTAATATATATACAGCATTAATACTTATATGTTTAGGTCCAATTGTAGCAATACCGAGGACCGGGGCTACAACTTATGAGATGGGAATATTACCTAACATAGGAGATAAAATAAATCCATTAATTTTCTCAATTATATTTTTTACAATAACACTTATATTGACTTTACGTCCAAGTAAAATTGTTGAATATGTAGGAAAAATTTTAACACCAGTTATTTTAGTTATTCTTTCAATACTTATAATTAAAGGTGTGTTTTTTACAGAACATATATTTAGAGATGGAACGGTAAATAGTTTTACCAGTGGATTTATAAATGGATATCAACCTATGGATGCTTTGGGGGCTCCTCTTGTAGCAGTAATAGCAATTAATGCAATAATAACTTTAGGTTATAAAAATCAAGATGAAAGAAAGAGCATATTAAATAGAGCAAGTATTATATCAAGTGTTGGATTTGTATTTATTTATGGTGGATTATTATATTTAGGAGCTGCACTTGCAGGATATTTTCCAGAAGGAGTTAGCCAAACAGAGTTAACGATAGGAATTTCTAACTTAGTTCTTGGAAAATTTGGACAACTTGCTCTTGGAATAGCTATTGCAGCTGCGTGTATAACAACTTCTATAGGATTAACAGCTATGGTAGCAGAGTTTTTCTCAAAACTTTTAAATATAAAATATGGAGTTGTAGTTAGTATAATTTGTGTAGCATCTGCAATTATTTCAAATGCAGGAATTGGTAGTATAATAAAACTTGCAATACCGATACTTATGATTTTTTACCCAGTACACATAGTTTTAATAATATTTAATGTAATTGGAGTAAAGGATAGTAAAACTTATAAAATTACAGTATATACAACACTTTTAATATCTATATTAGATGTGCTTCGCACACAATTTGGAGTAACAGGACTTAATGGGTTATTTGAATTTTTACCATTTTCAAATGATGGGTTTGCGTGGGTTACAGTAACACTATTAGCAGTTACTATTTCTATAATAGTTAATATTCTTGATAAGAAAGAAAAGGAAACTATCGTATAATAAAAAAAGTATGTATTTAAAATACAACCTATAAAGTAGATACTTATAAAAAGTATGCTTTATAGGTTTTTTGGTTTAATAAATTGAAAATAAATAAAAAAATAGAGTTAAGACACCTTTATTCTAAGGTTTGTCAAGATTAAGGGATTATGATAGTATATAAGCATATAGGGATTTACTTATAGATATTTGTAAAATTTATCTAACAAATTATATTAGTATAAAATTTATAAAAGAAATTAAAAATAATTCTTAAGCATGGAATTAATAATAACGAATGGAGGAAATGAAATTATGGTTAATTTACCAAACTGTCCAAAATGTAATTCAGAATATACTTATGAAGATGGAAGCTTATTAATCTGCCCAGAGTGTGCATATGAATGGACTTTAGTAGCAGATAATGAAATTAATGAAGACGAAAAAATTGTTAAAGATTCAAATGGAAATATATTAAATGATGGTGATACTGTAACTATAATAAAGGACCTAAAAGTAAAGGGAAGTTCTACACCTTTAAAGCAAGGTACAAAGGTAAAAAATATACGTTTAGTTGATGGTGATCATAATATTGATTGTAAAATTGATGGATTTGGAGCTATGAAATTAAAATCTGAATTTGTTAAAAAACTATAAGTGATTGATAATAGTAGCTTTAAATAATATTAAAAGCTACTATTTTTTTGTTGTAGTAGGAGGGTAAAGTGGAATTTAGAAAAGCTTTAAAAAAAGATATTGATAATATAATGAGAATTATAAAACAAGCACAGAATTATTTTAAAGAAAATGGTGTTGATCAATGGCAAAATAATTATCCTAATTCTGAAACTATAAGTAATGATATAGAAAATGGAATTAGTTATGTATTATTAAAAGGTAATAAAATTATAGCTACAGTAGCATTATCTTTTGATGGAGAAAGTACATATAATTCTATTTATGATGGAGAATGGATTAGTAATGATAAGTATGCAGTTATTCATAGGATAGCGGTTGATAATAAGTATAAGAGAATGGGAATATCTACTGAGATAATAAAAAACATAGAGAAACTTTGCTTAAGTAAAGATTTTAATAGTATAAAAGTAGATACCCATGAAGATAATATCTCTATGCAAAATTTACTTAAAAAAAATGATTTTAAATATTGTGGAGTAATATATTTAGAAGATAAGAGTAAAAGAATTGCCTTTGAAAAATTATTATAAATTAAAAGTTTTTCACAAAGAAAATCTCACCTCATAGTATAAAATGAGGGGGGAGGAATGTGGTGAAGCGAAAAAAATCAGGAAAGAAAAACAATAGGAATAAAGATAGAAATTATTCAAAAAAAGAAAATAAAACAAATTATAAAGATGACAGTAAAAGTAGTACTAATAATACAAATAGTGAAAGCGCTAATAGCACAACTATTAGCGAAAGTGATTTAAGGGAGTTAAACTTGTTAGATATACAGCTTAAGGCTCAAGTTTTAGGGATTATAGCTAATATTTTAGCATATATATCAACAGAAGAAAGTATTCAACTTGTTTATAGTAAATATACTGAAGAAGAAGAAAAAATACCAAATCCAGATCTTCCTGCGCTACAATCAGCTTATATTGCCTTATTGGTACAAGTAGTATTTACTGAATTAGGATTTAGTAGATATAATGATTTATACGAGAAGTACTTAAATGGTGAACTTAAGTATTCTCTAGAGCCTAATATAAAAATTAACATAGCAAATGTATTAGGAATCATATCTAGTATATATGGTCTTCAAGCAACACAAGAATTTTATAGAAGAAGTACAAGTCAGCCTATAGTTGGAATATAGAAAATAGAAACTAATGTATTCAATTGAATATAATAGTTTCTATTTTTTTGCGGTGGATTATAAAAATTTTCCTTAATGAGTTGACAAACTACTAAATAATAATTATTATTAATACTAATAAAAGATAATGATAATTATTATCATTAATAATTTAAGGAGAGTGATTATATGTCATTAATAAATAAAAAAGTTTCAGATTTTAAGGTTCAAGCATATCAAAATGGAGATTTTAAAGAAATAACATTAGATTCTTTAAAAGGACAATGGTCAGTATTTGTATTTTATCCAGCAGATTTTACATTTGTATGCCCTACAGAATTAGATGAATTAGCTGATAACTATGAAAAATTTAAAGAAGTGGGGTGTGAAGTTTATTCAATATCAACTGACACTCACTTTGTTCATAAAGCGTGGGCAGATGCTTCAGAAACAATAGCAAAAATTAAATATCCAATGTTAGCAGATCCAACAGGTAAGTTAGCTAGAGATTTTGAAGTTATGATTGAAGAAGAAGGGGTAGCTTTAAGGGGATCTTTTGTAATTAATCCAGAAGGTGAAATTAAAGCTTATGAAATACATGATAATGGAATAGGAAGAAATGCAGAAGAGCTATTAAGAAAGGTTCAAGCAGCTCAATTTGTTGCTAAACATGGAGATCAAGTATGTCCAGCTAAATGGCAACCAGGTAAAGAAACATTAACACCTAGCTTAGATTTAATAGGAAAACTTTAATAATTAAAAGAGTGGTTAGTTTACTCTTTTATTTAATAAGAATATAGAAGCAGAAAAAAGTGCTAGATCTTTTTATAAGATTAGCACTTTTTTTAATTTGTTTTAGAACTAATTAAACTATTTAGAATCATACCAAGAATAATGAAGAATAATCCTATAAATCCCATAATGGTAGGGAGACTACCACCTAAAAGATTCATACTGCTATTAAGTACAAATGTAAAAGCAAAAAATATTGATGATATTATTCCATATGTTAGTGCTTTTTTCATATAATAAACTCCCTTAAATTAGCGTGTTAGTATGAAATATACTATATATATAATTAAAAAAAGGTTCAATATATAAGATATATTTGTAAAGTATTTAAGTTAAAGGTAAAAAGAATACAAATATATAGCTATAATAGGGTATTTGCTTAAATTCATTTTTTTTTATTTATTTTAATAAATTATGTAACGTATGTTACGGACTGATAATTGATAATAAGTTAATATAAACACATAAAGTTTAAAAAATTATTTTGGAGGAATAGATATGGAAAATAAAATGTTTTGTTTCCAATGCCAAGAAACTGCTGGATGCACAGGATGTACAAGCTTTGGAGTATGTGGAAAATCACCAGATTTAGCTAGAATGCAAGACTTATTAATATATACAACTAAAGGATTAAGTGAGGTTACAACAAGACTTAGGGCTGAAGGTTTTACTATATCTCAAGAAGTAAATAGCCTAATAACTATAAATTTATTTACAACAATAACAAATGCAAATTTTGATGATGATATATTCTATGAAAGAGTTAAATTAACTTTAAGCACTAAAGAGGAATTAATAGGAAAATTAAAAAATAAGGAAAATTTATCAGAAGCAGCTTTATGGAATACAGAATCAAAGGAAGAAATGGACGCAAAATCAACTAAGGTAGGTGTGCTAGCTACTAAAGATGAAGATATAAAAAGCTTAAGAGAACTTATAATATATGGACTAAAGGGTATGTCAGCATATATGAAACATGCCAATGCACTAGGATATGATGATGAAAAAGTAAATGCATTTATGCAAAGCACATTATCTAAGACTTTAGATGATACATTAACAATAGATGAATTAATAGCTTTAACTTTAGAGACGGGAAAAGTTGGAGTAGATGGAATGGCTTTACTTGATTCTGCAAATACAGGAACTTATGGAAATCCTGAAATAACTAAAGTTAATATAGGTGTTAGAAACAACCCAGGTATATTAGTATCAGGACATGATTTAAAAGATTTAGAAATGTTATTAAAGCAAACAGAAGGAACAGGGGTAGACGTTTATACTCATTCAGAAATGCTACCAGCTCACTATTATCCAGCATTTAAAAAGTATTCTAATTTTGCAGGAAACTATGGAAATGCTTGGTGGAAACAAAAAGAAGAGTTTGAAAGCTTTAATGGACCAATATTAATGACTACAAACTGTATAGTACCGCCAAAAGCTAGTTATAAAGACAGGTTATATACTACTGGAGCAGCAGGATTTGTTGGATGTACACATATAAAGGGAGAATCAGAAGATAGCAAAGACTTCTCAGTTATAATTGAACATGCTAAAAAATGTCAAGCTCCTATAGAAATTGAAAAAGGAGAAATAATCGGAGGATTTGCTCATAATCAAGTATTTGCTTTAGCAGATCAAGTAGTAGAAGCTGTTAAAACAGGTGCTATTAAAAAGTTCTTTGTAATGGCAGGATGTGATGGAAGAGCGAAGTCAAGAGATTATTATACTGAATTTGCAAAAGCATTACCACAAGACACAGTTATATTAACAGCAGGATGTGCTAAATATAAATATAATAAGTTACCTTTAGGTGATATAAATGGAATTCCAAGAGTTTTAGATGCTGGTCAATGTAATGATTCATACTCATTAGCATTAATAGCATTAAAGTTAAAAGAAGTATTTGAATTACAAGATATAAATGAATTACCAATAGCATTTAATATTGCATGGTACGAACAAAAAGCTGTTATAGTATTACTATCATTATTATACTTAGGCGTAAAGAATATTCACTTAGGACCAACATTACCAGCATTCCTTTCTCCAAATGTAGCTAAGGTATTAGTTGAAAACTTTGGAATTGGTGGTATAACAAATGTAGAAGACGATTTAAAAATGTTTTTAGAATAATATATTAAAATAGGTCAGTGTTTAAAATACACTGACCTATTTTTTATTTAATCTAAATTAGCATCTAATTTAGTATATGTTGATTTTTCTTTTACTAAGCTAAAAATAAATCCTAAAACCATCCCAAAAAGTGCAGGAAGTAGCCAACCTAATCCTTGAGAATATAGAGGAAGTTTACTAAACATATTTGTTACAAAACCTAAATTGATTCCAACTTGTCCTAAGGCATCTACAATACTAACTATAGCTGTGAATAATATTGTTAATCCATATACAGTAGAATTTCCTTTAAATAAATTATTTAATATTCCAAGTACAATAAGCATAATAGCTATTGGATAGATTGCATTTAATATAGGTACTGAAATTACAAGAATTTTTGTTAATCCCATATTAGCAAGAGTCATACTTGAAAGTACTAATATTCTAACCCAGTTTTTATAAGGGATTTTTTTACTTAAAGTTACAAAGTATTGGCTGCATGAAGTTATAAGTCCTACAGCTGTAGTTAAACAAGCTAAAGTAAAGACTAATGCAAGTAAAATAGCACCAGGTTTTCCAAAGACATAAGCCATAACATTTGTTAAAGTTTGAGCCCCATTTTCAGTTGCACCAAATCTTCCACCACTAGTTGCACCTAAATGAGCTAACATTGAATAAATTACAACTAATAATGCTCCAGCAATAACTCCTGCTTTTATAGAAGATGATATAACAGATTTTTCATCATCTACACCTCTTGATTTTATTGCAATTGAAATTACTATGCCAAAGTTTAAGGCTGCAATTGTATCCATTGTTAAATATCCATCTAAAAATCCTTTAACAAAAGGAGAGGCAAGATATTCACCTGTAGCATCGCCGTAAGAACCTAACGGCCTAAATAAGGCTGATATAAAGATAAGTGATATTAAAATTAGTAGAGTAGGTGTTAAAACTTTACCCATTCTATCTACTAACTTTGAAGGTGATAGAGATAGCCAATATGCTACTGAAAAAAATACTAATGTAAATAAAAATAATGCTAGAGTTTTTGATACACTATCAGGTAAATATGGAGCTACAGCCATTTCGAATGGAAGACTGCCAGCTCTAGGCATACCTAAACCAGGGCCAATTGATAAATATATTAAAGCAGTAAATACTGCTGCAAAAGCTGAATTAACTCTTTTAGCTAAATTAAATAGTCCACCAGACTTTGCTACAGCAACTACTCCAAGTACTGGAAAGCCTACAGCTGTTATAAAGAATCCAACCATAGATATCCAGGTAGAGTTACCAGCAGATTGTCCTAAAAATGGTGGAAATATTAAATTTCCTGCTCCAAAAAATAATGAGAAAAGCATTAAGCTTACAAGTACTAAATCTTTTTTTGATAAATTTTTCATGTTTATTCCCCCAATAATTAATTTTACTATTCATTGCTATTTGTAATTTTTATGTCTCCTTCAATACTCATGGTATTTTCCCCCTTTGTAAATTAAAAATTGATAACTGATAGAAAAAAGATTAAGTATAAATTTTTTCAAATACAGCTAAATTCAACTATTTTTGAAAATAAAAAAACCGTCCCTTAAAATAAGGGACGGAATTAACCGCGTTACCACCCTAATTCTATAAAATAAACTTATAAAATAAGCCTCCTTTATAGCACTTAGATACATATCAAACAATACGCTTTTCTTTTAACGGTGAAAGACTCCGGTAAAACTTACTCACATAAAGTTCAGTTTTACTTCTCCGAGATGATTTTCAGTAATATCTTGAACATTGGCTTGCAGCAAAATGCCAACTCTCTGTAGAACAACAATAAAACTTACTTTTTCTCTTCATTGAATTTATTTCCTTAATAGTTATATACAGGATACATCAATAACTTTTACATGTCAATACCAAAATTTACTTTCTATGTAATAAAAATATTTATAAAGTTAATTAGATTATAATAATATTTTATTTGGGAAAGTATATATTGGATTTGTAGAAATGTTGAGTAGCAGTTATTTATGTTATAATAATAAAGAAAATATAAAATATTAATAATTTGGAGGCGATTAAATGTTTACTAAAGAGGAACTTTTAGTAATAGAAGATGCTTTAAATATTGCTGATGAAGAATATAAGAAGTTGATGGATGAAAATAAAAATAGTAAAACAAGGTTAGTTGCATATAACAGAAAACAAAAGAAATTATGGCTTGTTCAAAATAAGTTGAAAAAGCTTTTAGCAGATAAATAAAATAATATAGCTAAAATCTAAAATGGTGTCTTTTTAGGCATCTTTTTATTTTATAAATTTATATTAATAGTAGTTTTTATATTTTTACATATAATAATTAGGCAAACAAATAGATTAATAAAATATTAATGTTTCAATTAACAATTGTATTTAAATATTAAGTGTAGTAAAATTGCTTCTTGTATATATTTTTAAAGGTATAAAATTAGGGAGGAATGTGTATGAATAAAAAGTTAGTTGTATCAAAGACAATAATGTTTTTGGTTATTGTATCGTTTATAATTTTATTTAAAACTATATTTGGAGCAGAAAATACATTAATAGGAGTTACTACGGTTACTGCGGCTTTAATGTTTTTAGAGAATGATTTAACATTATCTCCATTTAAAAACACCTTTAAATTATTAAGTTTAAATCTGTTTATAGGAATAGCAGCATATTTAGCTAATTTAAATATATGGTTAGCAATACCAATAAATTTTATAACAGTATTTATTATTGGATATTTATTTTGTTATGATTTAAAGAAACCACTATATGTACCATTTTTACTTCAATACTTATTTATATTAACAGCACCAGTTAGTGAAGATAAAATGTATATCCGATTAATATCATTAGTTGTTGGAGCTTTATTAATAATGGCGGCTCAATTAATTGCAAATAAAGATAAACTTTCTAAAAGCGGAAATAAAATTATTTCAAGTATATGTCTTAATATGATAAGTAAGATTGATTTGATAAAGGAAAATAAAACAGATGAAAATATTAATTTAAATATACAATCATCAATTAACTTATTTAGAAAAATGATTTATGATAAGAGAAAGCAAGAGTTTTACTTAACTGAAGAGGGAAGAATAAAATTAAACTTATCTGTAGCTTTAGAAAAAGCTAACTTTCTATTAGATAAAATAAAATATACTGAAAATAATGAAAAAATATTTTGTTGTTTAAGAAAATTTTTAAATGAAATTGTTGAGAAGCTAACGAGTAAAGATAGTAAAAGTGATTTAAGCAATGATCTACAAGAACTACTAGATAAATATGAAGAGGAAAATATAGAAGATTTATTAGTACTTCAGATGTTAGGTAGCATAAAGTTTATAAATGATACTTTAAAAGAGCTTCAAGATTTAGATAATAAAAAGCATAATATAGTAAATAAATTTGAAGAAATACCTGAAAATTTTAAAAAAATTTCACTTCATAGAAGAAATTTAAAATCTACATCAATAAAGTTTTCATATGCTATAAAGATTGCATTTGGAATAACTATATGTGGATTTTTAATGGATTACTTTGAGCTTTCTGAAGGTAGATGGATGCTATTTACTATTCTTTCATTAACAACTCCATTATATGAGGTATCAAAAAATAAGGTAAAAGATAGATTGATAGGTACAATTATAGGTGCTATTATAATTGTAATTTTATTTAGTATATTTGAAAGTACTACAATTAGAACTTTAATTTTAATGGTAACAGGATATATAAGTAGTTATATAACTAAATATAAATATAATATGATATGTGTTACGGTATCTGCTATAGGGGCGGCTGCGATTATGGGAAACACAGAGGTTTTAACAGTTAACAGGATAATTTTTGTTTGTATAGGAGCTATAATAGCAATTTTAATTAACAAATTAATTTTACCGTATAAAGTTAATTATGCTAATGAGAATTTAAAAGCAATGTATAAAGGTGTAGTTAGTGAAATGTTAAAAGGAATATACAATTCTATTAATGGACAAATAGTCAATAATAATATGAAAAATTTATTACTTATAACATCCCTTATAGAAGAAAGATTAAGATTAAATAATGAAGCTGTATATAATAATGAAGATGTTATAGATTTAAGTCCGAAAAGACTTTTAGTAATTAATATTTATCAATTACACATGTTTATAAAAAGAGATAAGATAAAGGAAAATGATATAATATATATTTTAAAAGATACACAAGAGTTAATAAAATATGATTCAAATTCATTTAATAAAGCTTATAACAATATAAAAAATCATATTTCATGTATGGAAAATATAGATGATAAAATAATTTTAAGTGTTTCTATTGAAACTTTAAATTACTTAAAGCTAGCAAATAATTAAATGAATTTAAAAAATAAGCTAAAATTTTTATTAATAATTTTAGCTTATTTTTATGAATTAAATTTTAAAAGTCCCCAAATACATTTTAAATAAAAGCTTTTTTGGTTAAAGTAGTTTTTTATAAGAATAAACATTTATTCATCAAGTAAGTCAAATTCATCTTTACATGCGCCACATACTGGGCATACCCAATCATTTGGCAAGTCTTCGAAGTTTGTTCCAGGGTAGACTTCATTTTTAATATCACCAATTTCAGGGTCATAGATATAAGTACAGGACACACAAACATATTCTTGCATAAATAATAAACCTCCTAAATTTCCTTTATACTTTAAAATGTATTGAGGGTAATTGTAAAATATGAGTAGGTACTATAAAATATTTTACAATATGGTATATTAGTTTATAATTGAAGTTAATATAATAAAGAGGTGATATATATGTCAAGAAAAACTAGTAAAAACAATGATTTATTAGGAAGTGTTAAAAGAACTACATCTCCTAAAATTTATACGTTATTAGTTGATTTAGTTAATGATGATAGAAATGATTTGGCTGAGATAGTATTAAAAATAGATTATTTATTAGAATATACAAGTAATTGCATAAATCATAAAGATTTTGAAGAGGCAAAAGAGTCAATTCAAAGAGCCGAAGAAAGACTAAAGCTTCTAAAAAGAGAAGGAGTAGACACTGAACATTTAGAGTATCTTTATGAGGGGATAAAAAAAGAAGTGTAAATTATAATAATTTTAAAAAATCCTTATAAGATTTAAACTATTTAAAGCTTATAGGGATTTTTTAAAATAAAAAGGAAATTATAAAATAATATTATAATTCCCTTAAAATTCTTTGATATTAAATCAAATTTCCACTGCAGGTGATCTTTTACCATATGTAATATTAATTACAAAGCAAATCTCTCTGCCGAAAGAGCAAATTAAATAGCTCATATCTATGCACAAAGTGCCCTTATCTGACGTAGTCACCTAAGCTAAGTAGCTATTATCTTTTCTTTTTATTAGCTACTTCTATATTTACTTTTCTTTTGTTTAATTTAAGACCTATACATGTATCCATAACTTTATCTTTAACGTCAGGAGATACATTAACAAAAGCAAAGTTTTCTAATATATCTATATCGCCAATTGATGATGCTTTAATTCTAGCAGTATCTTTAATAAAGTTTACTAAAGACTTAGGATTAATTCCATCTCTTCTACCAATAGAGAAGAATAAGCGTACATCTTCACCTTTTGGAGCTTCTAAAGCATTTGATGTATAAGTTGCAAATAATTCATCATTAAATTTGCTTTTCATTAAAGCTGCAATAATTTCAACTGAATCAAACTTTTTATTTAACTCAACTGCAACTGGAATAAATTTATCATAATTACTATCTTGTAGTATATTATGAACATCTGAAATCATTGATTGTGATTTATTAGAGAATATTTCTTCTACTGTAGGAACATTTCTCTTAGTTATATTTCCCTTAGTAACTGACTTAATTTGCTTAAGCATTGAATATTCTTTTGGAGATATTAATGAGTAAGCAGTACCTTCTCTATTAGCTCTACCAGTTCTACCAATTCTATGAACATAACTTTCAACGTCTTGTGGTAAGTCGTAATTTATAACATGAGTTATTCCTTCAACATCAATTCCTCTTGCAGCAACATCAGTAGCAATTAAAAAGTTTAATGATCCTTCTTTAAATTTCTTAAGAGTTCTAAGTCTGTGAGCTTGAGACATATCTCCATGCATACCTTCAACTATATATCCTCTACCTTGCATACCTTCAACTAACTCATCAACACCTTTTTTAGTTCTACAGAAGATTATAGCTGATGATGGATTATCAAAATCAAGTATTCTGCAAAGAGCTTCAAATCTACTCTTATGAGAAATTTCAAAGAAGTTTTGAGTAATCTTTGATACTGTCATAGCTGATTTTTGTATAGCTATGTGTTTTGCATCTTTTTTCATATAACGCTTAGCTAACTTCTTTATAGGAGCTGGCATTGTAGCTGAGAATAATAAAGTTTGTCTTTCTTCAGGAAGTTGTTTTATGATATCTTCTAAATCATCTATAAAGCCCATGTTTAACATTTCATCAGCTTCATCTAACACTAAGAATCTAACAGTATCTAATGAAAGTGTTTTTCTCTTTATGTGATCTAAAACTCTACCAGGAGTACCAACAACTATATTAACATTTCTTTTAAGAGCTCTTATTTGATTTTGTATAGGCTCTCCACCGTAAACTGGTAGTATATTTAATCTGTCATACTTAGATAGTCTAGTTAATTCATCATTAACTTGAATAGCTAATTCTCTTGTAGGGGCTAATATTATTGCGCTAAGTCCGTCTTGAGATGATATGTGGTTTATAATTCCACAACCGAAAGCTGCTGTTTTACCTGTACCAGTTTGAGCTTGCCCTATAAGATCATGTCCTTCTAATGCAACAGGAATAGCCTCAGCTTGTATTTGGGATGGTTTTTCAAAACCTAATTCATTAATAGATTTTAAAAGGGTATCCTTTAACCCTAAGTCACTAAATTTAATTTCGTTCATTCAATATCCTCTTTCTTTTTTTACTAAAAATAATTTATACTTATAAAGTAGATTTATTTTCAATTATTTTATTTTTTATTAACTAACTTAGTATACACTATATTTTGAAAATATGCTCGTATTATTTATTAACAAAATAGAGTTATTTTGCATAAAATATTAAATTTTCTTAAATAATCACTTAAGAAAACGTTTAATGAAACAATTTAATTTATTATTTGCAGAAAAAGAATTTTCTATAATAAAAATTTATAAAAATTAAACAGTAAATTAATGTAATAAAGTGAAAAATATATAAAAAAATTTATATAAATTAATAATTTTTATAAAAATATAAAGTATAAGATAAAATAAAAAAAGTTATTATAAATTTAAACTATTTAAAGATGTAGAAAGAATAAGACTGAGTGTTAGTTTTATTTTTAATATGGAATAAAATAAAGGAGGGGAGAGGTTAAACTGTAAAATTAAAAATAATTAATAAAATACATAGAAATATATAATGATAAAAATATTATTATATAAAAAAACATAGAATAATAAAATTTTGAATAATTTACATATTAAGGAGGAGGTTTTTGCCTCTCCCTTTTTTATTTTAATGATATTTTTATTGAAAATTAATAAATAAGTATTAATATAGTAATTAATTAGATATATAATAAGTATATAAAGATATATATTATTAGTATTAAATTAGTATTATAAAAGTAATTATACAGTAAAAAAAGAAGTAGCAATTTGGAGTGAGAAAATGGACAAGCAGATTTTACAAGAATTTAACAAATTTTATTTTAACAAAAAACAAATTTCAAGAAGAATATATGATAAATGTGATTTGGAAAAAATATGGGAAATGATACAAAAGGAAAGAAATGCAGACTCATATAAGATAAATCTAGAGAATAATGAGAAAATAAAATATTGGTACAATATTACAAAAGATATGTTGAACAATATTTACATAATAGATGAAAATGTTAAAAGTGAAGTAATGGGATATATACCTGGAAAAAATATAGAAAAAATAAAGCTTAACACATATAAAGATGAAGTGTTTAATAATATAAATTTTGAATTAGAGAAAGATAAGGAAATTTTTAATGAGGAAAAGATAGTAGAAAATATAAAGAGCAGGTTATTTGAAGTATTTGAAAATGGCAACGAAATAAATAAAAGCTTAATATTAAGTGTATACAATGATATTGGTGAATATGTAGGAAAAGATAACCTAAACTATAACAAAGAATACCTTGAACAGCTAATTGATTTTATTTGTAATTTTAATTGTAATAAAATAATTAAGGCAGCAATAATTCAAAAATATATTTTGGATAATAACCTTTTTGAATTTATTAATGGTTTTATGGCTAGAACTTTATCTTATATATATTTAATTAATAACGGATATGAAGTTCTAAGATATTGTTCTCCAATGAAAATTATTACTGAACAAAGTAAGAAATATTTTAATGCTATAGAAAATATTTCTGATAATGAAGGTGATTTAACTTATTTTATAAAATATTATATTGAAGTAATAAAGTTATCTATTGAAGAGTTAAATATTGAAATTAACATTAAGTATGGTAAGAAAATTTTAAAATCATTAATAGAGAAAAATAATATTGAGTTAGAGGATAGACAATTAAAATTTATTAATAGCATTATTGTTATTAAGGATAAGAAAATAACTATTGAAGATTATAAGAAAAGGACAAAGGTTGCATATGAAACAGCTAGAACTGATTTAAATTACTTAGTTACACTGGGATTTTTTAAAATTTCTAAGCAAGGGAAAAAGTATGAGTATTATGTAAATGATATAGCTACCTTAATAGAGGTTTTCCATGAATAGAGAAATTATTTAATATTAATATCATAGCTTAAAATACCCTTTAGTTAGCTTAAAAACTAACTAAAGGGTATTTATTATTGTGGTAATTTACTTTGGATAATAGAATAAACCTTTTTAGGTAGTGCATCTTGCTCCTCTTTAGATAGATTAGCAGTTTCAATAATAGGGTGTATATAAAGATTAACAGTTGCAGGCTTAATTATGGCACCATTTTTCTCTTCCATAATTTTATAAGAGCCACTCATTGTTACAGGAACTATTGGGACTTTAGATTTTGTTGCAAGTTTGAAGCTACCAGCTTTAAATTCGCCCATTTTATCACATTTGCTTCTTGTCCCTTCAGGGAAGATTACTAATGAATAACCTTCTTTTAAGTTTTTAATACCTTGTACTATAGCTTCACCAGATTTTCGTATACTACTTCTATCCATAAAAACACAATGCATATATTCCATCCAAGTTCTAACACCAGGAATTTTCTTTACTTCAATTTTAGATATAAATCCTTTTGGAACATCAATTTGGCTTATATAAATAGGAATATCAAAGTTTCCTTGATGATTTCCTATAAATAAAACATTCCTGTCCTTAGGTAAATTTTCGGCTCCATGAACAATTACTTTTACTCCGGCTAATTTTAAAAGTGATCTAGCCCACCTTGAAGTACTTTTATGAACTTGAGCTTCTCTTTCCTTTTTTAAACCTTTTTTATCAAGCATTTTACTCTTAATCATACCAGGTATGCTAATAAGTAAGCTTAAAAAGAAAAATATATACCATATAATAGACCTAAACATAAAAATCAAATCCTTTCAAATATAAAATAATAATTCCATAAATAAAGTATATACTAAACTGCCACTATATAAAAGTAACTATATAGAATGAAATTTCATATAGTGAAGAAAAGTTAATATTTTAGAGGTGAACTAGGTGTCAAAATTTAAACCAGAAAAGTTGTTTGTAGATTTTAAAAATGACGTTACAGAAGTAGGACCTATCATGCCTAGGTATTACACAATGACACATTCAGATGAAACAGCTAACTTATATGTGTCAATAGGTCTTAATTATGATTGGAGTAAAGTAACTTCAATGAGAGATGAAGTGCTTGGAGGATGGGACAAAGTTTTAGGCAAATATATTTTAAGGTTATACATCCATGTAGACGGAGCCGGAGGACTAAATGCATCAGTTTTTAGAGATAAGATTTTTAGAGAAGAGCTACCCTTAGCTATTACAGCAATTAGATATGCTGATAAGGAGCTTATAGAAAAATATCCATATTTAGACGAAGCTCCGATAATAGTTGAATTTAACTCTAAATATAAAGAGTTCTCTAAAATAGAATCGTGGGACAAGCTGAAAGATTATGAAATCAAAGAAACATAAAAGTAGAATAACTAATATTATTAAAAAGACAGAGAAAACTAAATATAATTTGAAAATGGAGATATAATAAGCATATAAGGGATTAGGGGAATATTGACAATTCCCTTCTAATATTATAAAATTTATTTGTTAAATGTCTCCATAGTTCAATGGATAGAACAGTCCCCTCCTAAGGGACAGATACAGGTTCGATCCCTGTTGGGGATACCAGAAAAAACTCTCAAACCTTGATAATACTTGGTTTGAGAGTTTTTATTTAATTGAAAATTGTTTAAAATATGAAATTATTTGAAATTTTTTAATTTATTAAAAATAATCTTAACTATTGAGTTTTTACATATGATATAATATAGAATATTATAATTAAATATATTAGGAGTGTGATTATTTTTGGACAGTTATACGTGGCAAATAATATTGTTAGTAATATTATTAGTTATGTCAGGTTTTTTCTCAATGTCTGAAACAGCGTTAATGGCGCTAAGTAAAATTAGAATTAGGCATATGGTAGATGAGGGAGTAAAGGGAGCAAAATTAGTAGAAAAATTAACAGAGGATCCTAGTAGGTTATTAGGAGCCATATTAATAGGGAATAATATAGTTAATATAGGAGCATCAGCGCTTGCAACATCAATAGCACTAAAAACTTTAGGTGAAAGTGGTGTTGGGATAGTTACTATTGTGATGACCATATTGGTTTTAATTTTTGGTGAAATAACACCAAAATCAATAGCAAAACAAAATTCAGAAAAAGTTGCTTTAAAGGTAAGCAAAACCATTAATTTAATAGTTAAAATATTTAGGCCTTTTATTGCTATATTCACTGTAATATCAGGAGTATTCATAAGATTGCTAGGAGGAGACCCAAAAGCGTCAGAACCATTTATAACAGAAGAAGAGTTAAGAACTATGGTTGGTGTTAGTGAAGAAGAAGGGGTCCTAGAAGGCGTAGAAAAAGAAATGATATTTAATGTTTTTGATTTTGCAGATGCTCAAGTAAAGGACGTAATGGTTCAAAGGGTAGATGTAATAGCTGTAGATGTTAATGCAAATTATGAAGAGGTATTTGATGTTATTCAAAGGGAACAATTTTCAAGAATACCAGTTTATAATCAAACTATTGATGATGTAGTTGGAATATTAAATGTTAAGGACTTAATTATGGCATCTCAAAATAAAGAAGAATTTAAAGTTATAGATTATATGAGAGACCCTTATTATACCTTTGAATTTAAGAAAATTAAGGAACTATTTAATGAAATGAAGAAGACGAGAAATCATATTGCAGTTGTATTAGATGAATATGGTGGTAATGTTGGAATTGTTACAATTGAGGACTTAATAGAAGAGGTATTTGGAGATATAGAAGACGAATATGATGATGAAAATAAAGAAATAGAAGTTGTAAAAGAAGATGAATATATTGTTGATGGAAGCGCTAGATTAGACGATATTGGTGAATTAATAGGTGTTAACATGGAGTCAGAAGAATTTGATTCTGTTGGAGGACTTGTAATAGGGGAACTAGGAAGGTTTCCTGAAAATGGAGAAGAAATAAAGTTTAACAATATAAAATTTGTCGTTGAGGATATAGATAAAAATAGAATAAAAAGGGTTAGAATATACACTTAAAAAATCATAATAATATTTATAGAAAAAGGTAGGAAACGTAGTTTTCTATCTTTTTATTCAGTTAAAGGAGTTTATAATTATGGATTTTATGGAGATAGCATTGGAGGAAGCTAAAAAAGCATATGAAAATGGAGAAATTCCAGTAGGGGCAGTAATAGTTAAGGATGGAGAAGTAATAGCAAGAGGCTATAACTTAAAGGAAACTTTGAAGAGGCCAACAGCACATGCAGAAATAATAGCTATAGAAGAGGCTTGCAAACAATTAAATAATTGGAGACTTTCAGGTACAGAAATGTATGTAACTCTAGAGCCATGTCCAATGTGTGCATCAGCTATAGCTCAAAGTAGAATATCAAAATTATATATAGGAACCTTTAATAAAGACATGGGAGCATGTGGATCAGTTATGAATCTATTAGATTACAATATTTTCAACACGTACGTAGATGTAAAATGGTGTTATAATGATAAGTGTAGCAAAATACTTACACAGTTTTTTAATAATAGAAGAAAAGAAGGTATGTGTTCTAAAAATGAAAATAAAAATGAAGCTTAAAAATAAAATTCAAATTTTAACTTTAGCAATTTTATTTAGCGTAATAGGTTTACTAAGTGTATTTTCGGTGAAATATATAAGAGCAGAGATAAGGTATCAAATGTTTAATAGACTAAGGGATACGGCAGCTTTAATTGCAAATGTTCCTCTTATTCAAGATAATTTAAATAAGCAAAATGGAAGTATAGTAATACAAAATTATACAGAAAAATTAAGGCTAAAAACAGGGCTACTATTTATCACAGTAATTGATATGGAAGGTAAAAGATATTCTCATCCATTAAAAGAATATATTGGATTAAGGTTTAGCGGAGGAGATGAATCAGAAGTTCTAAGATATGGAGCAAGCTATTCTTCAGAATCTATAGGGCATTTAGGTAAATCGTTAAGATATTTTGCCCCTATATATAAGGATGGAGTTCAAGTGGGTGCAGTTTGTGTTGGAATGCTTTCTGGTGATTTAGGAAGTGAATTTAGTAGATTTTTAGGTAAAATGACACCAATTTTTATAGTAGTTATTATAGCGGGGATAATTGGTACAACCTTACTAGCGATAAATATAAAGAAAACTATTTTTGGATTAGAGCCAGAAGAGATAGCATTACTTTTAGATGAAAAAGAATCTATAATAAATAATATAAAGGATGGTCTAATAGCAGTAAATAATTTAGGTGAAATAAATCTTATAAATGATAGAGCAAAAAAAATACTTAGAATAGATGATGATTCAACAGTTTATTATAAGATCATAGAATTATTAGCGGAAACACTAAAAAATAAAAAACCTATATTAAATAGAGAAATAAGATTGCCAAAGGGAATAACAATAATGGCAAACTTTTCTCCAATAATAGATAAAAGTAAAAAACTTTTAGGGGCAATAGTTACATTTCAGGATTTAACAACAGTATCTATAATGGCAGAAGAGTTAACAGGAATAAAAGAGTTAACATGGGATTTAAGAGCTCAAAATCATGAGTTTTTAAATAAATTACATACAATTGCAGGTCTTATTCAATTGGAAGAAACAGATAAGGCTTTAGAATATATATTTGATACTGCTGAGGTAAGAAATGAGGTAGCTCAATCAGTTAAAAGAATAAGAAATCAATCCCTTCAAGGAATAATATTTGCAAAGTACAATGCTTCACAAGAGGCAAAAATAGACTTTGAATTAAGTAATAAGTCTTATATGAATGAAGAACCTAAAAATATAACTATACAAGATTTAATTTGTATTGTTGGAAATCTTCTAGAAAATTCAATAGAAGAATTAAAAGGAAGAAGAGATGGGTGGATTTTTCTAGAGATTAAAGAGGATGAAAATCTAGAAATAATAGTTAGAAATAATGGAAATAAAATAGATGACAATATAGTAGAAGAAATATTTAAAAGAGGATTTAGTACAAAACAGGGAGAGAGAGGTCTAGGACTATACAGTATAAGAGAAATTGTAGATAGTATTCATGGACAAATATTCTTAGAATCTGATGATGAAGTAACTGAATGGAAAATTATAATTTAAGTTAGGAGGTGGTATATGTGATTAAAGTTATATTAGTTGAAGATGATCCAATGGTTAGAGAAATCAACTATAAATTTTTAATGAAATTACAAGGTTTTAAGGTAGTATCTCAAGCTGACAGCATAAGTTCTGCAAAAGAAAAAATTAAAAATAACAAAGCTGACTTAGTTTTATTAGATGTTTTTTTGCCAGATGGAAAAGGACTAGATTTATTAAAGTGGATAAGGGAAAATAGTATTAATTTAGATATTATACTTATTACAGCTGATAATTCATTGATAACTGTTGATGAAGCATTTAAATTTGGAGTAGTAGATTATTTAGTCAAGCCTTTCACCTTCAATAGATTTAAAGAGGCCTTTGAGATTTATAAAAACAGGTATTCTAACTTGAAAGAAGTACAAACTGTTAATCAAAAAAGTATAGATGAGTATATTTTAAATAATAGAGGAATAACTAGAGAAGTTAAAGAAGAAACAGAATTAGCTAAAGGATTAAACCAAAATACATATAATCAGATATGGAACTACATAAGTAATAATTTAAGTGACAAGTTTACAGCAGATGAACTTGCAGATGGAGTAGGCTTGGCAAGGGTAACAGTTAGAAGATATTTAGAGTATATGAGTAAAGAGGAAAGGTTAAAATTAACTCCTGAATATGGGAGAATAGGTAGGCCGGTTCATTATTATGAAGTTAAACATTAGGTTTAACTTCTTTTTTAAGACCAAAAAGACCAAAATAAACAATAAGACCAAAATATTGTTTGTTTAATAATTAACAAATATAATTTGATTATGAGAAAAATACTTTGATACCTATAGAATATAGAAAAAATTTTAGGGGGACAAATTAATGAAAAAGAAAATATTAGCTTTAGTAATGTCAGCAGTAATTGCTATTCCAACTTTATCATTTGTTGGTTGTAGCAGCAAAGAAAGTGCTGATATGGTAATAATAGGAGCCGGTGGAGCTGGTTTAGCTGCTGCGGTACAAGCTAAACAAGATGGAGTAAAAAATATAGTTGTACTAGAAAAGATGCCTTTAGTTGGAGGAAATACTAACAGAGCATCAAGTGGTATAAATGGAGCAGAAACTAAATTCCAAGAAGAAAAAGGAATAAAAGATTCAGTTCAAACTATGATAGATGATACTATGAAGGGTGGACATAACAAAAACAACCCAGAATTAGTTAAAAAATTAGCAGAAGATTCAAAAGGATCAATTGACTGGATAACAAGCTTAGGTGGAGATTTAAGTGATGTTGGTAGAATGGGAGGAGCTTCTGTTGATAGATGTCATAGACCAACAGGGGGGGCTGCTGTAGGAGCTCACTTAGTTGACACATTAAAAAAAGCAGCTGAAAAAGAAGAAGTTGATGTAAGACTTTGGAATAAAGCTCAAGAAGTAGTTCTTGATAAAGAAGGAAAAGTATCAGGAGTTAAAGCTACTAATAAAGAAGGAAAAGAATATGTTATAAACACTAAGGCTGTAGTTGTTACAGCAGGTGGATTCTCAGCAAATTCAGAATTAGTAGTAAAATACAATGAAAACTTAAAGGGATTTGCAACAACTAACCACAATGGAGCAACTGGTGATGCTATACCAATGTTAGAAAAATTAAGTGCAGACTTTGTTGATATGAAAGAAATCCAAACTCATCCAACAGTAGTTCCAGAAAAAGCTGTAATGATAGCTGAAACAGTAAGAGGAAATGGAGCTATATTAGTAAATAAAGAAGGAAAAAGATTCTTTAATGAATTAGATACAAGAGATGCAGTTTCAAAAGCTATATTATCACAACCAGATAAAATATCTTATATAGTATTTGATGATGGATTAAGAAAAGGCTTAAAACAAGCAGAAGAATATTTTAATATGGGATTAGTTACTGAAGGAGAAAACATAGAAGACTTAGCTACTAAGTTAAATATGGATGGAGCTACATTAAAAGCAACAATCGAAAAATACAATGGATTTGTAGCAGCTGGAAAAGATGCTGACTTTGGAAGAACTTCAATGAAAAAAGAATTAAAAGAAGGAAAGTTCTATGCAATACCTGTAGCACCAGCAGTTCACCATACAATGGGTGGAGTAAAGATAAATACAAATGCTGAAGTTATAAACACTACTGGAGATGCAATACCTGGATTATTTGCAGCTGGTGAAGTTACTGGTGGAGTTCATGGTGCAAATAGATTAGGTGGAAATGCATTAGCAGATATAATAGCATATGGAAGAACAGCAGGAAATAGTGCTGCTAACTTCATAAAGAAGTAATAATTGGAGGATATATATATGAAAAAATTAGGAGCTTTAATAGCATCAACAATAGTTGCAGCAACTTTATTAGTTGGCTGTGGTGGTGGAAAGTATGTTGACGGTACTTACACTGGAGAAGGAAAAGGAAATGCAGGAACTATAAAAGTAGAAGTTACTGTTGAAAAAGGAAAGATAAAAGATATAGAATTAGTAGAACATCATGAAACGCAAACTCTAGTAGATGGAGTTAAAGAAAGTATGTTCCCAGATGTAATTAAGAAGCAAGGAACAGAAGGCGTTGAAGCTATAAGTGGAGCAAGCAGCTCATCAAAGGGTGCTTTAGAAGCAATCAACAATGCATTAGCTGGAGCAGCTAAAAAATAAATATTTTTTAAATTATAGGTAGAGATTTTTAAAATTCTCTACCTATTTTTATATTAATAAATTTTTAAATTGATATATACAAGTTTATAGTAGTATAATGAAACATAACATAATAATAAAAGGAGATGAGAAAATGAGTCCAATAGCATTTGAATTTTTGGGGTTAGAAATAAGATGGTATGGAATAATAATTTCATTAGGGGTTATAGCTGCAATGGCATTAACATATATAATTGCTAAGAGAAGAGAGCTAAATTACGATCTTGTAATAGATGCATTTCTTTGGGTTTTTCCAGCGTCTATTGTAGGAGCGAGATTATATTATGTAGCTTTTGAATATAAAAACTATCATTCTTTTATGGATGTAATAAATATAAGAGAAGGTGGACTTGCTATACATGGGGGAGTTATAGCAGCACTTATAGCTGGATATATATTTGCAAAGGTTAGAAAGATAGATTACCTAGAATATGTAGATATAATAATGCCAGGAGTTATACTAGCACAAGGAATAGGTAGATGGGGAAACTTTATGAATCAAGAAGCACATGGTGGACCTGTATCAGCTGAATTTATTAGTAAATTTCCAGAGTTTATTCAGAAGGGAATGTATATTGGAGGGACATATTATCATCCAACATTTTTATATGAGTCAGTTTGGAATGTATTAGTATGTGCCTTATTAGTATATATTTTATATAAGAAAAAGAATTTAGCACATGGAGTTATTTTAGGAAGTTATATGGCATTATACTCAGTAGGAAGATTCTTTATAGAAGGGTTAAGAACTGATAGTTTAATGTTCTTTGGATTAAGAATAGCTCAATTAGTTAGTATATTGGGTATAATAGGTGGAATAGCATTAATATTTTATGTTACAAAATATAAAAAGAGTAAATAGAAAAATCCGTGATTAATAAGATATTAAAATCTTAATAATCATGGATTTTTCATTGAAATTAATATTTTATTGAATTTAGATAATATATATGTTATTATAAGTGAGTATCTTAAATATACTTGTTTTAGGAATGAAAAAATTTTTATGGAATATACTAAGATAGTAGTTTCTAAAAACATATATTTTAATAAGTAATATTAATAAGAGCATGGAGAGATGTCCGAGTGGTCGAAGGAGCACGCCTGGAAAGCGTGTATAGGGGCAACTCTATCAGGGGTTCAAATCCCCTTCTCTCCGCCATAGCCGTGCTAGATGGGGAGTCAGCGGTGCCCTGTAACCTGCAATCCGCTATAGCAGGATTGAATTCCTGGCATAGGCTTTAGTTTATAGGGTCTGCCCTATGTAAGTGGTGTTGATGGTCGGGTCCCATGCGACGTAAGTGCATGAACCTCGTCAGGTCCGGAAGGAAGCAGCGATAAGTGATTACTGCGTGTGACATGGATAAATCTTACCAGAGCTAACTGCATAGGTAACGCCTATAAATTACTGCCAAAGCCAGGTGCACGGTTTTTATTTAAACCTTTCTCTGCAAGAAAGGCTTTTTTAATGTTTAGGCATAATATGATATAATAAAAATAAAAAAGGGAATAATAATTCCGTTTTAATTTATTATTAAATAAGGTTACTCTTCAATAGGATTAACATACAATAGGACAAGAAAACGAGGGCAGTTCCGTTAGGAGCTACCCTCGTTTTCTTATCTACTTAAATTTATAAAATCATATTTTAGCCCATCTTTAGGGTTAATTTTCTCTTCAGACTTGAAATCAATATTCCATTCATTCAAATCAATACTAGGAAATTTAGTATCTCCAATGAAGTCTTTAAAAACTCTTGTTAAATAAAGCTTATTAGCATGAGGTAGTAATTCTCTGTATATTTGACCACCACCAATTATAAAAGCTTCATTAGGTGAGTTTTTATATTTAGATAAAACTTCATCCAAGTTATAACATACTTCCACCATATTAGAGTTAACTTTAAAATTTTTATCTCTTGTAATAACTACATGTTTTCTATTAGGTAAGATACCAGGAAGAGACTCGAAGGTCTTTCTTCCCATAATTATGGTATTTCCTGAAGTTATCTCTTTAAATCTTTTAAGATCTTCAGATATATGCCATAGAAGTTTATTATCGCCACCTATAATATTATTATTAGCCGTAGCTACTATAACTGATAACATTAAACAGATACCTCCATTTTTATTGAAGGATGATATTCATAATTTTCTAGTTTTATATCATCAGGAGTGAAATCGTAGAAGTTTGTTATTTCAGGATTTATCCAAAGATTAGGAGCTGTATAAGCGTCATTAGCTCTAGTTAGTTGCAATTTCATTCCTTCTATTTGATTTTCATAAATATGTGCATTATTTATTACATGAGTAAATAATCCAGGCTTAAGCCCTGTAACTTTGGCAATAAGATGAACTAATACTGCATATTGTGTAGTATTAAATGGTACACCAAGTGGTATGTCACCACTGCGCTGAATTAACATACAATTAAGTTTACCATCTGTAACGTCCCACATAGTCATAAAGCAACAAGGTTGTAGTGTCATATGAGGAAGGTCTTCAATATTCCACATAGACATTAACATTCTTCTATCTTGAGGATTATTCTTTAAAGCATCTATAAGCTTATCAACTTGATTGAATTTTGCTATTTGATATCCATATCCTCTACCAATAGTATTATTTTCGTCAATCCATTCATCCCAAATGTGAACATTTTGCTCTTGAAGTTTTGTAACATCATTTGATTGATCTTTGTATATCCATAGCATTTCCTTAACTGCAGTTTTAAATGCTACAAATTTAGTTGTTAGTATAGGAAATTCTTTTTCGAGATTAAATTGCATTATTTGGTGAGGCAATTTATATGTAGGCATTCCTGTTCTATTATTATCATAGTAGCCATTTTCTAATATGTCTTCAACTAAAGATAAATATTTTTTATCATAAAGACTCATTATTAAACCTCCTTTATTATAAAGATAAATATATTTTACTATATTACTAGATGAATTTGTTATATTAAAAAAATAAAATTGTTGGTAGAAAATGTGAAATAAGTTTAGAATATTATGGCATTGATTTGAATTGGAAAATATAGTATTATTTAATTATATATTTAGAAAGGAGAAGAATTACTATGATATTTTCTACTAAAAGTAAGAGTAAGAAGTTATTCTTAAATAGCAGTTCAGTTTCAAAAACAGCAATATATTTAAGAAATTGGATTACCATGTCCTTTTTTAGTAGGAAATTGCAAGTTAGTATTTCTTAGCCTGCAATAATGGTAACTCCAATAGGACCTAAGTTAATTGGGTCCTTTTATTATACGTAAAATTATATGTATTGGAGTGAATATAAAATGAACAAAATAAGTAGAAACATAAAGGTAGATTATTTATATAGATTTTTTGCATCCTTTGATATTACATCAGGAATATGGGTACTTTATTTAGCTCATAAAGGAATGAGTTTAGTACAGATAGGTTTTTTAGAAAGTATATTTCATATTACGGGACTTATTTCAGAAGTACCAACAGGAGTAATAGCAGACTTATTGGGAAGAAAAAAGGCAATTGTCTTTGGTAGAGTAGCTTCTCTAATTTCAGCTTTAATTATGTTATTTTCTAATTCTTTTTTTGGTTTTGCAATAGGCTTTATATTATCTGCATGGGGATATAATTTAAATTCTGGCTCAGAAGAGGCTTTAATATATGACAGTTTAAAAGAGATTAATAAAGAAAATGAGTATTTAAAAGTTAATGGTAGATTAAATTTAATTATTGAAGTAGCACAAGGATTAGCTGTTTTTATAGGTGGTATGTTGTCTGAAATAAGCTTTTCTATAAGTTATATAGTTGCTTTTCTAGTTGGATTATGTGCTTTAGCAATAGCTTATAATTTTAAGGAGACATCTTTAATTAAAAAGAGGGAAGAAATAAATATAATAAATCATTTTAAAGAATGTATTGATATATTAAGAGGAAATAGTAGTCTTTTAAAGATAATGTTATTCTTTTCAACTATATATACTTTTTCAGCCATAGTATATTTTTATGGTCAGCAATACTTTTATAATATGGGGTATTCTAAGGGAAATATAGCATTAATATTTTTGATAAATGGAGTATTTTCATCATTAGGTGCATTAATAAGTGAAAGAGTAGAGAAAGTATTTAAAAATAAAGAATGGATTTTTATTTCTATACTGATAAGTATATCAATAATTTTAATTGGATTTAGTAAAGGTGTAATTTCAATAATTATATTTTTTATAATAAATGGTTTAACAGCCATTTTACAGCCTATAAGTAGTAATAAAATTAATTTGATGGTTAATTCAGAGCAAAGAGCTACTATTATTTCTGTTGAAAGTATGTTTTTCTCTTTAATGATGATACTATTTTTCCCTTTAAGTGGATATATAGGAGATAAAATTTACTTAGAAAATTCATTTAAGTTGATAGGAGTTATTAGTTTTATTATAGTTGTTATTGTAAATGTATTTTATAATAGAAAGTGATATAATTAATTAAGCAAATATAAAAATATAAAAATATAAAATGAAAGGATATGCTATGGGATATACAGCTTTATATAGAGAGTGGAGACCAAGAACTTTTTATGATGTAGTTGGTCAAGAACACATAACAACAACTTTAAAAAATCAAATATTAAATGATAGAATTGCTCATGCCTATCTTTTTTGTGGAACTAGAGGAACAGGTAAAACTTCAACAGCGAAGGTTTTTTCAAAGGCTTTAAATTGTTTGGATCTTCAAGATGGAGAACCATGTAACCAATGTGATATGTGCAGAAAAATAAATGATGGTTTAGCTATAGATGTAACGGAATTAGATGCAGCATCAAATAATGGTATAGATAAAATAAGAGATATTATAGATGATGTTAAATATCCACCACAAGAAGCTAAATATAAAGTCTATATAATGGATGAAGTTCATATGTTATCAACAGGTGCAGTGAATGCATTTTTAAAGACACTAGAAGAACCGCCTAGAAATGTAATATTCATATTAGCTACGACAGATCCTCAAAAGCTACCAATTACTATTCTCTCAAGATGTCAGAGATTTGACTTTAAAAGAATAAATAATGGTGATATTACTGCAAGATTAAGAAAAATAGTAAGTGATCAAGGTGTATATGCTGATGATAAAAGTTTAAATCTTATAGCAAGGGTTTCAGATGGTGCTATGAGAGACTCTTTAAGTATATTAGATCAGGCAATTTCTATGGGAGATGGTACTGTAGAATATGATTCTTTAGTTGGGATGTTAGGATTAGTTACAAATGATCATTTGTTTAGCTTAACCAATGCTATTATTCAAAAAAATATAGAAAAGAGTATAGGAATAATAGATGATGTGGTTTATTCAGGTAAAGATATATATTTATTTATAAAAGACTTAATAGCGCACTATAGAAATTTGCTTATGGCAAAGGTAACCAATAATCCAGAAGAAGTTCTTGATATGTCAGAAGAGAATATAGCTTTAACTAAGGAGCAGTCTACAAAGATAAGAGCGGAAGAAGCTATGAGATGTTTAAGAATACTTCAAGAGGCAGAAGGAAATGCAAAATTAAGTAAGCAAGCAAGATTATATTTAGAATTATCTATAATAAAAATGTGCAAAATACAATATGATACATCTAATGAAGTAATGCTAACAAGATTAAACAAGCTTGAAGAGGGATTGAAAAATGGAAGCCTTAAGGTAGTTAGTGCCGTACAAGGTGAAGTGATAAATAAGCAAAATATACAAGAAAAAAAAGATTTAGAAGTAAGACAAAATAATCCTATAGTCCAAAATAAAAAATCCACAGTAAAAGGTAATGAAAATTCAAAAGTAACAATAAATGATATACAAAAAGCTTGGAAAGATATATTGGAAAGATTTAAAGCAAGGAGAGCTATGATTATATATGCCTCAATGCTAACAGGTAAACCTATTGATTGTACTAATGGAATAGTAACAATTCAATATGAAGAACAATTTAAATTTAATAAAGATAGGCTAGAAAAGCAAGAGTATAGATTAGTTATAAATGAGGTTTTTGCAGAAATATTTAGAGAAGATATAAAGGTGGTATTTGAGGTTGATGAAGGAAGTCAAAATGAAAAATCAACTGAAGAGATGCTTTTAGAAACCTTAGGAGATGGATTAGTAGAAATTTTGGATGAATAGAAGTATAGTAAATTCAAAGAAAATAATATATAATAAAAAATAGATTTTGTATAAAAAAAGGAGGATGTTTTTATGGCAAGAGGAGGATTCCCAGGTGGATTTGGGGGAGGAAATATAAATAACCTAATGAAGCAAGCTCAAAAACTTCAAAAGGAAATGGAACAAATGCAAAAGGACCTTGAAACAAAAGAGTTCGAAGTTTCAGTAGGAGGCGGAGCTGTAGTTGTTAAGGCAAATGGTAAAAAAGAAGTTACTTCAATTAATATAAAGCCAGAAGTTGTAGATGCTGACGATGTTGAAATGTTAGAAGATTTAGTTCTTAGTGCTGTGAATGAAGTATTAAGAAAAGCAGAAGAAGAATCTGCAAATAAAATGGGTAAATTAACTGGTGGAATGAATATACCAGGAATGTTTTAATAGGTGGAGAAATTAAAATAGAAAGGCATTTGCTAAGTTCTATATTTAATTTCTCCTTTTCTAAATTTTATAAAAGTTGTAATTTTGGGTTACGTAGGAAAGGATGATTTTATGGATTTTTATCCAGTTGCAATAGAGAAGCTAATAGAGGAATTTGCGAAGCTTCCGAGTATTGGTCAAAAAACAGCTCAAAGATTGACTTTACATATATTAAACCTTCCAGATGAAGAAGTAAGGGAATTTGCCAATGCTTTAGTTAAGGCAAGGGGAACAATAAAGTATTGTTCAATATGTGGAAACTTTACAGATAAAGATCCATGTGCCATATGTGCAAATCCAAATAGAGATAAGGATGTAATATGTGTAGTTGAGCAGCCAAAGGATATAATGACAATGGAAAGAGTAAAAGAATATAATGGAGCTTACCATGTACTGCATGGAAATTTATCACCTATGCAAGGAAGAGGGCCACAAGATATAAGAATAAGAGAACTAGTTGCTAGAATGAGTGCAGATATAAAAGAGGTAATTATAGCTACAAATCCTAATATAGAGGGCGAAGCTACAGCTATGTATATATCTAGAATTTTAAAACCATTAGATATTAAGGTAACTAGAATTGCATCAGGAATTCCAGTTGGTGGAGATTTAGAGTATGCAGATGAAGTAACTCTTTCAAAAGCCTTAGAGGGAAGAAAAGAAATATAAATTAAGCTAAAATATAAAGGTGGTTATATGAGAAAACTATTTAAATTGATGTTTAGTAGAATGGTAGTAGTAGGACTACTTATTTTACTTCAACTAGCAATTCTCACCTTTGCCATATGGAAGCTAAGTGAATCCTTTATATACTTATATGTTTTATTTATTATAATCAGCATAGTAGTAGTTATATACATAGTAAGTAGGAAAGATAATCCATCATATAAACTTGCATGGACAATACCAGTTTTACTTGTTCCAGTTTTTGGGGGATTATTTTACTTACTTTTTGCTGGAAGTAAAACTAATAAAAGATTTAGAAAAAAGGTTATGCAAACTTATGAAAACACAGCTCATTTACTAACTCAAGATGAGAAAATTTTGAATGAGATAAAAGGTCAAGATAAGTGTATTGCAAATCAAGCTAGATATATTAAGGATTATGCAATGAGTCCAATATACAAAAATACTAAAACAGAATATTTATCACCAGGAGAAGTATTTTTTGAAAAGCTAAAGGATGAACTTAGAGAAGCTAAGCGTTATATATTTATGGAATATTTTATAATGCAAGAAGGTATTATGTGGGATAGTATTTTAGAAATACTAGAACAAAAGGTAAAAGAAGGTGTAGATGTTAGAGTAATATATGATGACATGGGATGTTTACAGACATTACCATATAATTATAATGAAACTCTAAAGAGCAAGGGAATTAAATGTGTAGTGTTTAATCCCTTTGTACCATTTCTTTCATTAATAATGAATAATAGAGACCATAGAAAAATAACAGTTATAGATGGACATACAGCATTTACAGGAGGAATAAATCTTGCTGATGAATATATAAATGAAATAGTAAGATTTGGACATTGGAAAGACGCATCTATTATGATAAAAGGTGAGGCAGTATGGAATTTTACTATGATGTTTTTACAAGTATGGAATTTTAATAATAATGAAAAAGATGATTATGAAAAGTATAAGACATATTTAGATTATAATAGTACATTTGAAAGCGATGGATATGTTCAGCCATATGGTGATAGTCCGTTAGACGATGAGACAGTAGGAGAAAATGTATATTTAAATATTATAAATAAGGCTAAAGATTATGTATATATAAATACACCGTATTTTATAGTTGATAATGAATTAGTTACAGCTCTTACATTAGCAGCAAAATCTGGAGTGGACATTAGAATAGTTACTCCTCATATAGAAGATAAATGGTATGCTCATATTATTACAAGAGCATATTATGCACAGCTTATAGAGGCTGGAATCAAAGTATATGAATATACTCCAGGATTTATACATTCTAAAACAGTTGTATCAGATGATAGCATTGGTGTAGTAGGAACTATAAATATGGACTATAGAAGCTTATACCTTCATTTTGAGTGTGGAGTTTTTCTATATAAAACTAAATCTGTATTACAGATTAAAGAGGACTTTTTAGAAACGCTAGAAAAGTGTCAAAAAATTTCACTAGAGGATTGCTATAAAGTTAGATGGTCTAATATTTTCATTAGAGCTATACTTAGAGTTTTTGCACCACTAATGTAGTCTAAAAAACTATGGTGGACAAGTTGCTTTAAAAATCTTTCTATGTTAAATCCTAGCTGTATATTTTTGTTGAAATATGGAAATAATTTTAATATAAAAATATATGGAGGGGTTAAAATATGGATAAGAAATTAATTATGGATTTATTAATGAAAAATATTGAAGGACATAAAGAAAGATATAGTCAAGAGGATATAGATATTTTAACTGAGATTGAAGATGCAATAATAGAACTTGATGTAGCAAGAGCTATGTTTAACTCAGTAAGCGACCCTAGACTTATAGATATAGCAATTCATACAGAAGACATGGCAAAAGCTAGATATGATTACTTAATATCTGTTGCCAAAGAAAGATCACTAAAAAGAAAAATAAATTAAAATATTAATATAATTTTTGGAGAAATAGTATAATATACAAAAGGAGGAGAAAATTATGGAATTAGAAATGATATTATATGCACTTGTAGGATTAGTTCTATTATATTTAGTAATTAAATTTTTAAAATGGCCTTTAAAGATTTTATTAAATGGAATAATAGGAATAGTACTTTTGTATGTAGCTAATTGGATTGGAACATACCTTGGTTTTTACATAGGAATAAATGCTGTAACAGCATTAATTGCAGGTTTTTTAGGAGTACCAGGAGTTATATTTTTAGTAATATTTAAAATGTTTTTATAGAGTGCTTTAAAAATATAATTGATAATATTAAAAGAGAGATTCAAGGTGGGTATTGAATCTCTCTTATTTTTTGAGATATAGGGAACTTAAAGTTCCCTAAGTTTATATAGATGGGAGTTAGAAGTTTTTCTTAACTTGCTAATGAGTGAAAAGCCTCTTATATAAACAATATATGGGGTCATAATAAATCTGTTACAAAAATAAATATGTATTTTTTATAAATTTAGTAGTAATATACATATATAATATTTTAGGAGGAGAGAATAGTATGCCAGCAGGAAATGGAGTGAATTGCAAGTATTGTCCAGAATTTAAAAGAAAAAGTTGTAATGGAGATGATACAGGGTGTTTATGTTATAAGTGTCCAAGACATCTAGGTCAATGCATGTGTGTTAAGTATTGTAGAGAAACAGAATCAATATTAACATTTGACAGAGAATGGGATATTATTGGAGAGTAAGAGGAATAACATACTATATATTAAAAGTATAAGTGTTAACGAAAGGAGAAATATATATGAAGACAAAAGGAAAAAAGTTTATTAATGAATTTAAAGAATTTGCTATGAAGGGTAATATAATAGATTTAGCAGTGGGTGTTGTTATTGGTGGTGCCTTTAATAAAATAGTATCATCATTAGTAAAAGATATAATTATGCCTAGTATAGGTGTTTTAACAGGTGGGGTAAACTTTGAACATTTAAGTTTTGTATTAAAACCAGCTATAGATGGTAAACCAGAGGTTATTTTAACATATGGGATTTTCATTCAAAATGTTGTAGATTTTCTTATAATAGCATTATCAATATTTGTTATGATAAAAGTTATAAATAAAATGAATAGACAAAAAGAAGAAGTTAAAAAAGAAGAAGAAACTGTTAAGATATCAAAAGAAGAAGAATTATTAACTCAAATTAGAGATTTATTAGCAAAACAAAATAATTCTGATAATACAAGTACAGAAACTAAATAAAAAAAAGACCTCTAGCTAATATAGTTAGAGGTCTTTGTCTATTAGATTTTCTATAAAATACGGACATTAATCGAGATAATATCATAGAATAATAAGATATTATTTTATTTATAATTATATCCGCTTATGTAAGCAATTAAAAATGTACGAAGAGTTTAAAAAATATAAATATATAGTTGTTTATATTGGTAAAAAGTAGTAGAATTAACAATAAATTAAATAAATAAGCAATAAGTAAAATTAAATTATTAGGGGGATATCTTATGCATAAAAAATTATTTATTCCTGGACCTGTTGAGGTAAGGCCAGATGTTTTAAATCAGATGGCAAAACCTATGATAGGGCATAGAAGCAAAGAAGCTTCAGAAATTCAAAGACGAATTAGTGATAACTTAAGAAAATTATTTTTTACAGAAAGTGAAATTTTATTATCAACAACATCTGGAAGTGGACTTATGGAAGGGGCTATAAGATCCTGTACAGCAAAGCGAGCAGCTGTATTTTCCGTAGGAGCCTTTGGAAAACGTTGGTATGAAATGGCTATTTCTAATAATGTAGAAGCAGATTTATATGAAGTAGAAATGGGACATGCAGTTACTCCAGAAATGGTTGATAAGGCATTAAAAACTGGTAAGTATGATTTAATTGCTGTAACGCATAATGAGACATCTACCGGTGTAATGAATCCTGTAGATAAAATAGGAGAGGTTGTTAAAAAATATCCAGATGTTGTATTTATAGTTGATACAGTAAGTTCAGCTGCTGGAACTAAAATTGAAGTTGATAAATGGGGAATAGATATTTGTATAACTTCAACTCAAAAGGCAATAGGATTACCACCAGGAATGGCTATATGTACATTTTCACAAAAAGCTAAAGAAAGAGCAGAAAAGGTTCCAAATAGAGGTTTTTATTTAGATCTTTTAGCTTTATATAAATATATTCAAAAGAAAAATTATCAATATCCATCAACACCTTCAATATCACATATGTATGCCTTAGATTATCAGTTAGATTATATTATAAATAAAGAAGGATTAGAGAATAGATTTGCAAGACATTTGGAGATGGCAAAGGTTGTTAGGGAATGGGCGAAAAAATATTTTGAGATATTTCCAGATGAAAATTACTTATCAAATACTTTAACTAATATAAAAAATACTAGAAATATAGACATATCAGCTTTAAACAAGGAACTAGGGGAAAGAGGATTCCAAATATCTAATGGATATGGAGCTTTAAAGGATAAGACGTTTAGAATAGCACATATGGCAGATTGTACAATGGAGGATATAGAGGAACTATTAAAAAATATTAATGAAATTTTAGATTTAAAATAGCAATAAGTAGTTTAGCAAAATTATAAGTAACAAAGGAGTTTGGAGAATGGGTGCTCTCTAAACTCTTACTTATATATTTATTTAAAAGGGGGAACAAAAATGTATAGAATATTAGCAAGTGATGGTCTTGAACAAGGTGCTGTAAATAAACTATTAAAAAGTGGAATTGAAGTAGTTATAAAATATTATGATAAAGATATTTTAGGAGATGTATTAAAGGATTTTGATGCATTAGTAGTAAGATCTGCAACAAAGGTAACTAAGGAAATATTAGATAAAGCTGCAAAAGGAAAATTAAAATTAGTAATAAGAGCTGGAGTTGGTATAGATAATATAGATGTTATCCATGCTAATAAAAATGGAATAGTAGTAAAAAATACTCCTAATGCTAGTTCAAATTCAGTAGCAGAACTTGCTATTGCACATATGCTTGCAGTTGCAAGATTTGTTGGAGACTCTAACTATACAATGAGAAATGGTGAATGGAACAAGAAGAAGTATCAGGGTATAGAAATTGGAGGAAAAACATTAGGAATAATAGGAATGGGTAGAATAGGAAGATCATTAGCTGTAAAAGCTGAAGCGTTAGGAATGAATGTAATTTATACTGACGTTTTTGGAAAACAAGATAATTTAAAATATGATTATTTATCATTAGAGGACTTATTAAAGGAATCAGATTTTATATCATTACATGTACCTTATGATAAAGAAAAGGGTTCTTTAATAGGAAAGAAAGAAATAGAACTTATGAAAGAGGGAGCTTATATAATCAATTGTGCTAGAGGAAAAGTAGTGGATGAAGATTCACTTTTAGAAGCTTTAAATAGTGGTAAGGTTGCAGGTGCTGGAATAGATGTATTTGAAGATGAGCCTACATTAAATAAAGCTTTGATTAATCATTTAAGAGTAAGTTGTACTCCGCATATTGGAGCAGCAACAAGAGAAGCACAAAATAGAATAGGAGAAGAAGTGGTAGAAATAATTAAAGACTTCTTTAAAATTAGCTAATGATATAAAAATAGGAGGAATTAAAATGGCAGTAATTAGACCCTTTAAGGCTTTAAGACCAGTGAAGGAATTAGCGGAAAAAATAGCTGCATTACCATATGATGTAATGAATACTAAGGAAGCTAGAGAGATGGTTAAAAATAATCCATATTCATTTTTACATGTAGATAGAGCAGAAATAGATTTAGATCCATCAATAAATATTTATGATAAAAATGTATATTTAAAAGCTAGGGAAAATTTAGATAATATGATAGATAAGGGCTTTTATATACAAGATAATAAACCATGTTTTTATATTTATAGACAAAGTATGGGAAGTAGAAGTCAAGTTGGATTAGTTTCATGTGTATCAGTGGATGAGTATTCAAATAATACTATAAAAAAACATGAATTAACAAGAGAAGATAAGGAATTAGATAGAATAAATCATGTTTACAATTGTTCAGCACATACAGGTCCAATTTTCTTAACATATAGAGAAAATAAGGAGATTTCTAATATAATTAATGAATGGATAAAAAATGAACCAGTATATGATTTTATATCAGAGGATGGTAATGGACATACGGTTTGGGTAATCGATGATAATGATATAGTAGTGAAATTAAATGAGTTATTTAGCAGCGTTGAATATTTATATATTGCTGATGGACATCATAGATCGGCATCAGCAGTAAAGGTTGGAGAAATTAAAAGAGGAGAGAATAAAGGGTATAGTGGAGAAGAAGAGTTTAATTATTTTCTATCAATAGCATACCCAGATAGTGAGCTTGAAGTACTTGATTATAACAGAACAGTTAAGGATTTAAATGGTCTTTCAATTGAAGAATTTATAAACAAAGTAAAAGAAAAATTTAATATTACTGTTTCAAATAAGCCTATTAAACCAGAAAAAAAGCACACCTTTGGTATGTATGTTGAGAAAAAGTGGTATTTATTAGAGGCGAAAGATGAAATATATAATCCAGATGATGCAGTGGATCAATTAGATGTATCAATACTACAAAATAATTTACTAAATCCAATACTAGGAATAGAAGATCCAAGAAAATCAAATAGAATAGCTTTTATAGGTGGAGTAAGGGGATTAAAAGAATTAGAAAAAAGAGCAGATACAGATATGAAAGTAAGTTTTTCAATGTTTCCAACGACAATAGAAGATATTATGAATATAGCAGATAGTGGAAAGATAATGCCACCAAAATCAACATGGTTTGAGCCAAAACCAAGAAGTGGGCTTTTTATTCATAGATTTTAACTAGTATATATGTAAGAAACAAAATTAAATAGTAAAACACTCTATTTTATTAGATAGAGTGTTTTATTTATATTAAAGTCTTTCAAGCATTGTTTTTAAAATTGTAGTTGAGTTTCTAACTCCAAGTGGAATAAATTTTTCATAATCCATATGAGCCCCGTTATTTGCATTATCAGAGATTGATCTAATAACAACACAAGGAACATTATTTAAATAACATACATGAGCAATACTTGCGCCTTCCATTTCACATGAAATTGCACCGAATTCCTTTTCGAACCATTGAATTTTTTCAACACTTGATATAAATTGATCACCTGAAACTATTCTTCCAGAGAAAGTGTTAATTTCTGTTATTTCTTCACAAGCTTCTAAAGCAGCTTTAACTAATTTTTCATCACATTTAAAATCAAATGTATCTAGTCTTGGAACTTGACCAAAAGCATCTCCAAATACTGTTGTATCCATATCATGTTGAACTAAATCAGTAGCAACAACTACATCTCCAGGGTAAATATCTTTACCTATACCACCAGCAACACCTACATTTATAATTGAATCTACCTTATATTCTGATATTAATATTTGAGAGCAAATAGCCGCATTAACTTTACCAATACCACAAACTACTGCTATTATATTTTTATTTCCAAGGGTACCTTTATGAAAAGTCATGTTAGCCTTTGTAGTTTTTTCTTCTACATTCATATCCTTTAAAAGAATTTCTAATTCTTCTGACATTGCACTTATAATTCCTAAAACCATAATTAAATCCTCCATAAAAAAATTAGGCTAATGAGAATTAGCCTAATAAATATTATATACTTAAATTAAATGTTTTAATAGTATTTATTAAATTTGATAATCATTAATATATTCCTGATTTTCGGAATCTTCATGATTTTTCATATCACGTTTACCTATTTTGGTTCTTTTAAATTTTTGAGGTAGGTACTCAAAGGTTTCTTTGTATGTTGGATTAAAATTTAAAAGAACTATAAGTAATAATATTAATCCTATAATAGCACAGGCTAAGGTAAATATTAAAATTCCAGTTGTACTAGTAGGTTTAAAGAAATCAAGTGCAATAAAATTATTAAGAAAGTGACAAAATATAACTAAGTATAATGATTTAGTCTTATAAAATATAAATCCTAAGAATAGCCCTAATATAAAGGCATTAACTCCTTGATGAAAGTTAAGATGAATAAATGCAAATAAAAATGCAGATATAGGGATAGCTACTTTAGCAGAATACTTATTCAATAAGCCATTTAATAAAATTCCTCTAAATAAGATTTCTTCTATAAAAGGTGCATAAATTATTGCAGAAAAAAAGAAATATATTGGATTGTTAGAAATTAATACGCTGGCTTCTTTAAGTATAGAGTTTTCAGGAACTATCATAACCAAAGGAAGAATTAAAGAATCATATACTAAGCGTATTCCTAAAATAGATATTATTAAAAATACTATAGTTTTAGCATTTACTTTTTTTTCTATATTAAATTTTCCTGTATCTACTCCAGTAATAGCATTCCAAACTAAGGGTAAGATAAGTATAAGAATAAACTCATATGGAATAAGAAATATTCTATGATTATTTATAATATTTTTAGAAAGAAAAAAATCTGGTATGCTAATAAAGAATAATTCAATTATATAACAAAGTCCTAAAATGCCTATGGATTTTAAAATTCCAAATGAAAAATTTAGTTGTTGATTTTCAATTAATTTATATGGTGACTTCAAAGCAAAACCTCCAATATTTAGCAAAGTAATATATTTGTAATAGTAATTTTATATATAATTTATATAAATTTCTACTTAGATTTTATTAATTCCATTATATAGAAAAATAATAATCTTGTATATATATAAACAATAGTCTAAAATAAGTTATAAATTATAATACATAAAGGAGACAAATGAATGTTACAACATCCATTATCTAGAACAGAGCTACTTATAGGTAGTGAAGGGCTAGAAAAATTAAAAAATGCAAAAGTAATAGTATTTGGAGTTGGTGGAGTAGGTAGTTTTACCGTAGAAGCACTTACAAGAGCCGGTATTGGAAATTTAATATTAGTAGATGATGATACTGTTTGTCTAACTAACTTAAATAGACAAATACATGCTACATATGGAACTATTAGTAAAGTAAAGGTTGAAGTTATGAAAGAAAGAGTTCTTTCAATAAATAGAAAGTGCAATGTTACTACTCATCAAGTATTTGTAACACCAGAAAATATAAAAGATATAGTTCCAGACGACGTAGACTATGTAGTTGATGCTATAGATACAGTTTCAGCTAAATTAGCTTTAGCGCAATATTGTTATGAAAAAGATATAAAAATAATTGCATCAATGGGTACTGGTAATAAATTGGATCCAACTCAATTTAAAGTATCAGACATATATAAGACAAGTGTTTGTCCTTTAGCTAAGGTTATGAGATATGAACTTAGAAAAAGAGGAGTAAAAAAACTTAAAGTCGTTTACTCAGAAGAAATGCCAAGAAAACCAAAAACAGAAGATGTAGTTACTTGTAAAACTGGATGTGTATGTACAGGAGGTACTAAAAAGTGTGCATCTAAGAGACAAATACCAGGAAGTATATCATTTGTTCCACCAGTTGCAGGAATGATAATAGGTGGAGAAGTTATTAAAGATATATTAGGGGTTAAATAAAAAAGGGCTAAGTAGCCCTTTTTTTAATTATTAAAACTAAAAAAGTGAATTTTATGTTAAGGTGTTTGTGAAAATTTAATATATAAAAGATAGCGCAATATTATTATATAAATTTGTTGTATTTAAGTTTTATAACATACTATTCATTTTATTTAATCTATAACTTTTAGGGGAGTCTCCAGTAACCTTTTTAAACATTTGACTAAAGTAAGAAGAATTTGAAAAACCAACAATTGAAGCAATATCTCTAATGGAATAATTAGTTGTTGATAATAGATTTTTAGATTCATCTATACGTTTATTTATAACATAATTAATTGGAGAAATTCCAATTTGCTTTGTAAAAGTATGAGCTAAATGAAATTTATTCATATAAGACATATCTGATAAAAAATCTAAAGTTATATTTTCTGAGTAATGAGAATCTATATAATTTTTAATTTTCATACATTCTAAATTCATTTTTTCTTGAGGTTCTTCTTTAAATAAGTTTGATGTAGTACTACGAATTATATTTATTATAAATAAAGTCAAAATGCTCTTGCATGCCAGTTCATAGTTGTACTCTTTTTTTTGAATTTCATTAATTAGTAAGTTAAAAGCATTTAATACAGGTTCTTTCTGGCTATTTAAATTCATAATTTTATATGGTTGCTTTGTGTTTTCAGAATCAGTCAAACTATAGGTGTCAGGAAAATTTAGTGTTAAATTATCTATGCCAAGGACTATATATTCCAAGGGATCATCATTAATAACGGACTTTTCAGTATGAAGACAATTTGGATTTATTATTATTAAATCCCACTGTTTAACATTGACAACGGTATCATCAAGGTGAAATGATCCCTTACCGTTAGTTATGAAAAATATTTCTGTAAATGGATGAAAGTGAGCGGTACTATGCCAATCATTTTCAAATTTAGATTTACTTATATAAAGTAATTCATAATTTAAGTTGTATATATTTTTTTCATTAACAAAATATCTTGTATTACCCATAATCACACCTCAATATATTAATAATAATTATATTATAACATAATAACAATATTTTGGTAATATTGTTATTAATAGCAATATTGCTAAAAAATATAGCAATAATATTGTTGTGTAAAAGATTTCAAATGAATTACAATATAATCAAATGAGAGGATTATTAATAAGGGGGGAATTATAGATGCGTAGAAAAAATAGCACCGGAAAAAATATGTTTGTTGGTCTTTCAGTAATTCCGGCCTTAATACTATTTATAGTATTTATGGTAATACCAACTATAAATGTATTTTGGATGTCAATGTTCAAATGGGGAGGGCTATCAAATAATAAAAAATTCGTAGGATTAGATAATTTTACTATACTGTTTAAGGATGTAAATTTTCTAAAGTCATTTCAAAACACATTATTTTTAATTGTAATAGTGACAGTAATTACTTTAGTATTAGCTATTGCTTCTGCAGCTGTTTTAACTAGGGAGGATACAAAATTTAAAAATTTCTTTAGAATAGTATTTTATTTTCCAAATATTTTATCAGTAGTTGTAATTTCAGCTATATTCTCAGCTATACTTGATCCAAAACAAGGTATATTAAATGCGAGTTTAAGAGCACTTAGTTTAGAATCATTAACTAAAATGTGGTTAGGAGATCAAAAAGTAGTAATTTGGTGTATTGCTTTTGCTATGATATGGCAAGCGGTTGGCTATTACATGGTAATGTACATGGCAAGTATGAGTAGTGTGCCTACAAGTTTATATGAATCAGCAGATTTAGAAGGTGCATCAAGGATGCAGCAATTTTTCCAAATAACATTACCTCTAATTTGGAATACAATAAGGACAACACTTACATTCTTTATAATTAGTACAATAAATTTAAGTTTCTTATTTGTAAAAGTTATGACTACAGGAGGGCCAGATGGTGCATCAGAAGTTTTCCTAAGTTATATGTACAAGCAAGCGTATTCTAATTCGTCTTATGGTTATGGTATGGCAATAGGTGTAATAATATTTATATTCTCATTTGGATTATCTTTAATAATAAGTAAAGCAACCAAAAGAGATGTAATTGAGTTTTAGAGGAGGGGATTAATATGAAAAAAACATCCAAACAAATGTCAGCAGAGAAGTTAGTTAAAATTTTTAGTTATGTATGTTTAAGCATTTTTTCACTAAGCATATTAGTTCCTATAGGATGGTCTATATTAGCTTCAATGAAGCATAAATCAGAATTTTATGGAAATCCATGGGCAATGCCACAAGGGTTTTATTTTGAAAACTTTCGTAAAGCATTTGTAGAAGCAAATATGGGAGAGTATTTTATTAACTCAGTAATAATAACTGGTTTAGCACTTATAATTTTATTAGTAGTTTCAATACCCGCCGCTTATGTATTATCAAGATTTGAATTTAAAAGTAAAAAAGTATTAAATATAATATTTTCAGCAGGTCTTTTTATAAATGTTAACTATATAGTAGTACCTATATTTTTATTAGTATTAGACGGAGAAAAACTAGTAAGACAAATATTTGCAGTACCTGCAAGTCTTTCAGTTTTTTTAGATAGTAGAATAGTTGTAGCTATAATTTATGCAGCGACAGCATTACCTTTTACAATTTATTTATTAATGAATTACCTAAAAACTCTACCAAAGGCGTATGAAGAAGCAGCTTATATGGATGGCTGTAGTAATATTAAAACATTAATACATGTAATTATTCCAATGGCAAAGCCAAGTATAATAACAGTTATATTATTTAACTTCTTAGCTTTTTGGAATGAATATATTATAGCTTTAACAATGTTACCAAATAAAGCAAAGACATTACCTTTAGGATTAATAAATTTAATGCAAGTTCAAAAGACTGCAACTGATTATGGTGCATTATATGCAGGACTTGTAATAGTAATGATTCCAACGGTAATATTATATATTTTAGTTCAAAAGAAGCTAACTGAAGGCATGACAGTTGGTGGTATAAAGGAATAATCGGAGGTAAAGAAAAAATGAGTAAAGGTAGAATAACAATACCAACTGATGATAACTTCATCAAAGAGACAATGGAAATAGCCGAAAAATGGGGTGCTGATGCAATACGTGATTGCGATGGTTTTAAGCTTCCAAGAGAAATAAAGGGATTAGCAGAGAAAATATATTCAACTTATTTTGTTGCTCGTGGAGATAATGAATGGGCAAATCAAAATAAAGATGAGTTACAGCAAACATATCTAATGACTAAACATCACTTAGCAAGTGAAGATACCCTAGTTATTAGTATAATGGATGGTTATTTTAAGGAGCAAGTACAACCGGATTCTTATCATGATATTAAGGAATTTTGGGAGGTAATAGATAGGACTACTGGGGAAGTAGTAAGCTTAGATAGTTGGACATATAATGAAGAAACTCAGGAAGTTACTATAAAAAATACTGAAAAATGGCATGAATATACAGTCTCATTTTTAGCTTATTGTATATGGGACCCCACTCAAATGTATAATCATATTACTAATAATTGGGGAGATAAGCCACATGAAATGCCTTTTGATGCAAGAAAGCCAAAAACAAATAAGCACATATTTGAAGCAATGCACAAATGGTTAGATGAACACCCGGAAACTAATGTAATTCGTTTTACAACTTTCTTCTATCACTTTACATTAGTATTTAATGACAGAGCTAAAGAAAAATTTGTAGATTGGTTTGGTTATAGTTCAAGTGTTAGTGCAGAGGTATTAAGGGAATTTGAAAAGGTTAAGGGATATAAATTAAGACCAGAACATATAATTGATCAAGGTTATTATAATAGTACATTTAGAGTTCCTTCAAAGGAATATTTAGATTATATGGATTTTCAACAAGAATTTGTTGCAGCAAATGTTAAAAAGCTGGTTGATATAACTCATGAGCATGATAGAGAAGCTATGATGTTCTTAGGGGATAACTGGATAGGAACAGAACCTTATGGTAAGTATTTCCCGGGAATTGGCTTAGATGCAGTTGTTGGATCAGTTGGTGGTGGTGCAACACTAAGAATGATATCTGATATACCTGGAGTTAAATATACAGAGGGAAGATTTCTACCATATTTCTTTCCAGATACATTCTATGAAGGAAATGATCCAAGTATAGAAGCAAAGGAAAATTGGATAACAGCTAGACGTGCTTTAATGAGAAAACCAGTAGATAGAATAGGATATGGAGGATATTTATCTTTAGCATATAAGTTCCCTGATTTTGTTGAATATATTGAAAGTGTATGTAATGAATTTAGGGAAATATATAACAATATAGATGGTAATAAGCCTTATTGTGGGTTAAAGGTAGCGATATTAAATTGCTGGGGTAAATTACGTTCATGGCAAACACATATGGTTGCACATGCACTATGGTATAAACAAATATATACTTATATAGGAATTATAGAATCTCTTAGTGGGATGAGTGTTGATGTAAGCTTTATAAGCTTTGACGATATAAAAAGTGAAGGAATACCACAAGATATTGATGTAATAATTAATGCTGGTGATGCTGGAACTGCATTTAGTGGTGGAGATAAATGGTTAGATAAAGATATTATTACAACAATTAGAGAGTGGATTTTCAATGGTGGTGGATTTGTTGGTGTTGGAGAGCCATCAGCAGTATTAAGTGGAGGACATTATTTCCAATTAGCAGATGCTTTAGGAATAGATAAAGAATTAGGATTCTCATTAAGCACGGATAAATACTTCAAAGAAGAATTAGACAAGCATTTTATAATAGAAGATGTTTCAGAAGAGTTAGATTTTGGTGAAGGTCAAAAAAATATTTATGCAATTAAAGAGAGTACAGAAATAATAAGAAATGATAATGGAGATTTACTAATGTCTGCAAATAGATATGGTAAAGGTAGAACTGTTTATATAGCAGGATTACCATATTCACCACAAAATACTCGTATATTAACTAGAGCTTGTTTCTATGCTGCAAGTAAAGAAAATGATATGAAAAAGTGGTATTCAGATAATGTTTACTGTGAAGTATCTGCTTATTTAGAATCTAATAAGTATGCTGTTGTTAATAATTCAAATGAAAAACAAATAACAAACTTTTATGATGGACTAGGAAATGTAAGTAAGATAGAATTAGAGCCAGCTGAAATAAAATGGATGTATATAAAATAAGTAAAATATATCCATAAGGAGGAATTATAAATGGGTAAAAAGCTGATTTATGGAATATTATTTTTAGTATCAATGTTTTTAGTTATTAAAGGAAATTCAATGGTTGGATATAGTGGTATAGCTATTATGCTTTTAGGGATGGCAGGACTTATTGCAGAGTTATACATTTATAATAAAAGATATCAATAATATAGCAATATAGCTATAATAAAAAGCAAATATAATATATAAATAACGTTTTCAAAATAATAAAATTAATATATAGGGATTTCAATTATTTGGTATTAAATTAAGGTATTTAGAGGGTAAGGGAGGAAATAACAATGAAAAAAAGAAGACTAGCACTTTTATTAAGCTCATTTATGTTAGTAACAACATTAGCTGGATGTGGATCTAAGGGAGATACAGCAGCTACAAATGGTGGAGAATCTAAGACATTAAAAATAGCAGCTTTTGAAGGTGGATATGGGAAAGTTTACTGGGAAAAATTAAAAGAGAATTTTGAAAAGTCTCATGAAGGGGTTACTGTAGAGTTAACAGTTGCATCAAACCTTGAAGAAGTTATTCGTCCTCAAATTCAATCAGGAAATGTTCCAGATTTAATTTATTTAGCAACAGGTAGAAAGGATGCTTTAACAGAAACATTTATTAAAGAACAAGGCTTACATGATTTATCCAATGTATTAAGCAAGAAGGTTCCAGGAGAAGATGTTACAGTAAAGGATAAGATGTTACCAGGTTTTGTTGATAGTACAGCTACTAATCCTTATTCAGATGGAAAAACATACTTAGCGCCTTTATTCTATAGTCCAACAGGATTATTCTATAATAAAACTTTATTTAAGGAAAAAGGATATGAGCTTCCAAAGACTTGGGATCAAATGTTTGCATTAGGAGAAAAGGCTAAAGGAGATGGTATAGCTTTATGGTCATATCCAACAAATGGATATCTTGATTGTATGATACCACCAATGTTAGCCGCAGCAGGTGGCATTGATGCATTTAAGGATGCAATGAATTATAAAGAAGGTTTCTGGAATTCAGATCCAGCTAAGAAAACATTAGAAACTATTGGAAAACTTAAGGATTACTTAGAGCCAACAGTTGTAGCTAATGCTAATCCACAAGGATTTAAGAATAATCAACAATTAATTTTAGATAATAAAGCTTTATTTGTACCAAATGGTACTTGGTTACCTGATGAAATGAAAGATGCTCCAAGAGCACAAGGTTTCGAATGGGGATTCATGCCTTATCCAGCATTTAAGGATGGCGGAGATCAATACTCTGTAAGTTTTATTGAACAAATGTATATTCCTAAAGATGCTAAAAATAAAGACTTAGCAGAAGACTTTATGGCTTACATGTATAGTGATGAAGCAGTTGCTATAGTTGCAGAAAATGCAAAAGCAGTTATACCAGTTAAGGGTTCTATAGAAATTGCAAAGAAGTATTTAGATCCATTACAAATTGAATTACTTCAAATGTATGATAATGGAGCTAAAGCTATAATGGGTGGATTTGCAGCTACTGAACCAGTAGAAGGGTTAAACTTCACAGATGTATATGTTGGAACAGTTGATTCTGTAATGACTGGGGATAAGTCTGTTGCAGATTGGCAAAAGGCATTACAAGATGCAAGTGACAAATTAAGAGCAGCTATAATTAAATAATATAAAAAAAGATGCGATAATATTTTATTGCATCTTTTTTTATTTAAATTTTATGGTATGGCTTTAGAGTAAAAATCAATAACAACTAAAATTGTAAACCTAAAATTAATAATTAGTTGACAATATAAAAAGAATAATGTATTATCGAAATATACTTTGATAATCAAAATAAAATGGAGGGCTAATTATGAATTTAAAAACAAGAGATTTAGTGCTTATGTCAATGTTTGCAGCACTTACAGCAATAGGGGCGTTTATTAGAATACCATTGCCAGTAGTACCATTTACTCTTCAGTACTTCTTTTGTGCTTTAGGAGCAATAACATTAGGAGCCAAAAGAGGGGCATTGGCACAAATATTATATGTTGCTATAGGGCTTATTGGATTACCTGTATTTACCAAAGGTGGAGGGCCACAATATATATTTCAACCGACATTTGGTTATTTAGTAGGATTTATAGTTGGAGCTTATATAATTGGTAAGGTGACGGAAAGAATAAAAAAATTAAATATAAAAAATTTATTTATGGCATCTGTTCTTGGACTTGTAGCGATTTATGTCTTTGGATGTGTTCATATGTATGTAATTTATAACTTTTATTTAGGGCAAGCAATGGGAGTTTGGACAGCGATTAGTGTAGGAGTTATATCATTTTTAGCAAGTGATTTAACCTTAGCTTTTATAATTTCACTTGTAGGAGTAAAGGTTGTTCCTTTATTAAGAAGATTAGGTTATGCATAGATAGATTAAGGAGAAAGAATATGAGTATTTCTAATATGTTAGCTAATAGGATTTTGAATGGATATAAAATTACAAAAGAAGAAGCATTAAAGTTATATTTAGAACCTGCTGAAGAATTATATAAAGCAGCAGATTTAATAAGGAAAACTTTAACTGGAAATAAAGTTGATTTATGTTCAATTATAAATGGAAAAAGTGGAAGATGCTCAGAGGATTGTAAATATTGTGCACAATCAATACATTTTAAGACAGGCGCATTAGAATATAGCTTATTATCTTATGAGGAAATTAAAAATTATGCAAGAGAAAATGAAACTGAAGGAGTTGATAGATTTTCTATAGTAACTTCAGGGAAAGCTCTAGTAGGTAATGATTTTGAAAAAGTAGTGGATTATTATAAAAGGTTAAATGATGAATGTGATATAAACCTTTGTGCATCACATGGGATATTAAGTAGGGAATCCTTATCAAAATTAAAAGAATCAGGTGTTAAGAGATACCATCATAATATTGAAACATCAAAAAAATATTATAGTAAAATATGTACTACTCATAATTATGAAGATAGGATAGACACTATAAACAAAGCCAAAGAAATAGGTCTTGAAGTATGCTCAGGTGGAATAATTGGTATGGGAGAGACGAGAGAAGATAGAGTAGATATGGCAATTGAACTTAGAAATTTAAATATACTATCAATACCAATTAATGCTCTTATGGCTATTAAAGGAACACCTCTAGAAAATGAGGAGGCTTTAACTGAAGAAGAAATACTTAGAACTATAGCTATATTTAGATTTATAAATCCAAAGGCAAATATAAGGTTAGCAGCAGGAAGAAATTTATTAAAGGATTCTGGAAAAGAAGCATTTAAAGCAGGTGCAAATGCAACAATAACAGGAAATCTTTTAACTACTTGTGGAAATAGAATATGTGATGATAGAAAAATGATTAAAGATTTAGGTTTGATGGTGAAATAATGAATAAGGGAATTTTTATAGTTGGTACAGACACTGATATTGGTAAAACTTTCATTTCAGCTTTAATAGTAAAAAGTTTTAAAGAAAAAGGTATAAATTCAGGATACTTTAAGTCTGTATTAAGTGGAGCTCGGACTGAAGAAGAAAAACTTATTCCAATAGATGCAGAAGAGGTATGTAATATTTCAGGTTTAGATGAAGATTATAATAAAATGGTATCATATACTTTAAAAAATCCATATTCGCCACATTTAGCATCAAAAATAGAAAATGTGGATATAAAAATAGATAAAATTATAGATGATTATAATAGGATGCAATCTAAATATGAGTATGTAGTAGTTGAAGGAAGTGGCGGTATAGTATGTCCAATTAAAATAAAAGATAAAAATATTATTTTATTAGAAGATATTATTAAAAATTTAAAATTATCAACTATCGTTGTTGCGAAATCAGAACTTGGAACTATAAATCATACAACACTAACAGTTAAATATCTACAATCTATTGGGATAGAAGTAAAAGCCATAGTTTTAAATAAATATAATCCACATAATATAATCCACAAGGATAACAAGGAATCTATAAGGGTTTTAACAGGAATAGATAATATTGTTACTATGTCAGTTGTGGATAAAAAAAGTAGTTATGGGGAAAACTTTCATGAACTTAATATGTTAATAAGTTTAATTAAATAGTATATAGAAAAGTTAAAAAAGTGGCATAGCCACTTTTTTTATTCTTTAAATTTTATTTTAACATTCATTTCTGTAGTTGTAATTTGCTTAAGTAATTTTTCTAAAGAAATTATTGTATTAGAAATTGCTTTTTCATATATTTCAGGATCTTTCATTTTAATTTCAAAATTATTGCAAACCTCTCTTTGGATTACTCCATATTCTTCAGTAGTCAATTCGACATCACCAAATCTTAATAGTCCAGTAGAAGTTTCTTCATATATAGTTTTGTTCTGATTTATATTTACACTAAAAACTTCTGGTTTAGGTAGGGAAAGTTCAATTTCATTTTTTAATTTATTAATTTTTGTATCATTTTCAGTAAGTTGTGAAAGATCTACAGCATAAGAGCAATTTGCAAAAAACTTAATTCTTTTAAATTTTTTAAGTATATCAAGATTTCCAAAGCTTTTATCGATAACAACAGAATCAGTTAATTCAGTTTCTAAAGGTATTATTTTATTTACACTACGTATTTCATTAACTAAACTTTCTTCAGAAAAAAACTTTATACCTTTATTAGTATTATCTGTTAACTTCCATTGTTTTGGAGAGTTTTTAGGTGATACAAATATTTTATATCCTAAGAATAGTCCTATTAAAACAAATAAGATTAATAGTAAAAATGTTACTTTAATAGGAACTCCTCTCTTTTCACTTTTTCTTTTAAATAGTTTAAATATAAAAACACCTCCTAAATCGTATTATAAGTAATTAATTATATGATATGATTTAGAAGTTTATTATATAATTTTATGTAGCAGTAACAACTTTTATAGAAAAATGTTCATAATTTAGTTAAAATTTACATGGAATCTTTGGGTTGTATATACAGTTAATTTATATGTATAATAAATATAACAATATAATTTAACAATATCCTTAGGAGCGATTAGTATGAGTGATAGTAAAGAAGTAAATATAGATTTAGTTAAGGGAACTCTTAGCGATTATATTATAAAGGATAAAAATAATATAGTAATCGGAAGATTCACCATCGTAGATTTAGATTCAGAGAATAAAAAATGTAATGTTAAGTTAAAGTTTTATAGAGAAAATAATTATGATTTATTAAAAGAAACTATAAAAAGCATATTGAGGGCTATATTTAAGGATGTTAATATATATAAAGCAAACTTTATAGTAAATGAGAAAGCTAATTTTAAAGTTTTTTTAGATTTAGGATTTACACTAGAAGGCATATTTTCTGAAAATCTTTTTGTAAATGGTTGTTTTATAGATGAACTTAGCTTTGGAATAAATAGAAATGAATATAATGATTTAAATAGAAGCTATATGGTTGAATTGAGGGGGAGAAATATAGAGATTAGAAATTTAACCCCAGATAATGCAGGTGATCTATTAGAGTATTATCTAAGGAATGAAGAACATTTAAAACCTTATGAACCAAGTAGAGATAATAGCTTTTATACATATGATGTTCAAAAGGATATATTATTAGAAAGTTATAGACAATTAATAAATGGAACAAGCTTTGACTTTGGAATATATAAGGATAATAAACTTATAGGAAAGGCTAGGCTTTCAAATATAGTATATGGAGTATTCAAAAGTGGAATTTTAGGATATTCAATGGATAAGGATTATCAAGGAAATGGATATATGAAAGAGGCAGTAAGCTTAATATTAAAGTATGCTAGTGAGGAATTAGATTTACATAGAGTAGAAGCATCTATACTAATAGATAATATACGTTCTAAAGGAGTACTTTTAGCTTGTAATTTTAATGAAGTTGGTATAAATAAAAAGTATTTATATATAAATGGAGCTTGGAGAGATCATATAACATTTTATAAAATATTAGACAAAAGTTAATGTATAAGAGGGGGATAGCATGGGGAGTATTTTAATTAATGATGTGTTAGTAGTAAGGTCTTTTAACAATAATATTGTATTAGTAAGAGATAATGGGAAAGAGAAAATTCTATTTCAAAAGGGAATAGGATTTGCTAAAAAACTAGGTGAAATAATTGAAAAAGGAATTAAAATAGAGAAGGTTTTTGTAATTGAAAGTGAAGAAAATCAAAGAAATTTTAATGAAATAGTAGACAGAGTAGATAATAAATTAATTGGAATAGTTGAAGAGGCAATAGTTGACATTACGAATGAACTTGGAGAAGAGTTAAATGAAAATATTCACATAGGGTTAGTTGATCACCTATCTTTTGCTATTAAGAGATTAAAGGATAATGAAGAAATACAAAATCCATTTTTAGTTGAAATAGAAACTTTATATAGTAAAGAGTTTGATTTGGCATATAATTTAGTAAAAAAAATAGAGAGAAGTTTAAATATTGATATTCCAGATGGAGAAGTAGGATTTATAGCATTGCATATACATTCTGCAAGAAGTAATGGAAAGTTATCTAATACTATAAAGTATAGTTTTTTAGGAAGTAGTGTAGTGGAGTTAGTTGAAGACAGACTAAATATAGAGATTGATAGAAAATCATTAGATTATGCAAGGTTTTTAACACATATAAGATTTGCTATAGAAAGGGTTATTACAAATAATCCGATAAAAAATGATTTAAAAGATATAATTAAAGCAAAATATAGACGATCATATAAAATTGCTGAAGAAGCAAGAATGATAATATCTAAGGGATTAGAATTAAATGTTTCAGATGATGAAACAGCTTATATAGCTATGCATATTGAGCGATTTAAAGAATCTGTAAAAAAATAAAAAAATCAGCTAAGAAATTTCTTAGCTGATTTTTTTTAAGCAATAAATTACAACTATATATTAAACTTCAAAGTTAACAACAGCAGTTTTTCCAGCCACAACGTTTCCGCTTTCAACTGGAGTGATTGATTTAGCGGCATCAACGTTAGTTATTAATACTGGTGTCGCTAGAGATAAGCCTTTACTTAATATTAACTCTCTATCAATTTTAATTATAGGAGTTCCAGCTTTAACTTTAGTTCCTTGTTCAGCTAATTGTTCAAAACCTTCTCCATCAAGAGATACAGTTTCTAAACCAATGTGTACTAGTAACTCTAAGCCATTTTCTAAAGTCATTGCAAAAGCGTGTTTAGTTTTGAAAACTAATGTTAGTTCTCCATCAGCAGGAGCAACTACAGTGTCACCTTCAGCAATTACAGCCATTCCATCACCAGCTAGTTTTTCAGCAAAAACTGGGTCTGGAACTTCTGATAAAGGTATAGCTTTACCAGATACAGGTGCTACAAGATAAGTAGCGCTTTCTACAGTTTCTTGTGTTGTTGAATCTGATTTGAAAATTTTCTTAATGAAATCAAACATAGTATTCCCTGAAAATCAGGAATCCACATCCTTTCTTATTATATATTTTAATGCGTTACAGTAATTAATATTCATAGTATTATTCATATTAAATAAATAAATACATAGATATTAAAAACAAAAGGCACAAGTCCTATAAGAAAATTAGGGACTTATGCCTGACTAAACAGTAACACGTCTAGTGTAATTATATATATACTTAAATATCATTGTCAATAAAATAGGTAAAAAAATATGTTGAAATCGTTAGCAAGAAGAAGCGAAAGGCTTGAAAATAAATAAAATTCAAAATAATAAGTAAAAATAAAAAATCTAAAAAATATTTAAAAGATACTTGAAAACAATATCATAAAATGATAGAATATAAATGAAAAATAAATATATGTAAGTTTAGGCGTGTTATTAATAAGTTGAGCATGAGCCGAAAGGGATTTTTATATCCTTTTCGGCTCTTTTTTATTTATTTTATTAAAGAAATTATATTTTTATAGGACTGTCTAAATTTATATATTAAAAATAAAGGAGGATTTATAAATGGGAAAAGGAATTATAGGCTATTTACAAAGAATTGGTAAAGCACTAATGCTTCCGATAGCAGCTTTACCAGTAGCAGGATTATTACTAAGATTAGGACAACCAGATGTTTTAGGAAAATTCTTTGAAGCAGGATGGATTTCAGCAGCAGGTGGAGCACTATTTGACAATCTACCATTAATATTTGCTATTGGAGTTGCAGTTGGTTTATCAGATGATGATAATGGTGCAGCAGCATTAGCAGGGGCGATAGGTTATCTAGTTTTAGTAAATGTTAGTAAAGCAATTTGGGGAATTAGATTACCAGAAGAAGTTGCAAGTACATTAAAATTTGACACTTTAGGTGGTATTTTAGCGGGTATAGTTTCAGGTCATACTTATAATAGATTTAAAAATACTAAACTACCAGATTTCTTAGGATTCTTTGGAGGAAGAAGATTAGTTCCAATTATGACATCTTTATTTATGTTATTAATTGGTGTGTTAATGGGATTCATTTGGGAACCAATTCAAGGTGCTATTAACTCATTTGGTATGTGGGTTGTTGGTCTTGGAGCAGTAGGATCAGGAATCTTTGGAGTATTTAACAGATTCTTAATACCAATGGGATTACATCATGTTTTAAATAACATATTCTGGTTTACAATTGGAGAATATGGTGGAAAAACTGGAGATTTAAACAGATTCTTTGCAGGAGACCCACAAGCTGGAATATATATGGCTGGATTCTTCCCAGTTATGATGTTTGGTATGGTAGCTGTTGCTTTAGCAATAGTTGTATGTGCTAAGAAGGAAAAAAGAACTGCTACAATAGGTTTATTAGGATCATTAGCACTTACATCATTCTTAACAGGTATTACAGAACCAATAGAATTCTTATTTATATTCTTATCACCACTATTATTAGTAGCACATGCTTTAATAACTGGTATTTCAATGTTTGTAACAACAACTTTAGGCGTGTTACATGGATTCAGCTTCTCAGCAGGATTTATTGATTACGCACTAAACTTTGGTATTGCTACAAAACCATTATTAATAATTCCAATTGGATTAGGAATTGCTGCATTATACTTTGTAGTATTTGTATTCTTAATTAAGAAGTTTAACATTCCAACTCCAGGTAGAGAAGATGAGGATGAGGAGTTTGTTGAAAATGAAGCTATTACTGGAGATATGGCTGAGTTAGCTAAATCTTATATAGGAGCTTTAGGCGGAAAAGAAAATATAGTTTCAGTAGGTAACTGTGTAACTAGATTAAGACTAGAAGTTAAGGATAATGCTATAGTAAAAGATGCTAAATTAAAAGCTTTAGGAGCTAGAGGCATAGTAAGACCTTCAAAAGGAAATGTACAAGTTATAGTTGGAACTAATGTACAATTTGTTGCAGATGCTATAAAGAAAGAATTAAAAAGATAATATTATTTTATAAAAGATTAAATAAAAGGTGTACATATTATTGTACGCCTTTTATTTTCATGTAATATTAAGTAACAAATACTCAGGTGCTAACAAGAGAAATAGTAATTAATATATATACTTTACCACGCGTATCAACATAAGAAAAATAGAGGAAAATAAATAAAAAAAGAGAATTATTAATATAATTTGGTTAAATGATTATAAATTGGTTAATTGAATGTTTATATTATGTTAAGATAAAACACGTCGCTGATGCAAGTCAGCAACGAATGAGAAAAATGAAAACAAGAAAATGAGAAAAACTTGTTGACATGTTTCGACAAAAATGTTATTATTAAGAAGTCGCTTGAGGGCGACGAAGAGAAAATGGTCTTTGAAAATTGAACAGAATAAAAGTTAAGTATAACCAGCAA
>NZ_BAAHYS010000001.1:1510000-1772500 GCF_054657435.1 Clostridium carnis
TACTACCTGATGACCGATAGTGAAGCAGTACCGTGAGGGAAAGGTGAAAAGAACCCCGGGAGGGGAGTGAAATAGAACCTGAAACCGTGTGCCTACAACCGGTCAAAGCCCCATATGAGGGTGATGACGTGCTTTTTGTAGAACGAGCCAACGAGTTACGGTATGTAGCAAGGTTAAGTACTTAAGGTACGGAGCCGAAGGGAAACCGAGTCTTAATAGGGCGACTAGTTGCATGCCGTAGACCCGAAACCGGGTGACCTATCCATGGCCAGGTTGAAGCGGGGGTAAAACCCCGTGGAGGACCGAACCACGTTGCTGTTGAAAAAGCATGGGATGAGCTGTGGATAGCGGAGAAATTCCAATCGAACTCGGAGATAGCTGGTTCTCCTCGAAATAGCTTTAGGGCTAGCGTCGGATATGAGTAATGGAGGTAGAGCACTGAATGGGCTAGGGGGCATATCGCTTACCGAACCTTATCAAACTCCGAATGCCATATACTATGAGTCCGGCAGTCAGACTACGAATGATAAGATCCGTGGTCAAAAGGGAAAAAGCCCAGATCGTCAGCTAAGGTCCCAAAGTGTAAGTTAAGTGGAAAAGGATGTGGGATTTCTAAGACAACTAGGATGTTGGCTTAGAAGCAGCCACTCATTGAAAGAGTGCGTAATAGCTCACTAGTCGAGAGATCCTGCGCCGAAAATGTCCGGGGCTCAAACTTACCACCGAAGCTACGGGCTGAAGTTTACTTCAGCGGTAGAGGAGCGTCGTAATCGGGCTGAAGTCGTACCGTAAGGAGCGGTGGACTGATTACGAGTGAGAATGTTGGCATTAGTAGCGAGATGTAAGTGAGAATCTTACAGGCCGAAAACCTAAGGTTTCCTGGGGAAGGCTCGTCCGCCCAGGGTTAGTCGGGACCTAAGCCGAGGCCGAAAGGCGTAGGTGATGGACAATCGGTTGATATTCCGATACCACTATTATCGTTATTATCGATGGTGTGACGGAGAAGGATAGGATGTGCTAGCGATTGGAAATGCTAGTCTAAGCGTTTAGGAAGTTAAGGTAGGCAAATCCGCTTTAACAATTCTGAGGCGTGATGGGGAAGGTCCAAGTGACCGAAGTATCTGATTCCATGCTTCCAAGAAAAGCATCTAGAGAGAGAAATAGTGCCCGTACCGCAAACCGACACAGGTAGGTGAGGAGAGAATCCTAAGGCCATCGGAAGAATTGCAGTTAAGGAACTAGGCAAATTGACCCCGTAAGTTCGCGAGAAGGGGTGCCTACGAGAGTAGGCCGCAGAGAATAGGCCCAAGCAACTGTTTAGCAAAAACACAGGTCTCTGCTAAAGCGTAAGCTGATGTATAGGGGCTGACGCCTGCCCGGTGCTGGAAGGTTAAGGGGAACACTTAGCGCAAGCGAAGGTGTGAACTTAAGCCCCAGTAAACGGCGGCCGTAACTATAACGGTCCTAAGGTAGCGAAATTCCTTGTCAGGTAAGTTCTGACCCGCACGAATGGCGTAATGACTTGGGCACTGTCTCAACTGCAAATCCGGCGAAGTTGTAGTGCGAGTGAAGATGCTCGCTACCCGCGATTGGACGGAAAGACCCCGTAGAGCTTTACTGTAGCTTAGCATTGAATTCCGATATTGTCTGTACAGGATAGGTGGGAGACTGAGAAACTAGGGCGTCAGCCTTGGTGGAGTCAACCTTGGGATACCACCCTGACAGTATTGGGGTTCTAACCGGACGCCATGAATCTGGTGACGGGACATTGTTAGGTGGGCAGTTTGACTGGGGCGGTCGCCTCCTAAAAAGTAACGGAGGCGCCCAAAGGTTCCCTCAGAACGGTCGGAAATCGTTCGAAGAGTGCAAAGGCAGAAGGGAGCCTGACTGCGACACCCACAAGTGGAGCAGGGACGAAAGTCGGGCTTAGTGATCCGGTGGTACCTCGTGGGAGGGCCATCGCTCAACGGATAAAAGCTACCTCGGGGATAACAGGCTGATCTCCCCCAAGAGTCCACATCGACGGGGAGGTTTGGCACCTCGATGTCGGCTCGTCGCATCCTGGGGCTGTAGTAGGTCCCAAGGGTTGGGCTGTTCGCCCATTAAAGCGGCACGCGAGCTGGGTTCAGAACGTCGTGAGACAGTTCGGTCCCTATCCGTCGCGGGCGTAGGAAATTTGAGAGGAGCTGTCCTTAGTACGAGAGGACCGGGATGGACTGACCTCTGGTGCACCAGTTGTTCTGCCAAGAGCATAGCTGGGTAGCTAAGTCGGGAAGGGATAAACGCTGAAAGCATCTAAGCGTGAAGCCCCCCTCAAGATGAGATTTCCCATAGCATAAGCTAGTAAGACCCCTTGAAGAACACAAGGTTGATAGGTCAGAGGTGTAAGTGTGGTAACATATTTAGCTGACTGATACTAATAGGTCGAGGGCTTGACCAATAAAAAAGAAGAAAACTCAGCATAGCTGAGTAAATTCGAGAAATAAAATCAAAGAATTTTGGCTCTCATTCATGTGCAATTTTCAGAGAACAAACTCTGAAAATTAAAAAGAAGAAACTAAATCAAAGATTTAGGATCTCAATCCATCTAGTGATGATGGCGTAGAGGAAACACTCCTTCCCATTCCGAACAGGACAGTTAAGCTCTACAGCGTCGATGGTACTGCACGGGTGACTGTGTGGGAGAGTAGAACGTCGCTAGGTCATGTGGCTCGATAGCTCAGTCGGTAGAGCAGAGGACTGAAAATCCTCGTGTCCCTGGTTCGATTCCTGGTCGAGCCACCAGGTATGGCGCTATAGCCAAGTGGTAAGGCAGAGGTCTGCAAAACCTTTATCCCCGGTTCAAATCCGGGTGGCGCCTCCAAAAAAACCTACAAGAATTATTCTTGTAGGTTTTTTGTTATATAAATTAATATTTAAATATATTTTCACAAATTGATAAAGTATCATTGTTACTAGAAAATTTAAACTTAGAACCTATAGGGAATGTTATATTAGGATAAGCATGTCCGGCAGGAAATCCATAGATAATAGGAATATTTAAAGGTGATAAGAGTTCATTAAATATTTCTTCAACTTTAAAGCTTCTTGGATTATTCGAAGAACAATCAGTAAAATAACCTAATATAATTCCATTGCAGTATTTTAGTTTACCACTGCTAATTAATTGAGAAAGTAATCTATCCACAGAGTATGGACTTTCATCCACTTCTTCAATAAATAATATTGAATTTCGACAATCTATTTCATATGGTGTTCCAATACTTGAGCAAATAATTGAAAGGTTACCCCCTATAAGTCTCCCTCTGAAATCCCTTTTATTATGAATAGTGTAATTTTCACCACAAATTTCTCTTAAATTATATGAAAATTTATTATTGTTACTTAATGAATCAAAGAAGTATTTATTAGTAATATTATCTTTAAAATTAGAATTAATCATAGGACCGTGAAAGGTAGGAATGTTACATTTTTTATTAAGGTAATTTAAAAGTAAAGTTATATCACTATAACCACAAAAAGGTTTTGGATGTTTTTTTATTGCTTTTAAATCTAGATAAGGAATCATTCTAATGGCTCCATAGCCACCTCTAAAACAGACAATAGCATCTACTTCATCATCTAGGAACATAGCTGTTAAATCTTCAGCACGATTTTTATCATTTCCAGCAAGATAGCCATATATGTCGTATATATGTTTTCCTTTTTTTACTTTAAATTCAAGTTCCTCAAACTCACATATTTTTTTATTTATGAAGAGTTCATCATCACAAGAAGCCGGAGAAACTATTCCTATTGTAGATTGTTTATTTATTGGGTTTACTTTTAACAAAGGAATTCACCTACTTAAAATTATTCTTATTTATAAATATATTAAAAAAAATATAGGTTAGTACAAATATACTAACCTATAAAGAATATACTAGCTAAACATATCGTGTTTGTATAAGAAAAATGCTGCACCTAATGTTAATATTATTGTTATTACCATAGTTATTTCAAAACCATATTCATGAGTTAATAAAGGCATTTTAATAAAGTTCATACCAAATATCCCACCAATTACAGTTGGAATAGCCATTAGTATAGTAACAGATGCAAGAACTTTCATTACTATATTAAGATTGTTTGATATAACAGATGCAAAAAAGTCCATTGTACTGGCAAGAATATTACTATATATTTCTGTCATTTCAATTGCTTGTTTGTTTTCAATTATTACATCTTCTAAGACATCTTTATCATCTTCATATTTTTGCATTATTTCAAGCTTAAGCATTTTTTCTAAAGTTATTTCATTTGCTTTAAGTGATGTAGAAAAATAAACTAAAGATTTTTCTAACGAATGTAGTTGAATAAGCTCTCTATTTTTCATTGATTTATGAAGTCTTTTTTCTATCATTAAACTTTTTTTATCTATTTGTCTAAGGTACAGTAAATAGAAAGATGAAATTTTATTTAATATTTGTAGTATAAATCTAGATTTCTTAAATGAGTAAAAAGATTTAACTTTTCCATTTATAAAATCAGTTAATATTCTACTATTTTTTAAACAAACAGTTATAAGTTGCTTTTCAGTATGAATTATAGCAAGTGGATATGTATCATAGGTAAGAGAGTTATCCTCCATTTCGGTAAAAGGAATATCCACTACAACTAAAACACAATTATCTTCTATATCAATACGGGATGTTTCTTCATCATCTAAAGGTGCTTTTAAAAAAGGTAGTGGAACACCGGTCTTTTTAGAAATTAAAATTAGTTCTTCATCAGATGGGGCCACTATATTAATCCAGCAACCTGGTTCTAAATTATCTAGTACTTTTAATGAAGGATTTTGTTCGCTCATGCTTTTGTAAATTTGAATCAAAAAATACACCTCCTATTAGTTACAGAAACAATTATACTATTAAATAGGATTTTATGACATTAAATTTAAAAAATACTTATATAAAATTTTAATATTGAAGATAAACAAAGATAACATTAGAAAAAGTATATATTTATGATTAGTTTTCATTAAACAAACTTTAAGATTGAAATATCATCGTTAATGAATGAATTTTAAAGTGGCTAAAACCAGTAATTATTAGTATAATCACAATATTGTTTATTAAATACAATACGGGGGATTTTTAAAATGATGCATAGGGAAATTATTGCTAAGAGAAAGGTGCCGGTAATAGTAATAACACTTACTGTACTTACTATATTTTTATATATATCTGAAGCAATAGAAAGATCTAATCTTAATAGACATATTTTAGGTCGTATATTTAATTGGACATTGGTAGTATTAACATTAGCTCTTATATTTAGAGAAATTAGAAGTTGCAGACAATCCTATAAGCATGCAATAATAGCAGACAAGCTTATAATAAATAGAATAACTTCTAGAGAGGAAAAGAACTTAGAGAGTATAAAAATATCAGACATATTATACATAGGAAAAAGAGTGGATATTCCTAAAAAATATGCAGCGATAAGAAGATGCAAAAGTTATTTATGTAATAGAATAGGTGATGATGTTTATTATTGCATATATAATAACGATAATAAAGTGAAGAAAATAAAGTTTCAACCTAGTGATTTATTTATAAAACGTATAATTAAACACGGAAGATTAGCTTGTAATATGAATAATAAAATTAATTAATATAAAAATAGGTTTTTATTATAAAGACCTATTTTTTTATTTTTTAGTAAATAGAGTTTTGTGATGTAAAATCATTCATAAATAGTAAGTGTTGCAAGGAATACTTTATTAAGATATAATTAAAAGAAAATATTGAAAATTTTAGGTGCTTTAGAGTTATATAGTTCTAAAGTTAAAAGGGAAAGTGGTGTAAGTCCACTACAGCCCCCGCTACTGTAAAAACAGACAATTCTCTATAATATCCACTGGCATATAATTTGTTGGGAAGGAGGAGATGCGGTAGAAGTTTAAGTCAGGAGACCTGCCTAAAGTTGATGCTATCCTTCGGAGGGAAGATAAGTAGCAAGGGCAAGTTATATATAGTTTTAAAACTGGAATATTATTATATTACAGATTATTAATCTTGCTTTTTGTTAGAAATTTAGCGTCTCTTAAGGAGGCGCTTTTATTTTTTTAATTAAAAATTATTAGGAGAAGATAAATGGAAAAGGTTATATTAGTTGTCAGTTTTGGTACTAGCTATTTAAATACATTAGAAATGTGTATAGAAAAAGCAGAAAATCAAATTAGAAGAGCTTTTAAGGATTATAAGGTTATTAGAGCTTTCACATCACATAAAATAATAAAAAAATTAAAAGAAAAGCATGAAATAAATACTGATACACCGGAAGAAGCTTTAGAAAAGTTATATAAAGATGGTATTGAGGAAGTAATAATACAACCACTTCATCTTATTCCAGGAGAGGAATTTAATTATATAAGGAATGTACAAAGAACATTTGCAGATAAGTTTAAATCTTTAAAATTAGGAAGACCAATATTTTATTATCAAGGGATAGAGGAATTGCCACAAGATTATTCATTATTTATAAATTCGGTAAAGGGTTTACTTAAATTAGATGAGGGAATAATTATGATAGGACATGGAACGGCTAATCCGTCAAATGCAGTTTATGGTTGTTTACAAATGGTACTAGAGGATATGGGCTATGAAAATGTTTTTGTTGGAACAGTTGAAGGCTATCCTAATTTTGAAACTGTATTAAAAAGAGTTAAGAGAAAAAATATAAATAGTGTTATGTTAGTTCCTCTTATGTTAGTAGCAGGAGATCATGCTATAAATGATATGGCATCAGATGATGAGGATTCTTGGAAAACAATGTTAGAAAAAGAGGGTATAAAAGTTAGAGTTCATTTACATGGACTTGGTGAAATAGACTCATTTAACAATTTATATATAGATAGAATTAATGATTTAATAGAAGATAGATATTTAGGCATTGGAGAAACTAAGAAGGGGAATAGATAATGAAAACATTAATAATTTCATCAAATTGTAGTGGTGGTGGAAAAACCACAGTTACTTTAGGATTAATGAAGGCTTTAAAAAATAGAGGGTATGATATTCAGGGGTATAAAAGTGGGCCAGATTATATAGATACAGGTTTTCATAGTGAGATAACAGGTAAAGCATCTAGAAATTTAGATTTACATTTAATGGGGGAAAATGGAGTTAAAGCGAGTTTTTCTAGAGGAGATGGGGATTTAGCAATTATTGAAGGGGCTATGGGCTTATATGATGGAATGGGGATAACAGAAGAAGGGTCAACTTATAGCTTATCTAAAGTTTTAAATAATGCACCAATACTATTGGTGATAACTCCTAAAGCACAGAGTGTAACATTATGTGCAGAAATTAATGGAATTAAGAATTTTAAAAATGCCAACATAGTAGGTGTTGTATTAAATTGTATTTCTGAAAGTTATTATAAGTTATTAAAAGTAGCAATCGAGTTAAATTGTAACTTAAAAGTTTTTGGATATATTCCTAAAAATGAAGAGATGAAATTATCAAGTAGACATCTTGGCTTAGTGCAAAGTGTTGAGGTAGATAACCTTATTAATAAAATAGAAATTTGTGCAAATGAAATAGAAGATAATATAGATTTAGATACGTTAATTGATGAATTTAAAGATATAGATAAATATGAGGATAAATTTCACTTAGATAATTTAGGTATTAGAATCGGTGTTGCATATGATGAGGCTTTTAGATTTTACTATAAAGAAAATTTAGAGTTGTTAGAAGAAGTTGGTGAGGTTATTTATTTTAGTCCATTGAGGGATAAAAAGTTACCAGATAATATTGATTTTATTTATTTAGGTGGAGGCTATCCAGAAGTATTTAAAGAAGAGCTTAGTAATAATAAAACAATGTTAAAAAGTATAAAAGATGCTTTAAATAGTGGTATTAATTGCTATGGTGAGTGTGGTGGATTAATGTATTTAACAGAAAAAATAGATGAAGTTCCTATGGTAGGTTTCTTTAATGGAAAAAGCTATATGACTAAAAGGTTAAATAGATTTGGTTATGCTAAAGTGAATTTTGATGGTGTAGAGATTAATTGTCATGAGTTTCATAAATCTTTAACTGACTCAAATGAAAAAACAGTATATGATGTTGAAAAAAATTCGTATACTGGGGAAAAAATATTATGGAACTGTGGATATAAAAAGAATAATACATTAGCAGGATATCCACATATTCATTTCTTTGGGAATATTGAATTCTTAAAGTATATATTAAAAAATAGTAAGGAGAGTTAATTATGGGATATATTAAAAATCCTATGGATATAGAAAATACTAGCTTTGAAATTATAGGAAAAGAAATGGGAAACCATAATTTTAATGAAGATGAACTTAAAATAATAAAAAGGGTAATTCATACAACAGCGGATTTTGAGTATAAAGAATTAGTTGAGATAAGCTCTGATGCAATAGAGACTGCTAAAAACATATTAAAATCTAATCCGGTTATATATACAGATACTAATATGGCTTTATCAGGTATAAATAAAAAAGCATTAGAAAAATTACATGGAAAAGCTATATGTTATGTGAATTTAGAAGAGGTTCATAAGGAAGCTAAAGAAAAATCAATAACAAGATCAATGGCAGCAGTAGAAAAAGCTTGTGATGATAATGTAGATATTTTTGTTTTTGGAAATGCACCTACAGCTTTATTTAAACTTAAGGAATTAATAAGTGAAGGAAAAGCAAACCCAAGACTTATAATAGCTGTTCCAGTTGGTTTTGTAGGCGCAAGTGAAAGTAAAGAAAATTTAGAGGATCTAAAAATACCTTATATAAGAGTTAGAGGTAGAAAGGGTGGAAGTACTGTAGCAGCAGCTATTGTAAATGCATTAATGTATATGGTTGCTGAAAGGACGTGAATAAATGCTAGATCTTTATATAGAAAGTGATGGTAAAAGGTTAAGATGTGGATATACAACTGGATCTTGTGCAGCAGCGGCTGCAAAGGCTGCAACTTTTATGTTATTTAATGATGAAATACTAGAGAGTATTAATATAAAAACCCCAAAGGGAATTAGTTTAAATATTGATATAGATTCTATAAAAAAAGAAGAAAATTCTGTAACTGTATCTGTTATTAAAGATGGTGGAGATGATATTGATATTACTAATGGAATAAAAATTTATGCAAAAGTAGAAAATTATAATGAAGATTTTTGTATTACTGGAGGAGAAGGCATAGGAATAGTAACCAAGGATGGATTGTTTGTAAAAAAAGGAGAATATGCCATTAATGATATTCCAAGAAAAATGATAAAAGAAGAAGTATACTCTGTTAAACCTAAAAATAAGGGAGTTAGAGTAACAATTTTTTCTCCAATGGGGAAAGAAATAGCAGTTAAAACATTTAATCCAAGACTTGGAATAGAAAATGGTATATCAATACTAGGAACTACAGGGATTGTTAAACCAATGTCTGAAGAGGCTCTTAAGGATTCAATAAAAATAGAAATTAATCAAAAAGCTATAAATAAAAAAAGACTTGTATTAGCAATAGGAAATATAGGAGAAAAATGTGCTTTAGAAAATGGATTTAATAAAGATGAAATAGTCATAGTATCTAACTTTATAGGTTTTTCATTAGAATGTTGTTCCTTAGCTAAAGTGAAAGACATTGTTCTTGTTGGACATATAGGAAAAATAAGTAAGGTTGCATATGGATGCTTTAATACACATAGTAGAGTTGCTGATGTAAGGCTTGAAGTAATAGCATTAGAATTAGCACTATTAGGTCATAAAAAGGAACTAATAGAAGATGTGTTAAAAGAAAAAACAAGTGAAGGAGCTGTTAAACTGCTTGGAGATGGCTATGAAAGCTTATATAAGAATATAGGTGAAAAAATAAATAATAGAATGACGATATATTCCTATGGAGAAATTAAATGCAATACAATAATGTACTGTGGTTTTTCAGATTATAAAATACTATACAATTCTTTGGAGGATAAATAATGGTTTATATAGTTGGTGTAGGCCCAGGAAGCTTTGAATATATAATACCCGAAGCTATAAGAATTTTAAGTGAAAGTAATATTATACTAGGATTTTCTAGAGTAATAGATTCATTGGACAAAATTAATACTAAAAAGGTTAAAGTGTCATCACTAAAGGAGTTAGTAGATAAAGTTAACGAGTTAAAGGAAGATGAAAATATATCTATAGTTGCATCAGGAGATCCAACATTTTACGGAATAACAAATTTTATAAAAAATAATTATAATGGTAATTTAAAAGTGATACCGGGTATAAGCTCTTTTCAATATTTAACATGTAAGATTGGAGTTTGTTGGAATAATTCATATGTAGGAAGTTTACATGGAAGAGATGATGACTTTATAAACAAAGTTAATGAAAATAAATTATCTATTTGGCTAACTGATAAAAGGAATAATCCTCAAAATCTTTGTAAAATTTTATTGAAAGAATCTATAAATTGTAAAGTAGTAGTTGGAGAAAATTTATCTTATGAGAATGAGAGGATTTTAATAGGAAAGCCAGATGAAATAGTGAATGAAGTTTTTAGTGATTTATCAATATTTATAGTAGAAAGAGAGGATTAAAACTTTAATGATTTTAATTAAGGATAATGAGTTTATAAGAGGAAATTGTCCAATGACTAAAGAGGATATAAGAGCTTTAAGTCTTTTAAAAATGGAACTAAAGGAAGATTCAATAGTACTTGATGTTGGATCGGGTACAGGGACAATAACTGTACAAGCTTCTAAAGTTGTAACAAATGGAAAAGTATATGCAATAGAAAGAGATGAAGAAGCTTATGAAGTAACAGTTAAAAATATAGAAAAATTTAATTGTAAAAATATAAATTTATTTAAAGGTGATGCATCTGAGGTATTAAATGAACTTATAGAAAAGAAAATTAAGTTTGATTCTATATTTATTGGAGGTAGTGGAGGAAATATAGAAGATATAATTGAAAAGTGTAATGAGCTTCTTAATATAAATGGAACAATAGTAATGAACTTTATTACATTAGATAATGCATATAAGGCAATGGAATATATTAAAGGTATTGGATACATAGTTGATGTATCTTTAGTTCAAATAAGTAAAAATAGAGGGAAGAGCTATATGATGATAGCTAATAACCCAATTTATATAGTGAAAAGTGTAAGAGGAGAAAGTTAAATATGGCAACTTTATATGGAATAGGTGTAGGACCTGGAGATAGTGAATTACTTACTGTAAAAGGGGTAAGAATAATAGAGAAATGTAGTGTTATAGTTGCACCAAGTGCTATGGCAGGTGGAACTAGCATAGCTTTAGAAACCGCAAAAGAGTATATAAGAGAAGGTACAGAAGTTATAGTTAAGCATTTCCCAATGGGAACAAGTGATAAAAATATAAAAGTAAAAGAAGCTTATGACGTAATTGAGGAAAAACTAAAAGAGGGAAAGGATGTAGCATTTTTAACTATTGGAGATCCTTATGTATATAGTACTTATATTCATTTATTAACTCATATGGAGGAAAGGGGTTTTGAAGTTAAAACAATACCTGGAATAACTTCATTTTGTGCAGCAGCAAGTATAGTTGATAGAACTTTAGTTGTAGGGGATAACCCACTTATGATTTTACCAGCTACAAGAGTAGATGATATTAAAGATGAAAAGTATGTTGTAATTATGAAAGTTTATAAACATGAAGAAAATGTTGTGAATGTATTAGAAAAAAAAGGTTTTGATTATATATATGTAAGTAGAGCAGGTAGAGAAGGACAAACTATTTTAAAAGATAAAGAGGCAATAATAAATTCTAGAGATTATATGTCTTTAATTTTAGCAAGTAGGGAGTAGGTTGAAAATGGTTTATTTTATAGGTGCAGGACCAGGTGATGTTGACTTAATAACTATAAAGGGAAGAGATATTTTAACTAAAGCAGATATAGTAATTTATGCAGGTTCATTAGTTGCTAAGGAACATTTAACCTTTTGCAAAAAAGATGTTATTAGCTATAATTCAGCAAGTATGAACTTAGATGAAGTAATAGAAGTGATAAAGAAAAATGAAAATAAAATAATAGTTAGACTTCATACAGGAGATCCATCAATATATGGAGCTATTAAGGAACAAATGGATGAACTTGATAGGTTAAATATAGATTATAAAGTAATTCCAGGTGTTAGCTCATTTACAGCAGCAGCAGCAGCTATAAATAAAGAATTTACACTTCCATCAGTAACTCAAACAGTAATATTAACAAGAGTAGAAGGACGAACTCCGGTGCCAGAAACAGAAAATTTAGAGGTTTTAGCTAAAATAGGAGCATCGATGGCTATATTTCTATCAATATCAATGATAGATAAGGTAGTAGAGAAATTAAAAAAAGGTTATGGAAGGAATGTTCCAATAGCAGTTGTAGAAAGAGCAACCTGGGAAGATGAAAGAGTAATAACTGGAACATTAGATGATATTTCTGAAAAGGTTAAAAAAGCTGGAATTAAAAAATGTGCTCAAATATTAGTAGGAGATTTTATAGATTGTAGTTATGAAAAAAGCCTTTTATACGATAAGTCATTTACTCATATGTATAGAAAAGGAATAGAGTAATTATGATAGGTATAATCAGTGTTACTGAAAAAGGAAATATTTTAGCTGAAAAAATACAATGTGAACTTGGAGGGGATTTGTATTTAAAGTCTAAAGATAAAAAATTTTCATTAGATAATATAACATCTATTTGTTTTGAAAAATATAAATATGTAATATTTATAAGTTCAACTGGTATAGCAGTAAGAGCTATAGCTAAATATTTAAAAGGAAAGGATAAAGATCCTGGAGTTGTAGTAGTTGATGTTTGTAATAATTTTTCAATAAGTTTAGTTTCAGGTCACCTTGGAGGTGCAAATGAATTAGCAAGAAAGGTTTCAACAGTACTAAATAATACTGTAGTAATTACAACTGCAACAGATAATTTAAATAAAGAAGCACCAGATATTATAGCAATTAATAATAATCTTTTAATAGAAGATTTAAAGTTTGCAAAGGATATTGCCAGTAGACTGGTAAATGATGAAGAGGTTTATTTTAAAGATGATATAAATAAAATTAATCTTCCTAATGGATATATTGCAACAGATAAATTAAGAGAAAATACTTTATGGATTACTAATAAGCTAGAAGAACAGGCTAAGGTTTTAAAGCTTATAAGAAGAAATGTAATTTTAGGTATTGGATGCAGGAAAAATACTGAAGGGGAGAAATTGAAGAAGTTTATTTTTGATACATTGAAGGAAAATAATATAAGTGAAAAAGCTATAAGATATATAGCTTCAATAGATGTAAAAAAAGATGAAGAAGCTATTTTAAGTTTGACTAAAGAAGTAAAATGTGAATTTAAGGTTTTTAGTAAAGAAGAAATTTTAAAAATTGAAGATAAATATGAAGGTAGTAGCTTTGTAAAAAAACAAGTTGGTGTTAAATGTGTTTGTGAACCTGTAATAGAACTTTTAGGTGGAAATTTAATAGTAAAAAAAATTAAAAATAATGGAATGACACTAGCTATTGGTGAATTAGTTTAAAGGAGAATATAAAATGGGGAAATTATACGTAATAGGAATTGGGCCTGGTGGGTTAGAGCATATTACTACAAAGGCATTAAAGGCTATTGAAAAAAGCAATATTATTGTTGGATATACAAAATATATATCAATGGTCAAACCTCTTATAGAAGGAAAAGAAATTTTTTCAACAGGTATGAGAGGAGAAGAGGAAAGATGCAAGGAAGCTTTAAGGCTTTCAAAGGAAAATGATGTTGCATTAATAAGTACTGGAGATTCAGGGATATATGGAATGGCTGGTTTAATATTAGAGATGCAAAAAGATGAAGAGATTGAGATAATACCTGGAATAACAGCTTCAAGTGCAGCAGGATCATTAATAGGCGCACCGTTAATGCATGATAACTGCAATATTAGTTTAAGTGATTTAATGACTCCATACGAAGATATAAAAAAGAGAGTTAAGTTAGCAGCAGAAGGAGATTTTGTTATTTCTCTTTATAACCCAAGAAGTAAGGGAAGGCCTAATTACTTAAAAGAATGTATAGAAATTATAAAAGAATATAGAGAGTTAAAAACTCCAGTTAGTGTAGTTAGAAATGCATTAAGAGATGATGAAAGCTTTAAATTTTTTACCCTAGAGAATTTTGATGAAAATGTTGTAGACATGTTTTCTATAGTTATTATTGGAAACTCTAAAAGTTTCATTAAAAATAATAAGTTTATTACTCCAAGAGGATATTCTTTATGATAGGTTTTGTTTTAGGAACATCAGAAGGCAAAGAGATTTTATCACTTTTAAATAAACATACAAGTGATGTTATTATTTCAACAGCAACAGCTTATGGGGGAGAACTATTAAGTAAATATAAATTTAAATATATAAATACTAAGCCACTTAATTATGATGAATTTAAGGAATTAGTTAAAAGATTTAATCTTAAATCATTAGTTGATGCTTCGCATCCATATGCGAAAGAAGTGAGTAAGACATTAATCAAAGTTTGCGATGAAATGAATATTGATTATATACGTTATGAAAGAAAAAGTTATTTTGATGAGATACCAAAAGAAAACGTAATTGAAATTCAAGAATATTATCAATTAAAAGAAGCTCTATCTAATATAAAGGGAAATGTTTTAAATACCACAGGAAGTAATAATGTAGAAACTATAGTCAAGTTAGGTTTGAAAAATAGAGTTATACATAGAATACTTCCAAATCCAAATGTATTACAAAAGGTAATAAATAGTGGTGTTGATATAGAAGATATTATAGCTATAAAGGGTCCATTTGGATATGAACTAAATAATGGGATAATTAAGGAATACAATATTAAGGCCTTAATTACTAAAGAAAGTGGATTAGAGGGGGGGATAAAAGAGAAAATAGATTCTGCACAAAAGAATAATGTAAAAGTCATTATTATAAAACGTCCTAAAATAACATATGGACAAGTTTTTGATAATGTAAATACACTGGTTAGATTTTTAATTAAAAAATACTATATTTAGGGGGAGAAAAAATGAAAAGGTTAGGATTTATATTATTTACTTTAATGCTTTCGTTTAGCATACCATTTAATGCTTATGCAATGCATATTGCTGAAGGGTATTTATCTTTAAATTGGTGTGTATTCTATTTTGTTTTAGCAGCGCCATTTATATTTTTAAGTGTTAAGGAGCTAAGAAAAAATATAAAGAGAAATAGTGATATAAAAATGCTATTAGCATTAATGGCAGCATATGTTTTTATGATGTCTGCATTAAAGCTTCCATCAGTTACAGGAAGTTCATCACATCCAACAGGAACAGGTCTTGGGGCAATAGTTTTTGGACCAATAGCTATGGTTATAATTTCAGTAGTTGTACTGTTATTTCAAGCATTATTACTAGCACATGGTGGTTTAACTACACTAGGAGCAAATGTAGTGTCAATGGGGATTATAGGGCCATTTATAGCCTATGGAGTATATAGATTATTAAAGAAGAAAAATCAATCAATTGCAGTATTTTCAGCTTGTGCATTAGGAAATTTATTTACCTATGTTGTTACTTCAATACAACTAGGTCTAGCATTTCCATCACCAGAGGGTGGACCATTAGCATCTATGATTAAGTTTGCAGGGGTATTTGCTATAACACAAGTACCATTAGCTATTGTAGAAGGTATAGTTTCTGTTATTATATATGATTTTATTAAGAAACATTGTTCAAAAGAAGTATTAGAATTAGAGGAGGCACTAATGTAATGAAAAGGAAAAATTTAATTTTAATTATTATTTGTATTTTATTAGTTGCAGTGCCATTTGTAGTTAGTAAAAATGGAGCTTTTGAAGGGGCAGATGCTCAGGCAGAAGAGTTAATAACTGAAATAAATAGTGAATATGAACCATGGGCAGAAAGTTTATGGGAGCCACCATCAGGGGAAGTAGAAAGCTTTCTTTTCTCAATGCAGGCAGCTTTAGGAGCTGGATTCATAGGATACTTTATAGGAAAGAAAAAAAGTGATAAGAGAAATAAATCTATATAGTTTAAATAGTAAATATAGAGAAATTCATCCGCTAGAAAAAATATTTTTAGTAATAGTATCATTAGTTAGTTGTAGTTATACAAAAAATATTTATTTTATATGCTTCAATATACTATTAATCATAGTATTAAATTTATTAGCAAAAAATCCACTTAAAATAGTAAGTAAATTTTTAGCTATTATAAGTTTATTTTCACTATTCACAGCTATAACACTATTAATTGATAGATATACTATAAATTATATACTAATTTTAATTTTAAGAGGTATTAATGGAGGAGTATCTATAGGTTTCTTAGCGTTAACAACTCCAATAAATCATATTGTATATATATTAAGTAAATGGGAGTATACAAAAGATATTGGTGATATTATTAAATCTATGGAAAGATTTATTATTATTTTAGAGGATGATTTTTCAATAACATTAAAAGCAATAAAATCAAGAGCTGGATTTAATGGATTTAAAGGAAGCGTAATAGATTTTGGTAAGCTTTGTGGTGTTTCATTTAAAAATTTAATTAATAGATGGAAAGAAATTGATCTAGCATTGAAAAATAGGTGTTATATAGGACGTCATAATTATAGTTATAATTTTAATAAAAATAATAAAATTATAATTGGAATTATAATTTATACTACTATAACAATAATATTAATTTAAAGAGGCTATCGCATTAAAGGATATAGATATACTATATAGTATATTAAAATTTCTTTGTGCGGAAGCCTCTTTAAATTTTACTTCTTAAAAAATTCTTCTTTTACTTCTGATAATAAGTTTGAGTTTAAGATTATATCATATCCTGTAAAAGCCAAAGATAATGCAGCTTTAATACATTGATCCATAGCAAAATCGGAAATAGTAGCACTAGCAAATTCCTTTGTACCATACTTAATGTTAGGATTATCTACTATAGATATATAAGGGTGAATGCAAGGTAATTTCTTACTTACTACACCAAGACTTAAGCCTGAATATACATCTCTAGGTCCATTAATATTTATAATTCCATTTTCTTTAAGGTTATGACTAAATAACCTATTTAGCGTTCTATTAGTTAATAGCTCTTCATTTTCAGGCTCATAAAGAGATATAGAGTATTGGACTCTAATTAGCTTTGATACATATATAGCAATTTCTCTAAGTTTACTCTCAGCTAATCTTGCAAGATCCATATCTTTAGCTCTAATGTAGAATTTAGCTTCTGATTCTAAAGGCATTAATAATGGGGTAAATCCACCTTGTGATAGTATAGAATTTATTTCTATATCTTCAGGGAAGCCTTTAAGTAATGAATTTAGGATATTAAATGTTAATAAGATACCATCTAATGATGTATAACTACCTTTATTTAAAAAGCTTAGTCCACTATTACCAATAAACTTTATATTTAAAGGAATAATTGCTGAAGAACTACCACTTTCAGATGTAATAATATCAGGATGTGCAAGCAAAACAACATCTATGTCGTCAAAGACTCCTTGTTTAACCATAACAGATTTAGTTCCACCTAAATATTCACCAGGACAACCTATTATAATAACTGTACCACCACATTTTTCAATTATTTTACCAAGTGATAAAGCTGCTGCAATTGATGTAGATGTAAGTAGGTTGTGTCCAGTTAAGTGACCTTCGCCAGGAACAGCATCATATTCACATAAAAAACATACTTTAGGATGGCCATTTCCCTTAGAAGCATAAAAGGAAGTTTTTAAATCTAAATAATTTGTTTCAATATTAAAATCATATTTTTTTAAAAAGTTAGTAATATACTCACAACTCTTATGTTCATTATAACTGTCTTCAGGATTATCAAATAAATACTTATTTAATTTACATATATCTTCTTTACAAGTAGATAAATAAGAAATCATATCTTGTTTCATAGAACTTATTCCTCCCAAATTATCTTTTTCTTTAATTTTCCCTTAAAGTGAAAAAAATATTTATAAATTTTATTGTTTTAAAAAAGAATAAAATTTGTTTTATTAGTTCAGAATTAAAATAGTAAATTATGAAAGGGTGGGGGAAATGAATATAAAACCTAAAGAAATTTATAAATATGATAATAAAAATCAATGTATTATTTGTAGAAAAGAAAAAGATAATGGTATAATTATAGCTAAAAGACTATTATGCCAAAGCTGTTATAACAAAATAGCTAATTGTAGTATAGAAGATGCTAATTATAAATTTTACGTGGACAAGATAAAAGAAAATTTAATTAGTAAATTTAACATATAGATTAAGAGGTAAAAATAATGACAAGAGGAAAGTTTATAGTATTTGAAGGTGGAGATGGTTCAGGAAAAAGTACAATTTTAGAAATGGTGTACAACTATTTAATAGAAAATAATATAGAGTGTATTAAGACTCGTGAGCCTGGTGGAATAAAAATTTCTGAACAAATAAGAGAAGTGATATTAGATCCTAAAAATACATTAATGGACGGAAAAACAGAAGCATTATTATATGCTGCTGCAAGAAGGCAGCATTTAGTAGAAAAAGTTATAAAAGAATTAGAAAAAGGGAAAATAGTACTTTGTGATAGATTTGTATACTCCTCCTTAGCTTATCAAGGATATGCAAGAGGATTAGGAATCAAAGAGGTATTTGAAATAAATAAATTTGCGATAGATGATTATATGCCGGATTTAAGTATATTATTTGATGTATCCCCTGAAATTGGATTATCTAGAATATCTAAAAACAATGAAAGAGAAGTAAATAGACTTGACCTTGAAAAAATAGATTTTCATAAAAAGGTTAGAGAGGGATATGATATTATTTACAAGGATAATTCAAAGGATATAATAAAAATAAATGCAGAGAAATCAGTAGAAGAGGTTTTTGATGAGGTAAAGAATATAGTTTTAAGAAAAATAAATGAAAAATAAAACGTATATTAATAAAATTTACTTAATTTATACAGCATTTATGATAAAATATTATTAGGGTATTATATTTTAGGGGAGGATTTAATATGAAGTTAGTAATAGCAATGGTACAAGATGATGACGCACTAGATTTAGTAGATGCAATAACTGAAGCAGGCTTTAGAGTTACTAAGTTAGCAACAACAGGAGGATTTTTAAAATCCGGTAATACTACCCTTATTATAGGGGTAGAAAAGGATAAAGTTCAAAGCGTTATAGATGTTGTTGAAGAAGTATGTAAAACAAGAAAGCAAATGATAACAACACCAACGCCTATTGCTGGAAACACAGATATGTATATGTCATATCCAATAGAAGTTCAAGTTGGTGGGGCAACAATTTTTGTTGTTGATGTAGATCAGTTTATTAAGATATAAAATTAACGGAGGATTGCATGAGAAAATTTATAGGACATAGTAGTATAATTAATAGTTTTGAAAAAAGAATATTGTCTGGTAATATTTCTCATGCACATCTTATAGTAGGGGAAGATGGAATAGGAAAAAGTAGCTTAGCTAAAAAGTTTGCTGTTAAAATTTTAAATGGTGAAGAAAATAGAAACTATGTTGATATTATAAATTATAGATGTAAAAAATCTTCATTTGGAGTAGACGAGGTAAGAGATATTATTGAAGAAGTAAATAAAAAGCCATTTGAAGGTGATAAAAAGGTTATTATTATTCATGATGGAAATAAGCTTACAACTCAAGCTCAAAATGCTTTACTAAAGACAGTAGAAGAACCACCAAGGGGTGTATTTATAATGATTCTTTGTGAAAGTCTAGAGCTAATATTAGATACCATAAAATCTAGATGTCAAATATATAAATTAACACCATTATCTAAAAATGAAGTAATAGAATACATTGAAATTTTAAATAAAGATATAAGTGATGAAGAAATAACATCAGCAGTGGCTTATAGTGAAGGAGTTCCAGGTAGAGCTGAAAGATTTTTGACAGATGATAAATTAAAAAGTTTGAGAGAATTATTATTGGACTTGCTTGGGCAAATTGGGAAAAGTGACTTAGAAAAGATATTAAGCTTTGAAAATGAGCTAAATACATATAAGGATAAAAAAGAAGAAATATTAAACATTTTAGCCTCCTTTATAAGAGATATAATGGTTTATAAAGAAGTAGAAAATATTAGCGGAATAATAAATGGGGATAAAATAGAGGTTATAAAACAATTAGCTATAGATATGTCGTATAATAAGCTTAATGGTATTATAGAAAAAATAGGAGATACTAGAATTAATCTAATTAGTAACTCAAATTTTTCTATTACAATAAGAGTTATGCTTATAGACTTTATGGAGGTTTAAATATGATAAAAGTTATTGGAGTAAGATTCAAAAAGGCTGGAAAGATATATTATTTCGATCCTAAAGATTTAAATATACAAAAGGGAAATTATGTTGTAGTAGAAACAGCAAGAGGAATTGAGTTTGGAGAATGTGTAATAGGAATTAAAGAAATTCTAGAAACAGATATAGTCGCACCATTAAAAAGTGTTATAAGAGTTGCAGAGAAAGAAGATATAAATAAACATAAGGATAATAAGGTAAAAGAAAAAGATGCTCTTGAAATTTGTTTGAAAAAAATAACAGAGCATGGATTAAACATGAAATTAATAGATGTAGAGTATACATTTGATAATAATAAAGTTATATTTTATTTTACAGCAGATGGAAGAGTTGATTTTAGAGAATTAGTTAAGGATTTAGCAACAATATTTAAAACTAGAATAGAGTTAAGACAAATTGGTGTTAGAGATGAAGCTAAGATGCTTGGTGGATTAGGACCTTGTGGTAGACCAATGTGTTGTTCTACGTTTTTAGGTGATTTTGCATCAGTATCTATAAAGATGGCAAAGGAACAGAATTTATCATTAAATCCAACTAAAATATCAGGAATATGTGGTAGATTAATGTGTTGTTTAAATTATGAACAAAGCACATATGAAGAAATTAGAAAGAGATTACCTAGAGTTGGTTCAATAGTTAGAAATGAAGAAATGCAAGGTGAAGTTGTAAGCAATAACACAGTAAAAGAAAGTGTTAAGGTAAAATATAGAAGAGGCGATGAAGAGGTAGTAGAAGAGTTTAGAATAGAGAATTTAGAGCTTATTGAAGGAGTTTATGAAGATTCAGTTGAAGATTCAGATATTAAATTAGAAGTAGAACTACCAGAAGATAAGAAGTTAATTAGAGATCTTATAAAAGATAATTAGGAGGATTAGTAATGAAATCTTTAATAAAAGTAAGCAATATTAATACAAATAATGATGTAATTAGCATTAGAGAGGCTATATCTAATAATGAAGGAGTAATTGCCTGTGAAGTAAATATGTTAAAGAAAGAGGTTAGTATAGTATATGATGATAGAAGTATAACAATAGAAGATATAACTAACTCAATAGAAGAGAAAGGGTATAGTGTTATATAAACGATATAATTATACAATAAGTACTAGAAATAGATAATTTATTCATTCCTCTTTAAAAATTAAAATCATTGTGCTAAAATAGATATGAAATAAATTCAAAAAAATTAGGAGGTGCTTTTTATGGCATTCGTAATTCAAGATTCATGTGTAAACTGTGGTGCATGCGCTGCAGAATGTCCAGTAAATGCTATAAGTCAAGGAGACACTCAATTCGTTATAGATGCAGATACTTGTATCGATTGCGGAAACTGTGCAAATGTTTGTCCAGTAGGAGCTCCAGTTCAAGAGTAATCTAAATGAAAAAACCGTCGATTGACGGTTTTTTTTATTCTTTAGAAAATTATATCAAAACATAATTTATAGATAACTTCTAGTATAATCTTAAAGTTAAAAAGATTATACTTTATAACTTTTTTAGGTAAAGAATCTAATTTGAAAAAGGTAAAAGGATAACTGTATTTTTATTTTCAAAATTTAATTCATCTGTTTTTAAGATAGTAGATTTATATTTAATTACATTTTTCATATTAGATAAAAATTTATGGGGGCCATCTAAAAAGAAATATTCATTACAAGTTCTATAGCACATAGGTATAATGTATTTAGGGCCAATAGAAAGTGCTAATTTTGATGCTGTATATCCATCTAAGTAAAAATGCCCTCCAATAGGAATAAATAAAATATCTATATCTGTAAGAGTTTTTAATAAATCTTCATCAAGCTTATGTCCAAGGGCTCCTAAATGGCAAAGTTTAAGACCATCAATTTCGAAAATATAAATTATATTTTCACCTCTTTTAGTTCCATTCATATTATCTCTATAAGATAAAAATCCATTTAATGAAAGAAAGTCATTTTCAAAAGAACAAACGCTATTTATAATTTTACACTCGTTATCTACAAAATCTAAAATATTTTTATGATTATGAGTATGACTAAAAGTAATTATATTAGATTTAAAATCATATTTTTTAATAGTAGAAATTAATTGTACAGGATCTATTAAGATACGTTTTCCAATAGAATTTTTTATTATAAAGCTTGAACCACCAATCCATTGAATTTCCATAAAAATCACTCCTAAAAAAACAATATAATTATTTTTTGAAAAAACCTATAAAATAATTCCTATTTTTGAAAAATATATAGTGATTTAATATATTTCACTACTAAAATTATATTATAAAGGGTAAAACTTATAAAATGGACATAATAAAAAGAATAATATATAATGAAAGTCAAAGAAGGTCTATTTAAAATATAGGTTTAAGAAGGTGAAAAAATGGCAATAATTTCAGATACAATAGAAAGTTTTATAAAGAATATGATAAATGAAGAAAGAGGAAAGCAAATATTAATTCAGAGAAATGAATTAGCAGACAAGTTCTCTTGTGCTCCATCACAAATAAATTATGTATTAACTACTAGATTTACCTACGAGAAGGGGTATCTAATCGAAAGTAAGAGAGGTGGAGGTGGTTGTATAGTTATTAGAAAAGTGACATATGACAATCAGGATAAAAGATTAGATTTAATAAGAAATTCCATAGGTAGTAGTATTACATATAAAGGAGCAATATCAATTCTTGATCATTTAAAAGACTCTAATGCAATTACGCATAAAGAGTATGAAATAATAAAAATTTCATTAAATGATAGAACATTAATTACAGCAGAAGATAAGAATAAAATAAGAGCAGATATATTAAAAGGAATTATAACGGTAGTTTTATCATAATATGAATACTAAATTAGTTGTTTTAAATTTATCTGTTAATGAGGTTAAATATAGCAATAGGGTATGGAGGTATATATATGATTTTTGGGAGGTTTACTGAAAGAGCACAAGTAGTGCTGGTTGAAGCTCAAAAAGAATCACAATATTTTAAACATGGTTATATAGGAACAGAACATATTCTTTTAGGGATCCTTAGGGAAAATGGATATGCAGGACAGATATTATATGCCAATGGGGTTACAATAGAAAAAGTTAAAAAAATTATTGAAGAGTATTTAGGGTTTGGAGATATAGAAATTTCAATAGGAGAAATGTTACTTAATCCAAGATCTAAGAGGCTATTTGATGATAGTTTAGCTAAGGTAAGAAAGTATGATCATACTTATATAAGTCCTGAGCATATATTATTATCATTATTAGAGGATAAAGAGAGCATTGTATATAAATCAGCAGCTAATTGTAGCAAAATAGATTTAAATATAATAAAAGATGAACTTAATAAATATTTATCAGGTAAAGAAGTAGATGGTTTAAAATCAGAAGAAAAAGAAAAAAGGAAGAATATAAAAACTCCACTATTAAATCAATATGGTAGAGATCTTACTACTATGGCTAAAGATGGTAAGCTAGATCCTGTTATTGGACGAGATGATGAAAATCAGAGAATATTAGAAATCCTTTGTAGAAGGATAAAAAATAATCCTTGTTTAATTGGTGAACCAGGAGTAGGAAAAACTGCAGTTGTAGAAGGTCTAGCACAAAGAATTGTTAATGGAAATGTTCCAGAAATATTAAAGGATAAAATACTAATTTCTATTGATTTAACTTCTATGATAGCAGGGGCTAAGTATAGGGGAGAATTTGAAGATAGATTAAAGAAAGTAATGGATGAAATTAAAAGCAGAGAGGATATAATAATATTTATTGATGAAATACACACAATAGTTGGAGCTGGTGGAGCTGAAGGTGCAATAGATGCTTCAAATATACTAAAACCTGCATTAGCAAGAGGGGAAATAAAGTGTATTGGTGCAACAACTATAGAAGAATATAGAAAGCATATAGAAAAAGATACTGCTTTAGAGAGAAGATTTCAACCAGTTAATATAGGAGAGCCAACAAAAGAAGAGACATTAGAAATTCTTAAGGGCCTTAGAGATAGATATGAGTCACATCATATGGTAAAAATAACTGATGAAGCTCTAGAAGCGGCAGTAGAACTTTCAGATAGATATATAACAGATAGATTTATGCCAGATAAAGCAATTGATTTAATTGATGAAGCAGCAGCTAAGGTTAGAATTGAGAATTTAATTGCACCTCCAACTGTAAAAGAATTAGAAGATAAAATTGAAGATATAGTTAAAGATAAGGAAGATGCAATAAGAGGACAAGAATTTGAAAAGGCAGCATCGTTAAGAGATAATGAAAAGGAATTAAAAAGCAAATTAATATCTTTAAAAGAGGATTGGACAACACACAGTTCAACAATAACTTATAAGGTTGATAGAGAAAAAATAGCAAAGGTTGTTGCTATTTGGACTAAAATACCATTGGAAAAGCTTACAGAAAAGGAATCTGAGAGATTATTAAAGCTTGAGGAAATATTGCATAAAAGGGTAATAGGACAAAAAGAAGCTGTAAAAGCTGTTTCAAGGGCAGTTAAAAGGGCTAGAGTTGGTTTAAAAGACCCAAATAGACCTATAGGTAGTTTTATATTCTGTGGGCCTACAGGAGTTGGAAAAACAGAACTTTCAAATGCATTAGCAGAAGCTATGTTTGGAAATCAAAAAAATTTAATTAGAATAGATATGTCAGAATATATGGAGAAGCATTCAGTATCTAGATTAATAGGTTCTCCTCCAGGGTATATTGGTCATGAAGAAGGTGGTCAACTAACGGAGGCTGTAAGAAGAAATCCATATTCAGTAATATTATTAGATGAAATAGAAAAAGCTCATCCAGATGTTTTTAATATACTTCTTCAAATAATGGAAGATGGACGACTTACTGATAGTAAAGGAAAAAATGTAAATTTTAAAAATACAATAATTATAATGACATCTAATGTAGGTGCACATACTTTGAAGAAACAAAAAGTTATGGGCTTTACAACACCTGAAGCAATACAAAATAGTGAATATGAAAAGATGAAAGAAAACATTATGGAAGAAATAAAAAGACAATTTAAACCAGAGTTTATAAATAGAATAGATGACATAATAGTTTTCCATCAATTAGACAATAATGATATATTAAAGATAGTTAATATTATGCTAAATAATACTATAAATAAACTTAAAGAAAGAAAGATAAGTATAAATCTTGATGAAAACAGTAAAAATTTCCTAGTAAGTAAAGGTGTAGATATAAGTTATGGTGCAAGACCTTTAAGAAGAATTATAACTAAGGAATTAGAAGATAAATTAAGTGAAGAAATGCTTAAAGGATGTATAAAAGGTGGAGATAAATTAGAAGTTTATTGCGATGGAGCAAGTCTATGCTTTAAGCATATATCTTAAATAAAAAGGAGATTTTCCAAGGGGAAATCTCCTTTTTTATGAATAAAATATAATAGGTAATATAATAATAATTATAAAGAATAAAAAATATTAAATAAAAACTATTGCAATTTAAAGTGGAAATGACTATAATTATATCAAAGAATATACCCCCTGGGGGTAAAGGAGAGGATCTTATGGAAAAGGAAGTAAAGCATAAAGAGCTTATAATAATAGGTGGGGGCCCAGCTGGATTAACTTCTGCAATATATGCAAGTAGAGCAAAATTAGATATGTTACTATTAGAAAACCAAATCTTAGGAGGTCAAGTTAGAAATAGCTATACTATTGAAAACTATCCTGGATTTAAGAAAGTAAGCGGAACTGAATTAGCAGATTTAATGCAACAACAAGCAGAAGAGTTAGGAGCAGAAATTGACGAATTTGATGCAGTTGAAAAAGTAACTTTAAGCCATACAGAAAAAGTAGTTGAAACTGGTGATTACATTTATAAAACTAAGGCTGTAATAATAGCTACAGGCGCTAGTCCAAGAAAATTACCTATTCCATCAGAAAATGAATTTTCAGGAAAAGGGGTTCATTACTGTGCAGTATGTGATGGAGCTATGTATGAAGGTAAGGTTGTAGCTGTTGTTGGTGGTGGAAACTCTGCCTTAGAAGAAGCTTTATTTTTAACTAAATTTGCAGAAAAGGTAATAATGATTAGAAGACATGATTACTTTAATGGAGAAAAATCTACTATAGAGGAAGTTAAAAATAACCCTAAAATAGAAATATTATTTAGTCATGATTTAGTAGATGTAAAAGGTGACAGATTTGTAGAAAAGGCAGTAATTATAGATACTAAAACTAATGAAGAGAGAGAAATAGCTTTAGATGCAGTATTTGGATTTATAGGAACAGAGCCAAAAACTGGAGAGTTTAAAGATAATTTAAATTTAACATCAAATGGATACATCATAACTGATGAAAATATGCAAACTAATATTAAAGGTGTATATGCTGCAGGAGATGTTAGAGATAAGGCATTTAGACAAATAACAACAGCTGTAGCAGATGGTACAATAGCTGCATTACAAGCAGAAAAATATATAGTAGAAAAAAAGGAGAGAAATTAAAATGATAAAAATTTATTCAACATCATGGTGTCCATCATGTATAAAGGCAAAAAGATTCTTTGATATGAAAGGTTGGGAGTACAAAGAAATAAATGTTGCTGACAAGCATGAAGATAGAGAAGAAGTTTTCAAGGTTTCAGGACAAAGAACTGTACCTGTAGTAGATATTAATGGAGAGATAATAGTTGGCTTTGATAAAAAAGCTATCGAATTAGCTGTTCAAAAATAAGGAAGTGTTAATATGTTTAGTTGCATAAAAGGTAAAGAAAGAACATTTAGAAATTTTATAAATGGTCAATGGGTAAGTAGTGTAAGTGAAAAGTTTTTAGAAATATTTTCACCAATAGACTCTACTTTAGTTGGAAAAGTACCGGCAATGACAAAAGAGGAAGTAGATTTTGCTATTAAAAGTGCAAGTGATGCTCAAAAGTCATGGAAAAATGTTCCGGTTAATGAAAGAGCTGAAATATTATATAAAGCAGCAGATATTCTTGTAGAAAGAATAGAAGAACTTTCAGATATAATGATTAGAGAAATTGCAAAGGATAGAAAAAGTGCAGAATCAGAAATTTTAAGAACAGCTGATTATATAAGGTTTACTGCGGATACTGCAAAAAATATATCTGGAGAAAGTATACCTGGAGATAGTTTCCCAGGATTTAAAAGAAATAAAATATCTGTAGTAACAAGAGAGCCGTTAGGGGTTGTACTTGCAATATCACCATTTAACTATCCAATAAACTTATCAGCATCTAAGATTGCACCAGCATTAGTAGCAGGTAATTCTGTTGTATTAAAACCAGCTACACAAGGAAGTTTAAGTGCCTTATATTTAGTAAAAGTATTTGAACAAGCTGGAATTCCTGCTGGAGTATTAAATACTATAACTGGTAGAGGTGGAGAAATAGGAGACTATATTGTTACTCACCCACAAATAGATTTTATAAACTTTACAGGAAGTACAGAGGTTGGAACTAGAATATCTAGAATAACTTCTATGGTACCATTACTAATGGAGTTAGGAGGAAAAGATGCTGCAATAGTTTTAGAAGATGCAGATTTAGATTTGGCAGCTAGCAATATTGTAGCTGGAGGCTATTCTTACTCAGGTCAAAGATGTACTGCTGTAAAAAGAATATTAGTAATGGATAAGGTTGCGGATAAATTAGTTGAAAAAGTAAAAGAAAAAATAGAAAAATTAATTTTAGGAAATCCATTATTAGAAAAGGATGTTAATATAGTTCCTCTTATAGATACAAAATCAGCAGATTATGTATGGGAGTTAATAGAGGATGCTAGGGAAAAGGGAGCTCATTTAGTTATAGGTGGAAAAAGAGATGGCAATATGATATATCCAACTTTATTTGATAATGTAACTACTGATATGAGATTAGCATGGGAAGAACCATTTGGTCCAGTGCTACCAATAATAAGAGTTTCAAGTAAAGATGAAGCGATTGAAATAGCTAATAAGTCAGAATATGGTTTACAGGCGGCTGTATTTACTGAAAATATTAATGAGGCATTTTACGTAGCTGATAGATTAGAAGTTGGAACAGTTCAAGTTAATAATAAAACAGAGAGAGGTCCAGATCATTTTCCATTCTTAGGTGTAAAAGCTTCAGGGATAGGTACACAAGGAATTAGATATTCAATTGAATCAATGTCTAGACCAAAGGCAACAGTTATAAATTTAGTTAGATAAAAAATAAATCCTACTGTTTTTAAGCAGTAGGATTTATTTTTTATTTATTAAGAGCAGAATCGATAGCTCTCTTATCAAAACCTATTATTATTGTTCCATTTACATCTAGTACAGGAACACCCATTTGTTTTGATTTATCAATCATTTCTTGTCTTGCGTTCATATCATCTTGAACATTTAAGTCTTCAAAGTCTATGTTTTGTGATTTTAAATAACTTTTAGCCTTAACACACCAAGGGCAAGAGTTTGTTGAATAAACTTTAACCATATGTATAATCTCCTTAACTTTAAATTATTAAATAGTTATTTAATAATAAATATTATTTATTATTAATTTTACATCAATTAGTCAGATATTACAATAAATTTAAATCTATTTATTAAAATAAAAATTGTAATATGGTATTATAGGAAGGTGAAAAACAAAGAAAAAAGATTTTATTTAATAATATTTTGGTTATCTAAATTTGAATTTAGAACCATATTATCTAAGGAATTTTCTATATATGTATTAGAAAGTTCTTCAGATAAATTTTTTGAGTTGTTATCTCTAATTACATTGCGAGAAGCAACATTAGTAAAATAATCTTTATTAATCATTGGATCATCTCCTTATAAATTATTAAAGTTATTTTTACCAAAAAATAAGGTTATTATAACAAATTAAATAAAATTAATTAACTGGTCTAGACATCTATAACTTTTAATAATATAATAATAAATAGGAGGATTAATCATGATAGATAAAAATAGTCCAATTCCAGTATATTACCAATTGAAAAATGATTTAATAGCAAAAATATCACAAGGATTATGGAAAGCTGGTGAGTGTATAGCTAGTGAAAGAGAACTTTGTGAAATCTATGGTGTAAGTAGAATGACCATAAGGCAAGCAATTGGTGAGTTAGTTCAAGAAGGGATACTTTTAAGAATTAAAGGAAAAGGTACATTTGTTTGTGAGCAAACATTTAAGCAACAAGATATGATGAGCTTTACTGAAATAATTAAGCAAACAGGTAAGGATTTAAAGTCAGAGGTTGTTGAGTTTTGTAAAATTAGTACTCCAGAAAATTTAGCAGAAACATTTTCTTTAGATGAGCTTTATAAGATAAAGAGAAAGCGTATTGTAGATGGAGAATGTGTAGCACTTGAAACAGTTTTTATACCAGTAGATTATTGTGGATATATAGATGAAGAAATGTTAAAAGGATCTTTATTTAGAATTTTAGATGAATTTGGATACGTAGTTGAACATTCTCAGTCATCAATAGCTGCAGTAATAATGAATGATGAACTAAAAGATATATTTAATGTGGAAAATGAAGTTCCAATGTTGAAAATAATAAGTAAGACATTTGATAAAAATAATAAATTAATATTTTTAGAAGAGGCAATTTATAGATCAGATAAATTTTTATTACAAGTTAATATTTCAATGAGAGAGGGGAAAATACGATGAAAGTAATAATAACAAAAAATTATGAAGAATTAAGTAAAGCAGCGGCTAATGAAATGGCAAATATAATTAAAAATAATCCCAAAGCAATTTTAGGGTTAGCAACTGGTGGCTCACCTATTGGAATGTACAAAGAATTAATAAGAATGAATAAAGATGGAGAACTTGATTTTTCAGATATTACAACAGTAAACTTAGACGAATATGTGGGTTTATCAGGAGATCACAATCAAAGTTATAGATATTTTATGAATGAGAATTTATTTAATCATATTAATATAAATAAAGAAAAAACATTTGTACCTAATGGATTAGCAGAAAATATAGAAGAAGAGTGTAAAAATTATGATGCTAAGATAGCAGAATTAGGAGGAACAGATGTTCAATTATTAGGTATAGGAAATAATGGACATATTGCATTTAACGAGCCAGATAGCTCATTAGTGGCTGGAACTCATTTAACTAAATTAACTCAAGACACTATAGAAGCAAATGCAAGATTTTTTGAATCAATAGATATGGTACCAACAACTGCATTAACTATGGGATTAGGCGGAATAATGAAATCTAAGAAGATAATAGTTATAGCTAGTGGAGCTGGTAAAGCTGAAGCTGTTAAAGAAATGGTAAGTGGAAAAATAAATACTAATATGCCAGCATCAATGCTACAAATGCATAGAGATGTTGTTGTAATAGTTGATGAGGCAGCAGCAGCATTATTAAATAAGTAGTATAAATAGTTATAAATATGGGAATTGTTACTAAAAGGAAATATAGTAGCAATTCTTTTTTTTATTACATCAAATAAAATAGTTTTTATAAAATTATTATGATATATTATAATATAGTAAATAACTAAATTTATATAAAATAAACAAAGAATGGTAGTGAAATTTATGGCTAAAATTAAATCCATGTTTGTTTGTCAAGAGTGTGGATATGAGTCTCCAAAATGGCTAGGAAAGTGTCCAGATTGTAATAAATGGAATACTTTAGTTGAAGAAGTTAGAGACTCACAAAAAGATTTAAAAGTAAAAGTTAATAATGTTAGAATTATAGATAATATGCCAAAGAGTATAAGTGAAATAAAATCAGGAAATAAAGAACGTTATGATACGGGACTTAAAGAGTTAAATAGAGTTTTAGGTGGAGGATTGGTGAAAGGTTCACTTACTCTTATATCAGGGGATCCAGGTATAGGTAAATCAACTCTGCTTCTACAAACTGCGAATACTATAGCAGAAAAGTATGGTAAAGTTCTATATGTATCTGGAGAAGAATCAGAAGAGCAAATTAAGATAAGAGGAGATAGATTAGGGGTTAAAGCAAAAGAGTTATATATATTATCAGAGACTAACCTAGATCTTATCGAAGCTTATATTAATGAGTTAAAGCCAGTCTTCGTAATAATAGATTCAATACAAACAGTTTATAAAGAAACAGTAACATCAGCACCAGGAAGTGTTTCACAAGTTAAGGAATGTTCTAATGCTATTATGAGAATAGGAAAAAATCAAAATATACCTTTATTTATAGTTGCTCATGTAACTAAACAAGGGGAACTTGCTGGCCCTAGGGTATTAGAGCATATGGTAGATACAGTTTTATATTTTGAAGGTGAAAGAACAGAAGAATTCAGGGTTTTAAGAACCATGAAAAATCGTTTTGGAACTACTAGTGAAATAGGAGTTTTTGAAATGGCAGAAGAAGGCTTAGTAGAAATATATGATCCATCAAGAATATTTTTAGAAGATACTAATTTTAATCAAGAAGGTTCAGCAGTAATTGGAATTATGGAAGGAACAAGACCTATATTAGTTGAAATACAAGCACTTGTAAGTGCAACTAATATGCATATGCCTAGTAGAACAGCAGTTGGGATAGATGCTCAAAGGTTAAGACTAATATTGGCTGTATTAGAAAAGAAACTTAAAGTTCCTTTTTATAAATATGATGTTTATGTAAATGTAGTTGGTGGTTTAACTTTAGATGGAACAACAGGAGATTTAGGGTTAGCACTTGCTCTACTATCCAGTGTCAAAAGTTCAGGTTTTAAACTAGAAAGAACTGCTATAGTAGGAGAAGTAGGATTAACTGGAGAAATAAGACCTATAACATCTTGCGATAGATTGATAAAAGAAGCAGAAAAAATGGGATTTAAAAATATAATAATACCAGAAAGAAATAAAGATAAAGCTATAAGTAACGATATGAATATTATTAGTGCAAATAATTTAAGAGAAATAATTAGTAAGATATTCTAGTAGATTGGGTGAGTATATGAGGATTAAAAATGACAAAGAAATAAAAAATATATTAAAATTAATGAGTCCAGGAACACAGTTAAGAGAGGGCTTAGAAAATATCCTTAGAGCCAAAACCGGTGGATTAATTGTAATAGGTGATGGAGAAGAAATTATGAAGCTAGTAGATGGAGGCTTTAATATAAATGCCGAATATACACCTGCTTACATATATGAATTAGCTAAAATGGATGGAGCTATAGTTATTAGTGGAGATTGTAAAAGAATAATATCAGCTAATACTCAATTAGTACCAGATCATTCATTAACAACTTATGAAACTGGAACAAGACATAGAACTGCAAATAGGGTTGCAAAGCAAACAGGAAATATAGTTGTAGCCATTTCACAAAGAAGAAATATAATAACTATTTATAAAGGTGATATTAAATACGTATTACAAGAAAGTAGTGTTATACTTGCAAGAGCCAATCAAGCAATACAAACATTAGAAAAGTATGTAAATGTATTAGAAAGAGTAATAAATAACTTAAATTTATTAGAATTTCAAGATTTAACAACAGTATTCGATGTAGTAACAGCTATTCAAAGAACAGAAATGGTTATGAGAATTGTTGAGGAAATTAAAAGATACATAGTTGAATTAGGCAATGAAGGTAGACTAATATCAATGCAATTAAATGAGCTTGTTAAATTTATAGAAAGGGATGGAATACTTTTAATAAGAGATTATTGCAAAGAGGGAGTATGCCCAGATGATATTTATAAGGAAATTCAAAAGTTAAGTTCGGAAGAATTGGTTGATTTAGATTCTATAGCAAAAGTATTAGGTTATGGTGGAATATCATTAGTTGATTCCTTAATATCCCCAAAAGGATATAGATTATTATTTAAGGTTCCAAGAGTACCAAATTCAGTAATTGAAAATCTTGTTAAGCATTTTAAAGAACTTAAGTATGTTATAGAAGCAAATACTGAGGAATTAGATATGGTAGAAGGAATTGGTGAAGCTAGAGCTAAGGCTATAAGGAATGGTTTAAGAAGAATAAAAGAACAAATTTATTTAAAGAATGAAATTTAGTAAATTATTGTATAATAATTTAAAAAATAGACAATAATAGGAAAGCAGGCATATTAAGCCTGCTTTTAGATTTATCTAAATGTAAATTTTCCTAATGTTTTAATCTTATCTTCTTCTTTAAGTAAGATATCATATAAGTTTAGATCTAAACTATTACATAAGGAAGTTAGATAAAATAAATTATTTCCTATTTCACGCTCTAAGACTTCACGACAACTATTACAAATAGCACCTTCCAAATGGCTATTTAAGGAATAGTTAAAATCATCTGCTGAATTATCACTAGGTAGAATTTGTTTGCTAGCAGAAATATTAATACAGCCACAGTTTGTCACAGCTTTGGCTACAGCCCTATTTACTCTAGCACTTGATTCACCATACTTAGTAATTATATCAAGAATACTTTTATGTCGTAATAGTGATTCATTAACATCATTTTGAAAGTTATCAAATATTATGTCTTTCATATGCTTCAACTCCTTATAAAAATAATGGCTGTAATTAAATTATAAATATTTTCAGATAATTTTGTCAATACAACTTTAATGTGTATTTTATTCACTATTAATAATAGCTATTATTGTGAAAAATTTATAGGGGGTCTAAGAATTTAAATTAAGAAGAATTTAAGAAATACTCATTTTAGATATTACCTTAATGTGGTATAATGATATAAATTCTTCAAATTAATAGGAAATATATTAATTGGGATTAGAATTATAAAGAGAGATTACGTTAATAACAAATAAGGAGGTGACTTTATGTTAAAAAAAGCAATAAGAATTAGTTTTGCTCTAATAGGATTAATAAGTGGGTATATTGTTAGTGGTATTATTTTAGAAATCCCGAAAATTAAAGAAATAGGATTTTTATCAAAAACTATTGGCTCGGTATCATTTATTATTTTTATGATTTTATTATTTGGACTTATATTATATTTAATTTCTCCACGAATTTACGATTGGGTAGTTAATCTTGTAGAGTATGCAGAAAAAAACATTCAAAAGTTAAGTGCAACTGAGCTACTATATGGTGGATTAGGTATATTGATATCTTTAGTAATTACATCATTAATATTATTACCATTAAATAAATTGAATATATTTGGACCAATAATATTTACATTACTAAATTTAATATTTGCATTTATTTCAGCACATATATTTGTGGATAAGAAAGATGATATATCTGCTTTATTTGTAAGCTTAAAGAAAGCAAGTAGCAAGGAAAAGAAGTCTAAGATAATAAATAAAAGTAATCCTAAGGTACTTGATACATCAGTTATAATTGATGGAAGAATATTTGATATATGTCAAACAGGTTTTGTTGAAGGTCCGTTAGTTATTCCAAATTTTGTACTAGATGAATTAAGACATATATCTGATTCGTCAGATTCCTTAAAAAGAAATAGAGGAAGAAGAGGACTTGATATATTAAATAAAATTCAAAAGGAATTAGAAATTGAAACACAAATTTGGGAAGGTGATTTTCCAGAAATAGCAGAAGTGGATAGTAAATTATTAAAGCTAGCACAAACCCTTAAAGGAAAAGTAGTTACAAATGATTTTAATTTAAATAAAGTAGCAGAATTCCAAGGTGTACCGGTTTTAAATATAAACGAATTAGCTAATGCTATAAAGCCTGTAGTACTTCCTGGCGAAGAAATGAAAGTAGTTGTTGTAAAAGATGGTAAAGAGGCAACTCAAGGAGTAGCATACTTAGATGATGGAACAATGATAGTTGTTGAAGGTGGAAGAAGGTTTATGGGAGACCAAATTGTGGTTATAGTAACTTCAGTACTTCAAACAGCCGCTGGTAGAATGATTTTTGCTAGACCAAAAGAATAAATAGTAGGTGTTAATATGATAAGTGCTATTATTTTAGCTGGTGGAAAAGGTAAAAGAATGGGTGCTAAGATTAGCAAACAATATATAGAGATAAAAGGTAAACCTATTTTATATTATACTTTAAAGAGGTTTATAGAAAATAAAGATATAAATAGAATTATATTAGTTTTACCTAAGGATGAAATAGAATATTGTAAAAGTGAGATACTTAATAAATATTCTATAAAGGTAGATCTTATAGTAGAAGGTGGAAAAGAGAGGCAAGATTCTGTATATAATGCTTTAGAAGCTATTGAAAGTAGTGAAGTAGTTTTAATACATGATGGGGCAAGACCTTTTGTAACTGATGAAATTATTACTAAGGGTATAAGATTTGCAAAAAAGTTTGGGGCAGCAGCTCCAGGAGTAATGCCTAAAGATACAATAAAAATTAAGGATAGTAATAATTTTTCTAATAGCACACCTAAAAGAGAGAGTTTAGTGGCTATTCAGACACCTCAAGTATTTAACTTTAATATAATAAAAGAATGTCATAAAAAAATAAAAAAAGAAAAAATTGTGGTAACGGATGATACTATGGTAGTAGAGCAATATAATCATAAAGTTTACTTGTATAATGGTGATTACACTAATATAAAAGTTACAACTCCAGAAGATTTAATACTTGCAGAAAAACTTGTTTAGTATAGTATTTATGAATGTTGACATAATTTTACCTTGAAGATATAATAAAGCTACAATTTTATATACTAACGCAGTGAAAAAGAATAGTAAAAACCGCTATTTCAGAGAGAAAATCCATAGGCTGTAAGATTTTCACCTAGGTTTTGAACCAGCTTTAGAGTTGTAGGTAAAAACTATCGGTTTAATACCGTTATCATTTTAGAGAACAAATTTAGGTGGTACCGCGATATAAGTTCGCCCTAATCATAGGGGCGGACTTTTTTTATTTTTTGAGAAATTATATTTATAGACTAATTGTAGATAAGTACAACATATTAAGAAATATAAGTGATTTAGCCTAAAGAATAAAAATAAATTAAGATAAAGATTATAAATTAAATAGTAAATGATTTAAATAACGAAAATAAAAAAATACTAATAAGATATATAGTATAGAATATAGGAGGAAAATCATATGAAAATGTCAAATATGCTTATTTCAACATTAAGAGAGGTTCCAGCAGAGGCTGAAATAGATAGTCATAAGTTAATGTTAAGAGCGGGAATGATAAGAAAAATGGCTTCGGGGATTTATAACTATATGCCTTTAGGATTAAAGGTTCTAAAAAATATAGAAGATATAGTAAGAGAAGAAATGAATAATGCAGGAGCTCAAGAATTTTTAGCATCAGCTGTACTTCCAGCAGAACTATGGCAAGAATCAGGAAGATGGGATGTTTATGGAGAAGAGATGTTTAGATTAAAGGATAGAAATAACAGAGATTTCTGTCTTGGGCCAACACATGAAGAAGTTTTTACTGATATTGCTAGAAATGAAATAAAATCATATAAGCAATTACCAGTTAATTTATATCAAATTCAAACTAAGTATAGAGATGAAAGAAGACCTAGATTTGGAGTTATGAGATCAAGAGAGTTTATAATGAAGGATGCTTATAGCTTTGATAAGGATCAAGCAGGGCTTGATATATCATTTGATAAAATGAATGAAGCTTATGTGAAAATATTTAATAGATGCGGATTAGATGCTAAATGTGTAGAAGCTGATTCAGGAGCTATAGGAGGGTCAAATTCAGCAGAGTTTATGGTTAAGTCAGAGGTAGGAGAAGATGATATAGTTTTCTGTACTTCTTGTAATTATGCAGCTAATATAGAAAAGGCTCCATCAACAGTTGAAAAAGCAGATAAAGAAGATTTAAAAGAATTAGTTAAAACTGAAACTCCAAATGTTAGAACTATTGAAGAATTAGTTAAGTTCTTTAACACTGATAATAAAAAGTTTGCTAAAACTCTAATATTTAATGCAGATGGTAAGATTATTGCTGTAATGGTAAGAGGCGATAGAGAAGTAAATGAAATAAAGGTATCTAATGCGTTAGGTGGTATAGTTAATTTAAATATGGCTACTCCAGAAGAAGTTTTTGCTGCAACAAAAGCATCAGTTGGATTTGCTGGTCCTATAGGAATAAATGTTGAAGAACTTCTAGTAGATGAAGAAGTTGTAAATATGTATAATTTTATAGTAGGAGCTAATGAAACTGGATATCACTTTGAAAATGTAAATTACTCAAGAGATTTTGAAGGGAAAGTCGGAGATTTTAGAAACATAACAGAAGGGGAAAAGTGCCCATTATGTGGAGGAGCTGTAACAATAGCAAGAGGTACAGAGGTTGGACATATATTCAAGCTTGGAACAAAGTACTCTGAAGCTATGAAAGCTACATTCATTGATGAAAATGGAAAAGAAAAACCATTTGTTATGGGTTGTTATGGAATTGGAGTAACAAGAACTATGGCATCAGTAATAGAGCAACATCATGATGAAAATGGAATAGTATGGCCATTAGCGGTAGCACCATATCATGTAACAGTTATACCAGTAAACATAAAAGATGAAGCTCAAATGGAAATTGCTAATAATTTATATAATCAATTAAAGTCTATAGGTGTAGATGCATTACTTGATGATAGAAATGAAAGAGCTGGAGTTAAATTTAAAGATTCTGAGCTAATGGGAATACCAATGAGAATAACAGTTGGAAAGAAAATTACAGATGGAGAAATAGAATTCAAGTTAAGAGATTCTGAAATAGAAGTTATTAAAGTAGAAGATGCTATAGAAAAGGTTAAAGAGCAATTTGAAAAAAATAACTTAAATATTAGATAGGAGGTAATAGAATGAAAGTTTATAACACCTTAACTAGAAAAAAAGAGGAGTTTGTACCTATAAATCCAGATGAAGTAAAAATGTATGTGTGTGGACCTACAGTGTATAATTATTTTCATATAGGAAATGGTAGAACTTTTATAATATTTGATACTATAAGAAGATATCTTGAATATAGAGGTTATAAAGTAAAATTTGTTCAAAATTTTACGGATATCGATGATAAAATGATTAACAAAGCAAATGAAGAAGGAACTACTGTAAAAGAAATAGGTGACAAATATATTTGCGAATACTATAAAGATGCTGATGGATTAAATATAAAAAGAGCATCAGTAAATCCAAGAGCTACAGAGTATATAACTGATATAATTGAATTTGTAAAAGGATTAGTTGATAAGGGATATGCATATGAAGTTAATGGAGATGTTTATTTTAGAACAAAGAAATTTGAAGGATACGGAAAGTTAATAGGACAGAATCTAGATGACTTACAAGCTGGAGCTAGAATAAATGTAGATGAGAGAAAAGAGGATCCAATGGATTTTGCTATATGGAAGGCTCAAAAACCAGGTGAACCAGCATGGCAAAGTCCTTGGGGAATGGGAAGGCCAGGTTGGCATATTGAATGTTCATGTATGGCGAAAAAAATATTAGGCGATACTATAGATATACATGCTGGTGGAATGGACTTAGCCTTTCCACATCATGAAAATGAAATTGCACAAAGTGAGGCTTTAACAGGAAAGCCATTTGCAAACTACTGGATACATGGAGCATTTTTAAATGTAAATAATCAAAAAATGTCTAAATCATTAAATAATTTCTTAACAGCCAGAGAAGCTTTAAAAGAGTATGATGCAGATGTAATAAGATTTTTAATGTTATCAGGACATTATAGAGTTCAATTAAACTTTAGTGGTGAGTTGTTAGAATCAGCAAAGTCATCTGTAGAAAGATTATATAACGCTATCGGAAATTTAGAAAACTTAATAGAAGAAGTAGAAAAAGAAAAAATGGACGATAATGAGAAGGAATACTTTAAGTCATTAGATATTCACAGACAAAAATATATAGAAAAAATGGATGATGATTTTAATACAGCTGATGCTATTACAGCTATCTTTGACTTAATAAGAGATATAAATAGTAACGTTACAATAAATTCTTCAAAGGAACTATGTAATGAGGCACTAAACCTAATAAGAGAATTAGGTGGACCGCTTGGAATTCTTCAAGAGTCAACCAAAGGTAGTTTAGAAGAAGAAATTGAAGAATTAATTGCACAAAGACAGCAAGCAAGAAAGGATAGAGACTTTGCTTTAGCAGATAAAATAAGAGATGATCTTAAAGCTAGGAATATAGTTTTAGAAGATACGCCTCAAGGAGTAAGGTGGAAAAAGATAAACTAAAATATAAAGGCTGCAATGTTGCAGCCTTTATTTAAAGGAGTAAAGTTATGCTAGATGATTTAAGAATCGAGGAGTTTTCTAAAAATAAAGCGAGAATGTTAAATCCATTACAGTTAGCATTAATAGGTGATGGCGTTTATGAAATATTTATAAGAAACTATATATTAACTCAAAATAGCGAGTTATCTGCACATAAAATACATGTAAAAGCTATTGGATATGTAAAAGCAAAAAGTCAATCACTTATAATGCATGAAATAGAAGAAACATTAACCGAAGAAGAGGCCTATATATACAAAAGGGGAAGAAATGCAAAATCTGCAACAGTACCTAAAAATGCAGATGTAAGAGATTATAGAAATGCGACAGGGTTTGAAGCGCTAATTGGCTATTTATATCTTGTAGGAGATAAAAAAAGACTATCAGAAATACTTGAAAAAAGCATTAGCGTAGAATTAAATTACTAATTAGATAGAAAGAATAAGGAGTGTTATAAATGACAAAAGGTTCAAGAATGGTAAGAAAACAAGCTAGATTAGAAAGAGAGTTAGCAGAAAAGGGACAGATAAAAGGTAAAAGAGACTTTAGAGAACCTAGAAAAACTAGAGAATATGTAGAGCCTAGAAAAGGGAGAGAATACGGAGAAGAAAATATAGTTAATAATGATCAAATAAGAGAAGATATTATTATTGGTAGAAATGCAGTTATGGAAGTTCTAAAAAGTGATAGAACTATAGAATGTTTATACATAGCCAAAGGTGATATGGAAGGATCAATAAAGGCAATAATAAATAGTGCTAGAGAAAAGAATCTAGTTTTAAAGGAAGTTGATAGAAAAAAATTAGATGGAATGAGTGAAGGCGGAAATCATCAAGGTGTTATTGCTCAAGTTACTCCGTTTAAATATTGTCAAGTTGCGGATATAATAAGAATTGCAAAAGAAAAAAATGAAGATCCTTTTATAGTTATACTAGATGAAATAGAAGATCCTCATAATTTAGGATCAATAATAAGAACGGCAGAATTATGTGGAGCACATGGTATAGTAATACCTAAGAGAAGAAATGTTGGAATAACATCTACAGTATATAAGTGTTCAGTTGGGGCTATAGAACATATGAACATAGCGAAGGTTACTAATATAAACGCAGTAATAGAAGAGCTTAAAGCAGAAGGAATTTGGGTTTATGGGGCAGATATTAAAGGTGATGAATATAGCTATCAAGTAAACTTTAATGGACCATGTGCAATAGTTATAGGAAGTGAAGGAAGAGGAATATCACAACTAACTTTAAAGAAATGTGATAAATTAGTTAAAATTCCCATGGTAGGTAAAATTAACTCTTTAAATGCTTCAGTAGCAGGTGGTATAATGATGTATGAAGTATTAAAGGGAAGATTGTCAAAATAGTTGATTAATCAAAAGAGGTAAAATGTGAAAATTGTATTTGTTGATGGGTATAATGTTATAAATAGTTGGCCAAATTTAAAAAGACAAAAAGATTATAGTTTTAATGGAGCAAGGCAAAAACTAATAGATACACTTCACAACTACTCAGTATATGAAGACTGTAAGGTTGTTATAGTCTTTGATGCTCATAAGGTTGCCAATAATATAGAAAGTAAAGAAGAGATTAATAAAAATATAAGCATAGTTTTTACTAAAGATGGAGAAACAGCAGATTCTTATATTGAAAGAGAAGTTCATAGTCTTGGCAGAAGATTTGAAGTTTATGTTGTAACATCAGATTGGTTAGAACAACAAACTATATTTCAAAGAGGGGCTGTAAGAGTATCGGCATTAGAATTTTACAATGAAATTTTAGAAACAGAAAGTAGAATAAATAATAAGGCAGAGAAAATCATGTCATCTTCAAAAAATCATTTGGGAGATAATGTAGATGATGAGATTCTAATAATGCTTGAAGCTATGAGGCGAAGTAAATAGGCGGTTTGACTTAAGTATAACTTTTGAGATATAATTGTTAGGAAATATGGGGTTTAAGGGGGGAATAAAGTGGATTACAAAGGAAAGGAAGTTAATTGCTTCATAGAATTTTACAATAAATCAGATGAAGAAATTGTAGTTGAAGCTAAAAATGGAAATTCAAGAGCGCAAGAATATCTAATATCAAAGTATGAGAATTTTGTAAAATCTAAGGCCAAATCGTACTTCCTAATAGGTGCAGATAAAGAAGATATTTATCAAGAAGGAATGATAGGCTTATATAAAGCTATTAGAGATTTTAAGATAGATAGATTGACTAGTTTTAGAGCATTTGCAGAACTTTGTGTTACAAGACAAATTATAACTGCTATAAAAACTGCTACAAGACAAAAGCACATTCCTTTAAACACTTATGTATCTTTAAATAAACCCATTTACGAAGAAGAATCGGATAGAACATTAATAGATGTTCTAGCTGGCTTTAAAATCACAGACCCTGAAGAGTTAATAATAGGAAAAGAACAAATGGAACATATAGAAAGTGAAATGACAAAAGTACTATCAGGGCTTGAAATGGAAGTTTTGCAATCATATTTAGATGGTAAATCATATCAAGAAATTGCTTGTGATTTAGATAGACATGCAAAGTCTATAGATAATGCATTGCAAAGGGTTAAAAGGAAGTTAGAAAAATGTCTATATAATCAAAAATGAGTCGTTAAATTTATGTTGACAAATTTTTTGAACAATAGTAAACTTTATAATTGGTATATTAAACTATAAAGCAAGCAAGAGTGCTCACGTAGCTCAGTTGGCAGAGCGTCGCCTTGGTAAGGCGGAGGTCGTCGGTTCAATCCCGATCGCGAGCTCCAAATATAATTGAGTGCTCACATAACTCAATAAGCAAAATGTAGCCTTTATAAGGTTTAAAGTTGCTGATTTAGGATAGTGAGCCCAATGTATTATCAAAAAACACAAAACGCTAGGCAAAGTTTATTAGAAAAATAAAGGAGGAATTTACAATGGCAAAGCAAAAATTCGAAAGAAGTAAACCACACGTAAATATTGGAACAATTGGTCACGTAGACCACGGTAAGACAACATTAACAGCAGCTATAACAACAGTATTAGCAAATAAGGGTTATGCAGAAGCTTTTAACTATGCAGATATAGATAAGGCTCCAGAAGAAAAAGAAAGAGGAATCACAATCAATACAGCACACGTTGAGTATGAAACAGAAAACAGACACTATGCTCACGTTGACTGTCCAGGACATGCTGACTATGTTAAGAACATGATCACAGGAGCAGCACAAATGGATGGAGCAATCCTAGTTTGTTCAGCAGCAGATGGTCCAATGCCTCAAACAAGAGAGCATATACTACTTGCATCAAGAGTAGGTGTTGACTATATCGTTGTATTCTTAAACAAAGCAGATATGGTAGATGATGAAGAGTTATTAGAATTAGTTGAAATGGAAGTTAGAGAATTATTATCAGAATACAACTTCCCAGGAGATGATATTCCAGTAATAAAGGGATCAGCTTTAGTAGCATTAGAAAACCCAACAGATGAAAAAGCAATTGCTCCAATAATGGAATTAATGGCAGCAGTAGATAGCTACATCCCAACTCCAGAAAGAGCAACAGATAAGCCATTCTTAATGCCAGTAGAAGATGTATTCACAATCACTGGTAGAGGAACAGTTGCAACAGGAAGAGTTGAAAGAGGAGTTCTTCACGTAGGAGACGAAGTAGAAATCGTTGGATTATCAGAAGAAAGCAGAAAAGTAGTAGTAACAGGAATAGAAATGTTCAGAAAGTTACTAGACGAAGCGCAAGCTGGAGATAACGTTGGAGTTCTTTTAAGAGGAGTTCAAAGAACTGACATCGAAAGAGGTCAAGTATTATCAAAAGTTGGATCAGTTAAGCCACACAGCAAGTTCGTAGGTCAAGTATACGTACTTAAGAAAGAAGAAGGTGGTAGACATACTCCATTCTTCGATGGATACAGACCACAATTCTACTTCAGAACAACAGATGTAACAGGATCAATCAAGTTACCAGATGGAATGGAAATGGTTATGCCAGGAGACCACATCGACATGAACGTTGAATTAATAACTCAAGTAGCGATGGATGAAGGATTAAGATTCGCTATCAGAGAAGGTGGAAGAACTGTAGGTTCAGGAGTTGTTACTAGCATAATCGAATAGTAATTACTAGGAACATATAAATATAAGGACTGGGTTTCATTACCTAGTCCTTTACAAAGGTTGACATATTGACATAATACGCTATTTATGATAATGTGTTTAGGTAATTAACGAAATTAAATTAACATAAAAGCAATTAAGTTTTTATATTATTTACGATAAACTGGAGGTGCAGACTGTGAGAGTAAAGATAACTTTAGCATGCACAGAGTGTAAGCAAAGAAATTACAATTCAATGAAGAACAAGAAAAATAACCCAGACAGATTAGATATGCAAAAATACTGCAAGTTCTGTAAGAAACATACACTTCATAGAGAAACTAAGTAATTAGCTGATATAGTAATGACACATACTCACAAAGATTAAGGATGTGAAGTAATGGCCGTTAAGGAAAATGTGAATTTAACTAAAAACACACCTGTAAAAGGTGGCATATTTAAGTTTTTTAGAGAGGTTAAGGCAGAAGTTAAAAGGATAACTTGGCCTTCTAAAAATGACACTAAAAAAGCGTTAATTGCAGTTGGCGTAGTCGTTCTAATATATGTTGTATTAGTTGGCGGGTTTGATTATATTTTTCAAAACCTCTTTGAATTCATCTTTAAACTAAAGTAAGGAGGTTTAGGTGATATCCTTTCACCTATAAGAAAATATGAGCGAAAGAGCAAGATGGTATGTTGTACACACATACTCAGGCTACGAGAACAAAGTTAAAGCAAATCTTGAGAAGACCATCGAAAATAGAAATCTTCAAAACTTACTTCAGGATATTCAAGTTCCTATGGAGGAAGTTATAGAAGAAAAAGATGGGAAACAAAAGATTTCTCTAAAAAAGAAGTTCCCTGGATATGTGTTAGTAAAAATGCTGATGACTGATGAGTCATGGTATGTGGTTAGAAACACAAGAGGAGTAACAGGATTTGTTGGTCCAGCTTCTAAACCAGTACCGCTTACTGATGAAGAAATCGAATCAATGGGAGTTGTAGAAACACCAATTGATATAGACTTAGAGGTAGGCGAAAGCATAAGAGTTATTTCAGGACCGCTAAGAGAATTCGTAGCGACTATCCAAGAAATAAATTTAGAAAAGCGCAAAATAAAAGCGTTAATTGACATGTTCGGTAGAGAAACTCTAGCTGAATTAGAATTTACACAAGTTGAAAAATTAGTTTAATAATTAATTATAAGCTAATGTTTTAATAAAGTGGGAGGACTAAAGGTCCGTATTACCACAGTATAGGAGGAATAATACATGGCTAAGAAAGTAACAGGAATGATTAAACTTCAACTTCCTGCAGGTAAGGCAACACCAGCACCACCAGTTGGTCCAGCATTAGGTCAACATGGTGTTAACATTATGGGATTCTGTAAGGAGTTCAATGCAAAAACTGCTAATCAAGCTGGATTAATAATTCCAGTTGTTATAACAGTTTATCAAGATAGATCTTTTAGTTTTATCTTAAAGACTCCACCAGCAGCAGTTCTTATAAAGAAAGAATTAGGACTTGAAAGTGGTTCAGGAGTTCCAAACAGAACTAAGGTTGGTAAATTAACAAAGGATCAAGTAAGAAAGATCGCTGAGTTAAAGATGCCTGATCTTAATGCAGCAACAATCGAAACTGCTATGAGCATGATCGAAGGTACTGCAAGAAGTATGGGAGTAACTATTGAAGAGTAATTCGTAAAAAAGTGGGAGGTAAATACCGTTAAAACCACAAAGGAGGCTAATTATGGGAAAGAATTATATTGAAAGCGCAAAGTTAATAGATAAGAGTGTTTTATATACTCCATCAGAAGCTTTAGATTTAGCTGTTAAAACTGCTAAAGCTAAGTTTGATGAAACTATAGAATTACATGTTAGATTAGGGGTTGACCCAAGACATGCAGACCAACAAGTTAGAGGAGCAGTTGTTCTTCCTAACGGAACTGGTAGAACTGTAAGAGTATTAGTATTTGCTAAGGGTGATAAGGCTAAGGAAGCACAAGAAGCTGGAGCAGACTTCGTTGGAGCTGAAGAATTAGTTCAAAAAATCCAAAGTGAAAACTGGTTCGATTACGATGTAGTTGTAGCTACACCAGATATGATGGGTGTTGTTGGTAGAATCGGTAGAGTTTTAGGACCTAAGGGATTAATGCCAAACCCAAAATCAGGAACAGTTACATTTGATGTTGCTAAGGCAATAGCTGATATCAAAGCAGGTAAGGTTGAATATAGAGTTGATAAAACTGCTATCGTTCACTGCCCAATTGGAAAGAAATCATTTGGTGTTGAAAAGTTACAACAAAACTTCCACGCTTTAATGGATGCTTTAATAAAGGCTAAACCAGCAGCTGCTAAGGGACAATACGTTAAATCAGTATCTGTTTCAAGCACAATGGGACCTGGAGCAAAAGTTAACCCAACAAAAGTTTTAGAATAGTATTGACAAAATAGAAATTATGTTATAAAATAATCTCTGTTGTTAAAGAAAATACTGTTTCCAAAGACCGTAGGTGCCGAAAGGTTTAAAGATAATCGCCTACCGAGGAATACCAAGGTAAGTGATTATTTGGTCTTCCTATGTCAATGGGAAGGCCTTTCTTAATATAAATTTGCAGTTAAAAGACTGTGAGGAGGTGGACACACAGTAATGAACAAGAATAGACAAATTAAAGAAGCTAAGGTAGCTGAAATAAAAGAAAAGCTAGAAAAAGCTCAAGCTGTTGTTTTAGCAGATTACCAAGGTTTAACAGTTGAAGAAGATACAGCTCTAAGAAAAACTCTAAGAGAAGCTGGTGTTGAATACAAAGTTTACAAGAATAGCTTAGTAACATTAGCTGCTAAAGAATTAGGTATCGAAGGTGTTGCAGAATACTTAGAAGGACCAGTTTCTATAGCATTCGGATATGAAGATGCTACTGCTCCAGCAAGAGTATTACATACATTTGCTAAGGATCATAAGAAATTAGAATTAAAAGCTGGTATAGTAGATGGTACTATCTACACTAAGGAACAAGTTGAAAAACTTGCTACAATACCATCAAAAGAAGTTCTTATTGCAAAACTTCTTGGAAGCTTCAAGGCTCCATTATCAAACCTTGCATATTTATTAAATGCAATTAAAGAAAAAAAAGAATCAGAATCAGCTGAATAATAACTGATAAAAATTTGGAGGTGCAATTATTATGACAAGAGAAGATATAATTCAAGCTATAAAAGAAATGACTGTTTTAGAATTAAACGAACTAGTAACAGCTTGCGAAGAGGAATTTGGTGTTAGCGCTGCTGCTCCAGTTGCTGTTGCAGGTGCTGTTGCAGGAGCTGGTGCTGCTGCAGAAGAAAAAACTGAATTTGATGTAGTTTTAGCTAACGCTGGATCACAAAAGATCAAAGTTATAAAAGTAGTTAGAGAATTAACTGGATTAGGATTAAAGGAAGCTAAGGAAATAGTTGATGGAGCTCCTAAGACATTAAAAGAAGCTGTATCAAAAGAAGAAGCTGAAGACATGAAAGCTAAATTAGCTGAAGTTGGAGCTGAAGTAGAAGTTAAGTAATTTTAACTTTAAAATAAAAAGGTGCTGTAAAGGCACCTTTTTAATTGTCTAAATGAAACTATATAAAATATCAGATTCCTGGGATACTTTATATAGTTTTATAATTTTATAATTTTATAAGATTATATAGTTAATTAGGAATATTATTTAAAATGAATAGTATACTATGCGGTAAAAAAATATTGACAATGAAATAATATTGTGATACCATCATTAAATGTACTATTCAATATGGATACGTATATATTCATATGAAAAAAATGTATAATTAAACAAAAAGTTGGTTATACTAATAAGTGATGCTGTCCGAAAGCGAAAGTCCTTAGGGAAATTATGCTTTTGGTTATTTTAGTTTTATACAAGGGGTGAAAATTCATGGTACATCCTGTCCAAGTCGGAAAAAGAACTAGAATGAGTTTTGGTAAAGTTAAAGATGTAACTGATATGCCAAATCTTATTGAAGTACAATTAGATTCCTACCAGTGGTTTTTAAAAGAGGGACTTCATGAAGTATTTAATGATGTTAATCCAATAACAAACTTCACGGGTAATCTAGTACTTGAATTCGTTGATTACAAGCTTGATATGGATAATATTAAGTATTCAGTGGAAGAGTGTAAGGAAAGAGACGCCACTTATGCTGCACCATTAAAAGTTTCAGTGAGATTACAAAACAATGAAACAGGCGAAATTAAAGAACAAGAAGTATTTATGGGTGATTTCCCATTAATGACAGAACAAGGTACTTTCATCATCAATGGTGCTGAAAGAGTTATTGTAAGTCAATTAGTAAGATCACCAGGCGTTTATTACAATTATAGTGTTGATAAGACAGGTAAAAAGCTTTATTCATCAACAGTAATACCAAATAGAGGAGCATGGTTAGAATATGAAACAGATTCTAACGATATTATTTATGTAAGAATAGATAAAACAAGAAAGCTTCCTATATCTATATTAGGTAGAGCTATGGGCTTTGGTAGTGACCAAGAGCTTTTAGACTATTTCGGTGAAGATGAAAGATTTAAGGCTACAATTGAGAAAGACAACACAAAGACAAAAGAAGAAGGTTTATTAGAAATATATAAGAGATTAAGACCAGGCGAACCGCCAACAGTTGATAGTGCTGTATCTCTTATAGATTCATTATTCTTTGATGCTAAAAGATATGATTTATCAAGAGTTGGTAGATATAAGTTTAATAAAAAATTAGCATTAAATCTAAGATTAGTTAATCAAGTAGCTGCGGTTGACATAGTTAATCCTCAAACAGGAGAAATTATGGTAGAACAAGGTGAAAAGATTAGCAGGACTTTAGCAGAAGAAATTCAAAATATAGGTATTAACTCAGTTGACATTTTAGTAGAAGATAGAATAGTTAGAGTTATAGGTAACCATTTTGTTGATATTGCTAAAAATGTTTCATTTAATGTAGAGGATCTAAATATAAGAGAATTAGTTCATTATCCTACATTAAAAGAAATATTAGATAATTTTGATGATGAAGCAACTATAAAGGAAGAAATCAAGAAAAATATAAATAGATTAATTCCTAAACATATAATTAGAGATGATATATTTGCAACTATAAGCTACGAATTAGGTTTACCTTATTCAGTAGGTTATGTAGATGATATTGATCACTTAGGTAATAGAAGATTAAGATCAGTAGGTGAGTTATTACAAAATCAATTTAGAATTGGTTTATCAAGAATGGAAAGAGTAGTTAAAGAAAGAATGACTATTCAAGATCAAGAAGCAATAACGCCTCAGATGTTAATAAATATAAGACCAGTTGCTGCAGCTATTAAAGAATTCTTTGGTAGTTCACAATTATCACAATTCATGGATCAAACGAATCCATTATCAGAATTAACTCATAAGAGAAGATTATCAGCTTTAGGACCAGGAGGTCTTTCAAGAGAAAGAGCTGGTTTTGAAGTGAGAGACGTTCACCACTCTCATTATGGTAGAATGTGTCCTATAGAAACACCGGAAGGTCCTAATATAGGTCTAATTAACTCTTTAGCTACTTATGCAAAAGTTAATGAATATGGATTTATAGAAACTCCATATAGAGTTATAGATAAGGAAAAAGGAATAATAACTGATGAAATTAGATACTTTACTGCTGATGAGGAAGATCAATATCTAGTAGCTCAAGCTAAGGAACCTATTGGTGAAGATAGAAAGTTCGTTGATAGCAGAGTTACTGTTAGATATATGCATGAAGTATTGGTTGTAAACTCTGAAGAAGTTGACTTGATTGATGTATCACCAAGACAAATAGTTTCAGTTGCAACAGCTATGATACCTTTCCTTGAAAATGATGATGCATCAAGAGCACTAATGGGTTCAAACATGCAACGTCAAGCTGTGCCACTATTAAAGCCACAAGCACCAGTAGTAGGTACAGGAATAGAATATAAAGCAGCGGCAGACTCAGGAGTTCTTCCTAAGGCAAAAAATGCTGGTACTGTAGTATATGTAAGCTCTAATGAAATTAGAGTAAAGAGAGAATTAGATGGTGGAATAGATACTTACAAGCTTCTTAAATTTAAGAGAAGTAACCAAGGTACTTGTATAAATCAAAGACCTTTAGTTGATAAGGGTGAAATTGTATTTAAGAATCAAGTATTAGCAGATGGTCCATCAACTGATTTAGGGGAAATAGCATTAGGTAAGAATATCAGAATGGGATTCATAACTTGGGAAGGTTATAACTATGAAGATGCCATGCTAATTTCAGAAGAATTAGTTAGAGAAGATGTCTTTACTTCTATTCATATAGAAGAATATGAATGTGAAGCTAGAGATACGAAACTAGGACCAGAAGAAATAACTAGAGACATTCCAAACGTAAGTGAAGATGCTCTAAAAGATATAGATGATAGAGGAATAATCAGAATTGGTGCTGAGGTAAGATCAGGAGATATACTTGTTGGTAAAGTTACACCAAAGGGTGAAACTGAATTAACTGCTGAAGAAAGATTATTAAGAGCTATCTTTGGAGAAAAAGCAAGAGAAGTTAGAGATACATCTTTAAGAGTTCCTCATGGAGAAGCTGGTATTATAGTAGATGTTAAAGTATTTACTAGAGAAAACGGTGATGATTTAAATCCAGGAGTTAACGAACTTGTAAGATGTTATATAGCTCAAAAGAGAAAGATATCTGTAGGGGATAAAATGGCAGGACGTCATGGTAATAAAGGGGTTATCTCTAGAGTATTACCAGAAGAAGATATGCCATTCTTACCAGATGGAAGACCACTACAAATATGCTTAAATCCACTAGGGGTTCCATCACGTATGAATATAGGTCAGGTTCTTGAAGTTCACTTAGGTTGGGCTGCAAGTCAATTAGGATGGCATATAGCTACGCCTGTATTTGATGGTGCAACTGAAAATGATATTGAAGCATGTCTTGAAAAAGCTGGATATAATGCAAATGGAAAAACAGTGTTATATGATGGAAGAACAGGTGAAGCTTTTGATAATACAGTAACAGTGGGTATAATGTATATCTTAAAACTTGCTCACTTAGTTGATGATAAGATTCATGCTAGATCAACAGGACCATACTCATTAGTAACTCAACAACCACTTGGAGGTAAAGCTCAATTTGGAGGTCAAAGATTCGGTGAAATGGAAGTTTGGGCATTAGAAGCATATGGTGCAGCTCATACACTACAAGAAATATTAACTGTTAAGTCAGATGATGTTGTTGGTAGAGTTAAAACATATGAAGCTATTGTCAAGGGTGAAAATATACCTGAACCAGGAGTTCCAGAATCATTTAAGGTTCTAATTAAAGAACTTCAAGCTTTATGTTTAGACGTTAAAGTATTAAATGATGAGAATCAAGAAGTTAAACTAAAAGAGTTTGCTGAAGAAGAAATGGAAGACTTAGAAGTTAATATAGAAGGTACAGAAGAAGTTGTACCAGAAGAAGTTAATGTTGATGATAGTTATACATCAACTGATGAAGAAATGGAAGAAGAAGTTGAATTTGAAAACTTCCCATTAGATGGATTCCATGAAGAAGATTTAGAACTTGATGATTTTGTAAATGATGAACACTAAAATTGAAGGGAGGATATACCCTTGTTTGAATTGAATAATTTTGATGCTATACAAATTGGTTTAGCTTCTCCAAGTCAGATTAGAGAATGGTCTAGAGGTGAAGTTAAGAAACCTGAAACAATAAACTATAGAACTTTAAAACCAGAAAGAGATGGTTTATTCTGCGAAAGAATTTTTGGACCAATCAAGGACTGGGAATGTCATTGTGGTAAGTACAAGAGAGTAAGATATAAGGGAATAGTTTGTGACAGATGTGGAGTAGAGGTTACAAAGGCTAAGGTAAGAAGAGAAAGAATGGGGCATATAGAACTGGCTGCCCCAGTATCTCATATTTGGTACTTTAAAGGAATTCCATCAAGAATGGGATTACTTATGGATATGTCACCAAGAGCTTTAGAGAAAGTTTTATACTTTGCGTCATATATTGTTATAGACCCTAAAGAAACTCCGTTATTAAAGAAACAGCTTTTAAATGAAAAAGAATATAGAGAAGCTGTAGATAAATATGGTGATGAAAGCTTTGTGGCTGGAATGGGTGCTGAAGCTATTCAAGATCTTTTAGGTGAAATTGATTTAGAAGGTCAATCAAGAGACTTAAAAGAAGAATTAAAAACAAGCACAGGTCAAAAGAAAGTAAGAATCATAAGAAGATTAGAAGTTGTAGAATCATTCAGAAAGTCAGGTAATGATCCAAGATGGATGGTTATAAATGTAATTCCTGTAATTCCACCTGATTTAAGACCTATGGTTCAATTAGATGGTGGAAGATTTGCCACTTCAGATTTAAATGATTTATATAGAAGAGTTATAAATAGAAATAACAGATTAAAGAAGTTATTAGATTTAGGAGCTCCAGATATAATCGTTAGAAATGAAAAAAGAATGTTACAAGAAGCAGTAGATGCTCTTATTGATAATGGTAGAAGAGGAAGACCAGTTACTGGTCCTGGAAATAGACCTCTTAAGTCTTTATCAGATATGCTTAAAGGTAAGCAAGGTAGATTTAGACAAAACTTACTTGGTAAGAGAGTTGACTACTCAGGTAGATCAGTTATCGTTGTTGGTCCAGAATTAAAAATGTACCAATGTGGTCTTCCTAAAGAAATGGCTTTAGAATTATTTAAGCCTTTTGTAATGAAGAAATTAGTAGAAGATGGTGTTGCACATAACATAAAGAGTGCAAAAAGAATGGTTGAAAGAGTAAATCATCAAGTATGGGATGTACTTGAAGAAGTTATTGCAGATCATCCAGTTTTATTAAACCGTGCACCTACTCTACACAGACTTGGAATTCAAGCATTCCAACCAGTACTTGTTGAAGGTAGAGCGATAAAGCTACATCCATTAGTATGTACAGCATACAATGCTGACTTCGATGGTGACCAAATGGCTGTTCACGTACCTTTATCAGTAGAAGCACAAGCAGAAGCAAGATTCTTAATGCTTGCAGCTGGAAACATAATGAAACCTTCAGATGGTAAGCCAGTTTGTGTACCTACGCAAGATATGGTTTTAGGTTCATACTATATGACAATGGATAAAGATGGAGCTAAAGGTGAAGGAAAAGTATTTGCTTCAAAAGACGAAGCTATTATGGCATACCAAGTTGGAGCTATAGCAATTCATGCGCTAATTAGTGTAAGAATGTTTAGAGAAGTAAATGGAGAAATTAAATCAGGTATAATTAAAACAACAGTTGGTAAATTAATCTTTAATGAATCAATTCCACAAGATTTAGGTTTTGTAGATAGAAATAAAGAAGATGAAATGTTTAATCTAGAAGTTGATTTCCTAATAACTAAGAAGTCATTAGGAAAAATTATAGATAAATGTTATGCGGTTCATGGACCAACTAATACATCTATAATGCTAGATAAAATTAAAGCTTTAGGATATCACTATTCATCAATTGGAGCCGTAACAGTTGCAGCTTCAGATATGATAGTACCAGAAGCTAAATATGCTCTATTAAAAGATGCAGATGAAACTGTTGATAAGATAGAAAAAATGTATAAAAGAGGGTTCATATCAGAAGAAGAAAGATATGAAAGAGTTATTGAAAAATGGACTAAGACAACTGAAGAAGTTGCAGATGCCTTAATGGAAAGTCTTGACAAATTCAACCCTATATTCATGATGGCAGATTCTGGAGCCAGAGGATCTAAGTCACAAATTAAGCAACTTGCAGGTATGAGAGGTCTGATGGCGAGTCCAACAGGTAAAATCATAGAATTACCAATCAGAGCTTCCTTTAGAGAAGGTCTTGAAGTTCTAGAATACTTCATATCTACTCATGGAGCTAGAAAAGGTAATGCCGATACAGCACTAAAAACAGCTGACTCAGGTTACTTAACAAGAAGACTTGTTGACGTATCACAAGATGTTATCGTAAGGGAAATAGATTGTGGAACTGATAGGGGTATCTATGTTTCAGAAATTAAAGAAGGAAATGAGGCAATCGAAGGATTAGCTGAAAGACTTCATGGAAGATATACAGCTGAAGAAATAATACATCCTGAAACAGGAGAAGTTATGGTGCCAGCTGATGAATACATGGAGTTAGATGTTGCTGAAAGAGTTGCAGCAGCAGGAGTTAAAAAAGTTAAGATTAGATCAGTATTTACATGTAGCTGTAAGATTGGAGTATGCTCTAAGTGTTATGGTATGAACATGGCTACTGCTAAAAAGATTAACATTGGAGAAGCTGTTGGTATAATAGCAGCTCAATCAATCGGAGAACCTGGTACACAGCTTACAATGAGAACATTCCATACTGGTGGAGTTGTTGGAGCAGATATCACTCAAGGTCTTCCTAGAGTTGAGGAATTATTCGAAGCTAGAAAACCTAAGGGATTAGCAATAGTAAGTGAAATAACAGGTACTGTAAGAGTTGAAGAAACAAAGAAGAAGAGAACAGTATTTGTAATGTCTGCTGATGGAGAAGAACGTAGTTACGAAATACCATTTGGTTCAAGATTAAAAGTTTCAAATGATGATTTCATTGAAGCTGGGGATGAAATTACTGAAGGTTCAGTAAATCCACATGATATAATGGCAATCAAAGGTGTTGATGGAGCTAGAAGATATTTACTTTCAGAAGTTCAAAAAGTTTATAGACTTCAAGGTGTTGATATCAATGATAAGCATTTAGAAGTAGTTGTAAGACAAATGACTAGAAAAGTAAAAGTTTTAGAATCAGGAGATACTGAGTTACTTCCAGGAACAATGATAGATATGTTTGACTTTGAAGCTGAAAATGAAAGAGTAAGAGAATTTGGTGGAGAAGAAGCGAAAGGTGAAACAGCGTTACTTGGTATTACTAAGGCTGCGTTAGCTACTGATAGTTTCTTATCAGCTGCATCTTTCCAAGAAACAACAAGAGTTCTTACAGAAGCTGCTATCAAAGGAAAAATAGATCCATTAGTTGGTCTGAAAGAAAATGTTATTATTGGTAAGTTAATTCCAGCAGGTACTGGAATGATGAGATATAGAAACGTAAAGCTTGATGTAGAGGATGTTGTAGAAGAAGAAGAAGCTTTAGATACAATTGAATAATACATTGCAATTTTATTGACATGTGTATGCTTAAATGATAAAATACGAATTGTGTGATTTTGAAAGCTACACTACAGTATAATTGTCTACATGATTTCATGGAGGCAAAGTCATGAACTTATGCCTCTATGAACTTTATATAAGGAGGGCTTCATGATAGACAGACTAGTAGGAAAAAAGGTAATTGGAATAAAGCAATCTTATAGATCATTAATAAATGATGAGGGTGTTGTTTTATATGTAGCTAAAGATGCAGAAAATAGTCTAGTTAAGCCAGTGGTTGAATTGGCTATTGAGAAGAAAATCAAGGTTATCACAATAGATACCATGAAGGAACTCGGCAAATTATGTGGGATAAGCGTTAAATGCGCTGCTACATTAATGCTTGAGTAATTAAAAAGCTTTTATCTTAAATATTAAATAGATAAAAAAATTTTCAGGAGGTGAAAAAATGCCAACTATTAGCCAATTAGTAAGAAAAGGCAGAAAAACTGTTATCAACAAGTCAACAGCACCAGCACTTAATGAGTGTCCACAAAGAAGAGGAGTTTGTACTGTTGTTAAAACAACAACTCCAAAGAAGCCTAACTCAGCTTTAAGAAAAATTGCAAGAGTAAGACTTACAAATGGATTCGAAGTAACTGCATACATTGGTGGTATGGGACACAACTTACAAGAGCATAGTGTTGTTCTTATAAGAGGTGGTAGAGTTAAGGACCTTCCTGGTGTTAGATACCATATCGTAAGAGGAGCACTTGATTGTGCTGGAGTAGCTAACAGAATGCAAGGAAGATCAAAGTACGGTGCTAAAAAGCCGAAGGCAAAAAAGTAGTTTAAACTACACCAGTGCTTGTCTTCAGCATTTACATAGATTTATAAATTAAGTTTATATAGATGAAGAAGCGAAGCACTTTGCGGTAACAAAGATTACCGAGTACCAATGAACTTAAATTATCATGTTAAGGAGGGAAGAAAAGTGCCAAGAAAAGGACATATCGCAAAGAGAGATGTATTACCAGATCCAATGTACAACTCAAAGGTTGTTACAAAGTTAATAAACAATGTAATGGAAGATGGTAAAAAAGGAGTAGCGCAAAAAATATGCTACGATGCATTTGAAATGATGGCGCAAAAAACAGGCAAAGATGCTTTAGAAGTATTTGAAGAAGCTATGAACAATGTAATGCCTTTATTAGAAGTTAAAGCTAGAAGAATAGGTGGAGCTAACTACCAAGTTCCGATAGAAGTAAGACCAGAAAGAAGACAGACTTTAGGATTAAGATGGATTCTTGATGCTTCAAGAAAAAGAGGCGAAAAGTTAATGGCTCAAAGATTAGCTGGAGAATTATTAGATGCAGCTAACAATACTGGAGCAGCTGTTAAGAAGAGAGAAGATACTCACAAGATGGCTGAAGCAAACAAAGCATTTGCTCACTACAGATACTAATAAACAAACTGTTTTGGCTTTTGCCAAAACAGTTTTGTCGAATTTAAAATTACTCGTTGAGAGGAGGAAATACAAATGGCTAGAAAATATCCATTAGAAAAATTCCGTAATTTCGGAATTATGGCTCATATAGATGCTGGTAAGACTACAACTACTGAGCGTATATTATTCTACACAGGTAGAAGCCATAAAATAGGAGAAGTTCACGAAGGTGCAGCAACAATGGACTGGATGGTTCAAGAACAAGAAAGAGGTATAACAATTACTTCTGCTGCAACTACATGTGCATGGCAAGGACATGAATTAAACATCATCGATACTCCAGGACACGTAGATTTCACAGTTGAGGTTGAAAGATCTTTAAGAGTTCTAGATGGTGCTGTAACAGTTCTTGATGCAAAGAGTGGGGTTGAACCTCAAACAGAAACAGTATGGAGACAGGCAGACAAATATGGTGTTCCAAGAATGATATATGTTAACAAGATGGATGCTACAGGTGCAGACTTCTTTAGATGTATAAACACTGTAAGAGATAGATTAAAAGCTAATGCTGTTCCAATACAAATCCCAATAGGTTCAGAAGATCAATTTAAAGGAATGGTAGACTTAATAACTAATAAAGCTATAATGTTCTACGATGATTTAGGAAAAGATGTTAGAACTGAAGAAATTCCAGCTGACTTAGCTGATCAAGCTGAAGAGTATAGAATGGCTCTTATAGAATCAATAGCTGAAACTAATGAAGAATTAATGGAAAAATATCTTGAAGGTGAAGAATTAACTGAAGAAGAGTTAATTACTGGATTAAGAAAAGCTACTATAGCTAATGAAATAGTTCCATGTATTTGTGGTTCATCTTACAAAAATAAGGGTGTTCAACAAATGATTGATGGAGTTGTTGCATTCTTACCATCACCATTAGATATACCAGCTGTTAAAGGAATGACATTAGAAGGTGAAGAAGATTCAAGAGAAGCTTCAGATGAAGCTCCAATGTCAGCTTTAGCATTTAAAATAGCAACTGACCCATTCGTTGGTAAGCTTGCTTTCACAAGAATATATTCAGGTGTTATGCAAAGTGGATCATATGTATTAAATTCAACTAAGGGTAAGAAAGAAAGAATAGGAAGACTTGTTAAGATGCATGCTAACTCAAGAGAAGAAGTAGAAGCATTAGAAGCAGGTGAATTAGGAGCTATCATAGGATTAAAGAACACTACTACAGGGGATACTCTTTGTGTAGAAAGTTCACCAATAATCCTAGAAGCAATGGAATTCCCAGAACCAGTTATATCTGTAGCGATTGAGCCAAAGACAAAAGCTGGTCAAGAAAAGATGGGATTAGCGTTAGCTAAGCTTGCTGAAGAAGATCCAACTTTCAAAACTTATACTGATCAAGAAACTGGTCAAACAATCATCGCTGGTATGGGTGAGCTTCACTTAGAAATCATCGTTGATAGATTAACTAGAGAATTCAAAGTTGAGTGTAACGTTGGTGCACCTCAAGTTGCTTATAAGGAAACAATTAGAAAAGCTGTTAAGGCTGAAGCTAAGTATGCTAAGCAATCAGGTGGTAAGGGTCAATACGGTCACTGTGTAATTGAAATGGAACCTACTGAAGGTGAATACACATTTGAAAATGCTGTTGTTGGGGGAGCTATTCCAAGAGAATATATACCTGCAATTGATGCTGGTATCCAAGAAGCAGCAAAGAACGGTATCATAGCTGGTTATGAAACTATTAACTTCAAAGTTAAAGTAGTTCACGGATCATACCATGATGTCGATTCATCAGAAATGGCCTTCAAGATTGCCGGTTCTATGGCATTTAAAAATGCTATGTCTAAAGCAGATCCAGTTTTACTTGAACCAATGATGAAAGTTGAAGTTACAGTTCCAGAAGAATACATGGGAGACGTAATGGGAGACATCAACTCAAGAAGAGGAAGAATTGAAGGTATGGAAGCTGTTAATGGAGCTCAAATTATCAGATCATTCGTTCCACTATCAGAAATGTTTGGATATGCAACTACTTTAAGATCAAGAACTCAAGGTAGAGGTACTTATTCAATGGTATTTGATCATTTTGAAGAAGTTCCAAAGAGCATTCAAGAAAAAATAAAGGGTGAAAAGTAATTCACTATTAGTTATAAATTAAGATATTATTACTCATATTAAATGTGAGTAATAATATCAAAATGTGAATAATTATTTTATTATAGATACAAGTAAAAGTTCACATAAGTATAGAAAAGAAAACTTAAATTAGATATAATAACTAAGAATATTTATAAAATTAATTTCCATAAAGGAGGAATTTACAATGGCAAAGCAAAAATTCGAAAGAAGTAAACCACACGTAAATATTGGAACAATTGGTCACGTAGACCACGGTAAGACAACATTAACAGCAGCTATAACAACAGTATTAGCAAATAAGGGTTATGCAGAAGCTTTTAACTATGCAGATATAGATAAGGCTCCAGAAGAAAAAGAAAGAGGAATCACAATCAATACAGCACACGTTGAGTATGAAACAGAAAACAGACACTATGCTCACGTTGACTGTCCAGGACATGCTGACTATGTTAAGAACATGATCACAGGAGCAGCACAAATGGATGGAGCAATCCTAGTTTGTTCAGCAGCAGATGGTCCAATGCCTCAAACAAGAGAGCATATACTACTTGCATCAAGAGTAGGTGTTGACTATATCGTTGTATTCTTAAACAAAGCAGATATGGTAGATGATGAAGAGTTATTAGAATTAGTTGAAATGGAAGTTAGAGAATTATTATCAGAATACAACTTCCCAGGAGATGATATTCCAGTAATAAAGGGATCAGCTTTAGTAGCATTAGAAAACCCAACAGATGAAAAAGCAATTGCTCCAATAATGGAATTAATGGCAGCAGTAGACAGCTACATCCCAACTCCAGAAAGAGCAACAGATAAGCCATTCTTAATGCCAGTAGAAGATGTATTCACAATCACTGGTAGAGGAACAGTTGCAACAGGAAGAGTTGAAAGAGGAGTTCTTCACGTAGGAGACGAAGTAGAAATCGTTGGATTATCAGAAGAAAGCAGAAAAGTAGTAGTAACAGGAATAGAAATGTTCAGAAAGTTACTAGACGAAGCGCAAGCTGGAGATAACGTTGGAGTTCTTTTAAGAGGAGTTCAAAGAACTGATATCGAAAGAGGTCAAGTATTATCAAAAGTTGGATCAGTTAAGCCACACAGCAAGTTCGTAGGTCAAGTATACGTACTTAAGAAAGAAGAAGGTGGTAGACATACTCCATTCTTCGATGGATACAGACCACAATTCTACTTCAGAACAACAGACGTAACAGGATCAATCAAGTTACCAGATGGAATGGAAATGGTTATGCCAGGAGACCACATCGACATGAACGTTGAATTAATAACTCAAGTAGCGATGGATGAAGGATTAAGATTCGCTATCAGAGAAGGTGGAAGAACTGTAGGTTCAGGAGTTGTTACTAGCATAATCGAATAATTTGATTAAATTAGAACAATTTTATTTTAAATATAAATAGCGCTAAATGTGATCACTGAAAAAAGAGTGGGGGGACGCCTTCGCTCTTTTTTTTATAATAAGATAAAAAAATAATATTAAGTTAATTAAAATATTGAAAATGTTTAACATATTGTAAATAGGGAATAATAATAATATTCGCGTTTGTGGCACCAAAAATTACAAGAAAAAAAATATTGATTAAAATTAAAAAGAAATATAAAATATATTTATTGAAAAAAATATTTAAAAAAGTTTACGAAAATTAGCTTTTAAAAAGTTTTAAAAAGGCTAAAAAAAAGTCTTGAAAAGACTTATTAAAGATAGTATAATAAAGAAGTTGTATAGCAAACAGCGATGAATCAAGAGGTTGCCGGACTTCCGGGTTAATTCTTGATGAGTATGTTAGGATCTAGAATCCAACGACAGGGGTTTTATAGAAATGCGTGTTTTATTATGAAACACCAGGAACAGTTTATAGAACATCCGCTGTTGTGCGTTAGAAGTAAAGCGTACATGAAAAGGAGGGAAACCAAGATGTCAAAACAAAAAATAAGAATCAGATTAAAGGCTTTTGATCACACAATATTAGATCAATCAGCTGAAAAGATTGTTGAAACAGCAAAGTCAACAGGTGCTAAGGTTGCAGGTCCAGTACCACTACCAACTGAAAAGGACGTTGTTACTATATTAAGAGCTGTTCATAAGTACAAAGATTCCAGAGAACAATTCGAAATCAGAACACATAAGAGATTAATCGACATAGTTAATCCATCACCTAAGACAGTTGATGCTTTAATGAGATTAAACTTACCAGCAGGTGTTGATATCGAAATTAAGCTATAGTAGTAGCTATTATTAAATAAACAGTTTGAACGGTTATGATTACAAAGTAATCCGCTAATACGTTTAGGAGGTGTAAATACATGAAAAAAGCTATATTAGGAAAGAAAATAGGAATGACTCAAATATTTGATGAAAATGGTAAAGTTGTTCCAGTAACAGTAGTAGAAGCTAGCCCATGTGTTGTTGTTCAAAAGAAGACTATCGAAAAGGATGGTTATGAAGCAATACAAGTAGGTTTCGGCGATGTAAGAGAAAAGCTTGTTAACAAGCCAAAGAAAGGACATTTTGCTAAGGCTGGTGTATCTTTAAAGAGAAAGCTAAAAGAATTCAGATTAGAAGATTGCTCAACTTATGAAGTTGGTCAAGAAATCAAAGCTGAAATATTTGTAGCTGGAGATAAAGTTGATGTATCAGGAGTTTCTAAAGGTAAGGGATTCCAAGGTGTTATCAAGAGATGGAATGCTAATAGAGGACCTATGACTCATGGTTCTAAGTTCCACAGAGCCGTTGGTTCAATGGGAGCTTCATCAGATCCATCAAGAACTTTCAAAAACAAGAATATGCCAGGACATATGGGTGCTGTTAACACAACAGTATTAAACTTAGAAGTAGTTAAGGTTATAGCTGAAAAGAACTTAATACTAATAAAGGGTGGTATCCCAGGACCTAACAAAGGTACAGTAGTAATAAGAAATGCAGTTAAAGCTTAATTGCTGTAGAAAGGAGGAAACAGAATGCCTACAGTAGGATTATTTAATCAAGAAGGAAAACAAGTTGGAGATATCCAATTAAATGATAATGTGTTCGGAGTTGAAGTTAATACTGATGCAATGCACCAAATGGTTGTTGCTTTATTAGCTAACAAGAGACAAGGAACTCAATCAGCTAAGACTAGAGCTGAGGTTAGAGGAGGCGGAATTAAGCCTTGGAGACAAAAGGGAACTGGTAGAGCAAGACAAGGTTCTATTAGAGCACCACAATGGATCAAAGGTGGAATTGTGTTCGCACCAAAGCCAAGAGATTATAGAATGTCAGTGCCAAAGAGCATGAGAAGAGTAGCTATGAAGTCAGCTTTAACTAGCAAAGTTCAAGACGGACAAATGGTTGTTCTAGAAAATTTAGCTTTTGAAGCTCCAAAAACTAAGCAAATGATTGCTGTTTTAAAAGCTTTTGAAGCAAAGAAAACATTAGTAATAACAGCTGAGTCAAACGAAGCAGTTTACAAATCAGCAAGAAACATTGCTGGTGTTGAAGTAATGCCAGTTAACAACATCAATGTTTATGATTTATTAAAGTTTGAAAAATTAATCATAACTAAGGATGCTGTATCAAAGATCGAGGAGGTGTACGCATAATGACAAGCTATGATATCATAAGAAAGCCTGTTATCACTGAAAAGAGTATGTCTGCTATGGCAGAAAAGAAGTACACTTTCATAGTTCATATGAATGCTAACAAAGTTCAAATAAAGAAAGCAGTTGAAGAAGTTTTCGGCGTTAAAGTTGAAAAAGTTCAAACAATAAGAACTATGGGAAAAACTAAGAGAATGGGCGTACATGTAGGAAAGAGAGCTGACTTCAAGAAAGCTATCATAACATTAGCACAAGATAGCAAGAATATTGAATTCTTCGAAGGAATGCAATAATACATTAAAGCACACTATTGGTACTAATGAATAGTACCAGATAAGCTGAAAGAAGGAGGGAATTTACATGGCAGTTAAAAAGTTTAGACCAACTACCCCATCAAGAAGAGAAATGACAATGGCTACTTTTGAAGAAGTAACTACTAACTCACCTGAGAAATCACTTCTTGTATCATTAAGCAAGACTGGTGGTAGAAATGCTCAAGGTAAAATAACTGTTAGACACCATGGTGGTGGCGCTAAGAGAAAATATAGAATAATAGATTTCAAGAGAAATAAGGATGGTATTCCAGCAAAAGTTGCTACTATAGAATATGATCCAAATAGAACAGCATACATTGCATTAGTAGTATATGCTGATGGTGAAAAGAGATATATAATTGCTCCAGTAGGATTAAAAGTTGGAGATGTTATAGTTTCAGGAGCTGATTCAGATATAAAACCAGGAAATGCTCTTCCATTAAGAAACATACCAGTAGGTACTTTTGTTCATAACATTGAGTTACAAGCAGGTAAGGGAGCTCAAATGGTAAGATCAGCTGGAACAACAGCTCAATTAATGGCTAAAGAAGGTAACTATGCAACATTAAGATTACCTTCAGGTGAAATGAGATATGTAAGAATCGAATGTAGAGCTACAATCGGTACTGTATCAAACACTACTAACGATATCATCAATATTGGTAAAGCTGGTAGAAAGAGACATATGGGATGGAGACCTACAGTTAGAGGTTCTGTAATGAACCCTTGCGATCACCCTCATGGTGGTGGTGAAGGTAGATCACCAATCGGTAGACCAAGTCCAGTTACTCCATGGGGTAAACCAGCACTTGGATACAAGACAAGAAAGAACAAGAAGTATTCAGATAGATTCATAATAAAGAGAAGAAACGATAAGTAGTATGAAGAGAATCTAAAGTTCTCTTCATGGCTTGTCAGCCTAGAGATTATGAAGGGAGGCAAATTATAGTGAGTAGATCAACAAAGAAAGGACCTTTCGTACACGAAGGACTTTTAAAGAAAATCGAAGAAATGAATGCTAGTGGAGAAAAGAAGGTTGTTAAGACTTGGTCAAGAAGTTCAACTATCTTCCCACAAATGATAGGTCATACAATCGCTGTTCATGATGGTAGAAAACATGTACCAGTTTTCATAACTGAAGATATGGTAGGACAAAAACTTGGTGAGTTCGCTTTAACAAGAACTTACAGAGGACACGATTACGACGAAAAAGCGTCAAGAAAAAGAAAGTAATCCGGAAAGGAGGAACATAAATGGAAGCTAGAGCTATAGCTAAATATGTGAGAATGTCTCCAATGAAAGTAGGAGTAGTTCTTGATTTAATAAGAGGAAAAAATATTCAAGAGGCTTTTGCTATTTTACAATATACTCCAAAAGATGCAGCAGTAGTTATAAATAAAGTTTTAAAATCAGCTGTTGCTAATGCTGAAAACAATCACGAAATGAACTTAGAAACTTTATATGTTTCAGAAGCATTTGTAGGTGCAGGTCCAACTCTTAAGAGATTCAGACCTCATGCACAAGGAAGAGCGTTCAGAATTAACAAGAGAACAAGTCATATAACACTTGTAGTTAAAGAAAGAGCTTAGAAAGAAGGAGGGAAAACAAGTGGGTCAAAAAGTACATCCTCACGGACTTAGAGTAGGAGTTATCAAGGATTGGGATGCTAAGTGGTATGCTTCAAAGAAGAACTTTGCAGATAACCTTATCGAAGATAACAAAATCAGAGAATTCGTAAAGAAAGAACTTTTCTCAGCTGGTATTTCAAGAATTGAAATAGAAAGAGCTGCTAAAAGAATTAAATTAAATATACACACTGCTAAACCTGGTGTTATCATCGGAAAAGGTGGATCAGGAATAGAAGCTTTAAAGGTTAAATTAGCTAAGATAGTTTCAAACAAAAACTTACTAATAAACATCGTTGAAGTTAAAAATGCTGAAGCAGATGCTCAATTAATGGCAGAAAACATTGCTGCACAATTAGAAAAGAGAGTATCATTCAGAAGAGCTATGAAGCAAAGCATTCAAAGAGGAATGAGACTTGGAGCTAAGGGTGTTAAAACTGCTTGCTCAGGTAGATTAGGTGGAGCTGAAATAGCTAGAACTGAACAATATCATGAAGGAACAATTCCACTACAAACTTTAAGAGCAGATATCGATTATGGATTTGCTGAAGCTGATACTACTTACGGAAAGATCGGCGTAAAGGTTTGGGTTTATAATGGAGAAGTTCTTCCAACTAAAAAAGTTGAAAAGAAGGAAGAAGTTAACGCGTAAGAAAGGAGGAATTAATCATGTTAATGCCTAAAAGAGTTAAGCATCGTAAGGTACAACGTGGTAGAATGAAAGGAAAAGCTACAAGAGGTAATTTCCTTGCATACGGAGATTACGGTATTCAAGCTACTACTTGTGGTTGGATTACTAGTAATCAAATAGAGTCTGCCAGAATTGCTATAAACAGATATATCAGAAGAGGAGGAAAACTTTGGATAAAGATTTTCCCAGATAAGCCAGTTACTGAAAAACCAGCTGAAACAAGAATGGGTTCAGGTAAAGGTTCACCAGAATATTGGGTTGCAGTAGTTAAGCCTGGTAGAGTGTTATTCGAATTATCAGGAGTTAACGAAGAAGTTGCAAGAGAAGCTATGAGACTTGCATCACACAAGCTTCCTGTAAAGTGTAAATTCGTTACAAGAAGAGATTTTGAGGAAATGGGTGGTGAAGAATAATGAAGGCTAGAGAATTAAAAGAATTAAGAGCAAATGATCCTCAAGATTTAAAGGTTAAGCTAAATGACCTTAAGGCTGAATTATTCAACTTAAGATTCCAATTAGCTACAGGCCAATTAGAAAATCCTATGAGAATAAGAGAAGTTAAAAAATCTATAGCCCAAATCAAAACCATCTTAAGAGAAGAAGAGATCAGGGCTTTCGAGCAGTAAATCTGAAAGGAGGTAACTCTTAATGGAAAGAGGATTAAGAAAGAAAAAAATAGGTAGAGTTGTTTCAGATAAAATGGAAAAAACTATTGTTGTTGCAGTTGAAACAAAGGTAAGACATCCATTATATGGTAAGACTGTAAACAGAACAACTAAGTTTAAGGCTCATGATGAAAACAATGAAGCTAAAATGAATGATAGAGTTTTAATTATGGAAACTAGACCATTATCTAAGGATAAGAGATGGAGACTTGTTGAAGTAGTTGAAAAAGCTAAATAGGCTTTAAGACTGAAAGGAGGGTAATTCAATGATACAACAACAAACCTTACTAAAGGTAGCAGACAACTCAGGTGCTAAAGAAATAATGTGTATCAGAGTTTTAGGCGGATCAAAAAGAAAGTTCGGTAACATTGGAGATGTAATAGTTGCTAGCGTTAAAAGTGCAACACCAGGCGGAGTTGTTAAAAAAGGAGACGTAGTAAAGGCTGTTATAGTTAGATCAGTTAGAGGATTAAGAAGAGCTGACGGTTCATACATTAAGTTTGATGAAAACGCAGCTGTTATTATAAAGGATGATAAGCAACCAAGAGGAACTCGTATCTTCGGACCAGTTGCTAGGGAGCTAAGAGATAACGAATTTAACAAGATATTATCATTAGCACCTGAAGTTCTATAATAGAGGAGGTGTCTCATTTGAAGGTACACGTTAGAAAGAACGACACAGTTGTAGTTGTTTCAGGTAAAGATAAAGGAAAAACTGGTGAAGTTTTAAAAGTAAGTCCTAAGACAGGAAAAGTTATTGTTCAAGGAGTTAACATAGTTAAAAAGCACCAAAAGCCAAACAGAGCTAATGCTCAAGGTGGCATAATAGAAAGAGAAGGAGCTATATATAGCTCAAAAGTTATGTTATACTGCACAAAATGCAAAAATGCTACAAGAATTAGCAACAAGATCTTAGAAGATGGTTCTAAGGTAAGAGTTTGTAAGAAGTGTGGAGAAACATTCTAGAATCTGAAAGGAGGTACTTATTATGACAACAAGACTTCAAGAGAAGTATGAAAAAGAAGTAGTTCAAGCTATGATCGAAAAGTTCGGATATAAAAACATTATGGAAGTTCCAAAGCTTGAGAAAATTGTCATCAACATGGGTGTTGGAGAAGCTAAGGATAATCAAAAAATATTAGAAGCTGCAGTTAACGATTTAACTATAATTGCAGGTCAAAAACCAATCTTAACAAGAGCAAAGAAATCAGTTGCTAACTTTAAGATTAGAGAAAATATGGCTTTAGGATGTAAGGTTACATTAAGAAAAGCAAATATGTATGAATTTGCTGATAAGCTAATGTCAATTGCTCTTCCAAGAGTTAGAGATTTCAGAGGAGTTTCAAGCAAGGCTTTTGATGGTAGAGGAAACTACTCTTTAGGAGTTAAAGAGCAATTAATATTCCCAGAAATTGAATACGATAAAATCGATAAGGTTAGAGGAATGGATATCATCTTCGTTACATCAGCAAATACTGACGAAGAAGCAAGAGAATTATTAAGATTCCTTGGAATGCCATTTGCTCAATAATAAGGAGGGAAAACCGTGGCACGTAAGGCTATTATTGAAAAGTGGAAAAAAGAACCTAAATATACAACAAGAGCTTATACAAGATGCAGAATATGTGGAAGACCACATTCAGTACTAAAGAAGTTTGGTATTTGCCGTATATGCTTTAGAGAACTTGCTTACAAGGGTCAAATCCCTGGTTGTAAGAAAGCAAGCTGGTAAAAAACTGATGTAGTGAAAGGAGGCACATTAAATGGTTATGACAGATCCTATCGCAGATTTGCTAACACGTATAAGAAACGCAAACGCTGTAAGACATGAAGTAGTAGAAATTCCTTCATCAAACATGAAGAAGGCTGTTGCAGATATATTATTAAAAGAGGGATATATTAAGGAAATAGAGGAATACAACGATGGTGTTGTTCCAATGTTAAGAGTATCTCTTAAGTATGGTTCAAATAAAGAAAGAGTTATAACTGGTATAAAGAGAATATCTAAGCCAGGATTAAGAGTTTACTGCAAAAAAGACGAAATACCAAAGGTTTTAAGTGGATTAGGAATCGCTGTAATATCAACTTCTAAAGGATTATTAGTTGATAGAGAAGCTAGAAAAGCTGGATTAGGCGGAGAAGTAGTTTGCTACGTTTGGTAGTTCCAAATTAGAAAGTAACTAGAATTAACATATATACACGAACAAGTAAAACAGGAGGTGCGATTATGTCAAGAGTAGGTAGATTACCGATAGCTATACCTGCAGGCGTAACTGTAACTGTTTCAGCAGAAAATGTTGTTACAGTTAAGGGTCCAAAGGGCGAACTTGTTAAAGCTATGAGTACAGACATGAATATAGCAGTTGAAGACAACCAAGTTGTTGTTACTAGACCTAGTGATCAAAAAGAGCACAGAGCTCTTCACGGATTAACTAGAGCATTAATCAACAACATGATCATCGGAGTTGAAAAAGGATTTGAAAAGAATCTAGAATTAATAGGCGTTGGTTATAGAGCTCAATTACAAGGTAAAAAACTTGTAATGAACTTAGGATATTCACATCCAGTTGAAATAGAGCCAATCGAGGGTGTTACTTTCGAAACTCCAGCAGCAACTAAAGTTGTTGTTAAGGGTATCGATAAGGAAAAGGTTGGAGCAGCTGCGGCTGATATAAGATCATGGAGAAAACCTGAACCATATAAGGGTAAGGGAATTAAGTATGATAACGAAGTAATCAGACGTAAAGAAGGTAAAACTGGTAAGAAATAATAGAAAGGAGTGAACCTTTTATGTTCAAGAAGGTAGACAGAAAAGCTAGTAGAGAAAGACGTCACCTTAGAGTACGTAAGAAAATTTCTGGTACTCCTGAGAGACCTAGACTTTCAGTATATAGAAGTGAAAAGAATATATATGCTCAAATTATAGATGATGTTAATGCAGTAACTTTAGTTTCAGCTTCAAGCTTAGACAAAGACTTTACTGCACAAGCAGGCGGAAATAAAGAAGCAGCTAAATTAGTAGGTGAATTAGTTGCTAAAAAAGCTTTAGAAAAAGGAATTTCTGATGTAGTATTCGATAGAGGTGGATATGTATATCATGGAAGAGTCCAAACTTTAGCTGAAGCTGCTAGAGAAGCAGGCTTAAAATTCTAATAAACAAGGAGGGAAATACATGAGAATCGATCCTAGCACACTAGACCTTAAGGAAAAGGTTGTTTTTATAAACAGAGTAACTAAGGTTGTTAAGGGTGGTAGAAACTTCAGATTCAGCGCTTTAGTAGTTGTAGGTGACGAAAACGGACACGTAGGCGTAGGAATGGGTAAGTCAATAGAAATCCCTGAAGCAATTAAAAAAGGAATAGAAGACGCTAAGAAACATTTAGTAAGTGTTTCAATAGTTGGAACAACTGTTCCTCATCAAATATACGGTAAATTTGGAACTGGTAAGGTTCTTATAATGCCAGCTAAAGAAGGTACAGGAGTTATCGCTGGAGGTCCAGCAAGATCTGTATTAGAATTAGCAGGATTAAAGGATGTTAGAGCTAAGTCATTAGGTTCAAACAATCCTAAAAACATGGTAAATGCAACAATCAATGGATTAGCAAACTTAAGAACAGCTGAAGATATAGCTAAATTAAGAGGAAAATCTGTTGAAGAGATTTTAGGTTAGGAGGGATAGCAATGGCAAACATTAAAGTTACTTTAGTAAAGAGCTTAATTGGTAGAAAGAAAGACCATATTGCTACTGCACATGCCCTTGGACTAAGAAAAATCGGTAAGACAGTAGAACATCAAGAAACTCCTCAAATCAGAGGAATGATTAATAAAGTTGACTATCTACTAAAAGTAGAAGAAGTTTAATACAGAGGAGGTGCATTGAGTAATGAAACTTCATGAATTAAAACCAGCAGCAGGAAGTAAAAAAGCTCCTAAGAGAGTTGGTAGAGGTACTGGTTCAGGTTTAGGTAGAAACGCCGGTAAAGGTGAAAAAGGCCAAAACTCAAGATCAGGCGGTGGAGTAAGACCAGGATTTGAAGGGGGTCAAATGCCACTATATAGAAGACTTCCTAAGAGAGGATTCACAAATATATTTGCTAAGAAATATGTTAGCATTAACGTTGATAGATTAAACATCTTTGAAAACGGAACTGAAGTTACACCAGAAGTTTTACTTGAAACAAGAGTTGTAAGTAAATTAATGGATGGTGTTAAGATTTTAGGAAATGGTACATTAGATAAGAGCCTAACTGTTAAAGGATGTAAGTTCTCAAAATCAGCGGCTGAAAAGATAGAAGCAGCTGGAGGAAAAGTTGAGGTGATTTAGTATGCTATCAACCCTACGTAATGCCTGGAAGGTTCCTGAGTTAAAAAGAAGATTTTTATGGACATTATTCCTAGTAGCAATTTTCAGGATGGGAACACATATTCCTGTTCCTGGAATTAGCACTCACCATTTGCAAAACTTAACAGGTGGTAACACTTTATTTGGTTTTTATGATCTATTATCAGGAGGAGCTTTTAGTAAATTTAGTATATTTGCTTTAAGTGTAACACCATATATTAATGCTTCTATCATTATGCAATTATTAACAATTGCTATACCATCTTTAGAACAACTTTCTAAGGAAGGTGAAGAAGGTAGAAAGAAGATTCAAAAGATAACAAGAATAGTTTCAATATTTATTGGATGTGTTCTTGCCTTTGGAACTTATACAATGGTAGCATCAATTGGTGCAGCATCAGGTATGAAAGCAACTGAAATATTAGTTGTTATTGTAGCATTAGTAGCAGGTTCAACATTCTGTATGTGGCTTGGAGATCAAATAACAACAAAGGGTTTTGGAAATGGAATTTCTATACTAATCTTTGTTAACATAGTATCTCAGTTACCTATGACTTTAATGTCATTATTTACATTAAAAGATCAAGGGAAAATTACTATAGTAGAAATTACTTTGTTTGTAATTTTTGCAATCTTAATGTTAGCAGGTGTAATATTCTTCTCATTAGCAGAAAGAAGAATACCAGTACAATATGCTGGAAAAGCAGTTGGAAACAAGGTTATGAAAGGTCAATCTACTCATATACCTTTAAGCATAATTGGATCAGCAGTAATAGCAATAATATTTGCTATGTCAGTTATGATGTTTCCAAGAACAATTGCAACATTCTTCCCTGATCATAACTGGGCTGTATGGATAACTACAAGTAAATATAGTATTTTTAATGAGAAGACATGGATGTATCCTGTATTTTACTCAATATTAACAATATTCTTTACTTGGTTCTATACACAAATTACATTTAAGCCTGATGAAATGGCAGAAAATCTGCATAAATCAGCAGGTTTTGTACCCGGAGTAAGACCAGGAGAAGCTACAGAAAAGTATTTTGAAAAGGTACTTACAAGAGTTTCCTTAGTTGGTGGTATATTTGCAGCAATTCTTGCAGTACTACCAATACTAATGTCAAATACTTCTCTGCAAGGAATTCAATTTGGTGGTACTTCACTACTAATCATGGTTGGAGTTGGCCTTGATTTTTCAAGACAACTTGATTCACAGTTAGTAATGAGACATTATCAAGGGTTCTTAAAATAGATTAATAATTGGAGATGATGCCCGTGAAGATAGTATTATTAGGTCCTCCTGGAGCAGGAAAGGGAACACAGGCAAAATCAATTAGTAATAGATACTCAATACCACATATTTCTACAGGAGATATATTTAGAAAGAATATTTCTGAAAATACTCCTTTAGGAATAGAAGCTAAAAAACACATCGATAAGGGTCAGTTAGTACCAGATGAAGTTACTATTAATATGGTAAAAGACAGACTACAAGAAGAAGATTGCAAGGGTGGATATCTATTAGATGGATTCCCTAGAACAGTTGCACAAGCTGAAGCACTTCAAGATTTCCTTAATTTAAATGATGAAAATATTGATACTGCATTATTAATTGAAGTACCAATGGATTTCATTTTAGAAAGAATGACAGGAAGAAGAGTATGTCCATCATGTGGAGCTAGCTATCATATAAAATTTAATCCAACAAAAATTGCAGGAAAATGTGATGTTTGTGGAAGCGATGTAATCCAAAGAAAAGATGATACGGAAGAAACTGTATCAGAAAGATTAGATGTGTATGAGAGACAAACACAACCACTGATTGATTTTTATAAAGAAAGAAACTTACTTTCAATTGTAGATGGTACAAAAGCTATTAACGAAGTATTCGAAGGTATCTGTGATATCTTAGGGAGTGGTAAATAATGATAATTATCAAAAACCACAAAGAAATTGACCTAATGAGAGCAGCAGGTAAAATAGTAGCTGAAACATTACTATTAGTTGAAGAAAAAGTAAGACCAGGAATAACTACTGCTGAATTAGACAGGATAGCAGAAGAATTTATAACTAAGCATGGAGCAAAGCCTTCTTTTAAAGGTTTGTATGGTTTTCCTGCTTCACTATGTATATCTGTTAACGAGCAAGTAGTTCATGGGATCCCAGGAGGTTATGTATTAAAAGATGGAGATATAATTAGCGTAGACTGTGGAGCATGTCTTAATGGTTTTCATGGAGATGCCGCAAGAACATTTGCAGTTGGAGAAGTATCTGAAGAAGCTAAGAAGTTAATTAAGATAACTGAAGAGTGTTTCTTTAAGGGAATTGAAAATGCAAAGGTTGGTAACAGACTTACTGATATATCACATGAAATACAAAGCTACGTAGAAGCTTCAGGTTTCTCTGTAGTAAGAGATTTCGTAGGACACGGTATAGGTAGAGTTGTACACGAAGATCCCGAAGTACCAAACTTTGGTAAGCCAGGACGTGGTCCAAAATTAGTAGCAGGTATGACACTTGCTATTGAGCCAATGGTTAATGCTGGAACTTATAAAGTGAAGACATTAAATGATGATTGGACAGTTGTGACTAGTGACGGAAGTCTATCAGCACACTACGAAAATACTGTTGTAATTTTACCAGATGGACCCGAAATATTAACACTAGTTAAATAAGTGTTGCTTAGTTATAAATTCGCATGATACCAAAAGGTGGCTTGTAGATTTATGGCTAAGGTAATCATCGAGGTGAAAAGTTTGCAAAACAATGACTTAATTGGGAAGGTAGTTCTTTCACAAGCAGGAAGAGATAAAAATCATTTATATGTAATAGTTAGCCAAGTAAGTGATGGTTATGTTTTCTTGAGTAATGGAAGCACTAAAACATTTCAGTTGCCTAAGAGAAAAAAGCTAAAGCATATGAGTGTTTTAGAATATGTAGATGATGAGATTAAAGCATCAATCATATCAAAAGATAGAGATATTGATTTAAAGATCAAGAGATTTCTAAAACTTAAAGGCATTGTTAAGGAGGGTTGATTACCTTATGTCAAAAGATGACGTTATAGAAATGCAAGGTACGGTATTAGAATCATTACCAAATGCTATGTTCCAAGTAGAACTAGAAAGCGGTCATAAGATTCTAGCACATATATCAGGTAAATTAAGAATGAACTTCATAAGAATTCTACCAGGAGATAAAGTAACAATTGAACTTTCTCCATATGATTTAACAAGAGGTAGAATAACATGGAGAGCTAAATAGAAATAGTAAGAGATTACTAATCGTGAATATTACAAGGAGGGTTAGCGATGAAAGTAAGACCATCAGTTAAGCCTATTTGCGAAAAGTGCAAGATTATAAGAAGAAAAGGAAGAGTAATGGTAATCTGTGAAAATCCTAAGCACAAGCAAAAACAAGGCTAATATAATTAGTATTAGGCAAAAAAAGTATTATTTTACTATATAAATTTTATTGACTTTTATATTAAAGTCAAATATGATTATATAGGCATTTTAATTAAGTAAATAAGTTTTAGGTACGGCTGACGATAGAGTAAAAACTCTATCGACCTAGGATTTTATTATATAAAACACATATAAATAACTTATATGCATTTCAATTATCAGGAGGTGTAAGTTTTAATGGCAAGAATTTCAGGAGTAGACCTACCAAGAGAAAAAAGAGTTGAAATAGGTCTAACATATATATACGGTATAGGACTTTCTACTTCACATAAGATTTTAGCAGCTACTGGAGTTAATCCAGACACAAGAGTTAAGGATCTTACTGAAGAAGAAGTAACAGAAATCAGAAACTACGTAAAGACTTTAACAATTGAAGGTGACTTAAGAAGAGAAGTTGCTTTAAATATTAAAAGATTAGTAGAAATTGGATGTTACAGAGGAATAAGACATAGAAAAGGTCTTCCAGTTAGAGGTCAAAAGACTAAAACTAACGCAAGAACTAGAAAAGGTCCAAAGAAAACTATCGCAAATAAGAAGAAGTAGTGAGGAGGGAATTCGATGGCAGCTCAAAAAGTCAAAAAGACTAGAAGAAGAAAAGAAAGAAAGAATGTTGAGCATGGTGCTGCACACATCAAGTCAACTTTCAATAACTCAATAGTTACTTTAACTGATGCGGCAGGAAATGCTTTATCATGGTCAAGTGCAGGAGCTCTAGGTTTTAGAGGATCAAGAAAAAGCACTCCATTTGCAGCGCAAATGGCAGCTGAAACAGCAGCTAAAGCAGCTATGGAACACGGATTAAAAAGTATAGAAGTATACGTAAAGGGACCAGGTGCTGGTAGAGAAGCAGCTATAAGATCTTTACAAGCAGCTGGATTAGAAGTAACTTTAATTAAAGATGTTACTCCAATTCCACACAACGGATGTAGACCACCGAAGAGAAGAAGAGTCTAGTATTCATACAGGAGGTGTAATTAATGGCAAGATATACTGGAGCTACATGTAGATTATGTAGAAGAGAAGGTATGAAATTATTCCTTAAAGGGGATAGATGTTATACAGATAAATGTGCTTTTGTTAGAAGAAGCTATGCACCAGGACAACATGGAGCAGCTAAGAAGAAAATGTCTAACTATGGAGTACAATTAAGAGAAAAGCAAAAAGCTAGAAGAATATACGGAGTGTTAGAAGGTCAATTCAGAACTTACTATGAAAAGGCTGATCACATGAAGGGTATCACTGGTGAAAACTTACTTATGTTATTAGAAATGAGATTAGATAACGTTGTTTACAGACTAGGATATGGTGCTTCAAGAAATGAAGCTAGACAATTAGTTACTCATGGTCATTTCTTAGTAAATGGTAAGAAAGTTGACATTCCTTCATACAAAGTTTCTGTTAATGATGTAATATCAGTATGTGAAAAAAGCAGAGGAACTGAAAAGTTCAAGACTTTTGTTGAAAATCCAAAGACATTACCAAAATGGTTAGAAGCTAATGTTGAAAACTATGAAGGTAAAGTAGTTGCTGTACCAGCAAGAGAAGATATAGACGTTCCAGTTAACGAAACTCTTATTGTTGAGTTATACAGCAAGTAATAAGCTATTATTTGTATTGTTAAGATTTATCTTACAATACAAATATAGAATCAGTTGCCCTCAGAATAAGGTTGCCATTTTAAATATAAGGAGGGTTTGTACATGTTAGAAATAGAAAAGCCAATAATAGAATGTATAGAAGCGAATGAAGATGGTACTTACGGTAAGTACGTAGTTGAACCATTAGAAAGAGGATATGGTATTACTCTTGGAAATGCTCTAAGAAGAATATTATTATCATCACTTCCAGGTATTGCTCCAACTTCAGTTAAGATTGATGGAGTATTACATGAATTCTCTACTGTGCAAGGTGTTAAGGAAGATGTTACAGAAATAATCTTAAACATTAAATCTTTAGCATTAACAATGAATGGTGAAGGTCCAAAGACTATCTATATAGATGCTCAAGGACCAGGAGTAGTTACAGGTGCAGATATAAAGACTGATGGAGATGTTGAAGTTGTAAGTAAGGACCTACATATTGCAACATTAGACGATAATGGTAAGTTATATATGGAAATAACAGTTAATAGAGGTAGAGGATATGTTACTCAAAATAAAAATAAGAGTGATGAACTTCCATTATCATCTATAGCAGTTGATTCAATATATACACCAGTAAAAAGAGTTAACTTTACAGTAGAAAATACTAGAGTAGGTCAAATTACTGATTATGATAAGTTAACTTTAGAAATCTGGACTAATGGAACTATAAAGATTGATGAAGCTATAAGCTTATCAGCAAAAATTCTTATAGAACATTTTAAATTATTTATGTCATTAGGAGATAGTACTAATGATGTAGAGATTATGATAGAAAAAGAAGAAGACAAAAAAGAAAAAGTACTAGAAATGACTGTAGAAGAGTTGGATTTATCAGTTAGATCATATAACTGTTTAAAGAGAGCTGGTATAAATACAGTTCAAGAACTTGCTGGAAAGTCAATGGATGACATGATGAAAGTAAGAAATCTAGGAAAGAAATCTTTAGAGGAAGTCGAAAGAAAGCTTAAGGAATTAGGCTTAGGATTAAGACTAAACGATGAGTAAGGAGGTAAATCCACATGGCAGGTTATCGTAAGTTAGGTCGTCCTACTGACCAAAGAAGAGCTATGCTAAGAAGCCTTGTTACAAGCTTTTTAAAGCATGGTAAAATCGAAACAACTGAAACAAGAGCAAAGGAAACTAGAAAATTAGCTGAAAAGATGATTACTTTAGCAAAAAGAGGTGATCTTCACGCTAGAAGACAAGTTTTAGCTTTTGTTCACGAGGAAGAAGTAGTTCAAAACCTATTTGAAAATGTAGCTCCAAAGTACGCAGAAAGAAATGGTGGATACACTAGAATGTACAAAAAAGGTCCAAGAAGAGGGGACGGAGCAGAAGTTGTTATACTTGAATTAGTATAATAGTTTAGGGGATTAAGTTTAAGACTTAGTCCCCATTTTTACATATAGAAATTTAAAAATTATATAAGTGTTTATAATTTAGAAAATATAATTAAAGTAATTGTAATTGAAGTTATATATAATATAATATTGTTATATGTAATGTATATACACAGTATAAACTTTTATATAATTTTTAAAATTAATAGCAATAAGAATATATTGTAACTTTATAAGGAGGGCTTTGGATGGAACAATCAATGATTAATTGTAATAATGTATCTTTTAAATATGAAGTACATGATGGATTAGAAGAAAGATATGCTGTTAATGGTGTTAACTTTGATGTTAAAAAAGGTGAGTTTTTAGTAATATTAGGCCATAATGGATCAGGAAAATCAACTATTGCTAAACATATGAATGCGTTATTAGTACCAAGTAGTGGTACGGTAATAGTGGATGGATTAGATACCTTAGATCCTAATAATTTATGGGATATAAGAGCACGTGCTGGAATGGTATTTCAAAATCCAGATAATCAGTTAGTTGCAACTATAGTAGAGGAAGATGTAGCCTTTGGTCCAGAAAATTTAGGTATTGCACCCGATGAAATAAGAAAAAGAGTAGATGAAAGTTTAGAAAAGGTTGGAATGAGTGAATATAAGCGACATGCTCCACATTTGCTTTCAGGTGGTCAAAAGCAAAGAATAGCAATAGCTGGAATACTAGCTATGCAACCTAAATGTATAATTTTTGATGAGCCAACAGCTATGCTTGATCCATCAGGAAGAAAAGAAGTAATAAGAAATATTAAAGAAATAAATAAGAAGTATGGTATAACAATAATTCTTATAACTCATTATATGGATGAAGCAGCAGAAGCTGATAGAGTTATAGTTATGGATAATGGTAAAATAATTCTTGAAGGAATTCCAAGAGATGTATTTTCAAAAGTTGAAACTATGAAAAGAATAGGGTTAGATGTTCCGCAAGTTACAGAACTATGTTATGAACTTCAAAAGAGTGGAGTAAATATAAGTACAAATATTTTAAATGTGGATGAGATGGTGAATGCGTTATGTCAATTAAAATAGAAAATTTAACACATATATATATGCCTAAGTCACCTTTTGAAAAAGTGGCATTAGAAAAAGTAAATTTAGAAATTAATGAAGGTGAATTTGTTGCATTAATAGGACATACTGGATCAGGAAAATCAACATTAATACAACATATGAATGGATTGTTAAAGGCAACAGAGGGAAAAATAACTGTAGACTCTGTTGACATTACAGCAGCTGGAGTTAAATTAACTGATATAAGAAAGAAAGTTGGATTGGTTTTTCAGTATCCAGAATATCAATTATTTGAAGAAACAATAGAAAAGGACATAGAGTATGGTCCAAGAAATTTAGGGCTAGAACAAGAAGAAATAACACGAAGAGTAAAAAAGTCAATGGAAATGGTTGGTTTAGATTACGATTTATATAAGGATAAATCTCCATTTGACTTAAGTGGTGGACAAAAGAGGAGAGTAGCAATAGCAGGTGTTATAGCTATGGAGCCTAAGGTATTAATATTAGATGAACCAACTGCAGGATTAGATCCAAAGGGAAGAGATGATATTTTAGCTCAAATTAAGCAGCTTCATGAAGCTTATAAGATGACTATAATTTTAGTAAGTCATAGTATGGAGGATGTAGGTAAGCTAGCAGAAAGAATTATAGTAATGAATAAAGGAAAAGTAGCGTTACAAGGAAGTCCATCAGAAGTCTTTAAAGAAATAGATATATTAGAAAAAATAGGGCTTGCAGTACCACAAGTAACATATTTAATGAGAGCTTTAAGAAATAAAGGTTTTAATGTATCAGATAATATATATACAATTGAACAAGGAAAGAAAGAACTTTTAAGAATATTAAATTCTACTAACAATTAGGGGGTGACTTAGAAAGTGATTAAGGATATAACTATAGGACAATATATACCAGGGGAAACTTTTGTGCATAAATTAGATCCTAGAACGAAGATATTACTTTCGATTTTATTTATAGCTTGCTTATTTATAATAGATAAGTTTGTTGGTTATGCACTTATAATAGGCTTTTTAGTTTTAACAGTTTATGTAGCAAAAATTCCACCAAGATATTTATATAAAGGATTAAAACCAGTATTCTTTTTAATCGCATTTACCGCAATTTTAAATATATTTATGATTAAAGGAACAGTTAATACATTAGTTTTTGAATTAGGTTTTTTAAAGGTATATGAAGAAGGAATAAGAACAGCTATATTTATGGCATTAAGATTAATTCTTTTAATTATGGGTACATCAGTTTTAACACTTACAACATCTCCAATAGAATTAACAGATGGGATAGAGCGATTATTAAAACCTATAGGAAAAGAAATGGCACATGAATTAGCTATGATGATGACTATAGCATTAAGGTTTATACCAACTTTAATGGATGAAACAGATAAGATTATGATGGCTCAAAAAGCAAGGGGAGCAGATTTTGAAACAGGCGGTATAATACAAAAAGCTAAAAGCTTAATACCTTTATTAGTACCACTTTTCATTAGTTCATTTAGAAGAGCTGATGAGTTAGCTATGGCAATGGAAGCTAGGGCATATAGAGGGGGAGCAGGTAGAACTAGAATGAAACAATTAAACTTTACATCAAATGACTATATAGCATTTATAGTATTTACAATTCTTTTAGTTGGTAGTATATCAATTAGAGTATTTATGTAAATTTTAATAAGATTTAGGTGAGTATAATGAAAAATATAAAATTAGTTATAGAGTATGATGGGACTAATTATTTAGGATGGCAAAAACAGAAGATTGGAAAGACTATACAAGAAACTATAGAATGTGCTATAGAATCATTAACTGGTGAAAATGTAGATTTAATAGGTAGTTCTAGAACGGATTCAGGAGTTCATGCTAGAGGTTTTGTAGCAAACTTTAAAACAATGAGCACTATTCCATCTGAAAGGTTTAGAGAGGCTCTAAACGTAAGGTTACCAAATGATATTGTAATTATTAAATCAGAAGAGGTAGAGTTAGAATTTCATTCAAGATATAATGCTAAAGGGAAAACATACTCATACACTATTTTAAATAGAGATATACCTAGTGCTATTGGTAATGATTATGTGTATTATTTTAAAACATCATTAAATATAGAAGCTATGAAGGAGTCTTGTACATATTTCGTAGGGACACATGATTTTAAAGCTTTTAGAAGTAGTGGAAGTTCAGTTAAGACTACTATTAGAACAATTTCAGATCTTCATATAGAAATAAATGGAGAATATATAAAAATATTTGTTACAGGTGATGGTTTTTTATATAATATGGTTAGAATAATAGTAGGAACATTATTATTAGTAGGAACAAACAAAATAAAGCCTAACTATATTAAAAATATCATAGAAGATAAAGATAGAAATGGCGCAGGTATGTGTGTTCCTGCAAATGGTTTAATACTTGAAAAAGTTTTTTATTAAACTAAAAAATAATAATAAAAATATGTTGACACGCCCGTGTGCGTGTATTATAATAATGTATGTTTGTTAGAATATTTATGTATATAAGATCCACTAGCCCCGGGTCTTGACATAAATGCAGTACTTGAAAGAGTAAAGCACAATGTAAGTTCAGGGAGGGAAAAAGATGAAATCATACATTGCGAAAGCACAAGAAGTTGAAAGAAAATGGTATGTTGTTGATGCTGCTGGTAAGCCACTAGGAAGAGTTGCTAGCCAAGTTGCTTCAATTTTAAGAGGAAAGAATAAACCAACATTTACACCAAATGTTGACTGTGGAGATTTTGTTATCATAATCAATGCAGAACAAGTTGTTTTAACTGGTAAGAAGTTAGATCAAAAATTAATGAGAAAGCATAGCTTATATCCAGGTGGATTAAAGGAAACTCCATATAGAGAAGTATTAGCAAAGAAACCTGAGTTTGCTTTCGAAGAAGCTGTTAGAAGAATGCTTCCAACAGGCGTTTTAGGAAGAAAAATGCTTAAGAAGTTAAAAGTATATAGAGGTGCTGAGCACGATCACGCAGCTCAACAACCAGAAGTACTTGAGTTAAAGTACTAATACAGGCTCGGGAGGAGGAAGAAAAATGGCAAAAGTTCAATACATGGGTACTGGAAGAAGAAAGAAATCAGTTGCAAGAGTAAGACTTGTACCAGGAAACGGTAAAGTAGTTATAAATAACAGAGAAATAGAAACATTTTTTGGTTTAGAAACTTTAAGAATGATCGTTAATCAACCATTAGTTTTAACTGGAACTAAAGATAAGTTTGACGTTTTAGTTAACGTTCACGGTGGTGGATTTACAGGTCAAGCAGGAGCTATAAGACACGGAATATCAAGAGCTCTAGTTAAATCAGATGAAGCTCTTAAGCCAGAATTAAAGAAGGCTGGATTCTTAACAAGAGATCCAAGAATGAAGGAAAGAAAGAAATACGGTCTTAAAAAAGCAAGAAGAGCACCACAATTCTCAAAGAGATAATATTTGGTGTTACAGAAATCCCACAATCTCTATGGTTGTGGGATTTGTTTTTCTGAAAAAAACAAAAAATTTTCTTTTATTTTTTTATAAATGTTAAAATTAAATATAATTAAAAAAATATAGGTTTCTTATATTAAATTTAGGTTAAAAGTATGTTTAATTACTTAACAAATGTTAAAAAATGTTGTAAACTTAGTTTGTAAAATAACGAAGTAAAGGAGAATAAACCTTGGAGTCATTAATGGTTATTATTAAATTATTAGGTGGATTAGGTCTTTTTATTTACGGTATGAAATTAATGGGCGATGGCCTAGAAAATGCAGCTGGAGATGGATTAAAATCAATACTTGAAAAAGTAACTAAAAATCCTATTATATCTGTTTTAGTTGGAGCAGCAGTTACTGCAGTAATTCAAAGTAGTAGTGCAACTACTGTAATGGTTGTAGGATTTGTAAATGCAGGATTAATGAATCTTGCTCAAGCAGCTGGTATAATAATGGGGGCTAATATAGGAACTACTATAACAGCTCAATTAGTAGCATTTAAATTAGATACAATTGCTCCATTATTTGTTTTTGCTGGAGCATTTATGGTTATGTTTGCAAGTGGAAAGAAAAGAAAAGATATAGGTAATATAATTTTAGGATTTGGTATATTATTTGTTGGAATGGGTAGTATGAGTGAGGCAATGAAGCCATTAACTGCATCACCAGTATTTGAACAAATTCTTACAATGGTAGGTAGCAAATGGTATTTAGGAATAATTGCTGGAGCATTATTAACAGCTATTTTACAAAGTTCATCAGCTACTACAGGAATACTTGTTGCTTTAGCAACAGCAGGAGCTATAAACATACATGATGCATTACCAATTATATTTGGATGTAACATTGGAACATGTATTACAGCTATGATAGCATCAGTAGGAACAAGTAAAACAGCTCGTAAGGCAGCTATGCTACATCTGATATTTAATTTAGGTGGAACTTTAATATTTATTCCTATATTAATAAGTGGAGTATTAGGAAACTTTGTATCAAAAATAAGTCCTGGGGATGTAAGTAGACAAATTGCTAATGCGCATACAGTGTTTAATATAGTAAATACTATGATAATGTTACCATTAACTGGATTGTTAATTAAAGTAGTTAATAATATTATTCCTGGAGATGATGAAGAAGATAAACCAGGTCCAAAGTATATTGATGATAGATTATTAGAAACTCCTGTTATAGCAGCAGGTCAAGTTGAGAAAGAAACTATAAGAATGGCTAATAAAGCTAAGAAGAGTTTAGAACTTGCAATAAGTTCATTTGATAATAATGATGAAAAAATGGTTCAAAAAGTTTATGACAATGAAGCTGTTATAAACAATTTAAATGAAGTTATAACTAATTATTTAGTTAAACTTTCTAAGTGTGATTTATCAGATAAAGAAAGAGGAATAGTTGCTGCAACTTTCCATGTAATTAATGATATTGAAAGAATAGGTGATCATGCAGAAAATATTGCTGATTTAACTTCACAAAAAATTTCTAAGAAGCTAGAGTATAGTGATCATGCCTGCGAACAATTACATAAAATGTATGATAAAACTATACAAGCATTAGAAATTGCTATAGATAGTTATCAAAATAGAGATGTTGAAAAAGCAAGAAGTATAAATGATGTTGAAGCTTCAATAGATAAGCTTCAAAAGAAGTATAGAGAACTTCACATACAAAGACTGTATGATGGAACTTGCAATGCATATGCAGGAACTATATTCTTAGACCTATTAAGCAACTTAGAGAGAATAGGTGATCATTCAACAAATATAGCAGAAAGTGTTATAGAAAATAGTTAAATATAAATTCTTAAAGAGCTAAAACTTAAATGTTTTAGTTCTTTTTAATTTTATATGTAAAAAATAAAATTAAATGGGCATAATATTTTTATAATTGTTTAATTAAATAAATATTTATAATATATTATGGAGGGAAACAAATGAGAAAAATAAAATCAGCATTAGTATTGATGGCAATTTTAATGGTTCCTATAGTACAAGTACATGCTACTATGAATACTAAAGAAGAGAAAATTATATTAATTGATCCAGGTCATGGAGGATTTGATGGAGGAGCACAGTCTAAATCTGGGACAATAGAAAAAGATATAAATTTAGAAATAAGCTTAAAACTTAAGGAGTCATTAGAAAAAAGAGGATATAAGGTGTATTTAACAAGAGAAACTGATGATGGATTACATGAAAAGGGATCAACAATAAGAGAAAAAAAGAGAGATGATTTAAAAAGAAGATGTGAGTTGAAGAAAGAAACAAAATGTGATGTATTTATATCAATACATCAAAACATGTTTCCGCAAACAAAATGTTATGGAGCGCAAGTTTGGTATTCTTCAAATGATATAAGTAAGAAATTGGCCGATAATATACAAAACTCATTGAGAGATACCATAAAAGATAACAATAAAAGGGTTGCTAAGGCTGCGGGAGAAGCATATTTAATATTAAGAGATAAATATGAAGGTGCATCTGTTTTAGTAGAATGTGGTTTTCTATCTAATCCAGATGAAGATAAAAAATTACATACTGAAGAACATCAAAATGCTATTGTAGAAGGTATCTCATTAGGAATTGATAAATATTTTGATGAAGATTCAAGTAATAATATAGCATCATAAATATATTTCCAGGGAAATTTGTAGAAAAGAATCTATATAGTAAGGAATATAGATTCTTTTTTTGTTCTATTTATGTTATTTTATAGAGGTAATAGAAAAATATAAGAGGAGAAGAGAGAATATGTATTAAAAGGGAGATAATTGAGTGTAAAAATGTATTGAAAAATATAAATTAAAAGATTTTACGGGAGGTTAAGAAGATTGAGAGAGATACATATAAATGAAATAGTAATGGCAGTAAGTAAATTATGTATTGATGCAAATTATAATTTGTCCAAAGATATAAAGGATGCATTAATTAAATCAAAAGAAGAGGAAACCTTTGATTTAGCAAAAGATATTTTAGATAAAATAATAATAAATTCAGATATAGCTAGGGATGAGCAAATGCCAATGTGCCAAGATACTGGAATGGCTTGTGTATTTATAGAAATTGGACAAGATGTACATATAGTAGGTGGTAGTCTAGAAGAAGCTATAAATAATGGTGTAAGAAAAGGCTATAATGAAGGCTTATTAAGAAAATCTGTAGTTAAAGATCCTATAGATAGAATTAATACAAAAGATAATACACCAGCTATTATATATTATGATATAGTTCAAGGCGACCGTCTTAAAATAACTATTGCGCCAAAGGGATTTGGTTCTGAAAATATGAGTAAAATTAAAATGTTAAAGCCAGCAGATGGATTAGAGGGGGTAAAAGATTTTATTATACAAGTAGTTAAAGATGCTGGCCCTAATCCATGTCCACCAATGATAGTTGGAGTTGGAATAGGAGGAACTTTTGATAAGGCTGCATATCTGGCTAAAAAGGCATTATTAAGACCTATAGATACTAAGAATAAAAATAAATTCTATAAAGATTTAGAAGAAGAGCTATTAATAAAAATAAATGAACTTGGAATAGGACCACAAGGGTTTGGTGGGAAAACTACAGCTCTTGGGATAAATATTGAAACTTATCCAACTCATATAGCAGGGCTTCCTGTAGCAGTAAATATAAATTGTCATGCTACAAGGCATAAAGAAGTTATATTATAGGAGGAAGATAGATGGATAAAAGAATAATAACTCCATTAACAAAAGAGAAAATATCAGATTTAAAAGCTGGAGATAGAGTTTTGCTTTCAGGAATAATATATACAGCTAGAGATGCAGCTCATAAAAGATTAATTGAATTAATAGATTCAGGTAAAGAACTTCCAATAAACATAAAAGATGAGATTATTTATTATGTAGGTCCAAGTCCTGCTAAAGAGGGAGCGGTAATAGGCTCAGCTGGACCAACTACAAGCTATAGAATGGATCCATATTCTCCGAAACTTTTAGACTTAGGTTTAAAGGGAATGATAGGAAAAGGTGAAAGAAATGAAGAAGTTGTTAAATCTATAGTTAAAAATAAAGCTGTTTACTTTGGAGCTATTGGTGGAGCAGCAGCATTAATAGCTAAAAGCATTGTTTCATCAAAAATAATAGCATATGAAGATTTAGGGGCAGAAGCTATAAGAAGATTAGAAGTTAAAGATTTACCGCTAGTTGTTGTAATTGATACAAGAGGTGAAAATTTATATAAACAAGGTCAAAAATTATATCTAGAATCATTAAAAAAGTAGTTTTAAAACTTAAAAGTTATCCTCAAAATATAATGAAGATATATATAAATTGTGGATAAGATAATATTAGTTGTGAATAAAATAAAAATAAAATCCATACTTTGAATTACTCTTTATAGTAGATATTTTTATTACTTAAACTGTGTACTATAAAGAAATAATATCAAATGTATGGATTTTTATATATGCATTTATTATTTAGTAGTATAGATTATATTTTGTGGAAGCCTTTACCGTTTACTTCAGAAACATCTATTATAGTAATAAATGCTTTTGGATCTATTTTTAGTATTTTATTTTTTAAACTAATCATTTGAGATGATGTTACTGCTATATATAGCATTTTCTTTAGTTGATGTGTATACTCTCCTTCAGCTATAAGTGAAGTAGCACCACGATGTAAGTCTTTAATTACGTAATCTATAATATCTTGTTCTTTTTCAGAAAGTACAAGTAAAAGTTTTTTACTATTAAACCCATTTATTACTCTATCAACAACTACCCCTTGAACAAATATTGATATAAGAGTATAAAGTGCTTTAGGAAGACCAAAAATTATTGCACCAATAATAATTATTATACAATTTATAGCAAAACTAAGTTTTCCTATTTCAAAGGTAGAATATTTTTTTCTAACAAGCATTGTAATGATATCTGTACCACCTGTAGATCCATTCCTTAAAAAAACCAGACCATAGCCTAGACCGCATAATAATCCACCATATAAACAATAAAGTAAGATATCATTAACCCTTACTAAATGAGAAAATGGTTTAGTTATTATAAGAGAAATAGACAAAGAAATCATTCCAACTGCAGAATAAAGTGTAAATCTTTTACTAAGCATTTTAAAGCTTAATAAAAATAGTGGTATATTTAAAATGAATACAGTTATACCAGAAGAAATTCCAGCTATGTATTCGAGTATTAGAGCAACACCAGTAGCTCCACCACTTAATAATTGAGCATTTACTAAGAATAAATTAACTCCTAGAGATGCAATTAGGCATCCTATAAAAATTAGGATGAAGTCTAAGATAACGTGTTTGTTTAAAGTAACTTTTGAGACCATAATAAACTCCTTAATCTTATGCATTACATATATAATATCAACTTATGTAATTATACACCAAATTATATGTGAATTTAAGAAAGAAATTAACAAAAATTTATCTTAATAAAAATGTAATTTTTATCATTAGGAAATTATTAAAATATAAGTTATCATATTTATATGATATAGATAAGGGGTGAAAATATGTTTAATGTTTTAGTTGTTGATGATGAAAAAGAGATTCGTGATGCAATTGATATATATTTAAGAGGTGAAGGTATGAAAATTTTTAAGGCTAAAGATGGAATAGAAGCCTTAGAAATATTAGATGAGGAAAAAATACACCTTATAGTTTTAGATATAATGATGCCAAGACTTGATGGTATAAAAACATGCTTAAAAATTAGAGAAAAGAAAAATTTACCTATAATAATGCTATCAGCTAAGGGTGAAGATAGCGATAAAATATTGGGATTAAATGTAGGAGCAGATGATTATATTGCCAAACCATTTAATCATTTAGAGCTTGTTGCAAGAGTTAAATCTCAATTAAGAAGATATCAAAAACCATTAGAGCTTGAGGAAGAAAGTCCAGACATAATAGAAGTTAAAGATTTGATTATAAATAATAAAGAAAAGACAATAATATTAAGAGGCGAAGAGGTTAAAGCAACAGCAACAGAATTTAAAATATTACAACTTTTAGCTGCAAATTTAGGTAGAGTATTTTCTATTAAAGAAATATATGAAAAAGTATGGGAAGAGCCTTTTTATAGAAGTGAAAATACTGTTACAGTTCATATAAGAAGAATAAGGGAAAAGATAGAAATTAATACTAAGGAACCAGAATATATAAAAGTTGTATGGGGAGTTGGCTATAAAATTGAAAGAGAAGATTAGAAATTATATTAAAGGTGTATGGGGAATTGAGATAGTAATATGCATAATTTTAATGTGCAGTACTATTATTGGGTATTATCAATCATTAAATAATTCCTTTTCAGATATAGGAGCAGGATCTTTTGATGCATTACTTGATAAAGATAGCTATATTGAATCAATGATTTATTATGATAGTAGAGAGTTAGCTCACTATATATATGATACCACAAATAATCTTCAATATATTGAACCTATTGAAGTTGAGAATTCTTATTTAGTTGAAAAAAATTATTATGATCAAAATATGTTTTACATAATTTTCAATAAAGAAACTGGCAATTTTGTGACTAATGATTTAAATATGAAAAATTATATCTCCTCATATAAATATAATACTAAGATAATGGATGAAAAAATACATTCATATATAGATGAAAATGGATTAAAAGCTACAACTATAGATAATGTTAAAAAATTTAATTATTATGTTGCTTTTAATGATGATGATTTGAAAAATAAAAGTATTAAGGATTATACAGAAGTATATTATAAATATCCTTCTGGATATAATTATTTAGTAAGGGCAGATAGTTTAACTGCTAAGCTAATAATATTATCAACAATAGTAACTATAATTTTATTATTAAAAATAATTATAAATATTATATTTAATAGGAAAAATATTCATTTAGAAATAAAAGTATTGAGTAGACTTATTTATGTATTAAAATATGGTCTTAAATATAAAACTACCAGAAATAAAATACTAATTTCAATAGGAGGCTCTATTGTAGTAATAGTGGCATATTTATATTTAGTTGCAGGTATAAGAAACCAGAATGTTTTAGTTACATTTTTAACTAGATATCCATTTAAAGGAACCCTTATATTAGTATTAATACCTTTAGTTTGCGTTATATATTCTCTTAAGAAAAGTCTTGATGTTTCAATAATAAACGATGGACTTAAGAAGATTAATTCTGGAGATTTAGAACATAATTTAAATGATATAGGAGAACGAGAAGTAAAAGAATTAGTATATAATATAAATCAAATTAAAGATGGATATAAAATAGCTTTAAACGAAAAAATTAAAAATGAGAAACTTAAAACAGAATTAATATCAAATGTATCACATGATTTAAAAACTCCATTAACTTCAATTATAAATTATGTAAATATACTAAATGATGAGAATATAACTGAAGAGGAGAGAAAAGACTATTTAAAAATATTAGAACAAAAATCAATGAGATTAAAAACGCTAATAGAAGATTTATTTGAAGTTTCTAAATTAAATAGTGGAAAAATGACAATTAATAAATCAGAAGTAGATATAGTATCATTAGTTCATCAAGTTGTAGGAGAGTATTGTAATTTATATGAAGAAAAAAATATAGAGTTTAAAGTTACAACTAATAAAGAAGAAATATTCTTTAAATTAGACGGAAAACTAATGTCTAGAGTTTTTGAAAATATAATTATAAATGCTTTAAAATATTCATTAGATAATACTAGAGTTTATATTTCTATTTTAGATAATGATGATCATGTAGAGATTTCATTTAAAAATATATCGAATTATGAAATGGACTTTAATACAGAAGACATATTTGAAAGATTTGCTAGAGCAGATAAATCAAGAACATCATCTATAGAAGGATCTGGTATGGGATTAGCAATAACTAAAAGTATTGTTGAACTTCATAATGGGAAAATTAATATCCAGGTAGAAGGAGATATGTTTAAAATGTATTTACTAATACCTAAAAAGTAATATTGTAATATTATCTGTTAAGGTGATATAATTAATATTATTAAAGAACAATTATTGGAGGAGTGGAAATGAGCTATTTATTTATTGAATATCCTAAATGTACAACATGTATAAAAGCAAAGAAATTTTTAAGTAGTAATGGCGTAGAATTTAATGATAGACATATTGTAGAAAATAATCCAACAGAACAAGAGTTAAGTAAATGGATAGAGAAAAGTGGATTACCAATTAATAAATTTTTCAATACATCTGGAAAGTTATATAGAGAAATGGAATTAAAGGATAAGGTTAAGTCATTACCAAAAGAAGAATTAATATCAATATTAGCATCAAATGGTATGCTTGTAAAAAGACCAATACTAATAACTGATAATAAAGTTATAGTTGGATTTAAAGAAGCAGAGTGGCTAGAAGTGATTAAACAATAAATATTAGAAAAATAAAAAAGTCAACAAATAAAAGTTATCAATACTTTTAAAATAAGGAGGTATTTAATTATATATCTCCTTTTTTCTTTGTGTAGAGTTAATTTTCTAATTTTACAAAGATAAAAAAGTTTTTTATAATAGGCTATATATTGTATAGAGATGGGAACTATAGTATATATACATACTATATATAGTGGAAGGGGAAAAGTATGCACTACTTAAATAATATTTGCAGTTTGGCAATTGATGGAATAAAAAATGAAGCAGGTATTTATACCAAGGAAAGATTAATAGATGCTTTTAAACATATAATTAGACCTAATATGAATGAAGATGAAATAAGAGAGTCATTAATTCAAGTGGCGTTAGAGTTAACATCAGATATAGAACCGGCTTGGCAATATGCTGCTTCAAAATTATATGTATTTAAACTATATGATGAAATAAAAGAAAATAGAGGACTAGAAAATCATAGTGAGTTATATAGTGGATTATATAACTTTATAGTTGATTTAACTAATAAAGGATTATATGGTAAATATATATTAGAGAATTATACTAAGGAAGAAATAGAAATTCTTGAAGGTGAAATTAAACCAGAGAGAGATTTTTTATTTACATACAGTGGAATAAATCTTTTAGCAAAAAGATATTTAGTTCAAGATTTTAATAGAGCTACTTTAGAGCTTCCACAACAAATGTTTATGGGAATAGCTATGCATTTAGCAATTCCAGAAAAAAAAGAAAATAGAGTAGAGTGGGTTAAAAGATTTTATGATGTATTAAGTTCTTTAAAGGCTACAATGGCAACACCAACAATGTCAAATGCCAGAAAGCCTTTTTATCAACTAAGTTCATGCTTTATAGATGTAGTTGATGATAGTTTAAAAGGAATTTATAAATCACTAGACAATTTTGCAGAAGTATCAAAATTTGGTGGTGGAATGGGAATATACTTAGGAAAGGTAAGAGGTCTTGAATCTCCTATTAGAGGATTTAAAGGAGCTTCAGGTGGTGTTATTCCATGGGTAAAATTATTTAATGATACAGCTATAGCTGTTGATCAATTAGGAGTTAGAAATGGTTCAGTTGCAATTTGGTTAGATGCATGGCATAAGGATTTACCAGAGTTTCTTCAATTAAAAACTAATAATGGTGATGATAGAAAGAAAGCACATGATGTTTTTCCAGGGCTTTGTTACCCAGATTTATTTTGGAAACTTGCAGAAAATGATATAGATGCAAATTGGTATATGATGTGCCCTCATGAAATCAGATTAGTTAAAGGGTACTCTTTAGAAGATTTCTATGGAGAAGAATGGGAAAAAAGATATAAAGATTGTATAGAAGATAAGAGAATAAGTAAAAGAGTAATGTCAGTTAAAGATATAGTAAGATTAATTATAAAAAGTGCAGCAGAAACAGGAACTCCGTTTGCTTTTTATAGAGATACAGTAAACAAGATGAATCCAAATAAGCATAAAGGAATTATTTACTCATCAAATCTTTGTACAGAAATAATGCAGAATATGAGTCCAATGGAGATTCAAAATTCAGAGATAAAAGATGAAAATGGAGACACTATAATTGTAGAAAATATAAAAGCTGGAGATTTTGTAGTATGTAATCTTTCGTCAGTAGTTTTAGGTAATGTAGATGTAAATAATGATGAAGAACTAGGATATGTTGTAGAAACACAGATAAGAGCTATGGATAATGTTATAGATTTAAATTACTATTCAGTTCCTTTTGCAGAAGTTACAAATAAAAAATATAGAGCTATTGGACTTGGAACTAGTGGATATCATCATATGCTGGCAAACAATTTAATACATTGGACAGCAGAGGAGCATCTAGAGTTTGCAGATAGAGTTTATGAAAGAATAAATTATCATGCAATAAAAGCTAGTATGAGAACTGCAAAAGAAAAAGGTGCTTATAAATGCTTTGAAGGATCAGATTGGCAAAATGGAGAGTATTTTTCATTAAGAGGCTATGATTCAGAGGATTGGAATCAATTAAGAGAAGAAATCAATACTTATGGAATGAGAAATGGATATATTATGGCTGTTGCACCAAATGGTTCCACAGCAACTATAGCAGGAACATCAGAAGGAATAGATCCAGTAATGGCGAGATTTTGGCTAGAAGAGAAAAAAGGAAGTATAATTCCAAAAACAGCACCAGGGTTAAATGAGGAAAATTACTGGTATTATAATTCAGCTTATAACATAGATCAAAAATGGTGTGTAAAAATTAATGGAATTAGGCAAAGACATATAGATCAAGGTCAATCTTTCAATTTATATATAACTACAGATTACACTATGAGACAAATAATGAACCTTTATATAGAAGCGTGCAAATCAGGGGTAAAATCTATATATTATGTAAGATCAAAGTCATTAACTGTAAGTGATTGTGAAAGTTGTTCAGCTTAATTTTAATTTGGAGGGTAACGGATGAATATAAATAAGAAACCTCTTTTTAATGAGTTTGGAGATATAGAAACATCAAAAAAGAGAATAATAAATGGAAATACTACAAACTTAAATGATTTTAATAATATGAAATATTCATGGGTTTCAGATTGGTATAGGCAAGCTATGAATAATTTTTGGATACCAGAAGAAATAAATCTTTCACAGGATTTAAAAGATTATAATAAGTTAACAGAAGAAGAAAGAACGGCTTATGATAAAATATTATCATTTTTAATATTCTTAGATTCAATACAAACAGCTAATCTTTCTAATATTAATAATTATATAACTGCAAGTGAGGTTAACCTTTGTTTAACAATTCAAGCTTTCCAAGAAGCTGTTCATTCACAAAGCTATAGCTATATGTTAGATACAATATGTTCACCAGAGAAGAGAAATGAAATTTTATATCAATGGAAAGATGATAAAATATTACTAGAAAGAAATAAGTTTATAGGAGATTTATATAATAATTTCTTAGAAAACCCAAATGAAAATACATTATTAAAAACTATTATGGCTAATTATATATTAGAAGGGATATATTTCTACTCAGGGTTTATGTTTTTCTATAATTTAGAGAGAAATGGAAAAATGCCAGGCTCAGCTCAAGAAATAAGATATATAAATAGAGATGAAAATACTCACTTATGGCTTTTTAGGAATATATTAAAAGAACTTCAACAAGAAGAGCCTCAAATATTTACAGATGAAGTAAAAGAAGAACTAAAGGAAATGATGAGAGTTGGAGTTGAACATGAAATAGCTTGGGGACATTATGTTATAGGAGACAATATTCAAGGGATTAATAAAAAATTAATAGAAGATTATATTAAATATTTAGGAAATTTAAGAATGAAGAGAATAGGCTTAGAGCCGCTATATGATGAATATACAGAAAATCCAGCTGCATGGGTTGATATATTAGCAGACGCAAATTCAGTAAAAACAGATTTCTTTGAAGCTAAATCAACAGCATATGCAAAAGCTGGAGCACTAATAGATGACTTATAAAAAGGTGGCTTATAATGCCACCTTTTTATTCATATTTAAATTTTATTAGTATTTCTTTAATTTCACCCTTAGAATTTTTCCTAGTTTTAAAATCCTTTATATCAGCAAAATCATTATTAAGTTGATATGTCAATTCATGTATTGTAGCCTTAGCTTTTTTAGATAAATCATTATCTTCAATAATTGTAAATCTTTCTTTTTTAGTTGTTATTTCATTAAGTTCATCATCGAAGATAACATAATAATTAGGACCTTCTTCAATAACTGGATATTCTTTACCAACTGTAATAGATGAGCAAAGAGTATTATTTATACATTTAATAATCATATTAACAGGACCCCCTCATAAATATAATAATATTTATTATAACTTATTATGTAGAGAAAAGTATAAAAATAATTAAAAAAGTCAGAAAATTTGGAAAGGTAAACAAAAAAACTATGGAAAAATTGTGAAAAATTTTTCGCTAAATTATATTGTGAAATTAATAAATGTAAAAAATGCAAAAAATAGAAGAATAAATTGTGCGAAAATAATAAAAAATATGTGTATTTTTATTAACATAGACAAAAAATATGATATAATACTTAATAGTTGTAATAAATAAACTAGATTAGTGTTTCTATAAATTTTAATAGTATTTAGATTAAATTTTATAGTTATTATTAAGGAGGAATCTTGGAAATGAAAAAAGGTATAGCTGCGTCTAAAGGTTATGCAATAGGAAAAGTATTTTTACAAGAACATGAAGAAATAGTAATAACAGATACAAAGATTTCTGATATAGCTGCTGAAAAGGAAACTTTACAAAAGGCTTTAGATGATTCAAAGGTTCAATTAGCTGCAATAAGAGATAAGGCTTTAGCAGAAATAGGAGAACACGAAGCACAAGTTTTCGAAGCTCACTTAACTTTACTAGATGATCCAGAATTTACAGGCGGAATGTTATTAGAAATAGAATCAAGCAGTACTAATGCTATGAAAGCTGTTGAAAACATAACAAATACATTTGTAATGATATTTGAATCAATGGAAGATGAATATATGAGAGAAAGAGCGGCTGATATTAAGGACGTTTCTAAGAGAATAATCTCAAACTTAGCAGGAAGAGGTGGAGATGCATTTGCAATTACTGAAGCTAATACTGTAGTTGTTGCTCATGATTTAACACCATCAGATACAGCACAATTAGATAGAAGTAAAGTTACTGGTTTTTTAACAAACATTGGAGGAAGAACTTCACATTCAGCTATTATGGCTAGAACATTAGAAATTCCTGCAATAGTTGGATTAAAAGATATAACAACAACTGTTAAAAATGGAGACATGGTAATAGTTGATGGTATAGAAGGCGTTTGTATAATAAATCCAGAACAATCAGTAATAGATGAATATACAGCAAAGAGAGAAAAGTTCTTAGCACAACAAGAAGAACTTAAAAAGCTTATAGATGTTAAAACTGTTACAAAGTCAGGTAAGAGAGTGGAAGTTTGTGGTAATATAGGCTCACCAGCAGATGCTGAAGCAGTAGTTGCTAATGGTGGAGATGGTGTTGGTTTATTTAGAACTGAGTTCTTATACATGGATAGAGATTGTGCTCCAACTGAAGAAGAACAATTTGAATCATATAAGAAAGTTCTTGAAATAATGAATGGTAAACAAGTTGTTATAAGAACATTAGATATCGGTGGAGATAAGACTCTTCCATATTTACCATTACCAGAAGAAATGAATCCATTCTTAGGATATAGAGCAATAAGATTATGCTTAGATAGAAAAGACATATTTAAAGTTCAAATAAGAGCTTTATTAAGAGCATCTGTTTATGGAAAATTAGCAGTTATGTTCCCAATGATTTCAGGATTAGAGGAATTTAAGGCTGCTAAGGAATTTGTAGAAGAATGTAAAGCTGAATTAAAGGCTGAAGGAATAGCTTATTCAGAAGAAATTCAATGGGGTATCATGGTAGAAATACCAGCTGCTGCTGTTTATGCTGATGAATTAGCAAAATATGTAGACTTCTTCTCAATTGGAACAAATGACTTAATTCAATATACATTAGCTGCTGATAGAATGAGTGAAAAGGTATCATACCTTTATAACCCAATGCATCCAGCTGTATTAAGATTAATAAAAATGACTATCGATGGTGCTCATAAGCATGGAAAATGGGTAGGAATGTGTGGAGAAATGGCAGGGGATGAAGCTGCTATACCAACATTAGTTGAATATGGTTTAGATGAGTTCTCAATGAGTGCAACATCAATTTTAACAGCTAAGAAGATAATTTTAGAACAAGAATAATTTTAATATAAAAAAAGTCGCATACTATAATATGCGACTTTTTCCTGTTGTATAGAAATAATAAATAGTTAATAAAAATATTAAGGTATGGTGGTGAATTATGAAAAAAATAATTGAAATGTTTATTGCATTTTTTAAAATTGGAGCTTTTACATTCGGTGGAGGATATGCAATGATTCCACTTATAGAAGAGGAAGTAGTTAAAAATAAAGGGTGGATAGATAAAGAGGAGTTTATGGATATATTAGTAGTTTCACAAAGTTTACCTGGAGCATTAGCGGTTAACTGCTCAATTTTTTTAGGATACAAAATAGGTGGATTATTAGGAGCTATAATGGCTTTAATAGCGGTTGTATTACCATCCTTTACTATAATAACTTTAATTGCAGCTTTCTTTATGCAGTTTAGAAATAATTATTATGTAAATGCAGCATTTAAAGGAATAACAGCAGCTGTACCTATGCTTGTATTAGTAGGTGCAATAAGCTTAAGTAAGGGATTAGAAAAAAACAAAATTACAATAATAACAATAATAATAGCTCTTATAGCATTAGAAATATTTAACTTACATCCTGTGATTGTTATATTATTATCAGCAATTTTTGGCGTTGTATTTCTAAGAAAGAGGGTAAAATAATGGAGATGATAGTTAGATTATTTATTGCATTTTTCAAAATAGGAGCTTTTAGTTTTGGTGGAGGATATGCAATGCTTCCATTTATAGAGAGAGAAATAGTAACAAATAATAGTTGGATTAATATAAGTGAATTTATGGATATAATTGGAATATCACAAATGACACCAGGACCAGTAGCTATAAATTCTGCAACATTTGTAGGATATAAAGTAAGTGGTATTTTAGGTAGTATTGCAGCAACGTTAGGTGTAGTAATTACATCATTTATTTTAGTATCTATTGTAAGTAGAGTTTTAAGCACATTTAAAAATTCTGTTATAGTTAAATCAGCACTTATGGGAATGAGACCAGTACTAATAGCACTTATAATATCTGCATTTCTAAGATTAGCTAAGGAGTCTTATTTAGATTTAAAGAGTTTAATAATAACTTCGATAATAGGAGTAGTGTTAATTTCAAAAAAAGTACATCCTATATTAGTAATTGTATTAGCGGCAGTGCTAGGATTCATATTTTATATATAGGAAATCAAGGGAGTTATTATGAGTAATACAAGAAAAGATTATGAAAAAGCAGAGAGACTATATCATAATGGCCAGTTAGAGAAGTCATTAAAACATTGTGAATTAGGTATATCTAAAAATTTGAAAAACCCTCAATTATTGAATTTGAAGGGTCTTCTTTTATATCTTAAAGGAGATCTAAAAGAAGCAATAACAGTATGGAAAATTAATAAAGATTATAATAATGATAATATGGCTAAATCTTATATAAAGGATGCAGAAGATGATTATGAAAGATTAAATCTTTATAATGAAGCACAGGAATTAATAAAAGCCTTAAAAATAGATAATGCTATAGAAATACTTACACTTTGTACTAAAAGTGATTTTAATTCAATTAAAGTAAATAATGCCTTTGCAATATGTTACTTGAGAAAAGGTCAGTATGATCAAGCAAAGATATATATAAATAAGGTATTAGTAATAGATAAAGAAAATAATACTGCAAAATCAATAATAAAAGAAATAGATTCATTTTCAGAAAGTGGAAGTAAAAAAAATATAATTCTTTCTATAGTTATTATATTAATTATATGTATTAGTGGTGGTGCCTTTATAATTAATAAAGCTATTAACTATAAAGCTAAAGCCAATGATGTTAGTCCAAATACAGTTATAGAAAATAATATAAATAAGGAAGAAGCATCAAAAGAAACAGAAAATCATGATAATAAAAGTATTGTTACAAGTGAGAAAAAGAATTTAGAAATTAAAGAAAAGTCTTTAACACTAGAAGAGGTAAAACAAAATTATATACAAGCTACAACATATTTTAAAGAAGAGAAGTATGTTGAGGCAAGTAATTTGTTAGAAAAATCATTACCTTACTCAAAAGAAAGTTATTTAAATGATGATATATTATTTTTAATTGCTTCAACAAAGGATAAACTTAAAGATGTAAATGCTTCTATAAAATATTTTGAGGAGTATATAAGCCTTTACGAAAATGGGAACTATATAGAAGAGAGTTATTATAAATTGGCACTGGCATATAAAGATATTAATATAATAAAAAGTAAAGAATATGCTCAAATATTAATAAATAAATATCCAAAATCAATTTATAATAATAGCAATATAGATGCTATACTCAAAATTTGATCTCTAGGAAGTGGGTAATTTGTTAACAATAATTAAAAATATTAAGGTTTATGATCCAGAATATAAAGGAATAAAAGATGTAGTTATTTTAGATAGTAAAATAGAGGGAATTTATGATGAAATAAATATACCTAAAGATTTTATATCTATAAATATTATAAATGGAGAAGGAAAGCTGGTATTTCCAGGTTTTATAGATTCTCATGTACATATATTAGGTGGTGGGGGTGAGGGTGGTTTTAAAACAAGAACCCCTGAATTAAATTTAACTGAATTAACAAAAGCAGGAATAACAACAGTAGTAGGCTGCATAGGAACAGATGGAGTATGCAGAAATATGAGAAGTCTAATAGCAAAAGCAAAGGCTTTAGAAGAAGAAGGATTAACTACATTTTGTTATACAGGGTCTTATGAAATACCAGTAAAAACTATAACTGAAAGCATTAAAGGTGATTTAATGATGGTAGATAAGGTTATAGGTGTAGGAGAAGTAGCATTATCAGACCATAGAAGTTCACAAGCTACTTTTAATGAATTTGTAAATACTGTAGCCCAAGCCAGAGTTGGAGGCTTATTATCGGGAAAAGCAGGAATAGTAAATGTTCATTTAGGTGATGGAGCTAGAAAGTTAGATTATTTATTCTCCTTAATAAAGGAAACAGAAATACCACCTACTCAACTTTTACCAACACATATAAATAGAAGTAGAAAACTATTTACAGTGGGAGAAGAATATGCAAAAAAAGGTGGATTTATAGACTTAACAACTAGTTCAGATCCAAGATTTTTAGAACCGGAAGAATTAAGAGCTAGCGAGGGGTTAGCAAATCTAATAAAAAATGGAGTTAATATAGAGCATGTAACATTTTCATCAGATGGTAATGGAAGTATGCCGGTTTTTGATGATAATGGACATTTAGTAGGACTAGGAATTTGTTCAGTTTCAACTCTTTATGGAGAGGTTAAAGAAAGTATAAAAACATACAATATTAAAATAGAGGATGCTTTAAAGGTAATTACATCAAATGTAGCAAAAGTATTGAAGTTATCAAATAAGGGTGAGATAAAATCAGGAAAAGATGCCGACTTAGTAATAGTAAATGAAGATAAGTTAGATATAGATATTGTAATTGCTAAAGGAAAAGTCATGGTTAAAAATGGAGAGCCCATAATTAAAGGAACCTTTGAAAGATAGAAAAAGGACTAAAATTTTAGTCCTTTTTCTTTTTAATATCCTGGTTTGAAAAATAAATGTTGACCTATGGATCGACTATCTGCTTTTGCAACATCATGCATCCATGAACAGGTAGCTATTGCTGGGTTATAAAAAAATAAAGCTTCATTAGTTGGGTCATTCCCCTTTATAGCTTCATAAACAGCATTGTAGCACTCTTGGGTTGGTTCAACAGAAATTTGGCCATTAACTACACAAGAAAAAGCGTTTGGTTGGAATATTACTTCTTGAATAGTGTTTGGAAACCCAGAGCTTAAAACTCTGTTTAGTATTACCGATGCAACAGCTACCTTACCCTCATATGGTTCACCCTTACTTTCAGCATAAACAATTTGAGCCATTAGATTTACATCTTTTTGTGTTAAATAAATTAAACTGTCATTGTGGTTAAAGACTTCAACCACACCGTCTTTTGGCATATTTATAAAAGTATTGTTATATTCGTTAGTTGAGTCATTAGCGGCAGAACTATTTGAAAACACTGCTACTTCTTCAGGGCTAAGTTCATCGCTAGACACCTTTTTAATTAATATGTTTGCTGAAAAAGAGAGGGTTAAAAAGAAAATAAATATACATTTTAAATATTTCATGAATAACCTCCTTTTGGATATAACCCAATCCAGAATTATTATTAACCAAAAGAAAAAAAATAATACTAAGAATTTTTAAATAAGTCTTTGTACTTAGAATAATAGCTTATAACATCTTCACGTTTTGAAGAGGCATTATCATATAATTTTTCTAATTCTTTATTAGATTTTTCACTTTTATCACTAGTTTTTTCAAAAATAACAGCATCCTTCATTGATTTTAAGTAGGCATCATATATTTTTAAATATTCTTGTAGTGCATTATAAAATTCCATACATCCATCAGGAATTGATATATTTAAAATACTAGATTGTATATCATTAAAGTCCTTTTCTTTTTTATATAAGTCATCAACAATAACTTGAATATCTCTTTTATCAATTCGTATTTTATCTATTGCTGGCATTAAATCTTCTGAAAGTTTTTCAAGAGTTGGGTCAAATGATTCCAAAGCAATAATAAACTTACGTTTATTTGAACTTTTAAAATCCCTATCTCTATTTATTTTAATTACTGTGTTTGTATAGTTATAAGTGTTTTCAAAGAAAGATAAGGTTTTATCAGAAAAATCTATTGAAATGCCATCTTTCCTTAAAGTATTATAACTTTTAATACAATCATCCTTATACACTAGAAAGTCATTTAAATCTTTACTAGAATTTATTTCATTTGGGTTATTAATTATATAGAGAGAAAAATCGTATAAGGCTATAGTTGTTGATAAAGCATTAGCTAACTCTTTTTTGGCAATTATGCTTTTTTCAGATGGCGTTTCAATGTTTGAGAGTTTAAAAGATAATTCTTTTAATGAAGCTGAACCATCTGATAATATTTCACTAGCTAAAGTAGTATTAATAGTCATGTCATTAAGTCCTTTTTCAAGGGATAAATTTATTTTACTTAAGTCTTTACCTATATTTTTTAAAGCAGGCATTCCTTTGTTTGAATTTAATTTTGTGAAAATAAAAAATATAATTAAAGTACTTGTGATAAAAAGTGAAGAAAAAATTATAATATTTTTTTTGTGACTTTCAATAAAAGATGATATTTTATCATTCATATAGTACCTCCTTTTTAATTGTCTCTTTACATAAATTTATATTATAGTTCATGAAAAAATATTATAAAATTTAAAAAAAAATTTAATCGATATACTAAGAATTTACTAATTGGTGTATAATTTATATTAGAGAATAAAGAGTGGGGTGCCCGGCATGCAAGAATTTTTTTCGTTAATAATAAACACAGCAAAAAACATATCAATATGGTCAGTATTAGATATTTTAGTAGTAGCTTATATCTTCTATAAGGGCTATATTTTAATTAAAGAAACAAGAGCTGAACAGCTTTTAAAGGGTATAGTTTTAATAATTGCACTTATACCTATAAGCTATATACTAAAGCTAGAAATGCTTAATTTTATTTTAAACAAAACACTGACAATAGGGGTATTATCAGTAGTTATTATATTCCAACCTGAAATAAGAAGAGCTTTAGAACATTTAGGGAGAAGTGCATTTGAAGAACTTCATAGTATACAAAGTGAAGAAAAAAGAAATATAGCTGTAAATGAAATTGTTACGGCAGTTTCTAATTTAGCGGAAACAAAAACAGGAGCATTAATAGCCATAGAACAGGGGACAGGTCTAGGAGAAGTTCTTAATTCAGGAACAATTTTAGAAGCTAATATTACTGCAAATTTATTAGAAAATTTATTTGTAGTAAATACGCCATTGCATGATGGGGCAACTATAATAAGAAGAGATAAAATCTTAGCAGCTGGTTGTGTACTTCCATTAACAAATAATAATACTATAAATAAAAAGTTAGGTACAAGACATAGAGCAGCAATAGGACTATCAGAAACATCAGATGCATTAATAATTGTAGTATCAGAAGAAACAGGAGTCATTTCATTAGCTATAAATGGTAGACTTACTAGAAACTATGATAAAGAAAAGTTAAGAGTAGTATTATTAAAGATAATGGAAAATAGAGAAAGTAAAAATGTAAAATCAGCTGGGGAGAAGGTGAAGACATGGATAAAAGGGATAAAGGAAAAAGACAAATAATAGTACCTATAATTTGCATTTTAATGTCTATAGGACTATGGTTTTATGTTACAAATGTAGAGAATAAAGTTAGAACTACTGAAATTAATAAAGTTCCAGTTGAGTTAATAAATTTAGAATCATTAGAAGGACATAAGATGGTTTTAGCACCCAAACAACAGTTTTATGTTAATTTGAAATTAGAGGGATATACAAACTATATAAATAAAGTCAAAAAAAGTGATTTTAAGATACAAGTAGATTTAAGTGAGTATGCATTAAAAAAAGGTGAAAATAAGATTCCAGTAACTATTACAGATTATCCAACAGGAGTAAGTATAAAAAATAATAATATGCTTAGCATAAATATAGCATTAGAAGATCTAGTGGAAAAAGAGGTAGAAGTACAGTCAAATATAGCAGTTAGTGCAAGGCAAGGATATTTTGCTGGGCCAGCAGTAATAAATCCTAAGGAAGTTAAGATTTCAGGACCAGAATCAATAATAAGTAAAGTATATGCTGTTGTAGCTAATGGAGAAAGAAAAGATGTATATGAAGATATAATAGAGGATTATAATATAAAGGCAGTTGATAGTGCTGGGAATGCAATCTCAGATGTTATATTTTCGCAAAATTCTGTTAGTGTTAATATAAAGGTTAGTAAGGGGAAAAGTGTGCCATTGAAAGTTAATACTGTGGGTGAATTACAAAATGGAGGAAAGTTAAAAAGTATTGAATCTACTAGAAGATCAGTAGAGTTATTAGGACCTAAGGAGACACTAGATAGTATTAATGAAGTAGAGACATTGCCTGTAGATTTATCTCAAATAAAAGATAGTGGTGAATTAACAGTAGCTATAAAAGTACCTAATGGAGTACATTTATTAGCTGGAGAAGAAACAACAACTGTTAAATTAATATTAGTAAAAACAGTAACTAAAGAGTTTGATGTTAAATTCACAATTCATGGAGTAAATCAAGGATTAATAGTAAAACCTGATAAAGAAATTGTTAAAGTTAAAATAAATGGTTTAGAAGACGAAATAACAAATATAACTGCAGATAATATAAAGGTAGATTTAAATTTAGAAACCTATAAAGACGAAGGTCATTTTGATATAACACCAGTAGTAACTCTTACAGGGTTAAGTCAGAAGTTTACAGTTAACTCAGTAGAAAATATAGGTATTACAGTAACAAAAGAAGTAACCCAAAAGCCAGAGGTTACAAGTACACATTAGTTTAATATTAAAGGCTTAATAAGTAGTTGTGTTTAAAGGATATTATATTTAAAACACGACTACTTTATTAAATTTTTCAATTAATTTAGTTCACAATAATTATTCTTTGTGTTAGAATGAACTACTAGAAAATTAGAATGAAGGTGATGATATGTCAATTAGAATTAATAATATAATTTTACAAATAGATGAAAGCAAAGACTTACTACTTAAGAAGGTTTCTAAAAAATTAAAGGTTTCTGAAAAGGAAATTAAAGATTTAAAAATAATAAAAGAAAGTCTTGATGCAAGAAAGAAAAATGCTATTAAATTTATATATTGTGTTGAAGTTAAGCATAATAGTGAAGAAAAGCTAGTAGCTAAATTAAAAGATAAAGATGTAAAGTTAGAATCAGAAGTTTATGATGCAGAAATAGAAAAAGGTACAAAAGAATTAAAAAATAGACCAGTTGTTGTAGGATTTGGACCAGCAGGTATTTTTTCAGCCTTACTATTAGCCGAAAAAGGTTATAAACCATTGGTGATAGAAAGAGGAGAAGATGTGGATAAAAGAACAAAGACTGTTGATAAGTTTTGGGAAAATGGAGAATTAAATTTAGAGTCTAATGTTCAGTTTGGTGAAGGTGGCGCAGGAGCCTTTTCAGATGGTAAATTAACTACGAGAATTAAAGATACTAGATGTGATTATGTTTTAAGAGAGCTTGTAAAAGCAGGAGCACCAGAAGAAATTACATATATAGGAAAACCACATGTAGGGACTGATTTATTAAAGGAAGTAGTTAAAAATATAAGAGAAAAAATTAAATCCTTAGGTGGGGAAGTATTATTTTCATCTAAACTAGAGGAAATAAAACATGAAGATGGTAAGTTAACGGCTATAGTTGTTAATGGAAGAGAAATTAAATGTGAAAACTTAATATTAGCAATAGGACATAGTTCAAGAGATACATATGAAATGTTACATAAGCTAGGGGTTTATATGGAACCTAAGGCCTTTGCGGTAGGTGTTAGAATAGAACATCCACAAGAGTTAATAAATAAAAGTCAATATGGTGAAGCTCATGAACATCCAAGATTAAAAGCCGCAGAATATAGATTAACATATCAAAGTGAAAAGCTAGGAAGAGCAGTTTATTCATTCTGTATGTGTCCAGGAGGCGTTGTTGTTGCAGCAGCTTCAGAAAGTGAAAGATTAGTTTCTAATGGAATGAGCTATCATGCTAGAGACTTAGAAAATGCTAATTCTGCTTTAGTTGTAACTGTTGGGCCAGATGATTTTGAGGGAGATTCTCCACTTAGAGGAATGGAGTTCCAAAGACATTATGAAAGTTTAGCTTTTAAACTTGGAGGAGGAAACTATAAAGCTCCAATACAACTAGTTGGTGACTTTATGGAAGATAGAATAAGCACTAAGCTAGGAAATGTAAAACCTAGTTATAAACCAGGATTTGAATTTAGAGATTTAAGGGAATGCTTACCTCCTTATGTTATAGAAGCTTTGAAAGAGGGTATAGTTGATTTCGATAGAAAGATAAATGGGTATGGAAGTAATGATGCACTTTTAACAGGAATTGAAACAAGAACATCAGCACCAGTTAGAATAACAAGAAATGAAAACTTAGAAAGTATTTCAGTAGAAGGATTATATCCTTCAGGAGAAGGTGCTGGATTTGCTGGTGGAATTATTTCAGCAGCTGTTGATGGAATAAAAGTAGCTGAAAAAATAATAAGTAAGTATAAACCAATAATTTAATAAAATAAAGCGCGAGAGAATATTCTGAAAACTTAAGTTTTCAGAATATTTTTTGTTACAATATAATATAAGGAAATATTTGTACATTATAGCTTATATTTGTATAATTCTAACATTTAGGAAAAAGGTTAATAACTAAAAATTAATAAAGGAAATATGAGAGGTGCAAGAAAATGAGTAAAAATTTTGATGACTTACTATTAAAGCTTAAAGATTGTAATAAAAAGAAGGTTGCAGTAGCTGTTGCTCAAGATGAGCCAGTTTTAGAAGCAGTAAAAGCAGCTAAAGAAAGAGGAATTGCAGATGCAATACTTGTTGGTAATAAAGATGAAATAATAGAAATAGCAAATAAGATAGATATGGATATTGCACAATTTGAAATAGTTCATGAAGTAGATATAAAGAAAGCAACTATAGAAGCTGTTAAATTAGTTTCAACTGGTAAAGCAGATATGGTTATGAAAGGGTTAGTTGATACAGCTACTTTTCTAAGAAGCGTATTAAATAAGGAAGTTGGATTAAGAACAGGACAATTAATGTCTCACGTAGCAGTGTTTGAAATAGAAGGAATAGATAGACTAATACTATTAACAGATGCAGCATTTAATACTTATCCAGATTTAAAAGCAAAGATACAAATTTTAAATAATTCAGTTGGTGTTGCAAAGGCTTGTGGAATAGAACTTCCAAAGGTAGCTCCAGTATGTGCAGTAGAAGTAGTAAATCCAGATATGCCAGCTACAGTAGATGCATCACTACTTTCAAAGATGAACGATAGAGGTCAAATAAAGGGTTGTTTAGTTGATGGACCACTTGCTTTAGATAATGCATTATCAGAAGAAGCAGCACATCATAAGGGAGTTACAGGACCTGTTGCTGGAAAAGCAGATATATTATTACTTCCAAATATAGAAACAGCAAATGTTATGTATAAAACTTTAACATATACATCAAAATCAAGAAATGGAGGACTTTTAGTAGGAACTTCAGCTCCAGTAATATTAACATCTAGAGCAGACAGTTTTGAAACAAAGGTTAACTCTATAGCACTTGCTGCATTAGTTGCAGAATCAAAAAAGTAATAATTGGAGGGGAATTTATCATGTCTTATAAGCTATTAATAATTAACCCAGGATCAACATCAACAAAAATAGGAGTATATGATGGTGAGAAGAGTATATTAGAAGAAACTCTAAGACATTCATCAGAAGAAATAGGTGCGTACAAAACTATCTACGACCAATTTCAATTTAGAAAAGATATTATTCTTAATGTATTAAAAGAAAAGAACTTTGATATTAATACATTAAATGACGTAGTTGGTAGAGGTGGAATGCTTAAGCCAATGGAAGGTGGAACATATTCAGTTAATGAAAAAATGTTAGAAGATTTAAAAGTTGGAGTTCAAGGTCAACATGCATCAAATTTAGGTGGAATATTAGCAAGTCAAATAGGAAATGAACTAAAAATTCCATCATTTATAGTAGATCCAGTAGTTGTAGATGAATTAGATGATGTTGCAAGAGTTTCAGGGGTTCCAGAATTACCAAGAGTTAGTAAATTCCATGCGTTAAATCAAAAGGCTGTAGCTAAGAGATTTTCTAAAGAAAATGGAAAGTCATATGATGAGTTAAATTTAATTGTAGTTCATATGGGTGGCGGTGTTTCAGTAGGAGCACATAAACATGGAAGAGTAGTAGATGTAAATAATGCATTAGATGGAGATGGACCATTTTCACCAGAAAGAGCAGGTAGTGTACCAGTTGGATCACTTATAAAGATGTGTTTTAGTGGAAAATATACAGAAAAAGAAGTTTATAGTAAGATAGTAGGTAAAGGTGGTTATGTTGCATACCTTAATACAAATGATGCAAGAGATGTATTAAAGCTAGTAGCAGAAGGAAATAAAGATGCTAAGTTATACTATAATGCTTTTATATACCAAGTGTGTAAGGCTATAGGGGAGATGGCTACAGTTTTATGTGGAAAAGTCGATGCTATAGTTACTACAGGTGGTATAGCTTATTCTGATATAATTATAAATGATATAAAAAATAGAGTAGAATGGATAGCACCAATAACTGTATATCCAGGAGAAGATGAACTATTAGCTTTAGCACAAGGAGCAATAAGAGTACTAAGTGGAGAAGAAAAAGCTAAAGAATATAAATAAAGAGAAAAAGTTCCCCTTCCTTATAGAGAATGGGGAATTTTTTATTTTTTTAGGGAATTATATTTATAGACTAATTGTAGATAAGTACGGTATGTTAAGTAATATAAGTTATTTAGTTTAAAAAATAAATAAAAGGAGGGATTAAGCTGAGAACTTCAGTAAATATAAATAATAAGTTAACAATGATTTCAGAAATGAGTAATGACACAATATTTCAAATATTAGAATATGATGATTTAGAAGGTGCTAGTGACTTAAATACCTCTATGCAAATAGATTTTATGAAAAAGTCTAAGGTTAAGCTTAGACAAGTTAGGATAATATTAGATGATAGCGCTGTTAAGATAGAATCAGGTTCACTAAGTTACATGAAAGGTAATATAGAAATAGTGAATAAAACTGGAGGTGTAATAGGGTTAGGCAGAAAGTTCTTCTCAAGTAAAGTTACTGGAGAATCTATGTTTAAGCCGGTGTTAAGAGGAACTGGAGAGGTTTTTCTTGAGCCTACTTTTGGACATTATACTCTTATAGAGCTTGAAGATGAAGAAATAATTGTTGATGATGGATTATTTTATGCTTGTGAAGAAAGTATAGAAGTAGAGCCAATTATGCAAAAGACCGTATCTTCTATAATATTTGGTAATGAAGGTTTGTATCAAACTAAATTAAAGGGAAGTGGTATAGTTTTATTAGAAATACCAGTACCAGAAAAAGAAATATTAAGATGTAAGATGTTTAGAGATACATTAAAGGTTGATGGAAACTTTAGTATATTAAGAACTTCAAATATTACATTTACTGTAGAAAAATCCTCTACTACATTAATAGGAACAGCCTTTAATGGAGAAGGATTATTAAATGTTTATAGAGGAAGTGGAGAAGTTTGGTTAGCACCAACTAAAGCTGTATATAATAAACTTATGGATGGTGGCCTAAAAGATATATCTGATCCAGATGGTGAAAGTGATACAGAAATTTAAATAGTAACAACTACTTTACTACAATACAGTTGTAAACTAGTATGAATGTGGTTATAATTTATTTAAGTTAGAGAAATTAAGAGGTGGTAAAGTGGAAAGCAAGCTTAAAAATGAAGAGCTAGATTTGTTTTTTAAAGCTGTATTAGAGCTTAAAGATATAGAAGAATGTTATAACTTTTTTGAAGATGTAGCGACTATAAATGAATTGAAGGCTCTTGCACAAAGAATACAAGTTGCTAAGATGTTAAAACAAAAAAAAGTATATACAGAAATTGCAGAAAAGACTGGAGCCAGCACAGCAACTATAAGCAGAGTAAATAAATGTTTAAATTACGGTACTGGTGGATATAACCTAATATTAGATAGAATAGATGAAAGTTTAAAAAATAATTAGTTAAATTGTTATTAGTTGTAAAATATATTGAAAAAATATATACTAATAATGTGACATAAGGTATAACTAATAAACCAATAGAAAAAGTGAGGTAAAAAATATGAGTAGAATGTTTGGGACAGATGGAGTAAGAGGTGTTGCAAACACAGAGTTAACTGCTGAATTAGCATATAGTTTAGGAAGAGCAGGAGCATATGTTTTAACAGAAGGTACTCACAAGCCAAAAATATTAGTTGGTAAGGATACAAGAATATCAGGAGATATGCTAGAAGCAGCTTTAGTTGCAGGTATATTATCAGTTGGAGCAGAAGCTGTAATTTTAGGAGTAGTTCCTACACCAGCAGTGGCACATTTAACAAGAGAATATAATGCAGATGCAGGTATTATGATTTCAGCATCACACAATCCAGTAGAATATAATGGAATAAAATTCTTTGATGGAAGAGGATATAAACTACAAGATGAATTAGAAGATGAAATTCAAAGAATTATAGAAACAGGATTTGAAGGAGTTCCTAGTCCAACTGGACATGATTTAGGAAGATCAACAATAGAAGTTGGAGCTCTTGATGAATATATGGACTATGCGATGTCAACTATTCCTGTTGATTTAAAGGGAATTAAAGTAGCTTTAGATTGTGCTAATGGAGCATGCTATAAAGCTGCAGTTAAAGCATTTAGAGAATTAGGTGCTGATGTTTATGTAATAAATGATAATCCAGATGGAACTAACATAAACGAAAATTGTGGATCAACACATCCAGAAGAGCTAATGGATTACGTTGTTAGAAAGAACTGTGATTTAGGTTTTGCTTTTGATGGAGATGCAGATAGATGCTTAGCAGTAGATGAAAAAGGAACTCTTATTAATGGAGATTTTATATTAACTTTATGTGCTAAACATCTTAAAGATATAGGTAAACTTAAGGAAGATACTTTAGTTGTTACTGTAATGAGCAATTTAGGATTAGATATTGCATGTAAAAATGAAGGAATAAATATTATAAAGACTAAAGTTGGAGATAGATATGTCCTAGAAGAAATGATTAAAGATGGATATGTTTTAGGTGGAGAACAATCAGGTCATATTATATTCTTAGATTATAATACTACAGGAGATGGACTTGTTACTGCACTTCAAGTTGCTGCAATTAAAAAAAGAAGTGGAAAAACTTTAAGTGAATTAGCAGGAATAATGAAAGAACTTCCACAAGTTTTAGTTAATGCAAAGGTTCCAAATAATAAGAAAAACATATATTTAGAAGATAAAGAAATAGTTGAAGCTATAGAAAAAATAGAAGCATCATTAAATGGTGTAGGAAGAGTACTGATAAGACCATCAGGTACAGAACCTTTAGTAAGAGTTATGCTAGAAGGAGAAAACCAAGAAGAAATAGATAAAATGGCTCATAGTTTAGTGGATTTAATACTAAGCAAAATTTAATTTTATAGATATTAAATAATTTATATAAAGAGGTTATTTTGTATATACTAATGCAAAATAACCTTTTTTTATTCTAAAAAGTAAATAATACAATGATAAAGGATATAGCATAAAAATAATATAGAAATAAAAAAGTGAAATTAAGTTTAACAATTTAATAAAAAATAAACTTTAAAAGTAATAAAAAGTTAAAATTATAAAAGAAGAAAAGCATATAAAAATTAAATTGGAAAAAATTTAAAAAAATTCTTGACACTGGTAAAATAAAGAAGTAAAATCTTAACAATAACAAAACTTAATATGTCCTTAGAAATTTAAATAAATGCTAAGACGGAGACAGTTATAATAGAAAAAAAGCTACAGAGAGTCCATGGTTGGTGTGAATGGATGCTTTACTATAATAAGTATCACTCCAGAGCAGTATACTGAAAGTGCTAATAAGTATAAGTAAGTCATAACCGGTATGCCCCGTTATAAGCAAGGGTTTGTTGGAACCTAGTGATGATGTATAATTAAGGCGAAATTTAATGCTACCTTATTGATTCATATCATTAATGGTGGTTTTTTTTACAATTTTTTAAGGGGGGCTAATTTATGGAAAGACATGTGTTATCTGTATTAGTTAGAAATTCATCAGGGGTGTTAACTAGAGTATCAGGTCTTTTTGCAAGGAGAGGATTTAATATTGATAGTCTAACTGTTGGTAGAACAGAAAATCCTAATATTTCAAGAATGACAATAGGTCTTATGGGGAATGAAGATATTTTAGAGCAATTTACAAAACAGCTTAATAAGCTAGAAGATGTTCTGAGAGTTTTTGAATTAAAATCAGAATATTCAGTTTATAGAGAACTTGTTTTAATAAAGGTTAAAGCAACACCAGAAAATAGAGCTTCAATAAATGAGGTAGTAAAGATATTTAGAAGCAAGATAATAGACGTAGCATCAAATACTTTAACAATTGAGCTAACTGGTGATGATAGTAAAATAAATGCACTTATAAAGTTAATGGAGGGATATGAAATTCAAGAAATAGTTAGAACTGGTGTAACTGCCCTTGAAAGAGGCGATAATGATATAACTAACTATGGGGAATATTTTAATTAGTTAATAAGAGGTGGGGCAATGAGCAATAAAAAAGTAGAAGTTTTTGATTCTACCTTAAGAGATGGGGCACAAGGAGAAGATATTTCTTTTTCTTTAGAAGATAAGCTTAAGATTGTAAAAGCTTTAGATGATATTGGGGTAGATTATATAGAAGCAGGAAATCCAGGATCAAATCCAAAAGATATGGAATTTTTTAAAAGGGCTAAATTAATAAATTTAAAACATTCTAAATTAGCAGCTTTTGGGGCAACACGAAGAGCTAATATAGATGCAAATAAAGATGAAAATTTAAAAAAATTATTAAAAGCAGAAACAGAGGTAGTAGTTATATTTGGAAAGTCATGGGACGTACAGGTTGAAAATATTATAAAAACTTCACTAGAAGAAAATTTAAATATGATAAGAGATTCAATAAAATTTCTTAGAGAAAATAGTAAAGAAGTAATATTTGATGCAGAACATTTTTTTGATGGATATAAAGAAAATAATGTTTATGCACTTGAAACTTTAAAGGTGGCAAGGGAAGCCGGGGCAAGGGTTATTGTATTATGTGATACGAATGGAAGTATACTTCCATCTGAAATAGAAGATATAACAAAAGATGTTATAGAAAAAGTAGGAGGAATAATAGGAGTACATTGTCATAATGATATAGGCTTAGCTGTAGCTAATTCAATAATATCAGTAGAGGCAGGAGTAAGACATATACAAGGAACATTTATTGGATTTGGAGAAAGATGTGGAAATGCAAATCTCTCAACAATAATACCAACTTTAAAGTTAAAAATGAATTATGAAATTATAGATGATGAGCATTTATTAGAACTTACTAAAACAGCAAGATTTATTTCTGAAATATCAAATATTCCATTATCATATGATATGCCTTATGTTGGAGCTTCGGCATTTGCACATAAAGGTGGAATGCATATAGATGCTGTTTGTAAGGAGTCAAAGTCATATGAACATATTGAACCAGAAAAGATTGGAAATAGCAGAAGATTTTTAATTTCTGAAGTAAGTGGGAAAAGTACAATTTTAAAAGAAATACAAAAGGTATTTCCCAATATAACAAAGGAAAGTAAAGAAGTAAAAGACATAACAAATAGATTAAAAGAATTAGAGTATGAGGGATATAAGTTTGAGGGTGCAGAAGGTACCATAGAGCTACTAATGAGAAAAATAATGGGGAAATATAAACCATTTTTTAAACTCAATCACTTTAAAACTATGGGAGAACAACCATCAAGTAATGGTGATTTTAGTTCAACAGCCCTTATCAATATAACTGTAGATGGAAAAAATAAAATGACAGCAGCAGAGGGAGACGGTCCAGTTAATGCACTAGATAAGGCCTTAAGGGAAGCGTTAGAATCTTTTTATCCAAAGTTAAAAGATGTAAGGCTTGTAGATTATAAAGTAAGGGTTTTAGACTCAGAAAGTGCAACTGGAGCTAAAGTAAGAGTTTTAATAGAATCAACAGATGGAGTAGAGAGCTGGAGTACAGTTGGGGTATCAAGAGATGTAATTCAAGCAAGCTGGATTGCGTTAGTAGATTCTATTGAATATAAATTAATAAAAGATATAGAAAGAGAAGTAAAAACATATTTTTAAAGGGGGCTATAAAAAATGACAATGACAATGACACAAAAAATATTATCTGCACATGCAGGCTTAGAAAGTGTGAAAGCAGGACAGCTGATAGAGGCAAATTTAGATTTAGTGTTAGGAAATGATATAACATCTCCTGTAGCTATAAAAGAATTTGAAAAGTTTGGGGTAAAAGATGTTTTTAATAAAGAAAAAATAGCAATTGTACCTGATCACTTTACACCAAATAAAGATATAAAGGCTGCAGAGCAATGTAAGTTTATTAGAGAGTTTTCAAGAGAAAAAGAAATTAAGAACTTTTTTGAAATAGGTGAAATGGGAATAGAGCATTGTTTATTACCTGAAAAGGGGCTAGTTGTAGCTGGTGATGTTGTAATTGGAGCAGATTCACATACTTGTACTTATGGGGCATTAGGTGCATTTTCCACAGGAATAGGATCAACAGATATGGCAGCTGGAATGGCTACAGGAAAGTGTTGGTTTAAAGTACCAGCAGCCTTAAAGTTTGTACTGAAAAATAAACCAGCTAAATGGGTAAGTGGTAAAGATATAATTTTACACATAATAGGCATGATAGGAGTTGATGGGGCTTTATATAAATCTATGGAATTTTTCGGAGATGGACTAGCTTATCTTTCAATGGATGATAGATTTACTATGTCTAATATGGCTATAGAAGCTGGTGGTAAAAATGGAATTTTTCCAGTAGATGATAAAACTATAGAATATTTAAAAGAACATACAGAAAGGCAATGGAAAGTATATGAAGCCGACGAAGATGCTGAATATGAAAATGTATATGAAATAGATTTAAGCACATTAAGACCTACAGTTTCATTTCCACATTTACCTGATAATACAAGAACTATTGATGAAGTTGGAGAGGTTTTAGTAGATCAAGTAGTTATAGGTTCATGTACTAATGGTAGAATATCTGATTTAAGAATAACAAGAGATATTCTTAAAGGTAAAAAAGTTAAAAAGGGAGTTAGATGTATTGTATTCCCAGGAACTCAAAAAATTTATCTTCAAGCCTTAGAGGAAGGAATATTAAAGGATTTAATTGAAGCAGGTGCAATTGTTTCAACTCCTACATGTGGACCATGTTTAGGAGGACATATGGGAATATTAGCAAAAGGAGAAAAGGCAATATCAACTACAAATAGAAACTTTGTAGGTAGAATGGGACACGTTGAGTCGGAAGTTTACTTATCAAGTCCAGCAGTTGCAGCTGCTTCAGCATTAACAGGAAAAATAACAAATCCAGAGGTAATTTAGAAAGGAGATAAATCAATGAAGGTAAGAGGAAAAGTTTTTAAATATGGAGATAACGTAGATACAGATGTAATAATTCCAGCAAGATACTTAAATACTTCAGATCCAAAGGAGTTAGCAGCACACTGCATGGAAGATATAGATTTAGATTTTGTAAAAAAAGTAAGTGATGGAGATATTATAGTTGCAAATAAAAATTTTGGTTGTGGGTCATCTAGGGAACATGCTCCAATAGCTATAAAAGAAAGTGGAGTAAGTTGTGTTATAGCATCAACATTTGCAAGAATATTTTATAGAAATGCAATAAATATAGGATTACCTATTATTGAATGTAATGAGGCGGTAAAGGCGATAAATTCAGGTGATGAATTAGAAGTAGAATTTTCAACTGGGGTAATAAAAAATATAACAAAGAATGAAGAATATAAGGGAGAGGGATTTCCTGAATTTATGCAAAAAATAATAAATAATAATGGGTTAATTGGATATATAAAAAATAATAAATAAAGTTATATACTGACAATTAAATAAGGGGGCTTTTAAAAATGAATTTTAATATTGCAGTTATTCCAGGAGATGGAATAGGACCAGAAGTAATAGAAGAAACAGTTAAGGTTTTAAATAAAATAGGTGAAAAATATAATCATAGTTTTAAATATGAATATTTATTAGCTGGTGGATGTGCTATAGATGAAAAAGGTACACCACTTCCAGAGGAAACATTAGAAAAATGTAAAAAGTCAGATTCTGTTTTATTAGGTGCAGTTGGTGGACCTAAATGGGATGATCCTAATGCAAAAATAAGGCCAGAACAAGCTCTTTTAGGTTTAAGAGGAGAATTAAATCTTTATTGTAATTTAAGACCAGCTATTTTATATGCACCTTTAAAAAATGCATCTCCACTTAAAGATAGCATAATAGGAGATGGAATAGATATTTGTGTAGTAAGAGAACTTACTGGTGGTATTTATTTTGGTGAAAGAGGAAGAGAAGAAAATAATGGTGTAGCTTCAGCTTATGATACAGAAAAGTATAATGTAGAAGAAGTTAGAAGAATTGCTAAAATCGCTTTTGAAACAGCAATGAAAAGAAATAAAAAAATAACTAGTGTAGATAAAGCAAATATACTAGAAAGCTCTAGATTATGGAGAGCTGTTGTAGAAGAAGTGGCAAAGGACTATAAAGAAGTTGAATTAAATCATATGTATGTTGATAATGCTGCAATGCAACTTGTAAAAGATCCAAAACAGTTTGATGTAATAGTTACTTCAAATATGTTTGGAGATATATTATCAGATGAAGCTAGTATGGTAACAGGTTCAATAGGAATGCTTCCATCAGCATCTCTTGGAGAGGGAAAAATAGGAATGTATGAACCAATACATGGAAGTGCACCAGATATAGCTGGAAAAGGAGTTGCAAATCCATTAGCCACAATTCTTTCATCAGCAATGATGCTTAGATATAGCTTTGGCTTAGAAAATGAAGCAAATTCAATTGAAAATGCAGTATTAGGAGTTTTAGAAGAAGGCTATAGAACAGGGGATATAATGAGTGAAGGTATGAAGTTTATTGGAACTAAAGAAATGGGGAAATTAGTTTTAGATAAAATTTAAATTAAAGAGGAGGTGAAATGTATGAGAAGTGATGTAGTAAAAAAGGGACCATCGAGGGCACCTCATAGATCACTATTTAAAGCATCTGGATTAACAGATGAAGAAATAAAGAAACCATTAATTGGAGTTGTAACATCACAAAATGATATAATTCCAGGTCATGTAAATTTAGATAAAATTGTTGAAGGTGTAAAAAAAGGAATACTACTTTCTGGTGGCACCCCTTTGGTATTCCCAACAATAGGTGTATGTGATGGTATTGCCATGGGGCATGAGGGAATGAGGTATTCATTAGCAACAAGAGAACTTATAGCAGACACAATAGAGTGTATGACTAAGGCTCATGGATTTGATGCTTTAGTATTAATACCTAATTGCGATAAAATTGTTCCAGGAATGATAATGGCAGCGCTGAGATTAAATATACCGGCAATACTTGTAAGTGGAGGGCCAATGCTTGCAGGAAAATTTAAAGATAAAGCAGTATCTCTTTCAACTATGTTTGAAGCAGTTGGTGCCTTTGAAAATGGTGCTATGCTAGAGGGTGACTTATGTGATTTAGAAAATAAAGCCTGTCCAACTTGCGGTTCATGTTCAGGTATGTTTACTGCAAACTCAATGAATTGTTTATCAGAAGTTTTAGGACTAGCATTACCGGGTAATGGAACTATACCAGCTGTATATTCAGAGAGGATAAGACTTTCTAAATATGCAGGTATGGCCATAATGGAATTATTAAAAAATGATATTAGACCTAGAGATATAGTCAATGAAAGATCAATAAAAAATGCTTTAACTGTTGATATGGCATTAGGATGTTCAACAAATAGCGTTCTTCATTTAACAGCAATAGCAAATGAAGCTAAAGTTGAAATGAATTTAGATATTATAAATGAAGTATCAGCTAAGACACCTAATTTATGTAAGCTTGCACCAGCATCAGAAACTCATATTGAAGATTTATATTGGGCAGGTGGAATTCAAGCTGTTATAAAAGAATTATCAAAGAAAAACTTAATAGATTTAGGCTGTATAACATCAACTTGTAAAACTCAAGAAGAAAATATAAAAAATGCAAAAGTTTTAGATTATGAAGTTATTAAAAATATAGACACTCCATATAGTAAAACTGGCGGAATTCAAGTTTTAAAAGGTAATCTAGCAAAGGATGGAGCTGTTGTTAAAAAGTCAGCAGTACTACCTGAAATGATGAAACATGAAGGGCCAGCAAGGGTATTTAATTCAGAAGAAGAGGCAATAGAAGCCATATTATCAAAGAAAATAGTTAAAGGTGATGTTGTAATAATAAGATACGAAGGGCCTAAGGGTGGACCAGGTATGAGAGAGATGTTAGCACCAACATCAGCAATTGCAGGTATGGGGCTAGATAAATATGTGGCATTAATTACAGATGGGAGATTTAGTGGGGCAACAAAAGGGGCGGCTATAGGCCATGTTTCTCCAGAGGCAGCAGAAGGTGGAGTAATTGCATTAGTAGAAGAAGGAGATAAAATATCCATAGATATAATAGAAGGAAAACTAGATATATTAGTAGATAATGAGGTTTTAGAGAATCGTAGAAAAAATTTAAAACTTCAAGAACCTAAGGTTAAAGAGGGATATTTATCAAGGTATGCAAAACTTGTTAGCTCTGCAAGTACAGGTGCTGTTTATAAGTAATAAAAATTCTAAAATTTAATAAAAAGGGGGGCTAGTATGTTATTAACAGGTGCAGAGATATTAATAAAATCTCTTATTGATGAAGGGGTAGATACTATATTTGGATATCCAGGTGGAGCTGTATTAAATATTTATGATGAACTATATAAGTATAGAGAAGAAGTAAATCATATTTTAACCTGTCATGAGCAGGGGGCAGCTCATGCTGCAGATGGATATGCAAGAGCTACAGGAAAAGTTGGAGTTTGCTTAGCAACTTCAGGACCGGGAGCAACAAATTTAGTAACTGGAATTGCAACAGCATATATGGACTCAATACCTTTAGTTGCTATTACAGGAAATGTTCCAAAATCATTACTTGGAAAAGATAGTTTTCAAGAAGTAGATATAGCAGGGATAACTATGCCAATTACAAAGCATAATTATATAGTTAAAGATGTGAATGATTTACAAAGGATAATAAGAGAAGCCTTTTATATAGCTAAAGAAGGAAGACCAGGACCTGTATTAATAGACATACCAAAGGATATAACTATTTTAAAGGCTAAATATGCAAAATTAGAGCCAAAGGATATAGAGAGAAGAAGTAAACATATTACAGTTGAATCATTAGAAAAAGCTGTAGCTATGATTAATGAAGCTGAAAGACCATTAATTTATGCAGGTGGAGGAGTTAATTTATCAGGGGCAACTAATGAACTTATAGAGTTTGCAGAAAAGATAAATTCACCTGTTGCAAACTCTTTAATGTGTACATCAGCATTTCCATATGAGCATTATTTATCTACGGGAATGATTGGAATGCATGGAAGTAAGGCATCAAATTTATTGGCATCTAAGTGTGATTTATTAATAACTTTAGGAGCTAGATTTAGTGACAGAGTTATTAGTAACCAAAATCATATTAAAAATGCGAGAATAATACAATTAGATATAGATCCAGCAGAAATAAATAAAAATATTAAGGTAGATGCATTTATAATTGGGGATTTAAAAAGATCATTAGAAAGAATAATTCCATTAGTGGAGAAAAAAAATAATGATAAATGGATAGAAAAAATGAATAGTTTAAAAGAACTTAAAAAAGAGGATAAATGTAGTGAAGGAGAACTTACTCCAGAGTATTTATTTAAAATTTTAAGTGAACTTGATAATGGAGATTTTATAATTACTACAGAGGTAGGCCAACATCAAATGTGGGCAGCACAACATTTTAATTATAGAACACCGAGAACATTTATTTCATCAGGTGGACTTGGAACAATGGGCTTTGGATTAGGAGCATCAATAGGAGCCCAAATTGGTAAAAAAGATAAGCGAGTATTTAATATTGCAGGTGATGGTAGCTTTGGCATGAATTGCAATGAGTTAGCAACGGCAGTAAAAAATAATTTACCACTAATAATAATAGTAATGAATAATAATGCATTAGGGATGGTTAGGCAATGGCAAGACTTTTTCTATGAAGCAAGATATTCAGCAACTACATTAGATAGGGCAACTGATTTTGTAAAATTGGCAGAAGCATTTGGTGCAAAAGGATTAAGAGTTAATAAAAAACAAGAGTTAAAAAGTATTTTAAAAGAAGCTCTAATAACTGATGGACCAGTTGTAATAGATTATATAATTCATAATGATAAAAAGGTATTTCCTATGGTTGCACCTGGTGCACCAATTAATGAAATAATAAGTGAAGAAGATCTAAATAATTAGGGGGTTAGACAAATGGCAAAAATGTATTATGAAAAGGACACAAATTTAGAATTATTAAAGGGAAAGAAGGTAGCAATAGTCGGTTATGGTAGCCAAGGACATGCTCATGCATTAAATTTACATGAGAGTGGGGTAGATGTGGTAGTTGGTCTTTATGAAGGAAGTAAATCTTGGGATAAAGCAAAGAGTGCGGGCCTTGAAGTAGCAACAGTTGCAGAAGCTTCAAAAGCAGCAGATATTATAATGATATTACTACCAGATGAAAAACAGGCAGCTGTATATAAATCAGAAATAGCACCAAATTTAGAAGCTGGAAATGCTTTAGTATTTGCACATGGATTTAATATTCATTATGGACAAATAGTTCCACCAACAGATGTAGATGTATTTATGTGTGCACCAAAAGGACCAGGACATATGGTAAGAAGAACGTATACAGAAGGTTCAGGAGTACCATGTTTAATAGCTGTTTACCAAAATGCTACAGGAGTAGCTAAAGATTTAGCATTAGCTTATTCAAATGGAGTAGGAGGTGCAAGAGCAGGCGTACTAGAAACTACATTTAAAGATGAAACAGAAACAGATTTATTTGGAGAACAAGCAGTTTTATGTGGTGGATGTACAGCTCTAATAAAAGCAGGTTTTGAAACTTTAGTAGAAGCGGGATATGCTCCAGAAAATGCTTATTTTGAATGCTTACATGAAATGAAGTTAATAGTAGATTTGCTTTATCAAGGTGGAATGAGTATGATGAGATATTCTATTTCTGATACTGCAGAATACGGTGATTATATGATAGGAAATAGAATAGTTACAGAAGAAACTAAGAAGGAAATGAAAAAAGTCCTATCAGAAATTCAAGATGGTACTTTTGCTAGGAACTGGCTAATGGAGAATATGGTTGGAAGACCAAACTTCAATGCAGTTAGAAGAAATGAAGCAGAACATCCAATTGAAAAAGTTGGTAAGGAATTAAGAGAAATGATGAGTTGGATAGACACAAAGAAATTAGACTAATGAAAAAGGAGCGATAAACGCTCCTTTTTTATTACCATCCACCTGAGGATCCGCCTCCATTTGATGATCCACCACCAAATCCGCCAAAACCACCACCAGAACCTCCTGATCCTCCTCTAGGTCCATTACGTCTATTTAAGTTGCTCCAAAATATAAGTTGAAGCATTGTAGATGAAACTCTACCACCATTAAAAATTACATCAAGAAATAATGATAGTATCAATATTCCAGATATAATTGCTATTCCAATATTAGATGTACTATTAGAACTGTTATCAGGCAATACTATATTTAATGATTTATCTAATTTAACTCCATATTCATTGCCAATATAGTCACAGAAGGTACTATAAGAATTAATAAGACCTTCACCATAGTTATTATTTATAAAACTTGGTTTAGCAAGGGTTGTCATAACTCTATTACTTAGTGCATCAGGAATAGCTCCTTCAAGTCCACGACCAACCTCAACTCTCCATGCTCTATCTTCTATAGCTAAAAGTATTAAAAGCCCATTATCCTTACTCTTTTGACCTATTCCCCAACTTCTAAATAATTTAATTGCATACTCTTCAATTGGAACATTATTAGTGGTGTTAATTATAACAATAACAGCTTGAGCTCCAGTTTTATCCTCTAATTCTTTACCGATAGATACTATTTTTTTTGTATCAGTATCATTTATAACACCAACATAGTCATTTAAGTATTTATAGTTTGTTGGGGAAGGTAGTGAATCAGATGCAGATACAGGAAAATAAAAAAACAATATTAATATAAAAAGAGAAGATAGAAATATTTTTAAATATTTATTTTTAAAAGACATTTTATCTAGAGAAGTCTACAGAAGGAACATTTTGGGCTCCTTCACTTGCTTTATAAAGTGGTTTTTCTTGAAATCCAAATAAAGATGCCATCATATTAGTAGGAAATTTTCTTCTCTTATTATTATATTGAGTTACAGCAGTATTGTAATCTTGTCTAGCAACTGCAATTCTATTTTCAGTGCCTTCTAACTGAATAGATAAGTCTCTAAAGTTTTCATTAGACTTTAAGTCAGGATACCTTTCAACTACAACAAGCAACCTAGATAATGCATTAGAAAGCTCATTATCTGCATTTGCTTGATCAGAAACATTAGTAGCGCCAGCTAGTTTACTTCTTGCATTGGCTATGTCTGTAAAAATATCTTTTTCTTGAGTGGCATAACCTTTAACAGTATTAACTAAGTTAGGTATTAAGTCAGATCTTCTTTGAAGCTGAGTATCAATATTTGAGGAAGCTGTATTTACATTTTGTTCTAGGGAAACTAAGCTATTATATCCACCTATTATTGGTAGAGCTAAAACTAAAATAATAGCTAATACAATTAGAGTTATCTTTAAACCTTTCTTCATAATAATAAATCTCCTTTCATGTTTTTATTATTATATGTAAATTTTACAAATAATATATGATAAAATAATTATTTTGTAATTTTACGTACAATATAGAAAAATAAAAAAGATAATATGAAAAGTAATTAAAGTTGTTTATAATAATATTTATGACCTTTATTAAATAAAGAGGGAGAATAACGTAATGAAAAATAAAATATTTAAATTAATAAGATTATTTTTAGGGTTTATACTTTGTGCTAGTTCAACAGTTTTAATGTTAAATTCTAATTTAGGATTATCACCATGGGATGTATTTCATCAAGGTATATCCAGAGTAACAAACATTACTATTGGACAAGCTAGTATAGCAGTAGGTATTGTATTTGTAATTTTAGGAATGATATTAGGACAAAAACTAGGTATAGGTACAATTCTAAATATGATAATTGTGGGACAGTTTATGGATTTAATTATAGAAATGAACATTATTCCAGTTGCAAGTACTGTTATAGGTGGAATTTTTATGATGATAATTGGTATGCTTGTTATGGGAATAGGATGCTATTTATATATAGGATGTGGATTGGGCTGTGGGCCGAGAGATGGTGTTATGATAGGGATTAGCTAAAAATTAAATAAGCCAATAAAATATGTAAGGGCAAGTATAGAAATAACAGTTTTAATACTTGGATATATACTAGGTGGAAAAATTGGAGTTGCAACATTAATAAGCGCTATAGGGTTAGGTTATAGTATACAATTAATATTTAAAATATGTAAATTTGATGTAGTAAAAGTTAAACATAAGTCTTTAGTAGAAAGTATAAATTTTTAATATAATAATATGATGTAAAAGGGGTGAATAATTTGAAGTTTATAAAAAGCTATGGAATAAGTGATAGAGGAAACATCACAAATGAGGATATTTTTAATATAGTAGAAAATGCAGCATGGGTTTTAGATGGTGCAACTGGTTTAACAAAAAATAAAATAAGTGATTTTGAAAGTGATGCATCTTGGTATGTGGATAGATGGAACAAATATTTAACAAAAAATATAAACAAAAATTGTAGTTTAAAAGATATAATAAAAGAAGGACTTCGTTTAATTAAAAATGAGTATGAAGGTTTAAGTGGATTTAGAAATCTAACATATTTAGAATATCCATGTGCAGCTATATCAATAATAAGATTAAGAGAAAATAAGTTAGAATATTTTATTCTTGGAGACTGTACTGTAGCTTATAAAATAGGAGAGAATAATATTATAGAGCTCTATGATAAAAAGTTAGAAAGTTTAGAAGAAATAATATTAAATAAAATAAAAAGAATATCTATAGAAAGAAAAATAGATGTATTAGAAGCGAAGCAATTTTGTTTAAATGATATAAAAGATACAAGAAAATTAAAAAATACTAAGGATGGATATTGGATATTAGAATTAGATGAAGAAGCAGTAAATCATGCATTGGTTGGAGAGATAAGCTTAAGTGAAGACATTAGATTATTTATGACTTCAGATGGAGCATCACAACACTATGATACTTTAAATATTTCATCGAATAGTAATGAATTTTTAGTAAAGCTAGAAAGTAGTAACCTTAATAGTATTATAGACGAAATAAGAGAGAGTCAAAATAAAGATAAATTTTGTAGTAAATATCCAAGATTAAAAAAATCTGATGATGCAACAATAGTTTACATTAAAATTAGTAATTAGTATTATTTAATAATGATATTCAGAAGAATATTTTTAAATTATGTGATATAATATAAAAAATATTATACGGATTTGCTAAGGAGGATAAAAATGTTTTTAAACGAACTTAATAGAGATTTAGGTATAGCATATATTAATTTACTTATTGAATTTGCTTTAGTTGATGATAAAGTAGAAGAGCAAGAAAGAGAATTAATAGAAAGATCATTAAAAGAAATGAATTTAGAAAAACTTGAGTTAAATCAAATTAAACATGATGAGATTATAAAAACTATAAAAAATGCTGGAGAAAGAGTAGTAAATATAGTATTTTTTGAATTAACAAGAGTAGCATTAGCAGATGCAGAGTATGAAATGGACGAAGTAGATTTCTTAGATGGATTAGCAACAGAATTTAATATATCAAGATCAAAGAGATTCCAAATGGCAAACTATTTCTATAAACATTCAGAATATGATGAAGTTAATGAAGAAGTAGCAAAAAAAGAAGCAGAAGGATTTTTAGCATAGTTAAAGCTTATGGGTATATCCCATGAGCTTTTAATTTTTAGAAGATTAAAATTATAATATTTACTAAAGTTTATTTGAAGGAGTTTAATATGAATATAGGAAGTTTTTTTAAGTTAGTAGAAATACAGACAAAAGTAGCAAGTGTTCTTCCATTCTTATTAGGAACAAGCTATACATTATATAAATTTGATAATTTTAATATAAAAAATGCAGTGATAATGTTTTTAGGAATGATATGTTTTGATATGACAACTACTGCAATTAATAATTATATAGATTATAAAAAGGCAATAAAAAAAGACGGGTATGGTTATGAAAAACATAATGCAATAGTTAAAGATAATATAAAGCCTATAAGTGTTATAGTAACTATATTCATAATGCTAATAATATCAACTATATTAGGTTTAATATTAGTAAAGAATACTAATGTTATAGTTTTATTATTAGGTGTTGTTAGTTTTATAATAGGAATCTCATATTCTTTTGGACCAATACCAATATCAAGAACTCCATTTGGAGAAGTATTTTCTGGATTAACTATGGGATTTATAATTACTTTTCTAGCTGTATATATACATATATTTAATGAGAAAATAGTTAGTATATCATTTATAAATGATTCTATGTCATTTATTATTAATATAAGAGTAATAATTGAAATATTTATTATAAGTATTCCAGCAATTATGGGAATATCAAATATAATGTTAGCTAATAATATATGCGATATTGAAGAAGATATAGAAAATAAAAGATATACATTGCCAGTATATATAGGAAAGAAAAATGCACTTTTATTATTTAAAACTATCTATTATATAGCTTATGTAGCTATTAGCATTGGAGTTGTTTTGAAAATATTACCAATAATATCTGTAATATCAATAATAACTATAATACCAGTTCGTAATAATATTAAAGCTTTTACGAGATTACAAACTAAAAAAGATACCTTTATATTATCAGTGAAAAACTTTATATTAATTAATTTAGTATTCATTATATCAATTACATTTAGCTTAATAATTAAGTAATTAAAATATTAAGTAGATGTTGTATTAAAAATTATATAACCTTACTTTAAGAAAGATATTATATAATTTAAATAGAAAAGTTATAAAAATAGATATAATTACTGCAATAAGATAATACTAAAATCACAATTAGTATAAAATTTGTACGATCTTCACAATATATTAGTATAAAATATATAGGGAGTGAGTACATATGAAAAAGATATTATCATCTATTTTAATATTAATCATAATGGTAACAACTGTAGGGTGCAAAAATAATTTAACTAATAATACCAGTGAAGGTCAATCAAGTAATCAAACAGCACCACAACAAAGTAATAGAGATAAAAGTAATATGCTTGAAGAAAGTAAAGATGATATTAAGGATTTATATGAGGATCTAAAAGAAGAGGTAGCTGAACAAAAAAATAAATTAGATACAGTAGAATGGGAAGAGTTTAAGCAAGAATTTAATAATGAAAAATCAAGGTTAAAAGATTTAGTAAAAGATAGCTATTTAAATGAAGCTGTAGTAAACTTAGAAAAGTTATTTAATGAATATGATAGTGCTATAAAAAGTAAAGTAGAAGTTGGTAAAGATAAAGTAGAAAATTTTAAAAATAAAATTGAAGAAATATTAAATAAGTAAAATTTAAATGGCTGTTTTATTATAAAAAATAATTTTTAAAATAAAACAGCCTAAATGAGATAAAAAGGAGAAAAAATGAATTATGTCTATATATTAAAATGTTCAGATGATACTTTATATACTGGATGGACAAACGATTTGAAAAAAAGATTAAAGGTTCATAATAGTGGACAAGGAGCCAAATATACAAGAGCTAGATTGCCAGTAGAACTTTTATATTTTGAAGAGTTTTTAGATAAGAAAGATGCAATGAAAAGGGAATATGAAATTAAAAAATTATCTAGAAAAGAAAAAATAAGTTTAATAGAATCTTTTAATAAAGAAATAGCAATATAAGACTGATTATATAAGTTTTATATTGTTATTTTTTTGTTTTAAAATATAGATATATGTCTAGACATCTACATGTATAGTTATTAATAAGAGTAAACAAGAGAAAAATGAAGAAATATAGATTTAAATTAACTAAACAATTAAAAATAATTAAATTTAGATAAAAATCATTGATTTTGAGAAAAAATATGTTAAAATTAGTGTAGCTTTCAGTTGAATATGCATAAGATATATTATTGAATGCTAAAAAGTAAGGAGGTTATAGTATTAAAAATAATAAAGCGCCAGAACTTAAGTTGCATAATCCGAATCATAGATTTTGAGATTGAAAAAGGAAACTCAGCTAAGGCTGAGTAAGTTCCCTAAGCCGAATCATAGATTTGGGGATTGGAAAAGGAAACTCAGCTAAGGCTGAGTAAGTTCCACCAACCAAATCATAGATTTGGGGTGTCACTTAAGTTGACGAGGTTGGGGAGTATCGAAACTTCGGCGGGTGCCCCACGGTATTAGCACACTACCGTTAACGGTTAATAAAACTGTAGAGTGATTTGCAGCACAATATTGACCAGGTGTTAAAACCTTCAATAAAGAGATTTTGGGTTTATTTGTTAAGAAAAATATTAAATAAATATCTCTTTATTAATTGATAATAATAAATAAAGAACTTTTAAGAAAAGGAAGGAAGAAATGATATGTGCGGAATAGTTGGATTTGTAGGAAAAAGAGAAGCTTCACCTATATTAATAGAAGGATTATCAAAACTTGAATATAGAGGTTATGACTCAGCTGGAGTTGCTATATTAGAGAATGGAAATATAAATGTAAAGAAATTTAAAGGTCGTCTTAAAAATTTAGAAGATAATTTACAGAAAAATCCGTTGAGTGGAAATATAGGAATAGGTCATACAAGATGGGCAACTCATGGAGAACCATCAGATATTAACTCACATCCTCATAGTAATGGAGATATAAGTATAAGTGTAGTTCATAATGGAATAATTGAAAATTATATAAAACTAAGAGAATGGTTAACAAACAAAGGATATACTTTTAGTTCAGAAACAGATACAGAAGTAATACCAAATCTAGTTGATTATTATTATAAAGGTGATTTGTTTGAAGCTGTAACTAAAGCAACTGCTAAGATGGAAGGTAGTTATGCAATTGGTGTTATAGCAAAGGATGAACCTAATAAATTAATAGCTGTTAGAAAAGACTCACCTTTAATAGTTGGATTAGGAGAAGACGAATATTTTATAGCTTCTGATATTCCAGCTGTACTTGGATATACTAGAGATGTGTATCTATTAGAGGATAAAGAGTTTGTAATAATAACTAAAGATGGTGTAGAACTTAAAACAGAAGATGGAGAAAAAATAGAAAAGGAAGTTTATCATGTTACTTGGGATGCATTAGCTGCTGAAAAAGGTGGATATGAAGACTTTATGCTAAAAGAAATTCATGAACAACCAAAGGCTATTAAAGATACGTTAACATCAAGAGTAGCAAAGGGAAAGAAAATAGAATTAGAAAATATAAAAATGACAAAAGAAGAATTAGATGCTTTCGATAGAGTATTTATTGTAGCATGTGGAACAGCTTATCACGCAGGATTAGTAGGGAAAACTGCTATTGAAAGGTTAGCTAAGATACCTGTAGAAGTAGATATAGCATCTGAGTTTAGATATAGAGATCCACTTATAACAGAAAAATCATTATTAATAGTAGTAAGTCAATCAGGGGAAACAGCAGATACATTAGCTGTTTTAAGAGATGCTAAAAAAATAGGTGCAAGAGTTTTAGCTGTAACTAATGTAGTTGGAAGCTCAGTTGCAAGGGAAGCTCATGATGTTATTTATACATGGGCAGGTCCAGAAATAGCAGTTGCTTCTACTAAAGCATATGAGACACAGCTTATAGCAATGTATATACTAGCTATTTATTTTGGAGAAGTAAAAGAAACTTTAACAGAAGAATATGCAAATGAATTAAAAGAAGAGTTATTAAGTTTACCAGATAAGGTTACAGAAATAATAAGTAGAAAAGAGGAACTTCAAAAATTTGCATCAAAGAACTATATGGATAAAGATATGTTCTTCTTAGGTAGAGGTGTGGATTATGCAGTAGCATTAGAAGGATCACTAAAACTAAAGGAAATATCATATATTCATTCAGAAGCATATGCTGGTGGAGAATTAAAGCATGGACCAATAGCTTTAATAGAAAAAGGAACTCCAGTTGTTTCATTATTAACTGAAGAAAAATTAAAAGATAAAATGATAAGTAATATTAGAGAAGTTATTACAAGAGGGGCAAGAGTTTTAGCAGTAGCAATAGATGGAGATAAAGAGGCTAGGGAAGTATCTGAGGATATTATTTATATACCAAAAACAAACTCAATATTATCACCAGTTTTATCAGTGGTACCACTTCAATTAATCGCATATTACATTGCGAAACAAAAAGGATGCGATGTAGATAAGCCACGTAATTTAGCTAAATCAGTAACAGTTGAATAAAGAAAGATTTATTTGAGAATAGTAATTAATAATGAGAATTCTGGGAGGGTTAATTATGAAAGAAGAGTTAATAAAACTATTAGAGGATTATAAAGAAACCGAATTTGCAATGGAAAAATATATGGATTTACTAGAAGATAAAGATTATGCTCAAGGTAAATTAGATTTAGTAAAAGTAATAATAGCAGATTTAGAAAAATTATATAAAGGTGTTTAATAATATTTAATAAGACTGCACACTGTCATTTAATGATTTGTGTGCAGTCTTTAATTATTTAAGATTTAATTTTTTAGCTAATATATAGTTACAAAGTATAAAAAATTAAAATTTAAAACTTTTTATTGATTGCAATTTTTATTTTATAATTAGCCTAGGCTTTTTTTTCTTAAACTTAAAATTTAGATACAAAATTTTAAAAATAAAATATTATACAAGTAAATAAATGTAATGTAAAATTATAGAGATATGAAAATGATGTTAATAAATTTCAGGGTATAAGATAATTTAAGGGTATAAGATAATTTAATTGAGGAGTTAAAGATGATTTTTTATAAGAAAACTGAAAGAGAAGAATTACTTAAAAGTAGAGGTATAAATACAGCTTTAATAATAATATTTATTTTTATAGTGGTAAAGATTGTACAAATTATGACTAATAGCATGGGGAGTATTGGGTATTCAGAGGCTATAGGAGATATGGAAAGCGTTAATTATACTCTAGCTATTATGTCTATAGTTAGTTGTTTCTTATATTATTATACATATAAAAAAGGTGAGTTTTTTATAGTAACTCTTATATATACAAGTTTTGGAATAGAATATTTATTAGCAGATTCTATTTTAAAAGGGAAATTATATATAGATAATGAGTATATTAACTTTTTAATATTGGCATATATATTTAGAAGTGTATTAATTACATTAATTATAACTAAGGAAAATAAGTTAACTAAATTTATTGAAGAAAGAAAAACTTTTTTTGTGATTTTAACAGTAGCAATAACTATTACGTTTATTAAGTTTGAAAGTATTTTAAGATCAGTAAGTTACTATAATTTTAGAGAAAATATAGTTTTAGATTTAAATGTTATATTAATTATATATCATTTTTTCATTATAATAATGTTAGCAATTAGAAGTGTAAAAGAACAAGAAGTTATATATATAATTATAATTGCTAGTATAAGTTTATTTACATTAAAAAGATTATATACATTGGTTAACTTAAATAAACACAATATAATGGTAGAAGAAAATTGCAATTTATTTACATTTATTGGTTTTATCATATTGCTTATAGGGATATTAATAGAAATGTTTAATAGGATAAGAGAAAGTGATAATCTTAAAGAAGAACTAAGAATTTTTTATAATTTAACAGAATATAACAAAAGTAATTTTACAATTTTATACAATAAAGATAGAAAGGCAATTTACGCCAATGAATTATTGAGAAAAAAATTTTCAGTGAAAGGCATAAGCAATAACAAGCAATATGAAGCAATAGGAAATTTGATAAGTAAGCAGGTTAATATTGAAGAGATGTATTATATTTGCAAAGAGCTAGCTCAAAAAGGTTGTTCTAATAGAATAGTAAAATTAAAAGATGAATGTATATTAAAAGTAGATATTAATAGGGTGTGGGTAAAGAAAGATGATTATATGTTTGTATCTTCTTTTTCAGATATAACATCTACCTATAGAAACAATGAAAAGCTGAAAATTAATGAAGAAAGATTAAGATGTATAACTAAAAATATTAAAGAGATTATTGTTACAACTGATATCAATTGGAATATAAATTATGCAAATGATTCTATAGATGCAATATTGGGATATAGTAAGGATGAGATATTAGGAAAGTCACTTTCAATCTTATATAATAATAATGAAATAGAAGTAGAGCATGATGAAAGTAAATTTATTAAGCATAAAATTAAGAGTAAAGACAATCGAGATATTACTATGGAGTCAGTAGTAAGTAAAATAATTAATGATAATGGTGAAAAAATAGGAAGTGTTATAGTTTCAAGAGATATAAGTTCTAGAAATGAGTATGAAGCATTAAAAATGAAGTATGATAAAATGAAAGAATATGAAAAGATACGAAGTGAATTTTTTGCAAATCTTTCTCATGAATTTAAAACACCTATTAATATTATATATTCATGTATTCAATTATTTAATAAACAAAATGAAAATGGAGCTGAAAATTTAAGTATATGTTATAGCAAGTATGAGACTGCTATTAGACAAAACTGCTTTAGAATGCTTAGATTAATAAATAACTTAATAGATATTACTAAATTTGATTCAGGATTTATGAAGATGAATTTTATAAATATAGATATAGTAAAATTAGTAGAAGACATAACGTTATCTATTGCTCCATATGTAGAAGAAAAGAATATAAATGTTATTTTTGATACTGATATAGAGGAACTTGATATTAAATGTGATCCAGATAAAATAGAAAGAGTTATGTTAAATCTTATATCAAATTCAGTAAAGTTTACAGAAGCTAATGGTCATATATTTGTTTCCATTAATACAGATGAAAAGTTTGTTAAAATAAGTGTTAAGGATGATGGAATAGGAATACCATCAGAATTTAAGGATTTTGTATTTGAAAGGTTTGTACAAGGAGATAAATCATTAAATAGAGGAACAGAAGGTAGTGGAATAGGACTGGCTTTAGTTAAATCTATAGTTGATATGCATAAAGGTAAAGTTTATTTAAAAGATTCAAGTGAATTAGGCAGTGAATTTATAGTAGAAATACCTAATATAAAATGCGATGAATGCGTCTTAAATAGTACTTATATTATTGAAGATAAAAAGGCTATAGCTGATAGAATTAAAATAGAGTTTTCAGATATTTATGATTTGTAAAATAAAAAACTATATAAACAGGTAGATTACTAAATAAAGTTCCTTTAAAATATACGAGGTATTTTTATAGTAATCTACCTATTTTTAATTATAAAGATTTAATTACTTTATCTAATATTTTACCTATAGAATCATTAATTACTAAGGTTGATTTGTTATCAGCAGAAGTGGTACTTTTATTTATTAGTACAAGATTTTTACCGTTAAAGTAATTAATAAGCCCAGCAGCTGGATAAACGACTAAAGAAGTTCCGCCTATAATAAGGGTCTCAGCTTTAGATATAGCATTAATAGAACCTCTAATAACATCATCATCTAACCCCTCTTCATATAAAACTACATCAGGTTTAACAGTTCCACCACATTTAGTACAAGTTGGCACACCTTTTGATTCTAGAATAAAATTTTCATCATAAAAAGCATGACATTTAACACAATAATTTCTTAAAACAGAACCATGTAGTTCAAATACATTTTTACTTCCAGCAGCTTGATGTAATCCATCTATATTTTGAGTTATAACAGCCTTCAATTTTCCCATTTCTTCAAGTTTAGCAAGAGCCATATGTGCAGCATTAGGTTTTGCTTCAGGATATATTAGTTTTGCTTTATAGAAGTTAAAAAATTCTTTAGGATATCTTATGTAGAAACTATGAGATACTAATTGCTCAGGTGTAAAAGTTATATTAAGCTTTTCATTAAATAATCCATTTGAACTTCTAAAATCAGGAGTTCCAGATTCGGTTGAGACTCCTGCTCCTCCAAAGAAAACTATATTGTTACTTTCTTTTAAAATTTTAGTTAATTGCTCCATATTATTTTCCATTAAATCACCGACCTATATATTTTATATTTTTATTATGGCATAAATAAATTGAAAAATAAAATTATTATAACTAAGAACTTTAAAATCCAAAGTTACCTGACAAAGGAGCTAAGACTGGCATAAAAATAGATGGGAATTTTAATGTTAATTAAATTCAATTATTTTTTTAGGATATTATAGCATGTAATAAAATTATATTTATTACATTTATTGCTACATGAAATGCTATCGTGCTATACTTGTGATAATTTATATTTTTATGGATGTAATATTAATGAGGTATTTAGGAACACAAACTATAGAAATAGAACGACTAATATTACGACGGTTTGAAATTAATGATACTAAAGATATGTTTAATAACTGGACAAGTGATAAAGATGTTACAAAGTAGTTTGGATGGTCTGCTCATAAAAAGAGGACACTGCAAGAATTAGGTATAAATAATCAAGGAATATGTGATGAAGCATGGTATTCTTTGTTAAGAAAGGATTATTATAAAAAATATGTTTAGAGAAATGAGAAGAAAAAAACAAATGTTATCAAATGATGAAATAGTTGAAGTACTAGAAAGAAATACTTCAGGTGTATTAGCTTTAATCGGAGATGATAATTATCCATATTCAGTACCATTAAGTTATGTATATAGTGATGGAAAAATATTATTTCATTGTGCAAAGCAAGGTCATAAGATTGATGCAATAATGAAAAGTAATAAGGTTTCATTTTGTGTTATTGATAAAGATGATGTTGTAGCAGAAAAATTTACAACAAACTTTAGAAGTGTTATAGCTTTTGGGAAAGCTAGAATTATAACAGATGATAATGAAAAGATATTTATATTAAGGAGTTTAGTAGATAAATATTCTAATGATTTTAAGCTAGATGGGGAAGAAGAGATTAAAAGAGAATTGAATTTAGTATGTATAATAGAGATTAGCATTGAGTATATGACAGGAAAAGAAGCTATGGAGATGGCAAAAGTTAAGTTAAAAAAATAACTTAATAGAATAATAAAAAATATATTAATTTAAGAATAGGAGATAAAGGTAATAAAAAAATTCAAAAAAACATTTACATTGAAAAAAAACTATGATATTATAAGAACATAATTTAAGAAGTAGTGTGTTACTGGTTATGCAGGCAAGGACTAAGAGAGTTATAAGTAATATTGTATTACTTATAGGTTTTTGGTCCTTTTTTTATTTTTTATTAATAAAAATAAAAAAATTGCAAAGAATATTTACATAGATGCATGACAAGCATACTAACTTATTTATAAATTAAGGAGGAATTATAAATGCTTCAATTTTTACAAAGAATAGGTAAAGCTATTATGCTTCCAATAGCTGCTTTACCAATAGCAGGTATTTTATTAGGAGTTGGTGGAGCTTTACTAGGTATAGCAGGATTAGAAAATGCACCAGCTGTTTATCAACCATTAATAGCTTTCGTTAATATTCCAGTAGTTACAGCAATATTAACAATAATGAAAAATGTTGGTGATATAGTATTTGGAAACTTACCAATATTATTTGCAGTAGGTGTTGCAGTTGGATTAGCTAAAAAAGATAAGGGAACAGCAGCATTAGCTTCTGTATTTGGATTCATAGTTATGAATCAAGTTATCTCAACTCTTTTAAGCTTAGGATTAACTCAATTAGGTGTTCTTACTCCAGGAAATGTAGGAGAATTTGGAACTTACGTTACTACAAACTTAGGAATATTTACATTAAACATGTCAGTATTCGGTGGTATCATAACAGGTATAGTTACAGCGTTATTACACAATAGATTCCATACAATAGAATTACCACAAGTAATTGGATTCTTCTCAGGTTCAAGATTTGTACCAATAATAACATCATTAACAATGGCATTAGTTGGAGCTTTACTAGCATTCATATGGCCATTAGTTCAAAATGGTATAGGTGTATTAGCAGAATTAGTTAGAAATGCAGGTCCTATTGGAACATTCTTCTATGGAGTAATAGAAAGAGCATTAATTCCATTTGGATTACATCACGTATTCTATACACCATTCTGGTTTGGTTCATTTGTTGAAGGACAAATATTAGTTGATGGTGCTTGGCAAACAGTAGCTGGTGCAAATACAGCATACTTTGCACAATTATCACACATGGGATCTTTAGTTGGTGCTTCATCAGAAACTATGTCAACAATAGTTGGTGGAACAACAAGATTTATGGCTGGTAAATTCCCATTCATGATCTTTGGTTTACCTGCTGCAGCTTTAGCAATGTATAAAGCAGCTGCACCAAGTAAGAAGAAGGTTGTTGGATCATTATTAATTTCAGCTGGGGTTACAGCTATGTTAACTGGTATAACTGAACCAATCGAATTTACATTCTTATTCGTTGCTCCAGTATTATACGGAGTTCACTGTCTATTAGCAGGTTTATCATTCATGTTAATGGATATATTAAATGTATTTATAGGTATGACTTTCTCAGGTGGTATAATTGACTTTACTTTATTTGGTATATTACCAGCAGGTGCAGGAGTACCAACTAACTGGTTAGTAGCAGTTGGTGTTGGTTTAGTATATGCAGTAGTTTACTATTTCTTATTCTACTTCATGATTACTAAATTAAACTTAAAGACTCCAGGTAGAGATGAAAACGAAGGTGAAACTAAACTTTATACTAAAGCAGATTATCAAAATGCAAAGGGTGGAAGCGGTAATGAAATAACTGAAAAAGCTCCAGCAGTATTAGCAGCTTTAGGTGGAGAAGAAAATATCGTTAGCGTTGATGCTTGTATAACAAGATTAAGAGTAGAAGTTAAAGATAAAGCAAAAGTAAATAAAAATGAATTAAAATCTCTTGGTGCTGCAGGTGTTGTTGAAGTAGGAAACGGAATTCAAGCAATATTTGGTGCAAAAGCTGATAAATATAAAAATGAAATAAATGATATATTAGGAATAAGCTAATATATACTTAGTTAAGGTTCTAGAGATATTCTCTAGAACCTTAATTTATTATATAATGATTATAAAAGTAAGAAAAAGAGAGGTTAATATGGAATTATTTATTTCAGATTTAGATGGTACATTGTTAAATAGTAATCAAGAAATATCAACATATAGTAAAAAGAAATTAAATGACTTGATTGAGAATGGATTAAATTTTACAGTTGCAACAGCAAGAACACCTGCAACGGTAGTTGATATAGTAAATGGAATAAATATAAAAATACCAGCTGTATTAATGAATGGTGTTTTAATATATGATTTAAAGAAACAAGAATATATTAAAGTAAATGAAATTTCAAAGGATATTGTTAAGAAAGTGATAAATGTTTTTGATAAATATAATAAAAATTACTTTTTATATGCTATAAGAAATAATCATTTATTTGTATATCATAAGGATTTTACATGTAGTATGGAAGAAAACTTTTTTTTAGAAAGATGTAATAAATCACTTAAGACATTTTTAAAAGTAAAAAATTATAACGAGGCTTTAATAGAGTCTAAAGTAATTAATTTTATAATATTTGATAAATATGAGGTAGTTAAAGCTATATATAATGAACTTATAAATATGGAAGGATTACATGTAGATTATTATAAAGATCTATATGGTGATGGATTTTATTTAGATGCATATAGTTCAAAAGCATCTAAAGCCAATGGAATAAAATATTTATATAGATATATAAAGAGTGATAAATTAATAACATTTGGAGATAATGTAAATGATATACCTATGTTTAAAATATCACATGAATGCTATGCTATGAGCAATGCCACGAATGAAATTAAAGAAATAGCAACATCAGTTATAGAAAGTAATAATGATGATGGAGTAGTAAAATTTATAGAAAAATATAAAAGTTAAATAAAGAAACATATTCTATAAAGTAGAAAGATTCTATATTATAGAATATGTTTTTTATTTATAAAATTAAAAAAAGTTCCTAAAATAATACAGTGAAAAATTTGTAAAAAATATAAAAATTTTAAAAAAACTACTTGAAAACCTTTTCTAAAGGTAGTATGATTATCTCATAAAAGTAAAATAAATACAGAAAAGGGATAAAGAAGTGATAAGACAATCTGATATTGCAAAGAAATTAAATATTTCTAGGACAACCGTAGCAAGGGCTTTAAATGGAACAGGTAGTATAAATCCTGAAACGAAAGAAAAAATATTGAAAGCGTGCGAAGAGTTGGGATATAAAAGAAATCCAATAAGTACTTCTTTGGCCTCTAAAAGGAAAAAAAATATTTTTGCTTTTATAGTTAAGACAAGAAATCATTATTATATAGAGGGAATAAGGTTAGGATTTAAGGAGGCTGAAATAGAATACAAATTCTATAAGTATCAAATTAATATTATTGAAACAGATATCAATAATCCAGAAGAGCAAGTACAAATGTTAAGGACAATTATAAAAAAAGGAAATGTAGATGGGATTATAATTACGCCGCTTTTAAAGGAAGAAATAAAGGCAATTAAAAAAGATAATCCTAAAATTGTTTTTATGGCTCTAGATTTACCTCTAGATAGGGGAACTTATAGCGTATATTCCAATTATTATAAAGTTGGAAGAATAACAGCAAATATTTTATTAAGTGTTTTAAATAATGGAGACAAGATATTAGTAATTAATACAGAGGATGATAGGATTTCTTCAAGATTAAGTTTTGATGGGTTTTATAGTAAGTTACTAGAAGAGAAAAAGTGTAGAATAGTAGGACCAATATATCAAAAAGATTTAAAGAATAATATTGAAAAAGTTGTAGAAGAAAATGTTACTGATGATATTAATGCTTTATATAGTAGTAGATTTTTAGTTGATATAGTTGAATACATATCATCAAATAAAAATATAAATTTAAAAGTTATAGATAATGGTTTTTCGAAAGCAACAAAGGAGCTGATTAGAAAAAACAAGATAATTGCTACTGTAGTTCAGAAGTATGAAGAACTTGGATATTTAGCTTCCAAAAATATGTTTGAATATTTATATAAAGATAGTAAGCCTAAAAATATAAATAATGAAATAGACAGTATTATTATTTTTAAAGAAAACTTAGAGAGAAATGTTATAAGTAGGGGAATAAATACAAAAAGTAAATAATATGTTATAAGTGGTTATTAAAGCAGAACTTTCAATTAAATTGTTCACGTGAACTTGAATAGTTTAGTTAATGAAATAGAAAATGTTCTCGCGAAATTTTATTAATTAGTTTACAAGAAAATAGTATATATTTTCTTTAAAAATAAAATAGTATATAGGGGGATTTATTTTATGAAAAAAATTAAGTTGTTATCAACAATTCTTTTAGCAACAACTATGACTATGTCAATATTTGTTGGATGTGGCAACAAGGATAAGGGAGGAGAAGCAGGTACTTCTGATAAGCCAGTTGAAATAACATGGTGGAACTTCCCTAACTTTGAAGTTAAAGATGGTCAAGTGGGTAAATATGAAGAAGAGCTAGTTGCAGCCTTCCAAGCAAAAAATCCAAATATTAAGGTAAATGTTGAAATGCTTTCATTCAATGGTGGTGGAGAAAAAATAAATGCTGCAATAGCATCTAACTCAGCTCCAGACATATTATATGATGCACCAGGAAGAATAATTGACTATGCAAGACAAGGTGTACTAGCACCAATAGATGATATGATAAAAGATCTAAATGGAGATGTATCAGAATCATTACTACAAGGATGTAAATTAGATAGCACATATTATATGTATCCGTTTAATACAACTACATTTATGATGGCTGCAAATAAAGATATGTTTGAACAAGCAGGATTATTAGATGTACTTCCTTTAAAGAAAGAAGATAGAATGTGGACAATTGAAGATCTTGAAAAGGCATTAAAAGCTATAAAACAAGCTAAGCCAGATGTAATTCCACTAAACTTCTATAGTAAGAGTACAGCAGGAGACCAAGGAACAAGAGCTTTCGTAGCTAATATTTTTGGTGGAAGCGTAATGAATAAAGACCAATCTTCATATGCTTTTGATTCAGCAGAAGCTCAAAAGGCTATGGAATGGATTAAAAAGGCTATAGATGAAGGACTTATAGGACAAGGTAGTGAATCACTAGCTTCAAATGACGCTATTGATCTTTATTTACAACAAAAAGCTGCTGTAACTATACTTTATTCAACTGGATTACTTAAGAGTAATGCTTCAAAGAAATCAGTAGATTTTAAAGATGCATTATTACCAATCCCAGCTCCAGAAGGAAAGCTTAACTTAGAAGCTCTTATAGGTGGATTATGTATATTTGATAATAAAGACCAAGCTAAAGTAGATGCTTCAAAGAAATTTATAGACTTCTTAGCTAATGATTCAGAATGGAGAGAAAAGAACTTAAAGGCTACAGGAACTTTCTCAGTAAGAGATTCTGTTAAGGGATTATATGAAGATGAAGAAATGAAATTTGCTGAAGGTATGGGTAAATATACAGCTAAATATTATAATACAGTAAAAGGTTTTGCAGAAATGAGAACTCACTGGTTCCCAGCTCTTCAAGAAATAACTTTAGGACAATCAGCTCCTAAGGATGCATTAAAAGCATTTAATGATAAAGCAAATGAAACCCTTAAAAAATAGAGATAGTTAAAAGAATGGTATGGTAGGGAGGGAGTAATCTCCCTTCTTATTAATTTATATCAATAGGAGGTAGGCTTTATATGGTTACTGAATTATCAGATGGCAAACAACCAAAAATAAAAATGAATAAACATACAAGACTAGCAAAGAAGGAATGGCTTACAGCATACTTATTTTTATTGCCAGCAGCAATATTTTTCTTAGGGTTTGTTATACTTCCAATGATTGGTGGTATAATTATAAGTTTCTTTAATTATACTCCAAGAGTATCAGAATTTATTGGAATGCAAAACTATATAGACATATTTAGAGATCCAGTATTTAGAAAATCTCTATGGAATACAATAGTATTAGTTATAGGAAATGTACCTATAGTAGTAGTATTTTCAATGTTTGTATCTTTAACAATTTATAAAAGATCATCAAAGGTTAGATCATTCTTTAGATCAGTATTTTACTTACCAGCAATTGCATCTGTAGTTAGTATTACAGTTGTATGGAACTGGATTTTTCATCCAAACTATGGAATATTAAATTATATTTTAGGACTTTTTGGAGTTGATCCTTTAGTATGGCTTGGAAATCCTAGCATAGCTAAGTGGGCAATTTTAATGGTATTAGTAACATTATCAGTTGGACAACCTATAGTTCTTTATATGGCTTCATTAGGAAATATTCCAAAGGATTATTTAGAAGCAGCAGAAATAGATGGGGCAAATGAAAGACAAGTATTCTGGAACATAACATGGCCATTACTTAAGCCAACGACATTATATATAGTTATTATAACTACAATTAATTCATTCCAAAGTTTCTCATTGATTCAGCTATTAACAGCTGGTGGTCCAAACTATGCAACAACAACAATAATGTATCAAGTTTATGAAAGATCATTTACATTAGGACAATATGGATTAGCATCTTCTATGGGAGTTGTTCTTGCAGTTATAGTTATGACTATATCAGTAATTCAATATAAATATTTAGGTTCAGATGTTGAATATTAGGAGAAAGGAGATATATGTATGTTTAACAAGAAGAAAGAAAAAGAAGAGTTATATGATTGGAGAAGTCAATGGACTCCAAAGCACATTATATCATTAATAATACTATGCATTTTTATGATAGTTTTCATATTTCCTTTTTACTGGATTATAACAGGAGCATTTAAGGACCAAGGAGCTGCTATAGCAATTCCACCACAATGGTTTCCTAGTGAACCAACAATGCAAAACTGGGCAAGTTTAGGAAAACAACCTTTATTAAGATGGACATTTAATAGTTTCTTTATAGCTATATCAACTACATTTTTAGTTTGTTTAACATCTGCTTTATCAGGATATGTTTTAGCTAAAAAGAGATTCCCAGGAAGACAAATTATATTCTGGCTATTAATAATAGCAATGGCACTTCCAAAACAAGTTATTATGGTACCATTATTTAATATATTAACAAAATTAGATTGGATAGATACTTATAAATCATTAATTTTACCAGCTGTTGGATGGCCTTTTGGTATTTTCCTTATGAAGCAATTTAGTGAAACAATTCCTACAGAACTTATAGAGGCAGCTAAGATAGATGGATGTACAGAAGTTGGTATATTTAGGAATATAGTTATTCCAATAGTTAAACCAGGTATAGGTGCTTTAGCTATATTTACATTTATAGGTTCATGGAATGATTATTTCATGCAATTAATACTTATAAGAAGTAAGAGTATGCAAACACTTCCTTTAGGAGTAGCAACAATGCAACTTGAATTTGCAACTGATTATGGATTAATGATGGCTGGTGCAGCATTAGCATCAATTCCGATGATAATAATATTCTTAATATTCCAAAAGTCATTTACTCAAGGTATAACTATCGGAGCTGTAAAGGGTTAATGGTAAATAGAATATATAGTTATTTAGCATAAAAGTTATAAATATTATATAGAAAATCAAAATAGGATGTATTGGAGTGGTAATAATGAAAGGATTATTTTCAGCATTATTAGTATCTTTTGACAAAGATGGAAATATAAACGAAAAGGGACTAAGAGAAATTGTAAGATATAATATTGATGTATGCAAAGTTGATGGATTATATGTTGGAGGAAGTACCGGGGAAAACTTTATGTTAGGTACTGATGAAAAGAAAGAAATATTTAGAATTGCAAAGGATGAGGCAAAGGATAGTGTTACCCTTATAGCTCAAGTAGGATCTGTAAACATAAAGGAAGCTGTTGAGCTTGCTAAGTATGTAACAGATTTAGGATATAATGCAATTTCAGCTGTTACACCATTTTATTATAAGTTTGATTTTGAAGAAATAAAAAATTATTATAATACAATAATCAATTCAGTTGATAATAAAATGATAATATATTCAATTCCATTTTTAACTGGAGTAAATCTTTCAGTAGAGCAATTTGGAGAATTATTTGAAAATGAAAAAATAATAGGTGTTAAGTTTACAGCAGGCGATTTCTATCTATTAGAAAGAGTAAGAAAGACTTTTAAAGATAAGCTTATTTATTCTGGATTTGATGAAATGCTGTTACCAGCAGTTGCATTAGGTGTAGATGGCGCTATTGGATCAACTTTTAACGTAAATGGGTTAAGAGCAAGAGAAATATTCAATCTTGTTAAAGAAGGCAAAATTGAAGAGGCAAATAAAGTTCAAAATATAACTAATGATTTTATAACAGATGTATTAAATAATGGATTATATAATACATTAAAATTATTATTAAAAGAGAAAGGTGTAGATGCAGGGTATTGTAGGGCCCCAATGAAGATGTACACTGAAAAGCAAGTAGAAAGAAGTAAAGAAATATCTAAAAAATATTTTTAGGATTTATTAAAAGGTTATTTATAAATAGCATTTTATTAAAAAAAGTTCGCGAGAAACTTTGAAGGATATTACAAAATTAAGTCAACTTTTTAATTTTAAATAATAAACCCTTATTAAATTAGAAGGAGATATTTGTTAATATTAATAAATATCTCTTTTCTCATTTTCTTTTAAATTACTCAAACTTCCATAAACCGATTTTATCAAGAAATTTCCCATCAATATCTAATCCTCCTGGTAAATCATTCTCTTCTCTATAATTACGAACAGCTAATTGTAAAGAGTATTCATAAATACCATTTGGTTCTGAATGAAAATAACCTAAAGATTTTAATTTCATTTGTACAAGATAAACATCAGATCCTCTTGAATTAGGCTTAATAACTCTGTTATAGGAAGAAAACCGCCAGTTAGGGCCACCAGTAATTATTACAGAGGTACCATATTCAACTAATTCAAAAAGTTCTTTTATATCAGTATTGTACATTCTTATGCATCCACCAGATGCTTGAGTGCCTATTGATCCAGGTCTATTGGTTCCATGAATACCAAATGTGTCCCAAGGAGCATTTAATCCTAACCAATAGCCACCATAAGGGCCAGCCATAAGAGCTTTACTAGTAATTTGCCAAGTACCTAGTGGTGATGGTGTAGTAGGTTTCCCTATAGCTACAGGATATACTTTTTCAAATTTATAATTATCCTTATTAATTAAAGTAAGAGTAAATGTATTTATATCTATATATATTATATAGTTAGTATCTTGAGAAGAAGTTTTTAAGCTTAAAGCTTTTGGAGTACTAAATGAAAGTACAACAAAATAAATAATAAACAAATATAATAAAAATTTTTTATTTCTCATAAAACCACCTCTCTCAGAACATATATAAATATATTTAAACAAATTAAATATATTTATACATAAATACAATTAATAAATATAAAACCGGTTTACTAAATGGCATTAAATATGTTAATATTAATGTATAAATTTGGATAGTATTATATAAGTTAAAGGAGAATTATAATGGATAAAGTTAAGAAGTGGAAATATGAATGTGATGGTAAAAAATTAGTAGGTATATTAAATGAGAGAAAATATAATGCAATTTATGTTGATAATATAGCAGAGGCAAAAGAGAAGGTTCTAGAGCTAGTTGAAGAAGGATCAAGTATAGCACTTGGTGGATCAGTTACTTTAAATGAAATGGACTTAGTAAATACAATAAGAAATGGTAATTATAATTTTTATGACAGATATCAAGATTTACCTTTTGTAGAAATAGTAGAAATAATGAGACAATCCATGGTTGCAGATTATTTAATTACTAGTACAAATGCAGTTACTGAAGCTGGAGAACTTGTTAATATGGATTGTTCAGGTAACAGGGCAGCGGGAATGATATTTGGACCCAAAAAGGTTATTGTAGTTGTAGGTGCAAATAAAATGGTTAAAGATATGGATGAAGCTTTAGATAGAATAAAAAGAGTAGCAATAATGAATGCTAAAAGAATAAATCATAAGACACCGTGTGCAGAAAGTGGAGTATGTGAGGATTGCTTTGTAAAGGGAAGAGTTTGTAATTATTTATCAGTAGTAAATAATGGCGCAAAATTTCCAGGTAGATTTACAGTAATTGTAGTTGGAGATGAAGTTGGATATTAAAAAATAGTATATAATAAACTTATAGAAATTGGGGAGGAGTTATTATGGATGTAGCTATAATAGGCTTTGGTGGTGTAGGGCAAGCTTTTATAAGTTTATTATGTAAAAAACGAGATTATTTAAAAAATAAAAATATTGAATTAAATATTAAATATATAATTCATAAAAGTGGTGGGCTTTACAACAAATATGGCATAGATATAGAGGATTTAGAAAAATTTTTAAAAGAAGGAAATTTGTTAAGTGAGTACTGTGGATATATAAAAAAAGATATCAACATAAATAATATAATAAAAAATAAAGATGTGGATATTTTAATAGAAGTAACAACTACTAATATAAAGGATGGAGAACCAGGGCTAACACATATAAAATTAGCACTTGAAAACTCTATAAATGTAGTAACAGGTAATAAAGGGCCAATTATATTAAAATATAATGAGTTAAAGGAAATTGCCTTAAAAAATAATGTTCATTTAGGAATAGGATGTACTACGGGAGGAGCTTTACCATCTATTAATGGTGGGATTTTTGATATTGCAGGAAGTGAGCTAATTTCTATAGAAGGAATATTAAATGGAACTAGCAATTATATACTTACACAAATGTATAAAAATAATATAAGTTATAAAAAAGCTTTAGAAGATGCTCAAAAATTAGGTATTGCAGAATTAGATTCTAGCTTAGATATAAGTGGATTTGATACAGCATGTAAAATAATAATATTAGGAAATATTTTAATGGGGGCATCATTAAACCTTAATAATATAGATATACAAGGAATTGAAAATATAACTATTGATGATGTAATAAGAGAAAAATCAAATAAGAGAAAAATAAAATTAATAGGAAAAGTATATAGTGAAAACAATATTATTAAAGGATACGTAAAGCCTGTTATAATAGATAGTAAACATCCATTATATTTTGTAGATGATAAAAATAAAGGTGTATTTTATTCTACAGATACATTAGGTGACATATCTATAATAGGTGGAGCTTCGGGAACTATTAATGCGGCAGCAGCAATATTTAGAGATATTATAAATATAATTAATGGGATATCGTATTAATATAAATTAGGATATTTAAGAATATAGTTTGTGGAGGTAAAATATATGGTTGCTAATAATAAAGTTAAAATAAGAAAAGAAGTATTAAAAGTAAGAGCTTTAATGAAAAAAGAAGAGAAAAAAATTAAAGATGAAATTATTTTTAATAAACTAATAGAAAGTAAAATATATATAAATAGCAAAAATATATTTACGTATATTAGTACAGAAGATGAAATAGACACAAAAAGATTCATAGAGTATGCACTTAAAGATAATAAGAAAATTTTTGTTCCTAAAATAATAAGGGAAACAAGAGATATGAAGGCTATAGAAATAAAGAGTTTAAATGAATTGGAAAAAGGTGTTATGGGGATTTTAGAACCAATAACATTTGAAGGTGAGATAAAAAAGGAAGGTATAGATATAATAATAGTTCCTGGAGCTGTATTTGATAAAGAGGGAAATAGAATAGGATATGGTGGGGGATATTATGATAAATTTCTTCTTAGTATATCTGAGAAGAAAAATAAAATTGCAGTTGCATATAGCTTTCAAGTATTAGATAAAATAAAAAATGAACCACACGATATTAAAGTAGATTATATTATATCTGAAAAATAAATAAAAATTCTAAGAAAAGTGTTGCATAAATATAGAAAAAATGTATAATAATTATATAATTAAATAAAACTAACTTTTATTAAGAATGGTGGAGGGACTGGCCCTATGAAGCCTAGCAACCTATTAGGAGATTGATTAAAGTATCAATTATATTTATGTGGTGCTAAATCCTGCAAGTGAAAGCTTGAAAGATAAAATGTTTAAAGTAATAAAACTATTGCTTAGAATTAGGTTTCTTAAGTTGCTTCTTATATAATAAGAGGCAACTTTTTTATTCTTTAAGAAATTATATTTACAGACTAATTGTGGATAAGTATAACATGTTAAGAAATATAAGTGATTTGATTTAAAGAATAAAAATAAATTAAGTTAACTTAACAGAAAGTAAAAATAAAAGGGGGCAATTAAAATGACAAAACAATGGGGCAAGGATACAATATGTATTCAAGGTGGATATTCTCCAAAGGAAGGAGAACCAAGGGTTTTACCAATATTTCAGACAACTACCTATAAGTATGAAGATCCAGATCACTTAAAAGATTTATTTAATTTAGAAGCAGTGGGGCATTTATATAGCAGAATATCAAATCCAACTGTATGTGCTTTAGAAGATAAATTTGCACAAATACAGGGGGGGATTGGAGCAGTAGCAACTGCATCAGGTCAGGCAGCCATATTATATTCAATATTAAATATTTGTAAGGTTGGGGATCATATTATATCTACATCAACTTTATATGGGGGAACTGTTAATTTATTTACTGTTAATTTAAAAAGAATGGGTATAGATGTAACTTTTGTTGATCCAGAAGCTGATGTAGAGGAAATATTATCAAAAGCAAATAAAAACACTAAATTAATCTATGGAGAAACAATAGGAAATCCAGGACTTAATATATTAGATTTTGATAAGTTTGCAAAAATAGCATCTAAATTAAAGATTCCATTTATAGTAGATAATACTTTAGGAACTCCTTATCTTTGTAATCCCTTTGAGCATGGGGTAAATATAATTGTACATTCTACAACAAAGTATTCAGATGGACACGCTCAAACTATTGGTGGAATTGTTGTAGATGGTGGAAATTTTAATTGGAGTAATGGAAAATTTCAAGATTTTGTAGAGCCAGATCCAAGTTATCATGGAATATGCTATGTAGAGACTTTTAAAGAGGGAGCATATATAAATAAATTAAGAGTAACCTTAGGTAGAGATTTAGGTGCATGTCAAAGTCCATTTAATGCTTATTTAACTAATTTAGGTTTAGAAACATTACATTTAAGGATGGAAAGACATTCTCAAAATGCTTTAAAGCTTGCTAAATGGTTACAAGATAATCCGAAGGTAAGTTGGGTTAACTATCCTTATCTTGAGAATAGCAAAGAGTATGAAAAGGCAAAAAAATACCTTAAGGGTGGCGCAAGTGGAATTTTAACTTTCGGAATAAAAGGGGATATAGAAGATGCTACAAAGTTTACTAAAGCTTTAAATTTAGTATCATTAGTAGTTACGTTAGGTGATGCTAGAAGTAGTATTTTACATCCAGCAACAACAACACATAGCCAACTATCAGAAGAAGAACAAAAAGCAAGTGGTGTAACAGCAGATATGTTAAGAGTTTCAGTTGGAATAGAAGGAATAGATGATATAATAGAAGATTTTGAAAATGCATTTAAGGTAATATAGAATTAACTATAAGAGGGGGATATTATGACTAAAATAGCTGTTATGGGGTATGGAGTTGTAGGGACAGGGTTAGTTGAGATAATTGATAAGAATAGAGAAAGTAATAATAAAGATATAATAATAACAAGTATATTAGTTAAGAATATAGAAAAGCATAAAGATAAAAAACATAATAATATTTTAACTGTAGATATAGAAGAGCTATTTTCTAAGGAAAGTGATATAGTCATTGAAGTTATTGGAGGGCTACATCCAGCTTATGAGTATGTAAAAAGAGCGTTGAATTATAAAAAACATGTTATTACAGCAAATAAGGATTTAATAGCAGAATATGGAGAGGAGCTTTTTAAAGTAGCAGAAGAAAGTGAAGTTACAATAAAGTTTGAAGCTGCTGTAGGTGGAGGAATACCTATAATAAAACCCTTAACCGAATCACTTTCAGGAAATAATATAATGTCTATTAAAGCAATATTAAATGGAACTACAAATTTTATATTAACAAAAATGGATAGAGAGAAGGTAAGTTATGAGGAGGCACTATCTGAAGCTCAAAAACTTGGATTTGCAGAGGCCAATCCAGATTCGGATGTTTTAGGATATGATGCTGCAAGAAAATTATCTATATTATCATCTATAGCTTATAATGAAAAGGTATATTGGAAAGAGCAAAGAATTGAAGGAATAACTAAATTAGATTTAATGGATTTTAAATATGCAAAAATGGTTAATAGTAGAGTTAAGCTTTTAGCAATAAGTGAGAAAACAGACGATGGTATATACTGTGTAGTAAGGCCTAGTTTAATTTCTGAAAATAATATTTTATCATTAATAGATAATGAAGTTAATGCTATTATTTTAGATGGAGATTCAGTTGGTGAAGCCTCATTTATAGGAAAAGGAGCAGGAATGCTTGCAACAGGAAGTGCTGTATTTAGTGATTTAAATGATTTAGTAGAAAATAGGTATTTGAAAAGTAAATTATTTAGTGGAAGTGAAGCTAAAATAAACAAAATCTATAATAAAGAATGTAGTGCCATCTTAAGAGTAGAAACTAATAATCAACATGAAGTAATTAAGGATTTTTCGACTAAATTCAAATATGTTAGAATATTAAATGCAGAGATAGAAGGTGAAATAGGATTATTTATAGAAGCAAAATCTGAAGCAGACATAGATGAATTCATAGAATCTATTAAAGAAAAGAAACATATATTTAAAATTAAAAAAATGATAAAAGTAGCCTAATAAAAAGGGGGTAGATTATTAAATAATCTACCCTAAAGTTTTTTACTTTTCCTTATTAGCTATTTCTAGTATTAATCTATTTTTTAGATCAGAAGTTTTAATTGCTCCTTCTTCACCATTTTTTCTACTTCTTACAGAAGCTTCATTATTAGCAGCTTCTTTTTCCCCAACAACTAAAATGTAAGGAATTCTTTCAAGTCTAGCTTCTCTAATTTTATAACCAATTTTTTCAGCTCTATAGTCAGCAGTTATTTTAATTCCAGCATTTTTGAAGTCTTTAACTATTGATTCAGCATAATCGTTATATTTATCTGAAATTGGAAGTACAATAGCTTGAGTTGGTGCTAACCAAGTTGGGAATGCACCAGCATATTTTTCTATAAGCATTGCTAAAGTTCTTTCATAACATCCAATTGATGATCTATGAATTATAAATGGAATTTTCTTTTCTCCATTTTTATCAATATAGCTCATACCAAATCTTTCAGCTAAAGCAAAGTCTATTTGAACTGTGATAATTGTATCTTCCTTACCATGAACATTCTTAAATTGTATATCAAGCTTTGGTCCATAGAAGGCAGCTTCACCATCAGCTTCTTTATAGTTAATACCAATATGATCTAATATGTTTTTCATTAAGCCTTGAGCATTTTCCCAGTCTTTTTCAGCTCCAATATATTTTTCTTTATTCTTTGGATCCCACTTTGAAAATCTGTAGCTTATATCTCCATCTATACCAAGAGTAGACATTATGTGATTAATTAAATCTACACAACCTTTGAATTCTTCTTCTAATTGTTCAGGAGTACATACTATGTGTCCATCTGCAAGAGTAAATTGTCTAACTCTTATTAGTCCATGCATTTCTCCAGAAGATTCATTTCTACAAAGAGTAGCAGTTTCAGCATATCTTATTGGCAAATCTCTATAGCTATGTTGTTCAGCATTATAAATTGAGAATTGGAATGGACAAGTCATTGGTCTTAATGCAATAACCTCAGAGTCTTTTTCTTCATCACCTAAAACAAACATTCCATCTTTGTAATGATCCCAGTGGCCTGAAACTTTATATAAATCATTTTTAGCCATATTAGGAGTTTTAGTTAAAGAGTAACCTCTTTTTTCTTCTTCATCTTCAACCCATCTTTGTAAAGTTTGAACTATTCTAGCTCCCTTAGGCATTAATAATGGTAAACCTTGACCTATATTTTCATCAGTAGTAAATAATTTAAGTTCTCTACCTAATTTATTATGGTCTCTCTTTTTAGCTTCTTCTAAAGCTTCTAAGTGAGCGTCTAAATCAGCTTTCTTTAAGAAGGCAGTTCCATAAATTCTTGAAAGCATTTTGTTCTTTTCGTCACCTTTCCAGTAAGCACCTGCACTTCTAAGAAGTTTTATAGCTTTAACATTTTTTAATGACATCAAGTGTGGTCCAGCACATAAATCAGTAAAATCACCCATTTTGTAGAATGAAATAACTTCATCTTCTCCTAAGTCATTAATAAGTTCAACTTTATAAGGTTCATTAGCTTCTTCCATAAGCTTTAAAGCTTCAGATCTTGGTAATTCAAATCTTTCTATAGAAGGATTTTCTTTTATTATTTTTCTCATTTCATCTTCAATTTTTACTAAATCTTCAGCAGAAAAAGAAGTATCTAAATCAAAATCATAGTAAAATCCATTAGAAATAGCTGGTCCTATAGCTAATTTAGCATTAGGATATAATCTTTTAACAGCATAAGCTAATACATGAGATATGCTATGTCTTAATGCATCTTTACCTTCTTCAGAGTCAAATGTACATATTGAAAGGTCTGAATCTTCATTTACAGTATGACGTAAATCTACAACCTCTCCATTAACAATACCACAGCAAGCATTTCTAGCTAATCCTTCACTAATTCCTTTAGCTATATCAAGAACTGAAATACCAGCTTCAAATTCTTTTATTGATCCATCTTTTAAAGTAATTTTAATCATAATAATTTCTCCTTTCAAAATTAAATATATAGTTATAAATTAAGTTAAATATCAGTGACGAATATCTTTTATAAAATATAGATAATACTTAAAAAATAAAAAAAGCCCTCGTCACAATTTCTATAATAGAAAAGGGACGAGAGCATTAAATTCCCGCGGTTCCACCCTTAATTGCCTAAAATAAATATAGTAGGCCTCTTAAAGTAAATATCGTAACGTGATAAAACGGACTTTATTAGAGTCACTCAGAGGGGGTCTTCAACTAATTTCATATAAGAATACTTCCACCAAATGTAATCTCTCTCTGAAAATGAAGTTTTAGTTTACTCTTCTCTTCAACGTGTTTTCATTATTTGTTATTAATTATAATAATATAAAATATTAATGTCAATAAAAGTTGAATTAAATATTCAAAATAAAAGAAATATTATATTACATAACATTGAGAATTTTTATAAATATATTGATTTTTATATAATAACTATTTATAATATAAAGAGTAAGCAGATGTGGCGGAATTGGCAGACGCACTAGACTTAGGATCTAGCGCCATTGGCGTGGGGGTTCGACTCCCTTCATCTGCACCATATTTGCGGAAGTGGCTCAATGGTAGAGCGTCACCTTGCCAAGGTGAATGTTGCGGGTTCGAGTCCCGTCTTTCGCTCCAAAAAATAACACAGTAAAGTACTGTGTTATTTTTTTATTTTAAATATGAATATATATATAGAAAAAAGGCTATCATATAATAGCCCTTTTAAATATAAAGTTAAAATTTAGCTAATATTAATACTATGAAAAAGTCGTTCAAGTTCAAGCTCTTCAAGCATAGTATAAGAATAAAGTTTACCACCCATAAGTGTTTTTATAATTTGTTCTTTAGAGTAACCTTCTTTAAAAAGCTTAAGTTTTTTAATTAATCTTTTTAAAGACGAGTTAGAAATATTTAGAAGTTTTAAAAGTTCCTTCGCAGTATAGTAATCCTTTGGTAGTAAATTAAAAAGCTTGTCTTGAAGTTCAAGCTTATATTTTAAATCAGTTTCTATACAGTGATGTGGACCAGTCTTTCCTCTATGGTGGTAATTACAAAGATATTTATAGTTTAGTTCTATATCGTAGCCACCTTCGTGTTTGTGAACTATATGATGAATATCTGCTGTTGCCCCGCAAATTTCACAGTGGTACAAATTAATGCCTCCTTTATAATATCCTTATATATAATTATAAGGTAAAAATAATTAAAACTCAAACTAATGACTAGTATAGTTTTTTCAGAATATTAAAACTATAAAGTGTTTGGAATTACCTCTTTATAATCCGAAAAAACGCTTGAAACATAGTAATACATACCTTATAATATATTGTATAAGGGATATATTATATTATAGTATTTTATAGAAAGAAAGGTGATAAAGGTGAGACATAATTATGATTCTTTCAACTATTGGGAAAGCTTAATTAATGAAAACAAAACTATAAGAGGGCATATGTTTATGGAAAAACTACCTACTGAAAAAAGCCTTTATATTCACACCCTAGTTTTTTGCAAAAATAATGGTATTAACAATATTTGGAGTTATTTCCCAGATGAAAATACACTTTTAGGATATATTCAATATTCATTTTTACAAGAAGCTTTTTACAAATGGATATATGGAAAAGAAAGAATGGTTGTTAAAATACCAAATGTACCAGTTGAAAAAATAATAGAAGATGGCGAAGCCAATGGAAAAATTACAAAAGAAGAATCTGAAAATATGAGAAAGCATTTACAAATGCTTAGAGCGTGTTGGGGATTACCAAGAGAGAAGCTTATAAGACAATTAAATAAATTTTCTAGAGATTTCAATAGAACTTGGTATGGAGATAATAGAGAATTTTTATATTTAAAAATATTTAGTACAGCGGAAGAACTTGGAGAGTTTGTTATAAATTCTAGTTATATGACTACTTCAGAAAGTGAATTTTCTGAAAAAACAGGAACGAGCATAGCATTATGGAAAGACATATGTAGAGATTCAGTTAAAAATAGAAGAAAAGGCGAGCAATTTAGAGATATTTTGCTAAAATCTTTAACAGAAATAATATAATTTTTAAAAATCTTATTGACAGTAATTAAAATAGTAAGTATAATAATTACTGTAAATAAGATTTGCGGGTGTAGCTCAATGGTAGAGCCCTTGCCTTCCAAGCAAGTTACGTGAGTTCGATTCTCATCACCCGCTCCATTTATGCGTTATTAGCTCAGTTGGTAGAGCACCTGACTCTTAATCAGGGTGTCCCGGGTTCGAATCCCTGATGACGCACCAAAAAGAGATTAACTTAAGTTAATCTCTTTTTTTATAGATAAATATTAATTAAATAAAAAAGAAAAAGTACCATATGGTACTTTTTAAAACATAAGGAGTTTGGGATTGGGACTTGGGGAATCCTATATTAAATTATTGGCTATATTTTTAATTTTTATACATAAATAAAAATTAAAATTTAAGATTTATTTTTCTAGAGTAGTAAATTATAAAAAAGATAAAAAGAGTCTTTTGTAAGAGGAATAATTTAGGCGTTGACATAATAATAGTATGTTGATAATATAATAATGTAAAATTAAAAAAATGATATCTTATCAAGAGTGGTGGAGGGACTGGCCCGTTGAAACCCAGCAACCAAAAACAATCATTAGTTTTTATGGTGCTAAATCCTGCAGGTTTATCCTGATAGATAAGAGGCGTATTATATACTTTTTTAAACTTGTAATTAATAGCTTCTGATTTTATCAGAAGCTTTTTTTACTTTAAAAATTAGGAGGATAGAATTATGAAAAATAAGGGAAGTGCTTTAGCATTGTTACCTTTAGGCGTATTTATAATAGTATATTTAGGTGTGTCGGTAATAGCAAAAGATTTTTATGCAGTTTCTGTTGTTGTACCATTTCTAGCAGCTACTTTAACAGCACTAATTATGAATACTAAAGTAAAGTTTGAAGAAAAAATAGAAATATTTTGTAAAGGGGCTGGAAATTCTAATATTTTATTAATGATACTTATATTTATTTTAGCAGGAGCCTTTGCACAGGTAGCAAAAGATATGGGAGCTGTTGAATCAACAGTAAATTTAGGATTAACATTATTACCTAGTAGCTTATTAATACCTGGGATATTTATTATAGCTTGCTTTATAGCATTATCAGTAGGAACATCTATGGGAACTATAGTTGCATTAGTACCAATTGCTGTTGGGATTGCAGATAGAACAGGAATAGTTATACCTTTAGCAGTTGGAGCAGTTGTAAGTGGTGCTATGTTCGGGGATAATCTATCAATAATATCTGATACTACAATTGCAGCAACTAGAACCCAAGGTTGTGAAATGAAAGATAAATTTAAAATGAATTTTATAATTGTTTTACCAGCAGCTATTATTACTGCGACTTTATTGTTCTTTTTAACTAAAGATTCAAGTGTAACAACTATAGAGGTTATGGAATTTAGTATAGTAAAAATAATACCATATATAGCCGTTATAGCATCAGCTTTAGCAGGAGTTAATGTTATACTAGTTTTACTAGGTGGAATATTTATATCAAGTATTATAGGTATAGCTTATGGGAGTTTTGATATAATAGGATTATTTTCATCAATATCAAATGGTATAGCAGGAATGAGTGAACTTATAATAATATCCTTATTAATTGCAGGTACAATAGAATTAATAAAGTTTAATGGTGGAATTGAATTTATATTAAATAAGGGATTAAAGAAATTTAAAAGTAAAAAGGGAGCAGAATTTGGAATTGCAACGTTAGTAAGCTTAGTAGATGTATGTACAGCAAATAATACTGTAGCTATAGTAACGGTTGGACCAATTGCAAAAGATATATCAAATGAGTTTGAACTTGAGCCTAAAAGAGTAGCAGGTATTATGGACATGTTTTCTTGTGTATTTCAAGGTATAATTCCATATGGAGCTCAATTAATTTCTGCAGCAGGGTTAGCTGCAATTTCGCCTTTTGCAATAATGAAGTATTTGTTTTATCCTTACTTAATGGGGATTTGTGCAATAATAGCGATAAATTGGCACTGGAGAAAAAGAAAATAGTAATATAGCAATATTAAAATAAAGTGGTTATGTATATAAATTAATTAAAGACATAACCACTTTATTATTTTAGTTAAGATAAAGTTAAATAACTAGTATAAAAGAGTATAGGAGTTATTTTGATATTAATAAACAAATGCTTTGAGAGGAAATTCCTTCGCCTGCTCCTGTAAAGCCAAGACCTTCTTCAGTAGTTGCTTTTACATTTATTTGATTTATATTAATATTTAATGCACTTGAGATATTTTCTCTCATATTTTGTATATAAGGAGACATTTTAGGTTTTTGTGCAATAATTGTTGAGTCAATATTATTTATTAAATACCCATTAGCTTCTAATAATTTTCCAACTTCCTTTAAAAGCTCTATACTAGAAATTCCTTTATATTTTTCATCAGTATCTGGAAAATGTTTACCTATATCACCTAAAGCAGTTGCACCTAACAAGGAATCCATAATTGCATGTATAAGAACATCAGCATCAGAATGACCAAGTAAACCCTTTTCATAGGGAATTCTAACCCCACCTAATATTAAATCTCTTTCTTCTACTAAACGATGTACATCATATCCTAATCCAATTCTCATTCTATCACCTCTAAGTCAAATTATAGATTTATTTTATCATAAATTAAAAAAATATATTATAATACTTTTTTAAAAGGATAGATTTTAGAGTTGATATTTTTCTTTTGTTTTCTTAAAAAGTATTGAAATAAGTTTTTAAGTTTTATATTTATTGAGCAAAGAAAGTGTAATTTTTTTGATGAGATTCGTTTTCTTCTAAAAACAAAATCAACATAAATAATTTTTTTATTCATAAATAACCTCTCAATGATATTGATGGGCTTTAAAATAATTTATTATAATAAAAAGTGTATGACCTTTATGATATAATATATGTAAAAAAAATATAAATGTTTATAGGGGGCATGGTTAGTGAAAGAAAAGTTTAGACGTGGTATAGGATTAATACTTATAATAGTTGGTTTAACTTTAATAGTTTCAGTTGTTTACAGAAAGATTCAAACAAGCAAGAAACAGGAGGAACTTAAACAAGTATTACAAGAGGTTATAAAAGATGAATCTAATGAACCATTAGAAGAAAAGCAGGAAGAATCAGTAAATGGCTATAAACCTGTTGGGTTAGTAGAAATTCCAAGTATAAATTTATCACAAGGATTAGTTGAAGGAGTAACAGATGATATATTACAATATTATTTAGGTCATTTTGATACTTCAGTTAAGCCTGGTGAAAAAGGAAATTTTGCTATAGCAGGTCACAGAATATCTAATTACTCAGAGGCATTTGTTAATTTATATAAGGTTCAATCAGGAGATAAGGTTATAATAAAAACAAAAGGTAAAGAATTTACTTATGAAATAGATAATAATTTTATTGTAGATCCAGAGCAAATTGAAGTCTTAGATAATACAAAAGAAGCCACTATTACACTAATAACTTGTACAGTTGGAGCAAAACAAAGAGTAATAGTAAAAGGTAAACTAATATCGACTAAGGACATATAGTGACGGGGGTATAGGATGAGTGAGTTTCAAAAAGATAAATATAAATTTAGTATAAGAACTAATCTTACTTTAGTTAATGGGTCTGATATTGAAGGAAGAGCAGCTGAAATTGAAGAATTAAATAGTTATTTATTTGAAAAGAAAATAATAATCAAAGATTTAGTTACAGATAGCCCTGAATATGGAATAAGAAATACTTTATTAAATATAGCTTATTTTATAGTAGAAGATATAGAATTATTTGATTATATAAATGAAAAGAATAAACTACCTATAAATAGAATGACAAAAAGAATTCCTATAGCAAGAAATTTTTTAGAGAAATGGAAAGATTATATTTTAACCTATGTAATAATTTTTTCTAATCCTAAATTTAAAAATATTCAAGATTACTTAAAGGTAGAAGATGCAATAAATATACTGGGTGTAGATGAAATTAAAGAAGATTTATCTCAAAAACAATATAAAGGGATAATAATAGCAAAGGGATTTAAAAACGTTACAATATTAACAGCGACAGGAGAGTTTAAGCAAGTTAAGAAGTTAGAAGAAAATAAAATAGGAGAAGAGATTACAGGAGAAAAAATTAAGACTATAAGAGATTATAAGCTTCAATTAGCAATATTATTAACATTAATTATATTAGTGGCTACAACTATAGGATTAAAATATACATCTACATATAGTACTGTAATTATAGAAACTACATCTCAAATCAAGCTTGAAATTAATTCTTTTAATAAGGTTATAGGAGCTTCAAGTGGAACTAAAAAAGGTAGAGAACTAATAAATATTGTTAATATACAAGATGAAAATATAGATAATGCAGTAGTGAATATATTAGATTATGCAATAAAAAATGAAATGATTTTAGACAGTGGAATATCTATTACTGTAACAGGAAAACCATTAAAATATGGAATTCTAGAAGAAACTGAAACTTTTATGAATAAAAATCATATATCAGCAAAATTTAATAATTCAGGGAATGAAAATATACTAAATCCATAGATAAAAGGATGGTAAAAATGGAACAAGGCAAGAATAAAAACATAATAATACATGCTGATAGAGCTGAAGAAATAAGATTAAACAAATATATTAGTGAAACAGGAATTTGTTCAAGAAGAGAAGCAGATAGGCTTATAGAAAGTGGTAGAGTAACAATAGATGGAGTTAAAGCATCTATGGGTACAAAAGTTTCTAAAGATCAAGAAGTGAAGGTAGATGGAAAGCTAATAAAAAAAGTAGATGATCTTGTATATATAGCTTTAAATAAACCAGTAGGAATTACATGTACAACAGAACATAAAATAAAAGGAAATATTGTTGATTTTGTAAATCACCAAAAAAGAATATTTCCAATTGGAAGATTGGATAAGGATTCTCAAGGATTAATTTTACTAACTAATGATGGAGATATAGTTAATAAAATTTTAAGAGCAGGAAATAATCATGAGAAAGAATATATAGTCACAGTTGATAAACCTATAAATGATGAATTTATAAGAAATATGAGCGGTGGAGTAAAAATACTTGGAACTGTAACTAAAAAATGTTTTGTAAAAAAAGAAGGGCCAAATACTTTTAGAATAATATTAACTCAAGGAATGAATAGGCAAATAAGAAGAATGAGTGAAGCATTAGGATATAAAGTTGTTAAGCTGAAAAGAATAAGAATTATGAATATATCTATTGGAGAGTTAAAGATTGGAGAATGGAGAGATCTTACTCCAAAAGAGTTAAAGAAATTAAGTGAGTTAATATCCACATCAGTAAAGACTAAGGAAGCTGGAGTTTAGTAATAAAAACTAAACTCCAGCTTTTTTATACGTAAATTTAATTAAAAATAGAAAAATACATTTTGTTAATAAAAGTTATCCACAAGCATCAAAGTCACTAATAGCAATAGGTTCATGAAAAATAGTAAAAAATATATATTGGATTAGAAGTAAATAAATGTATGTTACGCACATAATCCACAGGTGCATGTGGATAAGTTGTGCAAAAAATGTTGATAGTAATGTTGATAATTATTAACAATCCTGTAGATAATAATAAAAGCAGAGTATTAATTATAATAATTTGTAGAAAAAGGAGGTATCTTTAAATGAGGATATTTAAACGCTTTTTATTAGTTTTTACCTTTTTGATAATAGTTGTCCACAATTGTCCACAAGGTCTGTTGATAAATAATGAAGGTGATTTTGTCGAATGTCCAGTATTTGTGGATAAGGATATTAACAAAGACTATGGATATTTGAAGGTTGATGTCAAAATTCCTCAAATAAATGGAATAGAGGATAAGGAGAGGGAAAAAGTTATCAACAGTGAAATTGTAAATTGGACAGAGATGTGGATAAAAGATGTGGAAGACATAGCAAAAGAGTATTTCGACAATCCTAAAAAGGAAAAACCTATATTTCCATATCAGCTAATGGCATTATATCAAGTAACTAATAAATGCAATTTAATCAGTTTTTATATAGAGTTCTATCAATATACTGGAGGAGCTCATGGGTTAACAGAAAGAAGAACATACAATATAGATGTGAAAAGTGGTAAGGAGTTATCATTAGCGGATTTATTTAAGAAAGGGTATGATTATAAATCTAAAATAAACTCTGAAATAAATAAAGAAATTAGTAAACATCCGGAGTATTATTTTACAGGTAAGGATGGGTTTAATGGAATAAAGGATAATCAAAGTTATTATATAGAAGATGGTAATATTATAATACACTTTGGAGCTTATGAAATAGCACCATATGCTTCTGGTATGCCAGAATTTAAAATTCCTATAGACATATTTAAAGATAACTTTCTTTATGATAACATTTAGTTAGATTAAATAAAATATTGGGGGAATATCATGGAGAAGATATTAGATGTTTTTAATAAACAAAAAAAATTCTATGAAGGTGGAAATACTAAAGATGTAAGTTTTAGAATAGGATGTTTGAAAAAATTAAAGAAATTAATAAAGGATAATGAAAATAAAATTATAGATGCATTAGAAAAAGATTTAGGAAAGTCTCCTTTTGAGAGCTATGCAACAGAAATTGGTATAGTTTATGATGAGATTAATATGCATGTTAAAAATTTAAAAAAGTGGAGTAGAAGAAAAAGAGTTAAATCTCCAATAGCACATTTTCCATCAAAAAGTTATATATATAAAGAACCTTATGGTGTAACTTTAATAATTGCACCTTTTAATTATCCTTTTCAATTATTAGTTGCACCTCTAGTAGGTGCAATCTCAGGGGGAAATTGTGCGATACTAAAACCATCAGAGCATACTGTTAATATATCAATTTTAATGGAAAAGATAATTAATGATAACTTTGAAAAGGAGTATATAAGGGTAATAAATCCTTTAGGAGGAAAAGAAGTAGTTTCTTATTTACTGGATTTAAAGTTTGACTATATATTTTTTACAGGAAGTGTTGCCGTTGGGAAAATAATAATGGAAAGGGCGGCAAAAAACTTAATACCTGTAACTTTAGAACTTGGAGGAAAAAGTCCGTGTATAGTTGATAAGGATGCTAAAATTGATATAAGTGCAAAGAGATTAGTTTGGGGCAAATTTTTAAATGCAGGTCAAACTTGTGTAGCTCCAGATTATTTATATGTTCATAAGGACATAAAGGAAAAATTTTTAAAAGCTGTAGTAAATGAAATAAGAACTCAATTTGGAGAAAATATAAAAGAAAATAAAGATTTTACTAGAATAATAAACTCTAAAACTATTGATAAATTAGAAAAATATCTAATGGATGGTGATATATATTTTGGGGGATCATGTGACAGAGAATCATTGTACTTTGAACCTACAATAATTACGAATATAAAAGATAATGCTAAAATAATGGAAGATGAAATATTTGGCCCTATATTACCAGTAATAGAATTTAATGATATAAATGAAGCTATAACATATGTTAATAGTAATGAAAAACCATTAGCATTATATTACTTTTCAGAAAATAATGATTCTATAGAAAAAGTTTTAAGAAACACTACAGCTGGAGGAGTAACTATAAATGATACTATTATACATGTGGCATCTTCATATTTACCATTTGGTGGAGTAGGAAATAGTGGTATGGGAGAGTATCATGGAAAGGCTAGTTTTGAAGCATTTACTCATAGCAAGTCAGTAATTAAAAGAGGAACTTTTATGGAACTGCCAGTTAGATTTGCACCATATAAAGATAAAATTAAATTTGTTAAATTATTAATGAAATAAAAACAGTGGGATTAATTTTTCCCACTGCTTTTTACTTAAATAAATTATATTAGTATTGATTAAGCTATATTTTCAAGATTTTCTTCTTTTTTATTAGAGCTTTCTATTAGTGAAGAAGTTTTATTATCAAAAATATCTTTAGCAATTTTAATGGCTTGTATTATTACTGTAGGTAAGAAGGCTAGTAAGTAAATAAAGCCTATTTGACCTCCAGTTAAAGGAGTTACTTCAAATAAATTTTGAAGGAATGGAATAAATAAAACTGAATTTAAGAATAATACTCCAGCTCCAAATGCCATCCAGCTATATTTATTAGTGAATAAACCAAGAGTAAATATAGACTTATTTCCTCTACAGTTAAATCCGTGGAATAATCTTGCTAAACAAAGTGTAGCAAAAGCCATTGTAGATGCAACTGAACTATCTACTTTTAGACCTATATAGAAGGCGATTAATGTAAAAATACCTATTATTAATCCTTCCACTGTAATTTCTCTTATAAATGATTTTGAAAGTATAGATTCATTACTTGATCTAGGTTTATCTTTTAATAGATCCCTACGAGATTGTTCCATACCAATAGCTATTGCAGGTAAACTATCTGTAAGTAAGTTTATAAATAATAAATGTACTGCTGCAAATGGCATTGGTAGTGCCATTAGTGAAGTATATAATACTGCAATTATTCCAGATGCATTACCGGATAATAGGAACTTAATAGAATTTTTTATATTACTATATATATTTCTCCCATTAGCAACAGATTTTACTATTGTAGCAAAATTATCGTCTGTTAATATTACAGATGCAGCATCTTTAGATACTTCAGTACCGGTAATACCCATTGCAATACCTATATCAGCTTGTTTTAAAGCCGGTGCATCATTAACTCCATCACCAGTCATTGCAACAATTTGACCTTTTTCTTGCCAAGCATTAACTATTCTTATTTTATGCTCAGGAGATACCCTAGCATAAACTGATATAGTTGATATATTATCTTTAAGTTCTTTATCACTCATTTTATCAAGTTCAAGACCTTCTATAGCTCTATCACCATCTTGTAAAATTCCTATTTGTTTAGCTATTGCAGATGCAGTTATTTTATGGTCACCAGTTATCATAATTGGCTTTATACCTGCAGTTATACAATCTCTAACAGCAGCAGCAGATTCTTCTCTAGGTGGATCAATCATTGATATTAAACCTATGAATGTATAAGAAGTTTCATCATTTAATGATAATTCATGTACATTTTCTAGTTCTCGATATGCAAATGCTAAAACTCTTAAACCACTTTGAGAAAGTTGTTTATTTGTATTAATTATGTTTTGTCTATCTTCATAAGAAATTTCATGAACTCCAGATGAGGTTTTAATATATTTAACTCTATCTAAAAGTACATCAAATGCACCCTTAGTAAACATTAAACATTTTCCATCAAAGCTGTGTAATGTACTCATTAGTTTTCTATCTGAATCAAAAGGTAATTCACTTAATCTATTAAATTCATTTCTTACATTTAATTCATCTAAAGAGAACTTATGACCTAAGTTAACAAGAGCAACTTCAGTTGGATCCCCAATTTCTGTGCCATTTTTAGAAGTAGAATCATTACATAAAATTGAACTTTTTAATAAATAGTTATGAGTACTTTCTTCTAAATTTAAATCTTCACCGTCTATAAGTTTATTATCAACATAAACTTTTTTAACAGTCATTTTATTTTGTGTAAGTGTACCTGTTTTATCAGAACAAATTATAGACACACAACCAAGACCTTCAACGGCTTTAAGTTTTTTTATAATGGCATTTTCTTTAGCCATCTTTTGTGTACCTAAAGCTAAAACTATTGTAACAATAGAACTTAATGCTTCAGGGATAGCAGCAACTGCTAAGGCAACAGCAAACATTAATGAATCTATTATAGGAGTTCCTCTATAAAGGCTTAATATGAATACTAAAGCACAAATAGCTAAGATACCAATAGCTAGTTTTTTACTAAAGTCATCTAAATTGCTTTGAAGAGGAGTTTTCTTTTCTTGAGTTTGTTCCATTAAGTTAGCAATTTTACCGATTTCGGTACTCATACCAGTATTAGTTACGACAACTAAAGCTCGTCCATAAGTAACTAATGAACCAGAGAAAACCATATTTTTTTGATCGCCTAAAGCAACCTCTGGTTTATCAATTATATCTAATGTTTTATTAACACTTTCAGATTCACCTGTTAATGAACTTTCATTAACTTGTAGTGAAAAGTTTTCTATTATTCTACCATCAGCAGCAACTAAATCACCAGCTTCTAATATTAAAATATCTCCAGGAACAACTTCTTTAGATAATATTTCTTCTTTAATACCGTTTCTATATACCTTTGCATAAGGGGATGAAAGGGCCTTTAAACTATCTAGAGATTGTTCAGCTTTAAAATGTTGAACTGTTCCTAAAATTGCATTTAATATTATTACTGCAAATATAACCAATGTACTTTCAACATTTCCTGTAACCATAGATATAATAGCGGCTATAATTAATATGAATACAAGCAAGTCTTTAAATTGGTTTAAAAATACTTCTAATAAGCTTTGTTTTTTCTTTTCTGTTAACTCATTATAACCATGAGTTTTTAAATTTTCTTGGATTTTATTAGTATTAAGTCCACTTTTAGAAACATTAAAGTCTTTTAAAGTTTCTTCAACAGATTTTGAAAAGAATCTTTTCATAAGAATTTCCTCCAAACATAATTTCATTGATTTATAGGCTGTCTTTTAAATATAAGTATATAAAAAGAGACTCCTAATATAATCTTCAAAAATTTTGAAAATTATATTAAAAGTCTCGTAACCAAATTGGTATATAACACCAGGTCTTTTACACCGCGAATGTTGATGTTATATTTACTACTACTCCCTCTTAATAAAGAAAACTTTTTATATGAGTATAAGAAAATTGTAAAACTACAATTTGAAAAAGTCAATATATAAATTCTAAAATTAAAAAATAAATCATAAAATCAAAGGAGTAGACTTCCATATGGGACTAAATATTTCACAAAATGACAATAGACCGCATATGATGAAGTATAGTATTACATGGAGTTGAAAATTCGTGATATACGGGCTAATTTTAGCTGGAGGAAAAGGTACAAGGCTTTACCCTCTATCAAGAGCAAATCAACCAAAGCAGTTTTTAAGACTTATAAATAACAAAAGTTTTTTAGAAAATACAGTAGATAGAGTAGTTCCTTTAATTAAGAAGGATAATATTTATGTAGTTACAAACAAAGATTATTTGGATAAAATAAGATTAGAGCTAACTGGCATAAATAGAGAAAATATTTTTACAGAGCCACAAAACAAAGAGACTCGTTATTAGACGCTATAGGTCATTTACAAAATAAAATTAGATTAATATTTATGTTTTAAATTAATGAAGTGGATAGATTGATTTACAAAATAAAATAACAATCATATGAAGTACATTTTAGAATTAGGTATAGGATATACAGTATTTTTGAATAGCAAAAAGAAAAGAAGGTAACTTAATAAATAATATAGCAATGTTAGATAAAACAAGTCAGCATATGAAAAAAAGTTATAAATGGGGTTTAGGATAATGAATAAAGAGGAATTTATTTATATAGAGATTAGAAATTCAGTTTTAAAATACTTTAGTTTTTATATAGTATATGTAATAACAGCAAATAGAATATTTGAGTATATTGGGGGAGCATATTTAATTTACGTGGTATTTAAAATAATTGAAATTATTATAATTGCAATTATTGATATGGAAAAAATATCAGAAAAAGATTAATAAAATATATTCTTAGATTTAAAAGAACATAAAGCAAAATATAAAGAAAAATATGGTAAAATTAAGTTGCAATATACTAAAAGTTTAATTTGTTGAGGTAATTATGAATAAAAAGATTAGGGGCATCATTATAACTAATAGAATATGGAGTAATTTAGATAGATATCCAGTTCTATATGAAAGATTTTATATGAACAAACTTTATTGTTATGAGGAGATTTTAAAATCAGCATATGATATATTGGAGATAATTAAAACGGATTATCCTAAAGGGCACTTGTTCTTGAGAGATGAGTTTATCTTTGATGAAATGTTATTTTCAATAGCATATTGTAATTTTATAGGTAAAAAATATCTAGGTAATGTAGAGATAATGAATGATTTTATTAATAAAAAGTTAAAATCAATGTATAAGGGTGTATTTAGTATTAAAGTTTTTAATGAGAACCTAAGTGAATTTATGATATATTTTTATATGTTAACTAGTATATTTTTTAAGAGTGATTTGTATAAGGATTTTAAAACAATAAAATATGAAACAATAGGTGCAAATAATAAAAGATTTGAGTATACCTTTATTATTGGCAATAAGGAAATAAACATTGAGGTTAAAGCACTTGATTGTGATCCATTTAGTAAAGATAACTTGGACGTTAGAGAATTAAAGGATGGAGATATATTTATAAAATCTTATTTTAATAGACCAATTGAGGAATATAACATAATAAAACTCAATAAGGTTAAAATTTTAAGTAGTAATTATAGACAATTGAAGAAAAATATAAAAAGAATAGATGAGAAATGCAAAAAAACAGACTTAAATACTATTAATTTAGGATTTGTTATAATAAATTATGGAACCTCTAGAGAGGAATTTCTCTCATATTTATTTAATAGTAAATATGGAATTATGAATTTATATGATGTTAAAAATGTAGATGGGATTATGCTGTTTTCAATGTGTACAGATACAACATTGTTATTTGATGAGGTATATCTAAATGATCATATATTAACGGCTTTATTAAATGATAATATTGAAAATTTTAAATTATTTGAGGCATTAAGATTAGATAAATATATATATAATAATGGATGTGTAATAGATGATATTACTAGTATAGTAGAGGAAGAATATCAATTATATAGATATATTTTAAAAGGTGGTCTTATGACTATAGAAAGTTATTATATAGATGAAAATATTATAGAAGAAAAAATTAATACATTAAATGAAGAGGTATTCGATAAAAAGAGAGATGTAATGAGATTAATTAGAAATACAGATTGGGATTGATTAAAAGGAGGTAGTTACTATATTAAAAATAAGATAATTAAAACAATAAAATAACGAATTTGGTGGAGTTACGAAAATATGGTATGTTGCACTTAAATGTATGTAAAAGATGAGGGAGAGATCCCTCATCTTTTCTTTTAATCTATAATTTTCTTAACAAACCCACGATAAACTCACCCTTTAAGAGGGTACTGATAATTACATAGACCAAAAACTAAGTATTCACCGGATAGATAAAATTTACTGTTTATATTAAGAGGTGCTATGGTATGGCTACATATATGAGAACTGCGACCGGTACCTAACTCTCTATATCTATATCCTAATTTATATAGTTCAGAATATAGTTTTCACCTGTAGGGATATTTTTTAAATCATTTAATTTTTTCATTTCATTATTTATATTTTTTTTTGATAGTATTCACATTGACCATCTCCTTTTTCTTTTGATAGCCATATATAACACAGTTTTAAAAAATAAATAAAAAACTTTTATGTTTTTTGGAAGAAAAAATAAAAAGTGTGTGATATATAAGTATAAGTTTAAAAGGAGATGATATTATGTTGAAAATTACTTAAAAATTTTGGTGTTGTTTTGATGTTAGATAATAAATATAAAATAGTTTAAGGAGAGATGTATAATGATGAGAAAGAGTTTAGAAACAAAAAAATATAAGGTTCAATATCTAGGTGAATTTGCGTATGATGATAGTTTTGAATATATTTTTGATAGATATTTAGTTGAGGTAAAGGATATAGAGTGTTCCGCTATAATGTATGAATTTGATCAAAATGGAGTGTGTTGTATGGCAGCATGGGAGCAAAATAATCAAACAAAGGAAGGACAAGAATTAACAAACTATACTCATATAATTGGTAAACTAATTGAAAATGATATTGTAGATATAGTAGGATTTATAAATAAACACTTGTAATAATAAATAAGATAGAGAACTAGGTATATTGGATTATATCTAGTTCTTTTGTTAAATTAATAGAAAATATTTAGTAAGTGAAGTAATTAGAATACAGAAATAATGAAAATTGTGGTAAAATATAGGGAATAATTATAATGGGAGGTAGTATGAGGAGAATATTAATTTTTACTAGTTCAGTAGATTATACAGTAGATTACATTATAAACAAATATAATAAACAATACATTTTCTATAGAGTAAATGTAGATAGATTTAATAAGTATGAATTTAATGTTTGTTTTGAAGGTGGTTTCACAATAAAAAGTAGCCAATGGGAAATTAGAGAAGATGAAATAGATTCTATATATTATAGAAAGCCTATATTACCAAACTTATCGGAATATAGTGGAGTTTATCACAGTATGATTTCAAGGGACATAATTTCATATATTAATGGAATCGTAGATGCTTTCGATGGAAATGTACTATCAAGACCTAGCATATTGAAGAAAACTGAAAATAAAGTATATCAAATTAAAATTGCTAGTAAGGTAGGATTTGAATTCCCAGAATCATCAATAGGAACGTCGGTTAATGATATAAATGAAATCATTCGAGAGGAAGGAATTATAAAACCATTAACAACAGGAAAGGTAGTTAATGGAGATAGATGTGAAATAATTCAGACCTCGAAAGTAGATAGGGATATAGAAGAAGACATATCTCTAACACCACTATACGTACAAAAGTATGTAAAAAAGAGTTATGAAGTAAGGGTTACAATTATAAATAATAAAGTTTTTCCAGTTAAGATAAAGGCATTTAATTCTGTTGATTGGAGGATTGATCAAATTAATAATGAATATGAACTTATTAGTATACCTAAAGATATTGAATCCAAGTGTATAGAAATGATGAATATTATGGAGTTAAGTTTTGGAGCATTTGATTTTATAGTTAATGAAAATAATGACTATATTTTTTTAGAAGTAAATCCAAATGGTCAATGGCTATGGTTAGAAGAAAAAATAGGATTAAGTATATCTAATGAAATAATAAATTACTTAGGGGGGATAGTGTGATGAAGATTATATTAAATTTTATACTTTTAATTTTATCTTATAGCCCTATTTTATGTATTTCAGATGATGAGAATTTTGGAACAAATGAAGAGGGGATTAAAGACTTTAGAGAAAGGCTTAGAGTAAGCATATTTTCATTAAATTTTGGAGCATATAAATATTATTTTTTAACTTTTAAAATAAAGAATAATAGACTTCATTTTAATATGAAATATAGAATAAGGCTACATGACTTTTTTACTTTTACTGATGAGAAAATAGATAGATTAACTAACATTCAGGAAGAATATTTAAATAATAATTTAGAAATTGAGGAAGATAAGGAGTTTTTGTTATATCAAATTGAAAGTCAAAATAATAGGAATGGTATTTCGTATAATAAGGTAAATACATATACTACAATAATTTTAGCATTAATTCCATTAATATTAGTATTCTATAAAGTAGAAATGTTTATAAAAGCCAACGTTATGATTAAGTTATTAACAGTAATTTTATTTTATATTATTGCGAATATTTGTGTATTGTTATTGCAGGTAAATAAGGTAAGTGGACACAAAAGGCAAAGATATTCAGATTTAAAAAGAGGTAATAAAAAAAAGGGAATAATAATGGCATACTATTTAGACTATCAAAGCATAAAAACAAGCACAGATAGGATAGTTACATTTGTTAAAAACATAGAGACATATATTAGGGGGGCAGTTATATGTACAGGCATACTTGTGATAGGTAGTTATTTAAGTATATTAAATAATCAATATAAACAAGTATCAGCACCCCAAACTATATATCAAATAGATTTTAATAAATTAGAGAATAAAGATAAAGAGACTATAGAAGTAATAAATACAATAAATAAAAAGATACCTGATAATGCTGTGACAAAAGTATTAGTGATTTATAATAGTGATGAAATTTTAAAAGATGAATCTTTTAAGGCGATAATAAATTATTTTAATATTTTTAAAAGCAAGAATGATGTAGTGTTATTAAAAGATAGTGATGATGGAGAAAGAAACAAAATTAAAATAATAATGGTGGAGGATTAGAGATGAGAGAGCATATATTAAGCAAGTTTTCAAGGGTTTGTGATTATGAAGGTATAAATAATAATTATTATGATGAGGTTACACAAGTATCTTATAGGGATAGTAATTTAAAACATAAAGTTATAGGTAATGGAAGGACAATTTTAACAGAAACAATAGAAAATAGTGATGAAGATGAATTTAGATAACAAGGACCAACGTTGGAGACAGCAGTGGTTGAGAATAGCGATGCAGATGAGTTTATGAGTATAGGGAGTACAAAGACAACTTTTACATTAGAAACATCTGATGAGGATGAGTTGTATCTTGGTCTATGGTCAGAGGAGACTAGAAGAATAGAAAATAGCGATGCAGATGAATTTGTATGCTAGGAAATATAACTTAATAATAAACTAATAAGAAGGGTATCGTATAATAGATAAATAAATGAGGGGTTAATAGATGAAGAATGCTTACAGTGAAAGGGAACCATTTTTAAATGAGGTATATAATAAAATAAATTCTTCTAGGAAAAAATATGGGCAATTAAGAAAGGTTGAATTACACATACATACACCAGAGTCAAATTGCTATAGATTTTATATAGAAAATGAAGAAGAAAAGAAAGATTTAGAAGGAAAATATTTATACTCAAATTTGACAACTAGACAAGTTGTTGATTATTCATATAAGGTTGGATATTTATCAGATAATACATATGAATCAATATTAAATGATTGGGATAGTTTTAATTCAGATAAATATAGAGAGAATTTAAAGGAGAAAAACGTGCCATTTGATTCGTTTAAAGAATATATGGCATATATGACAATAGCATATAAATTATATAAAGAGAGTATAGAGATTGCTGTAGTAAGTGATCATAATACAATTCGCGGCTATGAAAAGTTAAATTATGCAATAAAAAAGTATTTTGATGATAATTATAAAAATAAAATGAAATTAATTAAATTATTTTTAGGCGTAGAAGTCTCATGTTCAGATAGAAATCATTTAATGATAATATATGATGAAAAAAGAATTGAAGATCTTGAGAAATATCTAGATTATATTATATTACAGAAAGAACTAGGATCTTTTTATGATACTAGAAAAATAATAGAAGATATGAAAAATCATAATGCTATTACATATATTGCTCATATTAATACGTCAGATCTTTTAGGAAATGCTGCGTATAAGCAAAAACTATTAAATAATAAATGGCTAAATGGAATAGGATTAACTAATATTGAAAAGTTAAATAGAGAAAAGAATAGAGTAAGAGAATTTAGAAATGATATCTCTGATATAGCAATAGTTTACGAGGGGGATTCACATGAAATTAATGAAATAGGAATTAAGAATACATGGATAAAAATGAGTAATTTACACTTTAAATCACTTAAAAAAGCCTTCCTAAATCATCAAGTTTGTATTTATACACAAGAGCAACAACCAGTAAAAAAGTATATAAAAGGATTAGTAGTTCAAGCAGGAAAAGATGGATTTTTAGGATGTAATCCTAATCAAAGAGATAAGAAATGTGAGGAATTGATTATTGATTTTTCAAAAGATTTAAATTGTATTATAGGTGGAAGAGGAACAGGGAAAAGTACAATATTAAATATTTTAGAAACTATTTATTCTATGGAGTGTGATAATTGGGAGTTGTTAAATTACATATCTATGCATAGAAAGATTTTTTCTTTATTTGTTGATAATGACGATGAATATTTAATAGAATTTATTCCGCAAATATCTTTAAGAGGATCATATATTAATGTACCAACTATTTTGAGAAATTCTTATTATGAATATAATAATACATATAAATTAAAACCACAGTGGTATAATGTATTTAAAGTTATATATATAAATGGAAGGAGACGATACATTAGGGTAGATGATAAAAATATAGCACAATTATTTAAGAAGGTCTTTAGACGTGGATATAATATAAATAAATTAGTAGAAAAAATTAGTACTAAACAAATTTCAGGTTATATTGAAAATGTAATTAGATACAATGTTCAGTATGATGAAATTAATAGATATATAAAAGAGGTAACAGTTGCATCATCAACAAGGATATTAAAAGTTATCAGGGATAATTTAGATAATATACTAAAGATGATAGAGAAGAGACGAGTTGGGTTTCAAGAAGTTGTTAAAGAATTTAATGATTTAAATAGTAAAGTTCTAAATATAGAGTATGAACCAATGAATGATATCAGATTATATTTTGATGATTTTATTAAGATATTTGAAGTGGAGGATAACAGTTATTTTAAGGATAAGCATATTAATAATACATTGTTAACTTGGGAAAATGTTCAAGATTATTTTTCAGAGTTAATAAGACTTAGAAATTATTTTGAAGTGTTAGATCTAATATTAAATAAGAAATTTACAGTTATGAATAAGATATTGCCAATAGAAAAATTTCAAACTTTAAATGAAAGTTATCATACTGTAGAAAAAGGTCTAGTTTCAATTAATAATGAAAATAGAAAAATTATTTATAATGAGATATTTAAAAGGATTAAGGAAAATGATTCACTTATTAGAAGCAGTATAATAAATTGCTTCAAGGTTATGGATAATTTTAATTTGAAGTTTAATATTAATTCTAAGGAAGATGTTAAAAATAACGCTATTATTTTTAAAGATTTGAGAGAGTTATCGTTAGGACAAAAAGTTGTTGCACTATTAACATTCGTATTTAATTTTGGGAGAATTACTGGTGATACTACACCGCTTATAATAGATCAACCAGAAGATAATTTAGATAATATATATATTTATAAAACATTAGTAAATAGTTTGAAATCAGTAAAAAATAGTCGTCAAGTAATTGTAGTGACGCATAGTTCAACAATAGTGACTAATGCTGATGCAGAAGAGGTAATAGTTATGAATTCTGATGGTAATAGAGGATGGGTTGAAAAGATGGGATATCCATCGGATGAGGTTATAACTAATCATATAATCAATTATTTAGAAGGTGGAAAAAATTCATTTAATCATAAAGTAAAGATGTATGGAGTTATATTAGAAAATGCAAAATAATAGATAGGATAAGTTATCAGAATATCTTTTTTAGATTAGTTTTTGAAAAAATTATAATTATAACTTAGGAATTTAGGGGGGACAAACTCTAAAAAGTTAAAATGATGTTGGTGAGTATAATCTTAATATTAAAAAATACCTAGTATATCATTTATAGGTTAACTAATATTAAATAACTTACAACATATACTTATAAACATATTACTACCATGGACAAACCAAAAAAAGAATAACTAGAAGAAAAAAGATTGAACAAAGAGAAGATAGCAGAAAAGGTATTGAAAATAGAGGCTTGAAAGCATATTGAACAGTACTTGATCTGCTTTTTTTTATTGAATTTTATTGAATAGGATTGAAGGAATAACCTCATTTTTTAGCCAATCTTTATTTTACTAATTCAACCACTCTATATATCCGAAACACGCTATTCATGAGCGTTTCATTACTTTTCATATCACTTTCTTTATTGTTCAGTCTTTTTTTGACGTGTACATAGATAGGAATAAGAATTTAGTATTTGGGATTAAGAGGTAAAAATATAAAATAATACTTATAAAATAAATATAGTAAAATTGGATCTTAGAGTGCTTGATATAAGGGCTTTAAGGTCTTTTTATTTAAAAAAATACAAAACTTAACTTTTCATATGAAAAAATTAAGTTTTGATTTAGAAAAATAAATATAGAACATTAGATAAATAAAGATTGGGTTTTAACGAATATAGATTGTACAAGGAAAAATAAGTGAACAAAAATAAAAAATAGTTGCATTAAAATAAAAAAAGAATTACTAAAAAATTATCTTAATGTTATATCTATAAGTTAAAAAGTATGCAATTGCATACAAATTATAAAAATAAAAAATAATACTGATATTTGAATACAAAATCTTGCAAATAGAAACTTTTAGTATTAAAATGTACATATAAATGGTAAAAGAGGTGTTTGTATGGCAAAGGAAAAGAAGAGTATAGCATTTAGTACAAGACTTACTGAAAGTATGGATAAAGCATTAGAAGAATTAAGTGATGTCAAAATGCTTACAAAACATGACTTGGTTAGAGTAGCATTGTCGGAATACTTATTAAGTAATAAATATCTTATAGATAGTAATAAGGAATATAAGGATAATAAGAGTAGTAGGTATGATAGTTTTGGCTTAACAACAGTAAAATCATCAAGTACAGGAGAGCGTGACAAATGGATACAGGGTATTGATTATGATGATAATGGAGAGCCAGAGGTAATGGATGATTTAGTGAAAATAGAAGTTAATATACCATTAGTTGAGGAGAAGGCAAAAATACCAGAATTGCTTGCTATGTTAAAAAATGCATCAGAAAGTGAAAAGAAGGAATTACAAGATAAATTAATTAATTTAGTTTCAGTTGATATAGTAGAGGAATATACAGTTAGATATACCGAAAAAGGCATTGAGTTTAAGGATGATCCTAGATTTCAATTATATTTAAACAAATGTATTAATGAGATTATTAGTGATATAAGACAAGGTCTTTAGGGGGAAGTAGGTATGGAGATTTGTGAGTATAAGGGTGAAATGCTATGTGCATATGACGTTACAAATAGTAATTATGCATTAAACTATGAATTGGTTAAAGTATTAAGAATTGCAGGTAAACTTGGGGAGTTAAGGTGTCCTGATTGTGGAAGAGAAGTTGTTTTAAATATAAAAGATCCAAGAGTTAAAATACCACATTTTTCACATAAGAATAGTGAAGAAAAGTGTGAGTATGTTAATGATGGATTTAAAGAAACAGAGCAACATAGAAAAGGAAAAATGATCTTATATTCATATTTGAAAGAAATGTATCCTACAGGTAAAATATATATCAATCATAGATTTAGTAATAAAAGAAGATGTGATATATACTGCGAATTTGAAGATGGTAACAAGTTAGCAATAGAATATCAAAGAACAGCATTAGATATACTAGAATGGCAGGACCGTCAAATGGAATATGATAATCAGGGAATAAGGGTACTTTGGTTATTATCTGGTAAAAAAGAAATACTAAATAATAAAGAAAAACAGATAGAAGTACCATTTTTTCAGCAAATAATGTTAAATGAATTAGAGAAAGTAGCAATATATATAGACGTAGACGAAGATGAATTTATACTGGCTAAAAATATGTATTATGTAGATAAATTTGATAGTAAAAATACATTTGATGAATTGTTTGTTGAGCCTTATAAACTGAAAAATGTTACTATTAATACAGAAGGTAAAATAGTATGTGATTTTATAGAAAAATATAATAGAGAAAATATAAGGTTTATTAGATATCATGAAAGAATGTGTGAGTTGGAAGAGACAGAACGAAAATTAAAGTTAGAAAAAACAGTAAAAGAAGTTTTTCAAGATAGAGAGAAAAGAGAGTTGAATGTAGAGTATAACTATGAAGAGGTAATAGAGAGATATTGTACAAGCAATAACAGGTATAGTTATAAAATAAAAGAATCTATAAATAATAATTCAGGGTCAATAAATGATTTAACTAAGTTTATAATATATAATGCAGGATCACAAGATTATAAAAATATTACATTAATGTTTAAATATATATATTTAACTGGTGAAGAAAAGGCTCTTGAAATATATACTCAAATAATGAGAGAGGCTGTTATTGAACCTGATATATTTGATAATAAACAATCACTGCAAGAGTTAAAATGTCCATATTGTGATGGTAATCTAATAAGAAGATATGGAAAGTATGGACCATTCGTTTCTTGTGGAAATTATCCGAAGTGTAAATTTTCATTTCAAGTATAAATATAAATAATATTTTGAAAAACAATAAAAGACTTCTATATAATATGAAAAATTATATGGAGGTCTTTATTTATGGTTTTAGGAAAATATATTAAACAAATAAGGTGTAATAAGAATATAACATTAAAAGAGTTATCAGAATTAACAGGAGTATCTGAATCCTATTTAAGTAGGATAGAAAATGGGGTAAAAACAAATCCTACTACAAGTGTTATAGAAAGAATACAAGAAGTGCTAGGAGTAGATATACTTGATAGGAAGATAGTATTTATTACTACGGAATTAAAGGGTATAAGAGTGATTTTAGATGATAAATTACTAAATGAAAAACAAGTGAAATCTCTTCAAGAATTTTTACTAAAATTAAAATGATAATAATAAAGTGCTAGAGATATAACTTTAGCACTTTATTATTGTTCTTTGACTAATACTGTGAATTTATAGGATATTTAGAGGCTGTAAAAAACTTTGTGTATCTGAAATTTCTTCTTAGAAATAATTAAAGAAATTTTGATTTATATTGTGTCTTCAAGTCATTGTATATATTCACCAATTAAGGTGAATAATATAAGTAGATAGAAGATTTCTTTTAAAAGAACTTTGACATTGGGAAACCTTTGTTGAAGTTTTTTTTATGCTCCTTTTGAAAAAGTATCGGAGAATATTATTTTTAATTCATTGATAACTAAATCCCAGTTTGCATAACTTCTAGTCCATTTAGCATGAACTCTTTCAGTAGCTAAATATAACATTTTTAATAGGCTTTCATCAGTAGGAAATATTAGTTTAGTCTTGGTAACTTTTCTAAATTGGCTATTTAAACTTTCGATAACGTTAGTTGTATAAATTATTTTTCTTATATATGGTGAAAATTCGAAGAACGTACTCAAGTTATCCCAATTGTCTTCCTAACTTTTTATTGCATTAGGATATTTGTTAACCCATTTTTCTTTTACATCTATAAGATTTTCCATAGCTTCGCTTTCGGTTACAGCTGTATAAATAGTTTTTAAATCAGCAACAAAAGCTTTTTTATCTTTATAAGGTACATACTTCATACTTGATCTTATTTGATGTATTATGCATCTTTGAATTTTAGCAAATGGGAAAGTAGCTCCGATAGCTTCTTTGAAGCCATTTAACCCATCTACACAGAATATTAAAACATCTTGAACTCCTCTATTCTTAAGGTCATTAAGTACTGAAAGCCAAAATTTACTACTTTCATTAGCGCCTATCCATATTCCTAAAACTTCTTTATTTCCGTCTAAATCAACGCCTATAACTACATATGCAGCTTTAACAACCACGCGTTTATCATCTCTAACCTTATAATGAATAGCATCCATAAAAATAAATGAATAAGTCTTTTCTAGGGGTCTATTCTGCCATTCAGACACTAATGGTAAAATTCTATTAGTTATATTAGATACTGTTTCAGCACTTATTTCAACATCATATAGTTCCTTTATTTGCTCTGATATGTCTCTAGTAGTCATTCCTTTAGAATAAAGGGATAATATCTTATCTTCTATGCCATTAACGTTTCTTTGATGCTTTGGTACTATTTGTGGTTCAAATTCGCCGTTGCGGTCGCGAGGTATATTTAATGATATTTCTCCTAGTTCTGTCTTAATTGTTTTCTTGGAGTATCCGTTTCTACTATTCACTTTTTCACTTACTTCATGCTTTCCGTACCCAAGAGTTTCATCTAACTCAGCTTCTAAAGCTTCTTGTAATACATCCTTAAATAATTCTTTTAATGAAGATAGAACCTCGTTAGGATTAGTGAAATTTTGTTCATTAATATAAGCTCTTAATAATTCTTTTGATAAATCTGACATAATAAAAGACTCCTTCCTGGTAATTAATTATTAGCTTAATTATCGCCAAGAAGAAGTCTCCCTTATTCAGTTTACACAAAATTATTTACATGCTCTAATAGTTTAGTAGATCTTCATAAATTAAAAGTAATTATGGAGGTAAATAATTTGAAAGTTAATAAAAGTCAAATTGCAAGAGAACTTGGCGTGGATGCCCGTACCGTAGGCAAATATTTAAATGGATATGTTAAGCCATCAACTCGAAATCGAAAATCACCAATTGATGATTTTAAGCCTATTATACAATCTCTTTTGAATGAAGAGTCAATTCAAGTATTCTATTATAAGCGTGTTCTATGGCAATATCTTAAAGATAACCATGGCTTAGACTGTGCAAAATCTTCTTTTAGAAGATACATATCTAATAATATTGAGTTTAATGACTATTTTAAACGTAGAAAAAAAGGCTACATATCTAATAAATCTACTATGAGATTTGAAACGGATAAGGGACAACAAGCACAATTAGATTGGAAAGAAAATATTGATTTTGTTTTAAGCAACGGTGAAGTTATTAACATAAATATATTTGTTTTAATACTGTCATATTCAAGGTTTAGAATTTATAGATTATCATTAGAAAAAACACAAGATATATTATTTTCATTTTTAAATGAATCATTTGAAGCCTTTGGCGGCGTTCCTAAAGAGTTATTAACAGATAATATGAAAACTGTTATGGATCACCCAAGAACAACTTATCAAAGCGGAAAGGTAAATAATAAATTTCAACAGTTTGCAGATGATTATGGTTTTAAAGTACGTCCCTGCATAGCAGGTAGACCGAATACAAAAGCTAAAGTAGAAGCACCAATGAAATTACTAGATGAGATTAGAGCTTATAATGGTACTCTCAACTTTGATGAATTACATGAATTGATTTCAAAACTTAATAACAGAATTAATGGGACATGCCATACTTCAACTGGAAAAATTCCTGTTCTACACTTAGAAAAAGAAAAAGATTTCTTATTTGCGCTTCCAACATAACAAATAAGAAATCAATACAACATCATAACTACAAGTGTTAAGGTTAATAGCCAAAGTATGATTTCTTATAAATCAAACCAATATTCTGTACCACCAGAATATATAGGCAAAAAACTTAAACTGCAAGTATATGACAATCAACTACATTTGTATTATAGCACAAATTTAGTTACTATCCATGAAATTAAAAATCAAAAATTAAATTATCATAATAATCATTACTTACAGATTAGTTCTTTAACATTAAAAAATTCTAAATATGAAATGAATGAAATAGCTAAAAATAATTTAAAAGTGATAGGAGAAATATATGGTAACTAATAGTGCGTATATGCAATTAATTAATAATTTAGAGTATTTAAAATTAAAGCAAATGGTTAATCATTTAGATGAAGTTATTGATTTTTCAACAAAAAACAATTTATCATTTGTTGATACTCTTATAAAACTTACATCTCATGAAATAGATTGTAAAGAAGCAAATATGATTAGATCAATGGTTAAAGTAGGGGCATTTCCCCACACTAAAGAACTTAAAGACTTTGATTTTAATTTTCAACCATGTATAAATAAAGATCAAATATTAGATTTTGCATCATTACGCTTCTTACAAGCAAAAGAGAATATTGTATTTTTAGGAACAAGTGGAGTTGGAAAGACTCACCTGTCCACTTCTATAGGTATCGCTGCCGCGAAGCGAAGATGTAGCACATATTTTATTAAATGTAATGATTTATTACAGCAATTAAAAAGAGCTAATTTAGAAAATAGGCTTGATTCAAGGCTTAAGCATTTTAGTAAATACAAGCTTTTGATTATAGACGAATTAGGATACTTACCTATAGATAAAGAAGATTCAAAACTATTTTTTCAACTTATAGATATGCGTTATGAAAAGAAAAGTACTATTATAACTACTAATATAAATTTTAATGCTTGGGATGAAATATTTTGTGATCCTATAATAGCTAATGCTATTTTAGATAGGGTACTTCACCACGCTCACGTAGTTTCTATTACTGGAAATTCTTATAGATTAAAAGATCATTTTAATTTTGAGGAGAACTAAAAACAACACTCTTAAATGATCAAAAACTTACAGCATTAACTTGACATTTATAATATCTATTGTGCTTGGGATTTCTATTTTAAAGATAGTATAATAGAACAGATAAAATTTAATATTAAAGAACTAAAAGAATTTGATGTTGATATAGTAAATTTATAGTTAGAGAATGAGATTAAGACTAGGGTATTGTTTCCTGGTCTTTTTTTTATAAAAAAAATTAAAAATTTTTAGAGGATTTTATTTTACTCATGTTATGTATAAATACAAAGGTTATAGAGGCTTTGTTTACAAGACTTAACGAAAAGTAAAAAAGTTTTAAAAAAATAAAAAATTTTTGGCGGATTTTATTTTACTCGTGTTATGTATAAATACAAAGGTTATAAAGCCTTTGTTTACAAGACTTTCCGGAAAGTAAAAAAGTTAAGTAACAGAGGAGGATAAAATTATGGCAAGAATAAAAATAGAAGAATGTAAAGTAGAAGAGGTAAATTTATATAAATTTGATATAGAAGATTTAATGGAGAAATTTGTAGTAAATACAATTAAAGAAAATAACAATGAAAAGAATATAAAGAAAACAGCATAGGAGGAATTAAATATGAAGTTAAAAGAATTAATTTGTAATTTAGAAAAGTTAGGAGTAAAGGTAGGGAATTATAGAAATTGGTCATTTTATAAGGAGAATGAAAATAATGAAGTTAAAGTTGGTATATATGCTAGAGTATCTAAAAAAGATGATATTGCAATTACTAAACAATTAGATAATCTTAGATTTTTTGCAGAAGACTTAGAGTTAGAGGAAGAAGATATAACAGAGTATTATGATAATGGGGTTTCAGGAACTGCTAATGATAAGAGGGCTGGTTATACAGAAATGTTAAGGGCTTTAAAAGCAGGAGAGATAAATTGTATAATAACAACTCACATTGATAGATTAGGAAGATTAACAAACAATAACATGAACTTGCTATATAATGGTGGTTCAGCAAATTTATTATATATAGATATGGATAATTCAATAATAAATTCTATGAAGGCATATTCAGAAATTGAAGCAATAAGCAATGTAGCACAAGATTATGTAAAAGCAAGTTCTGTAAAAACAAGAAGAGGATTAAACGGCATGGCTAGAAAAGGGAGTTATATTGGTTCAAAGGCGCCCTTTGGATTAGAGAGGTATAGGAACAGTAATGGGATAGTTGAATTGAGAGTAGAAAAATCAATTAAATCAGATATAGTTAAATTAATTTTCGAAGATTATATTTTAGGGTTAACATTAAATGATATTGCAGATAAAATTACTAAACTAGGTATAGCATCACCAACAGGTAATAAGATATGGAGTAAACAAACAATTTCTGCTATATTAAAAAATCCATTATACTGTGGTAATCTAAGTCAATTTAGGACTCAAAAAAACGGATTTATAAATTCGGGGGAATTTAAAGAAATAATAAGTAAAGATAAAGATAATTGGATGACTACAGCAAAGTTTAAAAGTATAATTGATGAAAAGACATATGAGTTAGTACAAGACTTGCTTATAGAAACCAATAGTAATAGTAGAACTAAGTCTGGAATTAAATATGCCTTTGCTGGATTATTGAAATGTGGAGATTGTGGACAAGCGCTAGTATATAAGAAACGTTCAAAGGGATATGTCTGTGCAGCAAGTAATAATAAGGGGAAATTTGGATGTACTACACATTTAATAAAGGAAGAAGAGTTGTTTAAAATAGTTAAGGAATTATTAATTAACAATATTAATTCTTGTGAAAATTTAGACTTGAATAAGGTTTTAGAAAAGGTTATAAGTGTTAAAAATGATAACTCATTTCATGTTAGTGAAAAAGAAAAATTAGAGACACAAGTAAAGGAGACTACAAAAGAAATACTTGATGTAGAAAGACAACTTGATAGTAAAGATTGTAGTTAAGACATAGATATATTAAATGAATTGATCATAGATTTAAAAGAAAAAAGAAGTTCATTAAAAGAACAAATTAAACTAAAAGATGAGATTATAGATTATCAATTTTCATTATTTGAAAAAAGCAAAAAGATTATTGAGATTTAGATAAACATATAACTTGTAAAAATTCCGTACTAACATTATTTATTGATAAGATTAAAGTATAGGAGAATAATAAAATTGAAGTAATGTGGAGATTTTAGCAAAAGGATTAGGTGCAACAATTACTGTTGTTGTATCTAGTCCTTTTCATATATATAGGTATTTTAGAATAATGTATATCAGTAGTAATTTTTAAGGGAAAGATTAATGAGTAAAGTCATAGTAAATATTCAATATGGGGAAGAGAATATTGAAAACATTATTGATAAAATAATTAAAGAAAAAATTAATGAAGTAACTAGAAATATAAAAAAAGGTGATATAGCGCGGTATAATAATATTGTAAACAAAGATCTATCCACTAATTGTGAAGAAAAGCAAGAGGTGGTTAAAGAGTGAGAAAGATATGGAATGTAGCAATATATGCTAGAGTAAGTACTGATAAGGATTCACAAGCGGAATCTATTCCAGCACAGGTTGGAAATTTGAAAAAGTGGCTATTAGAGAAGTCGAGGGATGATAAGGAGGGAGTATATAACTTAGTAAATATTTATGAAGATTTGGGAATGTCAGGAACAAACTTTGATAGAGATTCATTTATAAGGATGAAGCAAGATATAGAGGATAAGAAAATAAATATGGTTTTAACTAGAGATTTATCAAGATTCTCTAGAGACTACATTACTGCAGGATATTATTTAGAAGATTACTTCAAAGTTAAGGATGTAAGATTTATATCTGTTTTAGACAATGTTGATACAGATAATGAGTTTAATGATATTATTCCATTTAAGAATATTATAAATGAAATGTATGTAAAAGACTGTAGTAAGAGAGTAAAGAGTGCTTTAAATGATAGAATGCAACGAGGCTCATCCATAGCATCTAAACCACCTTATGGGTATAAGTTTGAAGAGTTCTATGAAGGTAATCAGAAAACAATTGTGTTAGTTCCAGAAGGGGGAGAACATACAGAAGTAGTTAAAGAAATATTTTCCTTATACCAGCAGGGATGGGGCTACGGAAGAATAGCCACCTACTTAAACAAAAAAGGAATATTACCCCCAAGTGCAAGAATTAATAATTTCAAGAGAAAGAAATTTGGAATTTGGACTAATAATACAATTCAAAGCATACTTACAAACCCAAAATATGGAGGGTATATGGTCCAGCAACGATGGAAAAAAGTTAGTTATAAAATAAAACAAGTGAAAGTAACATCAAAAGAAGAATGGATTTGGGGAGGAGAATTTGAAGGTATTATAGATAAGGATACTTTCAAAAGAGTACAAACTATAATTGAAAAAAGAAAGAATGGGTATAGATATAAGCAAGATAGAATATATCCATTTACTACTGTATTAAAATGCGGAGGTTGTGGCGGAAGTATGTCCTATAGAAAAAAATATAAGGGATATAAGTGTACAAACTCTCAAATGGGTGGTGGCAGATGTACACCACACTCTATTAAGGAAGAAGATCTAATAGAAGAAATAAAGTCTTATGTAGAAGGAGCAATAAATAAAAAAGTAAATAAAAATAAGTATTATAAAGATGTGGATGGTATTGTTATAGAGAATGAATTCGAAAAAGAGTTATCCAAAGTAATTACTGAATTATCCACATTGGATGCTAAATTTCAGAGGCTATATGAGGATAAATTAAATGAAAAAATATCTGAAAGGAATTTTTCGAATTTAAGTGTTACAATACAAACAAAGCAAGAAAGTTTAATAAAGAGAAAAGAAGAATTAGAAGAGATAATACAAAATAATGATAAAGATATAGATATAACTAAAATATATAAAGATGAAATAGATAAAGTTTTATCTTTAGAAGAACTAGATAGAAATTTTGTGGAGGCTTTAGTAGATAAAATTATTGTTAATGAGGATAAGATAACAAAAGAAAAAAGTGTGGATATTTATTTTAAGTTTAGTAAATAGAGGCTATAATAAAAAGTATGAGATAAAAGTCAGAGGAAAGAAAGAGGTGAATTATATTGGAGATAGACATATATTCAATAGTTGAAAATGAAGAAATAGAATGCAAAGAAGCAGCAGGAGGCTTACCTAAAGATTTATGGGAAACTTACTCCGCATTTTGCAATACAAATGGAGGGACTATTTTATTAGGTATAAAAGAAAAGAAGGGTATATTTAGTGTGTGTGGAATAGAAAATACAGACAATATACTTAAGGATTTATGGGATAATTTAAATAACCCTAAAAAAGTAAGTTCTAACATATTAAATAATTCACTAGTAAAGATAGAAGAAGTTGATAATAAGAAAATAATATTAATTAATGTTCCCAAAGCAGAAAGAAAAGAAAGGCCTGTTTATATTGGTGAAAATCCATTTAATGAAAGTAAACATTTAGGAACATATAGAAGAAATCACTCTGGAGATTATAAATGTTCAAGTGAAGAAATAAAAAGAATGATTGCAGATCAATTAGATGAATCACAAGATAGTATTATTTTAGATGGATTTTCTATGGAAGATTTAAATCAAGATACTATTGATAGTTTTAGAAATAGACTAAGAGCAGTAAAACCAAATCATCCATGGGTATCTTTAGAGGATAAATCATTTTTATATAAATTAGGTGCTTATGATAAAGATAGGAAAACAGGTAGAGAAGGAATTACAGCAGCAGGGCTTTTAATGTTTGGAGAAGATAGGAGCATAACAGATGAGTTTCCAAAGTATTTTTTAGATTATAGAGAGAAAATGTCACAAGACGTTAGATGGGATTATAGAGTAATATCTTCTGATGGGACATGGAGTGGAAATATATTTGATTTTTATTTTAAAATTATAAACAGAATAACAGATAATTTAAATATACCATTTAGAATTGTTAATGGAGTAAGACACGAGGACACAAGAGTGCATGAGGCTGTAAGAGAGGCTGTTGCAAATTCTTTAATACATTCAGATTATAGACTTCCGAGAGGGATAGTTATAGAAAAGGGAAAAACTTTTTTCAAAATTAGTAATCCGGGAAGTTTAAGGATTAGTAGAGAAGAAGTATTAAGAGGTGGGATAAGTGATCCAAGAAATGAAAATATATTTAAGATGTTTAATATACTAGGTGTTGGAGAAAGAGCAGGCTCTGGACTTGAAAATATTCAGTTAGTATGGAAAGAGCAAGAATGGTTAGCACCAGATTTGGAAGAATTATATAATCCAGATAGAATAGACTTAACATTAAGAACAGTAGCTATGTTGCCAGAAGAAAGTATAAGACTCTTAAAAAGTGTATTAAAAGATAAATATAATAAGTTAAATAGAGAAGAAGTAATGGCACTAGTAGCGGCACATCAAGAGGGATATGTAACTAATAACAGATTACAACAACTATTAGATACTCATGCGATAAATAGTAGTAAGATAATATCATCTTTAGTTGATGAAAATTATTTAGAGGCTGATGGGATAGGAAGAGGAACTAAGTATTATTTAACAAATTTATTTAGAAACTTAAATCAAAATTATGAAGTTAACATTCAGAACAATGATGAAAGCGATCTTTCTAAAGATGAGCAATTAATAGTTGACTATATCATAAAAAATAAGTTCATAACAAATTCTTTAGCAAGAAGTGATTTGAAATTATCTAAAACAACTGCAAGTAGAATTTTTAATAAATTAATAAGTAAGGATAAAATAGTTAGGCTTGGTTCAGGTTCTCAAATTAAATATGTAATTGCAGATAAGTTTTAAAATGAAACGGTGGAACGGTGAAGTGGAACGGTGGAACGGTAAAATGGAACGATAGAATGTCCAATAACGTCAATGTGGAGACAGCTACTTGCATAGGTCTTTCAGCAGTTAAGTTATTAAAACAAGATGGAGATGCTGTTATGGTTGTTTTACCTTCAGATCATCATATAGAATGCGAGAAGGATTATATAGAAACATTAGCACAAGCTGTAGATATAGCAAATAGAAAAAGAGGAATAGTAACACTTGGAATTTCACCAACAAGACCAGAAACAGGGTATGGATATATAGAAATGGGACAAAGAATACCAGGGGAAAGACCAAGCTATAAAGTTGCAAGATTCACAGAAAAGCCAAACACAGAGGTTGCAAAGGACTTTTTGTTAAAAGGAACTTATTTGTGGAATTCGGGTATATTTGTATTTAGAGCAGATGCTATATTAAGAGAAATAGAAAAATACCTTCCACAATTATATAAATCCTTAATGGAAATATATAAGCACCTAGGTGAAGAGGATGAAGAAAAAATAATAGAGGAACAATATGAGCTAATAGATGGCATATCAATAGACTTTGGAGTAATGCAAAAAACAAGAAAAGCTTATGTTATAAAAAGCGATTTTGTTTGGGATGACATAGGAAGTTTTTCAGCATTAAGTAGATATTTGAAGGAAGAGAAAAATAATAAAGTTAGTGAAAATGTATATCTACAGGAATGTGAAAACTGTGCTGTCTTTGGCGAAAAAAATCTCATTATAGGTTTAGGAGTAAAAGATTTAATCGTAGTAGATGCTGGAGATGTAATATTAATAATGGATAAAAATAAAGATCAAGAAATTAAGCATTTATTAAATGATTTAAATCATAAAAATGAATATGAAAACTTTATTTAAATAAGATTAAAAAGGATGTATTAGAAATAATACATCCTTTTTGGTTAAGTAGTAATAGTTTTATTTTGTTGATTATTTTAATAATTTAAGCATTAATATAAATAATAGAATCTAATTAAGAGAAAAATATAAAAATGGAGGTAAATATGTTAAGTAAAGAGTTGGCTCAAAATATAGTTGATAAAATGATGCAAGTTATCCCATATAACGTAAACATAATGAATGAGAAAGGGGTAATTGTTGGTAGTGGAGATTACTATAGAGTAGGAAGCTTACATTGTGGAGCTGTAGAAGCTTTGCACTTAAGAAAGACAATTGAAGTTATAAATGAAAATACAGATATAAAACCAGGAGTAAATATACCTATATATTTTAAGGAAAGAGTAATAGGTGTCATTGGAATAACTGGTAATCCAGAACAGGTTAGAGCTTTTGGTGAAATTGTAAGAGTTACAGCAGAACTTTTAATTAATCAGGAATATTCATTAAATCAATACATAATAAAAAGTAAGTTAAAAGAAGAGTTTATTTATGAATGGTTGTACTCTAACAATGAATATGATAATGAGTTTAAAGATAGGGGAAAGGCGTTAGAGATAGATGTAACTGGTAATAAAATAGTTATTATAATTGAGTACAAGAAAGAAACCTCAGATAAAATTAGAAAATATATAAATAAAGTTATAAAGCAAAATGAATATTACTTAAATATATCAACAAATAGAATAGCAGTAATAATAAACGATGATATTAATAAAAAGAAAAGAATACAGGATTTAGAAAGTAAGTTTAATGAAGCTATAATCAGACTAGGAATAGGAAGAAATAGTAAAATATTAAATAATTCTTTATTAGAAGCGATAGAGTCAATAAATATAGCTAATAGTTTATTTGAATATAGAAAAATAGTTAGGTACGAGGAAATAGAATTCTTTTATAAAATGCAAGAATTATTTAAAAGTAACAATAATAATAACATTATAAATTCTATTAAGCTTAGTAGTAAGGGAAATGAACTTATTGATACCTTTATAACTTTTATGGATTTAAATGGTGAGAGAAATAAGATAGCTCAAAATCTACATATACATAGAAATACATTAAATTATAGGTTAGAGAAAATAGAAGAGGTAACCAATTTAAAGTTTGATAATATATTAGATTTCTATAAATTAAGTACTGCGTATATTTCCTATAAATTATTTTGTGCAAATGAACAAAATAATAGCTAAAAAATACGTTAAAAGAACAATGAATTCGTTTACGAAAACATATACAATAAGGTCATAAGATAGAAAATAAAATGTGTTAGGGGGATACAAATGGATATTACAGTAACAGCTTTTGGGGCTATAGTAGCTTTAATAGTTTCAATAACGTTAATTATCAAAAAAGTACATCCAGCTTATGGCTTAATAATAGGAGCTTTAGTAGGTGGATTAATAGGGGGAGCTGGATTAACGGGAACTGTTAATTTAATGATGGGCGGAGCAAAAGGAATGATGCCAGCCATATTAAGAATATTAACAGCAGGAGTATTAGCAGGCGTGCTAATAGAATCAGGAGCAGCAGCTAGAATAGCAGAGACAATAGTAGAGAAGATAGGTGAGTCAAGAGCACTTATAGCACTTACAATTGCAACTATGGTTTTAACAATGGTTGGAGTATTTGTTGATGTTGCGGTAATAACTGTTTCACCAATAGCACTTGCAATAGCAAGCAAATTAAACTTAAGTAAATCAGCAATACTTTTAGCAATGATTGGTGGAGGAAAGGCTGGAAATATAATGTCTCCTAATCCAAACACAATTGCAGCGGCAGATAATTTAGGAGTTTCATTAACTAGTGTCATGATGGCTGGAATAATACCAGCAATATTTGGCGTAATAGTTACTTGCATATTAGCAAAAAGATTAAAGGAAAAGGGTAGTTTTGTAACTAATTCAGATAATATAAGAAAAATAGAGGATATGCCAAAGTTTTTACCGGCAATAGTAGGACCTCTAGTAGCTATACTACTATTAATGTTAAGACCAATTGCGGGAATAAATATAGATCCATTAATAGCATTGCCAGTTGGAGGAATATGCGGAGTTTTAGCAATGGGAAAAATGAAGCATCTAAATTCATATGCTTCATTTGGATTAGGAAAAATGAGTGGAGTAGCAATACTTTTAATTGGTACAGGAACTTTAGCAGGAATAATATCTAATTCAGGATTAAAGGATGTAATAATTCAGGGAATAAATACATTAGGATTACCAAGTATTGCGTTAGCACCTGTTTCAGGTATATTAATGTCAGCAGCAACAGCATCAACAACATCTGGAACAGCAGTTGCAACATCCGTATTTGGAGGAACAATTTTAGAACTTGGAGTACCAGCATTGGCTGCAGCTGCTATGATACATGCAGGAGCAACCGTTTTAGATCACTTGCCACATGGAAGTTTCTTTCATGCAACAGGTGGTAGCGTAAATATGGGAATGAATGAAAGATTAAAGCTTATACCATATGAATCATTAGTTGGACTAACAATGGTAGTAGTATCAACAATAATTTTTGGAATAATATTATAATCAGTTAAGAATGGAGATGGAATAAATGAAGTTTGTATTAGCACCAGATTCCTTTAAAGAAAGTATGAGTTCAAAAGAAGCATGTAATGCAATGGAAAGAGGAATAAAAAAAGTATTACCAAATGCTGAGTGTATAAAGGTTCCTATGGCAGATGGTGGAGAAGGGACAGTAGAAGCATTAGTACATGGAACTGATGGTAAAATTGTAAATGTTATTGTTACACCACCACTAGGAGAAAGAAAAGTAAGTGCAATATATGGAATACTTGGAAATGGAACTACTGCAATTATAGAAATGGCCAGCGCAAGTGGAATACATCTTGTAAAAAGAGAAGAACGAAATCCATTATTAACAACAACCTATGGAACAGGAGAAATAATAAAGGATGCCTTAGATAAAGGAATTAAGCATTTTGTTATAGGTATAGGTGGAAGTGCCACTAATGATGGTGGCGCAGGAATGATACAGGCGTTAGGTGGAAAACTACTAGATAAATATGGAAATCAAGTTTCATTTGGAGGAGGAGCTTTAAAAAATATTGAAAAAATAGATTTGAGTGAACTAGATAAAAGACTTAAAGAGGTTACTATAGAAGTTGCTTGTGATGTTACAAATCCACTAATTGGGGAAAATGGTGCATCAGCAGTTTTCGGACCTCAAAAAGGTGCAACTTCAGAAATGGTAAAAGAACTTGATAGAAATCTAGCCCATTACGCTGAATGTATAAAAAGAGATATAGGAAAAGATGTTGCATATGAAGAAGGAGCAGGTGCAGCTGGTGGATTAGGAGCAGCATTATTAGCATTTTTAAATGCAGATCTAAAAAAAGGAATTGAATTAGTTATTAAACACACGGAGCTATCTAAAAAGGTTGAGGGAGCAGACTTTGTATTTACAGGAGAAGGAAGTATCGACAATCAAACTATCTATGGAAAAACTCCAATGGGAGTAGCACAAGTGGCTAAATCAAAAAGAGTAAAAACAATTGCATTTGCAGGTAAAGTTGGAGAGGGAGTTGAGAATTTATATGATATAGGAATTAACTCTATATTTAGTATAATGACAGGTGTATCAACTCTTGAAGAGGCTCTTGAAAATGGAAGAAAGAATTTAGAAAAAACAACAGAGAATATAGTTAGAGCATTAATTAAATAAAAAACAAAAAAATCTTCATTAAAAATTTTTTAATGAAGATTTTTTATTTTGAATAATTAGAGCGAAAATATTCATATATTACTAATTAGATGTAAGGTTAAAAAATACTTTTTATTATAAGGAATATAAGGTGTTAGTATTATACATGATAAGTAATGGAGATTTATACAGTAAAACATATTTGTATTTTACGGCATATAGTATTATCATTAAGTTAGAAAAGTTAATGTAGACAAAAGAAGTTTAAGCGAGGTGATTGAAATGATGATGAATACTCACAAAGCCTTAGCACAAAATTTTATAAATAATATAGATGAAGATAAGTTATTTATTATAAAGGATTCACATTTTATTTGGGGAAATATAAAGCCAGATTGTGCATCAAAGTATAAATTTAAAAAGCATTATTTAGATGAAAGCTTTGAGATGATAGTTAGAAAAATTCAATTTCTATCATCATTAAATTTAAATGATATTTATACAAGATATTCACCAAATAAATTTAATCAAGAACTTGGGGTAATTTGTCACTTTTTATGTGATTATTTTTGTGTACCACATTTTCAAAGATGGGAATTTAAAAGTGCTAATGCTATGAAAGAACATGTTATGTATGAAAATGAGTTATCTAAAGTAGCAAAAGATTTTAAAATAAAAAAAGATATTAATACTAAATTAACATCTAATGAGATTGAAGAATATATTATGAATTTACAAAAAGAATATGAAGGTAAACCAGAATATGAAAAAGATTTAACTTTTGCATATTATATTTGTGATAGCGTTATTAATATGATATTAGATGAAGTTATATTAAATCAGAAACTTAAAGAGCATATGTCTTTAGTGATTTAAAAGAAATTAGAGTGGCAATAGCCACTTTTTTTTGCTATTTAGGAAATTATATTTACAGACTAATTTAGGATAATTATAACATGTTAAGAAATATAAGTGATTTGTTCTAAAGAATAAAAATAAATTAAAATAAAGTTGACAATTTTAGTAAGAATAGAATATAATATAAACAAATAAACATATGAGCAACTATTCATATGTAAGGAGGATAATTGTTATGGAGGAGAGAGATAATAAAATAGAAAACTGTAGTTGTACAGTAATTCATAAAGATACAATAGAAAAAGTTAAAGAAGAAATTCCAAAAGATGAAATTTTATACGATTTAGCAGATTTGTTTAAAGCATTTGCAGATTCAACTAGAATTAAAATACTTTGTGCGTTATTTCAATCTGAGTTATGTGTCTGTGATTTAGCAGCTCTTTTAAATATGACACAATCAGCAATTTCACATCAATTAAGGGTATTAAAATCAAATAGATTAGTTAAGTTTAGAAGAGATGGAAAAGTTATTTATTATTCTCTTGCAGATGACCATATTAAGCATATATTTGATGAAGGATTTAAGCATATTATTGAATAATTAGGAGGAAATAAGATGATGGATATAAAAGAAATAAAGCTTTTGTTATCTGGATTAGTTTGTGCCAATTGTGGAAATAAAATTGAAGATAGAGTAAATAAATTAGAGGGAGTAAAGGAAGCTAATTTAAATTTTTCTACTTCAACTTTAATAGTAGAGTTAAATGGTGAAGTAAATCGTGAAAATGTTATAGAAGAAATTAAATATATTGTGAAAAAACTTGAACCAGATGTAAGGGTTTTAGAAAAGAATAATAAAATTTTAAAAAATAATAATATTAAAAAATGTACAAGTAATGTATGTTGTACAAGTAGTGCATGTAGTTCCGAAAAAGAACATACGCATGAAGAACATGGACATGATAATCATAATCATGATGGAGATGATAATGAACATGGGAATAGTCATGATCACGGCAATATAAGCTTCAAAATAAAAGATAATTTAAGGTTAATAATTGGAGCAATTATATATGCAATAGCTTTAATTGCTCCAAAGGATAATATTATATCTATTATATTATTTGCGTCAAGTTATGTACTAATTGGTGGAAAAGTTGTTTTAACAGCTTTCAAAAATATATTAAGAGGAGAAGTTTTTGATGAGAACTTCTTAATGACAATAGCAACATTAGGAGCATTTTTTATAGGAGAATTCCCTGAAGGTGTAGCAGTTATGTTGTTCTATGAAGTAGGTGAAATGTTCCAATCATATGCGGTAAATCGTTCAAGAAATTCTATATCATCACTTATGGATATAAGAGCTGATTATGCAAATTTATTAAAGGGAGACAAAGAAGAAAAGGTATCACCAGAAATAGTTTCAATAGATGATATTATTTTAATAAAACCAGGTGAAAGGGTTCCGCTAGATGGAATAATAGTAGAAGGGAAAAGTTTTGTTGATACTTCGGCCCTAACAGGAGAATCAGTTCCAAGAGAAGTTTTAGAAAATGATGAAATATTATCCGGATTTATAAATACAAGTGGTGTTTTAAAAGTAAAGGTGACTAAGGTATTTGGAGAATCTACTGTTGCAAGAATTTTAGAGCTTGTAGAAAATGCCTCAAGTAAAAAAGCACCAACAGAAAAGTTTATTACAAAGTTCTCTAAAATTTATACTCCTATTGTAGTAATTTCAGCATTAGCTTTAGCAATATTACCACCATTATTAATAAAAGATGCAGTATTTTCAGATTGGATATATAGAGCTCTTATTTTCTTAGTTGTATCTTGTCCTTGTGCATTAGTTGTATCTATTCCATTAGGGTTGTTTGCAGGAATTGGCGGGGCATCTAAAAAAGGAATTTTAGTTAAGGGTGGAAATTATTTAGAAGCATTAAAAGATGTTGAAGTTATAGTTTTTGATAAAACAGGAACTTTAACTAAAGGTGTATTTAAAGTAACTGAAATAAATAATTTAAATATTGAAAAAGATGAACTATTAAAAATAGCAGCATTTGGAGAAAGTTTATCTAATCATCCTATAGCACAATCAATAGTTAAGGAATATGGAAAAGATATAAATAAAGATGAAATAAATAATTATGAAGAAATATCTGGTCATGGAATTAAAGTTAATATCAATGGTAATGAAGTTCTTTTAGGTAATTATAAGTTAATGGAAAGGTTCAATATTTCTTATGAAAATAAGGAGTCTATAGGAACAATTATTCATATAGCTATAAATGGAAAATATAAAGGAAATATAGTAATTTCTGATGAAATTAAAGAGAGTTCTAAATCTGCAATAAAACAACTAAGAGATATAGGGGTGTCTAAAACTGTAATGCTAACAGGTGATAATAAAAAGGTTGCAGAAAAAGTTAAAAATATAATAGGTATAGATGAAGTTTATTCTGAGCTATTACCAGCAGATAAAGTAGAAAAAATTGAAGATTTAATAAATAAAAAATCACAAAAGGGCAAGGTCATATTTGTAGGGGATGGAATAAATGATGCACCAGTATTAGCAAGAGCAGATATCGGAGTTGCAATGGGTGGTATTGGTTCAGATGCAGCTATAGAAGCAGCAAATGTAGTTTTAATGAAAGATAATCCAGAAGCATTAGTAGATGCAATAGAAATAGGAAGAAAAACAAATAAAATATTATGGCAAAATATTATTTTTTCATTGGGAATAAAGGTTTTAGTCTTAATTCTTGGTGCTTTAGGTATGGCAAATATGTGGGAAGCTGTTTTTGCAGATGTTGGAGTTACTGTTATAGCAGTATTGAATTCTACTAGATGTTTAAAGTAGCAATTAGAGTGATATTTAAAGAGGAAAAATTATTATTTTAATGTTGTTGACAAATTTCATCATTTTAAATATAATGAATTAGGTTGAGAACATTTCAGGCATAAGGGAAGCATACAAGATCATTGATCTTGATTACAAACCCTATAAATACTAGGTTTATAGGTGGTTTGTATAAATTTAGAGACTTATGTATAACGAATCTGCTGCGTTATACATAAGTCTTATTTTTATAATGATAAATTAATTTTTTTGAAAATTTTTTAATTAATTAATAATATAATTAAGATTTTTACAAAAGATAAAGGGGTAATATGGAATTTTAAATAGATAAATGTATTTTTATGACTATGGAGGCAAAGTATGAACTTAATAAGTATTCTTTTAATAGCGATAGGATTAGCAATGGATGCTTTTGCAGTATCGTTAACAACTGGACTTAAAGTAACTAAAGATAAAAAGACTTATTTAGCAATTAAGTCAGGTATATTTTTTGGTATAGCACAAGGGGTTATGCCAGTAATAGGGTGGTTTTTAGGAAATAACTTTAAACAGTATATAGAAGGCTTTGATCACTGGATAGCATTTTTACTTTTAGGAATTATAGGAGGAAAAATGGCTTATGAAGGATTAAAATCTAATGATGAAGAATCAGAAAATGAAGTAGATTTTTCAAATAAAAGAATGTTTATATTATCTATAGCTACAAGCATAGATGCACTAGCAATTGGAGTAAGTCTTGGAGCTTTAAATGCAAATATAATTACATCCGCATTAATAATTGGAGTAGTTACAATGATAATATGCATATTAGGGGTATATTTAGGAAAAATATGTGGAAATTTACTTCAAGGGAAAGCGGAAGTAGTTGGTGGAATAATATTAATATGCATAGGGGCAAAAATTTTATTAGAGCATACAGGAATTATAGATAAAATAATAAACTTTGTTAAATAGATAACTCAAATAGTTTTAAAAATTGTATAAAGGTGTTACAATATAAAATATAAATAAAGTATATAATAGTATTATTTGTTAATACGGTTATACTATTAAAAATAAATTTGGTTAGGAGATACACAGTATGGAAAAGAAAAAAAATATTTCTATGGCTGTAATAAAGAGATTACCAAAATATCATAGATATCTACAAGAATTAATGAGAAATGACGTTGATAGAATTTCATCCAAAGAATTAGGTGAAAAAATAGGATTTACAGCATCTCAAATACGTCAAGATTTAAATTGTTTTGGTGATTTTGGACAGCAAGGTTATGGATATAATGTTAAAGATTTATTTAATCAAATAAGTCTAATTTTAGGTCTTAATAAAGATTATAAAGGTATAATCATAGGTGCTGGTAATATAGGTCAGGCAATTGCAAACTATAGTAGATTTTCTAAGTTAGGGTTAACAGTAGAAGCGATTTTTGACGCTAATCCTAAATTAATTGGAATGAAAATTAGAGATATAGAGATAGAAGATATAGATGGATTAAGTGTATATTTACAAGAAAATAATATAGACGTAGGAATGATTTGTGTGCCTAGAATTAATGCGCAAAAGGTATGTGATGTCTTAGTTGAAGGTGGAGTAAATGGTATTTGGAATTTTGCACCTGTTGATTTAGTAGTTCCAGAAGATGTTATAGTAGAAAATGTACATTTATCAGAAAGTTTATTAACTCTAATATATTTATTACATAAAGGTGATAAAGAGTAGATTCATAATATTGTAAAAGTTATCTTATTATAGAAATAGTTATTGCAAAAGAAAAATTCAAGGTTTATAATTATAATTGAAGTTAAGGCTTCAATTATTTTTTTTATTTAATTGTTAATCTTATAACAATTTTATGGTCAGTAAATTAACTTTAAATATAAAAGTTGGGTAAAGGGAGGATTTTACATGGAATTAAAAAATGTAATTCTTGAAAAAGAGGGGAATTTAGCTATTGTTACAATCAATAGACCTAAGGCATTAAATGCATTAAACTCAGAAACACTTGTAGATTTAAATACAATTTTAACAGATCTAGAAAGTGATAAAGATATTTACTGCGTAATTTTAACAGGAGCTGGTGAAAAATCATTTGTTGCTGGTGCAGATATTGCTGAGATGAAAGATTTAAATGAAGAACAAGGAAAAGAATTTGGACTTCTTGGAAATAAAGTTTTCAGAAGATTAGAAAATTTAGATAAGCCAGTAATAGCAGCTATATCAGGATTTGCACTAGGTGGTGGATGTGAAATAGCAATGGCTTGTGATATAAGAATAGCTTCAGAAAAGGCTAAATTTGGACAACCTGAAGCAGGGCTTGGAATTACTCCTGGTTTTGGTGGGACTCAAAGATTACCAAGATTAGTTGGACAAGGAAAAGCTAAGGAAATGATTTACACAGGAGCAATAATTAAAGCAGATGAAGCTTTAAGAGTGGGATTAGTAAATAAGGTAGTACCTTTAGAAAGTTTAATGGAAGAAGCAAAGAAAATGGCAGGCATGATAATTGCAAATGCACCAATAGCAGTTAAACTTTGTAAGGATGCAATAAATAGAGGAATGCAAGTAGATATAGATACTGCAATCGTTATAGAAGCAGAAGATTTTGGGAAGTGTTTCTTAACAGAAGACCAAAAAGAAGGAATGAGTGCTTTTATTGAAAGAAGAGAAAAAAGTTTCCAAAATAAATAGTCAGAATTATCATTAAAAAATAAATAGTCAAATATTTTGGTGAATTAAAAAGGTGTAAACATAGGGAGGTAAAATTAAATGAATTTCCAATTAACTAGAGAGCAAGAATTAGTAAGACAAATGGTTAGAGAATTCGCAGTAAACGAAGTAAAACCAATTGCAGCAGAAATCGATGAAACAGAAAGATTTCCAATGGAAAACGTTCAAAAAATGGCTAAACTAGGTATGCTTGGTATTCCATTTTCAAAAGAATATGGTGGAGCTGGTGGAGACACTCTTTCTTATATATTAGCTGTTGAAGAATTATCAAAAGTTTGTGGTACAACAGGTGTTATAGTATCAGCACATACTTCACTTTGTGCTTCGCTTATTGAACAATTTGGTAATCCAACTCAAAAAGGAAAATATCTAAAAGACCTTGCAACTGGTAAAAAGCTAGGTGCTTTTGGTTTAACTGAACCAGGCGCAGGTACAGATGCAGCTGGACAACAAACAGTTGCAGTTTTAGAAGATGATCACTATGTATTAAATGGATCAAAGATATTTATTACAAATGGTGGAGTTGCTGAAACATTTATTATATTTGCTATGACAGATAAGAGTAAAGGAACAAAGGGAATTTCAGCATTTATAGTTGAGAAAGACTTCCCAGGTTTCTCTATAGGAAAGAAAGAAGAAAAGCTTGGAATAAGAGCATCTTCTACAACAGAATTAGTTATGGTTAATTGTATAGTTCCAAAAGAAAATTTAATTGGACAAGAAGGTAAAGGCTTCGGTATAGCAATGAAGACTCTAGATGGAGGAAGAATTGGTATAGCAGCACAAGCATTAGGAATAGCAGAAGGTGCTTTTGAAGAAGCTGTAGCTTATATGAAAGAAAGAAAACAATTTGGTAGACCAATTGCTGCATTCCAAGGTTTACAATGGATGATAGCAGAAATGGATACTAAAATTGAAGCTGCAAGACATTTAGTTTATAAAGCAGCATGCTTAAAAGAAGCTAAAATGCCTTATTCAGTAGATGCAGCAAGAGCTAAACTTTACGCTGCTGAAGTAGCTATGGAAGTTACAACTAAAGCAGTTCAAATATTTGGTGGATATGGATACACTAAAGAATATCCAGTAGAAAGAATGATGAGAGACGCTAAGATAACTGAAATATATGAAGGAACTTCAGAAGTTCAAAAAATGGTTATCGCTGGAAGCGCATTAAGATAGAGGAGGACTTATAGATGAATATAGTAGTTTGTTTAAAGCAAGTTCCAGATACAACAGCTGTTAAAATTGATCCTAAAACAGGAACCCTTATAAGAGATGGAGTTCCATCAATTATAAATCCAGAAGATAAGCATGCTTTAGAAGCAGCTTTAGCAATAAAAGAAAATTCAGGTGCAACTATTACTGTAGTTAGTATGGGACCACCACAAGCTAAAAATGCATTAAGAGAAGCTTTATGCATGGGAGCTGACGAAGCGATATTAATAACTGATAGAGCATTTGCAGGTGCAGATACACTAGCTACTTCAAAAGCTTTAGCAGGAGCAATAAAGAAATTAAAATATGATATAGTATTTGCAGGAAGACAAGCAATTGATGGAGATACTGCTCAAGTAGGACCAGAAATTGCAGAACACTTAGATATACCACAAGTAACTTATGTTCAAGATGTTAAAATAGAAGAAGATGGATTATTAATAAATAGAGCTTTAGAAGATGGATATGAATTAATTAAAGTTCAAGCTCCAGTTCTTTTAACAGCTATAAAGGAATTAAACAACCCAAGATATATGAATGTTCAATATATCTTTGATACAGCTAATAAAGAAATTCAAATTTGGTCAGCTGATGATATAGAAGTAAATAAGGAAGAGTTAGGACTTAAAGGTTCACCTACTAAGGTTAAAAAGTCAATGACAAAGGAAACTAAGGGAGCAGGAGAACTTATAAGTGAAACTCCAGCAGAAGCTGCAAAATATGTGTTAGGAAAATTAAAGGAAAAGCACTACATCTAAGATATATGGGAGGGAAAAAAAGATGAATATAGCAGATTACAAAGGCGTTTGGGTATTTGCTGAGCAAAGAGAAGGAGAACTTCAAAAAGTTTCTTTAGAATTACTTGGTGAAGGTAGAAAAGTTGCAGATAAATTAGGAGTTAAGCTAACAGCTTTATTATTAGGCGATAATGTTAAGGGAATGGCAGATACATTAGGAAGACATGGCGCGGATGAAGTTATAGTTGCTGAAAATGAATTATTAAAGCACTATACAACTGATGGATATACTAAAGTTATCTGTGATTTAGCTAGTGAAAGAAAACCAGGAATATTATTTATAGGTGCTACTTTTATAGGAAGAGATTTAGGTCCTAGAGTAGCAGCAAGATTATCAACAGGTTTAACAGCTGATTGTACAGTACTAGATGTTGAAGTTGAAAATGGAGATCTTTTAGCTACAAGACCAGCTTTTGGTGGAAACTTAATGGCTACAATAGCATGCCCAGATCATAGACCACAAATGGCTACAGTAAGACCAGGGGTTTTCTCTAAGTTAGATGATGCTGACAGAGAATTTACTGTTGAAAATGTTGAAGTTAAAATAGAAGATTCTGATATTAGAACTAAAATTATAGAAATAGTAAAAGAAGCTAAAGATATAGTTGATATAAGTGAAGCTAACTTTATAGTTTCAGGTGGTAGAGGAGTTGGTTCAAAGGAAAACTTTGCTCTTTTAGAAGAACTAGCTGAAGCTTTAGAAGGAACTGTTGCAGGATCAAGAGCAGCAGTAGATAATGAATGGATTGAAAGAAACTATCAAGTTGGTCAAACTGGTAAAACTGTAAGACCAAATATATATATTGCTTGTGGTATTTCAGGAGCTATACAACACGTTGCTGGTATGCAAGACTCAGATTTAATTATAGCTATTAATAAAGATGCTTCAGCACCAATTATGAAGGTTGCAGATTATGCAATTGTTGGAGATTTATTAAAGGTAGTACCTGAAATGACTGCTCAAGTAAAGGCAATGAAGGAAGCAGAATAATATATTATTCAAGATAGGGTTGAAAAGTACAACTAATGGTATAAGATAAAAAATAGGTTTATAGGAGGAATATAAAATGGAGAAAATTTTTGTTTTAGGTGCTGGAACAATGGGAGCTGGAATTGTTCAAGCTTTTGCACAAAAGGGATATGAAGTTATTGTTAGAGATATAAAAGAAGAATTTGTTGAAAGAGGAATAGCTGGGATTAATAAAGGACTTAGCAGACAAGTTTCTAAGGGAAAAATGACTGAAGAGGAAAAAGAAGCTATACTTTCAAGAATATCAGGAACAACTGATATGAATTTAGCAGAAGATTGTGATTTAGTAGTTGAAGCTGCTATAGAAAATATGGAAATTAAAAAGAAAATATTTGCTGAATTAGATTCTATTTGTAAAGAAAGTGCTATATTAGCATCAAATACATCTTCATTATCAATAACAGAAGTTGCATCTGCTACTAAGAGACCAGATAAGGTTATAGGAATGCATTTCTTTAACCCAGCTCCAGTTATGAAATTAGTTGAAATTATAAGAGGAATGGCTACTTCACAAGAAACTTACGATGCTGTAAAAGAATTATCAGTAGCAATTGGTAAGGAACCAGTAGAAGTTGCAGAAGCTCCAGGATTTGTTGTTAATAGAATACTTATTCCAATGATTAATGAAGCTACATTTATACTTCAAGAAGGAATTGCTTCAGTTGAAGATATAGATACAGCTATGAAATATGGTGCTAACCACCCAATGGGACCTTTAGCATTAGGAGATCTTATAGGTTTAGACGTTTGTTTAGCAATAATGGATGTTTTATATAATGAAACAGGAGATACTAAGTACAGAGCTAGCAGTTTATTAAGAAAATATGTTAGAGCTGGATGGCTTGGAAGAAAGAGCGGAAAAGGCTTCTACAATTACTAAAATATTATTAGATTAAAATTTATTAAAATCATATGAAAAATCTCGATTCATAGCTTTGAATCGAGATTTTTAATTTACATAAAAAACTCAGGATAGATAAATAGATATAGAATTAAGCATATGATATAATTGATACAAAAGAAACGGAGGATAGTTATGAGTTTATTAGAGAAAACTAGAGAACTTTATAATGTTAAATATGATTTAAATTGTGCAGAATGTATATTAAAAGCTGTAAATGAATACTATGACTTGGATTTATCTAAACAAACTATGAAAGCAATGGCTTCATTTGGTGGGGGAATGGCCATTGAAAGTGTTTGTGGTGCAGCAACTGGTGCTATAGCAGCAATTGGAATTATGTTTACTGAAGAAAGAGGGCATCAAAGTCCACATGTAAAAGTTATGACTTCTGAATTTATGAATATATTTAAAGAAAAACTAGGAACATTAAATTGTGATAAGCTAAAAAGCGATTATAGAAAAGAAGAAGATAGATGTTTATATATGATGGATATTGCATCTGAAACATTAGAAGAAATAGTTGAAAAACATAAAAAAAATTATAATATCATAAGGGGATAATTATAATAAAAATAGATTTTGGTATAGTTTAAATGTAAATAAGGGAATATAAAGTATTGATTTATGTTAAAACAATATGAGGTGAAGAAATGGATTTTAAAAGTGTAAGTTTTGAAAAAAATTCAGCAATATTAAAAGAGGTAAAGAACTTTAATATAAAGCAAATATTAGAATGTGGTCAATGTTTTAGATGGGAGAAAATAACCGATACAAATTACATAGTTATAGCTTATGAAAGAGTTATAGAGATTTTACAGAATGATGACGAAGTAGTAATACTTAATACTAATGAAGAAGATTTTAATAATATATGGATTAAATATTTTGATTTAGAAAGAAATTATGATTCTATAAAAGAAGAATTATCAAAAGATGAAATTTTAAAAAAAAGTGTGGAGTTTGGATATGGTATAAGAATTTTAAATCAAGATCCATTTGAAATGCTAATTAGTTTTATAATATCAGCAAGAAATAGTATTCCATCAATAAAGAAAACTGTAAAAAAAATATGCGAAAAATGGGGAAGTAAAATTGAATATAAAGGCGAAGAGTATTTTACTTTCCCTAAGCCTATAGATATTAAAGAGGCTACTTTAGAAGAAATTCAAAGTACAGGGGCATCATTTAGAAGTAAATATATTGTAAATACAATAGCGCGAGTAAATGAAGCTTTAGAAGTAAAAAAAGATTTTGAAAATAATCCATCAAATTATAATGAGACACCAGAAGCTTTAGAGTTTGATTTAGAATATATACTTAATTTAGATGATGATGATTGCCATATAGCTCTTCAAAAGTTTATGGGAGTTGGAGCAAAAGTTGCAGATTGTATAATGTTATTTTCTATGGCAAAACATTCAGCTTTCCCAGTTGATGTATGGGTAAAAAGGGCTATGATATATTTCTATGTAGCACCTGATGTATCTTTAAACAAAATGAGAGTTTTTGCTAGAGAAAAGTTTGGGAGCTTATCAGGATTAGCACAACAATATCTTTTTTATTATGCGAGAGAAAATAAAATCAATATAGATTAATTATAAGTATATTGTTAATAAAATTTATAAGAGTAGATTAATGAATCAAATAAATACTTAGTATTAAAATTAATTAGATTTGGGATTTTAACTAATTCCAAGTCTATTTTTTATATCAACAAGTATAAAATTAATTATTAATAATATTATAAATTTAATATAAGATAGTTGTTATTGGAAATTTTAATAATAAAGTTTATAATTTAATATATAATGTTTGAAAATTTAGAAAATAAATTGTAAGCAATATTATAATTTATAAGTTTAATGGAGGAATAGGAAATGTATTACTTGGGTATTGATGGTGGAGGAACTAAAACCAAATATTTACTTGTAAATGAAGATTTAAAAAAGGTTGTAGAATGTGAAGGGGCTACTATTCATATTCATCAAACTGGAGTAGATGGAATTAAAAGAGAATTAAAAGAGAATATAGAACATTTATGCAAAGAGGCAAATATTAAAGTTAAAGAAATTTCATATGCATTTACAGGGGTTCCAGGGTATGGTGAAAGTTTAGAAGATAAAATTAAAATAGATGAAGCAGTGAAAGAAGTTATGGAAGTTCCATATATGATTGATAATGATGCAGTAAATGGTTGGGCAGCAGGAACAGCATGTAAAGCAGGAATAAATATGGTAGCTGGAACAGGAAGTATCGCTTATGGTAGAAATGATGAAGGTAAATTAGCTAGATGTGGTGGATTTGGGCCAGGAATAGGTGATGATGGAAGTGCATACTGGATTGCATTAAAAACTATTAATGAATATACTAAGCAGAAGGATGGAAGAAAAGAAGAAACTATTTTAACAAAAATATTAGAAGAAAACTATGATATAAATTATAAATATGAAATAGTTGATATTGTATTTAATAAATTAAAATTTAATAGAACAGATGTAGCAGGATTTTCTAAAATATGTTTTTTAGCAGCAGAAGCTGGATGTCCTGTTGCTAAAAAAATATTTGAAGATGCAGCAGAAGCTATATTTGAACATGTATACGCATTATCTAAAGAATTAGGTTTTAAGGATGAGTTTGTACTTTCATATACTGGTGGAGTATTTAAATCAGGAAAACATGTTATAGAACCATTGAAAGAAAAAATAGCAGCTTCAGGATTAAAATGCAAAATACAAGAACCAGAGCTTGACCCATGGAATGGGGCTGCTTTATTAGCATATAAACTTGCAGGAAATGAAATTCCTTTAAATGTTAAAGAAATAATGAAATAGTTATAAAGAATAAAAAAGCCTCTCTAAGCCAATTTACTTTAGAGAGGTTTTAAAATTAAAATAATTAAAATGTAAAGTTAATATAACTTTAACATATAAAATCATTTTTAAAGAAAACGATTGCTTGAAAGTGTTAGGTAAAATGATATAATAAATAATATACTACTATTTAAATAAAAGGGGGAGAATAAATGAAGTATATAATATCCTTGGTATCATTAATTGTTATAACATTTTTAATAATATTATTATTTTTTACAATAACAAACAAGAATAATAGTTTTAAAGGAAATTTAAAAAGGTCATATATGTTTATGCTAGTAGTTGTGCCAATAGTATCATTAGTTGGTGGGTTGTTATTTCTATTATTTAAACTGATAACGATGTTATTACCAGTTGCTATAGAGACTTTTGATATCTTTATAGTAGCTATAACAGGTGTATTTATAATATTTGTAAGTGATATTATTAGTAAAAGTTTAGTATCTAGAATGGTATCTACAGTTTTCTATAATAAATATAAGAGTCAAGATTTAAGTGAAAATGATGTAATGAATATAGCAAAAGAAAATCAAAAACTATTTAATACTTGGGTGGTAGTTGTTATGTTTTTAGGTACTTTTGCATTATATACAGCAGTTACGTTACTTATGTCAATACCTTTCAATTTAGCATTTATTACCATAATATCTGTTTGCAATATTTTGGGATATAAATTGTTTTTCAGAAGTAAGGATGTTGCTTTAAATTAATAATTTTTAAGTAGAAGACGAAGTTTTAAAAATAAAAACTTCGTTTTTTATTTTTAAATTATAATAATATTTAATAAATAAACAAGGAATATATTTAAGCTAATAAAAAATATATTACAAAAAAGTAAAAAATATAAAAATGAAATTTGAGATAAAATAATTTATGAAATAGCCTTTAAAATTTTAAGATAAAATTTTTAATTTATTATAGGTGTTAATGACCAGTTTGTGATATAATAAATTCGAATAGATAAAGAGGTGATGTTGTGAGCGTTATTGATAAGAACTCTAGAACACCGCTGTATTTACAATTAATGGGAATATTGATAGAAAACATAGAAAAAAATATGGAAGAAAATGATCAGATACTTTCAGAAAGAGAAATCTGTGAAATCTATAATGTAAGTAGAACAACAGTTAGACAAGCGTTGGTTGAACTTGAGAAGGATGGATATATATATAAAGTCCATGGAAAAGGTACCTTTGTATCACCTAAAAGAGTAAATCAAGATTTAATGTCATTTTATTCTTTTACAGAAGAAATGAAAAAGCTTGGAAAAGAGCCTACATCAGAGGTTATTGGGTTCGAAGTAATTCATGCAGGTGAAAAATTAGGAAGAATATTTAATCTTGATGAAGAGGGATTACTTTATAAAATATCTAGAATTAGAAAAGCAGATGATATTCCAATGATGTATGAAACTACATACTTACCATTTAATAGATTTCAAGGTTTAAATAAGAATCAACTAGTTGGAAAGCCTATGTATGATGTATTAGTAGAATATTTTAATGCTAAATTAACTTCAGCAGAAGAATTTTTCCAACCTATATTAACAAATAAACTAGAAAGTATCTACTTGGACATAAAAGAAGGAGCTCCAAGTTTAAAAATAGAAAGAATGACATATGAAAATAACAATACTATCGAATATACATTAGGTGTAGCTCGTGGAGATAAGTTTAAATACAGAGTTAAATTAAAAAACAATCAATAATTAATAACATAAATAAAACAAAAAAATTTTAAAACAACTGGTAATGACGACATTAACAGTTAGCAGGAGGTATTTAGATGTTTTTTGGAATGACAAGAGAAAGAATACAAGAATTAGGTGCTACATTTACAGCAACAGAAATTAGGCAACAACCAGAATTATGGGAGGAAACTTATAAAATAGTTTCAGATAATAAAGAAAGAATAGTTACATTTTTAAAAAATAACTTAAAAAGTAACACAAGAATAGTATTAACTGGGGCGGGTACTTCAGACTATGTAGGGGATACTATTTATCTATATTTAGCTAAAAAACTAAATTTAAGAGTGGAAGCTATTGCAACAACTGATTTAGTATCTAATCCACATGAATTTGTTGAAGAAGATACACCTACAATATTAGTTTCTTATGCTAGATCAGGAAATAGTCCAGAAAGTGTAGGAGCATATGATATATTTGAAAATAATGTAAAAGATATATCACAACTTGTTATTACTTGTAACAAAGATGGTGAGCTTGCTAAAAAATCAATGGTTAATGAAAAAGATCTTTGTTTATTAATGCCAGAGTTATCAAATGATAAAAGTTTCGCTATGACAAGCTCTTTTAGCTGTATGTTACTTGCATCATTATTAGTATTTGATATTGAAAACCTAGAAGAGAATAAGAAACATGTAAATGCAGTTGTAAATCAAGGAAATCATATACTAGATAATATGTGGCAAGAAGTTAAAGATCTTGTAGACTATGGCTGTGAAAGAGTAGTTTATTTAGGATCAGGAGCACTTAAAGGTTTATGTCAAGAAATGGCTTTAAAAAACTTAGAGTTAACTAGTGGAAAAACAATTACAGTTTGTGAATCAGTACTAGGGTTTAGACATGGTCCAAAGTCAATTATCAATGATAATACTTTAGTAATATTTATGAATTCTACAAATAGCTATACAAATCTATATGATATGGACTTAATAAAAGAAATTCATGGAGATATAGGAAATCATAAATTAGCAGTTATTAGCTATAAAAATAATAATGAGTTAAATGGATTATGTGATAAGTACTTAAATATAAATGGAGAAGAAGTTCCAGAAGTTTATACTGTATTTAACTATATGTTATTTGGACAAATGTTTGGTTTATTTAGTTCATTAAAGTTTGGAATATCACCTGATAATCCAAGACCAGATGGAACAGTTAATAGAGTTGTTAAAGGTGTAATTATACACCCATATAAATAGAAATATTTTAATTGGAGGTTTAATTGATGGTAGGAATAATAGTAACAGGACATGGGAATTTTGCAACAGGAATGTTAAGTTCTCTTGAATTAATAGCAGGTAAATCAGATAAGCTAATAGGGGTAGATTTTACAGCAGAAGATAGCACTGAAACTTTAGAAGTTAAGATAGAAAAAGCAATGAATGAGTTTGATGATGAAATAATAGTATTATCAGATTTAGCTGGAGGTTCACCATTTAAGGTTTCTGCAATATTAGGTCAAAAGTTATCAGATAAAAAAATACAAGTTGTAGCAGGAACTAATTTAGGAATGTTAATTGAGGTTTCATTATGTAGAGAGGGAATGTCAGTAGAAGAATTAGTTGATTTTGCAATAAATTCAGGAAGCAATGCAATAAAAGCATTTGCATTAAAAGAAAAAGAAGAAGTAGAAGAAGATGAAGAATTCGACGGAATATAAATAGGAAAAATAATAACAGTATAGATAAAAGGAGATGTATTTAAAATGGGAAATATATTATCAACAAGAGAAATGTTAAAGAAAGCACAAAGAGAAGGATATGCTGTACCAGCATTTAATATTCATAATTTAGAAACACTACAAGTTGTAGTTGAAACAGCGGCAGAATTAAAGTCACCAGTTATACTAGCAGGAACACCATCAACAATTCTATATGCTGGTGGAGAATATATAGTAGCTATGGCAGAAGTAGCAGCAAAGAAATATGACATTCCAGTAGCTATACATTTAGATCACTATGAAGATGTAGCAGAAATAAAACACTACGTTGATTTAGGCTTTAAATCAACTATGATAGATGCATCACATGAAGACTATGAAAATAACATTAAAACTGTTAAAGAAGTAGTTGAATATGCACATAAATTTGATGCTACAGTAGAAGCAGAGCTTGGAAGATTAGGTGGTCAAGAAGATGATTTAGTAGTAGATGAAAAAGATGCTTTATATACTAATCCAGCTCAAGCTAAAGAGTTTGTAGAAAAGACAGGTATAGATTCATTAGCAATAGCAATAGGAACTGCACATGGATTATATAAAGGAGTAGCAAAGCTTGATTTTGATAGATTAAAAGAAATAAGAGCAATTGTTGATGTACCGTTAGTATTACATGGAGCTTCAGATGTTCCAGATGAACTAGTAAAAAAAGCTATATCACTTGGAATATGTAAAGTAAATGTAGCTACAGATTTAAAGATACCTTTCTCAGATGCAGTTAAGAAGTATTTTATAGAAAATCCAACTGCAAATGATCCAAGAAAATATATGGCACCAGGTAAGGAAGCTATGAAAGCTGTAGTTGCTCATAAAATAATGGTATGTGGAAGTAATGGAAAAGCTTAAAAATATTTTTTATTGAGGTGATTATATGGTACATCCTATTAAGGATATGGTAACTAGGTATAAAAATGGAGAAAATATTGGTATAGTTTCAGTTTGTTGTTCAAATCAGTTTGTAATTGAAGCTGCTATGGAAAGATTAAAGGGAACAAATAGTCCACTACTAGTTGAATCTACAGCTAATCAAGTAGATCAATTTGGTGGTTATACTGGTATGAAGCCAAAGGATTATGTTAACTATATTTATAAGCTAGCAGAAAAAACAGGCTTTCCAAAGGAAAGAATAATTCTTGGAGGAGATCATTTAGGTCCACTTACATGGAAAAATATAGATCCTAGAGAAGCTATGGAAAATGCTAAAAATCTTGTAAGGGAATATGTTTTAGCAGGATTTACAAAAATACATTTAGATACTAGCATGCCTTTAAAAGGAGATATAGAGAAAGGGTTATATGATGATTCTTTAATTGCTAATAGAGCTTCTGTATTATGTAAAATTGCTGAGGAAGCATATATAGAATTATTACAAAAAGATGAAAATGCTATACATCCAGTTTATGTTATAGGAAGCGAAGTTCCAATTCCTGGAGGTGCACAAGCAGAGGAAGAGGAAGAAGAAGGACTTCAAGTAACAAAAGTGGAAAACTTTAAAAACACAATAGAAACATTTAAACAAGCCTTTGAAAGCTTTGGAGTAGGTGATTCATGGCAATATGTAGTTGGAGTTGTTGTACAACCAGGCGTTGAATTTAGTAGTGATCATGTTTGGGAATATGATAGAGAAGCAGCTAAAGATTTAGTAGCAGCTTTAGATGACTATGAAAATTTAGTATTTGAAGCACATTCAACTGATTATCAAACTCCTAAAGCTTTAAAAGAAATGGTTGAAGATGGCTTTATAATATTAAAGGTAGGCCCAGCTTTAACATATGGATTTAGAGAAGGTGCCTTTGCAGTAAATGCAATGGAAAATGAATTATTAAAATATGATTCAAATATAGAATTATCAAATTTTATAGAGATATTAGACTTTAGTATGGTTAAGGATCCTAAAGATTGGAAAAACCATTACTCAGGAACTGGAGATAAAATTAAACTAGATAGAAAATATAGTCTATCAGATAGATGTAGATATTATTTACCTAAGGAAGAGGTTAATTTTGCTTTAGAAAAGATGTTAGAAAACTTAAAAGATGTAAATTTACCAATAACATTAGTAAGTCAATTTATGCATACACAATATAAGAAGCATAGAGAAGGTAAGCTTGATCTTACAGCAGAAGACTTAATTAAAGATAGAATAGGTGAATATATAGATGACTATTTATATGCTACAGATGTAGTAGAAGAAAAAATACCACAGTTATGTTAAGAAATAAGCAGGAAGTTTTTTGGACTTTCTGCTTATTTTTATAATTAATTATATAAAGATTATTTAAATAGTGTGGCAGTAAAACACGTGAGTATATAAATAGAAAAAAATATAATATACTGAAAATTTGGAATATAATGAGAAACAACCGAAGATATGGTATAATATAACATGTAAAAAAATGTATTAGGGTGGGAGGATTTATATATGTTTCAATTTGAAACTCAACTAAAAAAACTTAAACATGAAGTTTTAACTGAGGTAGCTAAACTAGCAAAGGAAAATAGATTAACTACGGAAGAGATAGAAAAAATTCCATATGAAATAATTAAGGGCGATAAAGCTATGTACAGATGTTGCGTTTATAAAGAAAGAGCAATTGTACTAGAAAGAGCAAAGCTTGCATCAGGTTATTTAGCAAATGGAGATAATATTGATGATGAGTTCGTAGATATTAAAGAAGATGATCAAATAATATATGTAATAGAAGCTGCATGTGATAGATGTCCTATAAATAAATATAGTGTTACAGATTCCTGCAGAAATTGTTTAGCACATAAGTGTCATGAAGCATGTAATTTTGGAGCAATAACTTATGTTGCAGGAAGAGCATATATAAATCAAGAATTATGTAAAGAATGTGGGATGTGTAAAAAAGCATGTCCGTATGATGCTATAGCAGAAGTTATGAGACCATGTAAGAGATCATGTCCTACTGGTGCTTTAGATATAAATCAAGATGATAGAAGAGCAATTATAAAAGAAGAAAAGTGCGTAAATTGTGGAAGCTGTATGACAGCATGTCCTTTTGGAGCTATATCAGATAAAAGCTTAATAGTTCCAGTAGCTAAGAGATTAGCAAGAGGAAGAAAAATGTATGCTGTAGTTGCACCTGCTATTACAGGACAATTTGGAATGAAAACTTCTTATGGAAAAATAAAAAATGCAATTAAAAATCTAGGTTTTGTAGATATGGTAGAAGCAGCATGTGGTGCTGATGCTGTCACAGTGCATGAAAGTAATGAATTTGGGGAAAGAATAGAAAATGGAGATTCATATATGACAAATTCATGCTGTCCAGGATTCTTAAGTTATATTGAAAAAATATTCCCATCAGAAGTAGAAAGAGTTTCAGGAACAGTTTCTCCAATGGTAGCAACAGCAAGATTCATAAAGCATAATGATCCAGATGCAAAGGTTGTATTTATTGGGCCATGTACTGCAAAGAAAAGTGAAGCAGTAAGAGAATCTATTAAAGATGCAGTAGATTATGTATTAACTTTTGAAGAGTTACTTGCATTGTTTAGTGCTTTTGAAATAGATATAGAAAAATGTGAAGACACTGTTGTAGATGATGCATCAATATTTGGAAGAGGCTTTGGTGCACATGGAGGCTTAACAGCTGCAATAGAAAACTATGTAAGAAGTAAATGTTTAGAGGTTGACTTTAAACCAGTAAAAGTATGTGGAGGAACTGAGATAAAGAAAGCTATGACAATGGCTAAAATAGGAAAGCTTCAAGGTAATTTTATTGAAGGTATGATGTGTGAAGGTGGATGTATAAATGGAGCCGGAACTGTAGCAACACCTATTAAAGCAAAAGTACCATTTAATAAAATAAATTCAGGAGCTACTAGAAAAGCTGTTGTAGATAATGATAAACTAAAAGAGTATAATAATGTTAATTTAGAAAGAGAGAACAAAGAAGAATAAATAAATTTAAGAACAGGCGGTGTATAAATGGAAAAAATAAAAAAATTATTAGTAGATCATAAATTTAAAATTTTAGCAGTATTAGGTGTAGCTATACTCATTGCCTGTCTTTATGATTATAAAGTACAGTATGCAGAATTTTTTAGAAATCCAGAAAAGATAAAAACACTTATATTAAGTTATGGAAACTATTCATTTTTAGCTTATATAGGTCTACAAATATTACAAATAATAGTTTTCTTTATACCAGGAGAATTAGTACAAATTGCAGCGGGATATATATTTGGTTCTTTGTGGGGATTTGTACTATCATTTATAGGGATAGCCATAGGAAGTGCTTTGTCATTTATGGCGGCAAGAGTACTAGGAAAAAGATTTGTTGAAAAAATGGTTTTTAAAGATGATAAGTGGATTTTTAGAAAAATAGAAGAAATGAAAAAGAATAAAAAGCAGTTTAAGGAGTTAGTATTTATAATGTATCTAATTCCAGGAATACCAAAGGATATATTAGGATACATATGTGGTGTTACGACACTTAGTTTGAAAGAATTTTTAATTATATCAATGATAGGAAGAACTCCTGCATTATTTATATCATGTTTTTTCGGAGATAAAATATCTAAGGATAATGCTCTTATGTTAATAATAATAGGTATATTATGTTGTTTGATATTCTTAATAAGCATTTTAAAAGGAAAGAAATTTATTTCAGACTATGGTAAGAGATAAGGTGCAATCACAAATGATTGTACCTTTAATTTTAAGAAATCATGAGAAATAAGAGATTAATTAGATTTAATTGGTAATATTTATTATATATGAGGTAATAATATATTAAGTAGTATTTGAAAAAATTTTCTTGAAATATTATCATAAAATTGTTAGCACTTGATAAAGATGAGTGCTAAAATATAAAATATAGTAATAAATTAAATAATATATATTTAGGAGGGGTTTTTATGAATATTAAGCCACTAGCGGATAGGGTAGTCATAAAAAAATTAGAAGCAGAAGAAACTACTAAAAGTGGAATAGTTTTAACAGGAACAGCAAAAGAAAGACCACAGGAAGCTGAAGTTGTTGCAGTTGGACCAGGAGCCATAGTAGATGGTAAGAGGATAGCTATGGAAGTTAAGGTTGGAGATAAGGTGCTTTATTCAAAGTATGCTGGAAGTGAAGTTAAGGTTTCAGGTAAAGAATATACTATATTAAAGCAAGATGATATATTAGCAATAGTTGAATAGGGGAGGAAAGAATTATGGCAAAAATACTTAAGTTTGGAGAAGATGCAAGAAGATCTATGCAAATAGGTGTAGATAAGTTAGCAGATACAGTTAAGGTTACTTTAGGACCAAAGGGAAGAAATGTTGTACTTGATAAAAAATTTGGTGCACCTCTTATAACAAATGATGGTGTTTCAATTGCAAGAGAAATAGAGTTAGAAGATCCATATGAAAACATGGGAGCTCAATTAGTAAAGGAAGTTGCAACAAAAACTAATGATGTTGCAGGGGATGGTACTACAACAGCAACTCTTTTAGCTCAAGCTATTATAAGAGAAGGTCTTAAGAATGTAACAGCTGGAGCAAATCCAATGTTAATTAGAAATGGTATAAGAAAAGCTGTAGATAAGGCAGTTGAAGAAATACAAGGGATTTCTAAGCCAATAGCAGGTAAAGAAGATATTTCAAGAGTAGCTGCTATATCAGCTGCTGATGAAGAAATAGGAAAGTTAATAGCAGATGCTATGGAAAAAGTAGGAAATGAAGGGGTTATAACAGTTGAAGAATCTAAGTCAATGGGTACTGAACTAGATGTAGTTGAAGGTATGCAATTTGATAGAGGATATGTATCAGCTTACATGGTAACAGATACAGAAAAAATGGAAGCAGTTTTAGATAATCCATTAATACTTATAACTGATAAAAAAATAACTAATATACAAGAAATACTTCCAATCTTAGAACAAATAGTTCAAGCAGGTAGAAAACTACTTATAATAGCTGAAGATATTGAAGGCGAAGCTATGGCTACATTAGTAGTTAATAAGTTAAGAGGTACATTTACTTGTGTAGCTGTAAAGGCACCAGGCTTTGGTGATAGAAGAAAAGAAATGCTTCAAGATATTGCTATTCTAACAGGCGGTACAGTTATTGCAGAAGAATTAGGAATAGATATTAAAGAAGTTGGAATAGAAATGTTAGGACAATGCGAAAGCGTTAAAATAACTAAAGAAAATACTACTATAGTTAATGGTAGAGGAGATTCTGCTACTATTAAAGATAGAGTTAATCAAATAAAAACTCAAATAGAAGAATCAACTTCAGATTTTGATAAAGAAAAACTAACAGAAAGATTAGCGAAGCTTGCAGGTGGAGTAGCAGTAGTAAAGGTTGGTGCTGCTACAGAAACAGAGTTAAAGGAAAGAAAGCTTAGAATAGAAGATGCTTTAGCTGCTACTAAAGCTGCTGTTGAAGAAGGAATAGTGCCAGGTGGTGGAACTGCTTATGTAAATGTTATTAATGAAGTTGCAAAGTTAACTTCAGATGTTCCAGATACTCAAGTAGGTATAAATATTATAGTAAGAGCATTAGAAGAACCAATGAGACAAATAGCATCTAATGCAGGAGTTGAAGGTTCTGTTATAATAGAAAATGTTAAAAATAGTGAAGCAGGCATGGGATATGATGCACTTCATGGAAACTATACAAATATGATTAAAGCAGGAATCGTTGACCCAACTAAGGTTACAAGATCAGCACTTCAAAATGCTGCATCTGTAGCATCAACATTCCTTACTACAGAAGCTGCTGTAGCTGATATACCACAAAAAGAAGCTCCAATGCCAGGTGCACCAGGCATGGGAATGGATGGAATGTATTAAAAAATAGTTTTATAAAGCCCTGTTAAATAGAAGCAGTTAGAGAACTGTTAGAAAATCTATTTAACAGGGCAATTTTTTATTTAACTCTATTATAATTACTGGAAATAATATAGAATAATAAAGTGAATATAAAACTATGTAAAAGGTAAGAATTTCAATAGTTAAATTATTTAAGTAAATTTTTATGGGGAGTTGAATTAAAGGTGAGTGGTAAAAAAAATAGAAAAGCTAAGAAATATGGCTTTACTATTGTGGAGTTAATATCTGTAATAGCTATAATAGGGATTTTAGCAGGAATATTAATTCCAAATGTAACTAGTTATATGAGAGACAGCAAAAAGGTAGAGGTTAAGAGTCAAGCAAGAGAATTAGTAGTTGCTGTAGAGGCTATACGTTTTAAAAACTCAGTTTCTATTTCTGATGATGAAACTATTGCTTCAATAAAAAGTGAAGGAAATTCTCAAAAAATATCCGAGATTAATCATTATATTGGGAATATAGATGATTTGCAAAAAATATTTAACTTGAAAATAAGTGATGCTAAAAAAGTTGTTTCAGGAAGTCATGACTTTGAAATAAATGGTTCAGGTGAATATTTAGGGTTAATAGAGTAATAAAAAATATAATTATATTAAGCCAAGATTGCTTTTAATCTTGGCTTAAATATTAATAATGTATTGGAAAAAATTGAAAAATGGAGGAAGATTAATGAGTATATTAGTATTAATTTTAGGATTATGTATAGGAAGCTTCTTAAATGTTTGTATCTATAGATTAGAAAGAGAAGAGTCTATAGTTTTTCCTGCGTCACATTGTACTAGTTGTATGTATGAACTAAAATGGAAGGATTTAATTCCAGTTATAAGCTATTTAATTTTAAGAGGAAAGTGTAGAAATTGTAATGAAAAAATATCTTTAAAATATCCATTAATTGAAATTTTAAATTCAATTATATATATATTGTTATTTATAAAGTTTGGATTAACTATTACATTTATAAAATTTTGTTTTCTTAGTTCACTATTAATAGTGATAAGTATGATTGATTTTGAAACAAAATATGTATATTCAGCAACTACTATATTTGGAGGTGTAATAGGAGGAACTTTTATATTTATTAATTGGTATATAAATGGAACTTCTATAGTAAATAATATATTAGGTGGTTTATTTGGGTTTGGAATTATCTATTTAATTGTAATATTAACAAAAGGAATGGGGGCAGGAGATGCTGAAATAGCAGGAGTTTGTGGACTGTTTTTAGGTTTAAATGGAATAATTGTAGCATTATTTTTAGCAGTTGTTTTAGGTGGAATAGCTGGAGTAATTATTTTAGTATCAAAATTAAAAAATAAAAAAGATGAAATTGCATTTGGACCATATATAGCAATAGGAACAATTATTACTATTTTCTTTAGTAATGAGATTGTGTCATTTTATGTAAATAGTTTTTTGAAATAATAAAGTAAAATTAAAAAACATCTTGTTGTTGAAAATAAAATATCATTATATTATAGTTAGTATATATCTGTTATAATATGGAAAAAATGAAAATTATATATTAAATAGGAGGGAATTTATGGCCATTGTTCAAAAAAGAAGATTAGGTGATATTCTTGTAATGGCAGGAAAGTTAACCTCATTTCAATTACAAAATGCTTTAAAAACTCAAAAGATGTTAGGAAAAAAACTTGGTGAGGTTTTAATTGAAAATAATATAGTATCAGAGGATGACATAATAGATGCTATTGAAAAGCAAACCGGTATAAAAAAGATAGATTTAAACGATATTAAATTTGATAAAAAGGCTATAAAACTTGTATCTCAAAATCTTTGTAATAAGTATACTTTAATACCATTTGGATTTGAAGGAAACAAAATAAAAGTAGCTTTACAAGACCCATTAAATATATTTGCTATAGATGACGTATCTATATCTACTGGATTAGAGGTTGAATCGTATATTGCTACTAAAAATGATATACAAAGATCTATTGAAGTAAATTATAGTAGCCAAGAAGTAAGCAAAGCTGCTGAAGAATTATTAAAAGAGACATTAGAATCAAAAACAATTACAAATAATATTGAAGAAATAGATGATGTAAAAAATGCACCAGTTGTAAAGATGATAGAACATTTATTTAGAAATTCTGTTGAAATGAGGGCTTCAGATATACATATTGAACCCTATGAAAATGAAATAAGAATTAGATATAGAATAGATGGTGAACTTCAAACAGTAAATGTTTTAGGAATAGAAAGTTTAGCACCATTAGTAACAAGAATAAAAATATTAGCTGGATTAAATATAGCTGAGAAAAGAATATCACAGGATGGAAGAATTATTACGAAAGTAGGTAACAATGACGTAGATTTAAGAGTATCTATTTTGCCAGTTGTAAATGGTGAAAAGGTAGTTATAAGAATATTAAATAGAAGTAGTTATAAAGTAGGAAAAGACAAGCTTGGGTTAAATAAAGACAACTTAGTAAAGCTAGAAAATATAATAGCAAGTCCTCATGGAATAGTTCTTGTAACAGGACCGACAGGTAGTGGTAAATCAACAACCTTATATACAATTCTAAGTGAACTTAACTCACAGAAAGTAAATATAGTAACTGTAGAAGATCCTGTAGAATACACTTTAAATGGAGTGAATCAAGTAAATGTTAATACAAAAGCTGGGGTAACATTTTCAAATGGCTTAAGAAGCATATTAAGACAAGATCCAGATATTATAATGGTTGGTGAAATAAGAGATGATGAAACTGCTAAAATTGCTATTAAAGCAGCGATAACAGGTCATTTAGTGTTAAGTACATTGCATACTAATGATGCACCATCATCAATAACTAGACTTATAGATATGGGAATAGAACCGTATCTAGTTGCAACATCTATATCAGGGGTTATAGCCCAAAGATTAGTTAAAAAGATATGCCCAAATTGTAAAGAAGGTTATATGGCTTCAGAATATGAAAGGTCTATATTAAAAGGTTCAAATGAAGAGGAATTAACTCTTTATAGAGGAAAAGGTTGTGGTCATTGTAATAATACTGGCTACTTAGGAAGAATTGGTATTTATGAAATAATGGAAATTACACGTGAACATAGAGATGCAATTAATGCAACAAGAAATCCAAATGTTCTTAGAGATATATCAGTTAAAAATGGAATGAGTACTTTAGCAGATGAATGTAAAAAGTTAGTTGTTGATGGTGTAACTACATTATCAGAGTTAGCATCAATAACATTGTTAAAGGATATATAGGTGGTGATGGTAAGTAATGAAAAAGTTTAGTTATAGAGCCATGAAACAAGATGGAACTAAAACTAATGGCGAATATGAAGCTAATTCTAGAGATGAAGTTATAAATATGATTACTGTTAATGGATATTATCCATTAAAGGTTGAAGAGGTTTCAGAAGGTACTAAAATAGAACTAAAATTCCTTGAAAAAGTAAAGGTAAAGGATATAGCCATTTTATGTAGACAGCTTTATACAATGTTAGATGCTGGAGTATCTATTAATAGTGCTCTTAATATACTAGCAAATGAAATATCAAATAAAAAGTTAAGAGAAATATTATCAAATGTAGAAGATGACGTTAAAAAAGGAGAAATGCTTTCAGAATCTATGGCTAAGTATAAAGATGTGTTTCCACCTATTTTAATTAGTATGATTGAATCGGGAGAAGTTAGCGGTAACTTAGATGAAATGATGCTTAGAATGTCTATGCATTTTGAGAAGGAAAATAGGCTTAATAATAAAGTAAAGTCAGCTATGACTTATCCTGCTGTATTAAGTGTTGTTGCCGTATCGGCAGTTATGTTTATTATGACTTTTGTAATGCCAACATTTATAGAGATGTTTGAAACTGAAGGTATTAATTTACCTGCGACAACTAGAGTGTTAATGGGGATTAGTGGCTTTCTTAGAAATAATATTTTTTTAATAATTTTATTTCTAATTATTGCTACAATGGGATTTAAATTTTATAAAAGAACTGATAGTGGAATAATAACAATAAGTAAGTTAAAACTTAAGTTTCCGATAATAGGTAAACTAAACAAAAAAATAATAGTTTCGAGATTTACAAGAACACTTTCAACATTACTAGGTGCAGGTGTTTCACTTGTACACGCACTTCCAGTAGTTGCAGGAGTTTTAGATAATAAAATTGCAGAGGAAGTTCTTATGAAAATAAGAGAGAAAGTAGTAAGAGGAGAAACATTAAGTAAAGCTGTAAGGGAAACAGATATATTCCCAGTAATGCTAGCATCTATGGTTAAAATAGGTGAAGAATCAGGTTCATTAGATGATATTTTAAATAAAACAGCAGATTTTTATGATGAAGAAGTTGAACAAGCCATTGTTACAACAACGGCATTAATAGAACCACTATTAATAGTTATTATGGGAATTGTAATAGGGTTTATAGTAATTTCTATTATGCTTCCAATGTTCGATCTTTACACACAACTATAGGTTAAAATTTAATTTTAATATAAATAAAATAATGGGAGGTTTTTTTGTGATTAAAAATTTAACAAAGAAAAAGAAGAAAAAAGGATTTACTCTTATTGAACTTATTATTGTTATTGCAATTATAGCAATATTAGCAGCTATAGCTATTCCCAAATTTGGAGCAGTTAGAGACAGTGCAAATAAAAAAGCTGATATAGCAAATGCAAAAACAATAGCAAATGCAGCAGCAACATTATTAGCTGAAGATGGAAATGCAAAGGTTGCTGGTGAGGTTAAAGATGGAACAGTTGTAGCAGCGTATATTCAAAGTGTACCTACTCCAAAAACATTAGAAGGTAGTTTTTATGTTGATAATAATAGTGGAACTATAAAAGTTTATATAGCTGCAAAGGGATTAACATCTAATATACCAACAACTAATGAAGCATATCCAGATCAAAAAGGAACTGTTGCAAAGTAATTTTATTAGATACAAATATTAAAGTGTATAACGGTAGTATGTTTATACACTTTAATATTAGGTTTAAATAAAGAGGTGAAAAATGAGTAAAGTAGATTTTTCTAAATTAAAAGAATTAGGGAAAATGGATATTAAGGATATAGGTAAGTTATTTAGTAAGTCAAAAAGTGAATCTTTAAGTGTAAAATCGGAAAATTCCATTAAAGAAAAATTTAAAAAATCAAAAAGTGTTGTTGCTATGGATATAGGTTCCAATACTATAAAAATAGTTGTTGGAAAGTACTTTAAAGATAAGCTTAGTATAGCAAAGCTTATTGATTTACCTACTCCAGAGGGAGCTATTATTGATGGTAAGGTATCAAATAAACAGGTATTAGCAGATATGATTCAATTTTCTTTAAAGGACAATGGCATAAGAGTTAAGGATGCTATATGTACAACTAATTCTTCTTTAATTATAAATAGAGATATTGTTATACCAAAGGTTGAAGAAGAGGAAATGGAAACTGTAATAAGATATGAAATACAACAATATTTACCTATAAACTTAGATGATTATATAATTCAGTTTATAGTACTTGATGAAATTATAGATGATGTTGGTGCAAAGCTTAAGGTTAATGTTATTTCTTATCCAGAAAGAATGGCTTATGGTTATTATGAGTTATTAACATCAATAGAGTTAAATCCTTATATTTTAGATGTTACTTATAACTCTTTAAATAAATTAGCTAATTATTCAGAAGGCACTAATGGTGAAGTATTAGGAGGTACTGTTGCTTTTGTTGATATGGGAGCAACCTCTATTAATGTGACTATATTTAAAAATGGTAAGTTGGATTTTACTAGAATGATAAAGTCTGGTGGGGATAATATAGATTATGCCTTAAGCCAAAGCCTAAATATGTCAGCAAAATCAACAGAATCTATAAAGGTTGAAAAGGCAAATTTAATAGATATACAAGATGAAGATGCTATTAATAAAACAATAAAACAAGTAATTGATGATATTTTAGATGAATTAGAGAGAATATTACAATTTTATAGAAATAAAACTGTAGGAAATAATATAGATAAAATATTTATATATGGAGGAAGTTCAAATATAAAAGGAATAGCTCCATATATGGAAGAAAAACTAAATATAGCTATAGAAAAAATAACAGATTTAAAAAATGTAGAAATAGCTTCTAAAGCAATAAATGAAGAACCAATAGGCGAATATTTAAATGCAATAGGATCTATTATAAGACTATAGGGGGAAGATATATGAGAAGAGATATGAACTTTTTTAGCCATTATCAAGGGCAGAAAAAAGAGCAAAAAAATAAAAATATGTATATATATTCCTTATTAGGCTTTCTAGGTGTACTTATAGTAGGAACATTACTTTGGAACTCTATAAGATTATTTTTAGTAGGGAAAAAAATAACAGATTATGAAGCAAAATTAAGTGCACCAGATATACAAGAAAAAATAAAAGAATCTGATGATATAAATGGAAAAACCACGATATTAGAGCAATATAATAAAGGGTTAACATCTATATCAAAAGCGGTAGAAAGTAGAGATATAGTAAAGACAAGATTACTTGATAAAATAAGCTCAACACTTCCAAGTGAAGTAACCTTTAGTAGTATAAATATTACAAATACTGAAATATCAATACAAGCAGTATCAACAAAAAGGTCTGCAATTGGGGAAATAGAATACAATCTAAAGCAATTAGATAATATTCAAGATGTTTATATTGGTGGAATATCAGGGGATGAAAAATATACTTTTGATATAAAATGTGTTTTAAAGGATGTTGAATAATATGAAAGCAAGTAAGAGAGAAAGGTATTTATTAGGATTTTTAGGAACAATACTTATTAGCGTTGTTTATTACCAATTTATTTATACAAAACAGGTTGAGAAACTTAATACAAAAAAATCTGAAAGAGATCAAATTGAAGAGAGATATAATAATATAATGAACTCTGTAAAAACATTAGAAGCTAGAAAAGAAGAACTTAAAGTATTAAATGCTAATATTTTAGATAAATCAAAAAAGTTCTATCCAGATATATTACAGGAAAAAGTAATCTTAGAAATAGACAAGCTATTAAATGATAGTGGTTTAAAAGGAAATATAGCATTTAGTCCAATAGAAGTAGCAGCAGTAGAAAATTTAACATCACCTAAAATAAATAAAACGGAAAGTTCATTAAAGGCTACAGTAGATAAGTATAATAATGGAAACATTGCATCAGATGATGAAAAAAAGGAAGGTTCTAGCACTGAAGATGAAACTTCATTAAATAAAGGAGAAGAAACTTCAACATCACAGCAGCTAAAGGTAGCTATAAATTTTAATGGTAAATATAATGATTTAAAGAAATTTATAGCTTCAGTTGAAGGATATGATAAAAAGATTGTAATGACTAATATAGCTATAACTTCAAAGTCTCAAGATGAGATAAGTGGCACCTTAAATCTTGAGTTCTATGCAATTCCTAAAATAGGTGATAGTGACTTAGAATATTTAAAATGGACTTTAGCTAATGTATATGGAAAAGAAATATTATTTAGTGATGGGCCTGCAAGTGGTGCATATAGCTCTATGGTTGAAGAGAATACAAGAGAAAAGGATATTAATGATTTTGTAATGATGCTTAGAGCTTCAACCTCAGAATTGTCAACATTAACTTTAGGTAAGGCAAAGGATGAATCAAGACAAAGCTATATTTATGGCGATAAGGCAAAGGTTGAAGAAGTGGAGATAGAGTTTAAAGAAGATAATGGCAAATTATATTATAAGTATAAAACATCAGAAGCATTTTATCCAAAGGATAATGGAAGTACAGGAAAAGAATTTACACCAGTTTCTAAAGATATAGTTTTAGAGATATCAAGCGAAAAAAGAGTAGGAAATGATGATTCCTCAGGAATAAAGTTAAAATTAGTTAATAGCACTAAAAAAACAGTTAATGTAATTGTTAAGGATGATGATAGTTCAAATCCTAGAGTAACTATATTAAGTGAAGGTAACACAATAAATGTTACTAAGAAGTAGGTGTTAAGATGAAGCATAAAAGGAAAGCAAAAAAAGGGATGACATTAATAGAGGTAATTATTAGTGTTACCCTTTTATCCATATTAATAATACCTTTATCAGGGTTAGTTATGACTACATTAAAAACAAATAAAATGGCAGAATATAGTCAAAAGGCTACATATATAGGTCAAAGCTTGCTTGAAGAAATAAAATCATATAACGAAATAAAAATAAAAACAGACCCTAAAACAGGAAGTAGTGGATTTTATTTATTAGATAATGATTTTATTAAAAAAGATAATAGTAAAGATACCTTTTCGGGAAACTTTCAAAGAGAATATTTAAATACAGATTTTAATGTCTATGTGTATTTAGAAAAAGATTTAAATTTAAGCTATGAAAGTAAATCTCAAGGGCAAATAGAAAATGAATTAAAGCAGGATTATGAAATAAAGCTTTTAAAGAGTAATAATATAAATGTTAATACTAGCACTGGAAATATAGGAAATGATATTAAAATAGAATTTGATATAAATTCAAATCTAAAAATATTTAATAACAATGATACAAATCCAATTCTTAATTCTACAATTAATGGGACTCCTAAAAATAAAATATTAATATCTTTATCAGAGGACTTTAAAAATATAGAAGAGAATATTGCCTTAAATATAAATATAGATAATAAAAAGGAAGAAAGATTAGATATTTATATAAAGAAAAATAAAAATACAAAGGGAAAAGTAAATATAGCGTCAGTTGGAAAAGGAAATATAAAAGTATATGAAAATATATCAGATACGGAAAAGAATAACATTGGAGATTTATATAAGATAAAGGTAGTTATTAAGAAGGGAAATTCAGTAGTTTTTGAAGGAGAGGCAGCTAATAATATTATCTTTAAATAGGTGGTGATTAAAGATGAAAAGAAGAAAAAAAGGTTCAAGTTTTGTAATAGTAGTTGTTGTTATGGCTATAATCTTTACAACTGCAACAGCTATGATAGGATTAGTAGCAAATGATTATAAAATGAGAATAAATGAAAGTAAAAATTTACAAAATATGTACGGATCAGATTCTGGGTTAGATGTAGTTTATAATATAATCCTTAAAAACTCAGAAACAGCAATATTATTATCTAATGAAAAAATTAAAAATAATATTGCAAATGGAGATATAGATGGGACTTCTTATGATGATATAAATGAAAAGTTTAAAGAATATTTTATTGAATTTCTTGGACAAGACCCTGAAGGTTTAAATCCTAATAAAGAATCCTTACTTGCTAAAGGTATTTTAGGAGGAAGTTACTATAAATTAGCTAAAGATAGTGACATAGAGGGAATAAGTATTATTAAAAACTCTAATTTAAAGTGGACAGAAGTTTCTATTTATGAAGAAACTGAAAAAAAACCTGAAATAGAGATAGAAAAGTATGACGTTGAAAAATTAAATAATAAAATTGAAATTATCGTTAAATCTACTTTCTCTAATTTGCCAGATAGTAATGGTATAGAAAATAAAAAGATAATAGAAGGTAAATATAATGTAGAATCACCAGATTACCAACAGGTTATAGAAAGTGAAAATATAAATAAATATCCTATTTTTGATAAAAAAATTATAACAGCAGATGGAAATTTAAACATGAAGGGAAATATTGATATTAGCGGCGATATATGGGTTAAAGGATATGATGGGAATTTTAATAATAAACCACAGTATGCTTTTGATAAATATATTAATGGAATATCAATAAATAATGGAACTTTTAATTTAAAAGGTAATTTATATACTGCAAATACATTAAAACTTAAAACAGAAGCAAATGTAAATATAAATGGAAATCTATATGCATTAAATTCATATCTTGGACATTCTAATAAAACAGACTATGCAAAGGAAATGCCTAAAAATAATATATTAACTGTAGAAAAAGATTTAATTGTAAATAATGATTTAGCTTTAAACTCTAAATCAAGCACTATAAAAATGAATAACTTTTATGGAATATCAGATAAAACAGAAAGTAATGCTGAGAATATTCAAAAAGCACTTAAATCAAGTAGTATTATAGTTAATGATGTTGATAGTAATTCAAGCATAACCTCAAGTAAGGCTTATATTATGGGTGTTGCTTATATTGATACAAATAGTGATGAAAAGTATCAAACAGGTGAATCAGTAGCTGTTAAAGGAAATTATTTAGCTTATACAGACATATTAGATGGATATGAAAATAGAGTTACATTAAGATACTATAATCCATTACAATTAATAGAAACAATAGATGGTAGTAATGATGCTACTAAAAAAGCTAATTACTTCTCAGAGTATTATAATAATGAACAAAGAAAATCAAAACTAAAAAGTCCTACAATAAACTTAGGAGAAGTTTATGCAACGGGAGCTTATATATCACCAGAAGGTGTTAGAAATTCAACTTCTAATAATGAAAAAGTTGCAGGAGAGATTAAATCACGTAAAAATGAATTTGCTCAAAATGTACTATCAATGGGAGATAATACAGGGGCAGGTACATTGGATGATATTTATATAAATGGTAATGTAGTAAAAACAGTAAAAAATCAAATTAATTTTAATAAAATAAATGAAATCAATAAAGAATCCTTAATAAAGACACAAGGAGAAGTTATATTAAATAACTCAAGTGAACCTAATAAGGAAAGTGAAACTATAGTAATAGATAAAAATAAAATTAAAACTCCTAAAGGAGAGATAGAAGTAAATTATAAAAATGATACAATAAATGCTTTAATAGTAACAAATGGAAATGTAATAATTAAAAGTGGAGTTAAATTTAAAGGAAATATAATAGCAGGAGGAAATGTAACAGTTGAAAATGTGGCTGAGAAAGTTCAGCTTACTTATGATGAGGAATTAACCAACAAAATAATTGCATCTAACTATAATCAAATAAAGGATATTTTCAATGGAGAGCCAAATGGACACATTGTAAAAATAGATGTAAGCAATTCGGTTAATGGTTATGATATATCTAGCATTGTTAAAAGAGGAAGATGGAAAATAATAAAATAGAGGTGGAGTTATTGAAAAAAAAGAAAAAAGGATTTACCTTAATTGAATTAATTATAGCTCTATCTTTAACCGTAGTTATAATGGGTGTAGCATATACATTCTTCTTTTCAAATAATAGAACATTAAATAACACAGAAGCAAATTCAACTTTGCAAATGGACGGAGCTAAAATTCAAGATGAACTTATATCTATTGGAACACAAACAAAAGAGATAATATCAATTGATAATAATGATTCTAGCAAAGTAAATTATAATTATGATATAACTGGAAATAATCATAATAAATTAGATATAAGTGAAATAAAATTAAGGTTTTATGATGATACAATTTATACATTCGAATATAGAAACAATGAATTAAAACTTAAAGATAAAAATAATAATATAAAAATATTATCTACAAATGTAAAAGAATTTAAAATTAGACCATTAGATATTAACATGGTTGATAACAAGAGTAATGCTAGCTTTAAAGAGGCGCCAGGAATAGAGTTTAATATAACTTTAGCTTTAAAAAAGGGATATACAAATATTGAATATCCAGTAAACTGTATAGTTAAGTTTAGAAATAAAAATATTAATTAAATTTAGAACTATAATTTAATTTCTGGAAAGGAGGAAGTAGATGATTAGTAAGAAAAAGGTTGTTATTATAAGTTTAAGTATTTTTATATGCTTTATATCAACACTAGTAGCCTCCAAATATGTTAATGTAAATGCTAGTATTGGAAATAGACCGGATTTTGATATCGAAATTTCCGCACCTGATTCTGCAATGGTTGGTGAAGATATTTTAGTAAGTGGTGTAATAAAGCCAAAACCATTTGAAACAGAAGTACCACCAAAAGAAATTGTTATGGTGCTTGATATATCTGGAAGTATGAGAGATCAGATTACAGGAGTTAGATGTAATAACACGGGATATTGTGAAGAACATAATTCATATTATAGACATTATACAACAAAAATGTATGAACTAAAAAAGGCTGCAAAAAACTTTGTTGAGAAAATGAAAAATGTACCTAATCTTAAAATTGGAATAGTTACATATTCAACAGAGGCCAATATTCAAAAAAGAAATAATTATGCTTTAATACCTGCCGATAAAGTTAATACTTTAAATTCAATTATAGATGGATTAAAAGCAGATGGTGGAACTAATACAGGAGAGGGACTAAGAAAGGCAACATATCTATTAGATAAAAGTAAAGAAAGTAATCCAAATGCTAATAAAACAATAGTATTAATGTCAGATGGAATTCCAACATTTAGAACTGTATATATTGATGATTGGATTATAGATAGAATTTGGGAAAAATACGAATATGGTGGAAGAAAATATTGGACTGGTAGATGGATTGAAGGTTGGAGACAAGATCATTATATAGATATTAATACAGAAAGATATAATACTGATTATATTGGTATAGCTGGTTGGGGATATGAGGATGATAGTAATTTAAATACAAGATATGCGAAAGAAATTGGTGAAATTATTAATATTAAAGGATATAATACTTTTTCAATAGGCTATGGTATGAATGAGGCAGGAAATAGCAAAATGAGAGAAATACATGGAGCTATGACTGGATTAAATATGAATGACCAAAGTACTACAGATGAAGCAAAAGGATTCTTTCCAACAAGTGATAACGCTATAGATGGTGTTTTTGATAAAATTGCAGATGAAATATTAGATAGTTATCCTGTTAATAATATAGACTTAAATATTAACTTTACAGAAAGTTTTTCTTTAGATATTGGAGGTAATAAAGTAAGAATAAATAATGTAAATTATAAAAAAGTATCAGAAAATAGCAATGGGAAAATTAGATATGAAGCAGATGATGTTCCTTTTCAGTTTATAGTAAAAGGAGATAAATCAGGATTTCATAATATTTATAGTGGGACAACCATAACATTCCCTTGGAAGGGAGAAACTATAGCTATAAAGCCTAATAAGCCATTAAGTATTACCATAAAGCCAAATGAATTACCAACAATTACGGCGAAATTAGTAAGTGAAAAGGCAATTAAAGCATCATCAGGAGATGAAGTGAAATTAAAATATCAAATAGATGCTGATGATTTTATTTTCAATGATAATAATAATTTAGTTCCTAATGATATAGTTATTGTTTTAGATGTATCTAAAGAGATGAGTGGGAAAATTAATTATATAAAGAATGCTATTTGGAATAAATTGTTAAATAATGAAACTATGAAGCTTAATAGAAGCCATTACGGAATAGTTACTTATAGTAGCCAGGTTGAAAGTAAAAATGATCTAACTGATGATATTACTAATTTAAATGATAACTTTATAAAAAATATAAATATCAATAATTCAAACGGAAGTAATATAGGTAAAGCTTTTGAAAGTGCTAATTTACTATTAGAAAAAGGAAGAGCAGAATCAAGAAAAAGCATACTTTTTATATCAATGGGTAAAACATCATATAGTGAAAATGAAATAGAAATATTAAAAGATAAAAATTATAATATAGTTAGTTTAGCTATGGATGATAGTTATAATCAAAATAGTTTATTTGAAGTTCATCAGAATTTAAATGGAAAAGACGATGATTATTTTTATGTGAAAAACTCGGATTATAATTCTATTGAAAATAGTTTAATGGCTCTAGTAGCAGATAGATTTATTTCCACCACTAATTATAAGCCTTATGATATTAATGTAGAGTTAAATATAAATTTAGGTGGGAATTTTATAAAAGGAGCAGGAATTAAAACTTTAAATGGTGAAATTGCTACAATAAATGTTCCTAAAGTTAGATACAATCATACTAGTAATGGGAAGTATGTTGCAGAACCAATAAATCCATTAGAGTTTACGGTTATTGTTAAAGAGAATAAAGTAGGAGAGCTAACTTTTGGAAATACACAAAATAATAATTTGAATAAAATATCTTATAAAAAGTTAGTTGGTGGGATAGTACAATTTACAGTAGAAACTCCTAAAATTACTGTGAAAGAACCAGTTAAGAATTTAAGTCATGGTTTATATAATGGAATAAAAAATAATGAAGTAGAAATATTAAAATCACAGGGGAATGGATTTGAAATTGCAGCAGGGGCAACTGTTAATTTTGGAGCAAAGTATTTAGTAAGTGGAAAAACAAGCAACTTTATTTTAGATATAGATGAAAAGTTTGAAAAAGTTAATTTATCAGATATTAAGGTATTTAAAAAAGTAAATACTGCCTCTAAAGTAAACTTAGTTGAACTAACAAGTAAGGTTATAGAAAACACTACTAAAAATAATAGTTTTGATGTTAGTATTTCAGATATAAAAGATAATGAGCCACATGGGGACTTAGGAAATGAAACAGAAATAGTAGTTATATATTCAGCTAAAGTAAAAGCTAACAGCTCAAATGAAATATTTGAAAATAATATTAAATTTTCAAGTGATATATATGATACTGTAAAAATAAATACGCCAGTTAAAAATAAAGATGGGTCAATAGATTTACCAGATTTATTTTAATACAAAGAGAGATTGTATTAAGAGTTTTATATTCTTAATACAATCTTTTTTTATGAAAATCTTTATACAGTCTTAATGTTTGTCTTTATAATCCTAACACTATCTTTATATTAAATTTTATATAATTTTATATAGAAGGGGGAAGGAAATAATGGAATCTATTATTAGTCTTATTGGCTTAGTAGCGATAATATTATTTATCTATTTAAGTTATATTTTACTAAGAGGTGATAATGAATGATTAATTCAATAATACAATACTCATTATATTTGATAATTTTAGTTGTACTAGCTATCCCATTGGGGAAGTACATTGGAAAAGTAATGAATGGAGAAAAGATTTTTTTTAGTAGGGTATTAAATCCAGTAGAAAACTTTATATATAAAATACTAAAAATAGATAAAAATGAAGAGATGAGTTGGAAGAAATATGCTGTATCAGTAATTGGATTTAGTATAGTAGGATTTGTAATTATATTTTTATTACAAATTATACAGGGGGCATTACCTTTAAATCCTGAGGGAATAAAGGGGGTAAGTTGGGATTTAAGTTTTAATACAGCAACAAGCTTTATAACAAATACAAACTGGCAAGCTTATTCGGGTGAAAGTCAGCTAAGTTATTTAACTCAAATGATAGGCTTAACAGTTCAAAACTTTTTATCAGCGGCAACAGGAATTGCAGTTTTATTTGCACTTATAAGGGGATTTATAAGAGTTAAGGAAAAAACTATAGGAAACTTTTGGGTAGATGTTACAAGAAGTGTAGTTTATATATTGATACCTCTCTCAATAGTAGTTTCACTAATGATTATTTCTCAAGGAGTTGTGCAAAATTTTTCCGCATATGAAGAAGTTGAACTTTTAGAGCCAATAACCCGTGAAGATGGTACAGTTATAACGAAACAAGTAATACCACAAGGTCCAGCAGCAAGTCAGGTGGCTATAAAACAGTTAGGTACTAATGGAGGAGGTTTTTTTGGAGTTAATTCTGCTCATCCACTAGAAAACCCAACACCACTTACAAATCTAATAGAAATGATTTCAATATTATTAATACCAGCAGCATTATGTTTTACTTTTGGAAGAAATATAAAAGACAAGAGGCAAGGAAGAGCAATATTTATTGCAATGTTTACAATGCTAGTTATTTCTCTTTGTATAATAGCAGTAAATGAATCAAATGCAACACCACAACTTGTACAAAATGGAGCGGTAGATATATCAACTATTAATCAAGCAGGTGGAAATATGGAAGGTAAGGAAGTTAGACTTGGAATAGCAGCATCTTCAACATGGGCAGCATTTACAACGGCAGCATCTAATGGTTCTGTAAACTCAATGCATGATAGTTATACTCCATTAGGTGGTATGATTACAATGTTATTAATGCAGTTAGGTGAAGTTATATTTGGTGGTGTTGGATGTGGATTATATGGAATGCTTGCATTTGCAATAATAGCAGTATTTATAGCCGGTTTGATGGTAGGAAGAACACCAGAATATTTAGGGAAGAAAATAGAACCATTTGAAATGAAAATGGCAATGTTAGTATGTCTTGCAACACCAGTAGCAGTATTAGTAGGAAGTGCTATAGCAGCAGTAGTACCAAGTGTATCAGAGAGTCTTACTAATTCGGGAGCTCATGGCTTTTCAGAAATGCTTTATGCATATTCTTCAGCAGGTGGAAATAATGGATCAGCTTTTGCAGGATTTTCAGCAAATACACCATTTATAAATATAAGTATAGCTTTAGTAATGTTATTTGCAAGATTTGTTCCAATGATAGCAACACTAGCTATTGCAGGAGCGCTAGCTGAAAAGAAAAAAGTTGCAGTAAGTGTAGGAACTTTACCTACACATAATGCTTTGTTTATAGGACTTTTAATATTTGTAGTACTTTTAGTTGGAGCATTAAGCTTTTTTCCAGCACTTTCATTAGGTCCTATAGCAGATTTTTTCCAAATGATAGGATAGAACAGGGGGAATAATATATGAATAAGAAAAATAGTTTTCTATCTGATAAAAAAATGGTAAAAAGAGCAATAAAGGATTCTTTTATAAAATTAAATCCTAATACACAAAAAGAGAATCCAGTTATGTTTATAGTATATATAGCTTCAATTATAACAACTATTTTATATTTTGTATCTTTATTTGGAATAAGAGATAATTCGCCGAGTTTTATATTAGGTATAACAATTTTATTATGGTTTACAGTTTTATTTGCAAACTTTGCCGAAGCAATAGCAGAGGGGAGAGGTAAGGCACAAGCAGATGCACTACGTTTAGCAAAAAAAGATGTTATTGCAAAAAAAATAGTTTCTTTAGAAGAAAGAGATAAAGAAATAAAAGTAAACTCTACAGATCTTAGAAAAGGGGATATAGTTATTATTTATGCTGGGGAACAAATCCCAGCAGATGGAGATGTAATAGAAGGTGCAGCATCAGTAGATGAAAGTGCTATAACTGGCGAATCAGCTCCAGTTATACGTGAGAGTGGTGGAGATAGAAGTGCCGTTACAGGTGGTACAACAGTAATTTCAGATTGGCTTATAATTAGTGTAAGTAACGATCCCGGTGAAAGCTTTATGGATAAGATGATAGCTATGGTTGAGGGGGCAGCTAGAAAGAAAACACCAAATGAAAAGGCTCTTGAAATATTATTAGTTTCACTTACAATAATATTCCTTATAGTAACTGTTTCACTATACTTTTATTCAGAATTTATTTCTAATCAAGTAGATATAGTAAATACAACATCAATAACTTCATTGATAGCATTATTAGTTTGTTTAGCACCAACAACTATAGGAGCACTTTTATCAGCAATAGGAATAGCTGGAATGAGTAGATTAAATAAGGCAAATGTACTTGCTATGAGTGGTAGAGCTATAGAGGCAGCAGGTGATGTTGATATATTAATGTTAGATAAGACAGGAACAATAACTCTTGGAAATCGTCAGGCTAGTGAATTTATAACTGTAGATGAAGTTGATATAAAAGAGCTTGCAGATGCAGCACAATTATCTTCACTAGCAGATGAAACTCCAGAAGGAAGAAGTATAGTAGTTTTAGCTAAAGAGCAATTTGGAATTAGAGGAAGAGATATGAGAAGTCTAAATGCAACATTTATCAAATTTACAGCTAAGACAAGAATGAGTGGAGTGGACTTTAAAGGAAATGAAATAAGAAAGGGTGCTGCAGATGCTATAAAAAAATATGTTATAGATAAAGGTGGAGTTTTTTCTAAAGAGTGTGAAGAAAAAGTTAGATTAATAGCAAATGTAGGAGGAACACCATTAATTGTAGCAAAAAACGGTAAGGTATTAGGAATAATACACTTAAAGGATATCGTTAAAAAGGGAGTAAAAGAAAAATTTGCAGACCTTCGTAAAATGGGAATAAAAACAATAATGATAACTGGAGATAACCCTCTTACAGCAGCAGCTATTGCAGCAGAAGCTGGGGTAGATGACTTTCTTGCTGAAGCAACTCCAGAGGGAAAGCTAGATATGATTAAAGACTTTCAAAAGAAGGGTCATTTAGTTGCAATGACTGGAGATGGAACAAATGATGCTCCGGCACTAGCTCAAGCAGATGTGGCAGTGGCTATGAATACAGGAACACAAGCAGCTAAAGAAGCTGGTAATATGGTTGATTTAGATTCATCACCAACTAAACTTATAGAGATTGTTCGTATTGGTAAACAACTTCTAATGACAAGAGGAGCATTAACAACATTTAGTATAGCAAATGATATAGCAAAATATTTTGCTATAATACCACCTCTATTTATAGGACTTTATCCAGAATTATCGAATTTAAATATAATGGGACTAAGAAGTCCCGAAAGTGCAATATATTCGGCTGTTATATATAATGCTCTGATTATAGTAGCTCTTATTCCATTGGCATTAAGGGGTGTAAAATATAGAGAAGTTCCAGCGAGCAAGTTATTATCAAGAAATCTTTTAGTATATGGACTTGGTGGTATAATAGCCCCATTTATAGCAATAAAGATTATAGATATACTAATAACTTCTATAGGTCTAGTTTAGGAGGAAAATTATGAAAGTTATAAATAAAGCACTTAAATTTATTTTAACATTTACAATAATATGTGGATTAATATATCCAATTTTTATAACAGGTATTTCACAATTAATATTTAAAGATAAAGCTAATAGTAGTATTATAGAAATAAATGGGAAAAAATATGGTAGCGTATTGCTGGCTCAGGAATTTACAGGAAATAAATATTTATGGGGACGTATAATAAATTTAGATACAAAGACATTTACAGATGATAATGGAAATTCATTAATGTATGCAGTCCCTTCAAATTTAAGTCCTTCAAGTGAGGAATATAAAAAAATAGTAAGCGATAGAATTAATAAGATAAAATTAGAAAATCCAGATAAAGATGCTGAACCTATTCCAGTAGATTTAGTTACATCTTCAGGAAGTGGACTTGATCCACATATATCAGTTGCAGCTGCTAAATATCAAGTAAATAGAATTGCAAAAGTCCGTAATATAAATATTAATGAAGTAAATCAAATAATTGAAAGATATACTAAGGGTAGAACTTTTGGAGTATTTGGAGAAGAAACTGTAAATGTATTACAAGTTAATCTTGCTTTAGATGGAATATTAAAATAATGAGGTGCTATCAATGAAGGAAACTCGTCCTAATCCAGAAGATTTATTAAAAAAAATAAAAGATGAAGAAAAAGAAAATAGAAAAGGTAAGCTTAAAATATTTTTTGGATATGCAGCAGGGGTAGGGAAAACCTACGCTATGCTAGATGCAGCTCATGCTTGCAAAAAATCAGGAATAGATGTGATTGTAGGTTATATAGAACCACATACAAGACCAGAAACATTAGCTCTTTTAGATGGATTAGAACTTTTATCAAATATTGAGGTTAAATATAAGGGGATAACTTTAAGGGAATTTGATTTAGATGGAGCATTAAAAAGAAAACCAGAGCTTATATTAGTAGATGAATTAGCTCATACAAATGCAATAGGATTAAGGCATAAAAAACGATATAGTGATATAGAGGAGCTTTTAAATGCTGGAATTGATGTCTATACTACGGTAAATGTTCAGCATATAGAAAGTTTAAATGATATAATTGCATCAATTACTCATATTGTTGTAAAAGAGCGTGTTCCAGATAGATTTTTTAATGAAGCATTTCAAGTTGAATTAATAGATATTGAACCATCAGATCTTATAGAAAGATTAAATTCAGGCAAAATATATAGAGAAAATCAAGCTAAAAAAGCATTAGGCAATTTTTTTACTAGAGAAAATCTGGTAGCATTACGTGAAATTGCATTAAGAGAAACAGCTGATAGGGTAAATAAAGAAGTTGTTATTAATAAAATTTATAGTAAAAGTATATATCACACAAATGAGCATATTTTAGTTTGTTTAAGCTCATCTCCATCTAATGCAAAAGTAATAAGAGCTGCAGCTAGAATGGCAGAGGCCTTTCATGGAGAATTTACAGCTCTTTTTATTGAAACTATATCTTCGAAAGATTTAAATGAAAAAAATATTCAAAAGCTCAGAGAAAATTTAAAATTGGCAGAAGAATTAGGTGCAAATGTAGAAACTGTATATGGAGATGATATCCCATATCAAGTAGCAGAATTTGCCAAGTTAAGTGGTATATCTAAAATAATTATTGGAAGAACTAAAAGAAGAAGAGCTTTTATTGGTTCTAAGCTTGGATATGTAGATAGAATAGTAGAGTTAGCTCCAGAAATAGATATTTATGTTATACCAGATAATGAGGATATTGTATCTAGGAGTAAATATAAAGCTAGGAATATTGAATTATCAACTAAAGATATATTTAAGACTGTTACTATATTAGTTTTAGCTCTAGCAATAAGTACCTTGTTATACAAACTTGGTTTCAGTGAAGCCAATATAATAACAGTATTCATATTAGGTGTTTTATTAATATCAAATAAAACTGATGGAATGATATATGGTGGAATAGCATCTTTAATAAGTGTTTTACTTTTCAATTTCTTTTTTACAATTCCTAGATTTTCACTTGATTTTTATGAGGCAGGATATTGGGTTACATTTATTATAATGCTTACATCTGCATTAGTTACAAGTACTCTAACTAATAAAGCTAAATATCAAGCTAATGTATCAGCGGTTATTGCAAATAGAACTAATATACTATTAGAAGCTAGTAGGGATTTAGAGAGAACAAATAATTTAGAAGATATTATATTAACTTCACAAAGGCAACTATATAAATTTTTAAAAAAGCCAATCATAATATATGAAGTTGTTAATGAAAATATACAGGGTATATATAACTATAAATTTGATGATGGAAGCGAAATAAATAAAAAATATATAAGTGAAGAAGAAAAAGCGGTAGTGAGCTGGGTAATAAAAAATAAAAAAAGAGCAGGGGTTAGTACTGATACACTTCCAGGATCAAAAGCTATGTATATACCATTAATAGGACAAAATAATGTTATGGTTGTAATAGGAGTAGTAATGAGAGAAAATGAGGTTGTAGATAGTAGTGAAAAATCTTTATTGGAAGCTATGCTTAGTCAAATTTCATTTGCTATAGAAAAATATATATTAAATGAATCTAAAAAAAATGCTTTAATGCAAGCTGAAAATGAAAGGTTTAGAGCAAACCTTCTTAGAGCAGTTTCTCACGATCTAAGGACACCTCTTACAAGCATATCAGGAAGTGCCAGTTCTATATTAAATAATAAGTTCAGTGAAGATATAAAGAAAAAATTAATACTAGATATTTATGATGATTCTCTTTGGTTAATAAATTTAATTGAGAATTTATTATCAGTATCTCGATTAGATAATGGTAATGTAAAGTTAAATAAAGAGCCACAGTTAATTGAGGATATAATTAATGAATCTCTTGAACATGTTAATCGTAAAATTTCAGAGTATAAAGTAAAAGTTAACTTGAGAAATGAATTTTTAATGGTAGATGTAGATGTAAGATTAATAGTTCAAGTTATGATAAATATAATAGATAATGCTATTAAATATAACGAACCAGGAACGGAAATTCAAATAAATATATTTATTAAAAATAAAAGGGTAATAGTAGAGGTTTTGGATAATGGGATAGGAATAAGTAAGAAAGATCAAGAATGTATTTTTGATATGTTCTTTACTGGTAATGGGAATAAAGGGGATAGCAGAAGGGGGCTTGGGTTAGGCTTAGCACTTTGTAAGTCTATAATAGATATTCATGGAGGAGAAATATACGTTAGAAATAACAAACCTAACGGAACAGTAATAGGATTTACATTATTACAAGCGGAGGTAAATAATGGGGACATCAATTTTAGTAGTTGAAGATGACAAAGCAATAAGAAATTTTATATCTGCAACCTTAGAGGTACACTCTTATGAATGCTTTACAGCAAAAAATGGAGAACAAGCAATTTTAATTGCTACATCAAATAAACCAGATATTATTATTTTAGATTTAGGATTACCAGATATAGAAGGTATGGAAATAATAAGGAAGGTTAGAACATGGTCGAATTGTCCTATAATAGTTGTAAGTGCTAGAAGTGAAGATAAAGATAAAATAGAAGCATTAGACTTAGGTGCAGATGATTATCTTACAAAACCATTTAGTGTAGATGAACTTTTAGCTAGAATAAGAGTAGCTATCCGTAAAATGAATTATGATAATAATAAAAAACAAGATAGTACTGAATTTATAAATGGAGGTTTAAAGATAGATTATATTTCAGGTTGTGTTTTTGTAGATGAAGAAGAAACACATTTGACACCAATAGAATATAAATTATTATGTTTATTAGCTAAAAATGTAGGAAGAGTTCTTACACATACTTATATTCTTAAAGAAATATGGGGAGCTGTATATGAAAGAGATATACCTTCATTAAGAGTTTTCATGGCAACACTAAGAAAAAAGATAGAAAAAAACTCTAATAAAAACAATTATATACAAACACATATAGGTGTTGGATATAGACTAATAAGAAAATAATGTAAAATATCAATAATATTCTATTAAAAAAATTGTAATAGATATTCCATAGAAATAGAATGTTTTTATTAAATGGAATGATATAAATCAAAATATAAAAAATATTTGAAATAAAAATTGCAAACTTATTGACAACCCTAAAGCCTAGATATATAATAATTTTAACTTAAAAAGAGTCGCACATTTTATTACTCGTATATCCCCTGAATATGGCAGGGAGTATCTACCGGAAACCTTAAATTTCCGACTATGAGTGGATTTGATATAACTATTGTCTAGGGGTGAACTCTAGGTTAGTAGGCATATTAACTTCACTTAGAAGCTTAATGTGCTTTTTTTTATACTTAAAAATAGATAATTAAAGAAATTTAACATTCATAATTAAAATAAAATGCAAGAAAATATTCATGAAATAGGAGGATGAAATAGATGGCTAAAATTATTAAAACAGCTTATACATTTGATGATGTGTTACTAGTACCTAATAGATCAGAGGTATTACCTCATGAAGTAAGTTTAAAGACTAAGTTAACAAAAAAAATAACATTAAATATTCCTTTAATGAGCGCTAGTATGGATACTGTAACTGAGTCAAAAATGGCTATTGCTATGGCAAGGGAAGGTGGCATAGGAATAATACATAAAAATATGACCATAGAGCAGCAAGCAAAAGAAGTTGATAGAGTTAAGAGACAAGAAAATGGTGTAATAACTGATCCGATATTTTTATCAGAAAATCATACAGTTAGAGAAGCATTAGAATTAATGTCCCAATATAGAATTTCTGGAGTACCTATAACTAAAGGAACTCAATTAGTTGGTATTATTACTAATAGAGACATTGTGTTTGAAACAAATTATGAAAAGCTAGTTTCAGAAGTTATGACAAAAAGCCCATTAGTTACAGCCTCAGAAGGAACTACTTTAGAACAAGCACTTGAAATATTAAAAAAGCATAAAATTGAAAAGCTTCCTTTAGTTGATTCAGAAAACAATTTAAAAGGACTTATAACAATTAAAGATATAGAAAAAGCTAAAGCATTCCCAAATGCTGCAAAAGATGAAAAAGGCAGATTATTATGTGGAGCATCAGTTGGAATAACTAAGGATATGATGGAAAGAGTAGATGCTTTAGTAAAAGCAAATGTAGATGTTATTACATTAGATACAGCACACGGGCATTCAAAAGGTGTTATAGATGGAGTTAAAACTATAAAGGCTAAATATCCAGATTTACAAATTATAGCTGGAAACATAGCTACTGCAGATGCAACTAGAGATTTAATAGAAGCTGGAGCAGATTGTGTTAAGGTTGGAATAGGACCTGGATCAATTTGTACTACAAGAATAGTAGCAGGTGTTGGAGTACCACAATTAACAGCAGTTATGGATTGTGCTGAAGAAGGAAGAAAGTATGGAGTTCCAGTAATTGCTGATGGAGGTCTTAAATACTCAGGAGATATAGTTAAAGCTTTAGCTGGTGGAGCAGCAGTTGCAATGATGGGATCAATGTTTGCAGGTTGTGATGAAGCACCAGGAGAAACAGAAATATATCAAGGAAGAAGCTATAAGGTTTATAGAGGAATGGGCTCTCTTGGAGCAATGGAAAAAGGTTCAGGAGATAGATACTTCCAAAATGGAACAAAGAAATTTGTACCAGAAGGTGTTGAAGGTAGAGTTGCATATAAAGGATATGTTGCAGATACTATATACCAATTAATAGGTGGAATAAGATCAGGTATGGGATACTTAGGAGCACCAACATTAGAAAAATTATATGAAAGTGCACAATTTGTTGTTCAAACAGCATCAGGAATTAAAGAAAGTCATCCACATGATGTAAATATAACTAAGGAAGCACCAAATTATAGTGGAAATTAATAATATTTTTATAAATTAAGTTTTAGAGATAGAGTTATCTCTAAAACTTAATTAAAGTATTAGGCATAGTATGAAAATTAAAAAAGTTGAATTTTCATTTTGTATATTACATAATATAAATAAAATAACTTAATTGGAGGAAACCCATGAAGAAAGAATTAGTTTTGGTTGTTGATTTTGGTGGACAGTATAATCAATTAATAGCAAGAAGAGTAAGAGAATGTGGTGTATACTGCGAAATAATTCCTTATACTTATACAATAGAAAAGATAAAAGAAAAAAATCCAAGAGGTATAATTTTTACAGGTGGACCTAACAGTGTTTATGGAGAAAATACACCTAAAGTTGCAGAGGGAATATTTGATTTAGGAATTCCTGTTCTTGGAATTTGCTATGGTGATCAATTAATGGCACATATGCTAGGTGGAAAAGTTGAAACTGCACCAGTTAGAGAATATGGAAAGACAAATGTTAATTTAGATAATACATCAAGATTATTTGAAGGAATAGAAGAAAAAGAAATTTGTTGGATGAGTCATACAGATTATGTTGCACAAGCTCCAGCAGGATTTAAAATAGTAGGTCATACAGATGTGTGTCCAATTGCAGCTATGGAAAATGAAGAAAGAAAGCTTTATGGCGTTCAATTCCATCCAGAAGTTGAACATACTCCATTTGGACAAAAGATGCTTTCTAATTTCTTACACAATATTTGTGGACTTGGAAATCAATGGACTATGGCTTCATTTGCTCAAGATAAAATAGCAGAAATAAAAAACTTAGTTGGAGATAGGAAAGTACTTTGTGCTTTATCAGGTGGTGTTGATTCATCAGTTGCAGCAATGCTTGTACATAGAGCTATAGGACATAATCTTACTTGTATATTTGTAGATCATGGTCTTTTAAGAAAAGATGAAGGAGATATGGTTGAAAGAGTATTCAAAAAAGAATTTGATATGAATATAATCAGAGTTAATGCTGCTGATAGATTCTTAGGAAAGCTTAAGGGAGTATCAGATCCAGAAACTAAGAGAAAGATAATAGGAGAAGAGTTTATTAGAGTATTCGAAGAAGAAGCTAATAAAATTGGAGCTATTGATTACTTAGTTCAAGGTACAATATATCCTGATATAGTTGAAAGTGGAACAGAAACTTCAGCTACAATTAAGTCTCACCATAATGTTGGAGGACTTCCAGAAGATATGCAATTTGATCTTATAGAACCTTTAAGAGAACTATTTAAAGATGAAGTAAGAGCAGTCGGAGAAGAATTAGGAATACCTCATAAGTTAGTATGGAGACAACCATTCCCAGGACCAGGTTTAGCAATAAGAGTTCTTGGAGAAATTACTGACGAAAAGCTTGAAATAGTAAGAGAAGCAGATGCTATATTCAGAGAAGAAATAGCTAATGCAAACTTAGATGAAACTATATGGCAATACTTTGCTTGCCTTCCAAATATAAAATCAGTTGGAGTAATGGGAGATGAAAGAACATACTCACATACAATAGCTTTAAGAGCAGTAACTTCAAGTGATGCAATGACTTCAGAATGGGCAAGAATACCATATGAATTAATTGATTTAGTATCAAGAAGAATAGTTAATGAAGTTAAAGGAGTAAACAGAATTGTTTATGATGTAACTTCAAAACCACCAGCAACGATTGAGTGGGAATAATAACTAAATATTAGTTTAAGCAATAAAGCCTGTTTTATAGCGTTTATTTTAATTAATAATCTATAAAATAGGCTTATTTTTATATAGTTCCCCACCAAATTACTCACCAAAATTATTTAAAAGTGAATTAATAGTGATAGTGAAAGCTGATAATTTTTTTTAGCTTTGAGGCATTAAATAAAAAGGTTAAAGGATAATTGCTCTATAATATGTACTTAAGAAAGTCTTTATTATAGAATATAAATATATTAAATAATAATATTACAAGGATTACTGAATGTATTATAAATTTTAAAATAGAAGATATGAGAAATTTAATTAATGGAGGTGTAGGGATTAGAATGAATAAGGAATATTATGATAGATTTCTAAAAATATTAAAAGAAACAAAGGGAATTCATAATTCATTAAATGAGATATTAAAATATGATTTTATATATCATTCAAATAAAATAGAAGGAAGTACATTTACAACAGAAGCGTTACAAATGCTTATGGAAAAAAATATAGTTACAGGAACGCATACTTTAGATGATGTACAGGAAACTGTTAATTCATTTTATACATTTGATTTAGTTATTGATAGTTTAGATAAACCTTTAACTTTAGAAATGATAAAAGAGTGGCATGCTAGTTTAATGTATAGAACTAGATTGTACGATTTAGGTTTGGCAGGTGTTTTTAAGAAGTATTCCAATAAAATATTAGGAGCTAACTTTGATACTGCGAATCCTTGGGAAGTTGAAGATAAACTTAATATTTTAATAAATGAATTTAATAATCTAAAAGAAGTAACTTTAGAAGATATAGCAAAATTTCATTTAGAATTTGAAAGGATACATCCATTCCAAGATGGCAATGGGAGAATAGGTAGATTTATATTTTTAAAACAATTGCTTGATAATACATTACCACTTAAATACATGAATGGTGAAAGTTCAACTGAATATAAAAAAGCTTTAGGTGAATCTACAAATGATAATGTAAGACAGTTGATTGAATATTTGAATAAACAGAAAGTGGTCTTACGTCAATATCTTGGACACAAAAAGTCAAACTTTTTTTATGCTACACCTCTAGCTAATAATTCACATTGATTTGGAGTCATGTAATTAATAGAAGAGTGTAGCCTTTTTCTGTTATACCAGCCTTCAATATATTTAAATATCGCTATATTGGCTTCTTCGAAGGTACTGTATGTATTTCTATAGATTTCTTCCTTCTTTATTGAAGAATGAAAAGATTCTATACAAGCATTATCATATGGACAACCTTTTTTACTAAATGATTGTATAATATTAAACTGTATACATAGCTCTTTTAAATCATTACTAGTATATTGAGAGCCTAAATCTGTATGAAATATTAAATTTTTATTTTTATCTGGATTTTGGCTGTAGTAGGCATTTTTTAAAGCTTTAATAACTAAATCATTAGTCATTCTTTTACCGAAGGCGTAGCCAATTATTTTTTTTGAATGTAAATCAAGAACTGAAGCTAAATAGCACCAACCATCTTTGATAGTATGAATATATGTAATATCGCCAACCCATTTTTCATTAATAGAAGTAGTTGCAAAATCTCTATTTAAAACGTTTTCTAAATCTTCTGCTACTTTCTTATTTGAATGAGGCTTATATTTTTTTACAGTTATTGCACAAAGACCAAGTTCAGTCATTTTTCTTTGAACTCTCTTTATTGACACATTAAAGCCTTCTGTACCAAGTATATGATGAATCCTAGGAGCACCATATATCCCTTTATTAGCTTTATATATCCTTGTAATCGCTGCTTTTAATGCATCATTTTCTATTGCTCTTGAAGATTTAATTTTATCAAAAGATTTATAATATGTACTTCTGGCTACGCCTAGAACGGTACACATAGTCTTAATATCATGATTGTTTTTATTATTATCTATAAATAGTATTACTTGATTTAATTTCTTGTTGCAAATATGGCCATAGCTTTTTTTAATATTTCATTTTCCTCTTTAATCCTTGCCATTTCCTTTTTTAAAGCCTTTACTTCTTTAAGTGTCATAGATTCATTTTCATCTATTTTAACTTCTTTTACATCTTTAACCCAGCCGTTGATTGTTGATTTTGCAATGCCATATTCGCTACTTAGCTCTGCTAAGCTCATTCCTGATTTAAATAAATCTACTATCATATTTTTATATTCTTGATCATACCTTTTGCCACTTCCCATAATGGACACATCCTTTCTTAACTAAATATAATTTTACTTAGTTCGACTTAATGTGTCCACTACTTTATACTAACACCAAAAAATGGGAGTATATATACTTCTATAGATAGAATTTTGATGAATATTAATGCAAGAACATCAAATGGAATAGTCGTTGGTCCTGAGTATTCTAGAATGGTAGCGGAAATATTATTACAAACTATAGATAGAGATGTATATAGTTTGCTTCTAAATCAAAATTTTGTGGTAGGAGAAAACTATAATATTTACCGTTATGTTGATGATATATTTATTTTTGCAGAATCTGAAAAGTTAGCAAGTAAAATAGTTGATTTATATGGAGAAGCTTCTCGCAAATATTTATTACGACTTAATGAAGGGAAATTATATAAAAGTAAGGTTCCATTTGTTTTGGAAGGTTGGCTTAATGATACAAATCTTTTTACCAATAGGGCAAGTACGTTGTTATTCTATTCTCATGATGAACAGAAGGCTTTTGTGGAGAATTATCATAAAGAAGATGATAAAGAAGAGTCAGAGAAAATAATTAAACCGCATTTATTAAAGAGTATGGTGTTATCAACAAGTAAGAGAACTATAATGAATCAGTTTAATGAGTTGATATGTAAATATGAAGTTAAGGATAGGACAATAGTTGCTTATTTCTTGGGAACTTTGTTAAATAAGGTTGGCAGAAATAAGGATAATGTTAATATTTTTAGAGATAACATTTCTGAAAGTGTTATCTTTGATTTTTTGGATTTAGCTTTTTATGTCTATTCTTTTTTCCCGAACTATGGAAATACTCAAAAGCTATTATCAATTATTAGTTATGTTCGAGATGAATATGATATATTTGAAAAAAAGATAAATTACAAAATTTATTTAATCGATATGCGTTTGTGTTTGATAAAGCTAATTTGAGCGACATAATTAATTTAATTTTATTTTGCTGTCAGGCTAAGATTGAAATTCCATATAGACAAGAAAAAAATATTGTTCTAGATTTGCATGAAAAAGATAATCCAATTTTATGGGCCTCATACTTAATGTATTCTAAATATAGTAAGCGTTATTACAAAGAAATTAGAGATATTATAGGAAGTACACTTAGTGAAAGAATAGAGGCAATAGTTCAAAAAGATAGTGTTTACACGTATAGAGAATTTTGGTGGATTATTATATTTAATAAGGCATCATTTCTAACAACAGATGAGCAAAATGCAATTGATTCCATTATTTCTGTATTAAAAACTGGAACCGGGACAACAGCTGGAGAGACAATGGGGAATTTATTTGTAGATTATTTAAAGAATAGTAATGATCAATTCTTTGAATGGGATATAAATAAAAAGGATTTTCTTAGAAATATTACTTTTAAGACGAGACAAAGAAGTATTTTCAAAAACTATCAAGAAAATTTGCCTTCCCTTTATTGGAGTAGTTTATAAAAAGCTACATTGGTGTTGTTAACGTTAAATATCACTAAAATGTCAATAAAAAATCAAAAAGAACTGTGGACAAGGTGGAATATATTGTTGGTAATATTGAGTGAAAATAGAAATTAAAATATTTATTAAACTATATATATTAGCTTTGAAAAAATAAAAGTTTAAAGCGTACTAAATTAATTCATCTAGTTTCTTTGATGCTATATATTTTTATTAAGTAAAGCGGACAAATTGACTTATTCACTTTTATACGTTTTATTATCAACATTCGTTTAAAATAGAGTTTAAATTAATTAAATATTCTATTTTGTGAAAAATATTATTATAATAAATAAGGTTTCCCACCATAAAACACACCAAAATAAGAAAAATTTTTGTAAGGCTTGATTATAAGTGGATTTCAATAAGAATAAATTTATTGAGTGGGAATAAAAATAGATTTAAAAATGGTTTTACGTAACGTTTTTAGTTACGTGAAACCATTTTTTATTTTAAAGAAATTATAATACAGAAAAATCTAAAAATAATTTTACAAATTCTAAAAAAGAGATAGTATGAAAAATAAATTTGTTAACAAAAAGTATAAGATTAAATAGTAACCAAATTAACATATTATTAGTACTATATAGTATAGAACTAACGAGGAGGAATGTAAGTTATGTCATGTAATGAACGAACACAAAGTCATGTTCATGAATTTGTTGGAAGTGTAAGATTAGCTGAAATTGGAGAAGAAGATGTTCATAATCATCGTTTTGCAGGTGTAACTGGAGAAGTAATTCAAAGATGTGATGGTCATAGACATCGTATAGAAACAAAAACAGATTTTTTCAATAATCATTTTCATGAAATTGATGTAATTACTGGTCCACCAATACCAGTAGGATGTGGAAGACATGTGCATTTTGTTTATGCAGTTACAAAATGTAGAGATGGTCATAGACATTCATTTATAGTTGCAACTTTAATTGAAAATCCAATAGAAAATAAGTAAATTTAATAACTTAAAACAAATTATAATAGGTAACTATGATTTCTAAAACAGATATCTAGTTACCTTAATTATTTTTATGTTTTATGTATATGAAAAATCAAAATGATAAAAATAAGTATTGAATATATTTAAATTGTGCAATATTATAAATAATATTAGAAAATTTAGTAATAAAAAATCATTAATTTTTATGAAGAATTTATAAAATATGATATAATATATTTGTTATAAATGAATAAAAAATTCCAGAAAAGTTGGAGGTATTATTATGAATAAAGGTTTAACATTAGACCTATCAAAAGTAGAACCATATGCAAAACAATATGAACTAGATTATATGGAAGCAATGGTAAGAGGAGCACATGATGTTCTTCATGAAAAGACTGGAGCAGGAAATGACTTTTTAGGGTGGTTAGATCTACCTGTTAATTATGATAAAGAAGAATTCGCAAGAATAAAAAATGCTGCTGAAAAAATTAAGAAAAATTCTGAAGCTTTAATAGTTATAGGAATAGGTGGATCTTATTTAGGACCTAGAGCAGCAATAGAAATGTTAAATAGTAATTTTTATAATGTATTAGGAAGTAAAAAAAGAGAAACTCCACAAGTATTCTTTGTTGGAAACAACATAAGTTCAACATATTTAGCTGATCTTTTAGATGCTATAGATGGATTAGATATAAGTGTTAATGTTATATCAAAATCAGGTACAACAACTGAACCTGCTATAGCTTTCAGAGTGTTTAAAGAATATATGGAAAATAAATACGGAGTTGAAGGTTCTAAGGAAAGAATATTTGCAACTACTGATAAGAGCAGAGGAGCATTAAAATCACTTTCAAATGAAATGGGATATGAAACATTCTCTATTCCAGATGATGTAGGTGGAAGATTCTCAGTTTTAACTGCAGTTGGTCTATTACCAATAGCTGTTGCAGGAATTAGTATAGATGAAATGATGCAAGGAGCTGCTGATGCTAGAGAAGCATATGCTACTCCAGACTTAAAGAGTAATGATTGTTATAAATATGCAGCTATGAGAAATGCATTATACAATAAAGGTAAAAAAGTAGAAATATTAGTTAACTATGAACCAGGTTTACACTATTTCAATGAATGGTGGAAACAATTATTTGGAGAATCAGAAGGAAAAGACCAAAAGGGAATATTCCCAGCAGCAGTTGATTTCTCAACTGATTTACACTCAATGGGACAATTCATTCAAGAAGGTTCAAGAATAATGTTTGAAACTGTTCTTAATGTAGAAAAAGCTAAGAGAGAAATGACTATAGATAAAGCTGAAGGAGATTTAGATGGATTAAACTTCTTAGCAGGAAAAACTATAGATTTCGTTAATAAGCAAGCTTTTAAGGGAACATTACTAGCTCATAATGATGGTGGAGTACCAAATATGGTATTAAATATTCCAGAAATGAGCGCATATTACTTTGGATATATGGTGTACTTCTTTGAAAAAGCTTGTGCTATAAGTGGATATATTTTAGGCGTTAATCCATTTGATCAACCAGGAGTTGAAGCTTACAAGAAAAACATGTTTGCTTTACTTGGAAAACCAGGATACGAAGAATTAAAATCAGAATTAGAAGCTAAATTAAAATAATGAGAGTTATTGTAGATGGAGATGCCTGTCCAGGTATCTCCATTATTCAAAAAATAGCAAAAGAATACCATTTAGAATTATTAGTTTTTTGTGATATTCATCATTTTATTAATCTTGAATATGGTGAAGTTAAAGTGGTTGATAGTGGATTTCAAAGTGTTGACATGTATGTAGTTAATAATAGTAATGCGAATGATGTAGTAATAAGTCAAGATTATGGAGTTGCAGCTATTTGCCTAGGGAAAAAGGCAAATGTTATAAACCCTAAAGGCTATTTATATACAGAGGAAAATATAGATAGAATGCTAGAAGAGAGACATATTTCTCAAAAAATTAGAAGAGCTGGAGGTAGAACATCTAATCCAAAGAAACGAAGCAAAGATGATGATTTAAGGCTTGAAAGGAATTTGAGAAAAGTCATAGAATGTAATATAAGAGGATAAACTGTAGAAATATGAACTATAGTTTATCCTTATTTTTTTATTACGCTGACAAAATTCGGTTTATATTTTATTATGTAAACTGTATAATAGAAATAGGCATAAATGAGAAAAAAAGGGTTTATAACAAAGTGTAGAGGGTGAAAAAATAAATGGGTGAGATATTTATAGATTTTGATAAACAAAGTCCTGCATTAATAGAGGATGAAATAAATATAAAATTAATATCAAATGAAGATGAGTTTGAAAAATTCAAATTTCTTCAAGGGTGTGATGGTAAATGGAAGCCTATACAGGACTTTTCTTTTAGCAAAGAGTGCAAATGGAGACCAGATGGAGTTGGTAAGTATTTAATTATGGTTCAAGGTAAAAAGAAGGGTTCAACTAAACCTTTTGATTTTGTGGAAAGGGCTATTTATGAAATTAAAGCTATTGATGGGGAAGATTTAGAAAAGGAAACTAATAATGATAAAAAAATTATAGAAGATGTTTTTTTAGATAAAACATCTTTAAAGTTAGGTGAAAAGATAAAAATAGAAGTAAAATCAAAAAGAAAACTTGTTTTATATAGATTTTGGATTAAAGGAAAACAAGGGTGGGAACCATTAAGAGATTATAATGGAGAAAATTTTATAACATTTACAGGAGCTAATCCAGGAGAACAGGAGATATTAATTGAATGTAAAATGCCAAATTCAGAAGAAAATGTTGATGATTTTACAACTGTAAGGTTTAAAGTTAAGGAAAATACTCCTATTGAAATAAATAGTTTTGAGTGTTTAAATGAAGAACTTTTAGTAAATGAAGAGCTTTTATTTAAAGTAGGAAGCAACTGTGATGAAAATCGGACACTTCTTTATAAGTTTTTAAGAGTAGATAAAAATGGTAGAATAAATTGTCTTCAAGATTATTCTACTAGAAAAATAGTAAGATTTTCAGAAAAAGAAAAAGGAGACTATAAATTATTATGTTTAGTTAGAGATATTTTTTCAAATAAGGAATATGATGATAGAGCAATTATGCTTTATAATGTTAAACCTTATACTGATATAAAAATAAAAAAATTTTCAAGTGATGCAAATTCACCACAAATGGCTGGAAATAATATAGTATTTAAAAGTGTAGTAGATGGAGGAAAAGAGTTACTTTATAGATATATAATAGAAGGTCCTATTGCAGAAGATACTGGATATATTAGGTCTAATGTTTTTCAATGGGAAACTATCAAAGAGGGAGAATATAAAGTTACTTTACAAGTAAGAGATATTTCTTATAAAGAAGAATATGAAGATAAAAAAACAGTTTTATTTAATATAGATAAAAAAGGAGAAAAACCTATTAAAATTACTGATGTTATAGCAACTAAAACAAGGAATTGTATAGTTGGAGAGCCAATTAATATAAAGGTTAAGGCAGAAGGGGGTACTTCTTTAAAATATAGTTTCTTAGTATATAAAGATGGAAAGGAAAAAGAAAGATCAGGCTATGGAGGTACAAACTGGGTTAATTTTACCCCAGAAGAAAATGGAGAATATGAAGTCGAAGTAAGGGTTTTAGATAAGTATTCTTCTAAAGAGTATGATAGTCATGAATTTATATACTTTAAGGTTAAAGAATATCCTGATGCAGAAATAGATTATGTACTATTAGACTCAAAAGAAACATATTTAGTTGGAGACGTAATTGAACTTGAGTCTATAGTCCAAAATACAAAAAGTATTTTATTAAGATATGTAACTAAGATAAATGGACATGAGATAGAAGATACTGATTATATAACAAGTAGAAGGCTTAGAGTGAAACCCAAATGCCCAGGAAAATATACTTTTGAAATATATGCTAAAAATATAAAATGCAAAGAAGGTTATGATTGTAAAAAGGAAATCTCTGTTTATGTACATGAAGCATTACCAGTAAGAGAGACAAAGATAAAAATAGTAGATAATAAAATTGAAGAAGGAAAAGAGATAACCTTTGAAGTTAGTAGTATTGGTGGAAAAGAAGTATGTTATGAATTTTATATAATGGAAAAAGGAAATTGGGTTAGAGTTCAAGAATATAGTAGAAAGAATTACTATACTTTCTTACCATTCTCAAAGGGAAAGTATAGAGTATTAGTTCTAAGTAAAAGTTATTATAAAAAGAATAATTATGAAGATTATGACAATATTGAATTTGAAGTAACGTCTTAAGATATTATATTTATTTTCGATAAATAAACTAGAGAAAAAAATTTGGGGGTAAAAGTATGAAAGTTCCTAAGATTGAAGAATTTATGGGCATGTCAATGAATAAAGAAATACTTAAAAAAGCAATAGGAGATGGTCCAGAGTTTGAAATAGTATATGAAGCATTACTTAAGGAAATGGAGAGTAAAAAGGACTCTATAGGTGATGATAGTAATGAAAATAATATAATAACTCCAACAGGAACAGGACAAAGAATAGATACAATACCTATGAGAATGAGAAAAGAATCTATTTTAACAGGAGAGTTATTTTTAGATTCAGAAGGTAATAATAGATTAAATGAAAGTAGACAAGCTTATAATTATAAAGCATCTGAATATGCCGATACGTCAATTAAAGAAGTAAGTAGTGAAGAAAAGAAAAGTAATATTGATAAGATATATTCAGCTGTAGATAAATATTCAACTAAGTACGGAGTGGATAAAAAATTAATTCTAGCAATAATAAAGCAAGAATCAAACTTTGATCCGAATGTAGTTTCCTCAGCAGGGGCAATGGGAGTTATGCAATTGATGGACTTTAATGTAGAAGCATATGGAGTTACTGATCCATTTGATATAGAGCAAAATGTAGAAGGTGGAGTTAGACATATTAAAGAATATTTAGATATGTTTGATGGAAATAAGGAAATGGCTTTAATGGCATATAATGGAGGACCAGGTAATATGGCAAGAAGAGGAGTAAACTCACCAACAGATCTTTATAAGATGCCATCAGAAACTCAACATTATGTTCCTAAAGTAATGAACTACTATAGAAATGGATTTTAAAAAAAGCGGCTATGCCGTTTTTTTTATTTTAATATAAAAGTTGTACTTTTTTTAGATTAATAATAAAATAAAGACTATATGAAGAAAATAAGATATAAAGAATTAAAATGAGGTGTTTAAATGGAAAGATTGGATAAAGTTTTATCTAATTTAGGATACGGAACAAGAAAAGAAATTAAGCAAGTAGTAAAAAAAGGCTTAGTTAAGGTTAATGATATTTTAGTTAAAGATAATGGATTACAAATTGATCCTGAGAAAGATAAGATTGTTATAAATGGAGAAGAGATTTTTTATAGAAAGTTTATATATTTAATGATGAATAAACCTGATGGAGTTGTGTCTGCTACTTATGATAATAGAGATGAAACTGTAATTGATTTATTAGAAATAGATCATCAGGTGTTTGAACCATTTCCAGTTGGAAGATTAGATAAAGACACAGTAGGATTACTTTTATTGACTAATGATGGAGAACTAAATCATAGATTAATATCTCCAAAGTGGAAAGTTGATAAAGTATATTATGCAAAAATAGATAAAAAAGTAGTAGAAAGTGATGTAGAAAAATTTAAAAATGGAATAACTTTAGATGATGGATATACTTGTAAAGAAGCTAAACTTGAAATAATAAGTGCTTCGGATAAAGGCTCAGAAGTAAGTATAACTATCCAAGAAGGAAAATATCATCAAGTTAAAAGAATGTTTGAGGCTGTAGGAAAGTCGGTAGTATATTTAAAAAGAACGGAATTTGGAACATTACCACTAGATAATGATTTAGAAGAAGGCGAATATAGAGAATTAACAGATGAAGAAGTTGCTATTTTAAAAAGTTTTTAACGAATATTTAATTAAAATGAAATTTAAACATTCATAAATGACAGAGTTTACAATAATTTTCTCAAAATATCTTGCATTTTATGAATGTATGGACTATAATAATTTTGCAAGGATAAATAAAAGGAATAAATAGCCCCCTTTTTATTTATTGCTTATTGCTAAAGCGCAACCTGGCCCCAAGGGTTGCGTTTTTTTGTTATGTCAAATTTAAATGTTTACAAATACAAAAGAACTTTTAGAAAACGATAACAATTATTATTTTAAGAAGATTATATGTATTAAAGAGTATAAGATAGTAAGATTATGAGAAAAATATTAATTAATTTTATGCAAGAAAAAAATCACTTCTGTAACAAAATGAAATAAAAATATCTAAAAATCGACAAATTTATTATATTTAAGAATTTGATGGATAAAATACCTTTATAATAGCAAATAGTATTTTATAGAGAAAGTTGAAGTTAAAGACAACTTTCTCTATTTTTATAAATATAGTCTTTAGATTGTAAATTTCATGGTTTTGGCAAGAATATATAAGGTATGTATGTTATAATATGTTAGTAATATGAAAGGAGTCTGTAAATATGGATTTAAAGACATTACTTAATAAAGAACAATATGAAGGTGCTACAACTATAGATGGGCAAGTTTTAATTTTAGCTGGTGCAGGATCAGGTAAAACTAGAGTTTTAACACATAGAATGGCACATATGATAGATGATTTAGGAATACTACCATATAAAATATTAGCAATTACATTTACAAATAAGGCTGCTAAGGAAATGCAAGAGAGAGTTAAAGTCTTAATTGGTGAAAGAGCAAATGATATGTGGATTTCAACATTCCACTCAACATGTGTAAGAATTTTAAGAAGAGAAATAGAAAAGTTAGGATATAAAAAAAGTTTTACTATATATGATACATCAGACCAAAAGACTCTTATAAAGGAGTGTATGAAAAACCTTAATATAAATGATAAGGACATTACAGAGCAAGAGATAATGGGGAAAATAAGTAGAGCTAAGGATAATATGCAAAGTCCAGAAAGCTTTATGAGAGAAAATGAGAGTAATTTTAGAGAGAAGAAAATAGCAGATGTTTATGAAATGTATCAAAAAAGACTTAAAGAAAATAATGCACTAGATTTTGATGATTTAATATGTAAAACAGTTGAGCTATTTAAAAAAGATAATGAAACACTAGAATTTTATCAAAGAAAATTTCAATATATTATGGTAGATGAATATCAAGATACAAATGGAGTTCAATATGAATTTGTAAGACTGCTTGCTGAAAAATATAAAAATATATGTGTAGTTGGTGATGATGACCAATGTATATATCAATGGAGAGGGGCAGATATTACTAATATATTAGAGTTTGAAAAAGATTATCCGAATGCTAAAGTTATAAAACTAGAGCAAAATTACCGTTCAAAGGGAAATATATTAGATGCCGCAAATGTTGTTATAGTTAATAATTCAAATAGAAAAAGCAAGGTTCTTAGAACAGAACAGGAGTCAGGAAGTAAAATAAAAATTTATAGAGCGTACTCAGATAGCGATGAAGGAGAGTTTGTTGCAACTCAAATAAATAAAATAAAAAGTGATGAAAATAAAAAGTTTAAAGATTTTGCTATACTTTACAGAACTAATGCACAGTCACGTATATTTGAAGAAAGTCTTAGAAGAAGATCTATTCCGTATAAAATCTTAGGTGGTACTAGATTCTACGATAGAAAAGAAATTAAGGATATGATTTCTTATTTAAAGGTATTAATTAATCCAACAGATAGTATAAGTCTTAGAAGAATTATAAATGTTCCTAGAAGAGGCATTGGAGATACGACAATAAATAAAATAGTAGACTTTGCAGATAGTTATGAATTACCATTATGGGATGCACTAGGAGAGGTTAGAAATATTCCAACACTTACAGCTAGAAACTGTTCAGGAATAGAAGTGTTTATGGAAATGATGGATAACTTTATAGATTTATCAGAAACAGTACCAGTATCAGTACTTATTGAAACAATACTTAAAGAGACAGGTTACATTTCAGAACTTGAAAAATCAAAGGAAATAGAAGATAAAAGTAGAATAGAAAATTTAAAAGAATTAGTATCAGATGCTGTTGATTTTGAGAAGACTAATGAAGATAAAAGTTTAATGGCATATTTAGAAAAAGTATCATTAGTTCAAGATACAGATAAGCTTGAAGACGATGATGATACTATAGTTTTAATGACTGTTCATAGTGCTAAGGGATTAGAATTCCCAGTTGTATTTATGGTTGGGATGGAAAATGGTATATTCCCTGGAAGCGCATCTTTTGAAAAGGAATCAGAAATGGAAGAGTCTAGAAGACTTTGCTATGTTGGCATAACCAGGGCAAAAGAAACATTATTTATGACTTCAGCAGAAGTAAGAAGACAATTTGGTAGAACAGTTGCATATGCACAATCTGATTTTATTGCAGAAATTAAATCAGATCTTAAGGAATATGTTACTGGAGATAATGGATCTGTTGCATCAAGAAATAAAATGTTCCAAAAAAATTCAGCTTATAGTAATCCTCATAGTTTAAGAAGTAATATGAATACAAATAAAGGGCATTCTGGATCTTCAGTAGCAAATAAGGTATCAAATAACACATCAGCTAATAATTTAGGAGAAATTACAGTTGGTAGAAAAATAAAACATGAAAAATTTGGTGTTGGAACAATAGTTTCAATAACAGATACAGGATCAGATAAAAAATTAACCATTGCATTTGATAATCAAGGTATAAAAATGCTATTATTATCCTTTGCAAAGTTAGAATTATTATAAATATAAGTATTTTTAGAAGCGAGGTGGCTTGTTATGGATAAGAAGGAGCGCATAGAAGAATTAGTTGAAGAGTTAAATAGATATTCATATGAGTATTATGCTTTAGACAATCCATCAGTAACAGATAAGGAATACGATAAAAAGTATGACGAATTAAGGAGTTTAGAAAAGGAAGAAGACTATGTTTTACCATACTCTCCTACATTAAGAGTTGGCGATAGAATTCTTGAAGGCTTTAATAAATATACTCATAAAGCAAGATTATGGAGTTTAGATAAAGCACAGACCTTTGAAGAGCTTAGAGAATGGCATAAAAGAAATGTAAAGTTTAGAGATGAAATGAATTTAAAAGGAGAAAACTTACCTCCATTAAGGTATGTAGTTACAAAAAAATTTGATGGTTTAACAGTAAACCTTACTTATAATGAAGAAGGAATATTACAAGTAGCGGCAACTAGAGGAAATGGAGAAGTTGGAGAGGAAGTAACGGCTCAAGTTAAAACAATAAAGTCTATTCCACTTAAAATAGAGTGTGATGATTTATTTGAGGTTCATGGAGAGGCTATTATGACTACGGAAGCCTTTGAAAAATACAATTTAGAGTCAGATACGCCACTTAAAAATTTAAGAAATGGTGCAGCTGGGGCTTTAAGAAATTTAAATGTTAAAGAAACAGCTAAAAGAAATTTATCAGCATTTTTCTATGATGTAGGTTATAAAGAAGGGAATTCTTTTAGAAATTATGAAGAAATGTTAGACTTTATAAAAGCTAAAGGTCTTCCAATTGATAGTTATATTAAATTTTGTACTACGATAGAAGATATAGAAAAAGAAGTAAAAAATATAGAAAATATAAGATTTGATTTAAATTATGATATTGATGGAGTAGTTATTGCTATAGATGATATAAGAACAAGAGAACTTTTAGGATATACAATTAAATTTCCTAAATGGGCAATTGCCTTTAAGTTTGAAGCTCAAGAAGCAACTACAAAGCTTTTAGATGTTGAGTGGAATGTTGGAAGAAGTGGGAGAGTTGGCCCAACTGCTATATTAGAGCCTGTTGAACTTGCAGGAGTTACTGTAAAAAGAGCAACACTAAATAATATAGACGATATTAGAAGAAAAGGTGTAAGGATTGGGGCAGAAGTATTTGTAAGGAGATCTAATGATGTTATTCCAGAAATTATGGGAGTAGTTCAAGAGAATCTAGATGATACTATAGAGATAAATGTACCAGAAGTTTGTCCAGCCTGTGGTGCTCATATAGTAAAACAAGGAGTTCACTATTTCTGTGAAAATACATTATCCTGTAAGCCTCAAATGGTAAAAACAATAGTTCATTTTGCATCAAGAGATGCAATGAATATAGAAGGATTTTCAGAAAAAACTGCAGAGCAGCTTTTTGAAAAACTTGATATTAAATCAATAGCAGAACTATATAAGTTAGAAAAAGATAAGCTTTTAACATTAGAAAAATTTGGACCTAAAAAAGCACAAAATCTATTAGATGCAGTAGAGAAGAGTAAAAATTGTGAGTTATATAGATTTATATATGCACTAGGAATACCAAATGTAGGTGTTAAAACAGCAAAAGATTTAGTTAATAAATTCAAATCAATAGAAGGATTTAAAAAAGCAACCTTTGAGGAACTTATAGAAGTTTCTGACGTTGGTGAAATTGTAGCAAAATGCGTTTTAGAATTCTTTAGAGAAGAAAAAGCTATTGAAACTATTAATGAACTTATAAGCTTAGGGGTTAATCCTATATATGAAGAAAAAGAAATTATATCAAGTCCTTTTGAAGGTAAAACTGTTGTTGTAACAGGAACACTACAAAAATATTCTAGAGGAGATATAAAGGCTAAATTAGAATCATTTGGTGCTAAAGTAGCTGGAAGTGTTAGTAAAAAGACAGATTATGTTATTGCAGGAGAAGAAGCTGGGTCTAAGCTTAAAAAAGCACAAGAACTAGGTGTTAAAGTTATTTCAGAGGAAGAGTTCGAAGTTATGATAGGAGAGTAATAATATGGAAAAGCTAAGATTTAAAGACATATTCACAATAATATGTACAATTGCAGCCATAATAACTAGCTTAATAATTATAGGAACATTTTTAACTACATATCAATTTAAGTATTTAGGACAAATGTTTAATTCTTATTTTATGCTTCAACTAGGGATAATAATAACAATGTCATTATGGGGGATAAGATTTTATATATATAGAAGAGGAAAAGAGAAATATATTTATTCAGGAATTTTCTTTTCTATAGCATTAATATTTATTTTTTTCATGATGAATTTAGTAAAGTAAGTAAAATATAAAAGAGTTTAACTATATATTAATTACAAACTAAACAATAAAATATCCCCAGTTATTTTTAATCTAAAAATAACTAGGGATATTTTTAATTTCATATAGTAGATAACTAAATTATAAGTTTACTTATAATTAATGTTTATTAACTAAAATGGAAGTACATTATCTTTCTTATCGTGAGTTTCATCAAATAATTCTTCTTCATTGATAATATCATCAACATCAAAGTTTTCATCAAGTGTTATATCAGCATTAGATTTGTAGCTTATATGTATAAGCTGATGTAGTGACTGATTAATCTTATCTAATAAAAAATTATGAATCCTTAAAGTTTTATAGGATTTATTAAATATTATGAATCCCCAAATTCCTATAATAGAAAGTGCTATCATAAATAGTATTCCTATAGAATAAAATATTATTTGAAAAATTTGTACTGCTAATACCATTTCACTAAACCTCCGAAATAAATATATTTTCATTATAACACATAAATAATTTTTTTAATCCATTATAAAATTAAGAATTATAAAAATTAAAATTATTGTTTAGTAGTTAATTTATATGGATATACTTAAGAGGATAATAATGAAAAGGAGATACCTATATGAAAAAAATAATAATATTAGTAGTATCTAGTGCATTATTAATAGCCTTACTATTTGGATTTATAGATGTAGTTCAAATAAAACCAACTGCAAGTAAAGAAGAATTTACATATTCAATATCATCTGTTCCTAAGAATTTAAAAGCAATAGGCAACTTAGATAAAAGGATTCAAGATATTGTTTGTGCAACAAGTAGAGGGTTAGTAGAACTAGATAAAACGGGTAGTATTGTTCCTGCCTTAGCTGAAAGCGTAGAAGTAAAAGATAATGGGTTAGAATATGATTTTAAAATAAGTTCAGATATTTATTGGAGTGATGGAAGAAAAATAACATCAAAGGATGTTGTAACTTTTTTTAGAGAAATATTAACAGAAGAAAATGAAGAGAGTATAGGTGCATTATTAAATGTTTATGGAGCTAAACAATATAGAAATGGAGTAGGAACCTTTAGCAAAGATGTAGGAATACGCTATGAAGATGATAAAGTTATTTTTAGATTAAACTCTAAAGATGATAAATTTGTAGAAGAGCTAACTACACCACAATATAGATTAAGAAATAATGTTTTGCTTTGGGAAAATATAAATAATAACTATGATGATGTAGTTTATTCAGGAGCATATGGTATTTCATCTATTAGTACAACAGAAATACTACTTAAAAGAAATGATACAAGTGATAAATCTTTAGTAAAGTCAATACATATGATTGAAGAGTCAGGTGAAGAATTAGCGATGGCAGCTTTTGAAGTTGGAAATAGAGATATTGTAATAAATCCACCTAAAAGTCAATTAACAAGACTTAAAAAAGAAAATAGATTGCTTACTTTAGAATCAGATAAAGCTATGTATTTAGCTTTCAATCCGAATTCAGAAAGTATTCCCTTAGCAGGAAAAAAAGAAATTTATAAATTAATTAATAATGCTCTGGAAGAGTATCAATTACAGAATGATATATTTATAGAACTTGCAGAAGGAAGTTATTTTAGAGAGGATAAACAGAATCTTTTAAAACTTCAGTCAAGAAAAGTTATGAGCAATGAAGTTCAAGAATGGAAGCATATAAAAGAGTTAGTCTTAATAGCAGAGGAAAACACTCAAAATAAAGAAATGTGCGAGTATTTGAAAAAGTGGTTTTCAAATAATACAGATATAGATATAAGCTATACTTTAATGAATAAAGATGAAATGAATAATTTACATGAAGAAAGCTACTACAATATAGCTTTGTTAAGAGGAGAATCTAAAGTTGTTGGAGAAGATTCTTTGTATAATAGTTTAATAAATTTCTTACCAAAGGAATATAAGAAAGAGTTAGGTTCTATAAAAACTGAAGGAGAGAGAAAAGAAAAATTTATATCTATAGAGGATAAATTATTCAATACTTACCAAGTACTACCATTATTGTTCTATAATAATAATATAGCCATAAATAAAAATATAAAAAATATTATATTAGATGGAAATGGAAATATAGATTTTAAAAAGTTACAAAAATAATTAGAACCGTGTTGATTTTTTTCAACACGGTTTTAAATTACTCACTTTTTTCTTTATTTTCATTTTGAGAGATTAATTTGTTTGATGTATCTAAAGCCTCGATATTCTCTAAAGTATCTATATGTTCTACAGGAGAAACAGAATCATTGGATTCTACCGGGATTTCCTCTATAGTTATCTGTTCTTCTACTGGAATAATATTTAATGGCAACCGTATATTTAAAAGTTTTGTTTCTTTCATATAGTCATCTTTAAATAAAAATATTAATAATTGATATATATACATATTTTTAAAGCTATCAAAAGATGAGCTACTAGCAGAGAATGAATCTCTCTTCTTAGAATAAGAAACATTTTTATTAAATATAGGAGCTATACCAGAACTAGATGGAGATGAAAGGTTTGGCATTCTAAAGAAACTTTCATCTAGCATATCAGAGGAGTTTAATGTAAGTCCTCTATATCTTTCAGCATCATCTAATGTAGGAGCTTCAGGCCAACTCGAAATTAATCCTGAGTTTATGAAATATTTTCTATATAAAGAGGATATCATATGTTTATATTCGCTATACCTACTATCATCATTTGCATACATTATAAAGGCTAACAAATAGAAGGTGATATCAAAGTTCGAATATTTAATATCCTTTTTACTTGAAAGTTTTAAAAATATCTCTTTATCAGAGTCATATAAAGTTAAAAGCTTATCCATAATCTCTTTTGATTTTTCGTTAAAGGTAATCATTTGAGTATGTTTGTAAGATAACATTAAATTGATAGCAAATAGAGCAGAGAAGTCTAAAGCATCAACATAATAATCTTTTTCATCAAATTTATTAATTAAAAAGTCTGTCAAATCAATAATTAGTATTTTAGCATCTTCATTATTAGAGTGACTATAGAATATGTTAATAGCCATAAGAGTTTTACAAAGCTCTTCAAAAGAATTTTCATAGAGTTTATCTTTAAAATCTAAAAACATTTGTAGGATTTCTAGAGAAAAGGTATTGTAGTCTTTAGAAATATCATCATCAGGGAATTTTATTGAATATAAATTATAAGCAGCCATCATAAAGGCTTGATCGGAAAATTTAAATTTTTTATCCTTGCCAACTAAATTAAAGCCTTTTGTATTATTTTCTAATAGATTTTTCTTTTCAATAAATACCCCTTCATTATTTCTAAGATTTTCAGAGTAAAATTCTAATTGATCTTTTGAAAGTTTTTTATAAATTTCATAATATGAGTATATTGAATTATCAATATCCTTAAAACTTCTATAATAATCTACAAGTTCTAAGATATTAAGAGTCATTAATGCGTTTGTTATTGGTATAATATCTTTTTTAAAAGAGTCTTCATCAAATCCATTATAATTTTTACTATGAATATAATTAGGAGAAGATTTTTTATAAATACATAGTAGTGGAGAAAAATTACCAATTGTGGTAATATCAATTGAAGAAGACGATTTTTTATAATCCCTAATTGAAGCAGCTAATCCGCATTTTGACTCAAGAACTAAGGTTCTAACAGCCTCTTTTGATAAGTGAAAAAGTTGGCCGTTAATTTCCTTTTGAGATAGTGTATTCATTCTAAAAAATGGTCCGATATATCGCAATTTCTTCACCTCTTAATTAATCCTTATATTAATAATATGAATTTAGTGGTGAAATAGTGCATGAATTTTAATATATATTAAAAAAGTGGAGGGAAAATCATGAGAATAGATGGAAGAAAGAAAGAACAAGTTAGAAGTACAAAGATAACTAGAAATTATACTAAGTATGCAGAGGGATCAGTTTTAATTGAAGTAGGTGATACAAAGGTAATATGTACAGCTTCAATTGAAGATAAGGTTCCTCCTTTTTTAAAGGGGCAAGGAGAAGGTTGGATAACAGCTGAATATAATATGCTACCAAGATCTACAGGAACAAGAAAAGCTAGAGATATAGCAAGGCTAAAAATTGATGGAAGAACAATGGAGATACAAAGGCTAATAGGTAGAGCTTTAAGATCTGTTATGGATTTAAAAGCATTAGGAGAAAAAACAATTTGGATAGACTGTGACGTAATACAAGCCGACGGGGGAACTAGAACAACTTCTATTACAGGAGCTTTTGTAGCGTTAGTAGACGCTGTAAACAAACTTCATAAAGAAAAACCTTTTAAAGTATATCCAATAAGAAATTTTGTAAGTGCAACTAGTGTTGGAATCGTAAATAATGAAAAGGTGATAGATCTTTGTTATGAAGAGGACTCAAAAGCAAAAGTTGATATGAATGTTATAGGGACTGATGAAGGAGAGTTTATAGAAATTCAAGGTACAGGAGAAGAAGCACCATTTAAAAGAAGTGAACTAAATGAGTTACTTGATTTAGCTGAAAAAGGAATAAAGCAAATGATACAAATTCAAAAAGATACTTTAAAAATGGATGCACTTTGGATTGGAACTGGAGAGAGATAAATGAAAAAATTAGTTATAGCAAGCAATAATACGGGAAAGATAAAGGAAATAAAAAAAATATTAGATGGATTATCATTAGAAGTAGTATCACTTAAAGATGAAAATATAGATATAGATGTTATAGAAGATGGAGATACTTTTGAAGAAAATGCTAGAAAGAAAGCACAAGAAATATGCAATTTTTTATTATCTAAAGGAGAAGATAATTTTATTGTATTATCAGATGATTCTGGACTAGAGGTTGAGTATTTAAATGGTGAACCAGGTGTATATTCTGCTAGATATGCAGGAAATCATGGAGATGATAAAAAGAATAATGAAAAATTACTAGAAAAGCTAAGGGGTGTTTCTAAAGAAAATAGAAATGCAAGGTTTGTATGCCAATTAGCGCTAATTGATAATAATAATATATACAATAAAGTTACAGGATATGTAGAAGGATACATATTAGAAAATATTAGTGGAAAAGGTGGCTTTGGATATGATCCATTATTTTTCTATCCACCATTAAATAAATCATTTGGTGAAGCAACTTCAGAAGAGAAAAATTTAATATCTCATAGAGGAGTAGCTTTAAAAAAGTTAAAGGATATAATAAAAGAGTATTTATAGGAGGAGATTATGAAAATTACTGTACTAAGTGATTCGCATTATGATATATCAGCAGTAGAATGTATAAAAAAATATCTTAATGATGTAGATATGGTATTACATTGTGGAGATGGAGCAACTGATTTAGAAAAAATAACTAGCGGCTTTAATGGAGAAGTATATGCTGTCAAGGGAAACTGTGATATTTCTCCTAAGTATCCTTTAGAGAGAATTATAGAAGTAGAAGGAAAGCGTATATTTATTTGCCATGGGCATCTTTACAATGTAAAGAATGAGTATAATACAATATTTTATAAAGGAAAAGAAGTTTCAGCTGATATAATTTTATTTGGTCATTCACATAAATCTATAGTGATTGAAAGTGATAATACTATATTAATGAATCCTGGAAGTGTATCACTACCATATGGGCGAAATAAAAAGAGTATTGGTTTACTAGAAATTTGTTATGGTGAAAAAGCAAAAGCTAAAATAATAGAAATAGTATAACAAGTAGAAATAATTATACGTCAAAAAGCGACATTATTTTTAAATATCTTTAAATAACTTTAGATTTTAAGAGTTTACATAAAAATTTAAAAAAGCTATTGACGTATAGCTATTCCTAATGTAGAATAAACATTGTCGCTGAGAGATGTCAGCAAAACTCTTCGGGGTGTAGCGCAGATGGGAGCGCGCGTGGTTTGGGACCATGAGGTCGCAGGTTCAATCCCTGTCACCCCGACCACTTAAATCAACATAATATGCGGGTGTAGCTCAATGGTAGAGCCCTTGCCTTCCAAGCAAGTTACGTGAGTTCGATTCTCATCACCCGCTCCATTAAAACTTTTTTAAAATTATGTTGACAAGAGAGAGTAAATGATATAAAATAATTAATGTTCTTTGAAAGAACAAAGATATGCGTGTTTAGCTCAGCTGGATAGAGCAACGCCCTTCTAAGGCGTGGGCCAGGAGTTCGAATCTCTTAACACGCACCACCATCGGGGTGTAGCGCAGATGGGAGCGCGCGTGGTTTGGGACCATGAGGTCGCAGGTTCGATCCCTGTCACCCCGACCACTTTAAAACAACATAATATGCGGGTGTAGCTCAATGGTAGAGCCCTTGCCTTCCAAGCAAGTTACGTGAGTTCGATTCTCATCACCCGCTCCATAAAACAATTTATTGTTTTAAATGTATATGCGTGTTTAGCTCAGCTGGATAGAGCAACGCCCTTCTAAGGCGTGGGCCAGGAGTTCGAATCTCTTAACACGCACCATGTATGGTGAACGTAGTTCAGTTGGTAGAGCGCCAGTTTGTGGCACTGGTTGTCGTGGGTTCGAGTCCCATCGTTCACCCCATATGCTGGGATATCGCCAAGCGGTAAGGCACCGCACTTTGACTGCGGTATTCGTAGGTTCAAATCCTGCTATCCCAGCCAACTTGGTTTACTAGCTCAATCGGTAGAGCACTTGACTTTTAATCAAGGTGTACCGGGTTCGATTCCCGGGTAAGCCACCAATATATATGCAGATGTGGCGGAATTGGCAGACGCACTAGACTTAGGATCTAGCGCCATTGGCGTGGGGGTTCGACTCCCTTCATCTGCACCATATATATTGCTAAAAGGAGACTTATCATCCTGAAGTAGGATAAGAAAATATGCGGAAGTGGCTCAATGGTAGAGCGTCACCTTGCCAAGGTGAATGTTGCGAGTTCGAGTCTCGTCTTTCGCTCCAAATATGCGGGTGTAGCTCAATGGTAGAGCCCTTGCCTTCCAAGCAAGTTACGTGAGTTCGATTCTCATCACCCGCTCCATAAACAATTTATTGTTTTAAATGTATATGCGTGTTTAGCTCAGCTGGATAGAGCAACGCCCTTCTAAGGCGTGGGCCAGGAGTTCGAATCTCTTAACACGCACCATTTACGCGTTATTAGCTCAGTTGGTAGAGCACCTGACTCTTAATCAGGGTGTCCCGGGTTCGAATCCCTGATGACGCACCAGATTTGGTGAACGTAGTTCAGTTGGTAGAGCGCCAGTTTGTGGCACTGGTTGTCGTGGGTTCGAGTCCCATCGTTCACCCCATATGCTGGGATATCGCCAAGCGGTAAGGCACCGCACTTTGACTGCGGTATTCGTAGGTTCAAATCCTGCTATCCCAGCCAACTTGGTTTACTAGCTCAATCGGTAGAGCACTTGACTTTTAATCAAGGTGTACCGGGTTCGATTCCCGGGTAAGCCACCAATATATATGCAGATGTGGCGGAATTGGCAGACGCACTAGACTTAGGATCTAGCGCCATTGGCGTGGGGGTTCGACTCCCTTCATCTGCACCATATATATTGCTAAAAGGAAACTTATCATCCTAAAGTCGGATAAGAAAATATGCGGAAGTGGCTCAATGGTAGAGCGTCACCTTGCCAAGGTGAATGTTGCGAGTTCGAGTCTCGTCTTTCGCTCCAAATATGCGGGTGTAGCTCAATGGTAGAGCCCTTGCCTTCCAAGCAAGTTACGTGAGTTCGATTCTCATCACCCGCTCCAAATTATAAAGACAACTAATTTTAGTTGTCTTTATTTTATTGTTTAATGAAAACCACCTGCTATGCAGGTGAGTTCCGAAAAGCTTTAGCGGTCAGTAGGAAATAAAAACCTCCTTTGGTATAATTAAACTAGGTTCGACAGCCAAATTTAATAACCAAAGGAGGCATCCGTAATGGATAGTAATAGTTTATCACATACAAAATGGAATTGTAAATATCATATAGTATTCGCGCCTAAGTATAGGAGGAAAGAGCTATATGGAGAAAAGAAAAAAGAAATAGGTAAAATATTAAGACAGTTATGTGAGTGGAAAGGTGTAACTATAATCGAGGCGCATGTATGCGTTGATCATATACATATGTTGGTTGAGATACCACCAAAGATGAGTGTATCAGGCTTTGTAGGATTTTTAAAAGGAAAAAGTAGTCTTATGATTTTTGAAAGATTTGCAAACTTGAAGTATAAGTATGGAAATAGACATTTTTGGTGTCGTGGATTTTATGTGGATACAGTAGGAAGAAATAGAAAGGCAATTGAAGAATATATAAGAAATCAAGAAAAAGAAGATATGATTTCAGATCAAATAAGTATGAAAGAATATATGGACCCTTTTAAGGGTAGCAAGTAACATAGTATGCGGCTGGCGAACCAATTTAAGCGCCTTAAGGCGCAATGCAGGTAAGAGGCCCTTATAGGGCTTAGGAAATACCACCAGCTAAGCTGGTGGATTTTTATTTTTATAAAATAAAATAAATAAAAGTTATTAATGGAAAAAGCAAAAAAGTATCCACAATAGATAATATAAAATGTATTTTATTGTGGATAAAATTCAGAATTTTGTTAATAGTTAGTTAGGAGATAGATTAAATGTTGTTTGAAGCTTGTACTGGAAATTATATAGAAGCATTAGAAGCAGAGAAAAAAGGTGCAAATAGAATAGAATTATGTGACAATTTAATGCAAGGAGGTACTACCCCTAGTTATGGAACAATAAAGAAAACAGTTGAGTTAATTAACATACCTATAAATGTAATAATTAGACCTAGAGGTGGAAATTTTATATATAGTAAAGACGAAAAAGAAATAATGTATTCAGATTTAAAAATATGCAGAGATTTAAAAGTTAATGCTGTTGTAATTGGAGCATTAACAGAAGAAGGTAAAATAGATAAAGATTTTATAATTAAGGCAAAAGAAATAGTTGGAGACTTAAAAATTACCTTTCATATGGCATTTGATGAAATAGAAAATAAAAAAGAAGCTATAGATCAATTAGTAGATTTAGGTATAGATAGAATTTTAACTAAAGGTGGAAAGATATCAGCATTAGAGAATCTAGAGAAATTAAGGGAATTAATAGATTATGCAAAAGATAGAATAATTATAATGCCGGGAGCAGGAATTAATGTAGAAAATAGGGAAGTGGTAATCGAAAGAACAGGTGCTAAAGAAATACATGGAACTAAAATAGTTGGAAATCTTTTTTAGTTTTAGTAAATCATTAAAAATATATATACTATATGTAGTAACAAATTTAATTTATTTACAAAGTATATATAAAGATAGACAAACATATTAAATAAGCAGACAGATAAAAGTTAAGGGGAAATCGATAAAAGCTACTTTGAGACTGTCGATTTTTTTTACGTATGTGGAATTTACAAAGATTGTCTTATGAAAAACTGCGGCATATGTAGTTTACCTCATTTTTTATTCTTTAAGCTAACTATCTAGTTTTAAAAGATGATTAAGTTATCCACAATTTATATATTGATATAATTTAATAAATAAAAAATGCTTTGCAAAAACAAAGCATTTATATGGTGCACCTAGAGGGATTTGAACCCCCGACCACTGGATTCGAAGTCCAACGCTCTATCCAACTGAGCTATAGATGCTTAAAATTAATATTATTAATATAAACGTAGAATTGTTATAAATAAACTACGCTTATATTATAATACTGAAATATGAAATTTACCAGTTATTTATATTCTTAAGCATTACTTGTTATTATTACATTTATGGTAAATACATTACTTTACTATATAGTTTGAAATAAATAGAAGTATGTAAATACATATTTAGGTAAATATACAATGTAAATACCTTAAACTTGTCCCAGTGTATCAATAGTAGAAAAAAAGAGAAAAAAGGAGAAATTTATAAGTAATAGAAGAATATTTTTATAATTTTGGATTATAATTATAAGTATAGATAAAATCCTATGATAGAATAGTCCTTGTCCTTAAGAGAGGAAAAGAACTTCCTCAGAAATTGACAAAAACATTAAAAAAAATGTTGACAAGAAATTCTTAAGGTGGTAACATAAAGAAGTCGCTTGAGCGGCAAGATCTTTGAAAATTGAACAGAATAAAAGTTAAGTATAACCAGCAATTCTTTTGAAAGTCTTAAAATTAAGACTCAAAGTAATTTGAGCAAGCAGATTAAACTTTTTAGTGAGAGTTTGATCCTGGCTCAGGACGAACGCTGGCGGCGTGCCTAACACATGCAAGTCGAGCGAGGGGAGTTTC
>NZ_BAAHYS010000001.1:1775000-3104170 GCF_054657435.1 Clostridium carnis
GGTCAAAGCCCCATATGAGGGTGATGACGTGCTTTTTGTAGAACGAGCCAACGAGTTACGGTATGTAGCAAGGTTAAGTACTTAAGGTACGGAGCCGAAGGGAAACCGAGTCTTAATAGGGCGACTAGTTGCATGCCGTAGACCCGAAACCGGGTGACCTATCCATGGCCAGGTTGAAGCGGGGGTAAAACCCCGTGGAGGACCGAACCACGTTGCTGTTGAAAAAGCATGGGATGAGCTGTGGATAGCGGAGAAATTCCAATCGAACTCGGAGATAGCTGGTTCTCCTCGAAATAGCTTTAGGGCTAGCGTCGGATATGAGTAATGGAGGTAGAGCACTGAATGGGCTAGGGGGCATATCGCTTACCGAACCTTATCAAACTCCGAATGCCATATACTATGAGTCCGGCAGTCAGACTACGAATGATAAGATCCGTGGTCAAAAGGGAAAAAGCCCAGATCGTCAGCTAAGGTCCCAAAGTGTAAGTTAAGTGGAAAAGGATGTGGGATTTCTAAGACAACTAGGATGTTGGCTTAGAAGCAGCCACTCATTGAAAGAGTGCGTAATAGCTCACTAGTCGAGAGATCCTGCGCCGAAAATGTCCGGGGCTCAAACTTACCACCGAAGCTACGGGCTGAAGTTTACTTCAGCGGTAGAGGAGCGTCGTAATCGGGCTGAAGTCGTACCGTAAGGAGCGGTGGACTGATTACGAGTGAGAATGTTGGCATTAGTAGCGAGATGTAAGTGAGAATCTTACAGGCCGAAAACCTAAGGTTTCCTGGGGAAGGCTCGTCCGCCCAGGGTTAGTCGGGACCTAAGCCGAGGCCGAAAGGCGTAGGTGATGGACAATCGGTTGATATTCCGATACCACTATTATCGTTATTATCGATGGTGTGACGGAGAAGGATAGGATGTGCTAGCGATTGGAAATGCTAGTCTAAGCGTTTAGGAAGTTAAGGTAGGCAAATCCGCTTTAACAATTCTGAGGCGTGATGGGGAAGGTCCAAGTGACCGAAGTATCTGATTCCATGCTTCCAAGAAAAGCATCTAGAGAGAGAAATAGTGCCCGTACCGCAAACCGACACAGGTAGGTGAGGAGAGAATCCTAAGGCCATCGGAAGAATTGCAGTTAAGGAACTAGGCAAATTGACCCCGTAAGTTCGCGAGAAGGGGTGCCTACGAGAGTAGGCCGCAGAGAATAGGCCCAAGCAACTGTTTAGCAAAAACACAGGTCTCTGCTAAAGCGTAAGCTGATGTATAGGGGCTGACGCCTGCCCGGTGCTGGAAGGTTAAGGGGAACACTTAGCGCAAGCGAAGGTGTGAACTTAAGCCCCAGTAAACGGCGGCCGTAACTATAACGGTCCTAAGGTAGCGAAATTCCTTGTCAGGTAAGTTCTGACCCGCACGAATGGCGTAATGACTTGGGCACTGTCTCAACTGCAAATCCGGCGAAGTTGTAGTGCGAGTGAAGATGCTCGCTACCCGCGATTGGACGGAAAGACCCCGTAGAGCTTTACTGTAGCTTAGCATTGAATTCCGATATTGTCTGTACAGGATAGGTGGGAGACTGAGAAACTAGGGCGTCAGCCTTGGTGGAGTCAACCTTGGGATACCACCCTGACAGTATTGGGGTTCTAACCGGACACCATGAATCTGGTGACGGGACATTGTTAGGTGGGCAGTTTGACTGGGGCGGTCGCCTCCTAAAAAGTAACGGAGGCGCCCAAAGGTTCCCTCAGAACGGTCGGAAATCGTTCGAAGAGTGCAAAGGCAGAAGGGAGCCTGACTGCGACACCTACAAGTGGAGCAGGGACGAAAGTCGGGCTTAGTGATCCGGTGGTACCTCGTGGGAGGGCCATCGCTCAACGGATAAAAGCTACCTCGGGGATAACAGGCTGATCTCCCCCAAGAGTCCACATCGACGGGGAGGTTTGGCACCTCGATGTCGGCTCGTCGCATCCTGGGGCTGTAGTAGGTCCCAAGGGTTGGGCTGTTCGCCCATTAAAGCGGCACGCGAGCTGGGTTCAGAACGTCGTGAGACAGTTCGGTCCCTATCCGTCGCGGGCGTAGGAAATTTGAGAGGAGCTGTCCTTAGTACGAGAGGACCGGGATGGATTGACCTCTGGTGCACCAGTTGTTCTGCCAAGAGCATAGCTGGGTAGCTAAGTCGGGAAGGGATAAACGCTGAAAGCATCTAAGCGTGAAGCCCCCCTCAAGATGAGATTTCCCATAGCATAAGCTAGTAAGACCCCTTGAAGAACACAAGGTTGATAGGTCAGAGGTGTAAGTGTGGTAACATATTTAGCTGACTGATACTAATAGGTCGAGGGCTTGACCAATAAAAAGAAGAAAACTCAGCATAGCTGATTAAATTCGAGAAATAAAATCAAAGAATTTTGGCTCTCATTCATGTGCAATTTTCAGAGAACAAACTCTGAATAATATTCCGTGGTAGCTCAATGGTGGAGCACTCGGCTGTTAACCGATAGGTTGGAGGTTCGAATCCTCTCCACGGAGCCATTTTAAAAAGAGTTTTATAAGAGTAGATTTTAATCTATTGTTATAAGACTCTTTTTTGTTACATAATATATTATTATGTAGATTATTACTGTAGAAAGAAAAAAACAAGAAAAAAATGTAACTTTTTCGTAACTTTTGGTTAATAAAATGTAATGCTTTTATATCTGCAATTCTATATAATAATATTAAGGACAAGCTTTAACGTCTTATGACAAAAAAAGATAAAAATATAAGAAGGATGAAAAGGGATGGGGAAAGTAAAAAATAAAAAAAGATTTATTACATTTATAGGATTTCTAATAATATGCATATTTGGAGTTTCATTTTTATTTAGTAAATTTAATAATAATACAGTTGATGCAAAGGCAGATATTGTAGAAAATGAACAGACTGTAGTTAAAAATAATGAAAATAAAAATGTAGAAGAACAACAAATGCAAGAAAATAAAAAATTAGATAACTCTGATTATTTGTTATTAAAGGATGACCCAAATGCAGATGATGCAGCAAAAGTTATTCCTGAAACAATGTATAAGTGGAACTTTTATAGAGATGATGGAAAAAAAATTGCATATCTAACTTTTGATGATGGACCATCTGAAAATGTTACTAAAGAGATATTGGATACATTAAAGCTTAATAATGTAAAAGCAACATTCTTTACTTTAGGCAAATCAATAGAGAAAAATCCAAATTCTCATAAATTAATTAAAAGGATGGCAAAAGAAGGCCATGCAATAGCTAATCATGGATATTCTCATAAATATGAAATATTATATCCAAATGGAACTGTAGATATAAAAGCTTTTATGAATGATATGAAAAAAAATGAAGATATTTTAAAAGGAATTTTAGGAAAAGATTTTAGCACACGAGTAATAAGAATGCCAGGTGGACATATGAGTTGGAAGGGAATGGCTGCATTAGATGAAGAACTAGTTAAAAATGGAATGTATCAAACGGATTGGAATGCATTAAATGGAGATGCAGAAGGTCATGGATTTTCATCAGAACAACTTTTATCTAGACTAAAAGAAACAGTAAAAGATCAAGATGTTGCTATAATTTTAATGCATGATACTGATGCTAAGAAGAGTACAGCTAAATACTTACAAGGTGCAATAGATTATTTAAAATCTCAAGGTTTTCAATTTAGAACATTTAAATAGTAGGGAGACGGGAAACCGTCTCTTATTTTCTATAATTAAATAAATAAATAGATCTTGATAAATACTATAAATAAATCAATATGATATATAATAGAATTAAGTAAAATTATAAACAGTAAAGTGAGAAGATTAAAGCAATTATAAAAGAGGAGTAATTATTTATGGTTAAAATATTATTGGTAGAGGATGAAGCAAGTATCAGGGGATTTTTAAAAATAAATCTACAAAGAAATAATTATAAAGTTATAGAGGCTGAAACAGGTGAGGAGGGCTTAAAAAAAGCATTAATAGATAACCCTGATATTGCAATATTAGATGTAATGTTACCTGGGATTGATGGATTTCAAGTATGTAGCAAATTAAGAGAGGAATATCCTAGTATAGGAATAATTATGCTTACAGCTAAGGGACAGGATATGGATAAGATTATGGGGCTTGAGTATGGAGCAGATGATTATATAGTTAAACCATTTAACCCTATGGAAGTAGTTTTAAGAATAAAAGCATTACTTAGAAGAATAGGAAATTATGATAAGGAAAAAGAGAGTCTTGAAATAGGACCTTTCAAAATTGATTTATATTCACAAAAGGTTTTAAAGAATAATGAAGAAATTGATGTAACTCCAAAGGAATATTTATTAATGAAACTTTTTTTAGAGAATCCTAACAAGGCTTTTTCAAGAGATAGGTTATTAGATTTAGTATGGGGAGAAAATTACTTTGGTGACTCAAAAATAATAGATGTTAATATAAGGAGACTAAGAGCTAAAATAGAGGATAATTCATCAGAGCCTAAGTATATAGAAACTATATGGGGAATTGGATATAGATGGAAGGATTAAAAACAAAAAGTATAAAAACAAAATTAATTAAAGATTTTTTTATAGTTATTTTATCTACGGTAGTTTTTCTAAATATCGTATTAATAAATTTTGTAAAGAAGTATTATTATGATAATACTGAAGAATTATTATTAAATCAGATTCAAGTTTCAGCAAGTTTTTATAATAAATATTTTTCTACAAGATCTTTAGCAGAAAATGTTTATGATAATATAGATGCTTTTTGGAATCAAAACAATGCACAAGTAGAAATATTTGATGAAAATAAAAAACTTATAATGGATTCAATAGGTGTCATTGATGAAAATCTTTTAAAAGCACCTGATATACAAAAAGCTTTTAAAGGGGAAATAGGAAGATGGGTAGGAAAGGTTGATTATAGTAAAAGTAATGTAATGGCAGTATCATATCCATTAACTAATGGAAAAGAAGTAGTAGGCGTAATAAGATTTATAACATCTTTAGAAGCTGTAAATAGCATAATAAGAAGTATTATGATATTCTTCTTAACAATATCAGTAATTGTTTTAGTGATTGGAGTTATTTTAAGTATACTAATAGCAAATAGTTTAATAACACCAATAAAGTCACTTACTAGAATTGCGGAAAAAATGGCTAGTGGCAATTTTAATGAAAGAAATAAGGTAGAAGGAGATAATGAGATAAGTAAATTGGCAGCTACATTTAATTTTATGGCAGATGAGATAGAAAAAAGAGAACAACTAAAAAATGAATTTATTTCATCAGTATCTCATGAATTAAGAACTCCTTTAACATCAATAAAGGGTTGGGCTATAACATTAAATAGTCATGAAACTGATAAAGAAACTTTAGAAATGGGATTTGAAATTATTGAAGCAGAAGTTGATAGACTAACTGGAATGGTAGAAGAACTTTTGGATTTTTCAAGATTAGTAAATGATAAAATGTCTCTAAATATGGAAGAAGTATCAGTTATGGATTTCTTATGTCATATAGAGTCCCTTATGAAGCCAAGAGCAATTAAGGAACATAAGAATTTAACTTTAATATATGATAAAGAAATTGGTGAAGCATATATAGATGTAAATAGAATAAAACAAGTGCTTATTAATCTTTTAGATAATTCATTTAAGTTTACGACAAAAGATGGAAATATAATATTAAAAGCTATAAAAACAAATTCAATTATAAGGTTTACTGTTGAAGATGATGGATGTGGAATTACAATAGAAGATTTACCAAGAGTTAAGGAAAAGTTTTTTAAGGGAAAAACTTCGAAATCTAAAAATGGAATTGGATTATCTATATGTGATGAGATAATTAAATTACATAATGGTAAATTTGATATATATAGTGAATTTGGTATTGGAACAAGAATAGATGTAAGTATTCCATTGGTAAGGGAGACGTATTAATATATGAAAAAGATATCAGTAATAATATTTTTGATAATTAATATTTTTTTTACAGTATCCTGTAGTAAAGCTAATGGAAAAGATGCAGGAGCAATTAAATCGCCAGAAAACAATAAACTTTTAATAGATGGAAAATGGGAAATTAAAAAAATAAATATTTTAGATGAAGATGTAAAAAATGAAAACTATCTATATGGAAAAGTTGGTGATACAATAGATATTTCAACAGAATATATAAAATTTGGTGAAAAGATATATATTAGCCCTAAATACAAGTTGAAAATAGTAGATGAAAATTATGTTTTATCATATGAATTAAATTTATTTATAAAGAAGTTTATGAATGGAAAAGAAAAAGTAAATGTAGTATCTATGATTGATGAAAATAGTATTTTAGGTGAATTTATATTACCTGAGAAGGATAAAGGATATATATATATTAAAGGATTTCTTATGGAAGTTATAAAGGTAGGAGAATCTTCTAATTATATACAGGAGAATTTACCTAATAAAAATATATTACCAGATGAAAATATAGAATATAATGATGATGTTGGAGTTATGCTGGCTTTGAAAACTCCAAGAAGAGAAAATGAAGATGGAAGCTATAGTAGAGAGAAATATAGAACTTTATGGATTTCTCTTAAGGATAATAAATTACAATCAATAATAGAAAAAGAGGGAATAATATTTCCAAGAATGAATGGAATATGGAAGTTAAATAGTAGTATAATAGAAAAAAATGGATTCACTAAAGAAATTTTTAATGTTGCTCCCATTGAAGCTCAATTTAATAAGGAAGCTAATGCAACTATTTTAGGTAATAACACATATAAGAATATAAATTTTATTGGTAATGATTATATTGCTATAGAAAAAAGTACAGAAACACCATTTAAAAATGAATTTTCAAATTACGAGATTTTACCAATAGATAATATAAATTCAAATAGTGGGATAACAATAGAAGAACTTTATTCAAAGGAAATAAGTCAAAAGTTTGAAGAAGACTTTCATAATGCATTTAATAGTATGAGTGAAGAGAAAAAAAGTAGTTTAAGTAAAACAATAGATTTTAGCAACTATACTGTTAAACGAGAAGATGGAAAATGGACTTTAGTTGGAAAAATTCTATCTAAAAATTATAATGAAAGTGGAGAAGATTTTAAATTGTCTTTAAAACCGAATAAAAAGCTTTTAAATTATGATACTTTGTTTATTCCATGGAAAGTCTTAAAAGGAGATATTACATTTTTAAGAGATGCATATACTGCTCCAACAGGAAGAATAGCTATAGTTCTATTTAGTAATGATTTGGCAGTTTATGAAATAGGAAACAAAAGGTTAAATGAACTTCCATTAATTAATATTCCAATAGAAGATGATGAAAAAGTTATAATGGCAGAATGGGCAAGTGGAATCTATGTACAAAATTGGGAGAAAGCATTTAAAGATGGAATAGAAATAGTAAATAAGGAGGAATAGAATGTTATCAAAAGTAACTGTATCTAGTGTATTAGCTAGATGCTTAATAACAGGTGGGGATTTTGCAGAAATATTTGAAGAGGACACTATAAATACCTCAATTAATATATTAAATGGAAAAGTTGAAAATTCTGTAGCAGGAAGAAATTACGGAATTGGTATTAGAATATTTAAGGGGCTAAAAAGCGTATATGCATATACAAATAATAATAGCTTAACAGCATTATTAGATACTGCACAAAAAGCAGCATTAGCTTTAGGAGAATTAAAAGAAGAAGGAAATATTATTGTTAGTGAAAAAGAAATACAAACTAATCATCCAATAATATATTTACCATCAGGTATTGGAATAGAAAAGAAAATTGGTGTTATGAGAATTGGATATAATGCAGCTAAAAGCTATCATAGTGAAATAGCTCAAGTATCAGTTGGATACATGGATAAGGAACAACATGTGTTAATTGCTAATACAGAAGGTTTATATGTTGAAGATAAAAGAGTAAGAACAAGATTAGCAATAAGTTCAATAGCATCTATAAATGGGGAAAATCAAACAGGTTTTGAAGGTCCAGGAAGACATATGGGATTTGAAATGTTTAATACTGTAGATCCAGAGTATTATGGAAAAGAAGCTTCAAGAACTGCATATACTATGCTACATGCTAAAAATTGTCCTGCAGGTATTATGCCTGTTGCAATAGACAATGGATTTGGTGGAGTTATATTCCATGAAGCTTGTGGACACTCTTTAGAAGCAACATCAGTAGCAAAAGGAAACTCTGTCTTTACAGGTATGCTAGGAAAACAAATTGCATCAACAAAAGTAACTGCAATTGATGATGGAACTATAAAGAATGCTTGGGGATCATTAAATATTGATGATGAAGGAACTAAAACAAGAAAAAATATTCTTATAGAAAATGGTATTCTTAAGGGGTATATGATAGATAAGTTAAATGCTAGAAGAATGGGAATGGATGTTACAGGTAGTTCAAGAAGACAAAGTTATAAATATGCACCAACTTCTAGAATGACAAATACTTATATAGCTGCAGGTTCTGATAAAGAAGAGGATATTATTAAATCAATAGATAATGGATTATATGCAAAAAAGATGGGTGGAGGCTCAGTTAATCCAGTAACAGGAGAGTTTAATTTTGCTGTTTCAGAGGGGTATATAATTAAAAATGGAGTTATTCAAGAACCTGTAAGAGGAGCAAGTTTAATAGGAAAAGGTAGCGAAGTCTTAATGAATATAGATATGGTTGGAGAAAACTTAGAACAAGGCCAAGGTATGTGTGGATCATCTTCAGGAAGTATTCCGACTAATGTAGGTCAACCTATGATTAGGGTTAAAGAAATTACAGTAGGTGGAAGATAGGAGGAGTTAACATGAATTTTAATAGCTTTATAGAAGTATTATTTAATAATGCAAAAAAAGAAGGCTTTGAAGAATATGAAGTATATTTTACTGACAGTGAAAGCTTAAGCATTAATATATATAAAGGAGAAGTAGAAAAATATAAATTAACAAATTCATATGGATTTTCCTTTAGAGGAAAAATAAATAACAAAATAGGATATTCATATACAGAGATTTTAGACAATGATGCAATTAATATGCTTATAAATAAAGCAAAAGAAAATGCATTAGCTATAGAAAATGAAGATATGAATTTTATATATGAAGGAGATAAAGAATATATTGAAGTAAAAAGTTATCATGAAAAACTAGAAAATTTGCAACCTGATAAACTTATTGATTTAGCATTAAATATGGAGAAAGAGGCTAAAGAAATAGATTCAAGAGTTTATAATTTTAATGGTTGTGGAATTTCATATAGCAATTCTTCTTACGGAATAATAAATTCAAAGGGATTAAATCTTAAAAATAAGTCAAATCTTTTAAGTGCATATGTTGCACCTATAATAAAAACAGAAGAAGGTATGTATGATGGAATGGGTTATACTATAGCAACTTCATTAGATAATGTAAATCCTAAAAATATTGCTAAAGATGGAGTAAGAGAAGCAGTATCTAGAATTGGTGGGAAGTCAATACCATCAGGAAAATATAAGAGTATAATAAATAATGAGGCTATGGTATCAATTTTATCTACATTTGCAAATGTCTTTAGTGGAGATGCAGCACAAAAGGGGTTAAGTCTTTTAAGTGGAAAAGAAGGGGAAAATATAGCTGCAGATATATTAACTTTAGTTGATAATCCACATCTAGAAAATGGGTTAGCTTCAGTATCCTTTGATGATGAAGGAGTTGCAACTAAAAAAACAAATATAATTAAAGAGGGAAAGTTAATAACATTACTTCATAATTTAAAAACAGCTTATAAAGGAAATACAAAGACAACGGGAAATGGATTTAAGAATTCGTATGGATCACCTGTTGGAGTATCACCAACTAATTTTTATATAGAAAAAGGAAGTAAAACTTTAGAAGAGTTAATGAGTATAGTTAAGAATGGACTTTTAATAACGGAATTTGCTGGGTTACATTCAGGAGCTAACTCAATAACTGGGGATTTTTCTTTAGCCGCAAAGGGATTTTATATTGAAGATGGAAAGAAAACTTTCCCAGTTGAACAAATTACAGTAGCTGGAAATTTCTTCGCATTATTAAAAGAAATAGAGGAAATAGGATCTGATTTAAAGTTTCCAATGAGTAGTGTTGGAAGTCCATCAATGATAATAAAAGAACTTTCAGTAGCAGGAAAGTAGTTATTTAAAGTAAATGCAAAAGGCGAGAGAATAGATAATTCTGTGTAATTATCATTTTTATTATTTTAATATTACTGGAAATTTTCATTTCCAGTAATATTTTTTTATATTTAAGAAATACTAATAATGTTTCTTTTTACCTTTTTTAGTATTTCAAAAAAATCTAATAGTATGCATATAATTTATAAAAAGTACAAGCTTTTAAGCTAATTCATCTTTTAATTGATCTTCAAATATTATTGATAGCTCCGCTAGCGTAGCACCCCAATTATGTATAGGCTGAGTCCATTTTTCTAGTATCTCCATCGTTGCTAAGTAAACACACTTATTTAAAGATTCATCAGTTGGGAATATGACTCTAACTTTAGTGAATTTACGTATTTGACGATTAAAACCTTCTAAGATATTTGTAGTATAAATCATCTTTCTTATAGTTGGAGAGAAGTCAAAAAATGTTGAAAGATTACTCCAATTGTTATACCAGGAATCTATTACTATTCCATATTTATCTCCCCATCTCTCCTTTAAATTATCTAGCTGTGCTAACGCAAGTTCCTCTGTTGTAGCCTTATAAACCTCCTTCAAATCTTTCATAAATGCTTTTTTATCCTTTGAAGCTATGTATTTTATTGAATTTCTTATTTGATGAACAATACATGTTTGAATATTTACTGATGGAAATACTGTTTTTATAGCTTGTGGAAGCCCTTTTAATCCATCCATACAAGCAATTAAAATTTCTTTTACACCTCTATTTTTTAAATCATTGCAAATTCCTAACCAGAATTTAGCACCTTCAGCTTCATCAACCCATATACCTAAAATATCTTTATACCCTTCCATAGTGTATCCTAAGCATATATAGACAGCCTTGTTAACTATCTTTCCATTACTTCTAACTTTAAAGTACATAGCATCTAAATAAACTATTGGATATATTTTATCTAATGCTCTATTTTGCCATTCGGCGGCGCTAGCAAGCACTTTATCAGTTATTTTAGATACCATCGATGGTGATATAGTTATTCCATATAAGTCTTCAATTTCAGCCTGAATATCAGATGTTGACATACCTTTAGCATATAAAGATATAATCTTTTTATCTAACTCAGTACACACAGTTTCATATTTTTTTATAATTTGTGGCTCAAATTCAGCATTTCTATCACGGGGTACGTCTAAGTCGACGTCACCGAAGGAACTCCTTAAGTTCTTAGTACTATAACCATTTCTATAGTTCTTTTTTACTTCATCTAAAGTTTCAGTTCTTTCATATTTATTTCTACCTAAATGTTCTTCCATTTCTCCTTCTAATATATTTTCAAGAACATCTTTTACTAATCTTTGTATAAGTCCATTTTTCCCCATAACATCATCAATAGTCTTACACTTCTTTACCTCCTCATTGTAATCAAAGTTGGTATCAATTTTCTTTGGCATAATATTTCCTCCTAAAATTTATATAGTATATTATTCCAAAACTACCATCTGTTCATACAAAAAAACAGTAGTTAGTTTTGTTTTTACACAAAGCTAACTACTGTCCCCAAAAGGCTTGAAATCAATGATTCAAGCCTTTTTATAATTTATTTATTAGTTTTAGAAAAGTAATTACTTCTAATCATTTTATCAGAAAGTTCAACTATATTTTTATATAGTTCTTTTTCAACATCAGTTAAACCCTCTCCAACAACATCTAAATTTGTTAGAACTGCAAAGTTTTTATTTGTATTTAATAGATTTCTTCCTAAAGCTGTATTAATATATTTATCTTTTGAAATACCCATTAAATAAAGTAAAGAAGGCATTATATCAATTTGTCCACCTATTGTATCAAAGGTTTTTGGTGATTTAATATCCTTTGACCATATTATAAATGGTATTGTATGATTACCATTATCTAAATACCAATCTTCAGTTTTACTTAATGACTCTATACTATGATTATAATATTTATGAACTCCAGTATGATCACCTTCTATTACAACAACAGTATTATCTAGTATTCCTTCAGAGTCTAATAGCTTTAAGAAAGCTCCTATTTGCTCATCTGTATATTTGACACTTTCAAAATATCCTCCAAGCTCACTTGCGTTAAGTTCACTTTCTAAACCAAGAGTTCTATATTTTTCAGGAATGTCAAAAGGACCGTGATTTGTAAGTGTTACAGTAAATCCATAAAAAGGTTCTTTAAGTTTCTTTAACATTGGAGCTACTTGAGTAAAGTAACTTCTGTCAGATAAACCCAAACCTATTTCTTCATCAATATTGAATGAATAATAATCTGTAAAATGTTTAAATCCAATTCCAGTTAATCCATTTACGTAGTTCCAGAATGAGCCTTTATCTGGATGTATAGCAGAAGTTTCATATCCTTGTTCTTCTAGTAATAAAGGTAATGAGTTATAAGTTGTTGATGGATATCTAAAGAATGTACTACCTCTTCTTAAAGGAAACATTGAAGTATTAATCATTAAATCACAATCAGAACTTGTACCTTCATTAACTTGCTCATAAATATTTGGGAAGTAAAGACCTGTTTTAATTAGATCATCCATAACAGGAGTAATTTTCTTTCCATTAATTTCTTTACCTATAATAAAGCTTTCTAAGGATTCTACTTGTATAACTAATAAATTTTTATTTTTAAATATACCAGCATACTCATTATCAGGTAAGTTTTCCTTTTGAGCAAAGAATTCATCAATTTGTGATTGTTCTTCTTTTGTTAACTCATAAGGTGTTGAGTCTTTATAAACATTGTATAAGTCAAACACATGATACCCAATAGGAGAAAAGTATTTTGCTGTATTTGTAGGGTCATAGTTTGAAAATAAATATCCATTTTTAATATCCTCATTATTTAATACATATAAATTAAAAGGAACATAGGCTATGTATCCAATTGATAAAGCTAAAGCAGCTATAAAAGTTATAGGGGCTCTTCGCTTTACCTTTGTAAATGATTTTCTACCTAAGAATATAGCAATAGCAAATATAATAAAGTCAATAAAGAATAAATAATCTTTATCACTAAACATAGAAGCTATAGCACCACCCATATTATCTAGGTTTGCAGTTTGAGTAAATAATAATGCAGATGGCATTGTTAAGAAACCTCTAAAGTATCCTAAATCACCTAAAATTAATGACGTTAAAAGTATATCTATTAAAAATAGATATATTATACGACCTCTACCTTTAAATAGTAATGCAAAACTAAGAAAAGCTAATGCAAAGGAATAATAATAAGGTAGAAAGCTTTTAGCAACTGTATAACCAAGGTCAATATCTAAGTTATAAGGATTTTGGTTAGCTGCAAAGCCTTGGAATAGAACTCCTTTAAAAACTATAGCAACAAATGGAATCATAAACAATATAAATCTTATAATTCCAGCTACTCCAATTTTAGAAGTAAAGAAATCTTTTATTTTAACTAATAGCTTGTCCAAATAATCACCTCTTTAAAATATATTAAAACTTATTTTTTAAACTTATAACAAATAAATTATAGTATAGTGATTTAAAGAAATCAAATTATAAATACATTAAGATTGCAGGAATTAATATTATATATTTCATTAATATATAATATTTAACATATTAATTGGAATGTGTTAAATATTAATATGGTATAATAACTATATATTTTGTTAAAGATTATGGAGGTCAAATATGCTTCAATATGATTTAGTTATAATAGGTGGGGGAGCAGCAGGGCTATCAGCTGGAGTAACTGCATTAAAAAATGGAATAAAGAAAGTTTTAATATTAGAAAAAAATGAAGATTTAGGTGGAAATTTAAATCTTTTTATACACAAAGGTTTTGGAAAGTATTATTTAAATGAAATTGTTACTGGACCAGAACTTGCTAGTTTTTTAGTAAGAGATTATAAAAGTTTAAATGGAGAATTTAAGGTAAATACTCAAGTTTTAGAAGTAACTAAAGATAAGGTTATAGTATATGTAAATCCTAATGAGGGAATGAAAGAGATAAAGGCTAATGCAATAATATTAGCAACTGGATGTAGAGAAAAGTTTACAGGAAACATAGTAGTGCCAGTTCATAAATATACTGGTATATTTACATTAGTTTCAGCACATAGACTTATAAATTTACATGGTTTTTTACCTGGTAAGGAAGTTATAATAGTTGGTAAAAATAAATGGGCATTATTACTAGCAAGGAGATTACTAATTGAAGGGGCTAATGTAAAGGCTATAATAGATAATTCAAGTTCAGGATTTGTTAGTGAGGATGAAACAGAGATTATAGATGGATTTAATATAAATATTATAAAAAATAGTAGGATTATTGAGTTGTATGGTAATGAAAGAATAGAAAGAGTTGTTATTCAAAGTTTAGATAGCGGAGAAGTTGAAACTGTTGATTGTGATTCATTAATACTTACAGTTGGATATTATCCAGAAGTAGATTGTATTAGAAAAGCCAATATAGAATTAGATGAGGAATTAGTTCCAGAAGTAGTAGATTATGAAACATCTATCAAAGGTGTGTATGCAACTGGTACAATTTTAAATGGCGAAAGTGGATTTGAAATTAGTGGTGAAGAGGGAGCAAAGGTAGGAAAAATAGTTTCAGATTACTTGAAAAAGTATGTATATTAAATTTTAAAATAGTGTTATTAAATTTAAAAAATATGGGGCTATTGAATCAAAATATATAGATATAATATAGAGTGTTTAAATAAATTTAAGACAGCATATATTATATTTAAATTTATTTGTGATATAGCCTCATATTTTTATTGTTTAATTATTTCTTTGAAAGACTATTAAATTCATAGTTTTTAATTGCTTCGCTAAATAAAATGTTTTGACCAGTATTATTTAAATGAATTCCATCTAGAAAAATATCATTAGCAAGATTTTTTAATGTAACGTTATAAAAATCTATATATGTAATATTATAATTGTTACATATATTTATAAGCTCTTCTCTTAATTTTACTAGGTTTTGCTCACAGTAAAAATATGTATCTCCTGGATAAAATAAATTATAAGCATCCTTAGCAATAATAGTTGGTGGTATACCAATTACTATTTTACTGTTAATAGAAATCAAGTCTTTAATCATTAATCTAATATTATCAATGATAGATGACACAGATCTATTAGAAAGTAAATCGTTAGTACCTCCCATAATAAAAACAAGATAAGGATTATATGAAAGAACATCTTCATTAAATCTTACTAACATATCAACAGAGGTGTTTCCATTAATACCTTTATTTATAATAGAATTACTTAAACAATTTTCAAGTTTAGTAACCCAATTCTCATTTTTTCTAACTCCATAACCGAAGGTTAAACTATCGCCAATGAAAACTAAATTTTTACTAATCATATTAATATCCTTTCTAAAATGCTTTGTTAAAACAACTTCTACAAATAATAGTCTTCCCACCATTAGCCTTTATAGGATTAGCATCTTTAATTTTTTTATTACAAATATGGCAAATATAATCAGAAGATAAATCCTTTATAGTTTTTTCTTTGTTTTGTGAAGCTGTTTTATTTTGTTTTATATTTTTTATTGGAGAATATAATTTTTTAGGTATTGATTTTTCTCTGGGCGTAATAGCATAAGATAATTGAAATTCACTTTCGCAAAAAAACTCCAATTCAAACCTAGGATTTTCTTTATCATAAAATTCCTCAGTAATAATTCTAGTAATTTGCGCGTCATTTACTATTAGCCCACTTTTTTCAATTCCGTCAAATATACTTTTAGTTATATTAGCAGTATCAGGATGTCGCTTTTCACTTTTGTAGAAAACTTTTAAAACTGCAATAAGAGACTCCTCTAAAATTATATCAGGATTCTGTGATCTTGCATGATATGCAATTTCTTCCTCATATAAAGCATATCTATCATGGGATTTTCCAGTATTATATGGCAAAATGGCTCTTCCATCCTTATTATGTAACTTAAAGTTAGATTTAGATATTGGAGAACCAGAAACAACAACTTTAGCGTATGATTTCATAATAAAACTCCTTAATAAACTTAATATATCCTTAAAAATCCATTAATTCTAATAAAAAATAATGAATAAAAATTTTTTTCAGTATATAATAATCAATAGAAATATTGAGATTTAATATCTAATTTAAATATACAATAGTGTATTTGCTTTAACAAGTTCTATAAATTGATAATAATTTATTAAAAGAGTATAATACATGTATTATTAAAGTACTATAATAAAAGTTGAGGGATAAATTTATGGAAAGAAAATTAATTTTAGCTATAGAGTCTAGCTGTGATGAAACATCAGTAGCTGTTGTAAAGGATGGAAGAGAAGTTTTATCTAATGTAATAGCCTCTCAAATTTCAACTCATGAGCTTTATGGAGGGGTAGTTCCAGAAGTAGCTTCAAGAATGCATATAGAGGTAATAAATAAAGTAGTTAAAGAAGCATTAGAAAAAGCAAATATAACATTAGATGAAATTGATGCAATAGGAGTTACCTATGGACCTGGATTAGTAGGGGCAGTATTAGTAGGATTACAGTATGCAAAGGGATTAGCCTTTTCATCCAAAAAACCATTAGTTGGGGTAAATCATATAGAGGGTCACATTTGTGCAAACTATATAGAGCATAAAGAGTTAAAGCCACCATTTGTATCATTAGTTGTATCAGGAGGACATACTTTCATAGTTTATGTTAAAGATTACGGAGTATATGAAGTAATAGGTCAAACTAGAGATGATGCAGCTGGAGAAGCTTATGATAAAGTAGCAAGATCATTAGGTCTTGGATATCCAGGGGGACCTAAGATAGATAAGCTTGCAAAGGAAGGAAATGAAAATGCAATTGAATTTCCAAAGGCTAATTTTCATGAAAATACTTTAGATTTTTCATTTAGTGGAGTTAAATCAGCAGTGCTTAATTATTTAAATAAATGTAAAATGCAAAATATAGAAATAAATAAAGCTGATGTTGCAGCATCATTCCAAAAGGCAGTAATAGATGTTTTAAAACAAAATGTTATTAAAACATGTAAACAAACAAATTCTGATAAAATAGCAATAGCTGGAGGAGTAGCATCAAACACAGCTTTAAGAGCAGCTTTAGAAAAGGAAGCTTCAAAATATGGAATAGAAGTACTATTCCCATCACCAATTTTATGCACAGATAATGCAGCTATGATTGGGAGTGCAGCATATTTTAACTTTATAAATGGAAATATTAGTGATTTAAACTTAAATGCTAAACCAAATTTAAAACTATAGTGTATAAATATAAGGGGAGATGTGTAAAATGAAGCATTTACCACACTCAAATGGGGTATACAAAGTTAATATGAAAAGGGAGCTAAAGCCAAAAGATATTATTAAAGGTATTGCTATTAGCCTTATTATAATTTTATTAGTTGGCTTTATATATCAGAGAATCAGTAATTTTATAGCTAAGGAGACATTAAAACCCAAGGTTAATTATACAAGGGTAGATGAAAAACGATTAGATTATAAAATGTCTGGAGGAGGAAAATATACTATAGTATTTGATGGTAATATAGGTGCAAATTTAAATCAATGGAATAAGGTAGTTGAATCTTTAAATGTAGAGCTAAATGACGTTACAACTTTTGTTTATAATAGAAAAGGTTATGGTTATAGTGATGGAGGATCAAAAAGAACTCCAAAAGAACAAGCAATGGATTTAAAAATTTTACTTAGAAAGGCAGCAGCACCACCACCGTATATACTAGTTGGTGAAGAATATGGAAGTTTAGTAATTAGTAACTTTGTTGAAGCATATCCAGAGACTGTTGCTGGAGTTGTACTTGTAAATCCAGTGGTAGAAAGTGAAATAAATTCTAAGGAGTTTAAAAAAGATAAGAGATTAGAAATGGTAAGAAGAAAAGTTGAAAAATTAGGCTCTGAGATAGGTTTTACAACTATATTAGATAAAGTAAATTTAGATTGTAAAATATATGGATTTGAAGATAAAATAGATGATGAAAACATATTAGAAGAATTTAATGTACATAGAACAAAAAGTAATTATACTGAAGCTGTAGATAATGAGTTAAGCAATTTAACGAGCGGAGAAAATAATAGTCAATATGAAGGTGCCTTTCCAGGAATTCCATATTATTTAGTTTATAAAGATGGACAAGAGAGTTTAATAAATTTAGGTGATAAAGAATTGACTAAATGCTATAAAACTACAGCAGAAAGTAACTTTATATCAATAGAAAATCCAGAAACTATTGTTACTGGTATAAAGCAAGTTATAAAACAAGCAAATGATATAGAGAAAAAAGAAAAAAAACAATAGTAAAGATAACTGACTAAAATGACTTTTAAACTCATTTTTAGTCAGTTCTTTTTTTAGTTTAGCATATTGTTTTTATTATTTTTACATTTTATAAATTTAGTGCCATATAATTGTCACAAAAAGGGGGTATATTAATAATTGTAAAGAGAAGTTAAGTTTAGGAGGATAAGTGATATGAATGAAGATAATAAAGAAATATATGATGTAAATAGTTATGAAAATGTAGCTAGTAAGGGGGAGGAAGTAGCGTCAGATTTAAATGAAGAAAATAATTCATATAAAGAATGCAATAATAATTATAAATTTAATAGTAATGATGAAAATAAAAAAAGTAGAAAAAGTGGGACTATGAAGAGCATTGCTATTATGGTAGTTGTTGGACTACTAGGAGGCATTATTGGTGGAGGTACAACTTATTTTGCAATGAGAAATTTAGATACTGATAAAAATAAGAATACAATTAGTAATCCACCTGTATTTGAAACCTCAGGTCAAGCACTAAGTGCTACTCAGGCATTTGAAAAAGTTGCGCCAGCAGTTGTAATAGTTTCTAGTAAGGGTGTAACTAATTATGGTGGATTTATTCCTCAAGAAGTAGAGGGGATAGGATCAGGGTTTATTATAAATGCAGAAGGAAATATACTAACTAATTACCATGTTATAGAAGGTGCTCAAGAAGTTACAGTTACATTAAGTGATAAGAGGGAAGTAAAGGCTAAAGTTGTTAACTTTGATAAAAATCAAGATGTAGCAATGCTTAAAATAGTTGATGATAATATAAAAGTACCAGCAGTAGTAGAATTAGGAGATTCTGATGCACTTAAACCAGGAGAACAAGTTCTTGCAATAGGAACACCTCTTTCAAAGAATTTTTCACAAACAGTTACTGGTGGATTAGTTAGTGCTATAAATAGAAATGTAGAAACTAAAAATGGAATTAAGTTAAACTTAATTCAAACTGATGCTCCAATAAATCCAGGAAATAGTGGTGGACCTCTTATAAATACAAAAGGAGAGGTTGTAGGTATAAACACTTTAAAGCTAGGTGGAGAAGCTGAAGGAATAGGATTTTCAATTCCAATAAATGAAGTAAAAGGAAGAATAGAATCATTATCAAAACCAATATTAAATCTTGGTGTGTCAATAAGAGAAGTTGATGAAACATTATCAAAACAATATGAAATGCCAGAAGGTTTATATGTAGTTGAAGTAACACAATTTTCACCAGCAGAAAAGGCAGGTATAAAAGGTGGAGATATAATAACTAAATTTGATGGAAAGAAAATAAAAACATTTAATGAGTTAAAAGAAATTAGAGACTCTAAAAAAGAAGGAGATATAGTTAAAGTTGAAGTAGTTAGAAATAAAGAAACTAAGACTTTTGATTTACAATTAACATCTAAGTAAAAATTATAAGCATAATAAATCCCAATATACTAATATATTTAAAATGTTCTCTGTTAAGAATACAGGGAACATTTTTTTTGTATATGCATAAAATGGAAGCATAAGAGTTAAATCTTTAGAACTTAGGAGGGAAAATTATGAGCGGAAAGATAACATCATGCGAATTAAAAACAGGATGTAATGAACAAATAGAGGCTGTAGTAAGATTACCAGAGGAGAAAAGATCAGTTATATTTGGAACAGTTTTGGATGCTAATGGAGATCCAGTAGCGGATGCTGTAGTTAAGCTATTACAAGTAGTTGAAGGATGTAAGTACCCATATCCATTAACTCATACATTTACTGACTGTCATGGCCAATTTTTATTAGGACCACTATGTCCTCATACAAAATATATGCTAAAAATATATAAAGATAATATTGTAATAAAATATGCTCAATTAAAGACTAATGCATATAATGGCGATTGTATAAGAAAACATGATTGTAGTGGATGTAATCCAAATCCATGTCCAGGACCAAAATCATATCAAAATCCTTCATCATGTGAAGATTAATGTTAGATAACTGAATTAGTTTAATGACAAAAAAGTCCTTTACTTTATGTAAAGGGCTTTTTTGTATCTATTAAATTTGATAAAATCTAATAGATATTAATGAAATAAAAAAGGGGATATTATGGAGAAAATAGTTTTATATACAGTAGGAGTATTTTTTATATTTGGAGTTTTAGATTATATTTTAGGAAATAAATTTAAATTAGGTGAATATTTTGAAGAAGGTATTAAAAGTATGGGGGCTCTTGGGTTATCTATGATAGGGATACTTTCAATTACACCTTTAATATCAGATTTTATACTAAAGTATTTTGTACCATTTACTATTAAGGTAGGAATAGACCCATCTATAATTTCATCAAGCTTTATAGCAATAGACATGGGAGCATTTAATATTGCAAATAATATATCGCAAAGCAAAGAGCTTATATACTTTTCAGGAGTATTAATTGCATCTATACTAGGGTGTACTATAAGTTTTACATTACCTCTTGCTCTTGGAATAATAAATAAAAAACATTTCCCTTTACTGTGTAAAGGAATTTTATGTGGTGTTATTACATTACCAGTTGGGTTATTTATTGGAGGAATAATGTTAAAAATTCCATTAAGTATGATAATAATAAATTTAGCACCTATTATTATATTAGCTATAGCAATATCAATTGGATTATACATATCAATTGATAAGGTAATAACTATTTTTACATGGGGAGGAAAATTTATAGTAACTATAGGATTTATAGGATTAGGAGTTCAAGGATTTACATCTATAACGGGAATAGTATTAGTTGAAAATTTGCTTCCGATAGAAGAGGCGTTAACTACAGTTGGTAAAATAGCTATATTTTTAGGTGGGGCATATGTAATGCTAGAAATAATAAAAAAATTATTAAATAGTAAATTAGAAAAAATAAGGGATAAAGTAGGAATAAATTCTTCATCTATAGCAGCTCTAATAGGAAGCTTAGCTTCAGCTATTATAATTTTTTCAACCTTTGATGAGTTAGATGATAAAGGAAAGGTAGTTTGCTCTGCTTTCTCAGTAGCAGGAGCATATGTTTTAGGTGGTCAGTTAGGTTATGTTGCTACAGAGGCTAAAGAAATTGTAGTAATATATATTATAGTAAAGCTATTATGTGGAATATTTGCTGTATTATTAGCATTATTTATTATGAGAAAAGAAGATGTAAAAATCATAAATTAAAAAAATCCATTATTATAGGAATTAAATTTTCTATAATAATGGATTTTTAGTGTTTTAATTTTGTAAACTAAATGCTTCGTTTGTAATTTTAAAATTATCTTTTAAGCCAGAGGTAATATAAACCTTATTATCTTTAGTTACAAATATAGCATCTATATCAGGTTGTGAATTTACAAATTCCAGTCCTTTTTCAACACCCATTGCAAATACAGAAGTAGAAAGAGCATCACCATCAATTGATTTATTACTAACAATTGTTATTCCAGCTAACTCATTATCATAAGGAAAACCATTTGATGGGCTTAAAATATGATGATATTTTACTCCATTTTCCTCTATAAATCTTTCATAAATACCAGAAGTAACTATAGATTTATTTATAACTGAAATGCTTCCTATTATATCACCACGAGTAGAAAATGGATCTTGTATTCCGATTCTCCATTTATCACCAGAAATTTTCTTTCCATGAGCAAAAATATTTCCTCCAAGATCAACAATTGCACTAGATACATTATTTTCAGTTAGAATATTTGAAATTACATCAGCAGTATAGCCCTTTGCAATGCCACCAAGGTCTAACATCATTCCTTCTCTTTTTAAAAATACGCTTTTATCAGTATCATTAAGAATAACATCACTATAGCCTATATATGGAAGTTTTGAGTCAATTTCAGTTTGACTAGGCACCTTAGCTTCTGGCAATCCTATATTCCAAAGTTTTACTATTGGTCCAATTGTTATATCAAAAAGCCCATTTGATAATTTAGAGTATTCTAAACCTTTTTTTATAATAGTATATGTATCATCATCAACTTTAACAGGAGCTTTTCCAGCAGATTCATTTATTTTATCTACTAAAGTTCCATTTTCATTAATACTTAAGGTATTTTCTAGTTCTTTTACCTTATTAAAAATTTTATCTAAAATTTCCTCTTTTTGGTTATCGTAAATAGTAACCTTAACTACAGTTCCCATTAAAATCTCGCTTTTCGATAAAGGAGCGATATCTTTGTTATTTTTTACACAACCTGTAGAAAAAGAAAGAGAAAAAATTAACAAGGAGAAAATTGATAATAAATTTATATGTTTTTTATTTATTAGCTTCATAAATAGACCTCCTAAATTTTAAAAGTAATAATATTATTAGCAATATTAATAATAACATAACAAAAAGACTTTAGGAATTGAATCCTAAAGTCTATGTATAAAATTATATATTATTTAGCTTTTTCTAAAGCCTTAGCAGCTAAATCTTTAAATGCATCTGAAGATTTTGTTGCATTTGTAACAGCATCAACAGTTGATGGATCTTGCTTGTCAACTAATGCTTTTTCTAAAGCTGGGAAAGCTTCTTCAGGGTTAGCTTTAACCTTTTCTTTCATTAGCTTATTGTATTCTTTATCAGTTGATTTAGCAGTTCCATCTTCTTTAACTTCATCATACTTAACTGTAGATATTTTACCATCTTTAACTTCGATAGCAATAGTTCCCTTATATCCTCTTTCATCAGCAGCTGATGTAGCTTCATATTTTCCATCTTTGTATTTAGCAGCATCTTCTTTTTTACCACAACCTACGAACACTGTAGCAGCTAAAGCAGCAACAGCAACTAAACCTAAAACTTTTCTTGATTTCATGAGAAAAATCCCCCTTAAAATACTATTAAATTAGTTGAAAACTCTTTCAACTAAATTTAATTATACACAATCTAACAATGAAATGATATTCATTATTCTTATGGTGTATAAGTATATCTAATGATGTTAAAAAAAAGACAATTAGGTAAAACCGTGTTATAATAAAGGGTAACGATATTTAGAATTAAAATTTGGTGAATTAATTTTGTTAAAAAAACCACAAAAAACTTCTAGCTAGAATATGGACATATTTTAAAATAGTATATACAATTAAATATGCTATTTTAGAATTATTTAATGAAGGGATGAGGTACAGTATGTCGACTAATAAGATACTTGTTCTTGGAGCAGGATACGGTGGAGTACGTACAGCTAAAAAATTAGCTAAGAAGTACAAGAAAAATAGTGATGTGGAGATTACATTAATTGATAAACATCCATATCATACTTTAATGACTGAATTACATGAAGTGGCTGGTGGTAGAGTACATCCAGAATCAGTTCAAGTTGAATTATGTAAAATATTTGGAAAATCAAAAGTAAAAGTAGTTACAGATTTAATAGAAGATGTAGATACAGATAAAAAAGTAGTAAAAACTACATATGGAAAATATGAATATGACTATTTAGTAGTAGGTACTGGTAGTGAACCAGCATTCTTTGGAGTTCCAGGAGTTAAAGAAAATGGATTTACTCTTTGGTCATTTGAAGATGCTATGAAAATAAGAAAGCATATTCAAGATATGTTTGCTAAAGCAAGTTTAGAAAGAAGTGCGTCTAAAAGAAAAGAAATGCTTACATTTGTAGTAGCAGGATCAGGATTTACTGGTATAGAAATGGCAGGAGAGCTTTTAGAGTGGAAGACAAGATTAGCTAAAGAATATAATGTAGATGAAGCAGAAGTTAGCTTAAAAGTTGTTGAAGCTATGGGCACAATCCTAAACATGCTTGATAGAAAGCAAGCTGATAAGGCTGAAAAGTATATGCTTAAGCATGGAATGCAAATACTAAAAAATTCACCAATTACTGAAGTGACAGAAGATAAGATAGTTCTTAAGAGTGGTGAAGAAATAAAAACTAAAACTTTAATATGGACATGTGGTATTCAAGGTAACCAAGAAGCTAAGGAATATGGACTAGAAACTGCTAGAGCAGGAAGACTACAAACTAATGAGTTTATGCAAGCAGTTGGAAAGAAAGACGTATTTGTAGTTGGGGATATGGCTTACTTTGAAGAGGAAGCTGGAAAAGGAACACCTCAAATAGTTGAGGCTGCAGTTCAAACAGCTGATACAGTTGTTAAAAATATAATTGCTTCAATTGAAAATAAAGAAATGCAAAAATTCAAGGGTGCATATCATGGATTTATGGTTTCTATTGGTGGAAGATATTGTGTTGCTAACTTAATGGGAATGAAATTATCAGGTTTCTTTGCAATGATAATGAAGCATTTAGTTAATATACATTATTTATATGAAGTAAATGATGTACATGCAATTTATAGTTACTTACAGCATGAATTCTTTGCTATGGAAGATAGAAGATCTATAATGAGAGGTCATTTATCATCAAAAGCTAACAGATTATGGACAATTCCTTTAAGAGTTTACATTGGTTCTTTATGGGCAATAGAAGGATTTAAGAAATTAGTTGGTGATAGTACTTGGGAATCTATGTGGAAAGCTAAAGGAATAAGTGGATTTATAGATAATATTAAAATAGGTTCTGATAGCTGGGTTAAAGCTGGAAATGTTAAAATGCCATTTACTTGGTTACATGATGCAACTACAGGTGCCTCAGCAGCAGCAGAAGGTGCAGAAACAGCAAAAGAATTTGCAGCTCCAATTCTTAAAGAAGTACCAGGTTGGTATGCTTCAATTATGCAAATAATGATGCCAAATCCAGAAATAGCTGTTTGGTTCCAAAGACTTGTTGTTTTAATGGAAATTGGAATGGGATTATGTTTAATAGTTGGTTTATTCACTTTCATTTGGAGTGGAGTTTCAGCTGGTATGGTTATTAACTTTGTGTTATGTGCTATGGCTGGTTGGGATATATTATGGTTCTTCTTTGGATCAATCGCTTTAATGGGTGGTGCAGGTAGAACATTTGGATTAGATTACTATATAATGCCTTGGATTACAAGAATAGCAGATAATTTCTGGCATGGTAAGAAGCAACCATTATATAAAAACTAAATAAAAGTAGATGTAGGAAATAAGTAATACACTGCAAAATAAGGAATTTATATGAGGTAGAGCCTAGAGGGTTCTACCTTATAAAACTTTTAGTGTATGTATACTTTTTAAAAGGAAAACATAATAACAAAATCATCTATTTAAATAAAAATTAGAGATGAGGAATTTATATGTTTAAAAAATGGGATATTATAATAATAGTATTTTTAATGATAATGTCTTTTATTCCAGAAGTGATTTTAGGCGTTATTTTAAAAAATGGGTATAATAGTACATATGCAGAAATAACAGTGGCAGGGAAACATTATAAAAATGTGCCGTTATCAGCACATGCTGGTGAAGATATTTTAGATATTAAAACCGAATATGGTGAGAATGTAATAATTGTAAAAGATAATAAGATAGGTATAATAGAAGCAGATTGTCCAGATAAAGTTTGTATGAATCCAGAGTTTATAGAAAAGCCTGGAGAAAGTTTAGTTTGTTTACCAAATAGACTTATGATACAAATAAAGGGAGAAACTGAAGATGATATAATTATATCTCATTAAGGAGACGGCTATGAGAAAAACTAATAAAATAGTATATATTGGATTACTAGTAGCACAGGCCTTGGTACTTCATATTATAGAAAGAATGATTCCGGTTCCCTTTGTAACACCAGGAGCGAAATTAGGACTGGCTAATTTAATTACAGTTGTAGCTTTATATACTTTAGACAGCAAAAAAGATGCTTTTTTAGTTTTATTTTTAAGGCTTACATTAGGCACTATGTTTGGTGGTAATTTATCATCATTTATGTATAGTGCAACAGGTGGTATATTTAGCTATTTATCTATGATATTCGTTAAGGAAGTATTTAAGGATAAAGTTAGCATTATAGGGGTTAGTTCTGCTGGAGCTATATTTCATAATGTAGGGCAGTTAATAATCGCATCTATTATTGTTAAAAACATAGGAGTAATGTTATATTTGCCGGTATTATCAACAATAGGAATAGTAACGGGAATTTTTATTGGAATTACAGCCAATTATATGGTAAAGCATTTATCTAAATTACCTATGTTTAGATAATAGATGAAAAGGTGGATTGTAATGGATAAGATTTGGAACAAGTACCCTAATTTAAAAGGGGAACTTATAGAAGTAATAAATTTAATGAAAAGCAACGTTAGATGTAAAGATAAAAAAATTCAGGATTCAATTTTAGAGTTAATAGAATCAGGTGGAAAGTTATTAAGACCAGCTTTTGTATTAATTGGCTCTAAATTTGGAGATGGAGACAAGAAAAAAGCAGTTCCAACAGCGGCAGTTATAGAAATGCTTCATATGGCAACTTTAGTTCATGATGATGTAATAGATGACTCTAAATTAAGAAGAGGTCAAGAAACTATACAATCAAAATATGGTAAAGATTATGCAGTTTATATAGGAGATTATTTATTTTGTGTTTGCTTTAAGATATTAGCTACAAATTCATCTCTTCAAGCAATAAAGGTTGATTCAAGAGCTATGTCTAGAATATGTATGGGTGAGGTTAATCAGTTAAATTCTAGATTTTCAATGAAACTATCAGTTAAGGATTATCTAAGTAGAATATCAGGAAAGACAGCTGAACTATTTTCAATATCATTATATTTAGGAGCTGCAGAGTGTAATGCTGATAAAAAAATAAGTAGGGAACTTGGAAAAATAGGTCATAATTTAGGTATGGCATTTCAAATTATAGATGATATTTTAGATTATGAAGGAAATGATGAAAGTATTAAAAAATCAGCAGCAAATGATTTAAAGCAAGGAATATATACTGTTCCTATAATTTATGCTTATAAGAAAAATCCTAAAGCTTTTGATGGATTAATAGGAAAAGATATTTATTCAGATGAGGAAGTCTTTAAATTAATACAAATAGTTAAAGAAAATGGTGGAATAGAAGATGCTAAAGATTTAGCTAAAAAGTATATGGATAAATGCTTTAATGGTATAGATAAATTACCAGAAAATGAATATAGGGATGTATTAAGACAAATAGCTCAATGGCTATTACTTAGAACATATTAAAAGGCTTCTTTAAATTAAGAAGCCTTTTATTATGGTTTTAAGAGACTTTATAAACTCTGAATTATTTTTATAAAAAGAATCTAAATAGTTTAAATAAAGAGGTAAATAAATTTTAAAGTCAACTATATCTATTTTTTTTATTGATGTAATTGAACAGTAATTATTGTAAATGCTTTTGGGGATAAATGTAATGGCTTTAGAAGATAAAACCCCGTTAAGTGCAGAAAAATAAGAATTTGTTGTATATAGAATATTTAGACTATCTAAATCTTCATCAGAACAATTTAAACAATTACATAGTGAATTTCTTAAACATTCTTTATCAGAAGTAATTATAAGTGGGGTTGACAATAACTCATCTTTTGTGATGGAATTATTAGGAAAATTAATGTTAGAAACAAGTAATAATTCATCTATACCAAGCTCTTTTGTAATTAGCCCAGTATGTTCTTCAGGTTTTTTATAGCATATATGAATATCACATATATTATTTAGTAAATTTATATTTGAACAACAATCTATAGTATTTAGGTTTATAGTATAATAATTATAGATTTTTTTTAATTTAGATATAGAATAGGGTAAAATACTTGAACTTATAGATTCTACAGCTTCTATAGAAATATAATTTTTCTTTTTAGATAAGCTGGATAATTCTTCTAACATTTTATTATATGTATTTATTATTGTTTCAGTATGTTTAAATAATATATCACCTTCAGGAGTTAAGCTAACTCCTTTATTACTTCTATTTAGAAGTTTAACATCTAGTTTACTTTCTATCTTTAAAAGCTGTTGGCTTAAAGCTGATTGAGATATATGAGAATTTTTAGCTACAGTAGAAATACTTTTAGATTTCGCAACTTCATAAAAAAACTTTAAACTATCTATATGCATAATATTCTCCAATCTATTAATTTGTTATATTAGATTATTATAATAAAAAGTTAAGTAAAAATCAAAATTATTACTATTATAAAGTAATTTTAATAGTGTATAATTAAAGGTATCATATTTATAGGGAGAAACTATTATGAAAAAAAAGAAAAAGAGAATATTAGGAGTAGTTATTTTTTTAGCCTGTGTAAGTTTAATAACTTTATTAGCACCGTATAAAAGACAAGAAATTGTAAAAGGTGATATTACGGTTTGGACAAGTAATGAAACATATGGTTACTTTCAAAAAATAGCTGATGAGTTTAAAAAAAGTAATAAAAGAGTTAATATTGATATAATTAATATAGATAAAAAAAATTATATTAAAGAGATAGTTAATTCAGAATATAATAAGCTACCTAATATTGCTTTATTCGATTTTATAGAAATAGAAAAATTAAAAGATAAAATAGTTATGGCTGATGGAAATAAGGAGATTATAGAAACATATAGTAATAATTTTCATAAGAATAGATTACAGCAGGTGATTGTAGATGAAGATTATTATGGAATTCCATTTACATCAAGACCAATAGCCCTTTACATAAGAGAGGATATTATTAAAGAATATGGTTATGATATAGAGGATATAAATACTTGGAAAGATATTTTAAATATAGGAACTGAAATATATAATAAAACTAATGGAGAAATAAGGATATTTTCTTATAAAGATATGAAAGATATATCCCTTTTATTAACCGCTCAAATGATAAGTGATAAAAGTAAAAATAATAAGGATATAATTATAAAAGAATTAAATGATTTATATAATAGTGAATTAGTTAGTAAGTATGGAGACAGTAATTATTTAGCAAGTATTAGCTCCCATGAAATGCTAAAGGTAATTAGTGAGAGTGATCAAAATGTAAAATGGATATGTAAGACACCACCAAGTATAAATCCAGGTGAAAATAAGTTTTATGATATAGGCGGTAAAAGTCTAGTTGTATTAAAAAGAGATAATAGTAATAATGAAGCTATAAAAAAATTTATTGCTTATTCGGCAAATAATAAAGAGATTTTAGGAGAAGAATTAAGAAAAAATAACTTTATACCAAGTTCAGTTTATGCATATAGTAATAAGGTAACTAAAAAAGATATTGAAAATATAGAAAATTCAAGCCCTCTCTTAATACTATGTAATATAGTTGAAAGGGCCCCTAAAATAGAAAATTATGATTTATATAAAAATATTATACAAGAAATTTACTCTTCAAATTTTGAAATTGACTCGTAAGCTTCTAATGTTTTGATTGCTGTATGCCTCCATGAAAATTGGAGGCTTCTTTTATAACCTTTATTAGATAAATCCTCCTTTAAAGATTCATTATTTAATAAGTTGACAATTGCTAGAGCTAAAGCGTTTTTATCAAATGGATCTATTAATATTGCAGTATCACCAGTTACTTCTGGTATAGAAGTAAGATTTGAGGTTATTACAGGAGTTTTACAACTCATAGCTTCTAATGGTGGCAATCCAAAGCCTTCATAAAGTGATGGATATATAAATGCTTCTGCTCCATTATATAAAATTGGAAGATCTAAATCAGATAAAAAGCCAGTGAAAATTACACTATCTTGAATATTTAGTGAATTAACAAGGTCAAATAATTTTTTACCTTCATCTTTTAAGGATCCACCTAATAATAAAACATGAGGAGTATTTAAATCCTTGTTTATTTTATTAAATGCTAATATTAATTCCTTTACATTTTTACGTGTGCTGAAGCCTCCTATGTACAATATATAAGGTTTATTAATATTAAATTTATCTTTAACATAATTTCTACAATATTCTTTATCTAAAGGTTTAAAGCTAGAATTTGCAGCTAAAGGTGTTACAAATATTTTTTCTTCAGGAATATGATTAAAAAACTTAAGTATATCTTGCTTAGAATATTCTGAAACAGTAAGAATACCTTTAGAATCGTTAATTATAGCAGGCATATCTTTTAAAAACCTTCTTAAATACCCACGACCAGTAGTTTCAGGCAATACATAAGGAATTAAATCATGAATTGTTACAACACAATTATTTGAATAATTTGATGAATAGCCCATTCCATTTTGAGGAATATGATGTAAATCTATATTATTGTTACTTATAAAATTAGGAAAGTAAAAATTCTCATAAAAAGCACCATGTTTCCTAGAGGTGAAAACTATTTTACTATTATTATTTTTAAAGCTCTCATAATTTTCTCCTGTCCAAAACAATGTGTATTCGTTAATTTTATCTAAGGATAAAAGTTCTCTTAACAAATTTTCAGTATATGTCCCAATACCAGTTCCGTTATACATATTAATGCCTCTAGCATCCATTGATATTCTCATAAAGTTTCCTCCTAAATTTACTCTATATATTATAGATATTAACTTTTTATCTTTATATAACAAAATATTATTAATAATTAAATTCTGTGATAATAAACACACTAGAATATATAAATTCATATAATACATAGAAGAAATCATAAGGAGAAGAATATGGAGCTTTTTGATATAAAGAAAACCATAGAAGAGAGGTATTCATTAAAGGTAGAAAGTATAGAGAAAGTTAAAAATGCGTATAAAATAGTAACAAAGGATGGAGGATATTGTGTAAAAGTTATTAAATATCAATACCCTCATTTTTATTTTATTATTTCAGCAATAAATCATCTTAAGCAAAAAGAATTTAAAAGTACTCCAGATATTATGCCTACTAAAGATGGAAATTTATTTATAGAGTTAGATAAGAGTTATGCTTACGTTACTAAATGGATAAAAGCTAGAAATAGTAATTACTATGATATTGAAGAATTAATGAGAGTATCAGAGAAACTTGGAGAGTTGCATAAATGCAGTGAAGGATTTGTATTAAAATCTAATATGAATCCAAGAATAGGTTGGTATTCTTGGGGGAATGTTTTTGAAACTAGATGTAAGGAAATATTAGATTTTAAAAATAGAATAAATCAAAAAGCGTACAATTCAGAGTTTGATAGTATTTATTTAAATGCAATTAATGAAGAACTTGAAAGAGGGAGTAGAGCAATACTTTACCTTAAAAAAAGCAAATATATTGAGCTAATGGATAGAGAAGTTTTAAAAAGAGGATTTTGCCACCATGATTATGCACACCATAATGTACTTATAGATGAAAATAATAATATAAACGTAATAGATTTTGATTATTGTATTTTAGATTCTCATATACATGATCTTTCCTCTTTGATAATAAGAACAATGAAGAATGGGCATTGGAATTGTGATAATGGTAGTATTATTTTAAATAGTTATTGTAAATCAAATAATATTTATGAAGAAGAACTTGAATTAATGAAGGCATTTATATCGTTTCCACAAGGATTTTGGCAAATAGGTCTTCAATATTATTGGGAGCAACAACCTTGGGGAGAAGAGTTCTTTATAAAGAAAATAAATAAATATTTAATGGATAGAAATAATAGAGAAGAGTTTATAGAATCCTTCTTTAAGTAAGGGGTGGTTTATATAAAAGATAATGGTTTGTATTTATATTTTAAAGAAAGAGATATAGTAATATCAAATAAGAAAAATGATATAGAAAAGGTAAAAAGTAATAAAGATATATTAAATCAAGTAGAAAATATAGCAATATTTCATGAATATATTGATGGATATAAAGAGAATTTAATTCCTAGGATAGGAGCTAGTATAGGCAAAGATATAGAGGGATTTAAGGGACAAGTTTTAAAGTTAAAAAAAGATTTAAATAGAATAAAGAAAAAAGGTAGTAGTAATTTTTTAGAAAGTATTCTAGAAAAACAGGGTAAAGTCCTATTAGATGCAGCTGAAGAATCTATATTCAATACACTTTCTAATAATTATGAGGAGTTAATAAAGAGAAGTATGAGATCCTATGAAGTATGTTTAATAAAGGTTGATGAGGGTAATTTAAGAAAAAGAGAAGATGGAAAACTTGAAATAGGAACTATAAAATACCTTACATATAACCTAAAGGAGCATGATTTATATTGCTATGTAAGGAGATTAAAGAGAAAGGATATAAATTTAGATATAGATAATTATATAGAAGAATATATTGAAAGAACTTCATTAAAAAGAGATAGTATTGAATATTTAAAAGGCGTTTGTTCTTATCCACTAGAAAGTTTAAAAATATGGGAAAAGTATATTGATGGGAAAATTACTATGGATGAAGAAGAATTTGTAATTGAGTTTAAAAATGCTATTAATATTGATAAAAAATATATGATTTATAAAGGGGGAGTTATGAGTGAATAGATTAAAATATACTGATAAAAATACACTTTGTAAATATGATTTAAGTGAAGAATTTTTTAATAGTATTGGAATTGAGGTTGAAGATATAATACCTTTAAGAAAGGTATTTGTTATATCTACAAAGGATGGAAAAAAAATTTTAAAGATGGTAGACTCAAGTGCTGAAAGATTAGAATTTATAGATAATGCTTTAAAATATATTTCCCCCAAATATGAAAATGTATTAAGCTATTATAAAAATAAAAAGGATAAAATTTATGAGAAATGGGGAGAAAATATATATGTAATTTTAAATATGGTTGAAGGAAGAGAAGCAACATTTACTAATCCAATAGAAATAGAAATGTGTGCTGAAAGTATTGCTAAAATGCATAATGCATCAATTAATATATTTAAAAATTTAGATGATAAATATATTAAAGGAAATGTAGGGAAATATTTACCTAAATATTTAGAGGAAAGTAAAGTGGACTTATTAAATATAAAAGAATATGTTAGTAAGTTTAGATATAAAAATACCTTTGATAAGTTATTTATGGAAAATGTAGATTATAGCATTAAGGAAATAGAAAAATCCATTGAGTTATTAGCTATTTCCCAATATCATTCAATATTAGAAGATGATAATAAAAGAGTATTATGTCATAATGACTTAGCTCATCATAATTTTATAATAGATGGTGAAGAGGTAAAAATAATAGATTTTGATTATTGTCAAATTGATACAAGGGTAGTAGATATAGCAAATTATATGATTAAGGTTATTAAAAACTCATACTATGATATAGAAAAAGCTAAATCCATAATTGATTCATATAATAAAGTAGCTAAATTAGATAAAGAGGAAATAAAATTACTGTATGCAATTATTACATTCCCAAAGGATTTTGTTACAATATCAAAAGATTACTATTATAAACAAAAATCTTGGGAGTATGAAGTATTTCTAAATAGATTAAATAATAAGTTGGAAAATGAAAGTTATAGAAAAGAATTTCTAGTAAAATTTGTTGAAGAATTTAATGATTTTTTTTACTAATAAATTAAAGGGTCTCATATAGAGACCCTTTAATTTATGGTATTTACTTATGAAATATCATTTTTTCATAGGCTTTTATAGTTTCTATAGCTGTATATTTCCAAGAGTAATTAGAACTTTTTATAAGTCCTTTTCTAATCATAGTAAGCTTTAGTAGACTGTCATTTAAAACACGTTCCATAGCATAGGTTAATTCATCTATATTATATGGATCAACTAATAAAGCAGCATCACTACATATCTCAGGAAGTGAAGTAACGTTAGAGGCAATTACAGGAGTGCCGCATGCCATTGCTTCAAGTGGAGGTAAACCAAAGCCTTCATAAAATGATGGATAAACTAATAGCTCAGATGCATTATAAAATAATGGTAGATTTTCTAATGGTATAAAATCTGTAAAAATCACATTATCACTTATTTTTAATTCATCAGTACGAGTTTTATATTTATCATATGAAATTCCCTTCTTACCAGTTATAACAAGCTTTAAATTTTTTCTTAAACTTGGATTTAAAAGGGAAAAGGACTCTATAATACCTAAAATATTTTTTCTTGGACTGAAACCCCCTACATATAGAATAAAATCTTCTTTAATACCATACTTTTCTTGAATAATTTTTTTGCACTGACATTTACTTAAAGGTCTGTATATATCCTCAGCAGCAAGATGAGTAACAAATATTTTATCTTCTGGAAAATTAAATTCTTTTGCTATATCTTGCTTTGAAAATTCAGAAACAGTTAATATACCATCACAAGCGTCTATAATTTGTGGAAGCTCATTATTAAAAATATTTAGGTATCTATCACTTACAGTTTCTGGCATTCTCAGTGGGATTATATCATGCAAAGTTATAGCTTTGTGACATGGGATATCTTTAAGAAGCCCTACTCCATTCTGAGGAACATGATAAAGTTCCATTTCGCTATCTTTTAGGGAATTTGGAATTCTAACTTCATCCCAAAAATTAGCGCTAGAAGTAGCGTTAACAGGCTCTATCTTAAAATTGTCACTTAATTTAAGGGCAGAGCCTTCAGGTAGGTAAATCAAGTATTCATTATTTGTATCAACCTTATTTAAACTGTTTATAAGCTGATAAGTGTATGTGCCGATTCCTGTCCCTCGATACCATTTAGCAGCTCTTCCATCAATGCCTATCTTCATGATTTAATCCTTTCACATTGTTTTTAATTTATTATATTAAAGAAAGTCTAAAAATGTTAATAAAAGAATAGATATATACATATAAATATAAAGGGGGTGAGCACTATGATGAGAGAATTTGAAATAGAAAGACAATTCGATATGAAAATTGAAGTTATTAAAGCAAACAAAGGGGTCTACTATCTTAAAAGCAATAAGGGAGAAAGATGTTTAAAGAAAATAAACTATGGACCACAAAAGTTATTATTTGTTTATGGTGCTAAGGAGCATTTAGTTAAGAATGGATTTGACAGCGTAGACAAGTATTTTTTAAACATAGATGGGGAACCATATGCCCTAGTAAATGAGGATCTTTATACATTATCTGAGTGGTTAGAAGGAAGAGAATGTGATTTTCATAACATAGACGAGGTTAAACTTGCAGCTAAAACTTTAGCAAAAATGCATGAAGCCTCAAAAGGGTATGATCCTCCAGAAAATTCAAAACTAAAAAGTGATTTAGGTAGATGGCCTCACCTTATGAGCAAAAGAATTAAGTCATTTGATAAAATGAGAGATATGGTAAGGAAAAAGAATAATAAAAATAGTTTTGATTTGTTATATATAAAATCAATGGAATTTTATAAGGAAATTGCAAAAAAAGCCTTAAAAACATTATTAGAATCAGATTATGAAAGATTATGTGAAGTTGCAGAAGAAGAAAAGAGTTTTTGTCATCATGATTTTACTTATCATAATATTATTTTAAATAAAGATGATGTACATGTTATTGACTTTGATTATTGTAAACGAGAGATACGAGTATTTGATATTTCAAACTTTATGATTAAGGTTTTAAAGAGAGTGGATTGGAATATAGAGTTTGCTAAAGGTATTATAGAAGCGTATAATGAAGTTTCACCATTAAAAAAAGAAGAATATAAAGTTTTATACGCATATCTTCAATTTCCACAAAGATATTGGAGATTAGCCAATAGATATTATTATAATGAAGTTAACTGGGGACAAAATACATTTAGCAATAAAATTGAATCAATAATATCAGAACAAGAGCTTATGTTAAAGTTTTTAGAAGAATTTAAAAATGAATATTCAATTGAATAAAAAAGTGCTTTTGCACTTTTTTATTTTTTTTAGGACAAATAGTAATTTGCTAACATAAAATAAATATAAATAATTATTTAGAGGTAGCAAATGGTTATAGGAGATTTAGTTGTTAGAAAATCTTATGATAAAGATATTACATTTAAAATAATAGATATTAAGGAAGATGAAGCTGGTAATCCTATATATATTTTAAAAGGTATAAGCATTAGAATAATAGCAGACTCAAAAAAAGATGATTTAGAAGAAGTAGAAAATGGATTTGTAGGGACAAAAGAAAAAATATTAAATACTAGAGTAAATGAAGCGATAAAAAAAGCGATATCTTTAAGGGGCGATAAAGAAGCAATGAAAGCTATTGGCAGTAGGGGGAGTAAAAGTCAGAAACCCACGACAAACAAAGAATTAATATTTGGAAGACCTGGGAAAATACTTCATGTTGATGGAGATAGCGAGTATCTAGAGGCGTGTCTTAAAGTTTATAAGCAATTATCATTAGATGCAGTTGGAAGAGCTGTAACAGAGAGAGAACAACCTACAGTAATAGTAGATCTAGTTAAAGAAATAAAACCTGATATAGTAGTTTTAACTGGACATGATGGTGTTTTAAAGGTTACAGATGATTATTTAAATTTAGATAATTATAGAAATTCAAGATATTATATTGATTCAGTAAAAGCATTAAGAAATTATAATTCAAGTTATGATGAGTTAGTAATATTTGCAGGAGCTTGTCAAAGTTGTTATGAGTGTATGCTAGATGCAGGAGCTAATTTTGCAAGTTCTCCTAGTAGGGTTTTAATACATTGTTTAGACCCGGTATTTGTATGCGAAAAAATAGCTTATACAAGAATAGATCAAGTTGTGTCAATAACAGATGTAATTGATAACACTATTACTGGTATAAAAGGAATAGGAGGACTACAAACTAGGGGGAAGTACAGAGAAGGATATCCTAAATCATCATATATTTAATTTTAAATATATTATTAACAGACTATAAGTTTATATATAAATTTATAGTCTTTTTAAAATTTATATATAACTAGTAAATATTAAAACTTAAGAAATACTAATAAAGAATGAGAGTATATAATGAGTTTAAGGCTTTTTAATATATTAGTGTATAAAAAGAAAAAATATAGAGATAATAATAAATGTATATTTTAGTAGGAAATTAGGTAAAAGTTTACATTGACAAGTATATACAATGGTGGTAAAATTGAAATTTTACTTGACAAAAAAATCAATCTAAGATATAATTATACATGGAAAGAGGGTGTTTATATGGAAAAAATAAAGACTATCGCCACAATTAAAAGAGATATCGAGGACCACGTTGGTGATAAGGTAACTTTGAAAGCAAACGGTGGGAGAAAAAAGATCCTAGTAAACAACGGAGTAATTGAAAGTGCTCATCCAAGCATTTTCGTAGTTAGATTAGAAAGTGACGCCCAAAGGACGGTAACATATAGTTACTCAGACGTATTAACAAAGACAGTACAATTAGATTTTGCTTTATAGAACATAGAACTTCGATAATTCGAAGTTCTATATTTTTTTTATATGAATATATTTAAAAAAGAATAAAAAAAAGAAAGATGGTGGGTTTCCATCTTTCAACTATGGTATAAAAGGGTATTGAGAATTTATGAGAGGTTATATGGTCAATAACCATCTTTATAATACGACATATTCTACCTAGTGTCAACATTTTATTTAAAAAAAATAAAAAAAACTTTAAAAGATTAATAAAATTCGACAATTATTAAGCATGAAAATACTAAAATGTAAAAAACAGTAATATTTTTGTAGAATTTGAGGGAATTTTTTAGGAAACATTTGCAAAATGAATGAATAAATATATAGCGTTAGAAATATATTTTATAGTAGGTATTCTAGGGGAGGGATAATATGTCACAAATAGATGTAATAAAAGAAAGTGTCCACTATGAACAGTTGCTTAGAGAAAGCACATCTAATCATGTGCTTAAAGGAGAGCATTTAATAAGAGAGTCACAATACCCTGATATGAAAGAGGTTTTAGGGGTAGAAGCAAATGCAGCTATAACAAATAAAGAAGTTCTTGGTGATAAGGTTATGGTAGAAGGTGAATTAAATTATACCGTATATTATTTACCAAAGGACGAAGTTGCATCAGATGTACAAGCAAATAAGATCCATTCAGTATTATTTACAGAAAAGTTCGCAAACTATCTTGAGCTTGAAGATGATGAACATAGAGTCTTATGCGAGGTTGAGTGTGAGATAGAACATATTGAAGCAAGTTGGATGAATGAAAGAAAAGTTGGTATAGACGGCATACTTGCATTAAATTGGGAATTATATAAAACAGGTGAATTTGATTATGTAAAAGATATTGAAGGTAAAGAAGATATTCAAGTACTTAAAAAAGAAGAAGTAATTAATGGTGTAAAAGGTGAAAAAGAAATAGATTTAATGGGTAAATCTATAATTAAAGTTACAATGGATAAACCTGAAATAGATGAAGTATTAAAATGTTCTATGAATCTTCACAAAAAAGAAATAAAAACTGGTGAGGAGAAGGTTTATATTGGATGTTATTGCAAAATAGAAGTTTTATATAAGGGAAAAGAAAATCAAGACATTATAACTCTTCAAGATGATGTATATTTATCAAAAGAAGAGGAAATGCCAGGAATAACTAACGAAATGATAAGCTTACTTAGTATGAATATTAAAAATAGTGAGTGGAGCATAACAGCAGATGATTTAGGAGAAAGTAGAGTATTAAATTTTGAGTTTTTAGTTAAAGGTAAAGTTAAAATTTACTCTAAAGAGAAAATAGAACTATTAAAAGATGCGTACTCACCAACTATGAACATAGAATTAACAAAAGGTGATAAAGAATTTGGAGTAATACATGGAATTAGTGGAACAGAGGTTATAGCTAAGGATAATATTTATTTAAAAGATGATAAAGTAAAATTAGATCAAATTATCTGCACATCAGCTACAGCTATGGTAACAGATAAAATAGTAGAAGATGATAAGGTTAAAGTTGAAGGAATAGTAAAAGCATCAGTAATATATAGAACTGGTGATGAAGATTATGATTATGGTTTATGCGTAGGAGAAATTCCATTTATTGCAGCAGTTGATATAAAGGATGCTAAGAAAGGAATGGAATGCATTATAAAGGCTTCTGTAGAAAATGTTGATGCTACCATAGAAGCAAATACTATAGCTATAAGAGCAACAGTAGGGCTTGTTGCTAAAGTATCTTATAAAGTTAAAAAAGAATGGGTTGTAGATATAACTGAAGGCTCAGATGAAAAGAAAGAGAAGAAAGCATCAGTTACAATTTATGTAGTAGGAGCTAAAGATACTTTATGGGATTTAGCTAAAAAATACAATACAACTATTGAAGAGCTTATGAAACTTAATGATTTAGAAGATGAGAAAGATATTGAAGCTGGAGATAAGCTTATAATTCCAGGAAGGGCTATATTTTAAATAAAAACAATTTATATTATCAATAAGTAAGAAAGAGTATAGAAAGTTTTCTATACTCTTTCTTTTTTATAATTCTAGTTTAGAATATTTTAAATTACTTCATAATGAATAATAACAATTGATGGTGGATAAAATAACAAATGCATGATTAGAGGTGAATTTATGGGAGAAAAAATAAATGGAAAATTAATTATAATTGGAGGAGCAGAAGATAAGGAAGGCGATAAGGAGATTTTAAAAAGAGTATGCAATTCAATAAATAAAAGTTCAGATATTATTTTAGTAGCTACAATAGCTACTGAATATCCTAAAGAAGCTTTTGAAAAATATAAAAAAGTATTTAATCAATTAGGTGTAGATAACATAAGGGGATTAGATATAACAGAAAGAGAACATTCCTTTGATGAAAATAATATAAATCTAATTGATGAATCAGCTCTTATATTTTTTACAGGTGGAGACCAATTAAGAATAACAAGTTTGGTTGGAGGAACGCCTATTTATGATGCTTTAAAAAGGTCAAGTGAAAAAGGGTGCATTATAGTAGGAACATCCGCTGGTGCATCTGTTATGAGTGATACTATGATAGTTCAAGGAGATGATGAAGAATCTCCAAGAAAATGTACATTAAAAATGTCACCAGGTTTGGGATTTGTTAAAAATGTAATAATAGATCAACACTTTGCTCAAAGAGGAAGAATTGGAAGATTATTAACAGGAATAGCACAAAATCCTGAAGTTTTAGGTGTTGGAATAGATGAAGATACATCTATTGTAGTTAGTGATGAAGGAATAGCAGAAGTTGTAGGAAGTGGAGCAGTATATTTTGTGGATGGAAGCAATATAACGCATACAAATGTATCAGAACAATATTCAGAGGAAGTTCTAAGTATGTTTAACGTAAAATTACATGTATTAAAAGAAGGAAATAAGTTTAATCTTTTAACAAAGGTACCTTTTGAGGAGGAAAAAAGTAGCTATGAAAATAGTAAAAACTAAAGTTTATGAGGGGAAAAATATATACTCTTATAAAAAGTGCATTAGAATAGATGTTAATTTAGAAGGATATAATGAGACACCTAGTAAGGATATAGAAGACTTCAATATTAATTTAGTAAATATGATACCAGAACTAAGAACACATAGATGTGGAATAGATGAGGATGAAGGGTTTATAAAAAGGTTAAAAGAAGGAACTTATTTAGCTCACATATGTGAGCATATAATAATTGCAATACAAAATAAACTAGGAATAGATACTTCTTACGGTAAGGCAAGAGAAATAATAGATGATGACTATTATATAGTATTTCAATATATGTATCCTAAGGTGGGGATTGAAACAGCAAAATTAGCAGTAGACATAATAAATGCTTTAATAGAAAAGGAACCTATAAACTATGAAGAAAGAATAAAACTTCTTGAAAAATTTTTAAGTGAAGAGGAAATAGGACCAAGTACTAGAGCTATATGTGATGCGGCTAATAGTATTGGTCTTCCTGTACTTAAATTAGGAGAAGGGAATTTTTATCAAATAGGATATGGAAAGCAAGGAAGAATAATAGAAGCATCAATTGGAAGCAACACTAGCTGTATAGCTGTTGATATTTCTTGCGATAAACTATTAACAAAAGAGTTACTTAGTTTGCAAAGTATACCTGTTGCAAAAGGATGTAAAGTTTTTAATATATTAAATATTTTAAAAGAAGCCGATGATATAGGTTATCCAGTAGTTTTAAAACCACAGTATGGGAATCAAGGTAAAGGTGTTATTTTAAATATAAAAAATAAAAAAGAATTACTAGAAGCTTATAGTAAATTGATAGAAAAATATAATGATCTAATATTAGAAAAATATTGTGAAGGAAAAGATTATAGAGTGTGTGTAGTTAACAATAAAGTTGTAGCAGCCTCTTTAAGAATTCCACCATTCGTTATTGGTAATGGAATAGATAATGTTTTAAACCTAATAAAAAGGTTAAATGAAAATCCATTAAGAGGAGAAGATCATGAGAAACCTTTAACAAAAATTAAAATTGATGATGAATTAATAAAATTTATAAAAGAACAAGGATATGAAATTGAAAGTGTATTAAATAAAGATAAAGTCTTATATTTAAGAAGAAATGCAAATCTATCAACAGGGGGAGAAGCTATAGATTGTACTGATATAATATGTGATGAAAATAAAGAAATATGTATCCGTGCAGCAAAAGCGTTAGGGTTAGATATTTGTGGAATTGATATTTGTTCTAAAGATATATCTATTCCGTTAAAAGGTAATGGTGTAGTAATGGAAGTTAATTCAGCACCTGGACTTAGAATGCATATTTATCCAAGCAAAGGAAAAAGTAGAGATGTAGGTAAAGAAGTTATTAATATGCTTTATAATAATGATCCTAAAAATATACCGATAATAGCTATAACGGGAACAAATGGAAAGACAACTACAACGAGAGTTATAAGTCATACATTTTCTAAAATGGGATATATAGTTGGAATGACAAGTACTGATGGAATATATATTAATGGACAATGTATAGATGATGGAGATGATACTGGAGTTGAAAGTGCTAAAAGCATACTTCTAAACAAAGATGTTGATATAGCAGTTCTTGAAACTGCAAGAGGTGGTATAATTAAAAAAGGATTAGCTTATGATGAAGCCGATGTAGCTATTATAACTAATATTACAGAAGATCATCTAGGAATAGATAATATAAATACAATGGAAGATTTATGTTATGTAAAATCATTAGTTGCAGAAGCTGTAAAGGAAAATGGATATGCAGTTATAAATGCCGATGATAAATGGAGTAGAAAAGTAATAGATAGAATAAAAGCTAATAAAATATATTTTAGTAAAGATAAGAATAATGATTTAATATTACAAGAAATAAATAATGGTGGAATAGTAGTTTATTTAGAAGATGAAAAAATAATCGTAAATAATAAGGGGAGAATTTATAATATTTGCAACATAAAAGATGTACCAATAACATTAAATGGAGCACTTGAATTTAACATTGAAAATATATTGGGAATATGCGGTGCTTTGGTTGGAATAGGCGTTGATTATTGCATGATTAGAAATGGTATTGAAAGTTATAAATTAAATACTAGAGAAAACTTAGGTAGATTTAATTGTTATGATGTTAATGGTATAAATGTTATATTAGATTATGGTCATAATATTGAAGGATATAAAGCCGTATTATCTTGTGTTAAAAATATTAACAATGGAAAAGTATGTGGAGTTATAGGGATTCCAGGAGATAGAAGTGATGAAATGGCTAAAAGTATAGGAGAGTTATCTTCTAGGTTTTTAGATAAAATAATAATAAAGGAAGATAGAGAAAAAAGAGGAAGAGCTTCTGGTGAAATGGCAAAAGTTATACTAGAAGGAATAAAAACTTCTTTGAAAAAAGTAGATGTAGAGGTTATATTAGATGAGGTTGAAGCCTTTAAAAAAGCGTTAAGTGTTTCTAAGCAAGGAGATACAGTTATAGTATTTTTTGAAGAGATAAAACCATTAATAAATGTTATAGAAGAAATAAATCTAAGAAATAATGAAGAAAAACATTTAAAGTTTGGATTTAATTAAAAACTTAATACTTTCATATATTTACTAGATTAAAAAAAGAATATATAATTAAAATAAAGTTCAGAGATATCTCTCTGAACTTTATTTTAAGATAATAAGTTAAATTGCTTATGAAAGGATTTGAAATATATGAAAGCTAAGGCTTATGCTAAAATTAATATATCTTTAGATATTACAGGGAAGAGAGAATCTGATGGATATCATTTATTGAGAATGATAATGCAAAATATAGACTTATATGATGAGATTAATATAGAAAAACAAAAAAGTGATATTACAATTAAATGCAATAAGCCATATGTACCTACAGATGAAAGAAATTTAGCTTATAAAGCAGCTAAGTTATTTAAGGATACATATAACATAAAAGAAGGGGTAATTATCACAATAAAGAAAAATATACCAGTAGCAGCAGGGCTTGCTGGGGGCAGTACTGATTGTGCAGCTGTTTTGAGTATAATGAATAAGTTATTTGAGGTTAATGCAAAAGATGAAGAATTAATGAAACTTGGCTTAAAGTTAGGTGCTGATGTTCCTTATTGTATAAAAGGTGGAACAGCATTATGTGAAGGTATTGGTGAAAAAGTAACTGAACTAAAGTCATTTAAGAATAAGATAATAGTTTTGGTAAAGCCACCATTTGGAGTATCAACTAAATGTGTATATCAAGATTTTGATTTAAAAAAAGTAAGAAATCATCCAAATACTGAAGAGTTAATCAAAGCAATTGAAAGAGATGATTTAGAATTTATATGTAATAATATGAAAAATTTATTAGAGAATGTAACTTTAAGAAAGCATAAAGTATTAATTGGGATAAAAGAAGAAATGAGGTCTTGTGGGGCTTTAGGAGCTATGATGAGTGGAAGTGGTCCGAGTGTGTTTGCATTTTTTGATGATATGCTAAATGCACAAAGATACTTTGAGAAAATTAAAGAACGTTATGATGATGTATATATAACAAGAACAATTTAAAAAACAAGTATAAACCTCCAATATATGGCAATAATTTATGCTATAAGGAGGTTTTAATATTATGAAAAAGATAATTATTGTTTTATTAAATATTATGTTAGTTTTAAGTTTTTTAAGTGGGTGTACAAGCAGTGGTGGGATACAAGGATTAGGTGAAAAAGAGTTAGTTTATGAGGATATAGTTGATAAAATTATAAGGTTTCATGTTATAGCTAATAGTGATAGTGAAGAAGATCAATCACTTAAGCTTAAGGTGAGAGATAAAGTTATAGACTTTATATCAGGAAAATTATCAAATTGTACTAGCTTAGATGAAGCTAGAGAGGTTGTTTTATCAAATAAAAATGAAATAAATAGAATATCATCTGAAGTTATTAAGGAGAATGGATATACTTATAAAGTTACAAGTATGCTCTCAAGAGAAAATTTTCCAGATAAAGTTTATGGGGAAATGGTTTTTCCACAAGGGGAATATGAAGCTTTTAGAATATTAATAGGAGAGGCTAGTGGTCAAAATTGGTGGTGTGTAATGTTTCCTCCATTATGTTTTGTAGATGGAACAAAAGATGCTGTTAATAGTAAAAAAAATGAGGAAAGTTTAGGTAAGCTTCTTTCTAAAGAATATAAAAATAAAAAAGACATTAATATCAAAGAGGAAAAAAATAAAAAAGTCCAGTTTAAATCAAAAATATTAGAAAAAATATTTGGTGAAAATAAATAATGAAAATAGTAAAATATAAAAGTAGCTTATATTACTTGATTAATTTCAATAAGAAATTTAAACTATAATGTATATGAAAATAAATTTGATTTCAGGGGGAGACAAAATGACAAGAGCGTTAGCCATGATATCTGGTGGATTAGATAGTATATTAGCAGCTAAGTTAATAAAAGACCAAGGGATAGAAGTGATAGGAATATGCTTTAAATCTTATTTTTTTAGTGAAGAAAGTGCTAAAAAAATGACAAAACAAATTGATATACCTTTAGAAGTAGTAGATTTTTCTAATGAGCATATGAATATGGTTAAAAATCCAAAGCATGGGTGGGGAAAAAATATGAATCCATGTATAGATTGTCATGCAATGATGATGAAATATTCAGGTAAATTATTAGAAGATTTTAATGCTGACTTTATAATAACAGGTGAGGTTTTAAATCAAAGACCTATGTCGCAAAATAAGCAAGCGTTAAATATAGTAAAAAAAGAATCAGGGTTTGGAGATAAAATATTAAGACCTTTATGTGCTAAAAATTTAGATGAAACTGAAATGGAAAAGTCAGGCTTAGTAGATAGAGAAAAATTAATGAAAATTTCCGGAAGATCTAGAAAACCTCAAATGGAGCTAGCTGAAAAATGGGGAATAACGGAATATCCATCTCCAGCAGGCGGATGTAAGCTAACTGAACCTAATTATGCTATTAGGTTAAAGGAAATGCTAGATCATAAAAGTGAAGTGAGTGAAAATGAAATATCACTTTTAAGATATGGAAGACATTTTAGAATAAGTGAAAAGAGTAAGGTTATTGCAGCTAGAACAGCTGAAGAAGTTGAAGAAATTAAAAAATATATAGATAATACATATATAGCCTTTCATACAGCAAATTATACTGGAGCTTTAGTTGTTCTTCAAGGTGAAGCTACAGAGTGGGAAATAGAAATATCTGCTAGAATATCAGCTAGATATAGTAAGGGAAGAAATGAAGAGTTAGTAGAAGTTAAATATGGAGAATATGGAACTAAATTTAATGGAGTAAAAAAAGTTTCACCTATAAGTGATGAAGAGTTACAACAATATTTAATAGCTATAAAATAGGAGGTAAGTATGGGGAAAAAAGCGCTTATTTCAGTAAAAAGCTTTACTGAAATAGATAAAAAGGATGTTATAGAAGTTGTAACGCCTGGGATGTTTTATGTTTGCGATGATGGCTTTAAAGCTGAATATGAGGAAACAGAAATCTCTGGAATGAAAGGAACAACAACTACACTTAGTATATTTGAAGATATATTTATCTTAGAGAGAGAAGGAAGTACTAGTACTAAAATGGATTTTAAAAAAGGAGAAACAGCTATATCTTTATATAACACTCCTTATGGTATGATGGATTTACAAATACATACAGAGTATTTAGAAATAGATATAAATGAGAATGGTGGAGATATTATAGCTAAATATTCAATGTCTTTATCAGGTCAAGATCCTATAATGACTAAAATTGCAGTTAATATTAAACTAAGTGAATAAAAAAATATATTAAATTAAAGAGATAGATATTATTTATATTTTTATTTGAAGATAAAATATTTAAAAATATAAATTAATATCTATTTTTTTATAATGAATATTACTTATTAGAAATGGCAATGATATAAAAAAAGATTAAGAGGTGATATTTTATGAGATACACCAAAGGAATAGACAGAGAAATTATTATTATAAATGTTTTATGTACATATTTTAAAATGAATCTAAAAGAGTTAGATAAATTTTTAAAAAAGAAGGAAAATAAATATTTATTGTTATTATTGCTTAAAAATTATAATTGTTTAGATAAAGAAAAAATAAAAGCAAGACTTGATATAGTAAGTGATAGAAGTGTTAATTATAATTTGAATAAAGCTCAAGAAAAGTTACTTATAAATAAGAAATTTAGGGAGGTATATTTTGAAATTGAAAAGGGTTTAGACAAAATAATTTAAAAAACTACAAAAAAACACTAGCTAAAAAAAACAAAGTGTGTTAGTATATTGCTTATGAAATTTTAGATATTTTGAACCCATCATAATTAGTGAGGTAATTATGATTATAACAAGATAGGGGAATGGTGTCAAGAAAAAAATATATTTTCACAGGAGGATAAGATGAATACAAAATATATATTTGTAACTGGAGGGGTAGTTTCTTCTCTAGGCAAAGGAATTACAGCAGCATCTTTAGGAAGGTTATTAAAAAATAGAGGATTAAAAGTATCTATTCAAAAGTTTGATCCATATTTAAATGTTGACCCAGGAACTATGAGCCCTTATCAACATGGAGAAGTTTTTGTAACTGATGATGGAGCAGAAACAGATTTAGATTTAGGACATTATGAAAGATTTATAGATGAAAACTTAAGCCAAAATAATAATGTAACTACAGGAAGAATATATTGGTCAGTTATATCAAAGGAAAGAAGAGGAGAGTACCTTGGAGGAACAGTTCAAGTAATTCCACATATAACTAATGCAATTAAAGATAGAGTGTATAGAGTTGCGAAAGAAAAAGATGTAGATGTAGTTATAACTGAAATTGGTGGAACTGTTGGAGATATAGAATCTCAACCATTCTTAGAAGCTATAAGACAAATAAAATATGATGTTGGAAGAGAAAATGTATGCTTTATACACGTAACATTAGTTCCTTTCTTAGGAAAAGCAGGAGAGTTAAAAACTAAACCAACTCAACATTCTGTAAAAGAGCTAAGAAGCATTGGTATTCAACCAGATATTATTGTTTGTAGATCAGAAAAAGAAATATCAGATGATTTAAAAGCTAAAATAGGTTTGTTCTGCAACTTAGAAGGAAGATGTGTAATACAAAATTTAGATGCAGAACATTTATATGAAGTACCACTTATGTTACATAAAGAAGGTTTAGATAGATTAGTTTGTGAAAAGCTTGAACTAGGTTGCAGAGATATAGATAATACAGAGTGGATTGAGATGGTTAGAAAGGTAAAGCATCTTAATGAAAATGTTAAAATTGCATTAGTTGGTAAGTATGTTGAATTACATGATGCTTATATATCAGTGGTAGAAGCTTTAAATCATGGAGGATTAGCTAATGATACTAATGTAGAGATTAAGTGGATTAATGCTGAAGAAGTTACTAAGGAAACAGTTTCTAAAATTTTATCAGACTGTCATGGAATATTAGTTCCAGGAGGTTTTGGAGATAGAGGTGTAGAAGGAAAGATAGATGCCATAAGGTTTGCAAGAGAAAATAATAAACCATTCTTAGGAATATGTCTTGGGATGCAATGTTCAGTTATAGAATTTGCAAGAAATGTATTAGGATTTGAAGGAGCTAATAGTGCAGAAATAGATCCAGAAACTAAATTCCCAGTTATAGATATAATGTCAGATCAAAAAGACATAGAGGATTTAGGGGGCACTATGAGACTTGGATTATATCCTTGTAAACTAGATAAAAATAGTGATGCCTTTAAAGATTATAAAGATGAATTAATATATGAAAGACATAGACATAGATACGAATTTAATAATGAATTTAGGAAACAAATAACAGGTGCAGGAATGAAGATTGTTGGAACAAGTCCAGATGGAAAGCTAGTTGAAATTGTTGAAGTTGAAAATCATCCATGGTATGTTTCAGTACAATTCCATCCAGAATTAAAGTCAAGACCTAATAGACCACATCCATTATTTACTGGCTTTATAAGAGCTTCACTAAATGAAAAAATGAAATAATTTCAATAAATTATATAAGTAAAAATCATGAGTATAAAATTTATTTCTTTATACTCATGATTTTTTTTTGTTAATAATATACTTTATAGAATGATTAATTATCGATTATATATTATTATTTTTGGATAAAATAATAAACATAAATAATAAATTAGTCTTGAAAATTAACGTTAGTTACTTCATAATATAAGTTACACATAAATCTTTAAGATACATATCTTTAAACAAATATTAAGATCTCTATTTAATATCCCAAAGTAAATTAATAATAAAATTTAATTAAGTTTTTATATAAAGAAATATATAATGTTTTATTAGTTTATAAATAAGTTATTTACATTAAAAAATAAAATATTATATTATTAAAATGGAGGTGTCATTTTGACAAAAGATGTTTTTGAAAAAAAAACTTTAGCAGAACTAAAGGATATAGCAAAAGAATTAGAAATTAAGAATATAAGCAAATTAAAAAAATCAGAATTAATAGATATAATATTGGAGAAATCTCCTAAATCAATAGAAAAGAATGGAGTTATATTACAAGAAAAAATTACTCCAAAAGTAAGAATAGAAGAAGTTATTAAAACTGAAAGTAATCTTAAACCTGTAGAGAGTAATTATGAAAATAGGGAAGAGAAAAAAGAAAGATTAAAGGTTATGATAAATGAATCAAACACAGCAAAAGGTGTTTTAGAGATATTAGAAAATAATAACTTTGGATTTTTAAGATGTAATAATTATCAAACAGGTGAAAATGATATTTACGTATCTCCATCACAAATTAGAAGGTTTAATTTAAGAACAGGAGATGAGGTAGAAGGAAAGGTAAGAGAAGCTAAAGAGGGAGAAAAGTTCAAAGCATTGTTATTTGTTGAACGTGTAAATGGAGAAAATCCTGAAAGAGCTGTTGGACGAAAATCCTTTGAAACATTAACACCAATATATCCAAAAGAAAGACTACATTTAGAAACTCAAAATGAAAAAGATTTATCTTCTAGATTAATGGATATAGTATGTCCAATTGGTAAAGGGCAAAGGGGGATAATAGTAGCACCTCCAAAAGCAGGAAAAACTACATTATTAAAAAAGATAGCTCAAAATATTTCAATAAATCATCCAGATATAAAGCTTATAGTTTTATTAATTGATGAAAGACCAGAAGAAGTAACAGATATGAAAAGATCAATTAATGGGGATGTTATCTATTCAACTTTTGATGAGGAGCCTCAAAATCATGCAAAAGTATCTCAAATGGTTCTTGAAAGAGGAAAAAGAATGGTAGAACAAGGGAAAGATGTTGTTATATTATTGGATAGTTTAACAAGGCTTTCAAGAGCATATAATTTAACTATTACCCCAACGGGAAGAACCTTATCAGGTGGATTAGACCCAGGAGCGTTAATAATGCCAAAGAAATTCTTTGGAGCAGCTAGAAAAATAGAAGAGGGTGGAAGTTTAACTATATTAGCTACTGCTTTAGTTGATACTGGATCTAGAATGGATGATATGATTTTTGAAGAATTTAAGGGAACTGGAAATATGGAAGTTCACTTGGATAGAAGATTACAAGAAAGAAGAATATTCCCAGCTATAGATATTTATAAATCAGGTACAAGAAAAGAAGATTTAATTTTAACTGAGGAAGAAAAAGAAGTGGCATATTCAATAAGACGTGTTATGTATAGAGACGGAAATGTTGAAAATGTAACAGAAAAACTTATTGGAATGTTATCAAAAACAAAAAATAATAAGGAATTTATAAGTATTTTTAATAGAAGTGAAATAGAAAGAAAATAAAATAAAAGGTTAAATTTAAAAGTCTTGACTTTTAAATTTAACCTTTTTTTATAAGAAGCTATCAGCTAAATCTACAATTTTTTCTTTAGAATATGTAGAAGAAAGCTGTGATAATTTTTTACGCATTTTAATTAATTCATTTGGATCAGAAATAAACTTATTTATTATAAGGTTTATTTCTAATAAATTATCAACATATATTGCATATCCATTTGATGTAAGGAAGTCAACATTTTGTGTTTCTTGTCCTGGGATAGCAAAAGGAATAAGAAGTGGAAGGTTTTTCATTATGGCCTCTGTAACAGTTAAACCACCAGGTTTACTTATTATTAAATCTGAATACTCCATTAAAGTATCTATATCCTTAGAGAAGCCTAATATATGAAGTTTTTTATCCTTAATTACATGTTTATGTTTTTTGAGTAAGGATTCTTTAAGATTCATATTATTTCCACAAACAACTGTTATTCTTAATTTATTTTCATTATTTAATAATTCGTTTAAAACATATGATATGTTTTTTAGTCCCATACTTCCACTCATTAAGAGAATATTAAAATAATTATCAGTCTTAGTACAAGCAACACCAAATCTATGTTCACTAAACTCATCTTTAACAGGAATTCCTAGAGGGTAAATTATTTCCTCTTTAATGCCTTTTTTTATTAAATCGTCTTTAGTAGATTTACTAGCAGTTATATAAGCATCTATTTTATTATCTAAATAAGTTGAATGGGCTTTAAAGTCTGTTACTATAACCATAGTTGGTATATTTAATCCTTTACGTTTTAAACTTCCAAGAATACTAACAGCAAATGGATGTGTTAGTAAAATTACATCAGGATTAATTGAATTAATTAGTTTTAGTATTTTACGACGAGTAAAATAGAATACTAAAGACAAAACTTTATTCGAAAGACTACAATCAGTTAATTTATAAGCGATTCCATATGTTTTAGGAATCATTGATGCTGATACAGAGTAGCCTCCTATAAAGGCTTTAGTTAGTAACTTACTGTTGCTTTTAAGAAAATCGTTTATTATTACTTCATACCCTTTAGATTCAAAAGATTTTGATATAGATTTTGCAGCTTGATTATGACCTTCACCAGTTGAAGTACTAAGTATTAAAATTTTTTTCATATATGATAACACTCACTTTACACAAATATACATATATTCCATGTATATAATATTAAATATAATAAAATTATAATATATATTGTACCATAAAAAAATAACATTGCTATAAACTTAAGAAATATTAAAAATAAAAGAAAAAATGGGAAAGACTACGTCTTTCCCAGAATTTCCTACTTGTTAAGGTTGAATCTCTTGTTGAACTTGTCAACTCTTCCACCAACATCGATAATTTTTTGTTTTCCAGTGAAGAATGGGTGGCATTTAGAGCATATTTCTACTTTAAGTTCATCTTTAACTGAACCAGTTGTAAAAGTATTTCCACATGCACACTTAACTACAGCTTCGTGGTTGTATTCTGGATGTATGCCTTCTCTCATATTTTTCACCTCTTTCGATTACATAAATAACTTCTTGAGTATATCATAGCGTAATGAATCAGTCAAGGAGGATAACATAACAAAAATATCTTTATTAATACTAGTGTAAAATGCTATAATCGAATATATATAGGCAAGAAGGAGAATGCGTTAATGAGTAAGTTATATTTTAGATATGGAGCTATGAATTCAGGAAAGTCAACTCACCTTATGCAGGTTGCATATAACTATGAAGAAAGAGGAATGCAGGTTGTTTTGATAAAACCATCTACAGATAAAAAGGGTGGAGATAAGCTGATTTCAAGATTAGGGGTTGAAAGAACAGTAGATTTTAAAATTACAGAAGAAGATAATATAGTTGAGAATGTAAAAAAATATTGTGAAGTTAATGGAAAAATTCATTGTATATTAGTAGATGAAGTTCAATTTTTTAAGGCAAAACAAATTGACCAATTATTTGAAGTGGCAGTTGTATTAGATATACCAGTTATTTGTTATGGATTAAGAACAGATTTTAGAATGCAAGGATTTGAAGGTAGCACAAGACTTTTATTAATTGCGCATAGTATAGAAGAAATGAAAACAATTTGTAAGTGTGGCAGAAAAGCTTTATTTAATGGAAGAAAAATAAATGGAGAATTTGTATTTGAAGGTGAACAAATAGCTATAGACCATATAGATAATGTAGAATATGAATCATTATGTGGAAATTGTTTCTTTAAATATAAAAATAAAAAATAAGAGATTAGGAAGAGTGGTAAAATGAAAAAGTGTGAGGTTGGAGGGCAAGCTGTAATAGAAGGTGTAATGATGCGAGGAAGTAAAGGGCAAGCTACCGCAATAAGAACACCTAGTGGGAAAATAGAAGTTGATTTTAAGAAAGTTTTACCTATTACAAAGAAATATAAATTTTTAAATATTCCTTTTATCAGAGGAGCATTTGTTTTAATTGATTCATTAGTAACAGGAATAGAAACTTTAAGTTATTCAGCGTCATTTTTTGAGGATACAGAGCCATCAAAATTTGAAGATTGGTTAAAAAGAAAATTTGGAGAAAAAGCAAATGATATTATAATATGGGTAACATTATGTTTATCTATGTTTTTAGCAATGGGGTTATTTTTAGCAATACCAACAGGGATAGCAGCAGCTTTCAAAGGTTTGGGACTTACTCCATTAGCTTTAAATTTAATAGAAGCTTTAATAAGAATAATAATTCTACTTATATATATGTTTTCAATAAGTAAAATGGAGGATATATACAGAGTTTTTCAGTACCATGGTGCAGAACATAAAACTATATTTTGCTATGAAGCTGGTGAAGAATTAAAAGTGGAAAATGTTAGAAAATTTAGTAGATTTCATCCTAGATGTGGAACTAATTTCTTATTTTTAATTATGTTTGTAAGTATAATTATATTTAGTTTTACAGGGTGGGGAGGATTCCTACAAAGATTAGTATTAAGAATAATCTTAGTTCCAGTTGTTTCTGGTATAACTTATGAAATAATAAGGTGGCTTGGAAAAAATAATAATAAACTTGCTAAAATAGTATCTTATCCTGGGATTAAACTCCAAGAGCTTACAACTAAGGAACCAGATGATTCTCAATTAGAGGTTGCTATAGCATCTTTATTAGCAGCAGAAGGTTTAAAGCAACCGGAAAAAACTATTGGAGAACTTATAGAATTTGGAACTAAGAAGTTAAAAGCTGCTAATGTTGAAGCTTATTTATTAGATACACAATTATTGCTTGCTAATGTTTTAGATAAGGATAAATTGTTTATAATAACAAATAGAGATAAAAAAGTAAGTAATGAAGATAAAAAAACTTTTGAGAATTTAATAAGTAAGAGGGAAAATAAAATGCCTTTAAAATACATTCTTGGAGAAACAGAGTTTATGGGATTAGATTTTGATGTAGAAGAAGGTGTTCTAATACCAAGAGCAGATACAGAAATTTTGGTAGAAGAAGTTTTAAAGCTTATTCCAGAAGATATAGAGATAGAAGTATGTGATTTGTGTTCTGGTAGTGGTGCTATAGGAATATCATTAGCACATTATAAAAAGAATATAAAAGTTGAAGAAATAGATTTTTATAATATACCAGAGAAGGTAACTAAAAGAAATATAAAGAGACATAACTTAGAAGAAAGAGTATGTTTTATAAAAAGTGACCTACTAGCTAAATCTATAGAAAAAAATAAAAAATATGACTTTATTGTATCAAATCCACCATATATTAAAGAGGATATTATTGAAACTTTAATGGATGATGTAAAAAAATATGAACCACATACTGCTTTATCAGGGGGAAGTGATGGACTTATATTCTATAGACGTATAATAGAAGAAAGTAAATTAGTTTTAAATGATAAAGGCGTATTAGCCTTTGAGATAGGTCATGATCAAGGGGAAGAATTAAAGAACTTAATGTCAGTGGCTGGATTTTATAATATTAAAATAACAAAAGATTTAGCAGGATTAGATAGAGTTATAATAGGAAACTTTAATTGTTGATAAAATTCTACCTAATGTGATATAATAGTAAAATGTGAAAAAATATAGTACGGAGTGATACTTATGTTATTAGATAAATTAGCCTTTATAGAAAATAAATATGATGAACTATCAGTGAAAATATCAGACCCTTCAATTATGGCTAACCAAAGTGAATGGAGAAAGCTATGTAAGGAACATGCTGATTTAGAAATTATAGTTACTGCATACAAAGAATTTAGAACAGTTACAGAGGATCTTAAAGCTAATAAAGAGATGTTATCTGAAGAAAGTGACAAAGAAATGAGAGAAATGCTTTCAGAAGAAATAACAATGCTTACAGCTAGAGAAGAAGAATTAGAAAAAGAAATACAAATTCTTCTATTACCAAAAGATCCAAATGATGATAAAAACGTATTTGTTGAAATAAGAGGAGGAGCAGGTGGAGATGAAGCGGCTCTATTTGCAGCAAATCTTTTTAGAATGTATACAAGATACGCTGAAACTCAAAGATGGTCAGTAGAATTAATGAGTGCAAATGAAACTGACATTGGTGGATTTAAAGAAGTTGTATTCATGATTAAAGGAAATGGAGCATATTCTAAACTTAAATATGAAAGTGGAGTTCATAGAGTTCAAAGAGTTCCAGATACTGAATCAAGTGGTAGAATACATACATCAACAGCAACTGTTGCAGTACTTCCAGAAGTAGATGATGTAGAAATAGAAATTCATGATAAAGATTTAAGAATAGACGTTTATAGATCATCAGGTAACGGTGGACAATGCGTTAATACTACAGACTCAGCAGTAAGAATTACCCATATTCCAAGTGGTCTTGTTGTTGCGTGTCAAGATGAAAAATCACAGCTTAAAAATAAAGAAAAAGCTATGAAAGTATTAAGATCAAGATTATATGAAGCTGCTGAAGCAGAAAGAAATGCAGGAATAGCTGAGGACAGAAAGAGCCAAGTTGGATCAGGAGATAGAAGTGAAAGAATAAGAACTTATAACTATCCACAAGGAAGAGTTACTGATCATAGAATTGGATTAACTTTATATAAATTAGAAAGTTATTTAAATGGAGATATAGATGAAGTAATTAATGCATTAATTACAGCAGATCAAGCAGAAAAGATGAAAAAAATGGGAAATACTGATGCTATTTAATAGCTTTAAAAGCCTTGCATAATATATGTAGGGCTTTTAAAACAATTGGAGGCAATTATAATGAAAATAAATAAAGCCATAAAAAAGGAAAATAGACATAAAAAATATTTCTTTTCTTTAATGCTAATATTATTTGTAATGCTTCCTTTAACTACTTTTTTAGCAGGAATAAACTCTTTGTTTATATGGGGGTATTTAGGAATAATAGAACTTTTAATAATATTAGCATGTATTATAAAAGGTAATTATTATAGGTTAGATTTTCACTGTAGTAATAATAAATTAAGATTTAAAAGTGGAATATTTATAAAAGAAAATGTTATTTTATGTGATAAAGTTGCCATAATACATACTTTCAAAGAAATGGAAGAATTAGAAATTGTAATTATAACTCCTGTTAGGTTTAGAAATAATGGATTAAAAGCAATAACTAAGGCTTTTATAAAAAAATATCCTGAAGCAGCAGAAGAGTATTTAAGATTAAAAAGAATGAACCCTGAAAATATATATTATTTTCAAGTTGTTAGAAGAGGCGCATTGAAAAAATATTCGTTATTGGACACTATATACAAAAATTGTGTGAGAGCTGCATATACAACATCAGCTATAGATAATATAAAAATAGCAAGAGGACAAATCGAATTTTAAAAGAAAGAAGGTAAATCTTTTGGAAACAAAGGTAGCTATTATAAAAAATGTTAATGAAGATATAAAATATATAAATGAAGCTTCGGAAATAATAAAAGAAGGTGGAATAGTTGCATTTCCTACTGAAACTGTTTATGGATTAGGTGCAAATGCTTTAGATACAGAAGCGGTAAAAAAGATATTTAAGGCAAAAGGAAGACCACAAGATAATCCTCTTATAGTTCATGTTTCATCAAAGGATATAAAGTCTATTGTTGAAGAGGTACCAGAAGTTGCAAATAAACTTATAGAAAAATTTTGGCCAGGTCCATTAACGATAATTTTAAGAAAAAAGAATGTGATTCCAGATGTCACTAGTGCAGGGTTAGATACTATTGGTGTTAGAATGCCAAGTAGTAGCATTGCTTTAAAATTAATAGAGTTATCACAAGTTCCAATAGCAGCACCATCAGCTAATATATCAGGCAGACCAAGTCCAACAGAAGTTGAAAGGTGTATAGAAGATCTATCAGGAAAAATTGATTATATATTAGGTGGAGAAAAAAGTGATGTTGGAGTGGAATCTACAATAGTAGATTGTACTGTAAATCCTCCGTTAATTTTAAGACCAGGTGGAATAACATTAGAAATGTTAAGGGAAATTCATCCAGGTATAAATATTGATGAGGCAATAAAGGGAAAACCCGATGAAAATTTAAAGCCAAAGGCCCCTGGAATGAAATATAGACATTATGCTCCGAAGGCAACTTTAAAAATAATAAAAGGAAATAATGAAAAAACTATTGAAAAAATTAATGAAATAGTACACAATTATATAGAAAATTATAAGAAGGTTGCTATTTTAACTACAAATGAAAATATAAAAAGCTTTAATGCTGGAAAAATAATTTCATTAGGTAGTGAAAAAAATCTCGAAGAAATTGCAAGAAATCTCTTTGAAGCGCTTAGAGAGTGTGATGATTTAGGTGTAGATATAATTTTATGTAGATCATTTGAAGAGGAAAATGTTGGTGTTGCAATTATGAATAGATTAAATAAGGCAGCTGGATTTGACATAATAGAAGTATAACATTAGGGAGGAAGGGGGGACCTTTTCTTCTTTTTTTATATAAATTAATATCTAAATTATTAATTACATTACTTAGGAGGTATCTGTTTTATGAGAATAGCATTAGGCTCAGATCACGGAGGAATAGAATTAAGAAAAGAAATTTTAAATTATTTAAATTTAAAAGGATATGAAGTTAAAGATTTTGGTACACATACTGCAGAATCATGTGATTATCCAGATTATGCACTTCCAGTAGCGGAAGCTGTAGCAAATAAAGAATTTGATTTTGGAATACTTGTATGTGGTACAGGAATTGGAATAGGAATAGCAGCAAATAAGGTTCCTGGTATAAGAGCAGCTTTATGTTCAGATACTTTCAGTGCTCACGCTACAAGAGAGCATAATGATGCTAATATATTAACTTTAGGGCAAAGAGTTGTTGGTGTTGGTCTTGCATTAGATATTGTTAAAACATTTTTAGATTCAAAATTTGAAGGCGATAGACACCAAGGAAGAATAAATAAAATAGCTGAAATAGAAAAAAAATATAATAAATAATATAAAATTAGGAAATAGCAGGAGGAATTCATAAATGAGTAAAGTTACACAAATTGATCACCCACTAATATTACACAAATTAGCATTTATAAGAAATAAGGAAACAGGTTCAAAGGACTTTAGAGAATTAGTTGAAGAAGTTTCAATGCTTATGGCATATGAAGTAACAAGAGATTTAAGTACAGAAGAAGTTGAAATAGAAACTCCAATTTGTAAAACAAAGTGTAAAATGTTAGCAGGAAAGAAAATGGCTATAGTTCCTATATTAAGAGCAGGACTAGGAATGGTTGATGGAATGCTTAAGCTTATACCAGCAGCTAAGGTTGGACATGTAGGATTATATAGAGATGAAGAAACATTACAACCAGTAGAATACTTCTGTAAATTACCACAAGACATTGCAGAGAGAGATGTTATAGTTGTAGATCCAATGCTTGCAACAGGAGGATCAGCAGCTGATGCAATCCAAATGTTGAAAAAGAGAGGAGCAAAAAACTTAAGACTTATGTGCTTAATTTCATCTCCAGAAGGAATTGAATTTGTACAAAAAGCTCATCCAGATGTTGATATATATGTTGGTGGAATAGATGAAAAATTAAATGAAAACGGCTATATAGTACCTGGATTAGGAGATGCTGGGGATAGATTATTTGGAACTAAATAATTTAACTTTTTAGTATTATAAATTAATTAGTTAGAAAGTATATTAAAGTTAAGACAATATATAAGCAAAGTTTAAAATATAAAAAGTCCTTGGAATACTTATAATTTCAAGGACTTTTAACATGAATAAATTTATAGTGAAAATTTAAGGATTAAATATTTGTTTTAATAATTCTTAAAGTGTATAATTATGGTAAATAAATTCTAGAAGTTTATAAACGTTACATAGAGATATTTAAATATAGATTTTAGAAAGTATATATTAAGGAATAAAAGAAGTTGTAATAAGATATAGTAAGGATATATACATATTATGAATTGATTAATTAGATAAATAAAAATATTTTAGCTATAAAATTAAAACTAGGATACTAGTAGGAGGACAAATATGGATAAGAAAAAAATAATAACTATTTTTGGGACTAGACCTGAAGCTATAAAAATGGCACCTTTAGTAAAGGAATTGGAAAAAAGAGAAGGAATAGAGTCTAAGGTTTGTGTAACAGCCCAACATAGAGAGATGCTAGATCAAGTTTTAGAATACTTCGATATAACTCCAGATTTTGATTTAAATATTATGAAAAGTAAACAGACTTTAACAGGAATTACTAATAAGGTGCTAGAAGGACTAGAAGAAGTATTTTTAAATGAAAAGCCAGATATGATTTTAGTACATGGAGATACTACTACCACATTCTCAGGTGCTTTAGCAGCTTTTTATCAACAAATTAAAGTTGGTCATGTAGAAGCTGGACTTAGAACGTTTGATAAATATTTCCCATTCCCAGAAGAAATGAATAGAAAACTTACAGGAGCACTAGCTGATTTACATTTTGCACCAACTAAGGGGTCAAAGCAAAACCTATTAAGAGAAGGTGTAAATGAAGAAGATGTATATATAACAGGTAATACAGTTATTGATGCTATGCTTCATACAGTTAAAGAAGATTATATTTTTGAAAATAAAGAATTAAATAAAATTGATTTTAATAATAAAAAAGTAATAATGATAACAGCTCATAGAAGAGAAAATTGGGGAGTGGGTATAGAAAATATATGCGAAGCTCTTAATAGGATAGTTGATGAAAATGAAAATGTAGAGTTAGTATATCTAGTACATTTAAATCCAGTTGTTAAAGATGTAGTAAATGAAAAATTAGGAAATAAAGAAAGAGTTCATTTATTACCACCATTAGATACAAAAGAAACTCATAATTTAATGAATAAAGCATTTATGGTTATGACAGATTCTGGCGGATTACAAGAAGAAGCTCCACATCTTGGAAAACCAGTGTTAGTTTTAAGAGATGTTACAGAAAGACCAGAGGCTGTAGAATATGGTACTGTTAAGTTAGTAGGAACAGATATTGAAAAAATAGTTGAAGAAGCAAATACGTTATTAAATAATAATGAGGCTTATACAATTATGAGTAAAGCTGTAAATCCATATGGAGATGGATTGGCATCTAAGAGAATAGCAGACGCTATAGAAAAATATTTTGGTATTAGAGAAGAGAAGGTAGAAGAATTCATTAGATAAATGGTAAAATTATAAAATTTTGGTTGAATATAAAAAAGAAAGTGGTATAATTAAATTGTGTTAATTGTTTAACAAATTAGACAATTCAAACGATAAAAAATAGGAGGTTATTGAAGAATGAGAGAAGTTGTAATTGTAAGTGCTGTAAGAACTGCTATTGGTTCTTTCGGTGGATCATTAAAGGACGTTCAAGCATCAGATTTAGGAGCTACAGTAATTAAAGAGGCTATATTGAGAGCTGGAGTTAAGGGTGAGCAAATTGATGAAGTTGTAATGGGAAATGTTATTCAAGCTGGTCTTGGCCAAAATGTTGCTCGTCAAGCAGCAGTTAAGGCAGGATTACCTGTAGAAGTTCCAGCGATGACTATAAATAAAGTATGTGGATCAGGATTAAGAACAGTAGCATTAGCTGCTCAAATGATTAAAGCAGGAGATGCTGATATAGTAGTTGCAGGTGGGATGGAAAGTATGTCTCAAGCTCCATACTTGTTAAAAACAGCAAGATGGGGACAAAGAATGGGCGATGGAAAAATGGTTGACTCAATGATTAACGATGCATTATGGGATGCATTTAACAATTATCATATGGGAGTAACTGCAGAAAACATAGCAAAAGAATGGAATTTAACAAGAGAAGAACAAGATGAATTTGCTCTTAATTCTCAATTAAAGGCAGAAGCTGCTATAAAATCAGGTAGATTTAAGGATGAAATAGTTCCTGTAGTGATTCCTCAAAGAAAGGGAGATCCAAAAGTATTTGATACTGATGAATATCCAAGACTTGGAGCAACAATAGAAAATATGTCTAAATTAAAGCCAGCATTTATAAAAGATGGTACAGTAACAGCTGCAAATGCATCAGGAATTAATGATGGAGCAGCAGCGTTTGTAGTTATGAGTGCTGATAAAGCAAAAGAATTAGGAGTAACTCCAATAGCTAAAATTCTTTCTTATGGACAAAGAGGATTAGATCCATCAATAATGGGTTATGGTCCATTCCATGCAACAAAGAAAGCTTTAGAAGTAGCAAACTTAAAAGTTGAAGATTTAGATTTAATTGAAGCTAATGAAGCTTTTGCAGCTCAAAGTTTAGCTGTAGCAAAAGATTTAAACTTTGATATGAGTAAAGTTAATGTAAATGGCGGAGCTATTGCTCTTGGACATCCAGTTGGAGCATCAGGTGGAAGAATATTAGTTACATTACTTCACGAAATGATAAAGAGAGATGCTAAAAAAGGTTTAGCTACTCTATGTATTGGTGGAGGAATGGGAACATCTCTTATAGTAGAAAGAGTATAAATAGATAATAAGAAAAGAATTATATATTTTAAGAAGATAATTTCTAAAGAGTAGGAATTATCTTCTTATTTTTTATAAAGTAAGAGCAATATGAATTATATTAAAGCTTTTAGAGAATACTATCAGTAGAAAAAAATATAGAATTAAAAGGTAAAAATTACTTTCTATAAATCTATATATAAACTTATTATATAGAATAAAAATTCACGATAACCAATAAAATGTAAAATATAATAAGAATATATAAAACCTTTAAAGTAGTCTTAATTGGCTTAAATAAAGGGCTTGATAAGTTTTTTCTTATGATTATAATAAGTATTATAGAATAGTACTGTATAAAAATTAAATAAAATAATAAAAAAAATGAATAATTTTTCATAAAATTATTCATTTGGAGATTTTTTTCACAAAATACAATTATACATATAATTCCAATATTAATGAAAAAAAATAAGAAAAATATTATTTAAATAAAAAAAATATAAAATAAATAAAAATGAAAATGTTAACAAAGAAATAGGTCTGATTCTGAATTTTTCAGAAAATTCTTAAAAATGAATAATGTTGGTTAAATTTGCCTACATATGTAGAAAAAACTATTAAACGTGAATTTGCTTAAGTAAACAGGGTATAAATTAATATAATTATTAAATTTAAAGATAAAAACTCAAATTTGAAGGAAAATAAAGTTTTCATTAATATTTTTTCAGGACTATAATAGTTTAAGTCAGCTGGGGGGGATAAGGATAAAATGAGTAGAGAAATGAAGAGGTTACTTTCTAACGTTATAAGATATGATTTGTGTGGAGGATTCATTTTTGCACTTATAGTATCCTTATTAGTAAACTTACAAATTGCAAGTATATTCTTTATGGGAGTATTAGTAGCTTTAATAAATTTTTTTATAAGTGGAAAAATATTAGAGTATTCATTAGTAAGAAATAAAAGGTTATTAATAATAATTAGCTATTTCATAAGAATAACAGTAATAGTTTGTTTAGCACTACCATTTATGTACAACTTAGAAAAACTAATAGCATATGTTGCAGGATATATTTTTCATTTTATATTCTTAACGTTCTATTGGCTAAAAAATGAGAAAGGAAGTGATTAGGTGGAACCATTGAAGCCTATATTTTCTTTTGGACTTGGGGGATTTACAGTAGATATTACTCCTGACATAGTGGTCCAATGGGTAATGATTGCTTTAATAGCTATTTTGGCGTGGTGGGCAACTAGAGATTTAAAGGTTAAACCAGGCAAAAAACAAATAGTGGTTGAATCAATATATACTACAATTAGAAATGCTGTAGTAGATAATGTTGGTGAAAATTATAGTGATATAGTTCCTTTTATAGGTTGTATGGGAATTTATCTACTTGTGATGAATCTTGTAGGTTTAGTCGGTATAGTGCCACCAACGAAAAATTTTAGTGTTACATTAGGTATGGCACTTATAACATTTTCCGTTGTTCAGGGTTATGCAATTAAAAAGCATGGATTCAAAAGTTACGTAAAGGGATATATACAACCAATTCCCGTTATGTTACCAATCAATTTACTAGAAAGAGTTATGTTACCAGTATCATTGTCATTAAGACTTTTCGGTAACGTGTTAGCTGCTACATTTATTATAGAGTTAGTATACGAAAATCTACACAAAATAGGATGGATAGCACAAATTGGTTTACCAATAGCCTTACATGGATATTTCGATGTATTTGATGGTGTTATACAAATGGTAATATTTGTTATGCTGACAATGATAAATATAAAAATAGTATCAGAACATTAATTTTAAGGAGGATTTTATCATGAATGAAATAGGAATGAGAGCATTAGGAGCAGGAATTGCAGTATTAGTTGGTTTAGGAGCTGGTATAGGTATAGGTAATGCCACAGGAAAAGCTGTAGAAGGGGTTTCAAGAAATCCAGAAACAAGTGGTAAAATTACAACTGCTTTAATTATAGGTGCAGGTTTCGCAGAAGCAACAGCTATTTATGGTTTATTAGTATCAATACTTCTAATATTTGTTGGAGTAAAATAATGAATTTTAGTGACTCCAGAAGGGAGGCAATGTATATATAATGGAAATAAACGGTAGTATAATTATAGCAACTATAATAAATTTCATTATTCTATTGGCTATCCTAAAGCATTTCTTCTTTGATAAAGTTAAAGCAATAATTGAAGAGAGAGAAAATAGTATTTCTGTTCAATTAGATAATGCTGAAGAAGAGTTTGAGAAAGCTAGAATGTTAGCAATTGAAAATGAAAGAATATTAAAAGGTGCTAGAGAAGAAGGAAAGAAGATTACTGAAAGGCATAAACAAAAAGCTGAAAAGATATATGAAGAAATTCTTGATGATGCAAATCAAGAAGCTAAAGTTATCTTAGAAAGAGCTAAGGTAGAAATCAATAGAGAAAAAGAAAAAGTAGAATATCAACTTAAACAAGAAGCTATAGATTTAGCTATTGAACTTTCAAAAAAAGTTATCGAAAAAAATATTAATGAAAAAGACAATAGGGATTTAATTGGAGACTTTATTGCTAAGGTAGGTAACTAATTATGTATGAATATTTAGACCGAAGATATGCTTTAGCGTTATATGAAGTAGCTGAGGAAAAAGGGAAAGTTCAACAATATTTACAAGACTTAAGAGAAATTTGTAATTTAATAGATACAAATAAGGAATTCTACGAAGTAATCAAGCATCCTCAAATTAGTACAAAAAAGAAAAAAAAGACTTTTATAAATATTTTTAAAGGTCATATAGATGAAGAATTACTATCATTTTTACTAATTCTTATAGAAAAAGACAGAATACTTTATCTAAGAGAAAAGCTAAATGAAATGGAAAAAATAGATTTAGAGCGTAAGAATACTTTAAATGGAATTGTAAAAACAACTATTCCATTAACAGAAGAAGAATTTAATTCTCTAAAGTCTAAATTAGAAAATAAATATAAAAAGCATGTTATCTTAGAACAAATTATTGATGAAAGTATTCTAGGTGGAATATATGTAAGAGTTAGTAATGATGTTATAGATGGTACAGTTAAATCAAAGTTAGATGAACTAAAAGATTTAATGCTTAGCACAGAATAGAGGTGAAGTTATGAATATTAAGCCTGAAGAAATAACATCCATAATAAAGAAAGAAATCGAAAGATATGAAAAAGAAATTAAAACAGTTGACTCAGGAACTATTATTCAAATAGGTGACGGAGTTGCAAGAGTTTACGGTTTAGATGATTGTATGGAAGGTGAATTATTAGAATTCCCTAATGGAGTATACGGTATGGCTCTAAACCTTGAACAAGATAATGTTGGATGTGTTCTTTTAGGACCAGAAGAGGGAATAAAAGAAGGCGATATAGTAAAGAGAACAGACAAAATAGTAGAAGTTCCAGTTGGTGAAGCTTTATTAGGAAGAGTAGTAAACTCATTAGGAGAAGCTATCGATGGAAAGGGTCCTATAAATTATGCAGAGTATAGACCTATAGAGGTTTCCGCTCCAAGTATAATAGATAGAAGTTCAGTAAATGAACCATTACAAACAGGTATTAAGGCTATAGATTCAATGATTCCTATAGGTAAGGGACAAAGAGAACTTATAATAGGAGATAGACAAACAGGTAAAACTGCAATAGCAGTTGATGCTATCTTAAACCAAAAAGGAAAAGATGTTATCTGTATTTATGTTGCCATTGGTCAAAAGCAATCAACAGTTGTTAATATAGTTAATACTCTTGAAGAAATGGGAGCGTTAGATTATTCAATAATAGTAAGTGGTACAGCTTCAGAATCTGCACCATTACAATATTTAGCACCATATGCAGGATGTAGTATGGGAGAATATTTTATGCATCAAGGAAAAGACGTATTAATAATATATGATGATCTTTCTAAGCATGCAGTAGCTTATAGAACAATGTCATTATTATTAAGAAGACCACCAGGTAGAGAAGCATATCCTGGAGATGTATTCTATATTCATTCAAGATTACTTGAAAGAGCTGCTAAGCTTTCAAAAGAAAATGGAGGCGGATCATTAACTGCTCTTCCAATTATAGAAACATTAGCAGGAGATGTTACAGCTTATATACCTACAAATGTTATATCAATAACAGATGGACAAATATTCTTAGAAGCTGATTTATTCCATTCAGGACAAAGACCAGCAGTTAATGCTGGTATATCAGTATCTAGAGTTGGTGGTAATGCTCAAATTAAAGCTATGAAACAAGTTTCAGGTACTTTAAGATTAGAACTTGCTCAATATAGAGAGCTAGCATCATTCTCTCAATTTGGATCAGATTTAGATAAAGATTCAAAGAAGAGACTTGAAAAAGGTAAGAGATTAGTTGAAGTTTTAAAACAAGATCAATATTCACCTATGGCAGTTGAAAAGCAAATAGTTATATTATATGCAACTGTTAATGATTTCTTATCAGATATAAAAGTATCTGATGTTAGGAAATTTGAAAGAGAACTTTTAGAGTATTGTGATACTCATTACAGAGATACACTAAAGAAGATAGTAGAAGGAAAAGTTCTTAATGATGAAATTAAAGCAGAACTAGATAGATGTATAATAGAATTCAAGAAATTATTTTTACAAGATGCATAGCTTAAAAAGCTATGCAATTCTTTAGGAGGTGGAAGTTTGGGATCAGCAGGACTTATAGAAATTAAAAGAAGAATGAAGTCAGTTGAAAGTACAAGAAAAATAACGAAAGCTATGAATCTTGTAGCCACTTCTAAACTTAGAAAAGCAAGAAAAGAACTTGTTGCTAATGAAAAATACTATAATTTATGCCATGAAATAGTAAGAGAATTAATGGCAGTTTTACCAGAGGATTATAATAGTCCATTCTTTAACAGCGGGGTTAAGACTTCTGATAAGCTTTATATTGTTATAAGTTCAGATACAGGTCTTTGTGGTGGATTCAATGGAAATATAGCTAGCAGCTTAAGTAATACAATTGAAGATAAAAGTACTGCAAAGATTGTTGTTGCAGGAAGCAAAGGAATTTCATACATGAAAAGATACGGGTTTGATACTGTAGGTGAATATGTAGAAATTCCAGATGTACCAACTGTAAAAGAAATAAGCGCAATATATAAAGATGCTTTATATAGGTTTAAAAAGGGAGATGTTTGTGAAGTAAATGTAGTGTTTACAGAATTTATATCACCTATTAAACAAGAAGTTAGAATAGAAAAGCTATTTCCTATTGAAAGGGAAGTTAAAGCACAAGGACAATTTTTAATTGAACCTAGCGTAGATGAAGTTTTAAATTCAAGTTTAGATGTGTATTTTAAAAGTAAACTTAAAAGATCTATGTTGCATTCAAAGGTTAGCGAGCAAAGTGCTAGAATGACAGCCATGGACGGAGCAACTAGAAATGCTAATGATATATTACAATCTTTAAGTATTAAATATAATAGAATAAGACAATCAATGATTACTCAAGAAATATCTGAGATTGTAGGAGGAGCTGAAGCTCAAAAATAGTAAGGAGGTATTATAATGCCTGAAAAAGTAGGGAAGGTAGTTCAAGTTATTGGACCGGTAGTTGACATTAAGTTTAACTCAGATGCACTACCTAATATCTATAATGAAATCAGAATAGATATGGGAGAGAAGATATTAGTAGTTGAAGTTGAACAGCATATGGGAGATGACATAGTAAGAACAATATCTATGGAATCTACAGATGGACTTAGAAGAGGAATGAAGGCACTTGATATGGGAAGATGTATTTCAGTACCAGTTGGTAAAGAAGTACTAGGAAGAGTATTTAATGTACTTGGAAACCCAATTGATAATGCTGGAGATGTTGATATAAAAGAAATATATCCAATTCATAGAGCAGCACCAAGTTTTAAAGAACAATCTTTAGAACCAGAAATGTTTGAGACAGGAATTAAAGTTATAGATTTATTAGCACCTTACCAAAGAGGGGGGAAAATAGGTCTATTTGGAGGAGCAGGGGTTGGTAAGACTGTTCTTATCCAAGAACTTATTAATAATATAGCTAAAGAGCACGGTGGACTTTCAGTATTCACAGGTGTTGGAGAAAGATCAAGAGAAGGTAATGATTTATACTATGAAATGAAAGAGTCTGGAGTTATAGATAAAACAGCTCTAGTATTCGGACAAATGAATGAGTCACCAGGAGCGAGAATGAGAGTTTCTCTAACAGGCTTAACAATGGCAGAATACTTTAGAGATCAAGGCCAAGACGTTCTTTTATTTATAGATAATATATTTAGATTTACTCAAGCTGGATCAGAGGTATCAGCTTTACTTGGAAGAATACCATCAGCTGTTGGTTATCAACCAACATTAGCAACGGAAATGGGAGCTTTACAAGAAAGAATTACTTCAACAAAGAATGGATCAATAACTTCAGTTCAAGCAGTATATGTACCTGCTGATGACCTTACTGACCCAGCTCCAGCGACAACATTCTCTCACCTTGATGCAACAACAGTTTTATCAAGAAGTATTGCTGAACTTGGAATATATCCAGCGGTTGATCCTTTAGAATCATCATCAAGAATATTAGATCCAAGAATAGTAGGAAAAGAGCATTATGAAGTAGCTACAGATGTTAAAAATATCCTAGAAAGATATAAAGAATTACAAGATATTATAGCTATACTAGGTGTAGATGAACTTTCAGATGAAGATAAAAATGTAGTTGCAAGAGCTAGAAGAGTTCAAAGATTCTTATCACAACCATTTACTGTAGCAGAACAATTTACTGGAATGCAAGGAAGATATGTTCAAGTTAAGGAAACAGTAAGAGGGTTTAAGGAAATATTAGAAGGTAAGTATGATGATTTACCAGAATCAGCATTCTTATTTGTTGGTAGTATAGAAGAAGCAATAGAAAAAGCTAAAACCTTAAGATAAGGGGATGAAGATTTATGGCTAAAACTTTTAAATTAGATATAATCACCCCAGATAAACAAGCTTTAACATTAGATGTTGAATCACTTAAAACAAGTACGATAGATGGTGGAGTTGAATTTAGAGCTAACCATACTGATATAATTTTAAGTACTGTACCAACAACTACTACAATAGTAAAAGCAGATGGAAGTAAGCAAAATCTATTTACATCATCTGGAATAATTTATCTTAAAGAAAATCATTTGAAATTTTGTTGTGATTCTATGGAGTTACCTTCAGAAATTGATATTTCAAGAGCTGAAAGTGCTAAGAATAGGGCAGAGAAAAGATTAAATGATACTAAAGATATAGATATAGAAAGAGCTAAAGTGGCTTTAGCTAGGGCTAATGCGAGAATTGAAACAATAAGTATAAATCAATAAATTTTAAAACACAGTGGTAACACTGTGTTTTTTTAGTATAAATACTGACAATGAATCACAAATTTCAACTTATTTTATATATTATAGTATAGTTATAATTATTGAATAGAAATAAACTAAATGGACAATACTTTAAAGGAAAGGTAGGGGGATGTAGATGAAAAAGAAAATATATTTACTTCCTGTGATAATCTTTTCTTTATTAATTATTGGTGCAACACCATATACTTTAAGAAAATCACAGGGAAACTTTAATAATATAGAAAATACAATTATAGAAAAAGGTGATTTTACTCAAAATGGTGTAAGAGTAGAATATTGTTTAAACTCATCAATAGAAGACGAGCATGCCAGAATTTTAGAAAAGCTTAAACAATATTTTGGAAACAACCTTCATCTTAATTATAATGAAATTTCATATAAGAACTCTGAACGAGAAATAAATACAAATATATGGATGGAAGAAAATAAAGTAAAAGTACAGATAAGTTATTTTAATAATGTATCAAGTAAGAGTTCAGAACAAATGAAGAATGAATTGGTAAAAATACAAAATAATAAAGGAACTAAAGTAAAATATTTTAATTTTATAAAGGGAAAGATAACAAATGATAGTAGAGCATATATACAAGATGTACTAAAGTCTAACATAAAGCAAGATACTTTAAAGACCCTAAATATTCATAATGGTTATGTAGCTAAGGCTCAACTAAATGATAATCAGAGGGTTAATATAGGATATATGAGATACGATACAGGAGAATATCTAATTATTGGAACCCCAATGATATTCATAACATACTAACAATTCATTATGGAGGATAATATGGAAAAAATTATAGTTGAAGGTGGGAAAAAACTAAAAGGTGAAGTAGATATAAGTATAGCTAAAAATTCAGTATTACCAATTATTGTAGCAAGTATTTTAAATCCTAATGATATTACAATAAAGAATGTTCCTATGTTAGAGGACGTAACAGTATTAACCAATTTATTAGATGGATTAAATTGTGGTATAAACTATTCTGATAAAACAAGAGACTTAAAAATAAATACTTCAAATTTAACACCTATAGATGCAAATAGTGATCTTATAAGAAAGATGAGAGCATCTTTTTTAATTATGGGACCTATGATTTCAAGATATGGAAAATGTAAGATATCTTTGCCAGGGGGATGTAATATAGGAAGTAGACCTATAGATCTTCATTTAAAAGGATTTAAACTTTTAGGAGCAGAAATTGAAATAGGACATGGTTTTGTAGAAGCTAAAGCTAAAAAATTAAAGGGAAATAGAATATATTTAGATTTTCCTTCAGTTGGAGCTACAGAAAATCTGTTAATGGCATCAGTTTTAGCAGATGGAGTTACAATAATTGAAAATGCTGCTGAAGAGCCAGAAATATGGGATTTAGCTAATTTTTTAAATGCTATGGGTGGAAAAATAGAAGGTGCAGGTATGGGAAGAATCACCATAGAAGGTGTTGATTCACTTAAAGGAGTAGAGTATAAGCCTATATACGATAGAATAGAGGCTGGAACTTTTATGGTAGCAGCCGCAATAACAAATAGTATAATTACAATAAATGGAGCTAATGAAGAACATTTAAGACCTACAATAGAAAAATTAAAAGAGTGTGGAGTGAAATTTTCTTCAAAAGGAAATTCAATGATTGTAGATGGTAGAGAAATAAAGAAAGCAGTTGATATAAAGACATTGCCATATCCAGGATTTCCAACAGATATGCAACCTCAAATGATGAGTTTATTGGCTACAGCTAAGGGCTCAAGTGTCATTACAGAAACTGTTTTTGAAAATAGATTTATGCATGTTGCAGAGCTTGTTAGAATGGGGGCTAATATTAAAATAGATGGAAGAACAGCAATTATAGAAGGCGTAGAATCATTAACAGGATGCGATGTTAAGGCTACAGATTTAAGAGCAGGAGCTGCAATGATATTAGCTGGATTAGCAGCTAAAGGAACAACAGAAATTGGTGATTTATACCATATAGATAGAGGGTACACTAATATAGAAGAAAAATTTAGGAAGCTTGGGGCAAATGTGTATAGAGTTGATAAATAAGTATAGTAGGCACTTTAATATCTATAAAAATATTTCATCTATTTAAAGAACTTAGATTTTATATCTAAGTTCTTTAAATTTTATCTAAATTAAGGCTTTACATAAAAATTAAAAAATAAAGTATATTTATATATAATCATCATATATTTAAATGTACAAGCTTGAAAGGAGGAATAATTAATGAAAAATAAGATAAACATACAAGAAGAAGTAATTTACCTATTAGCTTCAAGTTTATTAGTTTTAATTTTTATGATTTCAATTCCAATGGTAATTATAAAATCGTCACCTACTAATAATGTGCAACAGATTAGCCAAGAAAAAAATAATGATGGAAAAGCTGAAGAAAGCAAGGAAGAAGCTAAAAGTACTTCTATTGAGGTTAATGGCAATTCTACAGTTAAAGTATATATAACTAAAGAAGATAAACTTATAGAAGTGCCATTAGAAGAATATATTACTAGTGTTGTTTCAGGAGAAATGCCAGTTAGTTTTGAAACGGAGGCTTTAAAGGCACAAGCTATTGCAGCAAGAACTTATTTAATGGCTAAGAAAACTAAACCTTGTCCTAACGCTAAGGGTGGAGATGTTTGTGATACTACACATTGTCAAGTGTATATTAGTAAAGAAACAAGACTTGCTAAATGGGAAGGATTAGATGCAGCTGGAAACTGGAAAAAAATTGAGGATGCAGTGAAAGAAACAGCTGGTAAAGTTTTAACATATGAAGATGAATTAGTAATGTATCCACAATTCTTTTCAACAAGTTCAGGAAATACAGAAAATGCAATAGATGTATTTGCAAATAATGTACCTTATTTAGTATCAAAAGAAAGCAAAGGAGAAGAAGTTGCGCCAAAGTTTACAACTGAGGTTTCTATAGGGCTAGATGAGTTTATAAATACTATTAACTCAAAATATTCAAATGCTAAACTTACAACTGCAAATATAAATTCAAATATGGAAATATTATCACGAAGTAATTCAGGAGGAGTTAAGGAAATAAAATTAGGAGGAGAAAAAGTTAAAGGAACTGATTTTAGATTCCTTATAAAACTAAATTCTACTAACTTTGAATATAATATTAATGGATCACAAATAACGTTTAAATGTAAAGGATATGGTCATGGTGTTGGTATGAGTCAATGGGGAGCTAACGTTATGGCTAAAGAGGGAAAAGAATATAGTGAAATATTAAAACATTATTATAGCGGTATAGAGATTAAGGATTTAAAATTTAAAGAATAATAAATGAAATAAGCGATGGGAATCTTCCATCGCTTATTTTTTCGACAATAATTGTAGAAATTTGATGAAAACAAATATGGAACAAAGTGTATTAATTTAAAAGAAAGGGCAAGAATACAAAAAGGAGGTGTTGATATGGACCAAAATAAGAAAAATAAGGTAAAAGACTTTTTTAGAAAGGAGGGCTTTTATCTAGTACTATTCCTTTGTTTATGTGTTGTAGCCACTGTTGCGGTAGTAACTACAAAGAAAAATAAATTATCAGAACAAAGTAAAGCTCCAGAAAAGGAATTTACATTAAATGTTGATGATAAAACTACATCAGAAGCTCAAAAACAAAATGCAGATAGAGTACAAAATGAAAAAGAAAATGAAGTTGCTAACAATAACGAAACAGAAAAAGTTGAAGCACAACAAGATGTAAATGTTGCAGCAGGAACAACTACTGAGGTTAAATTTAAAAATCCAGTAGAAGGAGCAATTTCAAGATCTTATTCATTTCCACAACCTAAGGCAATGAAAGATGGAACAAGCAGAAATATAAGAGGAATAGATATAAAAGCCACTGTAGGAACAGAAGTTAAAGCAGCTGCTGTTGGTGAAGTAAAGGAAGTTGCAAAAAGATCTGAAGAAGGAAATTACGTTGTTATTACTCATGCTAATGGATTAAGTACAAAATATTGTAATCTAGATAGTGATATCAAGGTAAACATAGGAGATAAAGTAACAGCAGAAACTGTTATTGGAGCAGCTGGTGAAAGTTCTAAGATATTTACAAACCAAGAATTTGGGGAACATGTAAATATTCAAGTTCAAGATTCAACAGGAAAAGATTTAAATCCAACAACATATTTTACTTATAGTGAATAATAAAAAAATATATTCAACAGTTATTTACAAGTGTAAGTAACTGTTGAATTATAAAAAAAATTGACTAAGGTCACATATTAATAAATTATCCGTGTCGAGGAGGTAGCGAAGTGAAAGACTATATTGAAGAGAGAGTATTAGAAGTAGCTCAATATATAATTGATTCAAAAGATACAATTAGAAAAACAGCGAAAGTTTTTGGAGTTAGCAAAAGTACAATTCATAAGGATATGACAGAAAGGCTGCCTAAAATAAACCCAGTTATAGCAGAAAAAACTCATTCTATATTGGAGTTAAATAAGGCAGAAAGACATATTAGAGGTGGGAAAGCAACTAAGTTAAAATATAAAGCAGTAGATTAGATAGTGATAGCCAAAATTACTACAAATTATATTGAATCATTACTATATTCCATATATAATAAAAAGAAGAGAAAAATTTGTAAAAAAATAGAGATATTTTAAATAAAATAGATTTATAGTGGGAGTGAACGAGGAATGTGGTTTTGGAGAAGTGGAACTGACTTGGGGATTGATCTAGGCACAGCAACTGTTTTGGTTTATGCAAAAGGAAAGGGTATAATCTTAAAAGAGCCATCAGTTGTTGCTATAAATAAAAATAATAATAAGGTTCTTGCGGTTGGAGAAGAAGCAAGAAGAATGATAGGAAGAACACCAGGGAATATTGTTGCAGTAAGACCATTAAGAGACGGTGTTATATCTGATTATGATGTTACAGAAAGAATGCTTAAAGAATTTATAAAAAAGGCATATGGAAAAGGAAAGATTACTGCACCAAAAGTTATGGTTTGTGTTCCATCTCAAGCAACTGAAGTTGAGAAAAGAGCTGTTATGGATGCAGCAAGAAACTCAGGGGCTAAGAGAGTTCACCTTATAGAAGAACCGCTAGCAGCTGCAATTGGTGCTGGACTAGATATAACCAAGCCTAATGGATCAATGGTTGTCGATATTGGTGGAGGTACTACTGATATAGCTGTAATATCACTAGGTGGAGTTGTTGTAAGAGCATCAATAAAAGTTGCAGGTGATACATTTGATGATGCAATTATTAAATTTGTAAGAAATAAATATAAAATAATGATTGGTGAAAAAACAGCAGAAGAATTAAAGGTTACAATTGGATCAGCATACAAAGGATCAAGAAGCTTAACAACAACAATGAAGGGAAGGAACCTAATAACAGGACTTCCAGATGAAGTTTCAATTACAACTGATGAGATAAGAGATGCTTTAAAGGAATCAGTGACATTAATTGTTGAAAGTGTAAAAGAAGTACTTGAGAGAACACCCCCAGAGTTAGCTGCTGATATAATAGAAAAAGGAATACTAATGACTGGTGGAGGAGCACTTTTAGATGGACTAGATAAATTAATTCAGTCACAAACAGGGGTGAATGTTACAGTTGCACATAACTCTGTAGAAGCAGTTGCAGAAGGAACAGGTCAAGTATTAGGGTACTTAGACAAACTAGATTCAGCAATAGTAGGACAAGAAATAACATTAGTAGATTAATCAGATTATATTAAATAAATATATACATAATTAATTTAAAATAAAGCGTAAATTATTATAAAATGATAATTTACGCTTTATTTTTATAAAATTTATTCTTTAGAAGAATTATTTAAATTATAGGCATATATTATCCCATTAGATATAACTTTTGCCATTTGCATAACAAGATGTAGTCTAATACTTCTAGAAGTAAAAAGTTCTACATTGTCACTAGAATCTATTATTCCTATAATTGAGGCAATTCCAACTTCAGGAAGGGATTTTCCAACTCCTTTACCTGGATGTATAGGATAATCCCGTGTATGTATTTCACCAATAGATTTATAGTCTCCTAAACAAGCATCTATTCCTATTATATTTGCATTAGGATGGTTTTTATTAATTTCAGCTAAGCGTTTATTTATATTTAAAGCATGTATTGGAAACTCTATTGTACCGTAAACAGGTAGCTGGAGTTTACTCTCTTTTAGATACGTACCTACAAGGGGACCAAGACAATCACCAATACATTTATCAGTACCAATACAAACTATTACTGTTTTATTTGAAATATAATTTTTCATAAAGTTTGCAATTTCAATATAAGCTAATTTAGATTCATAAAAAACTTTATGTTTTCCCAAAATAATTCACCTCCTAACTCTAAATATATATGTTTAAAACAAGAGAATTATAATAAATTGTATAAAAAAACATAATATGGAAATGAATTAATAAAAAGGAGGAGATTATATGAGAAAAGTTTTAATATATATATCTGTAGTAATTGTAAGTGCAAGTATCCCTATATATACATTATTGTTTTGGGAACCTTTAAAGGATAATGATATAAAAGAAGAATTTAGTAAAATAGAAATAATAAAAGAAGTTAATGAAAAAAATAAGAATTCAATAGCAGTTATAAATGAATCTAAAGGTATTATAGAAAATTCAAAAGAAGAGATTGTTCAGGTATTAAATGAAGTTGATAAATTTAAAATAAACTTCGAAGAGATAACAAGAGAAATAACAAAAGAAGAGCGTATAAAAATAAATAATTTACTTAATAAACTATCAGCTGTTGATATAATAAAAGTTAATGATTTATTTAAAAATGGAGAAAATAAGAATGCTATAAAAGAAGGAATGTTATTGCTTAAGAAAAGGATGTCTAGCAATGATTATGAAGAATTTAAAGAGATACTTAGTAAATATCTAAAGTTTAAAGAAATAGATATAGAAATATGATAAAATTCAATTGGTAGCATTAAAACGAAGAAAACAAAAGAAAAATAAAGTATAACAAGAATAAACTTATGTAAAGGTATAAAAAGCAACTTGAAATTAATATGCTTTGAATATATACTAATCATTGTCAGTCAGACAGATATAGTTGATTGGCAAAGAAAACTAATGAAAAGTTAAAAATGGGAGAGTTCCCGAGTGGCCAAAGGGGGCAGACTGTAAATCTGTTACGTTTCGTTTCGATGGTTCGAATCCGTCCTCCCCCACCATTATTTAACTTTTTAATAATATGCTGGCATGGCTCAACGGTAGAGCAGCTGACTTGTAATCAGCAGGTTGTAGGTTCGATTCCTATTGCCAGCTCCATAAAATGGGGGAGTTCCCGAGTGGCCAAAGGGGGCAGACTGTAAATCTGTTACGTTTCGTTTCGATGGTTCGAATCCGTCCTCCCCCACCATTTTATATTTAAGGGCGCATAGCTCAGCTGGGAGAGCATCTGCCTTACAAGCAGAGGGTCACAGGTTCGATCCCTGTTGTGCCCACCACTTAAATAATTAACAAAAGAATAATATGCTGGCATGGCTCAACGGTAGAGCAGCTGACTTGTAATCAGCAGGTTGTAGGTTCGATTCCTATTGCCAGCTCCAAGAATGGGGGAGTTCCCGAGTGGCCAAAGGGGGCAGACTGTAAATCTGTTACGTTTCGTTTCGATGGTTCGAATCCGTCCTCCCCCACCACAAAAGCAAGAAATATTTCTTGCTTTTTATTTTTGTTTAATGAAAACCACCTGCTATGCAGGTGAGTTCCGAAAAGCTTTAGCGGTCAGTAGGAAATAAAAACCTCCTTTGGTATAATTAAACTAGGTTCGACAGCCAAATTTAATAACCAAAGGAGGCATCCGTAATGGATAGTAATAGTTTATCACATACAAAATGGAATTGTAAATATCATATAGTATTCGCGCCTAAGTATAGGAGGAAAGAGCTATATGGAGAAAAGAAAAAAGAAATAGGTAAAATATTAAGACAGTTATGTGAGTGGAAAGGTGTAACTATAATCGAGGCGCATGTATGCGTTGATCATATACATATGTTGGTTGAGATACCACCAAAGATGAGTGTATCAGGCTTTGTAGGATTTTTAAAAGGAAAAAGTAGTCTTATGATTTTTGAAAGATTTGCAAACTTGAAGTATAAGTATGGAAATAGACATTTTTGGTGTCGTGGATTTTATGTGGATACAGTAGGAAGAAATAGAAAGGCAATTGAAGAATATATAAGAAATCAAGAAAAAGAAGATATGATTTCAGATCAAATAAGTATGAAAGAATATATGGACCCTTTTAAGGGTAGCAAGTAACATAGTATGCGGCTGGCGAACCAATTTAAGCGCCTTAAGGCGCAATGCAGGTAAGAGGCCCTTATAGGGCTTAGGAAATACCACCAGCTAAGCTGGTGGATTTTTATTTATAATACTTTAAACCATACATTTCTATTAAATAAAAGCTAATAATTTTATAAAATATAGTTGACCAATATTATAAAAGTTGTTATAATCTAAATCATGAAAATTTGATATTAGTTCTTATCCAGAGAGGCGGAGGGAAAAGGGCCCTATGAAACCCGGCAACCTGTGATTATCACAAAGGTGCCAATTCCAGCAAAATGTAATTTTGCAAGATAAGAAAGAGTATGACTTAGTATAGTCTCTTCTTATCGAAGAGGCTTTTTTTATTATCTATATAGAATATACTTTTATAAATTTTTAATATAGGATTAATATCAAATAAATTGAAAGGAGAATGTTAAAATGAGAAGACTTTTTACATCAGAATCAGTTACAGAAGGACATCCAGATAAAATTTGCGATCAAATTTCAGATGCAGTACTAGATAGTATACTAGAAAAAGATCCAAGCGCTAGAGTAGCTTGTGAAACAGCAGTTACAACTGGAATGGTATTAGTTATGGGAGAAATCTCAACTAATTGTTACATAGATATTCCAAAAGTTGTTAGAGAAACAATTAAGGGAATTGGCTATGATAGAGCTAAATTTGGTTTCGATTGTGATACATGTTCAGTATTAACTTCAATAGATGAACAATCAAGAGATATTGCTATGGGTGTTGATGAAGCATTAGAATCAAGAGAAGGAAATAAAGATAATGTTGAAGCAGTAGGGGCTGGAGATCAAGGTATGATGTTTGGCTTTGCTACTAATGAAACTGAAGAATTTATGCCATTACCAATAGCTATGGCTCATAGATTATCAAGAAGATTATCAGAAGTTAGAAAGAATGGAACTTTATCATATTTAAGACCAGATGGAAAGACTCAAGTTACAGTTGAATATGATGATAATAAGGTAATAAGAATTGATGCTATTGTAATATCAACTCAACATGGAGAAGAAGTTACACAAGAGCAAATAAGAAAAGATTTAATGGAACATGTTATAAAAGCAGTAGTTCCAGCTGAATTATTAGATGATAATACTAAGTATTATATTAACCCAACAGGAAGATTTGTAGTTGGTGGCCCACAAGGGGATTCAGGTTTAACAGGAAGAAAAATAATAGTTGATACTTATGGTGGATATGGAAGACACGGTGGTGGTGCTTTTTCAGGTAAAGATCCAACTAAGGTTGATAGATCAGCAGCTTATGCAGCTAGATGGGTTGCTAAGAATTTAGTAGCAGCTGGAGTTGCTGATAAATTAGAAATTCAATTAGCATATGCAATTGGAGTTGCTAAGCCTGTATCAATAGAAGTAGAAACATTTGGAACTGGTAAAAAGACAGAAGAGGAAATAGTTTCTATAGTAGAAAAGACTTTTGACTTAAGACCAGGTGCTATTATAAGAGATTTAGAATTAAGAAGACCTATATACAAACAAACAGCAGCTTATGGACATTTTGGAAGAAATGATTTAAACCTTCCATGGGAACAATTAAATAAAGTTGAAGAAATAAAGAAACATCTTTAATTAAATAAGATATTATTAAAGTAATATAATAAATTTATTTAATTATAAATAATAAGAATAAGCCACTTGTAATAAAAATTTATTTACAAGTGGCTTATTTTAATGACTTATAAATTATTAAAATTCAGAATAATAAAATGTTTAGTAATTTTATATTATTTTTCTGAATGAACTACCTTCCCGGAAACTATTACTTTCTTAACATTTATGTTTTCATCAAATAATACTAAGTCAGCATCAAAACCTTCTTTAATAAGGCCTTTTTTAGTTTCAACCTTACAGTGTCTTGCTCCATTAAATGTAGCCATTTTAACTACTTCGTATAAAGGATATCCAACATTTTTATAGACATTTCTAATTGCTTTATCTAAAGTAAGAACAGATCCGGCTAAGCTACCAGTAGTTAATCTTGCTGCACCATCAGATACAACAACATCTTGACCTCCTAAAGAATACATACCATCTGGCATACTACATGCCATCATAGCATCAGTTACAAGAAGAACCTTATCAGTAGTCTTTTGATTATAAGCTATTCTTAATGATGGGTATGATATATGAATTCCATCTGAAATAGTTTCTGTAGTTATTTCACTATCAAATATTGCACCAACAACTCCTGGTTCTCTATGAGCAAATGGAGTCATAGCGTTAAAAAGGTGTGTTGAGTGACAACATCCACATTTAATTCCTTCCATAGCTTCTGCATAAGTAGCTTTTGTATGGCCCATTGAACAAACTATTCCTTTAGCTGATAAATATTTAATTAATTCCTTTGCGCCAGGGACTTCAGGAGCTATTGTGATAGAAACTACAGCATCATTTGCTTCTCCAACCATAGCATCATAATTTTCGATTGTTGGTGAAATTAAGAACTTTGGATTTTGAGCACCAATAGCATTTGGGCTTATAAAAGGTCCTTCTAAATGAGCACCTAAAACAATAGCACCATCGGTACCGTTTTCTTTAGCTTCTTTAATTACCTTCATAGATTGTCTTATAGCATCTATTGATACTGTCATAGTAGTTGGAGTAAAAGCTGTAGTACCGTGTTTTACTATAGCCTTAGATATTTCATTAATAGCCTCGTATGTACCGTCCATAGTATCATATCCAGCTGCACCGTGAATGTGGACATCAATAAAACCAGGTGATAAGTAAAGACCTTCTCCATCTATAATTTCATTAGACACTTCAGTAGTAGGATTAATTTCTTTAATTTTACCATTTTCAATTAAAACTGAACCTTTTTCTATTTTATCTAAAAAGATAATATTACAGTTTTTAATTAACATATAAACACCTCCATGTTATTTTGTTATTTATATTTGCATATAAATAATTTTTACTTTTTATGTTATGTTATAATTATATAATAAAATTATTAAGATTAAAATACGCTTAAAAGATTTGGAGAGATAGTATGGAAGTTCTAAATGGAATTGTAGAAGCTATTGTATTTAAAAGTGAAGATACAGGGTATGTTGTTTCTAAAATAAGTATTGATAAAGAAACTATAAATGCTGTTGGAATAGTTCCTTTTTTAAAAGAAGGTCAGCATGTAAAATTAAAAGGACAATGGGTACTACATAAACAATTTGGACGTCAATTTAATATAGAGGAATATGAAGAAATACTTCCAACTTCAATTGAAGGAATTGAGAAGTATTTAAGTACTGGAGTAATTCATGGAATAGGACCTGTAACAGCTAAAAAAATTGTTGAAAAATTTAAAGAAGATACTTTAGATATTTTAGATAATCATATTGAAAGATTACAAGAGATAGAGGGAATTGGAGAAAAGAAATTTAGAATAATTTTTGAATCATATATAGAACAGAAAGATTTAAAAGATATAATGATTTATTTTCAGAGTCATGGAATGTCTTCAAATCAATGTATAAAAATATATAAAAAATTTGGTCCAGAAGCTAAGAGTATAGTTTCAGAAAATCCATATATACTTTGTGATGAAATTTCAGGTATAGGATTTATAACAGCAGATAGAATTGCAAAAAGCTTAGGGGTAGAAAATACATCTGTATTTAGGGTTCAAAGCGGAATAAGATATGTATTAAATCAATTTTCGGCAGCTGGAAACACATATATGCCAAAGGATTTACTTATAGAGGACGTTTCTAAAGTATTGATGGTATCAAAAGATCTTGTTGAGGAAAACATATATAACTCATCTTTAGAAGGAAAGATAAAAGTTGATAAAATAAATAATATAGAAGCTGTATTTTTATTACCATATTACTATTGTGAACTTGGAGTTACAAATAAGATAATAACCTTAAGTATTGAAAATTTTAGAACTATAAATACTGATGTTGAATTTGAAATAGAAACTTTTGAAAAGAAAAATAATATACAATTTGCGCCATCACAAAGAGAAGCTATTATAGGGGCCTTTGAAAATGGTATAGAAATAATAACTGGAGGACCAGGTACAGGTAAAACTACAATAATCAAAGCTATTATTGAGATATATGAAAATAATGGAATGAAGGTATTGTTAGGTGCACCAACAGGCAGAGCTGCAAAGAGAATGACAGAATCAACAGGCAGAGAGTCTAAAACAATACATAGATTACTTGAAATGGGAGTAAGTGAAGAGGAAAATTCATTTTTTGGAAGAGGAGAATCATCACCTTTAGAAGGAGATGTAATAATAATAGATGAAGCATCAATGATAGATATAATGCTTATGCAAAATCTTTTAAAGGCTATAAAATTAGGAACTAGATTAATTATAGTTGGAGATGCGGATCAATTACCATCAGTTGGAGCAGGAAATGTCTTAAAGGATTTAATAGAAAGTAACTTTATAAAGATAGTTAGATTAAAAGATATCTTTAGACAAGGTAAAGAAAGTATGATTGTAACTAATGCACATAAAATAAACAGTGGAGAAATGCCATATATTAATAAAAAAGATGGAGATTTTTTCTTTGAGAACAAAGAAGACATAGATGCAATATTATATACTGTAATAGATTTAATTAATAGAAGATTACCTAAATTTAATTCAAGATGGGATAAATTAAGAGATATGCAAATATTAACACCAACAAGAAAAGGTGCGTTAGGTGTACAAAATTTAAATAATAAACTACAAGAGGTGTTAAATCCACCAGAGAAATATAAAAAAGAAAAAGTTTTAAAAGAAATGCTATTTAGAGAAGGGGATAAGGTAATGCAGACAAAAAATAATTATTCCCTTAAATGGTTTAGAATAAATGGTAATGGAGAAAATGAAGGTGTAGGTGTATTTAATGGTGATATGGGGTTTATACAAAGCATAAATGAAGAGGAAAAGACCTTTACAATAATTTTTGATGACGAAAGAAAAGTAGTTTATGATTATATTTATTTAGATGAGTTAGAACTAGCATATGCAATTACAATTCATAAAAGTCAAGGAAGTGAGTTTAAAGTAATAATAACACCAGCTTTTATGGGATCACCATTTTTAATGAACAGGAATCTTTTATATACAGCAATAACAAGAGCAAAAGAATTAGTAGTAGTAGTAGGAATTCCAAAAGCTTTAAAATATATGGTTTCTAATACAAAAAGTATGGAGAGATATTCATCTTTAAAAGATCGAATATTAGATATAACATCAAAAGATATGTTTAGTGAGGAGTAAGGAGAATTAAAATGGGGGATGAAAATATAGTTAATCTAAAGGAATTTAACAATTGTGTTACTAAAATAAATAAATGGTATGTTAGACAATCAAAGTTATTAACTATAATTACGTGTCCATATAACAGTTCTTTAATATATTCAAGCATAATTAATGAAGTTACTAGATCTAAGAAAAAAGTATTGTATATATGGGGCGGTAATACTATAAATGATATCTTAATAAAAAGCATAAAACTAATTAATAATAATTTGACATACTCATATTTGGATAAAGGAGAAGCAGATACAAGTGTAACTTTTGTTAATTTCAAAAATGTAAATTATGTAAAAGGATATTATGATCTATGTATTGTTGATGATATTAGTAAATTTTCAGTTACAACTAGGGAAGATTTAATAGAAATAATAGAATATCAGTATTTATTCAGTAGAAGAATTATAGTGTATTCAATAGAAAAAATAGTATCTATGGGGAGCAGTATAGAAGTATCACCATTATTAAAAAAAGGACCATTTATTGAACCGAGAATATTAAATACAAGAGTAAAATTAGATGAAGATATTCCATATAGTCTATATGATTATCTAATATGGTTTAAAAATAACAAAAGAAAAATAGTTATTTGTGTTCCATCAGAGGAAAAGTTAGAGAAGGTTTATAAATATTATATAAATTCACTTAAAATAAAGGATGTAAAACCTATCAAATATCTAAAAGGAGAATCATTTAAGAATATAGAGGATATTGTAAATAAGAAAAACAAAAGTATTTTTATAATTACAAATAATATATCAGAATATATAAGAAAAATAGATGACTTAGATATAATAGTCTTATTTGCAGATGATATTTTTTATAATTATAAAAAACTCTTATATTTATGTGCAGTTTTAGGAAAGGATATTAAAAAACCAGGCGAAATTCTATTAGTTTCTAAGGATATATCTAATGATATGGATGAAACTAAGAATATATCTAGACGGTTTAATAAAATTATATGGGAAAAAGGATTATTAAAGAAATAAAAATAATTATAGATGGATTATTAGATATAATATATCCACCTGAAAATAAATGTATTACTTGTGGGGAAGAGGACCACGTTGGACTTTGCTATAAATGTAATAATAAAATAAAAAGAATAACAGACAATACTGGGATTATTTCATATGCACATTATGGAGGAACAATAAAAAAATTAATTTTAGCTTTTAAATATAAAAAGAATTTTTATGCAGGAGAAATACTGAGTGATTATTTATGTAAATTAATAAAAGAAAATAAAATAGAGGCAGACATTATATTTTATGTTCCAATAAGTAAAGAATCATTAAAGATTAGAGGGTTTAATCAGTGTGAAGTAATGGCAAAAAATATATCTAAAAAATTTAATATACCAATTAGTAAAGGATTAATTAAAGTTAGAAAAACCAAGGAACAAAAAACCCTATCTAAGGAAGAAAGAGCGGAAAATGTTATAGGAGCATTTGATATTAAAAATCCAAAAGATGTTAAAGATAAAAATATAATATTAATAGATGATGTTGTAACAACCGGAGAAACTCTTAAAGAATGCGAAAAAATTTTAAAAAAATACGAAGCTTGTACAATAAATATATTGACAGTTTCTAAAAGTAATATATAATATATTAATGTAATGTTAGGTCTGTGGATGAAAGTCGATGCCAGTCGCAGGCGAAACGATCCACGTAAGTTAGGCAAAGATTCTAATGAGCATGGTGCGGTATAGAGGTAAGTCCTACCAATTAATAGTTGAGAGTGTGAGTAGTGAGAGGTTAAGTCCGGGTAGCAAAAGCTCCAGTAGGCGAGTGTGGGGGCAAAAGCCAGGTCAGCTAACATTATATAAAAAGGATCATTAATTCATGGTAATTAATGGTCTTTTTTATTTTTATAAAATATAAAGTAAATAGAAGTTATGTAGAGTAAAATAGAGAGAATTTTCAGTAAATTGGCAATATTGAACTTGTTTTAAAGTCGTATAAAGGGGTATAATATAGACAAGAAATAAATAAATTTGAAATCTTCTAAGGAATAAACTTAGAACTTAAAGAGAGGGGATGACCTTATATGAAAGTTTCAGTAATGGCAAAAAATATCGCGTTAACACCAGCATTAAAAGAGATGGTAGAAAAAAAGATTTCAAAGATGGATAGGTATTTCTCACCTGATGTAACTGCAAAAGCTACACTATCTGTACAAAAAAACAGGCAAACAGTAGAAGTTACAATACCATTTAATGGTGTTATTTTAAGAGCAGAGGAATCTACAGAGGATATGTATAAGTCTATAGATTTGGTAGCTTTAAAGCTTGAAAGACAAATAAGAAAACAAAGAACAAAACTTTCAAGAAGAAATAATGAATCATTAAGATTCCCTCAAATAGATGAGGTTGCTATTGAAGAAGATATTGTTGAAACAGATGGAAAGGTAGTGAAGATTAAGAAATTTGGAGTAAAGCCAATGTCAGTTGAAGAGGCAGTATTGCAAATGGAGTTACTTGGACATAGTTTCTTTGTATATCAAGATTCAGATGAAAATAAAATATGTGTTATGTATAAAAGAAAAGATGGAAATTACGGTTTACTAGAACCAGAATATATTTAAAAGGAAGTGCATAAGCACTTCTTTTTTTGATAAAAGCAAATATTGCTTTATTTTCTTGAATTAATAAGGGGTGAAATGGTATAATTTATAAATGATATAGAATATTCAAAAATAAATGAACTCAACATATAAAATAGAGTACTATTGAAAGGATAAGAAATATGGGATTCTTAGAAAAATTATTTGGAACATATAGTGAAAAGGAAGTAAAAAAACTACAAAAAACTGCAGATCAAATAGAGGCATTAGATGAAAGTATGCAAAAATTATCTGACGAGGAATTAAAGGCTAAGACAGATGAATTTAAGAAGAGAATTGCTAATGGAGAGTCATTAGAACATATTTTACCAGAAGCTTTTGCAGTTTGTAGAGAAGCGTCTTCTAGAGTGCTTGGAATGAAGCATTATAGAGTTCAGTTAATTGGTGGTATGGTTTTACATCAAGGTAGAATAGCTGAAATGAGAACAGGTGAAGGTAAAACTTTAGTTGCAACATTACCACTTTATTTAAATGCATTAACTGGAAATGGAGTACACTTAGTTACAGTTAATGATTATCTTGCAAAAAGAGACCAAGAATGGATGGGACAATTATATAGCTTTTTAGGATTAACATCAGGATGTATAGTACATGATTTAACTTCTGATCAAAGAAGAGAAGCATATGGTGCAGATATTACTTATGGAACAAACAATGAATTTGGATTTGATTATCTAAGAGATAATATGGTTGTATATAAAGAAGAAAGAGTTCAAAGAGGATTAAATTTTGCAGTTGTAGATGAAGTTGACTCAATTCTTATTGATGAAGCTAGAACTCCTCTTATTATTTCAGGAGCAGGAGAAAAATCAACTAAATTCTATAGCGTAGCAGATAATTTTGTTAAACAATTATTAGCAGAAAGAGATTTTACAATCGATGAAAAAGCAAATGCTGTAATGTTAACAGATGAAGGGGTTCAAAGAGCTGAAAGAGCGTTTGGAATAGAGAACTATGCAGATGCAGAACATCTTGAATTACAACACTATATAACTCAAGCATTAAAGGCTAATTATTCAATGAAAATAGATAAAGACTACATGGTAAAGGATGGTCAAGTAATAATAGTTGATGAATTTACAGGTAGACTTATGGAAGGAAGAAGATACTCAGATGGACTTCATCAAGCTATAGAAGCTAAAGAAGGAGTTAAAATAGAAAGAGAATCTAAAACTTTAGCTACAATAACATTCCAAAATTATTTTAGAATGTATAAAAAATTATCAGGAATGACTGGTACTGCTTTAACAGAAGAAAATGAATTTAGAGAAATTTACGCATTAGACGTTATTGAAATACCAACGCATAGACCTATTGCTAGACTTGATAATACTGATTTAATTTATAAAAATACAATAGGAAAATATAATGCTATTATTGAAGAAATAGCAAAATCTAATAAAAAAGGTCAACCAGTTTTAGTAGGTACAGTAAGTATTGAGAAATCAGAAATACTTTCAGCTTTACTTAAAAAGAGAGGTATTAAGCATCAAGTACTTAATGCTAAATATCATGAGCAAGAAGCCGAAATAATTTCTCATGCAGGAGAATTTGGAATGGTTACAATTGCTACAAATATGGCAGGTAGAGGTACTGATATAAAACTTGGAGAAGGTGTTGTTGAAGCTGGTGGTCTTAAGATTATTGGTACTGAAAGACATGAATCAAGAAGAATAGATAATCAGTTAAGAGGTAGATCAGGGCGTCAAGGAGATCCAGGAGAATCAACATTCTTTATTTCATTAGAAGATGATTTAATGAGAATATTTGGATCAGAAAAGATTCAAGGATTAATGGAAAAGTTAGGACTTGAAGATGATGAAGCAATAGATCACAAGATGGTAAGTAAGGCTTTAGAAAATGCTCAAAGAAAAGTTGAAGGAAATAACTTTGATATAAGAAAGAACCTTATTGGATATGATGATGTTATGAATATGCAAAGAGAGGTTATTTATAGACAAAGAACTGAAGTTTTAGAAGGTAAAGATCTTAAGGAACAAATTCAAGGCATGATTTCAGAGGTTGTATCTGATTCAGTTTCAGCTCATTTAGATGGTTCTGAAGAAAACTATGAAGAAGAATTAGGAAAGTTAATAAAATACTTAGAAGATATATGTTTACCACATGGAAGAGTTACAGTTGAAGAGTTAGCTAGTTTATCAAATGATGAAATAAAAGAAAAATTAACAAGCATATTAATGGAAATCTATAACTCTAAAGAGTTAGAGTTTGGTGAAGAAAGACTTAGAGAAATTGAAAGAGTAGTTCTTTTAAGAACTGTTGACCAAAAATGGATGACACATATAGATAATATGGATCATTTAAAGCAAGGTATTGGATTAAGAGCATATAAACAATTAGATCCAACACAAGCATACCAAATGGAAGGTAGTGCAATGTTTGAAGAAATGATCGAAGGAATTAAAATTGACACAGTGAAATTCCTATTCCATATTCAAATGGAAAAACCAGTTGAAAGAGAAAAGGTTGCAGAAGAAACATCAGCAAGTCATGGAAGCGGAGAGGGTACTGAAAGTAAAAAAGAACCAGTAAGAAATGAAGATAAAATTGGAAGAAACGAACCTTGTAGCTGTGGAAGTGGCAAAAAGTATAAGAACTGTTGTGGTAGAGAAGTATAATAAAAAAGTGCCTTAGGGCACTTTTTTAAATGAAAATATAATGTATTATTTAAATAATTAGATAGGATGTGATTAAGTGCTAATAAAATTAGAAACTGAGCTAACAAAACTTAGTGATATTAAAAAGAGCATAAAAGAAGTGGGGGCTTCTCTTTGACAAAGATGCATTAGAGAAACAAGTTAAAGAATTAGAACTTCAAATGCAAGAAAAAGGATTTTGGGATGATATAAAAAGAGCAGAAGAAGTAACAAAAGAAACTAAGAGGATAAAAGATAAAATAGAGAGATATGATTCTATTAGTAATAGACTTGAGGATGTAGAAGTTTTAATAGAACTTATAGAGGGAGACGATGAAGAGTCTGCTAATGAGATAATAAGTGAAATAAAGGCAATAGAAAAAGAAGTAGAAGAATATAGAATAGAAATGCTTTTATCAGGAGAATATGATAGAAATGATGCTATTTTAACTTTACATGCAGGTGTTGGAGGTTCAGATGCTAATGATTGGACTGAAATGTTACTTAGAATGTACACAAGATGGTGCGAAAAGAAATTCTTTAAGGTAGAAACAATAGACTATCTTGAAGGAGATGAAGCAGGTATAAAAAGCGTAACTCTTAAAGTTAAGGGAGAGTTTGCATATGGATATTTAAAGGCTGAAAAAGGAGTACATAGACTTGTTAGAATATCTCCATTTAATGCTAATGGTAAGAGGCAAACATCTTTTGCATCTATTGAAGTATTACCAGAACTTACAAAGGATCAAGATATAGATATTAGAACGGAAGATTTAAAGATCGATACCTTTAGAGCTAGTGGAGCTGGAGGTCAACACGTTAATAAAACAGAATCAGCTATTAGAATAACTCATTTACCTACAGGTATAGTTGTACAATGTCAAAACGAAAGAAGCCAATTTTCAAATAAAGATACTGCTATGGCTATGTTAAAGTCAAAGCTTATAGAATTAAAAGAAAGAGCACATAAAGAAAAAATAGAGGATCTTACTGGAGAATTAAAGGATATGGGTTGGGGAAGCCAAATACGTTCATATGTGTTCCATCCATATAATATGGTTAAAGATCATAGAACTAATGAAGAAACAGCTAATTTAAGTTCAGTTATGAATGGAGAAATTGATAATTTTATTACCGCATATCTAAAAGAAAGTAGTAAGTAAATTATTATTTAATAAAATGTACTAAGAGTGTAGGAGACAGCAATGTTCTAGCACTCTTTTTTTATTAACAATATTCTATTACTATAATAAGATTCATAAAATATAACGAAAAGAAGGATTCTTATATAAGGAGGAGTTATAATGGATCTTATTATTTTTGTTCCAATAGGAGCAACTATTGCTTTATTATTTGCGGCATACCTAGCAATTACTATTTTTAAAATGGACGAAGGAGAAGATGCTATAAAAAAAATAGCAGAGAGTATAAGAAAAGGTGCAAATGCATATTTAATTAGACAATATAAAGGTATTTCGATATTTTTTATAGGAATGTTTATAATATTCTTTGTATTAAGTAGAATGGGATATGTATCTATATTTGTACCTTTTGCTTTTATTACAGGAGGTTTTTTCTCAGGGCTTAGTGGATTTTTAGGAATGAAGGTAGCTACAAACTCTAATTCAAGAACTACAAATGCAGCTAAGAAAAGTCTTAATGGTGCTTTAAAGGTTGCTTTCGCCAGTGGGTCAGTAATGGGATTAGTAGTTGTAGGACTTGGTCTTTTAGATTTAGGTATATGGTATTATATACTTAGTTGGTATTATAAAGCATTACCTGAAATAGAAAGGATTGCGCAAATAACATCAACAATGTTAACCTTTGGTATGGGTGCATCTTCAATGGCATTATTTGCTAGAGTTGGAGGAGGAATTTTTACAAAGGCTGCAGATGTTGGAGCTGACCTAGTTGGAAAAGTTGAAATTGGTATACCAGAAGATGATCCGAGAAATCCAGCAGTAATAGCTGATAATGTAGGAGATAATGTAGGAGATGTAGCAGGGCTTGGAGCAGATTTATATGAATCTTATGTGGGGTCATTAGTTTCATCAACAGCCTTAGCAGTGGCAGCAGGACTAGGTATGAAAGGTGTTACAGTACCTTTACTTGTAGCAAGTCTTGGAGTAGTAGCATCAGTTATTTCAACGTTTTTTGTAAGATCTAAAGAAGATGCTACTCAAAAAAATTTATTAGGAGCTTTAAGAAGAGGTGTTTATGCATCAGGAATAATTGTAGCTATAGGAGCATTTTTCTTAGTTAAATCAATATTAGGAATGGAACATATAGGAATATATTTTAGTATATTATCAGGACTTATAGCAGGAATTTTAATAGGATATTTTACCGAGTATTATACTAGTGATAACTATAGCCCAACTAAGAAACTTGCAGAAGCAACTAAAACAGGCGCTGCAACAACTATAATAAATGGATTATCATTAGGGATGATGTCAACTGCTATGCCTGTAATAGTAGTTTCAATATCTATATTAATAAGCTTTAGTTTAGCAGGTGGAATGAAAGACTTTAATTTAGGTTTGTATGGAATAGCAATATCAGCTGTAGGTATGTTATCGACTTTAGGAATAACTTTAGCTACAGATGCATATGGACCAGTTGCAGATAATGCAGGTGGAATAGCAGAAATGTCAAATCAGGATCCGAAGGTTAGAAAGAGAACAGATGCATTAGATTCATTAGGAAATACAACTGCAGCTACAGGAAAAGGATTTGCAATAGGCTCAGCAGCTTTAACAGCACTAGCATTTATTGCGGCATATAAAGATTCAGTAGAAAATATAGTTAAAAGTGGAAAAGTAGAATTTACATTTAATTTATCAGTATTAAATCCACAAGTTCTTATAGGACTATTTATAGGTGGAATGGTTACTTTTTTATTTGCATCTAAAACTATGAATGCAGTTGGAAGAGCAGCAGGAAAGATAGTTGTAGAAGTAAGAAGGCAATTTAAAGAAATTAAGGGTCTTATGGAAGGAAAAGCAGAGCCAGATTATGCAGCTTGTGTTGATATATGTACTAAATCAGCTCAAAAAGAACTTATAGCAATAGCTGCAGTAGCTATTTTAACACCTTTAATAGTTGGAATATTTTTAGGGCCGAATGGAGTAGCTGGTTTACTTGCAGGATCAACAGTAACAGGATTTGTATTAGCAATTATGATGGCTAATTCAGGTGGTGCATGGGATAATGCAAAGAAATATATTGAATCAGGAGTTCTTGGAGGGAAAGGTTCAGATTGTCATAAGGCAGCAGTAGTAGGGGATACTGTTGGAGATCCATTTAAGGATACAACAGGACCATCATTAAATATATTAATAAAGCTTATGTCAATGGTATCAATAGTATTTGCAACATTCATTATAACATTTGGATTATTTTTATAAAAGGATGGGGATAAATTCCCCATCCTTTTACTTAAACTTTTTTAATGATTTAAATTTATTTATAAATGGTGCTGATAAAATAAAACCTAATAATATAGAAAATAATAATATTGAATATTTTGAGTGTAAGAATATATTAATAAATCCATAACTAGATTTATTTATAACATCCTTAGCAACTGAATAAGCACTATCTATAGCAGTGGTACTTATATAATCATATTTATCATTTGGTGTATGAATTTTTGACATATCACTGTGACAGAAGCTTAAGGAATCTATACCTAAATTATTGAAACTTGCATGGTCACTTGAATCTTGATAAGTAATTTCATAGCTTACATTATTTTTCTTTGAACTTTTTTCAACAGTTTTTAGAAGATCTGAATTTTTTTCTTTAAAAGATAGACCTTGCATAAATGTAATAGGAAAACCGTCACTACCTATCATATCAAAGTTTATTACTTCAGCTCCTTTTATTTTATCTATATTTTTCTCTGCAAATTCTTTAGAACCTAATAATCCAAACTCTTCAGCATTTAAAGCAACAAAGATAATATCACGTTTTGGTTTTCCATAAGTAGATAGACTTCTTTGAAGCTCTAGTAAGAAGGAAGTTCCAGATGCATTATCTAATGCTCCATAATAGGTATTTCCTAAACCATCTTTACCTAAATGATCATAATGAGCAGTAAGTATAAGAGGTGGTAATTTTTCAGATCGTCCTTTTATAACACCTACAATATTAGAAATACTTTTTTCCTCAGTGGAGAAAGGAATAGATACTGATACTTCTAAACCAGCACGAACTGAATCTAAAATTTTATTATAGGTATTAGTGGTAATCATAATTACCATATCATAAGGAAAATTACTAACAAATGAACTTCTAAAAGATAAATCTTTATCAGGAGAAACGTAAAATAAAAACTTTCCATTTTCGGTAATTACGTCGATTGAATTAGTGTACATGTTGATTTTGTCACTTTTAGAAAAAGTTACACTATTCTTTTTAAAGTTTAGCATATCTTCTTTAAAATCTACTCCATATTTTAATTTTTCAACAATAACTCCATTAGAAGAAATTTGCATATTAGGGCTAGTGTTAGTAGGAACTGGACAAAGTGTTTTAAAGTCCTCTCTGTAAGTGTCATTAAGAGGAATAAGTTTGTTATCTTCAAAGTTCTTTCTAATAACTTCACCGATTAAATTGTTTTCAGCACTTCCCGGTAATCTACCTTTATAAGTGTCAGATGAAAATATTGCTATATTATTTTTTACATTTTCTGAATTAAAAGGTGAGTATGTAAAATTAAAAAATATAGAGATACTTAAACATATAATTGAAACTGTTAAGGATGCTGAGTAAATAATTTTTTTCTTCATAAAATAAAACTCCTTAAATAATAGTTCTAATTAATACTATTATCTAAAGAGTAATATTATGAAAGATTATTAAAAATAGAGTTTATAATAAATAATTAAGCTTTTTTATATACTAAATCTACGAAGCCATATGTTACTGAGAATAGTAGACATATATATATAAATATATTAAGTTGTTTATTTACTATAGAAAAAACTCCACCTACAATTGTACAAAAAAGTATTATACAATTTATAAATTTAGAAAGACCAGAGCTACTAGTTATAATTTCTTTAGTAGAAGATAATAAAACTAATATAAGTGTTAGAAATACAAAAACATTTTTAAGTGTATCCGAAAATTGAATAACATAATATTCATTTAAAATTAGAAAAGATATAAAAAGTATTAAAAGAATATTTATAATCTTATTAATTATTAATATAAATTTATTCATAACATCACCTATTTGTAAAATATTTACAGTTAAATTATAACTATAAATTTACATAATATCAATAGTATATAGAAAAGAGAGAAAAATAGTTTTCGAGAAGATTTTACAAAATTTTTAAAAAATTTTTAAAAAATATAGTTAATGTTTAATTATTAATTAGAGTGTGGAAAACTTATAATCCATAATTTGAAAAATATAGGAAAATAATATATTATATACTTATATAACATATTATTTTGTAATAAATATCATTATCTTAATATTGGAAAGGTAAATTATTATGTTAGTTAAGTTGAAAAGGAAGGAAGTAATTTTTGAAAAGCTATTGGAAATGAGTAGTTACAGTTGTAAAGGTATTACAACTCAACAGTTAGCTAATGAATTAGGAATAAGCAGAGCTAATATAAGTAATGAACTTAATAAATTATATGAGATAGGAAAAGTAAGAAAATCAAATGGAAGACCGGTGCTTTATTTTCCAGTAATTGAAGAGAAAAAAGATATAATGAAGAGCGATTATATTAAAGCTGTAGATAGTTCGTTAGATAACTTTATAAAATTAAATCCGAGTTTAAGAGGAGTTATAAATCAAGGAAAGGCTGCTATATTATATCCACCTGAAGGAATGAATATGCTAATATTAGGGGAAACTGGAGTAGGTAAATCTATGTTTGCAGAACTAGTACATAGATATTCTATTGAGGTGAAAAGGATTAGAAAAAATGCTCCGTTCATAGTATTTAACTGTGCAGATTATGTTAATAATCCACAATTATTATTAAGTCAGTTATTCGGAATAAAAAAGGGAGCATATACAGGAGCTAATGAGGATAAGCCAGGATTAATTGAAAAAGCTAATAATGGAATATTATTTTTAGATGAAGTACATAGGTTACCATCAGAAGGTCAAGAAATGCTTTTCGTATTTTTAGATCAAGGTAAGTTTAGAAGATTGGGAGAAACAGAGTTTGATAGGAAAGCGAAAGTTCTTATAATATGTGCAACTACAGAAGATCCTAATTCTACATTATTAAATACATTTACTAGAAGAATTCCAATGACTATTAGAATCCCTAATCTTAAAGAAAGAGGATATAAAGAGAGACTTAATCTTATAATTAATTTTTTTAAAGAAGAAAGTTTTAAATTTAAGCAAGATATAAAGATATCTATAAACTCTTTAAAAGCATTTTTGAAATATCCATGTAGTAATAATATAGGGCAATTAAGAGCTGATATACAATTGGTTTCAGCCAAAGTATATGCAGATTTTTTAACAGAGAAAAAGGGATCTATTAAAATTAATTCATGTGATTTACCTAAATATATAGAAGATTATATTAATGTATCTAGCAATATAGATGAAATAATTAATAATATGAATATAGATAGTAAATATATAACAATAAATCAAGAAGAGGATATAAAATTACTAAATCAAGATAATATAAATGATAATATATATGAGCTTATAATAAATAAGGTACATGAATTAAGAGATGCTAAAAATAGCGAAGTTGATTTTACTAAGATTATTTACAATGAGTTCAATGAATATTTTAACAAGTATATACCATATGTTAATGAATATGATAAAAATATGTTAGGTAGTTTAATTGATGAAAGTATTATTGGATTATTGAATAATATCAAAGACTTAGTTTATAAGAAATTAAATAAAAAAATAAGTAAAAATACAAGTATAGGAATTATGTTGTATTTAAACACTGCAATAAATCAGTTAGCTTATAATAAAAGAGTTATGAATCCCCAATTATTATATATTAGAACAAAATACAGGGTAGAGTTTGAAACAGCATTAGAAATAATTAAATTAATAGAAGAAAAATTAGATAGAACACTTTCAATAGATGATGCTGGATATATTACTTTATTTTTAACTAGAAATGATAAAGGTTCACTTGAATCAAATAATAGGGTTGGAGTAATAGTATTGTGTCATGGTGATTCAACAGCAACATCAATGGCCAAAGTAGCTAATGATATTCTAGAAGAAAAGTATGCCATAGGAATAAATTTACCATTAAATAAAAGTAGAGTTGAGATATTACAGTTATTAAGAGAGTATATTAAAAATGATTATAAAGAGGAAGGATACTTATTTTTGGTAGACATGGGATCTTTAGTTTCAATTGGAACAATACTAGAGGAAGAGTTTAATATAAAGTCAAGACAGATAAATAATGTAAGTACAATTCATGTTATAGAAGCGACTAGAAAAGCTATTATGGGGGAAAAGTTAGAGGATATATATAATAGTTTAAGTAGAGATGAAAATATTAAATATATTATTAAAGATAATAAAGAGAAAAGAAAGTATTCAATTGTAACTGCATGTCTTACAGGAGAAGGTAGTGCATCAATTATGGCTAAATATCTTAAAGGTCGATTAAGATATAATAAAAATATTTTTGAGATAATTCCTTTAAGCATTAATAATAAAAATGAATTTAATCAATCAATTAAAAATATAGAGCTAGAAAGTGAAATTATATGTATAGTGAGTTCTTTAAAACTATCTCTTGATATTCCACAATATACACTAGATGAAATGTTAAGTTTAAAAGCAATAAGTAAAATACAAGATATAATAGATATTAAATATACTTATGAAGAACTAAAAGAAACCTTTAAGGAACATATAAAAAATACTGATGGTGAAATTCTTTATAATGATGTTGTTAATTTATTATTTAGTTTTCAAAAAAGTACTAATAAAATTTTAAGTACAGAATTATTTATACCAATGGCATTACATATTGCTTGTATGGTAGATAGACTTTTAAAAGAAGATGTAAATGTAGAATTTAAAGAAAGTAATGAGTATAAAAATAATAATATAGAAATGTATAATTTAGTAGTTAAAGAATTGGAGATTATTTCTAATAAATATAATATACACATTACTCAAGATGAATATTGCTATATAACAGAATTTTTCTTAGAAATATAGAGATAAAGAAATAGTGTTTTAATTAGTGTTAAAACACTATTTTTTTAGTGTTTCAACGAATGGTTTATTTAAAAAGTGTTTGAAACACTAAAGCATTAGCATAGATAATATAAAGATTTAGAATTTTGGCATGAAAAATGCTTATAAAATAAATGTAATTATAAGCTTATAAAATTAGAGATATATTTAGGGAGGAATTATAATGGTAAAAATTTTATTATGTTGTGCAGCTGGAATGTCTACCAGTCTATTAGTAAGTAAAATGGAAGAAGCAGCAGAAAAAAAAGGATTAGAAAGTAAAATACGGGCAGTATCTGTAGCAGATTTAGAATCTCATATTAAAGATGTAGATGTAGTTTTAGTAGGCCCACAAATTAGGTTTAAGCTTAAATATATAAATACAATAGCAGAAGAATTTTCTATACCGGTAAGTTTAATAAATACTGTAGATTATGGAAGAGTTGATGGAGAAAAAGTACTTAAATTAGCATTAGATTTAATTGAAAGGGGATAATTAATATGGATAAAATTGTTTCATTAATAGAAAGAATACTTATGCCTATAGCTGAAAAAATATCAGATCAAAAACATTTATCAGCTATGAAAGATGGTTTATTATTAGTTATGCCATTAACAATAGTTGGATCTTTATTTTTAGTAATTGCAAGTTTACCTATACCTGGATATCCTGAATTTATGGCTTCAATATTTGGTGATTTATGGGCAGATAAATTAGGTTATGTAGTTGGAGTTACAATGGATTTAATGGGGTTAATAGCGGTAGTTGGAATAGCTTATAGGTTATCTAATTTATATAAGGTTGAAGCATTATCAGGTGCAATTATAGCATTAGTATGCTTTTTCCTAGTTACACCATATAAGATAAACTTTCTTCAAGAAGGTGCAGCAGATCCTATTATAGTTAAGGGAATTCCATTAGCATTAATGGGAAGTAAGGGATTATTTGTAGCAATTATAGTAGCATTAATATCAACAGAAATATATAGAAAAGTTATTCAAAAGGATATAGTAATAAAAATGCCAAAAGGAGTACCGTCAGCAGTATCACAATCATTTGCAGCATTAATACCAGCAACAATATGTATAACATTCTTTTGGATAGTAAGAATACTACTAGAACTTACATCATTTGGAGATGTACATCAGCTTATAACAACTGTTATAAGTACTCCTTTATCAGGACTTGGAAATAGTTTATTTGGTGCAATAATTTATGCTTTATTAGTTGGATTATTCTGGTGCTTTGGTATTCATGGTGGAGCAATTATGAATGGTGTTCTAGGACCAGTTCTAATAACTTTAAATGATGCCAATAGATTAGCATTTGAAGCAGGTCAACCAGTGACAAATACAGTAACTAATACATTTTTTGATATATTTATATTTGCAGGTGGTGCAGGAGCAACATTAGTCTTTACATTATTAATGGTCTATAGAGCAAAAAGTAAACAATTAAAGTCTTTAGGAAGATTATCAATAGGTTCAGGGTTATTTAATATAAATGAACCTATAATGTTTGGAACACCGATAGTTTTAAATCCTATGTTAATGCTTCCTTTTGTTCTAGCACCAGTGGTTATGGTAATAATATCATATTTTGCAATGGAAACTGGGCTTGTATCAAGGCCAGTAGGAATAGCGGTACCTTGGACAACCCCTATTTTTATAAGTGGGTATTTAGCAACTGGAGGGAAAATATCAGGTGTAGTATTACAACTTGTTAACTTTGTAGTATCAATGTTAATATATTATCCATTCTTCCGTATGTGGGATAAACAAAAACTTCAAGAAGAAGAAATAATAAATGTTGAGAGTGGAAATTATATAGAAGAATAATAAGAAGATTAAATACGTATTAACGAGGGATGTGAGAGTATGAAAATGGAAGAGATAGTAATGACTATAATCATAAATGGTGGAAATTCTAAAAGTTATGTTATGGAAGCAATAGAAGAAGCTAAAAATAATAATTTTGATAAAGCTAGAGAATTAATAAAAAAAGCGGATGAGGAACTTAAAAAAGCTCATGCTATACAAACGGAACTAATACAAAATGAAGCTAGGGGAGAAAAAATTACAATAGAACTATTAATGGTACATGCACAAGACCATTTAATGAATGCAATAACAGTTAGGGATTTAGGCGAGCAGTTTGTTAATATGTATGAGAAATTTTCAAAGGAGTATTAAAGATGAGTGGATTAAAGATTGTTACAATTGGAGGAGGTTCAAGTTATACACCAGAGTTAGTTGAGGGATTTATAAAAAGATATAATGAACTCCCAATAAAAGAATTATGGTTAGTTGATATAGAAGATGGAAAAGAAAAGCTGGAAATTGTTGGTGAATTAGCAAAAAGAATGGTTAAAAAAGCGGGATTACCAATAGAAATTCATTTAACTCTGGATAGAAGAGAGGCACTAAAAGATGCAGATTTTGTAACGACTCAACTAAGAGTAGGTTTATTAGATGCTAGAATTAAAGATGAGAGGATCCCTTTAAGTCATGGATATATTGGACAAGAAACAAATGGAGCAGGTGGATTATTTAAGGGATTAAGAACAATTCCAGTATTAATAGATATTACAAAGGAAATGAAAGAGTTATGTCCAAATGCTTGGTTAATTAACTTTACAAATCCAGTAGGAATGGTTACAGAAGCTTTATTAAAATATGGGGCAATAGATAAAGTAATAGGATTATGTAATGTACCAATAGGATTAGAAAAATCAACTGCTAAGCTTTTAGGTGTTGATTTTAATAGAATAAGAATTGACTTTGCAGGATTAAATCATATGGTATTTGGATTAAATATTTATCTAGATGGAAATTTAGTTACTAAAAATGTAATAGATAAAATAATTGAATCAGATGCGAGTTCAGAGGTTAAGAATATAGATGAAGTTAAATGGCAAAAAGAATTTTTACAAGGATTAGAAGTATTACCTTGTAGTTATTCAAAATATTATTTTATGAAAGACTATATGTTAAATAATGAACTTGAAAAGTTTAATGCAAATGGTACTAGAGCAGAAGTTGTTAAAGCTTTAGAAAGTGAACTTTTTGAATTATATAAGGATCCTAATTTGGATATTAAACCACCACAATTAGAAGAAAGAGGTGGAGCATACTATAGTGATGCTGCTTGTAGACTAATAAACTCTATTTATAATGATAAGGGTGATATACAGCCAGTTGATACAAGAAATAAGGGTGCTATAGCAGATTTAGATTATAACTCTGCAGTTGAAGTAAGCTGTATAATAACTAAAGATGGTCCTAAACCTATAACTATTGGTCATTTACCAGTTCAAATAAGAGGATTAATACAACAAATAAAGAGTTTTGAAATTTTGGGAGCAAAAGCTGCTGCAGAAGGTGATTATAATGCAGGACTAGTCGCTATGACTATAAATCCATTAGTTCAATCAGATAAAGCTGCTAAAATATTATTTGATGAGTTATTAGAGGCTCATAAAAAGTATTTACCTAAATTTGAATTAAAATAAGGAGAAATATAAAATGAAATTAATAGTAAATTCAGATGATTTTGGTATATCAAAAGCTGTTAATCTAGGAATTATAGAAGCGCATAAAAATGGAGTGGTAACGTCTACTACATTAATGTGTAATATGGAAAGTGCTAAAAATGCTGTTGATATTTCAAGAGAATATAAAGATTTAGGAATAGGGATACACTTAGTTTTAACAGCAGGATATCCATTAGCAAAGGATGTGAATTCTTTAGTAGATGAAAATGGCAAGTTTCTAAAAATGGATAAAATAAGGGAGTTAGCCCAAATTGATGATATAAGAAAAGAGTTTAGATGTCAAATGAATAAATTTCTTTCTTTTGGAATAAAGCCAACTCATATTGATAGTCATCACCATGTTCATTCTATTCCTAAAGTTTTGGAGGTAGTTAAAGAATTAGCATTAGAATATAACCTTCCTGTTAGATTAATAGAGGCAGAGAATAAAAGTATTCCAGAAGAAATAAAAAAGACAGATAAATTTATTGGAAGCTTCTATGATTTGGGGAATATTGACCCAGAAGGATTTATCAATATTTTAGAAAAAAATATTGATATAAAAGTTTTAGAAATAATGTGCCATCCAGGCTATTTAGATGATTATATAATAAGCAACAGCTCATATTGTATTCAAAGAACAAAAGAGTTAAAAACATTAACTAGTAATATGGTGAAGAATTATATTAAATTAAACAAAATAGAATTAGTAAACTTCAATGAAATAAACAAATAGGTATATAAAAACTACATCTTCTAATGTTAATAAGAAGATGTAGTTTTTATATATAATTAGATAAATTTGTAATATTATAATATACTATATTATGTAGATTGTAGTTATAAATTTAGGAGGTTAATCAATGGTTAATATTGAAGCAAGAATATCAGAAGAACTTGGAATAAAATTAAGTCAAGTAGAAAATGTTATAAATCTTTTAGATGAAGGAAATACAGTTCCATTTATATCAAGATATAGAAAAGAACAAACTGGTGGGTTATCAGATGAAGTTTTAAGAAAATTTCAAGAAAGATTAGTTTACTTAAGAAATTTAAATGAAAGAAAAGAAGATGTATTAAGACTAATTAATGAGCAAGGTAAGTTAACAGAAGAGATACAAAAAGCATTAGAAAAAGCAGTTACTTTAACAGAAGTTGAAGATATATATAGACCATATAAACAAAAGAAAAGAACTAGAGCAACTATTGCATTAGAAAAAGGATTAAAGCCACTTGCAGAGATAATATTATTAGGTAAGTTTACAGGTAATATTAAAGAAGAGGGAGGCAACTATATAAATGAAGAGAAAGGTGTTAACACTTCTGATGAAGCAATAAGTGGCGCACTTGATATAGTTGCAGAAATAATTTCAGATGAAGCTAAGTATAGAAAATGGATAAGAGAATTAGTATTAAGAGAAGGAAAAATTGAATCTAAAGGAAGTAGTGAAGATACAACTCCATATGAAATGTACTATGAATATAGTGAAGAAGTAGGAAAGATACCTCCACATAGAATTCTTGCTATAAATAGAGGAGAAAAAGAAAAAATACTTTCTGTAAAAATTGCTATAAATGAAGAAAAGATACTAAATTACTTAGAAAGAGAATTGTTAAAGGAAAATGAAGTTACTGATAAGTATTTAAAAGAAGCAATTAAGGATGCACTAAAAAGATTAATATATCCATCCATTGAAAGAGAAGTAAGAAGTGAACTTACTGATATTGGAGAAGAAGGAGCTATTAAAATATTTAAAGAAAATTTAAAAGCATTACTTATGCAAGCTCCTATTAAAGGAAAAGTTGTTATGGGATATGATCCTGGATTTAGAACTGGATGTAAAATAGCTGTTTTAGATAGTACAGGTAAATTTTTAGAAAAGGCAACTGTTTTTCCAACTGTACCTAGAAATGATATTGAAGGAACTAAAAAAATATTAAAAGAATTAATTAACAAACATAATGTAGATGTAATTTCTTTAGGGAATGGAACGGCATCAAGAGAATCAGAAGAAGTAATATCAGAAATAATTACTGAAGTTAGAAATGAAACAGGTAAAGACCTTGCATATGTAATTGTTTCAGAAGCAGGGGCATCGGTTTATTCAGCATCAGAACTTGCAACTAAAGAATATCCAGATTTAGATGTAACTATAAGAGGTGCTATTTCAATAGGAAGAAGACTTCAAGATCCTATGGCAGAACTTGTTAAAATTGATCCTAAAGCTATTGGAGTAGGGCAATATCAGCATGATGTTACACAAAAGAGATTAGAAGAATCACTTGCAGGTGTTGTAGAGGATTCAGTTAATAAGGTTGGAGTAGATTTAAATACAGCAACCCCATCATTACTTACTCATATAGCTGGCATTAATTCTACAATAGCAAATAATATAGTATTATATAGAGATGAAGTTGGAGAATTTAAAAGTAGAAAAGAACTTTTAAAAGTTAAGAGGTTAGGACAAAAAGCATATGAACAATGTGCAGGATTTTTAAGAGTAATGGAAAGTAAAGAGCCGTTAGATAATACATCAGTTCATCCGGAAAGTTATAAAGTTGCTTCAAAATTAATAGAAGTTTTAGGTTATACAAAAAATGATTTAAAAAATAGAAAATTAGATGATATAGAAGATAGAGTAAAAGAAAAAGGAATAAATAATCTTGTTAATGAATTAGAAGTTGGGGAACCTACTTTAAAAGATATTATAAAAGAACTTCAAAAACCAGGAAGAGATCCAAGAGAAGAAATGCCAAAACCGATATTAAAAACTGGAGTAATAGACTTAAAGGATTTAACATCAGGAATGGTTTTAATGGGAACAGTTAGAAATGTTTCAGATTTTGGTGCGTTTGTTGATATTGGAGTACATCAAGATGGTTTAGTTCATAAAAGTCAAATGGCAGATAGATTTGTAAAACATCCGTTAGATATTGTTAAGGTAGGAGATGTAATAAAGGTTAGGATAATGGAAGTAGATACAAAGAGAAAAAGAATTTCATTATCTATGAAGGATTTAAAAGAAATATAATAAAAAACTTGAACAAATTTGAAAATACGAATATAATATAAGTATAATATAAATTAAAATTATCTTCAGGGCGGGGCGTGATTCCCCACCGGCGGTATAGCCCGCGAGCTACTTGTAGCATGATTCGGTGAAACTCCGAGGCCGACAGTATAGTCTGGATGAAAGAAGGTAAGAGGTTAGAATTGTTTATTATTGTTTTATGTAGTAAGCATATCTAGTTCTTGTGAATTTTTGCCCTGATGTTATTAATACATCAGGGTTTCTTTAATTTTCACAGAATAAACAATCTAACTAATTGCCCCAGAAGATAGACTTTTGGGAGGAAGAGAAAAATGGAAAATAAAAATCTAAACAAGTTCATCAAAATTGCATTACTTGGAGCAATTGCAGTATTATTAATGTATGTAGACTTTCCTGTAATACCAATATTTCCATGGTTAAAAATTGACTTAAGTGATGTTCCAGCTCTTATGGGAGCATTTGCTTTTGGACCATTATCAGGAATAGTAATAGAACTTATAAAAAATCTTTTAATTCTAATTGTAAAAGGAACAGGAACAGCATTTGTTGGAGAAATTGCAAACTTTATAGTAGGAATTTCATTAGTAGCACCAGCAGCATGGATTTATCATAGAAATAAAAGCAAAAAAACTGCAATAATAGGTATGGCGGTAGGGATTTTAACTTTAGAGATAATAGGAATAATTGCGAATGTATATTTCCTATTACCAGCTTATGGAATGCAAATGGCAAAAAGCGAGTTAATTCAATATGTAACAGTAGGGTTACTACCTTTCAATGGAATAAAGGGAATTTTAGTATGTGGAGTAACCTATGTTTTATATAAGAAGATTTCAGTTGCAATATTTAAAGTAGATTCAAACTTTGGAACTAAAAAGAAAGAAAAATTAGGAACAATATAAGTATAATTGAAATTAAATTAGAAATTATAAAAGTGTTATGGTTATAAGTGATACAAAATCTTATAAATATAACACTTTTTAATTTAAACAAATATTTATTAAGTATATATAGCAAATATAATATAAATTTTTTAATTTAATATCTTATAAAAACTTACTTTTCACCAGCTAGAAGTCTATAGTAGGCTGGTTTTTTATTCATGTCACATTTATCACATTTTTTAGCGTAACAATAACATTTAGGATAACCTACTTTTGTATGCATTTTACTCCAAATGACTTTTATATTTTCTTCTAGAATATTACCAAAAGGTTCATTTACAAAATCACAAGGAAGAAAGTTTCCTTTATTATCTATATATGCGTGCTGTACCCCTGCACCACATCCAAACTGATCTTCTGATTCAACATATGGGAAAACAGAAGTTTTAGGATAAGTTTTATCTTTATTAAAAATTATATGAAGGTTTTTTAGGGTATCTTTTTCTTCTTTAGTAAGTATAGCAGATTTATTTTCTAATAAAGATCCGCATGGAATTGGTTCAAGGATTCTAAGTTCATCTACACCTAAATTTTTGAGATATATAGAAAGTTTAAATATTTCACCGGAAGAAAGTAATTCTCTATTACAAACAACTTGCCCCATTGTATAAAGGCCAGCTTCTTTAGAGGATTTTATTGCACTTATGGCTATATCAAAGGCACCTTTATAGCCACGTTTTTCATCATGGATTTTAGGATCTAAGCTATCTATACTAATTCCAACTCCAAATAATCCAGCTTTTTTTAAGGATTTAGCTTTATTTATATCCAGACTAAAGCCATTAGAAAATACATAAGAGATACTTCTATTATCAATAGAAGCTATAATTTCTTCTAAATCATTCCTAAGAAGTGGTTCACCACCAGTAAAACCAATAATTCCAACACCAAGATTTTGAAGATCAGAAATTACTTTTAATAATTGAGAGGTAGACATATCTTCACAGAAGGTTGAGTTGCTAACAAATCTTTTAGCGCTACAATGCCAACAATTGTACATACATTTTCCAGTAACAGCAATATAAGTTGAAATAGGTGCTAGTCTTTTACCACTTATATGATTATCGAAAAAGTCTTCGTTATTTCCGGGGACTGCCATTGCAATAGTTTTATAGGCATTAGAGTTTAGTGGTGGAAGAAATGAGTTAATTATAAAATTATTATTATGAATTACAATTCTATCATTTTTAATAACATTTAAGGCACACTTAATTACATTAGATATACGATATCTTTTATTAGCTTTTAACTTTTTATGAATAGAATAAAAATTATGAAGTACATTTTTATTAGTTGACATTTTTAAAATAGGAAAAAGATTATTTATCATTTCTAAAAACCCCCCAAACATATTTATGTGTAACTTGATTTAAATTATATTTATTAAGTAACGTAGAAAAGGTGTTTTTTACCTCATCATTAGATAAGTCAAGCATTGTATCAAATCCAGCTAATGCCCCAGTAGATGTAACCCAATTAACTAAATCAAAGGTATTATTAAAAACATGACAGTGAGAACCACTTTGAACTTTTATTCTATTAAATTTTTCATCAACAAACCATTTTTCAAAAGTGTATTCACTTAATGGATTAGGAAGTTCAATCATAACTTTATTAACTAAATTGCTATGCTCTTTAAGCAATTTAGGATAAACTTTACGTATTTCAGGAAGAGTATTTTTAAGATTAACTATTACAGAGAAAGATCCACCTGCCTTTAATACTCTAGAACATTCTTTAATTATTTTATGTGGGTTTTGATATTTAATTGCCCAAGCACAAATAATTATATCAAAAGAATTTTCTTTACAATTTTTTAAGTAAGAAAGCATATCACTTTCAACAAAATTACAATTAAAAGTACAATTTTGTTTAGCTAATGATAACATTCCCCAGGAAATATCAACTAATGTAAAGGAGGAGTTTGTTAAATTTTTGTTGATAAAAGTGCTATTAAATCCTGTACCACAAGCTAAATCTAAAATATTAAAGCTTTCTTTATTAGATAGAGTATATTTTTCAATAAGTACAGTTAGCATTTCAATATTATATTTATGCATTTCTGATAAAAAATACTTTTCGTATGTATTACTAACTTTATTATATGAATTGGATATATCGGTTATATTGACAGTTTTTCCAAGAAAAAAATTTTTTAATATTTTAGAATATAATTTTAAAGCTTTCATAGAATACTCCATTTATAAATTATTTTTCACATATATAAATAAATTCATAGGGGGAAATATCGACAATATTTGAATTTTTAAATAAATTTAAAGTTAATTTATTCAAATTATCCTTTGAAATCATTTTAGTTTTTTCAAAGCATAGTCTTTCAAATAAAAATATAATAGTTGTAATTATATGAGATTTATTAAAATCTTGAATTATTAATTTTCCATCAGGTTTTAAAATACGATTACATTCAATTAATGTAGTTTTATGATCTGAAATATGATGAAGACAATCTCGGATAACTATAATATCTATTGAGGAATTTTCTATAGGCATATTAATAGAATAGTTGTTTGAAATTTTGATTTTAGGGTTTTTATTTTTAGCAATATTAGTCATATTTTTTTCAGGATCTACTATAGTAACCTTTGCTCCTAAGTCTATTAGTTTACTAGCTAATGTACCAGTACCGCCACCTATATCTACAATATTTAAATTTGATACTGAACTTAAAGTATTAAGTAGTGGATTTATATTATTAAGATTAAAAAAATTCATAAAAGGATCATATAATTTTGAATAATATTTAAATAGATAGCTCATAAAATCTCCTTTAAAAACAATAATATAATTATATCATTTTTAGCATTATTATAGTTAATAGAGTTGTTATAGTTAATATAATTTTAAAAATTAAAAAAGAGATGATAACTAGAACATCTCTTTACTTAAAATTAAATAATATTTTTACCTTTTAGAAGTTTATGCTTTTTAAAGATTTCTACAACGAGTCTATTATTTTTCTTGTCTATTTTTAATAAATAACTTTTAACTCCAGTTGGCTTATTTAAATATATTCTATACTTTATTGAACCATCAGTAACTAATTGAGCTACTTCACTAATATCATTCCAAGTAATAAGTAATCCAGTACTAAGAAGAATACCTTCTTCTACTATTTTTGAAATAGATTTATAATTAATTATAGTAGATATAATAAAAATTAAAATGCAAATGGAGAATGTTGTACCCATAATAAATGTACCTGTTTTATTAAAAGATTCTAAGAAAGAATAGAAATTTTTATTATCTTTATAGGAATTATATAAAGCATAAGCAATTAATAAAATAAGTATGCCATAAGAAATTATATTAGATGGTAGAGTAGATTTTTTAAATGCTACTATAGTATTTGGAAATTTCTTTCTAGATAGTAAGGGCATTATAATTTGTTGATAGAATAAACAAATAACTATAGATATACATACTAGAAATTGCAATAAGTTGCTTTTACTCATCTCAGCTATAACAATAAGTATGCATAGTAGCATTAAAATATTATTGGATATTTTAAAATTTTTCATAGAATACCTCCTTTTAACATTTTTCATAGAATACCTCCTTTTAACATTTAAATTATATCATCATTACCAAATAAGATATATATAATAGTACTAAAATAAAAGGAAAAAGATAATATTTAATACTGAAAAAATGCCATTGGTATCGTATAAAGTACTGTAAAAAGAAAAAGTAAATAAATTTATTTTAAAATATTTATTAAAAGTATAAAAACTAATGAAAAATTATATAATTTGTCATATAATTTAAGATACGACCTATTAAAATATAAATGGGCTAGTAAAAAGCAACTAATAAGAGGAATGAAATAATGGAAATTATTATTATTGGAGCAGGTAAAGTAGGATATACTTTAGCTAAATATCTTTCTAGTGAGGAAGATAATATTACTATAATTGATAAAAACATAGAAGCATTAAACCATATAACAGATAAGTTAGATGTTATGGGAATTAAGGGAAATGGAACAAGTTTAAAGATTCTTTATGAGGCAGGAATAAAAACAGCAGATGTTGTTATTTCAGTAACTAATAGTGATGAAGTAAATATGTTATGTTCATTAGCCGCAAAGAAATTAGGAGTTATTTACACTGTAGCAAGGGTTAGAACTCCAGAATATTCAGAAGAAATTTTAATGCTAAAAGATGAACTAGGAATTGATTTAGTTATAAATCCTGAAAAGGAAGCAGCATTAGAAATTGCAAAATTAATTAAATTTCCATCAGTTTGTAGCGTAGATACATTTTCAAGTGGAAAGGTTGATTTAATAGGCTTTACAGTTGTTGAAGGTGATAGCTTGCAAGGAAAAATGATATGTAATATTGATGCATTAAATGGTTCTGTGCTTTTTTGTGGTATAGAAAGAGATGAAAAAATATACATACCTAGTGGAGAGTTTGTCTTAAAAAAGGATGATAAGGTTTATGTTATTGGTGAACATAGTAATATAGAACTCTTCTTTAAAAAACTTGGTAAATATCAAAAAAGAATAAAAACATCTATGATTGTTGGTGGTGGAAGGATTTCCTATTACTTATCTAAAATAATTAATAATTTAGGTGTAACTAACAAAATAATAGAAAAAGATATTGAAAAATGTAAAGAATTAAATGAGTTATTACCAGATACTATTATTATAAATGGTGATGGTACAGACCATGAAATACTATTATCTGAAAGTTTAGAGGAAACAGATGCATTTATAACTTTAACAGGAAGAGATGAAGAAAATTTAATAGCATCGTTATTTGCTTTAAAAAGCAATGTTAATAATGTAATTACTAAGATTACAAGAGTAAATTATAATGAAATAGCTAAAAATATTGGTTTAGATGCTATAATTAGTCCTAAAACTATTACAGCAAATAAAATTTTAAAATATATACGTTCAATAAAAAGTGATAGACAATGTTCAATAGAAAATGTATATAAAATATGTAATGAAAAAGCAGAAGCAGTAGAATTTATTGCTAGTGAAAAAACAAAATGTTTAAACACTAACCTAAAGGATGTTAGGTTTAAAGATGATGTTCTCGTGGCAACTATAGTAAGAGGAAAGAAGACAATTATTCCATCAGGTGATGATTATATTAAAACTGGAGATAGAGTTATTGTAGTTACTAAAAATAAAAAGCTAATGAATATAAATGATATATTTGTTGGAGGTGGCAGATAATATGAATTACAAAGTAGTATTAAATATACTGGGAAATGTAATAAAATATGAACTGCTACTATTATTAATACCACTAGGAGTATCGTTTATTTATGGGGAGCAAGATATTATAGCTTTTGTAATAACGATAGCTATAATGCTTCCTATATGTATAGTATTACGTAGAATAAAAAGTAATAAAAAAGATATATATCCAAAAGAGGGATTCTTAACTGTTGGGTTAGCTTGGCTTGTTATTTCAGCAATTGGAGCATTACCATTTGTAATAAGTGGAACTATTCCATCATTTATAGACGCTTTTTTTGAAACAGTTTCAGGTTTTACAACTACTGGAGCCACCATATTAACAGAAATAGAATCATTACCACATGGAATACTCTTTTGGAGGAGTTTTACTCATTGGATGGGAGGAATGGGATTTTTAATATTTATTTTAGCTTTAATGCCATCCTTTGGAGGAAATACTATTCATTTATTAAAAGCTGAAAGTCCAGGTCCTACACCAGGTAAAATAGTACCTAAAATTAAACAAACAGCAAAGATATTATATTCTATATATTTTGTATTAACATTTATTCAAACAATATTATTAGTTATTGCCGGAATGTCATGGTTTGATGCAATAGTACATGCGCTTGGAACAGCCGGTACAGGTGGTTTTTCAAATATGAATGCAAGTGTAGCAGCCTTTAATAATCCAGCAGTTGAATGGATTATTACTATATTTATGCTATTATTTGGAGTTAACTTTGTTTTATATTTCCAATTAATAAAGGGGAATATAAAACAAGTTTTGAGAAGTGAAGAACTAAGATATTACGTTTTAGTTGTATTAGCTTCAATAATATTAATAACATTTAATATACTACCATTAAATAGTGGTGCTGTTTCGGAATCAATTAGGCAATCATCCTTCCAAGTAGCATCAGTTATAACAACTACAGGATATGCAACTGTTGATTTTAATTTATGGCCAACATTAAGTAAAATAATACTTACTATACTTATGTTTATGGGAGCCATGGCTGGATCTACAGGTGGTGGAATAAAAACTATAAGATTTATAGTAGTATTTAAAGCTATTAGAAGAGAAATAAATAAAATCCTTCACCCAAGAAGAGTTAAAAGTGTAAAAATAGATAATAATGTAATAGAAGAAGAAACTATATCTGGGGTATTTTTATTTATATTTGCATATATAACAATAGCTTTAATTGCAACATTTATAGTTGCATTTGATGGATTTGATATGGTTACAACATCAACATCTGTAATAGCAACATTAAGTAATATAGGGCCAGGGTTTGAAATGGTAGGAGCTGTTGGAAATTATTCAGCATTTTCTCCAATAAGCAAAATAGTTTTATCTTTCTGTATGCTTGCAGGAAGGTTAGAAATATATCCAATGCTTATAATGTTTAGTCCATCATTATGGAAAAAGAAATATTAATTATAAATTAATTAAAGAGGTTATGTTAAATAGTAAAAGTAATTCCAATTAACATAACCTCTTTATTAATATGTTAAGAAAAATATTAATTATCTATAACATACTAACTTCTAGTAAGTTTTAAAATAATATCTTTATGTTGAGGATATTTATTAAGTAAAAATTCTCTTTCAAAAAGTTCAAATTCTTCAAATATAAAAGCAGGTGAAACCATACAACCTACTAAAGAAAAGCCATTTTCATTCATAGCTGATCCAAATATATAACCTTTAGGAACTAATACTTGAGGAGATTCCCCATTAGATATATCTAATCCTAATTGTTTAGTTATTAATTCACCAGATGGTGTAATCATATAAATTGTTAAAGGAGACCCAGCGTGGTAATACCACATTTCATCTGATTTTAATCTGTGAAAATTAGATACTTCATTAGTCTTTAATAAAAAGTAAATGCTACTCCATAAGTCCTTTTTTTTAGAATCTATAGAAATAGTTTGATCTGATAAAAAAGAGCATTTAAAATAACCACCCTCAACATGAGGCTCAAGTTGTAATTTTTCTATAAAATAATCTGCAGAATTCATAAAAACCTCCAATTTAAATATTTAATTACTATTATAACAAAAAATACTAAAATTAAATACAAGCAAATAGTTGCAAAAGCAACTATTTAAGGTTATACTAAAATAGTTGTTATTGCAACTTTTATTATTGTTAATATAGAGGTGAGATAGTGGAAAATAAAAAATGTGAACATATTGGTAGATATATATCACAAATACAAAGAAAAGGAAATTCATTTTTTGGAAAAGAACTAAATAGCTATGGATTAGGTTATGGACAATTTCCTTTTTTGATGGAGCTTTATAGAGGTGATGGAGTAAGGCAAGAAGACTTAGCATCTAAACTTCATATTGATAAGGGAACAACTGCAAGAGCAGTTAAAAAGCTTGAAGATAGTGGCTTTATAATAAGAAGTATTGATGATGAAGATAAAAGAGCTTATAGAATATTTTTAACTGATAAAGGGAAAAGTTGTAAGGAGAATATTTATAAGATTACACGAAAATGGGAAAAAATATTAACTAGTCCATTAACTCAAGATGAAAAAAGTACAATGATAAGTTTATTAAAAAAATTATGTGAAAATGAACACATAAAATAGGAGGGACAAATGAAGAATCAACAGGCATTAGGGAATGAATCAATAGGAAAATTACTTTTAAAATATTCGGTTCCAGCAATAATAGGTATGATTGTAAATGCATTATACAATGTTGTTGATAGAATGTTTATTGGAAAAATACCTGAGGTAGGTCCGCTTGCTATTACTGGCGTAGGTGTAACAATGCCATTTGTAACTGTAATATTGTCTTTTGCAATGCTTATAGGAATAGGAGCAACAAGTTCTATATCTATAAAATTAGGACAAGGTAAAAAAGAAGAAGCAGCTAAGCTTATAGGAAATGCAATTACTTTATCTATAATAGTAGGTATATTAATAACAATAATAGGACTTATATTTAGTGATAAAATATTAAATTTATTTGGTGCAAGTGAAAATACACTATACTATGCAAAAGCGTATATAAATGTAATACTGATTGGAACAGTATTTAATTTAATAGCATTTTCTCTTAATAATACTATAAGAGGAGATGGAAATCCTAAATTAGCAGCATCAATTATGATTGTTGGATGTTTATCGAATATAATTTTAGATGCTGTATTTATATTTATTTTTAATTTAGGAATACAAGGAGCTGCAATAGCAACAGTAATATCTCAAGCAATAACTTCTATTTGGGCATTACTTTATTATTTAACAGGAAAGTCTAACTTGAAATTTAAAAAATCAAGCTTAAAACTAGAAAAAAAATTAGTACGCAATATATTATCTATTGGATCAGCACCATTTGCTATGCAAATAGCAGCTAGTTTAGTTCAAGTAATTTCTAATAATACATTAAAAGCTTATGGTGGAGATTTAGCAATAGGAGCAATGGCTACTATTGGAGCAGTTGCTATGATGTGTTTAATGCCTATATTTGGAATAAATCAAGGGGCACAACCAATAATAGGATTTAACTATGGTGCTAAAAAAATGGATAGAGCTAAAAAGGCATTTAAGTTATCTGCATTTACAGCCATAATTATATTAAGTATAGCGATGATTATAGTACAACTTTTCCCTAGCTTTATAATAGGAACTTTCAATAAAGATCCTGAATTTATGAGTATAGCAGTTAGAGGTATTAGAATATATCTATTTATGCTTCCTATAATAGCTATTTCTGTAACAGGTTCTAACTATATTCAATCTATAGGTAAAGCAAAAACAGCAATGTTTTTAAGTTTACTAAGGCAAGTAATACTATTAGTGCCATTTGTATTAATATTACCTAGGTTCTTTGGGTTAGATGGTGTATGGTTTGCTCAACCAATATCAGATTTATTAGCTACATCAATTACAATAACAATATTAGTAAAAGAAATGAAGCGTGAAGAAAATGAATTTATTAGAGAAGAAGATAGTGATCTTGAAATAATTAAATAAGAAATAACCAAAATAGTCATAGGAAATTTATTTGCCTATGACTATTTTTTATAATGATTTTTGCATTAATATAGCATCTTCTTTATTATCACTATAATAAGACTTCCTAAGTCCTATGTTTTTAAAATTAAAAGAGGTATAAAGGTTTTGAGCTGCTATATTTGAAGCTCTAACCTCTAAGTTTATTAAATTACAATTATTATCTTTGCAAAAATTAATTAAACTATTTAAAAGATTATAACCTATATGATTTCTTCTATATTCAGGATGAACCCCTATATTTGTAATATCTCCTTCACCAGCAACAATCCATATACCAATAAATCCAACAATTATATTTTTAGTAATATCCTTTGCGACTATATATTTTGCAAGGGGATTTAAGACTTCAGTAGCAATGGAAGCTTTGCTCCATGGAATTTTAAAACAAGCATTACTTATATTAAAAACTCCATCAATATCATTTTCAGTCATAAGACTATAACTTATTTTCATTTTGAAGTGCCAACTTTCTTTCAAGTTCTCTTTCAGCTTGAGGTTTTTTTAAGTAAAGCGGAGCAGAGTTTGTGTCATCATAGATGCCGTTAGAAAGTAAATTTAAACCTAATTCTCCAAGAGAAGAAGCTCTAACTACGCTAAGATGATTAGGTGCGAAACAAGCATTAGGTAAATTTTCCTTTAAATAATTTTTATATTTAATAAGACCATCTCCAGTAAAAATAACTTTTTCACCTAATTTTTTCAGTTCTTCAACTAAATCACATAAATCTAAGGCTGAATATTCGGTTATTGCTTTAAGATTTCCATTATCATTTTTATAAAAACAAGTGTAGACACTATCTCTTAGTGCATCCATAACAGGACATATAATTCCATCAAAATTTACTAGAGGATATGCCAAAGCATCTAAACTAGAAATACTAATATAAGGCTTGTTAGAACCAAAGCTAAGCCCCTTAACAGTAGCCATTCCAATTCTTAGACCAGTAAAAGATCCTGGACCCTTAGAAACTACAAATCCATCTATATTATCTATATCTAAGTTATTGTCTTTTAATAACATTTCTATCATATCCATTATTAAAACGGAATGTTCTCTTTTGTGATTTAAAGTATACTCACCAATAAGACCATCATTATTTAGTAACGCAGCAGTAGCTACTTGAGATGATGAATCAATACTTAAAACTATCATATTTTTAACTCCTTTATATAATTGTATTTTTCGCCATAAGGAGTAATAGTTATTTTTCTATAATTTTCCCCCTTGGATAAGTCTTTTTCAATTAAAATATGTAAATATTCCTTTGGAAGAATATCTTCTATATAATTAGCCCATTCTATTATTGAAACACTATCAGAAAATATATAATCATCAAAACCTATTGCACAAATTTCATCAGGGTCACTAACTCGATAAACGTCAAAATGATTAAGTTTTAATCTTCCTGATTCATATTCATTAACTATTGTAAAAGTAGGACTTGTAATATGCTCATCTATACCTAATCCTTTTGCAATACCTTTAGTTATATGAGTTTTCCCAGTTCCTAAGTCTCCGGTTAAACATACAATATCACCAGCATTTAATAATTTTCCTAATGAGAATCCAATGGAAGTAGTACTTTCAATATTATCAACATCAAAATACATAATTTAGCTCCTTTCCATAAATAAAGCTTATATTATTATATTCTATCCAAATTCTTATAAAAAAGAAAGTCAAAAAAGTATCAATAAAATCTTATTAAGTATAGATTATAAAATTTAAGCAAATATTAAGAAACATAATAGGCTATAAGATTGAATTTTATAAGCAGTAGTGATATTATATATAATATTACATATAAAAAAATGGGAAAAAGTGGAGGGGTAGTTGTGAAAAAGCTTACCTATGCATTAGTTATGGTAACAGCCATATTATTTTTAGGCTTGGGAACAATTTCAAGTCCATTATTAGCTAATACCACTAATGAATTTGATGAAGAAAAAGATACGTTTTTAAATATAGTAACAGTTAATAAAGTACAATATTATATGGTAAAGTCTATTGTTGGAGAAAGACATAACGTAGAATATTTAGTTAAAAATGAAGAGGAAATAAAAAAATTTAAGTATAATGAAAATGTAATAAGCAATATTTCTAACATGGATTTATTTATATATACAGGTTTTGGATATGAGCCATGGGTTAACAATTTAATTGACAAGCTACAAAAAGGAAATGTCGGCATAATAAATATGGGAAGAGGAATTAGACCATTAAGTTATGAAATTAATAAAGAAGGTAAGGAAAATCCTTATTATTCACTTGGAATGAACGAATATAAAGTAGCTTTATATAACATTAAATCTGCAATTCAAGACAAGGATATAAAAAACAGAGAATTATATGAAAAAAACTATAATGAAATAATAAACAATATGGATACTTTGTCTAAAGAAATAAAAAGTAATATAAATAAGTTTAAGGATATAACTGTATTAACAGATACCGATGTATTTGATTATTTATTAAAAGATTATGGAGTATCTACTATTAAGATTAGTAATGAAGAAGAACTTTTAAAATTGATTCAGGATAAAAAAATAAATTTAGATAAAGCTATTTTTATAAAGAATTCATCTGAAAATAAAGAAAATGAAAAAACAATAGAATTTAAAGGGTTAATAATTCAAATGAAAAATTATGATGAGGATATATCATTTGATAAGTTAATGTTTAAGAATATAAATTTACTATTAGAGGCATTGAATAAGTTATATAAGCAATAAAAATTAATAAATAAGTTGATTTTTATTATTATATAATATATAATAAATGATGTTGCAAAGGGGTATAGCTCAATTGGTAGAGTAGCGGTCTCCAAAACCGTTGGTTCCGGGTTCAAGTCCTCGTGCCCCTGCCATAGAAGAAAAGAGTATTTATAAACTATTTTAGTTTATAAATACTCTTTTTTGTTCTTAAATTAATCTTTTAGCAGTATAAAAATTAAATAAAGTTGAAATTCTTACTTTTTTTCCTGCAAAAGGTGAATGAATAACTTGATTATTTCCAATATAGATAGAAACATGTTCACCATTAAAAGAAAAAATTAAATCACCAGCTATTAATTCATCAAATGGTATTGTTTTACCTAATTTAATTTGATTATAAATATCTCTTGGTAAGTTTATACCTAAAGATTTTTTATATACAAATTGAACTAATCCGGCAGCATCAAAACTATCTGGTCCATTTGAATTCCACTTATATGGAAAGCCAAGATATTTTTTAGCTTCATTAACGATACTAAGTCCTTTTGTAGAATAATCAGTATTTATTTTTATCATCACTTTCACCTCTTTTGTTATATGAAATATTATATGAAAATGATATTTAAAAAGTTAGTATTTATTAAGCTAATAGAATTTCACTTTCAAGCTCTTTCATTAATTCTTCTACAGATATTATTTTATTTATTTTAGATGCATTCTCACCACAGAATATTAATCCATTTTCAAGATCGCCTTTAACAGCATTTATCAAAGCTTCTGTAATACAATAAGGTGTAGTTTTAGGATTGCATGGTATTAAACAGTCATAACATTTTTTAACCTTTACTCCATTCGTATTTGTTTTATCAACAAATGTATTAAGTATAGCTCTTCCAGGCATACCAACAGGGCTTTTTACAATGGCTATATCATCTTTAGTACATTTTAGAAAAGCTTCTTTAAAGTTTGGGTGAGCATCACATTCGATAGTTCCAATAAAACGAGTAGCCATTTGTACTCCCTTTGCTCCAAGGTTTATATATTTTGCTATATCATATCCATCAAAAACTCCACCAGCTACAATAACAGGAATACTTTTAGAATACTTTTCTTCAAATGATTTAACTATGTTTATTATTTTAGAAATTGTATTATCAAAATTTTCTATTTCCTCAATTAAATTATCTTTTTTAAATCCTAAATGACCTCCAGCTTTAGGTCCTTCTATAATTACCATATCAGCAGTGGTAGAATCATGTTTATCCCATAAACTAAGAATAACTTTAGCTGCTTTAGAAGAAGAAACAATTGGAGCAATTTTAATTTTATGATTTTTAACGTATTTAGGAAGCTTTGTAGGTAAGCCGGCCCCAGAAATTATTAAGTCAGCACCAGCTTCAATTGCAGCCTCTACATGCTCCTTATATTTATTCATAGCAACCATTAAGTTAACGCCAATAATTCCATTATTAGATTTAGCTTTAGCAAGTTTAATATGATTTTTTAGTGCTCTTAAATTTGCTTCAAGAGTATTAGTTTCAAAATCTTCTTCTTTGTAGCCAGGTTGAGCACCAGATATAATACCAATTCCACCAGCTTTAGCAACAGCACCAGCAAGATTGGATAAAGAAACACCAACACCCATCCCTCCTTGTATTATTGGTAATCTAGATATAAGGTCACCTATTATTAACGGTTTTATATTCATAAATAAATCGTCCTTTCAATTATATTTTGATTATTAAATATTTTGATTATAAAAATATTTTACTTTATTATATCAGAATATACTGAATTCACAAGAGTTAGTATAAAAGTTTAAGAAATAATAAAAATATTATCATAAATAAATTAACATATTTTATTGACAAGTATTTATTCAACATGATAAAATATTCTTTGTCGAAGGGGTATAGCTCAATTGGTAGAGTAGCGGTCTCCAAAACCGTTGGTTCCGGGTTCAAGTCCTCGTGCCCCTGCCATAGAAAATAAAGAGTGTAGAAGTTACACTCTTTATTTTTTTATCTAAATTTAATATTATTATATCGAATTTAGATAAATTTGATATAATAATATCGAAACTTAAATTAAGAGGTATTGAAATGCGAAATAGAATTTTAAAATTAAGTATAGCACTAATAGTTATCATATTGTTTTTTACCAATACCGGTATGGAAGCCTATGCAATAGTTAATACTGATAAAAATATTAATTTTAAAAAAATAACTGTAGAAGATGGATTATCACAAACATCTATAGAGTATCTTTTTCAAGATAGTAGAGGATATATGTGGATTGGAACCACAGATGGCCTTAATAGATATAATGGGCATGAATTTAAGGTTTTTAGATATAGAGAAAATGATGTTAATAGTATAACAGCAAATTATATATCAGCAATAAAAGAAGATGGCAATGGAAATATATGGGTGGGAACTTCTAAGGGATTAAATAAACTAAATATATATACAAATAAAATAGTAAGTTATGTTCCAGGGGAAAATGGTTGTAATCTATCCAATTATAATATTACGGAAATTTTAATAGACTCTAATAATGATATATATATTGCAACTGAAGATGGATTAAACAAATATGATAAGGAAAAAGATAATTTTACTCGGCTTTTTGATTCAAATGAAGAAGAATCCTTAAGCAGTCAATTTGTGTATAGTATAGAAGAAGATATTTATGGGGACTTTTGGATAGGGACTGATAATGGATTAAACTATGTTAATAGAAAAACAAAAAAAGTAGAAAAATATTTTAAAAGTGAAACTGGATTAAGTGATAATTTTATTTTCAAATTATATGCTGATAATAAGGGATATTTATGGATTGGAACTTATTCAGGTGGCCTAAATAGATTAAATATAAAAACTAAAGAAATGGATGTATATAAAAATAATCATAATGATAAAAGTTCTATTCCTGGAAATTCCATAAGATATATTTTAAGGGATAGTAGAGATTTAGTTTGGGTTGCTACTGATAAAGGTTTTTCTAGATTTGATGAAGATACGGAAAAGTTTATTACCTATGAATCCAAAGTATATAATCCTCAAAGTATAGTAAGTAATAATATACTAAGTTTAGCAGAAGATAAATCAGGAACTATTTGGATAGGTACTTATGATGGAATAAGTCTTTTTAATCCAGAAAATTTATTTAGAAATTATAAAAGTGATCCTTTTGATGAAAACTCTTTAAGTGAGGAAATGGTTTCAGGAGTTTATGAAGATGATGAAGGTTTATTATGGGTTGGAACTGTACATGAAGGTATTAATGTAATAGATAGAAGAAATAATACTGTAAAAAGATATAAAAATGATCCAGAAGACAGTAATTCTATAAGTAATAATAATATAAGAGAAATTGTTGGTATAGGTAATGAAATATGGTTTGCAACAGAAGATGGATTAAATAAGTTTGATAAGAAAACAGGGAAATTTACTAGATATATGAGTGAGGAATCTGGTAACTCACTTATATATAATGATGTAAGAACTTTATATATTGATAGTGATGGAATTCTTTGGATAGGAACACGAGATGGATTATGTACATTTGATAGAAAGGAAAAATTTAAATCATATAACTCTGTTTTAAAGAGTGCAGGGATATCTGAAAATATATTTTCAGATATTATAGAAGATAAAGATAAAGTAATATGGATAGCTTCAGGGTTAAATGGAGGACTTATAAAATTAGATAAAAAAAGTGGTAGTGTTACTAATTATACAAATAATCCTGAGAATAATAATAGCTTAAGTTTTAATTCTGTTAAATCAATAAATATAGATAGTAAGGGGATTCTTTGGATAGGAACTCATTATGGGTTAAATAAGTTTGATAGTAAAAAAGAGGAATTCACTAGATATACAGAGGTAGATGGAATATCTAATAATTTCATATATGGTGTATTAATAGATGAAAATGATAATCCGTGGGTAAGTACAAATTATGGTATTTCAAAATTTGATGTTAGTAATGGAAAATTCATTAATTTTAATATAACCGATGGAATACAAGGGAATGAATTTAATGGATTTTCATACTTTAAAAGTCAAAGTGGAGAAATGTTTTTTGGAGGAACAGATGGGTTGACATCTTTTTATCCAAAAGATTTAGTAGAGAAAACATTTATACCAATGGTCATGATAGATAAAATAAGTAGTGCAGGAGAAAAAATTCAATTAAGTAGTACTATAGAATTGAAATATAATAAAAATCAAATACAATTAAATTTCTTTATGCCAGATTATAGAAATACAAGTAAAATACAGTATGCTTATAAATTAGAGGGGTTAGATGAGAAATGGTTTTTTTCAGATAATAGAAATTATGCAAGTTATACTAATTTAGAGCCTGGAACATATATATTTTCAGTAATTGGTAGAAATAGTAGTGGAGAGTGGAGTAGTCCAACAAATATAACAATTAAAGTTGAAAATCCACCATGGAAAACTCCAATAGCATATTCATTATATTTTTTAATTATATTAAGTATTATATTTTTAATATGGAATAGAGTTAAATTATTAGATAGTTTAGTAGAACAAAGAACTTGGGAACTTGATAATAAATTTAAAGAAAATAAAGAACTATATGATAGATTAATAAGGAATGAAAAGTATAAAAATAATTATTTTGTTAATTTATCACATGAACTTAGAACACCATTAAATGTAATTTTATCAACACAACAATTAATAGTAAAATTAAATGAAGATGAAAATAATATTCCTAAAGATAAGTTAGACTATTATATGAATACATTAAAAAGAAATTCTAATAGATTACTTAACTTAATAAATAATATAATAGATACATCTAAAATCGAGTCAGGATCATATAGACTTAACATGAATAAATACGATATTGTCTATTTAGTAGAAGAAGCAGCACTTTCAATGAAGGATTTTATTGAAAATAATGGTATAGAGCTTATAATAGATCCAGATGTAGAAGAGAAGATAATAGAATGTGATAACATGGAAATTGAAAAATGTGTAATAAATCTTATAGCAAATGCTACAAAGTTTACACCTCATGGCGGTAAAATTGAAGTTAAAATATTTGATTTGGGTGATTCTGTTAAAATATCAGTAAAAGATACTGGTGTTGGAATAGAGCCTAAATATCACAAATCTATATTTAATAGATTTGCACAAGCTTACAATAATGTATCAGAAGAGCATGGAGGAAGTGGCTTAGGCTTAACATTAACTAATCAATTAGTTAAGCTTCATAATGGAGATATATTTGTAAAAAGTAGGTTAGGAGAAGGTAGTGAATTTATAATTATTCTTCCTGTAAAGCAAAAAAACATTTAATATAAAAGTTAATTTAAATTTAAGGGGGATATAAAATTATGAGAGTTATTAAAGCTAATGTAGCAGCAAAAAGAGATCATGGATTAGATATAAAATTTACAAATGGAATGAGAGAGTTTATTGCATCTATTGATGGTGAAAATTTAACATTAGAAAAAATTAAGACAAATAATGTGAAAGTAAGTGTTTATTCAATGTCAAGAAATTGTTGTGCTGCATATCCAGTAAGTGTTTTAAAAAGTGGAGAAAATAAAGATGATGATAAAGAGATAAAAGAACTTTTAGAAACATTTATTATTATGATAGGTAAAGAAATAGAGGAAGTTTTTAACAAATAGACAGTTATCAGAATATGATGTTGACACTAATAATTCATAATGATAAGATATAATTATTATATGGATTGTTACTGTAAAGCAGGCAATACCTAAGTTAAGATAATTTATAAAGCTATCTTAATTTAGGTTTTTTATTTTCCAGGGTAAGGAGAACTGTGATAATATGATTGTAGAGAAGGTTTTAAACAATAATGTTGTAGTTTCAACAGATCCTAAAACAAAAAAAGAAGTTATTCTTATGGGAAGCGGAATTGCTTTTAAAAGAAAAGTAGGGCAGGAGATTGAAGAGGATAAAATAGAAAAGATTTTCGTTGTTGATGATAAGCGAATGGGTAATAAATTAAAAAAGCTTATAAATCAAATTCCAGATGGAATATTTGAGTTGTCACATGAAATAATATGTTATGCAAGTAAGGAATTAAATAGAAAATTAGACAAACAAATATATATATCTTTATCAGATCACATTGCTTTTGCACTAAAAAGATACAGAAACAAAATCCAAATTAAGAATGACTTATTAGATGAAATAAGAAGAATACATAAAGAAGAATATAAGGTTGCACATTGGGCGGTAGAATTTCTAAATAATAAACTTAAAATTAATCTTCCAGAAGATGAAGCAGGTTTTATAGCATTACATTTAGTTAATGCAGGTTATCAAGAGACTGCAAAGGAATCATTTGTTGCCACAAATGTTATAAAAGGTGTATTAAACATAATAAGATATTATTATTCAGTAGAATTTAATGAAGATGATTTAAATTATGACAGGCTATTAACACATCTTAAATATTTTGCAAAGAGAGTTATAACTAATACACAGCATAGTGAAAGTGAAAGTATGTTTTTAGAAATGGCATCTAAGAGCTATCCAGAAGCATTTAATTGTGCTAAAAAGATAAAATATTATATAGAAAATAATTATAATTATATAGTAAATGATGATGAAATTGTTTATTTAACTATGCATATCCACAGAGTTATATCAGTTTTAAAAAGTAATACTTAAATTATAATAAGAAAGACTTAAAATTATTAGAGTATTTACTAATAAATTTAAGTCTTTTTATATTAATATATAAATAATCTATTTCCATTTAAAAGGAGAAATTATGAAAAATACGTTTAGAAAATCCTTTGGAGGGTTACAAAGAATTGGTAAAGCATTAATGTTACCAGTTGCATTATTACCAGCAGCAGGATTATTAATGGGAGTTGGAATACTTTTAGAAAATCATGAGTTAATAAGTGAAGCTCCATTAGCAGTATCAGGTATATTTAAAACAATTGCTAATATAATGTCATCATCAGGGAATTTAATATTTATTAATTTACCATTAATCTTTGCAGTAGGAGTTGCTATAGGATTAAGTGATGATGATGGGGTTGCAGCTCTTGCTGCAATAGTAGTTTTTTTAATAATGAATATGACCATGGGAGTTGCTTTGGGAATAGAAGCAGATATGGTTAAGGGAAATCCTATGTATTCAATGATACTTGGAGTTCCAACACTACAAACAGGAGTGTTTGGTGGTATAATAATGGGTCTTGTAGCATCATATCTATATAAAAAATTTTACAAAATAGAATTACCACAATTCTTAGGATTTTTTTCAGGAAAAAGGTTTGTTCCTATAATAACAGCTACATCAGGAGTGATAGTTGGATTAATAATGGTTATAATATGGCCTCCAATACAAAATGCTTTATTTTCTTTTTCACGAGAAATGATTCACGCCAATGAGACATTATCAGCATTTATTTTTGGATTTATAGAGAGAGCGTTGATTCCATTTGGACTACACCATATTTGGTATAATCCATTTTGGTATCAGTTTGGAGAATACACAAATTCAGCAGGTCAATTAATAATGGGAGATCAACAAATATTTTTTGCACAACTTAAAGATGGTGTAAATTTTACAGCAGGAACTTTTATGACTGGAAAATATCCGTTTATGATGTTTGGATTACCAGCAGCAGCTTTAGCTATGTATCATGAGGCATGGGAGAATAATAGAAAGATTGTGGCAGGAATATTATTTTCAGCAGCTCTTACTTCATTTTTAACAGGTATAACAGAGCCTATAGAATTTATGTTTCTTTTTGTAGCTCCAGTACTTTTTGTTATTCATTGTTTTTTTGCAGGGATATCATTTATGATTATGCAAATATTAAATGTTAAAATAGGTCTTACTTTTTCGGGTGGTCTTATTGACTTTGTTCTATTTGGTATAATTCCAAATAGAACACCTTGGTGGTATGTTTTAATTGTAGGATTCATTTTTTCTATAATTTATTATATAGGATTTAGATTTATAATAAGAAAGTTAAATTTATCAACTCCAGGACGAGAGCTAGATGAATCTGATATAGATATAAATATTGAAGATGGACAGTTATCATATAAAATTATAGAAGCTTTTGGTGGGAAAAATAATATTAAATATCTAGATGCTTGTATAACAAGGTTAAGAGTAACAGTTAAAGATATGAGTATAGTAGAAAAGGAGAATTTAAAAAAGCTTGGTTCAGCAGGTCAAATGGTTATTGGAAATAATATGCAAGCTATATTTGGACCAAAATCAGATATGCTTAAAGAACAAATGAGAGATATTATAGCAGGACGAGAAATAGTTATAAAAGAGAAAAAAAATATAAAGACTATTTCCAAAGGAGATAATACTGGAAAAATGATTTTAATTCCAGTAAGTGGTGATTTAATACCATTAGAAGCCGTTCCGGATGATGTATTTTCAATGAAACTTATAGGTGATGGATTTGCTATAAATCCTAAAGGCAATACATTAACTTCTCCAATTGATGGAGAAATAGTTGCTATATTACCAAGTAAGCATTCTATTACAATAAGGGGAAATGATGGTTTAGAGATATTTATACACATAGGTATAGATACAATTAAGCTAAATGGAGAGGGCTTTAGAACCTTTGTTAATATAGGAGATAAAGTTATTGCGGGAGAAGTGTTAATAGAATTCCAATTAGAGTTAATGAAAGAAAAAATTAAATCTCCTGTTATTCCAGTAATATTTAGAAATCTTGAAATGGATAAATTTATATATTTTGAAATTAATAAGAATGTCAAAGTTAATGATAGTAGAAGTGTACAAATACATGAGAAAAAATAATTTGTTAGGAGTGTAGATTATGAGAAGTTTAGAAAATTCAAAAGGAAAAATTTTTAGGCACTTTAAGGGGGATTTGTATTTACTAGAGGATATAGTTACACATTCAGAAACTCAAGAAAAGCTAGTGTTATATAGAGCTTTATATGGGGAATGTGGATTATATGTAAGACCATACAATATGTTTGTAGAAGAAGTTCCTAAAGAAAAGGAAAATCCAACTAATCAAAAATATAGATTCCAAGAAGTTGAAGTTAAAAGTGTAAAATAATAAGGAGTATAAATATAGATTAACCTATATTTATACTCCTTAAATATTATAAATTTTTTTCAGCTAGCCATGTTGAGTAAGGTGTTTTAAAATTAGTATCAATATTATCGATAGTGTATTGATAAAATAGTTCTAAAAAAGTAGCTCTAGATTTTTTTTGTGTTAAAACTATTCCACCAGATTCAGCTTGGTTTTTAAGAATAGTTTCTAATGAAACTTTATCTTTATTTTGCATCATTTCGAACATAGACATAAAAGTTGTAGTTCTACCTTCACCAGCATGACAATGAAAATGAACATGTGTTTCTTTAGGCAAGTTTACAATAAAATTTACAAAATCATCAACAATTTTGGGTGATGGAATTGCATTATCTAAAACTGCAAAACGCTTATAATCAAGATTATATTTTTTTACAAGTTCATATTCATTTAAAACAGTAGTAGCTGTTATAGTTTTAAAGTAGGTACTATCATTATTAAACAAATCTAAATTCGAATTTAACTTTATAGATGATAGAATAGATTTTTCTGCCTTTAATGTTTCTTTACTATTTAAACCATTATTAATTATTTTATAAACACTACTATAATTAACTGGATAATCATCTATAAAACCATGAGTTTCCTGTCTTAAATCTACTATTACTAATTTTTCTTTATTTATTGCTTTTATTAAATTTTCTATTTGGCTAGGTCTAAATTCTGCACTTCCAGAAATATTTAGGCTTTGAATATTTCTAAATCTTTCTGGTAGAGTATTTGTTGAATTATTATCTAAAGCCCAAAAATCTTCTTTTAAAAAAGGCGTAATATTAGGAGTAGTTAAAGCATTTACTCCTAATGCTTGAAAATATATAGCTGAGATTAATAGTAATGTAATAGAAGTTAAAAGTAATTTCTTATAAATAGATTTTTTCATAAAAAAATCCTTTCTTTAAATTATAATATTAAAACTTTTCACTAAGTATTTCATAATATGATTGAGGATGTTGACAGAATGGACATTTTTGTGGTGCTTCTGTGCCTTCATAGATATATCCACAAAATCTACAAATCCATGATTCTTTAATATCCTTTGAAAATACTTTATTTTGTTCTACATTTTTAAGTAAAGTTTCAAATCGTTCTTTATGATGGTTCTCTATTTTTGCAACTAAGGTAAAAGCAGTAGCAATTTCAGGAAAGCCTTCATTTCTAGCTATTTCTGCAAAAGATGGATAAACATTAGCCTCTTCATTCTCCTCATCATGTGCAGCAGCTTTAAGATTAGCTAATGTATTTCCTTTAGCTAATGGATAATTAGCTGTTATTTCTAATTCTTCATTATTATAATCTTTTACTAGGAAATTGAAGAATATTTCTCCGTGACCTTGTTCATTTTCAGCAGTTAATCTAAAGATATCAGCAATTTGTCTATAACCTTCTTGATCTGCTACTTGAGAATAAAAAACATATCTATTTCTAGCTTGAGATTCTCCAGCAAAAGCTCTAAGAAGATTAGCACCAGTTTCAGTTCCTTTTAATGATTTCATATTATGACCTCCAAAATTTATTTTCACTTTTATTTTGTACAAATATATATATAATATCCGTTTCAAAATAAACTCTACGATAATATCTATAAATTACCAAGAATAATAAGAAATATGCGGGGTAATATAATAATGTAAACAAAATAACTTTTTAAATTTAAGAGAGTTTAAATTCAAAAAGCATGTTTACAATATAACCAGCCAAAGGAGGAATTACAAATGTCAAAAACATTAGTTCCAGAAGCCAAAAAAGGATTAAGTGCATTCAAGAACGAAGTAGCAGCAGAGATGGGAGTACCATTTAGTGATTATAATGGTGACCTATCATCTAGACAATGTGGTTCCGTAGGTGGTGAAATGGTTAAAAGAATGGTAGAGCAATACGAAAGCTCACTAAAGTAAACCACTACGGAAAACTTTTTTAAGGGTGAATTAAAATAATGGATATTCCACCAAAGTTTTAAGTATTGCAAACCATTCAAAAGAAAGAGAGATACAGAGAGTTGTATCTCTCTTTTTTTCATTGTTACAAAAAACTTAATGTGATAAAATAAGAACAAAAGTTCGTTAAATAAGGTGATTAAAATGAAAAAAGTTAAAATATTGCAATGTGGAGATATGCATTTTGATACTCCATTTAAAGATTTAAATAAAGAATTATCATATTTTAGTAAGGAGGAATTATTAGAGGTCTTTGGAAAGGTAATAGACTTATGTAAAGAAAATTCTGTGGATATATTATTACTTACTGGGGATATTTTTGATAATATTACAGTTAATAAAAAAACATTAATATTTATAAAAAATCAAATTGAAAGAATAATAAATATTAAAGTTTTTATTTCGCCAGGAAATCATGACCCATATAATGAAAATTCATTTTATAAATTAGTAGAATGGCCTAGAAATGTTTATATATTTAAAAAAGAAGTTGAAAAAGTAATTATAGATGATCTAAAGGTTGTAGTATGGGGAGCAGCTTTTAATACTTCGCATATAAAAGAAAGTTTACTTAAAAAAATTGAAAGAATAGAAGATTATATTAATATAGGTGTTATTCATGGAGATATAACATCATCAGAAGGTGGAAATGATTATAATCCAATTACATTAAAAGATATAAGAGATTCAAATTTAGATTATATTGCTATAGGACATAGACATGGATATAGTGGAATATTAAGAGAAGGAAATACATGTTACGCTTATGCAGGATGTCCACAAGGAAGAGGGTTTGATGAATTAGGTGATAAGGGAGTAATAATTGGTGATATATCTAATGGAGTTGTTGATTTAAAATTTATAAGAACATCAAAAAGAAATTATTATGTAAATAATGTTGATATAAGTGGTGCTATGAGTTATGAAGAGGTGAAAAATAAAATTATTTCTTCAATAGAGAAAAAAGATAGACAGCTAAACTTCTATAAAATAATTTTAAATGGATATCTAGAATCGCATATTCAATTAAAAGAAGAAGTTATACTAGAAAAAATAAAAGAAGAATTTTACTTTGTAAAGGTTATAGATAAGACAGAAGTTAAAATAGACCTTGATGAAATGGCAAAAGGATACTCTATAAAAGGAATTTTTGCAAGTAAGATATTAAAAGAATTAGAGTTAGCAAATGAAGAAGAAAAAGAGGTTTTAAACTTAGCATTAAAGCTAGGAGTTCAATGCCTTTCAGAAGAGGAGGTTAATTTAAATGATTATTAAAAAGGCAAAGATTATTGCTTTTGGAGGGCTTAAGGACAAAGAGATAAATTTTGATAATGGAATTAACCTTATTTATGGAGAAAATGAAAAGGGAAAAAGCACAATTCAAAGTTTTATAAAAATATGGCTTTATGGAATGCAAGGGAAAAGAACAAAAGATATAAAAACAAATGAAAGGGTAAGATTTCTACCTACTAGTGGAGAAAAAATTAAGGGAGAACTTCATGTTAAGGATGGGGAAAAGTCATACATAATTAGAAGGAGTTTTGGATTAACAAAAAAAGAAGATACATGTGAAATACTAGATGCCTTAACTGGTGAAGAGGTTAAAGATATATCTAAAAATGAACCAGGTAAATATTTTCTAGGAGTAAATTTATCAACATTTATAAAAACTTTATTTATAAGTCAATTAGGGGTTTTAGTAAACAAAGATAAAGAAGAAGAGATGATGGAAAGGGCAGCTAATTTATTAGGAAGCGGAGATGAGAAGATATCAGTTCAACGAGCTATAGAAAAACTTTCTAATATAAAAAAATCAATTATAACGTCTAGAAAAACAGGCGAGCTTGATATACTTAAAGAAAAGTATACAAAGCTTTTAGAAGAAAGATATGAAGGATATAAATTATCAGAAGAAAATATTCATAATGAAGAAAAAAATATATCACTAAAAAATAGAAGTATAGAAATTAGAACAGAACTTAAAAGCTTGGATATTTATAAAAAGTATTTAAAAAAAGTGAAATTACAAAAAGAATATGAAGAAATCACCCAGTATTTAAGAAAAAGTGAAGAGCTAAAAAAGAAGGAAAAATTTATAGAAGAAAGTATATCAACTAATAATGGAATTATAGATGAAGTGACAATAAATAATATTAAAGAGGAAAATAATTTGTATATGACACTTATTGACTTAAGGGAAGAGGCAAAGTACGAATTAGAAAAAAATCAAGCTAAATATAAAGAAGTATTAAATGAAGAGGACAACTTAGATTTTTTAGAAAATATAGATTCATCCACAAAAGAAAAAATATTTAGAATATCTATTGAGCAACAAGTTCTTAAAGAAAAGATACAAGGTTTTAATATAATTAATAAAGATATTGATGTATTAAAAGAAGACATTAAAAATAAAAAAAATTCTATAGGTATAGCTTATAATTTTAAAAGTTGTAGATTAGATATAGAAGATCTTCTAAAAAACTATGAAGATAAATTAAAAGAGCTTAAGTTTAAGGCTGAAAATTTAAATGATAAAAGTAATGAAAAAGAAACATTAAAAGAAAAAAATAAGAAGCTAAATATATTTAAGATATCTATGGGTGTTTTATTAACTTCAATGATAATTTTAATTATAGCTTTTAAAATTAAGATATATATACTTTTACCATTAGTTGTAATATCCATTTACCTTTCTAAGAGAATATTTGATTTAACTATAGATGTAAAAACTTTAGAAAGAGAAAAAGGAAAAAAAGAAATTTTAGAAAAATTAACTGATGAAATAGCAGTAATTGAAGAAAAACTATATGGATATAGGGATTTGGTAGGAGCTAAGACTTATGAGGAATTTATAAAAAAGTTAATGCTCTTTGATGAATTTTCTAATTATGAGGAAAGACAAAATTTAAAAGTTAAAGAAAAGGAAATACAACTTAAATCTATAGACATCTATAAAATAAAAGAAGAGTATAGTTTAAATGCTAAATATATTGAAGATAGTATTAAACTTGCAAAGGTAAATACTGTAGAAGAACTGCTAGCTGCAATTAATAAGTATGAGGCTACTAGCAATGAATTATTATCTTTAAAAATTGAAGTAAATAAAGGAAATGAGTCATTACAAAGATTAGATAATGAAATTAAAATAAGAGAAGAAAGAATTAGAGAAAAGTTAAGAGAAATTGGTTTGGAAAAAATAGATTTAATGCTTTTAGAGGATAAGATACTTGAAATAAAAGAGAAACTTGCTCAAAAACAAGAACTAAAAAGAGCTTTAAAATCTATAGAAGAAACTTATAAAATTTTAACAAAAGATAAAGATATTAATTTAATTAAAGAAGAGTTAAAAGATATAATTAATGAAAATATAAATTACTCATATTCTTCAGATGAAGAAATTGATTCTAAGGTTAAGGAAAAATCAAATGAATTAATTGAAGTAGAAAAAAATATTAAAGATGTAGAAAATGAAATAGGAAATAGATTTAAAGGAAAAAGATCTATTTCTGAAATAGAAGAAGAGATAGAGTATATAGAAGAAAAAATTAATAAGATGGAAATTAAACTAAAGGCAATAGAAAAAGCAATAAATATTTTAGAAGAAGCCTTTAGAGATGCTAGAAATAGTTTTGGACCTATTCTTAATGATAAAGTATTATTTTATTTTAAAAAGCTAACTAAAAATAAATATAATGAAGTAATGGTTTCAGATACATATGAAATAAAGGTTAGAGGTGAAAGAGATATATTTTCAGGAGAATTGCTTAGTAATGGAGCAAATGATCAGCTATATCTTTCATTAAGATTAGCATTTATATCAATGTTATATGAAAATAAAGAGATATCAGTAACATTAGATGATGCTTTTATTCAATATGATGATGAAAGAGTAGAACTAGTTCTTGAAATATTAAAAGAATGTAATTTTTCTCAACTTATGATATATACTTGCCAAAAAAGAGAGATGGAAATATTAAAGAATAATGATATTTTAACTAATTATATTTATTTATAATATTGACAATAATAATCTAAGAGGGTAAAATTATACCAAAATATAATGCAAATCATTTGCATTAAGTAAGAGGTGGAAAAATGAAGAAAAAAATATTGTCAATTATGATGATTTTAACATTAATATTATCAATAGCTGGATGCGGAAAGAAAAATGAACCTAAAAGTACTAGTGGAAAATTAAGAGTAGGTGTAACTATTAATCCACTAAAGGAGTTTGCTGAAAAAGTAGGTGGAGATAAAGTAGAGGTATTTTCAATTATTCCAGAGGGAAGTGAACCTCATGATTTTGATCCAAAACCCAAAGATTTAGAAAGCGTAGGGAATAGTGATATATTTGTATATAATGGACTAGGAATGGAAGAGTGGATAGATTCAGTATTATCAACTTTAAAAGATAAAAATGTAGAAGTTGTTGATTCAAGTAAAGGTGTAAATATATTAAAAACTGATAATAAAATAGATCCTCATTCATGGCTTAGTATTAAGGAAGCAATAGTTCAAGCTGAAAATATAAAAAATGCTTTAGTTTTAAAGGATAGTAAAAACAAGGAATATTATGAAAATAACTTTAATGAGTTAAAGAGTAGTTTTGATGGATTATATAATGAATATATAGGAAAGTTTAAAGATTTAAAATCTAAGGATTTTATAACTGGTCATGCAGCTTTTGGATATCTTTGTAGAGATTTTGGACTTACACAAAAAAGTATAGCTGATTTATTTGGAGAAGGTGAATTAACTCCTAAAAACTTAGAAGATTTAGTTAAATATACAAAAGAAAATAATATAAAAGTAGTATTTAGTGAATCAACAGCAAGTGAAAAAGAAGCAGAAACATTAGCTAAAGAAGCTGGAGCAAAAGTAGAAAAAATATATAGTTTAGAAACTAATGAAGATAATAAAGATTATTTAGATGGTATGAGGTATAATTTAGATAAGATATTAGAATCAAATAAATAATATAAAATTATATGGGTGGTGGGGAGATAGTGAGTAGGGCAAAAGATTATTACACCAGTGAAATAAAAGAAAGAGAAGTTGAATTAGATAAACTAAATAAAGTTATTAAAAAGCTTTCAATATTAAGACTTATAATAGTAATTGGAGCTATTATAACAGGTTATTTATTTTATAAAAATGAAAATTTATTATTTACTATTATTTCTTTAGTAGGATTTTTAGGTGTATTTATTATAGTTGCATATGTTCATAATAATAAAATAATACTTAAGAAAAAATGTAGTATTTACCTTAAAGAAAATAATAACGGTTTAAAAAGAATAGATGGTACATGGCGTGAGTTTGAGGATAAAGGGGAAGAATTTTTAGATGAAAACCATGGATTTATAAATGATTTAGATGTATTTGGTAATAATTCTTTATTTCAATGGATTAATAGCACGAAAACTAAATTTGGAAGAAAAGCATTAGCAAATAATTTAAAGTTAACAAAGCTTCCAAGTAAAATTGATATTGAGAAAAGGCAAGAAGCAATTAAGGAATTATCAAATAAAATTAAATGGAGACAAGAACTTATTGTAAGGTCTACATTTAATAAGGCATGTAAAGAAGAGAGTGAAGATCTCATAAAATGGGCAAAAAACCCCATAAAGATAAATAAAACATTAGGATTAATACCATATATATTTATTACAATTACTATAATATCAATAGTATTAGTATCATTTAAAATACTTCCTATTAGTTATTTAATTTTAGTTTTTATGATAAATTATTTAGTGGTAAAATACTTTACAAGAGAATTAACAGAAGTAGTTAATTTATTTCATAAGCATAAAAATGATATAAAAGCTTATAGTAATATTTTAGAATTAATAGAAGATGAAAAATTTAATTCAAGTTTTTTAAATGAGTTAAAGGGACAGCTAAATAATAATTCAAATAAAAATTGTAAGCAAGAGATGAAAGCTTTAAAAAATCTAGTTGATTGGTTAGGAGATAGTTCATCAAACGCATATTATTTAATATTAAATGTAACAGTTTTATCAGATATATTTATATTAATAAATTTAGAAAATTGGCGAAAAGAAAATGGTGAATATCTAGAAACATGGCTTAATGTTATGGGAGAGTTTGAAGCTTTATCTAGTATATCTAATATAGCATTTGATTTTGAAGCATGGACGTATCCTAAAATAGAAGAAAATATAATTGTTAGTGGAACTTATATAGGTCATCCAATCTTAGGAGAAAGAGCTGAAACAAATAGTTTTTCTCTTAAAAATTCTGATAAAGTAGCTTTAATTACAGGATCTAATATGTCTGGTAAAAGCACATTTTTAAGAACAATTGGATTAAATTTATTATTAAGCTATATAGGGGCACCAACTTATAGTAAAAGCTTTAGTTGTGGAGTTTTTAATATTTATACATGTATGAGAACTAAGGATAACTTAGAAGAAAATATATCTTCTTTTTATGCTGAAATATTAAGAATTAAATCATTAATTATAGCGGCTAAATCAGGAGAAAAAGTATTCTTTCTTCTTGATGAGATATTTAAAGGAACTAATTCAATGGATAGACATCAAGGAGCGAAAGTGCTTATTAGTCAATTAGTAAATTGTAATGGTACAGGACTGGTATCAACACATGATTTAGAACTTTGTGATTTAGAAGGCAAAAAAGATTGGATTGTAAATTATAATTTTCAAGAATATTATGAAGGAAATAGTATAAAATTTGACTATAAGCTAAGGGTAGGACGTAGTACTACACAAAATGCTATACATTTAATGAAATTAGCTGGAATAGACTTTGAAGATAATTAAAATAATATGAAATATAATTAGTTTAATCTCAAGAGAAGATAAAAATCTCTTGAGATTTGTTATATATTAAATATTTTTATAATGAAATTTTACTAAAATAATGTAATAATATACCTATAAGCATAAATTGTGAGAGGTATGGGATATGGCATATATAATAATTGATTTAGAGTTTAATAACTTAAATGGAATAACTAAATATTACCCTGATATATTTCATAATAACCCTGAGTTAGATAAATTAGAATTAGAAAATGAAATTATAGAAATAGGTGCTATAAAGCTTGATAAGTATATGAAGCCATTAAAAGAGTTTAAGACTTATATAAAGCCATCTGTAATTCCTATTTTAAATCCTAAAATTTCTGAAATAACTAATATAACAGAAAAGGATTTATTAAATGGAGTTACTTTTGAAGAAGGGTTAAATGGATTAATTAGTATTATTGATGATGGGGATATTATATGTTCGTGGGCAAAGGATGATATTGCAGAGATAATTAACAATGCAGTATATCATAAATATAATGATTTAAGTTGGTTAAAAAACTATCTTGATATACAGGAATATTCTACAAAGATATTAGCTAAGAAAAAATCTTTAAGTTTAAAGAATGCATTAGAAGAATTAAAGATAAAGGTAGACAAAGAAAAACTTCATGATGCTTTAAATGATGCAGTATATACCTCCTTTGTATTTAAAAGAATCTATAATTCTAGGATAGTAAAAAATTATGTTGTAAATAATATTTACGATATGCCAGTAATAGAGGTTAAAGATTTAAAGGGATATGAAATTAATGAAGATAAGGTAAGTGGAAAGTGCCCTAAATGCAATATACCTATAGAGATAGAGATTCCATTAAAACCATTGAGCTGGAGATTTGTATCTTTGGGAAAATGTCCTAAATGTAGTAATAAAGTTATGAATGAGGTTATTGTAAAAAGATCACTTAGTGGAAAAGATATATATAAAGAAATATCTACTATAATAGATGAAACAGAATATATAAATTATATATATAAAATTAAAAAATAATTTACTTTAAATTAAAAAAATATTAAACTGTAAGTGATTATAAACAATTACATTGTAAATATGATAAAATATATAGGTAATTTAATATATTATTAAGCATGAAAAGGGAAGGAACAATAATGAATATAGCGTTTTTTTTAACACCTAAGAACGAAGTGATATATGAGTATTTAGATGCAACTATGAGACAAGTTATTGAAAGGATGGAGCATCATGGATATACAGCTATTCCTTTAATAGATAAAGAGGGGAAGTATGTTGGAACATTAACAGAAGGAGATTTACTTTGGAAACTAAAAAATACTCCAGATTTAAATTTTAAAAATACAGGAAACGTAAAGGTTACTGATATACCTAAAAAAAGAAAACATAAAAGTGTTTCAATTAATGCAGATGTTGAAAGCTTAATTTCATTAGCTACTACACAAAACTTTGTTCCAGTAGTTGATGATGAGGGAATATTTATAGGGATAATAAAGAGAAGTGATATAATTAATTATTGCTATAATGAGATTAAAAAGAAATAAATTAAAGAAGTGATATAAGAAGGAGGTTTTTATGTTAATAGTTATTTCTCCTGCAAAAACATTAGATTTTGAAGGAACAAATAAAGATCTGCCAATGACTAGGCCAAGATTTTTAGAAAAATCTAAAACAATAATGAAAGAACTCCAAAAATATGATATATATAGTTTAGAAAAATTAATGAAAATAAGCAATAAATTAGCTAAATTAAATGTTGATAGATTTAAAACTTGGACAGAGGAACTTGAAAGTTCTAAGCAATGTTTATTAGCATTTAAAGGTGATGTTTATAGAGGAATGGATGTAGGTAGTTTTACAGATGAAGAATTCTTTTATTCAAATGATCACTTAAGAATACTATCAGGTTTATATGGAGTGCTTAAACCATTAGATGGAGTCAATCCTTATAGATTAGAAATGGGAACTTCACTTAAAATAAAAGAACATAAAAATTTATATGAGTTTTGGGGAGATGAATTGAAAAATTCATTAATTAAAGAACTTAAAGATCAAAAAAGTAATATTATAATAAATCTTGCATCAAAGGAATATTTTAAAGCAATAGAAAAAATAGATGAAGAAGAAAATATAAAAGTAATTACTCCTGTATTTAAGGAATTAAGAAATGGAGAATACAGAATTATATCACTAAATGCAAAAAAGGCAAGAGGTCTTATGACAAGATATATTATAAAAAATAAATTTGAAGATATAGAAGATATTAAAAATTTTAATTTAGAAGGTTATGAGTATAATGAAGAACTTTCTAATGAAAAAGATTTAGTATTTATAAGATAATAAAAAAATAGTGCTGCCGTATTAAGATATTTATATACAATAATATTTTGTAAGTTTAAAACTAATACAATATATTGTAGTATTTATTCTTAGAACGACAGCTCTATTTTTTTGTTTAATAATCAGATGATTCGAATGTTTCAACTATAAAATCAAACTCATCAGGATTTGTTATTTCTCCAAAGTCATCAGAAGAAATACCAGGATAATAATATAATATAAATTTATCTTCATAATCAAAAAGATTTTCTAGAATAATATATTGTTTATTAATTTCCCTATCTTCTAATGTAGCTAAAACTTTATATCTGCTATCTTTACCAGTAGCATTATTAGTTAAATCTATTATAAAGTTTTCATGAGTTCTAATATTTATTTTATCTTTATCACATTTTTTTATATGTGAATTAGGTCTACATCCAGTACAACCTTTAAACTTACAATCATTTATACAATTTAAACAAGCACATTTACTACAATGTTCAAACTGAGTAAAGTATTCCTTATTTTTATTTTTATAATTATTTAAATTATCTATAGTATTCTTTGGCTTAAAAATACTAAGAAAGCCGCCTTGCTTAGAATCTAATTCTTCTTTATTTAAAAGCTCTATATAATCCTTAATAATAGATAATTTAGAATAATATTTTCTTTTTATAAGTTGTTTTTCATCTAGAAAAGGAGATATATCACTAATTGCATAAGTTATATCTGTATATAGTTTACCTATAGTATCCTTTTCTTTAATTATAAAGTCGGCCTCTTTTCCCATAAATATCACCTATTATGAATTTTTATATTTTTCTAGTTCTAAATCTAAATCAACAGAATCTAAAGCTTCGAATTGACTATCAAAATCGTCAACTTCTCTTAATTCTCCTAAGCCATGAGCAAGAGCTTCTTCTCTTTGAATTTTTCTTTCAATACTATCAATTTGAATAGAGTTTGATTTAGTTTGAACATTTGATAATACCTCATTAACTTTTTTACTAGCTTCAGCATTACTAAATCTTGCAGCAGCTTCATCTCTATAATTTCTAGTTTTATTTATTTCTTCTTCTAGTGTAGCCAAGTTTTTCTTTATGGCTTCAGCTTGAACTTTTGCAGTTTCATAGCTAGCAAGTAAGCTTTTATATTTCTTTTCAGCTTCTATTTTTTTAGCTAAAGCTCTTTTAGCTAAATCTTCATTTCCCTTAGATAATGCTAACTTAACTTTATCTTCAAAGTCTTTAACTTCTCTTTCGGCAAGTTCAACTTTCTTCTTAGTCTCATGTGCATTTCCTATTATTTGAGCAGAGTTTAATTTTGCAGAATTTAATTGCTTTTCCATATCCCTTAATTTTTGATCAAGTAGTTCTATTGGATTTTCCATATCATCTAGTGTTGAATTTACCTTTGATTTAATCATATTTGACATTCTGTTAAAAATACCCATAATAATCACTCCTAAATATAAGTTTAATATTTTCTCTTATTTAAATAAATTTTTATTCCTACTACTATAATGATAAATAATAGGGCTAAAATTATAATTGATCCAATGGAGAATCCCCCTATTGGAGAAAAATAACGCATAGAGGATAAACCATAAAATACGTTTCCAAATGAGTTACCATTGTTATATTTTTTATTATAATCTTTATCTTGGCTAGTTGTATCTTCCTTATTTCCGCTACTATTTGAAAAAGAACCGGAACTAAAACCTTTTGTACTACCAGTTTTTCCTTTAGATGAGGAACTAAAGGAGCCAGATTTAAATCCTCCTCCAGAGCTATTAGAACTTTGACTTTCGTTTGAGGAAGATGAATCTTTATTTGAGGTTGAATTAGTAGTTGTTTTACTTTCTGATGAACTTTCTTTAAAAGATCCACTTTTAAAACCAGTAGATGATTTAGATGCATTAGATTTACCACCACTAGATTTTAAATTACCACTTTTAAAGCTACTAGAACTTGATTTGCTAGAACTTCTAGAGCTACTTTTTGAGCTAGATCCTTTAGCTTTAGCAGATACAGTAGTTTCGCCATGAGTTATTCCGTCAAACATAGAAACTGTATCTATTAAAAAGCTAGAAGTTAAAAAAACAAAAGTTAATAATAGTGTAAATAATAAATTTTTATTATGTTTCTTTATAATTTTCACCTCCAAGAAAAAGATTATATTAATATATTATAGTAAAAATTGGTATAGTTCAAAATCCATTTACCCTCAAAAAAGACTAAAAATCACAATTATTAGCGATTAAATTAAAATAGCTAATTAAATAGTAAAAATACCATTATTTAATAATAAAATACAACCTATAAAGAGTTAATATATACAATATATCCAAAACTTTTTTATTTAATTATATCATAATTTAATGAGTTAATAGTACAGATGATAATAGTTGTATAAATATTAATAATTTTCAGTACTTGTAATAGATATCATATTAGCTTAAAATTATATTTAGAGTTTATTAATTATGTACAAGGAGTGATTAAAAATGACAGAAAAAATACATGAAGATTCAATGAAGGATTTATTAGGTGATTTTGATGTTAAGAGAATTAATAAAGGTGATATATTAGATGGCGAAGTTATAGATGTTAATGATAAAGAAGTAATAGTAAATATTAATTATGCTTTTGATGGTGTAATAACTAAAGAGGAACTTACAGCTACAGATGAAAATCCAGTAGATGTTGTTATAAAGGGAGAAAAACTTAAAGTATATGTAATTTCACCAAATGATGGAGAAGGATATGTATTGCTGTCAAGAGTTAGAGCTTTAGCTATTACAGAAAAAGAGGATTTAATTAAATTCTTTAAAAATGATACAATTATAAAAGTTAAAGTGAGGGAAGAAGTTAAGGGTGGATTAGTTGCTTATTATGGTGGAACTAGAATATTTATACCAGCATCATTAGCTTCAAGAGAAAGAATAGAACTTAGTACTTTAATAGGAAAAGATCTAGAAGTTAAGTTAACAGAAGTTGATTTTAAAAATAGAAGAGTAGTTGCTTCAAGAAGAGTAATAGAAGATGCTTTATATGAAGTAGAAAAGAAAAAATTATGGAATAATATAAAATCAGGTGAAAAAAGAAATGGTATAGTTAAAAAGATAATTAAATTTGGCGCAATAGTTGATATTGGTGGAATAACTGGTTTAATTCATTTAAATGATTTAGCTTGGGGAAGAGTAAATAAAGTAGAAGATGTTGTAAATATAGGAGATAAAGTAGAAGTTTTTGTTGGAGAAATTGATACTCAAAAAGAAAGAGTTTCATTAATATTAAAAGATGTAAATAGTGATCCATGGACAGTAAATGCTTCAAGTTTAAAAGTTGGAGATGTATTAGAAGGTAAGGTTGTTAAACTTCTTGCTTTTGGAGCATTTGTAGAACTTTTCCCAGGAGTTGAAGGACTAGTTCATTTAAGTGAAATATCAGAAGAACATATTGCAAAACCAAGTGAAGTTTTAACAATTGATCAAAATGTTAAAGTTAAGGTATTAGATATAAATAAACAAGATAAGAAAATTTCCTTAACAATAAAAGATGCACAAGAAAAATCAAAAGAATATCTTAAATACAATGATTCAGATGAAGGAGTTTCATTAGGAGATTTATTTAAAGGAATGTTTGAATAATAGAAATTAATTTTAAAATAGATATGAGCTTATAGTATAAAAATATATTAATAAGCCATATCTATTTTTTTATTAGGTAAAATATATTAAACTTTTTCTATTTTTAGCATATTAGTTCCATTATTTTGTATACTTGGCATACCAGCAGCTACTATAATATCGTCTCCTTCATTTGCAAAGGATAAGCCTTTAGCTACTTTCTTAGCTTCAGTTATTATTTCATCTGTAGTTGTGAAAAGTTGACATTTTTCAGGAAATACTCCAAAGTTTAAGCTTAATCCACGTCTTACTTCATCGTGTGGAGTAATAGCTATAATAGGGCATTTTGGTCTATACTTTGATATTAATTTAGCTGTAGCACCACTTGTTGTAGCTGCAACAACAGCTTTAGAGTGAAGTAAATTAGAACTTCTACAAGCTGAGTAACTAATAGCTTCTGAAAAGGAATCTAATGAAGGTTCTTTTAAGCGTTTATTTAGATAATTATAATCTAAATGTTCTTCAGTTTCCTTAGCTATTTTTGACATTGTTAAAGCAGCTTCTATAGGATAACTTCCACTTGCGCTTTCTCCGCTTAACATAATAGCATCAGTTCCATCAAATATAGCATTACATATATCACATGCTTCTGCTCTAGTAGGAAGTGAATTTCTTATCATAGAATCAAGCATTTGAGTTGCTGTAATAACGATTTTCCCTGCTTCATTACATTTTCTAATAATAGATTTTTGAATAATAGGAACTCTTTCGATTGGAATTTCAACACCCATATCTCCTCTTGCAACCATAATACCATCTGCTACCTTGATAATAGAATCTATATTATTTACACCTTCTTGATTTTCTATTTTAGCAATTATTTGAATATAATCGCAATTATTATCTTTTAATATTCTTCTTACATCATCTATATCAGAAGCTTTTCTAATAAAGGAAGCTGCAATAAAATCAACTCCATTTTGACAGCCAAATATTAAATCCTCTTTATCCTTTTCAGTTATTGAAGGGAGATTAATGCTTACATTAGGAACATTAACGCCTTTATGATTTTTAATAATTCCTCCAACGGTAACTTTACATTCTATTTCAGTGCCTTTAATATTAATAATTTCAAATCTTAAAAGACCATCATCAACAAGGATTTCTCCACCTATAGATACATCCTTATATAAATCATCGTAAGAAACAGAGCATCTTTTATTATCACCTAAAATCTCTTCACCACAAATAAATGAAAATATATCATCTTTAAATAGTTCTACACCATCATTAATAAAGTTATGAGTTCTTATTTTAGGCCCTTTAATATCTAAAATAATTGCTGTAGGAGAATTAAGTTCCTCTCTAACCTTCTTTATCATATCAATTTTTTCTTTATGAGTTTCATGAGTACCATGAGAAAAATTTAATCTTGCAGCACTCATTCCAATTTTAATAAAATCCCTTAATGTCTTTTCGTTATCACTAGCAGGTCCAATAGTAAATATCATTTTAGTCTTTTGCATAATAACACCTCGCAAATTTAATAAATTAATTGAAAAATCTGACTTTTTAAGTTTTAAAATAAAATTTAAGTATTTTCTATATTATGATATACTTAAATCTATATAATAATTCTATCATATTTTAATAGGAAGGAAGAGAAAAATATGAATATTTTACAAAATTTACAACCTAGTAAGGTTTTTAAGTATTTTGAAGAAATTTCTTTAATACCAAGAGGATCAGGAAATGAAAAGGCTATAAGCAACTATTTAGTTTCAGTAGGTAAAAAATTAGGTTTAGAAGTTATCCAAGATGAAGCTTTAAACGTTATTATAAAGAAAAAAGGTACCGCTGGATATGAAAATTCAAAAACAGTTATAATTCAAGGTCATATGGATATGGTATGTGAAAAAAATAAAGGAACAGAACATGACTTTGAAAAAGATCCATTAAAGTTAAGAATTGTAGAGGATATGATATATGCTACAAATACTACTTTAGGTGCTGATAACGGTATAGCAGTTGCATACGGATTAGCATTATTAGACTCTACAGATATACCACATCCTCCATTAGAATTATTAATAACAACGGATGAAGAAGCAGGGATGTCTGGAGCTATGGCAATTTCACCTGAACATATAGATGGAAAGTTATTATTAAATTTAGATAACGAAGAAGAAGGTCATTTACTTGTAAGTTGTGCAGGAGGCATAAGAAGTAAATATACTTTAAATATTGAATGGGAAAGCATTAAAGAAGACCAATCCTTAGTAGAATTAACAATAAGAGGGCTAAAGGGCGGACACTCAGGAATGGAAATTAATAAGGAAAGAGGAAATGCTAACAAAATAATGGGGAGAATATTAAAAGATATTTTATCTCAAGTAGATTTTAGATTAGTATCTTTAAATGGTGGATCTAAGAACAATGCAATTCCAAGAGAAATGGATACTGTATTAGCTGTAAATAGTAATGATATTGAAAAGATTAATGAAATATCTAAAAAATGGCAAGAAATTCTTTCAAATGAATTAAAAGCTCAAGATCCAACTGTAATAGTTGCTGCTAAAAAGATAAATAATAAAATAGATAAAGTATTTTCAAAAATTTCTACAATTAAATCTGTTAACTTATTATATTTAATACCAAATGGTATAAATACGAATAGCGTGGAAATTGAAGATTTAGTAGAAAGCTCAACAAATTTAGGTGTGGTTACAACATTAGAAAATTCTGTAGAATTTGATAGTGCAATAAGAAGTTCAGTAGCTTCATTAAAAGAAGAAATAGTTCTTAGAAGTAAAACTATTGCTGAATTAATAGGAGCAGATTTTGAAACTACAGCAGGGTATCCAGAATGGCAATATGATAGTAATTCTTTCCTTAGAGGAGTTTGTCAAAAAGTATATAAGGATATGTATGGCAAAGAGGCTAAAATAGTTGCAATTCATGCTGGTGTAGAGTGTGGATTATTCAATGAAATATTAGGGGATTTAGATATGATTAGTTTTGGACCTAATCTTTATGATGTTCATACACCAGAAGAACATATGAGTATAGAATCAGTTAGAAATGTATGGGAATATTTAAAAGAAGTATTAAAAAATTTAAAATAAATCTTATATATTTATTTTATAATGAAAGGTTACTTAGTAGATTAACTAGGTAACTTTTTTTATTATAAAGATTTTTTAAAATATTGTTTTACATAATGAATATTAATAAGAATTACAGAATATAAATTAATATATTAAAATAAAAAAGGAGGAGAAGATGAAGTACACTAAATATTATAATAATAATAAAAATAATGGACAGAAATTTCTACTTTCATTAGCCATGACAACTATTGCAGCTATAGTTGTAGGACTACTACTTGTTAAAGTAGTAGTAAAATTTATTCCAACTTTTAATCCAGAAACCAATATAAAAGTACCAGATGCTAATGAGAATAATGTTACTATAGAAGAACAAGCTGGTGAGGAGTCATTTACATTTATTCAATGTGGATATTTTTCTAAAGAAGAAAATGCAAAGCAAGCTTTATCAACTGTTGGTGAAGGATATAACTCATTTATAGTCCAAGATTCAGATGGTAAATATAGAGTTTCGGCAGGTATTTTTAAACCGGATGAAGGCGGGAAAGTTATGGAAGGATTGAATTCCAAAGGAGTTACAAATGCAAAACTTGAATTTATTTTAAAAAAGGGAGATAAAGTACAGGCACAGATTGCGGCAATTACAGATGGATATCTAGATATAATAAATGCTGTTAATGATAAAGAGGTAAAAGCAGTAAAAACAAGTGATTTTAAAAAATGGACAGAAGAATTAGATAATATAAGTAGTGGAGACAAGATAGATGTTTTAAATGGATTAAAAGATCATGTTAAAGCTTTGCCAGATGAAATGAAAAAAGAAAATATTATAGGTGAGTTACAATATATATATGGAGTTTTAATTGGATTTAAAAAATAAATATATATATTGAAAATATTATCAATAAATAAAAAATAACAAAAATATTACAAATAAATAAAAATTGTATAAAGAAAGATAAAGCCACTTGTTTGAATTCCTATATAATGATAAACTATATAGGATATAGTCGCGGACAAGTGGCTTTGTCTATATTTCTATATTTAGAATTATAAGAAATATAGACTATGTGTAAAAAAATGTCTTTTTGGCAATACTATAAAATATGTATAAAATAGGATGTGATAATTTGAAATATATTTTAGCATCAGCCTCTGAAAGAAGACAAGAACTATTACATAGAATAGTGGATAATTTTGATATCATCATAAGTAATTTCGATGAAGAAAAGGTTAGTTTTAATGATAACATAGAAGATTATGTTTTGGAATTAGCAAGTGGAAAAGCTCTAAATGTAGCTGAAAATATAAAAAATGAAGCTATTATAATTGCTGCTGATACAATAGTGGTTCTTGATAATGTTATATTAGGAAAACCTAAAGACTCAAATGATGCTTTTGAGACATTAAAATTGCTAAGTGGAAAAGTACATAGGGTTTACTCTGGAGTAGTAGTTTTAAATACTACTAATTCAAAATTGGAAAAGAAATGTGTTTATACAGAAGTAAAATTTTCTGATCTTACAGATCAAGAAATAAATAAATACATAAATACTAAAGAGCCACTAGATAAAGCAGGTTCATATGGAATACAAGGATACGGTGGTGTTTTTGTAGAGTACATAAATGGATGCTATTACAATGTGGTTGGATTACCTTTAAATACTCTCGATAAGATGATTAAAAAGGTTATTTAAATAGGGGTGGGTATATTAAAGGAGTAGATTTATGAATAGTAATATCAAAATAAGTGATATACCTGAAGAAGAAAGACCTATAGAAAAACTTTTGTTAAACGGTCCAGAAGTTTTAAGTAATGCAGAATTACTAGCTATTATTTTAAGAACTGGGACTAGAGGAGAAAATGTTATTTCATTAAGTACTAGAATACTTTCGGAATTAGAAGGATTAGATGGTTTATTAAATAGTAATTTAAAGGATATGACTAGCATTAAAGGAATAAAAAATATAAAAGCAAGTCAATTAATGGCCTTAACTGAACTGTTTAAAAGATTTAATACATTAAGATCTAAAAGAAAAAGTTATAAAGTATCTTCTCCGAAAGATATTGCAGAACTTCTTATAAATGAAATGTCAGGATTGAATCAAGAAATCTTAAAGCTAATAATGTTAGACACTAAGAATAATATTATTGGAGTGAGAGATATTTTTAAAGGAAGTTTAAATACATCAATTGTACATCCAAGAGAGATATTTTCAGAAGCAATTAAGAGAAATAGTGCAAGCATAATAGTATGTCATAACCATCCTTCAGGAGATACTACTCCAAGTAAGGAAGATATTAATATAACTATACGATTAAAAGAGTGTAGTAAAATTATAGGTATAGATTTACTAGACCATATAATAATAGGAAATAAAAGATTTTTAAGTTTAAAAGAAAAAGGAATAATATAAGCGAAAGGGGAATTCAAATGGGATTTTTCAGTAGTAATAAAGACATGGGAATAGATTTAGGAACAGCAAATACACTTGTATTTGTAAAAGGTAAAGGTATCGTTTTAAGCGAACCTTCAGTTGTAGCAATAAATAGTGCAACAAGAAAGCCTCTAGCTGTTGGTGCAGAAGCTAAGCTTATGATAGGAAGAACACCGGGTAATATAGTAGCTATTAGACCATTAAAGGATGGTGTTATAGCTGACTTTGATGTTGCACAAACAATGCTAAAGAAATTAATAGAAAAGGTAACAAGCAAAAGTGCATTTACTAGCCCAAGAATAATAGTATGCTACCCATCAGGAGTAACTGAAGTAGAAAGAAGAGCAATTGAAGAAGCAGCTAAATATGCTGGAGCTAGAGATGTTGTTCTTATGGAAGAACCAATGGCTGCTGCAATTGGAGCAGGACTTCCAGTAGGTGAACCAACAGGAAGTATGATAGTTGATATTGGTGGAGGTACAACTGAAGTAGCAATAATATCTTTAGGAGGTATTGTTACAAGTAAGTCATTAAGAGTAGCAGGTGACGAATTAGATCAAGCTATAATGGCATATATTAAGAAAGAATTTAACCTTATGATAGGTGAAAGAACAGCAGAACAAGTTAAAATGGAATTAGGTTCAGCTTATAAAATAGATGAAGAAGTTAAAGAGATGGATATAAAGGGAAGAGATATGATTACAGGACTTCCAAAGACTGTAACTGTTTCAGAAGATCAAATAAGAGATGCATTAAAAGAACCTGTATATGCAATAATCGAATCAATAAAAACAACATTAGAAAAAACACCGCCTGAATTAGCAGCAGATATAATGGAAAAAGGAATAATGTTAGCTGGTGGGGGAGCTCTTTTAAAGGGCTTAGATATGTTAATTAACCACGAAACAAATATGCCTGTTCATATTGCAGAATCACCACTTGATTGCGTAGTATTAGGAGCAGGAAAAGCTCTAGATAACTTTGATGAATTAAGTAAAACTCAAAGAGGGCAATAATGAGGTTTCTAAAAAATAAACTGGCAGCAACTATAATAGTGCTGTCAGTTGCCTTTTTCGGCATAATTATTTATACAATTAATAATGACACAAAAGATATTGTATCTAGTGGTGCAGGGAGTGTGGTGAGCCCGTTGCAAAAAATTGTATATAAAATAAATAATAAAATAAAAGGATCTTTAGATTTCTTTTTAAACTTTTCTGTAATTAAAGAAGAAAATAAGAATTTAACAGAAGAAAATATAGAACTAAAGAACAAATTGTTAGAATATAACACATTAAAAGAAGAAAATGATAGATTAAGAGAAGTTCTAAATTTTAAAGATTCAAAAAATAATTATGATTTTTTAGGCTGTGAAATTATTGGATATAGTCAAGGAAACTTTGCAAGTGGATACACTATAGATAAAGGTGAAAAAGATGGTTTGAAAAAGGGAATGGTTGTAGTTGCTAATAAAGGATTAGTTGGACAAATAACTTCTACTGGATCAAATTGGGCTATAGTTGAAAGTTTAATAAATGAAAATATAGCTGTATCTATAATGGTAAATAGCACAAGAGAAACAACAGGAATTTTAAAAGGATATAAAAACCATAACAATGATAATCTTACACAGGTAACAAATCTTCCGATAAATTCCACAATAAAAGAAGGGGATGTAATAGTAACATCAGGTCTTGGTAAAATTTATCCGAAGGAAGTTAGAATTGGAGAAGTTGTATCTGTAGAAACTGATGATGTTAAGGTGATGAAGAGTGCCATAGTAAAACCTTATGTAGATTTTAATAAGTTAGAAGAGCTTTTTGTGGTTATTCCAAAGGAAACGAGAGAAATTAAGTATGAGAATTAAGAGGTAGTATATGAAGAAGTGGATTTTAGTTTTAATTTCAATATTGCTATTAGTATTAGATAATTCTCTTATGCCATTTTTAGCTATAAAAGGTGCTTTTCCAAGCTTGCTATTTATTTTTGCAATAGCATATTCAATTATAAAAGGAAAGAATGAAGCAGTATTTATAGGTGTACTATCAGGAGTTTTACAAGATATTTTCTTTTATAACGGATTTGGAATAAATTCATTAATTAATATGCTACTATGCTTGTTAGCAGCTGTTATAGGCGAGAATATATATAAGAATAAGAAACTTATACCAGTTATAACATCGCTTATAGTATCCGTTTTAAAGGTATTTATGGTACTTATAATATTCAAAGCTATAAATAAAAGCATTAACATTGATAAAGCTTTAATATCAACAATATATAATACTATAGTAATGTTTTTAGGGTATAATTTTGTTTTAAAACTTTGTGATAATGAATATGATAGAAGATCATGGAGGTTTAAATGATAGTAAATAAACCAAAAAAGAAAAAAAGAATATCTAGATATACAGTATTAAATATAATAATGGGTATTATATTTTCTGTTATAATATGCAAATTAGTTTACATTCAAGTATATAAACATGCAGATTATCAAGAAAAAGCTGATATTAGCTCAACTAGATTTATATCTCAAAAAGCACCAAGAGGTAAAATATATGATAGTCAAGGCAATATTTTAGCTACTAATATACAAACTTATGTTTTAACATACACTCAAACAGATGAGTCACAAAAGAATTTTTATGAAACAATGGATTCTACTATGAAAATACTTTCTGAAAACGGAGAAAAGGTACAAGATGATCTGCTTTTGAAAATTGATTCTAATGGAAAGTTTTATTTCGATTTTAAAACAAATGATCCAGCAACGAGAAAATCTGTTGAATTACGTTTTAAAAGAGATAGAGGATTAAATGAAGCAGTACAAAAAAGACTTTTCAAAGATAAAAAGGGAGATTTAACAGATTCAGAGTTAGAAAAAATAAATGAAGAATTGCTTAAAATATCTCCTGAAGATACATTTTATGAATTAGTTAAAATATATGATATGTATGAACTTCTTAAACATGATCCTAATCTTAGTGAAGAAGAAAAGAAGTTTACAAAAGACGAGATACAATCCTTTATTGATATGTCAGCAAAGGATATGACAAATTTAGTTTTAGAAAAATATACTACAAGTGAAATAAGAAGATATATGGTTATAAAGGATTCTATAAAAATGCAAAGTTTTAAAGGGTATAGAGCAGTAACCATAGCTTCAAATATAAAAAAAGATACAGCTTTTATAATTTATCAAAAACTTAATGATTTACCAGGGATAGATGTTAGCTTAGAGCCTATAAGATATTATCCTTATAATAATTTAGCATCGAGTTCTTTAGGATATTTATCACCAATAGATAGTTCAAAGGAAGAAAATTATAAATTAAGAGGATATGAAGTATCCTCAGATATAATAGGTGTTGCAGGAATAGAAGCTGCCTTTGAAGACCAATTAAAAGGTGTAAAAGGTGGTTCAACAGTTAAAGTTAATTCTAAAGGAAGAGTTACAGAGGAACTATTTAAACTAGATTCTTATCCAGGAAATAATGTTCATTTAACTATAGATAAAAATGTACAATATGCAGCGGAACAAGGCATGAAAGATACAATAGAACGTATAAGAACTCAAGAAGGACAGCCAGGAGCTACAAGAGGATCTGTTGTTGCTATAGAAGTTAACACAGGTAGAGTTTTAGCTATAGTAAGTTATCCAGATTATGATCCTAATCTATTTTCAGTGCCAGGAAAGCTTTCACCAGAGGATTCTAAAAAGTATTTTAATCCTGACTTAGAGACTTTTGGAAAAGAATATATCTCTAAGACACACGCTGGGGGAAGTTTAGATGAACTGTTCCCTAAAGATGATGAAACTGGACTTAGAACAGATAGATTCGACGTTTATCCAAGAAACTTCTTTAATTATGCAACTCAAGGTTTATTACCACCTGGTTCAACATTTAAACCGTTATCTGCAATTTCAGGTTTAATGGAAGGGGTAATAACTCAATATGAGTCAATGAATGATACAGCAGGGATTTGGAAAACAGAAGAATTATCCAATCTTACGTTAGAAAACTTTAAAAGAATTCCAAATGGACCTACAGATGTAAGAAAAGCATTAGAAGTTTCATCTAACTATTTCTTTTATGAGTTAGGCTATAGAATGTATAAAAATAATGGTGGGAATATAAAATCTTTAGATTCTTTAGCTAAATATGTTTGGAAATTTGGTCTTGGAGTAGATCCAAATAGTTCTCAAGCTAAAAAACCATCAACAGGAATAGAAATTGAAGAGAATTTTGGTCAAACATATAACTTTGAATCTTGGAAAAAACAAATAGTTGAAGAACCTATGTACACATTAGTATCAGATTTAGAAGCAGGAGCATATAGATTCTATAGTTTTGTTCCTTTTGATATATCTAAAAATGATGAGGATTCTGATGAACTAAAAGAAGCGAAAATATCTTTAAAATCCAAAATTACTGAGACATTATCTAAAGTTGGTACAAGTGAACAAGTTAAAGATACAAATACTTTTTTACAATATATTCTTGAAGATGTAAAAAAAATAATGAATATATCACCAAAGTATAAAGCTAATGTTGAAAGCAGAGAAAGTTCAAGTGGAAAGAAAGTAGATATAAATGATCAAGCAGAAGTAGTTGCAGAAGCTATAGCTGATTACACTATTTCAAGTAAAGCTACAGAAATTATTTCACCAGCTCAAATAGTATATGATGCTATAGGGCAAGGTATGAATAGATTTACCCCAGTTCAGCTAGCTAATTATGTAGCAACTTTGGGAAGTGGTGGAACTAGATACAAGGTTAGATTAGTTGATAAGATAACATCTCCAACAGGTGAAGTAATTCAAGAATTTAAGCCTGAAGTAGTAGACAAATTAGATATACCAGAAGAATATCTTAATGCAGTTAAGGACGGTATGTATAGAGTAAATACAAGTCCTGCTAATGGAGTTGCTTATCAATGCTTTGCCAACTTCCCAATAAAGGTAGGTGGGAAAACTGGTACTGCCGATTTTGGAACAGAAGAACAATATAATTTCCAAGGTAGAAGACCTTATGGTAACTACATTAGTATGGCGCCGTTAGATAATCCTAAGATAGCAATTTTTTCCACTATTTACGATGGTAATAAAGGTAGTTCAGATGCTACAATTCATAAAGCTATATATGAAGCTTATTTTAAAGATGAGTTATTAAAAAAAGATCCCAATTATGGATCTAAATCAGAATCCTTTAGAAAATATGTTCTTGAATCACCATTAAAGGATAATAAAGAAACAACAATAAAAGAATAAAATAAGCAACAATAATATGATTAAGAAAAAACCTAGTTTAATCTCATTTTAATGTATTGATTTAATAATATTGAGATTAATCTAGGTTTTTTTGATTTTTTATTTAGATATGTTATTTTTTGTTGTTTAATGTTATAATTACAGGGTATAATTATAAATATGCAATAAATAATTTCAAAAAAATATAAGAATTTGAATTAATTGGTGGAGGGTGGCCAATGAAGGATGATAGAATTCAAATAAGAGGTACCAAGGAAGGTATTAATGCTATAATTGATATGGAAAAGTTCACAAACTTTGATGAAATGCTAGAATTGCTATTAGAGAAGCTAACAGCAGGAAAAGCTTTTTATAAAGGATCTACACTTAAGATAATAGCAGATCTTAAAAAGGTAAATGAAGTTGACATAGTAAAACTTAAGGATATATTGTTTGAAGAAATATTAATTAAAGATTGTGTTTTTGAAGAAAGAGAACAAAAAGTACAAAAAGAAAACAAAATTTTTAATGGAGTATATGAGGGAAAAACAAAATTTTTAAGGAAAACAGTAAGAGGAGGTCAATTAATAAATTACCCAGGAAATATTGTAATAATAGGGGATATAAATAATGGTGCAGAAGTATATGCCGGTGGAAATATTGTAGTTTTAGGAAGAATAAAGGGACAAGTACATGCAGGGGTTGGTGGTAATAAAAAGGCTATTATATCAGCTTTTAGCTTGCAACCTGAAATACTACAAATTGCGGAAATAATTACAATAGCACCAGATGATGGTGGAAAGCCATCTTATCCAGAGTTAGCTAAGATCAAAGATGATATGATAGTGGTAGAGCCTTATTTACCTAATAAGTATATATATTAATAATGGAGGGATATAAAATGGGAATTTCGATAGTTATTACATCAGGAAAAGGTGGAGTTGGTAAAACAACAACTACAGCAAATATTGGTACAGCATTAGCTGCTTTAAACAAAAGGGTAGTAGTTGTTGATGGAGATACAGGATTAAGAAATTTAGATGTTTTAATGGGACTTGAAAATAGAATTGTATATACAATAACTGATGTTATTGAAAATAGATGTAGATTAAAGCAAGCTTTAATAAAGGATAAAAGATATCAAAATCTTTGTCTTTTACCAACTGCACAAACAAAGGATAAAGATGATATAAGACCACAAGATATGCTAAAACTTATAAACCAGCTAAAAGAGGATTTTGATTATGTATTAATTGATTGTCCAGCTGGAATAGAACAAGGATTTGAAAATTCAGTAGTTGGAGCTGATAAAGCTGTAGTTGTTGTAAATCCAGAAATAACCTCAGTTAGAGATGCAGATAGAGTAATAGGAAAACTAGATTCAAAAGGTTTAGATGACCATTCAGTTATAATAAATAGATTAAATTATGAAATGACTCAAAGAGGAGATATGCTAGATATACCAGATATCATAGAAACTCTTTCAATTGAATTATTAGGAGTTGTTCCTGATGATAAAAACATAACTGTTTCAACTAATAAAGGGGAACCGATAGTTTTAGATGATAAATCAACATCAGGACAAGCATTTAGAAATATAGCTAAAAGATTAACAGGAGAAGAAGTTCCTTTAATGGATTTAAAATCAGAAAATGAGGGATTCTTTGCATCATTAAAAAAATTATTTAAACGTTAATGGGGGGATATGAGAGGTGGAATTTTTTAAGAAGTTTTCAAATAAACCTACGCCTAAGGAAGTTGCTAAAGATAGATTAAAACTTATATTAATTCATGATAGAGGCGATTTACCTCAGGAAACACTAGAAAAAATAAGAACAGAGATATTAGGAGTATTATCTAAATATATAGAAATTGAAGCAGATGATGTTGAAATTGCTGTTAGTAAGGCTGAAACTATAGAAGGGAATAGTCCAGCGTTAGTTGCTAATATCCCAATAAAAAATATTAAAGGAAGATAAAGTAATGACTTAGAACTTAATTATATAGGTTCTAAGTCTTTCTTCATTACATATAATAGACAACTTCAAAAATATTTTACATAAATAGAGAGAATAAATTAATAATTTCTTAAGTTTAGTGAATTTTATTATATTTATATAGAGAAAATAATATTTTTTGGATATAATAAAAAATGAATTATTGAAATTGGAGGTGAAATATGCTATCCCAATTTAAGATAGAATTTAAAAAGTTAAAAGAAATAGATAAAACAATGCTTTTTTCAATGGTTGCATTAATGATATTTGGAATAATTAATATATACTTATCAAGTAAAGCAGAGTTTGGTGTTCTATTCCTAAAAAGGCAGTCAATATGGTTTGTTATATGTATGGTTGCGCTTTATTTTATAATTGCTATAGATTACACTTTATTAAAAGGATATACGCCAATATTTTACTGGGGATCGATTGTTCTATTAATTGTAACAATTTTTATTGGAACTGATATAAACGGTGCTAGAGGATGGATAAGACTTGGACCTTTATCCTTTCAGCCAGCAGAGTTAGCTAAAATAGCTACAATTATGATGTTAGGTAAGCAGTTAGATGAGATGGAAGGTACAATGAATGAATGGAAGAACTTTCTAACTATGGCCTTTTATGCAATTGTACCAGCTGTATTTATAGTAACACAACCTGATATGGGAATGACTATGGTGTTATTTTTTATAGTTGTAGGTATATTTTTTGTAGGTGGATTAGATATAAGAATTATTGGTGGTGGATTACTTTCTTTAGTTTTAGTATTACTTTTGGTTTGGAATTCAGGAGTAATTCAAGATTATCAAAAAAGAAGAGTTACATCATTTTTAAATCCAGAAGCAGACAGCTCAGCAGCGGGATATCAACTTAGACAATCCTTAATAAGTATTGGTAGTGGCGGAGCCTTTGGTTTAAGAGGTGAAAAGGGGAAAACTGAAGTAAGTGGTTATGCTGCTCAATATGTTCCGGAAGTTCATACAGATTTTATATTTGCAAGCTTAGGAGAACAATGGGGATTAGTTGGAGCATTATTATTATTATTATTATATGGAATGTTAATTTCTAAGATGATAGCAATAGGTAGGACGGCAAAAGACAAATTTGGTTCAGCAATATGTATTGGATTAGCAGCATATTTCTTATTTGCATTGTGGCAAAATATAGGAATGACAATTGGGTTAATGCCGATTACAGGAATAACACTTCCTCTTATAAGCTATGGAGGAAGCTCTCTATTAACAACAGTTTTATCTATAGGATTGATTTTAAATATAGGAATGAGAAGAAAGAAAATATACTTTTAAATAAGAACAAAGGAGATATGCCATTAAGAATGGTATATCTCCTTTACTTTTGTCATAAATAATTATTTCTGTAAATATAATTACATTATTAAGAGATAGGAGTGAGGTGTATGAGCGATTATAGTAGGGAATATAGAGATTACTATAACAGTTTAAAAAGTAAAGTTGGTGGAGGAGAACAAAGTAAGGAAAAGATCAAACAAGAGAATGCTGCACTTCATAGTACAGAAAGTGATATTTATCCTATTGTAAAAAGTCAGTATGGGGGAAGTTATCAAAGGGGAAGTTATCAAAGAGAAAATTATCAAAGGGGAAGTTACGGATACAACTATAGAAATAGTTATCAAAATGGACAAGATGATAGTAAGAAAATGGGGTATATTAACTGGTTTATTATTAGATTGATAGGGACTTCATTACTATTTTTATTAGTATTTTCATTAAAGATACTTCCTAATAAAGAAGCAAAGGATATTTATGCTACATGTAAGGAGGTTGTTAGCACAGATTTCCAATATAAAGACTTTTTCAATAATTTAAAGAATATTTCAGGTGATTATAGTGAAGTTATAGATGGTACCTTAAAAGGACTAGAAGATAAATACACAGATGTTTTAAAAAATATTAAATCTGCTAGAGGAGATGTAAAAAGCTTTAATAATATTGGAAATACAGATAATATAGATGATTTAAATACTGAAAATAAAGACTAGAAAAATAATAGTTTAATTATAATTTTATATTTGGAGGGATTATGCAGTAATTTTTAGGGAGATGTAGATGAGAAGAGAGACGAAAAGATATTTAGCAGAAATAGTATTAATAATATTAGTATGTAGTTATAATCAAGTGTTTTTATTAGCATTTATTTGGGTTATTTTGCATGAGTTAGCACATGTGGTTATGGCTTTACTTTTTGGATGCAAATTTTATAACATAGAAGTTCATATTTTTGGGATGAAGGCCGAACTTTTGGAATTAGATGGACTAACAGATAGAAAAAGGATACTTGTATATTTATCAGGAGCTATGTTTAATATAATAATGGCATGTATTATGTTTATAATTTGGAAAAATACAAATTCAGAAATTATATTAACAAATATGGATTTAAATATTGGTTTAGCTATTTTTAACTTATTACCAGCATATCCGTTAGATGGAGCTAGAGTTTTAGAAATAGTGCTTTCAAAGAAAATATTATTTAAAAAGGCTCAAAAGATAATTAGTGGTATAAGTTACTTTATAGCAGTAATATTTTTCTTCATATCATTAGGGATTTTTATATTTCTACATAATGTTAATATAAGTATGATTTTAGGTGGAATAATAATAATATATATTACAAGAGTGGAACAAAAAACAACGATGTATATTACTATGAGAAACATAGTGAAAAAAAGAAATAAACTAATAAAAAATAAGTATATAGAAAATAAATCATTATCTGTTTATTACAAGCATTGTCTTGTTAATGTTTTAGGATTAGTTGATAGAAATAAATTTAATACATTTTATATACTAGATGATGACATGAATCTTTTATATACTATGCATGAAGATGAGTTAGTAGAAGCCTTGAAAATATATGGTAATATAACCTTAGAGGAATATATGCATGAAAGATATGGGAATTAGTAATTCATTTACTTTTTATCTGCATTTATGCTAGAATAGTAAAGATATAAAAGAAGTATAGAGATATACTTCTTTTTTGGTTAGGAGGGAAAGTAATGAAAAAAATTACAGATCATATTTTACATAAGGTTGAAAAACCATCAAGATATGTTGGTGGAGAACTAAATCAAGTAATTAAAAATCCAAAAGATGTTGACATAAGATTTGCATTCTGTTTTCCAGATGTATATGAAGTGGGGATGTCTCACTTAGGAACTAGAATACTTTATCATACAATAAATCAAAGAAAGGATACTTATTGTGAAAGAGTTTTTGCACCATGGCCAGATATGGAAGCAGAACTTAGAAAAAATGAAATTCCTTTAATGACTTTAGAAACAAAAGATCCATTAACAGAGTTTGATATGTTAGGATTTACTCTTCAATATGAAATGAGTTATACCAATATATTAAATATGTTAGATATGGCAAATATAACTATAAGGGCATCAGAAAGAGGAGAAGATGAACCTATAGTTATGGCTGGTGGACCATGTGCATATAACCCAGAACCTCTATATGATATTGTAGATTTCTTCGAAATTGGAGAAGGGGAAGAAATGATGAATGATGTCCTTGAGGTTTATAGAAAATATAAAGGACAGGGAAAGAAAAAAGAATTTTTAAGAGAAATATCAAAAATAAGAGGAATTTATGTACCATCATTATATGATGTTACTTACAATGAAGATGGTACTATAAAAGAATTTAAACCGAAGTTTGATGATGTACCAAAAACAATTCAAAAAAGAGTTGTAAACAATTTTGATAATGTAGATTTTCCAATAGATATGATTGTACCATATTCAGAAATAGTACATGATAGAATAGTGTTAGAAACTACAAGAGGATGTACTAATGGCTGTAGATTCTGTCAAGCTGGTATGATTTATAGACCAGTTAGAGAAAAAACTACAGATACATTATTAGAACAAGCTAGAAAGATGATAGAAGCTACAGGATATCAAGAAATATCTCTAGCATCATTAAGTATTTGTGATTACTCAGATATACAAAATCTTGTAAGTAGTTTAATACTAGAGCATAGCTCTAAAAATGTAGGGGTTGCATTACCATCAATTAGAGTAGATGCCTTTTCAGTAGATTTAATTAAAGAAATACAAAAGGTTAGAAAAACAGGACTAACATTTGCACCAGAAGCTGGCTCTCAAAGAATGAGAGATATAATAAATAAAGGATTAACAGAAGAAAGAATATTAGAAGCTACAAAGAGTGCTTTCGAATCAGGTTGGAGTACTATTAAACTATACTTTATTTTAGGATTACCTTATGAAGAAATAGAAGATGCAGCAGGCATTGGTGATCTTGCTCAAAAGATGGCTGATGTTTATTATGGTATTCCAAAGGAAAAAAGACAAAAGGGATTAAAAATTACTGTAAGTACATCTATACTAGTGCCAAAACCATTTACACCATTCCAATGGGCTCCAATGGCTAGACCAGAAGAAATTTGGGATAAGATAGATGCTGTAAAGGGTGCTATAAAATCTAGAGCAATTAACTATAATTATCATGAACAAAAAACTTCATTTATGGAAGCTGTATTTGCAAGAGGAGATAGAAGAACTTGTGACGCTCTTATAAAAGCCTTTGAAAAGGGTGCTAAATTTGATGGATGGTCAGAGTACTTTAATTATGAGTTATGGCTTGAAGCTATGAATGAATGTAATTTAGATGCAGAATTCTATGTATATAGAGAAAGAACTTATGATGAAGTTCTTCCATGGGATTTTATAGATATTGGAGTAAATAGAAAATATCTAGAAGTGGAAAATGAGAAAGCAAAGAAAGCTGAACTTACTCAAAACTGTAGAAAAGGATGTACAGGTTGCGGAATAAATGTAAACTTTAAAGAAGGGAAGTGTTTTGAAGGTGCGTTATGTAATTAAATTTACTAAAGATACAAGTATAAAATTTATATCACACTTAGATTTAATGAGAACTATACAAAAGGTTATTAGAAGAGCGGATTTGCCAATACAATACTCAAAAGGTTTTAATCCACATATGGCACTTTCATTAGCACAACCACTTTCAGTTGGAGTATATTCAGATGCAGAATACTTAGATACTGTTTTAGTTGAAGAGTTAGATGAAAAAGAATTAATAGATAGATTAAATTCAAAATCTGCACAAGGAATAAAGTTTTTAAGTGCACATAAAGTTATAAACAAAGAGGGGGAAAAGAAACTTCCTCAAACAATGGCATTAGTAGATGCAGCTAGATTTACAGTTAAAATGTTATGCAGTGATGCAAAAGATGTTAACGAAAAAATGGAAGCTCTAGTAAAAGAAAATGAATGGAATACAATAAAGAAAAGTAAAAAAGGTGAAAAAGAAGTAAATCTAAGATCACTTATAAAAGAAATGAAATATTGGGTAAAGGATGATGAACTTATACTAAACCTGTTAGTGGCATCAGGAAGTAGAGAACATCTATCACCAGATTTAGTAGCAAGCTTTATAAAAAGTAAAATTGATACTATAGTAGGAGACGCATTTGTAGATATAAAAAGAGAAGAGATGTATTTATTAAAAGATAGTAATTATGTACCTCTATATAAATGTATTTAGGAAGTGTTATATATGAAAGAGATATTCATTGAAAGAAAAGAACCTCTTTTAAGGATAGCTATTAAGGAGAATGGAAAGTTAGCAGAGTGCTTTGTAGAAGAGCACTCGCTAGAACCTAAAATAGGAGAGATATATAAGGGGAGAGTTAGAAATATTATACCAGCAATAAATTCAATATTTGTTGATATAGGATTAGAAAAAGATGGGTATATGTATTTAAGTAGAGAATTAAGAGAAGAAGGAATTAAAAAGGGCGATGAAATTTTAGTTGAAGTTTTAAAAGAGCCATTAGGAAATAAAGGTGCAAAACTTACTAAAAATATTAGCATTGCAGGAAGGTTTATGGTTTTATCTTTAGGAAAAACAGAAGTTAGTTTTTCAAAAAGAATTAATCTTAAAGAAGAAATAGATAGATTATCAAAGATAATTACAAGCATAGATGGATATAAAATAGTAATAAGAACCGATGCTGTAAATGCTACAGAGGAAGAGTTACTACTAGAAAAAGATTCTTTACTATTAGAAATGGATAGACTTAAGAGAAAACTTAACTATAGTTTGACTTTAGGAAAAATATATGGGGATAACTTAATACTTTCCAAGGTTTTAAGGGATAATTCTATGGATAAAATAAAAGTTACTGTGGATAATGAAGAGGATTTTAAAGAAGTAAATTCCTACTTAGAAAAACTAGAAGAATCATGCGTAAATTTATTTAAAGAAAGTAGAAGTGTTTTTGATTATTATGGCATAGAAAAGGAAATACTTAAACTTAGGCATAATAAAGTAAATCTAAACTGTGGTGGGAATATAATAATAGATAAAACAGAGGCTATGTATGTAATTGATATAAACTCATCTAAAAATACTAAGGGACGAACCTTCGATAAAACAATATTAGAAACTAATTTAGAGGCAGCAAAAGAAATTGGTCATCAAATTAGGTTAAGAAATTTAAGTGGAATTATAGTAATTGATTTTATAGATATGAGAGACTTTTCTCATAAAGCTTTAGTTATGGATGCTTTAAAAGAATCTCTTAAAGTTGATAAGGGAAATATCAAAATATTCCCATTTACAGAATTAGATCTAGTTCAAATTTCAAGAAAAAGAAGAGGAAAGTCTATATATGAATATTTAGAAGAGCCATGTAGACGTTGCAAAGGACATGGTGAAGTTTTAAAGCGCTCATATATAGAAAGTCTAATAAAAAATGATATTATTAAATGTAAAGAGGAAAATTCTATAACTGCTTTTCACATAGAACTTGATAAAAATTACGAAGAAGAAGTTAAAGGTGATTTAATTAATTTTTTAAAGAATATTAATGGATTAGATAAAGAAATATATCTTGATTTTAGCTTTGGAATAGAAGGATATAAGATAGAACCGTTAATTTTTAATAGTCAAAAAGAAATACTTAAAAATTTAAAAATAGAAGCTTGTGAAAAATGTTAATAAAATTCTTTACAAGTAACATAATAATATGGTAAAATAGCAGATGTTAAACCGCACATAAGAGGTTTTTTATAAAACAAAATGTTATAATTTTGTACCTCGGTTGGCGAGACCGTAATAAGAGGAGGTGTTTTTAATGTACGCAGTATTAACTACAGGAGGAAAACAATACAGAGTTCAAGAAGGAGACGTAATATACGTTGAAAAACTTAACGCTGATGTTGACTCAACAGTTGAATTAACAGAAGTTTTAGCTGTTTCAAACGGTGAAACTTTAAAGGTTGGTGCACCAGTTGTAGAAGGAGCTAAGGTTGTTGCTAAAGTTGTTTCTCAAGGTAAAGCTAAGAAAGTAACAGTATTCAAGTACAAGGCTAAGAAGGACTACAGAAAGAAGACTGGACACAGACAACCATACACTAAGTTAGTAATCGAAAAGATCGAAGCTTAATTAGTATGATTAAGGTAACAATCTTCAAGAATAATAACTTATCTCTTGGATTTAAGATTAAAGGTCATGCTTTATCTAGAAGAGAAATAGAAAAAGAAACTGGAGATGTATATGATTTAGTTTGCAATTCTGTTTCAGTATTATCTCAAAGTACTGTAATAGGTATGGAAGAGGTTTTAAAACTTCCTATAAAGTATAAAGTAGAAGATGGTTTTCTACAAATAAATCTATTTAACCTTAATAAAGAAGAGATAGAAAGAGCTCAAGTTTTACTTCTAACCTTTGAAAAAAGTTTAGAAAGTTTAATGATGTCTCTTAAAGTAAGTTTTGGAAAAAACAAAGACAGTGAATATATAAGATTATTGAAAGAGGAGGTGCAAAAGATATGTTAATAATGAACCTTCAATTATTTGCTCACAAAAAAGGGGTAGGTAGCTCTAAGAACGGTAGAGACTCAGAATCAAAGAGATTAGGAGTTAAAGCTGCTGACGGAGAGTTCGTTTTAGCTGGAAACATTCTAGTTAGACAAAGAGGAACAAAGATTCACCCAGGAACTAACGTAGGTAAGGGTGGAGATGATACTCTATTTGCTAAAGAAGATGGAATCGTAAGATTTGAAAGAATGGGTAGAGACAAGAAAAAGGTTAGCGTTTACCCAGTAAATGTTGAAGAAATAGCAGAATAATATTATTTTTTCATTAAGCACCCTAACATAGGGTGCTTTCTTTTGTAATATTACTTTATTAAATGGAAAGAGATAGATGGAAAATTGAAAATTGAAAATTACATTTAAAATTTTTAAAGATTGTATAACTTAGAAGAATATTATTATAAATTTTCCATTTTCAATTTTCCATTTTCAATTAAGTAAAATTAATTTATTTCTTTATGATATAATAAAGCGTATAGAATAGTGCAATAATATTAGATAATAGCTTTATATAACTAAAGCAATTATAGAAAGATAGGTGATTATATGTTTATAGATAGAGCCAAGGTATTTGTTAAATCAGGAGATGGTGGTAATGGATGCGTTTCATTTAGAAGAGAAAAATATGTACCACTAGGTGGTCCAGATGGAGGCGATGGCGGAAAAGGTGGTAGTATAGTATTTAGAGTTGATACTGGATTAACTACACTTTTAGATTTTAAATATAAAAAGAAATTCATAGCAGAAGCTGGTGGAAAAGGTGAAGGATCTAAATGCTATGGAAGAGATGGAGAGGACCTTTACATAACTGTTCCAATGGGAACAATAATTAGAGATTTTGAAAGTAATAAAGTAATTGCAGACCTTTCACATAAGGATGATGTATTCGTACTTGCAAAGGGTGGAAAAGGTGGAAAAGGAAATTGTAAATTCTGTACACCTACGAGACAAGCGCCAAACTTTGCAGAACCAGGTATGCCAGGTGAAGAGAGATGGATAACTCTTGAATTAAAATTACTTGCTGATGTAGGTTTAGTTGGATTCCCAAATGTAGGAAAGTCAACTTTATTATCAACTGTAACAGCTGCTAAGCCAAAGATAGCAAATTATCATTTTACAACTTTAAAGCCAAACCTAGGAGTAGTTAAGGTTGAAGGAATAAATGCATTTGTTATGGCTGATATACCAGGAATAATAGAAGGTGCAGCAGAAGGTGTTGGTTTAGGTCTAGATTTCTTAAGACATATAGAAAGAACAAGATTATTAATTCATGTTGTTGATATATCAGGAATAGAGGGTAGAGATGCCTTTGAAGATTTTGTAAAGATTAATGAAGAACTTAAAAAGTATTCAGTTAAGCTATGGGATAGACCACAAATAGTTGTAGCTAATAAGGCTGATATGCTTTATGATGAAGAAGTATTTGAAGACTTTAAGAAAAAAGTAAATGAGTTAGGATTTAATACAGTATTTAAAATGTCAGCTGCAACTAAGTCTGGAGTTGAAGATGTAATAAAAGAAGCAGGTAGAATGCTTGGAGAAATTCCTATTACAGGACTTGAAATACCAGAAGAAGAAATGTTTGTACCAGAAGAAAAGAGATTTACTTATGAAGTTTCTATTGAAGATGGGGAAGATGATAACAAAGTTTATGTTGTTACAGGATCATTTGTTGATAGATTATTAAATTCAGTTAATATACACGATGCTGATTCATTAAGATACTTCCATAAAGTTTTAAGAAACAAGGGAGTACTTGATAAAATAAGAGAAATGGGAATACAAGACGGAGATATGGTTAGACTTAATGATTTTGAGTTTGAGTATATTTTATAGGAGGATAAAGGATGTTAACAGGGAAGCAAAGAGCTTATTTAAGAGGATTAGCTAATAACTTAGATCCAATATTCCAATTAGGTAAAAATGGAATAGAAGACACGTTTATAAAGCAAATAGAAGAGGCTTTAGAAGCAAGAGAATTAATAAAGATAAAGGTTTTAGAAAATAGCGGATTAGAAACTAGAGAAGCATCAGATTTTATATGTAAAAAGATAGGGTGTGAAGGTATTCAAGCTATAGGAAGTAAAATGGTACTATATAAGAAGTCCTCAAAGAAACCAAAAATAGAATTACCAGTAGCTAAAAATAGATAAATGAAAAAAGTTGGAATAATAGGAGGCACCTTTAATCCTATTCACTTAGCACATTTATATATAGCATATGAAGCTAAGGATAAGCTAAGCTTAGATAAGGTGATATTTATGCCAGCAGGAAGTCCACCACATAAGGATAATAAAAATATCCTTAGGGCTTCCCTAAGGTATGAAATGGTTAAAAAAGCTATTAAAGATTATGAGGGCTTTGAAATTAGTGATTTTGAAATAATGAAAAATGGATTAAGCTATACACATGAAACCTTAGAATATCTAAAGAAAGATGATTGTCAAATTTATTTTATTACAGGTGCAGATTGCTTAATGGATATAGAAAAATGGAACAATGTAAAAAAAATATTTTCTCTTTGCAATTTAGTAGTATTTAGTAGACCAGGGTATAATGAAAGTGTATTATCTAAAGAAAAAATTAAAATAGAGGAAAAATATAACACAACTATTGAATTTTTAGATATAATGGATTTAGAAATTTCTTCATCCATGATAAGAAAAAGAATAGAAAATGGGAAAAGTGTAAGTTTCTTTTTACCCAAAGAGGTATTATCATTTATTGAAGAAAATAACTTATATGAAAGTTAGGTATTAATATGTGGAGTGCAGAAAAAATAAAAGAGTATTTAAAAGAAAACTTACGAGAAAATAGATATAACCATACATTAGGTGTAGTTTTAACTGCTAAAAAGTTAGCAGTTATTAATAATGTAGATGAGAATAAGGCAGAAATAGCAGCTTTAGCCCATGACGTGGCTAAAAATATGACTATATATCAATTAAAAGATATAATAAAAAAGAATAATATAGAACTATCTTATGAAGAGGAGCAAACACCAGAGTTGTGGCATAGTATAGTTTCTCCTATAATAGGAAAGAAAGTTTTTAATATAGAAGATGAAGAAATTTTAAGTGCAATGAGATGGCATACTACAGGAAAAGAAAACATGAGCAATCTTGATAAGATAATTTATGTTGCAGATATGATAGAACCTAATAGGAATTTCTTTGGTGTAGATAAAATAAGAGAAGAGGTCTTTAAAGATTTAGATAAAGGAATACTAATGGCAATGACCCATACAATTAGATATTTATTAGATAAAGGATTTTTAGTAGATATAAATAGTATAAAGGCTAGAAATTATATGATATTGAATAATAAGTTACAAAATTGTAGCTAATAATCGATTAATAGAAAATAATTATAGAGGTAATTAGAATGGGGAAAAATAAAGAGGAATTAGGAAATCCAAGTGGGAAAAAGAAAAATTTAAGAGATGAACAGATAAGACGAAAAAGAATCTTAGCTAAAAGACGAAAAAGAAAAATAAAGAGAATGATATTAGCATTTTTTATTACGATAGTAGTTTTAATAGTTGGAAGCTTTATATATGCATACAGGTTTATAGGCGGATTAAAAACTAATACACTAGGAAATGCAATAGATCCTGGAGCTAATGAAGCCATAAATATTCTTGTATTAGGGATGGATATAGGTGATACAGAGAATATAAATAATAAAGCCGTTAGAAGAACAGACACAATAATGGTTGTTAATTATAATCCAAATACAAAAAAAGTTCATATAGTGTCAGTTCCAAGAGATACTATGATTGAAGTTGATGCATATGTAGATGATGGATCTTATCAACGATATTGGAAAATTAATGCGGCTTATGCTTTAGGTGGAGAAGAAGAAGTAATAAAACATATAAGTAGCATATTAAAAGTTAACATTAATTATTTAGTAGAAGTAGACTATAATGCATTTAGAGGTTTAGTTGATGCAGTAGATGGAGTAGAAATGCAGATCGATCAAAATATGTTCTATGATGATGATCTTCAAAATTTACACATAAACTTTAAAGCTGGAGAAACTGTATTGTTGGATGGTCAAAAGGCAGAAGAATTCTTTAGATGGAGAAAAAATAATGATGGATCAGGTTTAGCAAATGGTGATATTGATAGAATTAAAAATCAACAACAATTTATGAGTAAACTAATTGAGAAGTGTCTTAAACCATCTGTAGTTTTTAAAGTACCTAAAATATTAGATGTTATAAGTAAAAATGTTGAAACTAATATGCCTGCTAAAAAGATATTAGGATTAGGTTTAAAGGTTTTAAGCTTAAAAAAATCAGATATAATAATGACTACAGTAAAAGGTGAATCTGAAAAGATATATGGGCAAGATTATTTAGTTGTTGATAAAGAGTCCAATAAAGATTTAATAAATACTTTAAACTCTTCAAATTTGTCAAATGGATCAGTATTAACTGATGTAAAAAGGGAAAACTTGAAAATAGCAGTTTTAAACGGAACTAAAGTTAATGGTTTAGCTGGTGGATTACAATCAGATTTATATAAAATAGGATATGTTATGGTTGAAACAGGAAACTCTCAAGTTAGAGATAAAAGTGTTATTCAAGTTAATAATAAAGAATTAAAATCTTTATTAGAAAGTGATACTGGTATAAATAATTTTGAAAAGATAAGTATGGATGAGTATAAAGGATATGATGCAGTTATAATACTTGGAAAAGATTATAATTTATTTGGAAACTAGTAATATAAAAACTATAAAAATAAAGGTAGAAAATCTAGTGGTTTTCTACCTTTATTAATAGGAGGACAAAATGAGTTTTATAAATAGTACTATAGGAAAAGAATATAGTGGCAAAAAAATAAGAGAATATTTAAAAGAAGAACTTGGGTTATCTTCTAGATTAATAAAAGGTGCTGCAATAGATAAAAGGATATTAGTTAATGGAAAAGCAGTAAAGATGAACTATGTTTTAAAAGAAAACGAAGAAGTAAAAATAAACTTATGTAAAGAAGAAAGTCAAAATATAACCCCAGAACCTATGGATTTAGATATTGTATATGAAGATGAAGATATTATAGTTATAAATAAAAGCCCTAATATGGTAGTACATCCAACAAAAAGATATCAATCAGGAACTTTAGCAAATGGATTATTACACTACTTTAAAGAAACAGGCCAAAAATGTATTGTTAGATTAGTAAGTAGATTAGATATGGATACATCAGGCTTAATAATAGTTGCTAAAAATCAATATGCACATATGGAACTATCTAAACAAATGACTGAAAATAATATAGAGAAAAGATATTTAACTGTTGTACATGGCCATTTAGATAAAAAAGAAGGGACAATAGATTTGCCTATATATAGACCAGAGATAGAAGGAACTTTATGCCGTGTAATTGATGAAAGAGGACAAAGAAGCATTACTCACTATAAAGTAGTTGAAAGTATTAAAGGTGGAGATATTGTAGAGTGTCTCTTAGAAACAGGAAGAACACATCAAATAAGAGTGCATCTAAAGGCCTTAGGACATCCTATATGGGGAGATACTTTGTATGGTTATGAAGAGGATAGTGAAATAATAAAAAGACAGGCATTGCATGCATATAGATTAGATTTTAAATCTCCTAGAACAAAGGAAGAGTTAAATCTAAAAGCTAACTTACCAGTTGATATACAAGAACTTATAAATAAACTAAAGTAATAAAAAAAGTGATTTTCCAATTATTGAAAAATCACTTTTTTAGTTATATTAAAGAAAATTTAGTGCAAATTAAATTTTCTTTTAATTCTTTTAATTCTTTTGGTTCTGTTTTTATATTTTAATAAGAAATAAATAATTAGTAATAAAATTAATGATACTACAACTATCAAGGCTACTGACTTTGGATTATTTTTAATTTTATCAATTGCTTCTTTAATTCTTATTTTAGTATTAAATTCTCTATTAGAACCACTTAATAGTTCTACAGTAGTATATTTTTTATTATTTATAAGGATATTTCCAGTAAATAAATCTTCACCTTTAGATATTGCTTGTTTAGTAATGTCTAAGTAATCATATTTTACAGAAAAAGCAGGTCTTTCTTCATTTTTACTTTTAGTATAATACACATCACTATCAGATACTAAAGGTAGAGTAATATTATCATTTATTTTGTATTCAGAAATAGCTTCATCTTTGCTAATTAATTTAATTGTTTCAAAGTTTTCAAATCCATAATTAAAAAGCGGTGCTATACTATTAAAGTGTTTATCCTTATCTACAGCGTTTAAGAATGATGCAACTAATACTTGACCATCTTTAACAGCAGTAGCTGTATAGGTGTGGTTTGCTTCAGGAGTATATCCTGTTTTACCGGAGTATGCATATTCATAATAATAAGGTGAAAATGAATTTAAAAGATGATTTTTATTATTTGCCCATTTCTCTGTCCCATCAAAGTTAGGATTGCTTTCAAATATGTAGTAAGGTGTTCTTGAAAGTTCTACAAAATTAGGATTTTTAATAGCAGCTTTCATTATAAGTGATAAATCATAAGGTGTAGTTATATGACCTTTTTCATGCAGTCCACTAGGATTTTTAAAGACTGTATTTTTTGCTCCAAGTTCCTTAGCCTTTTTTGTCATAAGTTTACCAAAAGCTTCATTAGAGCCAGCAACATGTTCAGCTAAAGCTTCAGCACAGTCATTTCCTGATTCTAAAAGTAATCCAAGTAGTAATTCTCTAACAGTATAAATTTGTCCTTTTCCTAACCCAATAGCAGATCCATCAACTAATGGAGGTTTTTCACCTATGGTAACCTTATCATTTAAATTTGTGTGTTCTAATGTTACTAGAGCAGTCATAACCTTTGTAGTTGAGGCTGGCTCATATTGTACATCAGGATTTTTAGAATAGATAACTTCCCCTGTTATTCCATCCATTAAAACTACTCCAGCTGCTTCAACAGTTGGAACTGTATTAACAGTTGATGTTGCATTAACATCAAAGGTAAATAAATTACTAATGATAAATAATGCTAAAAAGAATTTCCATACGAATTTTTTCATAATAATAAATCTCCCACATAAAAATAAACTTTCTCAATAAGCCTATTTTATCAAAAATATTAGTATCATTCTAGTTAATAATAGGAAATTGTAAAAAAGTGAGTTAAAAATAGATTGAAATGTTAATAATTAGTAGATAGAGATAAATAAAGGAGGGGTGATTTTGAGGAAAATTAACACTCATAGAAATATAACTCTTTTTCTACTTGTTTTAATATTGCTAATAACATCATTTATACTATATGGAAAAAATAAAAATAAAGTATTTAAAGATGAATATATGAAAAATATTTTTATAGAAGAAGATAATAATGAAAAGGAATCTTCAGATTTATTAAAAGAAAATAATATTAATGAGAAAGTAACAATAGTAGAGAATAAAGATGTTAATAAAAAAGAAATAGTTGTAGAAATTAAAGGTGAGGTTGTAAAACCAGATGTTTACACTTTAGATGATGGAAGTATAATAAAGGACTTAATAGATAAAGCGGGTGGATTAACAAATGAAGCAGATATAAATAATATCAATAGAGCAGATAAACTTAAAAGCCATCAATTAATATATATACCTAATAAGGAAGAGGCTAAAAATATAATAAATCCAATTGGAAAAGAAAGTAATAATAAACAAGTAGATAATACTTTAATTAATATTAACACAGCTACAGTAGAAGAGCTAAAGAATATAAATGGAGTCGGTGACTCAAAAGCTCAAAATATAATAAAATATAGGGAGGAAAATGGAGGGTTTAAGTCAATAGAAGATATAAAAAATGTAGATGGAATAGGTGATAAAACCTTTGAAAATATAAAAGGGCAAATAACATATTAAAAATATATAAAATTTATATGTTAGTTGTATAATAAGAAAATTTTTTATGGTAAAATTAAGGAAAAAATAATTAGGGGGAGATGTTAGTGGATATATTAGTAAATGCAGGATTAAGTTTATTATTTGGATTGATAGGTATAATAATACTTATAGTAGGATATAAACTATTTGATAAAATAATACCAGCAGATTTTAATAAGGAACTTGAAAAAGGAAATATAGCTATAGCGATATTTTTAGCAGGAGCCCTTATTGGAATAGCAATTATAGTATCACAAGTTGTTAAATAAAAATATTATATAAAGAATTTTAAAATATAATCTGTGAAGAGATTATTATTATATAAGTTTTAATTTATAATAATAATTTCTGCACAGATTATTTTAATTTTTAAATGATAAAGGGTACTAAAGGGAAATGTGTCAATTATATGGCAGCTACTTTTAAAATGCTTACCTAGATGTTATAATAAATTGAATTTAGGAAAATATAAGAATAGAAAATCCTAGGGGGGATTAAACATGATAAGAAAAATAGTTATTGCTTTATTAAGTGGTATATTAGCAATTTCTTTAGTAGCTTGTAATAATAAAGAAGAGAAAAAAGTAGAAGAGAAACAAATACCTAAGGTTACCCAAAAGGAAGTTCCAGGAGAATGGTCAAAAAACTATTCTAAAGAAGAGGTAACAGCTTTACATAAACAAATACTTCAAAGGGTAGAAGACCTAGTAGCAGGTTATGGACTTGAATATAAAAAGGAAGAAAAGGTAAAGGAAGAAAAAGGCGAAACAGTAAACGATAATTATATCTATGTAGATAATTTAAATCCAGAGCCAAATAGAATGGAAAGTATGTATTATGGATTTAAAATGTATGGTACAGATATGTCACAAGGGGCATTAGAACTTAAAATAGGTTTTAATTTAGATGTGGAACAAGTTAAGAGTACTGGAGATTTTAATTTTGGAGATACTTCACTTGCAGCTTTTTCAAAGTCAGTAACAGGAGTTGAAAATAGGGATTATACAGAGCTAAATAAACAAATATATGAGGCTGTTAGCAAAGGGAAACAAGAAACTATAGAAAATAACTTAGATGGATTAGTAGAAACTATTACTATTAAGGATAAATTCTTGTTGTATAAAATAGACTCAAAAAGATATGAATTTAAAAAGTAATACATAAAATTAAAAAAACTTATATAAAAGGTTAAAATTAATACATAATTTAATTATGTCAAAAAGAAAAAATGGGAGGATATAGATTTGGTAGATAATGAAAATTTAAAAGATAATGAAACTATAATAAATTCAGAGATTGAAGAAAATGTAAATGATATGGTAGTTGAGGAAGAAATTAAGTTAGAAGAAGAAGTTGTTACAAAAGAACCCAAAAAGATAGTAATAATATTTAAAAAGTTATTAGCAGGAGTAATAGATCAAATTATTACAATAGCTATTGCATTACTATTATTAATGGTATTCGATTTAATATTAAGGCTAGTAGGATTCTACATTGTAGAAAGAGAGCCAATGTTCTTAGTAATGTATATTATTTCAAATATAATATATACACCAATTTGTGAATCATTAAAAATTAAAAAAACTATAGGAAGAAAAATATTATTTAAATAATAAAAGACTTTAGATTGGAGATAGCATGAGAAGAGGAAGTGCAGTACAAGTTAAAATAGAAAAAACAGAATTTCCTTCAGTGGGAGTAGGTACACTTGGAGCGAAAAAGATTTTTGTTAAAGGAGCTTTTCCAGGTCAAACAGTAACTGGAAAGGTAAAGAAGAGAAGACAAGATTATGCAGAGCTTAAACTTTTATCAGTAGATGAAAGAGCAGATTATGAAATAGAAGCACCATGTGAATATTTTGGTATTTGTGGAGGATGTAGTTCACAAAATCTTACATATGAAAAGCAATTAAGCCTTTTAGATGAAGAAGTAAAAGATCTTTTTAATAAAAATAATACTCCTATGGGTGAATACCTTGGAGTTGTTGGAAGTAAGAATCAATGGGAATACAGAAATAAAATGGAATTTACCTTTGGAGACTTTGAAAAAGGTGGCGAGCTTACTTTAGGTATGCATATGAAGGGAAAATCCTTTGGAATAATAACTGTTGATAAATGTATGATAATTGATGAAGATTTCAGAACTGTTATTAAAGCAACAGTAGATTACTTTAAAGATAAGGAATTACCTTACTATAGAATTATGAGAAGAGAAGGATATCTAAGACACCTAGTTATAAGAAAAGCAACTAATACAGGTGAACTTATGGTTAACCTTGTAACAACAACTCAAATAAATTTTGATTTAAAAGATTACGTAGAAGTATTAAAAAATCAAAACTATAAAGGTTCATTAGTTTCTATACTACACACTGAAAATGACTCTTTCTCAGATGCAGTTATTCCAGAGAAAATAAACTTACTATATGGAAAAGATTATATAGTAGAAAATTTATTAGGACTTAAATTTAAAATTTCACCATTTTCATTTTTCCAAACAAATACTCAAGGAGCAGAAAGCCTTTATAGTATAGTAAGAGATTTTATGGGTGAAGCAGGAGATAAAGTAGTATTTGATTTATATTGTGGTACAGGTACAATAGGTCAAATAGCAGCGGCTAATGCTAAAAAAGTTGTAGGGATAGAACTTATAGAAGAAGCAGTTGAAGCAGCTAAAGAAAATGCAAAACTAAATGGTTTAAATAACTGTGAATTCCTAGCTGGAGATGTGGCTGAAATAATTAAAAATGTAAAAGATAAACCAGAAATAATTATTTTAGATCCACCAAGAAGTGGAGTACATCCAAAAGCATTAGAATACGTAATAAAATTTGATGCCAAAGAAATAATATATGTATCATGTAACCCTAAAACACTAGTAGAAAACCTAGATGTTTTAGTAGCTAATGGATATGAAGTTGTTAAAAGCACAGTTAAGGATATGTTTCCTAATACACCTCATGTGGAGACTGTAGCGTTGCTACGTCGCAAGTAATGCTGGAAATCCTGAATTTTAGCCACTTTCACAAGCATGTAGTATTTGCATCAGATGGAAGTAAAATAAGGAATAAAGAATTAAAAAGGTATTTTGACGTGTCTGTAGTTATATATATGGAGTGTGGAAATACGAAAATATAATAAAAATAAAGGCAATAATGGATTATAATTTATATATCTATTATTGCTTTTTTATTTGAATAATAACTTAGCTACTACAAATTTATTTTATTAATTATTTTTATTAAATCTTAAAATAATATCATTAAAGTAATACTTGTTTAATAAGATCTAGTAAAAGTGTTATATATGCCAATAATATGTAATATTTAGTAACTATATAGTATAATATCTGTATTATTATAAAGTGGGTGATGTTATATTATGAGTACTGCGGTAAATGATGCAACTTTAAAAAAAGCAGGGGACATTTTTCAATATTATATTGCATTAAGAAATTGTTTTAATATGAAAAGTGGAGATAAAGTGCAAATAGAAGTTAATGGAGATGTCAGTTTAATTTCAAGTGAATCTGACTCATCTTTTCAAATAGAGGTAAAACACCATTTTGGTGAACATTCTCTTTCTGATAGAAATATAGATTTTTGGAAAACTTTATCTAATTGGTATGTTGAATATGATAGAATATCAGTATTTTCTAGTTTGGTATTATATACTACTTCAGTAATTGGAGTAGATTCCCCATTTCATGATTGGAACAATAAAAATAAAAGTGAAAAATTATGTGTGTTATTAAATATTGGATCTATTGAAAAAAAAGATGAAAATACTTTTAGAAAGTATTACAAAAAAATATTCGATGAAAATATTTATGATAAAGAAAAGCTAGAAGATATATTATCTAGATTTACTATAGAATATAATCAAAATAAAATTTCTGATATATCAAAAGAGTTTGATTGTTATGTTGGACATATCCCTCAAGAGAATAGAGATCATTATATCGGAGCATTACTGGGAAGACTACTTTCAATTGTAAAAGAGCCACCACATAGATGGGAAGTAAGTAGAGAAGATTTTGATAATATTTTACAGAAAGAGTCGGTAGCTTATTCTAATAAGAATGGAAAACCATTACCAGATATATTTAATGATGAAGATATATTAGAATATGAAAAGGAAACATTGATTAATAAAAATTTTGTTAAAGAAATAAAAAAAATAGAGTATGATGATGAGATTCAACTAGCTATATTAGATTATTGGAAAACAAATATGACTATTATTAACTTTTTCAATGAAGATTTTTTATATAATCAAAGTTTAGATAAATATAGAGATGATTTGTCATATAAATTAAAACATCAGAAAAAAATTAGTGTAATTAAGAGTAGAAGAAAAAGTAGAGAAGAGCAAATTGAAAGTTCACAAATATTGTATAGTGAAGTTATGTCATGGGATGTGAGGGACTTTGAATCAATAATTAAAAATCAATATTATTTTCAAAGGGGAATTATTCATACTATTGTAGATGACAGAGAATTTAGTTGGGATGTAGGTGAAAATAATTGAGTATAAAAAATATAAAAATATTATCTATGAATTCACATTTTTATGCATTATTATTTAGAGGATTTTTATCAGGATATAATAAACCATGTGAAATAAGAACACTATTTATGGCACTTCCTATTTTGTTATATTCAGATTCAAGGAAAAAACTTATTTCTGCAAATAAAACAAGCAGAATGGAAAGTCTATTTAATAAGCCTAAGGATCTGGAAAATAATGAAAAAATTTCAGGGAAATCTGATTTGGCAGGATATATAAAGCGTTTTGAGGATGTTAAGGGGTTATCTAAAAAAGCTATAATAATTCTATATTCACAAGAGAATATACGTTTAGAAGGAAATAGAATATTTTTAATTTCAGATCCTATAAGTCACTTAAATTATAAAGGAGAAATTAAAAGTTGGATTAGAGCTGCGTATTATTTAGGTATTATTTTTGCAAAGACAAATGAGGATCATTTAAATTATTTTTTAGGGGTTGATAGAATATGAGAAGTTATATGAGGGCGATTATGATTTTTAATAAATCAGGAGAAGTTAGAAGTGTTAATATGAAACCAGGAGTGAATATTATTACTGGGGAATCAAAAACAGGTAAGAGTGCTCTTGTTGAAATAATGGACTACTGTTTATGTAGTTCAAGATGTACTATCCCAAAGGGGAAGATTACAGAATTTGCATATATTTATGTTATACCAATGGTAATAAATAAAAATACCTATATAATTGCTAGATATAATTGGGAAAATGGAGGGAAAATGCATATATCAAAAGAAGGTATTGATTTTCCAATAGATAAAATTGATTTAAATTATTTTAAAAATATGCCGATATTATCGATTAAGGATGCTCAGTATGAAATTGAGTCTGCATTAGGGTTACATGTAAGTAATCTTGTTTTCGAAAAAGATGAAAAAGGAAAGAAAGCATCTTTAAGAAATATGACATCCTATCTTTTTCAACATCAAAACTTAATTGCAAGTAAATTTGCATTGTTCTATAGATTTTCAGAATCATACAAGAGAAAGGATATAATTGAGCAGTTTCCTATTTTTGCAGGAATGATAGGACAAGAATACTATAGTAGCTTAATAGAGTTAAATGATTTAAAGAATCAATTAAATCGTAAGTTAAAGAGTCAAAAATCAAATCAGAAAAGTAGTGAATATTTAAAAAGTATATTAAAACCATTATTAGAAGATTATTTTTCATTATTAAATACTCCTATTGACTTAAATATAACTTTAAATAAGATGAAAAAACTTGCGTCTAATTTGCCAGAATTTGATGAAGCTCAACTTTTCGAAGAAGAGAGAATAATTGAAAGATATAATTTGTTAAAAAAAGAATTGGAAGAGCTAGCAAGCGAAGAAAGAAGTATTCTAATGAAAATAAATAATTTAGATGATGCAAGTAACAGAGGACAAGGTTTTACTGAATCACTAAAAGAATTAAAAGAAAAAACAAAGGTTTTTGAAATTGGTGAAAATAAATATTCTTGTCCACTTTGCGGAAATAATTGTGAAGTTATTTCAGAAGAAGATAGATTATTATTAGAAGCAGGCGAATGGTTAGATAAGGAGCTAGAGATTACTAGTAAATATACACATAATTTTTCAGAAGATATAAGGAAATTGAAAGGAATTGCTTCAGATATATCAGAAAAGATGAAAATAATATCAAATCAGATTAAAGAAATTGAGAAAAAATATATAAAATCAGATGCCTTAAATTCTAAGAAAGAAAAAGTAAATTATGCTAAAGTTAAAATTGAATTATATTCTAATATGATTGATGGAGGATTATTTGAAAATATTGATGAAGATATAGAAAATTTAAAGGAATCAATAACAAATTTAGAAGATAAGATTAAAGGATATGATTTAGATGTAAAGAAGGCAAAGGCTCAGACGTTTTTATCTGATAATATGAATCGATTAGCTCTTACATTAGATTTTGAGGAAGAATATAGACCTATAAATCTTAATTTTAGTTTAGTAGATGGAACATTTGATTTATATCAATATCAAAATAAAAATGAAAAAATATTTTTAAATGAGATGGGGAGTGGAGCGAACTGGGTATCATGCCATATATCACTTTTCCTTAGCTTTCTTAGGTACTTTGCTAAACAGGAAAATTCACCTATGCCACTAATTATGTTTTTTGATCAACCAAGCCAAGTTTATTTTCCTGAAGGTGACATAGATAAAAATGAATTTTCACAGTCTGATTTAAAAGCAGTGAATCAGATGTATAAGACTATATTTGATGAAATTAAATCAATTGGAGAAGATACTGGTATACTTCCTCAAATTTTAATAGTTGATCACGTTGATGGAAAAAATTTGGAGGTTAAGGATGAATTTATATCTTATATAAGATGTAATTGGAGAAATGGAAAAGCATTAATATAATTAAATAAATATATATAAATAGACATTGAAATTTATAAATTCAGTGTCTATTTTTTATTGAAATAATATGATAGAAAGGATGATATTTATGGATAAATATAAATTATCTAAAAAATTTGTAAGTTTTATTATGGCTTTTATAAATATAATTACTACTATATTTACATCGCAAGTTTCAGCTTATGCAAGTGAGTTGGAGATGAGTGAAAGTACAGGATTTAATTATGTAGGTATTAGTCCAATTACTAATAAAAAGGTTAATCATAAGATTTACCGTATGAAGGTAGATGGTAAAACCGTATTTTGTATAGAACCTGGAATTATAACGTCTAGTGGAGGAGGATATATATCGGAGGAGTATATAAATTCTAAGAAAGATATATTATCTAAAATTGCTTATTATGGATATATAGATACAAATCAATCAAAATATGACTATGCATTAACTCAAATAATTATATGGGAGGAGTTAGGAGATAAATTTATATCTACAACACTTCCAAATTATCATAAAAGAAAAGCTGAAATACTTGAGAAGGTAAATAGACATAATATATTACCTTCATGGAATAATGAAAAAGTTGCAGTTAAAAGTGGAGAAACAATTGAGTTAGAAGATAAGAATGGTATTATTAGAGAAATGAATTTAGAATCAAATAATACTGGAACAGATATATTACTTGAAGAAAATACTTTGAAAATTACAGCAAATAAAAATTCTAATTCAGGAGTTATTAGTTATATAAAGATTCCTAAAAATGAGGTTGGAACATCAATAGTTTATCGTAAGCCTAACTATCAAAGCTTAGCAGAATTTCATATGGAAAGTTCAATGAGTGCAAGTTTAAATATAAATGTAATAAAATTAGGAAATATTAAAGTAAAAAAGATTGATGAAGATACAGGAAAGGCATTAGCAAATGCAAAACTTAGATTTGAGTATGATGGTAAGAGTAAAGAAATTATAACGGATTCTAATGGAATTGCGAGTATAGAAAATATACCGGAAGGAACAACTGTAAGAATATCAGAAGTGACAGCACCCAATGGATATTTTAATAAATGTGAAATTAAAAAAGTTGTTATTGAAGCAAATAAAACTATAGAAGTTACATTAGGAAATAAAGAACAGTTAGGTAAAGTAATACTTAGTAAGATTGGAAAAGATTTTGGAGTAGAAATGCCTAATGATAGTTATAAATTAGAAGGAGCAATTTATGGAATTTATAATGAAAATGACGAAAAGATAACTACTATAACCACAGATAAATTCGGGAAGGCAACATCAGAAAAGATAAAGCTTGGAAAGTATTATACACTTGAAGAAAAGGCTCCAGAGGGATATTTAATAAATAAAGAAAAAATACCATTTGAATTAAAATATGCTGGACAAACTGTAGAAGTAACATCAACAGCTATTAGTCATAAAGATACAGAACAAAAAGGAAAAGCAATATTAATCAAAGAAGATGAAAAAACTGGATCAATACCTCAAGGAAGTGCAAAACTTGATGGTGCAGTTTATGAATTAAGAAAAGCAAATAATGGTGTTAGTATAAAGTAGTGGACACATTAAGTCGAACTAAGTAAAATTATATTTAGTTAAGAAAGGATGTGTCCATTATGGGAAGTGGCAAAAGGTATGATCAAGAATATAAAAATATGATAGTAGATTTATTTAAATCAGGAATGAGCTTAGCAGAGCTAAGTAGCGAATATGGCATTGCAAAATCAACAATCAACGGCTGGGTTAAAGATGTAAAAGAAGTTAAAATAGATGAAAATGAATCTATGACACTTAAAGAAGTAAAGGCTTTAAAAAAGGAAATGGCAAGGATTAAAGAGGAAAATGAAATATTAAAAAAAGCTATGGCCATATTTGCAACAAGAAATTAAATCAAGTAATACTATTTATAGATAATAATAAAAACAATCATGATATTAAGACTATGTGTACCGTTCTAGGCGTAGCCAGAAGTACATATTATAAATCTTTTGATAAAATTAAATCTTCAAGAGCAATAGAAAATGATGCATTAAAAGCAGCGATTACAAGGATATATAAAGCTAATAAAGGGATATATGGTGCTCCTAGGATTCATCATATACTTGGTACAGAAGGCTTTAATGTGTCAATAAAGAGAGTTCAAAGAAAAATGACTGAACTTGGTCTTTGTGCAATAACTGTAAAAAAATATAAGCCTCATTCAAATAAGAAAGTAGCAGAAGATTTAGAAAACGTTTTAAATAGAGATTTTGCAACTACTTCTATTAATGAAAAATGGGTTGGCGATATTACATATATTCATACTATCAAAGATGGTTGGTGCTATTTAGCTTCAGTTCTTGATTTACATTCAAAAAAAATAATTGGCTACGCCTTCGGTAAAAGAATGACTAATGATTTAGTTATTAAAGCTTTAAAAAATGCCTACTACAGCCAAAATCCAGATAAAAATAAAAATTTAATATTTCATACAGATTTAGGCTCTCAATATACTAGTAATGATTTAAAAGAGCTATGTATACAGTTTAATATTATACAATCATTTAGTAAAAAAGGTTGTCCATATGATAATGCTTGTATAGAATCTTTTCATTCTTCAATAAAGAAGGAAGAAATCTATAGAAATACATACCGTACCTTCGAAGAAGCCAATATAGCTATATTTAAATATATTGAAGGCTGGTATAACAGAAAAAGGCTACACTCTTCTATTAATTACATGACTCCAAATCAATGTGAATTATTAGCTAGAGGTGTAGCATAAAAAAAGTTTGACTTTTTGTGTCCAAGATATTGACGTAAGACCAACAGTAACGATTAAAGCTGGAAAAACAAAAGTAGAAAATTTATATCTTGGTGAGTATTATTGGATTGAAAAGAAAGCGCCAGAAGGATATTTATTAGATACTACTAAACATTATTTTGAAATAAGTTATGCAGGTGAAAATGTAGAAACTTGTCTTACGTCAATATCTTGGGGGACAGTAGTTAGCTTTGTGTAAAAACAAAACTAACTACTGTCCCGTTAAATTTTATTCTGAACAGAGCATGTAAATAATTTTGTGTAAACTGAATAAGGGAGACTTCTTCTTGGCGATAATTAAGATAATAATTAATTACCAGGAAGGAGTCTTTTATTATGTCAGATTTATCAAAAGAATTATTAAGAGCTTATATTAATGAACAAAATTTCACTAATCCTAACGAGGTTCTATCTTCATTAAAAGAATTATTTAAGGATGTATTACAAGAAGCTTTAGAAGCTGAGTTAGATGAAACTCTTGGATACGGAAAGCATGAAGTAAGTGAAAAAGTGAATAGTAGAAACGGATACTCCAAGAAAACAATTAAGACAGAACTAGGAGAAATAGCATTAAATATACCTCGCGACCGCAACGGCGAATTTGAACCACAAATAGTACCAAAGCATCAAAGAAACGTTAATGGCATAGAAGATAAGATATTATCCCTTTATTCTAAAGGAATGACTACTAGAGACATATCAGAGCAAATAAAGGAACTATATGATGTTGAAATAAGTGCTGAAACAGTATCTAATATAACTAATAGAATTTTACCATTAGTGTCTGAATGGCAGAATAGACCCCTAGAAAAGACTTATTCATTTATTTTTATGGATGCTATTCATTATAAGGTTAGAGATGATAAACGCGTGGTTGTTAAAGCTACATATGTAGTTATAGGCGTTGATTTAGACGGAAATAAAGAAGTTTTAGGAATATGGATAGGCGCTAATGAAAGTAGTAAATTTTGGCTTTCAGTACTTAATGACCTTAAGAATAGAGGAGTTCAAGATGTTTTAATATTCTGTGTAGATGGGTTAAATGGCTTCAAAGAAGCTATCGGAGCTACTTTCCCATTTGCTAAAATTCAAAGATGCATAATACATCAAATAAGATCAAGTATGAAGTATGTACCTTATAAAGATAAAAAAGCTTTTGTTGCTGATTTAAAAACTATTTATACAGCTGTAACCGAAAGCGAAGCTATGGAATGGAGTGTTCTGAGTAGATTAGACATATAGAATATACGATTTTTTTCTGATTTTCTTAGGATTTCTCAATTTTCTATTTTTTTATATATTTATAACTTTTTGTAAGTGTAGTGTGCATTTTATACAAGTACCACATAATTAAATTTTAAGCAACTTCTTTTAAATTATTATAATAACTTTTTCTATACTCCCTTGGTGACTTATACCCTAAGGTAGAGTGTAATCTTTTTGCATTATAAAATAATTCAATATATTCAACTACAGCTTGCTTTGCTTCCGCTCTCGTTTTAAATTTTCTTCCATAAAGAAAGTCCTTCTTTAAAGATGAGAAGAAGGATTCTGCACAAGCATTATCATAACAACATCCTTTAGCACTCATACTTTGGATACATCCATTCTCTCTTAATAAATCCTGATAATCATAAGATGCATACTGAACCCCTCTATCAGAGTGAAAAATAAAACCTTCATTTGGCTGTTCTTTTAGTATAGCAGTATTAAACGCATCTATAACTAACTTTCTAGTCATAGTAGAATCCATTGACCAACCAACAACTTCTCTATCAAACAGATCAATTACAGTCGCTAAATATAGCCATCCTTCTTCAGTTCCTATATAAGTAATATCACCAACATAAGCCTTTTTAGGTGCTTCTACGTTAAAGTCTTGTTTTAACAAATTAGGTGCAACAGCATAATTGTGATCTGAATAAGTAGTAGCTTTGTATTTTCTAGTAATCTTGCTAGAAATATTATTTTCCTTCATTAATTTAGAAATCTTATTTTTACCACATTCTATTCCATAATACTTAAGTTGAGCCTTTATCCGTCTAGCACCATAGGTGCCATAAGATTCTTTATGAACTCTCTTTATTTCTAAAACGAGCTTTTCATCATTAATTGTCCTTTCAGATGGCGGTCTTTTTAACCATGCATAATATGAGCTCCTCTTTATATCTAATATATTACACATCTTCTCCACTCGAAATACGGAGCTATTATCAAGAATAAATTTATATTTTATTTCTCTGGCTTTGTGAAGATGCGTATAGCTTTTTTTAGTATTTCATTTTCCTCTTGAATATCTGCTAATTTCTTTTTTAATATTCTTAATTTTTCATCTTCTGGTCTTAGTTTTCCGCTACCTGGAAAGGCAGTTTCTCCATGCTCTTTATATTTTTTAACCCACCCTCTAACAGTTGCTTCACTAACACCTATATCTCTTGCAACATGAGTTGCTTTTTTACCTTGATCTATTACCAACTTAATAATTTCTTCTTTATATTCCTTAGTAAATCTTCTTTGGTTTCCCATTTAATAAACACATCCTTCTTAATTCTTATTATACGTACTTTCTATGTGTCTATCAAATTGGGTATACTCCAGAAAATCTTATAGATGTAAAAGAAAAATGGGTTAACAAATATCCTAATGCAATAAAAAGTTGGGAAGACAATTGGGATAACTTGAGTACGTTCTTCGAATTTTCACCATATATAAGAAAAATAATTTATACAACTAACGTTATCGAAAGTTTAAATAGCCAATTTAGAAAAGTTACCAAGACTAAACTAATATTTCCTACTGATGAAAGCCTATTAAAAATGTTATATTTAGCTACTGAAAGAGTTCATGCTAAATGGACTAGAAGTTATGCAAACTGGGATTTAGTTATCAATGAATTAAAAATAATATTCTCCGATACTTTTTCAAAAGGAGCATAAAAAAAACTTCAACAAAGGTTTCCCAATGTCAAAGTTCTTTTAAAAGAAATCTTCTATCTACGTATATTATTCACCTTAATTGGTGAATATATACAATGACTTGAAGACACAATATAAATCAAAATTTCTTTAATTATTTCTAAGAAGAAATTTCAGATACACAAAGTTTTTTACAGCCTCTCTGAACAATAAAAATCTTTATAGACAGAATCATTATAGGGTATAAATCTTTCTTTTAATCTATCTAATATTATTTTTCCTCGAAGATATACATAGACTTCATAATCTGTATCAATATATTTATTTAATATTCTAGCTGAACTTCTTTTGCTTATAGAATCTATGTTAGAGAATACTCTAAGATTTTTATAATTAACAAAATCTATTTGTAACATACCTTCTTTAAAACCAGTACTTAGTTTTGCTTTTCCAAAGAATATTCTATTTTTATCAAATTCAAATTTAGATTGTATATCAACAAATAACTCATCTAAGCTTAACAGTTCATTGTCAATCATAATAAGCTCTTTATTATGATCAACATCGTTATCATTATACAATTCAACAAAGCTATCTAAAGAATAGAGGTTTCTACATTCTTTTCTAGTTTTAGTTGTATCACTTGATGTTTTTTTATGAGACTTATTTATTAGATCATTTTCACTAATATTATGTTCACATATATCTATTTTCACTTTATTCACAGATTTTGTCATTTTTATTAAGCCATTTTTGGCTATAGTATTTTTAGCACTATTCTTTTCTAGAATTATTTGATTTTTTTCTTCCGATGGAGAAATTTCAGAACAACCAATGATATGTAGTTCAGTATTACTAGAAGGTCTAAAATAATACTTTTTACCATTTGTTTTCCCCCAGTTTGAACAGGTTAATCCAATTTGACAGTTTTTATCAGGACATCGAAATTCTCTTTTATCAATTAGTTCATTTTTAGAAGCTAATTGGCTTGCTTTTTTAGCTGTTATATTAATTCCCTTTTCTATGCTATATGCTCGTTCTGACATTTTCATCCTCCTATATTGTTAAATAATAAAATATAGATATTTAGTAACTATATAATTAAATACACTATTCAATATATGAAAACTAAGTATAATGTAGATAAAAATATGGTATGTTATACTATTTTAGATTTATGAAGTAGAATAGATAGATTATAAATTAATTATAAATCAACTATAAATTAATTTAAATAGAGTTTATTAAGTTATATAATTAAGGTAAAAGAGATAAGGGGATAATTAAATAATGATTAATATAAACTGGAAAGTATTTGAGACAAAACATCCTAAAGCTACTGATGCATTTGAAAGTTTATGCTATTTTTTATTCTGCCGTAAATATGGATTAAATGAGGGAATTCGTACTGATTTTAATCAGGTTGGTCTTGAAACAGAGCCTATAAAACATGCAGACGGTAAGTACTATGGATTTCAATCAAAATTTTTTGATAAAAGTGTAAGTTATGATAGTATCTTAAAGTCTATTAAAAAAGCTTTAGCTAATTATGACAAGCTAGATTATATTATTATATACGTTAATCAAGAGGCTCAAACATCATGTAATACTGCAAAGTCAATAGAAGAAATGTGTAATTTAAGGGGAGTTAAGATTGAATGGTTTTTACCTAATAATTTTAAAATAGCATTAAATCAACCTAATAATCTAGATTTAGCAGAATTTTATTTTGGATCAACAAATATTTTAGGTATGCTTTCTGATAGCAAGAGCATACGTATGACTACTTTGCTTCAATCTAAAGAGTATTTAGAACTTAATGTATGTAACTTTGAAAATAAATTAACTATTACAGAGTATTGCAAGGAAGTATTAGAATCACGAGATAAGTTACACCTTGTATCTGGAGGTGCGGGTACAGGGAAAAGTGTGTGTATGAGAAGAATGTTATATATTTATGGTGGATTTGATGAGGATACAAAAAGTAAGCAGCTTGATAAAGTAAGATCTTTAGGGGCAATATGTATTTATATAAATTTGAATAATACAGCCTTAGATAGCTTAGAGAGTATAGTTTTTAACTATAAAAATACTTTTTTTGCAGATAGTGAAAATAATAAATTTATATATTTATTTGATGGTATCGATGAAGTGCCGAGTAGTCATATAACGTCTACTGTACTATTTATTGAAAATCTTTTAGAGAAAGAAACAACAAAAAAAGTAATTATTTCTTCAAGATTATCAAGTTATAATAAGTATATTTTAAAAGCTTCATTAAATAATGTTACTGAATATTTTATTGAGGATTTGCAAAAGGATCAAGTAATAAACTATTTTGAGAGTAAGGAAAATGAGGAGAAGATTAATAAACTTAACAGAGTTACTTCTAAAAATGAGAAATTTTTTGATAATATAACAGATATATTAACTGTATCATTGCTTTGGGATCAAATTAATCATATTAATGATAAGAGCTTTTTTACAAATTTAATGGAACTAAGTGTATCAAAAATAATAAATGACATACATCATAGGAAATATTTAGAATCACTAAATCTTCCTAATCCAAAAGAAAATGCTATTGTAGAAATAAATAAAAATGTATCTTTTTATTTATTTGAAAAGGATATATTTAACTTTACGTATGAAGATTTACATAAATTGATAGGTGAACTATATCCTAAATGTGATTATACTTCATTAAATAAAATAATTTCATATATGACGGAGAGTTTTTTTGATACTGCTTTAACAACAGAAAATTATACTTTTTCATATAAACATAGACGTTTTTCAGAATATTTTACAATACTTAAAATTGAAGAAAAAATTAGCAATGACTTAAGTTACCTACGAGAAAATAATGTAATAATAAATAATGAATTATTTGAACAAATGCTTATTCCATACTTACAAAATAAAGCTTGCAAGCAAAAGGATTTACCTCTTGCATTTTAGATTGGACTATTTAATGTATATTTGGGAAATGACAAAGCTTGGGGTATAGATAAGGAGTTTTATATTTGGTCGGATTGGATTATATACGCTATAGCTGGATTAGATAATGAGATATTTGAAGGTCTGATAACTGATAAATCATTGCCAATAAGTAAGTTTTTTGATGAAGTTCCAAAAAGGATTAAAACTTTGTTTTCTTCAGAAAAGAAAAAATCTTTTTCTTATAATGATGACTTACGACACAATTTTAAAAATTACATTGTACTAATTTCTCTTATGCATAAACTTGGAAAAATAGAATTATTAACATCTATATTAAGTGAGTACAAGGAAATAAAGGACTTATGTAAAACAAATAAATTTTATTTTAACAGTACATCAAATAAGGATAATTTTTTAGTTTGGAGAAGTCTTATATATATTGATACAGTTATATTTAAAGAGAAAGTTGATGAGTTAATTAGCTTAGCCTTAGAAAAGTCGCAAGATATAAATGCTAATGATTTATTCAAAGACTACATTTCAGTTGATATATTATATTTAAGTTCTTTATATTACAATATTTTGATATATCATGAGGGAAAATGTATCGATATGATAAAAAGCATGAATATTAATCAATTAAGTATCTTTGCTATTACAGCATCAAAGCCTGAATGTTTAAAGAGTATAATAAAAAGTAAAAAACTAATTAATGCAATAAAAATGGTACTTGAAACTGAAATCAATAGTGAAGGTTTAAGTAGTGTTATTTGCTTGGCATTAAAGAAGTTATTAGGATGCTTTTTATCCAAAAAAGAAAAAAATATTGTTGATGAATATTTTAAAAGTGTGAACTTCAGGAAGTCATCAATATTCTGGAGAGAACATTATGATATCGTTGCCTTGATAATGGCTGCTTTTGGAGAAAAAGACTTTAAGATAGAATGTGATATAGAAGTACGACGATATGCGAATATATACTGTGTATTTTTAGAATTAATAAATGGGTGCAGTTCACTTGCAAAATTTATATGTTGTGTTCAAAAAAATGTCTATAACAATACGGAAGACTCTTATTATACAAGAATTTTATTAGGAAAAACTTTAGCTTTATCAAATGATGATGAAACCAATATTAAAGGAGCTGTTGATTATTTAAATAATTTTATGAAAGATGGTAGAAGTCTAATTGTATATCATACAATGAAGCTATACAATCCTTCAAGATTTAAAAGGCTATTGAGCATAAGTAATCTTAATAAATTGAATGTATCAAAAGTTTATCAAGATATTGATTTTACTAGTACAAGTGAATCATTTTTTATGCTATCGTTTATTCTATCATCTCATGATAAATTATTAGGGCATGAATTGCTTTTAAAGGGGATTAGTAATGGATTAATGAGGATGAATGATAGAAAAGATACAATAGCGGATTATAATTTACTAGATAGCTTAGAGATATTACTTAAAAATAATTGGGTTTCAACTGAAGAATTAATATCTTTTCTTAAAAGAATATTAAAAGTTGCAAATAGAATGAATTCATATCATATAGAAAATGATACTCATAAAATAGTAATGGATATTCTTCAAAAGTATGATTTTGACGCTGCTAAATTTTATTATGATGAAATTTCAGGGATGAAAGAATGTTATGACTTAATACATTATGGATATGCAGCAACTATGACTCTTAGAGGAGAAAATATAGACGATATAGAAGCTTGTCTAGATAAGATTGTGTCATCTTTTGATAGATATCATCAAAAACTAGAGTGGAATAGTTTTTATTATAAAATAAAGGTATATTTAAAAATTGCAGAAAGTGACTTTTACCAATCATATGAGCAGAAGTTATCCTTTGAAAGAGTGTGCAATGAGATTAATTCACTAGAAGATGCAGGATGGAGTAGAGAACTCAAAAAGAAAGAGTATGAAATATATATTCAATTATGTAAAAGATATAATAAAGAGATTGATGTTGATGAAGAAAAAGAAATTACTTATTCAGTGAAGTCTTCAAATAATGAAAAGTACGATATCATAGAAATTATAAATTCTATTAATACAGAAAAAGATTTAAGCGAGTTTATAGAAAAATTAGATAGTGTATATGTGATTGATAATTTAGAAGCAAATCAACTGTTTATAAATAAATGTATTGATATTAATGGAAATATCGATGAAATTATTAATATGCTTGCAAAATATAATTATCCAAGTAGTTTACTCTATTCAAGAAACAATAATAATTTTTGGATGACAATAGTAGAATGTTTAAAAAATGAAAATTCAAAGAGTGCTATTGTGAAATATTTATTGAAGAGTGGCGGTGGACATGATGGCTTCAATGAATTGATAAAAATATATGGATATCTAGGAAATAAAGAAATTTGTATTAGGTCATTTGAAAAAATGCTAGCCTGCATTGAATTCTTATTATGTTAAAATATATTTTTATATTAAGTGCTATAAAGTAAATTATAGAATATAAATTATGATTAAAAACGTTTATCTTACTTTGAGGGGTGTTTAAGCAATTATATGTACAAGGTCATATTAATATAATAAAATAATCTTCTATTAATAATAAAAAATAAATATTTAGTTAGCTTAGATAGAAGGGAGAATTATATGCAATTAAAGCTTTCTACTGATTATGCAATACGTATTGTTCTATATTTAGCTATGAAAAATAATGCGGTTTCAGCAAATGAGTTATCAGAAAAACTAGGAATTGACCAAGAATATACACTTAGGTTTTGCAAGAAACTGAAAGATGCTGAAATAGTAAATATACATGATTATAATAATGAAATTTCTTTATCAAAGAGTCCAAATCAAGTTACAATGTTTGATATTATTAATACTATGGAAAATACTACAAAAATAAATGGTGTTAGTATAAAGTAGTGGACACATTAAGTCGAGCTAAGTAAAATTATATTTAGTTAAGAAAGGATGTGTCCATTATGGGAAGTGGCAAAAGGTATGATCAAGAATATAAAAATATGATAGTAGATTTATTTAAATCAGGAATGAGCTTAGCAGAGCTAAGTAGCGAATATGGCATTGCAAAATCAACAATCAACGGCTGGGTTAAAGATGTAAAAGAAGTTAAAATAGATGAAAATGAATCTATGACACTTAAAGAAGTAAAGGCTTTAAAAAAGGAAATGGCAAGGATTAAAGAGGAAAATGAAATATTAAAAAAAGCTATGGCCATATTTGCAACAAGAAATTAAATCAAGTAATACTATTTATAGATAATAATAAAAACAATCATGATATTAAGACTATGTGTACCGTTCTAGGCGTAGCCAGAAGTACATATTATAAATCTTTTGATAAAATTAAATCTTCAAGAGCAATAGAAAATGATGTATTAAAAGCAGCGATTACAAGGATATATAAAGCTAATAAAGGAATATATGGTGCTCCTAGGATTCATCATATACTTGGTACAGAAGGCTTTAATGTGTCAATAAAGAGAGTTCAAAGAAAAATGACTGAACTTGGTCTTTGTGCAATAACTGTAAAAAAATATAAGTCTCATTCAAATAAGAAAGTAGCAGAAGATTTAGAAAACGTTTTAAATAGAGATTTTGCAACTACTTCTATTAATGAAAAATGGGTTGGCGATATTACATATATTCATACTATCAAAGATGGTTTGTGCTATTTAGCTTCAGTTCTTGATTTACATTCAAAAAAAATAATTGGCTACGCCTTCGGTAAAAGAATGACTAATGATTTAGTTATTAAAGCTTTAAAAAATGCCTACTACAGCCAAAATCCAGATAAAAATAAAAATTTAATATTTCATACAGATTTAGGCTCTCAATATACTAGTAATGATTTAAAAGAGCTATGTATACAGTTTAATATTATACAATCATTTAGTAAAAAAGGTTGTCCATATGATAATGCTTGTATAGAATCTTTTCATTCTTCAATAAAGAAGGAAGAAATCTATAGAAATACATACCGTACCTTCGAAGAAGCCAATATAGCTATATTTAAATATATTGAAGGCTGGTATAACAGAAAAAGGCTACACTCTTCTATTAATTACATGACTCCAAATCAATATGAATTATTAGCTAGAAGTGTAGCATAAAAAAAGTTTGACTTTTTGTGTCCAAGATATTGACGTAAGACCAAAATCTTTGTTTAGAAGAGGATGAATACTGTAGCCGTTTTGCAACTGAAACATGTCCTGTAAGACGTTTTTATTGTGAATTGCAAAGTAGTATTGAAATTTCTTTGAAAAAGACGACAATACAGGACTTATTAGAGTAATGTTATTAAGAAAATAAATAGAAGTTTTGCAATTTACATATTTTTAGTTAAGAAATTATGTAAGAAAAAGCGCTATATTACATTAAATTATTGTAGTATAGCGCTTTTAATTTATAAGAGGATATTTTAGTTTAAATACGATATTTAAACTTATAGGTGTTGTTTGAGAATATAAAAGTGCTGTTTGGTAATAAAAAGATAAAAATACGCTAGAGTGTATTTTTATTTTAGAGGATTAGTACTTAGTATAAATGTCAAGTTAATGCTAGTTCTTCCGTATTTATCCGTTCGGAGCTAACATTAGTTTTGCTGCAAGAAGTTTCTTACTGCATCTTCCATACATAGTTCTTTTTATCATTTTTAATTTACTATTAGTACCTTCTACAAATCCATTACTTAAATCACTACAAATAGAATTTTCAACTGCTTCAATATCTTTTAATAATCCATTCGCTAAAGATGATAATTCACTAATATCTATATTTATATATTTCTCAATAAATATATAAAACAATGCAAGATTCTTTTTCTTAAATAGTTCTCTAAATTCCATAATACACTTTTTCAAACTAAATACCTTTGGATAATTAGCATATATATGATTCTTTTCTATTTCAGATAGTTCAGAATCCATCCATAAGTAATCAAATATATATCTTCTCTTTAGATAAATATATTTTTCATCTCTAGCACCATTTTTAGTTTTAACACTTTCACTAACAGGAGAATACTTATTTATCTTTAGATTATTTTCTTTAACAACCTTACGAATCATATGCCTTGCATTGCTTTTTGAAAGTTTATAACCCTCTGATAACAATATATCTACAATCTGTTTTTCAATATATCCTATATTTATTAAACTAATTACTCTATTTTTATATGGGTTATTTCTTTTTCTGGGATGTTTACATAAATCATTTACATCTCCTTGAATGTATCTTTTAATGGTACGTCTATCTTTACCTAAGAGTCTTGATATTTCACTAATTGAATATCCATTATTTTTCATTTCTTGGATTTTATATATTAATTTAATGCGTATCTGCTCAGCATCTGTAAAGTTATCCACAGTTTTTAGGATTTTTTTTACCGTGGTCATTCTGTTCAGAGTTACATTGAGTTTTAATATCATTTTCAATTTTTATAGTTGAAGGAATTTCTTTGTAAAGAGCCTTTTTTATAGCTTGCAATAGATTTTGGTGTATATGGAATCTATCTGCTATTTGCATAGCGCTCGGCAATTCTTGCTCAATAACTTTAGCATATGAACTTGCACGATCTCGTGTAACTACTTTTAGATGCTTATTATCTTTTAACCAAGTTGATAAAGTTTTACCATCTCTACCATCTAATATGGCTATTGGTTTATGAGTTTTTTCATCAACAATAATAGTTCCATAATTATGGTTTTTTTTAAAAGCAAAATCATCTATTCCAACAGTACTGCTACAAGTATTTATTTTCATTTCATCATATTTTTTTAGTAATATTTTTATAATTGTATCCCCACTAACTTTGATATTCATATTTTTAGCTATACGTGCAGCCCCTTCACAGCTTGTTTCCAAAGCTAAGGTACATAAAAAATCAGATAAACGCTCTGTCATTCTGCTATAATAACTAATAAAACCATCAAAAGATTCTACTATAGTTTTATTAGAACAATCAATATTTTTGCATTTATATTCATATGAATTGATTTCTAATAATACTTGCTTACCTAATATAGGTAAATCCTGAACTTTTCTTATATATGTTCCATGATATTTGTTCGATATGATATTGCATTTAGGACAAATACAATTATTACTTTGTGATTTTAAACTTATCTTAATCACTTTTGTATCTTCTAATATATTAGTAATTTTTAATTTGTTAGTTGGAAAAAAGTTTTGCAGATCTATTGATGAATTACACATTATTAATACCTCTTAAATATATGATATATTAATTATATCATATATACGGAAAAAATACGGAAGAACCAGCATTAACTTGACATTTATAAAGGCGGGCTTTAGCCAAAAAAGCTATGACCATATTTGTAACAAGAAATTAGAAAATGAGGAATTAAAAGTAGTTATTATAAGAATATATAAAAGCTAATAAAGGTATATATGGTGCTCCTAGGATTCATCATATACTTGTATAGAAGACTTAGAAAAAGTTTTAAAAAGAGATTTTTAAAGCTACTTCTATTAATGAAAATGGGTAGGAGATATTACATATATTCATACTATTCTTGACTTTTTGTGCCCAAAATATTGACATAAGCCCAAAGAGAGTTGACTTTTATCAGAAAACACAGATTAGTTTGTCATACTATAAAAGAAAACGTGGGGATGAAAAAAGAATAGGACTTCTTAATTCCACCCCTACAAAGCATTTTTATACATTTGATGCAAAATATAAAAGCAAAGTCGCCCCTAAGTTGTTGAGTATGTGTGCAATAAATGGATAGGTAATGTTGCTTTTATTTTTTATGTATAGAAAAGTCATGACCACTCCTATTATTATATATTGACGTATTTCTATCAAGCCTGATAAATTAAAGGTATGAATATGAATCAGTGCGAAGGTAAGAACGGAAATGATACAGAGTATCCATAAAGGAATCTTTTTCTTAAATTTTCCAATTATAATATGTCGAAAAACCAATTCTTCTACAAATGGTCCAATCAAAACAACAATGATAGAAGAAATTAGGGAAGAATTTAAAAAGCTATTTACAGCTTGCTGGTTCTCAGTTATTTCTCCTGTTTTTATCAAAAGTGCAAAAAGTGCTCCTGCTATTAAAATAAAAACAAAAGAGAGTAATGCGATACCAATAAGGTGAAAGGGATGATTGAAAGCAGAAGAGAAGTTTTCTTTTAAATCTTTATAAAAGAAAAGAATAGCAATCACAGCAAGAAATAGATAGGAAAAGGTGTTAAAAACGTTGTTGAATGTATCACCTACATTTGGAATAAGAAAAGTTGCCATACGTGGTAGTAACAATGCAACAAAACAATAAATGCCTAAAAAAGAAATTGATTTTTTCATGAGTGTCCTCCTTTTATGTTTTTTACAGTATAAAGGATAGTTAGATCTGTGTCAATTGATATAGTATTATATAATTAAGATTTAATAGAAATTACTTATTGCCGACGATTTGCTAATGAAAGCATTTAATTGTCGGCAATAATATTTTATAATATATTAACTGTATAACATAAGAGATTTATACAAGAAGTTAAAATATACATAAGTTCTCATTACATTTAGAGCAGCCTAAACAATCTTTCATGTAATTTAAATCCTTAATGGTTAAGAAGCCTTGCTTAAATTCAATAACATTATCGGATTTTAATTTAGTTAATAATCTACTTATATTTTCAGGTGAAGTTCCAATATATTCAGATAAAATTATATTAGAAAGTTTCATATCTATTTTCCAACCATCTTGTGTTTTTAATCCGTAAGTGTTGTATAGACGTATTAGTATAGAAAATAAAGCAAGCTTCTTATTATGTATACTTATATCCCGTAATTGTAAAAAAACTTTTTGACATAGATAATCATGATATAAATATAGCCTACGAATAAGGGTAATATCTTTATCCATTAGAGTTTTAAGTGTAGATGCAGATATAATTCCTAATGTACATTCTGTTAGAGTACTTATTTGGAATAAAGATGAAAAATTATTTTCCATATTTAATATAGCTGGAAAGATAATTACTTCAGATTTATAAATTCCTAGCAAAAGTTCTTTAGAATTTGGCAACATATGAGATGCTTTTATTGTTCCATTTAACGTAATGATTAGTTTATTACTTTCATATTCTTGTTCCCATATTGATGTATTGCCTTTTAATGTGATTATGTTTTCAATAAAAGGTTTAAGTTCTTTTATTAAATCATATCTTAAATCTATTAAATTCATAATTTACCTCATTATTACAATAAAATAATATTAGTTATTATAACATAATAATTAGTATTAAAAACATGATAAATATCATTTTTTTATATCTTAGTATGTTATAAAATAAATACATTATTTTAAGAAGGCTATAAACTCTTAAAAATAAAATTCAAATAGATAATAGGAGAATATTTATGGAAGAAAGTGATTTTAAAATTCTATCAGCGTGGGATAGGCTTAGTAAGGAGAAAACAATATGGGAATATTTATTGATAGATAATTCATCATTCTATTTAAAAAATGGAGATGAAAAAATTTTTTTAAGTAGCTTTAAAAATAAAGATTTACCAAGAACTCCATATTCGTTAACTTTAATGGGAAAGATTTTAACAAAATTAAGTACATTTGCAAATATAATGTCTAAGCGTCCAGGTACTGAAGAAGTTACTTTTTATTCAATTTTAAATACGCCTCAAAGTAAGTGGTGTGGTTCTTATTTTGATAGAAAAATTTTGAGTGTAGTAGCACCACCTATAACTTGGAGACGAATAGAGATAGAAAATTTAATTAAAAGTATTATAAAAAAATACATATTTGAGTACAAAGATTCTTTTGCTTTTGTTGACATTGGATGTGGTGGGGGATTTGATAGTTTAGAAATAGAAAGAATTATTTTTGGGATGAATAATATTTTAAAGGAAAATATTTTACATAAAGAATATGATATTTTAAATATAGATATTGATTCAAAATGGTTAAATAACAATGAAAAGTTAAGTAAAAGTATTTTTGGAGATAGGTCAAAAATAAAAAGATGTAATATGTCTATATTTGATTATTTAAATAAGAAATCTTATACTAAAGAATTTCCTTTACAAAATAATTTAATAATCTCTTGTAATGGTTTTGCAGAATTTTTAAATGATGAGGATTTAAAAAAGTTATACATAGGAATATATGAGATGTCAACTACGTTTTCTGGACATGTTCATATTATACTTCCCTTTGCTAATAAGAATAAAAAACAAGAGGAACTTGGAGATAAAATTGGTTTCAAATTTAGAGCAAAAGAAAAAGAGTATATGATAGATCTAATAAAAGAGATATTTATTAATTTTAAAGTCTCATTTACTGAGAAACATAGCCAGATAGTAATTCTTGTAGAAAAGTAATAAGTTTATTTAAGTAAAATATTTTAATAAATGAGGTGGGAATATATGGTAATAGATTTGTTTTTTATTAACTTAATGAAAAATATTAAAAGTGATTTTTTAGATAGTTTATTTACTAACATTATTTTTGAAAAATCAATATATATATGGATTATATTAATTCTAGTATTATTATGTATAAAGAATACTAGAAAGTTCGGTGTAATTTTAGGAATTTCATTTTTGATAACACTTATAATTGGAGAAGGAGTATTGAAGAATTTAATCGGTAGAGAAAGACCTTTTATAACCTATGGTTATGAAATTATAGGAAATAAACCTAATTCATTTTCTTTTCCATCAGCTAGTGCAGCATTATCTTTTACAATGTTTGGAGTGTTTTTATTTAATAAGAATAGATATAATTTGGTAATTGGAGTATTTGCTTTAATTGTAGCAATTTCTAGAATTTATTTAGGAGTTCATTACTTCTCAGATGTTTTAGGCGGCATAATTTTAGGGTTTCTATCTTCGTATTTTGTTAATAAATTAATTAGAAAATATATGATGATTCCTAAGGAGATAAGATAAAAATAAATACTGATAATGAAAATCATTATGGTAATAAATAAGTAAAACTATTAATATTTAATGAATGTTGATAAGTATATAAACTTATACACAATCTTAAAGAAAAAAGAATTACAGGGTTTAAAGGGAGGAAATTAAATGGAAGCGAAGCATATAAATCCATTTATTGAGTGTTGTTTAAATATAATGCCTAAGCTTGGTTTTAAAGAGATTAAAAAGAAAAGTATTAGTATAAAAGAGAAGAGTATAAAAAGCTTGGGAGTAATGTTAACACTAGGATTAATTGGAGATATTAAAGGCGTTGTTAGTTACTCTTTAAATGAAGAGAATGCAAAAAAGGTTGCATCTACAATGATGATGGGATTATCAGTTAGTAATTTAGATAATATGGCTCATAGTGCTTTATTAGAACTTTCAAACATGCTAACTGCAAATGCAAGTAGTAATTTTTCACGAATTGGAGTAAATGTTAATATTTCTACACCAACATTAATGTATGGAAATGATTTTCAAGCAAAAATTAGTAGCGATAAAATTTTATGTATAACTATGTTAGTTGATAATATTCCTATGGAGATAAATATTGCATTTGAACATATTAATAGTCAAATAAGAGTATAATTTGATAAGTAAAGTTATAAGATTTTTAGTATATTGATAGCTGGCTCTAGTATTAAGAGTTAGCTATTTTTCATTCTTTAGGAAATTAGTATTAGTGTTATTAAAATTTAAGAATAAGTAATAAAAGATTTAATAAGACATTGAACTTGAAAAAGAAAATGCATAAATAAAATAAAAGTGATATTATAAATATAGAATAAGAGTTTTTTACTACTTATAAGGAGAGATAGTACATTCTAAGTAAACGTTTTATAATTATTTTTAATAAGTTATATAGGATTATGATGAGGTGAGGATTTGAATAATAAGGGGAATAAAACTTTAGAGGTAGACTTAGAGAAAGGTGATCAAATTGAGAAGCTTCAAAATAAAATCAAACTTTTAGAGGAGCAATTAAAGTGTAAAGTAGAAGAGTTAAAGTCATTAAATTCTATAATAGAAACCATGTATGATGGAGTTATTATTGTAGATAAAGAAGGAAAGGTAACTATGATAAGTGATACATATAAAAAATTTTTAGGAATAAATAAGTGTGTTATTGGCAAACATGTTACTGAAGTTGTAGAAAATTCAAGGATGCATATTGTAGCTCAAACTGGTATTGAGGAAATTGCTCAGCCACATAAAATTAATGGAAGTTATATGATAGCTAATAGAGTTCCATTAATAAAGGAGGGGAAAGTGGTTGGAGCTTTAGGAAAAGTTATTTTTAGAAACATTAAAGATTTAAATATTTTACATGATAAAATTACTAATATTGAACAAGAACTTGAAAGCTATAAGGGAGAAGTAAAAAATTTTAATAATGCAAAATATGAGTTTGCTGATATACTTGGAAAGTCTAATGAAATTAAAGAAACTAAAGAAATAGCTAAACGAATATCTAGAAATAATTCTAATATATTAATTTTAGGGGAAACAGGTACAGGAAAGGAGCTATTTGCTCATTCTATACATAAAAATAGTAAAAGGTGTAATAAAGCATTTGTAAAAATAAATTGTGCAGCAATACCAGCACAGCTTCTAGAAGCAGAGCTTTTTGGATATGAAAAGGGATCTTTTACAGGAGCAAATAAATCTGGTAAAATAGGTAAATTTGAACTTGCTAATTATGGAACTATATTCTTAGATGAAATTGGAGATATGCCTTTAAATATGCAGGTTAAATTACTTAGAGTAATACAAGAAAAGGAAGTTGAAAGAATAGGAGGAGAATATCCAAGACCTATAGATGTTAGAATTATAGCTGCTACAAATAAAAATTTATTTTCATTAGTTAAAGAGAATAAATTCAGAGAAGATTTATATTACAGGTTAAATGTAATAACAATAAATATACCTTCTTTAAAAGATAGAAATGGAGATATAGAATTATTAGCTAACCACTTTTTATATAAGTTTAATGTAGAGAATTATAAAAATATAATTGGTTTTTCAAAACAATCAATTAATGTTATGAATTATTATTCTTGGCCAGGTAATATTAGAGAACTACGAAATGTAGTAGAAAGAGCTGTCAACATAGTGGATGGAGAAAATATAATAGATTTAAAGCATTTACCTAAAAATATAGTTAAAGATGAAATTGTTGAAGAAGTAAAAAGTATAAGGGAAGTAGTTGAGAGTGCTGAGTATATGGCTATAAAGAATTGTCTTAAGTTTACTAATGGAAATAAAACTAAAGCAGCGGAAATGTTAAATATTAGTAGAGTTGCTTTATATGATAAAATAAAAAAATATAGTTTAGAATAAAAATAGTTATAAAATAAAAAATAAACTTTGTAAATATATTAGAAAATTCAGAAAAAAATTAAAATTGTAAATATAGATATACAGATATTAATTTATATATAAAATAGTGTAAAGAAAAGCATATAGTTTTAAAAAAAGTCATTATATATGTAAAGAAAAGCTTACACAAAAATATAGTTTAACAAAAAAATTAATATAACAGAGTTAGTAGATATATTAATTTTAAATAATAATTCAAAAAGTTAGGTTTGTTTTGTGAAATAAACCTAACTTTTTTATTATATAAAGAAAAAATTAAGCAAATTTATAATAGAAGTTGGCACATCAATTGCTAAAGTAATTTATAGGAAATTAGGAGGTGAAATAAGTGGTTGTAGATTTTAATAAGAAATCTAGATTAAATAAAAATTTATTTATGGGGATACTTATACTGCTTATAGGACAGCAGATTTATTTTCCTATGAGTTATAAATATTTTCATCTTGCATTATGCTTTGTATTTATATTAATTACAGATATCTATGATATAAAGTTTAGAAATTATAAAAGAGAAACAACATTTATTATAGTTACATGTTTACTAGGTGCTATACCAGTAGTAGATACATATATGAATTTTAATTTTAAGGCTATATATTATATTGTTTTATTATTTGGATGTTACTTAACCTTAGATTTAGTATGGAATACTTATAAATTATTTAAAGAAAAAAATGCAGAAGAAAAATTTAGTTCTAAAAATAAAGATATATATAATAAAAATTCAAGATTTATAGAGGTGTATATGGGGGCAATGGCAACAATAATATTTCTTGCTATTGGATATGTTATTTTTGATTTATTTAAGTCAATTATATAATTTGAAATTATTTTAGGAGGGTATTTTATGTTAGGAGTTTTATCAATTATTTTAACATTAGTAGCTTTAATGTATTTTGCTTATAGAGGGGTGGCAGTTATAATACTTGCACCAGTATTAGGGATGTTAGCTGCACTATTATCAGGTGAAATACCAGCATTACATGCATTATCTAATTTGTTTTTACCAGCGGCTACTGAGTATATAAAGAATTACTTTCCAGTATTCTTAACAGGAGCAATATTTGGTAAGTTAATGGGGACTACTGGAGCAGCTAGTATTATAGCAGATTTTGTTTCTAAAAAGTTTGGAAAGGAAAGGGCTATTCTTGCAATTGTAGTAGCTACAGCACTTTTAACTTATGGAGGGGTATCATTATTCGTTGTTGTTTTTGCTATCTATCCTATAGGAGCAACATTACTTAAAAATGCAGATATTCCGAAGAGATTTTTACCAGGTGCAATTGCTCTTGGAGGATTTACTTTTACAATGACTGCACTTCCAGGATCACCACAAACTTTAAATACTATGCCTACAGTATATTTAGGTACTGATATATATGCAGGTCCAATACTAGGTATAATAGCAGCATTAATAATGTTTATCGGTGGAGTTTGGTATTTAAATGTTCAAGTGAAAAAATGTAAATCTAAAGGAGAAGGATATGGAATTCATTTAGATGAAGTAAATTCAACATCTAGGGAAAATTCTCCTGGGATTCTAATATCATTTTTACCTATAATTATAGTTTTCATATTAAATTTTGTATTAACAAATTTCTATTTTACAAGAGAGTCAGTTATTAATAAATATACAAGTATAGGTGGAAAAGTTGATGGAACTTGGCCTGTAGTAATTGCATTAACAGTAGCAATTTTATTTATATTAATAGCAATGAAAAAATATATAAAAGATGTTAATAAAGTAGTAACTAGTGGAGCAGAAGAATCTATATTACCAATATTTAATACAGCTGCACAAGTTGGTTACGGTGGAGTAATTAAAGCATTAACAGCCTTCACAACTCTTAAATTAGGATTAGTTTCTTTAGCTATACCAGCAGTATATAAAGTTGGAATATCTACTACACTACTTGCAGGTATTGTTGGATCATCATCAGGAGGAACTGCTATAGCACTTGAAGTAATGGCAAATGATTTTCTAGCAATGGGAGTAAGTCCTAGTGCTCTTCATAGAATTATATTAGTTGCATCTGGTGGGTTAGATTCATTACCTCATTGTGGAGCAGTAATTACATTATTAGCAGTTTGTAAATTAAATCATAAGCAAAGTTATAAATATATAGCAGTTGTAACAATGGCAATACCACTTATAGCATTAGCAGTAATAACAACATTACATTTATTAACAGGTATTGTATAAAACATAGATTAATCCAATGAAGTAAGTATTTTAAAGGAGTGATAAAGGTGAATAAAGTAGTTTCAGTTACAGAAGCAATTTCATTAATAAAAGATGGAGATACTATAGCTACAGGTGGGTTTGTAGGAAATATGCATCCAGAATATATAACAAAGTCTATAGAGGAAAAATTTAATTCTTGTGGTGAGCCTAGAAATCTTAATTTAGTTTTTGCAGCAGGACAAGGTGATGGAAAAACTAGAGGACTAAATCATTTAGGGTATGAAGGATTGATTAGTAAGGTTATTGGAGGTCACTGGGGACTTGTTCCTAAAGTTCAAAAACTTGCTTTAGAAAATAAAATTCAAGCATATAACCTTCCACAAGGAGTAATATCACAACTTTATAGAGCTATAGCAGGAAAAAAACCAGGTATTTTAACTAAAGTAGGCATCGAAACCTTTGTTGATCCAAGATTAGAGGGTGGAAAGCTTAATGATATAACTAAGGAAGATATTATAAATGTTATGAATATTGCTGGAGAAGAGTATCTTTTTTATAAAAGCTTTAATGTAGATATAGCTATAATAAGAGGAACTTATGCAGATGAAGAGGGAAACTGCGTATTTACAAAAGAATGTTCAAGTCTTGAAATGTTATCTATGGCACAGGCAGCTAAAAACTGTGGTGGAAAGGTAATTTTACAAGTGGAAAAAGTCATTGAAAGAGGAAGTTTAGACTATAAGCAAGTTAAAATACCAGGAATATATGTAGATGCAATAGTTGAAGCACCAGAAGAATGTCATATGCAAACATTTGCTGAACAGTATAATCCATCTTATTCACAAGAAATTAGAATTCCAATAAATAAAATTAAACCTATGAATTTAGATATAAGGAAAATAATTGCAAGAAGAGCATCAATGGAGTTATTCCCTAATGCTATAACAAACTTAGGAATTGGAATGCCAGAAGGTGTATCTATGGTATCTAATGAAGAGGGAATTGATGGAGTTGTAATTACAACAGAAGCTGGAACCATAGGGGGAGTACCAGCAGGAGGACATAGTTTTGGAGCAGCATTAAATGCTGATGCAATAATTGATCAACCATATCAATTTGATTTTTATGATGGTGGTGGACTTGATATAACATTTTTAGGTCTTGCACAGTGTGATAAGAAAGGAAATGTAAATGTAAGTAAATTTGGACCTAAAATAGCTGGATGCGGAGGTTTTATTAATATTTCACAAACAGCCAAAAAGGTTGTATATTGTGGAACATTTACAGCTGGTAAATCTAAAATTGATGTAAAAGATGGAAAGTTAATTATTAATGAAGATAGCTCAATAATAAAGTTTATAGATGATGTTGAACAAGTGACATTCTCTGGTGAATACGCTTATAAAGTTGGACAACCTGTTAAGTATATTACAGAAAGAGCTGTATTTGAATTATCTGATAAGGGATTAACTCTAACAGAAATTGCACCTGGAATAGATGTAAATGAGCATATATTAAATAAAATGAAATTTAAGCCTCATATTTCAGAAACTTTAAAAGTAATGGATGAAAGAATTTTTAAAGAAGATAAGATGGGATTAAAAGATATAATTTAAGGAGTGAGGAGAATGTTATTAGGAAAAACAATACATGAAATAAATATAGGTGATAAGGCAGAATATAGTAGAACTGTAACAGAAACTGATGTAGTTATGTTTGGGGGAATAAGTGGGGATTTAAATCCAGCACACTTTAATGAAGAATATAGTAAGGATACTTTTTTCAAAGGAAGAATAGCTCATGGTATGTTAACAGCAGGATATATTTCAACTGTTTTAGGAATGCAATTACCAGGTCCAGGAACAATATATTTATCACAGGAATTACAATTTACTGCACCAGTTAGATTTGGAGATACTATAACAGCTACAGTAGAGGCTTTGGAAAAAAATATTGAAAAAAATAAAGTTACTTTTGAAACTATTTGTAAAAATCAACATGATGTAGTTGTACTTAAGGGAAAAGCTATTGTAAAGCCTAGAAAATAGAAGCAAATTATAATTTATTAATTATAAAAATAAGAGTAAGAGTTTAAAAATAAAAAACTTCTTACTCTTATTTTTTATAATAATTAATCTATTCTAACTAAATTTATATTAGGCTTGTTACCTATAGTAATTGGAGCTTTTTCAAATTCAACTATACTAGTATCTATACCAAACCATTTATCAGGCGATACAGTAAATTTTTTAAGTTGTATTCTAAAGGAGGTTATAAAACTGTCCCAAGAAGATAGCTCACTTTCATTAGATATAGTTTCCTCAAGAAGTATAAATTTAAAATCACCAACAGTAGGGTTTGAATCAGTGCTAATCATATAGTCTTTAGGCTTAAATTCTAATTCACCACTAGCGATTAGTTCCTTAATAACTTCACGTAATAAGATATTTACACCTTGATTAACACGGAATCCTAATCTGAATTTAACAGAGAAAATTTGATTTTCAGAAATAGTTTTCACTTCATATTCTTTAGTATATGGCTCGTCCGTTACTTCAATATTGATAAACCAATAAAATTTACAACGCTTTGGTAATTTATTAAAAATAGAAAATAATATTTTGTTTTCTATTTTAGCCCAGTTACTTCCTTTAGTTAAATATACTATATTAGTTGAATATAAAGGTATTTCAGTATCGTTTTTTATAGAATTGAACTTGTCAAGATAATCCTCTATATTGCTAAATTCATTGTATCTTTTCTTTATATTGGATCCATAAATCCATATATACATTATAAAAATTATTACTCCAGCAATAATTAATGTTATATATCCACCATGAAGTAATTTGAATAAATTAGCATATAAAAAGCTACCTTCAATTAAAACAAATACTAAAAGAAGAAAGGTTGCTAATATAGGTTTTTTCTTTATATGCTTCATATATTGCCATAATAATATAGTTGTCATAAGCATAGTAATTGTTATAGCTAAACCATATGCAGCTTCCATATGTTCAGACTTTTTGAAAAACAATACAAGAACAACACAGCCAATATATAAAAGATAATTTATTGATGGTATATATAATTTTCCTTTTTCATCTTCAGGATATCTAACGTGAAGACGAGGAAAAAGATTTAACTTAATAGCTTCTGAAATTAAAGTAAAGGAACCAGAAATAAGAGCTTGGCTTGCAATGATAGCAGCAAGTGTAGCTATTACAATTCCTATAAATATAAACCATTTTGGCATTATTGAGAAAAATGGATTTTCTACAATTTTGTTTCCAGAATTTAATATAAGCCAAGCACCTTGTCCTAAATAATTAAGAATAAGACAGGTTTTAACTAAAATCCATGTGTAATAAATATTTTTTCTTCCACAATGACCAAGATCAGAATAAAGAGCTTCAGCACCAGTAGTGCAAAGAAATACAGCTCCTAAAACATATGTACTTTCTGGACTATTAATTAATAGTTTTATTGCATAATAAGGATTTAAAGCTTTAATTATTTGAGGAAATTGTGCAATTTGAATAACTCCTAATATGGCAAGCATTAAAAACCATATAAACATTATTGGACCAAATATTTTACCTATTTTTGCTGTACCAAATCTTTGCAATGAAAATAATAATGTTATTATAAGAATAACCAAAATTATTATTTTATCAGTACTTAGAGGTAATATTACATTTAATCCTTCTATAGCTGAGGTAACTGTAACTGGTGGTGTAATCATTCCATCAGCTAGCAAAGCAGCTCCACCTATAACAGCCGGTATAATAAGCCATTTCGCTTTTTTTCTAACTAAAGTATATAGTGAAAAGATTCCACCTTCACCATTGTTATCAGCTTTAAGTGTAAAAATAACGTATTTTATTGAAGTTTGAAGAGTCAGTGTCCAAAATACAAGAGATACCCCCCCTAAAATAACTTCTGCTGATGAATAGCCACCATTTGTAGCTAATATAGCTTTCATTACATAAAGAGGGGAGGTACCAATATCTCCATAGACTATTCCTAGTGCAACTAATAAAGAACCTATAGTTACTGTGCTTTTTTTCATGGCTAATTTAGCCTCCTTTATTGCAATTGTATTAGATTATTCTATTTCCTTTAAATTCAATTGTCAATATAAGAAAAAATATAAATTAAATAAATTTTAATAAAATATTAACAAATAGTTTTGAAAGTTTTAAAAATATAAATATATTAATAATAAACTACAATTTAAGGTTAAATAATAATTATTAATAGGAATGTATATTACAATAATTATATGTATAATAGAATGAGAGAAGTTACTTATAAAAGTAAATTTATTTTTGATGAAATAGAAATAAAAATTACATGCAGTATAGGAACGTATACAATAAAAAATAATCTATATGTTGATATGAGTACATTAATTTCTTATGTAGATAAAAAGCTTTATTTAGCAAAATCTAATGGCAGGAATAGAGTTGAGTAGTACATTTATTAGAAGAATTAAAATATATTTTAAGATATCCAGTGGGGGAAAGTTATGTATAGAATTCTAATTATTGAAGATGATATGGTGATATCAAAGTCACTTAAAAATTGTTTAATGCAATGGAATTATGAAGTTGAAAGTGTAACAGATTTTAAAGAAGTTATGGCATATTTTATTAATTATGAGCCACATCTTGTTATTTTAGACATATCTTTACCATTTTTTAATGGATACCATTGGTGTAATGAAATACGTAAGGTATCAAAAGTACCTATAATATTTATTTCATCTATGTCTGACAATATGAATATTGTTATGGCTGTAAATATGGGAGGAGATGACTTTATTGCAAAGCCGTTTGATTTAGATATTATTGTTGCAAAGATACAAGCATTAATAAGAAGAACATATTCTTTTAGTGGGCAAATGAATATTATTGAGCATAATGGAGTAGTTTTAAATCTTAGTGATACTACCATTATGTATAAAAATGGAAAAGTTGAACTGACAAAAAATGAGTTCAAAATAATTCAAATTTTACTTGAGAATATAGGAAAAGTAATATCCAGAGATAAAATTATGACAAGACTCTGGGAAAGTGATAGCTTTATTGATGATAATACATTAACTGTTAATATTGCTCGTTTAAGAAAAAGTTTATCTGATATTGGACTTATTAATTTTATTATAACTAAAAAAGGTATGGGATACATGGTGAAGTAACATGAAGGAAGAAAACTTTTTATTTATACTATTTTCTTATATTAAAAATCATATTAAAACAATAATAATATATTGTATTTTTATTCTTACTTTCTTATTAGTTTTTTCTTTATACTCATTAGAAACTGAAGCTATAGCATATGCTTTTATTTTATCAGCTAATATAGGAATTATTTTTTCATTTTATGATTTTATAAAATATTATAAAAAGCACAAGGCTTTATGTATTCTTAAAAATCAAATTAGTACAAATTTAATAAAAATACCGTTATCTAAGAATTTAATTGAATTGGATTACCAAGATATCTTAAAGATTCTTTATGATGAAAAGATAGAAATAGCTTCAACGGCTGATAATAAAGAAACAGAAATGCTTGATTATTATACACTTTGGGTACATCAAATTAAGACACCTATTGCAGCTATGAGGCTATTACTACAGTCAGAGAATAATAATCAAAATAAAGAACTATCAACAGAACTTTTTAAAATTGAACAATATGTAGAAATGGTATTAGGCTATTTAAGAATTGAAAATTCATCATCTGATTTAGTTTTTCAAAATTATAATTTATCAGAAATTATAAAGCAAGGTATTAGAAAATACGCTAACATATTTATTAAAAAAAGTATTACTCTTGATTTAAAAGAAATAGATTGTAATGTATTAACAGATGAAAAATGGCTAGTATTCGTAATTGAACAAATATTATCTAATGCATTGAAATATACAAATAAGGGGAAAATATCTATATATATGGATGATAATGAAGAAAAAACTCTTGTAATTGAAGATACAGGAATTGGTATTGAAAAAGAGGATTTACCACGAGTATTTGAAAAAGGTTTTACTGGATATAACGGACGGATGAATAAAAAATCAACAGGAATAGGACTTTATCTTTGTAAGAAGATTTTAAATAAGTTATCACATAAAATAACAATTACTTCTGAAGTTGGTGTTTTTACTAAAGTAAAAATTGATTTTTCTTCTATAAAAACTATTATTGAATAGATAAATCTTACAAGAGTGTAAGATTAAATTAGGAAATGTAAGCCGAAGTTATGGTATAGCATTTCCATTTTTTATTATAATTAGAGTGTAATAAGAATTAGGAGGAAAGAATGATGCCTTTATTAGAAGCAAATAACTTAAAAAAAATATATACAACAAGATTTGGAGGGAACCAAGTACAAGCTCTTAGCAATGTAACATTTTCAATAGAAAGTGGGGAATATGTAGCTATTATGGGAGAATCAGGTTCAGGGAAAACAACATTACTTAATATTTTAGCCTCTTTAGATAAACCAACTAGTGGTCAAGTGTTATTAAATGGGGAAAATATTGTAGCAATTAAAGAAAGTCAAATTGCTGCATTTCGTAGAGAAAACTTAGGGTTTGTATTTCAAGATTTTAATTTACTTGATACATTTTCTTTAAAGGATAATATATTTTTACCACTTGTTTTATCAGGAAAATCATATAATGAAATGGAAAATAGATTAAATCCTATTGCAAAGAAACTTAATATTACAGATATATTATCTAAATTTCCATATGAAGTATCAGGTGGACAAAAACAGAGAGCTGCTGTTGCAAGAGCACTTATTACTAATCCAAAATTAATTTTAGCAGACGAGCCAACAGGAGCACTTGATTCAAAAGCTACTGATGATTTATTAAAATTATTTTCAGAAATAAATAGTGATGGTCAAACTATTTTAATGGTAACTCATAGTACAAAGGCAGCAAGTCGTGCAGGAAGGGTGCTTTTTATTAAGGATGGAGAAGTTTTTCATCAGCTTTATAAGGGATCTATGTCAAATGAGGAGATGTTTGAAAAAATATCAAACACATTAACTGTAATTGCTACTGGAGGTGGAGGAAATGAGTAAGCTCTTTTATCCAAAGCTTGCAATTAATAATATTAAAAAAAATAGTAAAACATATTTTCCTTACGTTATAACGTGCATATGTACTATTACTATGTTTTATATTATGCATTCAATATCAATTAATAAAGGATTAAATGGAGTAAGTGGATCAGAAAGCCTTAAAGCTATTCTTGGATTAGGTACAATAATTATCGGGATTTTTTCAGCAATATTTCTTTTTTATACTAATAGTTTTTTAATAAAAAGGCGTAAAAAAGAAATTGGCTTATATAACGTTTTAGGACTTGAAAAAAAACATATTGCAAAAATTTTATTTTTTGAAAATATTTTTATTTCATTTATTAGTTTTATTATAGGAATAATTAGTGGAGTAATTCTTAATAAGCTTATGTTTCTTTTTCTTTTAAAACTACTTAATTTTCCAATTCCATTTGGATTTTCTATTTCTATGCCATCGGTTCTAACAACAGTTGTTGTTTTTGCTATAATATTTTTTATAACATTATTATCAAATCTATTTCAAATTAAAATAGCAAATCCAATTGAACTTTTAAAGGGAGGACAACAGGGAGAAAAAGAGCCCAAAACAAAGTGGATTATAACTATAATAGGGTTTATAGCCCTTGGAGCTGGTTATGGAATAGCATTATCAGTTAAGTCACCTCTTACCGCCTTAAATTTCTTTTTTATTGCAGTTATTCTTGTTATGATAGGAACTTACTCACTTTTTACAGCAGGTAGTATTGCACTACTAAAGTTTCTTAGAAAAAATAAAAAATTTTACTACAGAACAAAGAATTTTACAGCTGTTTCAGGAATGATGTATAGAATGAAACAAAATGCTGTAGGACTTGCTAATATCTGTATTTTAAGCACAGCAGTATTAGTAATGATTTCTACTACTGTTTCCCTATATGTTGGAATGGAAGATGCATTAAGACATAGATATCCAAAAGATATTATAATAAATGCATCAAAGATAACAGAGGGTGAAGAGAAAAATATAAACAAAATCCTAGAAAATAAGTTAAAAGAAAGTAATGTTACAATAAAAAATAAGGTTAGTTATTGGAGTAACATTTTTGGGTGCAAAAAAATAGATGATAAACTAGAAGTAGGGTATAAAGGTACTTATAATTCAGATTATTGTTTTTTAATAGCCATTCCAATTTCAGACTATAATAGATTAGAAAGAAAAGATATAAAGCTTGAAAATAATGAGGCTATTATTTTTTCAACAAAAAATAATTATAGTAAAGAGAGTATTACTCTTGATAATAAAGTCTTTAAAATAAAAGAAGAATTACAAACAATTAGTTTTGGAGAAAAAAATTCAATGGATATAGTAGATACGTATATACTAATTGTAAATGATATTTACTCTATTAGTGAAGAAAATGATGTGAAATATTCATTAGACTTTGATGTTGAAGGTGGAAATGATGAAATATTATTAATTTCTAATAATTTAAATCAAAGTATTATGGAGAACAATATTGATAATATATATATTGATGATATAGCAAATAGTAGAGATAGTTTTTTATCAATGTATGGAGGGCTATTCTTTTTAGGTATATTCCTTGGAGTGTTATTTTTAATGGCAACAGTGCTAATTATATATTATAAGCAAATATCTGAAGGCTATGATGATAAAGAGCGTTTTGAAATAATGAAAAAAGTAGGAATGAGTAATTTAGAGATAAAGAAAACTATAAAAAATCAAGTATTAATGGTATTTTTTCTACCTCTTATATTTACTGTGATTCATATTGCATTTGCATTTCCTATAATTACAAAGTTATTAGCACTTTTAAATTTAACTAATGTATCATTATTTAAGATATCTACTATAATAACAATTCTTATATTTGCAGTTATTTATGCAGTTGTATTTTCTTTAACAGCAAGAGTTTATTATAAAATTGTTGAGTAGATAGAATAAAAAGTTAATTTAAGCATACCTTTAAGAAAGTAGAATAAAAGAATGGAAACTGTATTAAAATAATTTTTATACAATTCCCATTCTTTTTAATTTATTAAAAATTTGGATAGACATAAAAATTTTCAGGCTTAGATATAGAAGTTAATTTATTTACTAATAAAATTGGATTATTATCTTCAAAATCCAGTGTTCCTTCAACTCTAAACCAATCATCTTTTCTTAAAGTAGATGCTTCTGAATATTTAGAGATTAAACCTACAATTTGAGAATCAGCAGCACAACAAGACATCATTAATCTGGAAATAACAAATTCATCTTTTTTTAATGTATCATGCTTATAGATAAAACCATCTATAACAACCTTTTGTTCTTTATATTTCTCACGATTCTCACCTGAAATATTAGCTAAAGTTTTTAAGTAATTTTCATCAGTAAATATTATAGTATCTAAATTTTCAACTTGTTGTTTATTTGTAGAACTATTTTTATTATAAGAAACAGCAAAATTATTATTTAAATCCTTATTATCTGATATATTTGAAGTTAAAGCAGCCTGTACAGCGTAAAATCCAATTATTAATGTTAAACACATTAAAATATACTCAAAATTCTTTGTATTTCTTCTTTTAATAGTAAATATTTTAGTGAATTGATAAATGGATAATATTGAAAATAGAATAGAGGTAAATATAGTATATTTTATAATTCTTGGACTAACAAATAAATTTAATTTATTCGTTATTAATAAATAATAGAAATAAAATGTAAATCCTAAGAGTATTAAAAATTTAAAAAGTTCTTCTAAATTAAATCTTTTCATTTAAATTCCTCCTAACGCCAAAGAATATTTACTAAAAATCCTGCTAAGTATGATAAGGAAATAATATAAAAAATAAGCCTAATAACTAATTTTCTTTTAAAGCTTCCAAATAACATTAAGGCATTTTTTATATCTATCATCGGACCTAGAATCAAAAATGCTACTATAGATCCTGTTGTAAATTGATTTAAAAAAGTACTTGCTATAAATGCATCTGCTTCAGAACAAATAGATAATGTAAAAGCTAATAACATCATAACTAAAATTGAAGCTATATTATTTTCGCCTATTGACAATATGGATTGTTTAGATATTGTCAACTGAAATATAGTTGAAATAAATGCACCTAAAATTAAATATTTATTTATATTAAAAAGTTCTTTTATGGTATGTTCAAAAATAATTCTTATTTTTGAAGTACGCAATTGAAGATTAGGGTTATATGAACAACCACAATCACATATGTTAGACTCAAATTTTTTATATTTTATAGGAGATATTTTAAATTCATCTATACAAGATATAAAAAGTCCTATTATTATTGGGATTAAAATTCCAAAAAAAACTCTAAATAATAATATAGATGGTTTATTATAAAATGCATAGTAGGTAGACATTAATACTATAGGATTTATTATTGGTACAGATAGCATAAATGTAAAAGCTATTCCTAATGGAAATCCTTTATTAATTAATCTCTTAGTTATAGGAACAATAGCACACTCACATACTGGGAATATAAGACCTAGGAGAGATGCCCCTAAAAAACTTAAAAGTTTATTTTGTGGTATAATTTTTGCAATAAGTTTTTCTGAAACGAATACCTGAATCAAGGCTGATACAAGAGAAGCAAGTAATATAAAAGGAATTGCCTCTAAAATTATGCTGATAAAAATTGTGGAAAAATTATTAAGAAACTTTATATCATAATTTATTAGAAACCTTGATAATATAAATACAAAGAGTAAAAATATAAATGAAAAGTAAATTTTTATTGGACTTTTACGATTATTTTCAATATTATTTATGTTAATCAAATTTCTCCTCCATTTTATAAGAATAAATTCTTTATAAATATTCTTAATTTTTTTTGTATTCCGTTATCTAATATATTCATTTTTTTTATTATATAACCCATTAAATAAAGTTCATGCACATCAACTAAGAAAGCATACGGGTTTAAAGAATCTAGTTTTAATTTAATAGTTTTCAACTCTTTTTTACTTATATACTTTGTATTATTAATTAATATTAAGTTGCTAAATTGTATAGATGGTAGCAAAAGATTTATCATATTATTTAAATAAATATTAAAAGTTCTTGAATCTGCAAGATAAAATACAGTTGTTACTTTACATCTTTTTTTTAACTTCTTTTTTGATAATAGATTTAATAGATCATTTAGAGAACTAGTTCCATTAAATTCAATTATAATTCTATGAACTTCACATATACTTAATATATTTTTTATAAAAAGATCATTTAAACCATGAGAATCAGGACAATAATAAATTTGAACTTTAGGATTATTTATTATGGTATCATTTAATACCTTATTTCCCTTTTCACATTGTATAATAATAATTTTCTCATTATCTAATAAAGTATGATTAACTAAGAAATTAATAAAATGAGTTTTACCTGAGCCAAGGAATCCTGTAACAATTTCAATATCAGTTTTCATGTTATACGGTACTCCAATCTTAAGATAAAAATAAATTATTTAAATCTATTTTGTTTAAGTTAGTACCTATAATACAAATTCTACTTGTATAATCTGGTGAAGTTTTATTTAGTGTTATCTCTTTAGGAAGATAATCAAATTGAACCCAGTCTTTTTCATCTGTTTTTACAATACCTTTAGCTCTCAAAATGGTTCCATAAGAATTACTGTCATTAAATTTATCTAATAAAGAAATTAATACTTCTTTTGAAAATATTTTTGGTGATTCTATAGAAAAAGATTCAAATGTTTCATTAGCTGTAGATTTATTTTTAGATTTAATTAAAAGTTTTCCATTAACACCCTTAGCTAGAGAGAAGCTTTTAATTAGCAAATTCTCTGAAGGTTTTTCTGCAATATTAATTATTTGATTTGCGTTTAATATATCTAAATTAGTTGTAATTATAGGTGCTTTAGAGTTTATTTCTTTAACCTTTTTTGTCATTTCTAATAATTCATTATGAGATAAATTTTCTGTTCTAGTTAACAATATAGTTTTGGCGTTAATAATTTGATTTTTATAAAAATCATTAAAGTTTGTAATATACATACTAAATCTAGATATATCAATTACAGTAATAACCATATTTATATATATATTATCTTTTAATTCATGATTCTTACATATATCTAATATTTCTGAAAGTTTTGCTACGCCAGAAGGCTCTATTAGTATTCGTTGCGGATGATATTTTTCAATAACTTCTTTTATGGAGTTATTAAAGTCACCTGTAACAGAACAACATATGCATCCTGCATTTATTTCTTTAACATTAATATTTGATTCTTTTAAAATAGTTCCGTCTATACTTACTTCTCCAAATTCATTTTCAATAATAACTATATTTTCATTATAAAAATTTTCTTTTAATAACTTTTTTATTAATACAGTTTTACCAGCTCCTAAGAAACCAGAAAAAACATCTATTTTGATTCTCATATAAATCCTCCTAACTAAATAATTAATACAATTTTAATTGACTATAATTTAACAAAAATATAAGTTTATAATACCAAAGCATTCAAGAAAATGCAAATCATTTGCAATTCGACATAATATTATAATTTTAAAAAGTAAGTTTATTGAGAAATTAGAAAATTAAATAGATATATAAGTATGATGAATAAATAATTGTATTAATTAGAATATTTTTCAAATTAATCCTTGATAAAAAATAAACAGTATGATATTGTGTATACACAAATGATATGCATTATCAATTGAATAAAGTTAGGAGGAATACTATGAAAAAAATATTAATTAGTATATTTGCTTTGTTAATGGTTATAAGTTTGGGGGGATGTTCAAGCGAAAAGGAGAAAGCTAAAAGCACAGAAAATAAAATTATTGAAGTTGAAGATATTAATGGAGATAAGGTTGTTTTAAAGAAATCAGCAGAAAGAATATTCTTAGGGTTTTATATAGAAAATTATCTTGCTATATCAGGTGATTTTAATCTAGATAGAGTAGTTGCGATGTCAAAAGGTGAAACAAGGGATTTAATGAATTCAATGTGGACTAAATATGCAGAAGCAATTCCTAAATTAGAGACCTCTATAGATACTGGGTCTATTTATTTAGATAGTTTTAGTATGGAGAAATTAATTGAATCAAAACCAGATTTAGTAATTCTTGCGCCATATCAAGCAAAAAAATTAGGGGATGGAATTAATACAATTAAAAACCTTGGAATTCCTTTAGTAATAGTGGATTATAACTCATTTACTTTAGAAAATCATATAAAGAGTACAGAAATACTTGGGAAGGTTTTAGGTAAAGAGGAAAGAGCAAAAGAGATTATAGAAAACTATAAAAATCAAATAAAAGATGTTGAGAATAGAGTAAAAGAGATACCCGAAGATAAATTAAAATCAGTTTATTTTGAACTTGCAAGTCAAGGTCCAGAAACATATGGTAACTCTTATGGTAACTCCTTATGGGGAAATATACTTAAAGTAGCAAAAAGTAAGAACATAGCAGAAGGGAAAATTAAAGACTATGGTCCATTAAATCCTGAGTATGTTATATCTAGTAATCCAGAACTTATAATTTTTTCTGGACAAACTAGTTCAAAAGATCAAGGTAAGCAAAGGTTCGAAATGGGCTTTAATGTAAATAAAGAGAGAGCTTTAAAAACTATGAATATGTATTTACAAAGACCAGGTTGGGAAAATTTAAATGCAATTAAAAATAAGGAAGTATATGGAGTTGATCATAGTGGGCTTAGAACTCTATATGACTATGTATATCTACAATATATTGCAAAAGCAATTCATCCAGAAAAATTTTCGGATGTAGATCCATTAAAGAACTTAAATGAATTTTATAAAAAGTATTTACCAGTAAAACCTGATGGTACTTTTATGATAAAGGAGGAATAAGTAATGACAGATAAGAAAGAAGTTTTAAATAGATTAAGCAAAGGCGAAGATATATACAAAAATATAAATCAAAAAAGACTTCTTTTATTTGTTATTGTAATTTCAATATTAGCTATATTTTTTATTATAGATTTAGTAGTTGGACCATCAGGAATGTCAATATCTGAGGTAATAAAGACATTACTACAAGGACCAAATGACAGTAGTATAAATTCAGCAGTTATGTGGTCTATAAGACTTCCAATGACTCTCACTTGTATATTTGTGGGAGCTTCATTGGGGCTTGCGGGATCACATATGCAAACAATACTTAATAATCCTTTGGCAAGTCCATATACTCTTGGAATATCTTCATCAGCAGGTTTTGGAGCTTCTCTTGCAATTGTAACAGGATTTACTATTGGAAATATAAGTTGGATTTCTATACCATTAATGTCATTTTTATTTTCATTTATATCTAGTTTGTGTATTTATTTTATAGGTAAAAATAAAGGAATGAAATCCATAACAATGATACTAACAGGTATTGTTATTCATTTTTTATTTCAAGCATTACAATCCTTAGTTCAATATATGTCTGCACCAGAAGTATCACAACAAATTGTATTTTGGATGTTTGGAAGTTTATTGAAATCTACTTGGATTGGTGTTTTTGTTACAATGTCTATTTTTACTATATGTCTTTTAGTAACAACAACATTAGTATGGAAAATAACAGCATTATCTGCAGGAGAAGATAGAGCAAGAAGTCTTGGGATAGATGTAGATAAATTAAAGTTAAAAGTATTTTTAATTGCTACATTATTAACAACAGGAGCAGTTTCTTTTATAGGACCTATTGGATTTATAGGATTAATATCTCCACACTTTGCGAGGATGTCCGTTGGAGAAGATCAGAGGTATTTATCTCCTGTTTCTGCAATATTTGGTGCTCTTATTATGATTATTGCGTCTATAATATCTAAAATAATAAAACCAGGTGCATTAATACCAATAGGTATTGTTACATCTATTGTTGGAGTGCCATTTTTATTATTTTTATTATTATCGAAAGGAGCAGAATAATGGGTTTTATTACGGCAGAAAATATTTCAGTTAACTTTAAAAATAAAGAAGTTTTAAAAGATATAACAACTAGATTTAATGAGGGTGAAGTAACATCTATAATAGGACCAAATGGTACAGGGAAAACCACATTTATAAAGGCTATATCAAAAATGATTGATTATAAAGGTAGATTTTATATGAATGGGAATTTAAAGGAAAAAGTTCCTCTAGATAAAATGGCATATGTTCCACAAATGAGTAATAGTAGTTCCAATTTAACTGTATTTGAAATGGTATTACTTGGACATATGAAGGATTTAAAATGGAAAATATCTAAAGATAAGCTAGAAGAAGCTAATAGCATATTGGAAAAGATAAACTTGAGTCATTTAAGTTATAGTAAGTTTTCTAGTTTAAGCGGTGGAGAAAAGCAACTTGTAATTATGGCACAAGCGTTAGTTTCAAAACCAAAGATATTATTGTTAGATGAACCAACTAGTGCTTTAGATATAAGACATCAATTACAGGTTTTAGATTTAGCTAGAGAATATACTGAGGAAAATAATGCTATTACTATTGTAGTGATTCATGATTTAGCATTATCAACAAGATATAGTGACAAAATTATATTATTTAATAAAGGGTATATAGCTAAAGAGGGGAATGCAAAAGATGTATTAGAACCTGAACTATTAAAGGATGTTTATAGAGTAGAAGTAGATGTATGTCTTACTAAAAAAGGTTACTTTAGTGTTACACCAATTAATTGTAGTTAAATATAAATAATAAAAAAGTTTGGAGGAGACATATATGGAGAAACACAAATTTTTACTAGATATGAAATTATTAAATATAAATATAAATGAAACTATGAATTTATGTAAAGAGTATAATGAATGTTTTATAGTTTTAAAAGATAAACTCGATTATGTATGTAATTTTATATTAGATAGTTCTAATAATTTAAAATGGAATCAATATGTATCAAAAGAAGATTATGATACTTTAGTTAAGGACCTTAGAAATTCAACTTCAATGGCTTTAGGGTGGGTTGAAAAATGTCAGGCACGTAGTATATTAAATGGTAAAGTAGATTCATTTAAATATTCTGATAAGCTAAAACTTGCAGTACAAAATGAAATATTAGAGTTTGATATAAATAATACATCAAAAATTTTATTTATAGGGTCAGGTGCAATGCCAATAACAGCATTTACTATAAATGATGAAACTAATGCAGAGGTAACCTGTTTAGATATTGATAATGAAGCACTATATTTATCGAAAAAATTATCTAAAAAATATGGTGTTAAGAATATATCATTTTCATCAGAGGACATAAAGGATTTAGAATTAAGTAGATTTACACATATTATAATTGCTTCATTAGTTGAAGAAAAATTAAATATTGCTAAGTATTTATTAGATAAGATTAGTATGAATACAAAAATTATTTTAAGATATGGAAATAATTTAAAAAGCATATTTAATTATCCCTTAGAAATAAAGATAATAAAAAATTGCCAAAAGACAATAATAAAAGATAATAAGTATATTTATGAAAGTATAGTTTTAGAGAAATATTTATAATGAATAAGAATCTAAAAAATACATTAATAATAGGTTCAGGACCAGTAGCTATTAATATGGCAATTAATTTATCTAAGGGATTTTCAGAAAAAATAGGAATAGTAGCTAGAAATAGTAATAAATCTATAGAATTTTTAAAAGAATTAAGAAATAATGATTTTATATTGAAAGGTAATGTTGCTAAAAAAGAATTATCTAAAATAGAGGGAATTTATAAATTAAAAAAAATATATATTGGAAGCTCTGAAATAATAGATATGTGGGAAACAGTAATATTATGTGTTCCATGCAATTGCTATATAGAAGCATTAGAAAACATAAATTTTAATAGACTTAAAGAGATAAAAACTATTATTTTAATATCACCAGAATTTGGATCAAGTATATTAGTGTCTAATTATTTAAGTAAATATAATAAAGAGTTTGAGATAATAAGTTTTTCTAACTATTTTGGAGCAACAAAATATACATCGTCAAGATCATTAGTAGAAATAACAACAAAAGCTATAAAGAAGAAAATATATGTTGCTTCAAATTTAAAAGAAAGTTATAAAATACAGATTATAAAAATATTTTTAAGAGAATTAGATATTTTTTGTGAAATATTAGATGAACCGTTAGAAGTAGAGAGTAAGAATATAACTATATTTGTACATCCAGCCTTTTTAATTAATAATATTAGCTTAAATCAAATATTTGGTTATGATAAAAGTATCAAATATGTGTACAAGCTATATCCAGAGGGACCAATAACAATGAAAGCTATAGCTAATATGTATTCTTTATGGGAAGAAATATCTAATGTATATAGAAAATTAAAAATTAAGCCTATTAATCTTCTTAAATTTTTAAATGATGATAACTACCCTGTATTAGAAGAATCTATTGAGAGAAGAGATATAGATAATTTTATGAAATATGATAGAACAAAGAAAGAATATTTATTGTATGTTAGGTACTCTTCAATATTAATAGATCCATTTTCTACACAAGATGATAATGGAAGTTATTTTGACTTTTCAAAGGTTCCATACTCTAAAGTATATAAAGATAATTTAGGGAAATGGAATATACCTAGAATGCCTTTTGAGGACTATAGAAAGATTAACCTTTTGTATAATATTGGTAATATGATAGGTGTAGAAATGGAAACTACAAAGTACTTAATAGATATGTTTAATAGATATGTAAATAGATTTATTAAGGATAAAGATAAAGAAAATATAAATAGTAATATATTTAAAGATAATAGCATAAATAATGCAAAAATTATAGTTAAGGAGAGGTATGATGAAAATAAATAAAGGTGTCATATTAGCAATAATATCTTCTTTTACATTTAGTGTAATGAATGTTTTAGTAAAATCAGTAAGCAGCAGTATACCTTCTAATGAAATAGCATTTTTTAGGGGCGTAATAGGAAGTATATTAATATTAATATTAATGAAAAGTTCAAATGTAAAGTTTTCAAAGGAACAGAAACCGTTATTACTACTTAGAGGAATGCTTGGAGGACTTTATATGGTAACATACTTTTTTGCAATTTCTACAATGAAGCTAGGGGATGCGGCGATACTTGCACATTTATCAGGATTATTTGTGATGATATTTTCATCATTTTTCTTGAAAGAAAAGTTACCAAAGAATGCATGGATATTTATTATTATTATATTGATAGGGGCATCAATTATAATAAATCCATTTAAATATTCCACTTATTCTTTCTATGCAATTTTTGGATTATTAAGTGCTGTTTTATCTGCAAGTGCTTCAATCACAATAAGAAAATTGGCTAAATCTAAAAAACACCATAATTATGAAATTGTATTTTACTTTTTAGCAGCATCTACTATAGTATCAGCAGTATTAATGAGAAATAATTTTGTTATGCCAACAGTAAAAGAATTTATATTATTATTTATTTTAGGTGTAGTTTCTTTATTAGCACAAATATTCTTGACTGGTGCTTTTGAAAACACAAATGCTATAATTGTAGAAGTAGTAAGATATATAGGAATATTTTTCAATACTACTTGGGGATTTATTTTATTTAATGAATCACTAAATATATACTCTATTGTAGGAGGAATACTTATTATTGGAGCATCTATAATTTTATCCAAGCAAAAAGTATCAGTACAATAGTAAGGCTAGAACTTATTTATTAAAAATAAGTTGAAAATAAATATGGTAAAAAGGTTTTTAAATAAAATTAAAAAAGTTATACAGCTTACTCTGTATAACTTTTTTTGGCAAAATATACTTTAACTTAAGAAGGTTGAAACTATAACTATATTATCTGGAATAGAATTCAACTATTAGATTTTCATTAATAACGATAGGGATTTCCTCTCTTAAAGGTAATCTTATATAAGTTCCTTTAAAATTTTCTAAATCAGTATCAATATACGGCAAAATATTGATTTCATTATTTTTTATTGCACTTATATAAGTAGAAACTTTTCTAGATTTTTCTCTTAGTGATATTTCATCTCCAGGAACTAACTTATATGATGGAATATCAATTTTTTTACCATTAACTAAGATATGACCATGATTCACCATTTGTCTTGCTGAACTTATTGAAGTAGCAAAACCCATTCTATAAACCATATTATCTAGTCTAGATTCTAACCTTAAAAGTAATGCGTGACCTGTAGTAAAATCCCTTTCTTTAAAAGCATCTCTTACATATTTAGCAAATTGTTTTTCTAAAACTCCGTAATATGCTTTAAGTCTTTGTTTTTCTAATAATCTAACCCCATAACCTGATAATTTTTTATCAGCTCTACTAGTACCCTTTATGGCACGGTCCATTGCTTTAGGGTGACCGACTACATTTAAACCAAGTCTTCTGCACATTTTAAAACGTGGTTCTCTATTTCTAGCCATTGTTTACCTCCTATAAATTTAAGTTATGAAGAAAGTATAACATAAACAAATACAAAGTGAAAATGATTATCAGTATCATTTTTAGGGGTAATATTAAAATATTTCTATTTTTCTAGGAATTTCTCACTATATGTAATAATTTCATAACTCTTTATTTTTCAACAATTTAATAGTTTTTTATAGAATAATAGATACTATATAACAATATAATATATTTTATGTCGAAATTTAATATTTAATTTTAAAAAATATACCAAAATGTTGACTTTGATAAAAATTTGAGATAACCTAAAATTATGATTATTTCTATATTTTGTTAAAAAAATACCATTTTAGGGGGATATATTATGAAAAAAGATAAAGTAAGCAAAATATCTCATAAATTAATAATTGTATTTTCTATTATAATAGCATTATTAATAGCAATAGGATCAATTAGCTTATATAATATAAGGAAAATTAGTAATTTATCAGAAAGAATTTATTATGATAATGCTGTAAGAATAGCAGATATTGGATCGTTGGGAAAAGCACAATTTGAAATGTTTGTAAATATACAAAAGTTATTAGATAATAATAGTAAAGATAATGAAAGTAAAATATTAACTGAAATTAAAAAAATAAAGGATAAAGCTGTAGAACTAACTAATTCTTATGAAAAAGGTATATTTAGGGAAGATGATAGAGAATTATTTAATAAATTTAATGGAACTCTTAATGAATATATAAGCATTAGAGAATCAATTATTTCTCTAGAAAAGCAGAATAAAAAAGAAGAAGCTAAAGCATTAATGCCTAAGTATAGTGATTTAATAGATAAGAGTAATGAGGAAATTACTCAATTAATTGAACTTAATAATAAGTTGGCAGAAGAAGCATTAAATATAAATCAAAGTACATATAAAAGTTCTATAAAAATAGTAGTAGTAATTATAGTATTTGCAGTGATTTTATCTATTGTTTTTGCAATTTTAATAACAAAATCTATAACAACATCATTAAATAAAATAATGGCATTAGCTAAAAGATTTTCTAGCTATGATTTATCAGAGCCTATAATTGTTACAGTGAAAAATGAGTTTGGTCAAATAGGACAAGCTCTTAACGAAGCACAAGAAAATGTAAAAGCACTTATAAAAACAGTAATGAGTAGTTCGGAAGATATGAGTGCAGCAAGTGAAGAATTATCAGCTACAATAGAGGAAATGACAGTTCAATTTGAAGAAATAAATGGATCTACAGCAGAAATAAATTCTGTTATTCAAGAAACAAGTGCTACAACAGAAGAATTATCAGCATCTATTTCAGAAGTTAATTCAAGTATAGTTGTATTATCAACTAAGGCAAATGATGGAAGTAATAATTCAGAAAAAATTAAAAGAAGAGCAACAGAGATAAAAGATAATACAGCTAATATAATTAATAATACAACTAATATATATGGTAATGTAGAAGCAGATATTGTTGAAGCAATTGAAAAGGGGAATGTAGTAAAAGATATAGTGAAAATGGCAAATACAATTGAAGCTATTGCAGAACAAACTAATCTTTTAGCTTTAAATGCGGCAATTGAAGCAGCAAGAGCAGGAGAACAAGGTAAAGGATTTGCAGTAGTTGCTGATGAAGTTAGAACATTAGCAGAACAATCAAGGGAGGCTGTACAAAATGTTAAAGGAACAATAATTGATGTTCAAGAAGCTTTTAAGAGTATAGCAGATAGTAGTAATAAATTACTTACTTTTATGAATGAAGAAGTAATGAAAGAATTTAATGGATTTATAGAAGTAGGAAATAAATATGAAAATGACGGTGTTTTTGTAAATTCAATGAGTGAAGATATTGCATCAATGAGTGAAGAAATTACAGCTACAGTAAATCAATTAAGTGATGCAGTACATGGTGTAGCTTCAATGACTCAAACATCAACAGAAAATGTAGCATCTGTTAATGAAAGTATAAATGAAGCTACAGAGGCTATAGAACAAGTTGCTAAAACAGCTCAAAATCAAGCCGAGCTTGCTCAAGAATTAACTGAAATAGTTGCTAAATTTAAAGTTTAAAAAAGTATATATTAATAGGGTTAATTAAAAATATTTCAAAATAGTATTCGTATAAATTTATATATGAATACTATTTTTTTACTAATTAAGAGAATATATATATAAATTATAAACGGATTAATCATGATTTTAAAAATAAGTAGTTTATCTAAAAAATAAAAAGTAAAATACATAGGAAAATGTTGATATATGGAAGTAATAGGCATGGAAATAAATGTATCATCTTATACGGAGTATAATTAAGTTGGACAATGTTATATAATTTGATTTAATATTTAAAAGGAAATAATTATAAAAAATTAAATCAATTTTAAAATATTAATAGTAAGTATAAAAAAGAGTATATAGTCTTTTATTTAAGATTAGAAAGGGTGATTTTATGGCTCTTTGCTGTAGAGATTTATTTCAACTTAAAAATTTTTCAATGGCAACATTATTAGCTGGCGAAACAGGCCTTAATCGTGAAATATCTTGGCCTTATGTAAGAATGACAGAATCTATTTCTCAATGGCTTTATGGAGGGGAGTTGCTATTTGTTTCATATACTGACGTAATAGAGGAAGATGAGAGTCTATTATTATTATTAGAGGAATGTATTGAAAAAAAGCTTTCAGGAATTGTTATTTTAATTGATAATAAACATAAAAATAGTATTCCTAAAGGTATGATAGAAAGGGCAAATGAAGAAGGATTACCTTTATTTATAATGCCTTGGGATATTAAACTAATTGATATTACTCAAGAAATTTTTCTTAAAATAGAGCAAAATCGAGAAGCGTCTAAGAATGCAAAGCATTTTCTTGAATCACTTCTTTTTTCACAAGAACAATTACATGAAGATATTAAGGCATTGTCAAAATTCTATAATATAAAACTAAGACCTGTTCATTATATATGTATATTTAAGATACAAAAGTCATCTAATGTTTTAAATGAGATAGAAAATGTTTGTAAGTATATAATTAACTCATTACAAGATGCTCTAAATATAGAAAACTATACTGTAATACCTATGGAATATGCAAATCATTTAATGTGCCTTATATTTTCTAATAATTATGAAGAATCTAAGAAATCAATAAGTTGTGTTGAATCGATTTTCAAGCTTATTAGTTCTAGAGAATCAGAGATTGAACTAACTTTAAGCTTTAGTCGTGTTAGAAATTTAGATTCTGAAATAAAAACAAGTTATAAAGAAGCATTTAAAGCTTTATCAATGATAAATATATATAATAAAGATTCAAAAATTATTAAATATAATGAACTTGGAATAATTAGATTATTTGTTGAATTAGCTGACTTAAAGGATATAGAGCAATATTGTTATGAAAATTTAGGTGCTATTTTAGAGTATGATAAAAAACATGGAATGAATTTAATAGGAACTTTAAAATGTTATTTTAAAAATAATAGACATTTACTAAAGACCTCACAAGAGTTGTTTATTCATAGAAATACATTACTTTATAGGTTATCAACAATTAAAGAACTTTTACAAAGAGATTTAGATGATGCTATGACAGATTTAGAACTTTTTAATAGCATATTAATTTATGAATTTATTAGCTTACAAAAGAAGATATAAAAGAAACCTGTGACAATCATAATTTGTCACAGGTTTCTTTTATGCTTTAATTTCTGTATTTTCTTTATTAGCTTTATTAGTATTTTCCTTTGTAAGAGATAAGGTTAAAACTCCAGCAAAAATTAATATACATGCAACAACTTTTATTAAAGTTATTTGTTCACTTAATAATAGTGCACCAAAAATTACACTTGTTATAGGTTCAAATGTACTTATAACAGCAGCTTCACTTGCACCAATATGCTTTATACCAACTTGTAATAAGGATAATGCAACAACTGTACATAAAAATGCAAAGATTGTAGATATTATCCAAGACTTAGTTGTTAATGTTGATAAAGTAAGCTGATTTGTAATTAAACCATATAAAAACATACCAATAGTTGAAGCAACTGCTACATAAAAAGTTATTTTAAATGGTGGTTCACCCTTTAAGCCACTCTTGTCCATAAATATAATATAGAATGCATAGAACATACCTGAGGCTATTGCTAAAAATAGTCCAAGCAATGTACTAGAACCAAAAGATGCAGAGTTCAATGCTGAGATAAAGAAGCATCCTATACCAGACATAGCAATAATTAATGCTAGAACTTTTTGTTTACTTAATTTCTCGTGGAAGAAAATTACACAACCAAGCGTTACAAATATTGGATAAGTAAAGTGAATAGGAGTTACTATTCCTACATCTATATACGCAAAAGCCATATTTAACATAAGCGTAGTTATTGCATTTCCAACGAATCCTAATATTATTAAATCTTTAAGTTGCTTCTTTGTAACTTTTAAATCAATTTTTAAAAGTAAAATAATAATTAATAAAAATGGTAAGCTTAAAAAGTTCCTTAAAAAAGTTAATGTTACAGGATTACTTCCTCCAGCACCATATGTCATAGGTCCAAGAGTAAATGCAAAACCAAATGTAATAGAAGATAGCATTGTGAGAATTATTCCTTTTGTTTTCATAATGTACCTACTTCTTTCTGTTAAATTTTACTTGAAAGCCTCATCAATAATCTTTAAGATATTTGGAATAACATCATCAACCATTATTTTTCCTCTTTCAGCAGAAGAAGATTTAGCTGATGCTAAAATACCAGTTTCAGGAACGATATCTTTTTCTATTGGATATCTGTAATAAGTTGCAGGACTAGCATTTTTAGTATCTAATATTTTATCTTCTCTAACAAGTTCTGGTGCAAAATACATCATTAATGATGTTTCAGTAACAGCTGCATGTTCTAATGCCCAACCTGGGAATGGAACTTCATCAAATACTTTATCAATTATATCAGGTGACATTGGATCCCACCAGTTAGTAAGAAGAAGTTTAACCTTGTCCCCATATTTTGCAGAACATAAATCCATAGCTTCTACAATAAATGCTTCATTTTCAAAGTGAGCACTTAAAAGGAATATTTTTGTAAATCCATCACGTACAAATTCATCAATTATATCCATTATTAATGCTTGTAATGTAGCACCATTTAAATCAATAGTTCCTGGGAATAATGGACCACCTCCGCTTAATGGTTTTGATTTATAACCATATGAAAGAGTTGGAGCAACTACACCATTTATTTTTTCAGCAATACGGTAAGCAAATCCTTCAGCTAATACAGTATCAACACAAGTTGGTAAATGAGGACCATGTTGTTCAGTAGAACCTATTGGTAATATGATAACATCATCTTTTTTCTTGGCGAATTCCATCCATGTCATATTTGTCATTTTTACATTTTCGTACATAATAACGTCTCCTTTTCTTATCATTAATAATATTTTTATAAACGAATTTTTATATAATGAACATTTTGTGTCGTTCATCATGTTCTCAGTATACTCTCAGCGTAAATTGTACACAATGTACAAAAAATACAAATATATCCATAAAAATATGTTCTTTATGTGCACAGTAATATGAAAATATTATTGTATGGTTGATACAATGACTCACTTATGTTTTCGTGTTAAACTTCCAGTATTAGTAATTCGTTGCTAAATAAAATGCTAAAAACTGAAAGGAGATTATTTAAATGAAAGTTACTTTATTTAAAAATGCTAGATTAAAAGGAAAAGAAACATTAGTTGATTTCCTTGTTGAAAATGGAGTTTATAAAGAAATAGCTCCAAATCTTTCAGCGAAATATAAAGATGTAGAAACATATGATTTAGAAGGAAATCTTGTTGTTGGACCTTATGTTGATCCACATATTCATTTAGATTATGTATACACAGCTCGTATGCCAGGTGCTAATAATGGTACAGGTACACTTTTTGAAGGAATTCAAAGATGGTCAGAAACAAAAGGTAATATGACAGTTGAAGAAGTAAAAGAACGTGCTAGAATAGCATTGAAAAAAGAAATATTATATGGAACTCAGTATATTAGAACACATGTCGATGTAACAGATCCTAAATTTACTTGTTTAAAAGCTATAATGGAATTAAAAGAAGAGGTAAAGGATATTGTTGATATTCAAATAATAGCATTCCCACAAGAAGGTATGTACTCATATAAAGATGGAGATAAACTAGTAGAAGAAGCATTAAAAATGGGTGCTGATGTAGTAGGTGCTATACCTCATTTTGAATATACAAGAGAAATGGGAGAAAAATCAGTTAAGAAAACTGTAGAGCTTGCTATGAAATATAACAAATTAATAGATATTCATTGTGATGAAACAGATGATGAACAATCAAGATTTGTTGAATTATTAGCAGCAGAATCATATATGAATGGAATTGGTGAACTTACAACAGCAAGCCATACTTGTGCTATGGGATCATATAATAATGCTTATGCATTTAAATTATTTAAACTTTTAAAATTATCCAATATGAACTTTATATCATGTCCAACTGAAAATATTCATTTACAAGGAAGATATGACACATATCCAAAGAGAAGAGGTCTTACAAGAGTTAAAGAGTTAAATGATGCAGGAATTAACGTTTGCTTTGCTCAAGATTCAATTTCAGATCCATGGTATCCATTAGGAAACGGAAATTTAATGAATATCTTAGATTCTGGAATTCACATTTGTCATATGATGTCTTTTGAAGAAATTAATAATGCATTAGATTTAATTACAACAAATGGTGCTAAGACTCTTCATATACAAGATAAATATGGTATAGGAGTAGGAAAAGATGCTAACTTTATAGTATTAAATGCAAAAAATGAATTTGATGCAATTTTAGAAAGAGTTGGAGTAAATTGTTCTGTTAGAAAAGGAGAATTCTTATTTAAGAGAGAACCAGAAGTAATAGATACAAAAATATCTTTATTAAAATAGCTCTTATAAAAATATAATATATAAATAATAGACAAGCCTAATTAGAATAAAAAAGATCACCACTTAATTAATATAATGTTAGAATTTTCATTATTAAAATAATGAAAAATTGCTAATGCTATTAATGAAAGAGGTGATAAAATGGGAAAGAAAAATAATAAGAAGAAAAATATAAACCATAATCCTCAAGTTGAGAGTTTAAAAGCAACTTTTGGTGAACCAAAAGCTAAAAAACACGATCCTAAAGATTTTGAAATTTAACTTTATGTAAAAGTTAAGAAAAAGAAAAGTGTCAGATTTTAAATTAATACCTGGCACTTTCTAAAGATTTAATTTATAAAAAATAAATATAAATATTATATATAATATTATCCCTAAAATATTAATTTTTTGTAAATTCATATAATATAATAAAAATATAAGGGATTTACTACTATATTAAAAAATATAATAACCTTTACTTGGGTTAAAATTTCTTATAGATTTAGGAGTGTTACTAAGTATAGCTATGACATTAACAGTTAAATATAATATAAAACCTCAAAATAAAACTAAGAAATATAAAGAAAAAATGAATAATAGTAGTAAAATCCTGAGATAAATAAAAAGATAGTATCTAAAATGTTTTTTAAGATGCTATCTTTTTTATATTATCAGTATAGAAGTTAGGAATATTTATTAAAGAAAAGGAGAAAATAATTTTTATAAAATATAAATAAATTAAAATATATGATATAATTTTAATAATATATAAAGAGTAAGTACTCTATAAACTATAAAATATAATGTAACAATAAGGAGAAGAATTATGAGCAAGGATACTATAGTATGTTTATGTAAAAATGTAAGTGAAAAAACTATTGTTGAGGCTATTAAAAATGGTGCAACTTCAGTAGCAGAAGTTAAAGAAGAGACAGGTGCAGGAACAGGCCCTTGTCAAGGAGCAAGATGTCTTGAAACTATTAAAAGATTAATAGAAGAAAATAAGTAGTTTTGAAAGATTGATAGAAAAATTAAATTCTATCAATCTTTTTTTATTTTTAATTTTAAAAGTTAGTATATTTATATAATAAAAGATAAAACTAGTTATTATTGAAATAATTAGGAGTGAAAAAAATGAAAAATAAATTATGTATTAAAACAGTAATAATAACTACAATTATTAGTATAGCTTTTTCTATTAATTTAAAAACAAAAGCTTTCTCAGATTTTTCAAATAATATTCAGATTAATACAGAAAAATACTATTTGGAAGAAGTACACTATGAAAATTTTAATATAAAAGCTAAAAGAATAAAAACTGATGAAAGTAATAGTTTAGGATATTGCTTAGAAATAGACAAATCGTATCCACATGGAGAAAAATTTTCTAAAATGGATACTGTAGCAAAAGGGATAGAAAATATTATTTTATCAGGATATCCTAATAAATCACCAAAAGAATTAGGTGTAGATTCAGAAGAACAGGCGTATTTTGCAACTCAAATTGCAATTTGGAGTTTAATGGAAGGATATAATGTTAATAAATTTAGAGGAAACAATCCTAAAATTATAACAGCTATAAAGAATATATATAATGAAGGTATGTTAGAAAAACATGAAAGTAATAAATATAAATATTACTTATATTATGCAAATGATAATGTTCAGCAAGTTGTGGTTGCAGTAGAAGATACGGAATCTCAAGGAGTAAAATCAATACAAGATATAAAAAAAGAAGAGAATATTGTATTACCAGATAATATAATTATTGGGAAATAGACTTATATAGTATATAATAATATACAAAATTAAGTTTATGGGGGAATACTACATGATACAATCAATTTCTAATATAGATATAAGTATTTTAATGATAATAAGAGAATACTTAAGCAGTCCATTAATGGATAAAGTAATGAAGATATTATCTACTTTAGGAAATATCGGATTTATATGGATAGTGATAGGCATCATTTTATTATTAAATAAAAAGTATAGAAAGATTGGAATTATTTTATTATTATCTCTTTTATTAGGAAGTATTCTTGGAGAAGGAATTATAAAAAAATTAGTGCAAAGGCCAAGACCATTTTTAAATTTAGAAAATATTACTCTTATAATAAATGCACCAAGTACTTATTCTTTTCCTTCAGGACATACAGCTTCATCTTTTGCTGCTGCAGTTGTATTAGGAAAATACTTTGAAAAAGAAAAGTATATATTTTATCTGTTGGCATGTGGGATAGCTTTTTCAAGAATGTATCTCTTTGTACATTATCCATCAGATGTAGTAGCAGGAATAATATTAGGAGTAATATCTGCTAAAATAATAATAACTTTAGTGGAACATTATATAAGCAAAAAGGAATATTTAAGAAAAGAAAGCTAATACTAAATATATTAGTATTAGGAGGTTTTGAATATGGCAATGGAAAAATTAGAAAAGAAAATGAAACAATTATACAAGCAAGTAAAGTCTGGAAGAGTTACAGAGGAAATAGCAGATGAAATATCAGAAACTATGGATAATATAGAGGAAATGGGCTTAGAAGCAAAAGAAAAATTTGCTGATATGATTGATGATATGAAAAAATCAATTAATAAAATGAAAAAATAGAATAAGTTTATAATAACATAAGAGCATATTATTAAGTTATAATATGCTCTTATGTTTATAGTATTAAAAATATTTTAAAAAACCTTTTGGAGAAAAAACAAAAAAAAGCAATATTAATTGTAATAATTTACTATTGAATACAAACGATTGCATAAGTATAATATAGACATAAGGTAAATATTAACATGAAGTTCAATTAATTTATTTATTAAAATAGTTTTATGAAAGTTTAACAAAATTGGTAACGTTTCTAATAAAAAATTTTTTGATATTGATGCAAACGTTATCTGAAGTTATAGCTAATAATCTTATAGGAGGAATTTTATGTATGGATTAAAAAATTCTTTTGAAAAGATAAGTGAAGAAATAAAAATCCCCTTTAATATAATTGAAAAAGATGGAACTGTAATAGCAAATTTATTAGGAGGATATAATAAAGAGATAATTGAAACAAACTTAAAAATACAAACAGAAGATTTTATATTAGAAGTTCCAGAAAGTTATATTAACTGTATTGATCTTTTAAAGTATTGCTTAGAACAAGAACTTAAAAATGCAGTAAAATCTAAAGAAGAAATAATAAATGATATACTTAAAGGAAGAGAGTTTTCTACTGAGGCATTAAATCAAGTAATAAAGTATAAGCCATTTAAATTAATTGTTATATATTTAGAGGAGAAAACTCAAAAAGTAATAAAGCTATTAGAAAAGAAATATTTAGAAAAGGAATCTATATTAGTTAAAGTAGATGACTACATTGTAGTAATAAGTAAAAATGATATTACTGAAAATAAAATAGAAAATATTTTAATTGACTTAAAAGAATGTACTAAAGGAAAGGGTTATATAAGTTATGCAAGAATAGACGAATACTTTGAATTGAAAGAAAAATTCGAATATTTAAAAGCAAATATAGAAGTTTGCATTAAATATGGACTAGCTGATAAAGTTTATGACGAAAATTCATTACTTCTTGAAAGGTTATTAAGTAGAGTTAGCGATAACGAAAGAAAAAGAATTTTTAGTAAATATAATGAAGTATTTTCAAGGTTAGATGAGGACTTAATAAAAACAATAGAAGTATTCTTTAACAAAGGACTTTGTATAAGTGAAGCAGCAGATAAGTTATTTATTCATAGAAATACATTGTTTTATAGAATTGATAAGATAAAGAAAATAGTAAATTATGACATAACAAATTTTAATGAAGCTACAGAATTTAGAATTTTATTTCTAGTGTGGAAAGAAACTAGTGATAAAAATAATTTTTAAACATTTTTGGAAACGGTACCGGAATTTTATATTAAGTACGGTAAAGAGTATTTTTAATAATTAATAAAATGCTATAAACCTAAATTATAGGTTTAAATAGATATTGGGAGGAATTTATTATGGGAAAACGTTCAAAATTATTAGCAGTTTTAATTGCAGGAGTTTTATGTGCAACTTCATTAGTAGGTTGTGGAAGTAAAGGTGATGATGAAAAAGCATCATCAAATAAAAAGCAAACTTTAACAGTATGGTCACATTTAACTACTAATGAAGTTAAAGAGTTTGAAACTGTTGCTAAAGCTTGGGGAGACGCTAACAACTTTGAAGTAAATGTTGTTGAAGACAAAGGAAAGTTCCAAGAAATGATTCAAGCAGCTCAAAGTGATAATGGCCCAGACTTAATTTTAGGGGCACCTCATGATAATTTAGGAACATTCCAAAAAGCTGGAATTACAGATGAAGTTCCAAGTGGATTAGTAACAGCTGACAAATATACTTCACAAGGTATTGTAGACTCAGTAACAATTGGTGGAAAACAATATGCAGTTCCACTAGCTCAAGAAACTAGTACATTATTCTATAACAAAGATAAGGTTAAGGAAGTTCCAAAAACAATGGAAGAATTAGCTACTAAAGCTAAGGAAGTTGGATTTGAATATGATGTAAAAAACTTTTATATGAGTTATGCATTCTTATCAGCTGGTGGTGGATATGTTTATAAAAATGATAATGGAACATTAAAACCAGATGATATAGGATTAGGAAATGCTGGTGCAAAAGCTGGATATGAATTTATAAAGAAATTAGTTGTTGATGATAAATTAATGGCGGCTGATATAACAGGAGATATTGCTAAAGCTGACTTTACATCAGGAAAGAGTGCATTCTATATTTCAGGTCCTTGGGATGTAGCAGCTTCTAAAGAAGCTGGAGTAAACTTTGGAGTTGTTCCGATGCCAACTTTAGGAGGAAAAGCACCTGAAACATTCTTAGGTGTACAAGTTGCTTTTGTTAATGCTAATTCAAAGAATAAAGATGCAGCGTGGAAGCTAATGGAAGAATTGGTTTCTAAGTCAAGTGAAATAGTTTATAAAGCTGGTAATAGAATTCCTGTATTAAAGGATGCTAAAGTTGATGATGAATATACAAAAGCATTTATGGAACAAGCAAAAGTTGCTACTCCAATGCCAAATATTCCAGAAGTTCAAGCTATGTGGGAACCAGCAGCGAACAATCTTAAGCTATTAACTGCAGGTCAAATAGATGTTGATACTTGTGCAACTAATATAGTTAATCAAGTTAAAGAGGGAATAGCTCAATTAAAATAATTACAAATAATTTATAGAGATAGGAGTTTCCTATCTCTATAAAATAAAGGGGGACTATATATGGGTTTAAAGGCTAGAAATAGAAAGGCATATTATTTTTTAGCACCAGCACTAATATCAATTCTAATATTCACAGTAATGCCAATTATTTCAACTATTTATTATTCATTTACTGATTATACACAGTTTTCAAAAGGGAATATAAACTTAGTTGGTTTAGCTAATTTTAAAGAAGTTCTAACCGGACCCTTTAAAGAAACTTTTTTACCAGTATTTATCTGGACGATGATTTTCGCAATAATATCTACATTAGGATGCTTTTTTTTAGGACTAATAATTGCAATGGTTTTAAATAATGAAAATATAAAAGAAAGAGGATTTTATAAAGGAATTCTTATTCTTCCATGGGCATTACCAGCGGCAGTAGCAATTCTTTCATTCCAAGGTTTGTTTAATGGAAGTTATGGGCAAATAAATAATGTTTTAATGGAGTTAAATATAATTCATGAACCAATAAAATGGTTAACTGATCCTAACTTAGCAAGAATAAGTATAATAATGGTTAATATATGGCTTGGATTCCCTTACATGATGAATGTATGCTTAGGATCATTAGCTGCTATTCCAGAAGTATATTATGAAGCAGCAATGGTTGATGGTGCAAGTAAATGGAAACAATTCGTAAGTATTACATTACCTTCATTAACTAAAACAGCATATCCACTTATAATATCATCATTTGCCTTTAACTTTAACAATTTTGGATCAGCTTTTCTTATTACAGCAGGAGGTCCTCCAAGATTAACAAGTCAATTTGCAGGATATACAGATATATTAGCATCAGTAAATTATAAACTTTCAATGCAATTTGGAAGATATGATATTGCATCAGCACTTAGTATAATAATATTTATAATAATTGCATCAATTTCATTTATCCAAATGAGAGCTTCAGGTCAGTTTAAGGAGGTTGATTAATATTATGCAAACACAAGTGAATGTAAATAATAGATTAAACACAAGAAAACAATCAAATTTAAAATATAAAAAGAAACTAAGACCTGATGAAATAAGAAATGCCTGGCTAGGAAGAATATTTTTATGGATTATGATAACTATAACTCTATTTCCTATAGTTGCAGTTATTTCAGCATCTATGGCAAAAGGACAATCCTTTAATCAAACTACCTTTTTCCCATCACAATGGACCTTAGAAAATTACATAAGAGTAATAAAAGAAACAGATTTTATTCTTTGGGTAAAAAATTCATTATTAATTTGTACAGCAGTTGCAATTATTCAATTAGTACTATCAGTACCAGCTGCATTTGCTTTCTCAAAATTAAGATTTAAAGGAAGAAAAAATGGATTAATGAGTTTATTAATTCTTCAGATGTTCCCAACTACAATGGCATTACCAGCAATTATGGGAATAGTTTATGCATTAAAACTTACTAATAAACCTTGGGTATTAATACTAATATTAGCAGGTGGAAGTGCATATAATATATGGCTTTTAAAAGGATCTGTAGATGGAATACCAGGAGATTTAGTAGAAGCAGCATCTATAGATGGAGCATCTACAATGCAAATATTTATAAAAATTATATTACCATTACTTAGAAATATGATGATAGTTATTTTCTTATTTGCTTTTATTGGAGCTTATAGTGAATTTATGTTTACATCAGCTATTCTTAAGAATGCACCATTACAAACAATAACAACAGGACTGCAAAAATTTATAACAAATAATTTCTCAGCAAACTGGACAATGTATTCAGCAGCAGCAGTAATGTCAGCACTACCAATAGTTGTTATATTTATGTTATTACAAAAATATATAGCAGGTGGATTAGTTTCTGGATCAGTAAAGGAATAGAGTATTTAAAGCTGTCTCTTATAAGAGTATAATAAGCAATGGAAACGATACCGATTATTTTGTGAAAAGGTGGAGAAATTTATGACAAACATAAGAGATATAGCCAAAATAGCAGGAGTAGGTGTAAGTACAGTATCTAGGGTTATCAATAATCATCCAGATGTAAAGGAAAAAACAAGAGAAAGAGTTCTGGAAATTATAAAAGAAAATAATTATATACCTAATAATAGTGCAAGAAATTTAAAAAAGAATAATACAAATAATATAGGTGTTTTAATTAAAGGGGTTTTTAATCCATTCTTTTCTGAAATATTAGATGTTATAAGTAAGGAGATCTCTAAAGCTGGATATTCTATGATTTTAGAACATCATGATTATTTAAGTGATGATGAAATAAGTAATGTAATATCTATGGTAAAAGAGAAAAGATTACAAGGAATAATTTGTTTAGGAGGAAACTTCACAAATATTGAAAATGAAGATTTTGAAAATATAGAAGTTCCAGTAATTTTAACATCAGTAAATCATAAATACAGAAAAGAATGCAAAAAGTTTTCTTCAGTATGTATTGATAATGATGAGGCTGCATATTCAGCTATAAAATACTTAATAGAGGGTGGGCATAAAAATATTGCAATTATACTAGGTGAAGAAAATGACCATGGAATAGGATATCTAAGAGAAAGAGGCTATTTAAGAGCCCTTGCAGATAATAATATATCTTTCAATGAAAAATATAGAATTTTAGGCCATTATGATTATAATGGGGCATATGAAGCTATGAATAATCTTTTAGATAACAATAATAATATAACGGCAATATTTGCAATATCAGATATTATGGCGGTAGGATGTGCAAAAGCTATCACTGATAGAGGGTTAAGAATTGGAAAGGATATTTCAATTATAGGTTTTGATGGTATGGATATAAGTAAGTTTTATACACCATCTATAACTACGGTAATACAGCCTAAAAGTAATATGGCTAAAATAAGTGTCGATTTATTATTAAAGTTAATAAATAAGAAAACTGAAAATAAACATATTTTATTACAAACAGAATTAGTAAAAAGAGAGTCAAGTAATTATTTAAAGAAGTAGGGGAAAGATTATGACAAAGCATAACAATATTAGTAGATTTTCAATAAATAAAAAAATTAATTGTAACAGTGTTGTAATTAATATAGAAAGTGATGAAATAGCTAATTTACCTTATTTAGAAATTAATTCAGAAAATACTATAACCTACAAGATGGATAATAAGGATATTATATATGGATTAGGTGAAAACACAAGAGGAATAAATAAGAGAGGATGGATATACGAAAGCTATTGTACAGATGAATTTAGTCATAGCTCAGATAAAAAATCGCTTTATGGAGCTCATAACTTCATAATGATAAATGGTATAGAAAAGTTTGGAGTTTTTATAGATTCTCCGGGAAGAGTAATTTTTGATATAGGATATACTTCTAGTAATATATTAGAAATAAAAATACCAGGTGGGGATTTTGATATATATATAATCAAAGGAGAAGCTATAAGTGAAATTTCTAAGGAGTTTAGAAAACTTATAGGTGAAAATTATGTTCCACCAAAATGGGCTTTTGGATATCAACAAAGTAGGTGGAGTTATAAAAATAAAAAAGAAGTTTTAGAAGTATTTAATGAATTTAAAAATAGGGATATTCCAATAGACTGTATTTATTTAGATATTGATTATATGGAAAATTTTAAAAATTTCACAATAGACAGAAAAGCATTTCCAGATTTTGAGGAAATGGTTAAAGAATTTAAAATTAAGGGTGTAAGATTAATTCCCATTATAGATGCAGGAGTTAAAATTGAAAAAGGGTATGATGTTTGTGAAGAAGGTGTTGAAAAAGGATACTACTGTTTAGATAAGAATGGCAAAGAATTTGTTGCAGCAGTATGGCCAGGAAAAGTACATTTTCCAGATTTTTTAAATAGTGATGTTAGAAAATGGTTTGGAGAAAAATATAAATTTTTAACTGATAAAGGAATTGAAGGATTTTGGAATGATATGAACGAACCTGCAATCTTTTATTCAGAAGAGGGTTTAAAAGAAGCGTATAAAATTGTTGAAGAAAGTAAAAATAAAAATTTAGATATATATAGCTACTTTAATCTTAAAGATTCATTTCAAAATCTAAGTAATAGTAGCAAGGATTATAATAGTTTTTATCATAATGTAAATGGACAACTTGTTAATCATAATGATGTTCATAATTTATATGGATATAATATGACAAGATCAGCATCAGAAGGCTTAAAGAATATAGAAAATAATAAAAGATTTTTATTATTTTCAAGAGCTTCAATGATAGGAATGCATAGATATGGTGGAATATGGACTGGAGATAATAATTCATCTTGGGAAAGTTTAGAGTTAAATATTAAGATGATGATGAATTTAAATCTGTGTGGATTCCTATATACAGGAGCAGATACCGGTGGATTTGGTGGAAATGTAACAGAAGATTTAGCTATTAGATGGCATCAATTTAGTGTATTTACTCCACTATTTAGAAATCATTCTGCTCTTGGCACAAGAAAACAAGAACCATATGCATTTAATAAAAATACTGAAAATATATTAAAAAGTGTAATAAAGTTTAGATATTCATTAATACCTTATTTATATAGTGAATATATGAAAGCTACTAAAAACTATGATTTATTATTTAAAACATTAAATTTTGAATATAATGATGAGCTTGTAAGTTCAATAGAAGATCAATTAATAGTTGGAGATTCTATTATGGTAGCACCAATTTATAAACAAAATAATTATGGAAGATATATTTATTTACCAGAAAAAATGGCAATGCTTAAAGTCGAAAGTATAGATAATATAAAAATAGAGATTATGGAAAAGGGACATCATTATATAGATATTCCAATTGAAATATTCCCAATATTCATAAAATTAAACAAAATACTTCCTTTAGCAAAAGAAGCAAACAATGTTGAAAATATAAATAGTGAATCATTAAAATTAATTGCTTTTGTAAATGATATTGCAGAATATGAATATTATGATGATGACGGAGCAACAAATAACTATAAAGAAGGTAAGTTCAATACTTTAAAGATAAAAATAGTTAAACAAAGTGATGATTTTGATATTTGTATAAATAAAATTGGGGATATAAAAATAAAAGAACTAGAAGTATTAATAATAGATAATAATGGAAATGAGAAAATTAAAACTTTGAAACTTTAATAGGAATGTGAGGATAAATTATGGAAAGAAGTAGTGGAATATTAATGCATATTTCATCTCTTCCAGGTAAATTTGGTATTGGTACCTTTGGCGTGGAAGCGGTTGCATTTGTTGATTTTTTAAAGAATAGTGGACAAAAATATTGGCAAATATTGCCTTTGGGGCAAACTAGTTACGGTGATTCACCGTATCAATGTTTTTCAGCTTTCGCAGGAAACCCATATTTTATAGATTTTGAACTACTTAAAAGAGATAATTTTTTAAAGGAAGAAGATTATATAGATTTAGATTATGGGAAAGATGAAACTTCAATAGATTACTCTAAAATATTTATAGCTAAAAATAAAGTATTAAGAATAGCATATGAAAACTCCAAAGGAAAAATTGATAATGATTTAATAGAGTTTAAAGAAAAAAATAAGTTTTGGTTGGAAGATTATACTTTATATATGGCAGTAAAAAATCACTTTAAATTAGTTAGCTGGCAAGAGTGGGATGATGATATAAGATTAAGAAAAGATGAGGCTATAAAAAGTTATAAGATTAAGTTAAAGGATGAAATTAACTACTGGGCTTTTGTCCAATATATTTTCTTTAAACAATGGCATGATTTAAAAGAGTATGCAAATAGTAAAGGAATAAAAATAATAGGGGATATACCTATATATGTGGCAGAGGACAGTGCAGATATTTGGAGTAATCCTAAATACTTTAAGGTAGATAAAGATATGAAACCAACTAAAGTAGCAGGATGTCCACCAGATGCATTTTCAGAAACAGGTCAACTTTGGGGAAATCCTATATATAATTGGGACAACTTAGAAAAAGATGGATATACTTGGTGGATAGATAGAATAAGAGAAAGTTTAAAGCTTTATGATGTTGTTAGAATAGATCATTTTAGAGGTTTTGAGTCATACTGGGAAATACCTTATGGTGAAAAAACAGCTATAAATGGTAAATGGATAAAGGGACCTGCTATAAAATTATTTAATGCAATTAAGGAAGAGCTTGGTGAAGTAGATATAATTGCAGAAGACTTAGGTATGTTAACAGATGAAGTAATAGATTTTAGAAATAAGACAGGCTTTCCAGGAATGAAGGTATTACAATTTGCCTTTGGTGGTGATGGAAGCTATCTGCCACATAATTATACCAAAAATTGCGTTGTATATACTGGAACTCATGACAATGATACTATTTGTGGTTGGTATGATGTAACTGCAAGTAAAAATGAAGTTTATAATGCAAAAGAATATCTATCATTAAATTATGAAGAAGGAATAGCAAGAGGTTTTATAAGAGGAGCTTTTGGAAGTGTTGCATATTTAGCTATAACAACAATGCAAGATTTTCTAGCTTTAGGTAATGAAGCAAGAATGAATTTACCATCTACCTTAGGTAAAAATTGGAAGTGGAGAGCTAGAAAAAAATATTTCACACAAGAATTATCAGAAAGTATATATAAATTAACTAAGATTTATGGAAGGGTGTAAATTATGGATAAGGTATCATTAAAAACTAGCATTGAAAGAAATTTAAAAGTAAATCATTGTGTTAAATTAGAAAATGCAAATGAACATGAAATATTTAATGCATTATCATTATCATTAATGGAGATTTTAGTAGATAATTGGCAAGATACAAATAAAGTTTATGAGTCAGAAAAAAATGCTTATTATTTATCAGCGGAATATTTAATGGGAAGAGCATTAGGAAATAATCTTATTAGTTTAGGTTTATATGAAGAGGTTAAAGAGTTATTAAATGAGTTAAATATAGATATTAACAAAATAGAAGAGATTGAGGAAGATGCAGGATTAGGTAATGGTGGTCTTGGAAGACTTGCAGCATGTTTTATGGATTCAGCAGCAGCAATGGAAGTTCCGTTAAAAGGATATGGAATTAGATATACAAATGGTCTATTTAAGCAATATTTTAAAGATGGAAATCAATATGAAGAAGGAGATAACTGGCTAACTTATGGTGATCCTTGGAGTATTAGAAAAGATAGAGATTCAGTAATAGTTAAGTTTAAAGATATGGAGGTTAAGGCCGTTCCTTATGATACTCCAATTATAGGATATAAGTCTAAAAATATTAATACATTAAGACTATGGAAATGTGAACCAATAGTGGAATTCGATTTTAATTCATTTAATGATGGGAAATATAATAAAGCAGTAAAACTTAAAAATAAAGCAGAGGATATTTCAAGAGTATTATATCCAAATGATTCATCAAAAGAAGGAAAAATATTAAGGTTAAGACAACAATATTTACTAGTAAGTGCTTCTCTTCAAGATGTTATTAGAAAGCATATAAGTATTTATGGAATGAATTTTGATGAATTTGAATTAAAGCATGTATTTCAATTAAATGATACTCATCCTGTTTTAGCAATACCTGAATTTATAAGAATATTAGTTGATGAATATAATGTTACATTTGAAAGAGCAAGTGAATTATCAAGAAAGATTTTTGCTTATACAAACCATACAATATTAGCAGAGGCATTAGAAAAATGGGATGAAAAGTTAATGAAGAAACTTTTCCCAAGAGTTTTAACAATTATAAATGAAATAAATAAAAACTTTATTAAAGAATTGAAAGAAAAAGGATATTCAGATAAGGAAATTAAGGAATTTAGCATTATAGATGGTGGACTTGTAAGAATGGCTAACTTAGCTATTTCAATGAGTTTTGCTGTTAATGGAGTGGCACAGCTTCATACAGATATCTTAAAAGATATTGAATTAAATAATTGGTATAAATTATATCCAGAAAAGTTCCAAAACAAAACTAATGGTATAACTCCTAGAAGATGGTTAAGGTTATGTAATAAAGAACTATCAGCATTAATAACTGAGCTTTTAGGGAATGAAGATTGGATAAAAGATTTATCAAAGCTTAAAGAACTTGAGACTTATAAAGATGATAAAAATGTACTAAATAGATTTATGGATATAAAATATGAAAAGAAAGTACAACTTGCAGAATATATTAAAGAAACAGAAGGTATAGAAATAAATCCAAATTCAATATTTGATATACAAATAAAGAGATTACATGAATATAAGAGACAATTATTAAATGCATTTTATATTTTAGATCTTTATTATAGATTAAAAGAAAATCCAGATTTAGATATACCTAATAATACATTTATATTTGGAGCAAAGGCATTCCCTGGATACTATAGAGCTAAGGGAATTGTAAAATTTATTAATGAAATAGCTAAGAAAGTAAATAATGATAAAGATATAAATGGAAAAATAAAAATAGTATTTGTAGAAAACTATAGAGTATCTTATGCAGAAAAATTATTTCCAGCAGCAGATGTTTCTAAGCAAATATCAACAGCAGGTAAAGAAGCTTCAGGTACAGGTAATATGAAGTTTATGATAAATGGAACTCCTACATTTGGAACTTATGATGGAGCTAATGTAGAAATTGTTAGAGAAAGTGGGGAAGAAAATAACTTTATTTTTGGATTAAGAGTAGAGGATATAGAAAAAATAGAAGGAAAGTATGATTCAAAATATTACTATGAAAATGATAAGAGTTTAAAGAGAGTAGTTGATTCATTAATAGATGGAACTTTTGATGATAGTGGCTTTGGATATTTTGAAGATATATATAATGCATTATTAAGAGATGGAGATGGATATTATCTATTAGCAGATTTTAAGGCATTTAAAGATATGGAAGATAATCTTTTTGAAGCATATAAAGATAAAGAAAGATGGGCAAAAATTTGCTTTGAAAACTTATGTAATGGTGGCATATTCTCAAGTGATAGAACTATAATGGAATATAGTAATGATATTTGGAATATAAAAAAGATAAAAAACAATTAGTATTTGAATAATAAATTTAATATCTCTGTAGGTGAAATTGATTAGCAAGACATTCACCAAATTATTGTAATAGGTATTTCAGGTGTTTGTAATAACTCTGCTATTGTAGATTCAACTATTGAAAAAATAATTAATTTTATAGAATGTAATACTGATGCTGAGATAATGGAAATAGAAAAAGATGAAGATACTTTCTAAAAACTTTATTAAAAAATAGAGTCTAAAAAAAGATAATAGAAAAATAACAAAAATTATATTGACAAATAAAAGAAAAAATCGTATATTAATATAAATAAAACTTAATAAATTTTAAAAGATTTCTTATCAAGAGTGGTGGAGGGACTGGCCCTGTGAAACCCAGCAACCTATAATCAATAAATTAGGTTAATTTTAAATAGATAAGCAATAAATTTGGTATATCTAAATTTATTAAATATTTCTAATTAAACTATTTAAAGATTAATGTGGTGCTAATTCCAGCAGCTGTTATAGCTGAAAGATGAGAGGGTAAATTAACAGGCGATTTTTATAAGCACTAGAGATTTATTCTCCAGTGCTTTTTTTGTATATTAAAAAATTTAATTATTAAATTTAAATTAGGTGGTGAAATATATGATAGAAATAAGTAATTTAAATAAAAAGTTTGGGAAGTTAGAAGTATTAAAGGATATTTCAATAAATATAAAAGAAGGAGAGATTTACGGCCTTATAGGACATAGTGGAGCAGGAAAATCAACACTTTTAAGATGTATAAACGGATTAGAAGGATATAATGGTGGATCTGTGAAGGTAATGGGAAAGGAAGTAAATAAATTAGGGAATAATGAAATAAGAAAATTTAGAAAAAACCTAGGAATGATATTTCAAAACTTTAACCTTTTAAGTAGAAAGACAGTATTTGAAAATATTGCATTACCATTAGAGGTTTGGGGATATAAAAAAGGTTATATAAATGAAAAAGTAATGGAGCTTTTAAAGCTAGTTGGACTTGAAGACAAGGCAAAAGTTAAACCAAATAATTTAAGTGGAGGCCAAAAGCAAAGAGTAGCTATAGCAAGAGCTCTTGCATTAGAACCTAAAATATTACTTTGTGATGAAGCAACATCAGCTTTAGATCCTAAAATAACAAAGGATATTTTAGCATTACTTTCAAAAATTAATAAGGAATTAGGAATTACAATTGTTATTGTTACCCATCAAATGGAGGTAGTTAAAGAAGTTTGTGAAAAAGTTGCATTAATAGAAGGGGGCATTTTAAAAGCAGAGGGAAAAGCAGAGCAACTTTTTCTAAAACCAGGGGGAGCTCTTAAGAAATTCTTAGGTCAAGAAAATGATGAATTACTACCGACAACAGGGATTAACATAAAACTATTCTTTCCAAGTACATCATCAGAAAATGCACTTATAACAAAGATGGCAAGAGAACTTGGGGTAGATTTTTCAATAGTTTGGGGCAAGCTAGAGAAATTTAGAAATGATGTACTTGGAAGCTTAGTAATAAATATTAATGCTTTAGATAAAGAAAAAGTAATGAAATATTTAGAAGAAAAAAATATTATATTGGAGGTGCTTAATTAATGCTTGATATTCTTATACCAGCTTTTAATAAAACAATAATAATGGTATTGTTCTCTACAATATTTTCATTAATATTAGGATTTGTACCAGCAATTATATTAATAGTAACGGCAGAGGATGGATTAAAGCCAAATAAAGTAGTATATAAAGTTTTAAATTATATAGTAAATATTTTAAGAAGTTTTCCATTTATAATTTTAATAGTTTCAATAGTTCCAATTACTAAGTTTATAGTTGGTACAAGCATTGGAACTACAGCAGCAATAGTGCCACTTACAATAGCAGCAGCACCTTTTGTTACAAGAGTAATAGAATCAGCTTTAAAAGAAGTTGATAATGGAGTTATAGAAGCAGCAAAATCTTTTGGAGCTTCAAATACACAAATAATTTTTAAGGTAATGTTTAAAGAAGCAGTACCATCAATTATATCAGGATTAACATTAATTATTATAACTATAATAGGATATTCAGCAATGGCTGGAACAGTAGGAGGAGGCGGTCTTGGAGATGTTGCTGTAAGATATGGGTATCAAAGATATCAAACAGATATAATGATTGTTACAGTAATTTTATTGATAGTAATAGTTCAAGGACTTCAATCCTTAGGAAATTATTTATATAAAAAGCTATCTTAATTTAAATTAAAGTGATAGAAGCTCAAAAATTAAAAATAAGTAATAAAATTTAGGGGGTATTCAATATGAAAAGAAAATCAATATTAGTAACAGTATTAGCAGGAGTTTTAGCTTTAGGGCTAGTTGGATGTGGGGCAAAAAAGAGCGAAGGAGATAATAAAACAATTAAAATAGGAGTTACTCCAGTACCTCATAAGGAAATAGTTGAGCATATAAAACCAGAACTAGAAAAGGAAGGCTACAAATTAGAAATAGTAGAGTTTACAGATTATGTTACACCAAATACAGCTTTAGCAGATGGAGAGATTGATGCAAATTATTTTCAGCATATATCATACTTAAATGAAACAAATGAAAGCAAGAAATTAAATTTAGCTTATACAGCTGAAGTTCATTTAGAACCAATTGCTATATACTCCAAAAAAACAAAGGAGTTAAAGGAACTAAAAGATGGAGCTAAGATAGCTATACCAAATGATCCATCAAATGAAGCTAGAGCCTTAAGATTATTAGAAAAACAAGGGTTAATAAAATTAAAGGCTGGAGAGTTAATTACACCTAAGGACATAACAGAAAATGCTAAGAACTTAAAATTTGAAGAATTAGAAGCGGCACAATTACCAAGAGTTTTAGAAGAAGTTGATGCAGCTGTAATTAATGGGAATTATGCTATAGAAGCTGGTTTAAATCCATCTAAAGATTCATTAGCTATTGAAGATAAAGATGCTGAGGCAGCTAAAGTATATAGAAATATATTAGCAGTTAAAAAAGGAAATGAAGATTCAGATAAAATAAAGGCTCTAACTAAAGCGTTAACTTCAGAAAATGTTAAGAAGTTTATAAATGAAAAATATAATGGAGCTGTAATTCCAACATTCTAATAATAAATATAATAAAACCATTTGAGTTTTTATCTCAAGTGGTTTTATTGTATTATAATACTAATATATAACAAAATAAATTTGTTATAATAAATGTAGAATTAATATTATAAAAACAAGTATTAATTGGAAATTCATATGATTGGAGAATTTAAATGGAAAAGTTATATTATAAAGATCAATATATAAAAGAATTTACAGCAGAAGTTATAGATGTTAAAGAAAAAGATGAAAGATATCATGTCGTATTAGATAAAACTGCATTTTTCCCAGGTGGTGGTGGTCAATTTTGTGATTTAGGTGTAATAGAGAATATAGAGGTAATAGATGTTTATGAGGAAAATGAAGTTATATATCATGTATTAGAAAGAAAACTTATTAAAATACATAAAGTAAAGTGTCAGATAGATTGGGAAAGAAGAAGGGATGGAATGAATCAGCATTTTGCCCAACATGTTCTTTCAGGTTGTTTTTATAAATTATTTAATGCAAATACTGTTAGCTTTCATTTAGGAAAAGATAGTAGTACAGTTGATATTGAAGGATATCTTGAAGAAGAAAAAATAAGAGAAGCTGAAAAAATGGCTAATGAGATGATAGCTAAAAATTTAAATGTGGAATTTTTAATACCAAGTAGAAAAGAATTAAAAAAGTTAAATTTAAGAAGAGCTCTTCCAAATACTAATGAAGAAATAAGAGTTGTTAAAATAGATGATTTAGATATAAATGCTTGTTGTGGAGTGCATCCAAAGTCAACATTAGATTTAAGGATGATAAAAATAAAAAGATGGGAAAAACATAAGAAGGCAACAAGAATAGAGTTTTTGGCAGGAGATAGAGCAGTTTCAGATTCCTTAAGAAAAGATTTATTTGTAAGTGAAATATGTAGATACTTAAGTAGTAATGAAGAAGAGGCTATTAAAAGTATTAAAAATTTAACACTTGAGCTTAGAGAAGCTATAAATGAGAAAAATAAAATAGAAGAAGAGATAGCAGCATATGAAATGAAAGAAATGATTTCAAGTGCAGAAAAAATAGGAAATATCTCTATTGTAAAAAATATATATAATTATGAAAATGTAAAGTATATTCAAAAGTTAGCAAATAAAATAGTAGATAATGAAAATACAATCGCACTTATTGTTACTAAAAATAATGATAGAGCTAATGTAATTTTTTCAGCTTCAAATAATATAAAAAATATAAATATGAATGAGTTATTAAAAGATGCAATTACTCTTATTGATGGAAAAGGTGGTGGAAGCGCCATATCAGCACAAGGTGCAGGAAAGAGTAATAATAATATAGAGATGATGATAGATTATGCATTCAATAAAATAAAAAATATATTAAATTAAAAAAGTGGTTATTGCCACTTTTTTAATTTGAAAGAAATTATAGATTTTAAATTTGTAACGAAGAATCCCTTGGAATAGTATACTAAATTAAGTAGTAATATAAATTTTATATATAAAAGTATATAAAGAATTAAGGAGGGACAGGCATGGCAAAATGGGTTTTAGATGCAGGCCATGGAGGAAATGACCCTGGAGCAGTAGGTAGTGGAGGTAGAAAGGAAGCTGATATAGTTTTAGAAGCTGTTTATGAAGCTATGAGATTATTAGAGCGTAATGGTGAAACAGTACTGTTAACTAGAACATCAGATGTTGCCTTAAATTTAAGCGAAAGGGTTAAAATTGCCAATGGTTGGAATGCTGATTATTTTGTAAGCTTCCATATGAACTCTTTTGTAGATAAATATGTAACTGGAAGTGAAGTATTTGTGTTTGAAAAAGGACATAAATCAGAAAGTTTAGCAAAGTTCATAAAAGATGAATTAACATCTAATTTAAAATCAAAAGACAGAGGAATAAAAGAAGCAAATTATACAATATTAAGAGAAACTAATATGCCAGCAGTAATAATAGAAGCTGACTTTTTATCAAATGAAAACGTAGAAAACAATTTTGATTCAAAAAAATATGGGTACATGATAGCTAAAGCATGTTTAGCTATGGTAGATAAAGTGCTAATAGACGTTCCAGTAACTAAGCCTAAAACACCAAGTAAAACAGGATGGAGAATATGCACAGGATATTATAAAGGATACGAAGAAGCAGAAAATGCACTTAAAGAATTAAAAACAAAAGGAAATGAAGATGCTTATATAATACCATTTGAAGGATAAGTAAAAATAGTCTATGTAAACTTTGATAAGCTTACATAGACTATAATTTTTATAAATTAATATTTTAAGAAACATTAGTAAGGTCATTTAATGAAATAGAAGACTCTATAGTTTCTTTTTCAAGTAATTCCATAGCTAATTTATCAAGTATAAATTTATTTTCTGTTAATAAATTCAATGTTTCATCATATAGTGAGTTTACAAGTTCTCTACATTCTTGTACCACAGCCTGTCCATAACTAGTAGATAATGAACCAAGGCTTGAAAGTTTTAATAAACCAAGTGTATTACCCATTCCATATTCAGAAATCATAGCTAATGCCATTTCAGTTGTTTGAGTTATATCACCTTGAGCACCAGTAGAAATTTTTTCTTTTCCAAATATTAATTCCTCAGCAGCTCTTCCTCCAAGTAATACCATAATCCTATTTTTTAAATAGTCTAATCTTTGATATGACTTATCTTCAGGGATAGTTAAAGTATATCCCCCTGCACCCTTTGTAGTAGGAATTATCGTTATTTTAGAAATTTTATCTTCAGGAGTTTTTAAAAGTGATATCAAAGCATGTCCAGCTTCGTGGTAAGATGTTAATAATCTATCTTCATGTAACATATGACCTCTTTCTTTCTTTTCATGACCTGCTAATACTATACTATAAGCTTTATTTAAATGATTTTCTAAAATAAAGTTAGATTCATCTTTTGCAGCTAATATAGCAGCTTCATTAATTAAGTTTTCTAGTTTTGCACCAGAAAAATATGAAGTTTTCTTAGCTAAATCTTTAATAGAAATTTCTTCTGAAACTGGTTTGTTTTTTAGATATAAAGATATAATTTTTTCTCTGGCTTTAATATCAGGTAGAGATACTTCTACATGTCTATCAAATCTACCAGGTCTTAGCAATGCTGAATCTAAGGTATCTAATCGGTTAGTAGCTGCAATAACTATAATACCGTCTTTTTCACCAAAGCCAGACATTTCAGTAAGTAATGCATTTAGGGTTTGATCACGTTCATCATTTCCAGTAGAAGAATTTCCAGAAGAACGAGATTTACCTATAGCATCTATTTCATCTATAAAAATAACAGCCTTTCCATGAGATTTAGCTTTTTTAAATAAACTTCTTATTCTAGCAGCTCCAACCCCTACATAAACTTGAACAAAATCAGAACCACTTAAAGCATAAAATGGAACACCAGCTTCACCAGCAACTGCTTTTGCAAGCAATGTTTTACCAGTACCAGGTGAACCGTAAAGTATAACTCCTTTTGGCATTCTCGCTCCATATTCAGTGTACTTTTCAGGTTGTTTTAAAAAATCTACTACATCCATTAAACTTTCCTTTGCTTCTTCATTACCTGCAACGGAATTAAAGTTAAGATTATTATTTTTATCAGAATTAAAGTCTTTTACATCTAAATTAGTCATTGATGATGAACCTAGCTTACCTTTATTTAATATCATAAAAGCTATTGAAAATATAGAAATTACAAGTATTGAAGAAGACAAAGTCTTACTTAAAGGTGGAAAATTTTCATCAAGTACATTTATATTAGATTTTAATAATGATTCTTTTAATGTAGAACTATTAGGATTAGGTGTAACGTATTTTGTACCATCCTTTAAAAATATAGTTAAATTTGAACTTTTATTAATAATAACCTTTGAAATATTTTCATTAGTTATATCTTCTAAAAAATTTGAATATTGTTTACTAATATTAGATTTAGATTGTAGAGTACTATAAGCTAAAACTATTATAGAAATTATAGCAGTAGCTATTGGAATCCAAATAAGATTTTTTTTAGCTTTATTCATTACTACCTCCAATTTAAAAAAAACTTATTAATTTTGTTTGTAGAATATATTATATTACTTTTAAAATTTAAGTCTATTTAAAATCATATAAATTACCAATGTAAGTATTGGATTAATTGTAAAAGATAAAATACAATCTTTTAAATTATAATTAAATGGAGTATACTCTAGATGTAATACTTCAATTAAATAGGCTAATATCATTAGTTAAGGAGAGTGCTAGTTATAATATGATAAGTAAAACACAATTAACAGCAGACGATATTAAGTCAGTAATTAATATGAAGTCAAAGGAGAAGGGGATAGAGGTTACTCATATAGCAATTGAAGATACTATATCATTTATAGGAGATATAAAGGGAAAACTAAACAGTAAGTTTAATGGTAAAATAAATATAAAAGATGCAGATAGCCAACGGATAATTTTAGAGATTAAAGAACTTAAATTAGATAGTTTAGGTTTATTTAAGGGTGCTACAAATATGTTTATGAAAACAATAATAAAGATATCTGGAGAAAACTACGTTAGAATGAAAGGAAACTGTATTGTTATATATTTAGGAGAAATGATGAGAGAAAACTTGCCAGTTGAATTTACTATAGAAAATGTCTATATAATGGACAAGTTAATAAATATAGAAGGTAAAAATTTCAAAAATAATATGTTTAAAGAATTTATGAAATAATTGTAAATGGGTGGAGGAGTAATATGAATATATCAGAAGTTAAAGTTGCTTTAAGTGGTAGCGATTTATTAAGTATAATAAATGATTTTGTTAAAGTAGATGGTTTAGAAATATCAGAGATAAAAATAGAAGAAGAAATAAAAATATATGGAAGTTTTAAAAAAGGTATATCAGTAGACTTTATAGCTGGAATAAAACTAACTTCTTTGAATAATGATGAAATATATGGAGAGATTTCTTCATTTAAGCTATTGAAATTAGGAATGATTTCAATAATAAGAAAGCTTGCAATGAAATATGCAATAAAAGCCTTTGAAGATAAGGGAATGTACTATAAGGATGGAAAAATAGTAATAAATATTAAGAAATTATTAAAAGATATTCCATATATTAATATAGATATTGAAGATATACATATAAAACAAGGTTTATTAAATGTAGGGGCTAAAAATATTAATATTTCTCTAGAAGGAACTTTAGTAAAAGAGTTTGAAGAAGAAGAGGTAATAGAAGAGGAAGAAATAAAGGTTGAAGAAATAAAGAAAGTTAAGGATAATTATTCTAATGGTAGGGAGTATTTGGAAAAAAAGTTATCTCCTAAAGTTAAAACTTTTAGTGATTATTTATTTATAATACCTGATATGGCAGCTCTTATATATAGATTATTAAAGGATAAAAGAGTACCAATTAAAACTAAAATAGTTATATCAGGTGCTATTGCATATATTGCATTTCCAACGGATATAATACCAGATAATATTCCTTTTATTGGACGTATTGATGAGTTAGCAGTTTCATTTTTTGCTTTAGATAGAATTGTAACAGATGTACCTGTTAATATAATATTAGAAAATTGGGAAGGAAAAAATGATATTATATTAGTAATTAAAAGCCTTATAGAATATGTAATAAACTTCACAGGTGCAAAAAATGTGGAAAAGATTTATAAGGTTGTTGATGAAATAGTATCATTATAAACAAAAAGGAGAAAATATGAAATATTATTCAGTATATAGAGGAAAGTCAGGAACTCCTAAAATATTTACAAGTTGGCCAGAGTGTCAAAAAGAAGTTATAGGATGTAAGGGCGCTATTTATAAAAGCTTTAAAACAGAAAGTGAAGCTATAGAGTTTTTATCATTAATGTCTAAAGGAAAAGATAACGATAATAATGATAGTGACGCTAAAGGTGATGAAAGTAATAATGGATTAGTAGTTTATGTAGATGGAAGTTTTATGGTTGAAAAAGGGAATTTTTCTTATGGAATGGTAGCATTAAATGAAGGTAAAGTTATTCATGAAGAAAATGGAGTTGGATTTAATAAAGAGGCAATTCCTTTAAGAAATGTATCAGGAGAAGTTTTAGGAGCTATGAAAGCTGTAGATTTTGCCATTAAAAATAAATTTAAAGAAGTGACAATTGCTTTTGATTATCAAGGAATAGAGTGTTGGGCACTTGGAACTTGGAAAAGAAATAATGAAATTACTTCTTCGTACCATGAATTTATGAAAGAAAATATGAAAAACATAAATGTAAGATTTAAAAAGATTAAAGGGCATAGTGGTGATAAATATAATGATATTGCAGATAAATTAGCAAAGGAAGCTTTATTAAAATAGATACCATAATTTTCATAGAGTAAACTTAAAGTTATTGCATAAAATAATTATATCAACTCAAAACATACAAAAAAAGAGGTGATATAGAATGGGAAAAATGATGAAGAGTTTAGCTGCAGGTGCAATGGTTGGTGCAGCTGTAGGTTTCATGGTACTTCCACAATTAGATAGAAAAACTCAAAGATCTATTAAAAGAGCAGGTAAAAGAGCTATGGGAGTAGCTGAGGATGCTTATGATACCATGATAGGATATATTAAATAATAAAAGAGAGGGCTAAGCCAAATGTCATTAAGTTAACAAAAAGACATTGATGTAAGCCAAAGAGTAAGGTATTTAAAAGTACCTTACTCTTTTTTTATACAAAAAACTTGACAAATACTTAGAAAATGTGTCAAAGCCATCTTTTTTTATTTACATAAAATTTACATTTAAATGTTAATTATCAAGAAATTTACTGGTTTTATTAATAAGATTAATGGTATAATAAAGAAAATAAAAAAATAAAAGAAAAAATTTATAATTTGACGAAAAAAATCTAATGGACTAGTGGATTTTATAGTAATTACTATTATAAATTACAAAATTATGATATAATTGAATAAATATAAAAAATTTAGAATATTATTAATATCTAGGAATGAAAAGGAAGAGTGATTAATGGAGATTCTTGCATTAGGGGAAAAGATAAAAAGAAGAAGAAAAGAATTAGAAATGACTCTTAAGGATCTTGCAGGGGATAGAATTACACCAGGCCAAATAAGTTTAGTAGAATCAGGAAGATCAAATCCTTCTATGGATTTATTAGAATACTTAGCAGGGGCTCTGCAGACATCAGTAGAATATTTAATGGAATCAGAAGAAACACAAGCGGGAAAAATAAGTGTTTATTATGAGCAAGTAGCACAATCATATATTTTATCTGGAGATTATATAACTGGTGAAAAGTATATAGAAAATGCTTTATATTATGCAGAAAAGTATGACCTTGAGTATAGAAAAGCAAAAATACTGTATTTAAGAGCAAAAATATATATGGCAAAAGAAGAGTTAGTTTTAGCGCAACAATTCTTTTTATCAGCAAATGTAATATTTATTAAAAATAATAACTACGAAGAAATTATTAATTCATTTCTAAATCTAGGTAAAATAACATTGGTTTTAAAGGCATATCACTCATCAACTAGTTATTTAAGGCAGGCTGAAAAGGTCTACTTAGATAATAATATAGGAAATGATTATTTGCTTGGGGAAATTTATTTTTATATGGCAAAAGCATATTTTAAAACAGATAATATAGGTAAATCTATAGATTATTCATTTCTTGCAAAAAGTAAATTTGAACAAGTTCAAAATAGAGAAGATTATGCTAAAACCTTATTATTGTTATCAGAAGAGTACAATAAAAAAGGTGATTTAACAAATGCTATTAAATATTCACAAAAGACATTAGAAGTATATGAAGAGTTAGAGGAACTATCCAATATTTCAGAAATAGAAAATAATTTAGGGAAATTATTTTATGAATTTGAAAATATAGAGGAATCATTTAAACATTATGAAATTGCTAAGGAAATAAGAGTAAGAAGAAAAGATGAAAAAGTAATAAACACATTAATTAACATTTGTGAAAATTATATTAAACTTAAAAATATAAAAAAATGTGAAGAAGTTTTATTTGAGATTAAAGAGTATCTAAAAGAAGATGATATAGAAGGTTTAATAGAATTAAATATATTATGGTATAGAATATTTATAATAAAAGAGCAATTCAAAGAAGCTGAAAATATATTAATCGATGGATATAATTTAGCTAAGTCATACGATTTGAATAAAAAAGCTGGGCAATTGGCAATAATGATAGGTAAGTTCTATATAGATAATAAAAAAGACTTTGAAGCTGCTAAATATTTAGATGAAGGAGTTAATATTTTTAAGGAAATCGGAATTCTTAAAAATTAAGTCGATGGGGGTTTTAAATGGAAATATTATCAACTGGAGAGAAAATTAAAAGAGCAAGGGTATATCAAGGGGTTACTTTAAAAGCATTATGTGGTGATAAAATATCAATTTCTAAAATGAGCTGCATAGAAAATGGAAAAATAAAAGCCGATAAAGATATTTTAGAATATATATCTAGCAAATTAGGGATAGATTACAACTATCTAGTTAGAGATGTACATGAACAAATATTATCTAACTTGGAATCAATTAGAAATAATTCTATATCTAAAGATGAAATGGATAAAATAATAAAACATAATTTAAATTATGCTTTAGAGTATTCTTATGATAATTTAGCTTTTGAACTTATACATAGATTATTTAAATTCTATGTAGACAATAATAAGGTTGAAAATATACAGTTAATAATATCTCAATACTATGATTTATATCAAAAAAATAATAATGAAGAAAATACAATAACATATTATATAGATATGGCTACTTTCTTCTATAGAATTGGGGAATATAATGAAGCTGTAAATTATTATAGCAGAACTAAAAATCTTATAAATAAGAAAACAGATGAAGAAAAAACAACCTATGCATATATTTGTTATAAAGAAGGAAAATGTTATGAAAAGTTAAATAATCTAGAGAAAGCCTTTAAATCCTTAAAGGAAGCTATAGATTATATAGATTATATAATTAATAATTGTGATAAAGGTGATGTATATCATTGTTTTGCAACAGTTAATATAAGGCTAAGAAAACCTGAGGCTGAAGCTTATATAGAAAAGGCATATGAATATCAAAAAGATAATGAAATGTCACTAGCAATATCTAAAGGGAAAAATGGTGAGTGCTATTTTTATGTAGGTGATATAGAAAAAGGAATAAAAGAAATAATGGAAGGTGTAAAATTATTTCCGCCTACCGATAAAGCAAGATATGTTAAATTTTTAAATCAGTGTATTAGAACTCTTTATGATAATAAGGAATATGATTTTGCATATGAAATTACAGATACTGCATTAAACTATGCAATAGATACCAATGATATAGTTTTAATAGAGGAAGCATATTATTTTAAGGGAATGATTCTTCAAAGAAAAGGCATGTACAGAGAAGCAGAAATGTATATGAATCTATCTTTAGATTCTTTATTTAAATTTGCAAATAAAGAAAAGCGTTATGAAAGATATTTAGATATGGCAGATATGTATTATAAGCTTGGAGAGACAAAGGATTCTTTAAAATATTTTATATTAGCTATGAAAATGGAGAAAAGTATTCAATAAAAAATGAAAGTAGGAAGCTATTTTAAGCATCCTACTTTTTATTATATTTTACTTAATTTATAACACTTTATTTTGTTGGATGTAAAAGGCTTGATAAAGCATTCAATAATGAGCATCTTGTACTGAATATTGAAAATATATTTGGCATAAAGAATAAACCTCTCATTAATTATTCCACCCTTCTTTTTCTAAAACTTATGCTTAAATTATAGTTTAATTAAAGTATAATTGCATTGACTTAAATGCTTCACTTTAAGTACATTTAAGCTATTCATAAAAAATAATGGAATAATAAAAAGTACAAAATAACCATAAAAGTATTGATTTTTGTACTTTATTTTATTATTTAATGTTTTTTATTAGTATAAGCTTTGCACCATATCCATTAACTTCAGTAATTATATTAAGAATAGTATTCTTTTTAGAATATTTAAAGTCTATTTTAGGAAAAGAAGCTCTATGAAGTATTTCTTTTTCTTCTTTATTTAATCTATCAGGTGAACCCATTGAAAGCCAATAATTATATGATGAACCTACATTTTCATTAACTTCATATGTTATTATCCTAGAGGATTTTTTTATATTTTCTATATTTAATGAAATTTTCTTCTTATAAACTTTTCTTTTTCCACGTTTGGTATATATATCTTCAAAATTTGCAAGAGATTCTAAATCATCATTATAAGAATATAAAAGAATGGAATATTCGCCTTCTTTTTTTGTAACTATACAACCATTATCAAGGTATACTACTTCATCTCCTAGTTTACTTAATAGATAGTAAGCATAGTAAGAAGGTTTTCTAATTCCCATATCATTAACTATTCCAGGTGCCCCTATAAAAACTTCATTAGTTAGTCTAATTTCCTTTTCTAGAACATCAAATGCTCTTAAAGAATTTAATGAGTTACCATTAAAAATTGTATTATGAATAATATATGGAAGCATAAAAGCAGTATCATATATTTTATTTAAAGTTTTATCACAAATAAAATCTTCAGATAAAACCTCAAGATTATATAACTCTGAAAGCATAATAGATATTTCTTCCTTTACAGTTAAAGGAATGTTAGGGGTAAATTGAAATTTAAATTTAGCAATATTTATATATTCTATTTCAGAAAAATACTCAAAAAAGCTATTAAGAACTTGTTTATATTTATCTGATGTAAATTCAGGATTATCAAGTAAAATTAGAGGATTTAAATTTATATAATCTAAAAACTCAATAACACTTTTAGCTTTATTCCAATTATAAAAATCTGAATTTGGGAAAACACCCATATCATTATTAAATAAATTTTCAAGTCTTGCATAAGTAAAGTGTATTTCTTCTTGTATTTCTTCTAAAATATCTTTATTATCCTCAATTAATAAATCAAAAGCATCTTCAAGATTTATAATTTCTTTGTAATTTTTATTGAAGGTATCTAGAGATTTATCCATATCTATATGAATTTTCCAAAGTTTATTTTCATAATTAAATCTCTCATAATCTTCTAATTCATAGGAAAGGTGGTCTAGTGCTTCAGATAGTGGGAAAGAAGTTATATTTATTAACTTTTCAAGTTCTTCTTCAGTAAATTTATTTTTTTTCCTATATTGAAGAGGAGTACATCCATAATAATTTTTAAAATTTTTATTTAAATACCTAACATGAGAGAAACCAACTTCATCAGATATATCAGAAATACTAAGATCAGTATCTAATAATAACTTAACAGACTCCTCAACTCTAGTTAAATTAACTAAATCAGTAAAGCTATATCCAGTTGCATACTTTATTTCATGAGAAAGATAATGAGGACTTAAAAACTCTTTTTTAGCGATATCTTGAAGTGTTATATTACTATCATAGTTATTGAAAATATATTTATATATTCTATGGTATCTTGCAAGTTGTTCTGTTTTTTCTTTTAATTCTTCCTTTTCATAAGTTAAATAGTGGAAATTGTTAATAAGATGATATAATAAATCAACTAAAATAGATTCAATTTCTTCATTGTAATCTTCTATTTTTTGAACTGTTTCACATAAGATTTTAGCCAAGAAGTATCGTAAAATATCATATTCATCTCCTTCTTGTGCACCATCATCAGTTGTATTTGTATAGAAGAATATATTATTAATATCCTTATAGTATTTTTCAAAGAAATAAGGATCTATATGGAATATAAGTACTCTATTATCCTCAGAGCTATAAACTCTATGTGCTTCATCTACATTAATTATTTCTAATTCTTTTTCTAATATTTCAAAAGAGTCTGTATCAATATTCACATTAATGCTTCCTTTTAATACATATAATATCTCTATAGAGTTATGCCAATGAATTGGATACTCTTTTATATTCGCATAAGATATTTTTATAGGTAAATCCAATGGATAAGTTACATACTCTCTTCTCATAAAAATCATCACCTTTCAATTGCATATAAATTTATTATATCCTAAAAAAATATAAAATGAAAAATTATAGTTAAAAAGTTATAAATTTCTTCAAAAATAAACTTTGACTTTCTTTGACTTTAGTATTAAAATAAAAATATAGTAAAAAATAAAATGTGTTAAAGATAAGGAGGGCTAGAGCTATGAACATTGAAAAAATGACTTTAAGAGTACAACAAGCTTTAAATGATGCTAGTTTAATTGCAGTAAAAAATAATCATCAACAAATGGAGGTAATTCATTTATTTTCCGCTCTAGTTGAGCAGGAAGATGGGCTAATCCCTAATATTTTAACTAAAATGGGAGTGCAAGTTAAAGCTTTAAAGACAGATATAAATAATGCATTAAATAATATGCCTAAAGTATTAGGAGATGGAGCAAATCAATCAGGAGTATATGCAACAAGACAAATAGAAGAAGTTTTAGTAAAAGCAGAGGATATTGCTAAAAAGTTTGAGGATTCTTATATAAGTGTAGAACATTTAATGCTATCAATAATAGAAGTAGATAAAAATGGACCAGCTAAGACTTTGTTAAATAAATATAATATAAATAAAGATAATTTTATGAAAGTTTTAGCAGAGGTAAGAGGTAATCAAAGAGTAGAAACTCAAGATCCAGAGGGAACATATGATGCTCTTGCAAAGTACGGAACAAACCTTACAGATTTAGCTAAAAAGCATAAATTAGATCCTGTTATAGGTAGAGATGATGAAATAAGAAGGGCCGTTAGAATACTTTCAAGAAGAACTAAAAACAATCCTGTACTTATAGGTGAGCCTGGAGTTGGTAAAACTGCAATAGTAGAAGGCTTAGCTGAAAGAATAATAAGAGGAGATGTACCTGAAGGGCTTAAGGATAAGATTATTTTTTCATTAGATATGGGAGCGTTAATTGCAGGTGCTAAATATAGAGGAGAGTTTGAAGAAAGATTAAAGGCTGTACTAAAGGAAGTTCAAAGTAGTGAAGGAAGAATAATTTTATTTATAGATGAAATTCATACTATTGTAGGAGCCGGTAAAACAGATGGAGCAATGGATGCAGGTAACTTAATTAAACCACTACTTGCAAGAGGAGAACTTCATTGTATAGGAGCAACTACATTTGATGAGTATAGACAATATATAGAAAAAGATAAAGCGCTAGAAAGAAGATTTCAACCAGTAATAATTGAAGAGCCAACAGTTGAAGATGCTATTTCTATATTAAGAGGATTAAAAGAAAGATTTGAAATACATCATGGAATTAGAATTCATGATTCTGCAATTGTTGCAGCTGCTAAACTTTCAGATAGATATATTCAAGATAGATATCTACCAGATAAAGCAATTGATTTAATAGATGAAGCAGGAGCTATGATTAGAACAGAAATAGATTCTCTTCCAACAGAACTTGATCAAATTAGAAGAAGACAATTTCAATTAGAAATAGAGAGAGAAGCATTAATTAAAGAAAAAGATGAGGGGTCTAAAAAGAAATTAGAAGTTTTAGAAAAGGATATTGCAGAGCTTAAAAATAAAAATGATGAAATGACTGCTAAATTTGAAAAGGAAAGAGATGCAATATTAAACCTTAGAGATTTAAAAACAAAATTAGATGAAACTAGAGGAGAATTAGAAGTAGCTCAAAGAAACTATGATTATAATAGAGCAGCAGAAATTCAATATAGCGAAATACCAAAAATAGAAGAACAAATAAAAGAAAAAGAAGTTGAAGTTAAAGAAAATTATGAAGGTGCATTATTAAAAGAAGAGGTAACAGAAGAAGAGGTATCAGAAATCTTATCAAAATGGACAGGAATTCCAGTAAGTAACCTTTTAGAGGGTGAAAGAGAAAAACTTCTTAGACTTGAAGATGAAATGCAAAAAAGAGTAATAGGTCAAGAAGAAGCTGTTACATCCGTAACAAATGCTATCTTGAGAGCGAGAGCTGGTCTTAAAGATATAAATAGACCAATTGGATCATTTATCTTCTTAGGTCCAACAGGAGTTGGAAAAACAGAACTTGCAAAAACTTTAGCTAGAAATTTATTTGATTCAGATGAAAATATAATAAGAATAGATATGTCTGAATATATGGAAAAACATGCAGTATCAAGATTAGTTGGAGCGCCTCCAGGATATGTTGGATATGATGAAGGTGGTCAATTAACAGAAGCAGTTAGAAGAAATCCATATAGTGTAATTTTATTTGATGAAATAGAAAAGGCTCATGAAGATGTATTTAATCTGTTTTTACAAATTTTAGATGATGGTAGATTAACAGATAATAAAGGAAAGACTGTTGATTTTAAAAATACGATAATTATAATGACATCAAATATAGGAAGTAGCTATTTATTAGAAAATACTAAAGAAGATGGTATAGAACCTAAAATAAAAGAATCTGTTATGAATGAAATGAGATTAAGATTTAAACCAGAATTCTTAAATAGAGTTGATGATATTATAATGTTTAAACCTTTATCTGAAGGTGGCATTAAGAAAATAATAAATATATTCTTAAAGGATGTAGAAAATAGATTAAAAGATAGAAATATAACATTAGAAGTAACAGATGAAGCTAAGGGAATAATGGCTAGAGAAGGATATGATATGGTATATGGGGCAAGACCTTTAAAGAGATATATTCAAAATACTCTTGAAAATTCACTAGCAAGAAAGATAATTAAGGGTGAAATAATTTATGGGTCAAAAGTAACAATAGATGGAAAAAATGATGAAATAACTATAAAAACACAATAATTTATATATATAAAGCTACACATTAAGTTGTGTAGCTTTATTTTAAGTAAGGTTTAAAGTCAATTATAGTCCATTCTAATTTATCAAAGTCAAAAGAAGTAAAGAATTAAATAGAATAATATAAAAAATTCAGATTTTTTTCTATTTTAGAACTTTAAAGTTTTATGTTGACAGGACAATATATTTCGGGTTATTATATACAACGTAATGTGTATGCGTGTTTAGCTCAGCTGGATAGAGCAACGCCCTTCTAAGGCGTGGGCCAGGAGTTCGAATCTCTTAACACGCACCATAAGTGGTGAATGTAGTTCAGTTGGTAGAGCGCCAGTTTGTGGCACTGGTTGTCGTGGGTTCGAGTCCCATCGTTCACCCCAGACGCTGGGATATCGCCAAGCGGTAAGGCACCGCACTTTGACTGCGGTATTCGTAGGTTCAAATCCTGCTATCCCAGCCATTTGGTTTACTAGCTCAATCGGTAGAGCACTTGACTTTTAATCAAGGTGTACCGGGTTCGATTCCCGGGTAAGCCACCACTTGCGGAAGTGGCTCAATGGTAGAGCGTCACCTTGCCAAGGTGAATGTTGCGAGTTCGAGTCTCGTCTTTCGCTCCAAATAAAAAAGAAGCACAAATGTGCTTCTTTTTTATTTGGATATTATTTTATTCCTGATTCGTATTGTTGAACCATTCTTTTAACCATTTCTCCACCAACACTACCGCATTGTTTTGAAGAAAGATTTCCATTGTAATCAGTGAAAGGAACTCCCATTTCACTAGCTACTTCATTCTTAAATTTTGCTAAACCATTTTTTGCTTCTGGTACTAATGTTTTTGCCATAATAAATTCCTCCTAAAGATTAATACTTAGTAGTATTAATACTTATCATTTTAATATTATAGATTATATTTAAGAAATTACTTGATGCCTGATTCGTATTGCTCCACCATTCTTTTAACCATTTCTCCACCAACGCTACCGCATTGTTTTGAAGAAAGATTTCCATTGTAATCAGTGAAAGGAACTCCCATTTCACTAGCTACTTCATTCTTAAATTTTGCTAAACCATTTTTTGCTTCTGGTACTAATGTCTTTGCCATGATAAATTCCTCCTTAATCTTAAATATCAAAATTTTTAATTTTGAATTTATTTAATAGTTGATTCGTATTGTTGAACCATTCTCTTAACCATTTCTCCACCAACGCTACCGCATTGTTTTGAAGAAAGATTTCCGTTGTAGTCTGTGAAAGGCACTCCCATTTCTCCAGCTACTTCATTTTTGAATTTTGCTAAACCATTTTTAGCTTCTGGTACTAATGTTTTTGCCATAATAAACTCCTCCTTAAAACTTAATAAAAAGTTTTTTATTTTGCTAAGCTTGTTTGCTTTGCACTATTATCTTATGTAAATTAATTTTTTATAAACTATAAAAATAAATGAAATACAGGGAAAAGTGATAAAAACAAGAATAAAATGGTACAAACTAATAAACACCATGAAATCAAAGTTTCATGGTGTTTATTTATAAAAAAATTATTTTATTATTTTTAAATTTTCTTTTTATTAATTTTAAAAACTCCAATTACTACAGGAACTGCAATTAATGCTGAGAATATAGCTTCAGGTAAACCATTAGTAGTTATTATACCAAGAACTCCTAGCGTTACAGTACTTGTGGAAATAGAAGTTATAGTTCCTTTTTCTAATAGTATTTCAGCATAATTTTGAAAATATATTAAATAAATCAGTCCAAGAACCCCTATAGTATTAGTTAGAGAAGCACATATAGCTGCTATACCAATAGCTAATTTACTATTTTTAAATTTATTTTTTAATAGCACATACATATAATAAGCCACAATACCTATTAACATTCTAGGTAATAAAGATACTATAGGATTATAAAAAAATGGAGACATAACTGTAGGTGCAGTTATATTTTGATATAAAGAAAATAATCCAAAAATTAATCCAATTGAAGCTCCAACAATAGGGCCTTCAATTATTGCACCTATTATAACTGGTATATGCATAATTGTAAGTTTAAAAAGGGGTAATGGTATAAAGCCAAGTCCTGATACACCTAAAAAAATTGAAATACCAGATAGCATTGCTACAACTACCATCTTTCTTACATGTTCGCGAGATTTTCCCATCCCTCTAGCGTTTAACATAATTTGTTCCTCCGTTCTTATTCCATAATGGATATAATTCGTTAATAATTAAATTTTTTTTGTTTTGTTCAGCTTCATTAGAATACCGACCATATAATTTTATCATATATGGAAAAGCTGTAAAGAGGGAAAATATAATGTAATAAAAAATTTGTATATTAAAATGAAAAATATATAAAATACTTGTAAAGATATTCTACTTGTTATAGTATATATATAACAAGTAGAATATCTAAAAAGGGGGCGTAAATATGTTAGAAATAAGAAATTTATCAAAAAGTTATAAAAACAGAAAAAAAGCTGTGGATAATTTATCTATAGTTGTTAATAGTGGAGAAATTGTCGGATTTATTGGACATAATGGAGCAGGTAAAACAACAACGATAAAAGCTATAGTTGGAATATTAGACTTTACAGAAGGTGAAATATATATAGATGGAATTTCTATAAAAGAAAATCCTATAGAGTGTAAAAAAAGATTTGCATATATTCCTGATAATCCAGATTTATATGAATCATTAACTGGAATACAGTACTTAAATTTTATAAGTGATATTTTTGGAGTTTCAAAATTAGAAAGGGAAAAACTTATAAGATTTTATGGTGATAAATTTGAAATAACAAATTCATTTGGAGACTTAATATCATCTTATTCCCATGGTATGAAACAAAAACTTGCTATAATTTCTGCTTTAATCCATAAACCTAAATTACTTATATTAGATGAACCATTTGTAGGATTAGACCCTAAAGCATCACATACATTAAAAGAAGAAATGAAAAATTTATGTTCTAATGGAACAGCAATATTCTTTTCAACTCATGTGTTAGAAGTTGCTGAAAAATTATGTGATAAGATTGCAATTATAAAAGATGGAAAAATAGTAGCCGAAGGAAAGACTTCAGATGTTAAAGGTAATAATACGCTAGAAGATTTATTTATGGAGTTGATAGAAAATGAATAACCTTTTAATATTATTAAAAATAAATTTAATTAGCTCTATAGGCATAAATAAATTTTTAAAGGAAAAGTCAAAATCAGAAAAATTTAAAATGGCTCTTTTAACAATAGCAATTATATTTGCATTAGTATCAGTAGGGTTTACAGGAATAGTTTATTCATCTTTATTAGCAGATGGATTAAGCCAAATTGGTTTTTTAGATATGTTATTAGTTATGGGGTTAATAGGTAGTGTTGGAGTTACAGTATTTACATCATTATATAAATCACAAGGTGTACTTTTCTCATCTAAAGATTATGAGATTTTAATGTCACTTCCAATAAAACCAAGTATAGTACTTGCAAGTAAGATGATACAATTATTAATACTTAATTATTTATTTACAGCCTTTATATTTTTACCACCAGCTATTGTATATTTTACAAGGGTAGAAACATCAATAATATTCTTTATATATTTAATAATTATATTTTTATTTCTGCCTTTAATACCAATAGTTATTTCTTCTATAATAGCATTTGGAATAAGTTATATATCATCAAAGGTTAGATATAAAAATTTAATATTAACATTAGGAACTATTATAGTTTTTATGTTAATAATGGTTGGATCTTTCAAAATGCAAAATATGATTAATATAGTTATAAATAATAGTGAGTCTATTATGGAGGGAATAGGAAGGATATATCCACCTATAAAATATGCAACTAATGCTTTAGTAACTTTAAATGTAATATCATTATTAATATTTATAGTAATATCTATTTCTATATTTATTGTATTTTTAATTATATTTGCTAAATTATTTAAAAGTATTAATTCAAAGCTTGGAGAAAGTTATAAAAGAACAAATTATAAAATGACATCATTAAAAGAATCCTCTGTTTTAAAAGCCTTAATATTTAAAGAGATAAAAAGATATTTTTCTACTCCCATATATGTTTTAAACACTGGAATTGGATCAGTTATAATTATAGGATTATCAATTGCAATATTATTTGCAGGAAAAGATATAATAGTAAGTGTAACTGAGTTTTCAATAATAGATGAATTAATTCCATTATTTATGGTAGCTTTTGTATCTTCAGTAATAGCTATATCATGTACAACTAGTTGTTCAATTTCAATAGAGGGAAAAAATTTATGGATATTAAAATCCTCTCCAATAAAAATAATAGATATTTTTAAAAGTAAAATAGCATTAAATTTAATAATATTAATACCAACGATAATATTAAATTCAATAATATTATTTTTTGCTTTAAAATTATCAGCTACACAATTTATATGGATATTAATAGTACCAACTATTTTTGCATTTACAATATCGGCTATAGGCTTACTTGTAAATCTATTTTTCCCGAAGTTTGACTGGGTATCTGAAACTGTTATAGTTAAACAAAGTATGAGTGTATTTTTAACAATGGTTATTTCCATGGGAATAGTAGCAGTGCCTATAGTATTGTTTATATGGCTTAAGATAACAAAGATTAATTTGTTTTTAAGTTTTGTTTCAATAGCATTACTTTTAATATTTTTAGTTGTTTGGATAATTTTAAAAACAAAAGGAAAGAAATTATTTGAAAGGTTAAGCTAGATACTAAAATAATTATTAATTAAAATTAAAATTAAAAAAGTAGCCTAAGGCTTAAATTTTAACCAAAGGCTACTTATATTAATAAAGTTCACTCTTGTCTGGCATAATTAAGGCACAACCTATATAAAAAATCAGCCCTAAAGAAAAGGAGCAAAGTATAACTAGTAAAGTAAGAATTCTAATTAAAGTAACATCAGCATTTATATATTCAGCAAATCCAGCACAAACACCAGCAACTCTTTTTTGAGCTTGAATTTTGTAAAGTTTTTTATTCATTACTTTTCCTCCCTAAAACAATTATTTATCTATATTTACTATTATATACTTAATAAATATATCTACAATAAATATTATATTAAACAAATCTTAAATAATCCTTAATGTATTATATATCTTATAAAGAGAGGTGATAAATTGATATTAAGAATAGATTTTGACTCAGAAACACCAATATATCTTCAAATAAAAAATCAACTTATTGAAGGAATAGCTAGAAATGAAATAGAAGAAGGCGAAGAGTTGCCATCAGTAAGAGGTTTAGCTGAAGATATAGGGGTAAACATGCATACAGTTAATAAAGCTTATAATTTACTAAAGGATGATGGATACATAAAAATAGATAGAAGAAAAGGAGCTGTGGTTTCATTAAATCTTGATGACTCAATGAATAAATTTAAAGAGAATTTTAATAATGATATAAGTTTTTATATGGCAGAGTGTTTTAATCGTGGAATATCAAAGGAGGAAATAAAAGAAACCATAGATAAAATATTTAATACTTTTAAAAATTGATAATAGATTAAAAGTTAATATTTTAATAATTAGAGGTGATGATTTAAATATGGAAAAGTATATGATGCTAATAGTAATGAATGTAATGGTATTTACTATGTTTATTTTAAGCTATTATCTAAATAAAACATCAAATAATGGAATATTTTTTGGAGTAAGAATACCTAAAATACATAATGAAGAAGTTGAACTTAAGAGTTTAGAAAAGGAATATAAGAGAATTATAATAATAATCTTTGTGATTATATTTATAATTTCTAATAGTATATTAGGATTTAATATTAAAGCTAGTGAAGAGGAATTATCGGCAATATTAACATTTACTATTATAAGTTCAATTCTTATACATACAACAATTTTTATAGTTTATTATAAGAGAACAATTAAATTAAAAAAGAAAAATCAGTGGAATAAGAAAACAAAAAATATAGTAATTGTTGATACTACTCTTAGAAAACCTAAAAAAATAGAAAAGAATAAGCCCATAAGTGAAAAGTACTTTTTGATATTATTAGTATTTCCAATAATAATGGCAATACTAACAAGTTATAAATATGGTCAAATATCAGAATTGGTAAATGTTAGTGGAAGGGAAGTTGTAGAAGTTAATAAGGAAACTTTAAAAGGTTTTTTTGTTATTTTCCAATTTCCTATAGAACAACTTTTTATGATAATTATGTTTTATTTCATTGTAAAATTTTCACTTAACTCAAAAAGTGATTTAAATAGTGGGACTATTAAAGAAGTAGTTAAAAGAAAGAAAAAGTTTAAAAGACTAATATCAATAATGATGATTGTAACAGCGATAGAAATTATGGTATTATTTACAATAAATCAATTTCAAATTATATTTAATGTAGATTTATTAGATACTCAATTGGGACTTAATATTTTAATACTAATTACAATGATTTTATTTATTATAAAATTTATAAAAGTAGGACAAGGTGGAAGAAATTTAGAAGAAAAGGATGAAATAGATGAACTTTATAGAGATGATGATGACAAGTGGATACTAGGAGTTTTTTACTATAATAAAAATGATCCATCTTTTATGGTTGAAAAAAGGGTAGGAATAGGTTATACAATTAATTTTGCAAATACTAAAGCTGTTTTAATTTTTTTAGTGATTACTTTAGTTTTTATTTTCCTAATATCAACACTTGAAAATATTAAATAGGAATGATTAAAGTTTAGAAAAGAAAAATTTAAATATAGTTAAACCTAAATGCTTTAAGAGCCTTTTTATAAATTATTAAAAATTAGGGTAGAAAAAGGAAATAATTAATATTAAAATGGTAATAACTGTTTTAATAGAAAATAAAAAGGGGCTAGGGGGATAGAGCTATGATTTACTATAATACTGATATTGAAAATTTAAAAATAAGGGAAACAATAGTTGAAGATATTCCTTTAATATTATCATTAATAAAAGAAATTGCAGAATATGAAAAAATGTCAGATGAAGTTATTGCAACAGAAGAGACTCTAAAGCAATCTCTATTTGAAGATAAGAAGGCAAAAGTTGTTATAATAGAATTAGATGAAAAAGTAATAGGATATGCATTATATTTTTATAATTTTTCTACATTTATCGGACGAAGTGGGTTATATCTAGAGGATATATTTATAAAAAAAGAGGGTAGAGGAAAAGGCGTTGGAAAAGAAGTATTTAAATTTTTAGCTAAGATGGCTAAAGAGCAAGGGTGCAAAAGAATAGAGTGGTCATGCTTAAATTGGAATGAGCCATCTATAAATTTTTATAAATCTTTAGGAGCAGTTCAAATGAACGAGTGGACAGTTTATAGACTTACAGAAGGCGAAATAGATAGATTAAGTAAATAAAAAATAGCTATAAAAAAGCTAGAGTGATATTTATAACACTCTAGCTTTTTTTATAGACCTTTACCAGTATTCTGGTTTAGTCCTCTTTCCTCTAGTAATTCATAAATAGTTTTAGAGGATGTATCGTTAATAGTATATCCAATAAGTTTTAAAATTTCTTTAAGTTTTTCTTCAGAAGAAGTTTCTATTTCTAAATATGGAAATGGACAAAAACTTTTATCATTTATATCTATTTCAATTAATGAATCTAGTAAACTATAACTTTCTCTATATTTTTTTATTGATTGTTGAAGTACAAGCCCAAGGGAAAGAAAAATCTTATGGGCCATTTCTTTATCTAAAACTTCAGTTTCATTTTCTTCCATAACCTTAAAGGTATCTTGGCTTAACATCTTTTTGGTTGTCATATATATAGTCTCTTTATTGTGAAGTTTATCATCTGTAATTCTAATTCTAGCGTACCCTTTAGCATTTAATAATCTTTTATCTTCAAAATCATATATATTATTAATTTGATATTCTTCTTTAACTTTTTTTGCACCTATATTTATAAGTTTTTTTCTTATATTGTCAACGTCTATATCTATTATTCTAGTTTCTAGCTCTTTCATTAAATACAGCTCCTTTATTTAATAATATATATTATATCATAATATATAAAATATATAATATAAGAGAAAAATGTAACAAAAAATATACTTTAGTAGTAAGTTATTAGTAGTTTAATAATTTAAATAAATTATTAATAAAACAAATATTACCATCTAATATGATATAATAAATTAGAAGATATTTTAAACACAGACGTATAGTAAGAGGAAAAGGATGGATTGTATGGAAATATACCAACTATTTTTAGAAAACTTACCATGGCCAATTTGGATTGAATCAGCCAATACTGAAATTATATTTTTAAATAAAAAATATCAAGAAGAGTATAATGTAAATTTAAAAGATGTAGTAGGTAAAAAAAATAAAGAAGTATTTTCAAGGGAAATAGCAGAGAACTATGATTCTCAAATTAAAATATGTTTAGAAAAGCTAACCTTATGTGTATTTGAGAAAAAAATAAAGAATAGATATATGGCTTGTTATATGTTTCCTCTATTAAACAGGAATAAAGAGGTTAAGGGAATAGGTGGAGTTATAGTTGATATAAGCGAAGGAGAAGAAAAATTAATTGAATTAGAGAATAAAAGTAATATTCTAAGAACAATAATAGATGCTTTTCCAGAAGCTATATTTTATAAGGATAATGAATGTAAATTCGTAGGATATAACAAAAACTTCGAAGACTTTTATCGTAAAAGAGGGATAACTGAAATAATTGGTAAAACTGATTTAGAAATATATAATGATAAAAATACTGCAATGAAATTTATAAATCAAGATAAAGAAATAATGGAAACTGGAGAAACAAAATACTTTGAGTATAGTATATTAGATGAGAATGGGAATAAAAGACGAGAAGAAAACTTAAAGGTACCAATAGTAAATGAAAAAGGGAAAGTTTGGGGGATAGTAGGTTTATCTAGAGATATTACAGAGAGAAAAGAATTAGAAGAAAATTTAAAGTTCTTAAGTTATACAGATAAACTTACTGGATTGTATAATAGGACAAGTTTTGAAGAAAAAATAAAAGAAATAAATTCAGAAAAGAACCTTCCAATCGGAATAATAATGGGAGATGTAAATGGGTTAAAGATAGTAAATGATTCTATTGGACATTTTCAAGGCGATGAATTGTTAAAGAATATATCAAAAGTATTAATAGAATCTTGTCATGATAAAGGTCATGTTTTTAGATGGGGAGGCGACGAATTTATTATTCTGTTGCCAAATTGTAATGAGATAAAATGTGAGGAAGTTATTAGTGAAATAATTACTAAATGTGAAAACTATAAGCATGATTTTATACAGCTTAGTATTGCTTTAGGAGAAGTTGTTAAAAAGGAATTAAATCAAGATATATATGAGTGTATAAAAGAAGTTGAAGAAAGAGTATATAGACAAAAATTATTACAAAAGAAAAGTGTAAGAAGCTCTATAATGGAATCATTAAAGAAAAGCTTAGAGGCTAAGAATATGGAAACAGAAGCTCATACAGAAAGAGTTGTAAAATATGCAATGAAAATAGGAAAAGAGTTAAAATTTAAAATATCTGAATTAGATGAATTAATATTAGTAGCAAAATTACATGATATAGGTAAAATTGCAATTAGTGAAGAAATTTTATTAAAGCCAGGAAAGTTAACAAAAGATGAATTTGAAATAATGAAAACTCATGCTGAAAAAGGATATAGGATAATAAATGCTTCTAGCGAATTAATAAATGTTGCTAATTGTGTTTTAACACACCATGAAAGATGGGATGGAAAAGGATATCCATTAGGTTTAGAAGGTGAAAAAATACCTTTGATGGCTAGAATAATTTCTATTGCAGATTCTTATGATGTAATGACTACTGATAGAGTATATAAAAAAGCAATGAGTAAAGAAGATGCTATAGAAGAATTAAAAAGATGTTCAGGAACTCAATTTGATCCTAAAATAGTAAATATATTTATAGGGTATTTAGAAAAAATAATTTAAAACAAAAAAGGATTTCTAATAGAAATCCTTTTTTTATTTTAGAATTATGCTTGGTTAACTGAACCGAATAATTCCATTTTTTCTTTAACTGTAGCTTTTATAGCTTCAAATCCTGGAGCTAAAAGCTTTCTTGGGTCAAAGCCTTTACCTTGTAGGTCTTTTCCAGCTTCAATGTATTTTCTAGTACCTTCAGCGAATGATAATTGACATTCAGTATTAACATTGATTTTAGAAACTCCTAATGATATAGCTTTCTTTATCATTTCTTCAGGGATTCCAGTACCACCGTGTAATACTAATGGCATAGTTCCTGTAGCATTGTTTATAGCTTCTAAAGCTTCAAAGCTTAATCCAGCCCAATTTGATGGGTATTGTCCGTGGATATTTCCGATACCAGCAGCTAACATAGTAACTCCTAAATCAGCAATTGCTTTACATTCAGCAGCATCAGCGATTTCACCAGCACCAACAACTCCGTCTTCTTCTCCACCAATTGATCCAACTTCTGCTTCTAAAGAAATTCCTTTTGAAGAAGCAAGCTTAACCATTTCAGTTGTCTTAGCGATATTTTCATCTATAGCATAATGTGAACCATCAAACATGATTGATGAGAATCCAGCTTCCATAGCGTTTATAGCACCTTCGTAGCTACCGTGATCTAAGTGTAATGCAACAGGAACAGTGATTTTTAATTCTTCCATCATTCCGTTAACCATTCCAACTATAGTTTTGAAACCACACATATATTTAGCAGCACCTTCTGATACTCCTAATATAACTGGTGAATTATTTTCTTGAGCAGTTAATAAAACAGCTTTAGTCCATTCTAAATTGTTAATGTTGAATTGACCAACAGCATATTTTCCTTCTCTAGCCTTGTTTAACATTTCTTTTGCTGAAACTAACATGGTACAACCTCCGTAAACTTTAAAATTTATTACAATTAAGTAACACACTAAAGAAAAAATATTTACATATTTATTTCTTGTCAATAGTTATTATAACTCAAAATATTAATATTGAAAACAAAAAATCAATATTTAAGATAATTATAATGTAAATATTAATATAAAAATAATGTATTATTATGTATAATTACCATTAGAAATAAAAATATTTGAATTATTATAAACATAAATAAAATTACAAGAAGAAACTGGGATAATATTATTAGTATTATAGAAAAAGTTAAGCTAGTTATTAAATAGTTAAATTAATTTTATTAAAAAGTAGAAGAATTCAAAGTTAAGATGGTATAATAATTTTTATGATTTAAATAATAAAGGTGGTGAAAAAATGGAATATATAACTGATATAAATATTCAAGAGGCGGTTATACATATAATTGATTCAAACGGAGATGAACCAATTTTAAATGAATATACTCTTGATTTAAATGAAGATATATATAAATTTTTATATAGACATATAGAGAAGTGTTTTAAAGATGAAGAATTAAAATATGCTATATTTAATCCGGAAAGAAATATTGTTAAAGAAGTATCTCAAGATTTTTTAAATGGAATAGATTCTGATCTTATAGGACTTTCTCAAGAATTAGCAAGACAGCTATTTATTATTATAAAAAGTAATGTTAATATTCCATCCTGTGATTTATTAGTAGTATCTTTAGTTACAGATCAAGGTCCAATGATTGGAATATTGAAAATGGATTATGTAAAGAATTTTACTCATCAAGTTGATTTTGTTGAAAATAAAATTGGAATTGGTATAGTTCCACAGTCTGCTGGATTACCTGCAAGTAGTCAAAGAATACAAAAAGCAGCATTTATAAAACCTATAAGAGAAAATCAAGGGTATAATCTTATGGTTATAGATAAACAAAAAAAGAGCAAAGACGAAGAAGAGTATGGAGCAAATTATTTTATAAATAACTTTTTAGGATGTTCTATAATAACAAATGAAAGAGATATGACAAAGACATTTTTAAAAGCAGCAGAAACTTGGACTAGAAGTAATATTGTTGAAGATGCTGATAAGGCAGAAAGAATAAGAACTACAGTTAAAAGTAAGTTAAAGGAAGAAGAAAGCATAAATATAGAGGCTTTATCTCATGAGTTGTTTAAAGAAGAACCTCATGCTAAGGAGGATTTTTCTAACTTTGTAAGAAGTCATGGACTTGATGATGAAATTTCTATTGATAAGCAATGGGTTGAAAAAAAGCTTAAAAGAGTTAGATTGAAAGTTGATAAAGATATTGATTTATATATAAATGAAGAAGCATATAATGACAATACTAGATTTGAAATCCAAAGAAATGGTGATGGAAGTATTAATATGATAATAAAGCATGTTATAAACTATTTGGAAAAATAAATATAGTAAAAGAGGAATTTTAAGTATTATATTAAAATTAATACTTAAAATTCCTTTTTATATTTTACCATTCACCAGGTTTAGCAACTAATTGTAATGTTACATTTTGCCTTCCAAAAGCAATACATTCCTCATGAGTATTAAGATATAAATCAATTTTATTTCCTTTAATTGCACCGCCAGTATCAGAAGCTATAGCATATCCATAGCCTTCAACAAAGACCTTAGACCCAAGGGGGATAACAGATGGATCAACAGCTATTGTACTTATGCCATTTGGATCTCGTATAGGTTTTAAGCCCATAGCAGTTAAAGTTCCACCACTATATGCAGTAGCTGACATTGTAAATGTAGTAATTAATTTATCTGGTGTACTTTGGTTATTGGAAGTTGAATTATTTGAGCTATTAGATATATTATTTAAATTTGTAATTTCTTGTATTCTAGCATTACCTGCAGAAATAGCATCTTGAGATAATCCAATTACATATTCACTATTAAGTTGAGGAATTAAAAATTGTAAAGTATTAATAGCTTCTTGTAATTGAGAACTTGTAGATGAATCTGAGTTAATAACAGCAATAGGGTGAGAAATAAGTTCTTTCTCGTTAGCTTCAATTAATGAAGACATTTCTTCTTTCTTAGCATTTAAATCAGCTAATGTATTTTCTTGTGTTTTTTGTTTTTCAACTAATTTATTTAAATCATTCTCCATAGATTCCCTTAAATAATTAAGATCATTATTTTTTTTCTTAAGACTATCAGAACTTTCTTCTAAAAATTTAGTTTTTTCTTTTATATCACTAATAATTTGCTTATCAAGTTGAATAATTTTTGAAATAGCTTGTACCCTATTAAACATATCAAATATACTTTCAGAAGTTATTAAATAAGAAAGTGTACTTGCTGTTAAATTACTTTTATACATAGAACGTATTCTATTATCTAAAGTTTTTTGATTTTCCTCTATATTCTTTTTTGCATCTTCCATTTGTGAGTTTATTAAATTAATTTGAATTGTAGTTGAGTCTATTTCATCATTATTTTTAAGGATAGAATTATTTAATTCTTCAATTTCATTATTTAGTTTTGTAATTTCTGAATTAATTTCTAAAGTTTGATTATCAAGTTGTTGATATTTTATTTTACTTTCTTCTATAGTTTGTCTTTCAGTTGTATTTGGTTCTGCAAATGTAGTGTAACTTGCACTTAAAGACAAAGCTATTATTGCAAGACAACATACAATTTTTTTTGCCATAAAGTCAACCTCCATATTTTATTATAGTCAAAAATATATAGTACATAGTATACACTACATTATTATGGTTTTGTCAAATAGTATAAATTTGGAATGAATATAATGTGAAATAAACTGTAAATAATTAGGGCTTTTGAATTAATTAAATAATAAAAATAACTAGAGGAACTTAAAAAAACTAAGTTCTTCTAGTTATAAAGTATCAGTTATTTTAATAATTTAACTAATATAGCTTTTTGGGCATGAAGTCTATTTTCTGCCTCTTCAAAGATAATACTGGAGTGTTTTTCAAATATTTCATTAGAAATTTCTTCTTCTCTATGAGCAGGTAAACAATGAAGAACTATAGCATTAGCTTTTGCTAGTTCCATTAAATTAGAATTTACTTTAAAGTCTTTAAAATCTCGTATTCTTTTAGTAGCTTCACTTTCTTTACCCATACTAGCCCAAACATCAGTAATAACAACATCAGCATCTTTTATTGCATCTTTAGGTGAGGAAGTAATTATAAAATTTAAATTTTCTTTTTTTGATATTTCAATACCTTTATTTATATAATAATCTTTTGGTTTATAGTCATTTGGAGTTGCAATTGAAATATGCATTCCAACAGTTAAACAACCTATTATTAAAGAGTGTGCCATATTGTTTCCATCACCTATATAAGCAACCTTTAAGCCTTCAAGAAGATTTTTATTTTCTCTAATTGTCATTAAATCTGCAAGAACTTGACATGGATGTTCATCATCAGTTAACCCGTTTATTATAGGGATAGAAGAACATTCAGCTAAAGTTTCAACTTCTTTTTGTTCAAAGGTTCTTATCATTATTCCATCTAAGTATCTAGATAAAACTCTAGAGGTATCTTCTATAGGTTCTCCACGGCCTATTTGGAGATCCTTTGAACTTAAGAATAGGGGATAACCTCCTAAGTCATACATTCCAACTTCAAAGGATACTCTAGTTCTAGTAGATGATTTTTCAAATATCATTCCGAGAGATTTTCCCTTTAAGTGATGATGTTCTATTCCATGCTTCTTTTCGTATTTTAATTGATCCCCAAGATTTAATATATCAAGGATTTCTTCTTTAGATAGATTCTCCATTTTTAATAAATCTTTTTCCATAATATGCCCCCTTATTTAATTAGAAATAATATATGTAAACCAAGATTAATTTAAATATATTAAATTCCTAATATTAATTTTTACTTAACTTATTTATTGAATTTGATAATATTTCTATTCCTTTAGATAAATCTTCATAATCTATAATAAGCGGAGGAAGTAATCTTATAACATTTTTACCAGCAGTTAATGTTAATAATCCTTTAGATAAAGCTTCTCTTTGAATTAAAGATGATTCTAAAGTTGTTTCTATTCCTATCATCAAACCATGCCCTCTAATTTCTTTTATAACAGGTGAATTAAGAGCTTCTAATGATTTTTTTATAAGTTCACCTTTTTTACTTATTTCTCTATAAATTTCATCATTGCATATAGTATCTAAGACTACTAAAGCTGCAGAGCAAGCAACAGGGTTTCCACCATAAGTTGTTCCATGATCACCAGGGTTTAGAACGGTAGATAATTTTTTATTGCATAAGAATCCACCAATAGGGAGTCCTCCACCTATTCCTTTAGCAAATGTAATTATATCTGGATTTATATTAAAGTGATTAAATCCAAATAATTTACCTGTTCTTCCAATTCCACATTGAACTTCATCAAAAATAACCAAAATATCTTTTTTATTACATATTTCAACTACCTCTTGTACAAAGATATTATCTAAAGGAAATACACCACCCTCACCTTGAATAGACTCCATAAGTATTGCACAAACATTATTAGTTAGTTTGGATTTGAAGTTATCAATATTATTAGCTTCTACGTAATCAAATCCATCAGGAAAGGGGAAGAAATAGTTGTGAAATTTATCTTGTCCAGTTGCCTTTAAAGTAGCTAGCGTTCTACCGTGAAAGGACTGTTTTAAAGTTAATATTTTATTTCTATCAAAGCCGTATTTATCAAAACTATATTTTCTTGCAAGTTTTATAGCACCTTCATTAGCTTCAGCTCCTGAATTAGAAAAGAAAACTTTATCCATTTTAGAAAGAGAGGTAAGTTTATTAGCTAATTTTAATGTATTTTCATTTAGAAATAAATTTGATATATGATGAAGGGTAGAAGCTGAAACTTTAACAGCTTCAATCCAGGCTGTATGGTTATAACCTAGGCTATTAACACCAATGCCACTTGTAAAATCTATATATTCTTTATTGTTATTATCATATAATTTACATTTGTTTCCCTTAACTAAATTAACTGGTAGATAGGAGTAGGTATTCATTAAGGGATTTGAGTTATTAATCATAAATATAGCCCCCTAAAATAATCGATATTTAAAGTTAGTAAATCATTGTTCCGATTCCTTCATTAGACAGTAATTCAAGTAAGATTGAATGCTTAATTCTGCCATCTATTATATGTGCTTTTTTAACACCCATTCTAATAGCTTCAACACAACAATCTATTTTAGGTATCATGCCACCTTTTATTATGTTATCCATAGTAAGCTTTTTCACTTCATGAAGCCTTAAAGTAGAGATTAGAGTATTTTTATTAGATGAGTCAGACATTACACCTGGAACGTTTGTAAGCAAAATAAGTTTTTCAGCTTTTAAAGCAGAAGCGATTTTAGCTGCACATGTATCAGCATTTATATTATAAATTTGATTATTTTCTTCTCCTAGTGCTACAGAACCTATAACTGGAATATATCCAGATGACATAGCTATATTTAAAATATCTGTATTAATAGATGAAATTTCTCCAACATATCCTAAATCAACTTCCTTTTTTAATTTTTTTGCCTTAATAAGAGATCCATCCATTCCGCACAAGCCTAGTGCTTTTCCACCAGAACTTTCTATTAAAGTAACTAAGTCTTTATTAACTTTACCTGCAAGAACCATTTGAACTATATCTATAGTATTTTCATCTGTATATCTAAGTCCGTTTATAAAAGTACTTTCTTCTCCAATTTTATTTAAAAAGTTAGATATATCTGGACCACCACCATGTATTACAACCGGTTGTATTCCAATACATTTCATAAGAATAATATCATTGATAACAGTTTCTCTAAGTTCTTCACTTATCATTGCATTACCACCATATTTAACAACTACTATTTTCCCATATAAGCTTTGTATATATGGGAGAGCTTGTACCAATATACTAGCATGTTCAGAATGATTCATATTTTAAAGCCCCCTTATATTTAACTTCTATAATCTCCATTTATTTTTACGTAGTCATAGCTTAAATCACAGCCCCAAGCTATTGAAGAGTAGTGGCCATCATTTAGATTTATCAAAATAGTAACTTCATTTTCAAGAAGTATTTCTTTAGCTTTTTTCTCATCGAAGTTTAATCCAGAACCATTTGTACATATTTGAATTTTACCAACGGAACTTTTAAAGGAAAGGTCAATTTTAGATGGTGTTATGTTTATTCCAGAATAGCCTAAAGCACATAGTATTCTTCCCCAATTAGCATCACTACCAAATATAGCTGTTTTAACTAAATTAGAGTTTATTACGCTTTTAGATAGTTTATCAGCATCTTTTTCACATTTTGCCCCAGATACAATACACTCTATAAGTTTAGTAGCTCCTTCACCATCTTTAGCTATAAGCTTGGCTATACTTATATTTAGTGTATTTAATGCTTCTAAAAATGTATAATAATCATTATTTTTTTCTGTTATTTTTTTATTTTCAGCTAATCCATTAGCTAGTATTAAAACCATATCATTAGTACTTGTATCCCCATCTACACTGACTCTGTTATAGCTAATTTTAGTACTTTCCTTTAATGCGTCCTGTAGAAGGTCAGAAGAAATATTTAAATCTGTTGTTAAAAAAGAAAGCATTGTTCCCATATTTGGTTCAATCATTCCTGAACCTTTTGCAATTGCTCCAAGTGTAATTTTTTTATTAGTAATCTCAAATTCTATCCCAAGTTCTTTTTTGAAAGTATCAGTAGTCATTATTGCACTAGCTGCATAAGAAGAACCTTCTTTAGATAATTTATTTGTAAGAAGTGGAATTCCATTTTTTATTGCATCTATATTTAAAGGAACACCTATTACTCCGGTAGAAGCTACTAATACATCAGCTGTTTTTATTTTTAAATTTTTAGCTTGTAATTCAGCCATTTTCTTTGCTTTTAATAGTCCATCTTCACCATTGCAGGTATTAGCATTTCCACTATTAATTATAATAGCTCGTGCCTTTTTATTTTTTAAGTGCTCTTTAGTTATATAAATAGGAGCTCCCTTTACTTTATTTTTTGTATAAACTCCAGCAGCGTTTGAAGGAACTTCAGAATAAATTAGAGCTAAATCAAGTTTTAAACTGCTTTTCTTTAAACCACAATGTATTCCAGAAGCTAAAAAACCAATTGGAGAAGTTATAGTTAAATTTTTAGATATGTTCATTTAAATAGCCCCCTTATTGTATAAAACTCTAAATAATTATTTACTTAAAATGCTGGTGCTATGAAATCTAGCCCTGTTTTTTCATTAACACCTAAAATAATATTCATATTTTGAACTGCTTGTCCAGCCGCTCCTTTAAGCATATTATCAATAGTGCTTATAATTATTAATCCATTTTTTTTATGATTTAAATGTAATGATATATGGCAATTATTGGTATACTTAATATTTTTAATAGAAGCTGTTTCACCTAATGGAAGAACATGAACAAAGGGTTCATCTTTATAAGTTTCACAATATACTTTATAAATTTCTTCAAGGTTAAGGTTAGGTTTAGGCGTACAGTAAATTGTGGATAATATACCTCTATTTATTGGAAGAAGGTGAGGTGTAAAAGTTACGCTAACTTCTTTGTTAGCTATAGTAGATAAACATTCTTCAATCTCTGATGTATGTCTGTGAGAACCTATTGCATATGGAGCAAAATTTTCATTTGTTTCAGGATAATGAGTTTTTAAAGATAGTCCTCTTCCAGCACCAGTTGTTCCAGATTTTGAATCACATATTATATTGTTAGTTTCAATTAAAGAATTTTTTAATGCTGGAAGTAATCCAAGATTTATTGAAGTAGGATAACAACCAGGATTTGCAATTATTTTGCAAAGTTTAATTTTATCTCTATTTAATTCTGGTAAAGCATATAAACTAAACTTGTGAAGGGTTTTATGTTTATACTCTTTTCCATACCAAAGTTTATAATTTTCTTCATTATTAAGCCTAAAATCAGCTCCAAGATCTATACAAATTTTATTGTTATCAAAACATTTCTTTGCTATATCTTCGCTTAAACCATGAGGAAGAGCAGAAAAAATAATATCACAATTTTCTATAATCTCTTCTTGTGATACAAGTTTTAAATGTGTATGGGAAAATAAATTTTGATAAATATCAGAAATATTTTGGTTTTCATAAGAAACTGAACTTATAGAATTTAGGATAACAGTAGGATGATTTAGAAGTATTCTAACTAGTTCAGCGCCTACATATCCAGTAGCACCTATTATTCCTACTTTAAACATTTTACATATTCCTTTCTTTCATTTATAAATTCTAGTAATGATAGAAGTTGAGCTTTAATGGAAGTTAAGCTTGGACCACCAAATACTTTTCTTTCTTCTACACAAGTTATTAAATCAATGGCTTCATATATATCGTTATCAAAAATAGGGGAGAAATTTTTAAAAACTTCTAAAGGTAACTCTTCAATAGAAATATTTTCTTTTATACAATATAAAACTATTTCTCCAACTATTTCATGAGCATTTCTAAAGGCCATACCTTTTTTCACTAGATAATCAGCAACGTCAGTAGCATTTGTGAATCCCAAAGAAGCGCCTTTTTTCATTACATCTTTGTTTATTTTCATTGTTTCAATCATTCCAGAAAAAGTTCTAAGTGAGAGTGAAACTGTATCTAAGCCATCAAATAAAGCTTCTTTGTCCTCTTGCATATCCTTATTATAGGCTAGGGGGATTCCTTTCATAACTGTTAGCATTGTTATTAAATCACCATAAACCCTACCTGTTTTACCTCTGACAAGTTCAGCAACATCGGGATTTTTCTTTTGAGGCATAATACTACTTCCGGTACTATATTCATCAGAGAGCTCAATAAAATTAAACTCATTAGTACACCATAGTATAATTTCTTCAGAAAATCTTGAAAGGTGCATCATTATCATAGATAAGCATGAAAGTGTTTCAATTACATAATCTCTATCAGATACTGAATCTAGACTATTTAATGTTATCTTTGAAAATCCAAGTTCATTAGCTACTAAGTTTCTATCAAGTAGATAAGTAGAAGTTGCTAATGCACCACTTCCAAGGGGCATTTCATCAAGTCTTTTATAGCAATCTAAAACTCTACTTAAATCTCTTTTAAACATTTCACAATAGGCTAATATGTGATGTGCAAAAGTTATAGGTTGAGCCTTTTGCATATGAGTATATCCTGGCATTATTGTTTTAATATTTTCATTTGCTATTTTATAAAGAATAAATTGAAGGTTTAAAATATCATTACAAATTTGTACTAGATATTTTTTTAAATATAATTTAGTGTCAAGAGTAACTTGATCATTTCTACTTCTGCCAGTGTGAAGCTTTTTTCCTTCATCTCCAATATAGTAAGTTAAGGTACTTTCTATAAAACTGTGAATATCTTCAGCACATTCATCTATTTTAATAACGTTATTTTCTAGACGTTTTAGTATTGTATTAAGACCGTCATATATTTTTTCACTATCTTTTTTAGATATAATATTTTGTTTTCCAAGCATTTTAACATGAGCAAGGCTTCCTATTATATCTTCTTTATACATTCTTGAATCTATTTTTATTGAAGAGTTAAAGTCATTTACAAGATTATTAACTCCTTTTTCAAATCGTCCACCCCAAAGTTTCATATATTTCACTATCCTTTATTTATTAATTAGCGCATCCATTTTTGCTTTTACAGTAATAGGTAATCCAAATAAGTTTATAAATCCAGCTGAATCTTTTTGATTATACACTACATCTTCTCCAAAAGTTGCATATTCCTCACTATATAATGAATACTTAGAAGTCATGCCTGCATTAACTATATTACCTTTGTATAACTTTAGCTTTACTTCGCCTGTAACATTTTCTTGAGTTTTTTCTACAAAAGATTGAAGAGCTTCTCTAAGAGGAGTGTACCATAAGCCATTATAGACAATATCAGCAAATTTTAAAGCTATTATTTCTTTATAGTGAGAAGTTTCTTTATCTAAACAAATTTCTTCTAAATCTTTATGAGCTTTATATAAAATAGTTCCACCTGGGGTTTCATATACACCTCTAGATTTCATGCCAACAAGTCTATTTTCTACCATGTCTATAATACCTATGGCATTTTCGCCACCAAGTTTATTTAGCTTCTCTATTAAAGAAACACCATCAAGTTTTTTGCCATTTAATGCAACTGGAATTCCTTTTTCAAAAGTTAAAGTTATATAGGTAGGAGTGTTAGGTGCATTTTCAAGAGTATTTGACATTTCCAATATTTTTTCGTATTTAGGTTCATTTTCAGGAAACTCTAAATCAAGACCTTCATGACTTAAGTGCCATAAATTTTTATCTTTACTATAGTTTGTTTCGTAACTAATAGAGATTGGAATCTTTCTATCTAAAGCATATTCAATTTCTTCTTCACGAGATTTAATATCCCATATTCTCCAAGGTGCAATAATTGGCATATCAGGTGCAAAAGCTTTAATAGCAAGCTCGAATCTGACTTGGTCATTACCTTTTCCTGTACATCCATGACAAATTGCATCGGCACCTTCTTCTAATGCTATTTCAACAATACGCTTTCCTATTATTGGTCTTGCAAAAGAAGTTCCTAGAAGATATTTTCCTTCATATATTGCATTTGCTTGAATAGTAGGGAAAATATATTCATTTACGAATTCATTAGTTAAATCTTCTATATAACACTTTGATGCCCCGGTCATAAGTGCTTTTTCTTCTAAACCTACTAATTCATCTTTTTGTCCAACATTTCCAACTACTGCAATTACTTCGCAACCATAAGTTTCTTTAAGCCAAGAAATAATTATAGATGTATCTAATCCTCCTGAATAAGCTAAAACTACTTTATTATATTTTTTCATATTAAAAGCCCCCTTATAAAATTTAAAACATATTTTTGATTGTAAAAACTGGAATCAAATTGATGTTTATAATTATACATATTTATGAATAATTATGCAATATAAAATTAAAATTATTCATAAATATTTTTGTAATATTATTAGAAAGCAAAGTTGTAGACACTTTTGAAAGAAATTACACAAGTTATAAAGCTGTTATATAGTGTTTTAAAAGGAATCACTTAAGTACTTGGAGTGGTGTAAGTTAATAAAAATATATAATTATTTATGCATAATTATAAAATTATATAGTGGGGAGAGTTTTTGGTAGATTTAAATTTAAGTAAAAAAAGATTAGTTAGATTAAAGAGTATGTAGTTAATATTTATACACTTAAAAATAATTATATAAGACCTTTTTTAATTAATATAAATATTTATTTAAAAAAACAAATAAATTAAATAAAAAAATGTTGAAATTTAGTTGCTTTTATCTAAACTCAATTTTATATATTACGATAATAAAGTATATAAGTTCAGAAAATTTGAAAAGCAATAAATAGGGAACTTTAAACAAGGGGGAAAAAATGAAAAATAACAAAAAAAGGACTTTAAAAAGAGAGATATTCCAATTTTTACTTTTAACATCAATAATACCTATTTTAATAATGGGAATAGTAAATTTTTATTCTCTTAGTAGTAATATAAATAAGTATCTAGAGATAATTAATAAAAATGGTATAGAAACAATACAAGAGGCTGTAAGTAATAGTCATTTAAATAGCATATCGGATATAGAATATTTATCTATAAATGCAAATGCTAAAGGAGCTAATGATAATAAAAATGCTGAAATGATATGGCTTGAAAAGGATATGCAAAGCTATATAAAAACAAATGAAGATATGATGTTTGTATATATGGGACTTGAAAATGGAAAGTTTATAGAAGCACCTTCTGAAGATTTGGGAAAAGATTTTGATCCAAGGAGTAGGGAGTGGTATAAGGCAGCAATAAATAATCCATCACAAGTTGTAGTATCTCCACCGTATGAAGATATAGGAAGCAAAAAAATAGTTGTTACTTATTCTAAATTGGTAAAAAATGATAAAGGTGAAGTGCAAGGGGTTATAGCTTTAGATAAAAATCTTGATAGATTTTCTAATATAGTTCAAAAAATGGAATTAGGAAATAAAGCTTTTGTTAGTATTTTAAGTCCTGATGGAACTATTATTGCTCATAAAGATAGTAGTTTAATAGGTAAAACTTCTAAGGATTATTCATGGATAGAAGAAGTTGAAAAAATAGATAATAACTCTAAGAAAGATATAACAATAGATGATAATTCTTATTTAACTTATAAAGCAATAGAAAAAGAAAGTGGATTAACTATAGCAATATTTGTACCAAAGAGTGAATTGTTTATGGTACTTTTAAAAGCAATTTTAGTTCCTTTAGCAATATTTTTAGTAATAATAATTTTAGCTAGTATATTTGCAAAGATTTTTATAGGTAAATTAACAAATCCAATAAATCAAGTAGTAGCAATATTGGATAAAATAAAAGGTGGAGATTTTACAGAAAAAGTTTCATTAAAGTTCTACTATAATGAAGAAATAAAATCTATGATTAATGCATTAAATACGGTAATTGATGATATGGTAGTGCTTTTAAGTGGTGTAAAAGAAGCAGCAAGTAAAGTAAATGAGGGATCAGAAACATTATTTGGAATAATAAAAGAATCTAGTAGCGTTGGTGAGGAAGTAGCAAAATCAATACAACAAATAGCAGAGGGAGCAACAGATCAAGCAGCTGAGTTAGATTCAAGTGTAAATAAAGTAAATATATTAGAAGGTGAAGTTAATAAATCTATAGTTAATTCTAAAAAGATGCTAGAAGCATCCAATGAAGTTAAAGGGTCTTCAAAAGAGGGGGCAATAGCTTTAGAGAATTTAAGTAGAACTTATGAAAAAAATAGAGATGCTAGTAATAACATTTCAAGCAAGGTAGATATATTATCGACTAAATCAGAAGAAATAGGAATTATAATTGATACAATCAGAACTATTACAGATCAAACAAACCTTCTTGCGTTAAATGCAAGTATAGAAGCAGCAAGAGCAGGTGAAGTTGGAAAAGGATTTGCTGTTGTGGCAGAAGAAGTTAGAAAATTAGCAGAAGAATCAGCAAAATCAGCAGAAGAAATTAATAGAGTAATAGCTGAGATAAAGGGAAGCATAAAGGAACTTTATGAAGAAACCAAAACTACTGAAAAGTTAAATGAAGAAACAGGAGAAAGTTTAGAGGTAACACAAGATAAGTTTGAAATAATTAATAATATGATTAATACTTTAGAGGAAAATATAAAATTATTTAATACTTCGTTAGATAAAATAAATGAAAATAAAGATACGGTTGTTTCAAAGATATCAGAAGTTGCTGCTGTATCACAAGAAACAGCAGCTATTACTGAAGAGGTAAGTGCGGCATCAGAAGAGCAGTCATCAGGACTACAAGAAATGGCTCAACAATCTGAGATATTAAAAGATTATTCAGAAAATCTAAATACATTAATTCAAAAGTTTAAAATATAAAATAATTTATATAAAGTAAGAACCCTTGTTAAGTAGATTAAAGAGGTATCTATTTAACAAGGGTTTTATTAACGTATTGATTAAAATAGTTGTATATTACGATCTTTAAAATAAACTCCTTTAAGATTAAGAATACTTATCATATCTTGAGCAACATTAAAATTTCTACCTATAGAATTAAGGGTATGTGCATCAGAGCCTAAAGTTACATATTTTCCACCTAAATCCTTATAAAGTTTATAAATTTCTAAAAGTGAGTCTCTTGAAGTTTTATTATTTAATCGTGCTGTATTTAATTCTATTACTTTATTCTTAGAAAGTAATGTTTTAAATATTTCACTTAAAATATCTTTATATAAAGTTACATCTATTTCATTATTTTCAAATGAAGTATATCTACATAAATAATCTATATGTGATAATGAGTCGAAGTTGTTATAAAGCTTAATACAATTAAGCATATTTTCCAAATAGTATTGAATTAATTCTCTTTTAGAATAATTAGTTTTCACATAATCTAAATATATATCCATGTTATTAACATTATGAATAGAACCCAGTACAAAGTCAAAATTATAAGATGATGTTAATTGTTCATTTTCTATAAGTGTACTTTCAGCAAGACCTATTTCTATTCCAAGGCATAGTGAATGGCAACGATAGTTTTCATATTCTTTAAAATAAGATGGAACATGAAATTTAAATTCATTTAAAGAAGGGTAATCTAAATCCATATGATCAGTTATTATAATTCCAAGATTTTTTTCTTTTGCAGTTGAAATTGCATCAGTAATTTTCATATTACTATCAGTAGAAAATTTTGAATGCATATGGCTATCAAAAATCATAATATTTTACCTCCATAAAAGTTATAAATATTTACTAAATTATAACATAACTAAATTAATATTAAAGTTAATACTATTAATTTCCTTGATATATCCTATCAATAAGGATAAAATAAATATAAAATCAACGAAAAAGGTGGCGCAATATGAGAGAATTATTCAGAATAAAGGATTTAGTGTTTTATAAGGAAGAATTTTTAGATGAGATAGAAGAGTTTGAAGATATATTGCCTATTATAGAAGAACTAAGTAGTTCATTAGATTATGAAAAAATAGAGGTTGTAGATCTAAATGATTGTTGTGAAAAAACAAAAGAAAACTACATAGTTGAGATACCAGGATTTTTAAATTCTGAAGATGAATTTATTACAAAGGAAGAAGCTTTAAAATTAGGAGAAGCAAAGGTTGGAGAGCTATTAGATTTATTTGTAATAAGAATATATAAATGCACAAGTTGCAAAAAATGGATAATAGATATTTTAGAATAGAGTGAGTGAAGCCTAATGGATAAAATAAAGATCTTTTTTTCAAAAATTAAAGAAGAACTTATTAAATTTACAAATGAATTAAAAGAACTTAGAAAAAGTAATTTTAAAAGCTTTTTTAAAAGAAGAAAATATATATTTCTAGCAGTAGTTATTATGTTTCTAGGAATTGGATTTTATATAGGAAGTTCTATTTCTTCAGAAGACACTTTGATTAAAAACTTAGAGGTTGCTTTAAAGCAAGGTAAGAGTTATAAGATTTCTGGAAATGTAAAAATGGAAGGGAAGAAGATTAAGATTTCAGAATTACAGCCATTAATAAAATATTATAAAGGTGATAGTTCTAAAGTAGATAATATTATTAAAGATTTAAGGTCTAATGGAAATAGCAAACTTTTTAGTATAAAAGAAGGGAAAAAGTTTTTTGAAAAAAGCTATTATCTAGAGTTACATCCTGTATCTATAAAGGTTGAAACTAATTTTAAAGAAGCAAAAATATATTTGGAAAATGAACTTTTACAGGGTGCAAGGGTAAAGACAAATTTAGTTCCTGGAGTATATAGTATTAGAGGAGAATTATCCACTCCTTATGGTGATGTGAAAAATGAAAAAGAAGTTTATCTAATGCAAAATGAAAATGTAACTTTAGATTTAAATGCTATTAATATCAGTTTGTCTTCAAAATTTCAAGATGCAGATGTATTTATTAATGAAAAAAATACTGGAAAAAAGGTTAAAGATATAGTTAACTATGGACCAATCCCTAAAGATAAAAATATTAATATTTTTATAGAAAAAGAATTTCCATGGGGAAAAATAAAGGGAGAAGAAGTTTTAGTAACAGATATCCCTAATATAAACTTAAACATAAACATGGTTAATGATAAATTAATATCAGATATAAATAATACTACTAAAAACTTTTATGAAAGTGTTTTTGAAGCGTTAAATAAAAGAGATTATAACTTAATTGGATTAACAAAAGAAGAAACAAAAGAAAAGATTTATGATGGAATAGAAAGAAAGAGCTTTTTATTTAAAAACAATTATGAATTAAGTGAATTAAATACTGAAATCGAAAGTAGTGAATTTGAATTTGAAAATAATAAATACACAGCAAAGATAGTTACAAAAATAAATTACAGTATATATAAAAAACTATTACCATTTGTTAAAAAACCTATGGAAGATATGTATTTAACTACTATGGAGTTTTTTGAAGGAAAATGGATAATAGATGATATACAAAAATTTAGTTTACAGTAATATTAAGGGGGATGACAAGTGAAAAGAAGAGTTATAAGAGGTGCAGTTGTTGGAATTACATTAATTTTTACAGTTAATATAGTTACATGGGCTGAAACTAGTAATTCATTAAAAGATAAAATAGAAAATAATAAAGAAAGTATAAATAAGCTAGAGAATGAAAAGGATAAAGTAAATTCGGAAAAGGAAAATCAATCTAATGAGCTAAATGGAATACTTAATAATATAACAGAACAAAGTAAATCATTAGAAGCAGCTAAAAGCGATGTTAAATTTTATCAAGATCAAATCGATGATGTACAAAAAGAAATAGATGGTATAGAGTATAAAATATCGCAAACTGAAAATGAAATTCAAAGTAAAGAAGGTTTAATTAAAGAAAAAGAAAAAGAAGTTAAACTAACAGAAGAGATGTTAGCTAAAAGAGTTAGAAGTTATTATAAAATGGATATAAATACTCAATATATTTATATGCTATTAAGAAGTCAAAGTTTTAGTAGTTTATTTAGTACTATTGATAATATATTTAGAATAATAAATATAGATAAAGGATTAATAAAACAAAGCAAGGAATTAAAGAAAAATCTTGAAGAAGAAAAAGAAGCTTTAGCTAAAACTATTAAAGAGATAGAAGTACAGAAGGAAACTGTAGTAGCTAAGAAGAACGAGCTTAAAGGTGTTCAAAAGGAATTTATAGCTAAGCAAGAAGAAGAAGAAAAGCAAATGAATAAGCTAATGGCACTAGAATCTCAAAAATCAAACTTAGTAAATTCTCTTTCTGAAAAAGAAAAAGAAATAGCAAATAAAATTGGAGATTTAATTTCATATAATAAGGAGCTTCAACAGGAATTAGATAATATATTTGCAAGTATAAATAGCAGTAATAACCAAGCTAATAATAATAGTGGAAATACTGGAGAATCTGCAGGAGGAAATACCAGTGGTGGTGTTATTGGAGACCCATCTCAAGAAAGTTTTTTAAGACCAGGATATGGAGTAGTTACAGATCCTTATGGGCCAAGAATAAACCCAGTAACTGGACAAGCAGGATTTCATACAGGTGTTGATTTAGGAGATGCAGAAGGGTCTAATGTTAAGGCATCAAAAAGTGGAACGGTAGCATATGTAGGTTGGATTTCAGGATATGGTAATACTGTTATTATAGACCATGGACAAGGCGTACAAACTTTATATGCTCATAATAATAGTTTATTAGTATCAGTTGGACAAAAGGTAGCAAGGGGACAAAATATAGCTTTAGTAGGTTCAACAGGTATGAGTACTGGTCCGCATATACATTGGGAAATAAGAATAAATGGACAACATACTAACCCTATGGGATATGTATAAATTTATATAAAACAAAACCTGTACAAATAATTGCACAGGTTAAAGGGTTTTATGTTCATTTAAGAAAGGGAATAAATGAACATATTGTGGGGTTTTATTATAACTTTTTTTAGTAAATTACTAAAAAAAGTGGTATGGGCTAATTTGAGAAAATATAACATAAATTTCATTATATTTACAATTATTATTATAATATAATTAGAAAGAAAATCCAATACTTTTTATGAAATTTATCGAAAATAAAACTTTTTTCGAAAATAATGTTAAATTATCAAATAAAAAATAAGATAAATTGGGAAAATATAAAAGAAATAATAGAAAAACTAATGTATAATTTAAAATAAGAGGTGAATTTAAATGATTAAGATAGAAAAAGCAAGCTTATTAAAAGATGCTCCAGATTATGAAGATTACACTAAAAATGAAGTAAAGCTAACTACAGAAGAAATGATTGAACTTGGAATGATTTCTAAAGGGGGATGTTGTAAGACAAAAGGAGCAGGTGGTTGCTGTAAAAAGAGAAAATAGAAAAAATATCTCTATATAGTTTTTTAGATAGTAGTGTATAATCTATGTGATTTTAATTAATAGATAACAGGAGGTAAGCAGTGAGAAAACCTAGTATATTTAGTAGAGATTATGAAAGAAAAATGAGAAAACGTAGAAGAATTATTACTACAATATTTATTGTTACGTTTTTTACACTAGGATTCACAGCAGCGGTATTGACAGCAAAAAACTTTGATTTTACAAATATAAAAGCTAAGGTTCAACAATGGGTAGATAAGGGTAAAATAGAGGAAGAAAAAGAAAAGCCAATAGAAGAAAAAGAGTTAGAGGAGAAAATTGTAGAACCAGAAGTAAAGATTTTAGAGTTAAAAGTAAATAATTCAAAAGTACTAAAAATTGAGTATGAAGATAAAAATGGGGAAGCTATATTAAAAGAAGTAAAAGAACTTCCAGATGGAATCTATTATTCAATTAGTAATAATAAAAAAAGTGTTGTAACTATAGATGAAAGTCAAAATATTAAAGTATTTAATAATAAAGGAGAAGAAAAAGTTTTAACAAAAGACTCCTATACATCACCCAAGGGAGAAACTTTTAAAAAGGATATTATATTAGAAACTTATAAAGGGTATTATTGGAATAAAGAAGCAAAATTTATTAACGATAATAAAATAGCATATATAAGTAATGTTCCATACTTTGGATATGATCTAAATAAATATATATGGGTTATAGATATTTCAAGCAACACACATACAACTTTATGGGGATCAAAAGGAAAAGATGTAAAACTTGGTGAAGTTAAAGAAAAAGGTTTAGAAGTTTTAATAGATGGTAATGTTAAATATGTAAATAATGATGGAGATCTTATAAATTAATAACACTAAAAATAAAAAAACAAATATTTGAAAACAATTAATACTATATGGTATAATAACGTAGTTATATCAATTATGATAGTATTTACTATTTTAGGAGGAAGAATACAATGGAAGCTAAAATGGAAAAAATAGAAACTAATGTTGTTAAATTCGAAGTAAAGGTTGAAGCAGAAAAGTTTAATCAAGCTATATTAAAAGCTTATAATAAGAATGCAAAACACTTCAACGTGCCTGGATTCAGAAAAGGAAAGGTTCCAATGGCTATCGTTAAGAAGTATTATGGAGTAGAAGTTTTATTAGAAGATGCAGTAAACTTTGCAATAGAAGCTTCATATCCAGAAGTATTAAAGGAAAATAATATAGTACCAGTTGATTATCCAAAGGTTGATGTTATAACTGCAGAAGAAGGAAAAGATTTCGTTTATACTGCTGAAGTAACAGTTTATCCAGAAGTTCAATTAGGTGAATATAAAGGATTAAAAGTAGAAAGACCAACATATAATGTTTCAGATGAAGAAGTAAACGCTAAGTTAAAAGAAATGCAAGAAAAGAATGCTAGAGTAGAAAGCAAAGAAGACGGAGAAATTGAAAAAGGTAATATAGCTGTTATTGATTTCAAAGGATTTGTTGATGAAGTTGCATTCCAAGGTGGAGAAGGAACAGATTATTCATTAGAAATAGGATCAGGAACTTTCATAGATAACTTTGAAGACCAATTAATTGGTTCTAAGGTTGGAGATAAAGTTGAAGTTAATGTAACATTCCCTGAAAACTATGGTAAGGAAGAATTAAATGGAAAGGCAGCTAAATTTGAAGTTGCTATAAAAGAAATAAAAGTAAAAGAATTACCAGAATTAGATGATGAATTTGCAAAAGAAACAACTGATTTTGATACTTTAGCAGAAGTTAAAGAAGATATTACTAAGAAAATGGAAGAAAGCAATAAAGCAAGAGAAGAAAGAGAACATGAAGAAGCTATAATAAATGCTGTTGTTGAAAACGCAAATGTTGAGTTACCAGCTATTATGGTTGAAAAAGAAATAGATTCAATGGTTAAGAACCTTGAACAAAGACTTCAATATCAAGGGTTAACTTTAGAACAATATTTCCAATTCACAGGAACAGATGCTGCTAAGATGAGAGACTATATGAAAGAAAATGCTGAAAGAAAAGTAAAAACTGATTTAGTATTAGAAGCAGTAGAAAAAGCAGAGAACATAGAAGTAACTGAAGAAGAATTAAAAGCAAAAGCAGAAGAAGTTGCTAAAATGTATTCAGCTAACGATGAAAAAATGATTGAATTATTAATGAACAATCAAAAAGAAGCTTTAACAGCAGATGTAAAAACAGCAAAAACTGTGAAGTTCTTAGTAGAAAATAATAAATAGATATTTAGTATAATTGCCAGAAAAAATTTTTCTGGCAATTATTTCAAATAATCCATTAACAAAATAAAAAAAATTTTATATAATTTAATATAATTAGTTTTTTATAATTTTGGATATATTATAAAATAGGGTAAATAATATAGAAGGAGGGAATGAAATGAGTTTAGTTCCTATGGTTGTAGAACAAACGAGTAGAGGGGAAAGATCATACGATATTTTCTCAAGATTATTAAAAGATAGAATCATCATGCTAAGTGGAGAAATCAATGATGTTACAGCAAACTTAGTTGTATCACAACTACTATTTTTAGAAAGTGAAGATCCAGATAAGGATATTTACATTTACATAAATAGTCCTGGAGGTTCAATTACGGCAGGAATGGCTATTTATGATACAATGCAATATATTAAACCAGATGTATCAACAATTTGTATTGGTATGGCTGCATCAATGGGATCATTTTTACTTTCATCAGGTGAAAAGGGAAAAAGATTTGCACTACCAAATAGTGAAATAATGATACATCAACCATTAGGTGGTTTCCAAGGTCAAGCAACTGATTTTGATATTCATGCTAAAAGAATATTAAAGATAAAGGATTCTTTAAACAAGATTTTAAGTGAAAATACTAATCAACCATTAGAAAAAATAAAAGTTGATGTTGAAAGAGATTACTTTATGTCAGCAGATGAAGCTATGAATTATGGATTAGTAGATAAAGTAATTACTAAAAATGATAAAGGTAGCGATAAGTAGTAATATTTTGCGTAACCTAAGTGAGGTGAATTTATGGCTAAATATGAAGATAAGAAACAATTGAAATGTTCTTTCTGTGGAAAGAATCAAGAACAAGTAAAAAGATTAATAGCAGGACCAGGTGTATATATTTGTGATGAATGTATAGATTTATGTTCTGAAATTATAGCAGATGAATTTGAGGAAGGTATAGAATTAGATACAAAAACACTTCCTAAACCAAACGAAATAAAAAATTATTTAGATCAATATGTTATTGGTCAAGAGAAATCAAAGAAAGCTTTATCAGTAGCGGTGTATAATCACTATAAAAGAATAAATTCAAATTTAGCTGATGATGAAGTTGAACTACAAAAGAGTAACATACTTTTATTAGGGCCTACAGGATCAGGTAAAACACTTTTAGCGCAAACTTTAGCTAAGTTTTTAAATGTTCCATTTGCAATAGCAGATGCTACAACATTAACAGAAGCTGGTTATGTAGGGGAAGATGTTGAAAATATTCTATTAAAATTAATCCAAAATGCTGATTATGATATAGAAAAAGCAGAAAAAGGAATAATCTATATAGATGAAATAGATAAGATTGCAAGGAAATCTGAAAATCCATCAATAACTAGAGATGTGTCTGGAGAAGGTGTTCAACAAGCCTTATTAAAGATACTAGAAGGAACAACAGCTTCAGTACCACCACAAGGTGGTAGAAAACATCCTCATCAAGAATTCTTACAATTAAATACATCTAATATCTTATTTATTTGTGGTGGAGCTTTTGATGGAATTGATAAAATAATAGAAAAGAGAACAACTGTAAGTTCAATTGGATTTGGAGCGGAAATTCAATCAAAGCAAACTAAAGATGTGGGCAAATTATTAAAAGATATAATGCCTGGAGATTTATTAAAGTTTGGTTTAATACCAGAGTTTGTTGGTAGATTACCAGTAGTAGTAACTTTAGAATCTTTAGATAATGATGCTTTAGTTAATATTTTAAGTAAGCCTAAAAATGCATTAGTAAAACAATATAAAAAGTTATTTGAAATAGATAATGTTGAATTGGAATTTACTGATGATGCTTTAAAAGCAATAGCAGATGAGGCTATTTCAAGAAAAACAGGAGCAAGAGGTTTAAGATCCATAGTTGAAGAAATGATGGTAGAAATAATGTTTGATATTCCTTCTGATGAAAGTATATCAAAGGTTATCATAAATGAAAGTTGTATAAAGGAAAAAAAATCTCCAGAAGTTGTTAAGTTGCAAGAAGGAGAGGTAAGGCCTCAACTAAAAGCTAAAAAATCTAAGAAAAGAAAAGGTATGGAAACAGCCTAATTGTTAAAAGCTATCTAAATATATTTTAGATAGCTTTTTTATTCTTTAGGAAATTAATAAATGTCCAAGTTATAGATAAATTGATAATAATTTCAAAACTAAGAAGTTTTCATAAAGAATAAAAAAAGTAATATTTGTTATTGTTATAGAAAATTATACACTTTTTAGTATTACAATATATATTTATAGAGAAAAATCATGGAGAAATTTCCTTCTTTTATAGAATATTAAAATGTTATTAAGTTAATAATATTTATATAAGAGGAAGAAGGGAGGAGTGCATTTACTGTAAAGTTTAATGCGAAATATTATGTCAGAGGTTTTAGTTATTCTACAAATTACAATGATGATATTAGTTATATATTATATTGTAAACAATAATAAAAGTAATAGTGTTAATAAAGTGGTAATTGAAAAAGAAAATACAAAGGAAATGGATAAGTTAGCTAAAATGAGAAGTATTCAGTTAACAAAGCCATTAACAGAAAAGAGTAGGCCAACAACATTTGATGAAATAATAGGTCAAGAAGAAGGGATAAAGGCTTTAAAGGCAGCTTTATGTGGGCCAAATCCACAACATGTTATTATTTATGGTCCACCAGGTGTTGGTAAAACAGCGGCAGCGAGATTAGTTTTAGATGAAGCGAAAAAAATGGCCAAATCACCTTTTAAAAGTGATGCAAAGTTTATAGAAATAGATGCAACGACAATTAGATTTGATGAAAGAGGAATTGCTGATCCTTTAATAGGTTCAGTACATGATCCAATATATCAAGGGGCAGGGTCCTTAGGGGTTGCAGGTATTCCACAACCAAAACCAGGGGCGGTTACAAAAGCTCATGGTGGGATGTTATTTATTGATGAAATAGGAGAATTACATCCAATAGAATTAAATAAACTACTAAAGGTTCTTGAAGATAGAAAGGTATTTTTAGATAGTTCATATTATAGCAGTGAAAATCCTAATATGCCAGATTACATAAGAGAGATATTCGATAATGGTTTACCAGCAGATTTTAGATTAATTGGAGCAACAACAAGAAGTCCAGAGGAAATAGTTCCAGCAATAAGATCAAGATGTGTAGAAATATTCTTTAGATCATTACATTCTGATGAAATAAAAAAAATAGCAAAAAATTCAGTAAATAAAGTTGGATTAAAAATATGTGATAAAGGATTAGATATAATATCAAAATATTGTACTAATGGTAGAGATGTAGTTAATTTAATTCAGTTAAGTTCAGGAGTTGCTATTAATGAAAATAGAGAAGAAATTTCAATAGAAGATATTCAATGGGTAATAGAAAATGGTCATTATATAGAGATTCCAGATAAAAAGGTAAAAGAAGAACCGGTAGTTGGAATGGTTAATGGTTTGGCTGTACATGGTGCAAATATTGGGATATTGATGGAGATAGAAGCAACGGCAAGATCCATTTCCCATAGAAAAGGTGAATTAAAAGTAACAGGAATAGTAGAAGAAGAGGAAATTAGCAGTAGTAATAGAAAGATAAAAAGAAAAAGTACAGCTTATTCTTCAATTCAAAATGTGTTAACTGTACTAAATAATTTGTTTAATTTAGAGTGTGAAAAGTATGATATACATATAAATATACCAGGTGGAATGCCAGTAGATGGACCATCAGCAGGTATAACAATAGCGACAGCTGTTTATAGCGCTGTAAAAAATATAAAAGTTAATAATAAAGTTGCAATGACTGGTGAAATAAGTTTATTAGGAAGTGTTAAGCCTATTGGTGGCGCATCTGCTAAAATATCTGCAGCACAAAAGGCTGGAGCAAACAAGGTTATTATACCTATAGAGAATTGGAATGATAGCTTTAGTGAATTAAAAGGTATTGAGGTAATACCAGTAAGAACATTAAAAGAAGTAATTGATATAGCTATGGAAAAAGAAGTATATAATAAAGGAAAAGTGGAAATATTATCAGCTAAAAGTGAATAGAAGAAGGATTGTATTATAAATTAAAAATATTCAATTTATGTATTAATTTTGGATGAATATTTTATATAATACAATCTTTTTTTATTTTAATTTATTATATTAATAATTAAAATAGACAAGAATAAGGTAATAATGTAAAATAGCTATAATATAAGTAGTTTTTAGTTGTAAAGATTGAAAAATAACTAATTTATGTGTATACTAGTTAAGTTACGAAATGTATAAGTGAGATGGAGGGGAATAAAATGAGTAAAAGCATAATAAACATACCTTTGATTCCTCTAAGGGGAATGACAGTTTTTCCTAATATGGTAATACATTTTGACGTTGGTAGAGAAAAGTCAAAGGCAGCAGTAGAGGCTGCAATAGAAAATCAAACAGATATATTTTTATCAACTCAAAAGGATTATGATTTAGAGGATCCAAGTTTAGAGGATATTTATAATATAGGCACTATATGTAAAATAAAACAATTATTAAAATTACCAAATGACATAATAAGGGTTCTTGTAGAGGGAATTGAAAGAGGAGAACTTAAAAATATTAATAGTGAAAAAAGTTATCTTGAAGCTGAGGTAAATACTTTAGAAGAGGCAAAAGAAGAGGAAGATATTGAAGAACTAGAAGCATATATAAAAAGCTTAAGAAGTAGTTTTGCAAGATATATAAAGATAGTAGATAATGTTAAATCTAATGCTTTAAGTTTATTTGATACTGTTAAAGATTATAGTGAACTTGCAGATGTTGTTGCATCATATGTTATATATGATGAAGAGAAAAAACAAGATATACTGCAAGAACTAAATTGTAAAAAAAGAATAGAAAAGCTTCTTGTTATAATAGAAAATGAAATTGAAATATATAAAGTAGAAAAGAGAATAGGAAAGAAGCTTAGAGATAGCGTTGATAAATCACAAAAAGAATACTATATAAGAGAGCAAATAAGAGTATTACAAGAAGAACTTGGTGAAGCAGATGAAGAGAAGAAAGAAATAGAAAGTTATTCTGAAAAGATTAAAAAAGCAAAGCTTCCAAAGCATGTTCGTGAAAAAGCTGAAAATGAACTTTTAAGATTAAAGTCAGCGTCAGGACAAGGATCTGAAAGTAATGTAATTAGAACTTATTTAGATTGGGTTCTTGATATACCTTGGTCAAAATCAAGTAAAGATAATTTTGATGTTAATGAAGCTATAAAAATTCTAAATGATGAGCATTATGGATTAGAAGAAGTTAAAGATAGAATTGTTGAATATTTAGCTGTTAAACAATACACTAATAGTTTAAAGGGACCTATTTTATGTTTAGTAGGGCCTCCAGGAGTTGGTAAGACCTCTATTGCTAAATCTATTGCAAAGGCTACAAATAGAAAATTTACTAGAATTTCATTAGGTGGAGTAAGAGATGAAGCAGAAATAAGGGGACATAGAAAAACTTATGTAGGAGCTATTCCAGGTAGAATTGCATATTCATTAAAAGAAGCAAAAACAAATAATCCTTTATTATTATTTGATGAAATAGATAAATTAGGTTTTGATCATAAGGGAAATACAGCAGATGCATTGTTAGAAGTTCTTGATAGTGAACAAAATAATACTTTTAGAGACCACTATTTGGAACTGGAAATGGATTTGTCAAAGATATTATTTATAACAACTGCAAATTCATTGGATAATATCCCAACACCTTTATTAGATAGAATGGAAGTTATAGAAGTATCAGGATATACTTATGAAGAAAAATATCATATAGCTAAAAATCATTTAATACCTAAGTTGTTAAAAGAACATAAATTAGATGAGAAGCAATTTAAGATATCAGAAGGTGCAATTAAAGACGTAATTAATAGTTATACTAGAGAATCAGGGGTTAGAAGTTTAGAAAGAACTTTATCAAAGTTAATTAGAAAAACACTAACAGAAATGATAAAGAATAATAAAAAATCAATATCTATATCAACTAATAGAGTTGAAAAGTATTTAGGTGCAAAGTATTTTACTTTTGATGTTAAAGATATAGAAGATAGAATTGGAGTTGTTAAGGGGATGGCTTGGACAGCAGCAGGTGGTGATACGTTACCAGTTGAAGCTGTAGTAATGAATGGAAGTGGTAAGCTAGTTCTAACTGGACAACTTGGAGATGTTATGCAGGAATCTGCTAAAATTGCATTTGGGTTTGTAAGAGCTAATGCAGCAAAATTTGGTATAGAAGATGATTTTTATAAGACTAAAGATATTCACATACATTTTCCAGAAGGATCAATTAAAAAAGATGGTCCATCAGCTGGTGTAACTATTATAACTGCTATAGTATCTGCTTTAACAAAGAATAAAGTAAGAAGCAATGTTGCCATGACTGGAGAAGTAACTTTAACAGGCAGAGTAGTTGCAATTGGAGGATTAAAAGAAAAATCTATTGCGGCTTTTAGGGCTGGAATAGATACTATAATAATTCCTAAAGAAAATGAAAAAGATATAGTTAAAATACCTTCTTCAGTAAGAAATAAGTTAAATATACTTTTAGCAGAACAGGTTGAGGATGTATTAAATAAAGCGATAATTGGAGTTGATACCATTGATGAGAATTAAAAATTCAGAATTTATAATATCGGCAGTTAAAAGAGATCAGTATCCTATAACAGGTCTTCCGGAAGTTGCATTTGTTGGCCGTTCAAATGTAGGAAAAAGTTCAATAATAAATGCTTTAACTAATAGAAGGCATTTAGCAAAAGTAAGCCAAACGCCTGGAAAAACTAGATTAATAAATTTCTTTATGATAAATGGAGATGAATTTTATTTAGTTGATTTACCAGGGTATGGATATGCTAAAGTTTCTAAAAAGGAAAAGGCTACTTGGGGAAATACAATTGAAACTTACTTAACTGGAAGAGAAGAATTAAAAAGAGTTATCTTATTAGTTGACTCAAGACATAAGCCTACTGCAGATGATATTCAAATGCATGAGTGGATTAAGCATTTTGGTTATGATGAAATAGTTGTAGCTACTAAAAGTGATAAGTTATCAAATAATGATATTAGAAAAAGTGAGAAGATAATTAAAGATACATTAAATCTTGGAAAAGAAGATAAGCTTTATTTCTTTTCATCATTAAATAAAAAGGGAAAAGATACCTTAATTGATAATTTATTTGGTGATTTAGTTGAAGAAGAAGAGTTAGAAATAACTGAAGAATAGTATATTTAAAGAACCTATAGAGGGGAACTCTATAGGTTCTTTATTTTTATCATTAAAATTTAAAATATTACAATAAAAAACAGTGTCAATTATTATTCGAGAGAATAGTATATAGTATAAACAACAAAACAACAAAAAAATCTCAAGGAGGAGTAAGTTATGGAAATGAATGAAATTCTAAATGGTTTAAATTCCTGTGGTTGTAATGATTCATGTGCACCACAATGCCCTCCAGTTAATGCTGGATGTGGATTTGGCAGTTGGATATGGATACTTTTAATCCTATTCTATAGCGGATCATGTGGTGGAAACTACGGATGCGGATGTCAAAATCAAAAATCTTGTGGATGTGGATATGGAGCAGGTACTGGAAATTGCGCATCATATTTATTCCTATTAGTAATTCTATTCCTTTGCAACGGTAGAGATTGCGATAACGGATGCGGTGGATTAGGAAATCTATTTGGCGGATGCTGCTAATCTTAAAATAAGAAAGGAGAGATAGTTATGTCAAAGAAATGTCGCGAAAAGAAACATGATTGCTGCTGTCAAGATATGTGCTGCAACTCATATGGAAATGGTTGCGGAAATGCTTTTAATGGAATGAATAGTTGTGTATCACCTATAATATTCTTATTAATAGCTTGTGGATCTGGAGTTTTAAATAATAACAGATCTTGCTTAATAATCTTATTATTCTTACTATGCGGAGGCTCATTCTCAAGCTTATTTGGTGGAGAAAATTGCTGCTGTTAGTATAGAGGATGGAGGGCTTTTAGCCCTCCAAAAAAATGCCCTAAAATATAAACATATTTTAATTTAATACATATAATAAAGTGAAGAGGAATTTATAGGAGGAGCCTAAATGTCAAAAAAGAAGCATAGGCGTAAAGGGGAACAAGGAGGTTATGATAATCAGCAGAATAAATCTAATATAAATCAAAATAATCCTTTTGGAATAAATCCAGCTCAAATAATGAGTTTATTAGGTGGTAATATGGATATGGGACAAATAGGGAATGTTTTATCATCTATGAGTAAAGAGGGATTTGATTTAAGCAATCTAAATCTTGGTCCATTACAAGGATTTATGCAAGGAAATCAAGGTAATAATAGAAATCAAGGCGGATTTGATTTAGGTGCATTGCAAAATATGATGTCAGGATTAGGGTTAGGAGGTGGAATGGATTTAAATAACATTGATATGAATAACCTTAAAAATATGATGGGAAGTAATAATAGCTATAATGATAACAAAGATGAGTTGTTTAATGAAGAAGAAGTAGATGAGAACATACAGCTTTTGATAGCAATAAAAAGTATAGTAGATCCTAAAAGGGCTAATTTCCTTGATAGAGTTATAGAAGCATATAGAGAAGGGACTTTTAAGTAAATTTAAAGGATAATAATGTATAAAAAAAATATCATAGTCAATACTATAAGTGTACCGGAGAAGTATTCTCCTATAGCGAATGAAGAGAAATCTTCATTAAAGCTAAAACCCCCCATCCCCCTTTTAGGCCGCAAAAGCGGCCTTTTGATTTTTTTATGATTTTCTTATAGACAATATTTTAAATTCTTTATAAGGATCTCTCTCTACAGTTAGATAAAGTAAAAGCTCTTGTTTAGGAGAATTAGACTTTGATTTATTAACTGCTTCGAAAGATAAAACCCAATTTAATGTTGTAACATCGCCGTTTTTATCCCATTTAGTATCAGTAAAATATCCATTTTGAAAAGAATAACGATAATTTTCTTTATCAAGTCCCCATAAAAGTCCTAGCTCATCACTGGATATATTAGAAGAAAATATATTTGGTGGTTCAGATAATTCATATTGTGCTTGAATTATATCAATAAAGGATTGAATAGAAGCAAGTCCAGGAACTTTTTGTTTAGAAAAACTTATGTCCTTAATATTACTTCCGTTGAAAACAAATGAAGCAACTGATGAATCACCTTTACTAGAAGAAAGGGATAAAATTTTAGGAGTTCTTGAGTTGGTAGAATCAAGAATGCCCAATATATTATCCTGAGATGTATAAATATTATTAAATTCTCCATTATCCCAAGTGAAAATATAATTAATAGGAGAATTATCCTTAGAGCCTCTTATTATTATTTCAGGAGTCCCATCTCTTGATAAATCTAATGTATTAATTTTAATAGGCCAATTAGATAATTTAGAAGCAAGTAAATTAGATTTATCTTTACTTTTTAAAGAAAAATCTTTATTTTGTGTTTTTATATTTATTATGTAATGATTTTTTTCAGAAAGTATATTTAATGAATCCATTTCGCCATCACCATTTAGGTCAAGTGAATCAGTATCTTTAGTAAATGTGCTTAGAGTAAAATTTGTTGCTGAATAATTATCATTTGTAAAAATAAAAAAATAACATAATAAAAATATAGAGAGACATAAAACTATTAAAGATGATAAAATAGTTTTCTTTTTTATTACTATAAATTTAGCCATATAATCACCTCATTTTATTATATGAAGTCATTAGAGGATAAATTCAAATTTAAATAAACATATATATAAATAAAAAAAACTAGAAAATTATTTTTAATTTCCTAGTTTAAGCTTTAATTACTGACATTGTCTACAAATACCATAGAAGAATATTCTGTTAGATAAGACTTTATAATCAGAAGAATCTTCAGCAGTTTGGTTTAGGTTTTTAAATGAAATATTGTCTAGGTCATCCACCCTACTACAATTAATACATTGAATATGAGCATGCTCACATGAATTACCATCATATCTAAAGTTACCTTCACCAACGTTGATTTCTTGAATTAAGTCAACTTCTACTAGAGTTTTTAGTGCTTTATATACTGTAGCTAAACTCATAGTAGGATATTCTGGTTGTAGTGCTTTATATATTGTTTCTGCTGAAGGATGTTCTTTTGTACTCATTAGATATTTATAAACAGCTAATCTTTGAGGCGTAAGTTTTAATTTCTTTTCTCTGAAGATAGAAGTTATATTGTCCATAATACACCACCCTTATAATATTGTAACTCTATTATATAATATGAAATAGTACCAGTCAATAGATATTGAACAATAATGACTGGTAAAAAATAATAAATGTTAATTAACTAAAAATTTGTATTATTTCTACAAAATATTCAGAAAACTATTGAATATGCATAAAACATATGATAATATTTATGTAGAGGTTGTTAATTAATTAACAAACCCTTAAGGTATTAATGCTAATTTATTAACATTATTTATAATATCATAAATTTTACGAATAATATATACTAATAAAATAGAAAATAGTAGTAAATTAATTATATTTAGGAGGAATTAATAATGGCAAAGTATAAAGTAGGAGACGAATTAATAGAGGTAAATGATCCATCAGAGGAAAAAGTAAAATTAAGAGAATTAACTTATTTAACTAAGGATGGGGATTATGCACAAATAGCATGGGGTATAAAAATAGTTAATGTTGAATATGATAAGCCATATGTAACTTTAACATATAGAAATCTAGATGGAGAATTAAATAAAGTTTTTGCGGAATGCAAAGATATTGCAAACTTTGAAGAAGAAAAGGTGCTAGAAAAAGCATTATTAAAAGCATTTACAAATGAAGTAATTAATATCTCAGTAGTAAAAAATAGTAATCATTGCAGAAGATAATTATATTTCAATATAAAGTGCGATATTAAAGAAGCTTATGGGAAATTTATACATAGGTTTCTTTTTTGTTGAATTTTTGTGAATTATATAGATATGAATCTTTTAAATTACCATATATTGATATATAATTATTTTAATGATCAATATGGAGTGTATATATGGATATTTTTATAGCGAGACAAGCGATTTATGATAAAAGTGAAAAAGTAATAGGATATGAGTTGTTATATAGAAGTTCTCTAGAAAATAGTTTTGATAGTAGTATAGAGGCAAATAAAGCTACTTATAAAGTAATAGAAAATATTTCATCTTTTGGTTTAGATGAACTTACTAACAATAAAATAGCTTTAGTTAATTTTTCAGAAGAAGTTATTAATAGTAATATAGCAACTTTATTACCAAAAGAAAAGGTAGTAATAGAGGTTTTAGAGGATGTAAAGCCCACAAAAGAAATTCTTGAAAATTTAAAAATTTTAAAGAGAAAAGGATATAGAATTGCCTTAGATGATGTTGTAAATTTAGAACAAACTTTAGAGTTTATAGATGTTATAGATATTATAAAAGTAGATTTTATGTTATCTACTAAAAATCAGAGAAAGGAACTTTCTGATTTTATAGTAAAAACTAATATAAAGCTTTTAGCAGAAAAGATAGAAACAGATGAAGATTTACATGAGGCTATAGAGTTAGGCTTTGAATACTTTCAAGGATATTATTACAGCAAACCGTCTGTTTTATTTGGAAAAGACGTAGTAATAAAAAATTCATCAATATTTAGTATTTTAGTAGAGTTGTTAAAAGATGATTTTGATATGGATATTGTTGAAAATATAATAAAATCAGATGTAGCATTAATGTATAAATTTTTAAGATTTATTAATTCCTCTTATTTTAATTTTTTACAAGAAATAAGTTCAATTAAGCAAGCTATAATGTTAATTGGTAGAGGAGAATTAAAAAAGTGGATTTCAATATTATCTATAGTAGAAATGGCTTCTTATAAAAATGCAGAATATGCTAATAACACAGTAATACGAGCTAAATTTTGTGAAGTTATGTTAGAAGAAATTTCTAGTGAAGAAAAATCAATGGCATTTATGGTTGGGCTATTTTCAGATTTACATCTAATGATAGAAAAGGATATGAGAAGTATAGTTGATGAACTTCCTGTTAGTATAGATATAAAAAAAGCTCTATTAGGAGAGGAAAATATTTATAAGCAAATATTAGATATTGCTTTAGCATATGAAAAAATGGATATGACTAAAATTAATTCATTATGTAAAAAAGTTAAGTTAGATACGAGTATATTAGGTAATTTGTATTTAAAGTCAATTGAATGGACTAAAAATATAACAAATATAAATTAAATGTAAATTACATGAAAATTTAATAAATTAATACTTTATTTTTAACAAAAGTTATATTATAATACAAGTGTGATTTCGTTTTCATAGGTTTGGGTATTGGGGGGGAGATTTATGAGTAATTGTCCATTTTGGTCAACTAGTAGAGAAAAGGTTAGTTGCTATGGTGGATGTCCTATGCAAGCATCTGCTAAAGGAGAAGAAGGATGTCCATTTAAAGAATTGGTACCATCTGGGAAAAGTATTTATACAGATATGGGAAATGAGGATCTTTTCTATTCCCAAGATAGATATTTAAATTATAAAGTTTCTGAGAGAATAGTAAATTATTAAGAAAGAGTGCAAATGCACTCTTTCTTTTTTATTTTATACAATCATGTAGTAAATTTTGTTTTAAAGACCAAAGTTCTTTTGATAAGTCAACGTAATAATTGTGAGGATTTTCAAACCTTAAAACCTCAGGCCACATTTTATTGCATTCAGATTTAGAAAACTCTTTTATATCTAAAACAGTAGGACTTTTATAAACTTGCTGTCCTTTATCAAATACTTTTACCATTAGTTCTTTTACATAGTAGTTAGATATTTTTTTTCTTTTCCATGTGTCAACAGGATGGAAAAGTTCTATGTTTTTATTATCAATAACATTTTCATGACTTAAAGCTATTAAATCAGCTATTGCAATATTAGTTTCATTATCGAAGATTCTATATATTTTTTTAAAGCCAGGGTTAGTGATTTTTTCACTATTTTCACTTATTTTTATTCTTGGAATGATTTTATTATTGTTTTCAACTGCAACAAGTTTATAAACTCCTCCGAAAACAGGTTCAGATTTAGCTGTAATAAGCCTTTCTCCAACACCAAAGGAGTCAATACAAGCACCTTGGTTTAAAACATCTCTAATTATATGTTCATCTAATGAATTAGAAACTATTATATTACAATCACTATATCCAGCAGCATCAAGTTCTTTTCTACATTTTTTACTTAAATAAGTAATATCTCCAGAATCTATTCTTATGCCTTTAGGTCTTTTTCCAAGAGGTTTTAATACTTCATCAAATACCTTTATAGCATTAGGTAATCCTGATTTTAATACATTATATGTATCTATAAGTAAAGAACAATTATCAGGGTAAACTTCTGCCCAAGTTTTAAATGCTTCATATTCAGTATCGAATAATTGAACCCAGCTATGAGCCATTGTACCTACAGCAGGGACATGAAAATATTTATCAGCTATAGTACAAGCTGTTGAATCACATCCACCGATTATAGATGCTCTAGCACCGTATATAGCTCCATCATATCCTTGAGCTCTACGAGAACCAAATTCCATAACAGTTCTTCCATTAGCAGCTCTACAAATTCTATTAGCCTTAGTTGCAATAAGAGTTTGATGATTAACTGTAAGTAAAATCATAGTTTCTATAAATTGCGCTTGAACTACAGGTCCTTTTACTGTTACTAAAGGTTCATTAGGAAATACTGGATTTCCTTCAGGAATCGCCCAAACATCACATTCAAATTTAAAATTCTTTAAATAATTTAAAAAATCTTCAGAGAATATATTTTTACTTCTTAAATATTCTATATCTGATGGAGTAAATTTTAAATTACTTAAGTATTCTATTAACTGCTCAACTCCAGCCATTATACAATAGCCACCACCATCAGGAACTCTTCTAAAGTACATATCAAAATAAGCAATTTTATCTTGTATCCCTTTAGTAAAATAACCATTAGCCATGGTAAGCTCATAGAAATCTACTAACATAGTAAGATTTCTCTCATTAGTAACGTCAAATCTTATCAAGTTCTCCATTTTTACCCACCTTTGAACTTGCTACAATATAAGTATATAAAGTAACATAATCTTATTAAATAATATAAACATATTGTACATCTATATATTAATTATTACAATATAGTTATTTATAATAGCAATAGGGCTAGAATAATTATGAGAAAGTAGTGAAAGGGAGTAAAAATGCAAGTTAGTTTAGATAAATTTCAAAAAGAGGCTGTTTATGTTAGAGATAAAAATGTAATTGTAATAGCAGCACCAGGCTCGGGAAAAACTACGGTAATAATCAATAGAGTTAATTACCTTGTTAGTGATTTAAAAGTAAAAATTGGAAATATAATAGTAATTACCTTTACAAGAGCAGCAGCAGATAATATGAGAAGTAGATATAAAAATGTTTTTAAAAGAGAAAAGGCTCCTTTTTTTGGGACGTTTCATGGTTTATTTTATAAGATTTTACTTAGAGAAGGTTATAAAATTGAAATAATAGAAGGTGGAATTGCTCATAGAATTGTTAAAAATGTTTTATCTAAGTATTCAGATGATGTTAATGAAGATAAAGTAAAGGAAGTATTAAATAATATATCAACTTTTAAGACGGCTCTAATAGAAATGGAAGAATTTAAACCAAGCTTATCAAAGGAAATTTTTAAAGAGTGCTTTGAACATTATGAAGAATATAAAAATAAAAATAAGTTATGGGATTTTGATGACTTATCAATTACAGCAATTAATTTATTAAGAGATAATAATATTATTTTAAATAAATATAAAAATATATTTAAATATGTATTAGTTGATGAATTTCAAGATTGTGATGAACTTCAAATAGAGTTTTTAAAACTTATAAATGATGTTAATGAACTATTTGCAGTTGGAGATGAAGATCAATGTATATATTCTTTTAGAGGATCTAGACCAGAGTATATGGTTACCTTTAATAAGGATTTTAAAGGTGGAAAAAAATTATATTTGTCAGTAAATTATAGAAGTAATAAAAATATAGTTGAAGCTTCAAAGAAGATAATTAAAAATAATATAAATAGAAACAATAAAAAAATTAATTTTTTTAAAAACTCTAAAGGAATTATAGAATATTCAACTCCATACAATGAGACGATACAAGGTGAGGCAATAGCTGATATTATTGAAAAATCTATTGATGAATTTGAGGATAATGCTATTATTTATAGAACTAATATGGAAGCTAGAAGCTTGATAGATGTATTTACAAGAAAAAAGATTCCATTTGTATTGTTAGATAAAGGATATAACTTTTTTGAACACTTTATATGTAAGGATATTTTAGCTTATCTTAGATTAGCTATAAACATTAAGGATAAAAATGATTTTTTAACTATAATTAATAAGCCCTTTAGATATGTAAGTAAATCAAGTATTGAATATATAAAAGGTTATTTTGAAGATAAAAGCCCCTTTGATATTTTAATTGAGAAAAAGGACACTCCACCATACCAAGCTAAAAAGTTTAATGATCTAAGAAAAGAAATTAATTATTTAAATAAAATTTCATTAGGAAGCGCTATACAATATATTATATCTGAACTTGGATATGTTAATTACTTAAAGGAGTATGGAGAAAGATATAATCAAAATATAGATGAGTTAGAGGATATATTAGAAGAATTTAAAAGTGCAGCTGAGGGATTTAAAACAATTATTGAATTATTATCTCATGTTGAAAAGGTTAAGGAGCAATTAGAAGAGGCAAAAGCAACTGAAAAAGGTGTTATACTAAGTACTATACATGGTGTTAAAGGAATGGAGTTTAAAAATGTTTTTATAGTAAATTGTAATGAAGAAACAATTCCACATAAGTCATCAATTGAGGAAAATATAGAGGAAGAAAGAAGATTATTTTATGTTGGCATAACACGAGCTATTAATAATTTATATATTTATTCTCCTAAAACTCAACGTGGAAAATTTAAGGATCCATCAAGATTTATAAAAGAAGGTGAATTTTCTACTGAAGCAAATAAAGATTATGGGATAAAGATTGGGGGATATATACATCATAGAGCTCATGGAGAAGGAAAGGTTACATCTATTGAAGGAGATGTTATAAAAATAGACTTTGGTAATAATGAGCTTAGAAGTTTTTCTCTTAAAATATTAATGGAAAATAATCTTATGATAATAGTGAACTAAAATGTTCACTATTATTTTCTTACGTTGTATAATTTTACTATAAATGTATGATAAAATTAGTAATAAAGAAGAAAAAGGAAAATTTATATATAATAAACAGTTTTATAGCTAATGAGGTGAAGTAATGAATAGTTTAGATATAAAAGCAGGTGAGATTAAGTTCGCTTTGGATATTGGTACAAGATCTATGATAGGTACTGTAGGAATAGTAAAGGATAACAAATTTAATGTTATTTGTGAAAAGTATTTAGAACATGAAGAACGTGCAATGGTTGATGGACAAATTCATGATATAAGCTTAGTTTCAAATGGAGTAAAAAAGATAATAAGTGAAATAGAAGAAAAAATAGATATAAAGCTAGAAAATGTATCAATAGCAGCTGCAGGAAGGTTTTTGAAAACTATTGATACAAAAGGAACTATTGATATAGATCAAGATGAAGAAATAAGTAAAGATACAATAAGAAATTTAGAGCTTATAGCTGTAAAGGAAGCAGAAAAGGAAATAAATAAATCAACAGATGGTAAGTTATATTGTGTAGGATATTCAGTTATAAATTATTATTTAAATGGATTTGTAATTTCTAATCTTTTAGGACATAAAGGTGAAAATGCAGCAGCGCATGTTATAGCAACATTTCTTCCAAGGTCTGTTGTAGACTCTTTATATACAGTTATGAAAAATGTTGGTTTAAAAGTAAATAGTCTAACATTAGAACCTATAGCAGCAATTGAAGCAGTAGTACCTAAAAATTTAAGATTACTTAATATAGCTTTAGTAGATATAGGGGCAGGTACTTCAGATATTGCAATAAGTTCAAAAGAAAGTATTTCATCATATGGAATGGTACCTAAGGCTGGAGATGAGGTTACAGAAGCAATAGTACAAGAGTGTTTAGTAGATTTTAATACAGCTGAAGTTATAAAAAGAAGATTAAATATACAAGAAGAAGTTACATATACAGATATAATAGGAATCGAGAATACTGTAAAGTCAGAGCATTTAATGAAGGTTATAGCTCCAGTAGTTAAAAAAATAGCTGAAAGCATAAGTTCTAAAATTATAGAACTTAATGGGAATAAGCCTCCAAGTGCTTTATTTTTAGTTGGTGGTGGTGCCCATACACCAGGTTTAATAGATGAGATAAGTTTAAGTTTAAATATGCCTATGCAAAGAATTGCTATTAAAGATAGAAAGGCTGTAGTAGATTGTATTAGTAATAATGAATTAGGATCAGCAGGGGTAACTGTACTTGGTATAGCACTAGTTGCTTTAAAAAATCAAGGAAATGATTTTATTGATGTGATATTAAATGGAACACCAATTAGTATGTTTAATTCTCATGAACATACAATAATGGATGTTTTAATACAAGCAGGAATAAATCCATCTATGTTAATTGGGAAAAATGGTAAAAATATCAGATATACTTTAAATGACATAAAAAGGATAGCCTTTGGGGAAAAAGGAAAAAATCCAACAATAAAAGTAAATAAAGAGCTATGTACTATAGAGAGAAAAATAAAAGCAGGAGATATTATAGAAGTTACATTTGCTAAGATAGGGAAAGCTGCATCACCTAAAGTAATTGAGCAAATAAAGGAATTTAATACTATAAGCATATATATAAATGGACAATTATATAACTTAGAACCTATAGCATTATTAAATAATATTGAGGTACCTTTAGATTCTGAAATAAAAGATGGAGATAATGTGAAAATAGTATTTCCTAATAATGTAGGGGATATTTTAAAATATATTATTAAAGATTCTAAGGAGCTTCATAAGGATGGAAAGATATTAAATGATAATTATATAGTTTTAGATGGAGATAGCTTTACTACTAAAGAAAGCTTAGAAAATATTAATGAAAAAGAAATAAAGGAGAATTTCTCTGAAAATATGCATATAGTAGTAAAAGTAAATGGTAATGAAGTAATACTTAGCGATAAAAGCGAATATATTTTTGTTCATATATTCAACTATATTGATTTTGATTTAAAGGAAGCAAAGGGAACTATAAACCTTAAATTAAATGGAAATATGGCTGGATATACAGATGTTATAAAAGATGGAGATGAAATAGAAATATTTTGGAGCTAAGGTAAGAAATAATAGGGGGCAATTAAAATGAATTTTAAAGAGGAAGCAATAAGCATCTTAGAAGAATTAGTAACCTTAAGACGAGAATTACACAAACATCCAGAAATAGGTATGGAAGAATTTGAAACTTCAAAATTAATTAAATCTTTTTTAGATAATGAAAAAATTCCATATAAGGAATTTGCAAAAACTGGTGTATGTGGGATTATAAAAGGAATAAAAGGCAATAATTCTAATAAGACAATTGCATTGAGGGCAGATATTGATGGCTTACCAATGGATGATAAAAAGACATGTAGTTATTCATCAAAAATAAAAGGTAGAATGCATGCATGTGGACATGATGCTCATACTACCATATTATTAGGAACAGCTAAACTTTTAAATAAAAATAAACATTTATTTGATGGAAATATAAAGCTTATCTTTGAACCAGCAGAAGAAACTGTTGGGGGAGCAAGGTTTATGATAGAAGAAGGGGTTTTAGAAGATCCTAAAGTAGATTGCATTTGTGGGTTGCATGTAGAAGAAACCTTAGAGTGTGGAACTATTATGATAAAAGATGGAGTTGTTAATGCTGCATCAAATCCATTTAACATAACGATAAATGGTTCAGGTGGCCATGGTGCTTATCCACATACAACAATTGATCCTATAGTTATTGCAAGTCATGTTGTTTTAGCTATTCAAAGTATTATAAGTAGAGAAATTGATCCATCTAATCCAGCGTTAATAACAGTTGGGTCGATTCATGGTGGAACAGCTCAAAATATAATTCCAGATGAAGTTAAAATAAGTGGAATTATAAGAACTATGAGTAAAGAAGATAGAGTTTTTGCTAAAAAAAGATTAGAAGAAGTGGTTATAGATATATGTAAATCTTTTAGAGGAAGCTGTGAAATAGATATAGAAGAATCATATCCCAATTTATATAATGATGATAGTATGACTAAATTATTTAAAGAAGTAGCTATAGAAGTATTAGGGCAAGAAAATGTATTACCTCAAAGAAATGCTAAAATGGGTGTGGAAAGTTTTGCTTACTTTGCAAATGAAAGACCATCAGTATTTTATTTTTTAGGATCTGGAAATAAGGGAAAAAATATTATTTATCCAGCTCACAGTAGTCTTTTTGATATTGATGAGAATTGTTTACCATTGGGTGTAGCTATGCAATGTGAAATGGCTCTACAATATTTGACAAGAAGTTAATTTAATATTAATCTATAACAATGGGGAAAATATCTTTAAAAGAGAAAAAGCACTAGGAGTGATTAGTTTGAGAATAGAAATAGGTACAAATGAAGCAGGGCAAAGATTAGATAAATTTTTAAGAAAATTATTAAAGGATGTTCCTTTAAGTAAGATTTTTAAAGCTCTTAGAAAAGGTGATATAAGAGTAAATGGAAAAAAACAAAAGGAAAATTATCCGCTTCAAATTAACGATATTATAGAAATAAAGTATGTTCAAAGTAACAAGGAAAAAAACAAACCAAACTTTATTAAAGTTGAGTCTGGTGGAATGAAAATAACATATGAAGATTCAAACTTATTAGTGGTTGAAAAGTGGCCAGGGGTATTAGTACATCCAGATCAAAAAGGTGCTGAAGCTACATTAACAGATTATGTTTTATCATATTTAAATGAAAAGGGAGATTATCTTCCAGAAAATGAAGTTACATTTACACCAGCATCATGTAATAGATTAGATAGAAATACTTCAGGTATAGTTATTTTTGGTAAAAACTTTGAATCACTTAGAACATTAAATGAAATGATAAGAGATGGGAAGGTTGAAAAATACTATAATACTTTAGTTAAAGGCAAAGTTAAAGATGGTTTATACAAAGGATATATTCATAAAAATGAAGATGTTAACATATCAAAAGTTTATGATGAAAAAATTCCTGATTCAAAAGAAATAGCCATGGAAGTAAAGACTATTAAAACAAATGGAGCATACTCACTATTAGAAATAGATTTAATAACAGGAAGAAGTCATCAAATAAGAGCTCATTTAGCTCATTTAGGTACTCCTATAATTGGAGATAATAAATATGGTGATAGAAAGTTAAATTCTTTCTTTGCAAATAAATTTGGATTAGATTGTCAATTTTTATATGCTTATAAGCTTATATTTAGAGAGGCAACAGGAAAGCTTGAATATTTAACTAATAAAACAGTTATAGAAAGTCTACCACCAGTATTTAAAAAGATAAAAAATGATGTATTTAAATTTTCTATAAAATAAAAGGGGAAAGTTATGGAAGAGAAATCAACGGGACGCGGCTTTTTGATATTATCAATAGCTGGAATTGTTGGGAAGCTACTATCAGCTTTATATGTTCCTTTATTAAAAGGGGTTTTAGGAGAAACAGGATATGGTATATATACCGGGGGGTATGATATATTTATATTTTTAATAGCTATAACAAGTTTAGGGGCTCAACCGGCAGTTACTAAAGTTGTAACAGAGTTAAGGGCTATTGGAAGTCATAAAGATGCATTAAGAGCTTTAAAAATAGCAAGAAGATATCTTGTTATTGGAGGAACTATAGTATCGGCAATATTTATGGCGCTAGCATATCCTTTTGCTATAATTATAGGAAAAGAAGAAGCAGCTCTGACATTTATATTCTTAGCACCTGCAATAGTGTTTGCTGCTATGTTAGCTGCGTATAGGGGATATATGCAGGGGATAGAGGATATGGAGTCATTAGCTATATCTCAAGTTATAGAACAACTTGTAAATGTAGTTTTAAGTATTGCATTTGCAGCTATATTAGTTAAGATAAGCAATGAGTGGGGAAGTGCTGGAGGTACTGTAGGAACTTCTTTAGGTGCTATTGTAGCCATAATATATATAATTTATATATTTGAAAAAAGAGATTATAAAGAAGAGGCAGAAAAATTACATACTGAAAATAAAAGAGTAGTTTCAGATAAAAGAATAGTAAGAAAGCTATTTATGTATGCAATACCAATAACAACAGTTGCTGCAGTTCAAAACTTTTCAGGTGTAGTTGATTCAATAACACTTTCAAATAGCTTATTATCAGCAGGATTTAATAAAGAAGAAATGTATAATTTATCGGCAGCATTATCTTATTACAAGACATTAGTGTATGTTCCTTTAGCTATAATTACAGCACTTGGAACATCAATATTTCCTAAGATAATTCAGGCTTTTGTACATAAAGATAGAAAACAACTTAAAAGAGAAACAAGTTATGCCTTTAGATTAACATATATTATAGCTATACCAGCAATGTTCGGATTGGCAATTTTAAGTAAAGAGATTTATTGGTTTTTATTTGGGAATAATACAGAAGTATATAAGTTATTAGCATTTGGATCAATATTACTTATCTTTATGTCAATAACAACAATTCAAAGTGTAATATTACAAGGAATAAATAAATTTTATTTAATAATTGGAACAGCATTATTAGGGATAGCCTTTAAGATTGCCTTTAATATAGTATTAGTACCTATTGAAAGTATAAATATTTATGGTGCAATGATAGGTACAATAGTTTCATATTTAATTCCTGCAATTATAAATCATATTAAAATAGAAAAGTTTTTTAGAGTTAAAATACCAATAATAAAACAATCTATAGTACCTTTAATATGCTCAACTTTAATGAGTATTATTATAGTGATTTTAAAGGTGCCTACTACAAGAGTAGTTGAAATAGTAGGATCTGGAAGAATACTAACAGGAGTTGCTACATTGGTGTTAGTAGCTATAGGAGGAGTAATTTACTTATATACTATGGTTTATTTCGGTGGTATAAGAAAAAAAGATTTAGATATGATTTCTCCTAGATTATATAGAGTAATGCCAAGGAGTTTAAGAAAGCAATTACTTTAGTACAAATTAGTTATAAAGAGCTATTTAATAATAAAAAGGACTAAAAATTTTATATTAAATTTTTAGTCCTTTTAAATTTAATCTTCTTCTATGCCTAAAAAACTTAAAACAGCAAATATTGCAAAGGTACCCACAGTTATAATAATATTTTTTGTAATAAATAAATCAGTTAAAATACTTTTAGCAAATATGTTTAAAAGCATAAATATTAATATAGCTAGTAATGAGAAGATAACTATATTAGTTTTCGATAAATTTATATCTATATGTTTTTTTACTTCCTTAATATTTATTATTAAACTTATTGTAGAGGTAATAAAAAGTGTTATAGCATATCCAAATATATTTATCTTTGGAATTCCAACAAAAATAAATAAACAAATAAGTTCAATTACAGCTACTATAAGCGAGTTCCTTAAAATAATACTTTGTCTATTAAGTCCATTTAAAATTCCAAACATTGTACTAGCAGTGAAAAAGATTGGAGCACATAAAGATCCAATCCTTATGTAATCACCTAAGTCATCTCTAGAGTAAAACATTTTACCAAGAGAGTCAGGAATTATGTTACAGATTATTGTTGTTGCTAATCCAAGTAAAAATGCTATTTTTATTACTTTACGTATTCTTAATGAAGCATTATAATAATCACCCTCACTTATACTTTGCGATAAATCAGGAACTAATAGAGAGTTTATTGAGGATACAACAATCATAGGAAAAGTTATTATTGTAAAGGCCATTGCTGTGAATTTTCCAATCATACCTATTGCTACAGTATATTCAAATCCGGCAGCTACTAATCGCCGAGGAACAAGTAGCGTAGAGGCTGTTCCAAAAAGATTCCCAAGAAATCCATTTAAACAAAGAGGTAACGCTATTATAAGAACGTTAAATATAAGTTGTGAAGCTCTTTCTGGTTTTTCGTAAGAAGGTGGTGCTTTTCTAGAAAGATGCTTATAGTAAACATATAAAAGTAGTAAACTTTGAAGTTCACCAATTGCTAATGAAACATAAGCTAATGTTACAAGTGAAGTAATAGATGTTGCTTTAAACATAAATATTAAAAGCGCAATAGTAATTATTCTCATAGCCTTTTCTAAAATATCTATAAATGATGGAACTGTAATTTTAGATACTCCAAAAAAATAACCTTTTAAAATATTGGAAAGTGCTATAAATACCATTGCAGGACAAGTAACTCTTATAGCATTTACTGTTCTTATATCATTAACACCATATTTACTTATATATGGAGCTAAAAAGAAAACAACAACTCCTATTGCAATAGCCCAAACAATATTAAAGGTTGCAATAGTTCTTATAGTTTTACTTATATTATTAAATTGTCCTTTTGCTTTATAAATAGCTGATACTTGAGAAATGGCAGCTATTATTCCAGCAGTCATCAAACAAATAAAAAGGTTATATATAGGCATAACTAAACCATATAAACCCATACCAACAGGACCTATAAGTTTAGATAGATAAATTGAAAAAATAAATCCCAAAATACCTGTTGTTATATTTGATGCAGTAAGCAAAAATGAATTTTTTACGAAATTATCCTTTCCCAAACATATCACTCCTTTAAATTACAATTATATTTATTCGAGTTTATAGAAAAATATGTATTGTAATAGAAAAAGTAGAATTTTTAATAATAGTAATATTTTATTTATTTAAAAATATAAATTAAACATAGGATAAAGAGGGGGAGGTACACTTATGAAACGATTTATAAAATTTTTAGGAATATCAATAGTTACTGTAACCATAGCTTTTGGAATTTTCAAGTTAACAAATAAATATAATCTAAATATAATACACAAAAATATAGATTGGTCCATAAGCGTAAAAGGATGTGAGGGGGCAAAGAGTTTTGATTTTGATGATAATGGAAATTTGTATATTGCCTTTAAAGATACTATAAGAATAGTAAATAGTGATGGAAAAGATAAGGTTATAATAAAAGAAAATAATTTTGATATTCTAGATATTATTTATTATAATAATAAACTTTATATAGCAACTGGTTCTAGAATAGTTGAATATAATTGCCAAAATAATGAGAGTAAGGAACTTATATCAAATATCCCTAATTTAGGCATAAATAAGGAAATTAATTTATTAATAGAAAATGATATATTATATTTTTCAGTGGGAAGCAATACTAATTCGGGAATAGCAGAGAAAAAAGAGGCAGCCTATGATCTACCAACTAATTCATGGATATTAACTGGTAATAATTATGGAGAAGGAAAAACAGGTCCTTTTGTTCCATATGGAAACTCTGTTGAAAAGGGAGAAAAGGTTGAAGTAAAAAAAATTGGAAATGCAGCAGTTTTAAGCTATGATTTAAACTTAAATGAAGTTAATTTATATTCCCATGGAATTAGAAATATTAAAGGTTGGGATACAGATAATGAAGGTAACATAAAAGCTATAGTTGGAGGTATGGAAGATAAAGAGCCAAGGGCTGTAAAGGATGATAAGGACTATATATACGAGATTAAAAAGGATACTTGGTATGGATGGCCAGATTATAGTGGAGGTGATCCGATTACATCACCTAGATTCAGTGATGGTACTAAAATAGACTTTCTATTAGAAAATCATCCAGATAAAACACCACTTGCACCTAGCTATCAACATAAAGAAGGGCAATCCTTAATGGGATTAGCAATAGATAAAGAAGGAAAGATTTTTGAGAAGAATACAATAGTTTTTGGTGATAATAAGAAAAATTTATTATATTCTATAACAAAAGATGGAGTAGTAAGGGAACTTGTTGATTTAGGTAATAATAGTTATATTAGCAAGATAAGATTCTACAATAATGGATTTTATGTTTTAGATAGTAGTCTTGGATGTTTATATGAATTACAGTCATCAAATGTTGGACATTTATTTAATTTACCAAAAGTATTATGGATATTTGCAATAATATTTTTAATAATACTTTTAGGTTGTATAGTATTTAAAATTAATAATAAAAAAATGAAAAAATAATATTTTTAAAAGAGTTATTAGATTTTTTTAATAACTCTTTTTTTTATATTAATAATTATGAAAAGGGAAGAATATAATAATGTATATTATGTAATTAAGGGGGAATTTTTATATGGGAAAAATAATTGTATTAAACCTGTCTGATGTAAAGTTAAAAGGTGATGTATTAGATATAGGTGAAAGCTTTGGAGTAATATACAATTTATCTAAAGACGTAATGGATGAGGTTTCAGTAGATTATATAGGTAGCGAAAATAGACATTTACTAAAGGAAAGGGAGTACGATACATGTACAATGTTTTTTCATTTAAATAAAATATGGTCTAATAATTCAAGAGAAAAATTAATTGATGAAGTTACAAAATATTTAAAGGTTGGAGGGGAAATATGTATATGGGATATAAATAAATCAGTTGGAGAAATAGCAAGCAATAAGATAAGAGCTATACTTCCTTCTGGTAAACTTAAAGAGTTTGAATTTAAGAATTTAAACCCATTAGTTAAGTGCGATTCATATGAAACAAAAAAAATCCTTGAAAAATACTACAAAATAGAAGAAACTAAAGTTTGGGAAGATTTACATTTTGTTAAAGCAGTAAAACTGTTTAAGGAAGGATGATTAAATATGAAAATTTTACTTACAGCTATAAACTCAAAATTTGTACACAGTAATTTAGCTGTTAGATATTTAAAAGCTTTTACAAATAATATGGATTATGATTGTAAAATAAGAGAGTTTTCTATAAACGATAGGGATGAAAAGGTGCTAGAGGAAATAATAAAAGAAAAACCAAATGTAGTTGCCTTTTCAACCTATATATGGAATATAGAAATGATAAAGAGATTATCAGAACTTATAAAGCTTGTAGATGAAAATATAGAAATACTTTATGGTGGACCAGAAGTATCCTATGATAGTCAAAATATATTAAAAGAACTAAATGGTGAATATATTATTGAAGGTGAAGGGGAAATAACTTTTAGTGAATTTGTTGAATATAAGTTAGGAAAAAGAAGTTTAGACTCAATTAGAGGTCTTTACTATAAAGATGGAGATAAAATTATAGCTAATGGGAAAAGACCACTTATGAATATGAATGAAATAGTTTTTCCTTATGAGGTGGATGAGAATTTAGATAATAAAATTGTTTATTATGAAGCGTCAAGAGGATGTCCATTTAACTGTAAATATTGCTTATCATCAACTACACATGGAGTAAGATTTTTAGATATAGAAAGAGTAAAGAGTGAGCTTAAATTCTTTATAGATAAAAAAGTAAGACTTGTTAAATTTGTAGATAGAACTTTTAACTGTAATCATAAATTTTCAATGGCTATATGGGAATTTTTAATTAATGAAGAAACTAATACCCAATTTCATTTTGAAATTTCAGCAGACATATTAAAACCTATGGAGTTAGAATTACTAAGAAAAGCACCTAAAGATAGATTTCAATTTGAAGTTGGGGTTCAAACAACAAATGATGATGTATTAAATCGTATAAATAGATTTGTTAATTTTAGTGATATAAAAGAAAAAGTTGAAGAATTGCTTCAAATAAGAAATATAAAGCAACATTTAGATTTAATTGCAGGTTTACCAGGTGAAGACTATAATTCCTTTAAAAAGTCGTTTAACGATGTTTATAGTATAGAACCAGAAGAAATACAACTAGGATTTTTAAAGCTTCTTAGAGGGTCATCCATGAGAGAAGAAGCAGAGAGTTATGGAATGAAATATTCACCATATCCACCTTATGAAATATTAAAAACAAAAAATATTAGTTATAATGAACTATTAGTACTTAAAAAAGTAGAGGAAATGGTCGATAAATATTATAACTCTCAAAAATTTAATAACATAATAAAATATTTGGTAAGTAAATTTGAAACACCATTTGATTTTTACTTAGAACTAGGAAGTTTTTTTGATAAAAAAGGATACTTTAATAGAAATATAGGTAATAGTGAGTATTATAAAGTATTTTTAGATTTTAATATGGAAATATTAAAAGGAGATAATTCTATTTTAAGTAATATCTTAAAATTTGATTACTTAAGTTTTAATAAGAAAAGAGGGATGCCTTCATTTATTGAAAGAACTCTAGATAAAGTAGAAGAGCAAGAGATAAAAGAAAAATTAAGAAGTAGCTATTCATTTAAAGATTATTATTTAGAGTCATTTAGTATAAATATTAATGAATTTATGCATAATGGAAAAGTAATTAATGAAAAAAGCTATTATTTGTTTGGGTATGGAGGTGAAATAATAGATATTAATAATAAAATTTAGAAAATTTCTTTATTTAAATTAATTAGGCAAATAAAGGGATGAAACAATTACATAGAGTATTAAAAAAATTATTTATTAATACTAAAAATAAAATTGTTGAAAAATATAGCAAACAGTGTATAATAAATTGTAGTAAAAAGTAATTAATACTGTATAAACAAGTAGCTATATACTACATAAAGTATTAATGGTTATATTATTAAATTATAGTAAAAAAAGGTGGTGAGATTTTGGCATTAGAAGCAATAAGTGAAATTAAAAAAGCAGAAAAATCTGCTGAAGAAATGATTTCAGAAGCTAAAGTAAAAGCGAAGGAAATTGTTCAAAATGCGAGTCTTCAAGCTGAAGAAGAGTATAATGACCTTTTAGAAAAGGCAAAAGCTAAAAAGCTTGAACTAATAAAAGCTGCTGAAGAAGCAGGAAACAAGGAAGCTGAACCTATCTTAACGAAGGGTGAAAAAGAAGTTTTAGACATAAAAAATATGTCTAATGAAAAGAGAAATAATGCTATTAATTTAATCGTTGAGAGGATAGTGAATATTCATGGCAATAGTTAAGATGAACAAATTCACTTTGCTAACCTTTGAATCAAAAAAAGAAGAGCTTTTACGTAAAATTCAAGGACTTTCAAATGTTGAGTTTATAAACTTACAAGATGAAGAAATTATTGAAAAGTATGAGTCACTTCAAGATTTATCTAAAGATGATATAGATTCAGAATGTGCAGAGTATGAAGAAAATTTATCAAAAGCTAAATTTGCCCTAGAATTTCTAAGAAACTATGTACCTAAAAAATCTGGATTAAAGGCACTACAAGAAGAAAAAGATTCTTTAACCCTTGATGAATTTGAAAAGAAATTTGAAAATTCTAACTGGATACAAAGCTATGAAAATGTAAAAGAAAAAGAACATATTTTAGCAGAGCTTGACTCACAAATAACAAAGTTACAAGGTGATATAGATTATTTAGCTCCTTGGCAAGATTTAGACGTTGCTTTTAATGAGTTAGATGAATTGAAAGAAACTTCTTACTTCTTAGGAAGTATAGCTAAGTCTTATGAAGAGACATTAGTAGAGCAATTACCAGATGTATATCTTGAAATAATTTCAAGAAACAATAATGATATAAATATTCTTATATTAGCTAATAAAGCTGATAAAGATATGGTTTTAGAAATTCTAAGAGGTGTTGGATTTAGCACATTTAAAACAGAACATAAAGATGTAGCAGTAAAACTAATATTTGATTTTAAAGATCAAATAGAAGAATTGCAATCAAAAAAATTCTTTGTTAAAGAAGACATAGCACATTTAGAAGAAGAACTAAAAACTTTAGAATTAGCTTATGACTATTTCTTAAATAAAGTAGAGAGAAATAAAGTTTTAAGAAATTTCTTAAAGACAAAAAATGTAAGTGCTATTCAAGGATGGATTTGTGAAGAAGATAACGAAAAGTTAAAAAACATATGTAGAGAAGTTTTAAATGATGATTATTATATAAACTTTGAAGCAGTAAATGAAAATGAAATTGATAAAGTTCCAATAAAACTTAAAAATGGAGAAATGGTAAGTGCATTTGAAAGTGTTACTGGAATGTATAGTTATCCTAAATATAATGAGGTTGACCCAACACCATTATTAGCACCATTTTACTTAATATTCTTCGGAATGATGGTTGCAGATGCAGGATATGGTTTAATTGTATTAATAGGGTCATTTTTAGCCCTTAAATTCTTAAAGCTTGATGAAACAAAGAAAGATTTTGCAAAGTTTTTCTTTTATCTAAGCATACCAACAATATTCTTTGGACTTATATATGGTTCAGTATTTGGAGATTTAGTACCAATTCCAAAGCTTGTAGATCCATCAACAGATGTATTTACCATATTAATATTATCTCTTGTACTTGGGGTAATACAAATATTCTTTGGACTTGGAATAAAAGCCTATACATTAATTAAATTAGGAAAACCAAAGGATGCATTTTATGATGTAGGATCATGGGTTATAACTTTAGTTTCAATTGGAGGTTTTGCAGCTGCAAAGGCTTTAAAGCTATCATCTACAATATCAACTATATTTACAATAACAATGTTATTTGGAATGATTCTTATAGTATTAACAGGTGGTAGAACAGAAAAAACAAGAGGAGCTAAATTAGGTCAAGGTCTTTATGCTTTATATGGAATAACAGGATATGTAGGAGATTTAGTATCTTATACTAGACTTATGGCATTAGGATTAGCAGGTGGATCTATTGCAGGTGCATTAAACCTACTAATACGTGGATTACCAGGAGTTGCAGTATGGGTAGTAGGACCAGTATTCTTTATACTATTCCATGTATTTAACTTAGGATTATCATTACTTGGAGCATATGTTCACACAGCCAGACTTCAATACGTTGAGTATTTCTCAAAATTCTATGATGGCGGTGGAAGACCATTTGAACCATTTAAAGTATCAGAAAAATATATTAACATCAAAAGAGATTAGGAGGATTTTATAAATGGAAATGAGTTGGATTAAGTTTTTTATTGAAAATAATGGTGGATTAATATTTGCTGCAATTGGTGTAGCTTTAGCGGTAGGTTTATCAGGTATAGGTTCAGCAAAAGGGGTTGGCTTAGTTGGTGAAGCTGCAACTGGATTAGTAACAGAAGAACCAGAAAAGTTTGGTAAGGCATTAGTATTAGAACTATTACCAGGTACTCAAGGACTATATGGATTCGTTGTAGGTTTCTTAGTATATAGTAAAATGTCATCAGGTATGCCATTTGAACAAGGACTTTACTTATTAGGAGCTTGTCTTCCAATAGCATTTGCAGGTCTTTGGTCAGGTATTGCACAAGGTAGAGTTGCAGCAGCTGGTATTCAAATATTAGCAAAGAACCCAGAACACAATACAAAGGGTATCATATTAGCAGCAATGGTTGAAACATATGCATTATTAGGATTCGTTATTTCATTTATGTTAGTAAGCAAAGGATTCTAGGATTGGAGAGAAGAAGCTATGACAAATGTAAGTAATCTAACTTCTAAAATCCTAAAGGATGCGGAAGAAAGTAAAATAAATATTCTAGCTTCTGCTGAAGAAGAAAAAAATAAGATTCTTGCTAAGAAGATAGCTAAAGCCAAAGAATTAGAAGCAGAAATAGTTACTAAGGCTGAGCTTGAAGCTAAAGTAAAAAGAGAGAGGATTTTATCATCAGCAGTACTTAAGGTTAGAAATAACAAATTATCTGCAAAACAAGATGTAATAAATGAAGTATTTGAAAATAGTGTTAATAAATTAACTACTATTTCAAAAGAACAATTTTTAGATTTTGTTAAAAAATCAATAACTTCTTTAGGAGTAATTGGAGATCAATCTTTAATACTTAACAAAGAAGGAAATGAATTTATTGATTCAGCATTTATATATGAATTAAATCAAGAACTAGGAGCAAATGGAAACATTAAACTTAGTTCAAAGGTTGGAGAATTTAAAGGTGGATTCATTCTTGAAAAGAATGGCATAGAAATCAATAATACTTATGAAGCTTTAGTAAGTTCATTAAGAGATGAATTGGAGTTTGAAGTAGCTAGAGTATTATTTAATTAAGGAGGGTAACTAATGGATGTAATGCAATTTACCCAAGCGATATCAAGAATTTGGGTTTTAGAAACCAAGCTCCTTGATAAAGCCAAGATAGATAGAATGATAGAAGCAAGTTCAGCAGAAGAAGCATTAAAGATACTAGGTGAAACTGATTATTCTAATGTTATGGGAAATGTTAAAAGACCAGAAGATTATGAAGAAATTCTAACTTCTGAATTAAAAAGAACTTATAACTTAGTTTATGAACTTAGCCCAGTAAAATCTATTGTGGATATTATGAGTGTTAAATATGATTATCATAATGTAAAAGTAATGCTAAAGGGAAAAGCATTAGGAAAAGATTTCTCCTCAATGTTTATTCCTTTAGGTAAGCTAGATTTACATGAGATAAATCGTAAAATAGATGGAGATAATATAAAAGGGTTACCAAACCTTTTAGGTGAAGCGGTTTTAAAAACTCTTAAGGTTTTTGAAGATACTAAAGATCCACAACAAATTGATATCGTAATGGATAGATATATGTTTAAAGAATTAGTAAATATAAAAAATGCTTTAAACTATGGGTTTACAGATAAACTAATTAAAGCATTAATAGATTCAACTAATATAAGAACATTATTAAGAATAAAGAAGCAAAATAAGGGAAGAGATTTTGCAGAAGAGGTAATAGTTGAAGGTGGAGATATAGATAAAAGTAGACTTATCTCATTAATAACTGAATCACCTGAAAATATTATGGCAAAACTTCAAAGCACTATTTACTCAGATATGGCTAAAGAAGGCATTGAGAGCTATATTGCTACAGATTCTGCTAATCTTTTAGAGAAGCTAAGTGACAATTATATTATGAATCTTATGAAGGATTCAAAACTTGTTACCTTTGGACCAGAGAGAATTTTATCATACATCTATGCAAAGGAAACAGAAATAAAAATAATTAGAATTATAATGGTTGGCAAGCTTAATAATATTGCTGAGGAAGTAATAAGAGAAAGGCTGCGTGATATTTATGTATAAGAAAATCGGAGTTGTTGGAGATAAAGATTCAGTTTTAGCATTTAAAGCATTAGGAATAGATGTATTCCCTGTAGTTGAAGCTGATGAAGCAAGAAAAGCAGTTGATAGATGTGCAAAAAATGATTACGCAGTAATATTTGTAACAGAGCAAGTAGCTCAAAATATTGAAGAAACAATAGCTCGTTATAATGAACAAGTACTTCCGGCTGTAATATTAATTCCAAGTAATCAAGGCTCATTAAATATAGGCCTAAAGAGAATTAGTGATAGTGTGGAAAAAGCGGTTGGCGTTAATATTTTATAGGAAGGTAGGTTAGTACGTTGAAGACCGGAAAAATAATTAAGGTTGCAGGTCCTTTAGTTGTTGCTGAAGGAATGGATGAAGCAAATATATTTGATATGGTTAAGGTTGGAAATAAGGGGCTTATCGGTGAAATCATCGAAATGAGAGGCGATAAAGCATCTATCCAAGTTTACGAAGAAACTACAGGAATAGGACCTGGAGATCCAGTTATTACAACTGGAGAACCATTAAGTATAGAACTTGGACCAGGACTTATAGAATCAATGTTCGATGGAATTCAAAGACCACTTGATGCTTTTGCAAAGGTTGCAAATTCACCATTTTTAACAAAGGGTGTATCTGTTAAGTCTTTAAATAGAGAAAGAGTTTGGAACTTTGAACCAACTTCTAAAGTTGGAGATGAAGTTGAAACTGGAGATATAATTGGAACAGTACAAGAAACTACAGTTATACTTCATAAAATAATGATTCCTTACGGAGTTAAAGGGAAAATTAAAGAAATTAAAGCTGGAGAATTTACAGTAGTAGATACAGTTTGTGTTGTTGAAACAGAAAATGGAGATAAGGAAGTATCATTAATGCAAAAATGGCCTGCAAGAAAAGGTAGACCATATGCAAGAAAATTAAAGCCAGAAGCTCCAATGACAACAGGTCAAAGAGTTATAGATACATTCTTCCCAGTAGCTAAAGGTGGAGCTGCTGCAGTACCAGGTCCATTCGGAGCAGGTAAGACAGTTGTTCAACACCAAGTTGCTAAATGGGGAGATACAGAAATCGTTGTTTATGTTGGATGTGGAGAACGTGGTAATGAAATGACAGACGTTCTTAACGAATTCCCAGAACTTAAAGATCCAAAAACTGGTCAAAGCTTAATGAAGAGAACAGTACTTATTGCAAATACTTCAAATATGCCAGTTGCAGCTAGAGAAGCTTGTATTTATACAGGTATAACAATTGCTGAATACTTTAGAGATATGGGATATTCAGTTTCAATAATGGCTGATTCAACATCAAGATGGGCAGAAGCATTAAGAGAAATGTCAGGTAGACTTGAAGAAATGCCAGGGGATGAAGGATATCCAGCATACCTAGGTTCAAGACTTGCTGATTACTATGAAAGAGCTGGTAAGGTTATATGTTTAGGTAAAGATGGTAGAGAAGGTGCAGTAACAGCTATCGGTGCAGTTTCACCTCCAGGGGGAGACTTATCAGAACCAGTTACACAAGCAACTCTTAGAATAGTTAAAGTATTCTGGGGACTAGATGCACAACTTGCATATAAGAGACACTTCCCATCAATAAACTGGTTAAATTCATATTCATTATATGCAGATACAATTGACACATGGATGAATGAAGAAGTTGCTTCAGATTGGTCATATTTAAGACAAGAAGCTATGACTATTCTTCAAGAAGAATCAGGTCTTCAAGAAATAGTAAGCCTTGTTGGTATAGATGCATTATCTGAAAAAGATAGATTAAAGCTTGAAGTTGCTAAATCAATAAGAGAAGATTATCTTCAACAAAATGCTTTCCATGAAGTTGATACATATGCTTCATTAGATAAGCAATATAAAATGTTAAAATTAATACTTCTATTTAGAAAAGAAGCTGAAAGAGCTTTAGAAGCTGGAGTTTATTTAGGCAAAATATTAGGCTTAGATGAAGTTAGAGATAAAATTGCTAGAAGTAAATATATAGCAGAAGATCAAATTGGAAAAATGGATGAAATTGCAGATGAATTAAAGGCTGCTATAGATACATTAATCAACGAAGGAGGGGTTCTAGATGCTTAAGGAGTACAGAACAGTTACGGAAGTTGTGGGACCTTTAATGGTAGTTGAAGGTGTCGAAGGCGTTAAATTTGATGAACTAGTTGAAGTTGAACTTCAAACTGGTGAAAAAAGAAGAGGTAAAGTTCTAGAAGTTAATGGAACAAAGGCTATGGTTCAACTTTTTGAAGGATCATCAGGAATTAACTTAAAGGGAACAAAAGCTAAATTCTTAGGAAGACCTCTAGAACTAGGTGTATCAGAAGATATGCTTGGTAGAATCTTTGATGGTATGGGTAAACCAATAGATAATGGTCCAAACATAATACCAGAAAAAAGATTAGATATAAATGGAGAAGCTATAAATCCTGTTTCAAGAGACTTCCCATCAGAATTTATACAAACTGGTATATCAGCAATAGATGGACTTAACACTCTAGTTAGAGGTCAAAAATTACCTGTTTTCTCAGGTTCAGGACTTCCACATGCACAACTTGCAGCTCAAATTGCAAGACAAGCGAGAGTTTTAAATTCAGATGCTAACTTTGCCGTTGTATTTGCTGCTATAGGGATAACATTCGAAGAATCACAATTCTTCGTTGATGAATTTAATAAAACAGGTGCTATAGATAATTCAGTTTTATTTATGAACCTTGCATCTGATCCAGCTATCGAAAGAATAGCTACTCCAAGAATGGCATTAACTACAGCTGAATTCTTAGCTTACGAAAAAGGTATGCACGTTCTTGTTATAATGACAGATATAACTAACTATGCAGAAGCATTAAGAGAAGTATCTGCTGCTAGAAAAGAAGTTCCAGGTAGAAGAGGATATCCAGGATACTTATATACTGACCTTTCTACATTATATGAAAGAGCAGGTAGATTAGTAGGAAGAGAAGGATCAATTACTCAAATTCCTATATTAACAATGCCAGAAGATGATAAAACACATCCAATTCCAGACTTAACTGGATATATAACAGAAGGACAAATAATCCTTTCAAGAGAGTTATATAAAAAGGGAGTTATGCCTCCTATAGATGTATTACCATCACTTTCAAGACTTAAAGATAAAGGTATAGGTAAGAATAAAACTAGAGAAGACCATGCAGATACTATGAACCAACTATTCTCAGCATATGCACAAGGTAAGCAAGCTAAGGAATTATCAGCTATCTTAGGAGAATCAGCACTTTCTGATATTGATAAGCAATACGCTAAGTTTGCTGAAGCTTTTGAAGAACAATATGTTTCACAAGGCTTTACAACTAATAGAAGCATTGAAGAAACATTAAAACTTGGTTGGAAACTTCTAAAGATACTTCCTAAGACAGAGCTTAAGAGAATTAGAGATGAATATCTTGAAAAGTATATGCCAAAGGGAGATGAAGAATAAGCCATGGCAAGATTAAATGTCAATCCTACTAGAATGGAAATGTCTAAGCTGAAGAAAAGATTAGCTACAGCTACTAGAGGACATAAACTTTTAAAGGATAAGCAAGATGAGCTTATGAGACAATTCGTTAATCTTGTTAAATATAACAATGAATTAAGAAAGTCTGTAGAAGCTGAGCTTCAAGGATCACTTAAAGACTTCGTTATGGCTAGAGCTGTAATGAGCTCAGAATTCCTAGAGGAAGCAGTAGCTTATCCAAAGGAAAGTATTTCTGTTGAAGTAGGAACTAAAAATATAATGAGTGTTAATGTTCCTAAAATGAACTTCCATAGACAACTAGAAGGAGATGAAGGAAGTATATTCCCATATGGATTTGCAAACACATCTTCAGAACTTGATGATGCAATTTCAAAGCTTTATGGAATACTACCAAAGCTTCTAGAACTTGCAGAAGTAGAAAAATCAACTCAGCTTATGGCTGATGAAATAGAAAAGACAAGAAGAAGAGTTAATGCACTTGAATATATGACAATACCATCTCTTCAAGAAACAATTAAGTATATTAGAATGAAACTTGATGAAAATGAAAGAGGAGCTTTAACTAGATTAATGAAAGTTAAAGATATGATTCAAGCAAGAAGTTAACTAAAGAGAACTAGAAATATCAATGGATATTTCTAGTTCTTTATTATTTTATAATATTAAAAACTAGAATTTATAATTGCTCTATAACTATTTTAAAGTATTTAGTTGAATTTTATGTTATAATAGTACTATATGTATAACTGTAATAGTTTCGTAATTAAGTGTTATTGGAAAACGTGGTATAATATGATGAAAAGAGAATATGATTATTAAAATTTGCCTATGATAGATTAAGGAGCAAAAATTTATGCAATATATATTAGTATTTGTAGTGGCATTTTTAACAGTATATTTAATAACACCATTATTAATGAAAATGTCATTTAAATATAATTTTACTGATAAGCCAACAAAAAGAAAAAAACATAGAGGAGAAATTCCGCTTTGTGGGGGACTTTCTATGTTTATTGGATTTTTTAGTGTATATTTGATTTTTAATAATACAACACCAATAAATGAAAAGTTTTGGATATTTATTGGAGGTGCTTTAATATTAGCAATTGGATTGGTTGATGATAGTTTTAAAGCTAATGGAAAAGAATTCCCAATATATCCTAGATTAATAATACAATTGCTTGCAGCTTTTTTAGTATTTAAAGCAGGAATAGTATTTAGAGGATTTACAAATCCATTTACTGGGGTATATATAAATTTAAATGCTTGGTTACAATTTTTATTAACAATAACATGGATATTTGGAGTTACTACAGTTATGAACTGGTCAGATGGAATGGATGGATTGGCTGGTGGATTATCCTTTATATCAGCAATAACGTTTGCAGGTGCAGCCATTATACTTGATCAAACTGAATCAGTTATAATGTCATTAATAGTAGCCGGAGTTACCATAGGTTTTTTAATGTATAATAAATATCCAGCTAAAATATTTATGGGAGATTCAGGTGCAAACTTTTTAGGGTTTATATTAAGCATAATTGCTTTAGATGGAGCATTTAAGCAAGCTACGATTATGAGTTTATTTATTCCAATACTTGCTTTAGCTGTACCTATTTTTGATAATATATTTGTAATTATTAAGAGGTTTTCAGAAGGAAAACCTGTATATCAAGCAGATAGAAGTCAAATACATTATAGATTAGAAGCAAAAGGTTTTAGTCCAAAGCAAGTTGTAACATATATAAATATACTTAGCATAGCATTTAGTGCAGTTTCAATAGTATTATTATTAATTAAGAAGTAAAGACCAAGTAGAAAAATTTCTACTTGGTCTTTATTTTATATAATATACGGAATTGACTAAATAAAAAATAAATGGTAAAATTTATAAAATTAGTTTGGGGGCGATATAAATGTATAAAGGTAATTTAGTTAAATTAAGAGCTTATAAAGAAGAAGATATTGATAGAGCAACAGAATTTATAAATGATGAAGAAACAAAAAAGTTATTAGTTATTGATACACCATTCCCAATTACTAAGTGGAAAGAATCAGAATGGATAAAAAGCAGAGATGCAAGTAGCGACTTAACATATGATTTTGCAATTGAAGATTTAGAAACAGGGAAGTATATTGGTGGATGTAGTATAAACAATACAAATATAAAAAATAGAAATTGTACAATAGGAATTATGATTGGAGATAAAGCATATTGGGGAAAAGGATATGGTACAGATGCTTTAAAGGTTTTAATTAAGTTTATATTTGAAGAAGTAAATATGGAAAAAATAAAACTTAATGTATTTAGTTTTAATAAAAGAGCTATTGCTTGTTATAAAAAAATAGGTTTTATAGAAGAAGGAATATTAAAAAAAGAAATTTATAGAAATGGAAAATATCACGATGAAATTGTAATGGCATTATTTAAAGAAAACTTTAAATGGTAAAAGTTAACTAAAGAGTGTTTACAAAATTATCATAATAACATATAATTATAAAAAAAGAATATTTCTTATCAAGAGTGGTGGAGGGACTGGCCCTGTGAAACCCAGCAACCGAGAATTAAAAGTAATTATATAATTGATTTACTTAAATATTAGTTCGGTGCTAAATCCTGCAACTTTTTAAGTTGAAAGATAAGGTTAATTTTATAGGCGATGTTTAAGTACCTAAAGGTTATCCTTTTGGTACTTTTTTTATTTTTAAAGGGGGCTATTATAGTGAATATTAATGAATTATTTAAAAAAAAGGAATTAGTTTTTTCATTTGAGGTTTTTCCACCTAAATCAACCTCGAAAATTGAGGTTATTTATGATACATTAGAAGAGTTAAAAGATTTAAAACCAGATTTTATTAGTGTAACTTATGGAGCCGGTGGAAGTTTATCTCAAAATAGGACTTGTGAACTTTCATCTTTAATTAAAAATAAATATGGAATTGAATCTTTAGCACATTTAACTTGTATTAGTTCTAGTAAAATAGAAATAGATTATTTACTTGGGGAATTAAAAAAGGAAGGTATAGAAAATATTCTTGCATTAAGAGGAGATATACCTATTTCAAATGAGATAAAAAGTGATTTTAGATTTGCAAGTGATCTTATAGGTCATATAAAAGACTTTGGTGGATTTAATATAGTTGGAGCATGTTATCCAGAGGGACATATAGAATGTAGAGATTTAAATAAGGATATATTAAATTTAAAATTAAAAGAAGAAGCTGGAGCAAGCCATTTTATATCTCAGTTGTTTTTTGATAATAATTATTTTTATGATTTTTTAGAACTAAAAGAAAAAAATAACATAAAAGCTAAAATACAGGCTGGGATTATGCCTGTAATTAATACAAAGCAAATAGAAAGAATAGTATCCTTGTGTGGGGCAAAAATTCCAAATAAATTTATGAAGATAATGAGTAAGTATGAGCATAATAGCGAAGCGTTAAGAGATGCTGGCATTGCTTATGCAGTAGAGCAAATGGTAGATTTAATTTCTTCAGGTGTAGATGGAATACATTTATATACAATGAACAATCCATACGTTGCAAGAAGAATAACAAAGAGTATATCTACTATAGTAAAATCAATAAATGAAGAAAAGCTAATAGTCTAGGAGGAAAAGATATGGAAAAGGTTGAAAGTTTTGAATTAGATCATAGAATAGTTAAGGCTCCATATATAAGAAAGTGCTGTGTTTTAACTGGTGAAAAAGGCGATACTGTATGTAAATTTGATGTTAGATTTTTACAACCAAATAAGGAAGCATTTGGGACAGCTGGAATGCATGGCCTTGAACATTTATTAGCACATGAGCTTAGAAATAATATAGATGGAATAATAGACTTATCACCTATGGGATGTAGAACAGGTTTCTATTTAAGTATGTGGGGAGATAAGACAGCTGCAGAAGTGAAATTTGCTTTAGAAAATGCATTAAAAGCTGTATTAAAGGCTAGTGAAATACCAGCAGCTAATGAAATACAATGTGGAAACTATAAAGATTTATCATTATTTGGAGCAAAAGAATATGCAAAAGAAGTTTTAGAAAAAGGATTTTCATTAAATATATATGGTGATAAATAGAAATATTATTTAGTGGATAAAATAAAGCTAAAATACACATACTATTTTTGAAAAGTGAAATAGGAGGTGTTTATTATGGCTAAGAATACAAGTATAAAATGCACAATAAATAACTGTAAGCATCATGATTGTTCAGAAAATTATTGTACATTACAAGTAATTCAAGTAGGAACACATGAACAAAATCCTACAATGATAGAATGTACAGATTGTACTTCATTTGTATTAAAGTAAAAAATAAGGCTATTAGTTTTAATTTAACTAATAGCCTTATTTTTATTTATAAAAGTAATACTACTTAAATAAATATTTTAAATTTAAAAATATTTATAGAATTTTTTATTAATATAAGAATATTTGTAAATTTTAATAATATAAATTTATGAAGTAAAGTTTATATTTTAAAATAAGTAAATAATTTTAAAGATTAGATTTTTAAATAATATACGACGGTTAAAAAGTTCAGAATATTCAATATATAAAGGGGTGGAGAAGTGGAAAATAAATGTGAGAAGTTTAAGGAGTTAGAAGAGTTTATTAAAAATCAAAAGTATGAAGAGAGTGCCTTAATAGCTATTTTACATCATGCACAAGGTCTATATGGGTATTTAGGAAGAGAAGTTCAAGAGTTTATTGCAGATAAACTTAATATTCCAGTATCAAAGGTATATGGAGTTATAAAATTTTACTCTTATTTCACAACAAAACCAAAAGGAAAATATGTAATTAGTGTATGTACAGGAACAGCGTGCTTTGTTAAAGGAGCAGGAGATATATTAGATGAATTTAAGAAAACTCTAAAGATAAAGGAAGGAGAAACAACAGAAGATGGATTATTTACTTTAGATACATTAAGATGTGTTGGTTCTTGTGCAATAGCTCCAGTTGTATTAGTAAATGAAAAATCATATGGATATTTCACAAGAGAACAAGTAGGAAAGCTTTTAAAAGAGTATAAGGAGTAACTATTGAATATGGAACGTATTGTAGATTTTGAGAGTTTATTAAAAATAAAAGATAAGTGTAGTAAAACTATAGAAATAAGAAAAAATGCAGATAAGTTTATAAATACCAAAAATGTAGAAAGACATATATTAGTATGTGGAGGACCAGGATGTAAAGCTTCTAAAAGTGATTTAATATTTAAAGCTTTTAATGATGAAATAAATAGTAATAAGTTGCAAGATAAAATAAAAGTTATAATGACTGGGTGCTTTGGCTTTTGTGCTCAAGGACCAGTAATAGAAATATTACCTGATAAAGTATTTTATGTAAAAGTTGCAGAAGAAGATATTAGTGAAATAATAAAGAATCATATAATAAATGGACAAATAGTAGAAAGACTATTATATAAAAATCCAGAGACAAAAGAAAAAATATGTGATAAAAAAGAGACTCCTTTCTATAATAAGCAGTTAAAAATAGCACTTAAAAATTGTGGAATTATAAATCCAGAAGATATAAAAGAAGTACTAGGTGTTGGCTCATATATGGCACTTGGAAAAGTATTAACAACTATGACACCTATAGAGGTAGTTAGTGAGATTACAGAATCAGGCTTAAGAGGTAGAGGCGGTGGGGGATTCCCTACAGGGAGAAAGTGGGAGGCTGCTAGGAGAGTTAATAATAAGATTAAATATGTTATATGTAATGCTGATGAAGGAGATCCAGGAGCCTTTATGGATAGAGCTATATTAGAAGGAGATCCTCATTGCGTATTAGAGGCCATGGCTATATGTGGATATGCTATAGGAGCTAATAAAGGATATATATATATAAGAGCAGAGTATCCCCTAGCTGTTAACAGACTTAAAATTGCGATTTCTAAAGCAAAGGAAATTGGACTATTAGGAAATAATATATTAGGGACAGGCTTTGATTTTGATATTGAAATAAGATATGGAGCAGGAGCTTTTGTATGTGGTGAAGCAACTGCCCTTATTCATTCAATTGAAGGTTTAAGAGGAGAACCTACTATGAAACCGCCTAGAACTGCAGAAAAGGGATTATGGCAAAAGCCAACATGTGTTAATAATGTTGAAACCTTTGCAAATATTAGCCAAATTATAAATAATGGTGCAACTTGGTATAGGTCAATAGGAACCAAAAGATCATCAGGTACAAAAGTCTTTGCATTAGCAGGAAAAATAAATAATGTAGGCTTAGTAGAAGTTCCTATGGGAATAACTCTACGAGAAATAATTTATGAAATAGGTGGTGGAATACAAGAAAATAAAAAATTAAAAGCAGTTCAAACAGGTGGACCATCAGGTGGTTGTATTCCAGTAGAGTATTTAGACTTGCCTATTGAGTACGATACATTAACAGAAATAGGATCAGTGATGGGATCTGGTGGAATGATTGTTATGGATGAAGATAACTGTATGGTTGATATTGCAAAGTTTTATCTAGAATTTACAGTCGATGAGTCTTGTGGTAAATGTACACCGTGTAGAATAGGGAATAAAAGACTTTTAGAACTACTTAATAAGGTTGTAGAGGGAAAGGCTGAAGAAGAAGATTTAATTGTAATGAAAGAATTATGTGAAGTTATACAAGATACTTCATTATGTGGACTTGGTGAATCAGCACCTAATCCTGTTATAAGTACTATGAAGTATTTTATGAATGAGTATATAGCTCACGTTAAGGAAAAAAGATGTCCAGCAGGAGTATGTAAAAAGCTATTAACTTATGAAATAACAGGTAAATGTATTGGATGTTCCAAGTGCTTAAGAAGGTGTCCGGTATCATGTATAACGGGAAAGGTAAAACAAAAGCATATTATTAACACAGATAAATGTATTAAATGTGGATTATGTTATAGTTCATGTCCTGTTAATGCGATATTTATTAAATAGATTGGGGGTGAAATAAATGGTTAATATAAAGATAAATGGAAGAGACGTAGTTGTAAAAGAAGGAACAACTATATTAGAAGCTGCTAAAAAAATTAATATAAAAATACCAACATTATGTCATATGTATATGGTTGATGGAGAAACAAGAAATTGTAAAGGAACATGTAGAGTTTGTGTTGTAGAAGTACATGGAAAATCAGGATTAATACCAGCATGTGCAACAGATGTTAGAGAAGGCATGAGTATAAAAACAAATTCTAAAAAAGCAATAAAAGCAAGAAAGACTATAGTTGAGTTGCTATTATCAAATCACTCAAAAAACTGTTTACAATGCGAAAAAAACTATAATTGTGAATTACAAAAGTTAGCATTAGATTTAGGTGTTGATGAAGGAAAATATGAAGGAGAGCGTACTGTATATAGTCTAGATGTTTCAGATGCAATAGTACGAGATAAGGAAAAATGTATATTATGTAGAAGATGTGTTACAGCATGTAATGATATTCAAAAGGTACATGCATTAACAACTATAGATAGAGGTTTTGAAACAAAAGTTTGCACATTTTTTTCAGACCCTATACATTCAACAGAATGTACTTACTGTGGTCAATGTGTAGCAGTTTGTCCAACAGGAGCATTAAGAGAAAAGCAACAATATAAAGATTTATGGGGATTGCTTGATAATGAAAGTAAATATGTTGTTGTTCAAGTTGCTCCAGCAGTAAGAGCAGCTTTAGCAGAGGAGTTTGGATTAGAATCAGGTGCTTTATCTACAGGGAAAATAGTAGGAGCATTAAAGATGCTATCTTTTGATAAAGTTTTTGATACTAACTTTGCAGCGGATTTAACAATAATGGAAGAAGCAAATGAGTTTGTAGAAAGGTTTAAAAATAAAGAAAATCTTCCTCTTATAACTAGTTGTTGCCCAGCATGGGTTAATTATGCCGAAAGTAAATATAAAGAAAATTTAAATTTACTTTCAAGCTGTAAATCTCCTCAGCAAATGTTTGGGGCAGTAGCAAAAAATTATTTAGCAAGAGAGTTTGGGATAAGTAGAGAAAATCTAGTTGTTGTTTCTATAATGCCATGTATAGCAAAGAAGTATGAGGCAAACAGAGAAGAGATGAAAGTTAATACAAATAAGGATGTAGACATTGTTATAACAACTAGAGAATTAGCAAAAATTGTTAAGGAAGCTGGAATAGATATTAAAAATGTAGATGATGAGGAATTTGATAATCCATTAGGTTTTTCAACTGGTGCAGGAACTATTTTTGGTGCTAGTGGAGGTGTAATGGAGGCTGCATTAAGAACAGCTTATGATATTTTAACAGGAGGTAGCCTTGAAAATATAGATTTTAAAGAGATAAGAGGGCTTAAAGGCATAAAGGAAGCTAAAGTGAAAGTAGGAGAAGAAGAAGTTAAGATAGCTGTTGTAAGCTCTTTAGGCAATGCTAAAAAAATAATGGATGAAATAAATGAAGGAAAAATCAAATATGATTTTATAGAGGTAATGGCATGTCCAGGAGGATGTATAGATGGGGGAGGGCAGCCCTTTATACAATCTAATAGAGAAATACTAAAAAATAGAATGAAATGTATTTATAATGAAGATAAAGAGAAAAAAATAAGAAAAGCACATGAAAATCCAATGATAAATAAATTATATAATGATTATCTTCAATATCCTAATAGTGATATTGCTCATGAGATTCTTCATACAAAATATAAAAGTAAATAATAAAAATAGAGGCAAAATAAAAAAATTGCCTCTATTTTATTACAATGAAAATATTGTTAAAAAAATAAGTGATTTCAAGAAATATAGAAAAAAATGTTAAATACTATGGAAAATAATAGTGAGTCAGAGTATAATATAATTAATTTATACAGATATTTAAGTTAAAGTATAGACTTAAATTAAAAAGAGGAGATTAGCCTATGATAGAAACTATTTTAATAGCACTATTAGTTAGTAAAATAAAGGGTTATAAGCTTAAAGGGCTATTTAAGTCATGGGAGATATACCTTGTATTATTTATGGAGATATCTTATGTTATAATACAATTTAATATATTTAAAGAGAATTATGAAGTAATAAAATATGCAAATATTTTAAAAGTAGTATATTTATGCTCATATTTACCATTAATATATAAATTCAAGCAATTTATATACGCAATAATAGGTTCTATATCTATGCTTTTTGGTGGAGTATTAAATAATATTGCAATAAAAGCTAATGGCGGAATGATGCCCGTATTTCCAACAATATCTTATTGGACAGGCTATGTAAAGTCAGATTCATTTAGCAAAGTAAATGATATACATATATTGGGGAATGCTGAAACGAAACTTAAATATTTAACAGATATAATAGATGTAGGATATAGTATTTTAAGTGTTGGAGATGTTCTTATAAGAGTTTATGTATTTTTAATTATATATGGAGCTATTAAGCATATAAATAAAAGAGTATAAAAATAAATATATTAAAACTTAAGAGAAAAGAGGATTAAAGATGTTAAGATTAGAGCCTATAGAATTTTTTCTAAGAGCAATACCAGAAAGTTTTTTATTTATGTTTGCAATATATTCATTTTCTGGATTAGTAATAAATAAGAAAAAATATATAATTTCAAGTAGTATATATTCGATTGTAGCTTTTTCAGTAAGAATGTTACCTATAACTTATGGAGTACATATGGTAATAACAATTATTATAGCTATAGTATTATCACATATTTATAATAAAATAGATGTAATAAAATCAATAAAATCAGTAATGATAATGTTTATTATTCAATTTATAAGTGAATGGATAAATATATTTTTAATAGAAAATATATTAAATAAAAATATAAATATTGTTTTTAGTAATGTTAAATTAAAATCAATTTATGGATTACCATCATTATTAATAGGATGGATAATTGTTAGTATATATTATATATATATTGTAAAGAGGAAAAATAAAAATGAATAAAAAAGAAAATATCTCTTTAAAAATTGCAAATAAGTTAGCTACAGAGTTAAATTTAGATAATGAAAAAAGAGATGTAATTAATTATGGAATTTTTACAGCTTTTCAAATATTTTTATCAATATTTTTAGCAGCAATAGTTGGAATGATTTTTAATGTTTTAGTAGAGACATTAATAGTATCATTTACAATTGCTATATTAAGAAAATATTCAGGTGGAGCACATGCTAGTACTTCTAATAGATGTATAATAGTAGGAACTGTTATAAGTGTAGGTATTCCTATTATTATAAAAAAAGTTTCTAGTTTAAATATACTAATAATTGTAGTCAGTATAATATTTATATTTTCATATTATATTATTTTTAAATTAGCTCCAGTAGATAGTAAAGCTAAACCAATAAAAAAAGAAGAAAAAAGAATAAGGTTAAAAAGAAATTCTATAGTAATATTAAGTATTTATTTATTAATTGTTACTATTAATATTCTTTTATATATACTTTTACGTAATAATAAGTTTATTGTATATTCATTATGTATATGTGGCGGAGTATTTTGGCAAGTGTTAACATTAACTAAATTTATACATAATTTAATGAAATCTATGGAAGATCTTATTAATAAAATTATAAGTTAGGGGGAGATAAATTATGAGAAAGTTAAATAACAAAATTCTTATGGCTGTAGCTGCAGTAGCAACTATATTTGCTTCAGCAGTAGCAACATCAGCATGTGCATGGTGCTTATATCAACCAGAAGAACCAAAGAGTTTAAGAGAAGAATAATAATAAAGATCGGGAAACCGGTCTTTATTATTCAAATTTAAGTTGAGGTATTAAAATGAACAAAATAGAGGGAGACAAACGTAAGCAAATTAATGATATAGTTTCTATTAGTAAATTAGCATCATTACTTTTCACAGCTATAATACTTTTTCAATATTATTTTAGTGATAATATAATAAAAGGAGAAAGATTAGATATTAATTATAATTTATTATCTGCAACAACAATAATTTCAATATTGGTACTTATATATTTTCTATGGGCATTTTCTAGTAGAGATAAATTTATAAATAAAAATCATAAAGTTGTGCAGTGGATTGAAAATTTAATTTTTATAATAATATTTGTTTACTGTATTATGATTTCTGGTGGATATTTAAGCGAATATAAATATATATTTTTATTTATAATAACAACGGCTACAATACAGTCAGGGATAAAACATGGAATAGCTATTGCATGTTTATCATCAATAATAATACTTTTTATAGATTTAGTTTGTGCACCTTCTATGGGGATAAATAAGTATTTTGAAAGTGATTTGATATTATCAGGAATATTTATTCTTACAGCATGGCCTCTTGGGTTTTATGTAAAAATAGAGGGAGACCATATAAAAAAATTGGAGAGTTTAGCAAATGAAGATGGATTAACAGAAGTTTATAATCATAGATATTTTCATGATGCATTAAAGGAGAAAATAATGATATCAGATAAAACTGGAAAGCCGGTTTCAATGATATTCATAGATATAGATTATTTTAAACATTATAATGATCTTTATGGTCATCAAAAAGGTGATGAGGTATTAAAGGTCATAGGAAAGTTACTTAAAGATAATTTTAAAAAATCAGATGTAGTAGCACGTTACGGGGGAGAAGAATTTTCAGTTATATTACCAAATACAGAAGAAAAAGAAGCAGTAGAAATTGCAGATTATATAAGATTAAAGATAGAGAATACTAAATTTTATGGAGAAGAAAATCAGCCAAATGGAAAGATAACAGTATCAATGGGGATATCTGTATATCCAAGTAAATCAAAAAGTGATGTAGAGTTAATTAAAAGTGCTGATGATGCTTTATATAGGGCTAAATTTTTCAATAAAAATAGAGTAGAGACATACACATCAATATTAGATGAAATGAAAAAAGATATAGAAGAAAAAGATATAGAGTTAGTTACATCAATTAAAACATTAATTAGCGTAATTAATGCAAAGGACAGATACACCTATGCACATTGTGAAAGATTAGTATTTTTCAGTAGATTACTTGCAGATAAGTTAAATTTAAAGGAAGAAGATAAAAACATCTTAGTATATGGTGCTTATATGCATGATATAGGAAAAATAAATACAGATAAGGAAATACTAATTAAGAAAATGCCTTTAACAAAAGAAGAATGGGAAATTTTAAAGCAACATCCGCAGGATGGAGTTGATATAATAAGTCCTGTTAAATCATTAGAAAATATTGCACCACTAATTTTACATCATCATGAAAAATATGATGGTACAGGATATCCTTCAGGATTAAAAGGAGAAGAAATACCTTATTTAGCAAGAGTATTAACAGTAGTTGATAGTTTTGATGCAATGACATCAAATAGACCTTATAATAAAAGAAAGACATATGATGAAGGAATTAAAGAGCTAATAAGATGTAGTGGAACTCAATTTGACTCTAAAATAGTTAAAGTATTTATTGAATTAATTGAAGAAAACAAAGATAAACTTGATACATTAGGATAGTAAAACCCCAATATATGGGGTTTTTATATATGTAACTAAAGAAATAATTTGGAGGTGTTTTATGAAATCATTAATAGATTTACATTGTCACACAATATCTAGCGGCCATGCTTATAGTACTGTAAAAGAAAATATAGAGGGTGCCTTAGAAAGTGGAATAAAAATATTAGGTACATCAGATCATGGACCACAAATGCCAGGAAGTGCAACAGTTATGCATTTTTATAATTTAAGGGTTATAAAAAAAGAAGTAAATGGAATAAGAATGTTAAATGGTGTAGAGGCTAATATAATTGATTATGATGGTAATATAGATATACCAGAAGAACTTTTAGAAAGTCTAGATTATGTAATTGCAAGTTTACATCCACCTTGTATTAAATTTGGAACAAAAGAAGAAAATACAAAAGCTATTTTAGGCGCAATAAAAAATAAATATGTTAAAATAATAGCTCATCCAGATGATAGTAGATATCCTATAGATTATAAAGCTATGATAATTGCAGCAAAAGAGAATAATGTATTGCTTGAAATAAATAATTCATCACTTAATCCTAATGGATATAGAGAAGGGGCTTGGGATAACTATAAAGTAATGCTAAATTTATGCAAAAAATATGAGGCAAAAGTTATATTAGGAAGTGATGCACATATTTGGTATGATGTCGGAAATTTTAATAACTGTGAAAAATTAATTAAAGAAATTAATTTTCCATTAGAGTTAGTAGTAAATTATAATGAAGAGGACTTAAAGTTATTTGGATTAATTTAAAGAAAAAGGAAATGGAGTTTATATCCATTTCCTTTTATAATTTTACTTCTCTTTTTTTTATTCGATTATTTGTTGCAATTCGTAAAAGTTGATATAAAACACTGAAAGTTGGAATTCCAATTAACATTCCAATTAATCCCATTGTACTACCACCAACAAGCATTGCAAGCATTACCCATATAGCAGATAAGCCTACTGAATTACCAACAACTCTAGGATAAATAATATTACCTTCAAACTGTTGAAGTACAAGAATAAATATTATAAACCAAAATGCTTTCATTGGATCTATTATTAAAATAATAAATGCTGAAGGTATTGTTCCAATAAAGGCACCAAAAATAGGAATTAAACTTGTTACAGAAACAATAACGCTTATTAATAATGGGTAGGGCATAGAAAGAACAACCATACCGACAAAACATAGCACACCAATTATAACAGCTTCAGTACATTGCCCAGCAATGAATTTATAAAAAGTAACATTTGTTATTTTTCCTACATTTATAATATAGTTTGAAACTTTATTTGGAATAAAGGCGTAAAGAACTTTTTTTAAGTGATATATTAGTGTTTCTTTACTTGATAGCATATATATAGCTAATACAAGTGAAAGGAAAAAGTTAATTATACCTGTAGTAAAATTAATAGTTACATTTAATAATCCAGATAAAGAAGAACCTAAAAGTTGGCTCCCAATTTGAAGTAGTTCTTTCCAAAACTTCATAATCTCAGGTCCAATTTTATCAAATAAGTTAGTAGAACTTATATATTGAGTTGCTAAAGCTTCTAAAGATTTAACATAGCTTGGCACAGTATCTATTAAAGTAGACATACTATCTATTAGTTGAGGTATAATAAATAATATTAAGGCTATAAGAATACCAGCAACTGTAATAATAGTAGTCAAAATAGAAAATGAACGTTTAAATCCTTTTAATGATTTAAATTTAGGTTTGTCTAAGAAAGAAAAAACCTTATTTTCAAAGAAATTCATAGGTATATTTAAAATAAAAGCAATTGCAATTGCAACGATAAATGGGCTAAGAATATTTAGAACTGTACTTAAACCACTTACAATAGATTTAAATTTCAAAAGAATAAATAATAAAATTATTATATAAGTTGCAAGTATAATATTGTTCTTAAGTTTTGAATTAATTTCTTTCAATAAAAGTACACATCCTTTACATATTAATATTTCTATTAAAGATAATTATACATATGTTAGATAATTATGACAATTGAAAAAAGAAAGGAATATTTAAATATATAATTTTATTTTTGTGTAAATTTGTAATATTAATTTAAAATATATATAATTAAATAGAAAACATAAAATATGTAGGAGTGGAGATTATATGAGTAAGGTTAAAGTAAATGATGTAACTATGTTAGCTGAAACAAAATATTTAAAGCTATATGATGCTCAATATACAAATAAAAATGGAGATGAAAGACATTGGACTATAGCATCACGAAAAGATTTAGATACAGTCAAAAAGCACTTTTTTAATGGATTAGAGGAAAAAATAGATGCAGTAATAATAGTTGCAACTCATGTAGAATCAAATAAGCTAGTTATAATAAAACAATTTAGAGTTCCAATTAATAATTATGTATTAGAACTTCCAGCCGGTTTAGTAGATTTGGGTGAAGATGGATTTGAAACAACTGTTAAACGAGAATTAAAAGAGGAAACAGGATTAGATTTAATTGAAATAGATTATGAAAAAACAAAAACAAAAGTATATGCTTCAGTAGGAATGACAAATGAGTCTTTTGCCTTGGTTTATTGTACTTGCAAAGGGGAAATATCTGACGAAAACTTAGAAGCTGATGAAGATATAGAGGCAATGCTAGTTTCTAAGGAGGAAGCAAAGGAAATTTTAAAATCAAATGAAAAAATAGATGTTAAAGCTTTAATGGCAATGCAAAAATTTATAGAAGAATAAAATATTAATTTAAATTATATAAATTAATTAAAAGGAGAAGAAAAATATTTATCTATTTTTCTTCTCCTTTTAATAACCTTTTTATGTTTGCTTTATGTCTCCAAAAAATTAAAATACAGCATATTAAAGTACCATACACATAAATTTTATTATACCCTAAAAGTAAAGTAGATAAAAATAAGGTTGTACCAAGTATCATTGAACGAACTGATACTATTTTTGTAAAAAGCTTAAGACCTAAAAAAACAGAAGCTGATATTATCATTGGAATTGGTAATATATAGGCAAATGCAGCAACAGTAGTAGCAACACCTTTACCACCTTTAAACTTTAAAAATACTGTATAGTTATGTCCTAAAATAGCAAATACTCCAACTAAAGTTAATGCTAAAGCTCTATTTATTGTTATAATTTCAAAATGTAAAAGTATATCAGTAGTTATAAGTGGAATAAGAGCTTTTGCCATATCACAAACTGTAGTAATAAAACCTAATTTTTTACCAGCAACTCTTTTTACATTAGTAGCACCGATATTTCCACTACCAAACTTTCTTATATCAATAGAACGATATTTCTTAACTAAAATATAGCCACTTGGTATAGATCCCATAATATATCCAAATAAAATTAATAAAGTTATCATAATGTACTCCTTAATATGTAGATTTACCTCTCTTAATAATATTTAAAAATAAGAATTATTTCAAGTATAATAAGGAAAAAATACTTTATAGTTGACTTTAAAATATAATGATAATATTATAAAATTCAGAAATAGTATTTTAATTATATAAGGAAGTGACAAAATGAAGGGGAAATTTGATTCATTTGAAATTGCAATGTTAATTAAAGATATATATTCAAGTACAACACATATAATAAGTGATAGTTTAAAAGATAGTGGCTTAACATATCAGCAAATAATGGTTATTAAAATTATTGCTCATAATGGTGAGGTAACAATTTCAGAGCTATGTGAGGAAATGTCATTAGCAAAAGCAACAGTATCTGGTATAGTTCAAAGATTAGAAGCTGCAAATTATATTAAAAAAGTTAAACATGGTGGAGATAAGAGAAACACATATGTTAAATTTGCAGAAAAAGGATTAGAATTTGCAATGGAGTTTAGACATAAAATAAACGAAAGTTTTGATAAAATATTTGCAAACTTTACTGATGAAGAGGCTATAGTAATGAGAGAGGAACTTAGAAAATTAAGAGATAAAATAAAACAAAGTGAATAAAAAATAAATTTAAAGTTGACAAGATATCTTATAAAATATATAATAGTTCGCATAGGAACTAAATAGTTCTTATGCGAATTATTATATATTTTGGAGGAGATTTTATGGATACAAAATTAATTTTTGCAATAGTAACAATAACATTAGCACTTATATTTTACACAATAGGTGTATTTGCTGAAAGAAGGGCAAAAAGTTTAAATAAAAAGCATGTTATAATATTTTGGTTAGGATTAGTATTTGATACTACAGGAACAACTATTATGAGTAGTATTGCTAAATCAGGAGCAGCTAACATATCAGCTACATCTCAAATGATTCATGGAATAACAGGATTATTAGCTATAATATTAATGTTATTTCATGCAGTATGGGCAACATGGGTATTATATAAAAATGATGAAAATAAAAAGGTTGCATTCCATAAATTTAGTATTGCAGTTTGGATAGTTTGGTTAGTTCCATACTTAATAGGTGCAATTATAGGAATGATGTAATAATATTTATACTGACATATAAAATAATCACAGTATAAATTTAAAAGTTTATAAGAATATTTCAATTAATGTATAAAGATAAAGTACAAAAGCTCTATAATAAAGAGCTTTTTTGCGTTTAAAGAGATTTTTAATATAGTAATTATATTTCTATAGCTATTGAATATTCATTATTATCCTGTCTTTCTTCAAGAATTTTAATTATACCTTCTACTGTTAATATTTCTAAATTAATATTAGTATTTGCTCTAAGTTTATTTATATAATTTAAAGCATTTGAATTAATATTACCAGTGGTTAAAATAATCCCCTTTTTTATATTATTAGAAACCATAGCACCAACCAATCTTTCGCACATAAGTCGACTAGTTACAAAATCTTTATCCTTAGAATCTACATTATGTCTTCTACACTCTACGTATATTTTAGATTTATCAGTAGAAGTAAGGATTAAATTAACTCCATCATCATTAGATATTGGAGGTAGTTCAACGTCAATATATTTAGGATCATTTTCAAACAACCATTTACAGAAATATTCAAACTCTAAATCAGTCATTTTTTTGATGCTTTCTCTTTTTATGTTTATATTAAATTTAATTTTATTTTCTTTATATGATGTAATTCTTATTATAAGTGGTGCAGCAATTTTAAGAGCTATTATAGAAAGAATCATAATTATACTTATTTCAAATATATTCATTAAATATCACCTCCTTAGTAATTATTATCTAATATAGTTTTTTTAAACATTAAATTTTTTTAATTAGTAACAAATATAATAGTTTAAAAATACTTATATAGTAATAATAATTTAGATAGGAGAAGCAATATGCAAATGATGGATATGCTTTTAAATGGTCTTATGGGCGGTGCAATGGGAGGAAACCCTATGGGTGGAGGCTCTGGTATGGGTGGCCCTATGGGAGGAAATCCTCTTATAAATATGCTATTAGGTGGAATGATGCCAGGTGGAAATCCTATGGGAGGAATGGGAAATCAAATGGGTGGCATGGGAAATAATCCTTTAAGTATGTTAATGGGAGGAATGAATAATCCTAATAGATCAAACAGTTCCAATGGAATGAATAATGGAAATGGAATGAATCAGCTATTAAGTATGTTAATGGGTGGAAATAATCCAATGAATATGAATAATAATAATCCAATGAATAATATGGGAAATAATCCTTTAGGAATGTTTATGAATAGTATGAGTGGACAAGGAGGACAAAATAGAAATTCTGGAAATACTACACAGTCAAATAATATGAATAATTCTATAGATATGAATCAACTAATAAACATGTTAATGAATGGTAATAATCAACAAGGAAATCAGGAACAAGGTACACAAGGAGCACAACAAAATAATCCATTAAATATGCTATTTGGAGCAATGAATAATAATCCTAATAATATGCCTCAAAATAATATGTCTCAAAACAATAACAATATGAATAATAGAAGGAGTGGTAAAAAGAGTTCAAAAAGACGGTAAATATAATAATATATTTTATGAAAAATATATTTAGGTAAAAGAGAATGTTAAATCATTTAGCCTAAATTAAGCATTAACTTATTATAAATGTTAATGCTTAAAGGTATTAATTTTACATAATAAAACAATATGGAAACAAGAAAATTAGAAATATAAAAAGAAAATCAAGTGGTAGATGGATATAATATAATAATATTGTGGGTGCAATTTACACAAAAACCATTAAAAAATATAAAAAGTATCAATAAAATGTATATTTTATTATAATTAAAATGTTATAATCATTAAACAGAAAGAGTGAAAATAAGTAGGATACTATTTTATTAATAAAGATAGCAGGTGATTTGATGACAAATAATACATTTTTACCAATAAGCAAAGAGGATATGAATGAAAGAGGTTGGGAGCAATGTGACTTTATAATAGTTACAGGGGATGCCTATATAGATCATCATAGTTTTGGAACAGCAATTATATCAAGAGTATTAGAACATGCAGGATATAAGGTTGGAATAATTCCACAACCAGATTGGCATAGTACTAAAGATTTTATGAAGCTTGGAAGACCAAGACTTGGATTTTTAGTAAATGGCGGAAATATGGATTCTATGGTTAACCATTATACAGTAAGTAAAAGGAGAAGAGATAAGGATTTATATTCTCCAGGTGGGAAAATGGGTTTAAGACCAGATAGAGCGACAATTGTTTACTGTAATAAGATAAGAGAAGCATATAAAAATGTTAATATTGCAATAGGTGGTATTGAAGCTAGCCTTAGAAGGTTTGCTCATTACGACTATTGGGGTAACAATGTTAGAAACTCAATACTTATAGATAGTGGAGCAGATTTACTTATATATGGAATGAGTGAAAAGCAAATAGTTGAAGTTGCAAATGCGTTAAATGATGGATTTGAAGCTAAATACATAAGACATGTTAATGGAACATGCTACATAGTAGATTCTTTAGATGAACTTTATGGAGATTATATTGAAATACCAAGTCTTAAGGAAGTAGTAGCAGATAAAAGAAAATATGCAGAGGCCTTTAAAGTACAATATGACGAACAAGATCCAGTAAGAGGAAGACAGCTAGTACAAAAGCATGGAGATAGATATGTTGTAGTTAATAAGCCAGAAATGCCATTAACAAGAGAAGAGTTAGACGAAGTATATGCACTTCCATATGCAAAAAGTTGTCATCCTATATATGATAAAGATGGTGGTATAGCAGCTATAGAAGAAGTTAAATTTAGTATAGTAAGCTCTAGAGGATGTTTTGGTAACTGTTCATTTTGTGCAATAACTTTCCATCAAGGAAGAGCTGTACAAAGTAGAAGTGAAAAGTCAATTTTAGATGAAGCTGTAGAAATTACTAATTTAAAAGACTTTAAAGGATATATACATGATGTAGGTGGCCCAACAGCAAACTTTAGAAAGCCAGCTTGTAAAACACAGCTTACTTTAGGAGCATGTAAACATAAGCAATGTTTAACACCAAAGCCATGTAAAAATATGATAGTAGATCACTCAGAGTATCTACAATTATTAAGAAAAATAAGAAAACTTCCAAAGGTTAAAAAGGCTTTTGTTCGTTCAGGTTTAAGATATGATTACATAATGGCAGATAAAAACGATACATTCTTTAGAGAACTTGTAGAACATCATGTAAGTGGTCAATTAAAGGTTGCACCAGAGCATGTAGCTGAAAATGCATTAAAATATATGGGAAAACCAGCAGGTGATACATATAATAGGTTTAGAGAAAAGTTCTTTAAAATAAATAAGCAATTAGGTAAGGAGCAATACTTAATTCCTTATTTAATGTCAAGTCATCCAGGTAGTGGATTAAAAGAAGCTATAGAGCTTGCAGAATATTTAAGAGATACTAAATATCAACCAGAGCAAGTTCAAGATTTTTACCCAACACCAGGTACGCTTTCAACAACTATGTTCTATACAGGATTAGATCCTTTAACTATGGAAGAGGTTTATATTCCTAGAACAAGAGAAGAAAAGGCTATGCAAAGAGCACTTCTTCAATTTAAAAATCCTAAGAATTATAATTTAGTTTATGATGCATTAATGCAGGCTGGAAGAGAAGACCTTATAGGAAATGGGCCAAAGTGTTTAATACAATCAAAAGAAACTAGATATATAGCTAGTATGAAAAGAGCACAAGGTTCATCATCAGGATCAGGGTATAAAGGTAAATCTAAGAATAAAAATAAAGATAATAAGCAAGGTGCTAAAGGTAGAGGAAAACAAGAACAATCTAGAGGAAAAGCTGGAAATAGAGAAAAGTTAGCTGAAAAAGATTTTAGAGGAAAAGGAACTACTCCAAAATCAAAAAGCAAAAGCAGAGGTCCAGCAAAGCTAAGATTAAAAAAGAAATAATTTTTAAAATAAGTAATCAGTAAAATGGTTACTTATTTTTTATGTAATTAGAATTTATTTTTACTTTTTATTAAAATGTTGTAAACTAAATATAAAGGTAAAAATTTTACTATACTGTAAAGTAGCTTATTAAGAAATGATATAGCAAGGTATCAAAATTTTACAATAAAACATTAATATTAGGAGGAGAAAGAGATGATTAATAAGGATTTTATTTTAAATACTGCAAAAAATTTATTAGAATTTGATAGTCCAAGTGGGTTTTGTTTTGACATAATGAAGCTTATAGAAAAAATCACTTTAGATTTTGGATATAAATTTGAAACAACTAATAAAGGCTGTGGAATTATTACTATAGAAGGAAAAAGTAATGAGAAGGTAGTTGGGCTATCTGCTCATGTAGATACTTTAGGAGCTATGGTTAGATCAATTACAAGTAATGGAACGTTAAAGTTTACTCTAATAGGTGGACCAATAGTGCCTACATTAGATGGAGAGTATTGCAAAATAAGAACAAGGGATGGGAAAATATATACAGGAACATTTTTAAGCACTAGCGCTGCTGTTCATGTTTATGAAGATGCTAAGGATAAACCTAGAGATCCTAAAAATATGGAAGTAAGAATAGATGAAAAAGTAATGTCTAAGGAAGATGTTAAAAACTTAGGAATTTGTCTAGGAGATTTTATATTTATAGATCCAAAGACCACTATTACTGAAAGTGGATTTATAAAATCTAGATTTATAGACGACAAGGGTAGTGTTGCAGCACTTATGGGACTATTAGAAGTTTTAAGTAGAGAAAAAATAGTGCCTGCATATACAACTAAAATATTAATATCAACTTATGAAGAGGTTGGACATGGAGCTTCATATATACCACAAGATATAACAGAAATGATTTCTGTTGATATGGGATGTATTGGAGATGATTTAAGTTGCAGTGAATATGATGTATCAATTTGTGCAAAAGATTCAGGTGGTCCATATGATTATAATATGGTAACTAAATTAGTAGAGCTTTCAAAAGAAAATAATTTAAATTATGTAGTAGATATATATCCAATGTATGGATCAGATGTAGGAGCAGCTTTAAGAGGCGGAAATGATATAAGGGGAGCACTTATAGGACCTGGTGTTCATGCATCACATGGTATGGAAAGAACTCATTATGATGCTTTAGAAAATACTATAAAGCTTCTTATAGAATACTTAAAATAGGCAATAAAAAATACTTACGGTAATAACTTAGAAGTGGGATTTAGAAATTGAATCTCATTTTTCATTGCTAGAAGTACAAATAATAGAAAATATATAAATTAAATATTAAATGGGACAATTTTAAAATTGTCCCATTTGCTTATGACTATTTATAAAATTTAGATTAAAAACATAGTAATAATTAAAATTGATGAGCTACTAATGTAACTAAGTTATCTTTTAAGTAAACTCTAGGAACTCTTCTTCCAATTAAGCAAAATAACTCATAATTAATAGTTCCAAGAAGTTTAGCCATATCATCTCCGTCAAATTTAACTTTTTTATCATTTCCAAGTAAAATAACTTCATCACCTAAATTAATATTATCTAAATCAGTTATATCAACCATACATTGATCCATACAAACATTTCCTACTATAGGAGCAAGTTGTCCGTTAATAATAACTTTACCTTTATTTGATAATCCACGAGAATAACCATCAGCATAGCCTACAGGAATTGTAGCTATTTTAGTTTTTCTAGTAGACTTAAAAGAGTTTCCATAACCTATAAATTCATCTTTATCTATTTCTTTAATATAAAGAACTTTAGTTTTCCAAGTTAATACAGGTTTAAGGTCAATAACTTCTTTTCTTACTTCATCTGATGGATAATAGCCATATAAAATAATACCAGGACGGACATTATTGTAATGATTTAAAGGTAAATCAATAATTCCAGCACTATTGCAGAAGTTCTTATTTCCTAAACATACATTTTTATTATTAAGCTCATTAATAAAATAATCATAATTTTCAAGTTGCTTATAGCAATATTCTTTATCATTAGAATCAGCTTTAGCAAAGTGAGAAAACCCACTAACTATTTTTAAATTTTCCAAATTAGAAATTTTAGTTATTTCATCAATGCTTTCTTTAGTTTTTCTAAATCCTATTCTTCCCATACCTGTATCAAGAGCTATATGAATATTAATAATTTTATTTAATTCTTTAGCTCTTTTATTAAGGTTATATGCAAACTCATAACTAGAAACAGTAGGCTCCATAGAATAGTTAATTATGCTATCAATAGCAATATCTTCACTAATTCCTAGAATCATTAAAGGACAATCTATTTTATTTTGTCTAAGCTCAATTCCTTCAAGTACATTTGCAACAGCTAGCTTTTCTATACCATTTTCAAGAAGTACCTTAGAAATTTCTACAGCTCCATGACCATAAGCATTTGCTTTAACAACTCCTATGATTTCACTATTAACAGTATGAGATTTTATTTGATTTAAGTTATATATAAAATTATTTAAATTAATTTCAACCCAAACAGGATGTAATAAGTTCATTACTAAAACTCCTTTGTTATTATTTGTTAATTGACTAAAAAGTAAATTCATTGATACTATTATATCAAGTAACTGATAGTGTTAATAGTATCAGTTTTTATAAATTTAATGATACCAGAAGGAGAATTTTATGGATATACTTACAATAACTTTAAATAATAATAGCAAAATACCTTTATATGAGCAAATTTATAATTTTATAAAGGCTGAAATACAAAAAGGGAATATAGAATCAAATTGTAAATTACCATCAAAGCGAAAATTAGCTAAATATCTTCAGATAAGTTTAAATACAGTTGAAGCTGCATATGAGCAGTTAGTAGCAGAGGGATATATAATATCTAAACCTAAAAAAGGTTATTTTGTATGTGAAATAAATGGATTTTTAAAGTCTAATAGAAAAAGTAATAAATTAAAAGAAAAAAATAATATAAATAAAATTTCATATAAGTATGAGTTTTTGTCAAGCAGGATAGACTTAGAAAGTTTCCCTTATACTATATGGAGAAAAATAATAAAGGATATTATTTTTGAAGAAAATAAAAACTTGTTACAAATAGGGCATTCTCAAGGTGATTTAAATTTAAGGGAAAGTATAGCAAATTATATTCACTACTCAAGAGGTGTAGTTGCAAATGCAGATGAAATAGTAATAGGAGCCGGTACAGAATATTTATTTCAAATATTAATAAATTTAATAGGAAGAGAAAATATATATGCTACAGAGAATCCAGGGTATTTTAAAATAAGAAAAATATTAGAAACTCACGGAATAAATTCTATTGGTATAGATGTTGATAATCAAGGTGTAAATGTGGATAAATTAAGAAAAAGTAAAGCGAATATTATTCATACAACGCCATCACATCAATTTCCGCTAGGAATTATTATGCCTATTAGTAGAAGAATGGAATTATTAAATTGGGCAGAAGAAAAAGAGGATAGATATATTATAGAGGATGATTATGATAGTGAGTTTAGATTTTATGGTAAACCAATTCCAGCAATGCAAAGTCTTGATAGAAATGGAAAGGTTATTTATATAGGAACATTTTCTAAATGTTTAGCACCATCAATGAGAATAGCATATATGGTATTACCTAAAAGTTTATTAGAAAAATATAAAAGAAGCTTTAGCTTTTATGCCTGTACAGTATCAAGAATTGAACAGCAAGGACTATGTAGATTTATAGAAAATGGGTATTTTGAAAGACATTTAAATAAGATGAGAAACATATATAAAAAGAAAAGAGAACAATTAGTTACATTAATAAAAAATAACTTTAAAAATACAGAGATAATAGGTACAAATTCAGGATTACATTTATTATTAAAAGTTAATAATGGAATGAGTGAAAGAGAATTAATTGAAAAAGCAAAAAATGCTAAGATAAAGGTATTAGGAATATCTAATTCATATAAGGGAGAATTAGATAATAAATATTTTGGAACTATATTTTTAGGTTATGCAAGTTTAGAAGAAGAAAATTTAGAAGAGGCAATAATTTTATTAAAAAGTGTATGGTTTGAGTAAAAGTATAAATTATATATATTAACAAAAAGTAAATAAATTAATAATTTAATTTACAAAATCACAATTTAATGATGTTTATGTTAAGATATAATTAAATTGTGTTAAAGAATAAGAAAAAAATCAAAGTTTAACAGTATAGCTTTAAAATGGAGGATTTAGTGAAAAGAATAACTAAGATAAAAAAAATAATACTTATTAATATTTTTATAATGCTAATATTTTTTATTGGATGTAGTGATAAAAATATTAAACTGGATAATTTAAATGTTTATTTTTTTCAAGTAGGAAAGGCTGATAGTATTCTTATTAAAAATAATAAATTTAATATATTAATTGATACTGGAACAGATAAAGATGGTGAAAATATTTTATTAAGATTAAAGGAACTTAATATAGATAAATTAGATTATCTTATTTTAACTCACCCAGATAAAGATCATATTGGGGGAGCAGATATAATAGTTAATAATTTAGAAGTTGAAAAGGTAATAAGTTCTTATGAATGGTATGATTCTAAGCAGTTTAAAGAGTTACAAGATGCTATGAAAAATAAAAATATTACTATCCATGTTCCAAGTGTAGAAGAGGAAATTATATTAAAAGATATTAGTATAAGATTTATTGGTCCTTTAAGGGAGTACGTGGATGAAAATAACAATTCATTAATTTTACAATTAAAACATGGAAAAAATAGCTTTTTATTTACAGGAGATGCTAAAGAAAATTCATTAATGGATTTAATAGGGAAAAATAGAGATATTAAAAGTGATGTTTTAAAAGTTCCACATCATGGTAGAGGAAATAAAGCTTCAGGTTTATTTTTTAATAAGGTAAAACCTAAAATTTCTATTATTACTTGTGATAAGAATAATGAAAAGGGGTTACCAGAGGAGAAGGTAATACGAGATTTAGAGAGTATAAAGTCTAAAGTTTTTATTACTGGAAATGGAGAAATTAACATAATATCTAACGGTATAGATATTGATATTAGTCAATAACACTTAAGTTGATTTTAAAGAGGTGATACTTATTTGGGAAAAAATAATGTGTTAAAAGTTGAAAGAAAAGAGCTTAAATATCTTGTTAATGAGTATCATAAACATTACTTATTATCAGCATTAAGTTCAACACTTAATACTGATAAGCATAATGGAGAATTTGGATATAAAGTTAGAGGTCTTTATTTTGATAGTATTTATAATGAGGATTTTTTTAGTAAAGTCAATGGAGAAAAAGTTAGAAAAAAGATACGACTTAGGATTTATGGTACAAATGATGAAAATGTTAAATTAGAAATAAAACGTAAAATAAATATAAATCAAAGAAAAGATACATTAATAATAAGTAAAGAGGATGCAAAAAAAATAATAAATTGTGATTATTCAGCTTTAACTCATTATAATGATCCTCTTGCCAATGAGCTTTATAATATTATGACATCACGATTATATAAGCCAGTTGTAATGGTTGAATATGATCGTTTAGCATTTTATCATGAAACTCATGATATTAGAGTAACATTAGATTTTAACATTAGAAAAAGTGAGACAGACTTTGACTTGTTTGGGGAAAATCCTGCAATTGAGCCAATTTTTAAATATCCGTATACGGTTTTAGAAGTAAAGCATGGAGCTTATATATATAAATGGTTAACAGATTTAATATCTAATTGTAATTGTGTTCAAAAATCTATAAGTAAATATTGTATGTCAAGAAGTTTATTTGAAGAATTTTTTGTTTAGGGAGATAAGAAAATATGAATTTAACTACTTTTTTAAAATATATTACAGATAATGAATTAATGGAAGGAATATTACCTATTATTACAAGCATGTCTATAGCATTGTCCTTAGCACTATTAATATATATCACTTATAAATTTTGTTATAGAGGTGTATCATATAGCAAAAACTTTAACCTTTCATTAATTATCATGACATTAGTTACAACAGTTGTAATGATGGTAATTGGAAGTAATATAGCGTTGTCACTAGGAATGGTAGGAGCGTTATCAATTGTTAGATTTAGAACAGCAGTAAAAGATCCAAGAGATACTGTATATATTTTTTGGAGTATTTCAATTGGACTAGCATCTGGTGTTGAAATATATGATGTTGCTATTATAGGATCCATATTTATAGCATTAATAATATTTATATTTAGTATAAGTAATAAAAATTCAGAAAAGTACTTATTAGTTATAAGAGGGAAAACATCAGTAGAAGAAGAAATATATTCAACTGTATTTAAAGAAATAAAGTATTACAGAGTAAGGTCAAGAAATGTATCTAAGGAAAGTATGGAAATTATATGTGAAGTAAAACTAAAAAGAGATGAAGAAATAAAAGTAATTAATAAATTAAATAGTTTAAAGGATATAGCTACAATTAATTTAGTATCACAAAGTGGAGAAATGGTGGGATAAATAATGAGCTATATTTATAAGTCTAAATGGAAGATTATTGGATTAATAGGTATTATTATAGTAAATTTAATAACTATAATATATGTATTTGGATTAAGAAATAAAGAAGATAGCAACTTTGTATATAAAGATAACTATGAAGATATAAGTTTTGAAACACATTTACCTATTATAGTAATAGATACAAATGGACAAGAGTTAAATAGAGAAAACTTAGTTAAAGCAGATTTAAAGGTATATGATAGTTATAAAAACTATAATGAGTTAAAAGACAAGCCAACTTTAGAAGTGAAATCAATGATTAAGATAAGAGGAAATACCACAGCTAAAGTACCTAAAAAGCAATACTCAATAAATTTAATTAGTGAAGATGGAGCAAATGTAAATAAAGAGATATTAGGTATGCCAAAAGAGAGTAGCTGGGTATTAAATGGCCCTTATATGGATAAATCTCTAATTAGAAATTATATTGTTTACAATGTTAGTAAAGAAATAATGCCATATGCACCTAGAACAGAATATTGTGAGGTGTTTTTAAAGACAAGTAATAGTGAGGAGTCATTAAAAAAAGAAGATTATATTGGTTTATATTTAATGATAGAAAAGATAAAAAGAGATAAAAATAGAGTTAATATATCTGAAACAGTATCCTATCTAGATGAAACAAGCTATATAATTTTAAGAGATTCAGTTAAAGATGATGATTTAGTATTAGATACTTTTTCACAAAGATTGAAAGTTGATTACAATGGGAGATATACAAATGAATTAATATGTGTATATCCATCTAATGAAAAGTTAACAAAAGAGAAGTTAGATTACATTACTAAAGATGTAGATACTATAGAAAAGCGAATGTATTCAGCATTTTACACCGATCCAGAGCTTGGATATAGAAATTATATTGATGTTGAAAGTTTTGCAACTTATGCAGTCATAAATGAATTTTTTAGAAATGTTGACCAGGGATCTAGAAGTGCTTTTTATTATAAGGAAATAGGGGGAAAGCTTAAAGCTGGACCCGTATGGGATTATAATTTTTCAATGGGAAATGCAACTTATAGTGAAGCTTCTTCAGTTGAAGGGTTTGAACTAAAAAGTATGCCTTGGTTTGATCAATTAGTTAGAGATGATTATTTCGTTGAAAACTTTGTTTCAAAATATAGAGAACTTAGGGAAACTTATTTAAATGATGATTACTTATTTGAATTAATAGATAAAATAGTTAACAAATTAGGTGAATCCATAGATAGAAATTTTAAAAGATGGCCAGAGGTATATGAAAAAAATGTATGGCCAAATCCAGATAATCCAGCTACTAAAAATTATGAAGAGGAAATAATTGCAATGAAAAAGTTTATTTCAGAAAGAGGAAAGTGGATGGATGAAAATATATATAAGGTAAAGCCTTAGAATATAAAGGTTGGGTAGCTTATTATGTCCATAAAGAAGTTTTTAAAGAAATCGATTATAGTTCTTATAGTTATATCACTTTTAGGAAGTATATTGTACATTTTTTGGGACAAGCAAAAGATGATACCTAAAAGTGATAAAATAGAGTATTTTACTAAGACAGAAGGAAAAGATATATTATTTAATAAAAATGGAAAGTGGGAAAAAATTTTTATTAAAGGAGTAAATTTAGGGGCTTCGAAGCCAGGATATTTTCCAAATGAGTTTAAAATTACAAAAGAAGAGTATTTAAGATGGTTTAAATTAATTGAAGAAATGAATGCAAATGTTATAAGAGTCTATACAATTTTAGCACCAGAGTTTTATGAAGCACTATATGAATTTAATGAAAACAAAGAGAATCCTTTATATGTAATACATGGGATGTGGGTAAATGATAATTCAATAAAAGAAACTATGGATGCATATAATCCTAAAATAATTGAAAATGTAAAAAGAGATATTACTTCTTTAATCGATGTTGTTCATGGAAATGGATATATACCAGATAATGATACTCATGCCTCTGGAAAATATAAATATGATATATCTAAATATGTTCTAGGTTTTATACTTGGAATCGAGTGGGAAGGATATTTTGTTCATGGAACAGATTTATTTAATGAAGAAGTAAACTCATATAAAGGTGAATACATTTATCTAGAAGAAGGAAGTCCATTTGAAGCTTTTTTAGCAAAAATAGGAGATTATGCAGTAAAATATGAAACTAAAAAGTATAGAAAGCAAAGAATAATAGCTTTTGCAAATTGGCCTCCAACTGATCCAATTATTCATAGATATGAACCTGAAGACCAAAATAATATTTCACAAATAGATGTTGATAAAATAAAGGGTACAGAAAAATTCTTAACAGGAATGTTTGCCTCATATCATATTTATCCAAATTACCCAAACTTCTTAAATATGGAACCTGAGTATGTAAATTTTATAGATGATGAAGGAAGAAAAAATTCTTATAGAGCTTATTTAAGAGAAATAAATAATCATCATAATATACCAGTAATAGTAACGGAATTTGGTGTTCCAAGCTCAAGAGGAATAGCACATTTTGATGTAACAAGAGGTTTTGACCAAGGAAATTTAAGTGAAAATGAACAAGCGGAAATAATAAGGGAATTATATGAAGATATTTTAAAAGAGAATATGGCAGGAGCTGTTGTATTTTCATGGCAAGATGAATGGTTTAAAAGATCTTGGAATACAAATGAGCTAGTAGATTTAGAGAGAGCTGCATATTGGTCCGATGAACAAACAAATGAACAGTTTTATGGATTATTAGCTTTTGATCCAGGTAAAGAAAAAACTAAATCATATCCAGACGGAAATGTTGAGGAATGGGAAAATAAAAAAGCAACAGTAGAAGATGAAAAAGTTAAGCTCTATATTGATAGTGATGAAAGATATCTTTACTTTAGAATAAATATTAAGGATTTTGATATAGAAAATGAAAAAATCTATATTCCATTAGATATAACTCCAAATTCGGGAGCAAAGAGAAGTAGTTTATTTTCATTAGAATTTGATAGGCCAGTAGATTTTATAGTTGAGATTAACGGTAAAGAAAATTCCAGAGTATATATTCATGATTATTATAATTATTTAAGATATAAATTATCTACTTTACCCAAAACACAAAGCGATTATAGTGAAAATATTTCAAAGGATATGGATAGCTTTAATTATATATATCAACTTTTAATGGAAAAAGTTGATATAACCTTGAAAGATACAAAGGAAAAAATAATTAAAGAAGAGGAAATTTATGAAAGCGGAAAACTAGTTTATGGTAATGGAAATATTGATAGTGTAGATTATAATTCTTTATCGGATTTTTATATAAATGGAGAAGATATAGAACTTAGAATTCCATGGCAGTTGTTAAACTTTTATGATCCATCTAAAAAATTAGTGGCTGGTGATTACGTTGAGTTATTAAATCCAAAGCCTATAAATATAGATAAAATATATGCAGGAGTAAATATAAAAAATAATAATGAAAATATTTATAATAGCAAAATGAAATCCTATTCTTGGGATAAGTGGGATATACCTCAATATCATGAAAGGTTAAAACCAGCATATTATACTGTTAAAGATATGTTTAATAATAAATAAAGTAAAGGGGAGTAGGGGTATGAGTATTAAAATGGCTATTATTACAATAGCTATATTAATGTATGTTATGTTAAGTATTATAATTTTTGTGTTAAGCTCTAAAATTTATAAAAAGATAGTTACTAAAAAAATAAAAAAGATTAGCACATATTTAAATCCAATTATAGAAAATCATATTAGAAAACTTAAAAATAAAAAGGAAATAGATAGTGAAGAAATAAATGATATAACAGGAAAACTAAAAGATAAAATATATTTGGAAGCTTTTAATGAAAAAATAATTGAACTTAGAAAAGATAATAAAATAAATACTGAGATAACGATGTATTTATCCTTTTTTGAAAAGTTCTTTTTGGAAAAGTTTATAAATTTAGATAAATCTGACTACCTTAAATACTCACATGAAATATATTTATATGGAGAATATGGATATAAAAATGAGAAAATTATAAATCAATTATTAGAAAATATTAATAGCGAATCAACTTATATAAGAGTAAATTCATTAAAGTCACTTTCTAAAATTGGAAATATAAATGAGTTTATTTATGCATTAAGAGTTATATCAGAAAAAGATATATATATTAATGATAAGATAATAATTGATTCTATGGATATATTTGAAGGTGATAAAGAGTTATTTAATAAAGAATTACATTTAAATTTAAATAACTTTTCTAATAGGATAAAAGGGTTGGTTATTACACATTTCACCAATATAAAATACGAATATGTGGCAGAAGAGTTTTTAGAAACTATAGAAAGTAATATAGATGAATTAGAAAATGACTTAGCTAAGATAAAGTATTTTGGTAATGTTAAATATGAAAAAATGAATAATAAAATTGTGGATTTATTAGAGGATGAGAAATGGGAAATACGTGCAATATCTGCAAAGATAGCGTTAAACTATGATAATAATAAAGTCAGAAAATCACTGATAAATTCAGTAGGGGATAGTAACTGGTTTGTAAGATATAATTCTGCAATGACTATAATTTCACTAAAAGATAATAAGGAATTAATAAAAGAAGTAATAAATTCTAGCGATAAATATGCAAGAGATATAATGATATATACTTTATTTAATAAAAAGCTTATAACTTATGATGAATATACAACCTTTAATAAAGAGAATAGTGATTTAGAGAAAGTAGAGGTGAAAAGCATTGATAGAGAATATAGTTATAATCTTAAATAAGATATTTTTTTATTATATGTTTATTTATGCAATAATTTTCTTCGTTACAACTTTATTATCTTCATTTGATATTGAGAAGTTTATAAAAAAGAGAAAATTTATTTCATCCATATCACTAAATAAGAAAGAGAATTATATACCTATTTCAATATTAGTTCCGGCATATAATGAAGATGTTACTATTATTAATAGTATAAAATCATTATTAAGCTTAGATTATCCAGAGTATGAGATAGTTATAATAAATGATGGTTCAGTAGATAAGACGGAGGAGTATGTTAAAAAAGAGTTTAATCTTCAAAGAATAGTTACTCCAATAAGAAAGCAAGTAGAATGTCAAGATGTTATATCTATTTATGAAAATACAATCAATAATGTAAGAGTAGTTTTAGTTAATAAAGTTAATGGCGGAAAAGCAGATGCTTTAAATATGGGTATAAATGTTAGTAGATTTCCGTTATTTATTTCATTGGATGCAGACTCTGTATTACAAAAAAATTCACTATTAAAAATAGTTGAGCCCTTTATAGAAGATGATAAAACTATTGCTGTAGGGGGAAGTATTAAGGTAGCCAATGGATTAACTATAAAAGATGGTAAAATTATAAAAGAAAGTACTCCAAAGAAGCTTATAGTATTATTTCAAATGGTTGAGTATATAAGAGTATTTATAGCCTCAAGAGTAGCTTTTAATAAATTTAATTTAAATATGATAATATCAGGGGCTTTTGGAATGTTTAATAAGTCATTAGTTATTTCTTGTGGAGGATATAACTCTAAAACTGTTGGAGAAGATATGGAACTAGTAGTAAAGATGCATACTTATTGTTTAAAAAATAAAAAGGAATATAAAATTTCATATGTTCCAGACGCTATATGTTTATCTCAAGTTCCAGAAAAATATTCAGATCTTAAAAAGCAAAGAAGAAGATGGCATATGGGATTAATTCAAAGTATTTGGAAACATAAATATATATTTTTAAATCCAAAGTATGGAGCTTTAAGCTTTATTTCATATATTTATTATCTAATATTTGAAGTAATATCACCTTTTATTGAAATTTTTGGACTTATATCAATAGGGTGTGCTTACTTTATGGGGGTTATGAATCTTAAATTTATGCTTATATATTTATTTGTATTTATATTCTACAATGTAATAGTTTCATATGTTTCATTAACCTTAAATGATTTTTTATTTGATTATTCTACACCAAGAAAAACAAGATTAACATTATATTTAGTTAGTATCATCGAGGGGATGGGCTTTAGGCAATTATGCTCTATATATAGACTAAGTGCATTTATAAACTATAAAAAGAACAGATATCAATGGGGAAAAATTACAAGAGTTAGTATGGGTGAGGATGAGAATATATATGAAAATAAAGAAGTTATCTAAAATAATACTTATTTTACTAGTAGTTTTAATAATTACAAGTCCTTTTTATATATGGTATTTTAAAAGTAGTAGTAATATTAAAGCTTTAATAATAGATAAAACAGTACCAACTAATGATTATCGTGAACATAAGAATATTATGTGGATATTAAATAATAAAAAAATAATAAATGAATATACTAATGATTCCTTTGATTTTAAGAAAGATTATTATGGCTTTTTTCCATATAAATTAAATGAAGAAGAAAAAGAAAATTTTCATATAAAAGAATTACCTAAAGAACTTGATTCAGATTTGGATTTAATTTATATATCTGACACATATGGCGTTCATAGTAGTGATTATGAGATAGATGAGTTAAATTATAAAAACTTATCATATGGAGGAATTACACTTGATGAATTAAATTCTATAGATAAAGTGAAAAAAGGAAAAACAATAATAGGAGAATTTAATATTTTTAATTCACCAACAGGTAAAGAAGAAAGAGAGAAGGCTACGGATTTATTTGGAGTAGAGTGGACAGGTTGGAGAGCTAGATATTTTAAAGATTTAAGTTTAAATGTAGGAGAAGTCCCAAGTTGGATAATAAATGCTTATGAAAATCAGTATAATGAAAAATGGGATAAAATAGGTACTGGAATTATTTATGTAAATGAAGATGGAACAGTATTTGTTTTAGAAGATAAAAAACATTTAAACTTAAATTATGTAACAGTAAATTTTACAGATAATGCAGAAAAAGAATATAAAGTTAAAAGTAATATAAAATATTATTATTGGTATGAAATAGTAAAGCCTAAAGATAAAACAGAGGTATTAGGAAATTTCAATATTGATGTTACAGATGAGGGAAAAGAAGTTTTAGAAAAATATAATTTAGATAGCGAGTACCCAGCTTTTATTAAAACTTCATCAGATTATACAACTTATTATATTGCTTGTGATGCAGCAGATAATAATAAAATAATGAAAAATTATAAAATTGAGTATTATGCTAAATTAATGAATAAACTATCATTAGATAACAGTATAAGTAATAGAAATTTTTATTGGAAATGCTTTTATCCATTTTTTAATAAAGTACTAGAAGATATTAATATGAAGTGATATTAGTTTCAATTATAAGATATGAATATTAAATAGAATCATAAAAAAATAGTATAGCAAAAAGCAATAATTTTATTATATATTGTTTACAATAATCAATAGTAAAGTTATAATGTTACTGTATTTAGGTTAATATAAAGTATAACTAAATAAAGTGGCATTGAAAGAGAAGAGTATATAATTTTTAAATTTAAGAGAGCTAGGAATGGTGGAAGCCTAGTATTTAATATTATAGAAAGAAGCTCTGGAGCTATAAGCTGAAAAACATTTATGAAGTAAGCTTATGGGTTTCTCCCCTTAAAGAGAAATGAGTGGATTAGAAAACTTATCTAATCAATTTAGGTGGTAACGCGGAAGCAGTCTTTCGTCCTAAGGTTTTAGGATGAAGGACTTTTTTTACTTTATTAGTAAAATACTTAAAAGAAGCAAAGGAAAGGAATATGAAAAAATGAGTTTAGAAAAATTAGCTGAAATTATGTTCCCTGGTATAGATAAAACACCAGAATACTACATTGAAAAGTATCCTAAAAGAGAATTAAAAGATGGTGCTGTTGTTTGTAGATATGCACCTTCACCAACTGGATTCCAACATATAGGAGGAGTTTTTGCTGCTTTAATAAATGAAAGGTTAGCAAGTCAAACAGAAGGAGTTTTCTATTTAAGAATAGAAGATACAGATCAAAAAAGAGAAGTTGCAGGAGCAATTTTAGATACTATACAAACTATGCATAATTTTGGAATGGACTTTAGTGAAGGAATGACTGGAGATGATACATCAAAAGGAAACTATGGTCCATATAGACAAAGTGAAAGAGCAGAGATATATAAGGCTTTTGCAAAAGACTTAGTTAAAAAGGGGTTAGCTTATCCATGTTTCTGTACTCCAGAAGAGTTAGCAGAGCTTAGAGAAAAACAAACAGCAGCTAAGATAACACCAGGATATTATGGTGAATTTGCTAAGTTTAGAAATTTAAGTTCAGATGAAGCTATAGAAAAAATTAACAATGGAGAAGCTTACATAGTAAGACTTAAATCACCAGGAAACTTTGAAAATAAAGTAGAATTCCATGATTTAATAAAGGGAGATATACATTTCCCAGAAAATAATCAAGATATAGTTATAATCAAGGGTGATGGACTTCCAACATATCACTTTGCACATGCTATAGATGATTCATTAATGAGAACTACTCACGTAATAAGAGGAGAAGAATGGTTATCATCACTTCCAATACATGTTCAATTATTTGAAGTATTAGGATTTGAAAAGCCAAACTATGCTCATATACCAACGATAATGAAAAATGATAATGGATCAAAGAGAAAATTATCAAAGAGAAAGGATGCAGAAGCAGCTGTTTCTTACTATAAAGAAGTTGGATATCCAATGGTTTCAGTTATTGAATATTTATTAAATATAATTAATTCAACATTTGAAGAATGGAGAGCAGAAAATCCTACTAAAGATTACCATGAATTTAATGTAGCTTTAGATAAAATGAGTAAATCAGGAGCTTTATTTGATATAGTTAAATTAAATGATGTAAGTAAAGAAGTTATATGCAAAATGAAAGCTGATGTAGTATATGATTATTATGTAGCTTGGTCAAAAGAATTTGACAAGGAAATGTATGAATTAGTTACTAAAAATGAAAGTATGTCAAAGGAAATCTTTAATATAGATAAAGAAGGTCCAAAGCCAAGAAAAGATTTTGCAAAATGGGATGAAGTTAAAGAAAAGATATTCTATTTCTTTGATGAATTATTTGATAAGGAAACAGCAGATCAAATTGAATTACCAAAGACAGTTTCATTAGACGATGCTAAAGCTATAATAAAAGCTTATAAAGAAGAATTTAACTTTAATGTAGAAAGCCAAGAAGCGTGGTTTGAAGATCTAAAACAAATAGCATTAAATCTTGGATACTGTGCAAATAGAAAAGAATATAAAGCAAATCCAGATCAATATAAAGGTATGATTTCAGATGTTGCAGGGGCTGTGAGAGCTGCTATATCACATAGAAGTAATACTCCAGATCTTTATACATTAATGCAAATAATGGGTGAAGAAAAAGTAAGAGCTAGATTTGAAAAGTTTATAAATTTATAAGATTTTAATATAAATGATAATAAAAGAGGCTGTAAAAAACTTTGTATATCTGAAATTTCTTCTTAGAAATAATTAAAGAAATTTTGATTTATATCGTGTCTTCAAGTCATTGTATATATTCACCAATTAAGGTGAATAATATACGTAGATAGAAGATTTCTTTTAAAAGAACTTTGACATTGGGAAACCTTTGTTGAAGTTTTTTTATGCTTCTTTTGAAAATGTATTAGAGAATATTATTTTTAATTAATTGATAACTAAATCCCAGTTTGCATAACTTCTAGTCCATTTAGAATGAACCCTCTCGGTAGTTAAATATAACATTTTTAATAAGCTCTCATCAGTAGGAAATATTAGTTTAGTTTTATTAACTTTTCTAAAGTGACTATTTAAATTTTCGATAACGTTAGTTGTATAAATTACCTATCTTCCCAGCCTTTTATTGCATTAGGATATTTATTAACCCACTTTTCTTTTACATCTATAAGATTTTCCATAGCTTCGCTTTCAGTTATAGCTGTATAAATAGTTTTTAAATCTGAAAAAAAGCTTTCTTATCTTTATAAGGAACACACTTCCAACTCTAGAGGGTACATTTTCGTTAATATATACTGTATATTTATATTTTTTTTAATATTATTTGGAGGAATTTAAATGGATGACTTGTTTTAAATTAAATCACCACTCATTGTAGAAATGGAATTTACAAACAATTGTAATAATCTGTGTATATTTTAATAAAGACACTATAACTCACAAAGTAAATATATTCAAATTATTCTGAATAATACAGAGATATTGTATTTAATTAAAAATAATGTCGTAAAATGTAAAACGTATTTAATATCTATATTATGAATGTTATGTTAGAATATGGATGAAAAAGTCTAATATAAAAATATTATCAATAAGGAGATGGTTAAAAATGAAAAAATTTAAAAAATCTGCAACCGGTTTATTATTAGCAGGTATATTAGTAGGTATTCCTGCTGTAGTACAAGCAGGTACTGTAGAAATTAATTATCGTTTGCCGGCATATGGATACAGGGCAACAGATTCTACAACTAAAGATGATTTTGACCCAGCTGTTGTTAATTTAACTTATTTCGGTAGAGCTGGAGGTGTAGATGCAACTGGTATGGGAGAGTTTCCAGGTTATATGTATCAACCAATAACTTGGACAGCGAATATTCACTCAGCAGATAGGTACAATTTACATTACCAAAGTTCTGATTTAGCAAACATAGCATATGCTGATTTATGTTATTTAAAAATAAAGACAGATGCTGTAACTGAGTATGAACTAGATGTTAGAGGTAAATTTGCACCTTAAAATAATAAATATTATCAATAAGGGAGATGTTTAAAAATGAAAAAATTTAAAAAGCCTTTAGCTGGTTTATTATTAGCAGGTGTATTAGTAGGTATTCCTGCTGTAGTACAAGCAGGTACTGTAGAAATTAATTATCGTTTACCTGCATATGGATACAAGGCAACAGATTCTACAACTAAAGATGATTATGACCCAGCTGTTGTTAATTTAACCTATATAGGTAGAACTGGAGGTATAGATACAACTGGCATGGGCGAATTTGGAGCAGCTGGTTCAGATACCCTTTATCAACCAATAACTTGGACAGCAAATTTTCAGTCTACCTCAATAGGATGGCTTGCTAAGAAAAACTTAAATTACCAAAGTGCATCCCTATTAAATAGAGCCTATGGAGAATTATGTTATTTAAAAATAAAGACAGATGCAGTAACTGAGTATGAAATGGATGTTAGAGGTAAATTTGCACCTTAAAATATAAATATTAATAGAAACATAATAAATTAAAATTGTGTTTATTATGTTTCTTGTTATTAGGAGGAAGAACTTTGAGTAGCTATTTTAAAATGGAATTTAAGAGAGCTCTTTTGGGTAAAAGTACATTAATTGGAATAACAATAGTTTTTTGTTGCCTTTTAACAGCTTACTTTTCTATGAATGAAATCTATCTTGATGGTATAAATACGTTTATTACAATACTATTTTATACTGATATGAGTATATTAATATATATTGCACCTATATTAGCTGTAATACCTTTTGTTAATTCATATATACTAGATAAAGAAAGTGGGATGATTCAATATATTTATATAAAAATGGATATTAAACAATATCTAAAAACAAAAATAATCGTAAATGGATTAATGGGGGGATTAGTATTTCTCATACCCGAAATAATAGCTTTAATTCATTTATTGATAGTTAGAGGAATTGATGATTTCATTATTCCAACTAACTTAGGAACATTTTCAGATATTTATATTAAGTATAAATTATTGTATGTTATTGTAATAATTTTAACACATTTTTTATATGGTATAGCTATTGCAACTTTAGGATTAGGTGTAACAGTAGTGACTAAAAATAAATATTTAGGTTTCTTAGCTCCTTTTTTATGGGCAAAAATAACAGCATCAATTTTTCCTATTTTAGGCTTAAACAGTGATTTATTTACGTTTAATATTGGGCAAATGTTCTATTTTGTAGGAGGGCCTCCAGGAGTATCAAAAACTAATATTGTTATATACTTAGCATGTATATTTGTAGTTGGATGTATTTTGGTTTATTTTTGGGGAGAGAAACGATATGAATAGACTAATCAATCTTTTATTAATTAATATACCTAAGAAAAAAACAATATACATTTTGATAATTATTAGTAGTATATATACAATTTCTAATTTCTATAATTTCTTATATTTAAATAATAACAGAGGAAATTATTATGATTATATTACGGGTACATTTGGTTCACAATTTGTAGTATCGTATTTTTTGTTTATAATATATATTATTCTAATAAGCAATATATCCATGAAAAAGGAATTTAATAAATATGTAATGTGTAGGTTTAAATCTTTAAAAGACTGGTATAATGATACTATTTTAATTATTTTAATTATCTCTATTATTTTTGTAGGATTTATTTTTATAGTTTGTACTTTAGAAAGTAGTATTACATTAGATTTTTCAAATAAATGGAGTGAATATTTTATTTCGCTGAAAAACAATGATGTAATGTTAATATATAATAAAAAAAATGTTGAATTTTTAATTGATAATGTCAAACCTATGAAATATATATTAATTAATTTAATATACATAGTTTTATATTTTTTTACTTTTGGGAATATTCTATTTAATACCACTATAATATTCAAAAAAAAGTGGATGTCTTTGACTTCAGTTCTAATAATAAATATTGTTGACATTGCCATTTCTAGAAGTGAGCTTACAATTAAGAAGTTTGGTTTTTTAGGAAATGTATTAACAATGAATAAAGATTTCACATATATGTCAGCATTATATACTCCTTTTATATATTGGATTATTTTGAATGTAAGTATATATATTATTGGAAGATTAATTATAAATAGAATTGACTTTCAATTTGGAGATGATTTATAGATGAAAAAACTTAGTAGAATAATACTAAATAATATAAAAGCCATGGTTACTTTTAAAAGAATAGTATCTATAATATTTATTTTTGTAATTATTAATATTATAACAAGTAGTACATCTGAAATAACAAATTTAAATGATGTATTTAAAAATTCTTTCTATGGTATAAAAAAGATTATAGATATGCCAAGTGAATTTTTCAAATTTATGATGTATCAAATGTTTCTCATTTACTTAGTATTAATTTTTTTCCATAATGAAATAAATAATCGTAGTAGTATAACAATTTTAAGAATTGGAAGTATAAATCTTTGGGCAAAAGGCATGGTAATATCGATAATATTATTAGTGATATTTTATCATATTATTGGATTTTTAACATTAAGTATTCTAAATATTAAAATGTTATATATAAGTATAGATGTTATAGAATTACTTAATATATTTTTAGCATTAATATTAATCAATATAATATGGAGTCTTATAACAGTTATATTATGTATATTAATAAAAAATGAAGCTACATTATTTTGTATAACATTAGCAATATTTTGCATTGCTACTACTATTGATATTGAAAATAAAGGAATAGGTAAGTTTATAGTTTTAGATAAAGGAATGCTAATAAATTATTATAAATATAATTTTAATTTTAATTCTACATATTTATTTTCATTATTGACAATTGGATTCTTATATATAATTTTTAATAGATTACTTAAAAAGATAGAATTTTAAGATTGTAAAGGAATGTGTTTTATGAAAAATCAAGTGATTAATATAAATAGTTTAAATAAAAAAATAAATGATAATGTTATTTTAGATAATATTAACCTAGATATTGAGCGGGGTTTAATTTATGGAATTATTGGAAGCAATGGATCAGGTAAGTCTATGCTATTTAAGTCTATATGTGGATTAATTAAACCTACTAATGGAGAAATATTCGTTTTAGATAAAAAAATTCACAATGGAGAATTAGCAGAAGATATAGGTGTACTCATTGAGAAACCAGGATTTTTACCACAATATTCAGGGTTTGATAATCTGAAAATTTTATCATCTATAAATAATAAAATAGATGATAAAGAAATAGAAAAATTTATAAGTTTAGTTGGATTATCTAGCCAAGATAAAAGACCAATAAGAAAATATTCATTAGGAATGAAGCAACGATTAGGAATAGCACAAGCATTAATGGAAAAGCCAAAGATATTAATTTTAGATGAACCTATGAATGGATTGGATGAAGATGGAGTATCATTGATACGTAATATATTATTAGATTTAAAGAAAGATAAAGTTACAATACTTATTTCAAGCCATAATAAAGATGATATTGAAGTATTATGTGATAAAGTATATAAAATAACAGCTGGGAAAATATCTGTTTATTAAATGCAAGGGGGATTTTAAAATAATGAAATTTGGAATAAAAAAATTATCCTTGAAAAGTAAAATAATATTTGTAATATTTACAATATTTATAATATTTAGTATAGTTTTGGGCTTCAAATTTAGAAAGAGTAAAGAAGACTATAATAAAAGACAAGAGATTATTAAAGAAGAAATAAAAGCAAAAATGGAAAAAGAAGGCCTTGTATCTTCTTTTGATTTAATCCAATCATTGGAATCAGATATAGTTAATTCAAAAGAAAAATATAATGAAAAAAAATTTATTATAACTACATTTGTAAATGAGGTTGATATTTCATCTCAAGAAATAAAGATTGTTGGTTCGAGTGATTTAAATGAGAATAACACGGAAAAAATATTTTTCTTATTTAACTCAAGTGAACTAGATAATATAACTAAATTTAAAGAACGTAATGATTCTAAAGCTAATATAGAAGGTATAATACACATCGAATCTGATAAAATAGTTGTAACAGAAAGTAAATTAGTAGATAATAAAAGTAACTTAGATAAGAAAAAAGCTGAAGTTAATTCTAAAACTAGTAATAAAATTCAATTTGAAATAAATGCTTCTGAATTATCGAAAAGTTATTTAGAAGTAGGTGATCAATATGAATCACTCTTTGGAACTTTAAATGGTGAGGTTTTAAGTATTGATAAGGAGGCAGGTAAAAATAAGATTATTATTTTTAAGGGAACAATTGATGTTGTTTGTATTTTTGCTGAAGGCCAAGATGATAAAATAAATAAACTAAAAATAGGTGATAAGATAAGTGTTGATGGACTAGTAGAAAGTAAAACTTCAACTATTAATATAGTTGATGCTATTTTTAGAAGCGGAGTTAAGTAGCAAATATGGAATTGCAAAATCAACAATTAATGGTTGGATTACAGATGTAAAAGAAATTAAAGTAGATGAAAATGAAGTTATGACACTAAAGAAGTTAAAGAACTAAAAAAATAATTGGCTACGCTTTCTGAAAAAGAATGACTGATAATTTAACCACACCTTCTAAGAAACCAATATATTGATATAATACCATAAAATGTTATAATATAAAATAAAAAACATTTAAGGAGGAATTATTTATGAATATTTTAAAAAAAGTTTTTTTAATTTTATTAATGCCACTTATTACTTTATTAATTGTAATAAGTGGAGGGTATAGGGAATCGCCTATATTATTAAACGATTTGTATAAAGATTTAAGGAGATAATGGTAATAAATAGTAATAAAAGATATTATTGTATAAAACAACATGATTATAAAGATTATGTTGTTTTATACAATATGTAAGTAGTATAGATTAAAATACTGAATATAGAAGATTTGTATCTTTATATAAAAATCATTATTAATCCTTGTAATAAACCTATTAAAGCACCTAAAACAAAACCTAAGACCTCTATATGTTTTAACTCTTTTTTAGCTACACTTATTATTATTCTTTCAAGCTCCACTAAGTCAAGTTCATTTATTTTTTCTTCAATAATTTTTTTGATATCTATTTTTTCTTTAGCTTTAATTATTAAATCTTCTCCAATATCATTAATAGCGATGCCTATTTCTTTATCTAATATTTCTTCTATATAAGGTGCAGCCATCATTCTAAAAGGCATAGGAATTAAATTTAATTTTTCATTTACAATAGATTTAATTTTATTAGTTATGTAAACTGTAAAGTTATCTTTTCCATCATCTTTAAGAACTTCCTGTAAAATATCATCAATTGAAATTAATTCATTAGCAATAACTTCTCCAATATTAACTGCAATTTCATTTTTCCTTTTAGGAATTAATCCTTGTATTTCTATATTTAATATAGGAATTTTAATTGGCTTAATAGGTCTAAACATAAGTTTTATAGCTAATATATTAGTTATATATCCAATTAGGCCACCAACTATTACTAATATAAGTACTGTAATTATTTTATTCATAATATCCTCCTAAGTAATATGCTATAGAAGATATTTTATAATTTTTAAATAAAATTTTCAAGATAAATTTGACTAATTGGTACAAAATATTAAAAGTGATTATATAAGTTTTAATTAGTATAAGAATATTAGTAATTAGTATTAAAAAAGTCACGGAATATTTTCCGTGACTTTTATCTTATAACTTAAATGAACTCTTAAGTGAAACTATTCTATTAAATACTAATTTTTCATCAGTAGTGTATTTAGGATCTACATTAAAGAATCCGTTTCTTACTAATTGGAATTTATCTTGAATCTTAGCTGTTTTAGCTGTAGTTTCTTCAATATAACCTTCTAAAACTTCTAATGAGTTTGGATTTATTTGTTCTAAGAAATGTTTACCTTCATTTTCTTCATTATCATCTAAAATTAAAGGTTCATAAAGTCTAAACTCTGCTTTTTTAGCAGTTTTAGCATCTACCCAATGTATAGTTCCTTTAACTTTTCTACCAGTAAATCCTGAACCACTCTTAGTTTCTGGATCATAAGTACAATGTAGTTCTATAACATTTCCATTTTCATCTTTTATAACTTCATTACATTTTATAAAGTAAGCTCCCATTAATCTAACTTCGTTTCCAGGGAATAATCTAAAGTATTTCTTTACTGGAACTTCCATAAAATCTTCTTGTTCTACATAGATTTCTCTTGAGAAAGGGACTTCTCTAGTACCAGCTTCTTCATTTTTAGCATTATTTGCAACTGTTAACATTTCAGTTTGACCTTCTGGGTAATTTGTTATTACAACTTTTAAAGGTCTCATAATAGCCATAGCAGCATGAGCTTTTAATTGTAAATCCTCTCTAATAAAGTATTCAAGCATTTGAGAATCAACAAGTGAGTTAGCTTTTGAAACACCAATAGCTAAACAGAAGTTTCTTATAGCTTCAGGAGTATATCCTTTTCTTCTTAATCCACAAACAGTAGGCATTCTAGGATCATCCCAACCATCAACTACTTTTTCATCTACTAATTGTTTTAATTTTCTTTTACTCATAACAGTATTTGTTATGTTAAGTCTAGCAAATTCTATTTGTCTTGGGGTACTTTCCATTTCACATTCTTTTACTATCCAATCATAAAGTGGTCTGTGGTCTTCGAATTCTAATGTACAAATTGAATGAGTTATTCCTTCAATAGCATCTTCTAATGGATGAGCAAAATCATACATAGGATAAATACACCAAGCATCACCTGTATTATGATGTGTAGCATGAGAAATTCTATATATAATAGGGTCTCTCATATTTATATTAGGAGAAGCCATATCTATTTTAGCTCTTAAAACTTTTTCTCCATCTTTAAATTCACCTTTTTTCATTCTTTCTAATAAATCAAGGTTTTCAGAAACACTTCTATTTCTATATGGGCTATCTTTACCAGGTTCAGTTAAAGTTCCTCTAAATTCTCTCATTTCTTCTGGAGTTAAATCACAAACATAAGCTAAGCCTTTTTTTATTAAAAGCTGTGCTTTATCATACATTACATCAAAGTAGTTTGATGCAAAGTATATATTATCCCAATTACCACCAAGCCATTTAACATCTTCTTTTATAGATTCTACATATTCAGTATCCTCTTTAGTAGGATTTGTATCATCGAATCTTAAGTTAAATTTACCTTTAAATTCTTCTGCTAATCCAGAATTTAAAATTATTGATTTTGCATGACCAACATGTAAATAACCATTTGGTTCTGGTGGGAAACGAGTTATAATTTCGTCGTGTTTTTTATTTTCTAAGTCTTCTATAACAATGTTTCTTATAAAATTTGATGAATTTACTTCATTTGACATATGCATACCTCTCCTGTACAAATTTATATTTATATATTTTTATAAACCGCTTACTTAAATTTTCATTAAATATACCTTTATTATATGTAAATACTTAAAAATAACAATATATATAATAAAATTATTAGTTTTATTATTAATTTTAAACTAAGGGAAAGAAAAAATAAAGAGATACAATGGTAAAAATTATTAAATCTTTTATTGTTATTATAATGTAAAGTCAGAAAATCATTCATGTTGAGAAGAAAGGAAGATAATTTTATATTTAAGTGCATATAATTTTTAAAGAAAAGGATACGTGGACTTTAGTATCAATGTTAACATATGCCACTAATTTTCTCAAGCTTAGATAGAATCGAAACAATAAGTTCAGCAATAGAGATTAGAGGTTTTGGAAATAAAAATAAAAGAACTTGGTATAATTTAAAGGAATTTAAAAAAGATGATTTTTTTGCATTATTTATTGTAATAATATTTTAAAAGTGTATTTATTTTAGTTAAGAAGCTAGAATAAATACACTTTTATTTTAATTTAATTTACAAGGAATTCATAAATTTCAATAAATATGGTATTATTATATTAAGGATTTATTTAAAGGGGGATGGTCATGAAAGAAAAATTTAAAAGCTTTTTTATAGCACTTGGATTATTAGCTATAGCCTTTTGTACTCAATTAGTGGTATCACTGATTGCGGGGGTAGTTATTGCGGTGTCATATATTGTAAAAAATGGGACTACTTCATCAACAGCAGAGCAAGATATTGCTAAAATAGTATTTGCTAATACAAGCTATATTTTACTTATAGCATCTGTAATTACAATATCAATCTTTATTATTATCTATAAAGTAAGAAAAAAGAGGGTATGTGAAGAGATACTTTTAAAATCAACAAAAGGCTATAATATTTTACTTGCAGTTATTTTAGGAATTTCAGTATGGCTTATAAATTCAGGAATATTAAGTAGTGTACAAAATGCAGGGTTTTTAAAAGAATACTTCGAAAGTATGGAAAAAATACTTGCACCATTAGCAGAAACAAATTTATTTGTAAGTATATTAGTTGTAGGAATTGTTGCACCTTTTGCAGAGGAATTTTTGTTTAGAGGAGTTATTTATAAAGCTTTAAGCAAAAATATATCTATACCGTATACAATAATAATACAAGGAATATTATTTGGAATTTATCATGGAAATCTAATACAAGGTGTTTATGCAACTTTTCTTGGAATAGTATTTGGATATGTAACGTATAAAACTAAATCCTTAGTTCCAGCTATTATTATTCATATGGTTAATAATACTGTAGCAACGGTAGCTCCTATACTAATTGGAGAAAATTTAAATACAACCTTAGCATTAAGTGGTGCAATTGTTATAGGAATAATAGGAACTGTATTATCATTATTATTTATAAATAAAAAAAATAGAAATAGTATAGAGGTAGTTGGAATACCTAGATAATTATAAAGATATGTAGGCTATATTTTTTATAAAGCTTACATATCTTTTTTATTTAGAAAAAAATACAATTGAAAAAATAAATAAAAAGAATTATAATAATATTAAATGATAACAAATAATAATAAAAATGTTAAACATAAATGAAAAATAACACATAATGATAATAAAAATAATAAGTATAGATAAAATTTAACATTAATAAGGATGTGAAAAAATGTTTATGGAAGAACGATTAGACTTAATTTTAGAGCTAATAAAAAAAGAAGGAAAAGTTTTAGTAAAAGATTTAAGTGAAAAGTTTAATGTTTCAGAGGGAATGATTCGTAAAGACTTACAAAGGTTAGAGAAACTTGGAGGAATAAGAAGAACTTATGGAGGAGCCATTTTAGAAAGAAAAATCATACATAATGAAAATACAACTTCAAGGGTTATAGTTGAAATAGATACAAAAGAAGATATAGGAGATTTAGTTATATCAGAAATAGAAGATGATGATATTATATTCTTAGATATATCGAGTACAAATTATATTATTGCAACAAAATTAGCAGAAATTAATAAAAGAATTACAATAATAACTAATATGAATAGAATAGCCTTGCTTTTTGATTCTAACAATTTAATTGACGTTATATTTATTGGTGGGAAATATAATAAAAAATTAGGTGGAACTATTGGAATAGAAGCAATAGAGCAAATAAAAAACTATAAGGTTGATAAAGCATTTATAGGGGCTGGTGGAGTTAATATAAAAGATAATTTTATTAGTAACTTTAATTTAGATGAGGCTGGGGTTAAAAGGCAAATTATAAAAAGTAGCAAAAATAATTATTTAGTTATGACAAATGAAAAATTTTATATAGATGGTTCATATAAATTTTCAAGTTTAGAGGATATAGACTATATAATTACGGATTTAGAGCCAGATAGTGCTACAATAGAAAGTTTGAAAAAATACGGGATTAAGGTAAAATATTAATTAAGAAAAGTTATACAAAGGAAGTACAGTACTACTAAAAATAGGAATGTGATTGGAGATAAAATATGATAAAATTTATAGCATCAGATATGGATGGAACACTTTTAAATAAAAATGATGAGATAAATCCAGAGTTTTTTGAGATTTTTGATAAACTAAAGGAAAAAGATATTATTTTTGCAGCTGCAAGTGGAAGACAATATTATAATCTTTTAAAAAGATTTAATAGCATAAAAGACCATGTAATGTTTATAGCAGAAAATGGTACATTTGTAGTTTATAAGGGCAAGGAAATATTAGTAAATGATTTGGAAAAAGAAATAGCTCTAGAGCTTATTGAAATAGGTAGAAAAATAGAAAATTCATATGTAATTTTATGTGGTAAAAAATCAGCATATATTGAGCAAAAAGATGCAAGGCTTATTAAAGAAACAGAAAAATATTATGAGAGATACGAAATAGTTGAAGATTTAACTAAGGTAGAAGACAATATATTAAAAGTAACTATATGTGATTTTTCAGGATCAGAAAGTAATAGTAATAAATATTTTGAAAAATACAGACAAGCTCTTCAAGTAACTGTTTCAGGAGAAATATGGCTTGATATAACAGCTAAAGGTGTTAATAAAGGTGTAGCAATAAATAAAGTTCAAGAACTATTAAATATAAAGCATGAAGAAACAATGGTTTTTGGAGATTATTTAAATGATTTGGAAATGATGGAAAGTGCATACCATAGTTATGCAATGGAAAATGCACATGAAGATTTAAAAAAGGTATCAAGATTTATAGCAAAAAGTAATGAAGATAATGGGGTAGTTGTTGCTATAAAGGAAATAATAAATTTATAATTTAATTAAAGGTAGAAGTTTAAAACAATTTTATATTAAGAATAAACAAAAAATCTCTAAATGAAATTTAATAGGAAATTACATCACTTTAAAGTAAATTTATTTTTTAATATTAATAATCAATTCAATGAACAATATGTAAAGCTGACTATGATTTAAGAATTTATGAGAAAAGGGGAGATACTATGGAATGTCCATTTTGTGGTAGTAGGAAGGTTGAAAGTGGAGAATTAACTTCACTATATGGTTTGACATTTAAAGCAAATTCATCTAGATTTTTGTTTTCAAAGGAATCACCTGTATTGGCGGAAGTATGTTTAAATTGTGGAAGACTTTTTGATTTTAAAATCAAGAATTTAGAGAAGTTTAATAAATAAATTTGAATAGTATAATAAAGTAAAAGGTGGCACAATTGAACCTTTAGTTTATGTAGTGATTCTTGGAGAGACTACAAAAGAGAGATGCTATGAGTTAATAATTAATTATATGAAATAAGGAGTAGGAGAAGTTATTTCTATAAATGGGACAGTAGAGAGAATTGTTATTACACAAATCTATCTACTGTCCCTTCTACACATATTAGAAATATAAAGAAAGTATGTTTCTAATTTATATTAATTGATTTCTCTTTTAAAATAAAACCACGTTCCATCTACTCCAGATAATTCCCAACCTTCTTTTCCAAGAATGTTTAATTTTTCTGTAATATCTTTATTGTATTTGTTTTTATCAGCCCTTAATATACTTTTAAATTCTATATAAATTTGTTCAATTTTATATTCATATTGCTTCATATTGCTTCCCTCCTTAAATTTGAATAATATATATTTATTATACCATTTTTAGAAAAATATTACATTGGAAAGCTGTTTTTTAAATGAAGATTTAAAGATATAATTATTAAATTATAGATAAATTCAAAAAATTACTTATTATAATATATGGTTTATTATGGTAAAATTATAGAATAAATAGGTATTGTGATATAGATAAGGGGGAGTATATTTTGGAATTTAATTATTTTGCAATTATGTCAACAGTAATTAATTTTCTTTTACTAGCCTTAATTCTTATAACTATATATAAGTGTATAAGTAAATTAAGGAATTTTATTAATAAAAATAATGAAATGAATAAAAAGATAGATTATATTTTAAATCAATTAAAAAATAGATGATATAATTTAAAACATATAGGAAAGTAGGTGAAATCTTAATGATGTTAAAGCGAATTAATTACTCGGTGCAGTTTTATATAATCTGATGGTAGATTGTATCGAGATTAATTAATTTACTATCAGAAAACTGCACTAATTTTATTATAAAAAATAATAAGCAAAGGGGAATAAGGTTATGGATTATAATAAATTAAAGCAGATTTGGAAAAATGATGAAGAGATGAGTTTTAAGGGATGGGATTTTTCTTATTTAAATGGTAGATGGGAAGATGAAAATTTACCTTGGGATTATAAAAATTATTTGAAGGATAATTATGAATTACTTGATATGGGAACTGGTGGAGGAGAATTTTTATTATCACTGAAACATTATGTGAATTACAAAAGGAATTAGAACATAATAAGTTTATAGAAAGTTTAGAGCATAGATTTATTCTTATAGGTAGAAATATAAAATAATCATATTAAGGTAAAATAAGGTTTAAACTTAAATAAGTAAAATGATGTCCAGATGTGGACATCATTTTACAATAAGAAACTTACTCAAGTTATTAAAATTAACTTTAATATTTATATTTGAGTATCTTAATAATAATTTAATAGGAGTATTTATTATTTACTTCTTTTTATGAAATAAATTTATACAAGATAAAATACATATAAGGGCAGAACATACTAATTTAAGCCAATTCATATAAAGCCAAAAATTACCGCCTAATACTATGTCAGGTGATGTATTGAATTCATCAACATAAATACCCATATTCCAGAATGTTTTAAGGGATATTACTAAGCAAAGAACACTTAATACAAATATACTTATGTTTATAAATTTACCTTTCACAATTGTTTACCTCCCAATTTAAATTTATATATTTAATAATAACAGATAATTATGAGGGAAAAATAATATTAAAAATTATTAATAAAAAATATAAATATTGGGACAGGGAATCACAGTATATACCTAAAAATAGATTGGTGTAGGAGTAATAAAATAGACTTTGATATTTTAGAAAATGAAATAATAAAATTTGAGTGTGGTAACTCTATGAGGGGATGGAGAATTTTACTTTCTATTATTTATATAAGCTTTCTTAAAAATAAGTATCTATGGATAAAAAGATCTAATAATAAATAACATTAAAATTAGACCTTTTTTATATTAAAGGCGAAATTTTATTTTTTTATAGAATTATTATTTTTCTTATTTTCTAAAAGTATTGAAATAGTTGCAATAATAAAGGCGATTGAAGCAACTATAAGGAAAGGTTTTACTTTATTAGATACAACAAATGTTAATATTAGCGATGTAATACAAAGTGGTATCATATGCAAATTTTTATCTTTTAGATTCATAAAAATCACTCCTTTCTATAAAAATTATAATGTTACTGTATATAATTATATCATTAATTAAAAATATTATTTATATAAATGGATAGTATTGACATAGAAATTTATAAGTATATAATAAAAGTGTATTAAAAATGAATAATTTGCTAGGGGTGCCAAATGGCTGAGAAATATTTAATATTAACCCTTTTACCTGATCTGGATAATGCCAGCGTAGGAAAGCTTTTAAATATAATTTTGTATTTATATATGTGAACTATACAGCTATATTCTAGATTAGAATATAGCTGTTTTTTTTATAAAAATAATGAGAGGAAGTTTAAGGATGAGTAATTACAAGATACCGACATTAACAATAGCAGGATCAGATTCTTCAGGAGGAGCAGGAGTACAAGCTGATTTAAAAACTTTTAGTGCAATAGGAACTTATGGCATGAGTGTTATAACTGCAATAACAGCACAAAATACTCAAGGTGTTTTTATGGTAGAGAATTTAAGCAAAGAAATTATAAGAAAACAAATAGAAGTTGTTTTTGATGATATAGAACCATTAGCAGTGAAGATAGGAATGGTATCAAGTCCAGAAATAATATTAGAAATAGTAGATACATTAAAAAAATATAATCCTAAAAATTTAGTTATAGATCCAGTTATGATTTCTAAAAGTGGTTATTCACTTTTACAACCAGAGGCAAAGGCAAATTTAGTAAAATATTTAATTCCAATGGCCTATATAATTACACCTAATACATTAGAGGCTGAAGAAATAACAGGAATAAAAATAAATACTATAGATGATATGAGAGAAGCTGGATTAGAACTTTTAAAACTTGGACCTAAATATGTTTTAATGAAGGGCGGACATTTAGAAGGTGATGCTGTAGATTTACTTATAGGACAAGATGTATTTAAAGTGTACAAGCAAGAAAGGCTAGATAGAAAAAATACTCATGGTACAGGTTGTACGCTTTCTTCAGCTATAACATCACATTTAGCTTTAGGATATGATATTGAAAGGGCTGTTGAATTAAGTAAAGAGTATATAACAGAAGCTATTAGAAATAGTTTTGATATAGGAAAGGGTGTTGGGCCAGTACATCATTTTTATAGGATAGATAAATAAAACTATGATATAGAAAATATGAAAAACAGCTTGGGGGTAGAGAGTATGTATAAATTAATTAATAAGGTAAAAGAATTAAACCCATTAGTATTACATTACACAAATGAAGTTACTATAAATGATTGTGCAAATATAACTTTAGCATTAGGAGCTAGTCCATTAATGAGCTATTCTTATGAGGAAGTAGATGAAATAGTTAGTATAGCAAGTGCTGTTGTTATAAACATAGGAACAATGAATTCAAATAGATTAGAATTATTTGTTAAAGCAGGTAAAGCTGCAAATAAATATAATAAGCCAGTTATATTAGATCCAGTAGGAGTTTTTGCTACAAAAACAAGAGCAGATTTTACTAATAGATTATTAAATGAGGTAAAATTTGATGTTATTAAAGGAAATATAGCTGAAATAAAGTATATTAGTGGGTTTGATGTAAGAGGAAAAGGTGTTGATTCTTTTGATGATGGAGAAGATATATCAGAAATAATTAAAAAGATATCTAAAAAGTTAGATTCTGTAGTTGTTGCCACAGGAAAAGTAGATTTTATAAGTAATGGAGAAAAAGTAATTAAAGTACTTAATGGATCTGAAAAGCTTAAAAGCATAACAGGGACAGGCTGTATGACTGGAAGTTTGATAGGAAGTTACTTAGGTACAGGCTATGATAAATTAGAATGTGCAGCAATGGGAGTTTTAACAATGTCCTTAAGTGGGGAGTTAGCAAGTGAAATTAGTAAAGGCATAGGAGACTTTAAGGTTAATTTAATGAATAATATATATTTTTTAACTGCAGAAAAAATTAGAGAACAAGGAAGGATTAAGTAATATGAAGTTTACAGATTATTTATTTGAGGAAGTAGAAGAAATATGGGAAGGATATTTAAATCACCCATTTGTAGAAGAAATAGGAAAGGGTATATTAAATAAAGATAAGTTTAAATATTATCTTATACAAGATTATTTATATTTAAAAGAATATGCAAAAGTTTTTTGTATAGGAGTAGTTAAATCTAGAACTATGAAGGAAATGAAGTTCTATTATGATTCAATAAAAGGTACTATGGAAGATGAAACAGCAGTTCATATTAAATATTTAGAGGGCTTTGGAGTAAAGCCTATAGAAGCAGAAAAGTGTGAATATAATTTAGTTACATCAAGTTATACAAGCTATATGCAAGGAATAGCTTTGACAGGAGATATTAAGGAAATAGCTATAGCTGTTATGCCTTGTACATGGAGTTATAACTATATAGGAAATAAGTTGAAAGAACAATATTTAGAAAATCTAGAAGATAATTTTTATAAGGATTGGATTGAAGTTTATGGTTCTAAAGAGTTTGATGAATTTACAAATAACTGGATAGATTATATTAATGAATTATGCAGTAATATTGAAGATTATGAAAAAGAAAAATTAAGAGATATTTTTATTAAAGCAAGTAAATATGAAATGGAATTTTGGAATATGGCATATCAGGAAAGGACAGAAGAATAAGATGGTTATTTTAGTAGGAATTATATCAGTTTTAATAATTTTATTATATTTTATTGATTTAAAGAGAAATAGATTATCAACAAAAACAATGGTAATTACAGCTATGTTTAGTGCAATAGCTTATATATTATATTTAATTCAATTTATAAAATATCCTCAAGGTGGAGGCATAACCTTATTTTCTACATTACCAATTATGTTAATTGGGATATTATTTGGAAGGACTGCAGGAGTTACAGGAGGATTAATATTTGGATTATTTAAATTATTAAATGGAGCAATGATAGTGCATCCAGTTCAATTTTTATTAGATTATATATTAGGTTCTATGGCTTTAGGAGTATCAGATATTTTTGGTACAGATAGTAAAGGAAAGATAATATCAGGATGTTTTTTTGCATCTATGTTAAGTGTATTATTTTCAATAATATCAGGAGTAATCTTTTTTGCACAGTATGCACCAGTTGGAATGAACCCATGGATATATTCATTTATATATAATTTTACAAGTGCGGGAGTAGAAGGGATAATAACAACAGCCGTTGTTGCACTAATTCCAATTAAAAGATTAATGAAGATAAGTAATGTAAATTAAGCAATAAAATAGGAGATAGAGAATGGAGAGTTTAAAGTTATATCTAGTTACAGATTCAGAAATATTAAAGGATCGAGATTTTTATTACTCTATAGAAGAAGCATTAAAAGGTGGAGTAACTATGCTTCAGCTAAGGGAGAAGGAGAAGAGTGGAAAAGAATTTTTAGAAAAAGCTATAAAACTTAGAGAATTAACTAAAAAATATAATGTTAAATTTATAATTAACGATAGAGTAGATATAGCATTATTATGTGATGCTGATGGAGTTCATGTTGGACAAAGTGATATACCAGGAAGCTATGTTAGAAAATTAATAGGAAGTAATAAAATACTTGGAGTATCAGCAAGAAATGTAGATGAAGCTAAAAAGGCTAAGGAAGATGGGGCTGATTATATAGGGGTTGGTGCTATGTTTGGAACTAACACTAAATTGGATGCAAAACATGTATCAATAGAAACATTAAAAGAAATTAAAGATAAAGTTTCAATTCCTATAGTTGCAATAGGAGGATTAACTCTTAACAACATTGATAATATTAAAAAAGTTAATATAGATGGATATGCAGTAGTATCGGCTATATTAAAAAGTGAAAATATAAAAAAAGAATGTGAAATGTGGATAAATTGCGTAAAATAGCACTTGATAATATGGAAAAATAATCCTCTATATGATATAATAAATAAAACAAATGATAAACCGTGTACAGTTTAAAAGGTGCACGGTTTTTACTAATGTAGTAGATGAATTAGTAAAAACTACTATTGATTTATAAAAGAAAAAGGAATATATTTTATAATATGTAAAATAGTTTATTATTTAGCATAAACCTTTTAAAACTAAAATATATTAGAAAAGAAAATAAATTAAATAAAGGAGTTAAAAAAGTGAGTGATAATAGAGGATTAGAAGGGGAAGTAGAAAAAATAAAATTTAATGAAAAAAACATAAGATTTAATAAAAAGTATCTTAAGATAATAATCCCAGTAGTTGTGATTTTAGTAACCTTTATTGGATGGTGGAGTTTTACGAGTATTAAGTTAGTTAAAAGCTATGCAGAAAAAGTATATCCATCAGTTTATATTTTAGATGAAGATGTAAGTGGAAAAAATAAGGACGAGCTTAGCAATGCTATTGAAACAATGATGACTAATATAAGTAATAAAAAACTTAATGTTAAAATTGGAGAAAATAATTTTGCGGCTACGTATAAAGATTTTGAGACAAGCATAGATTTAGAGGGTTTAAAAAAGGAAATAATGGACTATGGAAAAGATAAAACATTTTTTGAAAAACTATCATTGATAAAAAAAGCAGAAAAAAAGCAATATGAAATCTCTCTTCTTTATAGTGATGATAAAATAAATGGATTTATAGATAATATAGCATCTAATGTAGATGTAGCAGCTAAAAATGCTTCTATAAGTGTAGATGGTGGGAGTATAGCTGTATATGATGGAGCAAATGGTTTAAGTTTAAATAAAGAACAAGTAGCAAAGGACATTAAGGGTATTTTAGGCAACTCAAAAAGTGAAGAAATATCAACAATTAATTCTGAGTTACAAGTTGTAGAGCCTAAAATAAAAACAGATGCATTAAAAACTGTAAATCAAAAAATAGGTGGTTATACTACACATTATCCAGCAGGTCCAAGTGGGCATAATATAGAAATAGCTGCTAGAGCAATAGATAATATATTATTAATGCCAGGAGAAGAATTTTCTACAGAAAAGGCAATTGGTCCTACTACACCAGAATATGGTTATTTAGAATCTAATACTTATGTTAATGGAAAAGTAGTTAAAGGATATGGTGGAGGAGTATGTCAAGTTGCTTCAACATTATATAATGCTGAATTAAGAGCTGGAATATTACCAACAGAAAGACAAAATCATATGATGACTGTTTCATATGTTCCACTAGGTTTAGATGCTACTTTAGCAGATGGTGTTATAGATTTAAAATTCAAAAATGTATATGATTTTCCAGTAGTTATAAATGCTTATGCTGGAGGAGGCGCTTTATCAGTTGAATTATGGTCAAATGGAGATGCTACAGAAGGAATAAGATATGAACCAAAGAGTTATGCTAATGGATTATATGCAGATACTTATTTATATGGTTATAATGCTAATGGTGAAAAAGTTTTTGAAAAGTATATAGATAATAGTAGATATCAACCTTTTAATTAAAAATAGTTATCTTATAAAGATGGTATAAGTTTTATTTCAAATAACTTACACCATCTTTTTTGTTTATTGGTATAAGTTTTAGACTAAGAACAATAAAAAGTTATAAAGCATATTATATTCAGTAAAGTAATATAAGCAAGTAGGATAAGAGGAGAAAATGTACACAAAAGGAGATTTTCATTTGCATACAAAATCATCAGATGGTGAATATTCAGCATTTGAAGTAGTAAAAATGGCTAAAGATAATGATTTAGACATAATAGCTATTACAGATCATAATAATACAGATTCAATAGATGAAGCAAAAAAAGCAGGAGAAATATTAGGGGTAAAAGTATTACCAGGAATAGAATTATCCACTAGATATAATGGAAAGAAGATTCATATATTAGGATATTTTTTTAGTGATGTATATAATGAAGAAGAATTTCAAAATTCTTTAAGACTTATTAGAAATCATGATATAGATGGATTAAAAGATTTTCTTTTAGGAAAAGTATCAGTAAAAAAAGATGTTGAAAGAAATAGAATAGATGTTACTACAGGAATAGAAATTTTAAGATATTTTGGAGCAATAGTTATATTGGCACATCCAATAAAAATAAAAAAATATCTTTTAGATGAAATATTAAAATTAAATTTTCATGGAATTGAAGCTAAATATTTTAAAAATACTTATGAAGAAACGGAAAAGTTTATAAAAATAGCAGAAGAAAATAACTGGATTTACACTGCAGGTTCTGATTTTCATACAGATAAAAAAGTAGATAAACGTCATGGAATTATTGGCGAAGTATTTTTAACTGAAAGTGAAATAGAAAAATTTATAGCTTATAAAGAAATAGCGAATATTGGCACTTGTTAAAAGTAGTAACATGTGTTAATATACGAATATAATTTAAAAATATCTCGTATATTTATCGGAAATATGGTCCGAAAGTTTCTACCTGCTAACCGTAAATAGGCAGACTACGAGGGGTTGCGCTTTAAAGTTATAGATATTTTATATTTATATATCTATTATAAACTCAACACCTCAAGTTTATTGGGGTGTTTTTACTTTATAAAATTATACTATACTTTATAGGGGGAACGGAAAATTGAAAGTAACAGAAGAACTTTTAGAAGAAAAAGAAAATACTAGTAATAGTGAAGAAATCCAATTGAATTATGGTATTGATGATAATCCTAGTATGCTTACAAAAATATTATTAGGGTTTCAACATATATTTGCAGCCTTTGGAGGAATAATAGTTGTGCCAATAGTTATATCAGGTGCATTAGGCTTTGATACAAAAACTTCTACGGCATTACTAAGTGCTGCTATTTTAGGAGCTGGAGTAGCTACAATTATACAAGCTATGGGTATATGGAAAATAGGCTCAAAGGTTGCATGTATTCAAGGAACATCATTTACTTTTGTACCACCAGCTATTTCAGTTGGATTATCTTTAGGAATTCCAGGAATAATAGGTGCTAGTATTTTAGGTGCTTTTGTAGAAATAATATTAAGTTATTTTATAAAACCTTTAATGAAGCTATTTCCACCACTAGTTACGGGAACAGTTGTATGTTTAATAGGATTAACTTTATTACCTGTATCTATAGATTGGGCAGCAGGTGGAGTTGGAGCTTCTGATTATGGTAGCTTAAAAAATATTGGAATTGCAATGTTTGTTATGATAATTACATTATTACTAAATAGATATGGAAAAGGACTAGTAAGTAGCGCTTCTATATTAATAGGAATGGTTATAGGTTATATTGTTTGTATTCCTTTAGGAATGGTAGATTTTTCAACAGTAGCACAAGCTTCTTGGATTTCATTCCCTAAGATATTTGAATATGGTGTAACTTTTGATTTTAAGGCATTATTAGCATTTACACCAGCGTATATTGTAACAGTTATTGAAACAGTTGGATGTTTAAAGGCAGTAGGAGAAGTTTCAAATATTAAAATGAAAGATAGTAGAGTTGGAGCTGGAGTTTTAGCTGATGGAGTTGGAAGTATAGCAGCAGCAGCTCTTGGAACATTCCCAAATACAGCATTTAGCCAAAATATAGGACTAATTCCATTAACTAAGGTAGCAAGTCGTTATGTTGCTATAATGGCTGGAGTTATGTTAATGATAATTGGATTATTCCCTAAATTTGCAGCTATAATTAATATAATGCCTCAACCAGTATTAGGTGGAGTAGGTATAGTAATGTTTGGAACAGTTGCAGCAGCAGGTATAAAAACATTAAGTAGAGTTAAAATGAATAATCGTAATCTTTTAATAATAGCAACAGCAGTTGGATTAGGTTTAGGTATAACTTTTAGACCAGATTTTATAGGGCAACTTCCAGAAAGCTTAAAGATGATTTTTTCATCAGGTATTTCAACAGGAACTATAGTTGCACTTATATTAAATTTAGTTTTAAAAGAAGAAAAAGAAAATTAATATTGTAGAAATTTACATATTAGATTTATAGTTTTTAATAAGATGAAAAATTAACATTAAAGATAAAGTAAGCAGATGAGTGATTTATTCATCTGCTTATTTTTAAGTTTAAAATAAGTAAGCTTCTAATAAGTTATTTATATATCTATTTTTAAGGTTAAATAATAATGAAATTTTAGTATTATAATCTTAATTTTAGATAGTATTAGTAATAGTAGCTTTATTGACTTTTATATAAAATATAAGATATGATAACAAAAAAAGAGAATAAATTAAGTAAAGGATTGGCAGTGAGTATGGAAAAGGAAAAACTATATAGTATTATAAATAAAATTGACTCACTTGATAAAGAGGCAATGGAAAAGGCAAAAGTGAAGGTAGATTCATTGGCAAAGCCTTTAGGAAGCTTAGGAAGACTTGAAGAAATTGCAATAAAGCTTTCAGGAATAACAGGAAATATAAAAAATTATATAAATAAAAAATGTATAATTATATTATCTTCTGATAATGGATTAGTGGAAGAAGGAATAGGGTCAGCACCACAATATGTAACTTTAGCTCAAACAATAAATTTTTCTAAAGGTCTTACAGGTGTAGCTGTATTAGCAAAGGAAAATAATACAGATTTAATGGTTGTAGATGTTGGAATTAATACTGATAAAAAAATACCTGGAGCAATAGATAGGAAAATTAGAAAAGGTACTAATAATATAGCAAAAGGTCCTGCAATGACTAGAGATGAATGTATAAAAGGTATTAATATAGGAATTGAAATGGCTAAAAAAGCAAAGGATAACGGATATGATATTATTGGTGTTGGAGAAATGGGAATAGGTAATACAACAACAAGTAGTGCGGTATTAATAGCGTTAACAGGCTGTGAACTTAATAAAGCAGTTGGTAAAGGTGGAGGAATAACTAAAGAGAATTTTGAGAAAAAGAAAAAAGTTATAGAAACTGCTCTTAAAATTAATAAACCAAACCAAGAGGATATTATAGATATAATATCGAAGGTTGGAGGCTTTGATATAGCAGCAATGGTTGGAGTTTTTATAGGTGCAGCATTTTATAAAATTCCAGTAGTAATAGATGGATTTATTTCAGCAGTTGCAGCTTTTGCAGCAGTAAAATTAAATCCATTAATAAGAGAATATTTATTATCATCCCATTACTCAAAGGAAATTGGGTATAATATTATAATGGAAGAAATGAATTTAATACCAATGATAAACTTAGATATGAGATTAGGTGAAGGTAGTGGATGTCCAATAGCGTTTTCTATTGTTCAGTATGCATGTGCAATGATGAATAATATGGCTACCTTTGAAGAGGCAAAAATAAATCCAGATTATATAGAAAAAATAAGAGATGAAGATTGTTATATAGTATAAATAAAATATTAAAAAATTTTTTTGCTTATATAGGGCAAGGATATAAAGGAGTGTTATTATGGAATTAGGATTAATTCATATATATTGTGGAAATGGAAAAGGAAAGACAACAGCAGCAATGGGTCTTGGAATGAGAGCAGCAGGAAGAGGGAAAAAGGTTTTATTAACTCAGTTTTTAAAAGACCATGATTCAGGAGAATTAAAGTCAATAGAAAAACTTAGTGAAAACTTCCATGTGTTTTTTGGAATGCCTATGAAAAGATTCTTTAATTATTTAAGTGAAGAAGATAAAAATGAAGTAATAAAAGAGCATAGAGAAAGATTTAAAGCTGTTACTAAAAAAGCAGTAGAGGAAAATTATGATTTATTAATTATGGATGAAACAATGGCATCTTTAAATTATGGAATATTAGAACTTGATGAAGTTATAAATTTCCTTGAAAATAAACCAAAGGGGTTAGAGGTAGTTTTAACAGGAAGAAACCCAGATAAAAGACTAGTTGAAATAGCTCATTATGTTTCAGAAATAAATCCAATAAAGCATCCATATGTAGATAGTAAAATTCCATCAAGAATTGGTATAGAGAAGTGATTTATTTAGTTGTAGGTGGATCAAAAAGTGGAAAATCATCTTATGGTGAAAGGTTAGCTAAAGAGTTAGATAATGAAAAAAATAATTTATATTATATAGCAACAATGAATCCATATGATTTAGAAGATTTAAAAAGAATAGAAAATCATATAGAAGAAAGAAAAGATTATGGCTTTAAAACTATAGAAAAATTTAAGAATATAGAAGAAATTATAGAGGAAATAAATAATAAAGAAAAGATTCTATATAAAACAAATAGTACTAAATATATAGAAAAAGTAAATAGCAAAAAAGAAGAATCTTTAGATAGGGTAGATATTAAAAAGTGTGTAATATTTATAGATAGTATAACTTCTTTATTAACAAACGAAATGTTTGATGGGAAAAACTATAATAAATTTGCCTTTGAAAAAGTTTTAAAGGGGTTAAATTTAATATTAGAAAGTTCAAAGGATACAGTAATAATATCAGATTACTTATTTAGTGATGGAATAATATATGATTCATACACAGAAGATTTTAGAAAAGCTTTAGGAAAGATAAATAAAGAACTAGCCACTATAGCAAATGTTGTAGTGGAATGTTCTTTTGGAAATATAATTATTCATAAAGGAAAGGAGGAAAGTGCTTTTGAAAAAGTATATAAAAGGATTTCTAATGGCAATTAGCATGTTTACAATAATTCCTCTGCCTTTTTATAAATGGGATGAAGAAGGAGCTAAAAATATATTGAAATTTTATCCTATAATTGGGTTAATAATAGGATTACTTTGGTATGGAGTATTTAAACTAACTTATATTTTAGACTTACCATTAATGTTAAAAGCAGCACTAACTATGGTTTTCCCATTTATAATAACTGGAATGTTACACCTTGATGGATATATGGATGTATGTGATGCGCTTCTTTCTAGACGTGATAAAAAAGAAAAAATTAGAATATTAAAAGATCCAAATACAGGAGCATTTTCTGTAATAGCATTAGCATTACTTTTTATATTACAATTTGCATCAATTTATACAATTGTAGAAAAATACAATAATCCATTAATGTTAATTTTAATACCTATAATGTCTAGAGGATTAATGGGCTTTATGTTATTACACAAAGAAAGTATGAAGGAAAGTTCTTTAGGAGCTTACTTTAAAAATGGAACAAGCATAATAGATAAGATTTTAGTTTTAGCTTCAGTCTTTTTAGCAAGTATTATATCAATACTAATATTAGACATAAAAGGTGCAATTATTTCCCTGGCAATAATTTTATCAGCAGTAATATTTGTAAATAATAGCACAAAACAATTAGGTGGAATGTCAGGAGATAGTGCAGGTTATGGATTAGTAATTTCTGAATTTATAGGAATGTTTTTTTTAGCTATTTTATAAGAAATAGAGAAGAGGTGCTAAGTTGATATTAATAATTGGTGGAGCTTATAATGGAAAACTAGATTTTGTAAAAGAGACCTTTAATGTAGAGGATAAAGATATATTTTTTTGTAATGAGGGAAATATAGATTTTTCTAAAAATGTTATTTGTGGTCTACATAAATTTATATATTATAATAGAGAAAGTGCTTTTAATATTATAAATGAAAATTTAGAAGCTTTAAAAGATAAAATAATTATATGTGATGAAATATCTTCAGGAATAGTTCCATTAAAAAAAGAAGAAAGACAATGGAGGGAAGTAACAGGAAAGGTTCTGCAACTTTTAAGCAAAAATTCTAATAGTGTTTATAGAATATTTTGTGGACTTCCTATGGTAATTAAAGATGAATAAATTAGAACTTTATTTAATAAGACATGGAATGACTAAATGTAATGAAAAAAAACTTTACTGTGGACATAGTGACGTATCTCTAAGTGAAAATGGAATAATAGCTTTAAAGAAAATTAAAAAAGATATTTTAATAAAAGAGTGTGAAAGGTATTTTACAAGTGGATTTAAAAGAACAAATGAAACTTTAGAAATTCTTTTTAAAAAGTTAGAATATAAAGTTATAGCTGGATTTTCAGAGTATAATTTTGGCGATTTTGAAATGAAATCCTACAATGATTTAAAGGAAGATAAAGCTTATATAAATTGGATAATGGACAATGTTGGAGATGTTAAATGTCCAAATGGTGAAAGTAAGGCTGAATATAGAAAAAGAGTAGAAGATACCTTTAATAGCTTTATAGAAAAGCTTTATAAGGACAATGTAAATTCAGCACTTTTAGTAACACATGGAGGAACTATAGGAACTATTTTAGAAATATTTTATGATAATAGTAAAAATTATTATGACTATCAACCAAAGTGTGGATGTGGATATAAGTTAATTATAGAAAATAAAGAAAATAATAAATATAAAATAAAAGAAATAGAGAAAATAGGCTGGTAAATTATATGATGGAATTAACAATAGGCTTTATATTAGATTTAATAATAGGTGATCCCCAAAACCCATTTCATCCTGTTAGAATAATAGGAAACCTATGCAAAAAATTAGAAACCATATTTAGAAAAATACTTAAAAATAATTTGAAAATTGCAGGATTTTTAACTTGGATAATAGCAGTTTTAGTAGTTATTTTATTTAATTATTATCTTTTGTACTTTGCATATAAGATAAATAACATTTTAGGAATTATATTAGGTGGAGTATTAATATATTTCTGTATTTCTACTAAGGGGTTAAAGGTAGAAGGACTAAAGGTAATTAAATATATAATAAACAATGATATTGAAGGTGCAAGAAAACAGCTATCTTATATTGTTGGAAGAGATACAAATAGTTTAGATAAAACTCAAATAATTAGAGCTGTTATAGAAACTGTAGCTGAAAATTTATCTGATGGAGTTATAGCTCCATTATTTTATGCCTTTTTAGGTGGAGCACCACTTGCAATGGGATATAAGGCAGTAAATACAATGGATTCAATGTTTGGATATAAAAATGATAAATATAAAGATTTTGGATATTTCCCAGCTAAGCTTGATGATGTATTTAATTACATACCAGCAAGATTTACTGGAATACTTATTATTTTTGTATCATTTGTTTTAAAGTTAGATTATAAAGGAAGCTTTAGAATATATAAAAGAGATAGAAATAACCATAGTAGCCCAAATAGTGCTCATCCAGAAGCAGCTGTAGCAGGTGCTTTAAATATTATGCTTGGAGGAGCTAATTATTATTTTGGGAAATTAGTTAAAAAGCCAACTATAGGAGATAATATAAAAAAGATAGAGCTAGAGGATTTATATAAAACTAACAACATATTATATGGAGTAGCAATTACTGCTTATATAATTTTTATGTTATGCAAACTTTTATGGAGGATAATTTTATGAGTAGCGTAGTTCATGGTGGAAATGTAAAAGAAATATCAAGAAAATATGGAATTAATCCTAAGGAAATAATAGATTTTTCAGCAAATATAAATCCATTGGGAATAAGTGATTTGGTAAAAAATGCTATGATAGATGCTATTGATAAAATAGAAAAATATCCAGATATAACTTATTATGATTTAAAAAATTCAATAGCAAAATATGAGAATATAGATAGTGAAAATTTAGTTTTAGGAAATGGTGCAGCAGAAATTATATTTAATATAGTAAGAGCATTAAAGCCAGGAAAGGTACTACTTAAAGCACCTACCTTTGGTGAATATGAAGAAGCTATTTTATCAGTTGATGGAGAAATTAAGTATCACTATTTAAAGGCAGAAAATAATTTTAATTTAGATAAAAGTATAATAGAAAAAATAGATAATACTATAGATATGATATTTATTTGTAATCCTAATAATCCAACTGGAGGTTTAGTAGAAAAAGAGCTTATAAAGGATATTGCAAAGAAAGCATTAGAAGTTAATGCAATTTTAGTAGTAGATGAATCTTTTTTAGATTTTTTAGATAATGAAAGTGAATTTAGTTGTATAAGCTTTTTAGAAGATTATAAAAATATAATAGTAGTAAAATCTTTAACTAAGTTTTTTGCAATTCCAGGAATAAGAATAGGCTATGGTATAACTAAAAATAAAGCTATAGTTAACTTAATAAATAAAGTGTCAGTGCCTTGGAGTATAAATATTATTGCAGAAAATGGAGTAATTGCAGCTCTTAAGGATAAAGATTATATAGCTAAATCAAGAGAATTTTTAAATAAAGAAAAACTATATTTATATAATGAGCTAAATAAAATAGAAGAAATTTCAGTTATAAAGCCATCTGTAAACTTTATAATGTTTAAGGTTAAAAATAATAAAAGTATTCAGGAAGAACTTATAAAGAAAGGTGTTTTAATTAGAAAATGTGAAAATTATAATGGTTTAGATAGCTCATATTATAGAGTTGCTGTAAGAACAAGAGAAGAAAATGAAATATTATTAAAATCACTTAAGGAAATAGTAAAGTAGTTAAATAAAAGAAATAAAATAAATAAATAAAATAAAGAAATAAAATAAAGAAATAAAAGAAGTAAAATAAGTAAAATAAGTAAAACAAACAAATAAAAGAAATAAAATAAATATAGAAAATTTAAAAATTAAATAACAAAAGTTATGATATATTGACATAGAACAAGTATTCTAATATAATCAATGTGAATTTATAACATAATAGGTGTTTTTATAAGCTTAATAGGGAATCAGGTTTATTCCTGAGCTACCCCAGTAACCGTGTAACTGACGAAATCTATAAATGCCACTGCTTAATTTGCGGGAAGGTTAGAGTGTAGGATGAAGTTAAGCCGGGAGACCTGCCTAATATGTCAAACTATTATCTTCTGAGGGTGAGATTATAGGTACTAATTGGAAGTTCATTATAATATAAAGCTACTTTTATATTATGTTAATGAATTTAAACAATGTGTATTTAGGCATACCTCAAAGTATGCCTTTTATTTTTAGCTAAAGTTTATGAATCCAATTAAAGTAATAATTCTTAATTATTAAAGCCCTAATAAATAAAATTAGGAGGAGACAAAATGAAAAGACAAAACAAAATTCTTTCACTAGTTGGAGCATTAGTATTTGCAGTTATGCTTTTAGCTGGTTGTACTGAAAAACCAAAAACAATGACAGACAGAGAGGGAACAGAATTTACTGCTCCAAAGGAAATTAATACAATAATATCAACAGCACCGTCTAATACTAAAGTGTTAGTAGCTTTAGGATTAGCTGATAAATTAGTTGCAACTGATAAATATTCAGCAGATGTTGAAGGTATAAGTAAGGATTTACCAAAGATAGATTTTAGAAATCCAGATGCAGAGACTATTATATCTTTAAAACCAGATATAATAATAGCATCAGGTCATAATAAAGCTGGAGATAAAGATCCATTTGCTTTAATAAAAGAAGCGGGAATACCAGTTGTATATATTCCAAGTAGCTATAGCATAGATGGAATATATGGTGATATAGATTTTATATCTCAATTAACTAAAACAGAGAAAAAAGGTAAAGAAATAGTTAAAGATATGAAGTCAGAAGTAGAAAAAATAAAAGCTATTGGAGATAAAATAACTAATAAAAAGAAAGTTTACTTTGAAATAGGATCAGGATCAAAATTAAGTAGCTTTGGTCAAGATACTTTCTTAAATGAAATGATTCAAATAATTGGTGCAGAAAATATTTTTGCAAATGAAAAGTCATGGATATCACCAACTCCTGAATCAATTATTGCAGCAAATCCAGATGTAATATTAACAAATATGCCAGATATAAATGGAAAGAAAGCAGTAGATGATATTAAGAGTCGTGAAGGATGGGAAAATGTAACAGCAATAAAAGATGGAAGTGTATATAGTATTGACAAAAATTCATCAGCAAGACCATCTCAAAATGTTGTAAAAGCATTAAGACAAATGGCAGAGACAGTTTATCCAAATGAATATAAATAAAAAAAATAAAAGTCTAGCACTATTATCTATACCTGTTATAGTGCTAGTAATATGTATTGGAACTTCCATTGGAAGTTCCAATATTAGCATTATAGATATTATTTCTATAATAGGTAATAAACTATTTAATTTTAGTTTGCCATCAGGTATAGATGGAAAAGACGTATCAATAATATGGAATATAAGACTTCCTCGAGTTTTACTTGCATTTGTAGTAGGGGGAGCTTTAGCTGCCAGTGGGTCTGTAGTTCAATCAGTATTGAAAAATCCACTGGCATCGCCATATACTCTAGGGGTATCATCAGGAGCATCACTAGGAGTAGGATTATTAATAGTCTTAGGAGTTTCTATTCCCATTCTTGGAAACTTTACTCTTCCATTAGTAGGATTTTTATGTAGTTTAATAACAATGATAATAGTTTTATTATTTGCTACAAAAGTTGATAAAAGTCTATCAAACAACACAATAATTTTAACTGGTATGGTTTTTTCATTATTTTTCAATGCACTTTTAACAACATTAACAGCACTTTTTACAGAAAAAATTGAAGCTATAACAATGTGGCAAATGGGTTCATTTTCTATGAGGGGATGGAGCTATTTAAAAGCTGGAATACCATTTTTTATTATAGGAATAATTGGAGTTTTAATGTACTGTAGAGAAATGGATGTTTTAACCTTTGGTGAAGAGCAAGCAAAATCCATGGGTGTAGAATGTGAAAAAGTAAAAAGAAGACTTTTTATCTTTGTATCAATATTAACTGGATCAGCAGTAGCTATAAGTGGAACAATAGGATTTGTAGATTTAATTGCACCACATATTGTAAGAAGAATATTTGGTTCAAAACATTCTTATGTAGTTCCAATGTCTTTTGTCTTTGGTGGATGTTTAATGGTAGTTACAGATTTAGTATCAAGAACAATTATTGTACCATCAGAGCTACCAGTAGGAGCAATAACAGCAATAATAGGTGCTCCATTTTTTGCATATCTATATTTTAAAAAATCAAAGTAGGTGATTTAAGTTTGTTTGAAGTAAGCAAAATCAGTTGCGGTTATAATGGTATAAATGTAGTAAATGATATTGATTTTAAAGTATCAAGAGGAAAGAATATATGCATAGTAGGACCAAATGGCTGTGGAAAAAGTACACTTTTAAAAGCATTAACAAAGCTAATAGCTTATGAAGGTGTTATTAAATTAGATAATAATGATATAAAAAGATTAAATAGAAAAGAGCTTGCAAGTAAAATAGCTCTTATGACACAAACTTCTAATATACAATTTCCATATAGTATTTACGAAACAGTTTCCTTAGGAAGATATGCTCACTTAAAGGGAGTCTTTGCTACCTTAACAAAGGAAGATGAAGAAATAATAAATAATTCTTTAGAATGTGTTGGATTAATAGATATAAAAGATAAGTTAATTTCTGAATTATCAGGAGGACAATTACAAAGAGTATTCTTAGCTAGAGCCTTTGCACAAAATCCAGAAGTTATACTTTTAGATGAACCAACTAATCACTTAGATTTAAGATGCCAAATAGAGATTTTAGAATATCTAAATAAATGGGTAAAAGAAAATAATAAAATTGTAGTGGCAGTACTACATGATTTAAATTTAGTGCAAATGTTTGCTGATGAAGTAGTGTTACTAAATAAAGGGAAAGTAATAAGTAGCGGAAATCCAAAGGATGTATTCCAAAGTGAAAGTTTAGAAAATGTTTATGGGATAGATATAAAAACTTTTATGTTAAATACATTAGAAAAATGGAGATAAAAATAATAAAGTTTAAAGTAAGAAAATAAAAAATAAGATTTTAAAATAGAAGTATAAAGAATGTAAACAAATAAGCTAATATATAGATTAGGTATAAAGGTTTTAATATAAAAGTTTAAGTGGAAGGAAAGTGATAATGTGAATAAGAACTTTATAATGTCATATAGCTGTGGAAAAGATAGTACATTAGCATTATATAGAATGATTAAAAAAGGATATAATCCAGTTGGACTATTAGTTACAGTTGACAAAAATGCTTCAAGATCTTGGTTTCATGGAATTTCTAAGGATTTATTAAATAAAGTATCGCACTCATTAAATATTCCACTATTATTAGTAGAATGTGAAGGTATTGAATATGAAGAAGAATTTAATAAAGCATTAATAAAAGCAAAAGAAAATTTAGATGCTAATATTTGTGTTTTTGGTGATATAGATTTAGAAGCTCATAGAACTTGGTGTACTGATAGATGTAATAAAGCAAAAATAGAAGCTGTATTTCCATTATGGAATGAAGATAGAGAAAAACTAACTTATGAATTTATAGATGAAGGCTTTAAAGCAATAATAAAAAAGGTTAAGTTAGAATATTTAAATGAAGGTTTCTTAGGAAAGGTCTTAAATTATGATTTAGTACAAGATATTAAAAAAACTGGAGCAGATCCTTGTGGGGAAAATGGAGAATATCATACATTTGTTTATGATGGACCATTATTTAAATATAAAGTAAATTTTAAAACAAATGGAAATAAATTAAATAAAGAATATGGATTTTTAGATATAGAAGGTAATAAAGATGAATAAAATAATGTTACTTGGAACTGCATCTTCAGTTGGTAAAAGTACTGTAGCAACTGCATTTTGTAGATATTTTAAAAATAATGGTTTTAATGTTGCTCCCTTTAAAGCATTAAATATTTCATTAAACTCATATGTAACAAAAGATGGATTAGAAATGGGTAGAGCACAGGTTGTACAAGCTGAGGCTTGTGAAATAGAACCAATGGCAGTTATGAATCCAATACTTTTAAAACCTAGTGGAAATATGAAAACACAGGTAATTGTAAATGGTAAAGTTTATTGTAATATGGACTCATATAAATATAAAGAATTAAATAAAATATTAAAAGGCTTTGCATGTGAAACCTTTAATAATCTTTCAAAAAAATATGATATTATAGTTTTAGAAGGTTCTGGAAGCTGTGCGGAAATAAATTTAAAAGAAACAGATATTGCAAATATGGCAATGGCAAAGGCAGCAGATTCTCCAGTTATATTAGTGGCAGATATAGATAGAGGTGGAGTTTTTGCATCTGTAGCTGGAACTATTATGTTATTAGATGAAGAGGAAAGAAGCAGAGTTAAAGGTGTAATTATAAATAAATTCAGAGGTAATGTAGAATTTTTTAAACCTGCAATGAAGCAACTTGAAGATATAATAAAAATACCTGTTCTTGGAGCTCTTCCATATTTTGATTTAGATATAGAAGATGAAGATAGTGTAACAGATAGGATTAAAGCTAATAAAAAAGAAGGATTAGATATTGTTATAATAAGGCTGCCTTATATGTCTAACTTTACAGATTTTAATTCTCTTGAAAGAGTAGATGGTGTTTCAGTTAGATATGCTAAAGAAAAAGATGAAATAGAAAATCCAGATTTAATAATAATTCCAGGAAGCAAAAATACAATTTCTGATATTAGAGCCTTAAAGAAAAATGGGATTTTTAATAAAATAAAAGAATTAAAAGATAGAGGAACTATTATATTTGGAGTATGTGGTGGATATCAAATGCTTGGAAATATAATAAATGATCCATTAGGAGTTGAAGGAGAAATTACATCAGAAAGTGGATTTGAACTTTTAGATATAGAAACTTCATTTAATGAAGAAAAAACAACAAGACAAATAAAAGCAATTACAGTAGGTAATATAAAAGAGTTTAAAAACATTAATGTATGTGGTTATGAAATACATAATGGAGTAAGCTGTATAAATGAAAATGGAATAGCATTTATAAAAGATAATGATGGAAATATAATAGGTACAATGAATGAAGATGGATCTGTTTTAGGAACATATATACATGGTATTTTTGATGAAGGTGAATTCCTTAAAAGCTTTCTAAATTATGTGCAAAATAAAAAGGGATTAGAGATAGTATCAAAAGAAATCTTAGATTATAATAAATATAAATTACAACAGTATGATAAGTTAGTAGAGCTTCTTGAAGAAAATATAGATATGGAAAAAGTAAAAAATATAGTTTTTGGAGTTTAATAATATTAATCAACACTTTTTATAAAACAACATTTTATACTTGATGTTATAGCATCTATTATTTTAGTTGAAATAGTAATATTTATTGGATGTAAAATAAAAAAATCTCATATAGAAGGAATTTTAAATATACAATTTAAAGTTGTTAATAAAATAAAAGAAGAAGGAAACCTAACAATAGATCAATAAAAAATATTTATAAATTTAAAAGATAAGGATAAAATAAATATAAGTTTACAAAAAAGACACTTTTGATTTTTTATCATTATGGTATACTAAGTTTAAGATTTTTAATTAAAAACCAATACAAATGTAATAAGTGAGGAATACGTTATGAGAATAAAGAAGATATCATTATTAATAGCTACTTTAGCATTAACAGCAGGTTTAGCAGGATGTATGGGTGGAGGAGCCAAGTTACCAGAAGGTGATGTTAAGGTTGTAAAACAAGATGTTCAAGGAGTTATAGAACTTTTATTACAATCAGCAGACTATGGAAAAGATAAAAGCACAGTAGCTTCTATGATTTTACCAGAAGGCTCACAATATAATGTTAATGTAACAATGGAAAATTACAAGGATGGACAATTAGTTGATACAAAGGAAATAACTAATTATAAAACTGAAACTATAGATAAAAATTCAGTAATACATATGATTATGAATACTGGAAAAGTTGGTGACGAAGAATCTAACAAATCAATTTATTCAATAGCAGAAGTAGATGCAGAAAAAACTACTGATAAGAAAAATCCTCAATATAAAAACACAAAAATAAATGGAGAAAGCATTGACTTTGACTCAAGAACTCAAGTAGGTCAAGTTGGTAAAGCATTAGATGAGGATGTAGCTTTATTAGGTTTAGTTAAGTTTAAAGAAGGAGATTCTGAAAAGAAGGATATAAACTTAGAAACTTATAAAGATGAAGTAGGAAATTATTCTACAGCACATATAATAAAGCTTAAAGTAACAAAATTATAAAATATAAAAATAAATAAAATGCTAGGGGTGCCTTAAATGGCTGAGAGGGATTTTTAAAATCTTAACTCTTATAACCTGATATGGATAATACCATCGTAGGGAAGCAATTACTTAATTAATTATAACTTTAATAGTTAAGAAAATTAGCTTGCTGTAATATGCAAGCTTTAATTTTTACTTAAAATAAATTACAAGTTATTTACATTAGTGATTAATAAAGTCCTAGCAGTTAAAAATTGCTAGGGCTTTATTTTTTATATTATAAAAATGGAGGGAAAAAATATGTATACTACACAAATGGATGCAGCTAAAAAAGGAATTATAACAAAAGAAATGGAGGTGGTAGCTAAAAAAGAAGGAAAAACAGTTGAGGAAATAAGAGAATTGCTTTCTAAAGGAAGAATAGTAATTCCAGCAAATAAAAATCATACTTCCTTAGATCCAGAGGGAGTAGGAGAAGGGCTAAGAACTAAAATAAACGTTAATTTAGGTATATCAAAGGATTCAGCAAATTGTGAAAGAGAGTTGGAAAAGGTAAGAGTAGCATTAGATATGAAGGCAGAAGCTATAATGGACTTATCTAACTATGGAAAAACAGAAGGTATGAGAAAGAAAATAGTAAAAATGTCTACAGTAATGCTTGGAACAGTACCTATATATGATGCAGTAGGATTTTACGAAAAAGAATTAAAAGATATTACAGCAGAAGAATTTTTAGATGTTGTTGAAAAGCATGGAAAAGATGGTGTTGATTTTATTACAATTCATGCTGGATTAAATAAAGAGGCAGTAGAAACTGTAAAAAGAAATAAAAGATTAACAAATGTAGTATCAAGGGGAGGATCTTTATTGTTTGCTTGGATGGAGTTAAATAATAAAGAAAATCCATTTTATGAATACTTTGATAAAGTTTTAGATATTTGTGAAAAATATGATATGACAATTTCTCTTGGAGATGCATTAAGACCTGGTTCTATAAATGATTCAACAGATGCAAGTCAAGTTAAAGAGCTTATAACACTTGGGGAATTAACTAAAAGAGCTTGGGAAAGAAATGTACAAGTTATAGTTGAAGGGCCAGGACATATGGCTTTAAATGAAATAGAGGCTAATATGATATTACAAAAAAAACTATGTCATGGTGCACCTTTTTATGTGTTAGGACCATTAGTTACAGATATTGCCCCAGGATATGACCACATAACATCTGCTATTGGAGGAGCCATTGCAGCTACATATGGAGCAGACTTTCTATGTTATGTAACACCAGCAGAACATTTAAGATTACCAAATTTAGAAGATATGAAAGAAGGAATAATTGCTTCAAAAATTGCAGCCCATGCAGCAGATATTGCTAAAGGAGTAAAGGGAGCAAGAGAATGGGATAATAAAATGAGTGAAGCAAGAAGAGATATAGACTGGGAGAGAATGTTTGATTTAGCAATAGATAAAGAAAAAGCTAAAAGATATAGAGAAGAATCAAAACCACATGATGAAGAAAGCTGTAGTATGTGTGGAAAAATGTGTTCAATGAGAACAATGAAAAAAATATTAAATGGTGAAGATTTAAATATATTAAGAGATTAGAAATAAAATCCCTAGGAAACTCCTAGGGATTTTATTTCTTTAATATTCCAGCTATTATTATAATTTTGAAATGTTATTAGAAAAAAATATTAAGAATTAGAATTTGATTTTTAAAGAACTTTTAAGTAGATTAAGAGTAAAATCAATTTTTTATTAAATAAATTTTCAATTATTGCTATAATTAAGATAAGAAATTTATTTATAGAAATTTTTATATGTTAAATAGCAAGGATTTAAGTTCATTAAAATTAGAAATCTCATAGTCAGGTTTTATTGATGTTTTATTTATAATCTTATTAGGATTATACCAACATGTATCTATACCAAAGTTTATACCACCTTGTATATCAGAAGTTAAGCTATCTCCAACTATTAATACTTTACTTTTATCAGTATAATTTATATTTTTTAAAGTGTGTTCAAAAATTTTAGAGCTTGGTTTTGACATTAATACTTCTTCAGATATTACTATAGTATCAAAATATTTTGATATAATAGATTTTCTTATTCTTTTATCTTGAACAAAGGTAAGACCATTAGTTACTATAGCAAGCTTAAAAAACTTATTTAAACTTTCTATAAGATCTATACTATCATCATATAGAAATGATGCATCAGCCAAGTGTTCTATGTATGATTTTGCAAAAATATTTTCATCGAAACTTATTTCTAATTTATCTGATAATCTTTTAAATCTTTCTATCTTTAATTTTTCTTGTGTAATAAGTCCTTCTTCAAATTCTTTCCATATAGCTGTATTTATTTCTTGATAAATTTTTAAATGATAGCTTTCATCATATTTTATTTTAAATTTAAGCATTGTATTTTTAAATGCTTCTCTTTCAGATTTTTTAAAATCGTATAATGTTTCATCTGCATCAAATAATATTACTTCATATTTCATAATATATCCTCCAAGTTTTATATAAATAAGTTAATTACTAATATTTTATCAATCATAAAATAACTTCACAATAAGTTATATTTCGATTATTTTATAAAATATTATAAGTTTAATAATAGAATTAACAAAAAAAGCAATTGAACATTATGAAAAACAAGGATTAATAAAACATTATCTACCAATTAATTCATAGTAATAGTTAAATATTCATATAATTTACTGTAATAGTATATATTAAGAAAGGATAATGTTATGTCAGAAGTAAAATGTCCTATGACAGGAAGAACAAACAAAGCAGTAGCAGGAGAGGGAACTACCAATGAATATTGGTGGCCAAATCAGCTAAAGCTTAATGTTCTTCGACAAAACTGCCGAAAAAGCAATCCTATGTCAAGTGATTTTAACTATGCTAAGGAATTTGAGAAATTGGATTACTATGAATTGAAAAATGACCTATATAAGTTGATGACAGACTCACAAGAGTGGTGGCCTGCTGACTATGGTCATTATGGACCATTCTTTATTCGTATGGCTTGGCACAGTGCAGGAACCTATAGAGTAGGTGATGGTAGAGGCGGTGGAGGACAAGGGCTTCAACGTTTTCCACCACTTAATAGTTGGCCAGATAATATAAACCTAGATAAAGCACGTCGCTTACTTTGGCCAATTAAAAAGAAATATGGAAACAAAATATCATGGGCTGATCTTATGATATTAACAGGTAACTGTGCATTTGAATCTATGGGATTAAAGACAATTGGCTTTGGTGGTGGAAGAGAGGATGTTTGGGAACCGCAGGAGGATATTTACTGGGGAAGTGAAAAAAAATGGCTTGGAGCTGAGCGTAATAAAGATGAGAAAGAACTTGAAAACCCTTTAGCTGCTGTGCAAATGGGATTAATTTATGTAAATCCAGAGGGACCAAATGGAAATCCAGATCCTAAGGCATCAGTAAAAGAAGTAAGAGAAACATTTACTCGTATGGCAATGAATGATGAAGAAACTGTTGCTCTTATAGCAGGGGGACATACCTTTGGTAAATGTCATGGTGCTGCATCACCTAGTTATGTTGGACCAGCACCAGAGGCAGCGCCTATAGAAGAGCAGGGGTTAGGATGGAAAAATAGCTATAAAACTGGTAAAGGACCAGATACCATAAGTAGTGGAATTGAAGGAGCATGGAAGGCTGAGCCAACAAAATGGACAATTGGTTATTTAAAAACATTATTTAAATATCAGTGGGAATTAGTTAAAAGTCTAGCAGGAGCATACCAATGGTTAGCTAAAGATGTGGAGGAAGAGGATATGGTAGTTGATGCTTATGATCCATTTAAAAAGCATAGACCTATGATGACTACAGCAGATTTAGCTATTATTAATGATCCTATTTACAGAGTGATAGCAAAGGGTTATCTAGAAAATCCTAAAAAATTTGAGGAAGATTTTGCTCGTGCTTGGTTTAAATTAACTCATAGAGACATGGGGCCAATATCAAGATACCTTGGACCAGAAGTTCCAAAAGAAAACTTTATTTGGCAAGATCCAGTTCCAAGAGTTAACTATAGATTAATTAATAAAAAAGAATATTTTAGAGCTTAAGAAAAAGATTTTAGATTCAGGCTTGTCAATATCAGAGCTTGTAACAACAGCTTGGAAATCTGCATCAACATTTCGTATATCAGATAAACGTGGAGGAGCAAATGGAGCAAGAATACGACTAAAGCCACAAAGAGAATGGCAGGTTAATGAGCCTAAAATACTTAACAAGGTGTTAGAAACACTAGAAAAAATTCAAATGAGTTTTAATAGCTTACACTCAAAAGATAAGAAGGTTTCCTTAGCTGATATTATTGTATTAGGGGGATGTGTTGGAATAGAGCAAGCTGCAAAAAATGCAGGATACAACATAATTGTTCCTTTTACTCCAGGACGTACAGATGCAACCCAAGAGGAAACAGACATAAAATCCTTTAGCGTACTTGAGCCTAAGGCAGATGGATTTAGAAATTATATGAAAGATAATTATGAGGTAACATCAGATAAAATGTTAATAGATAGAGCACAACTATTATCACTAACAATTCCAGAAATGACAGCATTAATTGGTGGTATGCGTGTGTTAAACACTAATTATAAGGAGTCACAAGAGGGGGTATTTACAGATAAAGAAGAATGTCTTACAAATGATTTTTTTGTAAATCTTCTTGATAATAATATCCTCTGGAAGGCTTTACCTGATATTAAAGAAATATTTGTAGGTTATGATAGACAAACAGGCATGATGAAGTGGACAGCAACAAGAGTTGACCTTATATTTGGTTCAAATTCACAACTTCGTGCAGTAGCAGAAGTATATGCATCCAACTGTAATGAAGAAAAGTTTATACAAGATTTTGTAGCTGCATGGAATAAGGTAATGAATGCAGATCGCTTTGATATTAAGAAATAAATTATGATGAATAACTTTAGAATAAAAAATAATCTATAAAAATAATTAAAACAAGAAGTAAGGAGGTAGTCTATTGTGGACTACCTTTAATTTATATTAAGAAATGTTAGAATATTTGATTATACAAAGTATTGGGAAATAAAGTATTCTTTGATTCAGAGTAAAGAGGAGAAATACATTCATCATATATATGTAATGAAACAATATTATTTTTAGAAACCTCAGAGGATATGCCAAGTCTGGCTTAGAAATTATGGCTCACAAGGTATTTTAGAAAAAGTTAATGGAATATTAGCAGAGATTGATTGTAATAATATGAAATTCTCTATATTAGAATCAGGTGTATTGTAAATTAAACTTGAAATCAAGTTTATATTAAATAAATTTTTAATCAGTGATATAATAGAATGAGAAATTAAAATAGAAAATAAAAAGTTGTTAATTTATAACAGAAAAGTGATAGATATATTATATAGGAGGTACTATGGCACTTAATAATAAATTGCAAATCACAGATTCAGTTGAACTTGCTAGGATAGAAGAAAAAATAAGTAAGAGAAAAGCTGTTAAATTATTTGAAAGTGGATATTTAGATAGCTTAGAAGCAGGAAAGTACACTACATTAGCTAAAATTCATAAATTTTTATTTGAGGATATATATGAGTTTGCAGGGGTAGTACGTGATGTTAATATTGCAAAAGGGAATTTTAGGTTTGCTCCTGTTATGTATCTAAAGGCATCATTAGAACATATTGAGTCAATGCGACAATCAAGTTTTGATGAAATAATTGAAAAGTATGTTGAGATGAATATTGCCCATCCCTTTAGAGAAGGGAATGGAAGAAGTGCACGAATTTGGCTTGATCTAATGTTAAAAAAAGAATTAGGTAAAGTAATTAATTGGAGTGAAGTGGATAAGGATGATTATTTGCTTGCAATGGAACGTAGTCCTATAAAAGATATAACTCCGATTGAATGGAGTGAAGATGTTTTGGAGGGAAAAAAGAAAATTACTGTTTCAGGAGTGAAAAATAAATAGGTTTACTTAAAGTCTCTAATCTTACAATTAGGGACTTTTTTAATGTACAACATTAGAATAGGTGTACCGTTTTTACTGTTCCAAGAAAAACTTTTATTAAAATCTATTTTCTAAAAGAAACCTTTATCCACATTACAATTGTGTAAAAATATACATAATGCCTACCTGAAATTAGTAATCGAATACGCTATAATAGTTTCAAAAGGCTACTACTGTAATTGGGATGTTTCATAAATTAGAAATGGACTTTTTGAAATATAAAAATATGAATATAAATTAGTGTTTCAAAAACTATAGTTTTTGAAATATGGAGGGGGAGGAATTAAATGGGTGATAAAATAATAGAAGTTATTAAAGTTAAAGCGTTAGACAATTATCATGTAATTATTAAATTTAAAGATGGAGTTGTAAAAGATTATGATGCAAGTACCCTACTGAAATTGAAAAGTTGCCAAGTTTTAAATGATATTGAGTTTTTCAAACGTAGATGTTGCATTATCAATGGAACTTTAGCGGGGGCTTTAACAGAGCCTGTAGATGAATATAATTGTATAGATTTAGATCCTAGAGAAGTTTATAAAAATGGAGTTGATATTAGGTTGGAGGACTTAGATAAATGAGAGTAAGAAATTTCGCATATCTACGTGTATCAGCAAAAACACAAGTTGTTGATAGACAATTAGATGCATTAAATGGACTAGAAATAGATGAAAGAGACGTTTACATAGATAAAGCAAGTGGAAAAGATTTCAATAGACCAGAATGGATGGCGCTTAAAAGAACTATAAGAGAATCAGATAATTTGTATATAAAATCTTTGGATAGGCTGGGTAGAAATAAGGAAGGAATTTTAGAAGAGTGGAAATGGCTTATACAAAATAAAATAAATGTAGTTGTTTTGGATATGCCAATTTTAGATACAAGAAAATACAAAGATTTAGATGGGGTGGGGGATTTAATAACAAGTTTGGTGTTACAAATTTTGGCATGGCTTGCGCAGGAGGAAAAAATTAACATAAATCAGAGGCAAAAAGAAGGAATTCGGTCTGCTAAAAGTAGAGGAATAAAGTTTGGGAGACCTAAAGTTAAAATAGATGATGATTTTGTAAGTGTATATAAGAGATGGCAGGCAGAAGAAATTACAGCAGTAGAGGCAATGAAGTTATGTAATATGAAGAGAAATACATTTTATAGAAGAGTTAAGGAATATAAAAATAAGACTATAGTTTAATCTATGGTCTTATTTTTTGTCATAATATCTCGTTTTGAGAAGTTATGACTATTTTATTTTATAGATGATATAGTATAGACAGGAGGCGATAAATAATGATCTATGAGCATATTGGAGACCGTATTAGATATTTAAGAGAAGAGCGTGGATTAAAACAAAAAGAACTTGCTACTAAATTTTATGTTGAAGAAAATACTTGGAGTCAATATGAAAATTATGTAAGAAAACCTAGTATAGATACTATAAAAGGTATTGCAGAATTCTTTGAAGTTTCTACAGACTATTTGTTAGGGATTACAGATGAAATTTACAATAGCAAAGATAAGCAAATAACTGAAATAATAAAAATATATACAAGCCTTAAATCAGAAGAAAAACTAGATTTTATTAAATACATTAAAAATTTTAAAGAGGGGTTGAAATAAATGTTTACTAATATAGAAAGTGTTAATAATAGAAATAAGTATATAAATATGCTTAGGGCTATGGGAGCATTATCAAGACTCTCATCAGAAAGTGTTATACCGTATTTAGGATATAGAGAAGTTGAAAATATTTTTTGTAGAGTATTTAATGCGAAAAATTTATCAAGGGGAGATTGTTCGGCTGATGCATCTAAAAATGGAGTTGGAATAGGTATAAAAACTTTTTTGGAAGGCAATGGAAGAACACTGCAAAAAGTAGCAGAATTCAATAGAGATATGGGGTTGTTTAGTGGAAAAACACCAAAAGAAATTGTTATAACAATTTCAGAATTAAGAAATGAAAGAATAAATGCAACAAAAAGAATACATGCGTTATCAAGTATGATATATCATTGTGTTGTAAGACAAGAAGGGAAAATAAAAGTATATGAGTGTCCAATGGACTTAATAGATATAAAAGCAATAAAAAATATAAAGTTCAGTGGTAAAAATACAATAACCTTTGAAGATAATATTAATGAATACAGCATAAATTTATCTAAAAGTACATTATATAAGAGGTTTAGAACAGAAAATGTTATTTTAGAAACGGATGTAGAAATAATATTAGACCCATATGAATTAATTACAAACCTGTTGATAGGAGGTAGTGAAGGATTGAGTTTTGAGCCAATAATTCATGAAAAAGAGCATATATTTTTACCTCTATATTCAGATCGAGGAGGGAGACAAGTTCCAGAGAAAAGTGGCTTAAATCAATGGAATGCTGGCGGTAGAGCAAGGGACTTTAATGAAGTTTATATACCAATACCTGCATGGATACACAAAGTTTTTTGTGGATTTTTCCCCAATAGAGATGTTCCTTTTAAATTAGTGTTACCGGATGGTAATGAATTAAGTGCTAAAATATGTCAAGATGGGGGGAAGGCATTAATGACTAACCCTAATCAGGCGTTAGGTAAATGGATATTAAGACAAGTAATGGATTTAAATGAAGGAGAACTATTAACATATGATAGACTGGAAGAGTTAGGTCTTGATTCAGTAGTTATTTATAAAGAAGATGAAGAAACATACTCGATTAACTTCACAGAGATAGGATCTTTTGATAAGTTTCAGCAAGAACTATAGTTTATTTCATTAAGAATTAGAGGTGAAAATATTCCTCTAATTTTTTTGTATAAATTCTATGCAGCACGCTTCTTTTTTTTATTAAGCGTGGTATACTAAGTATAGTTTAATGGCAATAATGCAAAAGAGGTGATAACAAATGAATAATCAATACAAAGTAGCAAGTATGTTTGCAGGAATTGGTGGAATTTGCCTAGGTTTTAAGCAGGCTGGTGCAAAAATGGTTTGGGCTAATGAAATAGATAAATATGCATGTATTACATATAGAGAGAATTTTGGTAATGAATATTTAGTAGAAGGAGATATTCATTCAATAGATGCTAATGAGATACCTTATATAGATATATTGACATCTGGTTTTCCATGTCAAGCGTTTTCAATAGCAGGATATAGGAAAGGGTTTGATGATGAAAGAGGAAATTTATTCTTTGAAACTTTAAGAGTTATTAAAGTAAAAAAGCCTAGAGCATTTATTATAGAGAATGTAAAGAATCTTGTAAGCCATGATGGTGGAAAGACGTTTAGAATAATAAAAGATGCATTGATACAAGAAGGATATCATATAAGATATCAAGTTCTAAATTCAATGGAGTTTGGAAATGTACCACAAAATAGAGAACGTATTTATATTGTTGGTTTTTTAAATAAGGAAGAATGTGATAAGTTTTACTTTCCAGAACCAGTAGAATTAACAAACTCAATAAGCGATATAGTAAATAAAGAAGTTAAGATGGATGATAAATATTATTATACTTCTTCATCTAAATATTATGATGATTTAAAAGATACCATAACAAAGGAAGATACAATTTATCAGTTAAGAAGAGTATATATTAGGGAAAATAAAAGCAATGTATGTCCTACTTTAACAGCAAATATGGGAACCGGTGGACATAATGTACCATTAATAAAAGATAATTATGGGATTAGAAAGTTAACACCAAAAGAATGTTTAACGTTCCAAGGTTTTCCTAAGGAATATAAGATTCCTAATAATTTGAGTAATGGTCAGGTATATAAGCAGGCAGGAAACTCTGTTTCAGTTCCAGTAATAAAAAGAGTTGCTGAAAAGATGGTAGCAGTAATGCAAGATTATGATAAAGATAAAAAATAATATTTATAAAAAGACATAAGTATACACAAATACATATGTCTTTTTATTTACTAAGTATTTGATACTATATAAATTAATTATAAGGAAGTGTTTAGAGTTGAATATAAAGATATTAACTACGGAAAAAATACAAGATAAATTTAATAAAGAGGCTATAGCAGAATATAGTAAAAGATTAACGAGGTATTGTAAATTAGATTTTAAGGTATTAAAAAACGACGAGGCAATATTAAAAAACTTAAATGAAAAAGAATATGTTATTTATATAAGTACTAAAGGAAACTTGATATAATCAGAAGAATTCGCTAACAAATTAAAATGCTTTGCTATAAATGGTAAAAGTAATATAATTGTTATATATACTAAAATTGAGAATGAATTGCTTTTAGCGAGAATTGATGAAACAATGGCAATATCAAGAATGGATTTTGAGATTGGGTTAACAGCAGTAATGTTACATGAACAAATATATAGGGCTTATAGGATAATAAATAAAGAACATTATCATAAATAGGATTAAAATTAAAATGGAGTGGATAATATGGGAATGCGTCCAAAAGTGAGAGATACAGGGAGTAAAGGTGAGAAAATTTTAGGCGATATAATAGAATATGAGTTAGGATGGTTGTATAGGAAGCAACCATTAGAAACAGATTATGGTATAGATTCACATATAGAGATAGTAGAACAAGGGGAGGCTACCGGACAGATTATAGGTGTGCAAATAAAAACAGGTCAAAGTTGGTTTAAAGAGGAAAAAGATGACGGTTTTGTGTTTAGAGGTGATATGGAACACTATAATTATTGGACAAATCATACTTTGCCAGTTATTTTAGTTTTGTGTAATTATGAAGAAAAAGAATGTTATTGGATACAAATTAAAGAAGAAAATATACAAATTATATCAGATAATTCTTGGAAAGTTATTGTGCCTAAAAAACAAAAAATAGATCGAAATTCTAAATTTGACTTAATGAAAGTTGCTGATAATAAATCGGAATATGAAAAAAAGTTAGATATGTTGATAGTTGCTAAACCATTGTTAAAGGAATTAAAAAATGGCAATAAAGTTATTTTAGAGTCAGAAGAGTGGATTAATAAATTATCTGGAAAAGGATCATTGACTATAAAGGTTATTGATAGTTATAGTGAACAAGAAAAAGTTGCAATTGATTGGCCGTATATTTATATACCCGGATGGTGTTATCAAGATGCCTTTAGAAATCTATTTCCTTGGGCAAATATATCTGTAGATGAAGAATTTTATGAGGATTATGATGAAGATGAATTTAAACTTGCGTATGCATATTATGATTCAGAAGAAGATGAATAAGTTTATGATGATGAGCATTTACAGGAATATATAGAAAATTTGCCATCTATACGACCTTATGAGGACTGTGGAGAGGTGGCTAAATATAGATTATTATTAGAATTAAATAAATTAGGAGAATCATTTATTGTAGTTGATGAATATTTATCAAACTAAATTAAGGTGAGGGATGTTATATGGAAAAAATTTCGTTCTTTTTTGGGGCTGGTGCAGAATGCTCATATGGGCTTCCGTCAGGAGGAAAATTTGCTTTAGATATATTTAGAATGAATACTGCAAAAGATAAGGAAATTTTAAAGCAACAATTAAATAATGTTGATCAACAATCAACATATGCAAAATGGTTACCAGATGACTTTGACAGTAAAAAATTAACTGCTTTTACAAAAGGTCAATATGACTCAATTGTAAAAGGAAGTCTAGAAAATAAAAGGGATGCTATACTAAGTTATTTAAAGGAATTTGATAAAAATGTTTCAGATATTGTAGACAAGTTAGAAAAAGATGGTGTAGACATAGATAAGGTTATTGAAGAAATTTTAGAGGTATCAGTTGGAGAATTTAATTATGGAAAAGAGATAAAATTAAATAATTTATTAGGAAATGATTTTAATTCATTGTTTTCAACAGATTATTTTTCAGTGTTTTTAAGGGGCATACAGTTAGAAGAAGCAAGTTATGAATTTAAAAGGAATATTAGAAATATTACAAGAGCAATTCTTGAATTATTAATTGGATCATTAGGGGAAGAACTTATACATAGACTTAATGATGGTATTTTTGAGAAAAGCCCTGATACAATAGATTTATTTGATGATTTAGGTGCTATATTTACATTGGATTATAAAAATACAGGTATGAGAGGATTAGAACTTCTTATAGATTATGAGGAAGTTGATATAACTAAACTAAATGATAATGAAAAAATTATGATTAGATTTGGATTACTTATATTAGAAGATATATTTTCTAGGGCGTTAGATTATCAAACATTAATAGATATTAATTGGAGATATATCTATAATCCTAAAACTGATTGGGGTAAATTTAGCAAAATAGTAATATTCCTGCATACTGTAAGACGATATATTTCTTCAATGGCAGATCAAAGTAGAAGTAAGATAGAAAAAGGAAATGGATATTATCATGACATACTTCAAGTTGAAGATGAATTTGAAATAACAGCAATTGGAACAACAAATTATAATTCTTTTATTGAAGAAATAATATGTAAAGATGTTTTCTACTTAAATGGATGTGTAAATGATTATTATGATCCATATTTAAATAAAATAGTAACAATTAAAGAAAATGAAGAAAAAAAACATATAGTTGTTCCATTTTTATTTACACAAAGTGGAATAAAACCATTAACATCAGTAAAAATGTCTGAAAGGTATGTTGAATTATTTCATAGATTTAAGGATGCTGATATTGTATGTGTTTGTGGATTTGCTTTTAATTCTGATGATGGACATATAAATGGTATGTTTAGAGAATTGATAGAGGATTTTGGTAAAACAATAACTATATTGCATTATGTTCAAGGAGAATCATATAATAAAAAGGCTATAAAAAGCCATTTTCAGAAAAAATTAAGATTAAATAGTACAAAAGGATTAAATATTATTCCTGTAGATAGAAATAGGAATAATATTTTAACAAAAGAAATATGGTATAAATCATTAAAAAACGAGATTTCAATTGATGAAGATTAGTGATGAATTTTATCATTTTAGTTATGAACGGTGAACCGTATCATAAGTAAATGAGGTTTTAGCCTTAGGCATTGATATAACTTGCCTAAGGTTGTTTTTATACATGGAAATACTATATTGTAAGTGAGATATTTTATGATATAATTTTATTAGTTATATATAGAAAAATGGATTTATAAGTTAAACTATAGGAGGGGGAATTTGTGTCAATTTATGGGGATAGACATGTAAAAATTCATGATTTAAAGGAGTGGGTTCAGCATTTATCAATAGACGAGATAAAAAGTGTAAATATTGCAGGTAAAGATATTACAATAGATGGATTAAGTAAAGATATGCTAATACTACAAATTGAAATGTTTAAGAAAGCAGTAAATAATCTTGATGATGGAGATGATTGGAGGGAACTACAGGGTATATGTTCTCCTTTGTTTTATAATGCCTTTTTTAAAGTAGGGAATAATGCTATTAGGATTGCTAATTATTATGAATGTTTAATAGTAGCAAGTGATATTGAAACAAAAAAGAAAATAATTAAAGGGTTTGATTATTTAGATTTTGGAGCAATAAATTTATATAATGGAGATAAAGCATTTGGTTGTATAGGAATGAAAAGTGATTTAATTTGGGCAGTTTTATATGATTATTTTATTTTTCAGGATGAAAGCGGAGCGGTAATTCATACTATGCCACAGCATGAGGAGTTAATGTCTATACAATTAATAGATACTAATCACTTATCTATAAAACAAATAGAACACGAAGTTAAAGAAGTATTATTAAAGTGCTCTATAGAGTTAGGTTTAAATTTTAAGGTAGTAAAATTAGATAAACAATTGAGAGATATAGGTGTTGATACCGTATACAATCTAAATATCCAAGAAAATGAATATGAATCAGAGCCATTAATGTATTTTAATAATGGTATAGCAACAGAAGATATAAGAATGAAATATTTAAGCTATTATCAAGTTTTAGAATATTTTTTTAATCGTACTCAAAATTACAGATTATTAGAGCAAATACAATCTGGTAATTACATAGGAAGTAATGAAATAAATCATAAAGAACTAAAAGGTATTTTAAAAAAATATGTAAATTCATTAAGTGAAAGAGAATCTTTGAAACTGACTTTAATCAGAGGTATGGATATTGCAATAATAAGAGAATGGATTAGTGATAGTACGGGGAGGATTGAACAATATACGAATTGTTTAAACGATAAAATTAAAATTGATTTAGCTAAATCAGATGAAAAAGTTATTAGTAAATTATCAGAAAGAATTTATTATTATAGATGTGCAATAGCTCACGTAAAGGGAGATACAGATGACTACTTAGCAATTCCAGAAGAAAGTGATGATATTATTGCGAAAGAAATACCATTGCTTAAGTTAATTGCTCAAAATATATTGAAAAGTTGTTCAGAATTTTAAGTGATTAGATTAGTTGTGAGAGTATATATAAAGTGGTTATGAGTGAGGAGGAAAATATATTTATGAAAGATGAAATGATTGAATTTTTAATAGAGTCAGGTTCAGAGATAACAGGAGCTACTACTGGTGCAGTGCTAGGTGGAGTAGTTGCAGGACCAGCAGGAGCTATGATTGGAATAGCAGGAGGAAAAGCCGTAGGAAAAGTATTTTCAAAGTTAGGTTCAGAAATAAAAAATCGAGTGTTGTCAAAAAGAGAAAATAATAAAATAGGAGCAACTGCTACATATACATTAGAGAAAATAGATGAAAATATAAAGAATGGCAAGAAGTTAAGAGATGATGGATTTTTTGATAATGACGATACTAATAGGTCAACAGCAGATGAAATTGTAGAAGGTATGATGTTTTCAGCTCAAAGAGAACATGAAGAAAAAAAGCTAAAGTATTATGGTAATCTAGTAGCAAACATTGCATTCGATAAAACTATAAGTAGAGACCAAGCTAATCAATTATTAAGCATAACAAAAAGGTTAACATATAGACAAATAAAATTAATAAATGTATTTGCAATAAATCAGCAGTTACCAATTAAGATGTTAAAAAAAGAAAGCTATACTAATGGAGGTGTAAGTGGATATATTTTAATATCTGTATTACAAGATACACTTGAATTATATAATATTGGACTTGTTGGTGGAAATGGTAGTGTTATATTAGAAATGCCATATATTGTTCCAGCTGATATCAGAGTTCAAGGCATGGGTGCTATATTATATAATTTAATGGAGTTATCAACTATTCCATATACAGAATTACAAGATTTAATAGAGGTATTAAAATAATAAAAAAACCTCACTTATTACCGATACGGAGAACCGTAGAACAAGTAAATGAGGTTTATAGCTATAACTTGGTTAAGGATATTTTTTCATCTGAAAATAGAGTATCATAAGTAATAAATTTAAAATGAAAGGTAAATTAGTAATTTGAAAGGGGGGAAATATAATTTAATAAGATAGCTACAAAAGCCATAGCCAAAGCAACTAAAAGAATAAATGCATTAGAAAAAATAGGATTTTCATTATCTAGTGAAAAGTTAATTGGAGATAATGGCACTCCATACTGTTCTTATTTTATATTAAATAGTTAGATAAATTTCAATTTAAGGTTGGGTAATTTAAATTTGAATTTGATGGAGGAATTGATATGGACAAATATAAAGAAGTTATATTAAAGGTTAGAGGAAAAATAAATTTGATACTATAGAGATAAATCTGTATAATAATTTATGAATTTAAATAAATGGAGTGAATAAGCATGAGATTAAGAAAAAAACCATGGGCTAGACCAGAATTAGAAAGTTGTGATTTTTTTATAATAAATCCAAGTGAAAATAAAGGGAAATGGAAGGAATCCTTTGGAAATGATAAACCTATATATTTAGAGCTTGGTTGTGGTAAAGGTACTTTTGTTGCAGTTCACGGATCAGAAAATAAAGATAAAAATTATATAGCTATAGATATTAAAGATGAGGTTCTTGTTTTAGCTAAAAGAAATATAGAAAAAGCATATGCAGAAAAGGAAGTTTCTTTAGATAATATAAAATTAATGGCACAAGAAATAGAAATAATAAAAGATATGCTAGGTGATGGAGATAAAATAGATAGAATATACATTAACTTCTGTAATCCATGGCCAAAAGAAAGACATAAGAAAAGAAGATTAACTCATACAAAGCAATTAGAAAGCTATAAAACATTCTTAAAGGATTCAGGTGAAATATATTTTAAGACAGATGATGATCCATTATTTGAAGAATCATTAGAATATTTTAAAGAAAGCGGATTTAAAATAAAATATATTACTTATGATTTACATAATAGCGATTTTGAAGGAAATGTTGAGACGGAACATGAAAAGATGTTCACAGAAATGGGAATAAAAATAAAATTCTTAATAGCTACAAGGTGTGGATTACATGAATAAGATAATATAAAAAAGGTTATTAGGAATAATATTTAAAGACATTCACAAGATGTCTTTTTTTTATGTTTAAAAATAAATAATAAAAAATTTAAAAAAATTTTTATTAAAAATTCAGACTTCTGTGTATTTAATATATGAAAGTAATTTTTATTAAATTAAAAGGAGAAAATACATGTTGGAGAATGGATATACAGTTATAAGCAATAAAATTATTTGTGATGAAAATTTAACTCTTGAAGAAAAGTTTTTATTAATAGCTTTAAAGCAATTTGATCATTCTAAAAGTGGGGTAGTTTATCCAACTTATATACAGCTTATGAAGATTTGTAATACAAAAAGAAGGATTAAAATATCTAAAATTATAAAAAGCTTACAGGAGAAAAATTATATAAATGTCAAATCTACAGGAAGAGCAAATCATTATTATTTTATAAAGGATTATTTATTAGAGAGGTTTTACACTAAAAATACAAATACAATAGGTATTGAAAGTGAAACATCAGAAGAGATAGCCTGTTCTAAAAATGAAACATCAGAAGGTATGGAAATAGCCTGTAATGAGGAAAATGATAACAACAGATGTTCCAAAATAAAAACATCAGAAGTTACGAAAGTAGATGTAAAAGAAGAAAATAGAAACTTCAGGGATTTCGAAAATAGAACAGCAAAAGCTTCAAGTTGTTCTATTATAGAAACTTCAGATGTTACACCCGTAGATACTATAAAAGTAAATAATAAAAATAAAATATATATAAATAATATATATAAGTTAATTAATTATTGGAATTCAAAGGAGAGTTTTAATAATTATAGCTACAATGAAAATATTAATGATTTATTAGATAAAGCTATTAAAACCTTTGGATATAAAGAAATAATAAAGGGGATTGATAATTATCATGAAGTTTATAAAAGTGATTTTTATTATAACTATCTTTGGGATTTTGAAAGCTTTATAAGCAAGTCTAATGGAATAAGCAGATTTATAACTAATGGAGATATGTAGCGTAGTTATTGCAGTTATAAAAGTAAACATAAGAATAATAAAGCTTTAGAAATAGAAGATTATATAGATTAGGGGGGAATTAATATGTTTACAAATCAAGAAGTAATAATAGAGCAAGAAATATTAGGTCTTATATTTTCAAATAATTCATTAGTAACAGTTGCTAAGGATATAATAAAGCCTGAAATGTTTTTAATACAAGGTCATAGAGCAATTTATGAAGGCATAGTTAAAATGATTAATGATGGAATAACAGTAGATGTTGTTAATTTTCTGGAAAAATATAGAGAAGTAACAAAAGATATGGGGGGAATAGCTTATATAAGTCAAATTGGAGTTTGTGCAGTTACAGAAGAGGGCTTTGAAAGCAAATTAGAGCTTTTAATAGAAAAATATAAAAGAAAAAAACTGCAAGATATATCTAAAAAGCTTTTAAATTCAAGAGATGTGGATAAAATGACAAAGGCTGTGGAGGATACTCTAGAAGAAATATATAAATCATCAATGAAAAAGGATATAGATATAGTAAATCAATATGATGAATATTTAAATTGGCTATATTTTGATAATAAAGATAGAGGCTTTAAAAGTGGTTTAGAAAAAATAGATTCAGTTTTAGGAAACTTTCAAAGAGGAAGATTAATAACTATATTTGCAAGAAGTGGAGTTGGAAAAAGTACAATGGCACTTCAAATTGCAGCTAATATGGTTAAAGACAAGCATAAGGTTATATATGCAAGTGGTGAAATGAGTAATAATGAAATCTTTAGTAAAATGGCAGCATCAAATTGTCTTATAGAATATAAAAAAATAATCAATAACAATATTAGTGAAGAGGAGAAGGATAAAATATCTAGCTATGTTTCAACTCTTGTAAATAATAGTTTCTATATTACAAATGAAATAGATATAGATTTATTAATAAGAGAAATTAAACTATATAAAATGAAAAATTCATTAGATGTTGTTTTTGTAGACTATGTAAATAAATATACAGGAGGAATAAAAGCATTATCATTAACAGAAAAAATAGGACAAGTTACATCAAAACTAAAAGACCTAGCACTAAAGGAAGATATATGCGTAGTTCTTTTAGCTCAAGCAAATAGATTGGTAGATAAAAGCATTAAAGAAAACTTATGTGAAAAAATATCAGAAAGCGATATTCAAGATAGTGCAAGAATAGAGCAAGATAGTGACCAGTTAATAGCACTATATAGAAATAAAAATTTAGATAATAAAGTATATAGAGATGAATTAATGAGGGAAAGTAAATTAAGCTATAAATCAAAAAATGCAGAAGTAAATCCCAAATGTATAAATGCAATAATATTAAAAAATAGACATGGAGAAAAAGGAACCAAAGCATTAACTTGGTTTGGAGAATATTCAAGAATAGAAAATTTTATAGAAAATAGAATTAATTTTAAAACATCAGGAAAGTAAAAATAATTAAATTACAAAAATTTGAAATTACAAATTGAATAAACTATAATAAAGGAAATATTATTAGGATAATTATAAAAAATTAAATAGATTTAAAAGTAAATATTAATAAGAAACTTATGAGGTATAATATGAAGGGTGCTATATTAAATAAAGGTGAAAAATATCATACTTATCTTAGTAAGATATTTAAAGCAATAGACAATGAACAAATAAAATATAATTGGTTAATTACAGATTATATATGCTATCCCAAAGATAATAATATAAAAGATATATTTTCAAAAGAATATCTTTGGATTACAGGAGAAGAACTTACAGAAATAATTAATAAAGAAGATTTTCAATTTATTTGGGGCATTTTATCAGGATTCTCAAAAGATATTAGTATTGAGGAGATATTAAAATATAAACTCCCTTATGCAGATGAAAATTGTGATCTTTGGAATAAAGAAGTTAAAACTCAACATCCCCATGCAAATATTGAAATAGTTGCATGGGATAGTACACTTACTTTATTTATTAGTAAGGAAGAAAAGTTGGTACAGAGGTTTAGAGAAAACTTTCCATTATCAGAGGATTTATTAGAGGTGAATACAAGAAATGAATAAATTTGAAAGTACTCGATTAATTTTAAGAGAATGGTCAAAATATGATTTAAATGATTTATATAAAATTATGTCTAATAAAAAAGTAGCTGATTTAGCTGGATTTAGAGTTAAAGAAAATATTAAAGAGACTAATGATATTTTAGAAAAGTTTATTCAAGAACAAGTCAATACAATATGGGCAATTGAATTTAAAGAACTTAATAAAGTAATAGGGTGGATTGAGTTACATACACCTATAGATAATATTTGTAAAGAATCCAAGGAAATAGGTTTTGTTTTATCAGAAGAGTTTTGGGGACAAGGTCTAGCAGTAGAAGCTATTGAACAAATTATCCAGTATTCATTTAATAATGAACAGATTGGCTCTATTGTATGTTCTCACTTTCCTAATAATATACAATCTAAAAAGGTAATTGAAAAAAGTGGTTTTAAATATAAATTAAAATATCATGAAAAAATTTACTATTGTTTAGATAATGTAGTGAGCTAAAGGTTAGTTTTTGAACTTAAAGCCTTTATTATAATTATTAATAAAAATATTAAAATAATTAATAAAGTAATTATTATATCCAGAGATTTATAAACGACGATAATTATAAAATATAAACTACTCAATAAATTCCAAGTTGTTGATGAATTTAGTTAAAGCAATTTAATTTTGGGGTTAAACTAGGAGGAAAATAGAAATCTATGGGGAGATTATTTTATGTATAGACTATATAAAATCAAAACCATTTGGGTCATCAAATAATGTTATATTCACTTGCAATATAGATAATTAACTTTCTAAGTTCAGTTTAGACAGCCTTCAATATTCCATAAAGGAAAATATGCAGCAAGATGTAAAGCAAAGCTTAACTGAAGAAGAATATTATAAGTTAATAAAAGAAGCTAAACAGCGCCAACAGGATTATATTAATTCTATTGATGATCCTAAGGTTAAGCAGTCGGTTCAAACATCATACTCTGCTGCTGTTACAGAATCATCAGCATTGTATATAAAATATCCAGATGATACTGATACTATAGATGCAGCTTTAAAGAGAGTTCTTAGTGGCGAATAATTGGATAGGTTATAATAAATTATACAGAAGATTTTAAAAAGCAAATAGTAGCTCTTAAACAGAGTGGTAAATCAACAGCCGATATTGCATGGGAGTATAAAATAGCCAAGTCTACAATAGTTAAGTGGGTAAATGATATCTTTTTTTATTTTTGTTTAGTATGTATAAACAATTAACTACTATTTTTGTATTATATTATACCTTACAAATGGCTTGAAATCGTTATTTTTTCCCTTAGCGTTAAAAGTGCATTTAGCGAAATTAATTAATAGTATACAGCTCTAATAATTTCCATAATTATTCAGTATAATTATGGAAATTATTAGGTGTTATGAAAAATCGTATTTTAATGCGAAGTAACGGTACTTTTGATACCATATAGATAAATAGGGATTTATAAGGGGGAATTAGTTTGGAATTTAAATTAAAAAAGTGGGAAGTGGAAGATAAAAATAGATTAACTAAAATATGTAATGAAATAAATAGAGAATATTTATCCAATAGAATACCATATCCATATACAGAAGATGATGCTACATGGTGGATTAATATGACTGGAGAGCAAGAAGGTAAAGAGGGTATTTTTAGAGCTATAATTGTTGATGGAAATTATGTAGGGAATATATCAGTTGAAAGAAAGAGTGATGTATCATGCAAAGATGCTGAGATAGGATATTTATTATTAACAGAAAAATGGTCAAATGGAATAATGACAAAAGCTGTAAAAGAAATTTGCGAGATAGCATTTGATAAGTTAGATATTGTAAGAATAACAGGATTAGTATATAAACCTAATATAGCTTCCCAACGAGTATTAGAAAAAAATGATTTTGTGCTAGAAGGAATTATGAGAAATGCTGTTTTTAAAAATGGAAACATATATGATATGTGTATATATGGGAAGTATATAAATTCTAATTTATAGAATGGATTTGACGAACAATATTAAATTATTGCGACGAAAGCCAAAGCTCTAGAGCTTTGGCTTTTATTATTCACTAAAGTTGAATTTAACGAAATAATTTAAACTTCCTAGTGATATATGAATCATCCATATCAATGTGATATTGTTATATTTGAGAATACAAATTTAAATAACATATAGTATTAAGTTCTATTATGTGGCATAATATTGATATGGTCTGTAAAAAAATGTAAAAATAATTTTATTTTAATTAGGAGGATTAATTTATGAGAAGTATTATAATTATATCTAAAGTAAATATAGGGATTAGTCCAGGTGCTCGTGTAGGAATAAATAGAAAAGGGCTTAATATTTTTAAAAAAACTTTATCAACATCATTGAAAGATAATCTAAAAGAAAAATTAATTGAAGAAAATATGGATTATAATGTAGAAGTTGATAATAGTTATGATAATTGTGAAAATATAATAAAAAAAGGGGTAAATTTACTTCTAATTTCTCCATATATAAAAGATAAAATAGATATTAAAAATATAAATAAAAAATATTATTATATATTAAGTGAAAAAGAATTTAATGAAGGATATGTAGAAGATATTATAGAATATTTAAAACAATATACATCAAATTAAAATATAAAGTTTAACTATATAGTAAGTTGTAAATAATTATTAAATTTAATTTTAAGATGTAAACTACTCTTTAAATATAATAGTTTTTAAGAGCAAGTACACCCATAGCAACCTCCATTATATGGATTAGCTTTGTGGACACATTTTTCTAAAAGATAACTGCAAGTACCACTTATTATATAATATTTTATTAAATTATATCATTATAAAATAACATTTTATAAATTATGACTAATTGGTATAATTTATTTTTATTATAAAATATAAGCATTATAAATTATTAAAATCTATAATAAATTATAATGCAAATAAAAAAACTATCCAATATGGAAGTATTCATTCTAATTATTTTCACATTGATTATTTAATATCAAAATTATTTTTTGGAATTGGCATTGTGATTCGGCTTGTATTTCAATGTTATTAGAATATATTTTTGATATAAAATTTTCTATTGGAGAAATTAAAAATAAAATAAATAGATTAAAAATTTGTGATTTTATACAAGTATGGCAGCTATATATTTTTAAAATTTCTAGTGATATAGAATAGAAAAAAATTTGTTTCTTATAAAAATAATCTTTTTAAAGAGTTAAAACATGTTAAATGGCTTTTAATGTCTTTAGGGTTTATTTCTATAATAATATATTTAATAACTATGCACTTAGCTAAAATATATATCTTATATTTTGATTTTATTATACCAAATAAATTTGTAGGAATAATATATAAATTCTAAAATTAATATAAAAATTAATAATGAAATTGATAAAAAGTTAATTACAAATTTAATAGAAAGTTTTTTTCAAAAAGTTTTTCTTTTACGGTTTTACAAAATATCACTTTTGAATTAGACCATATTTAGGTACAAAATATACATAAGAAATAATTGGTAGATAATATCTTGAATAATGGAAATATTAAACTTATAGATATATCAAGTGGAAAGAAAAATTAGGATAATTTATTGATAAAGCAATGCTTAACTAATAAATTATAAGGATATTATAAAGTTGATTTTTATGAACTACACTATAAATTCCTTTAGAGAAATTATTGCTTGAACTACTTGATAAATTCCAGTTTAGTTAAAGTAATTTAATTTTTGGGTTAAACTAGTAGAAAAATAGGAGTTTTATAAATTGAGTATATAAAAAAATCTTATAATTTTTAATTAATAAAAGGAGTTATGGATGAAAAAGATAATTGTTATTGGATGCCCTGGCAGTGGTAAAAGTACATTTTCAAAAGAACTACACAATGCAACAGGAATACCTTTATTTCATTTAGATATGCTCTATTGGAATACTGACAAAACTGTGGTTAGAAAAGATATATTTAAAGAAAAATTGCAAGATATAATCTCTCAAGAAGCATGGATAATCGATGGGAACTATGATTCAACCATAGAACTTCGATTGCAAGCTTGTGATACTGTATTCTTCTTGGATTATCCAGTAGAAGTATGTCTGGAGGGGATAAAATCGAGAAAAGGTAAAGCACGTACAGATATGCCATGGATTGAAGAAGAAGATGAAGAAGATGAAGAATTTATAACATTTGTGAAAAATTACAACTTTATAAATAGACCAGTTATAATGAACCTTTTAAATAAGTATGATATGAAAAATGTTATTATATTTAAAAGTAGAAAGTATTCTCAAGAATATTTCTCCAAGATACAATTATAAATTTCAAGTTATTAGTGAGTTTAGTTAAAGTAATTTAATTTTAAAGTTTAAACTAATAGGGAAATAATAAATTAACCTTTAGGTTAAGTAGAATCATAAAGGTATAGTTAAGTTAGTAGATAAACACATTCCTTTAGTGGATATAGACGAAATAGAGAAAATTGACTTATGTATTGATGGAGTAGATGAAATAGATAAAGATTTTAATGCAATTAAAGGTGGTGGTGGAGCATTATTTAGAGAAAAAATTGTTGCTAGCTTAGCCCATGAAGTTATATGGATTATGGATGATAATCATAAGGGCACAAAAATTATAAAAAGAGCATTGTGAGATAAAATTATAAGTTAAGTTCCATTCTTCTATTTCTTGTGGACATTCCTAATGATTCATAAAACTTAATAGCATTTTTATTAAATTCACTTACAGTTAAATGGATAGAGGAGATATTTTCTGATTTTGCATAATCTAGTATATGATTGAACAACAATTTTCCAACACCAGTCTTTTGATGAGTTGATTTAACACAAAAATCATCTATATAAACAAATTTAGATGGTACAAGTAAATGAATATTATTTTGCTGTATAATCTGAACAATACTATACGCTATTAGTTCGTTGCTACAAATATCTTCTATTACAAATAATTTCATATTGGTACTATTCAATAAAAATTCAAATCTATCTCTCATCAAAGGATTATCAACTTCTAAATAAATATCAGGTCTATTCTTTACATGTAATTTATGTATCTCTTTTACAAGATTACTAATATTAATATAATCATTTTCAATTGCTTCTCTTATTTTTAAATTCATAAAAACTCCCCCTAATGTTGCGTAATGACAATATTTGATACAGATAGTTCAGGTATAAGTCCATTAAATTTCATTTATATTCCTCCTTTAATACTTTCTAATTATATCCTCAATGTTCAATATTATTTATAAAAAATCTTTATTAACGTTATAAATATAATGATATGTACTTTATAATGTTAATAATTATAACATTATATTGGATATTATTCCATAATAAAGAAATGGGTGATATTTCTCTTTTAGATTAATTATTTTTATATAAGTGAAGTATAGATTGTATTAAACAGCATGTTTATCTAATGTAACATTTTAATTTTAAATATATATTTAAAATATAGATTTTAATTTGTGTAAAATATAACAAAATGTGTATTTTATTATATAATTGAATTATCTAAAAAATAGAAAAAGAAAAGGGTAAAGGTTATGAGAGAGTTAGTTATATCTTTAAGTGAAATTCAAAAGCTTAAAGAAGAATTAAAGTGTTTAAATGAAGAATATTTAAAGTTTTATGAAACTATGGAAGATTTAAATAAGAAAAAGGAATATTTAGAAAGTCTTTATATGAGCAAGCTAGGTGGATTAATATTTGCAAGGTTTGAAAAGGAAATAAAATATAGAAAGTTAAAGAAAAAATTAACTATTATAATTCAAAATAAAAACAAAGGTAAAGAGACAAATATAGAGTAAATAGAAGAAATATTAAAAAAAGAGCTTAAGGAATTTTATGATAACTTAGAAGATTTAAGAGAAAACTTAAGGAGTTCTAGAAGGTATTTAGAGCTACCTACAATAAGTGATGAAGAGATGAAAAAAATTAAATCAATATTTAGAAAGCTTGCAAAAAAACTTCATCCTGATATAAATAAAAATTTAGATGAAGAAATGTTTGATTTGTGGATTAAGGTTCAGGAGGCTTATGAAAATAATGATCTTATTTCTTTAATTATTTTAGAGGGTATAGCAAATAATGAGGAGATAAATGAGGATATTAAAGTAAACGACATAGAAAATAATATAAAAAGCCTTAAAATTAAAATTGAAGAAATTAAAAATACAATAGATAATGATGTAAAAGAGTTTCCTTTAAATATAGAGGAGCTTATTTATGATGAAGAATATATAAATAGTAGAAAGCAAGAATTAACAAATGATATAAAAGAATATGAAGATATATCTTCAATCAGTTAGAGTTGCAGGGATGAATTATTATATAGAAGAAATGGAAGAAGTGTGGATAAGAATCTTTTTAAATGATTTATAAATATAAAAAAATAGATAAGAAGCAAAATAAGCTGACCTTATTATTAAAAATATGGTCAGCTTAAATTTAGTAAGAATAAAATCTACTTATAATTTAGAAATAAATAGAACTTTTTAAAAGAATAATGTATATAGTCCTATTAGAGTTGAAGCAGTTACAAGTATATATGGTATAGTTGTTTTTTCAGGATTTTTAACTTTAATAATAATTGCAATTATTGATACAAAACCAAATCCCCATGCAATAAATTGTTCTACTAAAAAGTTAGTTGGTAAGCTAGTTGCATTAAGATAAGCAATTAGCATTGACCATATAACTAAACCATAAAATATTATATTCTTTCCTGTCTTATTTTTTAAAAAGTAAAGTAAAAAAACTCCCAGTAAACTTACTACCGTCATAAAAATAAATAAAATAAATAAGTACCCAAGTGCCATAATTAATTCCTCCATTCATAATGTTTTCTATATTTTTATAATAGATAAAATTTCTATGTTTTTTAGTAAGATAATTCTAAAGAATTCTAAAGATTATATAGGAAGTTTAATTTCTATTTTATATATTTTATAATCTATAATATAATTCATTTCACCATTATAGGATTCCACAATATTTTTAATATTATTAAGACCTATACCATGGCTTTCAATGGCAATATTTTTTTTATCTTTAATAGTATTTGTTTGAGTAAATATAAGTACATTATCTGCAAGAGAAATTTTAATTCCTATTTTTTCTTTATTATCTGTATATTTTATAATATTTGAATATAGATTATCAAAAATTCTAGCTATATCTTGAACATGAAATTTAGCTTTAAAATCAGTTAGTCCAATAATATCTACTTCTAAATTGAAATTTTTATCTTCTAAAGAATCTTCAAATTCACTTATAAACTGCTTAAACATTAATTTACCTTCTAAAACAGGAGGATTTAAGGAATTAGCCTGTATTGAATCTGGATTTAAAAGTAAATTTGTTAATTGTTGTATTTGATAGGCTTTATTTTGTATTATCTCAATATAATTTTCAAGCTTAGTATCACTATCGTAATTCTTATTTTTTATAAAGTCTGAATAAGATATAATAGAGGTAAGAGGGGTTCTAATATCATGAGAAAGTGATCTTATTAAATCCTCTTTTTCTTTTTTTAGTCTATCCTCATTTTGCATATGATTTTGTAGGGCATTAGAAAAGATATTAATAGTATCAGCTAATTCTGAAAGTTCATCATCTCCTATAATATCTAGTTTAAAGTTTAAATTTCCAGCTTTTAATGTTTGTATTGATTTAGTTATGTATAAAATATAAGAAACTTTTTTTCCTAAGAATAATAAAAAGAAGGTGAAAAATATTATTAGTGTGGCTAAAATACAAACTAACTTTAGCCAATATAAAAATTTAGGATCAGAAACAGCAGATTCTCCATAATATCCTTTTTCAATTAATTTTAAAATAAAAGCTATAGAAATATTATATAAGAAGGCGAAAATAAAGCTTGCTATAAAGACAGATACAATTAAATAGCCTATAAATTCTAGAGCAAGTCTTGGAATTTTATATATCTTAGTCAATATAGTACCCCTTTCCCCATGCCGTTTTAATATATTTTGGATTCCTTGTATCAGTTTCTATTTTTTTTCTTAAGTTTTTAATATGTACCATTACAGCACTATCTCCAACTACATCCTCTTGCCATATACTATTATAGATATGATCAATAGAAAATATTTTTTTACGATTAGTAATTAATAGCTCTAAAATTTTATATTCAGTATGAGTAAGTGAAATAGTAATTCCATCACGTAAAACTGTTTGACTTTCCGTATCAACAGTTAATCCTTGAAGCTCTATTTTTGATGAGTTTATAATAGTTTGAGGTTGATATACTTGATAACGTCTAAGTAATGCTTTTACTTTAAGTAGTAATTCAGAATGAGAAAATGGCTTTGTTATATAATCATCTGCACCAGCAGAATAGCCTATTGTTTTATCAGAATCTTGAGAGTAAGCAGTTAAAAATAAAATGGGTACAAAAGATTTTCTTCTAATTTCTGTACTTGCAATAAATCCAGATTTTCTTGGCATATCTACATCTAATATAACAAGATTTATACTATCATCTACCTTTTCAACAGCTTCAACACCATCTTTAGCAGTGATGACATTATACCCTTCTCCAGTAAATAATATTTCAAGTATTTGTCTAATATCATTATCATCATCTGCAATTAAAATTTTATTTTTTGTTTTAAATTGCATAGTTATCCTCCTTAATTTATTTTGTAGGGCTTTATAAATAAATCTTTTTTGATATTAATTATAACATTACGTTAAATATAATTCTATAATAGAGCAATAGAGGTTGGCTTTTACATTTATTATATTTTTATAAAAGAAGGTTATATTTAAAAATAGACTTAAATTATATAAAAAAATATATATTTTACTATATAATTAAGTTGTTTAGATAAAGAATTGAAGTTTTATAAAGTTATGGAGGATTTAAATAAGAAAAATGATAATACAAAAGATAATTTTTATAATAGCAATAATCTTAATAATAATTATAATTAAAAAATTAAATAGAAGAAAAGAAATAAACTTTGGGGAAGAGGAAGTTAATAAGATTTTAAGAAAATTTCATAGATACAAATTATTAAGTGACATAATGATAAAAAGAGATAATGGTACAAGCCAAATAGACCATATTTTAATAAGCAAAAAGGGTATATTTGTTATAGAAACAAAAGATTATAATGGACTTATATATGGAGATCAATACTCTAAATACTGGACACAAATTTTATACACAGAGAAAAATAGCTTCTATAATCCAATAAGACAAAACTATGGACATATAAAAGCCCTAGAAGAATATTTAAATGAAAAAGATATCTTTATTTCAGTAATAGTATTTACAAATAAATCAAAATTAAAAAAAGTAAAAACAGATACACCAGTAATAAACTTAAAAAAATTAAAAAGATTTATAAAAAAATATAAAAGTGATATAGAACTTTCAAAGGAAGAAATAGAGTATTTCTATAATGTAATAAAAAATGGAAATATAGATAGCAATAGAGCAAGAAAAAAACATATAAAGATGATAAGAAGAAAATATTAAATAAAGTATAGGAATATAATTTTTAGGGAAATATTTAGTTAATATGGTTCTTGTTGTAGAAAAAAGATTATTATGATATCATATTTTTAACAAATTGTTAACAAAAGAATAAATATAAGGGGGACAAAATGAAAAAATTAATAGAGAAATGGAATAGCATAAGTTTAGTTAAAAGAATCATAGTAGGTCTAATATTAGGAATAATAATTGCATTAACTATTCCAAAGATAGGTGCACCAATATCCATATTAGGTTTATTGTTTGTAGGGGCTTTAAAAGCAATAGCACCAATATTAGTTTTTTTCTTAGTAATAGCTGCATTATGTCAGTATAAAGAAGGTAAAAAAACTAATATGAAGTCAGTTATAATGTTATATCTTTTAGGAACACTTTCAGCAGGAGTAATAGGGGTTATTGGTAGTTTTCTATTCCCTGTTAAATTAGTCTTTACAACAAGTGTAGAAAACTTAACACCACCAAGTGGAGTAGGTGAAGTATTAAATAATTTATTAATGAGCATAGTATCTAATCCAGTTAATGCACTTTCTAATGCTAACTATATAGGAATATTATTCTGGGCAATAATTTTAGGTCTTGCTTTAAAAAATGCTAGTAAAGGGTCTAAAGAAGTTATATTAAATATTTCAGAGGCTATATCAAAAGTAGTAACATGGATAATAAGTTTAGCACCATTTGGAATAATGGGACTTGTATATGATAGTATATCTAAGCAAGGGATAGAATCATTAATTAAATATGGACAATTAATATTAGTACTAGTTGGATGTATGGCGTTTTTTGCTTTAGTAGTAAATCCAATAATAGCTTTTATAGCAATGCATAAAAATCCATACCCACTTGTTATTAAATGTTTAAGAGATAGTGGAATTACAGCATTTTTCACTCGTAGTTCAGCTGCTAATATACCTGTAAATATGGCGTTATGTAAGGAACTTGGATTAAATGAAGATACATATTCAATTTCAATACCACTTGGATCAACTATAAATATGGGTGGTGCTGCTATAACTATATCAGTATTAGCACTTGCTGCAACTAATACTCTTGGTATAAATGTAGATTTTGGTACAACTATAATACTTACTGTACTATCAGCTATAAGTGCATGTGGAACTTCAGGGGTAGCAGGAGGATCAATATTATTAGTGCCACTTGCTTGTAGTTTATTTGGTATTCCAAATGATGTAGCTATGCAAGTAGTTGGTGTTGGTTTTGTAATTGGAGTTATACAAGATTCTTGTGAAACTGCACTAAATTCTTCAACAGATGTACTTTATACTGCGGTAGCTGAATTTGCACAAATACGTAAAGGTAAATTAAAATAATAATTAATTATTATTTTAATAAAAGGTTATATAATAAAAATTTAAATAGTAACTTAAAGGTTACTAGAAACTTAAAAGTGCCTAATTGTTGGTTTTTTATTTTAGAGTTATTATGAATTCACAGGGAAACAATATAATAAACAAAAATAAAAAATAGGAGTGATTGAAATGAAATTTAACAATAAGGAAACGGCACTAGTATTTGTAGATCCACAAAATGAATTCTTACATGAAATGGGGGAAGGATATAAGTTAGCTAAAGATGTTATTGAAGCAAATAACACTATAGAAAATATGCTATCTTTACTTAAAGCATCAAAAGAAAAAGGATATAAAGTATTTGTATCACCACATTACTACTATCCACATGATTATACATGGAAGTTTGGAACAAATGGAGAACATATGATGCACCAAATGAAAATGTTCGAAAGAAAAGGACCTTCAGAAGCAGTTGAAAAAGATTCAAGAGCAGATATACTTGATGAGTTTAAGCCATATATAGAAGATGGAGAAACTATAATAGCAAGTACACATAAAATATTTGGACCACAAACAAATGACCTAGTATTACAATTAAGAAAACAAAAGATAGACACAGTAATACTTGCAGGAATGAATTCAAATATATGCATCGAATCACATATGAGAGATTTAGTTGAACAAGGCTTTGAAGTTTATATTGCAAAGGATGCAACAGCAGCACCAGGAATGGAAGCATACAAAGCTGCAGAAGTTAACTTTGGAATGTTATCAAGTGGTTCACTAACAACTGAAGAAGTATTAAAAGAATTAGCTTAATACATAATTAAGTTTATAATATAGAAAAAGTAGCTAGAGTAATTCCCATGTAACTGAAAAATTTAAAGTTTTCAGTTACATGGGAAATTTCTAGCTACTTTTTTGCAGCTATTTAAAATACTAGTTATTTTTAATAACTTTGTAAGAAAGCCTTTCACAAAGTTACTTCCATAAATTGTATTTAAATTTATTTATTTTAACATATCTAATATTTCATCTTCTGGAGTTGAAGAGTCACAACGAACTTCTATTTCTCCATGTTTATTAACTATAAATCCTGGGACAGTTAAAATATTATACTTCTTTCTAAAGGAACTAATTTCATTATCAGAGAAATCATCACTATTTACATAATAAATAGTAGTGTTAACTTTATTAGTTAATCCACTTAATTTCTTAGCAAACTTACGACAGTATGGACATGTTCCTCTCCCAATATAAACAACAGAAAAATCTTCGTTAGATAATAACTTATCAGCTTGTGTAGAAAATACTTTTTCAAATGGTTTTATATCTTGTTCATATGTATCTTTTCCAAACATTTTCTTCCCTCCTATATTTTTTTAGATATTATATCAAAACTAAACTACTAAATCAAATTAGTCAAACCTAAAAAATTACACTTGAATATATAATTAATATATTATTAAAGGATATAAAATAATATCATTATTATGATTTACTTATTTTAGTAATATTAAGCACACCCTTTTACTTACTACAACTAATAGTTGAGAAAAATGTTATAATTAAATTAAACTTAAAGATAGATTTTAAAATAGATAAATATATAATTAAAGGAGAAAAAAATGAAACATTTTATTGTTGAAGGTACTATAATAAATCAACATTTAATTAATGATAATATTATGAAGGAACATATGCTTTATTCTCAAAAAGCAATGAATAAAGGATTAATATTAATGTCTGGACTTAAATCAGATATGAGTGGTGGATTGTTTTTTATGAAAGCAGAATCTATTGAAAAGGTAGAAGATTATTTATCTCTAGAGCCATTAAAGGTTTATGGGATACAGGAGTATAAGATTATGGAATTCTCGCCTCATTACTTTAATCAATTACCTAATGAATGGTTTATTAAATAATTAAAATTTACAGATATTTATTAATTAATGCGTTACAGGCAATTACAAATATGAATATTATAGTAATGGAAAGGAGATGATAAAAATTGCATTTAGAAGAAAAGAATTATTACAAAGATAGACAGTCATTATATAATGAATGTAAAAAATGCTTATATTATCATACTACATTAACTATGACTGATGGAAGTACAATAGATGGAATTATTGAAAATGTAGAATCAGATCGTGTTATTGTATTAGTTGGTGAAGATGTAATGGAGCAAGAATGCGAAAGTCAATTTGAGCATCAACGTCAGCAGTTTAGCTATGGTCCTCCAAGAAGGAGATTTAGAAGATTTAGACGTAGAGCTTTTCCATTTAATAATTTATTAGCATTAGCATTATTACAGTATCCGTACATTGCACCACCATATCCATATTCATATCCTCCTTACTATAATTATTAATTATAATACTTAAACAAAAGAGAAAATTTAACTAAGCTTTACAATAAAGATAAGAGGTATGAACTTATTTATTCATACCTCTAATTCACCTCTAAAAATAGTTTAACATAATAAAAGGTTGGTTCAAACTAGCTTATTTAATAGAAATTAAATTTATAAATACAAACTTACTAAACAAAGGAATATGAGGTCAATTATTAATATAATAAGGAGAAATTAAAATGAGTGGAATACTAGATAAATATGATGAATCTATTAACTTAACGTATAATTACACATATAGAATGCTTATGCATTTAAAGAATATAAGTGATAACTATAAAAAATTAGAAAATGCAGATGAAATAATATTAGAAGATTATAGAGAGTCTATAATAAAAAAATATGAAACTTTAGAAGATTTAACATAGAAATTGTTATCTAAAATTTTTAAAGCTGATGGACTAGAAATAAATAGTCCAAGAGGCTGCTACAAACAGGCTTTTAAAGATGGTTTAATAGAAGATATGATTATTTGGAATGACATATTATTTGTAAGAAATTCAACTGCTCATATATATGATGAAAGTGATTATGAAGCAATAAAAAACGACATAATAGAGAAGTATATAGTAGCTATAGAAAATCTTTTAAATAAAATATCAATGGAGAAGTTATAAGATGTATGGAATAGAAGAAAAAGTATATAAAAGTTTAATTTCATATTTTAAAAATAATAAATATATAAAAAAAGTTGTATTATTTGGTTCAAGAGCAAAAGACACCTATAATTATAATTCAGATATAGACCTTGGAATTTTATGTGATAAAAAATATAAAGGGACTATAGCAGAGGAATTGGATGAAATTGTAGGGGTATACTCTTTGGATTTAGTTTTTTTAGATAGTATGAATGAAGAAATAAAATTACAAATAGAGAGATGGAATAGAAATCTATATTAATTAATTCAGTAAGTGAAAAAGGGTCCTAGATAAGTAGAAAAAATATAATATAGTTTATTTGATAATACAAATGAAGTATACATATTATTTAAAAGACGATAATCTTTTTTGAATGGTTTTAAAAATTATTTTTTGAGTTGAAATGATAACAAAAACCCATAGTGTATTCCTTTATAGATAGAAATAATTATTATTTACTAGGCTTGGAAGTGTCTAAAATGAAACCAGAATTGTATATGATAGAGAGGCTAAAGAAAGTATAGAAATCTAAAAATATATTGTAAACCATAATTTATATATAGGTTTACAATATGCGGGAAATTATGTTATATTATATCCATTATAAAAAATATTAGCTTTTAAAGAATATTAAAATACTAATATGTATTTTTTATATTAAATTTTACATCTATATATAAATAAGTTTATAAAGCTTTTTAAGGAGATAATTATGGATCTAATAAAAAAAGATATGCAGCATATATGGCATCCTTGCTCTCAAATGAAGGATTATGAGGAGTTACCACCTATTATAATTAATCATGGAAAGGGGCTTTATCTTTATGATACAGAAGGCAATTCTTATGCTGATATTGTAAGCTCTTGGTGGTGCAATCTTTTAGGGCATTGTAATGAGGATATTAATTTAGCAGTAAAAAATCAAATAGATAAATTAGAGCATGTTATTTTTGCAAATTTTAGTCATAGACCTGCTATTGAATTATGTGAAAGATTATCAAAAATAGTTCCAAAAGGGTTAACAAAATTCTTTTTCACAGATAATGGCTCATCAGCAATTGAAGCTGCTATGAAAATGAGTTTTCAATATTATTATCAAAAAAATAAAACTAAGAAAAGACGTTTTATGGCATTATCAGATGCTTATCATGGAGAAACTTTAGGAGCATTATCAGTAGGGGGAGTAGGCTTGTATTCAGAAATTTATAAGCCTTTATTACTTGATATTATTCGTATTGATGGTCCAGATTGTTATAGGTGTAAATATGGATGCTCTAGAGATACTTGTAGTGCTGAATGTTTTATAGAAGCAGAAAAAGCATTTTTAAAATATGGTGATGAGGTTTGTGGCTTTTTAGTTGAGCCAATTATACAAGGAGCAGCTGGAATGAGAATTTATCCTCCAGTTTATTTAAAAAAACTTAGAGAAGCTTGCAATAAGCATGATATTCATCTTATAGCTGAAGAAATAGCAGTTGGTTTTGGTAGAACAGGAAAAATGTTTGCTTGTGATCATGCTGAAATTTCTCCTGATATCATGTGTTTATCAAAGGGATTAACTGGTGGATATATGCCAATGGCATTAGCAGTAGCTACAGATGATATATATAATGCGTTTTATGCTAATTATAATGAAGGAAAAGCATTTATGCATAGTCATACTTATTGTGGTAATCCACTTGCTTGTTCAGCAGCAGTTGAAATGCTTAATATTTTAGATAAAGATAAGATTCTTTTAAAAGCAGAAGATAATGCTAAATATTTTAAATCTTTAATACAAGATACATTTAAGGATCATCCTAATGTAGGTGAAATAAGAAGTATAGGATTAATTAATGCAATTGAATTAGTTGAAGATAGAAAAACTAAGAAAGCTTTTGATAGTAAAGAGAGAATAGGATATGAAATATATAAGGAGGCATTGAAAATTGGACTTATTTTACGTCCTTTAGGAGATGTATTATATTTTAATCCTCCATTAAATATAGAGAAAAATGATATGAAGATTGTAGTTGAAAAATGTAAAATAGCTGTAGATAAAATTTTAGCAGTGTAAAAAGAAGAAATTTAAATTAAACTAATGTAAAGAGGCTACGTTATAAAGAAATATAAATACAGTATAGTATGTTTATTTGAACATTTAATATTGTATTTATATCTTTTAATGTCATATCCTCTTTATTTTTAAATAAGTGATATTAATTTTGAAATTAACAGTGTAATAAGTGAAAAGAAAATACCAATTGATAGAAAGCTAATTAAAAATACATTAAATATAATAAGTCTACTCATAATAAGCATTTCAGGTATTCTAAATAATACAAGAACAAAGCTTATAATTAAATTTACTACAAATATAAATATTACTCCATCAAGAGAATTTCTAAGATCAGCTTTACTAAGAGACATATGTGTACTTACTGAAATAGCAATTATTAAAAATATCCAAAAGCCAAGTGAAGTTATATTTTCTATAGTAAATGTAACTTTTGCAAAAATTGAAAATTCATTAAATAGAAGATGGATAAAATCAAGTAAGTTAAAGTTTTTACCTAAGTATAAAAGACCATCAACATTTATTGTATTTAAAATACTGTAAAAACTATCTTTTAAAAAAAGTCTATAAAATATAATTAAAATAGTTGAACCAACAATTATAGGAGCAATACCTATAAAAAAGTTTCCAATTCTTTGATAAATATTTCTTTTATTAAAGGTATGTTTTACATAACCTAGCTCTCTATTTTCTAAACTTAAAGAAAACCACTTAATATCAATGATTTTATGTAAAAATAATTTGCACATAATGGCATGACTAAATTCATGAACAGTAGTTCCTATGATGCCTGTAAAAATAACTCCATATTTTCCAAGGCCATTATAAATTAATTGAGAACTCTTTTTTTCAATTTGACCTATTAAAAGTCCAAATACTACCAAGGAACCTATTATTCCAATTGTTAATAAAGTACTAAGTTTTAAAATTTCTATCATTTAAGTATCCTCCTGTAAAGCTGATTATAATATATAAAATATCATAGTTCTATAAAAACAAATATAACATATGTTACAAATTTTAACTATTTATATAAATAAAAAATTGAAAATATATAATGTAATATGGATTAATTAAAGAAAAAATAAATTTATATATTGATTATTTTAATATATATGTTAGAATAGATATCAAATTTAAAAATAATATATAACTTACCTTCGTATAACCCCAATAATATGGTTTGGGGGTTTCTACCAAGAACCTATAATTCTTGATTACGAAGAAATCATAATATTTGTGATTTCTTCGTAATCAAGAATTTTTTTTATAATTTAGAAATCTATATTAATATCTAAATTATTAATAATTTAAGCATTATTTTAAAAGTAAGTAGTTGAATTATAAAGTAATTATTTAATTTAAGGGGGAACATTTATGGATATTAAAAATTTACCTAAAATAGAATTACACTGTCACTTAGATGGTAGCTTAAGAGTAGATACAGTTATAGAACTTGCAAAAAAAGAAAACATACAATTAGATAGTTATAATTATGATGATGTTAAAAAATTATTAGCTGTTCCAGAAGATTGTAACTCTTTAGATGAATATTTAAAAAGATTTGATCTTCCTATTAAAGTATTACAAACAGAAGGAAATTTAAGAAGAGCAGCATATGAATTGCTAGAAGATGCAGCTAAAGAAAATGTTAAATATATTGAAGTTAGATTTGCACCAATATTTCATACACAAAAGGGGTTAACTTTAGATAAAGTTTTAGAAAGTGTTATAAATGGAATTAAAGATGCCCAAGAGAAGTATGATATAAAAGGTAATGTAATAATTTCATGTATAAGAGGTTTAGATTTAGATCATGTATATGAATCAATAGATGCAGGAGAAAAGTATATTGGGAAAGGTGTTGTTGCAATAGATTTAGCAGCATCAGAAAAAGAAAATTTTGCTATAGAATATGTAGATGCAATGAAAATTGCTAAAAATAAAGGCTTTAGAATTACAGTACATGCTGGTGAAACTGGTTTTGGAAAAAATGTAAGAGATGTAATAAATCTTTTAGGAGCTGAAAGAATAGGACATGGAGTTTACATATATAATGATAAAGAAGCCTATAGGCTAGTTAAGGAAAATAAAGTAACTTTAGAAATGTGCCCTAAAAGTAATGTTGATACAAAAGCTGTAAAATCATATGAAGCTCATCCTATATATAAATACCATAAGGATTCTATTAAGATTAATATTAGTACAGATAATAGAACTGTTTCTAATATTAATTTAACAGAGGAAACTAATAAGTTAGTAGATGTATTTAATATAAATATGAATGATTATAAAGAGATATATTTAAATAGTGTAAATGCAGCTTTTTGCGATAAGGAGATAAAGGCACAATTAGTGAAATATATTTAAATTAAAGTCAAGAGCAAGAAAAGTTTTAAATAATATTCATTAGTAAATTTATTAAAAATTTTATCAAGATGTAAAAAAGTATTAGTCTAAAGATTAATACTTTTTTATTTTTATTAATTAAAAAGGTTAGAAAATATAAAAGTAATAAATATTAATAATTGGTTTAGTGTCATATAGTATTCTATTGAAAAAGTATGTAATAAAGAGTAATATATTAAAAAGATAGAAAGTTAAAGAAAAATTAAATAAAAATTAATAAAAAATTCAAAAAGCAGGTTTTTAAAGCGTGGACAAGCCTTTGAAAACTTTATTAAACTATGAAAATTAAATAGAAATGTAAGGAGATATATAAAATGGATATTTTTCTAGTTATAGGTATAGTAGTAGGGCTACTTGCAGTTATAGTAGGAATGATTGTAAAAGGTGCTAATGCAGCAGTATTAATAAATCCAGCAGCAGCAATTATTATAATTATTGGAACTATTGCAGCAGTTATGAATTCATTCCCTAAAAGAGAATTCCTTAAAATTCCTAAAGTTTTAGGAGCATTATTTAGAGATAGAAAAGATGAAAATCCAGTACAAGTAATTAATGGTTTAGTAGAGATGTCTCAAACATCTAGAAAAGATGGTTTATTAGCATTAGAACAACAAGTAGAGGGAATGTCTAATAAATTTATGAAAAAAGGTTTATCTATGGTTATAGATGGAACAGAGCCATCTTATGTAAGAGAAGTATTAGAAATTGAAATTCAAGCAATGGAAGAAAGACATCGTCTTGGTGCTATGATTTTTACTACAGCAGGTGGAGCAGCACCTACACTAGGGGTTTTAGGAGCCGTTGTTGGTCTAATTGGAGCTCTTGGAAATCTAAGTGATACTGAAAAACTAGGACATATGATTGGAGGAGCCTTTGTAGCAACACTTTATGGTATCTTTTTTGGTTATGTAATTTGTCATCCATTTGCTTCTAGACTTAAAAGAAAGTCTCATGAAGAAATAAGTACTATGTATATTATGTTAGAGGGTATATTATCATTACAAGCAGGTGAAAATCCAAAAAGTATTCAAAATAAACTTGTTGGTATGTTAGAGCCAGAGGATCAAGCTAAAATTGAAGCAACATTAAATAAAGAAAGTTAATTAATATGGTGTATAAATAAGTACACAAGATATTCAAAGGAGATTAATTATGGGAAAGAAAAAAGAGCATCATGAAGAACATGTAGATGAAACATGGCTTATCCCATATGCAGATATGCTTACATTATTATTAGCGCTTTTTATAGTTATGTTTGCAATGAGTAAGGTTGATGCAGAAAAAATGGCTAAAGTTAGTGCAAGTTTTAATAATGTTTTTATGGGTGGAACATCCGTATTAGAAAAAGGTAATAGTGGTACTTCAACAGAAGGAACTCCATCAATAGTTAGTGATGGGCAAATAGAACAGGAAACAATGGATAAAATAATGTCACAAATTAAATCAAATATTGATGCTAGAGGCTATGCAGATAAGGTTGAAGTTTCTGTTAATGAAGTTGGATTAGAAATTAACATAAAAGATGTTATATTATTTGATTCTGCTAAGGCTGATATAAAAAGTGAAATTAATCCTTTATTACTTGAAATTTCACAAATACTTAAGGGATTAAATAATAACATAAAAATAATAGGATATACAGATAATAGACCAATACATAATAATGAATTTAGATCAAACTGGGATTTAAGTGCTATTAGAGCAATAAATGTTATGCAATTTATAAGTCAGCAAGGTGGAATACCACAAGATAAATTATCAATTGAAGCTTATGGTGAATATAGACCAAAGTATGATAATTTAACAGAAGAAGGAAGAGCAGGAAATAGAAGAGTAGAAATTACAATTCTTAGAAATTTCCCAGTTGAAAAAGCTGAAAATAAAGCAAATTAAAATATTAATAAATATAAAAAAGAATTATTAAGTTAGTTATATAACAATGAAAAAGCTAATATTTTGTAGGTGCCACTACGAAATATTAGTTTTTTTACTTAGTATTAAAATTAATCATAAGTAAAAAAGATGAATATTAAATTAAAAGTAATATTTTAAATAATAATACTACATCCTTGTAAATTATTATCAATGTAGTATAGTTAAACATAACAAAAGATAAAATCAAATAAAAATTACATAGTCAAAAATAATTTTAGATTACCAAGGAAGTGATAATATGGGTTTAATTAAATGCACATTAAGAAAAGAAGTAAAAAATGAAATAAATAAATACATAGATAATGAATTTATTACTGAAATGATTAAGGAAATCATTAATTATATAAGAACAATTCATAAAGTTAAGATTGATGACTCTGAGTTTGATAAAGAGGATGAGGAATCTAAGGTTATTTTAAAAGATAATGGACCTTTTAATATTTATGATTATATGTATGTAAAAGACTTTTTATATGAATTATCATGGGAGGGCTCATATATAAAGGAGTTAAAGGAAAGTGAATATTTTGATAATTCTAAAGGTAGATCAAAATATATACCACAGAAAATCACAGAGGATTCAGAAGTATTATATAAGTACATACCAAAAGATATTGCTACTGTTTTATATGAAAAAGTAGAAGCCTCTATGGAAATAAAAAAAGGTCAGCTATATAAAGAATTTAAGAAAAAATACAATGAAGAATTCCTATTTAATAGCGTTAGATGGTATAAGAGAACTAGAGATGGGAAAATTTATTGTGATATAGATTTAAATGAAATAGATGAAAATAAGAAGATAAGATTAGAAGAACAAATAAAAACTGAAATAGGAAATAGTTACAAAACTAGATGGGGTAATGATATTGCAGCAAAGGTAATTTCTTTAGAGAATAAGCTTTTATTAGATGTTTATGATGAAGGTTGCAAGATTTTAGACATTAAAAATGAATATTCTTCAGAAGTTATAGAAGCAGATAATAGCAAAGATGAAGAAAAGCTAATAAACCTTATGTTAGATAATTATAAGGAAGCTACAAAACTATCAAAGGGAATAAATAGGCTTAAAGTTAAGGTTATTAACTCATTTGATAAAAAAATAGATAACCTTATTAACATGAATGTTTATAAGACAAATGAACATATGAAGCTATTCTTAAATGATGCAAGAGAAATGATATTTGGATATTATAAAAGTGTTAATTTACCAGGCTTTAGAAAAACTCTTATAGATAAAGAATATAAGATAAATAAGCTAATTAAAAGAGTAGCTATAGTTGAAAATATTATATATAAGAATTATTTAGAAAAAAATACTACTGCTCCATCTATTGAGGATATGGAATTTATAGAAGAATGTCTTTTATGGATTTGTACAAAAGGATTACTTTGGACATCAGAAAATATATACATAAAAAGTAAAGTAAAAGATGAGATAAAAGAAGTAATATTAGATAATCCAATAGATGAGTATAAAGAAGCTAGAGAGATGAAAAGACATTTTTATCTTCATGTTGGTGAAACTAATACAGGAAAAACTTATGAAAGTATTCAAAGACTTATGGATGCAGAAACAGGAGTATATTTAGCTCCATTAAGATTATTAGCTTTAGAAATTCAAGATAAGCTTAATTCTCAAAATATTTCCTGTTCATTATTAACAGGAGAAGAAGAAGATATAAAATCATATGCATCACATATTTCCTCAACAATTGAAAAACTTTCACTAGGAACCAATTATGATATATGTGTTATAGATGAAGCACAAATGATTGCAGATAAACAAAGAGGGTGGGCGTGGACAAGAGCTATAATAGGTGTATTATCACCAGAAATACATATTTGTATGGCTCCAGAAGCAAAGGATATAATAATCAAGCTAATAAAGGATTGTAATGATACATATGAAATAATAAATCATAAAAGAAATACAGAATTAATTTTTGAAGAAAAGAAATTCGAACTTAAAAGGGATGTTAAAAAGGGAGATGCCTTAGTTGTCTTTGGTAAAAAGAAAGCACTAGCAGTTTCAGCAGAGCTTCTAAATAATAATATAAAAACTAGTATTATTTATGGATCATTGCCATATTCAACAAGAAAGAAGCAATTTGAAAGATTCTTAGATGGAGAAACAGATGTAATAGTATGTACAGATGCTATTGGTATGGGGGTAAATTTACCTATTAAACGTATTGTATTTTTAGAGACAAGAAAGTTTGATGGAATTTCACAAAGAAAGCTAAAGGTTTCAGAAATAAAACAAATTGCAGGGAGAGCTGGACGTAAAGGAATATACGAAAAAGGATATGTTGCTACAACAGCTGACAGTAACTTAATTAAATCAGCATTAACTTCAGAGACAATGAAAATAGAAAAATGTTACATAGAAATTCCAGATTCACTTTTAGAAATAGATATAGATATTATAGATGCATTAAAAACTTGGAGCTTAGCACCAGTTAAAGGTTATTTTCAAAAACCAGATGTTACAACAATAATATTCCTTTTAAATAGATTAAAAGATATTAAAGTTAAAGCATCAAAAAGTGATCTTTTAAAGATGGCAACAATTCCATTTGAAGAAAATAATAAGAGAGTACTGGCATTGTGGGAAGAATATTGTACTATGTATAGCCAAGGAGCAGTAAATTTAAAAAGACCTAAACTTAATGAAATAGTAAATGCAAAAAAGGAACTTGATGAACTAGAATGCTATTATAAATCATTAGAACTTAACTATTCCTTTGGTAAAAACTTTAAGTTAATTACAAACAATGGATATATTTCAAGTGAAAAAGAAAATACAGCAAATAAAATAAATGAACTACTTCTAACGAGCTTACTTCATCATGAAAGAGTTTGTTTAGACTGTAAGAAAAAATTAGCATGGGATTATCCAAGTGAAAGATGTAGATCTTGCAAAGAAAAACTCCAACACCTAAAAGGTGATAGATTTAGACCTAGCTTAAGAAGTAGAAGAAGAGACTCAGACTTTAGAAATAAAAAAAATAGAAGAAGTTATTATTAAGAATAAAATAAAAATATTTCATTTCATAATTTAAGACATACTTTTTAAGCAAAATACCTGTTTAGTTTATTAATATTATGCATATACTATGAAATACTATTGTTTACTATTTCTAAGATAGGAGAAAATTTATGAAGATAAAACTTGGGTATGTTGCAATTTCAAATATACTAGGAAAAAAAGTAACAAGTTCTAGTAAAGTTACTTTTACTAATTACAGTAAAATTTTATCAGAGGAAAAGAAATTAGAAAAATTAAAAACTATTACAGCATCTAATCTAAATTCTCTTCAGGACTTATTAAAATATAACATAAAAAATAATATACATTTTTATAGAATAACATCAGCTCTAATACCTTTAGTTACTCATCCAGAGGTTGGGTATTGGGGACATAGAGAGATATTTAAGAGAGATTTTGAGTATATAGGTAAACTCGTTAAAGAGTCAAATATGAGAGTAGATACTCATCCAGATGAGTTTAATGTAATAAATAGTAACAATCCAAAGGTTGTAGAAAATACAATTACAAATTTAACTAGGCAAGTTGAGTGGTTTGAGGATATGAATTATGAAAAAGGGAAAATGGTAATTCATATTGGGGGAGCTACAGGAGGAAAAGAAGCAGCTATAGATAGGTTCATTAAAAATTTTAATGGATTTCCAGAGAAAATAAAATCTAGATTAATTATAGAAAATGATGATAAGACATATACAGCTAAAGAAACCTTAGAGTTATGTAAGACCTTAAAATTACCTATGGTTTTAGATGTTCATCATCATAATTGTAATAATAATGGTGAAAATATTTCAGATATGTTAGAGGATATATTTAACACATGGAAAAATGAGGAGTTATCACCTAAAATTCATTTTTCATCACCAAAAGAAGGAGAATTTGATAGAAGACATGCTGATTTTATAAATGGAGAAGATTTTATAAGATTTATAGAAACTTCAAAAATATTAAATAGAGACTTTGATATTATGTTAGAATGTAAAGAAAAAGATGTAGCATTATTTAAACTAGTAGAAGATATAAAAGTAATTAAGCCTAAATATAAATGGATTGATGAAAGTATGTTTATTGTCAATTAATTATTAGAGATTATTAATAGAAGCTCCTAAGGTAATTTTAAAAGTTGGTATATAAATCTACCACTACAAAACTTCCTTAGGATTTTTGCTTTTAAATAAATACACCATATATATAATAATTCAAATATAGATAAATTAAGTATATAATAGTATCTATAATAATTTACTAGCTAGAAAGGAAGAACAATTTTGAATACAGAAAAATTTTATACTAATAGAAAAAATATAATTATAGTTGCAGTTATTTGTACATTTTTATGGGGAAGTGCTTATCCTGCAATAAAGGTTGGCTATAATCTTTTTAATATTGCGGGAAATGATATAGGTTCAAAGCTTATTTTTGCAGGATATAGATTTTTCTTAGCAGGAATACTGGTTTTATTATTACAGATGATAAAAGGCTCTAAGATTTTTAATTTAAAACTTAAAGATTTAAGCGAAGTTACCATATTAGGAATTGGACAAACAACCATTCAATATATTTTCTTTTATATAGGAATGTCTTATACAACTGGTGTAAGAGGTGCAATTATAAATGGAACTGGAACATTTTTTAGCATTATATTAGCTCATTTTATTTATAAAAATGATAGACTAAATTATAATAAGATTTTAGGATGTATAGTTGGATTTTTAGGAGTTGTCATAGTTAACCTTGGTAGTACATCAGTATTAGAAGGAAGTTTTTCCTTTATGGGTGAAGGTTTTATAATGATTGCAGCTTTTTTACTTTCAATTTCATCAATTTATAGTAAAAAAATAACTCAAAACAAAGATGCATCTATAGTAACTGGATATCAGCTTACAATAGGGGGACTTGTTCTAACAGTTTTAGGTTATATTTTAGGAGGAAATCTTTCAAACTTTTCATTTAAATCAAGCAGTTTACTTTTATATATGGCTTTATTATCATCAGTAGCATTTGCATTATGGTCTCAACTACTTAAGTATAACAAGGTAGGAGTAATATCAGTTTTTAACTTTTTAATACCTATTTTTGGAACAATACTATCTGCTATATTTTTAAATGAAAATATCTTTGATATTAAGATATTAATAGCTTTAATATTAGTTTGTATGGGAATATATTTAGTTTATAAAAAGAAAGAATAATATTTAATTTTGGGTAGGAGAGAAATTTCCTACCTTTATTTTATAGAGAATTAAAAAGGTAATTTATATTATGTTCACAAAAGTGAAACAAAATTAATAATTATAACATAATATACATATTAAATTTCCAACTGAAAAAATATCAATAAAGATAGTTAATATTTTTCAAATATAAATATAATTAGGTATAAAATAATTAAAAAGATAATATTTCGATATATAAATTATCAATTAGTAAAATGAACCAAAAATAAAAATCACGTATTATAAGAAAAGTATTGAAAGGAATGTTCGTGCATAATAAGATACTAATGAGAATAAATGATGGTTTACATTATATTAAAAACGAAAGGGGAAAGATTATGCTAAAGAAAAGGATAATTGCACTAGCAACAGCATTCTCATTAGTATTTGGATTAGGAAGTACTCCTATAATTACATATGCAAATGAAAATGTGATAGTAGAACAACAAGAGGGGAATACAGAAAAAAAAGAGACATTACAAAATGAAGAGGTACAAAAAGAGGAAATACAAAAAGAAGAAGTATCTTTAACAGAAACAAGTAATGAAAAAACTACTATACAAATTTTATCTACAACAGATTTACATGGTAAGTTTAAAAATTATGATTATGCAAGCAATTCTAAATCTGATGGTGGATTAAACCAAATAGCAACTATAATTAAAGAAGAAAAAGTAAAGAATCCAAATACTATAGTTGTGGACAATGGTGATACTATTCAAGGAAATTATAACCACTTATTTTTAACAGAAGAATATTTAAATAACAATGTAAATCCAATGGTTCTTGGAATGACTGAAATTGGATATGACGTATTTTCGTTAGGAAACCATGAATTCAACTATGGGATGAATGTTTTAAATAAATTAGTAAAACAATATGAGGATAGAGGAACAGCTATAATTGCTGCAAACTTTTATAAAGATAAAGAAAGAGTATTTAAACCATATATAATTAAAGAGGTAGATGGTGTTAAAGTAGCTGTAATTGGTGTTGTTACAAATCATATCACTAAATGGGATGCAGATAAATTAATAGGATATGAAGCTACTAATCCAGCAGAAGAAGTTAAAAAAGTAATAGGCGAAATAAAAGCTAAAAATGAAGCAGATATCTTTGTAGTATCAGCACATATGGGATTAAATCAAGAGCATGGAGATGGAGATAGTGCAAAAGATATAGCTAATTTAAATCCAGAAGTAGCTATGATATTAGCAGGACATAGTCATACATCAATATTATCTGAAATAGTAAATGGTGTATTAATTACTCAACCTAAGAATAATGGACAAGAAGTTTCAAAAGTTGAGTTAGAAATAGAAAAAAATAATGGACAAGCAAAAGTTATAAATAAAAAGGCTTCACATATTAAAGTAGATAAGACTATAGCAGAAGATGAGGCTCTTAATCAAAAACTTGATGTTTATCATAATGCTGCAATAGCAGATGCTAAAAAGGTTATTGGTAGGTTAGAGGGTAATAACTTAGCTGAAGAAAATGAAGTTAAGGGAGTTCCACAATCCTTTGTAAGTGATCAAGGGGTAACTGATCTTATTAATGAAGTTCAGTTACACTATAGTGCTAAGCATTTAGAATCATTAGGTATAGATTCAAAAAATGTTTATCATCTATCAGGAGCAGCTATGTTATCAAGCTCATCAAATTTAAAATCTGGAGATATATCAAAATCAGACCTTGCAAATGTATATAAGTTTGATAATAAGCTTTATACAGTTAAAACAACAGGTAAACAAATAAAGAATTACTTAGAGTGGGCAACAAGATTCTTTAATACTTTTGAAGAAGGTGATTTTACTGTTTCTTTCAATAAAGATGTTGCATCATTTTTATATGATATGCTTTCAGGTGTAAAATATGAGATTAATATTTCAAAGCCAGAAGGAAAGAGAATAGAAAACCTTACATTTAATGATGGTAAAAAGGTAGAAGATAAAGATGTTGTATATTTAGCTATAAATGATTATAGATATTCAAATTTAATGGATGTTTTAGATGGAAATGAATTTGTAAAAGTTTATGAAAGTATTAATGACACAGTATCAGATGTTAGAGATATGATTGCTGATTATATTGAAAATGTAAAAGGTGGAGTTATTACTAGAAGTGTTGATAATAACTGGAAGTTAACGGTAGTTAAGTACAATGAGCCTTTAAGAGCTGAAGTTATTAAGCTTATAAATGATGGAAGTTTAGCTGTACCACTTAATTACGGAATTATATCATCACCTATAACTTGGGACTATGTTTCAACTAAGCTTACAGAAATGGGAGAAACTGAAAAGTTAGCTAAGCTAAAAGCTTTAACTGCAAATAGAGTAGACATACTAAGTATAAATGATTTCCATGGTAGTGTTTTAGAAAGTGGTAAGAATATTGGTGCTGCTAAAATGGCAGGAGTTATAAATAAATATAGATCAAAAGCTAATGATATATACAGTGTTATTCCTGTATCAGCAGGAGACTCATTCCAAGGTACTGCAATATCAAACCTTACTCATGGAGCACCTGTAATAGATATGTACAAGTCTATAGGCTTAGAAACATCTGCAATTGGTAATCATGAATTTGATTGGGATAGAAGTGATTTTGCTAATTGGCAAAAAGATGGTGGATTTGATTTTGTAGCTGCAAATATTGTATATAAGAAAACTGGAGAGTTAGTTGATTTTGCAAAGCCATACATTATGATAGAAAGAAATGGTGCTAAAATTGCATTTATAGGAATTGCAACAACAGATACAGTAACTAGTACAAAGGCTGATAAAATAGAAGATTTAGATTTTCTAGATCCAGTAGAAACTTTAGATAAATGGTCCGAAATTGCTAGAAAAGATGGAGCTAATGCAATAGTTGCTCTTACTCATTCTGGAGCTATAGAAGAAAAAGATGGATCAATAGTTGGTGAAGCTGCAGATATAGCAAAGGATGCAAAGGATGTAGATGCTGTTATAGCTGCTCATAATCACAGATTTGTTGATGGATATGTAAATGGAATTCCAGTAGTTCAAGGTGGATATAATGGAAGAGGTGTTGCAACAATAAGATTTACTTTTGACAATGATAAAAACTTAATAAGTGCAGAACCTTATACACATGTTTTTGTAGGGAAAGAAGATATACTACCTGTAGATGCAGGAGTTAAAGCATTAATAGATAAGCATAATGAAAATTTAGGACCTATATTTGCAGAGAAAGTAGCTTATATAGAAAATAAATTAGATCATGATAGAAATAAGGGAGTTACTCCACTTGGTATTACTGTATCAGAAGCTATGAGAAAAATTACTGGTACTCAAATATCAATTAATAATGGTGGTGGAATTAGAAGAGCTTTAGAAGCCGGAGATATCACTGTTGGAGATATGTATGAAATCTTACCTTTTGATAACACTATTGTAACATTAGATGTTAAGGGTGAAGATTTAGTAAAATTAATAGAACATGGAATTAATCCTCCAAGTTTTGGATGGGGACAATATGCAGGACTTAAAGTTTGGTATGATGAAGCAACAGGAAAAGTTACATCTATGAGATTATCAGATGGAACTAAAATAAAAATGAATGAATACTATTCAGTTGCAATAAATGATTTTATGTTAACTGGTGGAGATGGATACGATTTTTCAAATGCAATTAATGTAGTAAATACTCAAATTGTTATGAGAGATTCAATAGCAGATGAATGGAAAATAAATGGAGTTCCATCACTTGATTATAATTTACTTGTAGCAGGAGAAGATACTACTGTTGAAAATCCTGAAGTTAAACCTGAAGTTAAACCTGAAACAAAGCCAGAGGTAACACCAGAAGCTGGTGAAGATAAAAATGAAAACAATCAAGAAAACTTACCTAATACAGGTGCAGTTGTTTCACCAATTCAAATAATGGTATTATCATTAGGATTAATAGCAGTTGGAGCGTTAATTCTAAAGAAAAAAGAAGATAAAATAGCTTAATAATAAAATTATAAAAACTCTTTTAAAGTAGATACAAAAATCTATCTTTAAAAGAGTTTTTGTTATAAACTATTAGATTAAAATCAATATTTTAATTTAAAATAGAATTTTATTAAGGAATTAATGTACATAAATATGGCTAAGAGGGATTATGCATATACCTAAAAAAACAGATAATACATATATTTTACTATATCCATATTGACGAGCTGTTGGAATAAGTTCAGCAAAAGATATATATAACATAATTCCTGCAACTATTGCAAAAGTTATAGCTAAAATTATATCGTTTATAAAAGGTCTTAAAAATAAAAATGCAAGTAATGCACCTATTGGTTCCGCAAGACCAGAAAGTAAGGTATATTTAAAGGCTTTACTTTTACTTTGTGTTGAATAATAAATAGGCATTGCAATAGATATTCCCTCAGGAATATTATGAAGAGCTATAGCAATAGCAATTGAAATACCTAAGGTTGTATTTTCATATCCAGAAACAAAGGTTGCAACTCCCTCAGGAAAATTATGTATCATTAAAGCAATCATTGATACAAAACCTACTCTATAAAGTTTATTTCCTTTGCCACCTTTTATATTTGGAGAGTTATCAGGAATAAACTTATCTATTAATAGTGCCATTACTGCACCTATAATTAAAAATAGTAATGTGTATAAAACACCATTTAAGTTTCCATTATGCTTTGTTAATGTTTCTTCAGCAGAAGCAAATAAATCTGTAAAGGAAACTGTTATCATTACTCCAGCAGAAAAAGACAGAGCAAAGGTTATTAATTTTTTATTTTGAGATTTTGAAAAAAATACTATAAAAGCACCTATTAGTGTGGACATTCCAGCAATAAGTGATAATAGTAAAGGTATAAAAGACTGATTATTAAGCATAGACACCTCACATATTAATAATAATTTGAAATACTCTATATAATATACTAGTTTAAAAAGTTTGCTATGCAGTAAATTTTAAATTATAGATTTAAAATAATTTTTAATATATAATAAGTAATGTTTAAATAAGTTTAAAGGTGAGGAGAATGGGATGATTAATTATAAAATAGAAGAGAAAATTGCTATGATTCCATTACTTTTAAGGATTTTTAGATATAATTTTATAAGTGATAGAAAATTAAAATATAAAAGTTTTAAGTATGGTGAAAATATTAAACAGTATTATAGAGTTTATAAAGGTAAAGATAAGGATAAGCCGTTAATATATTTTATACATGGTGGAGGTTGGTGGCATGGTAGTCCTAAAATGTGTACTTGTATAGGAAAATTCTTTAATAAGTTAGGATATACAGTTGTTCTTCCAGCATATAGATTAGTTCCATTATATAAATATCCAACTCAAATAGAGGATATATTTTCAGCATTTTCTCATTATATTAAGAATAATAAAGATAGCTTTAAAAATGGTGTAGTATCAATGGGATTTTCAGCAGGTGGGGAGCTATGCACAAATTTAATTTTTAATAAAAAAATGCATAAAAAATTTAATATTAATAAAGATATTTTTAAGGGAATGATAACTTTTGCAGGAGTTCTTGATTTTGAAAAATGTATTTCAAAGCATTCAAAAACTTTAATAGCAAATTATTTAGGACCTAATTATGATTTTTCAAATAAAAATCCAATAGACCTTGTTAATGGAAAAGAAAATATAAGAGTTTTATGTGTTCATGGAGATAAAGATCCACTTATTGATATTGAAAACTCTATAAGTTTTGTGGATAAAATTTCAAGTTATGGGGATAAAGGGGAAATTGAAATTATAAAAGGGAAGCATCACTCCGATATTACTGGATTAATATTAGGAAGGGGAGAAAGGGAATCTAAAAAAATAATAGATTTTCTAGAAACGCTATGGAAAGTAAAAAGGAAAGAAACTATTCATTAGATAATCTTAAAGTAATGCTTATTTTTACAGTAGTTTTTGGTCATGTTATTGAGTACTACATAAAAGATAGTGTTATTTTAAAGGGAATATATATATTTATATATATATTTCATATGCCATTATTTATATTTATTTCAGGATATTTTTCTAAAAATTTTAAGAAAATGAAAAGAAAATCAATAAGAAATTTATTAATACCATATATAATATTTAATATGATATGGTATGGAGCAGTATATATTGGGACAAATCAAGCTATGTTTTCTGTATTATACCCAGGTTGGACCCTTTGGTATTTATTAAGTCTTTTCTTTTGGCGAATGTCTTTAAAATATATAATAAAGTTTAAATATATTTTACCTTTAAGTTTTATAACAGGCTTAGTAATAGGAATACTACCACATGCAGAAAGTATTTTATCAGTTTCAAGAACCATAGTGTTTTTACCATTTTTCTTGCTTGGATATTATGCTAATGATATTAATTTGAGAAAGATTCAAGGCTTTAGTAAACTGCTTTCAATTTTAGGAATATTAATTTTTGCAGGAATAGCTTTATATGTTGCTGATAATAATTTATTGAATTATAAGTTCTTTTATAATTCACAATCATATAGTTCATTTGAATTAAATATAGTGGAAGGTATTGCTTTTAGAGCATTACTTTATATAGGTGCAATCTTATTTAGTATATGTATAATTAATTTAATACCAAGAAAAATAACATTTTTCACATATATAGGGACAGCAACTATGAATATTTATGTTTTTCATATATATCTTGTTTTACTTGTATATTTCTTTGTACCAAAATGGAATATGAGTATAATAGGTAATATTGCAATTATTTTAAGCCCTATTTTCATAATATATATATTAGCAAGGAAGCGAGTTAATAAAGTATATAGTGGAATATTATATCCTGTTGATAAAGGAATAGATACAGGAAAAAAATCATGGAAAAAGTTTAAATTTAAATAAAAAATAAGGATTAGAAAATATAAATTCTAATCCTTATTTTTATAATAAATTAAAAGATAAAATTATATATAGTAGTTGTAATAAAACAAACAACAAAGGCAATAGCTGTAGGGAGTAAGAATGAAACTAGTGTCCACTTAAGACTTTTAGTTTCTTTTTTTATTGTTAAAAGGGTAGTAGAGCATGGCCAATGTAATAAGCTAAATAACATAACATTTAAAGCTGTTAAATAAGTCCAGCCGTTATCTAGTAAAATTGTCCTTAAGGATTCAATACTACTAAAATCAGTAAGAGTTCCAGTAGATAAATAAGCCATTAATAAAACAGGCAATACAATTTCATTAGCAGGAAAACCTAGAATAAAGGCTAATAATATAAATCCATCTAAACCTATGGCATTACCAAGTGGTTGAAGAAATGTAGCTACATGAGTTATTATACTTGCATCGCCTATATAAATATTAGCAAGTACCCAAGTTAATGCTCCAGCAGGAGCAGCAACTAAAACAGCTCTAGAAAGAACAAATATAGTTCTATCTATTATTGATGTATATAATACTCTACCAACTTGAGGTCTTCTATAAGGGGGAAGCTCTAAAGTAAAGGTAGAAGGAACTCCTTTCAATAATGTTTTTGAAAGAGTAAAGGAAACTAGTAAGGTTATTAATATTCCAAGTATAACTAATAAAGTAATTGTTAAAGCTGGTATAAGACTATTTGTAAAATTACTAGCTGTAACAGCAAAAAATACTGATGATATAGCTATAAGTGTTGGAAAACGTCCATTACAAGGAACAAAATTATTTGTTATTATAGCAATTACCCTTTCACGTGGTGATTCGATAATTCTACATCCAATAACACCAGCTGCATTACAGCCAAACCCCATACACATAGTTAGACATTGCTTTCCATGAGCACATGCTTTTTTAAATAAGTGATCTAAATTAAAAGCGATTCTAGGTAAATATCCAGAGTCTTCAAGGATAGTAAATAGAGGAAAGAAAATAGCCATAGGAGGTAACATTACAGCAACAACCCAAGCTAGAGTTCTATAAAGTCCTAAAACTAATAATCCATGAAGCCATTCAGGAGCATTCATATAAGTAAACCATTTAGTAAGTACATCTTGAAAGCTAAATAATAAATCAGAAAGCCATTGAGATGGATAGTTTGCACCTTCAATGGTTATCCAAAAAACAATTCCAAGAAGCAGTAACATTAAAGGAATACCTAAAATTTTTGATGTTACTATATCATCAATTTTTTTATCTCTATTAATTTTTTTAACATCTTCTTTTACATGTTTTTCTTTTAAAAGCTTTGCTTTATTATAATTAAGCTCTGAAATTTTTTCTCTTAGTTTCTCTTTATTTAAAGATAAATTAAAGTCTTCTTGCAATTTTTTTGCTGTAGAACTTGTAAACTTACCATTAAATTCATCAAGCTTTTTAAATATACTACTATCACTATCCATAAGTCTTAATGATATCCAACGTTTATTTATAACATCATAAGTATCTAGATATTTAGATATTTCATCAATTGTATTCTCAATATTAGAATCATATTTTATAATATTTGGTTTATTATTAACTTTTTTTACTGCTATATCTTCAATGGTAGATTTTAAATCATCCATTCCAATTCCACTTCTAGCAGCTGTAAGAACAACAGGAATCCCTAGATCTTCAGAAAGTCCATTTTTATCAATTGTTATATTCTTTTTTTTAGCTTCATCAATAAGGTTAACGCAAGCTATTGTATTATCTGTAAGCTCCATAATTTGATAAACTAAATTAAGATTTCTTTCTAAGCAAGTCCCATCAGTAACTACGATAACTGCATCGTAATTCCCATAGCATATAAAATCCCTTGCAACTTCCTCATCAATTGAAGAGGAAAATAAAGAATAAGTTCCAGGTAAATCTACTAAAATATATTCATTTCCATTATATTTAAATTCACCACGAGCATTTACAACCGTCTTACCAGGCCAGTTACCCGTATGCTGATGAAGGCCAGTAAGATAGTTAAATACTGTACTTTTACCTGTGTTAGGATTACCAGCTAAGGCAATTACATATTGGTTTTCTTTTTTACCAATATTAAATACATCCTCCATTGAAGATATTTTTGTTGATTGAGCAGTAAGTCCCATTTTTTCACCTCTTATTAAAATTAATCCTTATAATTTATAACTTCTATAAGCTCTGCTTCTTCTTTTCGAAGAGCAATCATAGCTCCTCTAATTCTAAAAACAGTAAGATTATTTTTAGGCCCTTTTCTAAGAATCTCAACTATAGCACCACGTGTAAGTCCTAAAGCTAAAAGCCTTTCTTTAAGTGAATCCTTTGCAGAATTATTTCTAACTAAAGCATATTTTCCTACATTCATATCATATAAAGTAATCATCTTTTACCTCCTAAGTTTCGTTTGTTTAATTATTTTAGCTAAGGTTAACTTTCTAATTTAATAATATGTTTTAGGTTTATGAAATGACACAAAAATACAAATTAAATTATTATAGAATTTTTATAGAACTATATGAATATAATTATTTATAAACTTGATAAGTTGGTGATGTAGTGGATAAAAACTTTTATACCTTTAATGGATACATAAGAAACAGTGAAAATGTTCTTACAGCTTCAATGGAAGATTATATAGAGATGATTTATAGGTTAGCTAAAGATAAAGGGTTTACTAGAGTTAATGATTTATCACAGGCTCTTAATGTACAACCCCCCTCAACTACTAAAATGATAAAAAAACTTTCGGAATTAAAACTAGCTACATATGAAAGATATGGGGTTATAATTTTGACAGATAAGGGAAATAAACTGGGAAGTTTTTTATTAGATAGACATAATACAATAGAAAAATTTTTAAGTATCTTAGGGGTGGAGAATACATTACTAGAGGAAACAGAGAAAATAGAACACGTTATAAATGATGAAACATTAAAGTGTATAAAAAATTTTTTAATACTAGTATATAATAACAATAATATTAAAGATGAAATTGATATAAACAATAAAAAGTGAGGAATTTAAATTTCTCACTTTTTATTGTTTAGAAAATTATATTAATAGCAAGGCTGTAGATAACTTATTATTATTTTAAATAGTAACTGATAATTTTAATAGTGAAATAAATAGCAATTCTACATACGTTATTAGAATTTTAAATCTAATTGATTTTTATAAATAATAAAAATAATATTTACAAAAGAAAATAATGAATATATACTAATGTATATACACAAGAAGGAAAGGGAGTTTTATTATGGAAAGTAGAGAAAAAGTAAGAAAGATGGTATTTGCAGCCTTATTAACAGCATTAGCAATTATAATACCTACACAATTTGGATTTTTAAAAATAGCTATAGGACCATTTACGGCTACATTAGCATCACAAGTTCCTATGTTTTTAGCTATGTTAATATCACCAGCTGTTGCAATAGCAGTGGGAGTAGGCTCAACATTTGGATTTTTTATAACAACACCATTAGTTGTAGCTGCAAGAGCATCAATGCATATAATTGTAGGCTTTGTAGGTGCAAAAATAATTCAAAGAGATAAAAATTTAAAAAAGGCTATATTTTTAACAGCTCCATTACATGGGATTTTAGAAGGCCTAATAGTAATACCATTTGGATTTTCAGTATATGAATTTATAGTAGTTGTAGCAGTTGGTACAATCCTACATCACTTTGTAGATGGTGCAATAGCTTATAGTCTTGGAAATGCAGTTGCAAAGACTAGAAGTAAAAATATATACGAAGTATTTAATAATAAAACAGCAGCTTAGATAATTAAATTCTATATAAAACTATTTCACAAATTTTACATTAAGTAATAGAATATTAAAATATTTATTTCATAGATTATAGTGTAATAATAATTTCCTAAGGAGATATATGTGAAAGAGTTTTTTATTTTAAAAATACCAAATGAATCTTATAGAACAAGTCTATGGGAGCAAATAATTCCAATAATTATTCTTATTGTTATAATTATTGGAATTAAACTTTATAAGGAAAAAATTAAAGAAAATAAGATAATTGATAAGATTATTAGATATACAATAGGGATTTTATCTATTGGAGTTTTTACAACATATTATATTTCAGTATGGATAATTGAAGGAATTAAAGCTGATAACTTGCCATTTCATTTATGTTATTTAACAAGTATATTTTGTATGGTATTAGTATTTACAAAGAATAAAAAGCTATTTAATTTTTCTATATTTGCAGGAGTTATAGGGGGAATAAGTAGCCTTATATCTATAGATATGGAGTTATCATTTAGATACTTTAAATATTATCAGTTTATGGTTGCTCACACTACAATAGTTATAATACCTTTATATTTTGCAATTATATATGAATATCTTCCAAGTATTAAGGATACTTTAAAAATGTTTTTAAAGCTTCAAATATTAGGAATTCTAATGGGTATATTTAATAACGTATATAAAACTAATTATTTTTTTGTTAGCTTTGGTTCAAATGAAGCAAGTAAGGGAACAATATTATCTTCATTAGGTGAAGGAAATATGTATTTTATTAATTTAGAATTGCTTGTAATAGTATGTATAATAATTTGGTTTGTTTTGATAAATATAATATTTAATAGAAGAATTATCACAAAATATGGGAATTTTAACAAAACTCAAGATAAAGTAATTGGTTAAAAAAATTATAAGTGATATAATTATTGTAAAGTACTAAAAGGGTGGAGGAGACCAATGAAAACAAAGAATAAAAGAAAGTTACTTATGATTTTTTTTATAAGTACAATAGCCATATTTGCACTTGGGTGTTCTAAAGTCAATAAGGCTCAGAAAGCATTTGATGGTTATAAGGAAAAATGGGTTGCTAAGGATTTTAAAGGAATGTATGAAATGATAAGTAGCGACTCAAGAAATTATATATCAGAAGAAGACTTTATAAGTAGATATAACAATATTTATGGGGCAATAGAAGCAAAAAATATAACTATAGAAAATACAGAAAATGCAGAAAAGCTTGAAGATAGTATAGTTATACCATTTTCATTAAAACTAGATACTGTTGCAGGAAATATAGAGTTAAAAGACTTTAAAGTAAGTTTAATAAAAGAAGATAAGACTTTTAAAATTAAATGGGATGAATCATTAATATTTCCTGAAATGGTAAAGGGAGACAAAGTAAGAGTTGATAGTTTTAGAGCAAGTAGAGGAAAGATTTTAGATAGAAATGATAATCCTTTAGCTCAAGATGGAGAAATAAGAGTTTTAGGTATCCATCCATTAGAATTTGATAAAGAAAATAAAGATGCAAAAATAACTGAGATAGCAAAGACTTTAGATATCAGTGAAGATACAATAAAAGAAAAGCTTGAAGCAAACTCAAATCCAGATTTTTTTGTTCATTTAGTAGATATTTTGCAAGGTGATGAAAGACTAAAAACATTAGCTAATAGAGAAAAAGAAGGAATTTTAATAAAAAGTAAAATATCTAGAGTATATTCTGGTGGAGAAGCTTTTGGAAGACTTATAGGTTATATAGGGCCTATTACAGCAGAGGAGTTAGAAGCAAATTCAGATAAGGGATATACAGATATAAGCTTAATTGGAAAAGCTGGATTAGAACAAGTTTATGAAGGTAAATTAAAGGGAAATGATGGAGGAGAAATATATATAGAAAGAGGATTAGATAAAATATCAGTAGCTAAAAAAGATGCTGAGAATGGAAAAGATATAAAGCTTTCTATAGATTCAGAGCTTCAAAATAAAATATATAGCGAAATGACTGGAGAAAAGGGAGCAGCTACAGCTGTTAATCCAAAAACAGGTGAAGTAATAGCACTGGTAAGCTCACCATCATATAATTCAAATGTATTTACAACATATGTAACAAAAACTCAAAAAAAGATTTGGGAAGAAAGTAATAACGCAGACGAAATTAATAGATTTAATAAAGTATATTCTCCAGGCTCAACAATGAAATTATTAACAGCTTCAATCGGTTTAGATAATGGAAATCTAAATCCAAGTGAAGCAAGAGATATACAAGGTTTATCATGGCAAAAAGATAGTTCATGGGGAAATTATAAAATAACTAGAGTAACAGACCCAGGCAAAGCAGTAAACTTAAGAGATGCAGTAAACCATTCAGATAATATCTATTTTGGACAAGTTGCTTTAGAAGTAGGAGCAGATAAATTTATAAATGGTATTAAAGGCTTTGGTTATGGAGAAGAATTAAACTTTGAATATCCTATGGGACAATCTCAAATATCTAATGAGGGAACAATAAAAGGAGATATACAACTAGCGGATACAGGTTATGGACAAGGTGAATTAATGGTTACGCCATTAAATGTAGCATTAGCATATAGTGCATTAGGTAACAATGGTAATATTATGAAACCAAGATTAGTTATAAGTGAAAATAGCGAAGCTTCTATTTGGAAAGAGAAAGCTATAGATCCTAAGAATTTACCAACTTTAATAGGAGCATTTACAGCTTTAATAAATGATTCAGATGGTACAATTACAGATGGTAAAGTACAAGGAATAACTGTAGCTGGTAAAACTGGAACAGCAGAAATAAAAAAATCTCAAGATGATACTAATGGAACTGAAAATGGATGGTTTGTATCTGTAAATCCAGAAGATTCAAAAATTTCCCTGGCAATTATGATAGAAAATGTTAAGGGAAGAGGTGGTAGTCATATACCAGTAGGTAAAGTGAAAAATGTAATGGAATATTATTTAAAAAGATAAGAAGAAGGCACTCTATTTTATAGGGTGTCTTTTAAGGTTTAATATAAATCTAAAGCAATATAATAGCACTTAATATAGCACTTAATATAATACTTATTTATAGTACTTATTTTATAGTACTTTTAGTACAATTGACAGTAATATTAAGCCATGACATAATTATACATGAAGTAAATGATTACAGAGGGGTACAATGAATATTAGAGAATTATTAGAAGAGAATCCAATAATAGCAGCAGTAAAAAATGAAAAAGAATTATCTTTAGCCTTAAAAAGTGAATCTCAAGTTATTTTTGTCTTATTTGGAGATATATTAAATGTTAAAGAAATAAGCAATAAAATAACTAATAGTAATAAAGTAGGAATAGTCCATATAGATTTAATAGAAGGAATAGGAAATAAAGAAGTTTCTGTTAAGTATTTAAAAAAGATGACAAGCTTTGATGGAATTATTAGCACTAAATCTCCAGTGGTGAAAATTGCTAATAGCCTTGGGTTTATTGCTATTCAAAGGGTATTTGTTTTTGATACCTTATCTTTACAGAATGCAAAGAAGCATTTAGTAAATACTTGTGATGCTATAGAAATATTGCCTGGAATAATACCAAAGGTAATTAAAGAGTTATCAGAATTCTCTTGTAAACCTATAGTTTCAGGAGGATTGATAGAAACAAAAGAAGAGGTAATTATGGCATTAAAGTCAGGTGCTACTTGCGTATCTACAACTAAGCAAGGAATATGGAATAGCTAATTTTTATGTTAGTTTTATAGAAAAGTTAAATTAAAATATGAATTTTCAGAAAACGCTATAGACAATATTAGGTAGAAATGATAATATATAACCATAACATATTTAGTGTGCTAAGAGAATTAGAGTCAAGCACAAAAATAGGGGGAATCAATTATCCCTGTTTTTGGCTTGGCTTTTTTGCGTTTTGTAGGAGGAAGGTAAAATGTATGATGTAGCAATAATAGGTGCTGGAGTTATCGGGGCTTCAATTTTTAGAGAACTTTCAAAATACAACTTAAAGACAGTAATTTTAGAAAAAGAAAATGATGTATCTATGGGAACAAGTAAAGCAAATTCTGCAATAGTTCATTCAGGATATGATCCAAAGGTTGGAACATTAATGGCTAAACTTAATGTAAAAGGAAATGAAATGTTTGAAGAACTTTGCAAAGAACTTTCAGTTCCTTTTAAAAGAAATGGATCATTAGTAATTGGATTTGACGACAATGATATGGAAACAATTAAAGAACTTTATGAAAATGGGAAAAAAATAGGCGTAAAGGGACTTGAAATATTAAATAAAGAAGAAGTACTAAATAAAGAAAAAAATTTAAGTGAGAATGTTAAAGGTGCTTTGTATGCCAAAATGGGAGGAATAGTTGGACCATTTGAATATACAATAGCATTAATAGAAAATGGAATTGAAAATGGTGGAAAGTTAAAGGTTTGTAGTGAAGTTATAGATATTTCTAAAGAGGAAAACTTTATTATTAAAACTTCTAAAGGAGATAAAATAGAAGCTAAATATATAATTAATGCAGCAGGGATTTATGCTGATAAGATTCATAATTTAATATGTGAAGAAAGTTTTAAAATAATTCCTATAAAAGGAGAATATTATGTAATGGATAAAAGTCAAGGTGGATTATTTACCAATACAATATTCCAATGTCCATCTAAAAAGGGAAAGGGAGTGTTAGTTACTCCAACAGTTCATGGAAACCTTTTAGTAGGGCCAAATGCTGATGAAATAGAAGATAAAGAATCATTAAAAACTACTATGGATGGGTTAGATTTTATTAGAAGTAAAGCTTTAAAAACAACTGAGAAGGTTAATTTCAGAGAAAGCATAAGAAATTTTGCAGGACTTAGAGCAACACCAGATACAGGTGATTTTATAGTTGAAGAAAATAAAAAGGTAAAAGGCTTTATAGATGCAGCAGGAATGAAGTCACCAGGTTTATCATCAGCACCAGCTGTAGCCATAGAAGTTGTAGATATATTAAATAAAGCAGGTCTTAAATTAGTTAAAAATGAAAATTTTAATCCATATAGAAAGCAAATTAACTTTATGGAATTAACAAGTGAAGAAAAAGGAGAATTAATAAAAAAAGATCCTAGCTATGGAAGAATTATATGTAGATGTGAAAGTATTACAGAAGGTGAAATAGTAGATGCTATAAAAAGAAGTTTTGGTCAAATAACATTAGATGGTGTTAAAAGACGATGTAGACCAGGCATGGGAAGATGTCAAGGAGGCTTCTGTGGACCAAAGGTTCAAGAAATTATAGCAAGAGAATTAAATATCCCTATAGAAAGTATAGTTTTAGAAAAAGATGGTTCATATATTTTAACAGGGAAATCTAAGTAGGGGGATAGGAAGTATGAAATACGATTTAATAGTAATTGGTGGAGGTCCAGCAGGATTAGGGGCTGCCTATGAAGCATATAAAGAAGGGATTAAAAATATTTTAATTATTGAAAGAGATAAAGAATTAGGTGGAATTTTAAATCAATGTATTCATAACGGATTTGGTCTTCATACTTTTAAAGAAGAATTAACAGGACCAGAGTATGCTAAAAGGTTTATAGATATGGTAAAGGATACAGAGATTGAAGTTAAGCTAGATACAATGGTTTTAGAAATAGAGAATGATAGAAAAATACATGCTATAAACTCAGAAGATGGGTATATGATTTTAGAAGCTAAAGCTATTATATTAGCAATGGGATGTAGAGAAAGAACAAGAGGGGCAATAGGAATACCAGGTGATAGACCTTCAGGAATATTTACAGCAGGTGCAGCACAAAGATATATAAATATGGAAGGGTATATGCCAGGAAAAGAGGTTTTAATTTTAGGATCTGGTGATATTGGGCTTATTATGGCTAGAAGAATGACATTAGAAGGTGCAACTGTTAAAGGTGTAGTTGAACTTATGCCATATTCAAATGGATTAAATAGAAATATAGTTCAATGCTTAAATGATTATGATATACCTCTTTATTTATCACATACAGTAGTTGATGTAATAGGAAATAAAAGGCTTGAAAAAGTAATAATTGCAAAGGTAGATGAAAATAGAAGACCAATAAAAGGTACTGAAAAGGAATTCAAATGTGATACTTTATTATTATCAGTTGGATTAATACCAGAAAATGAATTATCACTAAAGGCAGGTATTAATAAAGATACAAGAACAAATGGACTAATAGTAACAGAAAATATGGAAACATCAATAGAAGGAATTTTTGCATGTGGAAATGTTGTTCATGTTCATGATTTAGTTGATTTTGTTACACAGGAATCAAAGCATGCAGGGAAAGCAGCAGCTAAATATATTAAAGGAAGTTTAAATAGAGAAAACTATATAAATATAGTTAATGGAAAAAATATAAATTATACAGTGCCTCAAAGGGTGAATACAAAAGCTGTAGAAGATACTTTAACAATCTTTATGAGAGTTAATAATATTTATTCTAATAAGGTATTAGTTGTAAGAGAGGGAAATAGAGAAATAGCAAGGTATAAGAGAAATCACCTAGCACCAGCAGAAATGGAAAAGATTTTAATTCCTAAGTTTAAGCTAGAAAATATAAAAGAAGATATTGTAATATCATTAGAGGATGGTGAGTAAAATGGTGAAGGAACTTATTTGCATATGTTGTCCAATGGGGTGTCATTTAAAAGTTGACATAGAAAATAACAAAGTTACAGGTAATACTTGTAAAAGAGGAGAACAATATGGAATAAATGAAGTTACAAATCCTGTAAGAGTAATTACAACTACTGTTAAGGTTAGTGAAGGGGAATTACCTGTAGTACCTGTTAAAACTAATGGAGCAATACCAAAGGATTTAAACTTTAAATGTATGGAGGCTTTAAATAAAATAAAAGTAGAAGCTCCAGTTAAATTAGGAGATATTATTTCTAAAAATATATTAAATACAGGAATTGATGTTATTGCAACAAGAGATATTGAAAAAAAATAAAAATAATTTAATATCCAGTATTTTATAAAAGATGCTTTAATAATTAGGCATCTTTTTAATTTTTTGAAAAATACGAATTATCTTGCAAAAAAATTGACAAATTTACGTGGTGAGTATAAAATTATAATAATATTTATATACTAATATTTAGTAAATGTAATAAGGTAACTAAAATCAAATAGAAAACTTAGTAATATTTTAGAAATAAATTATATAAAAAATGTAGTGTACATTGTTTATATGTAGTTTATGTATGAAATAAATAAGTGTATAAGTAAATACACCACATATAAAAAGGAGTGTAAAGAATGAAAGGGATTTTAACTGTTATAGGAAAAGATAAAGTTGGTATTGTGGCGGGAGTAAGTAGCGAATTATTAAAACTTAATATTAATATTTTAGATGTTAATCAAACAATAATGGATGAATATTTTACAATGATTATGATGATTGATTTAGGAAAGTCTAATGCTACATTTGAAGAAATTAAAAAATCATTACTTTTAAAAGGTGAAGAATTAGGTGTTGATGTTAAAATACAAAGAGAAGAAATTTTTAACTCAATGCATACACTTTAGGCCGGAGGAAATATGATGAATACTGGGAATATATTAGAAACAATTAAGATGATTGAAGAAGAAAAATTAGATATAAGAACAATAACAATGGGAATTTCATTATTAGATTGTATTGATTCTGATGGAGATAAAGCAAGAGAAAAAATATATAATAAAATAGTAACTTCAGCAAAAGATTTAGTAAAAGTGGGAAAAGAAATAGAAAACGAGTTTGGTATTCCAATAGTTAATAAAAGAGTATCAGTTACTCCTATATCAATAATTGCTGGAGCTACAGATGAAAAAGATTATGTAAAGTTTGCAGAAACTTTAGATAAAGCAGCTCAAACTTTAGGAATAGACTTTATAGGTGGTTTTTCAGCTCTTGTTCAAAAAGGATATACAAAAGGTGATAAAATATTAATAAATTCAATTCCAGAAGCACTAGCAAAAACTAGTAAAGTATGTTCTTCTGTTAATGTGGGTTCTACTAGATGTGGAATAAACATGGATGCAGTTAAAGAAATGGGCGAAATTATAAAGAAAACAGCAGAATTAACTAAAGAAACAAAAGGATTTGGATGTGCAAAATTAGTTGTATTCTGCAATGCAGTTGAAGACAATCCATTTATGGCAGGAGCTTTCCACGGAGTTGGAGAAGCTGATAAGGTTATAAGTGTTGGAGTAAGTGGACCTGGAGTAGTTCAAAGAGCTTTAGAAAAAGTAAAAGGGGAATCCTTTGACGTAGTTTCAGAAACTATTAAAAAGACAGCTTTTAAAATTACAAGAATGGGTCAATTAGTTGCACAAGAGGCTTCTAAAAGATTAGGAGTACCATTTGGAATAGTTGATTTATCTTTAGCACCTACACCAGCAGTAGGTGATTCAGTTGCACATATATTAGAAGAAATGGGCTTAGAAGTAGTTGGAACACATGGAACTACTGCAGCACTTGCACTTTTAAACGATGCAGTTAAAAAAGGTGGAGTAATGGCATGTAGTCATGTAGGTGGATTAAGTGGAGCTTTTATACCAGTTTCAGAAGATGCAGGAATGATAGATGCAGTACTTAACGGATCATTAAACCTAGAAAAGCTAGAAGCAATGACAGCTATTTGTTCAGTTGGACTTGATATGATAGCAGTACCAGGAGATACCAAAGCAGAAACAATAGCTGCAATGATAGCAGATGAATCAGCAATTGGTATGATAAATAACAAAACAACAGCAGTAAGAGTAATACCAGCACCAGGTTGCAAAGTAGGAGATTTAGTTGAATTTGGAGGGCTTTTAGGTACAGCACCAGTTATGCCTATTAATAAATACTCATCTTCATTATTTATACAAAGAGGTGGAAGAATTCCAGCTCCAATACATTCATTTAAAAACTAATAAGTAAAAAGCTATTAAAGGGCATCATAAGAAATTTTGATACCCTTTATTTTTATTTATTATAAATTAATGATATAATTACAATAAACAATGTAAAGAATTAAACTAAAGACAAAATTTTCGGAGGACTTATGAAAATAGATATAAATGATAATAGCTTTTTAATGAAGCCTAAAAATGACTATGTTTTTAAAAGAATTTTCGGAGATGAAAAAAACAAAGATATATTAATAGCATTTCTACAATCAGTTTTAAAAATAGATATTAAGGATATAAAAATCCTTAATAGTGAACTTCCAAAAGAAAATATACAAGATAAAAAGAGTATATTAGATATTAGGGCAACTATTGATAATAATATTGAAATTGATATAGAAATACAGGTTGCAAGAACAATTTATATGCCTCAAAGAAGTCTTTACTACTGGTCAAAAATATATGCAGAGCAATTAGAAGCTGGGGCAAAATATAGTAAACTAAAAAAGACAGTATGCATAAATATATTAGACTTTGATACACTAGATACAAAAAAATATCATAGTATATTTAAAATAAAAGAAGAAGAAGAAAATTACATATTAACTGATTTATTAGAAATACATTTTCTAGAAATGAAAAAATTAAAAGGCTATAATGAAAATGATGATTTATCCCAATGGATAAACTTTATAAAAGCAGATTCAAAGGAGGTTTTAGAAAGTATGGCAAAAGTAAATCCTAACATCGATAAAGCTGTGCATGTTTTAACAACTATGAGTCAAGATAAAAAAACAAGAGCAGAATACCTTTCACGTGAAATGGCACTTCATGATGAAGCTACTAGAATAGAAGAGGCTATTGAAGAGGGTTATGAAAAAGGTATGGAAAAGGGCATAGAAAAGGGTATAGAACAAGGTATAGAAAAAGCAAATATAGAAAATGCAAAGAACTTTTTAAGATTAGGTATAGAAATAGACATAATTGTAAAAGCTACAGGTTTAAGTAAAGAAAAAGTATCTAAACTTTATGAAGAAATTATAATAGAAAATAATAATAAATAAAATGATTTTAAACAATAAAGGATATCATAAGAAATTTTGATATCCTTTATTGATTAGTTGGAGAATTTATAAATTTTTAAGTTTTTCTTCTTTATTTTCTATAATTAATATAAGGCCACATATAATTGGAATTAAAAACAAAATAAGAGCATTTATTAAAATTACAGGAGAAATTATACTACCACATAATATAAAAAACTTATAATTGTTTGTATGGGATTTTTTTAGAGCTTCAAAGATAAAGTCTATAATAAATATATTAATAAAAATTGTGAAAATAAATGTATTATTAAAGGAATTGATATAATTAAAAATTTGGTATATATTTTTTCAGTATTAAAATATAAAAACCATTTTGATATAGAGTTAATAATATTTTTCTTACTTAACAATGAAAAATAAATACATACTAATCCTAATAATAATGAAATGGCAAAGGTAACAACTGATAATCAGAACTATAATTTAATCCGAGTATTACTTCTATAAATGAATTTATACCTAGAATTCTGAGAGTTTCTAATTTCATTAATGGATTAATAAATATTCTTAATATAGGATTCTAACTCATTAATATCATCATCTGTAAAAACATATCTTTTCTTTAGTTCATTTTTCCAATGATTAATATTGTCATCTAAGTTAAACATTCACTATTTTCCACTTGGCCTCTATTAGACCATTTTCACAAAGTTTTTTTAATACTGGATATAACATACCTTCCAAATTATTTTTTCACCTGAAAGTATTTGTATATTTTTTATAATTTCATAACCATAGCTTTCTTTGGTAGCAAGTAATGAAAGTATTAATAGTTTTGAAGAAGCAGCAACTAAATCCTTTGATAACATATTTATACCTCCTTACATAGAACTTCTATGTATGAATATTACAATAATTTCCTATGTTGTATCAATAATAAATTTAATTACTATAAAATGAATAAAAAGTAAATAATATTTTTTGTTGGATTATATTTATGTATAATGAATATATAACTATAAAGTAGAATTGGATATATATTTAAAATATTAATATAAAAAAATAATTAAGGAGCGTAGAAAAATTGAGAAAACAAATTTTTGTTCTAGCCTTACTTTTAATATCAGTTTTAATTAGTTGCTCAAAAGAAGATACATTTGAAAAGTTTTTTCAAAAAACAATGGATAAAATGCATAAAGGGGAAAAAGATTTTGGTATACAGTTAGTGATATAGAAGATGTACAGGTTAAGATAGTAAAAACTGATGGTACCAAAGAAATAATTAAGTGAGTTTAGATGATATTTTATGTAAATTTAGGAAAATTAATTAGTTTTAAATTTTATTATATAAATATTGTTTTAAAGTTGTATAAGTCATGAAATAAGGAGATTGATTATGAAACCAGCAGATTTAACAGGGATTTTTATGCTTGCTTTTTTAGCAGGAGGAATATTAACATTTTTGGGAGCTATAATAAAGTATTTTAATGCAGGAGATATTATTAACTTCTTTGATGATAAAAAACATGATAAAGATAAGACATCAAAAATTGTTGGAAGAAATCTTTTAATTATGGGATTAACAATAATATCAATTGCTATTATTAGTATATTTGTTGATGAAAAATATTATAATTTCATCATGGGAACTCAAGGGTTTATAGCTGTAATTGGAGTACCAATAACCTATTACGAATTTTTTAGGTATTGTAAAATAAAGGAGAAGGAATAATGAATATTCGCAAAGTAAAATTTGAAGATGAAAATAAATTTTTAAATATGTTATTATCTTTAGATAAAGAAACAGAGTATATGATGTTTGAACCAAATGAGAGGCCTAATAATATAGATAGAATACATGAAATGATAAGACAATGTATTGATGGAGATAATTTACTTTTAGTTGCAACAGAAGATAATGATATTATTGGATTTCTTTCTGCACAGAGAGGCGTAGCAAATAGAATTAAACATACAGCATATATAGTTGTGGGCATTAGAGCCGTTTTTCGTGGTATGGGAATTGGAAAAGCTCTATTTTCTAAGCTTGATTTATGGGCAAGAGAAAATGGTGTTACAAGATTAGAGCTAACAGTAATGTGTCCTAATACTACCGCAAAGTATTTATATGAACAAAGTGGATTTGAAGTAGAGGGGATTAAGAAAAATTCAATGCTTGTTGATGGAAAATATGTTGATGAGTATTATATGGCAAAATTGTATTAAATAGTATTAATTAGATAACATTTATACATTTTTATTAAGTATATATAATTAAGATACATTAAATTATATATACTTAATTTGGAAAACAGCTATGTTTAAAAATGATATATAAATAAATTAGCTATATTAAAACGAATTTTAATATAGCTAATTTATTTAGCCAGAGATATAATTTTTAACAGCTTCTAAAACTGAATCTTCTCCAACATAAACTAAAATATCACCTTTTAATATTTTAAAGTAGGGACCAGGAGATAAGAAGTGATCACCATTTCTTTTAATAGCTATTATAGTTGCTTTTGTATTATGCCAAAAGTTTAATTCACCAATGCTTTTATTTACAGCTATACTTCCTTCTTCTACAATACTTTCAAAGGGGATTATTGAACCAACATTTCTAAGTTGAGTAGCAAATTCTATAATAGAGTTTAAATTCTTTTCAAGTTGAGCATCTATTGCTCGTCTCTCTTTTATTAAATTGAAAGTTTCATTATTTAAATGAGTAAAATCTGTTTGAGTTTTAAATTTATTTAAAAATTCCTTTGCAAGATTTTTATCGTTTATAATTATTCCACTTTTTTCATGTACAACAACTACATTCATATCTTTTAAAAGTGCAAGAGACCTTCTAATTGTTTCAGGAGATACGTTATATAGGCTAACTAATGTAGTTCTACCTGTAATTTTACTTCCTTCAACAAATTCATTATTTACTATTCTATGAGCAATATCAACTGCTATTTTTATGTAATTTGGTGTTTTAGTTTGTTTTGACACACTATTACCTCCTTTTAATGTACGTAAAAATTCTATCACCATAAGATTAAAAAGTAAAATAGTTTCTTGAATATTTATATAAAATATGGAAAAAAAGAATAAAGAATTCAAAAAAAGGATAAACAATTTATAAATAGGGAATAATTGGGATAATATGATATAATGAATAATGGGAATATTAGTATATTAAAATAGTTTTAAATATGTAAGGATTGAATTTGATATTATGTTAACCTATAATTAAAGCATTAACTAAGTCAGGGGTAAGTATATGGATAATAGATTAGAAGAAGAAATAATTATTTTAAATGATAAAAGAAAACATATTAATGAAGAATTAGAAGAAAAGAAAAAAAATCAAGACAATATTGGAAGTAAGCTTAGGGTATTAACTAAAGAAGCAAAGGGAAGCTATAGTGAAGAAAAAGAAATAACGGAGAGAATATATACAGTATTAAAAAAAGAAATAGAAAATTATGAAGAAGCTCTAAAGTCACCTTATTTTGGTAGAGTAGATTTTAGGGAATTAAGAGGAAAAGATGAAAGTATATATATAGGAAAACAGGCTATAAGCTCTAGTTTAGATGGAGAAGAAATAGTAGTTGATTGGAGAGCTCCAGTATCAGATCTTTATTATAGTGGGACAGGTGGATATGCTTACTATAAAGCTCCAGTTGGAGTAATAGAAGGAAATTTATCTTTAAAAAGAAAATTTTTATTTAAGGATAATGATTTAAAAGAAATATTTGATGAGGGTATAAATGAAATTATAGTAAGTCAAGCAGAAGGAAAAGATTTAGTAGATGAATTTTTAAAAATAAACCTAGAAGAAAGCAGAGGGAAAAAGCTAAAAGAAGTAGTTGCAACTATTCAAAAGGAACAAAACGATATAATAAGATGGCCTAAAAACTTACCTATAATAGTACAGGGGTCAGCAGGTTCTGGTAAAACTACAATAGCATTACATAGACTAGCCTATTTACTTTATAGATATGCAGATACTATTAAAGGAAAAGATATTTTAGTTTTAGCTCCTAATAAGTTATTTTTAGACTATATATCAGAAATACTACCTAATCTTGGAGTAGATGAAGTAAATCAAACAACATTCCAAGAGTTAGTTTTAAAGAAGCTAAAAATTAAAGGTAAAATAAAGACAAAAGATGAAAAAATAAAGGAACTAATAGAATGTGAAGATAATTCAAAGAAAAAATTTATTACTAATTCATCTAAAATAAAGGGAACTTTAAATTTTAAAACAATAATAGATAGATACATTGCTTTATTAGAAAGTGAATCTATTGAAATAGATGATATTAAAATAAAAGGGTATGTTATGTTTACTAAACGTGAAATAATGAGACTTTATTTAAAAGATTTAAAAACATTCCCTATAAATAAAAGAAAAGATGAAATAAAAAGATATCTAGGACTTAAAGTAAAAGAAAAAATAGAAATATTATGTATGCAAATAGATATAGATTGGGATGCGGAAATTAAAAAAATTAAATTAGAAATGGAAGATGGAGAGGAAAGAAGAAAGAAACTTATAAAAGTATATGGAGAAAGAGATGAAATTAAAAAATATATAAGAAGTAATACTAAAAAGGAAATTAATGAATACTTTAAGGCATGGAGAGGTATAACTTCAAAGGATATTTATTTAGATTTATTTAGAAATAGGGAACTATTTGAGATTGCAACATTAAACAAAATTCCAGAAAGCTTATCAGAGTTTATGAAAGAAGAAGTTCTTGAAAATTCTAAAAATGGAATTATTGATGAAGATGATTTAGGACCACTTATATATATAAACCTCCTATTAGAAGGTGTTGAAGAAAAAGAAAAATTTAAACATATAGTTGTTGATGAAGCTCAAGATTATAATCCACTTCAAATATATTTAATAAATAGCTTAGCAAAAGGAAATTCTCTTACATTAGTTGGTGATTTAGCACAAGGAATTTATTACTATAAAGGAGTAAAAACCTGGGAAGATATAACTGAGGGAGTTTTTGATGGTAAGGCTACATATATTCAACTAACTCAAAGCTATAGATCTACAGTAGAAATTATAGATTTTGCAAATGGAGCATTAGAAGCTCAAAATTTAGGATTAAAATCTGCTAAGCCAGTATTAAGGCATGGTGAAAAACCTCAAATTATAACTTGTAATAGTGTTAAAGAAAGTATAGAGGTTATAAATAATATTATTTTAGAAATAAAAAATAAAAATAAAAGTAGTGTTGCAATTATTACTAAAAGCTTAGAAGAAGCTAAAAATTTAGAAAAATTATTTAAAAAGAATAGCAAATATAAAATATCTTTAATAAAGGGAACAGAAAAAGAGTCACCTGGTGATATTTTTATTATTCCGTCATATTTAACAAAAGGTCTAGAATTTGATGGAACAATAATATATAACCCAAGTAATGATAATTATGGAGAAAATTTATTAGATCAACGATTGTTATATGTTTCATTAACAAGAGCGTTGCATTATGAGTATATTGTAGAAATTGAAGAAAAATCATATATGTTAAAATAGCAAAATAATGCAAAAGATTAGAGTAAATTAGGGTTTAATAAGGAATTTAACTAATAAATGAATAAATATAGATTTTGTGATAAAGGTTTATATATGTTAAAATATTACTTATTCAATAAATATGAATGTTAGATTATAGGAGGTACTGGTCTGTGAAGTCAGAAGTTTTAAAAGAAGATATTTTTTGGGTGGGAGTAAAAGATCCAGAACTTAGAGTTTTTGATATTATAATGGAAACTAAAAAAGGAACAACTTATAATTCTTATTTAATAAATGATGAAAAAGTTGCAGTTTTAGATACTGTTAAAGATGGATATTATGAAGAGTTTAAAAAGAATTTAGTAGAGGTTATTGGAGATAGAAAAGTAGACTATGTAGTAGTTCATCACACAGAGCTAGACCATAGTGGTTCTTTAATAAAGCTTATAGAAGATTATCCAGAGATAAAGGTTATAGGATCAAAGGCAACACTTAATTATCTTAAAAATATATTAAATAGAGAGTTTAATGCTTTAGAAGCAAAGGAAGAAATTTGTTTAGGAAAAAATACACTTAAGTTTATAATAGCTCCAAATTTACATTGGCCAGACACTATGTTTACATATGTAAAAGAGAAAAAAGTTCTATTTACATGTGATTTTACAGGATGTCACTATTGTCCAGAAGGTAAAATAACAGAAAGCTTATGTGATGAGTATTTTGTAGAAATGAAATACTATTTTGATTGTATTATGGGACCTTTTAAAAGATTTGTAAAAATGGGACTATGCAAAATTCAAGATTTAGAAATAGACCTTATAGCACCAAGCCATGGACCAGTGCATACATGCAATATAAAAAATATTTTAGATTTATATGATACTTGGGCAGAAGAAGTTAAGGTTGATAACAATAAGGTAGAAATATTTTATATTTCAGCTTATGGAAATACAGAAGCTATGGCAGAATTTATGAAGGAAAGATTAATCAGCAAAGGATATAGTGCTGATGTAACAGAAATAACTTCTATACCTCTAGAAGAAAGTATAGAAAAAATAGAAAAGGCAAAAGGATTAATGATAGGATCACCAACAATAAATCAAGATGCAGTAAAACCAGCTTGGGACTTATTATCACTTGTTAATCCAATTATAAATAGAGGAAAGGCAGCATTAGCCTTTGGATCATATGGATGGAGTGGAGAAGGTGTTAAGATGCTTACTTCAAGACTAAAGGATCTAAAACTTAAAGCTGTTGATCCAGGATTATCTTTCTGCTTCGTACCATCAGAAGAAGAGTATAAAAAAGCAGAAGAAGCTATAGATAACTTTATTGAATTAATGAAGTAATTTATTAAAATTAAAAATAGATAATTTAATTAGCCTCCGTAAATATAGGTTTATATAGCCTTATTTACGGAGGTATTTTATTTATACAAATAATATTATAAATTTATTTACAAATTAAAAGAAAAAACATTCCCTAAAAACAATAGTTAAGAATACTTATATATTAACTAACTAAAAAAGGGGGGAACTGCTTCTAATAAATTACAACAATTGTAATTTGAAAGTGGGATGAGTATGAAAAAAGAGTTAACTCCACAGGAAATTAAGTTTGAACTTAAAATAAAAGAGAAAGATTTTGAGGATAAAATTAAAGGGATTCCAGAAATAGAGGACGCATATAAAAAAGTTGGGAGAGCCTTAAACATAAATAAAGAAGGTTACAATCTCTATTTAATAGATTCATTTTCAAAAGATAAATTAAAAATATTAATAAACTATATTAAGGAGCAGTATAGTAAATTAAGTCCTCCTAAAGATATTTGTTATGTAACTTTAGAAGATGAAAAAAAACCAGAGGCTCTTTTTGTAGAAAATGGAACAGGAAAAAAATTAAAAGAAATTGTGGAAAATATAAGAAATTATTATATAGAAATTATAGAAGATTTTTATAATAATTCAACAAACGATGAAAAGGATGATATCATAGATGAAATTCAAAGTAAAAGAAATAATTATATAGGGGAACTTATGGAGCTAGCAAAAAATGAAGGCTTTGAAGTAAAAGTAACTAATAAGGGGTTTGCATTTATTCCATTAAGAGATGGTAAGATAATGACAGAAAAAGAGTATGATAACCTTGAAAGAGATACAAAAGAAATGATTGTAGGAAAAGCATCGTTACTAAAAAGAAAAGCGGAGGTTGTATTAGGTAAGCTAAAAGATATAGAAACAAAATCAATGAAAAAGCTTAAAGATATATATACAGATTTCCTAAATACAGAAATGGAAGAGTATAAAGATGATGCATTACTAGAGTTTATTAATGATGACGATGTATATGAATATTTAGAAAGACTTTTTATATCAATAGAAAAAGAAATAGTTAATTGTTATACAATGGAAATGGAAGATGATGAAGAAGAACTTTATCAAATAATTAATAAATATGAAGTCCAAGTACTTGTAGATAACAGCATGAACCAACATCCAAATGTTATTTATGAAGAAGATCCAAGTGTAAATAATTTAATGGGATTTATAGAATATGAAAACCATAATGGAGTTTATACAACAGATATATCTTTAATAAATTCAGGTTCTATATTAAAGGCTAACGGAGGATGTTTAATAATTAGAGTAAGCTCATTAGCTAGTAATGCATATAGCTATTACTATTTAAAAAAGACCCTTATTTCAAATAAGATAATTTATGATTCCTCTAAAGGATATGCAGAATTTATGTCTATAAATGGATTGAAACCAGAAGCAATACCTGTAAATTTAAAGGTTATTTTAATAGGTGATTATGAAACCTACGATACATTATATAATTTTGATGAAGATTTTAAGAAGCTATTTCCACTAAGGGCTGAGTTTGATACAATTGTTAATTCAAATGAAAATGTTAATTTTTATATTAAAAATTATATAATTGAAAAAGTAGAAGAAAATAAATTGATGAGTATAGAAGAGGATGGAATAAAAGAAATATTAAAATATCTTTCAAGAAAAGCTAGTAGTAAAAATAAAATAAATTTAGATGATTTTGATATAGATAAATTAATAACTTTATCAAATGATTATGCTATAAATAGAGGTGCTAGATCAATATCTAAAGAAGATATATTGGCAGTAGCATATGAAAGTGAAAGAGTAGAAGAAGAGTTTATTAAAATGTATAAAGAAAATAAGATATTAATATCTGTAAAAGGAGAAAAAATAGGTGTAATTAATGCCTTAGCAGTTTTAGATACTGGATATCATTCTTTTGGAAAACCTATGAGGGTTACTTGTGTTGCATATAAGGGCTCAGGAAGAATAATTGATATTCATAAAGAAAGTAGAATGAGTGGAAAAATCCATGAAAAATCAATAAATATATTAAAAGGATTAATTAACAACCTATTAAATCCATATGAAGATATTCCAGTTGATTTTCATTTAAGCTTTGAACAAATATATGGATTAATAGATGGTGATAGCGCTTCAGTTGCAGAAACTATATGTATGCTTTCAGCATTAAGTAAAAGACCTGTAAAACAAAATATAGCTATAACTGGATCTATAAATCAATTTGGAGAAGTTCAGCCTATAGGTGGTGTAAATGAAAAAATTGAAGGGTTCTTTAAAGTTTGCAATTTAATAGATACAACAAAAAATAAAGGAGTATTAATACCAGAAAGTAATAAGGATGAGGTTATTTTAGTCAAAGAAGTTGAAGAAGCAATAGATAATGGAGATTTTCATATTTATACAATGAATAGTTTAGAAGATGCTATAGAAACTATGATATTAAATGAAAATGAAACTGTAGAGGATTTCTTTAAAATTATTAATGATGAAATAAAAAAATATAAAAATAAAGAAGAAAAAAATGAAGAAGAAAAAAATGAAAAAGAATAGGTGAATCTTTAAAGGAGGCAAATTATTGCCTCCTTTAAAGATGTATAAATTGTAAAAAATAGAAATAAAAGAATAATTATATTTGACTAGGAATAAACTAATATGTTAAAATTATGGAAAAAGAAGGAAAAACTTTTTAATAACTTATAAGGAGGTGGATTGCTCTAAGGTAAAGAGACTTTGGAGTGATTATATGTATCTAAAATTCGACAAAAATGAAGAAAAGTTAATTATAAGCCTAATGGGAGAGTTAGATCATCATAGCGCAGAAGAGGTGCGAGTAAAGATAGATGATAGAATAGATAGAGATAACATAAGAAAAGTTATATTAAATTTTAATGGTGTAACATTTATGGATAGTTCAGGAATTGGAGTAGTTATAGGTAGATATAAAAAAATGAAAAATAGAGACGGAAAAATTTGTGTAGCTGAAATAAATAGAACCGTAAATAAAGTATTTGAAATTTCAGGTATGTATAAAATAATAACTATATATGACACTGTAGATGAAGCAGTAAGATGCATTTAATGGAGGGGTTTAAAGATGATGGATGTAGATAATAAAGTAAGTATAGAGTTAATGAGCAAATCCCAAAATGAAGGATTTGCAAGGGTTGCAGTGGCTGCATTTGTATCACAATTAGACCCTACAATAGAAGAAATTACAGATGTAAAGACAGCAGTATCAGAAGCTGTAACAAATTCTATAATTCATGGTTACGATAATAAAAAAGAGGGAATAATAAGAATAGAAGCAAGCATATTTGAAAGTGAAATAACAATTACAATTCAAGACTTTGGAAAAGGAATAAGAGATATTGAAATGGCAAGGGAACCTTTATACACTTCTAAACCAGAGCTTGAAAGATCAGGTATGGGTTTTACAGTTATGGAAACATTTATGGATAGCTTAGAAGTAGAAAGTAAAGAAGGACAGGGAACAAAGATTATAATGAAGAAGAAATTCAATGCAGTAAGTTAGGTGGAGTATATGGAAAATGGAAGTATAAGAAAAGAGGAGTATAATTATGATGATAACTCACAATTAATATCTCTAGCTAAAGCTGGTAGTCAAGAAGCTATGAATAGACTTATTGAAATGAACTTACCTCTTGTATCATCCATTAGTAAAAAGTTTTTAAATAGAGGATACGATTATGAGGATATATTTCAAATAGGGTCTATTGGACTAGTTAAAGCTATAAATAATTTTGATGAAAAATTTAACGTGAAATTTTCTACTTATGCAGTTCCTATGATAATTGGAGAAATAAAAAGATTTATTAGAGATGATGGAATAATTAAAGTAAGTAGAAATGTAAAAAGTTTAGCAAGAAAAATACATTTTGATAAAGAAGCGTTAACTAAAAAATTAGATAGAGATCCAACCATAGAAGAGCTATCAGAATTTTCAGGAGTAGATAAAGAAGAAATATTATTTGCAATAGAATCTTCAGTAGGTTTACAATATCTATATGATACTATTCATCAAGATGATGGAGCACCTGTTTTACTTATAGATAAATTAAGCGAAAAAGGCGAAGATGATAGTAGTATGATAGATAGAATAGCTTTAAAGGAAGCTTTAAGAAGCCTTGATAATAAAGCAAGGCAAATAATAATGCTTAGATACTTTAAAGATAAAACTCAAGTTCAAGTAGCAAAATTACTTGGGATAAGCCAGGTTCAAGTATCGAGAATAGAAAAGAAAGTGCTTGTACAAATGCGGCAAAAACTTGAAGAATAACATACAAAGGATAATTAGAAGGATTGATAAAAATGAATATAAAGATTTAAAAAAAATCTTTTGATTGTAAAGGTCAAAGGATTTTTTTATTTATAAATTTATATAAATATCCAAATAATAGCTAAATAAGTTATAATTCTTTTGGTATTTAACAATATATCCCAGTGTTTTATCTGGTTTTTTTGGGATAATAAATTATATCGAAAGGAGAGATTATTGTGTCTAAAAAAAGAATGCCAAAAGAACAACAAATAGTTAATAAGTTTCAAACGATTACTAAAGAAGCAGAACCAAAGCCTAAAATCGTAAAAAATTGTGCAAGAGCTTTCTTAGTTGGTGGAGCTATTTGTACAATTGGACAAATAATCCAAGTGCTTTTAGTTAAAAATGGTTTTCCAGAAGAAGAAGTTAAAACTTGGCTACCTATAATAATGGTATTTCTAGGAGCATTATTAACTGGAATAGGAATTTATGATAAAATTGCAAACTTTGCAGGAGCAGGAACTGTTGTACCAATTACAGGATTTGCAAATGCCATTGTTGCACCAGCAATAGAATTTAAAAAAGAAGGCTTTGTTTTTGGTGTAGCAGCGAAGATGTTTACAATAGCTGGACCGGTTCTTGTTTATGGTGTTGGTAGTTCTGTTATTATAGGAATTATTTATTATCTTATTCAAATGTTTATGTAAGTAGAAAAAAAAGGATTACTATACAAGAAAGGTTAGGATAAATATGAATAATACAAACAATATAAAAAAGATAGGAAAACATACTGTAAAATTAGAAAATCCACCTAAAATAATTGCAACATATTCTATTGTTGGTCCAAAGGAAGGTGAAGGACCTTTAAAAGAATATTTTGATGAAATATTAAATGATGATACTTGTGGTAAAGATAGTTATGAAAAAGCAGAAAGTGAAATGATGTACACAGCAATAACGGGAGCTATAAGTAGAGCGAGCTTAAAAGAAACAGATATAGATTACCTATTTGCAGGAGACCTTTTAAATCAAATAACATCATCCTCTTTTGCAGCAAGACAACTTAACATTCCATTCTTTGGACTATATGGAGCTTGTTCTACTATGTCTGAATCATTAAGTGTAGCATCTATGATGATGGATGGAAATTTTGCAAAGTATGTTGTAGCATCAACATCATCACACTTTAGTGCAGCTGAAAGACAATTTAGATTTCCTCTAGAATATGGCTCACAAAGAAGTGCTACAGCTCAATGGACAGTTACAGGATCAGGTGCTATGGTTTTAGGTCATGAAGGAAACTTCCCAGAAGTTACTTATGTAACTACAGGTGTAGTAAAAGATTATGGAATTAAAGATTCAAACAATATGGGAGCAGCTATGGCGCCAGCAGCTGTAGATACTATTGCACAACATTTTAAAGATACTGGAAGACAACCAAATTTTTATGATGTTATTGCAACAGGTGATTTAGGTAAGGTAGGTAAAGAAATAACTAATAAACTTTTATTAGAATATGGATACGATATAAGAGAAAATTATGTTGATTGCGGTGATATGATATTTGATGATGCTATACAAAATACTGATGCCGGAGGAAGTGGCTGTGGTTGTTCTGCCGTAGTTGCAACTGGGTATTTTTATAAAAAATTAATGAGAAAAGAAATTAAAAATGTGCTTTTAATTTCAACAGGTGCATTAATGAGTACAACATCATCTTTACAAGGAGAAACAATTCCAGGTATAGCTCATGCTGTAGCTATTGAATATAAAGGAAAATAAAAGAGGTGTTTAAATTGGATTATGTTTATGCTTTTATAATTGGAGGACTTATTTGTGTAGTAGGTCAAATATTAATGGATACAACGAAATTAACTCCTGCTAGAATTTTGGTAATATTTGTAACTTTAGGTGCAATTTTAGGTGCCTTTGGATTATATGATAAGATAATAGATATAGGAGGTGCTGGAGCCTCCATTCCTCTTCCTGGATTTGGCAACTCATTAGCTAAGGGTGCTATTAAAGCTGTTAATGAACAAGGACTTTTAGGAGCTTTTGTTGGAGGTATAACTTCCACAGCAGGTGGAGTAACAGCAGCTATATTCTTTGGATATATTATGGCAGTTATTTTTAATCCTAAAACAAAATCTTAAAAAAAATTTAATTAATGTTTTGATATTTTAAGCCTGACAATTTATACTATAAAATGTCAGGTTTTTTAGTTATAATAAAAGATATATTATAATTTAAATTAAATTATAAAATCGTGGGAGAAGGTGAACCAATGAGGGACTATTATAGTAACACTTGGGTTAAAGTAGTAGATTTACTTGGTAGTAGTATTAACAAAGGATTATATGAATATGATTGTGAAATAAGGAGAACACAATACGGGGATAACAGAATTTGTCTACCTTATAGTGGAGGAAAGCTTAATATTTTAAAGGGACTATTAAAGCAAAAGTATATTTATTTTATTTTAACTATAATTATTTTATTTGCTATAAGGGGTTTTAATTCATTAGCAATTATTACAGGGTTATTATTAATTTTAAGTGTAAGCTTTAAAATATATTTTGAAATAGTTAAAGAAAAAGAGGTTGAAATATTACAAAATCTAAATACTTCACAAGTTTTAGTTCTTAGAGAAGGTATTGAAAGACTTATAGAAGCTGAGGAATTGGTAAAAGGAGATATTGTTTATTTTAGAAAGAATTCTTTTATATCAGCAGATATAAGAATAATAGAAAGTAAAGATCTTAAAGTAGATGAAAGAAGTATAACAGGAGATAGTTTTTTAAAGGATAAATATGAGACTAAAGTTAGTGGATATGTAGGTTCTATAGGAGATATAAATAATATGCTCTTTAGAGGATCCATAATTAAAGATGGACAAGGTAAAGGGATTGTAGTTGAAACAGGAAATAACACTCAATTAGGTAAATTGCTTAGAGTTATAAATACTGTAAATGTAAAAAAACATACTATGATTCAAAGGGTAGAAAATATAGCGTCAAAGGTTGGAATTTGTTTAATACTAACTCAAGTTATTTTAGGTTTAATATTACCTGAAAAGCTAATAAGTAAAGAAGCTATATTTGCATATGGAATATTTTCTATTTTATCCATTTGTACTCCTATAATAATTTTAGAATATGTTAAGATTATAAAGGGCAGATTTAAAGATGAAAATATAGAAATAATAAACTTTTCAACTATAGATTTAGTAAAGGATGTTAAAGTAATGTTCTTAGATAAGGTAGGAACATTAACAAAAAATGAACTTTATGTAGAAAAGGTATATACTAATGAAGAAATTATAGGGGCTAATAAGCTTGATGTTAATGATATAAATGTTAAAAGATTACTTGATATATCTATATTGTGTAATAATGCAAAATATAATAATGATAGTAAATGGTCTAAAGGCGATATGTTTGAAATTGCATATGTTAAATTTGGACTAGAAAAATCATTATTTAAAGGAACTATAGAAAGTAAAAATAAAAGAAAATTTGAAATGCCACGAGATACAAATAGAAAATTAATAACTACAGTAAATAAAAATAGAAAAGGATATAGAGCAAATACAAGAGGAAACTTAGATAGCATTTTAGAAGTTTCAACTCATGTATTAGTAAATGGTATTGAACGTGAATTAACAAATGAGGATATATTAAAAATAAAAATGGCAGATATGAATTTCTCAAGAGAAGGTCTTGTTACAGAAGCCTTAGCCTATAGAAGCTTTAATTATGAACCATCAGAACAAGAAAACATAGAAAGTAATTTAGTATTTGTTGGTTTAATAGCATTAGAAAATCCATTTGTAGAAGGTATAACAGAAGAAATAGAAGAATTAATGGGAAATAAAGTATTACCTATAATATTTACAGATGATAATAAAATTACGGGAGAAGTTTTAGGTAGAAAGCTTAACCTAATATCTTCATCAGAAGAAGTTATTTCAGGAATAGAATTAAGTTATTTAAGTGAAGAGGAGTTTTGTAAAGTTATTTCAAAAACAAGAGTTTTTTGTAGACTAACACCAGAACTAAAAACTAAAATAGTATCACTATTTAATAAAGATGGTTTTAAAGTAGCCGTTGAGGGAGAAACTTTAGGAGATTTACCACTTGTAAGTTTGGCACAAGTAGGAATTGTAAAAGGAAAAGCATCATCTTTATTAAAAAGAAGTGGAGATATATACACAAACGAAAGTGCAGTAAAGGCTTTTATTAAATTATTAAAAGAAAATATTGAAATGGATAAAAGTATTGTACAAGGTATTACTATTTATGTATTAGTAATGTTATCACAAATATTTGCTCTTAATTTTCATTATTTATTTACAGAATCAATATTATTTAATGAATATACAACGATGGTTATGAACTTTTTATTACTAACACCAATAATATTATTAAATATGTGTTTTGGAAAAGAAGAATCTAGTAAAAAATCTATTATTAGAGGTGCTTTATTTATTTCAATTCCAATAATAGGTATATTCTTAGTTAAGGATCATTATGAATTTATAGCATGCGCATTAATTGGAGGTATATCATTACTTACAACTATTATAAATTGTAGAATATCTTATAGAAGCTTTAATAATGGTGTAAGACTTTTATTTATAGCAATTATAATATATGGGGTAGCGTTAGCTCTTATTGGTTTTATGACCTCAGTAGTTTATTCACAATTATTAGGAATACTAATAGGTGGACTTTTATTAAGTTTTATAGTAGGAGATATAATTATTAAAAAATGGCAAGAATCCTAAAGAGGTGATGCCATTGCTTAAAGAAAAAGAGCTAAATTTAATGTCCTATATTTTAGGAAGTGTTATTTTAGCAAGTATTAGTTTTAATATTATTTTTAAATATAAATGGCTAGCATTAATAATTGCTAGCTGTTTTTTTATATTTATTTATTATAAAAGTAGTTTATTTATAACTTTTATAACTATATTAATATTTTTAGTTTCAATTACAAATAATATTTTTTATTATAAATATATACCTAATAATATTGAAGAAATAAAGGTTACATCATTAAATTTTTATGGTGGAATTGGTGAAGTTCAAGGAAGAAAGGTATATTTAGCTGGAAAAATTAAAAATTTAAATATAGGAGAAAAAATATTAGTAACTGGAGAGTTTGAGAAAAATACTAAAATAACTAAAGGTATTATAGGAAATTATAAAATAAACACTATAGAAAAGAAATTTGAAGGTATAAGTAGAAAATTATATAAAATAAGAGAAGATATTTTTTATAAAATAAAAGAAAAATTAGGATGGCGTAGAGGTTCATTAGTTTCATCCATAGCTTTTGGATATACAGAATTTTTAGATATAGAAGATAAAAATGAAATGAAAAATTTAGGGGTTTTACATGCTATAGCAGTATCAGGAATGCATATGGCTTTAGTATATTTGGTTCTTAAAAAGATATTTGGATCAAAGTTGGCGCCTTTTATTGCGTTTTTTTACGTAATATTTACAGGTGCATCAGTATCAACTATTAGAGCATATATAATGCTATTATGCACTAGTATGGCAATGCCATTAAAAAGAAATTACAATCCAATTTCATCCTTATCTTTAGCGGGAACAATTTTAATATTTATGAAACCATACTGTATTTTTGAGGTTGGATTTCAATTAACATTTATGGCTACCTTAGGCATAATTTTATTTAATAAAGCTTTAAATAAAAAACTATATAAATTACCTAAGTATATAAGGGAATCTCTTTCTATATGTATTTCTGCACAAATTTTTACATTGCCAGTTCTTATAATTTATTTTAAGGAGTTTTCTTTAGGATTTATATTAGGAAACTTAGTTATATCACCTATTATAAGTTTAATTATAATACTTGGAAATTTATTAGTATTAACATTTAAAATACCATTTATATTTAATTATCTTTGTTTTATAGTCCACTATTGTACAGTACTAATAGATATATTTACAAATTGGATTATGAATATAATGCCAGAAATAATATATGTAAATGAGAGTTTAGCATTTTTATATTTATCAATAATTATGGCATATTATTTTTATAAAAAAGGTTATAAAAAATTTATCTATTTTCCATATATAATGCTTATATATGTGATAATTGTTATATATAGCCCTATTCCTAAAATTGAATACTATAAAGATGGAGGAATACTTTTATCCTATAGAGGAGACAGAGTTTTGGTAAAAACTAAAAGTAAAGCAAATTTAGAGAAACTTGAAAGAATATCCTTAGCTACAAATACTTATAAAGAGATAGAAAAAATTAAAATAAATAAGTATATAAATATAAAGAAAAGTGGAAAAGATTTTATACTAAATACAAATGGAAAGTTATATTCATTAAAGGTATCCTCTTTTGAGAAAAAAGAAGATGAATATGATATAATAGATTTTAATAACGGAAGTTTTGATAAAATATTAATACTTAAGAATAAAGTTTTAAGGCTAGACTAAGGAGGCTTTACTATTTTGATTAATTTCGATTTGTTGGAAAATCAAGTTAAAAAAAATGAAATAAAAAATTCGTATATTTTTTGTGGATTAGATGAAGAATTAATAAAAGAAGGTATAAATTTACTTGTAGATAAAGTTGTAGATAAAAGCTTTCAAGATCTTAATTATATTAAATTAGATGGAATGACTACAACCTTTGAAGACATATTAAATGCATGTGAAACTATGCCTTTTATGGGAGATAAAAAAGTTGTAGTTGTATATAGAGCAGATTTTCTAAAGGAAAAGACAGATAGCTCAGGTACAAAGATTTATACAGAAATTAATAAATATCTTAAAGATATGCCGCCATATACAATATTAATAATGTACTATCTTTTCAATGATAAAAGAGATACACCAAAGAAAAATAAAAAACTTAATAATTTAGATAAGATATCTACTGTAGTTCATTTCGATAAATTAAAAAGAGATAGATATGAGAAAAAAATAGAAGAATTATTTAAATTACAAGGTAAATCAATAGGAAAAATAGAAATTAAGTACTTTGTAGAAAAAGTTCAAAATAACTTTGATGTAATAAAAAGAGAAGTAGATAAGCTTATATCTTATACAAATGGAAGAGAAATAAAAAGAAGTGATATTGATAAATTAATTCCAAATTCAAGTGAAGATGATATATTCGACTTAATAGATTTAATATCTCAAAGAAAAGCAGAACGTGCTATAGATTTAATGGATCAATTGCTTTTTAAGGCAGACCAACATATGCTTATTATAACTAATATAGAAAATAACTTTAAAAGATTATATGAAATAAAAATATTAATGTCAAAAGGGAAAAGAGCAGATGATATTGCAAGTAAATTTAAATTACCTACGTTTATTTGTGAAAAGCTTATGAGACAATGTGATAAATTTACAATAAAACAATTACAAGAACTTTTAAAATTATGTTTAGAAACTGAAAGAAAAATAAAGTCATCAGGAGTAGATAAACAAACAGAAATGGAACTTATGCTTTTTAAGACATTTATGATTAAGTAAAATTATGTAAAATAATAGCCGGTCCAATTGGACCGGCTTCTTATTTGATTACGCCATAGCGTTTAATTTTGCAGCTAATCTTGATTTCTTTCTAGCTACCATGTTCTTGTGACATACTCCTTTTTGAGCAGCCATATCTAAAGACTTAACAGCCTTAGGGAAAAGAACCTTAGCTTCTTCTGCATTATTTGAAGCAACAGCAGCTTCAAACTTCTTTATAGCAGTCTTTAAAGCTGATTTGATCATTCTGTTTTGAGCAGTTTTAGCTTCTGTAACTTTAATTCTCTTTTTTGCTGATTTAATGTTTGCCATTTCTAATTCACCCCCTTAAAATTTTATAGGGCCTCTCTGCAGCTTTGGGGAAATCTGCGTTCGAGTTCGTTTTTAACATACTAGATTATAACACTGAAAGTTTGTAAGTTCAAGTATTAAATTAAAACATTAAGGAAAAATAAGAGGGATGGAAGAATTTTTGGAGGGATTTTTATGATAAATGTAAGAACAGACTTAGCAATTGAAGCTAAAGATATGTACACAAAAGAAAATAAAAGAGAATTAGATGGAGTTATTGTAGATGAAGAAGTAGAAGGTGAAATAAAAATTACAACAGTAACTATAGAAAGTGATGAAGCAGGAAAAGAACTTGGAAAGCCTAAGGGAAATTATATAACAATAGACTTTCCAGAGTTTACTCATTATGATGGAGAATCAATGGATAATGTAGCTAAGGTTATGGATAATGTATTAAAAAGATTAGTTGATATTTCAGAAGAAAAAACAGCTTTAGTAGTAGGACTTGGAAACTGGAAAGTAACACCAGATGCATTAGGACCAAAGGTTACAGAAAAAATAATGGTTACAAGACATCTAAAGACAGTAATGCCCGATGCTATTGATGATTCTGTTAGACCAGTTTGTTGTATTGCTCCAGGGGTTTTAGGAGTAACAGGAATAGAAACAGGAGAAATAGTAAAATCTTTAGTAGATAAAATAAAACCTGATTTAGTTATTTGCATAGATGCACTTGGATCTAGAAAATTAGAAAGAGTAAATAGAACAATACAAATAAGTGATACAGGAATATCACCAGGAGCAGGTGTTGGAAATCATAGGATGAAAATAAATGAGGAGTCCTTAGGTGTTAAAGTTATAGCTATAGGAGTTCCAACTGTTGTTCATGCATCAACAATTGCAAATGATACAATAGATTTATTATTAGATGAACTTATAGGAAAAGCTGAAACAGGAAAAGAATTTTATAATATGCTAAAGTCAGTAGATAAAGTTGAAAAAAGTAATTTAATTAATGAAATATTAAATCCATTTGTAGGAGATTTAATGGTTACACCAAAAGATGTTGATGCAGTAATAGAATCATTAGCTAAAATAATTGCAAATGGAATCAATATGGCAATTCAACCAAACCTAGATATGGAAGATATAAATAAATTTATGAATTAAATTAAAAATAGATTAATAATTATGTAACTTCTCTAATATACATAGATAGAGTAAGGGGGAATTATCGTGTATCAATTAAGAGAAGGAATTAATAGTAGACAACAAAGAAAAATAAGCAGAGGAAAATCCAAGGCAAACATACCTGGGGTTGGAGTTGGATATATAATGATTATAGCTTTAATAGTTGTGTTTTTTTCAAGAGCTATAGGAGTAATTAATAGGCATAGTGAACGAGGTGGATATGCATATGTTCAATTGTTAAACATCGGTATGCCAATAGTAAAAGAGCAAACATATAATGAGGAAAATTATATGGAAAATAAATTATCATTAAAAACTATAATATCAGAAGCTCTAGGTGTTGGAAATATAAATGCTTATGGAATTATAGGAAAGGAAATAAGTTTCTTTAGAGATGAATCTCTTAATAACTCTATAATTAGTAAACATATACCTAGTTTAAAACCATTTAATTTAAATGATAATAGTATTGCAAAGGTTACCCCAGAGGAATTAGCTGAATTAAATAAGGTAAGCGCTGCATATGACCCTTCATTAAAAAAGGCATTAGATAATTCCAAACCAGAAATATTACTTTATCATACACATACAACAGAAAACTACTCAGAATCTAAAAAAGATACAACAGATAGTAACTTTAATGTTGTTGGTGTTGGAGATGTGCTTACAAAGGAACTTGAAGAAGGGTATGGAATATCAGTTATACATGATAAAACTAACCATAGTGTTGTTTATAATAACAGTTACGCAAGGTCAAATGAAACAGTTAAAAGTTATTTAGATAAGTATGGAGACTTTAAGCTTATAATAGATTTGCATAGAGATGGTTCAGAAAATAAAAATGCAGTTACAGCTAATTTAAATGGGCAAGATTTAGCAAAGATGATGTTTGTTACAGCTGAAAATAGTCAAAAATATTCAGCAAATAAGGCTTTAGCAGATAAATTATATGGAATAGGGAAATCACTATTTCCAGACCTTATAAAGCCTACTTATATTTATGAGTATGGACAGTTATCAATTAATAGTGGCTTAAGTGATGGAGCGTTATTAATTGAAGTTGGAGCAAATATAAATACAGCACAAGAAGCGAAACTTACTGCAAAATATATAGCAAGAATATTAGCAGAGCATTTAAATAGACAGTAAAAATTAACTTAAGTGAATAAAATTTCATGAAGTGAGCATCCTTATAGGTAGAAAAAATACTAGGGGGTGCTCATTTGTTAAATAAAAAAATAATAATAGCAACAATAGGTTTTGCATTAATAATAGCAATAGGTCTTGTTCAAATTAATATAATAAATACTAAAGCTTTGTCACCAATAGGAACTGGAGAAGATAATTATGAGCTTGTAAAGGAAGAGTTTGGAGCAGATTTTGAAGAATTTATAAAAGATGATGCTTCAATTAAAATTTATAAATCAAATGATGAAAATAAAGATACAACTATAAGAATAAATGATAAAGAATTTAGAGTAGATAAGGAAAATCCAATAGTAGAAAAGGTTTTTGCAATAGGAAATAGTATATCTGGAGGATTTAATAGTATAAAGGATAAAATAGAAGGTAAACTAAAAGAGAAAAAAGATACTTCAAATAACGAGAATGAAAATTATGAAAATGAGACATCTAATGAAAATAATAACTCTCAAAATGAAAAGTCAAAAGAACAAGACTCAAAAAAGGAAAATCTAGAAAATAAAGAGCCACAAAGTGAAGCTTTAGAAAATAAAGAATTACAAAAAGAAGATTTCAAAAAAGATTCAAAGGATAAAACTAAAAGTAATGATTCTCAAAATAAAAAAGCAAATACAGAACTTGATAGTATAGTAGATGATTTTTTAAATAATAAAAATTCAAATACAGAAAAGAAAGAATGGGTTAACCCTGCAGAATAATAAAAGTTTCACTTTATATTGACATCTAATGTGGTTTCTGTGATATAATTTAGCTGATTTAATTATAATGGGGGTGAAGTGACTATTAATCAAATAAGATTAGTAGTTTATATATATGAAAAGTAATAGACAAGAATATATTAGAAATTTTTCAATAGTCGCACATATAGATCATGGTAAATCAACCCTAGCGGATAGATTATTAGAAGCTACAGGAACTCTTACTCAAAGAGAGATGGAAGAGCAAATTCTTGATAACATGGAAATTGAGAAAGAAAGAGGAATTACAATAAAGTCTCAAGCTGCAAGACTTATATATAGAAGAGCAGATGGAGAAGAGTACATATTAAATTTAATAGATACTCCAGGACACGTAGACTTTACTTATGAGGTTTCAAGAAGTTTAGCTGCCTGTGAAGGAGCTGTATTAGTAGTAGATGCAACTCAAGGAGTTCAAGCCCAAACTTTAGCAAACTGCTACTTAGCATTAAATAATGATTTAGAAATAGCACCAGTTATAAATAAAGTTGATTTACAATCAGCAAGACCGGATGAAGTAAAACAAGAAATAGAAGATATTATAGGAATTGAAGCACATGATGCACCTATGATTTCAGCTAAAACAGGTTTAAATATTGGAGATGTTTTAGAAACAATAGTTGAAAAGGTTCCAGCTCCAAAAGGAGATGAAGAAGGCCCACTTAAAGCTTTAATATTTGATTCATACTATGATAGTTATAAAGGTGTTGTTTCATATGTAAGAATTATAGATGGTGTTGTAAAACAAGGAACTAAAATTAAATTAATGGCTACAAATAAAGTTTATGAAGTTACAGAAGTAGGTGTATTTACTCCAAAACTTTTACCAATAGGAGAATTAAGAGCTGGAGATGTTGGATATATAGCAGCTTCCATTAAAAATGTAAGAGATGCAAGAGTTGGTGATACTATTACTGAAGCTGATAGACCAACAGAATGTGCACTTGAAGGATATAAGCCTGCTATACCAATGGTTTATTCAGGTATATATCCAGTTGATGGAGCTAAATACCAAGAATTAAAAGATGCATTAGAAAAACTACAAATAAATGATGCAGCGTTAAGCTTTGAACCAGAAACATCGATAGCTTTAGGATTTGGATTTAGATGTGGTTTCTTAGGGTTATTACATATGGAAATAATCCAAGAAAGAATTGAAAGAGAATTTAATTTAGATATTATAACAACTGCTCCATCTGTTATTTATAAAGTAATAAAAACTAATGGAGAAGTGATTGAACTTACAAATCCAACAAACCTTCCAGAACCTACAGAAATAGATTATATGGAAGAACCAGTAGTTAAAGGAAGTATAATTGCACCATCAGATTATGTAGGAGCTGTTATGGAACTTTGTCAAGAAAGAAGAGGTATCTTTATTGACATGCAATATTTAGAAGAAACTAGAGTTTCTATAAATTATGATATTCCTTTAAATGAAATAGTATATGATTTCTTTGATACTTTAAAATCAAGAACTAGAGGATATGCTTCATTAGATTATGAGTTTAAAGGATATACAAGAACAGAACTTGTTAAGCTTGATATTATGTTAAATGGAGATGTAGTTGATGCTTTATCAATGATAGTTCCAAGAGAAAGAGCATATGACAAGGGAAGAGGAATAGCGGAAAAGCTTAAGGAAATAATACCACGTCAAATGTTTGAAGTTCCAATTCAAGCAGCTGTAGGGTCAAAGATTATAGCTAGAGAAACAGTTAAGGCTATGAGAAAAGACGTTCTTGCAAAATGTTATGGTGGAGATATTTCAAGAAAGAAGAAACTTCTTGAAAAGCAAAAAGAAGGAAAGAAGAGAATGAGACAAGTGGGATCAGTAGAAATACCACAAGAAGCATTTATGGCAGTACTTAAGGTAGATTAATAAAAAAGGTTAAGCTAAGTAAATTGGCTTAACCTTTTTATATACCTAAAATGGAAATTTAATTAATAAATTTTTCTTCTATAAATTCATATAATAAATTCAAATCAACATTTTTTGCAATTTCTTTTAAATAAGGAACTAGTTTATAGTTATCCATTTCAATAAATTTAGAAACTTTAGGATTAATTCTAAAATAATTATCTTTTAAAAATTCACGGCAATACATATCTTCTAAATTACACATACCATCCATTACTAATGATAAAAATGGAGAACGCATTTTAGCAAAAGGATGAAATGACCATTGGGCAATTCCCCAGTTATCTGTTTTTCCAGTAATTTTATCTGGGGAATCTCCAGTTCCTATTGAAAGAAGTTTAATTTGAGATGAGTAATTAATATAACTTATTGAATTAATTGAAGAAAATACAGCAGAGGCAGTAGGAGAATTAGCTACTACACCACCATCTATAAAATTTTTATATGATGGAAAAAATGTAGGGGCAGCAGAACTAGCTAAAGCAATATCTACAACCTTAAAATCAATAGTTGGATTAGTGGTAAGATTATTAATAAATACCGGTTCCCAAGAATCTTTACTAAATCCATTTATAGAAAATGTAGGAATAAAAACATATTTATTTAAATCCTTCAAAGTTAACTCATCAGTAAAATTTTCGGTAAGGATATTGTGAAGATTTTTGTTTGAAAATTTAGGTCTAAATAAATTAAATCGTGATGGTGAGAAAATTTCTTTAGTAACTGTATAACTATAAAGGTTATCTAAATATTCTACAGACATATTATTAGCTAAGGCAAGAGCTATAATTGAACCTGTTGAAGTACCTGCAAATAAATCAACTTCATTTAGAAAATTAGGATATCTTCTGCAAATCCGTTTTAAAATTCCTACAGATAAGGCTCCTTTTACCCCACCACCATCAAAGGATAGTATTTTAAAAGTTTTCAAAAAAATAACACTCCTTAATATAGATATATAAGCATTTTATTCAAAAAAAAGATTATTGATATAAAAATTAACCTATATTTAAAAAAGTTCTTTACTTAATAAATATAATTGTAATTAAATGGAGCCTTACTAAATATATATTAAATGTAAAATTATTTTTGAAAAGGTGGGGAATTTTATGTTAGAAGCAAGATTAAGAGATGTAAAAACTAGAGGAAGATCTTTAAGAAATGCTGGATATACTACTGGAACTTTAAAAAGAAAAAATGGAGAAGTTCAATTAATATCAGTTTTAGGATATAAATTAGAAACTTATCTATTAAGAAATGGATTGAATTCAAATATGGAAATAAATTTTAATGGAGAAACTTTAAATACAAAAATATTTAGTGTTCAAAGAGATGTTATTAAGCATAATGTAATAAATTTAGATTTAATTGAAATTTAATATATTGCTAAGCTAAAGGGAATAATATTGTTTTATTCCCTTTAGTTATATAAAATTTTAGGTTATTATATATGGTAATAATCTTATAAAATATAAGATAAAGAAAGTGAGATAAAAAATGAAATTAAAAAAAGAAGTAGCACTTTATATACATATACCTTTTTGTAAACAAAAATGTTTTTACTGTGATTTTCCATCTTATGCATCCTTAGATTATCTTATGGATGATTATGTAGATGCATTATGCGATGAAATTGAAAATAAAGGTAAAGATTATTTAATTAGAAGCATATTTATTGGTGGTGGTACTCCATCATATTTAAACAAGCATCAAATAAAAAAAGTATTAACTTCATTATCTAAGCTTACTTTAGGAAAAGATATAGAATTTTCCATGGAATGTAATCCAGGAGCTTTAGAAGAAGATAAGCTAAAGATAATGCTTGAAAATGGTGTAAATAGAATAAGTATGGGACTTCAAGCTGTGCAAAATAATTTTTTAAAAGATATTGGAAGAATTCATACATTTAAAGATTTTGAAGAAAATTTTAAATTAGCAAGAAAAGTTGGATTTAAAAATATAAATGTTGATTTAATGTTTGGATTACCAAATCAAAAACTAGAACATTGGAAAGAATCATTAGAGAAAATTTCAAAATTAGGTCCAGAACATATATCAGCATATAGTTTAATAATAGAAGAGGGAACTTGCTTCTATAAAATGTGGGATGAAGATAAGCTAAACTTACCATTAGAAGATGATGAAAGAGAAATGTATTCAGTTACTAAAAGTATTTTAAAAAAATATGGATATAATCAATATGAAATATCGAATTATTCCAAGAGTGGATATGAATGTTTACATAATAAAATTTATTGGAAATGTGAAGAATATCTAGGTCTAGGATCAGCATCCAGTTCTTTTATAAATGGGTATAGATATAAAAATATTGACAACGTAAAAAACTATATAGATAAAATAAATAAAAAAGAAAGTGTTGAAGAAAATATAACATTAAATTCATTAGAGGATAATATGGAAGAATTTATGTTTATGGGCCTTAGATTAATAGAAGGAATAAATATTAAAGAATTTAAATCAAGATTTGGAATTGATATTACAAGTATATATGGTGAGATTATAGATAAAAATATAAAGTGTGGATTACTAGAGAAAAAAGAATATAATTTAAGACTAACAGAAAAGGGAATTGAAATATCTAATACTGTAATGAGTGAGTTTATATTAGATAAATAATAAAAATTAATATAAAAGAAAAAAAGAGTTATTGTAAGAAATTAAGAGAAAGTATAGGTTATTTTTTATTAATTGGCAAATATAAAAAAATTTAAATGCTAATGAAATTGACAAAAAAACCTAGAAGGAATATATTGATATTGTAGTCATTAGCACTCGACAATAATGAGTGCTAACAGATAGAGGTGATGTTATGGCTATTGATGAAAGAAAAATTAGAATATTGCAGGCTATCATTAATGACTATATCATGACAGGTGAGCCAGTAGGTTCTAGAACAATAGCAAAAAGATATGACTTAGGAGTTGGATCAGCCACAATAAGAAATGAAATGGCAGATCTAGAGGAGATGGGTTATTTAGAACAACCCCATACATCAGCAGGAAGAATACCTTCTAATAAAGGGTATAGATTATATGTAGATAAGTTAATGGAAACTGAAAAATTAAGTAAAGAAGAAGAACTTAAAATTAAAGAGTACATTATTAATTCTGCAATGTATGAAGTAGACAAAATAGTTAAACAGGCATGCTCGTTATTGTCAGAACTAACCAACTTAACATCTATAGTTCAAACTCCATCAGTAAAAAAAAGCTACATAAAATCAGTTCAGTTATTAGTAATTGATAATCATAATTTAGTATCAGTGATAGTAGCAGATAGTGGAGTTATTAAAAATCATAGAATTAGAGTAACTGAAATGCCAGGAATGGAGACTCTTCAAAGGATAAATCAAGTTTTAAATATGAGACTTAAGAATTTAACCATAGAAGAAATAAATCTAGAAGTAATTAGTAATTTAAAATCTGAATTAACTGGGTTTGATGAGTTGTTTAATGCAATTTTACCAGCATTATACGAAACATTAAAAGAAGCAAATCATTCAGATATACTAGTAGAAGGAACAACAAATATTTTCAATTACCCTGAGTACAATAATATCGAAAGGGCAAAAGAAATATTATCTTTAATAAATGATAAAGATTCCTTAATTGAACTTTTAGAGCCACAAGGAGATATTACTATTAGAATAGGGGAAGAAAATTATTTCCCTGAAGCTAAGGAATGCTCCATAATTTCAGCAGAATACTCTTTAGATGGAAGACCAATAGGAACTATAGGCTTAATTGGACCTAAAAGAATAAATTATTCAAAGGTAATAACAATAATGGGTCAGGTTATGAAAGAGTTAAATAAAAGCCTTAGAAATCAAAGCATAGAATAAAAAGAGATGAGGTGTTGTTATGGAAGATAACAAGGAGTTTAAAGAAGAAGTAGTAGACGATACAAAAAACTGTGAAGCTCCAGAAGAGGTTTTAGAAGAAGAAATTTCTGAAGAAACTAATGAAGACCAAATAGAGGGTGAAAAAGAAGAAGAAAATGAAGAGGAGGCGAATCCTCTGAAAATAATGAGAAAAATTAAAGACGAAAATAAAAAGTTAAGTAATGAAAATGAGGCTTTAAAGGATAGATTATTAAGACTTACAGCTGAATATGAAAATTACAGAAAAAGAACAGCTAAAGAAAAAGAAGGTATATATACAGATGCCTGTACAGATGTTTTAAAGGAAATGTTACCTGTTTTAGATAACCTAGAAAGAGCTCTTTTAGCAGATGGAAATATAGATGATGTTAAAAAGGGAATAGAAATGACAATAAAAGGCGTTTCAGGATCTTTTGAAAAGTTAGGTGTTGAAGAAATAGAAGCTTCTGGTGAATTTGATCCAAATCTTCATCAAGCAGTAATGCATATTGAAGATGAAAGTTTAGGTGCAAATGCTATTGCTGAAGTATTCCAAAAGGGATATAAAAGAGGCGATAAAGTTATAAGATATACAGTGGTTAAGGTAGCAAATTAATTGAGCTACAAATCAATAAAATTTATAAATAAATTAAAAATGATAGAGATTTAGGAGGAAATATATTATGGGAAAAATTATAGGAATTGATTTAGGAACAACAAATTCATGTGTTGCAGTTATGGAAGGTGGAGAACCAGTTGTAATTAGTAACTCAGAAGGAGCAAGAACTACTCCATCAGTAGTTTCATTCCAAGCTAATGGAGAAAGATTAGTAGGTCAAGTAGCTAAAAGACAAGCGATCACTAATCCAGATAAAACAATAATTTCAATAAAAAGACATATGGGAACTAACTACAAAGTTACAATAGATGGAAAAGATCACTCACCACAACAAATATCAGCTATGGTACTTCAAAAAATCAAAGCTGATGCTGAAAGCTACTTAGGTGAACCAGTAACTCAAGCAGTTATAACTGTTCCAGCTTATTTTAATGATTCAGAAAGACAAGCGACTAAAGATGCTGGTAGAATAGCAGGATTAGAAGTATTAAGAATAATAAATGAACCAACAGCTGCTGCTTTAGCTTATGGTTTAGATAAAATGGATACAAACCAAAAGATATTTGTATATGACTTAGGTGGTGGTACATTCGACGTATCTATCCTTGAACTTGGAGATGGAGTATTCGAAGTATTATCAACAAATGGAGATACAAAGCTTGGTGGAGATGACTTTGATGAAAAGATTATGCACTACATCGCTGATACATTTAAAGCAGAAAATGGAATAGACTTAAGAAATGATAAAATGGCACTTCAAAGATTAAAAGAAGCTGCTGAAAAGGCTAAGATAGAATTATCATCATCAACACAAACAAATATTAACTTACCATTTATTACTGCTGATGCAACAGGTCCAAAGCATATTGATATGAACTTAACTAGAGCTAAATTCAATGAAATAACTCATGACTTAGTTCAAAGATCAATTGAACCAATGAAAAAAGCTTTAGCAGATGCTAACCTTTCATTAAGTGATATTGATAAGGTAATATTAGTTGGTGGATCAACAAGAATTCCAGCTGTTCAAGAAGCTGTTAAAAACTTTACAGGAAAAGAACCATCAAAGGGAGTTAACCCAGATGAATGTGTTGCAGTAGGTGCTGCTATACAAGCAGGTGTATTAACAGGAGAAGTTAAAGACGTATTATTATTAGACGTTACTCCATTAACACTTGGAATTGAAACTTTAGGTGGAGTTGCTACACCTCTTATTGAAAGAAATACTACAATTCCTGCAAAGAAGAGCCAAACATTCTCAACTGCAGCAGATGGTCAAACATCAGTTGAAATACACATAGTACAAGGTGAAAGACAAATGGCTGCTGATAACAAGACTTTAGGTAGATTTACTTTATCAGGTATTGCTCCAGCACCAAGAGGAATTCCACAAATCGAAGTTACATTTGATATAGATGCTAATGGATTAGTTAAAGTATCAGCTGTTGATAAAGCTACAAATAAAGAAGCTAACATTACAATTACTGCATCAACAAATTTAAGTGAAAATGAAGTAGAAGCAGCAGTAAAAGAAGCAGAAAAATTTGCAGAAGAAGATAAAAAGAGAAAAGAAAAAATAGAAGTTAAAAATAATGCTGACCAAGTATCATACCAAACTAAGAAAGCTTTAGAAGAATTAGGAGATAAGGTATCAGCAGAAGATAAGGCTAAAGTAGAAGCTAAACTTGCAGAATTAGATAGCATTAAAGATGGTGAAGATACTGAAGCTATAAAGAAGACTATGGAAGAATTAACTCAAGAGTTCTATGCTATATCATCTAAAGTATATGCTGATGCTAATGCTAATGGAGCAGCAGGATTTGATCCAAACAATATGGGTGGAGCAAATCAAGGAGCAGCTCATGATGACAACGTAGTTGATGCTGACTTTGAAGTTAAGGAAGATAAATAGTTGTAACAGACTAGGTTAATAGTTATAATATATGAGGGAAGGCATAAGTCGTCTTCCCTTTTATTAAGTAGAAATAAATTTGGTGGTGAAAAATAGATGGCAAATAAAGACTATTATGCATCTCTAGGATTAGAGAAAGGTGCATCAGATGATGAAATAAAGAAAGCCTTTAGAAAGCTAGCTATAAAGTATCATCCTGATAAAAACCAAGGAAATAAAGAAGCAGAAGATAAGTTCAAGGAAATAAATGAAGCTTATCAAGTTCTTTCAGATCCTGAAAAGAAAGCAAGATATGATCAATTTGGTACTGCAGACTTTGATGGAAGCGGATTTGGTTCAGGAGGCTTTGGAGGCTTTGACTTCTCAGATATGGGAGGTTTTGGGGATATATTTGATAGTTTCTTCGGCGGCGGTGGCGGCAGAAGAAGAAACGGTCCTCAAAGAGGTGAAGATTTAGAATATACATTAAATCTTACATTTGAAGAAGCTATATTTGGAGTAGAAAAGGAAATCTCTATAAATAGAAGTGAAAAGTGTGAAACTTGTAGGGGTAATGGGGCAAAGGAAGGTACTTCACCTAAAACTTGTCCAACTTGTAATGGTCAAGGGCAAGTAAGAGTACAAAGACAAACACCTCTTGGAAGCTTTGTAAGTACATCAACTTGTAACACTTGTGGTGGAACAGGAAAAGTAATAGAACAACCTTGTTCAAAATGTAGTGGAAAAGGTCATGTTAGAAAAAACAGGAAAATTACTGTTAATATACCAGCAGGGGTTGATACAGGAAATGTAATGCCGCTTAGAGGTCAAGGTGAACATGGAACAAATGACGGCCCACCAGGAGATTTATATATAAGAATAAATGTAGCTCCATCAAAGAAGTTTACGAGAAAAGGCAATGATATTTATATAGATACTCATATATCAATGGGTAAGGCTGCATTAGGTACAGAAATAACTGTTCCAACTGTAGATGGAGATGTTAAATATACAATACCAGCAGGAACTCAATCAGGAGTATTATTTAGATTAAAAGGCAAAGGTGTTCCAAGAGTAAATTCCACAGGAAGAGGAGATCAATATGTTAAAGTAATAGTTGATATTCCTAAAAATTTAAACGAAAAGCAAAAAGATGCTCTTAAGGCATTTATGGATGCTTGTGGTGAAGGAACAGGGGAGACAATACCTCATAAAAAAGGCTTTAAAGACCTTTTTAAATAATAAATTATAGAATTAAAATTAAATTTATTTTTATATTAAATGTAAAAGTAGATTCTTTTAATATTCTCACTTTATAGTAAATAGTTAAAATAATAAAACTATTACTATAAGGCGAAATGTTATTTGGAATCTACTTTTTTGTTATTTAGACCAGTTATAAAGTTATAAAAGTGATAATATTAGTATCAACTTTTTATAATACGAACAAATTATTCATATGTATTAGCTTATAAGTATTATAAGAATATTCTATTAAGAATGTATTAATTTTAGTGATATAATAAAAACTATCTAGTGTGGATGAAAAAAATATTATTAGAGGTGAGCATATGACTGAATTAAAAAAGGTTTTATATGATGAAATTGAAGGGTTTAGAGCTAAAGGTCATGAATATTTAAATGGAGAAATAAATTTAATGCAATTTAAACATGCATCAGGTGGATTTGGGGTTTATGGTCAACGTGGTGGTAAAACTTTTATGATAAGGTTAAGGTTAAGTTCAGGTGTAGCAAGACTTGATCAAATAAAAAAAGTTTATGAATTAGCTAAAAAGTATGATGTTGAAAAAATACATTTTACAACACGCCAAGCTATTCAATTTCATGGACTATCTATAGATAATGTTTGTGATTTAATGAAAGAAGCTTTAGACAATGATATTTATACTAGGGGTTCAGGTGGTAATTATCCTAGAAATGTAGCAATTTCCCCACTATCAGGTGTTAATAAAGATGAAGCTTTTGATGTTACACCTTATGCATTAGAAGTAGAAAAATATTTCATGGAAAGAATTTATACTTATAAATTACCTAGAAAATTAAAGGTTTCTTTTTCAAGCAGTAATTCAGATGCAGCACATTGTACAGTTCAAGATTTAGGATTTATAGCAGTAAAAAAAGATGGAAAGAATTATTTTCAAGGATATTTAGGTGGAGGTCTTGGACAAAATCCTAAATTAGCTGTTGAATATCCGGAACTTATTAATCCAAATGAGATTCTTTATTATATAGAAGCTATGGTAAAATTCTTCATGGCTGAAGGAGATTATGAAAATAGAAATAGAGCACGTGTGAGATATATATTAGATAGAATGGGTGAAGAGGCTTTTATAGAATGTTATAAAAAATACGTTGAAGAAGCTAAAGCTAAAAAAAATATGGATATAGAGGTTAGCTTTAAAAACTACAATAAACCTGGAATAAAAATAGATATAAAATCAAAAAGATTATTTGAACAAAAACAAGAAGGTCTTTATAGTGTCTATTTACATCCTTTAGGTGGGCAGTTAAAAACAACTGATTTAAAGAGTTTGATAGATGCTATTGAGGATGTAGAAGATGTAGAATTAAGATTAGCTATGAGTGAGGGAATTTATATAAGAAATTTAAATGGAAATGAAGCTAAGGAAATATTAGATTTAACAGAACCAATGAGTGGAAAAACATTATTTGAACAAAGTGTATCTTGTATAGGAATTCCTATATGTCAAGTTGGTATATGTAATAGCCAAGGACTTTTAGAAAACATAATGAGCTACTTTAAAGAAAAGAAATTTGAAAAAGACATATTACCAAGAGTGCATATATCAGGATGTGGTAATTCATGTGGTGTTCATCAAATAGGTCATATAGGATTTACAGGAAAGAAAAAGAGAGTAAATGATAAAGTATCAGAATGTTTTTCACTTTATTTAGATGGATGTTTTGCTGTAGGAGAAACTAAACTTGGTAAATGTTATGGAGATATGCTTGCAGATACTATACCAGATTTTTTATATGATTTAGCAATTGATATAGATAATTCTGGACTTACTTATAAAGAATATATAGAAAAAAATAAAAATGAATTAGAAAATATAATAAATAAATATTTAGTTTAGTAGAAAAAATATTTATAAAATAAATTAATATTTTAATTAATAAGATTCATAATTATAAAGTTATTAGCTTTATGTAATTATGAATTTTATTTTTATATAAATATTTATATAAGATAATATTTGATAATATATATTTACAAATAATAATTATTTGTTATAATTAAGGTATAGTAATGAATGAAATTTGAGAAAATATATTTGAATAAATAAAAGTGAAAGGAAGTAAATATATATGAAAAAAGTTACATTTCAAGGAGCACCATTAACATTAGAAGGAAAAACAGTAAAGGTAGGAGAAAAATTAAGAGACTTTGTAGTTGTTGCAAATGATTTAAGTGAAGTTTCATTAAAAGATACAAATGGAGTAAGAGTATTTTTAAGTGTCCCATCAATAGATACTCCAGTTTGTGATATGGAAGTTAGAAAATTTAATGAAGAAGTTTCAAAAATTGAAGGAGTAACTTGTTATACTGTATCAATGGATTTACCATTTGCTCAAGGAAGATGGTGTGGAGCTGCTGGAGTAGAAAATGTAAAAACAGTTTCAGATTATAAAGAAAGAAGCTTTGGTGAAAATACAGGAACATATATTAAAGAGTTAGGATTATTAACTAGAGCATCATTTGTAGTAAATTCTGAAGGGATAGTAACATTTATAGAGTATTTAGAAGAAATAACTAACGAACCAAACTATGAAGAAATATTAAAGGCAGTAAAAGAAGCTAAATAAAGAATACTGTTTAAAAATAAAGAAATTCTATTTTTAAATATAACAATGGAAGTCTTTAGTTTAAAAAACAAAACTAACTCCTATAAACGTAAGTGAATAGGAGTTTTTTTATGCTTAAGCCTAGACAGAAACTTAACATAAGTGTAAAATAATAAATTAGTCAAAGTATGTTTGAAAGGACTGATTTAAATGCAAGGAACATGGATAGAGGTAAGAGTTATAACAAAATCAGAGGCTCTAGAACCTATTTCAGGAATATTTTATGGATTAGATTGTAAAGGGGTTGCTATTGAGGACCCAAATGATATATTAGGAAGAGAACAAGGACCATTAACTTGGGATTTTGCAGATATTAATGTTTTAGAACATAAGGGAGAAGTTGCTGTAGTTAAAGCATATTTCTCAGAAGAAGACAATATGGAAGAAATTCTTACATATATAAATGAAAAAGTACAAGAATTAAAAGATATGGGAATAGATGTTGGTTTAGGAAAAGTAGAAGATGAAAAGATGTTCGAAGAAGATTGGGCAAATAATTGGAAAAAATATTACAAGCCAACTAAAGTTGGAGAAAGAATAGTAGTTAAACCAACTTGGGAAAAATATGAAGAATCAGAAGAGGAATTAGTAATAGAATTAGATCCAGGTATGGCTTTTGGAACAGGAACACATGAAACAACAAGAATGTGTATTCAAGCTTTAGAAAAGTATGTTAAAGAAGATAGTACTGTATTTGATGTTGGATGTGGATCAGGAATATTAGCTATAGCAGCAGCTAAATTAGGTTCAAAACTTGCAGTTGGAGTGGATTTAGACCCAGTAGCAGTTGAATCTGCTAAGGAAAATGTAAGCTTTAATAATTTAGATAATATTGAAGTCTTATATGGAAATCTTGTTGAAGTTATAGATGGCAAAGCTGATATAGTTGTAGCTAATATAATTGCAGAAATAATTTGTATATTAACAGAAGATGTTAAAAGAGTTATTAAAGAGGGCGGATATTTCATTACTTCAGGAATAATTCATGATAGAGTAGAAATGGTTACAAATAAGTTAGAAGAAACAGGCTTTGAAGTTCTCGAAATCAATAAAGATGGAGAATGGAATTGCATAGTTGCTAAATTAAAATAATTAGTATTTTAAGGAGAGAATTAGATGCATAAATTTTTTGCTCCTAAAGAAAACTTTTCAGAATATGAAGGTAAAATATTAGGTGATGATGTAAAACATATATATAAAGTTTTAAGACTTACTGAAGGTGAAAAGGTAGTATTAAATAATTGTGAAGGATCTGAGTTTCTTGGAGAAATTAAGTCTGTAAGCAAACAAGAAGTTATAGTATCTATATTAGAAAACTTAGATATTAATAATGAAAGTACAGTTAAAATACACTTATTCCAAGGACTACCTAAATCTCAAAAGATGGATTTAATAGTTCAAAAAGGTACTGAACTTGGAATACATGAATTTATCCCAACATTAACCTCAAGAGTTGATGTTAAACTTAAGGGTGAGTTTAAAAAGCTTGATAGATTAAATAGAATTGTATTAGAAGCTGCAAAGCAAAGTAAAAGAAGTATTATACCTAAAGTGCTTGAGCCAGTAGAATTTAATGATGTTTTATTAAAAATTAATGATATGGATTTGATGCTTGTTCCATATGAAAATGCAGAAAATTTTGGAATAAAAACATTATTTAAAGAATTAAAAGAAAAGAATATAGATTTATCATGTATAAAGAATATTGGAATACTAGTTGGCCCTGAAGGTGGCTTTGAAATAGATGAAATAAATAACCTTAAAGAAAAAGGAGCTTATATAATTACATTAGGAAGTAGGATATTAAGAACTGAAACAGCTGGTTTTGTAGCTACTTCTTTATTGCAGTATGAGCTAGGTGATTTAGGAGGAAAAGTTTAATGAAAGTTGCATTTGCTACACTTGGATGTAGAGTTAACGTATATGAATCAGAAGCTATGACTGAAAAATTTATAAGAGAAGGCTATGAAGTTGTAGATTTTAGCGAAGTTGCTGACGTTTATGTAATAAACACTTGTACAGTAACAAATATGGGAGATAAAAAATCTAGACAAATTATAAGTAGAGCAAGAAGACTTAATGAAAATGCAATTATAGCTGCTGTTGGATGTTACTCTCAAATGGCTCCTAAAGAGGTTTCAGAAATTCCAGGTGTTGATGTTGTACTTGGAACTAGAAACAAAGGAGATGTAGTTTATTACGTTAATAAAGCTAAAGATGAAGGAAAAAGTCAAGTTCATGTTGAAGGCGTATTAAAAAATAAAAAGTTTGAAGACTTAAATATAGAAGACTATCAAGATAAAACAAGAGCATTTTTAAAAATTCAAGATGGATGTAATAGATTTTGTACTTATTGCCTAATTCCTTATGCAAGAGGGTCAGTTTGTTCAAAAGATCCTAAAAAGGTAATAGAAGAAGTTAATAAGCTTGCAGAGCATGGCTTTAAAGAAATAATACTATCAGGAATACATACAGCTTCATATGGATTGGATTTAGAAGGGAACATAACTCTTATAAATATAATAGAAGAAATTGAAAAGGTAGATGGAATAGAAAGAATAAGAATAGGTTCTATAGAGCCAGCATTCTTTACAGAAGAAGTAATAGAAAAAATAAAAGGTTTTAAGAAATTATGTCCTCACTTCCATTTATCACTTCAAAGTGGTTCTGATGGAACATTAAAAAGAATGAACAGAAGATATACAGCAAAAGAGTATGAAGATTCAGTAGAGTTACTAAGAAAGACTATGCCAGATGTTTCTATTACAACAGATGTTATAGTTGGCTTCCCTGGAGAAACAGAAGAAGAATTCAATGAAACATATGAATACTTAAAGAGAATTAAGCTTACAAAGACTCATGTATTTAAATATAGCCCAAGAAAAGGTACAAAAGCTGCTGAAATGGGAGATCAAATAGATGGAAATATAAAAGAACAAAGAAGTAAACTTCTAATAGAGTTAAGTAATAAAAATGAAAAAGAATTTAATGAAAAATTCTTAAATAAAAATATGGATGTTTTAATAGAAAAGGAAGTAAAAGATAAAGAAGGTATATTTGAAGGATATACTAGAAATTATATAAAAGTAGAAGTTCCTTGCAACTGCTTAGATATTACTGGTAAAATAGTAGATGTAAAAATAACTGAAGCAGAACAAGAGTTTGTTAAAGCAACACTTGTTTAATTAAAGTTTTATAGAAAATTTTAATATATTATAAACATTTAAGGGGGTGAATTTATGAGTTGTATTTTTTGTAGTATTATAAAAGGGGAAATTCCTTGCAATAAAATTTATGAAGATGATAAAGTTTTAGCTTTTCATGATATAAGTCCTGAAGCACCAGTACATTTTTTAGTAATTCCTAAAGAACATATACAAAGTGTAAATAATATAAATGAAGAAAATTCAGATATAATTTCACATATATTCATAGTTATTAATAAACTGGTAAGAGAGCTTAATATAAGTGAATCAGGCTATAGAATCATAAATAATTGTGGAGAGGATGGAGGTCAAACTGTAAATCATATACATTTTCATGTATTAGGTGCTAGAGAGTTAAAATGGCCACCAGGTTAATAGTTTTTTTATCTAGATGTTGACATTTTAGTTTAAGCTATTGTATAATATAGCGTGTGTTATTAAGCCCGTAGCTTAGTTAAATTAATTAATTTGAGCTAGCGGAGGGAGGGATAATAGATGTCAGAAATAAAAGTTGGAGAAAACGAAACACTTGAAAGTGCGTTAAGAAGATTTAAGAGAAAATGCGCTAGAGCTGGAGTTCTTTCAGAAGTTAGAAAGAGAGAACACTACGAAAAGCCAAGCGTGAAGAGAAAGAAGAAATCAGAAGCTGCTAGAAAGAGAAAATTCAAGTAAGAATTAGTTTCTTTTAAAAAGAGGGTATGAAAATGCCAACTATATAAAAATAGACTTCAAGATACTTGTAAAATATATTAAGACTAGATTTAGTTTTAATATAATTACTACAATAAAGTCTGCAATACTTTTGGGGTTATAACCAATTGTGTTACGCTTGAGGACGATAAAGTTATATAAATTTTAGCAAAAGAAGTCAAGCAGTAAAAAGAAGTAATGCTTGAATTTGAAAAGGGAAATAGAAAAGATTTTATCTATTTAGAGAAAATCTTGCTAAACTACCTTCCTCAGCAGTTAAATGAACAAACAATTTTAGAAATTATTAAGTAAGCAGCTACAGAAGTGGGCGCTAATAACATTAAAGACATGGAGAAAGTAATGTTTATAGTTAAACTTATTATTTAGGTATAACTATAGGCAAACTTATAAGTCAAATTGGAAAAAAGAATATTTAACTAATAAATAGCAAAAGAACTCATTAACGTGGGTTCTTTTTGTTTTATATATAAATTAAAACATATATTAAAAGTTAAACTATCTTTACTTTACACAATAATGTAATTTTCTTTTTCTTTTAATCATAAAGTACAGTGAGGAAGTTTTTTAGAGGAGAGAGAGGAATGCAAGAAAAATTTAATAGAAGTAAAGAAGTATTATCAGAAAAACTTGATTTACCAAAGGATGTATTATTGAATTTACCAAAAATTACAATTCTTGGAGATGGGGAAATAACAATTGAAAATCACAAAGGAATAATTGCTTTTGAGAGAAGTATGATAAAAGTTAATACAAAAAATATACCAATAACTATATTTGGAGAAAACTTTGAAATATTATATATTGGGGAATCAACTATAGCAATAAGTGGTAAGTTTAAATCTATAGCATATGAGGGGTAGTTAGCATGGGGACAGAAGTTTTTAAACCAGGTATTATAGTAGTTGAGATTAACATACTATCTCCAGAGAGAGTTTTAAACATATTATGGAATGAAAATGTAAAGATTCTTAATGTAAAAAGAGTTGATATAGCAACTATTAGAGTGAAAATATATTATGATGATTATTATAAAACTCGAGAGATAGTTAAGTCGCAAAGAGGGAAAATGAAAATAGTAGGAAGTGGAGGATTTTTATTTTTCCTTGGACGTTTAAAAAGAAGAGGGGCTCTTGTAATAGGTGGGATGCTTTTTTTAGCTATAATATTCTATTTATCAACATATGTATGGAGAATAGAAATAGAAACTAAAAAAAATGTATCTCCATATGAAGTAAGACAGCAACTTTATAAAATAGGCGTTAAGCCAGGAATGAAAAAGAAAGATATTGATGGTAAAACTATAGAAAAGAAAATAGAGGATATAAATTCAGATATTTTATGGCTTAGAGCTAGAGTAGAAGGATCTACGCTTAAGATATTTATAGAGGAAAAGGTAAATCCTCCAAAAGAAGTAACTAAAAAATTTGGGAATTTGGCTTCGAAAATGGAGGGGGAGATAAGTCGTATATATGCCTTTTCTGGAAGGGCTAAGGTCAAAGTTGGAGATATAGTTAAGCCAGGAGACATTGTTATAGAGGGGATCAATGGAAAAGAAGAAGAACCTTATGAAGAAGAACCAAGTGGTGTAGTTATGGCAAATACTTTTTATGAAAAGAGTATGAAGGTCAAAATACAGGGAACGGAGCTTCAAAGAAGTGGAAGAAAAGACAGTGATATATATATAAGTTTATTTGATAAGAAAATTTATCTAAAAAAGGCTATAAAAGACTTTAAAGAGTATGATAGAATAGAAGAGAGTGGAAAAGTATTTAATAAAGTATTATATTTTGAAAGAACGGAAATTCCAGTAAAGCTTACCGAAGAAGAAGGGGTAAAAAATGCTGTTAAGGAATTAACTGAGTCTTTAAGAAATGACCTTACACGAGAAGCGAAGGTTTTAGATAAGATAATAAAAACTAAAACTGACACTGATGGAGATATAATAGTAAATGTAGGTTTTGTAGTAGAACAAAATATAGTTAATAATGAACCTGTTGACTATTAATAACAATAGAGGTTAGAAGGTGATAGGCATGTTTTTAGATAAAAATATTGGAAAACTCAAAGATAAATCTAAAAGAGGTTTTATTTATACAGTTGTATTTGTAATAATATATTTTCTCTTAATTACTGCAATAGCTCCTAAAAAGCATAATTTAGAAGCTGGAGATATAGCGCCAGTTGATATTAAAGCACCAATTGATACTGTAGATGAAGTAGCAACAAAGGAGAAGGAAAAAGAAGCAGTAGAGAAAGTTGATAAGCAATATACATTAAAGGGTGAAGTAAAGCTTCAAGCAGAGGAAAGTATAACAAAGCTTTTTAATAAGCTTGGAAGTGAAATTTATGCTATACAAGAAGATAAAGAAAAAATATCTTTATTAAAGAAGATAGAAGGATTTAATTTTAGTGATGAAGAGTGTAAAACGTTAATTACATTAACTAAAGATCAAATATCTGAAGTTCAATGGTTTATAATTGAAATATTAGATAGCGTATATTCAGAAAATATTGCTGAAAATAATTTAGAACATATTCAAAGGGCTAGAAATATTGTAGATACTAAGCTTAGCAATAAAAACTATCCAAGAAATATTGAAGATGTAATACGTGATATTGCATATAGTAAAATAAAACCAAACTTTTTCTTTGATAAGGAAAAAACAGACGAAAAAATTAAAGAGGTTCAAAAAAGTATTCAAAAAGAAATTATAAAAAAGAATCAAACGATAGTTAAAGAGGGGGAACCTATTACAGTAAGACAAATAGAAATACTTACAGAACTTGGTTTACTTGATACTGGAGTTGCAAAGAATTATCTATTTACTTATATTGTATTAGGAATATTAGTTGCTCTTATTTTAGGACTTCAATATTCATATTTAGCAAGAGAAAGAAAAGATTTATATTATGATACTAAAATTATAGTAATGATAAGTATTACAAATTTAATCACATTATTATTTGCAAGGGGACTTACTGTAATTTCACCATTTTTAATTCCAATTGCATGTAGTGCAATTTTACTAACAATACTTATAGATTATAAAGTTTCTATAGTAATAAATTTATTAAATACTTTATTTATTGCAATAATTGTTGGCTTTAATTCAAACTTAATTTTAATTGCAATTATAAATATAATTCTTGGTTCAACTAGATTAAAGAAAATTCAACAAAGAAATGATGTGCTATATTCGACAGTATATATAGCTATGGTTTCGTGTAGTGTTGCATTTGCATCTGGACTACTTATGTCTAACAATATTAGAAAAATATTTTTAGAGACTGGATACACCGCTTTAGGAGCTTTCTTATCAGGTGTATTAGCTGTTGGGTTATTACCATTTTTTGAATCAGGTTTTGATGTTGTAACTAATATAAAACTTTTAGAATTATCTAATCCAAATCATCCACTTATGAAAAAATTACTTATGGAAGCACCAGGAACATATCATCATAGTATGATGGTTGCTAATATAGCTGAAGTTGCAGCAGAGGCTGTTGGGGGAAATCCAGTTGTAGCTAGAATAGGAGCCTATTATCATGATATAGGCAAGACAAAAAGACCATATTTCTTTGGTGAAAATCAGATGGGGAAAGAAAATCCACATAATAAAATAACACCAAATCTTAGTACGCTTATTATAATTTCACATACTAAAGATGGTGTGGAACTTGCAAAAGAGCATAATATACCAAAGGTTATACAAGATATTATAGAACAGCATCATGGAACAACCTTGGTTAAATATTTTTATTATACTTTAAAAAATTCAAGTGATAAGCCAGAGGAAATAAAGGAAGAAGACTTTAGATATCCAGGGCCAATACCATCAAGTAAAGAAGCTGGAATTATTATGCTTGCAGATAGTGTAGAAGCTGCTGTAAGATCTATAAGTGAACCTACAAAGGGGAAAATTGAAGAAATGGTCAATAATATAATTAAAGATAAATTATATTCAGATCAACTTAAAAATTGTGACTTAACTCTTAAGGATTTAGAGATAATTAGAACCTGTTTCTTAAAATCTTTAAATGGTATATATCATCAAAGGATAGAATACCCTACAGAAAAGAAAAGTAAAGAAAAATAATGTTTTAAAAGGACAGGGGAGGGTTTAAAACTCTTCCCTTTTATTTATAAATTATAAAAGATAAAGATAAAATTAACTCGAAGGGAGAAAAAAATGTTATATACAGATAATAGACAAGAAAAATTAGAAGTTAAAGAGGAGTTTATTAATAGCCTTACAGAGGTTTGTACATTTACTTTAAATGAAGAAAAAGTAAATTTGCCTTATCAAATTTCTCTTCTTTTTGTAGATAATGATGAAATAAAGGAAATAAATAAAGAAACAAGAGGAATAGATAAAGAAACAGATGTATTATCATTTCCTATGTTAGACTTTGAAGAAGGAAAAGTATTTAAAGATACATACTTAGGATATGAATTTGATGAAACATATATGGATGGAGATGAATTAGTTCTTGGTGATATGGTATTATCTCTTGAAAAAGCATTAGAGCAAAGTAAGGAATATAATCATTCATATGAAAGAGAAGTAAGTTATTTAGTTGTTCATTCAATTTTGCATTTATTAGGATATGACCACATGGAAGAAGACGAAAAGAAGATAATGAGAAAGAGAGAAGAAGAAATATTAAATAAATTAGATATTAGAAGAGAATAATAAGTAAAGGGTGATTAGATGAAACTTAAAAAGATGGTTGAAAGCTTTAATTATGCAATAACAGGTATAGTAGATACTGTAAGAACTCAAAGAAATATGAAAATACATCTAATAGTAGCATTATGTGTTTTACTAGCTTGCTTCTTTTTTAATATAACTAAAGTTGAATTTTTAGTTTTATCAATTACGATAACATTAGTTTTAGCGGCAGAAGTAGTAAATACAGCTATAGAGGCAGCTATAGATATGTCTACTAATTATTATCATCCTTTAGCAAAGGTAGCTAAAAATGCAGCAGCAGGAGCAGTTCTTATTACTGCTATTAATGCTATAATGGTTGGATATATAATTTTTTGGGAAAAAATATCGAATTTTTCTTATGATGTAATTCATAAAGTTAAAGAATCAGAGCCGTATATGATTTTTATAGCTTTAGCATTTGTAACTATTGCAACTCTTATAATAAAGGGGATATTTGGAGAAGGAACTCCTTTAAAAGGAGGAATGCCTAGTGGGCATAGTGCATTATCATTTTCTATAGCAACGGCAATTTCTTTAATAACAGAAGAGCCAACTTGCATATTATTAAGCTACTTAATGGCTTTTATTACTGCACAAAGTAGAGTAGACTCAGAGGTTCATTCTATATTTGAAGTAATAGTTGGTGCTTTATTTGGTACTTTACTAACCTTATTAATATTTGTATTTTTTAGGTTGTAGATATTAATTAAAAACAATGTTGATTTTCAATTTATAAAAGTAATGGTATAATGAAACGTAATACCAATTACATTTGGAGGTGCTAAAATGGAATATAAAGATCTTATAGAAAAAGCAATTGAAGCAAGGGAAAAAGCATATTGTCCATATTCAAATTTTAAAGTAGGAGCGGCTGCACTCTTTGAAGATGGAACAATATATACAGGATGCAATATCGAAAACGCATCATTTGGAGGAACTAATTGCGCAGAAAGAACAGCTATATTTAAAGGTGTATCCGAAGGTAACAAAACATTAAAAGCACTAGCTTTAATTGGTGATACAAAAACATACACATATCCTTGTGGTATATGTAGGCAAGTGATTTCAGAGTTTGTAGAAAATAAGGATACAGCTATAATACTTGTTAAAAATAAAGATGAATATATGATTAAAACCTTTGAAGAAATACTTCCAGGAGCATTTACTAAGAAGGATTTAGAAAACTAGGAGGAAAAATGTTTAAATCAGGATTCGTAACAATAGTAGGAAGACCTAATGTTGGAAAATCTACTTTATTAAATCAAATAATGGGTGAGAAACTTTCAATAGTTTCAAATAAGCCACAAACTACTAGAAATAATATACAAACAATTCTAACTGGAGATAACTATCAACTGGTGTTTGTAGATACACCAGGAATACATAAGCCTAAGCATAAACTAGGAGAGTACATGGTTAACTCTGCAAAAGATTCTATAAAAGAAGTAGACCTTGTGCTATTTTTAATAAATCCAGAAGAGGAAATAGGGAGAGGAGATAAATTTATAATAGAAACTTTAAAAAATCAAAAAGCTCCCGTATTTCTAGTTTTAAATAAAGTAGATGAATTTACTCAAGAAAGAGTAGCGAAAACATTACAAATGTATTCAGGTGAAATGAGCTTTAAAGAAATAATTCCTATTTCAGCATTAAAGGGTAAAAATGTTGATAAATTAGTAGAATTAATGGTTGAAACAATGCCAGAAGGTCCTAAATATTATCCAGATGACATGATTACAGATGTTCAAGAAAGATTTGTAGTATCAGAAATAATAAGGGAAAAAGCTTTAAGATGTTTAAGAGAAGAAATACCACATGGAATTGCAGTTGATATAATTCAAATGAAGCAAAGTCCAAATGGAACTTGGCATATAGAAGCCGATATGCTATGTGAAAAAGATTCACATAAAGGAATAATAATAGGTAAAAATGGGCAATCACTTAAGAGAATAGGTGAAACAGCAAGATATGAGCTAGAAAGATTCCTACATTCTAAGGTTAACCTAAAGGTTTGGGTTAAAGTAAGGAAGGAATGGAGAGATAATCAAAACCTATTAAAGGAATTAGGATATAAGAAAATGAAATAAGCCAAGGGGATGGTATATCTGTCACTACACAAGACAAATGCAGTAGTAATTAAAACAAAAGAGTTTAAAGAAAATGATAAATTAGTATGGTTATATACAGAGGATTTAGGAAAAGTAACAGCTATAGCTAGAGGAGCTAGAAAAAGTAAGAGTAAACATTTTTCTCTTACTCTTCCCCTTTGTTATGGTGAATATGTTTTATTTAAGGGAAAGAGTTTATTTAATATTCAAGAGGGAAGATTAAATAATTCTTTTCAAGGGCTTTTAAGCAACTTAGATAAGTTAACTTACTCTTCATATTTATGCGAGCTTATTGATATTTGCATGGAAGATGGAGAAGTTAACAAAGAAATATTTAAGGAATTTTTAACATGTATGTATTTGCTTAATACTGATGCTTTAGATTATGAACTTTTAATTAGATCTTTTGAGCTTAAGCTTTTAAAAGCAACAGGATATGGATTAAATTTAGATGCCTGCACAAGTTGTAGAAAAAAAATAGGAGTTTCAAACTATATATCATTATCTCATTTTGGTGGAGTGTGTGAAGAATGTAGTAGGGAGCACGGTTTGTATATTTCAAAACCAGCCTATAATGCATTAAGATTTTTAAACAACACACCAATGGATAAAATATATAGACTTCATGTAAATTCAGATGTTAAGAAGGATATAGGGAAAGTTACAACCTTTATTATTTCTTCAAACTATTCCAAAAAGCCAAAAAGCTTAGAAATGTTAAATTATATAAAGGAGTGATTAACTATGGGAATTACATTAGAGAAAGTTGATAAGGTCAAGGAAAGGACTGGAGTTAGCTATGCAGAAGCTAAACATGCATTGGAAATAAATAATGGTGATGTTTTAGAGGCAATAATATACATTGAAAAAATGCAAGGTATTAAACCTGAATTTGAATATTCTGGTGAAAGCAGTCAAAGCAATTACGAAACTATAGATGAATTAAAAAAATGGTTAAAAGAATTAATAAATAAGGGTAATGTAACTAGAATAAGAGTTAGTAAAGATGGTAAAGAATTAGTAGATGTTCCAGTTAATGCAGGAATCGCAGCTGGAGTAATAGCTATAATTATACCACCTATATTAGCATTTGGATTAATTGCAGCAGTTGTTACTCAAATTACAATAGAAATAACTAGAGCTGATGGATCAGTTGAAGTTGTAAATAAATATATATCAAAAGCAGTTGATGATATAAAAGATGCAGCATCAGATGTTGCTGAAATGGTAAAAGATAAGGCTAGTGAAGTTAAATTTGGCCAAAATAAAACTCCTAAATCAACTTATAAGCCAGGAAAATCAGATGAGACTGTATATAGTTATACAGTAAAATTTGATGAAGAGGAATAAATGGAAGAAAAAGAAAGAAAAACAGGCAATATAAAGCAATAAAATAAACAGAATAGGAATATTCAGCTAATTTAACTAATTTTTCAGAAAATTAAGTATAGTCAAACTTTTAGAAAATGTTATAATTAGATTGTAAATATCAAACTAATCTTAATTATCTGAATATTCCTTTAGTAATTAGAAAGAGGGATAAAAGTGAAATTATCAGAAAGACAAGAAGAAATTATCAGGATAGTAAAAGAAGGACAGCCTGTTACAAGTGAAGGGTTAGCTGAGAAGTTAGGAGTTACAAGAGCAGCTTTAAGAGCAGATTTAGCTATTTTAACTATGATAGGAGCATTAGATGCGAGACCTAAGGTTGGATATGTATACTTAGGTGAAGCTAATAACACGAGAATATTAGAAAATATATCTAAAGTTCTTGTAGGAGAAATAATGTCTAAACCAACTACAGTTAGCGAAGAAACTACAGTGTATGATGCAATCGTATTCTTGTTTTTAAATGATGTAGGAACTTTATTTGTTGAAAATAATGGAATGCTTGTAGGTGCAGTATCTAGAAAGGACTTCTTAAAAATTGCCATTGGTGGAACTGATATACATAAGGTTCCTGTTGGCGTAATAATGACTAGAATGCCTAATATAATTTGTGGAAATGCAGAAGATAGTGCATATAGTCTTGCTCAGAAGATAATAGAGCATGAAATAGACAGTATACCTATAGTAGAAAAGGTTAAAGCTGAAGGACATGAAAAAGATCAATTTAAGATAGTGGGTAAAATATCAAAGACTAACATAACAAAGCTATTTGTTAAGTTAGGAGAGGGAAATTAAAAAATTAATATGGTATAAACATGGTAACTACTGAACAATAGTTCAGTTAGTATATATATTACAATTTGATTGAACGGAGGAGTATTGAGATGGAGAAAAAGAAGTACGTTTACCCTTTTAGTGAAGGTAATGGGTCAATGAAAAACCTTCTAGGGGGTAAAGGAGCAAATTTATCAGAAATGATTTCACTAGGAATTCCAGTACCACAAGGATTTACAGTTACAACAGAGGCTTGTAACAAGTACTATGAAGATGGAAAAGTAATATCAGAAGAAATTATTGCAGAAATCCATGAAAGAATTAGTCAATTAGAAAAAATTACTGGAAAGGAATTTGGAAGCTTAACAAATCCTCTATTAGTTTCAGTAAGATCAGGAGCAAGAGTTTCAATGCCAGGAATGATGGATACTGTATTAAATCTTGGCTTAAATGACGAAGCAGTAGTAGCTATGGCTAATTTAACTAATAACCCAAGATTTGCATACGATTCATATAGAAGATTTATTCAAATGTTTTCAGATGTAGTTATGGGGATAGAAAAAAGACTATTTGAAAACTTAATTGATGAATTAAAAGAAGAAAAAGGCGTTAAAGTTGATACTGAATTAACAGCAGATGACTTAAAAGAATTAGTTTCAAGATACAAAGAGTTGTACAAGAAGGAAAGAGGAGAAGAATTCCCTCAAGATCCAAAAACTCAATTAATTGAATCTATAACAGCTGTATTTAGATCATGGGATAATCCAAGAGCTATCGTTTATAGAAGATTAAATGATATTCCAGGTGAATGGGGAACAGCAGTAAACGTACAAGAAATGGTATTTGGTAATAAGGGAGAAACTTCAGGAACAGGAGTTGTATTCTCAAGAGACCCTGCAAATGGAGATAATGTAATATATGGAGAATATCTAATGAATGCTCAAGGAGAAGATGTTGTTGCTGGTATAAGAACACCACTTCCAATAGCTAAATTAGAAGAACAAAATCCAGAAATCTATAAGCAATTTGTAGATATAGTAAATACATTAGAAAATCACTACAAAGATATGCAAGATATGGAAATTACTATTGAAGAAGGAAAATTATACTTCTTACAAACAAGAAATGGTAAGAGAACAGCTCAAGCAGCTTTAAAGATAGCTGTTGATTTAGTTGAAGAAGGAATGTTAACTAAGGAAGAAGCTATATTAAAGGTTGAACCAAACCAATTAGATACATTACTTCATCCAGCATTCCATACTGAGGAGTTAAAGAAAGCTACACCAATAGCTAAAGGACTTCCAGCATCACCAGGAGCTGCTTGTGGTAAAATTGCTTTCACTGCTGAAGAAGCTAAAGAAAGAAAAGAAAAAGGTGAAAACGTAGTTTTAGTAAGACTTGAAACTTCACCAGAAGATATTGAAGGTATGATTGCTGCTGAAGGTATCTTAACAGTAAGAGGTGGTATGACATCTCACGCAGCTGTTGTTGCAAGAGGAATGGGAACTTGTTGTGTAGCTGGTTGTGGAGATTTGAAGGTTAATGAAGATACTAAAACTTTAGAAGTTGGTGGAAAAGTATATACTGACAATGACTTTATTTCAATAGATGGAACAACAGGAAATATATATGGAGAAGCTGTAAAAACAGTAACACCAGAAATATCAGGACATTTTGCTACATTTATGGGATGGGCAGATGAAATTAGAAAATTAAAGGTTAGAACTAATGCTGACACTCCAAGAGATACTAAACAAGCAGTTGAGTTTGGAGCAGAAGGTATTGGATTATGTAGAACAGAGCATATGTTCTTTGCAGAAGATAGAATCATGGCTGTAAGAGAAATGATTGTTGCTAAAAACGAAGAACAAAGAAGAAAAGCTCTAGAAAAGTTATTACCAATGCAAAGAGAAGATTTTATAGGAATCTACGAAGCTTTAGAAGGAATGCCAGCTACAATAAGATTCTTAGATCCACCACTACATGAGTTCTTACCTCATAGTGAAGAGGATATAGAAGCTCTTGCAAAGGAAATGGGATTAACTTTTGAAGATCTTAAGGCTACAGTAGAAAGTTTACATGAATTTAATCCAATGATGGGTCACAGAGGCTGTAGATTAGCTGTTTCTTATCCAGAAATTGCTGAAATGCAAACTAGAGCTGTAATTGAAGCTGCTATAACTGTAAAGGAAAGCAAGGGCTTTGATGTAGTTCCAGAAATAATGATTCCATTAGTAGGAGAAATAAAAGAATTAAAATATGTTAAAGATATAGTTGTTAGAACTGCTGAAGAAGTTATGGCAGAAAAGGGAGTTAAGTTAGAGTACAAAGTTGGTACTATGATAGAAATTCCAAGAGCTGCATTAACAGCAGATGATATAGCTAAAGAAGCAGAGTTCTTCTCATTTGGTACAAATGATTTAACTCAAATGACATTTGGATTCTCAAGAGATGATGCTGCTAAATTCTTAGCTGATTACTATGAAAAGAAGATTTACGAACAAGATCCATTTGCTAAACTAGATCAAAATGGAGTAGGTCAATTAGTTAAGATAGCTGTAGAAAAGGGTAGATCAGTAAGACCTAATATTAAGCTTGGAATTTGTGGAGAGCACGGTGGAGATCCATCATCAGTTGAATTCTGCCATAAGATAGGATTAGACTATGTTTCATGTTCACCATTTAGAGTTCCTCTAGCAAGACTTGCAGCTGCACAAGCACAAGTAAGGAATAAAAGATAAAGATAATTTAAAGGAGGCAAAGCCTCCTTTTTTATTGTTCTCTTATTTAAAATGTTACATTATATTTACTTTCAAAGACTTTAATAAGTTCATATATAAATTCTAATTGATTACCAGTACGTTCAAGCCCTTTTTCAAGTAATAAAATAAAAGAATTCTTATTACAACGTCTAATATTTTTATAATAGTCTCTAGATAATTTCCAATATTTTTGAGGAAAAGCAATATAAGCTAAAATATACTTTAAATCAGATGAAGTTAAAGTATTATATTCCATATAGCTATCTAATACCTTTAAAGTTAAATTAACTTGCCAGTTAGTTTTTTCTCTTTTTAATAATCTTCTTAAGAAATATGCAATATCATGAGCAGAATAATCTGTCTTACATTTATCAAAATCTATAAGAGATATATTGTCTCCACATATTATAATATTTTTATTAACATAATCACCATGACATAATGAACATGAAAGTTCATTAGTATTTATTGAGGATGATATTTCAAGAGATAACTTTGCAAGTTCTAGGTTTTCATCTAGATTATCTAAAAATATCTTAGAAAATCTATCATTATACATATGAGCTTTGCTAATATTAGTTAATAACTGGTTAAAATGTTTATTAACTGAAGTGTTATAATCATCAAAGCCTTCACGTAGACAACTCCCATTAATAGGAGTGAAGTTTTTAGATATCTTATGTAATTTTCCAAGTGTTCTAGATGAAAGGAGTACATTATCTAAATTATCAAAATCACATTTTTCTCCATTTACCCAAGGTGTTAAAATAAATAACATATCATTATATTTTGTATATCTATGATTGTTGACTGTTGGCAATAATTTTGGTACATTTACACCATTTCTATAAACCCATTCCATTGCAGAATACACGTATAAAAGATTCTCTTCATCATAATATACCTTTTTTAAGCAATAGCTTGTATTATTTTTATCTATTCTATAAACAGCTCTTTGTTTATCTGTATCTTTAAATTTTACTGTTGTAACAGAAGAATCTGATAAGTCATATTGTGATAAAATATAAGATTTTATATCTTCTATAGGTAATAACTCATCTTTTAATTTTACTTTAATGTTTTCCATCCTACTCTCCTTAAATAATTATTCATTATTAAGATATTATTTAAATATATTAATTATACTAATACTTATAAAATATATTAGTTATAAATATGTTTAAATAAAGGATTTTTGAGAAAAATATAGAATATGTATTATAGAGGTGAGATATATGGAGATAAGGGAAAAAATAGAGGATTTCGAAAGGTTGACATTAATTAAAGAAGCTACACATAGTTTTAATGCTTTAGGAAGAGAAAGAAAAGAAGATGAAGATCCTATAAGAACATGCTTTATGGTTGATAGAGATAGGATAATACACTGTAAATCTTTTAGAAGGCTAAAACATAAAACACAAGTATATATAAAAACCTTTGGTGATCATTATAGAACAAGACTTACACATACCTTAGAAGTATCTCAAATAGCTAGAACAATAGGGACTGGAATAGGATTAAATGAAAGTTTAATTGAAGCTATTGCCTTAGGTCATGATTTAGGTCATGTAGCATTTGCGCATAATGGAGAAGAGGTTTTAAATGAGTTTTTAGAACAAGGATTTAGACATAATGAACAAAGCGTAAGAGTTGTAAAAAAATTAGAAAAAGATGGTAAGGGGTTAAATCTTACATATGAAGTTATAGATGGAATACTAAACCATAGTGGATTAGGAACCAAAGGAAATAAAGCAAAAACTTTAGAAGGAAGAGTAGTAAAAATAAGTGATAAAATAGCTTATTTAAATCATGATATAGATGATTCTATAAGGGCTGGTCTATTAGTAAATGAAGATTTGCCTAAAGATATTATAGAGGTTTTAGGGAAAAATCATTCTGAGAGAATAGAGACTTTAGTATTAGATATAATAAAAACTACTTCTAAAAATATTGAAAGTGGAATAGTAGATGTTGAGTTAAGTAAAGAGGTTTGGAAAGCTATGACAGAGCTTAGACAATTTATGTTTAAAAATGTATATTTAGGGGATATTTTAAAGGTAGAAAGAAATAAAGCTAAATTTATATTAGAAAACTTAATACAATACTATTATAAAAATATAGATAAATTACCAGATAAGTACAAAATAATAGCTAATGAAGAAGGTAAAAAAAGAGCAGTAGCTGATTATATTGCAGGAATGAGTGATGATTATTGTTTAAACATGTTCAATTCTATTTTTGTGCCAAAAGTTGTAATTTATTAAAGTTGAATTAAATATAAAAATTTTATGACGAAAAAAGGAATTTTAAAGTTGAACAAGAATATAAATAAAGAACACTTCTTAAAAAAAGAAAAAAATATTTTTTTTAAGAAGGAATTATATAAAAAATGTCGAAATCTTTATAAGTTGACGAAAATTATAAGTAAGGAGGGTGATCTCCTTGCAAATTTCTGAGGAAATTTTAGAGAAGGTTAAAGAACAGAATGATATAGTAGATGTTATATCAGATACAGTACGTTTAAAACGTTCTGGTAGAAATTTTTCAGGTTTATGTCCATTTCATAATGAAAAGAGTCCTTCTTTCTCTGTATCGCAAGATAAACAAATTTATAAATGTTTTGGATGTGGTGAAGCAGGAAATGTAATTACATTTGTTATGAAAAATAAAAATTTACCATTTGTAGATGCTGTAAAGTACTTAGCTGAAAGAGCAAATATCCCATTAGATAATGGTACTAAAAACCAAAGTCCTATCTCAAAGAAAAAAGAGCTTCTTTATAAAGTCAACGTAGAAGCTGCAAGGCACTTTTTTGCAAATCTAAAAAACACTCCACAAGCTAAAGAATATTTTTTAAATCGTGGAATAAAAGAAGAAACTATTAAAAGGTTTGGTTTAGGTTTTGCAAAAGATAGCTGGAATGAGTTACTTTTTTATTTGAGAAAGTTAGGTTTTAAAGAAGAGTTGCTACAAGAAGCAGGTTTAGTTTCAACATCAGAAAAAACAGGGAAAAAATATGATAGGTTCAGAAATAGAGTTATTTTTCCAGTTTTTGATTACAGAGGTAAAGTAATTGGATTTGGAGGAAGAGTATTAGATGATTCTAAGCCTAAGTATTTAAACTCACCTGAAACATTAGTTTTTCAAAAGGGAACAAATTTATATGGATTAAACTTTGCAATTAAAAATAATATAAAGGATAGATATTTTATAATTGTAGAAGGATATATGGACTTAATAACATTACATCAATATGGAATTACAAATGTTGTAGCGTCATTAGGAACAGCATTAACAAGTAATCAAGCAAGATTATTAAAAAGATATGCAGATAAGGTTATTATATCATATGATGCGGATATAGCCGGTCAAACTGCTACTTTAAGAGGACTTGAAATATTAAGAGATGCTGGTTTTGATGTTAGAGTTTTAAGTATTCCTCAAGGAAAAGATCCAGATGAATTTGTAAGAAGCAACGGTAAGGATGCTTTTATAAAGCTTATTAATGGTGCTGCACCCTTAATAGATTATAGGCTTAAAAGAGCAGAAGAAGGAATAAATTTTAAAGAAAGTGATTCCTTAATTAAATATGGAAAAAGAGTTACACAGATATTAGCAGATTTAAATCCTTTAGAAAAGGATGTATATGTAAGAAAAATATCTGAAAATACAGGTATTAGAGAACAGTCTTTATACGACTTACTTTCAAGAGAAATGACAAAAAATATAAAAGAAAATGAATTTATGAATAATAAGGAATATAATGGAACAAAATTATATGTAGAGCCTGGATTTTTAAAAGCTGAAAGATCCCTAATAAAACTTAGTTTAGAAGATGATTACTTTGATTATATAAATGAACTTTTAAACCAAGATGAGTTAGTTCTTCCAGAACATAAAGAGATTTTTAATGTCATTAAAGAAGCTAAAAAGGGAAGTATAAATAATATAATTACTTTTTTAGAATCAAGATGTACAAATGTTAAAACTCTTGAAGAATTAGTGAAGATAAAAGAACATAAAGTTTTAAAAGGATCAGATACCAAAAAGTTAATTAATGATTTTTTAAAGAAATTGAATAATTATAAATTAAACCAAAAGTTAGAAGACTTAAAAAGAAAACAAAAAAAATTAGAGTCACAAGGTAAAATTGAAGAATCAATACAAATAGCTATTGAACTTACGAAAGTAGCTGAACAACTAAAGAGAGGTGTGAAAGAATAATTGGTTATAACCAAAGGAGGTAACAAAATGGTAGATGAAAAAACAAAAGCTAAGCAAAGTAAAAATGAAAATGAAGAGAAAAATAGTAAAATGACTGTAGTTAAAAGTCTACTTGATAAAGGTAAAAAAAATGGAACTTTAACTTATAAAGAAATAATGGATGAAGTAGAACACATAGAGCTAGGACCAGAACAAATAGAAAAAATCTATGAAGTTTTAGAATCCATGGGTATAGAAGTAATTGGCAATGCTAATGAAGTAGATATAGTTGAGGAAGAAATAGATTTAACTATACCAGAAGGAATTGCAATAGATGACCCTGTAAGAATGTATTTAAAAGAAATTGGGAAAGTACCACTTTTATCCTCTGAAGAAGAAATAGAGCTAGCTAATAGAATAGAGCAAGGCGATCAAAAAGCTAAAAAGAAATTAGCAGAAGCAAACCTTAGATTAGTTGTAAGTATTGCTAAAAGATATGTTGGTAGAGGCATGCTTTTCTTAGATCTTATTCAAGAAGGAAATTTAGGGCTTATAAAAGCTGTAGAAAAGTTTGATTATAGAAAGGGCTTTAAGTTCTCTACATATGCTACATGGTGGATTAGACAGGCAATTACAAGAGCTATAGCAGACCAAGCTAGAACTATAAGAATTCCTGTTCACATGGTAGAAACTATAAATAAGCTTATAAGAGTGCAAAGACAACTACTTCAAGAACTAGGTAGAGACCCATTCCCAGAAGAAATCTCAAAAGTTATGGACTTACCAGTAGATAAAGTTAGAGAAATTCAAAAAATAGCTCAAGAACCAGTTTCTTTAGAAACACCTATAGGAGAAGAAGAAGATTCTCATTTAGGAGATTTTATTCCAGATGATGATGCTTTGGCACCAGCAGAAGCAGCAGCATTTACAATGCTTAAAGAGCAATTAATAAATGTTTTAGATACATTAACACCTAGAGAAGAAAAGGTATTAAGATTAAGATTTGGTTTAGATGATGGTAGAGCAAGAACTCTTGAAGAAGTAGGTAAGGAGTTTAATGTTACTAGAGAAAGAATTAGACAAATAGAAGCAAAGGCTCTTAGAAAGCTAAGACATCCATCAAGAAGTAAAAAGTTAAAAGATTATTTAGATTAGCACCAGGTGGTGCTAATTTTAATTTGTCTTATTGGGAAGTATAAATAATATAAACTTAATCTATAAGGCAAATTTTAAATATATAGTTAGTTTAAAAATTATAAAATAACTTAAAGAGTTATATAATAAACCCCTCTAAGATAACTTTATTATGTAAGGAGTAGAAAGATATGGATTTAAGCAAAAGATTAAAATTTATAATTAAAAATATGGATAAAGTAGTTGCAATGGCAGATATAGGTACTGATCATGGATATGTTCCCTTGTATGCTTTAAGAAATGACATTTGTACAAAAGCAATAGCATCTGATATTAACAAGGATCCATTAGATAAGGCAAGATTAAATGCTATATTAGAGGGAATGGGAGATGAACTAGAGTTTAGATTAGGTGGAGGCTTAAGTACTGTAAAAAATCAAGAAGTACAGGCAGTAGTAATTGCTGGAATGGGCGGAAATTTAATAAGAGATATTTTAGAAAAAGATATAGAAAAAGTAAATAATTTAGATTATTTAATACTACAACCAGCACAAAATCCAGAAGTACTAAGAGAATATTTATATACAAATGATTATGAAATATTAGAAGAGGATTTATGTTTAGATGAAGATAAGTATTATGAACTTTTTAAAGTTAAAAGAAAAGAAGGGGAGAATACTTCTTTAGATTCAATTTACTATGAAGTTAGTCCAAAGCTATTAATGAGTAGACATCCTCTTATGAAGGATTATTTAAATTATAAATTAGATCAATACAATAAAATTTTAAGCTTTTTAACTGATAGCACAGTAAGTGCTAATGAAAGAAGAAAAGAAATAAATGAGAAAATAACTGTTATTTCAAATATGATTAATTTTTTATAGGGTGATATAATGAAAAAAGTAAAAGAAATTATGAAAATAATTGAAGACTTTGCTCCTGTAAACTTAAAAGAAGACTTTGATAATGTAGGACTTATGGTAGGAGATAAAGAAAAGGAAGTAAAAAAAATACTTTTAGCTTTAGATTGTACTTTAGATGTAATAAATGAGGGGAAGGAAAAAAATGTAGATTTAATTATTACACATCATCCTCTTTTATTTAGAAAGCCTAGCAATATAACAACAGATACACTTTTAGGAAAAAAAATAATTGAACTTATAAAAAATGATATTAGTCTTTACTCTAGTCATACTAACTTAGATTCAGTAGAAGGTGGATTAAATGAAACTATAGTAGAAAAATTAGGATTCAACTCTACAGAAATTATAGAAATACATAAAAATTCAAAAGATAAAAAAGATGGACTTGGAAGAATAATAAGATTAAAAAATAACATTTCTCTTTTAGATTTAGTAAGAATTGTTAAAGAAAATTTAAATATCAATACACTTAAAATAGTTGAAGGTTTTAATAATATAAGAACTATAGCTATTATAAATGGAAGTGGAGAAGGCTTTATTTCAGAAGCAGTTAAAATGGGTGCTGATTGTATAATTACTGGGGATACAACATATCACTTTGCTTCAGATTATAAAGAAATGGGAATTTCAATAATAGATACAGGACACTTTTCTTCTGAATGGGTTGTATTCCTTTCAGTTATGGATAAAATAAAAAAAGATTTAGATGAAATAGAAGTTATTATATCAAATAAAGTAGAAGATCCTTACACTTTTGTGTAAGGTTTTTTTCTTTACTATTTGTAATTAATAATATAATGAAATCATAAAATAGTTAATAATAATATTTTTTGGAGATGAATAATGGGAGGGAAATCATATTATAGAAAGAAGAAAAAAAATAATAACTGGGGTCAAGTACTTCAAAATAGCTTTAAAGAGTTTTGTGATGCTATAACTAATAATATAAATAGGGGAATGAACTGTAGACCTAATTCTTGTTTTATTGCAGCAAGAATATGTATATATGTATTAATAATAATAACTTTATTATTTTCAGGAATAGGCTTTTATTCTTGGGTAATCCTTGCTATGCTTCTTTTAATTCTACAATTTGTATAGAATGTAAAAAATATCATTTGTTTTATTTTAAATTTTATGATATCATAGGTTTTACGAGTAAGACATGCAATCGCTGCTAGACTAGATCTAGGAGAGGAAAGTCGGAGCTCCATAGGGCAGGGTGCTGGATAACGTCCAGTCAAGGCGACTTGAAGGAAAGTGCAACAGAGATATACCGCCTAAGTTTTTAGGTAAGGGTGGAAAGGCGAGGTAAGAGCTCACCAGCACCATGGTGACATGGTGGCTATGTAAACCCCACTTGGAGCAAGGCCGAATAGGGAAACATTTTAGGGGTTGCCCGCCCCGTTTCCGGGTGTGCCGCTTGAGTCTATTGGCAACAATAGACCTAGATAGATGATTGCTTAATACAGAACTCCGCTTACGGCTTATCTCGTGCATTGAAAATACTAGGTTAGGGAACTTAGTAAGGGTATTTTCCCTTATTATTCCCTTGTAAATCTAGTTATTTAATAGAGAGGTTATCAAATTGGTAGCCTCTCTATTAATTTTTTCGGAAACATGAACATAAAGATCGGATGTTGTTTGCATTAGAGAGTGTCCAAGCCTTTCTTGAATAACTTTCATTTGAGCTCCTCCTTCTAAAAGTAATGTTGCATTAGTATGCCTAAGATCATGCCAACGGATGTTTTTATTAATTCCATTATATTTACATACTCTTTTTAATCTTTGTAAAAAGTTGCTAGGGATTATAAACCTCCCATTTTCCCAAGTTAAAACTAAATCATATTGCACTCCATTCCATAAATTTTTTATATAAAACTCTCCATATCTTAATTTCTGTTTATTTTGGAATGTTTTATATACTCTAATTTTTTCAATTAATGTATCACTTATAGGTAAAGTTCTATAAGAACTTTCAGTTTTTAGATCACTTAATACATAATTATTTTTAATACGTATTAGGGCCTGTTTTAAGGTTATTGTTTTATTTTTTAAGTCTATATCATTCCAGGTAAGACCACACATTTCTCCACGCCTAAATCCAGTTTCTAGAGTTATATCTAATGCAAGCTTAAAAATATAATCTTCATAATTACTATCATCTAAACTATTATAAATTTTCTTATACTCTTCTAAAGTTAAAATATTAGCTTTAAATTTACCTCTTTTAGGAGTATCTATAAATCTACAAGGGTTATCTATAAGCATTTGTAATTTAACTGCTTTATTAAGAGCAACATTTAATGTTGTATAATACATTTGGATAGAAGTATTTGATAGTTTTTTACCATTTCCAAAAGTACTTTTCTTTAAAGTTTTTAAAAATCTTTCTATATGTACAACCTTTAAATCACATAGCTTTATAGTACCTATAGCTGGATTTATTCTATTATGTATAGCTCCTTTATATTTATCATATGTATTTTTAGCACGCTCGTCTTTTATATAGTCCTCAAGCCACATTTCAAGATAATCACTAAGTAACATTTCAGTTGGTCTTTCAAAGCCTTTAAATTGCCTATTAAGCTCTTCATTTAGAGCTTGCAATGCTTCTTTTTTTGTATTACCTCCAACCTTTTCTATTTGTCTAGTACCTTCATAAAATCTATAGTACCATCTGTTTCCTTTTTTTCTAACACTTCCTTGCATTCTAAAATCACATCCTTATCTAAGTTTTTTGCTTGAAAAATTAAATCAGTTATATTAATTTTTATTTTTTTACAATCTATCTGTAAAAACTCTATGCCATCCAATTTCATTATTAAATCGATAATTTGCATAATACCACCTCACTAAAATGAACTTATGCTTCAAAAATAGAACATTATGATATGTTTTTTTTAATAAAGTACATATTTCACAACTATTATTACACAAAGATATAATTTTAGTGAAGTGTCGCTATAGCGAATCGTTGGACAAATAACGACATTTTTTTTAATTAGACAAATAAAAAAACACCTGAATCTATATATTTCAGGTGTTTTTTATTTATTTTCAATTTCAGCAGGGAAAACAAACCCTTTTTCTTCTAAATACTGAATTATTTTTATTTTTTCAAGTACTTCTTCAGTGGTTAGCCCATTAGGAAAAATTTTAGTAGATGTTTCTGCAAGTATTTTTTTATCATCTAAATCAAATGTATTAATTGAATTACTTCTATTATTAGTCTTACCTACAAGGAAATCTACTGTACATTTGTATAAGTTAGAATATTTTAAAAGCATTTCTATAGAGGGTTCTCTTCTATCATTTTCGTGGTTAGCTATAGTACTTCTACCCATATTCAATAAATTAGAAACTTCTATTTGGCTAAGGTTTGCTTCTTCACGTAGATACTTTAATCGTTCTCCAATGCTACTCATAAAATCACCACCTAATATAGTTTTAATAATATAATTATACTATTTTAAATTAAATTAGTAACTTTTTGTCACGCAATGAAACAAAAAGTTAGAAAAATATAATAAAAGTATTGACAGGTTTCGTAATGAAACACTATAATAAATGCAAGAGGTTTCGAAATGAAACAGAAGGGAGTGTGAAGTCTTAAATATGATTCTAAAAATTTTAAGAATAATAAATAATTATAGCCAACAAAAGGTTGCAGATATTTTAGAAATAACAAAAGCAACTTACAACAAAAAAGAAAATGGGAAAGTAGCTTTTTCTATTTCTGAAGCTAAGCAATTAGCAGACCTTTTTAAAGTACCATTAAAAGTAATTATAAATTCTGAAGATGAGAATGGTATATATATATCAGCTATATTAGATAGTTTAAGCAAGTTTTAATTAACATATACAAGGAGTGAGTATTTTGAATACTCTTGGTGAAAATATTAAATATTATCGTGAATCTATGGAGTTAAGTAAAAAGGAATTAAGTTTAGTAAGTGGTCTAGGTAGGAGCACAATAATAGAGATAGAATCTAATTTGAAAAATAATATAAAATTAAGTACGTTATGTGGATTATGCAAAGTTTTTAATATAACGCCGAATGATTTAATACCTGAACATTTATACCAAAAAGAATGGGGAGAGTAAGAAGTGGAGTTATTTACAGTTAAAGAAGTGGCTCAAAAGTTAAAAACTACTAAGAATGTAGTTTATGACTTATTAAGAGCCAATCATATACAAGGCCTTAAGTTAGGGAATATAAAAATTACATCAGTAGAGCTTGAAAGGTTTATCTTAGAAGCTGAAGGGAAAGATTTTTCAAACTTAAATGATATTAGGGAATTTAGTTTGAGGGGGTGAATAGATGGACTATAACGAAATTGAAGAAAAATATATAAAGGCTAACATTAGAGGATGTTATAAATTTCAAAATGCTTTAGAAGTAAAAGAAGTTTTAGGTTATGACTTTAGAACAATACGAGGGTTTTTAAATTTATCTACAGAGCATAAGAAACTAGCTGAAAGATTAATTTGTAATTTTATTAATGGGCATGGTTTAAAAGCAAGAGAGAATATAAGACCTACAAGTATAAAAAGAGAAATAAGAAAATTTAAAGTTAAGTTTAAAGGTGGGATCTATAGGGTGATTTTTTTTAAAAATTAATTTGAACACATGAACTATTTGTCTATTTGATATAACTTTATAAAAAGCATGTGTAGATGATTTAATAGGTATTTATATAGATGTAAACCGTATTTCTCATATAGATATTAACAAGTTTTAATTGAAATATATATATGATGAGAACATGTATGGAACAGTAGAAAAATACTAGCTCGATTGAGCTAGATTATTTTTAAACGTTATGGCGAAAAATGCTGTAGTAAAAAATAAAAATAAAAAGAAATTAGAGGTTGATATGAGTATTTATATTTTACTTACATACATTGAAGAAGAATGTAATCCAAAAGGAATCAAACCAACGTGGGCAGGCTTAAAGAAATTCAAAAAGGGGTGCTGGAGAAACTAATGAAAAAGATATTAATAATAAATAGTAATTCTATTCAAATAGAAAAGGCTAAGAAAAATGGTATTTTAGAAAAGTTATATAAGATTTTTAAATAAATACAAATAAATAGGATAGAGAGGGTTTTAAAATGAGTAATACTCAAATTATGTTAGATGAAGCAATTAAACATTTTGGGACAAGCGACATAGTAACTATTATGCTAAGTAATAGAAGAGATAAAGAAGTAGCTGAAGAGCAAAAAATGAAATATGAGAAATGGAAAAGAGAAAATTTAAATGTATAAGTGTGAATTATGCAATGGTGATAGTAACTCATGGATCCATTGTAACAAATATAAACTTGTATGTGATAAGTGCTGTGGTAAATGCAAGTATTTAGATTATAGTACAAGCTTTATAAGATGCACTTATAAAAATAAACACATTACTAAAACCATGTGGTAGGTGAGTAGTAATGTGTTTTCAAGATAAGTATAAAGAAATTATTTTTATACTTATTCTATAACTAAAAAGTAGGTATGTCAAATACCTTATTATTTTTTTACTTTTTTTAAGCTTTTACCGAGCTTGTAATATGTATTATTATCTCGGACATATACAACTAAAACATAGATAAAATGAGGGTTATAGATGAATAAGAATAAGATAAGAAAACTATATGAAGATTATGACTATGAAGAAATATACAATAAGCAAATAGAAAAATTAGAAGAGTATGAAGATTTAAGAATTAATAATAATTATGTCTATGTAGTTAAAACAATAGTAAGTGGAGAAATGGTAGAAAAAGAAATTTATCCAGTATGGAAATGCAAAGGGGATATACCAAGGAGTAATAAAAATAAGAAGTCAAGTAAATCACAACAAAATCTTAATAAGAAAAATAAAATAAAAGAGGTAGTTAGGTTAGTAAATACTAATTTTAAAAACGGAGATTTATATGTAACTTTATCTTATTATGGAAAACCACCAAATAAAGATAGGGCAAAAAAAGATATTGATAATTATATAAAAAGAATAAAGCGCTGGTGGAAAGTAAATAAACCAAATGAAGAGTTTAAATATATTTCAGTAATTGACTATGTAGATGATCCTACAAAAAGCAAAAGGACTAGAATACACCACCATTTAATAATGTCAAGGATGGATAGGGATATAGCAGAAAAGAAATGGGGACTAGGAACAGCTAACGCAAATAGACTACAAGCGGATGAAATTAAGTTTGAAAAAGTAGCTACGTATATAGCTTCTCAAAGTAAAACAAGAATAGGGAAATCAAAAAACTTAAAGAAACCAACAGTAACTATAAATAGAACTATATTAACAAGAAGAAAAGCTGAAAAGATAGCAAGAGATGAAAATTGCCATAAAGAGTTTTTTGAAAGTAAATATAAAGGTTTAGATTTTATAGATACTACAACATATATATCAAATAAATTCTCAGGAGTATATATTTATACGAAAATGAGAAAACGGGAAAGGGTGAGTAAATGAATATAGAAGAAGATTTAAAAATATGCAAAGAAATATTGCAGCAATATAAGAAGTTAACAACAGAAGATGGAGAAGGAGCATTTAAATTAAGTCAGCTGTCTATAGCTATGTATGACAGACTTAATGAAATTAGATTACAAGTAAATACATTAGAAGTCAAAGAAAGACATACAAAGTCAGATATAAAGGAATTTCTACGAAGTAAAATGAAGGTTATGGAATATATACATGTAGAAAGTAGAGCGATTTTTAATGCTGTTAACAATGATAAAAAATTCAAAAGAGAATAGGAAGGTGAGAACATGCCAAAAAATCTAGACATGGCAAACAAGGGAAGAGCATTTGAAGAAGAGGTAATAAGAGCAAATAGGTATTACAAAAACATAGGACAAGCGTTAATTCAAAAAATAAGCACTCCTTGGAATGTAATAAGAAGAGGAAGTCAAATAGTATCAGCATTTCCACAAGGAAAGAGTACTCTTGACTTTAGGGGAACGATTAAAGGGGGAATTTCTATATCCTTTGATTGCAAGGAATCAGAAGATGAAAAGGGACTTCCATTAAAACATATTCAGGATCATCAAATAGAATATATAAGATTTGCTTTAGAAATGAATGAAACAAGCTTCATATTATGTTCAATGAAAAAGCTAGATAGAGTTTTCTATATACCAGGTGAAATAGTCCTTGAATATTGGGACAGATGGCAAGAAAACAAAGGGAAAAGAGGATTTAACTATATACCAGTATTGGATATGAAAGAAATTTTCTATGAAGAAAATGCTAATTTAAATTATTTAAAAGTATTGGAGGATAAATAGATGTTAAATAAGGCTATTAAAAAGATAAACGATGAAATTGAAAAGGAAAATAATCCTTACGTAAAAATTATAGGGGAGTATCTATTAAGTGTAATAGAAAATAATGAAGATGCGGCAGAAAAGATATTAGAAAAAGATAAAACTATTATGAAAAGTTTAGAGTCTATGAGAAAAGAAGCTGAAAAAAATAAAGTAGGAAATATGGCCATGATTAGTGATGAAGAAGGATTTGCAATAGTTTTAAAATATTTTGAAATTAAAAAAGCAAAAAAAGAGAAATTAAAGGTTAATGAAAGTATTAAAGTTATAAATTTTAAATCTAAAAAGGAAGAAAAAGAAGAGGATATATTTAATGTTTCATTAGATGATTATCTGTAAAATTTAAAGGATTTATGAGGGTGAGAACATGGAGAATGTAATAAGTGATTATTTAAAACATTTTGGTAAGGACCTTATAACAAAAGAAATAGAAGAGTATGCAACAGAGGTAGCATTAAAAGATAGCAGATATATGTTTATAGAGAGAAGAGGAAAAGAAAGATATTCAATAGATCCAGTAAGTTTAAAAAAAGTAAGGTTAGGAAAACAACAGTACGGTTATTGCACTTATTGTAATAAAGAATATGAAACAGAAGGATTAGAACATAACGGCAGAGTTCTTTGTCCAGGATGTGGTAGTAAAGTAAAAATAAAATCAAGCGGTATAAGTAGAAAATATTTATACGATAGTGCTTATTTTGTACACTATGAAAAATCTAAAATAGATAAAGATGTGATAGTAGCTAAAGGAATATATACCAGTAGAACTTATAAAGGTGATTATAAAAATATAAAAAACTATTACAAAGTAGAAGCGTTATATATTTTCAAAATTAAAAATCCTATAATGCTTACAAATGATACATGGGGAGAACAAAAAAATATAAAGTGGAGAAAAAGGCAAAGAATATATTCTTTAGAAAGCATATATTCAGGAAGAGTTTACAAAGGAACCAATTTAGAAAGTATAGAAAATGCTATAAAAGATACTCCATATCAATATAGTATGTATGAAAAATATAAAAACTGTGGAGAAGATAGTTTAAAATATTTTGAATTATTCAGTAAATATCCAAGAGTAGAGGATTTAACTAAGCTAGGGTTTGAGGAAATAATAAAGACTAAACTTTTTAATGGCCAAACACACAATGCTATTAATTGGAGAGGGAAAACAGTTTTCAAAATGTTAAAAGTAAATAAAGCAGAATTAAAAGAGCTTATGGCATTTAATGGGGGGAAAGATACTTATTTCTTGAAACTATACCAGCTTAATAGTAATCAAAAAAATAAAGTAAGCTTAAATGATTTAAAGGAGATAGAAAGACAAACAGAATGCAATCCTGGACCATTTAAAGAAATATTGAGATATACAACATTTTATAAAGCGTCTAAATATATAAAGAAACAAGAAGAATTATATACAAAGAAATTTTACAGAAGATTTACAGGCGTAGTAACTGATTGGAAAGATTATATAGAAGATTGTAGGAAGTTGAAAATGGACATTACCAAAGAAAGTGTATTATTTCCAAAAGATTTATATAAAGCACATCAAAATACAATAAAACAAGTAAAATACAATGCAGATAAAATATTAGATGAAAAGTTTAAAAAGAGGGAAGAAGCAATAAATAAAAAGTATTACTTTGAAGATAAAGACTATATCATAAGAGCGGTTAAAAGTACAAAGGAAATAATAGATGAAGGAGCTGCATTGAATCATTGTGTGGGTGGATATGCAGAAAAACATGCCAAAGGTGAAACTAATATCTTAGTAATAAGAGAAAAGAAGAATATAGACAAGCCATACTACACCATGGAAATTAAAAAAGGTAAGGTTATTCAAATAAGAGGAAAAAACAATATAGATCCAGGAAAAAAATTAGAAAGATTTATAAATAAATTCAAAACATTAAAAGTTGGAAGTGTAAATAAAACTGAAAAAACTAAAATAGCATAGGGGGAATTGAGAAAATGGAGAATTTGAAAGTAATTAGAACAGCTGAAGTGATAGCTTTAGAGATAAATAGTATAAAGGAGCAAACAAGGACTATAGTTTTATACAATTCTATAGAAATTGGAAGAAGATTAGTAGAAGCAAAAGAAATAGTAGGACATGGAGAGTGGTCAAGCTGGTTAGAAAAATCAGTAGATTATAGTCAAAGAACAGCTAATAATTTGATGAAGATTTTTAATGAATATGGATCATCACAAATAAGCCTTTTAGGAGATAATTTAAATTCGCAAACGTATGCGAATTTGAGTTATAGTCAAGCTTTAGCACTTATTGGACTACCTGAAGAAGAGAGAGAAGAATTTGTAAAAGAGAACAAAATTGAGGATATGAGTACCAGGGAATTACAAGCAGCAATAAAGGAGAAACAAAAATTACAGGAACAGTTAAAAGCTAAAGAAGAAGAGGTAAATAAAAATAAGGAAAAGCTTAAAAAGTACCAGGAAGAAAATAAGAAAATAAAAAGTAAAATAGAGGAGGTTAATTTCAAGAAACAAGAGGAATTAGTTAATAGAGAGGCAGAGATAGAAAATTTAAGAACACATATAAAAACTTTAGAAAAAAATCTAAAGGAGCAAAAAGCAAGATCTAGTAGTCCTGAAACAGAAGAAGAAATATTACTAAATAGAAAATTACTACAAGAAAAAGCAGTTGAATTAGGAGAAGCTTTAAAAGAGATAGAAAATCTTAAAAAAGAACTAGAAGAAAAACCAATAGAGATTAATGCAGAAATACCAGAAGAAGTTACTAGAGAATTAGAAGAATTAAGAGGAAGAATAAATAAAGCAACCAGAAACAATGAATCTTCTTTAAAATTTAAAATATACTTCAATGAATTAGCTAAAGGATTTTCAGATTTATTAAAGGCTTTAGCAGAAATAGAAGAAGAGGAAGTAAAAGAAAAGTATTCAGGAGCAGTTAAAAAACTAATAAATGACATGGAAGATAAACTGTAAAAGGATAAAGGTATAAAGAGATGAGTAAAAATAAAAAGTTAACAGAAGATGAAAGGAATGTAATAAGAGAATATATTAAATCAGGAATGAGCACTGAAGAAATAATTAAAAGAACAAAAGTTTCAAGAAGTACTGTTAATAATTATATAAGAAAATATAAATCAAATTTAAGTAATACGATAAAACCGGATAGTATAGAAAATTGTATTAAAATAATTGAGATTTTAAATAGTGAAATAAAATTACAGAATAATAAACTAGATAGAGTTCTAGACGAAAATATAGAGCTTAAGGAACAAAATACATTTTTATTAAAAGAAATTAAAGCATATAGGAGATGTAAGTAATGAAAAGTAAATAATCTGATTATATTGTTCACTAATTAAAACAAAAAATCGTTCATTGAAAACTGAATAATGTGGTGCTATCTTTACTGTGTACTTAATGATATAATCATAGTATGTAGGAGGTGTAATATGAAGAACGAACATAGTGAGGGGACTTTTATTTTAGGGTCTTACTACTCATCAGAAGAAGTAACTGAAATAGAAACTAATCCTGCATTTAAGAATTCATTAGCTAAGAACATATTAGATTTAAGGCGTGCTAGTGAGGAGTTTAGGCAGGAAATATTCAAAACTAAATTATTTAAGTTGATAGATAAAATTCTTAAACAAATTATTAAGTAAAAAAAGATAGTGCCACATTTTCAGTAATGAGAATGTGGCTTTTTTTATTACGCAATTCAAATAGAAATTGAAACTATTACGAAATAAGAAAATAAATAAAAGAGAGGTTATTTAGATGGAAAACTTAAAAGTTTATAAATTAAATGATTATGAATGGTATGTAACACCTTGGAATATAGCAAAAACCTTAGAATGGTACAATGAAGAGTTTGGTGATGATTTAACAGAGGATAACGTAGAGGAACGAGATTTATATAATGATGGAATGTTCCTTCTAACAGAAGATGAAGGTGATATTTCTGACCTTGAGGGAAAAGATGAATTAATAAGTTATATAAAGGTAGATGGTAAATGGAAACAACACCCTAAGTTTGGAGATTTAATGAGGATAGATGGAATGGTTCATAAATACCGTTCATTAAAAGTTGCAATTGAAGAATTATATGGAGATAAAGAATTACTTGAACCAGAAATAATTGCTTCTACAGATTTTTAATACGTATTTCAAATAAATTAAGAGTGGACTGCATAGTAATCCATTCTATAGGAGGAAGAAAAAATGATTAAGAAAAAAACATTTAAAAAGACCATAGAAATATTTCTTGTTTTAATCATATTTACTTTTAATAAAACTTGTTTAGCTGCAACTGTAGTAAGGAGCTCTCCAGCTAGAGTTGCTACTAGATCTTCTACAAGTAGTTTTAAAAGTGGATCGTTTAAATCTAGTAGTAAATCAAGTTCGAGCACTAGCAAAACAAATAAAGTGAAAAATAATTCAAGCAATAAGGAAACAAGTAAAAATAATAAAGCAAATACAAAAACAGAATCAAAAAATAAAACTACAGTAATTAAAAAGACATATATAAATAATAACAATACAACTTATATAAATGATAGAGGGGAAAGCTACAGGACAAGCTTCTGGGACAATTACTGGTTATATAGAATGGCAACTAGTCATAATACAGCAGTTATTACAACGAATGGAACTACTGAAACAATTAACTATGGATTCAGTGGAATATGGAAAGATATCTTAACAGGAGTTATCATAATTTCAACAATAGCCGGTGTAGTATTTTGGGTAAAAAGGAAAAAATATTAAATAGGAGTGATAATAAATGGATAAAGAATTATTGAAAATAAAATTAAACATAACAGATGAAGAACTTGAAAAGTTAGAAAAAATACTTAATGAAATAGCAACAGCATTTAAAAGGGCATGTATAGGAATAATAGATACATTTAAAGAAACGATGAAAAATATAGATATAAATAAATATAAGGCTCAAAAGAAATATAGAAAAAGGGTAGAAAATAGAAATAAGCTTCATAAAAGAAGAAAAGCCAAGTACGGAAAGTATTAGGAGGGCAAAAAGTGGAAGATATAAAAGGGAAAATATTAAATAGGAGAAGAGGATATATGTATAAAAATATAATCACATATGAAGAATGTAAAGTAATTTGGGATAGAACAAAGAATCCACTAGAAAGAAAAACTGCAATAAAAAAAGTATGTGAAAAGCTTCATATACCAGTTTTAAAGTATAGTGAATTTATAGGTAACTATTGGGATAGATACATTAATCAAGCATTTAATAAAAAGAACTATAAATAATGAACTATAGGAGGCAAGAGTAATGAGTAAGGAAAAAACAAATTTAGATATAATCAACGAAAATGTAAAAAAGACAATAGAAAAAACAATAGAAGCAAAAACTATAGATATAGCAGATAAAATAATAGAGAAGTTAAATAGTTCAAATAAAATAAAAAATGAGTTGTCTTTTTATAAAAGAGTAGAACTATTACTATATAATTACGAGAATTTAAAAGAAGCAGTAAATCAGAAGGAAGAAGCGATAAAAGATTTAGAAAAATTTGGACTACCTGAAAAATCAAAGAGTATTGTTATTTTTAGTTCTGCTAACAGATCTACTCAAGGGGATAGATATACAGAATTAAAAGAAAAGTATATGTTAGAGAAGTTAGAAACTGAAAGAGATTTAAAAAGAATAGATAATGCATTAGATAAAATAAGAGAAGATAGATACTTTAATATTATTAGATATAAATATTTAAACGAAGAGGAAGAAAAGATAAGCACAGATGAAGAAATTGCTGAAGCATTTAACAAAGAACGAACTACAATATTAAGAAATAGGAAGAGGTTAATAAATAAACTTGTAACTATTCTATTTCCAGAAAGTATAAAGGACGTTATATAAATGCAACAAACTATGCACAAACTATGCTATTGAGAGCAGTAACCTTACGTAGTAATATGATATTGAAAGAAGTTTACTTAGAACTCTCATAAATCCTTAAAACCCAAAACCCTTTATAAACATCAGTATAAAATATTAAAAATTAAATAACCCTCAAATGGACAAGGATTACAAAGAAAAGCACTTAATGATTATTCATTAGGTGCTTTACTTAATTGTGAAAATAATATAATATTGTAAATATAAGGGGGTGGGAAGTTTGGGTTTTTTTAATAGAGCACAAAAGGAAGCAGCTTTAAGTATGTATGAAAGTCAAATAAAACCAAGACTTAAAGAGAAAGATGGGTTAGTTCATATATTAATGGTAAATAGTTTCAGTAAATGGCTTAATCAAGGTTTTGGATGCGAAGATAAATATACAACACAAATTGACGAAGTATTAACAGGGCTTCAAAAAGATGGCTATGAGATAATAGATGTAAAGTTTAATAGCATACAAGGACAAGGATTAACAGGACAAAATGAAGGTTTCCATACTTTAATTACATACAAGTAATTATTAGAACTCTAGAGATAGGGTTCTTTTTATTTTATATAAAGAAGGGGATAAAGATTGAATGCTATAGAACTAATACAATGGATAGCAAAGCTATTTAAAGAAGATAATATTCATGCCTTTTATGTATCAACATTATGGAAACATTTAAGAAAAGAAGTATTAGAAGAGCAAAATTATGAGTGTCAAATGTGCAAGGCTAAAGGTAAGTATAGAGCAGCAACAACAGTTCACCATATTAAACACGTTAAAGAATTTCCTTGGTTAGCATTGACTAAAAGTAATCTTATGTGCGTATGTAATGAATGTCATAATATTCTTCATCCTGAAAAATTTAAATGTAAATATAAATTTAAAGAACAGATAAATGAAGAAAAATGGTAGATACCCCCGGGTCAAAAAACTCAAAAAACTCCAGGCATGGAGAGAACGGGTAGTAAGGGACGACAAAACGTCTGCCTCGCGTACGTGAGAAAAAATAGAAAAAATATAGCAGATTTGAAAGGAGGGATAATATGGCAAGTGCTAAGAAAATCAAGGATTCGCTATTAAAACAATTAAAAGAAAAAGGGGCAAATGTTGAGCATTTTTTAGGTTTAATTGATGATTATATTTGGTATTTTAATCAAGAAAAAGCTATGCAAAAGGACATAAAAGAGCGTGGATTAAGTTATGAAACCTATTCAGCTTCAGGAAATCCTATTACTAAAGAAAACCCCTCCGTAAAAAATGCTATAGCGTATAACAAACAAAAGTTAGCTATATTAAAAGAACTACAACTTACTACTAGCAACTGTAATGTTGGTGGTGAAGATGATGACGATTTGTAAAGAGATTCAAAATTATATTGACTTAGTTAGAAGTAGGAAAATTGAAGTTTGTGAAGAACAGATACAATTGGTTGACTATGTAGAAGAATGTTTTCAGAAGGAAGACATATATGTTGATGAAGAAGAATTGTATAAATATTTAAGTTTACAAAAATACTTTCCTTTTGAATTATTTGAATGGGAAGTATTTTGTTTTACTCTTCATAATTGTACTTATAGAAAAGATGGATCATTAAGATGGCCAGATTTATTAATATTAGTCGGAAGAGGGGCAGGGAAAAATGGATATTTAGCTTTTGAAGATTTTTGTTTGATAAGCCAATACAACAAAGTTAAGAAATATCACATTGATATATGCGCAAATTCTGAAGAACAGGCGATGACTTCTTTCAATGATGTTTATGATGTTTTAGAAGATAACAAGAATAAGCTAGAAAAACATTTTTACTGGAATAAAGAAGTAATTAGAAATAAGAAAACAGGTTCTGAATTGAAGTTCAGGACTAGTAATGCAAAAACAAAGGATGGAGGAAGACCAGGTAAAGTTGATTTTGATGAATACCATCAGTATGAGGACTATAAAACAATCCAGGTATTTAAAACTGGACTTGGTAAAAAGAAAAATCCAAGAACTACAATAACAACAACTAATGGAGATGTTAGAGATGGACCATTGGACAAGATTATTGCTAGAGGAAAACAGATTCTAAAAGGAGCTATAGGGGATAATGGATTATTGCCCTTTATGTGTAAACTTGATGATGAAAAAGAAGTTGATAATCCTAAAAAGTGGGATAAAGCAAATCCGTCGCTTCATAGAAACAAGGATCTTCAGGAACAAATGAAGAGGGAGTATATAGATTATAAAGATGATCCTATAAGCAACTCTTCATTTATGACTAAAAGAATGAACATCCCTAAAGGAAATGCCGACAAAGAAGTTACAAGTTGGGAAAACATATTAGCTACTAATCAACCATTCCCAGATTTGGAGGGGAAAACTTGTGTAGTTGGAATAGATTACGCTAAAACAACTGATTTTGTAAGTGCGGGGCTATTGTTTAAACATAAAGGAAAATATTGTTGGTTAACGCATTCATGGGTTTGTAAAGAAAGTAGAGATTTACCAAGAATAAAAGCACCGTTGGAAGAGTGGGCATCAGAGGAGGGAGGGGAATTACTAACTTTTGTTGATGGTCCTGAAATACCACCAGAAACACCAGCTAATTGGCTATGGGAAATGTCGCAGAAGTATAACTTAACTATTTTAGGAATGGATAGCTATAGATGGACTTTATTAAGAAAAGCCTTAAATGCAGTGGGATTTGATACTGATAAAAAAGGAGCTAACAATGTTAGGTTAAATAGGCCGAGTAATCAAATGCTTATGTACCCAGTTATAAATAGTGCATTTACAAATCATAATATTGTATGGGGAGAAAATCCGTTGATGAGGTGGTATGCAAATAATGCTTGCCTTAAAGCAGAAGCTCATGACAATTATAGTTTTGGGAAAATAGAACCTAAAAGTAGAAAGACTGATGGGTTTATGGCTTTTGTTGCAGCTATGTGCGTAAGTGAAGAATTAGAAGACTGTGGAGAGGAAATAGATATTTCAGATTTAGGACTAGGTGTTTACACATATTAAAAATATTAAGAGGTGGTGATATTTTGAATAAATTAACAGCATATAGATGTTTTGAATGTGGACACTATACTATATCAAAAAGAGATGGTAGAAGATGTTCTGAGTGCAATGGAGCATTGCAACCAATGGGGCATGCAACTTATGCTGATAAAGAGCATGGTACAAAACTAGAAGTTAGCTTAAAAGATACAAAGTTATTTGAAAAAATGTTAATGGTATTTTCGGCTTTAGTGGATGATCCACATACTCCAAATTGGATAAAGGTAAAAATACAAGAACTTATTTTAAAAGAAATATAGATAAAGTTACAAGTCTTATTTAGTAAGGCTTTTTATTTTGCCCTGAAAGGGGGTGAGAAATTGAAAATATTAGATTGGTTTAGAGATTTCTTTGGTGATAAAGAAGTAATTTACCTTGATGAAAAAATTGCTAGTCTATCAACTCGAATAGCTATAGAGGAATTCGCCATAAATATTGCTATTAATCTTATAGCGGGATCTATTTCAAAATGTGAGTTTCAAACATATATGAATGGTAAGAAGACTAAAGGCGACGAATATTATATCTGGAATATTGAACCTAATAAAAATCAAAATTCAACTGAGTTTATTCAAGAACTTATTACAAAATTGTTGTATAAAAATGAATGTTTAGTAATTGAACATAATGGACAATTAGTAATAGCAGATAGTTTTAATCAAAAAGAGTATGCAGTTGTTGAAAACATATTTGAAGATATAACAAGAAAAGATTTTACTTTTCAACGAACTTATAGAATGAGCGAAGTACTATATTTTAAATACAATAACAAAAATACTAAAAGTTTATTTTCAAATCTTATGAGTAATTATAATGATTTATTAGAATTAGCAATTAAGAAATATAAGCGATCTGGTGGAAGAAAAGGTGTAGTAGAACTAGAGTCAATAATCAAAGGTGATGAAAATAGGAAAAAAGAAATTGAAGATATGTTCCAAAGAAAATTTAAAAATTACTTTGAAGCAGAAAATGCAGTTTTAGACCTTCCAAAAGGGGTTAAGTATGAAGAAAAAAATGGTGATGGAAATAGAAAATCTACTAGTGATATGGTAGATATTCAAAATCTAATTAAAGAAGCTTTTCAAAGAGCAGCACAAGCATTTAAAATTCCACCACCACTTTTAAATGGAGATATTGCAGGAGTACAAGGTGTAACAGATAATTATTTAACATTTTCTATAGATCCAATAGTGGATTTATTATCGGAAGAGGCTAATCGTAAGAGATATGGTAAAAAAGCTTATTTAAATGGTTCATATTTAAAAATAGATACTACATGTATAAAACATATTGATATATTTAGTATTGCAGAAAAAATAGACAAGCTTATATCTAGTGGGATGTATAGTATTGATGAATTATTAGAAAAAATAGGAGATACACCTTTAAATACAGAATGGAGTGTGAAACATTGGATAACAAAGAATTATTCAGAAATTACAAAACTAGACCAGGAAGGAGGTGGTAAAGATGAATAAGGCAATGTACTTAATAAAGCAGTCGGTAGCTAATAATGCATTAGATTTATATATTTATGATTATGTTGAAGGTGATAGTTACGATTGGTGGACAGATGAAAAAATAGAAAGCCAAACATCTGCAAATTACATTCAAAAACAATTAGAATCAGCAAAAGATATTTCACAAATTAATATTTATATAAACTCTTATGGTGGAGAAGTTAAAGAAGGGTTGGCAATTTATAATCAGTTGAAAAGGCACTCAGCAAATAAAACAGTATATGTAGATGGATTTGCATGCAGTATAGCTTCAGTAATTGCTATGGCTGGAGATAAGGTGATTATGGGACCTAATACTTTGATGATGATACATCATGCATCAAGTGGAGCTTGGGGAAACTCAGAGGAGTTACGAAAAGCAGCTAATGATTTAGATGTAATTGATAAAGCTAGTTGTTCAAGTTACTTAACAAAGGCTGGAAATAAGTTAACAGAAGAGATATTAAATCAACTTCTAGATAATCAAACATGGCTTAATGCAGAACAATGCTTGCAATATGGCTTATGTGATGAAATAGCTGGACAAGATAATGAAAATATTATTAAGGCACAGCAAAGGTTTAATAATGCAATAAAGCAACAATTAGATGGGTTAGCACCTAATCCTAAAGTGCCACAGCAATATCAAAATAATAGAACAAATGCTGAAAAATTAATGAAAGCATTTAGAAAAAATATAAAATAGAAAGAAGGAAAAGAAATGAAAAGTAAAGATTTAATAAAGCAAGAACTAATGAATGATATGAAGGTTGCAATGCAAAGTGAAGATGGTAGTGCAATTGTACAAGTGTTAACTGATTTTGCAGATTCAATACAGCAAAATGTACTTGAAGATGTAAGAGCTTATCAAAAGACACAAGATAAAGAGATACTTCAAAAGAGAGGTATTCATCAATTAACACAAAAAGAAACTGAGTTTTATCAAAGTTGGATAGATGCAGCAAAGAGTTCAAATCCTAGACAAGCAATAACTGACTTAGACATAGCTTTACCATTTACAGTTATAGATAATGTTATGGACGATTTAAAAGCTAATCATCCATTGCTAGATTTAATAGATTTTCAAAATATGACCGCTGTAAAAAAGATGCTTTTTAATAAAAAGGGTAAACAATTAGCAGTATGGGGAACAATTTCAGAAGCTATTACAAAAGAACTTTCAGGAGCAATTGGCCAAGTAGATATAAGTCTTAATAAATTATCTGCATTTATGCCTGTATCTAAAGATATGTTAGAAGTAGGCCCACAATGGTTAGATGCATATGTAAGAGCTATTTTAAGCGAATCAATAGCGTATGGACTTGAAGAAGGAATAATAAACGGTACAGGTCATAATCAACCTATAGGAATGATAAGGGATATACATGAAGGCGTTTCTGTATCTTCTAGTACTGGATATCCAGCTAAAATAAAAAAAGCTATAACAGATCTTTCATGCGAAACTGTAGGTGGGTTATATGCAGATCTTACAAGGGATCCTATTGATTCAAATAAGGCTAGGACAGTAAATGCTAATGATGTTGTTTTAATAGTTAATCCATTTGATTATTATAAAAAAGTATTACCTTCTTTAATAGCAAATAAGAGAAGGAATGTTGCAGATGGAATTGGTGATACCCCATTAGATATAAAGAATGTAGTACAATCAGAACAGATGGGAGAAGGGGCAGCTATTTTGGGAATAGCAAGTAAATATAAGATGGGAATAGGAAGCGAATCATCTAAAGGTGGTAAGATTGAGTATTCAGACGAATACAAGTTCCTTGAGGACCAAAGATATTACTTAGTAAAGGTATTAGGAAATGGTCGTGCTACATCTGATAATGATTTTATTTATTTAGATATTAGTGGATTAGCACCTTCCAATCTTAAAGTGAATATAGCTAATGATGTTACAGTTGCAGAGGTAAAAGGAACTGTTAAAACTAAAGAACAAGCTTAATGAGGTGATCTTATGCCAGAATTAAGCGAAAAAGAGGCTAAGCTTCTTATTGATGTAAAAGATTATTTAAATATCACATGGGAAGATGAAAAAACAAATAAGAATTTAATAGGAATTATGAAAAGAGGAATGACACGCTTGAAGAATATTGCAGGAGTGTCTACTCTTGATTTTACAGAAGAAGGTTCAGCAAAAGAATTATTGTTGGATTATTGTAGGTATGCTAATAGTCATGCTTTAGAAATGTTTGAAATTAACTTTATTGGTGAATTACAATCATTACATTTTGAGTATCAGGCTAAAACTCCATCACAGATAGAAGGTGCTACAAGTTGAAAATAAAAACAAGAAATATTCAATTTGAAAGCTTTAATGATGGGGTTTGTGATATTTATGAAGAGGATGAGGAAGGAAATAAAAATTATAAATACAAGGCCCTTAAATTTTCTAAAAGGGTATTAGGATTTAATAGACATTTTGCAGCAAAGGCAGTACAAGTAAAGACTAGTGCAGTAATAAGGATACCACAAGTTAAGGGTATAAATAATCACGATACAGTATTAATAAATGGACTTGGAATATATAGTATAGAGTTAATACAAGAAATAGATACAACTAATCCTAAATGTTTAGATTTAACTTTAAATCAATTAGAAATGTTTGAGGTGGTTAAATGACTGTAGATGAGTTTGAAGCTGCTTTAGTTAAAGAATTAGAAGGATATACAAATGAAGTGACCGATAAGATAAAAAATGTAGTTGATAAAGTATCTATGGAAACAAATGAAGAAATAAAAAGAAGAGTAACGTTTAGACAACCAACTGGTAAATATGTTAAGGCATTTAGAGTGAAAACATCATTTGAGGATAGACGTAATAAAAGAAGAACTTGGTACGTAGCAAATGGACAACATAGATTAACTCATTTATTAGAAAATGGTCATGCAGTAGTACAAGGAGGAAGGACCAAGGCATATCCACATATTGTATATGGAGAAGCGTTAGCAAAAAAGAGAATGGAAGAGTTATCAAAGGAGGCAATAAAAAGTGTTAGACGTTAAAGGATTATTAAAAATGACTGGATTAGCAGTAGCGGAAACTAGCTTTTTAAAAGCTCCGCAACTTCCATTTATAATATTTTTAGAAGGTATTGAAGAAACGGGGGCAGATATTAAAAATAATATAGTTGAAAGAGATATAATTATAGAGTTCTATTCAGCAAGAATTGATAAGGAAAAAGAAAAAAATATAGAAGATCTATTAAGAGAAAAGTTAATAAAATTTAAAAAAGAGAGGGTATACGTTGATAGTCAAAAATTTTTTGAAACGATATATACTTTTTCTTTATATGAAAAAGAGGTGTAAGCATGGCAACAACAGGAGAAAAAATTGTCTTAGGTAGTGGAAAACTATATGTAGCTGAATTTTCAGGAGAAATTCCAGAAAGCAGTACTATTGAAACAGAAAATAATCTTTTGGGTCTTATACAAGGTGGAGCAACATTAGAATACAAGCCTAATTTCTACAGTGTAAAAGATGATTTAGGATTAGTTGAAAAAGAAATTCTAACAGATGAAGAAGTGACATTTAAAAGTGGAATAATGACTTGGAATGGAAAGACTTTGAAAAAACTTTGCAGTACAGCAAGAATAACTGAATCTGCAGGGAAGAGAATTGTAAAAATAGGCGGTATAACAAATTATGATGGCAAGGATTATATAATACGATTTGTTCACAAGGATAAACAAGATGGTGATATAAGAACAACTATAGTTGGTAAGAATCAAGCTGGGTTTTCTTTAGCATTTGCAAAAGACAAGGAAACGGTTATAGATGCTGAGTTTAAAGCAAAACCATACGATAAAGAAGGAACAAAAATTATATTTGAGGAAGAAATAGCGCAATAAAAAGCATCTTAGAAAGGGAAGTAAAAAATGTTTGATATTAGTGGAGTAAACAAGAGATATTTTGAAGTAACATTATATGAAACAACAGATGAAGGTGAAATAAAAGATAGTATTAAGTTAGAAGTAGAGCCACCTAAATTAAAAGTATTAAAGAAAATAACTAGGCTTTCAAAGTCTAAAGAAGAAAATACTATAGAAGAATTAACTGATTCTATAAGGCTTATATTAAATAAGAATAAAGCTAGAGTAAAAGTACCAGAAGTATTTATAGAAGATTTAGACATGGATCAAATGGATATGCTAATGACGAAATATTTTGATTGGCTAAATAATACTAAAAACTCCCCAAACTAAAAATCCCCTATTATCCAGGGGAAGAAGAGGAACAACATTATGAAGTAAATACAATAGAGGAAAAGCTAGTAAATGAATATACAGGTTATACATTTAAGGAAATAGAAGAAATAGAAGTATTTGAATTTTGGTTATACCTAAGGGATGCAGTAATTTATAAGTATATGAAAACCGAAGATGGAAGAAAGTACTTAGAAAATTGTTGGAGAGTTGAACAAACAAGACCTGATAGACAGGCTATAAGAAGGAAAATGGAGAAGAGCTAATATTATATTAGTTCTTTTCTATTTTTAGAAAGGAGGTAACTATGGCAAGTAATATCAAGGGTATTACTATTGAAATTGGTGGAAATACTGGGCCACTGCAAGAAGCTTTGAAAGGTGTAAATAAGACTAGTAGAGATTTACAAAGTGAATTAAGGCAGGTAAATGCACAGTTGAAGTTTGATCCTAATAATACTGTGTTATTACAACAAAAACAAAAATTATTAGCTGAATCTATTAGTAATACAAAGGATAAATTAGGAACCTTAAAAGAAGCAGAAAAACAAGTTCAACAACAATTTGAAAATGGGAAAATTGGAGAAGAACAGTATAGAGCTTTACAAAGAGAAGTTATAAAAACTGAAAAGGAATTAAAAAGTCTTGAAAGTCAGGCTACAAACTGTAATTCTACTTTAAAAAACATAGGTGATACTGCTGGTAAAGTAGCATCAGGAGCTGGTAAAGTATCTAGCACTATGATGCCAGCTACTATAGCAATAGGTGGATTAAGTGTAGCAGCAGGAAACTTAGGAACAGATTTATTAGAATCATTGAATAAAGTTGAAGTAGCTTGTGGGGGCGGAGCTGAAGAAGTAATTAGATTTTCAGAAACTACACTAGATAGTTTCGGTATTGCTAAAGGTTCAGCACTAGATATGGTAGCACAATTCTCAGATATGGGAACTGGAATGGGGATAGGAACTGAAGCTGCTAACAGTATGAGTATGTCTTTAGTTGGATTAGCTGGAGATTTAGCAAGTTTTAAAAATGTAAGAATTGATGTAGCTAAAACAGCTTTAAATGGTATATATACTGGAGAAACAGAAAGTTTAAAGCAACTTGGAATAGTAATGACGGAAGCAAATCTTCAAGAGTATGCACATTCACAAGGGATTAATAAAAAAATAAATGAAATGAATCAAGCTGAAAAAGTCCAACTTAGATATAACTATGTATTAGATAAAACGAAAAATGCCCAAGGTGATTTTGCTAATACTAGTGATGGTGCTGCTAATAGTATGAGAGTAGCTTCAGAAGCTATAAAAGAAGCAGGAGCATCTATTGGAGTTATGTTAGCACCAATTATTGCAAAGGCAGCTCAATATTTGGGTGATCTTGTTAAAAAGTTTACTGATTTAGATAATGGAACAAAGAAAGTAATATTAGTTATCTTAGGAGTTATTGCAGCTATAGCGCCACTTGCAAAAATAATACAAGGAATATCTATATTGACTGGAGGATTAACCACAGCTGTAACAACAGTAACTGGAGCGTATTCTATTTATACAGGAGCTGCTACAACTGCTACAACTGCATCTAAAATATTAGCTGGGGCAATTAAGTTCTTAACTGGGCCTGTTGGGATAGTTATAACAATAATAACAGCATTGGTGGGAGTTTTTATATATCTATGGAATACTAGCGATGAGTTTAGAGCATTTTGGATTAACTTATGGGAGAAGATTAAAGAGATAACAGGAGTTGTAGTAGATGCAATTATAGTATTTTTTAAAGAAACTATACCTAATGCAATTGAAAGTCTAAAGAATTTTATTATGGGTATACCTGAATTTGTTAAGGTGATATTTGATAATATAAAAACTACAATAGAAAACATATTGAATAGTGTAAGTAATTTTATTTCAAATGTATGGAATAGTATAAAAGAAATATTCAGCAGTGCATTAGATGCTATATTAAATTTTGTAAATGAAAAGTTTGGTTGGCTTATACAAGCAATAAGTACAATATTTGAAGGTATAAAAACATTTTTTCAAGGATGGTGGGAGCTCCTAAAGAATATATTCTTAGGAGCTTTACTATTGCTTATAGACTTAGTTACTGGAAATTTTACTAAATTAAAGGAAGATGCAAGTAATATATTAAATAATTTAAAAGAAGCTTTAAACATGATTTGGGAAGGTATAAAAATGGTGTTTAAGGGTGCAATAGATTTTATTGTGGGATATTTGACAATAGCATGGAATGGAATTGTTAATATATCAACCTTAATATGGAATGGGATTAAGGATTTCTTTACTGGATTATGGACAGCTATAAAAGAAGTAGCAAGTTCAGCTTGGAATGGATTTAAAGAAATAGTAGTTAACATATGTTCAAGTATAAGCTCTACAGTGGTTTCAATATGGAATGGAATATTAGATTTCTTTAAAAATTTACCTAGCACTCTATATAATTTAGGAGTTAATATATTCACAGGATTAAGAGATGGAATAACAAGTATTCTAAGCACTTTAGGAAGTATCATTTCTAATGGATTTCAATCGGCTATAAGCTTTATAACAAATTTACCGAGTCAAGCATATACGTGGGGAGTGCATTTTATAGAAGGGTTAATAAATGGGATAAAAGCAATGATAGGAAAAGTTCAAGATGCAGTAGTTGGAGTTGCGGAAAAAATAAGAAGCTTTCTTCATTTCACAGTTCCGGATGAAGGTCCGCTTACTGATTATGAAACATGGATGCCTGACTTTATGGAAGGTTTAGCTAAAGGTATAAATAACAGCAAATACTTAGTAACTAATGCTATTAAAGGATTAAGTACTGATATGAGTATAGGAGTTAAATATGGAAATGGAGGTAGTGGAAATATAGGAAGTAATATAGAAACTCATAATATTAATGATGTAAAAGTAACAAATAATTATTATGCTAAAACAGAAAGTCCGTATGAAATTACAAAGGCTACTAAGAAGAGTATGAAAGATTTGAAATTTACATAGGAGGATAGAAAATGCAAATAGAAATAATAAATAAAAGAACAAATAATTCTATAAATCTTGACTCCTATGTATATTCAAGTGGGGTTTTAATAAATGTTTTTAATTCAGGGAAGGTAGGAGCAACATTTAATAAATCAAGAGGTATAGGACAACATGGCTACACTTTATTATCTACAACTTTAGAAGATAGAGAGGTATATATTAAGGCAACTATAATAGCAAATGACAGGACAGAAAGAGATTCTATAAAAAACAATATAGATGATGTAATAAATCCTTTAGATAATATTATTATAAAATATGATAATGCAGGTATAAGCAAAGAAATAGAATGCTCTGCAGAGGAATCTCCTGAATACTCAACGGAATATAAAACAAATAATGACTTCATATTAGAATTTGAGGTTTCATTTGAATGTTTCAAACCTTTTTGGGTAGATCAGAATCGAAAAGTAGTTAATGTTGAAACTTGGGAAGGTGGATTTGAATTTGATTTTGAGTTAAGTTCTTTGGGAATAGAATTTGCACAAAAAGGAGCTAATGAGATTGAAATAAATAATATTGGGAATATAGATTCACCATTAGAAGTTTATTTTAAAGGACCTGCTTTAAATCCATGTATAACTCTAAATAATAATAAATTTATAAAGGTTAATAGAAATCTTACAGAAGAGGAAGTACTTTATATTAATACTTCTTTTGATAATAAAGCAGTTGAAGTTATAAGAGGAGATATAGTAGAACGAGCATATCATTATATAGACATAGAGAGTTCGTTTTTTAGCTTGAATCAAGGATTAAATAAAATAAGTTATGCTACAGACGGTGATTTTTTACCACAAAGCGTAATTATAAAATATAAATGCCACTATTTCAATTTATAGAAAGGAGGGGTTGTTATGGCTGAATTTGGAGGCTTTTTTAATAGTGTAAATGGAGATAGAAAATATAAGAGTGAAGACTTTGCAAATTATTTTAAAACATTTATAAGCACAGGAATTAATCCAACTACAGATAATCTAAGAGTAATAAAAGTAAGTAATACTCAAATTAAAATCTTGCCTGGAAGTGCTTGTATAAATGGATATTTATATTTAAATACAATTGAATTAACTAAGACGATAGTTAATAGCATATCAAAAGTAAGTAGAGTTGTTTTAAGGCTTGATTTAACAAATAGGACATTAGCTATAGTAATAGTAGAAGGAACTGCTACGGAAACACCTAGCCTTACTAGAAATAGTAGTATATATGAATTATCTTTAGCAAAGATAATAATTAAAGATGGGACAGTTACTTTAGAAGATGAAAGAGGACAAAGTTTATTATGTGGTTATATGAGTTTTTTAGGAAAAGATGATCTACAATCAATGTGGAACTTATTTAACCAACAGTGGGGAATACAAAAGGAACTATGGCAGGATTGGTTTGCTAATATGCAAGGACAAAGCATAAGAGGAATATATATTCAGAAGATAATTCCAGTATCAAATAAGGTGGGAGATATATGGATAGAATTGCATTGAAAATATTAGATAATGAGCTTACATTTGTAGGGGATATAGAAGATTATATATCCTTCTATTTTGTAAGAAGCTTTTTTTATGCTAAAGAATTTCGATTAGTTGCTCCTATAAAATATGCTGAAATTCTTAAAGAAGATAATTATATTTATTTAAGTAAATATAAATCTATGATTATAGAAGATATAGAAATAGATGAAGATAAAGAGCAGATAACAGTAAAAGGTAGAGATATAAAAAGTATAATAGAAACTAAAATAACAATACCACCTGAAGGAGAAGCCTACGATAAAATAATTGGTTCATCGGAAGTTGTTATAAAACACTATATTGAAAAAAATTGTATAAACCCTAATGATTTAACAAGGAAGATAGAAAATTTAGTTTTGGCAGAAAATAAAAATAGAGGGTCTAAGGTAAGTTGGCAGAGTAGATATAAAAATCTTTCAAGAGAAGTTGAAACTATTGCAAATAGTACAGGCTTAGGGTGGTTTATTTATTTAGATGTTAAAGCAAAGAAATTAATTTTTGATGTAGAAGTTGGAGTAAATAGAACAATAAGCCAAAGTATTAATTCGAGGGTAATCTTTAATAGTGATTTTGGGAATATATCTAATATTACACATAAGCGTAGCTCAATTAATTATAGAAATGTTGGATATATTGCAGGACAAGGAGAAGGAGCAGAAAGAGAAATACAGATAGTAAGCAAAGGGAACTTTACAGGATTAAAAAGAAGAGAAATTTTTATAGATGCTAGAGATATTTCAGAAGGTTCTAATTTGCAAGATAGAGGGTTAGCTAAATTAAGTGAGTATGATTATATATTAAATACTGAATGTACTATAATTAATAGAAACCTTGTATATGAAAGAGATTGGGATCTAGGGGACTTAGGAACTGTAAAAAACAATTTGGGAACTACTGATTTAAGAATAACAGAAGTTAGAGAAATTTATGAAGATAATATAAGTATAGAAATAACAGTGGGGAAGGTAGAAGGAACTGTAATAGATAATATTAATAATAGTATTTCTAATATATCTAATGAAGGTGGTAGTAGTGGGGGTGGAGATAAAGCATATACACATACTCAAATAGCTCCTAATGAAACATGGAATGTTATGCATGGCTTAAATAAGTATCCTAATGTAACTGTAGTGGATAGTTCAGGCGATAAAGTTATGGGTGATATAAGATATATAGATAAAAATAATGTAATAATAAGCTTTACAGCTGCATTTGCAGGTATAGCTTATTTGAATTAGAAAGGAGGGTGATAGAGATTGAAGCATTTAACAAATTTTGATTTGTGTAAAAATGAGCTACAAAATGCTAGAATACAAAATTTAGCTACAGCTCCAGCGACTCCAGTACCAGGGCAGATATATTATAATACAGCAGACAATGCTTACTATGGCTTTAATGGTAGTGCATGGATTAACTTAAGTTATATTTATAATGGAGAAGATTTTACTACAGTCCTATTAAATAAACTTAATGGTATAGAAGATAATGCCAATAATTATTTACATCCTGCGAATCATCCAGCAACTATGATAACTGAAGATGCAACTCATAGGTTTATGACAGATACTGAAAGAACAAAGTTAAACGGAATAGCTACAGGTGCTAATAACTATGTGCATCCAGGAAGTGGAACTAATCCACATGGAACAACAAAGACTGATATTGGACTTGGAAATGTAGAGAATAAATCTAGTGCTACTATTAGAGGGGAACTAGTTACAGCTGATATAAATAAAGCTTTAGGATTTACACCTAAGAATATACTAGAAGGGTTAGAAAGTGCAAGACCTACTGCAACAGGATCATTAAGAGTTTATATAGCTACAGATACTAAAAAAATATGGTATGACCAAGGAACTAACAATTGGCTACAGATAGGTGGACAAGATACCATTGCTTGGAATAATGTAACTAACAAACCTAGTACATTTACACCACCTATAGCAAGCTCCACAATGCTTGGAGGAGTTAAAGTAGGGGCAAATCTTACTGTAGATGCAAATGGTATGCTTAATGCTAATGATAATCCTACAAGCTATATTATCAAGCAAGAAAAGTTTATAGCGACAGAAGGGCAAAAATTATTTAATTTAACTAAAGGTAGTTATAGACAAGGTTTAGGAGCATTATCTATTTTTATGTATGGAAGTAAATTAGCAAATGAAGCTTTTGATGAAACATCTAGTACAAGTTTTACAATGAAGAATGGACTTAGTGCAGGAGATGTGGTTTTAACTGAATATATTCAACTGATTAATGTTCAGCCTTACCCGATTCATGCATCTGAACATTTGCCGGGAGGAGCAGATGCTATTCCACTTGCAACTATAACAATAGCTGGATTAATGGCTGCAACTGATAAGAGTAAGTTAGATAATTCTTATACTAAAACGCAAGTAGAAAGTGCAATATCTACTGCTATAAATAATCTTATAAACGGTTCTCCTGGTGCTTTAGATACTCTTAAAGAACTAGCAGATGCAATGGGAAATGATCCTAACTTTGCAGCTAGCATGACTAATGCTTTAGCTGGAAAAGTTGATAAAGTAACAGGGAAGGGATTAAGTACAGAGGACTTTACTAGTGCTCTATTAGCTAAATTAAACGGAATAGCAGCAGGTGCGAATAACTATACCCATCCTGGCACACATCCAGCAACTATGATAACAGAAGATAGCACCCATAGATTTGCTACAGATACTGAAAAAGTTACATGGAATGCTAAAACAGGTAAGTATGCTGCTAATATAGGGAACGGCACTGCTACAGAGATTACAGTAACGCATAATTTAAATACTGCAGATGTTACAGTAGCTATACGAGAGGTTGCAAGCCCTTACAATGGCGTTATGACAGATTGGCAGATAATAGACGCTAACAACATTAAATTATTATTCGCAGCGGCTCCAACTTCAGGACAATATAGAGTGGTGGTGGTTGGATAATGAAGTATCTAAACACGCTACAGGATAAAGCAGGAAAGAATGTTAATGTGGATGGACATAAGCATACTAAAGGCGACATAACAGATTTTCCTAGCAGTTTACCAGCTAATGGCGGAAATGCAAATTCGATAAATTATTTAGATACGAGAAGTGTAAATCACAATGGATTTGATTATAAAGGGATAACAACTCATTTGAAATATAACTCAACGGATGGGTTAAATGATGGGGGAACATACCATGGTGTAGTTCATATGACGCAATGGGGAGATATTTCTGGTGGAAGAGCACACCAATTTGGATTTAGTGATAATGGTAACGTATGGTATAGAGATTGGAATGGAACCGTTTGGAGTTCATGGATCAAACTTGCAAAAGTAACAGATATACCGACTAAATTATCTCAGATAACAAATGATGTAGGATTTACTAAAAACGCATTAATTCAAACAGTAGCTAATACTGCTCCAACTGCTCCGGTTGTTGGTCAAGTATGGATACAAACATATTAAAAGGAGGAATAAATTAAATGGGAGTACAAAAAAATGCAACTTATAAAGTTCATAATGGAACTGATTTTGATGAAATTAATTTTAAGACTATACTTGAACAAGTAAAATTTCCAGATGGAACTTCACTCTTAGACTTTTTTAATAAAGGTGGAACTATAAGCGGAAATTTAGATATAGGAAACAATGAAATAAAAGGTAATGGGGTAATGCTTATAAAAAGATTTGAGAGTGGTACTGTTGGAGTTGGTAGTACACAACAAGAAAGTCAAATTATCTCTAAAAGTCGTCCAACCATGTTAACTTTACAAGGGAAAGATGAAATAGTAGGAAAAGCAGACTTCAGTCGTGGTGGAAGTGGGAATGCTACTTGGAACAAAGATGCTAATGGCGTTATAGTACAAAGAGGAGAAATAAGTATAAATAGTGGTCAAACGATAGTAAATTTACCAATTAGATTTACAGATAATTATCAAGTTGTAGCTAACGATACGAGTTCTTCTGTAAATGCAGTAACTGTAAATAAAAGAGATAATACTTCGTTTAATGTATATTCTAGTAAAGCAGGCTATATTCGATGGATAGCAGTAGGAGAATAAGGAGGTAATTTATGAAATATTGTTGTGAAATTTTAAATAATAAAATTGTAAGCATATTTTGTGCAGAACATGAAGGTAAAGAGATTCAAGAAGAGATAATAAAAAATGGTGGAATATTTATAGATGAAAATTTGCATAAGTATTTAACTGGATTAACAGGGGTAAGAACTGTAGATAAGGAAAGTTTAAATAAATACACTTCTAATAATTTAAATGATTTTATATTCGGAGTAGAAGCAAAGGAGTGTTTTAGAGTTATAAAAGAAGAAAATATAACTCTAATACCTAATGCGATTAATATTTTAGAAAAAGAAAATGCAGATTTATTAAAAGATAGTGCATTAAAAGATTTTAAAATAGAAAGTCTACAAAATGATATAGCGGACATTATAAAAGAAGTAGCTAAAGGAGGGCAAATATAATGGATTGGTTTGAGAAAATAAAAAGATATTATGACTTAAAATGTTATAGTGATACAGATGTAAAATTATTTGTTAAGTTGAAAAAAATTAATGAAGAGCAATATAAAGAAATAACTAAGCAGGACTATGTAGCGTAAATGCAATGTAGTTCTTTTTTATTTTTAAAAATAAAGGAAGGTGTATGATGGCAGATGATAACGTAATTTATGAGATAAGAGAAAATGTAGTAGAAATTAAAGCTACATTAACAAGCATTGTACAAAATACAGATTTAAAATTTCAAGTTCAAGAAGAAAAAATAAAGGTTGCTAATAATAGGATTAAAGACTTAGAAGATAGCAACAGATGGTTATGGAGAGCAGTTGCGGGGTCTTTAATAAGCGCAGTAATTGCTCTTTTAACTAAATTCAAATAAAGAGGAGAGGTGCAAAAATGGAATTTGTAAAATTTATAATTGAAAATGCCTTAATATTAGTACCTGCAATATATGTAATTGGATTAATACTAAAAGGAACTGAAAAGATAGAGGATAAGTATATACCGGTAATATTACTTATATTTGGTGTTTTAGGAGCGGTAGCTTTATTAGGCTTTAATATAAATGCGGTAATTCAAGGGATTTTAGTTACTGGTGCTGCAGTCTATACCAATCAATTATTTAAACAAGTAAATAAGCAAGAATAAAAAGAAGAGAATAGTAAATTAATTCAAGAAAATCAAGATTTAAAGAGTAAATTAAATAGAATTTCAGAAGTGGTCCCAAAAGAGCAAGAATAATATCTTGTTCTTTTTTAATATAAAAAAATTTAAATAAGGAAGGAATGATATAATATGAAAATTGCTTTTAGAGGTGGACATAATGAACAAGCTACTGGAGCGAGAGGAATTATAGATGAATTAACAGAAGATAGAAGAGTATTAGCAGAATGTATTAATGTTGCAAAAGAACAGGGACATGAGGTTTTAGACTGTACTCCTGGACCATGTGATGTAAATACAGATTTAGTAGCTGGAGTTAATAAAGCGAACGCATGGGGAGCAGATATATATATCCCTATACATTTTGATAAGGCATATAGTTATTACGAAGGAGCTATAGGTACAGGAACATTTGTATATAGTAAAAATGATTCTATTAAAGATGAAGATATAGCTCAAAGAATCTCAAATAATATAGCTGTATTAGGATTTAAAAATAGAGGTGTAAAAGAAGCTGATTATTATGATTTGAGAATGACTAAAATGCAGGCTGTATTAGTTGAGGTATGCTTTTGTGAAGCGACTGAAGATGTAGCTTTATATAGAAAGTTAGGACCAAGGAAGATTGCTGAAGCAATAGTAGGTGGAATATTAAATAAGAATATATCAGGAACTAATAATCAAAATAACATAGAAAAGGTGGAATACAAGATGGAAACAATAGTATTATATACGAACCCAATAGATGAATGTGGAGCTAAATTTTTAGCATATGCTGTGGGGGGCATGGCTTATGATGCAAAAGTACCGTTTAATTTCGATGGAGGAAAAGTTGCTAAAAGAATAATAGCTGTAGGTGGAGATAATCCACGTAAGGGAGAAGCAGGTCAATTTGGATTTACAGGGTATATAACTCATAAAATTGCAGATGGAGATAGATTTGATACATTAAATGTTTGTAATGATATAGCTAAGAGGGTTTCAAAAGGTGAAAATATAGATAATTTATTATCTAAATATAAAATTAATAAGTAATGTGAAAGGTAGCACTTAGGAGTAATTATCCTAAGTGCTACCTTTTTTTATTTTATGGACAAGATTACCAATTATATTGTAAAATAAAAGAAAAAGAACTCGCATTCTGACTACTAATCTATACGAGTTCAAAAAACAATAATATATTTCATTGAATATACCTCTATTATAGCATATTTTCAATGAAGTATAAACAAAATAATGGAGGATAGAATGAGCGAATTCAACTACAATGAAATATTGAATATTAAGGACGTAAAAAGTAATATTAAATTTTGGTTAGTTAGAAGTAAGAGTGGTGTATTTTATGACGAATTTAAAAATGAGAATTATATCGCATTAGGATGGAATTATATAGATAGAAAAAATATATATGAAAAAAATGAGGAAAAATTAAAAATTATTAAAGAGGAAATAGAGCGAATCTATAAGAATAAGCAGGGTGGAGCCATATTCAATAAATGTGATAGATTTATAAATAAAATGGGCGAAGGGGATATTGTAATGGTTCCTAGTTCGGAAAATAAAGAAATATTATTTGCGACTGTAGGGGCGTATTATGAGGATAATCAAGACTATATAAAAGAAGTAGAAATTATAAATAGAATAGACAGTAAAGAAGATTACGGAATAGAGGTTAGATGCCCTTATAAGAAAAGAAGAAAAATTGAAATAATTAAGATTGTAAAAGGCAATAGATTAAATCCAAATCTATATAAGGCACTAGTTTCATATCATGGACTAAGCAACATAGATAAATACTCTAAATTTATACTAAGTTCAATATACAATTTATATATTTGGGACGGGAAGTTGAATTTTGTACTAAATATAGAAGAAGAAAAAGGAATAGATGCGAGGGACTTTTCAGGATTAATATATTCAATTTCCAACTTATTAAGTATAAAAGATGATAAAATTAAAATAACTACTAGAGCAAATATAAATTCTCCTGGAGATTTGGTAATAACTATTCAAGAACTTGCTAACAATATTTATGGTTACGTCAGAGATAATGTGCTTGTCTTTATTTTATTGTATGGAGCAATAGCTGGAATTAAAATAGGGCCTTTAGATATGCCATCAATTACTAGTACAATTCTAAATATATGTAAACATAAGTCTGACAAAAAAGAGCAAGAGGCTAAGATTCAATCACTTGAAATTGATAATGAAATAAAAAAATTTGAATTAGATATTAAAAAAAGCAATTGGACTAAGGAGAAGTTAAAAGGTGCAGAAGAGCAATTAGCTATAATAGAAGAAAAAGCAACTAACCTAAATATAAATAAAAAGGATAGTTGCAATGTTATAAATGTTAATTTCGGTAAAATAAATGATGAGTAGAAAATTTATAAGATTTTTTCATAATAAGTGATACTATAAATATGTTCAAAATTAAAAATAAAGGATTTAAAGAATCCCTATAATTCCAATATAATTTCGGAAGTGTAAATTTGAATGTTGAATCAGATACAAAAATAAATAATGATAATAACATTAAAAATGTTAGCATAAAACAAATAAAATCATAAATTTTTTTCAACTACTACACCTCCTTTTAATATAATTATATAATTTTTGTAAAATAATTCAATAATTATATTGAAATTAACAACAATAATTTTAAATTATATAAAAAGTACTTATAGGAAAATCAAGTTTTCCTTTTATTTTATTGTAATATTACCACACTTTTATGAATAGAATTTAATAAAGTAAGAGTGTGGTAATACCAGTGTAAACCGTAAAAATAGTTAGGATTTACTACAGCTTACTTTCATGAATAGTAGGGGAGTGGTACAAGTTGTTAAAGGAAAGGAAATTTAGGAAGAGAGAGGAAGATTTAAGACGGTATAGGATTACAGTACAAGTAACAAGTAAAGAAAAGGATATGCTCTATTCATTAGCTGCAAAAGAGGGGTTAACTCCAAGTGATTATATTAGAAGTGTATGTATTTATAAAGCCTGGAATAATCTTTTTGAAAAGGAAGAAATAATATGAATGTAGCAATAGTAGTAGCATTACCAATTAATATATTAATATTTTATTGTATATATATAAATATTAATGAGTATATGGATTATAATAAGAGAAAAGAAAAAAGATTAGAAAATTTACTAAATAATACTATATATATTGATGTATCAGAAGAGGAAAAATATATGATTGATAGTTTAACTAAATTAAATAAGTTTAAAAGTAATAATCAATATATAAGAAACACTTTGAAATCCATAAAAAATATTTAATTTGCCCTTGTTTTTCCCTTAAATCAATAAAATTAATAGAAATACAAAAAAATATAAAAAAATAGACAAGCATATTATAAAAATAGTATTTCCAATGCGTACATATTATTTTATGTTATATTATCTTATAACATAGTATAAAATAGGACAAGCTAACTAGGGTACAGAACTCCGCTTACGGCTTATCTCGTATATGAAAAACACTAGGTTAAGGTCTAGTGTTTTTCTTTATATAATTAATAAAGTAATATACATTAAAATGAATTCACAGTGAATTATTACTTTAATATAGAAGTTTTTAGACAGTAATTTAATGATAGAGAATATAAATTCAGAAAGGTCTTTTAAGAAAAAAATAATAATACGAACAGAGCTAAAAGTAAGAGAAAGTAGTTCTAATATTTCTAACAAATAAAATTTGTAATATTGCCCGAAAATAATTGACAATAATTAACATATTTACTAAAATATAACTTGTAAAGGTTTTAAAAAGAGGAAAATATGATGGGATTAATGGGAGGGTATTTATTATGAAAAAGAAATTTTTAGCATTACTACTTACTAGTACAATGGTTTTAACATCAGTTGTTTTTGCAGGGTGTAGTGGAAAAGCAGAGGGAGACGGAGATTCAAAAACTTCTAAAGATGTACCTAATATTGGTATAACTATTTATAAGTATGATGATAACTTTATGTCCTTTGTTCGTAGATCAATAGAAAAGGCAGCAACAGATAAAGCTGAAGTTAGTATGAATGACTCACAAAATGACCAAGCTAAACAAACTGAACAAGTAGACACTTTAATAGCTAAAGGTGTAAAAGCATTAGCTATTAACCTAGTTGACCCAAAAGCAGCTCCAACTATAATAGATAAAGCTAAGGCTGCAAAGCTTCCAGTAATATTCTTTAACAAAGAACCAGAAGAATCTGCAATGAAGAGTTATGATAAAACTTGGTATGTAGGAACAGATTCAAGTCAATCAGGAGTACTTCAAGGTGAATTAATAGTAGAGGCATGGAATACCAATAAGGATAAATGGGATAAGAATAAAGATGGAAAAATTCAATATGTTTTATTAAAAGGAGAACCTGGACATCCAGATGCAGAAGCACGTACTAAATATGCCGTTGAAACTATAAAGGGAAAAGGTATAGAAGTTGAAGAACTAGCAATAGATACAGCTATGTGGGATTCTGCAAAGGGAACAGATAAGATGGATGCATGGATTTCAAAGTTCGGTGATAAAATAGAATTTGTAATTTGTAATAATGATGCAATGGCATTAGGAGCTTTATCATCAGTACAAAAAGCTGGTTACAATAATGGTGGAGATAAATTTATGCCAATAGTTGGTGTTGATGCTATACCAGATGCTTTAACTAAAATTAAAGAGGGACAAATGGTTGGATCAATTTTAAATGATGCTAAAAATCAAGGGGCTGCTACTGTACAAGTTGCAATAAATGCAGCTAATGGTAAAGATCCTTTAGACGGAACAGAATGGAAATTAGATGATAAAAAAGCAGTTCGTGTACCTTATGTTAAGATAACTAAGGAAAATGTAAAAGTAGCTGAAGATACTTACGCTCAATAATATAAATAATAATAGGTGCATAGATAAATTACTATGCACCTATTATATAGAAATATAAATTTATTATTTTCAGGGAGGTGGTATCATGAATAAAGCTGCTAATAATGAAGTTCAGGAAAATTATTTACTAGAAATGGAAAATATAGTTAAAGAATTCCCTGGAGTTAAAGCTCTTGCAGGTGTTACTTTAAAAGTTAGAAAGGGTACAGTTCATGCATTAATGGGAGAAAACGGAGCGGGAAAATCTACATTAATGAAGTGTTTATTTGGTATATATCATAAAGATGAAGGTGAAATAAGATTAAATGGAAAAATAATAAATTTTGAAAATTCAAAGCAAGCATTAGAACATGGTGTTTCTATGGTTCATCAGGAATTAAATCAAGTAAGACAAAGAAATGTTATGGATAATATATGGCTTGGACGCTACCCTAAAAGTGGATTATTTATAGATGAAAAAAAGATGTATATGGATACGAAAAATGTCTTTGATGAACTTGATATAAATATAGATCCAAAAGAAAAAATTAAAAATTTATCTGTATCTCAAATGCAAATGGTTGAAATAGCTAAAGCCGTATCATATGATTCGAAGGTTTTAGTTCTTGATGAGCCCACTTCATCATTAACTGAGAAAGAAGTAGCACATCTATTTAAGATTATAGAAAAATTGAAAAGTAGAGGTGTAGGAATTATTTATATATCTCATAAAATGGAAGAAATATTAAAAATTTCAGATGATGTAACTATAATGCGAGATGGAGAATGGGTAGCTACAAAAAAAGCAGGAGAGTTAACAACTGATATAATTATTAATTTAATGGTTGGTAGGGATTTATCTAATCGTTTCCCCGAAAAAGATCATAAGGTTGGAAATGTTATATTAGAATGTAACAATATTTCTTCAGAAGGAAAAAATGGTGCAGTAGATGTAACCTTTAACTTAAGAAAGGGAGAAATATTAGGAGTTGCAGGTCTAGTTGGAGCAAGAAGAACTGAACTTTTAGAAACTTTATTTGGTATGAGAAAAATGGCAAGTGGGGAAATATTTTTACATGGAAAAAAGATAGTAAATAGAAGTCCACAACATTCAATGGAAAATGGATTTGCAATGGTTACTGAAGAAAGAAGAATAACAGGTATATTTGAAAAACTTAATATTAATTTTAATTCTATTATAGCAAATATAGACAGTTATACTAATAGTTTAGGATTTGTTTCAAGTAAGCAAATGGAAAGTGATACTAAATGGGTAGTTGATTCTATGAAGGTTAAAACACCGACTCAAAAAACTCTTATAGGAAATCTTTCAGGAGGAAACCAACAAAAGGTTATAATAGGAAGATGGCTTTTAACAAAACCAGAAGTATTATTGATGGACGAGCCTACAAGAGGTATAGATGTAGGAGCAAAATATGAAATATATCAACTTATGAATAACTTGGCAAAAGAAGGAAAAGGAATTATTATGGTTTCATCAGAAATGCCTGAACTTTTAGGTACAACTGATAGAATATTAGTAATGAGCAACGGAAAATTAGCAGGTATAGTTGATACTAAGACCACTACTCAAGAAGAGATAATGCGTCTATCAGCTAAGTACTTATAAGGGGGAGTTAAAATGGAGAATAGTTTGGGAAAGTTTAATAAGAAGAAAATAGGTAGTTTTATGATGAATAATGCTATTTATATTGTTTTAGTAGCATTACTTATAGCTATAATAATAGTTGATCCTAAATTTTTATCAATTACTAACTTTAAAAATATACTAGCACAATCATCACCTCGTATGTTTATAGCTTTAGGTGTTGGAGGAATATTAATAGTTCAAGGGACTGACCTTTCAGCAGGTCGTATGGTTGGGTTATCAGCTGTAGTTTCAGCATCTCTTCTACAAGCAACAGACTATGCATATAAGATGTATCCTAATTTACCTGAACTTCCAATAATTGTTCCTATATTGATAGCAATGCTTGTATGTGCTTGTATTGGTACAATTAATGGTGTAGTTGTTTCTATATTTAATGTACCGCCATTTATAGCAACTATGGGTATGATGATTATAGTTTATGGATTAAGTTCAACATATTTTGATAGACCACCATATGGTGCTCAACCTATTGGTGGACTAAGTAAAACTTTTACTGATGCAGTAACTGGAAGTGTATTTAACATACCGTATTTGATTATATATGCTTTAATAGCAATTGTATTAATATGGTTTTTATGGAATAAAACTAGGTTTGGTAAAAATATATTTGCAATAGGAGGAAATCCTGAGGCGGCTAAGGTTTCTGGGGTAAATGTTGTTAAATATTTAATATTAGTTTATATGTTAGCTGGAGCTTTATATGGTTTTGGGGGAGCACTAGAAGCAGGACGTGTAGGTACAGCAACTAATAATACTGGTAATATGTATGAAATGGATGCCATAGCAGCTTGTGTTGTTGGTGGAGTTTCTACATGGGGTGGTGTTGGTACTATTCCTGGAATAGTAATAGGAGTTTTAATATTTACTGTTATTAATTATGGTTTGACATTTATAGGAATTAGTCCATATATGCAATTTATTATAAAGGGATTAATTATAGTAATTGCAGTAGCAATAGATATTAGAAAGTATGTAAAGAAAAATTAAATTTTATATTAAAAAGGATATTAGTCTTTGTGCTAATATCCTTTTTACTTTATAATTAGTATGAAGATAATTATTAAAAGGAGTTATATTAAATACTCTTTTCAAATTATGTATATATATGGTAAAATTATTAAGAATGAACAATTTGTAAAGGGTAAAATTATTTTAGATTAGAATTGTAATCGAAAACATTAATTTTTAGATTGTGGGTGGTATTTATGGAAATATTAAATGAGGTAGTAGCTAACTTTGATTCGCAAGAGGTTATAAGTTATAATTTAAGAAATTCCAAAGGCTTTGGAATAAATGTTTTAAATTATGGTGGAATTATAACAGATGTTTTAGTACCAGATAAAAATGGTATAATTGAAAATGTAGTTATGAAATATAAAGACATTAATTCTTATAAAGAAAATCCATCTTATTTTGGAGCTTTAATAGGAAGAACATCAGGTAGAATTTGTAATGGTAAAGTAGAGTTAAATGGGAAAATATTAGAATTTAATAAAAACTATGGAGTAAATCAAGGGCATGGCGGAACTATTGGATTTAACAAGAAGTTTTTATCTGCAACTACAGATAAAACAGAAAATGAAGTTTATGTAGAATTCAAATATTTAAGTCCAGCACTAGAAGAAGGATATCCTGGAAATTTTAATTTAACAGTTCGTTATACAGTAACTGAAAATAATGAATTTAAAATAAGTTATAAGGGGATTAGTGATGAAACTACATTAGCTAATCTTACTAATCATAGTTACTTTAACTTAAGCGGAAATAAAAAAGAGAGTGTCTTAAATCAACATTTATATATTGATAGTGATTTTTTAGTAGAAATTGATGAGACTCAAGTACCAACAGGGGAAATAGTGAGCATTGAAGGAACACCCTTTGATTTTACAATTCTTAAAACAATAGGAAGAGATATTGAAGAGGAAGATCCACAGCTTAAAATTGGACAAGGATATGATCATCCATGGATATTAAATGGAGGAAAACAATTAAAAATTAAAATGTATCATAAAGGGTCTGGAAGAGTTATGGATGTTTATACTAATGAAAAAGCAGTAGTATTATATTCATTAAATTATCCAGATAATGAAATATTAGAGTGTGGAAAAAAGGCAGAAAGAAGAGATGCTTTAGCTATAGAAACTCAAAGCCCTCCAATAGGTATAAATAATGCTTTCTTAAAGTATTCTATTCTTAATAAAGGAGAAGAGTATAATAAAGAAACGGTTTATAAATTTAGCATAAGAGAGAAAAAATAAATTTTAATTAAAACAGTGGATTTACCACTGTTTTTTTTGCTAAAATTTCATTTTATTTAATTATAAATTATAGAATATAAGGAGCAGAAAAATATATAAAGGAGAATAAGATGAGTAAGAGAGCAACCTATGATATTTTTTCAGCTGGACTGGCTTTAATGGCAGCTATTATACTAATAATAGATATTACAATTGAAATGCCACCTACAGTTAAGGAAAGCTTTTATTATATAGACTTAATAATTTGGTTTATATTTTTACTTGATTACATAGTAAGATTAATATTTTCAGATAATAGATTTATATTTATTATTAATAACTTTTTAGATTTAGCAATTATTATTCCTACCAATATCTATTTTAAAGCCTTTTTATATTTAGGAATAAATGATTTTTTAAATGCAGTATTACTTTTTAAAATATGTAAATTAATAAGATTAATGTGTTTAGTTGCAAAGTTTAGAAAAAATATAAAGAAGGTTTCAAAAATAAATAAATTTAATTATATGATTATTTTAACAACAATTGTTATAATTATGGGGGCAGTAGTAATATCATTACTTGAAAATATGAGTTTAGGAGATGCTTTGTGGTGGAGCTTTGTAACCTTTACTACAGTTGGATATGGAGATATACTATTAACAACTTCAGTTGGTAGAATTGTAGCTGTTTTATTAATGATATTTGGTATAGGGTTTATAGGAATAACAACAAGTACATTAGCAGCTTATATAATTAATGATGGTAAAATGATTCAAAAAAGTGATTTTAGAGAAGAAACTATAGAGAATATAAAATATAAGTTAGATAGATTAGACTATTTATCAGATGAAGAATTAGATGCAATGTATAAAACATTAAAAACTTTAAAAAAGGATAAAAAAACTTAAAGATAATAAAAAAGGAGAGAGGTAATAAATGAATAAAAGTTATAAGATTATGATAATAAGTATAGTTATTTTAGTAGTAATAGGAATAGGAATCTTTTCATCTTTAGATTATATAAAACCTATTAAAAATATAAGAGATGTAAAGTCAAATGAAGTTATAACAATAGGAGAAGAAGCGCTTTATAAATTTGTAAAAGAAAGTTTGATGGATGAAAATGGTGGGATTTATACAAATTTTAAGGATTCTATAAGTGAAGGAGATATTACTAAAGGACATAATGTATTATCAGAGTCTCAAGGTATGTTATTAAATTATTATTTATACAAAAATGATAGTGAAGAATTTAAAAATAATTTTAAATATATAAAAGAAAATATGATGCTTAAAAATGGATTAATAAGCTGGAGAATAGAAGGAAAAGAACCATCAGAGGTTTCGGCTACAATAGATGATTTAAGAATTTTAAAAAGCTTACTAATTGCATCAGTGCAATTTGATAGTTTTACATATAGATATAATGCAATGAAAATTTCAAATGGAATTTATAAAAAATTAATTACAGATGGAAAATTAATTGACTTTGAAGATAATTATGGAAAAAGTAAATTATCAACTTTATGTTATCAAGATTTATCAGCAATAAAACTATTATCTTCTGTTAATAAAAAATGGGATGAAGTGTATAAAAACTCTTTAAATATAATTAACGAAGGATTTATAAGCAAGGAGCTTCCTTTATATAAAAAGTATTATGATAATGAAAACAAAAGATATGATGATGAAGATAATGTAGAAACCTTATTATCTATGTTAGTTATATTAAACAAAATAGAAGCTTTAGAAGATGTTAAAGTAAGTATAGATTGGATAAAGGAAAATCTTAAATATAAAGGATATATATCAAATTCATATAATATTTCAAATAATACAGAAAGTAAAATTGAATCAACATCTATTTATGCTGTTATTGCTAAAATTGCTAAAGAAATAAATGACGAAGAGCTATATAATATGGCTATAAATAAGATGAATGTATTTCAAGTTAATAATAAAGAAAGTAAGATTTATGGTGCCTTTGGTGAAGAGTCAAGAGAGGAAGTTTATTCTTATGATAACTTAAATGCATTATTAGCACTTAGAAGTAAGTGGAATAAATAATTAAATTATAAACTTTAAGATAAATATGGTAATTGTAAAGTTTTTATTAATATAAGAGAAATGCCATTGATATCATTGACTGATGAGTCTAAAATTAAATAAAATTTATTCTTTATAAAAGTAGTGCTATATATAGTACTACTTTTATATATTTTAGTTTATAAAATTTTAAGAGTAATAATTTATAAGTAATAGGTGAAAAATAATAAAAAGCCTAATTACGGAAATTGGAGGCTCAGGTAATGAGAAATATACTAAGGATATTTAAAAGAGATTTTAAAAATGTAATTAATAATTGGGTTGCATTAGTTGTTATTTTAGGTTTAATGATGTTACCAGCGTTATATGCTTGGTTTAACATAAAAGCAGGATGGGATCCTTATTCTAATACTAAAGGGATAAAGGTTGCAATTGTTAATAAGGATTTAGGTGAAAAGTTAGAAATTGATGGAGAAATTGGGGAAAGAATAAAAAATAAAAATATAAATGTTGGAGAGGAACTAGTTAGTAAACTAAAAGAGAATGATGCGTTAGGGTGGCAGTTTGTTGATGAGCAACAAGGAATTTCTGGAGTGGAGAGAGGAAAATATTATGCAACTATAATAATTCCAGAGGATTTCACTAAAAAGACTACATCAATATTATCAAGCAATATAGAAAAGCCAGAACTTATATATAAAGTTAATCAAAAAAGCAATGCTATAGCTCCTAAAATAACAGATAAAGGAGTAAGTACTATAAAAACTCAGATAGATAGTACAATAGTTGAAACTATTGATGGTGTTATATTTAAAGTTTTTAATGAAGCTGGAGTAAGTATTGAAGAGTTAAAACCTAAATTATTAAAGATAGTTGATGGAATTATAAAATTAAATGATAGAATGCCTGAAATAGAAAATTTAGTAGATAAAGCATATACAGGTACACATGAGGCAGAAGATATAACTAAAAAAATAAATGAAAATATGCCATTAGTAGAAGAAACCTTAAATGACACTTTAAAGTTACTTTCTAATACGAAAGAAGCCTTGAAAAAGGCAAAAGAAGGTTTAACTGAAGTTACACCTATTGTGAGAGATGGATTAAATACTTTAAATACTACTTTAGATTCTATACAAGTAATATTAAATGATTTATCAAGTGTTACGGTAGATAAAAATAAAGTTATAAGTTCTTTGGATAATATTATTGTAAAGCTAACAGAACTTAAGGATAGTTTAAATTCAATGATTAAAGTTTTAGAGCCATTAGGAAAGTTAAATCCTCAAGTAGCAAAACTTACTGAGGAATTAAGAATAATAGAAGGTAAACTAGATGGAATTTCAACTTTCATAGTAGAAGTGAAAAATTCAGTTAATAATAATGGACTAGTAGATAAAAGTAAATTAGAAAATTTAAAGAATTTAATTTCAGAGGTTAATGGAATAATAGATCAAATAATAAGTAAATATGATTCTGAATATGTTCCAGAAATAAATAAGGCAATAGAAAGTCTTGGAGGTATTATTGATAATAGTATAATATTAGCTAATGAAGCAGAAACTTCAATGCCAGAAGTAAAAGATCTTATTAATAAATTAGGGTCAGGAGTTACCTTAGGTAAAGAAGAACTTTTAAAGCTAAAGGATGATATGCCACAAATAAAAAATGAAGTTTCTAATATAGCAAACAAAGTTCAAGGATTAAATAATGATGAAAAAATAGAAGAAATAGTAAAGATATTACGAAATGATTGGGAGAAAACAAGTAGCTTTTTAGGAAATCCAGTAGATGTAAAGAGAGAATAGATAATTCTGTGTAATTATCATTTTTATTATTTTAATATTACTGGAAATTTTCATTTCCAGTAATATTTTTTTATATTTAAGAAATACTAATAATGTTTCTTTTTACCTTTTTTAGTATTTCAAAAAAATCTAATAGTATGCATATAATTTATAAAAAGTACAAGCTTTTAAGCTAATTCATCTTTTAATTGATCTTCAAATATTATTGATAGCTCCGCTAGCGTAGCACCCCAATTATGTATAGGCTGAGTCCATTTTTCTAGTATCTCCATCGTTGCTAAGTAAACACACTTATTTAAAGATTCATCAGTTGGGAATATGACTCTAACTTTAGTGAATTTACGTATTTGACGATTAAAACCTTCTAAGATATTTGTAGTATAAATCATCTTTCTTATAGTTGGAGAGAAGTCAAAAAATGTTGAAAGATTACTCCAATTGTTATACCAGGAATCTATTACTATTCCATATTTATCTCCCCATCTCTCCTTTAAATTATCTAGCTGTGCTAACGCAAGTTCCTCTGTTGTAGCCTTATAAACCTCCTTCAAATCTTTCATAAATGCTTTTTTATCCTTTGAAGCTATGTATTTTATTGAATTTCTTATTTGATGAACAATACATGTTTGAATATTTACTGATGGAAATACTGTTTTTATAGCTTGTGGAAGCCCTTTTAATCCATCCATACAAGCAATTAAAATTTCTTTTACACCTCTATTTTTTAAATCATTGCAAATTCCTAACCAGAATTTAGCACCTTCAGCTTCATCAACCCATATACCTAAAATATCTTTATACCCTTCCATAGTGTATCCTAAGCATATATAGACAGCCTTGTTAACTATCTTTCCATTACTTCTAACTTTAAAGTACATAGCATCTAAATAAACTATTGGATATATTTTATCTAATGCTCTATTTTGCCATTCGGCGGCGCTAGCAAGCACTTTATCAGTTATTTTAGATACCATCGATGGTGATATAGTTATTCCATATAAGTCTTCAATTTCAGCCTGAATATCAGATGTTGACATACCTTTAGCATATAAAGATATAATCTTTTTATCTAACTCAGTACACACAGTTTCATATTTTTTTATAATTTGTGGCTCAAATTCAGCATTTCTATCACGGGGTACGTCTAAGTCGACGTCACCGAAGGAACTCCTTAAGTTCTTAGTACTATAACCATTTCTATAGTTCTTTTTTACTTCATCTAAAGTTTCAGTTCTTTCATATTTATTTCTACCTAAATGTTCTTCCATTTCTCCTTCTAATATATTTTCAAGAACATCTTTTACTAATCTTTGTATAAGTCCATTTTTCCCCATAACATCATCAATAGTCTTACACTTCTTTACCTCCTCATTGTAATCAAAGTTGGTATCAATTTTCTTTGGCATAATATTTCCTCCTAAAATTTATATAGTATATTATTCCAAAACTACCATCTGTTCATACAAAAAAACAGTAGTTAGTTTTGTTTTTACACAAAGCTAACTACTGTCCCGATGTAAAAGAAGATATACTATTTCCTATTCCTAATTATGGATCAGCAATGTCACCATTTTATTCTACATTATCATTATGGGTTGGAGCATTAATACTAGTGTCTTTATTAACTACTGATACAGAACCTTTGGAAAAAGGATTAGAATTAAAACCATATGAAAAATATTTTGGAAAGTTTTTAACATTTGCATTTATAGGAATATGCCAATCATTAATAGTTAGTATTGGAGATATTCTTATATTAGGAACATATGCAGTTAATCCAGTAGTATTTGTTTTAGTTAGTGTATTATCTAGTTTAGTATTTATAATGATTGTTTATACACTAGTATCAATATTTGGTAATGTAGGTAAAGCTATTGGGGTTATATTATTGGTAATACAAGTAGCTGGATCAGGTGGAACATTTCCTATAGAAGTAACAACACCTTTTTTCCAAAAAGTAAATCCACTTCTTCCATTTACATATGCTATTTCTGCAATGAGAGAAACAGTTGGGGGAATAGTTCCACAAGTATTAATCAAAGATATTGTATTTTTAATAAGTTATTTTATAATTGCAGTATTAATGGGGCTATTCTTAAAAGGTCCAATAAATAATGTAAGTAAAAAGTTTGTATTAAAATTAAAGGAATGTGGTTTGATAGGACATTAAATTAAAAGTATTTCTATTAAAAAATATAAATATAATTTGAAATTAATTTAACAGTAAATAACTACTGAAAAAGCAGTGGTTATTTATAATAAGTAATTTTTATTTTAAGTTTTAACTCTAATAATAAGCAGGTTTTACAATGAAATTGACAAAAGTTAGGAAAAATGTTATATTTGATTAAAAATATAGGGGAGCTTGTTTTAGTGGGCTGAGAGGAAGTAATCTAACTTCGACCCTTAAACCTGATTTGGATAATGCCAACGTAGGGATAAGACTGCTTTAGTTGCGGAGAGCCTTATATTGGCATCTTCGCATTTTATTTTAGAGGGAGATGTGTAAAAATGAAAAATTCAAGAAAAATCACATTAGCTGGAATACTAATTGCAGTAGGGGTAATATGTTCGACATTTTATATTCCAATAGGATTTACTAAGTGTTTTCCAATTCAACATATGATTAATGTTATTGCTTCTGTTTTATTAGGTCCTTTATATGCTGTAATTATGGCATTTATAACTTCATTAATTCGTCTGTTTATGGGAACAGGAACACTATTAGCATTTCCAGGTAGCATGGTAGGTGCATTTACTTGTGGTATATTATATAAGTATAGTAAGAGGCTAACCTTTGCATATATTGGTGAAGTTATTGGTACTGGAATATTAGGGGCTATTATTGCTGTTCCTATAGCGGTAGTTCTTATGGGAAGAGAAGCGGCAATTTTTGGTTTTATTGTGCCATTTATGATAAGTACATTAGTAGGTGCTGCTATTGCGGTTATTCTTATACAAGCACTTAAGAAAACAGAAGTTTTTACTCAAATGAGTATTAAAAATTAAGAGATAAATTTAGAACTTTAAATATAAATTATAAAATAACTAATGAAAGTGGAGGATAATATGAGAAAAATAGTGCTTTTAGATGGAAAGACATTAGGAAAATTAAACTTTGATCTATTAAAGGAATTTGGAGATGTTAAGTATTATGATACTACAAAGCCAGAGGAGGTTATTGAAAGAATTAAAGATGCAAATATAATTTTAACTAATAAAGTACTTTTAAATGAGAGTAATTTAAAAGAAGCTAAGAATTTAGAGTTAATTTGTGAAACAGCTACAGGGTTTAATAATATAGATGTAGTTTATGCTAAAAATAATGGTATAGCAGTTACAAATGTAGCTGGATACTCTACTAATACTGTAGCACAGCATACTTTTGCAACTGTATTAGCTTTATATGACAAGATTTCTTATTATGATAATTTTGTTAAATCAGGACAATATGCTAAATCAGGATTATTTACAGATGTAACAAAGCCTTTTTATGAGTTAGAAGGAAAAACTTGGGGTATAATTGGTCTTGGAGCTATAGGAAAAAGAGTTGCAAAGATAGCAGAAGCATTTGGTGTTAATATTATTTATTATTCAACTTCAGGAAAGAATAATAACTCTGAATATAATCAAGTTAGCTTTGATGAATTACTATGTAAATCAGATATAATATCAATACATGCACCATTAAATGATAAAACTAATGGATTAATAAATTATTCAGCTATAAGTAAAATGAAAAAATCAGCAATATTAATTAATATGGGAAGAGGTCCTATAGTTGTAGAATCTGATTTAGCAAAGGCTATAGAAAATAATGTTATTGCAGGAGCAGCTCTTGATGTTTTTGAAGTTGAACCAATGAAATCAGAGAACCCACTTATTAATATAAAAAATAAAGAAAATTTAATTCTTACTCCTCATATAGCATGGGCAAGTGTAGAAGCTAGAGAAAGATTATTTGTTGAAATATTAAAGAATATCAAAGCTTTTTACAATGGTGAAATAAGAGGAAGAGTAGAACTATAAAAAAATAAGGGGCTATATAGAAAATATTTTTGTGTAAGATAGAAACTTAAAATATACTAAAACAGGCTATTGGTAGCTTTAAGCTTACCAATAGCCTTAATTTTTTCTTAATTTAATAATAGAGTTTGTAAATTTAAATTTACTAGTTAAGTTATAAGATAAGCTATTTTAATACTCATCTTAATAAAGTAATTAATAAAAGTCTAAAAGTTTTCAAATTTATTTTTTAGAACTTTAATAACCCCATCATAAGGTACTCCTTCTATTATGTATTTAGCATGCTCTTTAACCTTATCAGGCGAATTTTCCATGGCATAACTAAAATAAGCTCTAGAAAATAAGGATATATCATTATAGTAGTCGCCGAAAGCTAATGTTTCTCCATTAGTTATTACATATTTTTCTTGAATTTTTTTTAACGAGTTTCCTTTGTTAGTATTAAGACTTGTTAAGTCCAACCAAATTTCTCCAGATAAAGACATTTGTAAGCAGTCTTCAAAACCTGGGTAAAATATATCGGTATAATCTTTGTTTATATTGTTAAATTTGCAAAAAGTAATCTTTACAATATCATCTTTAACATCTTCTATATTTTCTACCACATCATACTTATAAAAATATTTTTCCATTTCATTTATAAAATCTTTATCGGTATTATCAATATAAGCACAATTTTTACCACATAAAATCATATAAATATTATTTAGTTTTTTATATACTTCTATAACCCTTTTTAAAACATCAGGTTTTATTGAATTACAGTAGGTAATTTCATTATTTTCAACTATTGTTGCTCCATTATCTGCTAAAAAAATTAACTTATTACTTAGCTCTTCAAAATCCTCTTTTAAGGTATAGTAAGGTCTTCCAGAAGCAATAACAAATTTAATATTTTTATGAAGTATGTGTTTTAATAAGTGATTAAATTCAGATGGAAGTTTATTTTCCTTGCTAAGTAATGTTCCATCTAAATTAGTAGCAACTATTTTTATCATTTAATCAACCTTCTAACTTTTTAATTTATATATATATTTTCCAACAATGTAACATTTTATGTGTAATAGTAAACTTTTTATATTTATTAGAATAATAAATATAAAATAAAAGCATAAATATAATTATAAAGGATATATTGACACTAATGTTTATAAATGGTATATTAGTAAATAATTTAATATTAAATGGCAATGAATGAGAGTAGTAGAAAGTAAGAGATATTAAAGAGAGTAGGGGATGGTGAAAGCCCGCATATTATCATTTTTGAACTAGCTCAGGAGCTATAAGACTGAAATTAAGTAGGTTTTATCGGCATTTTTATGTCGTTAACTAAATTAAGTTTAACTTTGGATGGTACCGCGTAATTCGCTCCAATTATTGGAAGAATTACGTTTTTTTATTCTTTAGGTAATTATATTTACAGACTAATTGTGAATAAGTACAACATATTAAGAAATATAAGTGATTTGTCCTAAAGAATAAAAATAAATTAAGATAACAAAGGGAGATATAGCCTTGATAATAATAACTATTGAATTAATTTAATTAAAGATGGTAGTAAACTTATAAGTTATTTTATGGAGGCTTGCCACTTTGGTTTCTAGATATAATCTGATTTATATAAAATAATTTTAAAGGGGGATATTTATATGACAAAAAGAATTTATATCTTTGATACTACGTTAAGAGATGGGGAGCAAACACCTGGTGTGAGTTTAAATCCACAGGAGAAACTTGAAATAGCAAAGCAACTTGAAGCTTTAGGAGTAGATGTAATTGAAGCTGGTTTTCCAATTGCGTCTAATGGGGACTTTGAAGCTGTAAAATTAATTGCACAAAATATTAAAGAATCTACGGTAAATGCATTAGCAAGAGCAAATAAATCTGATATAGATAGGGCATATGAAGCAATAAAGTATGCTCCTAAAAAAAGAATTCATACATTTCTTGCAACATCAGATATTCATATGAAATATAAATTAAATATGACTGAAGATGAAGTTCTAGAGAAAGCTACATCTATGGTAGCATATGCAAAAACTTTAGTAGATGAAGTAGAATTTTCACCAGAAGATGGTTCAAGAACAAGAAAGGAATTTTTATATAGAGTTTTAGAATCAGTAATTGATGCTGGTGCAGATATAGTAAATATACCTGATACGGTAGGATACTCTACACCAGAAGAATTTGGTTTACTAATAAAAGGAATAAAAGAAAATGTGAAAAATATTGATAAAGCTATAGTAAGCGTTCATTGTCATAATGATTTAGGGCTAGCGGTTGCAAATTCTCTAGCAGCTATAGAAAATGGTGCAAGACAAGTTGAATGTGCTGTAAATGGTCTTGGAGAAAGAGCGGGTAATGCGGCTTTAGAAGAAATAGTTATGGCTCTTAGAACAAGAAAAGATATTTATGGATATGAAACAAATATAAATACAGAAAGAATATATAGAGTATCAAGTTTAGTATCACACTTTACAGGAATAACGGTTCAACCTAATAAAGCAATAGTTGGAGCAAATGCATTTGCTCATGAATCAGGAATTCATCAGCATGGTGTATTAAAAAATAGAGAGACTTATGAAATTATGACTCCAGAATCAGTAGGATTTAAAACTAATAACATGGTTTTAGGAAAACATTCAGGTAGACATGCTTTTGAAGATAGATTAAATACACTAGGATATGAATTATCAAAGGAACAAGTAAATGATGCCTTTTTAAAATTTAAAGATTTGGCAGATAGAAAAAAAGAAGTATCAGATAGAGATATAGAAGCTTTAGTAAATCAAGGAGTAGTAATAATAGAAGATGTATATAAATTAATTAATTTTAATGTTACTACTGGAAATAATATAGAATCTACAGCTACAGTAAAGGTTGCATATAATGGAAAAGAAAAGGTAGAAGCAGCTTGTGGGGAAGGTCCGGTAGACTCATTATTTAACGCATTAGAAAGAGCTATAGATATTAGTCCTAAGTTAAATGATTATTCTATAAAGGCTATTACTAGTGGTACAGATGCTCTTGGAGAAGTAAGAGTTAAAATGAGTTTAAATAATAAAAATGTACTTGGAATAGGTGTTAGTACAGACGTTATAGAAGCAAGCTTAATGGCATACATGAATGCAATTAATAAACTAAATTGAAAAATATTAGAAAAAAAGTTGCATTTTTTATAAGATATTAATATAATATCTATATAATTTCATATTGTTCGGATGAAGGTAGCGGGAGAGTGATTATTTAATCCACCGAAGAAGCAAATCTTTCAGGTATTAGGACCGTTACTGGACGAGCCTCTGGAGAGACTCAGAAAAGAGCACCGAAGGAGCAAGGTAAATTTATTATTTACTGAAACTCTCAGGTAAAAGGACAGGGGATAAGATTAACGCTTATGCTATTTTTGTTATATAGTTTTAGTTAATCTATTCTCCTCCATAAATTTATTTAAGGGGGATTTTTTTATGTCAAATCAAATACAATCATTTTTACAATCAGTGGATAACATAGTTTGGGGTCCACCATTACTAATTCTTTTAGTTGGAACAGGTATATATTTAACCTATAAACTAAAATTACTACAAATCTTAAAATTACCATTAGCATTAAAGTATGTATTTTCAAAGGATGATGAAGAGGGAGATGAAGATGCAAAGGGAGATGTTTCAAGTTTTGGAGCACTTTGTACTGCATTATCAGCAACTATAGGAACTGGAAATATAGTAGGTGTAGCAACAGCTATTAAAGCAGGAGGACCAGGTGCTTTATTTTGGATGTGGATAGCAGCATTTTTTGGTATGGCAACAAAATATGCAGAAGGAGTTCTTGCTATTAAGTATAGAGAAGTTGATGAAAATGGAGAAATGGCAGGAGGACCAATGTATTATATAAAAAATGGTCTTGGACTAAACTGGCTTGCAAAGTTATTTGCAATTTTTGGAGTAGGTGTTGCTTTATTAGGAATAGGAACATTTGGGCAAGTAAAGTCAATAGCTGATGCAGCTTCAATTGGGTTTAATATTCCAATAATAGTTACAGCACTAATAGTAACTATTTTAGTTGCTTTAGTTACTTTAGGAGGAATAAAGAGAATATCAAAGGTATCAGAAAAGGTAGTTCCATTTATGGCTGCATTATATATTTTGGGAGTGATAATTGTATTGATATTTAACTTTACGGCTATACCAGAAGCTATTTCATTAATAATAAAAAGTGCTTTTAATCCACAAGCAGCTCTTGGAGGAACTGTTGGTATTACAATTTCAATTGCCATGCAAAGAGGAATTGGAAGAGGTGTATTTTCAAATGAAGCAGGTCTTGGAAGTGCTCCAATAGCAGCAGCAGCAGCAAAGACTAAATCACCTGTTAAACAAGGACTTATATCAATGACAGGTACATTTATAGATACAATAATAATTTGTACCATGACAGGTCTTGTTATAGTAATTACAGGAAGTTTTAGAAGCAGTTTAGAAGGAGCAGCATTAACAACAGCAGCTTTTGAATCTGGGCTTCCTGTAGCTTTAATAGGAAAGTATATAGTTAATATAGGCCTTATGTTTTTTGCCTTTACTACAATTTTAGGTTGGAATTATTATGGTGAAAGGTGTATGGAATATTTAGTTGGAGTAAAGGGAATAAAACCATATAAATTTATATTTATTGCATTTGTAGCAGTAGGGCCATTTATGCCACTAGAAACAATATTTATAATTGCAGATATAGTTAATGGACTTATGGCGTTGCCTAACTTAATTGGATTAATAGGTCTTAGAAAAGTAGTTATAGAAGAAACAGAAAATTTCTTTATGGAATGCGATAATAAAGAGAAAATTTTAGCATAAAAATTAAGAAAATATGAAAATTAGGTTTCATATTAAAATTTAGGTTATATAAAGTCTTATTTTAATATACAATAGAAGTGTATATTAAGTGAGGTGGGATAATGGATTTTAAAGGAACCTACAGAGGAATTGGGCAATATAAGAATTATGAAATTAATAAATCTATAAAAAAGCATATATTAATTACAGTATTTTTTATTGTACTTATAGTAACTTTATTTATTGGAGGTTTTAGAGCCTTTAAAGGAAATGAAGAAATAGTATTAACGTATAAAGCTATTAGCAAATATATTGATGTTTCTGATGAAATGAGTAAAGATAATATGCAATTAAATTGGCAAGAAATAGCTGCAATAGATGGATATATTAATAATAAGGATTTTGAAAAAAGTAGCAAAGAAGAATTAAAAACAATAGCTAATAAATTTTTTAATATAGATAGTAATAACAAAGCATCAATTAAAAATTTTAAAGAAGTTCTTATGGATTTTAAATTTAAAGAAGATGAAGAAAATAATGCAACAAAAATTTTAAATGGAATTAGTACAAACTATTTGCATAAAGAAATAGCACATGATAAAGAAAAATTAGATTTTATAAATTTTGTGTCTAAAGAAGCTATTAAAAATTATAATCAATATGGAATTTTACCTTCAATTACAATAGCTCAAGCTATATTGGAGTCTGGATGGGGAAACTCACAATTATCTGATAAATATAATAACCTTTTTGGAATAAAAGCAGATGAGCGTTGGAATGGAGATAAGATAAGTATGAGAACAGGTGAAAACTATAATGATGTTATTGATGACTATTTTAGAACATATAAAAATAAAGAAGCATCAATAAGGGATCATGGTAAGTTTCTATCTGAAAATGAAAGATATGGGGCAAATGGAGTCTTTGAAGCTAAAACATATAAGGGACAAGCAGAGGCTTTAGAGAGAGCTGGATATAGTACTGCAAAGGATGAAACTGGAACTTTAATATATGCAGAAAAGTTAATAAGAGTAATAAGAGAAAATAATTTAATGTTATTTGATTATGAAGCTCAGAAAAAATAAAAAATCCAAGGAAAAATCCTTGGATTTTTTTTATAAAACTTTAAATGTTTTTTCATTAGCAACTACATTTAATTCTTTTATAGAAAGATCAGTTACTCTTATAAAAAAGTTGCCTTTTTTAATTGTAGAAATAAATTTATTAATATTAATATCTGTTCCTTGAACTTCTATTTCTACTGATCCGTCTATCATATTATGTGCAAATCCAGTTAAGTTAAGATTTGCTGCGTTAAGCTGACAAAAATATCTAAAACCAACACCTTGGACTCTACCATAAACTATAAGATAGTATCTAATCATAATATATCCTCTAAATTATAAAACTAGTTTGTTTTTATAATTGTCCATGCATCATCATAAAGCTTTAAGTTTGAACCTAAGTCAGTGAAAACTTCACATTTATCAAGAACTTCTTTACTTGGATAAGCACCTTTATTATTTTTAACTTCATCATCTAATAAATCTAAAGCAGCAGTATTAGGCGTAGAATATCCTATATATTCAACATTTTCTTTTGCATTTTCAGCATCAGTTAAGAAGTCGATAAATTTTTCAGCACCATCTTTATTTGGAGCATCTTTTGGAATAACCATAGCATCGAACCATTTATTTGAACCTTCCTTTGGAACTATGTATTTAAGGTTTAAGTCTGATTCATTCATAATATACATAGCATCTCCAGACCAAACAGTTGCAAGCATTGCTTCACCATTAATCATTTTATCTTTAACTTCATCCACAATATATCCTGGATTAACTGATTTCTTTTGTTTAATTAACTCTTCTTTAGCTTTGTTAATTTCTGTTTCATTTACAGAGTTTAAAGAATAGCCTAATCTTTTAAGGGAAATAGCGATAGTATCTCTTATTGAATCAAACATAAATACTTCATTTGCATATTTTTCATCCCAAAGTATATTCCAGCTATCAACATTTTCTTTAACTTTATCAGCATCATATATTATACCGATTGTTCCCCACATATAAGGAACTGAATATTCATTTTTAGGGTCATAAGATAAGCTTTTATAAGAATCACCAATATTTTTATAGTTAGGAATATTATCAAAGTTGATTTTTTCAACCATATCTTCTTTAACCATTTTTTCTATCATATAATCTGATGGGAAAACTAAGTCATATTGACCTGGATTACTTTTAACTTTTTGATACATATTTTCATTAGTATCATAAGTATTATAAACAACTTTAATTCCAGTTTCTTTTTCAAATTTTTTTATTAAATCTAAATTGATATAATCAGCACAATTATAAACGTTAATAGTACCATTTTCACCTACAGAAGAATTATTTTTACAACCAACAAATAAACTAGTAGTTAATATAGCAGAAGCAACTAATGCTCCAAGTTTTTTAAATTTGTTCATTTTTTTCACTCCTTGTAAATTCTTTTCTATTTGCAATTAATAATAATATTAAAACTGATATAAACATTAAAGTTGAAAGGGCATTAATTTCTGGTTTTATACCTCTTCTAGCCATTGAAAATATTTCAATAGATAAATTAGTAACACCAGGTCCAGTAGTAAAGAAGCTAATTACGAAATCATCTACGGACATTGTAAAAGCCATAAGCATTCCAGCAAATATTCCAGGCTTTATCTGAGGTAAGATTATTTTTCTTAATGCGTAAGAAGGTGTAGCACCTAAATCTAACGCTGCTTCAGTAATATTTTCAGGTAATTGCTTTAATTTTGGAAGTACTGCTAAAATTACATATGGAATATTAAAAGTAATATGAGCAAGTAGCATAGTTGTAAATCCAAAATCAAGATTTGATAAAGGTCTAATAAATATAAATAAACTCATAAGAGCAATACCAGTAACTATATCAGGATTTAAAACAGGTAAATAATTTATATTTAATAAAAATTTCTTTTTAGGTCCAGACATTTTATTTATTCCTATAGCAGCAAATGTTCCTATTATTGTAGCTACTATAGAAGATATAATTGCAATAATTACAGTATAAAACAATGCTTGCATTATTCTTTCATTTTTAAATAATTGGCTATACCATTTTAATGTGAAGCCTGACCACTTACCCATGGACTTTGAATCATTAAATGAAAAGATAATTAAGGTAAATATAGGAGTATATAAAAATATAAATATAATAAGTAGATAAAATCTTTTAATAAAGTTTTCTAATCTTTTTACCATAATTGTCCTCCTGTTCCTTCTTTATCATCACCAGCATCAAATTTATTCATTATAGCCATGGAGATTAAAATAATTATCATCATAAAAATTGATATTGCAGAACCAAAGTTCCAATCGCCCATAGTTGTAAATTGCTGCTCTATTAGATTACCAAGAAGCATGTACTGACCTCCACCTAATAATCTTGATATTACGAAGGTAGAAACAGCAGGCATAAATACCATTGTTATACCAGATACAACTCCAGGCATACTTAATGGAAGAATAATCTTTTTAAAGACCTCTTTTTTATTTGCACCTAAATCTGCAGCTGCATTTATAAGGTTTTGATCCATTTTAATTAAAACTGTATATATAGGAAGAACCATAAATGGTAGGAAGTTGTAAATCATACCAAGTATAACTGCTCCATCATTATAAAGGAATGTGAATGGACCAAATCCAAAATTACCTAGAATATTATTTATAAATCCGTTCTTGCCTAAAATAGGTAACCAAGCATAAGTTCTAAGTAAAAAATTCATCCACATTGGTACTATAAATAACATTATTAATATATTTCTTTTACCAGAAGACATCTTTGAAATTATATAAGCAACAGGGTATCCTAATATAAGACATCCAATTGTAGATAAAAGGGCTAAAGATAAACTTCTAGTAAATACCTTTAAATATTGAGATTGAAATAGTCTTGTGAAGTTTTCTAAGGAAAAAGCATAACTTCCATCTGTAGTTTTAACTGAAAATCCAAAGAAAAGAACAATAAATAATGGGATAACGATAAATAAGGCGCTCCAAATTATAAATGGAGAAGCTGAAACCAAACCATTATCTTTTTTAAACTTACTCATTTATAGAAACCTTTCTCATTATATGTATATCTTGAGGTTCTATTTCTAAGCCTATTATTGAACCTATCTTTGCTGATTTAGTATTATGAATTATCCAATTATTACTTCCTTCTTCAACTTCAATCTCGTAATGAACTCCTTTAAAAATTACAGATTTTACTTTCCCTTTTATCATTCCCTTATCTTTACTTACAATACTAATATCTTCAGGTCTTATTACAACATCTATAAGTTCATTTTCATTAAAGCCTTTATCAACACATTCAAAGACTTTATTACAAAACTCAACTTTAAAATCTGAAAGCATTATACCGTCTACTATATTACTTTCTCCAATAAAATTAGCTACAAAAGCGTTTGATGGTTCGTTATATATATCTTCAGGAGAACCCATTTGCTGAATAACTCCTTTATTCATTACGATTATAGTATCTGACATTGTTAAAGCTTCTTCTTGATCATGAGTTACAAAGATAAAAGTAATTCCTAATCTTTGTTGAATTCTTTTAAGTTCTATTTGCATCTCTTTTCTAAGCTTTAAATCTAATGCGCCTAAAGGTTCATCAAGAAGTAAAACCTCAGGTTCATTAACTAATGCTCTAGCTATTGCAACTCTTTGTTGTTGACCACCACTTAATGAATCTATATTTCTATTTTCAAACCCACTTAATGAAACTAGTTTAAGCATTTCTTTAACCTTAGCATCAATTTCATTTTTGGGAGTCTTTTTTATTTTTAACCCAAAAGCTACGTTTTCATATACATTCATATGAGGAAATAAAGCATATTTTTGAAATACGGTGTTTACCTGCCTTTTATATGGAGGAAGATCTAATATATCAGTTCCATTAAAAAGAACCTTTCCTTCATCTGCTTCCTCAAACCCTGCTATAATTTTCAAAGTGGTAGTTTTTCCACATCCACTAGGGCCTAATAAAGTTAAAAATTCATTTTTTCTAATATTTAATGAAAGATTATCTAAAACTGTATTGTTTCCATAAGATTTAGAAATACCTTTAATTTCTATAATATTCTGTTCCAAAATAAACACCTCTCTCTATAGTTTAAAATGATGGTGGAGTACTAATCCAAATTACTTTAGCTGAAGTTTTTCCAGGATTTGATATATAATGATTTACTTTAGGCTTATAATAAAAGGATTCTCCTTTTTTAACTTTAAACTTTTTATCACCTAAATGAAGTATAATTGTACCTGTTAAAACAAACCCAAATTCCTCACCTTCATGAGGTTCTTCTTCTATATATTGCCCACCAGGTTCTAAAGTTATCATAATTGGTTCCATTTCATTTTTTTGTGCATTTGGCACAAGCCACATAAGCCTGTACTTTAAATCTTCATTTTCTGTTTCAAACATGTCTTCATATGTATATGTAACTCTTTCCTCACTATCTTCACTAAAAAATTCTGTTAAATTTGTTCCTAAAATTTCAAGAATATCTATTAAAGTAGCTATGGAAGGAGATGTTAAATCATTTTCTACTTGAGATATAAATCCCTTAGAAAGTTCACATCTATTTGCCAATTCTTCTTGAGTAAGTTGTTTTTCAATACGTAATCTACGTATCTTCTCACCTATTTCCAAAATTACACCTTCTACCTTTTTAAATTTTGCTTATACTAAACTATATGTTTAAAATTACTAAACAAACAAAGAATATTATATAAATTAATAGAAAATAAATCAAGTTTTTTTGGAAAGAATTTAAAAAAAAATATTTCCTTAACCATTGATACTATTGAGGTTAGATAGGGTTTTATTTTTAAGAGTTTAATATAACAACATTTGAAGTTTAGTAATACTAAGGAAAAATGATGTAGTATGAAAAAATATATAATTTTAAGACAGTAGGAATGTAGAAAAAATCGATATTTGTGGAAAGAGTTATATTAATTTAGAGTTAGTATAAATAAAAAAATATAAAATTTAATTTTAGTTACTAAGTTTAAGGTGTCTAAAACTTGATAAAAGAAAAGAGATATGAGATATTAAAATATAAGTATAAATTTGAAGGGGTTAGAGTATAACATATAGGTGGTAGGATGAAAGAAAAAGTTAGTTTGTATAGAAGAAATGGAAAAAATATTTATATAAAACAACCAGAGTTTGAAGAGTTATCATTTGTAGAAAAGCTTTGGGGAGACGAAGAAACAATGTCTGAAATTGGTGGAGCGTACTTATTTCCAAAAGAAAGATGGGAAATGTTTTATAAAAAAATGGTACAACCTACAGACGGGAAAAACTTCTATTGCCTTATATATACAATTAGAGATAAGGCTATAGGAGAAGTTAGTTTTCATGGATATGACTCTATAACAAAGGTTGCTAGAATTAACGTTAAAATTCATCATAGATATAGAAATAAAGGGTATGGAAAAGAGGCAATAAAGCTTTTACTTGAGTACTATTTTATGGAATTTTCAGGGGAAGCTATTATAGATAATATAAAAAATGAAGGAGCTAAAAAGTTATTTTCAAGTATAGGTTTTGAAGAGTTTGGAAAGTTTAGAAATCAATTAACTTATAAGATAACTAAAAATCAATTTTTAAACTCAGTACCTAGAAAAAATAGGAGTGTTGCAGTTATTGCTTATGAAGATATGGATATTATTGAATATAATATCCCTTTTGAAATATTTAATAAAGCAAATAAATTAGCGGGAGAAGAGCTATTTAATGTTTATGGTGTAGGAGTTAGTAAATTAGTAACTTCAGGAGATAACATAACTGTAAAACTTGAAAGAAGTTTTGAAGATGATTTTAAGCCAGAGATAATTATTATCCCAGGAGGAAATGGAGCACAGATTGCGGCTAAAGATAAATTTTTAATTAAATATATACTATCAAATTATAATAATAGTGATTATTTAGTTTCATTATCAACTGCATTATATATCTTAAATAGATGTAGAATGTTAGATGGTATATCAATACCAGAAGTGAGAGAATTTAAAGAAAACTTAGAAGAATCATCTTTAGAAACAAGATTTACAAATAAAAATTTTGAGGATAATGGTAAAGTTGTTATTGCAGCAAATATTTTAGGTGGAGTAAAAGGTTGTTTAAACATTGTTAAAAAATTAGCAGGAGATAAAGTTGAAAAAGAATTAAGTAATGAGATAGGACGCGGCTTTTAGAAGAAAAATATCGCAAATTGTAGAAAAAAAGAAGAAAATTTTGAGAAATAAGTAACAAATAAAAAAAATAAAGTTTTTAAGAAAAGGTTTACGTATTTGAAATTTCTATTAACAAAAGATATAATAAAGTGTATAATTAAATTGTTAAAAAAATGACATAGGGGAGGAATAAATATGTTTCCACAATGGGAAGGATTTAAAGGCGAAAGCTGGAGAGAAAGTATTGATGTTAGAAGCTTCATACAAAAGAACTACAAATTATATGAAGGTGATTCAAATTTCTTAGCACCAATATCAGAAAAAACTTCAAAGGTATGGGGTAAGGCAAGAGCATTAATCATTGAAGAAATTAAAAAGGGGATTATAGATATAGCTACTGATAAAGTATCAGGAATTGATAACTTTGAAGCTGGATATATAGATAAAGACAATGAAGTAATCGTTGGATTACAAACAGATGCTCCACTTAAGAGAATTGTTAATCCATTTGGTGGGATGAGAATGGTTGAAAGTTCTTGTGAGGCTTATGGATATGAATTAGACAAAGACATAAAAAATCATTTTTCTGCATATAGAAAAACTCATAACCAAGGTGTATTTGATGCTTATACTAAAGAAATTAGAGCAGCAAGAAGTGCAGGATTATTAACAGGTCTTCCAGATGCTTATGGTAGAGGTAGAATAATAGGTGACTATAGAAGAGTTGCTTTATATGGAATCGACTTCTTAATGGAAGAAAAGATGAAGGATCTAGATAATCTTCAAGGTGATATGCTTGATGAATTAGTTAGACAAAGAGAAGAAGTTAATATGCAAATTAGAGCTTTAGCTGAAATTAAGTCAATGGCAGCTAAATATGGCGTTGATATTTCAAAGCCAGCAGGAACAGCAGTTGAAGCAGTTCAAGCTTTATACTTTGGATACTTAGCAGCAATCAAAGAAAATAATGGTGCAGCTATGTCAATCGGAAGAACTTCTACTTTCTTAGATATATATATTGAAAGAGATTTAGAGTCAGGATTAATAAATGAAGAACAAGCTCAAGAAATAATTGACCAATTAATTATAAAGTTAAGATTAGTTAGACATTTAAGAACTCCTGAATACAATGATTTATTTGCTGGAGATCCAACTTGGGTTACAGAATCAATTGGTGGTATGGGCATAAATGGTAAAGCTCTTGTAACTAAGAACTCATTTAGATATCTTCATACATTAACTAATTTAGATCCAGCACCAGAACCAAATATGACAGTTTTATGGTCACCAAATCTTCCATCAAACTTTAAGAAATATTGTGCTGAAATGTCTATAAAGACTGATGCTATTCAATATGAAAATGATGAAGTTATGAGACCAATATATGGTGATGATTATGCAATTGCTTGTTGTGTATCAGCTATGCAAGTTGGTAAGCAAATGCAATTCTTCGGAGCTAGAACAAACTTAGCTAAGGCTTTATTATATGCTATAAATGGTGGAGTTGACGAAAAGTCAGGAAAAACTGTAATTAAAGGATTAAAGCCAATAAATGATGAAGTTTTAGATTTCAAAACAGTTATGTCAGTTTATGATAACGTATTAGAATATGTAGCTAAACTATATGTTGATACAATGAACATAATTCATTGCATGCATGATAAATATGCATACGAAGCAGGACAAATGGCATTACATGACACTGAAGTTGGTAGATTAATGGCATTTGGTATAGCTGGTCTTTCAGTTGTTGCAGATTCATTATCAGCTATTAAATATGCTAAGGTTAAACCTATAAGAAATGAAGCAGGAATAGCTGTTGATTTTGAAATTGAAGGAGATTTCCCTAAATACGGAAATGATGATGATAGAGTTGATGATTTAGCAGTAGGATTAGTAAATAAATTCTCAGCTGAACTTAAGAAACATCCATTATATAGAGATGCAAAACATACTTTATCAATATTAACTATAACTTCAAATGTAGTTTATGGTAAGAAAACTGGATCAACTCCAGACGGAAGAAAAGCTGGAGAACCATTTGCACCAGGAGCTAACCCAATGCATGGAAGAGATGAAAATGGAGCATTAGCATCATTAAACTCAGTTGCTAAGATTCCTTATAATCCAGCTTGTCAAGATGGTGTTTCAAATACATTCTCAATTGTTCCAGATGCATTAGGAAAAGAAGAAGGTCAAAGAATTGATAACTTAGTTGCAGTTCTTGATGGATACTTTACTCAAGGAGCTCATCACTTAAATGTTAATGTATTTAACAGAGCAACTTTATTAGATGCTATGGAAAATCCAGAAAAATATCCTACATTAACTATTAGAGTTTCAGGATATGCAGTTAACTTTAGTAGATTAACTAAGAAACAACAAATGGAAGTTATAAGTAGAACATTCCATGAAGCACTATAAGATTTAAATTAATATACATTCCCCTATTCATTTTTGGATAGGGGATTTATAAATAATGGACAATAGACAGTGGAAATTTTTTAAAGTATCTATTGTCAATTGTCCATTTATTGTATTATAAGATTAGTTTTAATATACAGGAGGATTTAGTATGCTAAAGGGAAGAATTCATTCGATAGAAAGTATGGGACTTGTAGATGGTCCAGGAATAAGAGTAGTAGTATTTTTTCAAGGATGTGCATTAAGATGTCTTTATTGTCATAATCCAGATACATGGATAGAAAATGGTGGAACAGAGTTTACAGCAGAAGAATTAGCAAAAAGAATTTCAAGATTTAAAAATTATTTTAATTCATCAGGTGGTGGAGTTACTTTTTCAGGTGGAGATCCTTTAAGACAACCAGAATTTTTATTAGAAGTTTTAAAGCTTTGTAAAAAGGAAGGTATACATACTTGTTTAGATACATCAGGTGTTGGAGTTGGAAATTATGATGAAATATTAAAATATACTGATTTAGTTTTATATGATGTTAAGCATTTAACTGAAGAGGGATATAAGGATATGACAGGTCTTAATATGGAAGAAACTAAAAAATTCCTAGAAGCTTGTGAAAGAAACTCTACTAAGCTTTGGATAAGACAGGTAGTTGTACCAGGGAAAACTGATACAATGGAGTATATGTTAAAGCTTAAAGAATTTGTAGAAAGTATTAAAAATGTTGAAAAAGTAGAATTATTACCATATCATTTATTAGGTGTTAATAAATATGAGACATTAGGTCTTAAGTATAGACTTGATGGGGTAGATGCAATGGATAAAGAAAAATGTAATGAATTTAAAAAGATATTTGAAGATATAAAATAGATTAATTTATTATATTATAAGAGCTGAAATATAAATAAAATGTATAATTTATTAAGTGCATTTTATAAAATTTCAGCTCTTTTTTTATATAATATTAATTTAATTGATTTGAAAAGTATCCAGCAGGAATAAGTCTTTTCTTCATTCCATGAATAACAGTCAAATAAGTAGCGGCAGTATCGAATCTAGCATCATGATAATTGCCACTTCCCTCAAATAATTCATTTGCTTTATTAGTTATTTCTTCTTCTGTAATTCCAAGATAATCAATTACTTCAGCAAGCTTAGGATTTTTAATATTACCATTAGGATTTGGAAGCTTACATATATTTTTATAATATGCCATAGTACAAAATGTATTTTTAGCTTCCCATGTTGTGTCTATAAGCCCAGCTTCCCAGAGTTGTTGAACTTCATGTTTTAAAAACTTTATATCAAACTGAACATTATGTCCTATAATAAAATCTGCATCAAAGAAATCAGGCATAAATTCTTGGATAGAATCGATAAACTCTTGCCCATTAGATAGTTCATATAATTTTTCTAATGTAAATCCATGAACTGCTTGTGCACCATCGTCCATAGAATCAACAGTAAAAAAGAAATTTTTTCCTGTTGTGGTTTGAGGTTTAGTTGAAGTATCTATAACTATGTAACTTAATTGACATATATTACCGGGTCTTATACTAGTAGTTTCTGTATCAAAAAATAATAATTTCATTTTATCCTCCTAAGAAATACACTTTAAATTACTTATTATATAATAACATAAAAATAATATAAAAAAATAACTAATAGAAAAACTATTAGTTATTTTTAAATGAGTTAGAAATTATTTTTAATAACTCTAGACAAGTTTCTAAAGTTCTATTATTTTTATCTAAGTTAGGGTTGAATTCTACAAAATCCATAGATCTAACTAATGAAGTTTCAATTATAGTTTCTATAACCTTTTTTCCTTCTTTAAATGTTAATCCTTCTTCTACAGGAGTTCCAGTTCCAGGAACATAAGAAGGGTCTAATGAATCTATATCAAAACTAAAATGAATATCTTTAATACCTTTATCTTTTAAAAGGGTTTTAAACTCTTCTAAAACATTTTCGATTCCTTTAGATTTTATATCTTTCATAGTCCAAACATTAAGAGAATGAGATTCTATTAATTTAAGTTCACCTTCATCTAAATCTCTTACTCCTAGTAAGAATACATTCTCAGGTTTAATTTTTTTATTGCCAAAATATAAGTTAATTAAATTTTCATGTCCTATTCCCATAGAACCCGCCAAAGGCATACCGTGAATATTTCCAGATGGTGATGTATCATGGGTATTAATATCTCCATGTGCATCAACCCAAACTACAGCTAAATTATCGCCGTGGAATTTACTAGAAGCTGCAACACTTCCAAGTGCTAATGAGTGATCTCCACCTATTACTAAAGGCAGATAAGAGTTTGTTAAGGACTCATAAACTTTATCAGCTAGTCCAATATTTGATCTAACAACTTCATCTAAATACTTCATTTTGTCATTAGCTGCGTATTTATCATTAGAAGAAACATTTTTCACATGTACTTCGCCCATATCACAGACTTGGTGGCTTTTCTTAAAGATATCTAGAAGGTTGTTCTCTCTTAAAATTTTAGGCCCATTCTCAACTCCAGGATTATCACATCCATAGAATATAGGCATTTCAATAATACTAATATTCATAAAACAAACCTCCAAATAGGAATAATTTTTTTTAGGCAATATATATATATTAATAGCATAATCTAAATAAGTAAATAAAAATTTAAAAAAAATTTAAATTATATTATTATTATATGCAAGATTAAATTTTTAATAGATAATATACAATAAATAATATAGTAAAATATATCTGAAAAAGTGAAAAAAAGGAGAAAAAAATAAAAGCCCGTAAGAGAAAAAAGTTCTTACAGACACTTATTTTTAATAATAATTAGAAAGAGAAACTTCTCCAGACATAACTATTTTTTCTTCACCTTTTTTATTTTTTACTAAAAGTGAACCAGATGGAAGTATATCCATACAAATCACAGATTCTTCACCAAATCTAGTTAGTAAAGAAATTTCCTTCCCTATAATTAAGGAATTATTTTTACATATTTCTATAGAGGTTTTAGCATCATTAGTTTCCAAAATCTCTCTAAATAAATCTTCAAAGTTTTTCAGAAAATCACATAATAAAGAAACTCTATTAAAATTTTTAGAAGATTCTATTGATAAAGAGGTAGCTTTATTAATTAAATTATCTGGAATTTCTTCTTTTGAAATATTAATATTTATACCAAATCCTAAAATAATGTAATTTATTCTATCCATATCACAACTCATTTCTGTAAGTATTCCACAGAATTTTTTATTGTTAAGTAGTAAGTCATTAGGCCATTTGATTTTTATATCTAAATTATAATTTTTTAATGTTAAAGTTAATGCGGCAGCAGCAATTTGAGTTATTTTTGGAGCTTGTATTGGCTCTAAATTTGGCTTTAATAATAATGAAGCCCAAATCCCGCCTTTAGGAGAACTCCAATCTCTATCTAATCTACCTTTACCATCAGTTTGAACTTCACTTATTATAAGAGTTCCATTTGGTTCTTCATAAGCGATAGATTTTGCAAAAGTATTTGTTGAGTTTATTTTTGAAAAATATTTAATATTTTTTCCGATATATGTAGTATTTAAGTTTGATTTTATTTCTATTGGATTTAATAGATCTTTTATAGGGAGTAATTTATATCCTTTGTTAGATATCCCTTCTATTTTATATCCTTCTTTTTTTAGTATATTTATATATTTCCAAACGGAAGCTCTAGTTATTCCTAAATTATCACTAATTGTTTGACCAGATAAATAATCATTATGATTTTTTAATAAATTAAGTATTTTTTCTTTCATATTTCACCTCGTAAAGTTTAATATAGTGAGATTATAACATAACATACTATAATAAGAGAAATAATGAAAGAAATTAGTAATATATAAATATAAAATCTATTGATAATAATATATATATGATAAATTAAGAAGTTTGTAATGAAAATGACAAATTTCTGTATTATAATTATAGTAATATTGTTGTAAAATAATAGTATTTGGTTATATAATAGTAAAGTAAAAGGAGGAGTTAGGATGAGTGAAAATGATAAAAATAGTAGAAAATCTAAAGCTAGTAAAAAGAAATTAAATAAAAAGAAGAAGATTATAATAATAAGTCTAACCATAGTAGCCTTATTAATAGCGTCTGTGGTAGGAGTTTATTTAAATATTAGAAACCAAATTTATGTTGAATATACACCACAAGAAACAAAAGGGGTGGAATATAAAGAGGTTTCAGGAGTAACTAATGTATTACTAATTGGTACAGATGGACGTACTTTAGATGAATCAGCAAGATCAGACTCCATAATTATTGCTACTATTGATAGCAACACAAAAAAGGTTAAGTTAACCTCTATAATGAGAGATATTTTAGTAGATGTACCTGGATATGGAGAACAAAAAATAAATGCGGCCTTTGCATTAGGTAGTGCTGAATCTGATTCAAATGGTAAACTTAAAGGTGCAGTAGGTGGCGCAGGACTTTTATTAGAAACAATAAGAAATACATTTAAAATTAATATAGATAAATATGCAATAGTTAATTTTTGGGGATTTGAATCTATAATTGATGAAATTGGTGGAATAGAAGCTGATATTAAAGATTATGAAATAGATGAAATAAATAAGTATATTGGTGAAACAACAGAAACTAAATCAGAGCCAATTACAAAAACAGGAGTTCAATTACTTAATGGTGCACAAGCATTATCATACTCTAGAATAAGATATGTAGGTAATAGTAACTTTGAAAGAGGAGAAAGACAAAGAGCAGTTTTATATCAAATTGCTACTAAGTTTAAAGATGTTAATCCTTTAAAATATGTTAGTATTGCAAATAGTCTTGCAAAACATATTAAGACTAATATAGATATACCAGAAGCTTTAAATTTAGCTTATACAGTATATAAATTCCCAAGCTTGAATTTTGAACAAATACAAATGCCACAAAATGAATTAATAGTAAGAGATTATTTATATAAAGATTTAGGTTGGTGTTTAATAATAGATAAAGATCAAAATTCAAAAGTTTTACATGACTTTATATTTGAAGATAAGCTTCCAAACCCAGAAGAGTTTAGTATTTCTCAAATTAAAAGTTTAGAAGCACAATATAATGCAGAAGAAGCAAGATATAATTCTCTTTATAATGTAAAGCCAGAGGAATATAATGACAAAGATAAAGATAAAACTAATGTAGTACCAAAGCCGGCGGAAAAGCCAGAAGCACCAAAGCCAGAGGAGAAACCACCGGTTACGAATCCAGAAGCTCCAAAGCCGGAAACTACTCCACAGGTTCCGCAAGTTCCACAACCAGAAGCTCCAAAGCCTGAACAGGTACCACCAGCACAAGGAGGAAATGGAAATCAAACTCAACCTGCTCCACCAACTAATGGTGAACAAGCACATTAGTAAAAGTTATGTAAATAAAGAACTTCGTAGTAGACGAAGTTCTTTTTATTAAAATAATGTTAATAATAGAAATATAGAGTAATAAATATGATATAATCTAAAAATAAGAAGTTTGAGGAGTGAATTAGTTTGAGAGGATTTTTGCTAAGTACAATATTAACAGTACCAGCTATTTTAATAGCGTTTACAGCTCAAGGATATGCAAGAGCAAAGGTTGCAGATAAATTAGGAGATAAAACTCCAAGATTCCAAGGAAGATTAACTTTAAATCCAGCAGCGCATATAGATCTTGTTGGATTTATAATGATATTATTTATTGGCTTTGGTTGGACTAAGCCGGTAGATACAAATCCTAATGCATACAAAAGGGGATATAAAGATGCAATAAAAGTTACTGTAGCAGCACCACTTGCAAATTTATTAGTTGGATTTATATTTACAATTATATTTGTATTTTTTGCTGTTTTAACTAAAAATATTTTACCTTCTACATTCTATGCAGTTGGATGTATGATGATAAAATTTACAGCAGTAATAAATGTTAATTTATTTGTATTTAATTTATTACCACTTCCTGGACTAGCTGGATTTGAAATATTTAAACAAGTAAGTCCAAGAACATTTTATAAGGTAGCAGATATACTTTATCAATATCAAATGATAATATTATTAGGTGTAATTTTAGTAGGTCAATATATTCTTAGAATTCCATCAGAATTAATATTAAATTTATTTAGTTCTATAGCTAGCTTTATATTAAGAATATTTATTTAAAGATATAAGTAAAAATTCAATTATAAAATAGATAAGCCTCTTGAAATTAATAAATTTCAAGAGGCTTTAATATAATTTAAATGCTATTAAATTATCTCTTTTTTCTTAATAATAAGTTCTCTGTTATATACTTCCATGAATGTATTACTAGCTCTTAAAGCTTGACGAATTTCAAAATCAACATTTATATCAGAGTATACTAAAATTTCTACAGTTTTATCATTTATATTTAAAGAAAAGTCTTTAATAGCTCCAACAAGGCTTCTATCGAGACCGTCAGCAATTTTTAGCAATGCTCCTATTTGCTTAATAGCTTTTAAATCTAATTGACTTATAACAGCTGAAAATGGTGAAATTGGAGTTTGATAATTATTAAATCTATGAGAAGCAGCTATAGCAGCACTCATAATAAGTTCTTTATGAGTTAATCCGTTTATATAAGAGTTTAATATTACATAAAATGAATGTTTATGATGACTATAGTAATTAATACTAATGCCGCAATCATGTAACATAGTAGAGGTTTTTATTATGTTAGTAAATTCATTACCTAAATGGTGAAGAGGCTTTAGATTATTAAAAAGCTTATAAGTTATATCAAAAACATTTTTAGCATGATTTTTATTACTATTTAAAATATCTAATATACCATTTAAGCTATAGTCTAGAATATCATCTATAACATTATAATTTTCTTTTAAATACTCATACATAAGACCTTCTCTAAGACCTCTACTAGAGATAAAAATATTACTACAATTAATAAGTTTTACTATATTATGAAAAATTGTTACACCGCCAACTACTATATCAGCAAATTCAGGATCTAAACCATCTAATCTTTGTCTTTGCTTTAAATCCTTTGATTTTACTAAGTTATATATATCTTTAACATCTAAATCATTTAATTCATAGTTATGAGGAATATCAAAAGGATATCTTTTTCTTACGCTATCTATTTTTCCTATATTTCTAGAGGTAGAAGAAATACCTATTATTGAATCAAATATTGTTTCTTTTAACCATGATATATCTTCTAGATTTTCATTAACATAAACTTTAGCAGTTTCAAGATCATCTCGTAAAACTCTATCATTTAATTTGTATTTATATGTTAGGTTAACGCTACCAAATGGAAGTGTAGCATGTTTTATAATGGAATTATCTTTAACCCAAGCAATATAAGTATTGGTTCCAGCAACCTTAACAATTAAAGAATTTTTAATATACATACTTCGTAGAACACCTAAGAAGTTATAATAAATTTCTTCATCGCAACTTAAAACTTTAACATCTAAATTAAGCTCTTTTTTTATCATAGGAACTAAAATATCTCTATTTTGAGCAGCTCTAAAGGATTCAGTTGCAACTACTATTAATTTATCTGCACCTGAAACTGTACATAGTGATTTAAAAGCACGTAATGTAGAAAGTATAGAAGAAAAGTTTTCACTACAAATTCCACAATCTTTAACTAAATCATGACATAATCTAACAGGGGTTTTTAATTCATCTATAATCTTAAAATACCCACTATTATCAACTTCTGTTAACATAAGCCTTAGAGAACTAGAACCAATGTCAATTATACCTACTCTTTTCATAAAAACTCCTTGAATTATATAAAAAAATATTATAATACTTATTTATAGTATTATAATAAATATTAAAGTATTTTGTAAATTTTTCAAGAGGTAAAAGGTTAAATATTATTAATAAAAGATTTATTTTAGTTGACATTAAAACTTTTATTTATGTATAATATGTATATTAAAATTAAATTTTCATATAATCATAGAAGAGGAGAGTACTATAATTGAGTCTTTTAGCGAATAGGGAGTGGTGGAAGCCTATAAGATAGATTATTAGGAAGAGAACCTTGGAGATATCTACCGAATTTGTAGTAGGCTAGATCGTATTTGCTTGCGTTAAAGCATCAAGTGGCATATTTTATGCAATTAGAGTGGTACCGCGGATATAATTTCGTCTCTTATATTTTATAAGAGAGGGAATTTTTTTATTTTATAGAAAAATAAAATTTAAAACAACAAAACGGAGGGTTAAAATGGATTACAAAAAGAAAGTTTCGGAAATTTTAAAACAATATATAGATATGGATACTGTAGCTATAGAAAAGCTTATAGAAATACCACCAAAGCCAGAAATGGGAGATTATGCATTTCCTTGTTTCCAACTAGCTAAAGCCTTTAGAAAGGCTCCTAATATGATAGCTGAGGAACTTGCAGAAAAGTTAGATAAAGATGGCTTTGAGAAAATAGTTAACTTAGGACCATATGTTAATTTCTTCGCAGATAAAAGCATATTTACTAAAAATACAATAGAGAAGGTATTAGCAGAAGGTGAAAATTATGGTTCATCTAATATAGGAGAAGGAAAAACAGTTTGTGTTGAATATTCATCACCAAATATTGCAAAGCCTTTCCATGTAGGACATTTGTTTACTACAGCAATAGGTAATTCTTTATATAAATTATTTAAAAAAGAAGGATATACAGTTGAAGGAATCAATCATTTAGGTGATTGGGGAACTCAATTTGGTAAGCTTATATCAGCTTATAAGAGATGGGGAAATGAAGAGGCTTTAGAAGAAAATGCTATAAATGAGTTACTTAGAATATATGTAAAATTCCATGATGAAGCTGAGCAAAATCCAGAACTTGAAGATGAAGGAAGAGCATACTTTAAAGCATTAGAGGATGGGGATAAGGAAGCTGAAGAATTATGGAATAGATTTAGAGAGTTAAGTTTAAAAGAATTTGAAAGAGTATATGATATATTTAATGTTACTTTTGATTCATATGCAGGAGAGGCTTTCTACAACGATAAAATGGATGTTGTAGTTAATGAGTTAAGAGAGAAGGGGCTTTTAGTAGAAAGTAATGGAGCACAAGTAGTTATGCTTGATGAATATAATATGCCTCCATGTATAGTACTAAAGGGTGATGGAGCATCTATATATGCAACAAGAGATTTAGCAGCAGCTATGTATAGAAAGAAAAAATATAATTTTGATAAGAGCATATATGTAGTTGGAACACCCCAAGCATTACACTTTAAACAAGTATTTAAAGTTTTAGAACTTGCAGGTCATGAATGGGCTAAAGATTGTGTTCATGTAGGATTTGGTTTAGTTAAGTTTGCCGATAGAAAGCTTTCAACTAGAAAGGGAGAAATTATCCTTTTAGATGATCTAGTAAGAGAAACAGTAGATAAAACTTTAGAAATAATAAATGAAAAGAATCCAACTCTTGAAAATAAAGAAGAAGTTGCTAAGAAAATAGGTGTTGGTGCTTTAGTATTTACTTACCTTAAGAACTCAAGAGAAAAGGATATTGTATTTGATTGGAAGGAAATGCTTTCATTTGAAGGTGAAACAGGTCCATATGTTCAATATTCATATGCTAGAGCAAAGAGCATATTAGGTAGAGCAGATAAGCTAAAGGGAGTTCAAGACTATTCAAAGCTTACTTCAAAAGAAGAATTTGAATTAGTTAAGACTTTAGAAAATTTAAATAAACAAATTCATTTAGCAATAGAAAAATTAGAACCATCAGTTTTAACAAGATATGTAATTGATGTTGCAAAAGCATTTAATAAGTTCTACAATGCACATTCAGTATTAAATTTAGAAGATGAAGGTTTAAAAGAAGCTAGACTTAAGCTTACAGAAGCAACATGTCAAGTTATTAAAAATGGATTAGAGTTATTAGGAATAGAAGTTGTTGAAAAAATGTAAGGAATGGATGCGTATGCATCCATTTTTTATAGAAAATTAACAAAGTTATAAATACTTTATGATATAATCAGTATAAATATTTAGGGAGGTGTAAGTTTGTTTAATAAATACATTAAATATAAAGAGATAATAATAGCAATAGTTTTTTCTATATTAGTAAGTGTAGTTGGAGCTAAGCTTATAGATAATTATCCTTATTTTTTTGGAATAATAAAAAAACTATTCTCACTTATTGTTCCATTTATATATGGATTAGTAATTGCATATATATTAAATCCATTAGTAAAGCTACTAGAAAAAAGGTTTAAGCTAAAGTCTGGAGTAGCTATATTATCTACATATATATTGATAATAGGTGCAATGTCATTAGTAATAGTCTACTGTATTCCAAATGTTGTACAAAGTATAATAGATCTTACTAAGAATATTCCAGATTATATAACAGATGCTCAAAGCTGGTTAAATAATTTTTTAAATAATGAGGCAGTTAAAGGCATTATAACTAAAACAGGAACTTTTGATAGCGTAAATTCTTTAATAGCACAAGTTGGAACAATGGCAGTTAATGTATTAGAAGGTTCAGTATCTTATATATTTTCAGTTTCAAGCCAATTAGTAAAAATATTTTTAGGAATATTAATTTCAATTTATGTATTAGTGGATAAAGATAGAATAATTTTAGAAACTAAAAAGGTGACATATTTAATATTAAAAGAAAAAAGAGCAAAAAAATTAATTGAAGCTATAAGAATATATCATAAAATGATAGGAACTTATATAGGAATAAAAGCTATAGATTCATCAATAATTGGAATAATGGCATTTATACTATTAAATATAGTAAAATCAGAATATGCAGTGCTTTTAGCTTGTATAGTTGGTATTACTAATATGATACCTTATTTTGGACCATTTATAGGAGAGATAGTTGGATTTTTATTTAACGTTTTTGTTTCTCCAACTAAAGGTTTAACAGTATTTTTAGTTTTATTTGCATTGCAAATGTTTGATGGATGGTATTTAGATCCAAAATTAATAGGAAGTAAAGTTGGAGTAAGACCATTTTTTATTATTTTAGCAGTTGTAATAGGTGGAGGATTCTTTGGTCCAATAGGAATGTTACTTGCATCACCTACAGCAGCAACATTAAAATTTTATTATACAAGAGTTATGGATAAAAATGATGAATTAGTAAGATTAGCAAATAAAGAGTAATAAAAATCCACCAGCTTAGCTGGTGGTATTTCCTAAGCCCTATAAGGGCCTCTTACCTGCATTGCGCCTTAAGGCGCTTAAATTGGTTCGCCAGCCGCATACTATGTTACTTGCTACCCTTAAAAGGGTCCATATATTCTTTCATACTTATTTGATCTGAAATCATATCTTCTTTTTCTTGATTTCTTATATATTCTTCAATTGCCTTTCTATTTCTTCCTACTGTATCCACATAAAATCCACGACACCAAAAATGTCTATTTCCATACTTATACTTCAAGTTTGCAAATCTTTCAAAAATCATAAGACTACTTTTTCCTTTTAAAAATCCTACAAAGCCTGATACACTCATCTTTGGTGGTATCTCAACCAACATATGTATATGATCAACGCATACATGCGCCTCGATTATAGTTACACCTTTCCACTCACATAACTGTCTTAATATTTTACCTATTTCTTTTTTCTTTTCTCCATATAGCTCTTTCCTCCTATACTTAGGCGCGAATACTATATGATATTTACAATTCCATTTTGTATGTGATAAACTATTACTATCCATTACGGATGCCTCCTTTGGTTATTAAATTTGGCTGTCGAACCTAGTTTAATTATACCAAAGGAGGTTTTTATTTCCTACTGACCGCTAAAGCTTTTCGGAACTCACCTGCATAGCAGGTGGTTTTCATTAAACAAAAAAATAAACTGAGAAATTTTAAATTTCTCAGTTTATTTTTGTAATTAACTACTTCTTTTTATTTTTATAACTAGGGCAGTGTGATGAGCAACTTCCACAGTTACAACCGCCTTTAGAAGATTTTCTAATACTTCTAAATATTATAAAGGCTGCAACAGCCACAATTACTAAAGTAATAAGAATTTCCATAAAAACACCTTCTTTATATAAATAATCTTGCAATATTAAAGACTATAAATGATACTACCCATGCTAATACTAGTTGGTAAGCAACAGAAAATAAAGTTAATTTATTACCAAATTCTTTTTTCATAGCTCCAAGCACTGATATACATGGTGTATATAATAATACAAATACAAGGAATGAAAGTGCAGAAGCTGCTGTAAAATGAAGAGGAAGCATTGCTGTTAAATCACCAGCAAATATAATTTCCATAGAAGCTACAACAGTTTCTTTAGCTAATAATCCAGTTAATAATGAAACTGAACTTTGCCAATTTCCAAATCCAAGAGGACTAAATACTGGAGCTATAAAATTACCAATTGAAGCTAACATACTATCATTAACATCAGTCATTCCTGTAAGATTAAAGTTTGATAAGAACCATATAACAACACTCATTGCAAAAATTATAGTTCCTGCTTTAATTAAGAAACTTTTTGCTTTTTCATAAACTTGTTTTACCATATTTTTTAAAGATGGTTTTTTGTATTCAGGTAGTTCAATTATAAAAGGTTCTTCATCTTTCTTAAAGAAAGTATTTTTAAATATAATACCTAATATAAATGCTAAAACAACGCCTAGTAAGTACAATAATGCCACTACTAATCCAGCATAATTAGGGAAGAAAACAGCAGCAAAAACAGCATAAACAGGCAACCTTGCGTTACAGCTCATTAATGGAACTAATAATGCAGTAAGTTTTCTATCTTTTTCACTTTCTAAAGTTCTTGCAGACATAATGGCAGGAACAGTACAACCAAAACCAACTATCATTGGAATAAAGGCTTTACCTGAAAGTCCCATCTTTCTCATAAGCTTATCCATTATAAAAGCAACTCTTGCCATATATCCACTATCTTCTAAAAATGATATACAAGCAAATAAAGAAAGTATTATAGGAAGTAATACTACTATTCCACCTACACCAGCTATAATACCATCAACTATTAATGATTTAAACCAAGGTGCAGTATTAGATAGTAATTCAGAAACGTATGGTAGAAGAGAATCGTTTAAGAATCCATCTAACATATCAGATAAAGGTTGTCCAACCCATGAAAATGTTACTTGGAACATTAAAGCCATAATAACTATAAATATTATATAGGCAAGCCATGGATTTAAGAAAAAGTTATCTAATTTATCTTTTAAATTATTCTGTTTACTTAAATCTTTTTTACTACATTTAGATAGTAAATTTTCTATAAATTCATAAGCTTCACTTTCATTATTGAAGTGATAATCATTATCGTTATTTGAACTTAAAAAATTACCAGACTTTAATGCTTCTTTGATTTCAGAAATTCCTTGTTCTTTAGAAGCAATTATAGGAATTACTGTAACTTGCATAAGTTCTGATAGTTTATTATAATCTATATTTATTCCTTTTTTTTCAGCAACATCTATCATATTAACAGCTAATATAATAGGTTTTTTAAATTGTTTTAACTGTGTAGTTAAATAAAGGTTTCTATCTATATTAGAAGCATCTACTATATTTAATATAACATCAACTTCATCAGTCTCTAAAAAGCTTTTAGATATTTTTTCTTCATTTGAAAAAGTATCCATAGCATATATACCAGGTAAATCAACAATTTTAATATCGTCAAAAAAACCTTCTTTTTTGTCTACTGTAACCCCAGCCCAGTTACCCACCTTTTGATTTGATCCTGTTAGGCTATTAAATAATGTTGTTTTACCAACATTAGGATTACCCAGAAGTGCAATTGTCTTCATTATTTTATATTCCCCCTAAATTGCTAAAAAAATATTTTTAGCATCTTTTCTTCTGATTGCTAAGTCAAATCCCCTAAGATTAAGAATTATAGGATCTCCAAGTGGAGCAACTCTTTTAAGCTCTACTTCAGTACCTTTTATACATCCTAATGCGGATAATCTTTTAGCAAGTTTTTCATCACCACTAATTGATTCTATTATAGCCTTGTCCCCTAATTTTAAATCGCAAATACTCATATCTCCACCTCATATTGAAAATCATTATCATGGTATTATAATAGCAAAAACATACTAAATAGTCAATGTTTTTTAAATATAGTTGAAATTTATTTTCAGCTATATATTAAGGCACAAAAATAAGTAAACATAATAATATATAAGTAGTGATTATATATTATATTTATTTTTATATTTAGAATAAAAGATGATATAATAAAATAGTATGATATATAAACAAGTAATTTTTAAAAAGGTGATAAATATAAGGAAGAAAGAGTGATAACGTGATAATTCGTGAAAATATTATAGAGGTTGAACCTATATCACAAGAGTTTATGTTAAATACCAATGAAATCAATAGAACTCCAGAGGAACTTATATTCTTTGACCTAGAGCATTATGTATATAAGAAACCTAAATGTATTGGAGTTTTTGGTGCTTGTGTGTATAAAAACAGTAAACTTTATGTTACCCAATATATGATTGAAAACAAAAATGAAGTAATAGATATTTTAATTTTAGCTAAAAAATACTTTGTAAATATGAAAAATCAAGGAAAAAAGGCCATAGTAACTTTTTCAGGTAATAATGATTACACCGTTATTAACTACTTGTTTAAGAAGTATAATATAAACTTTGATTTTTCTAAAGAATTTGAGGATATAGATATTCAAAGAGAATACGAAAAGGAAAAAACACACTCTATAGGATTAAAGAATTTAGAGAAAGAATTTGGAATTCATAGAGAGGGGGATGTTATTAGTGGGTCTAACTTAGCTAAGACATTTCATAAGGTTTTAAAAGATAGAGAGTATATTATTAGAATGCCAAAAGAGAAAATAGAAAATATACTTCTTTATAATGAACAAGATGTAACTAATCTTTATATTATCTACACTTTATGGGAAAGCTATGTTTTTAAAGAAGATATAGAAGATGAAAATGAAGATATTTTTGAAGAGGATAATAATGATTTACCAAATGAAACTATCACTGAGGATACAGAAAATAGTGAAGTTTTTGCAGAAATTAAAATTAATAAGAAATCAAATATAAATAAAAAAGTAGAAGAAGCTTAAATTAAAAAAAGTTTATTAATTTAAGAAGAAATTCTTAAATGATAGATGCTCCCAAAGGTTTTTCATGGGAGCATCTATCATTTATTATAAGGTATATTGTTTACTAAATAGCTATTTTTTATAGATTTCCTTTCCATCAGAAACTAAAATAATATTACCTTCAATATCTGTTCTATAAGTAGTAATATTATTTTCATCTAATAAGGAGGTTATTTTTTTATTTGGATGATTATAGGTGTTATCCTTACCAACAGAAATAATAGCATAAGTTGGAGAAATAGCTTTTAAGAAATTTTTACTAGTTGAAGTTGTTGAACCGTGATGACCTATTTTTAAAACATCACAATTTAAATCATAGTTATTTTTCAAGACTTCATCTTCTGATTTTTTTTCAGCATCTCCAGTAAATAAAAATGAGTTTTCACCAAAAGTAATCTTTATAATCGGTGAAAAATTATTTAGATTATCTCCATAATCACTAGAGTTTGGCGAAAAGACTTCAACATTTGTTTTACTACCTAAATCTATAGAAGATATAGAAGCTTTTATTACTTTAATATTTAAATTTTTGCTTATTAATTCTTCAACCATTCTTTCAAAAGCTTTAGTATTACTCGTAACCTTTGGAGCATAAAAGTTAGTTATATTATATTTACTTATAATATCTGCCATATTTCCTATATGATCTTCATGAGGATGGGTTGCAATAACGTAATCTAAATTTTTTATTTTTAGTGAATTCAAATATGAAAAAAGTTTATCTTTTTCGCTTTTAGGGCCAGAATCTATAAGCATATTTTTATTGTTAACTTGAATCAAAATCGCATCTCCTTGACCAACATCAATATAATGAACAAGGAATAAATTCTCATTTAAGTTTGAATCTTTTGAATTAGTACATCCGACTAAAATTATCATTAGTACTGACAATAATATAAAGGATACTTTCTTTTTCATAAAACCTCCAATTAGTATGTTGTGTAAATATTTTACACTAATGAGAATTACAATAAAAGAAAAAGTTGTTATTGAATAAAAAAATATATGAAACTATAATATTATTACAAAATAAATATGGTAGGTGAAAAAATGGGAATGTATTTAAAAGGAATTAATTATTTATTATATATGGTAGCACTTAGATTAAAATCTATTAAATTATGGTATATAAGAAAAACAAAAGGAAGTAAAGCAGGATTTGAATATAGTGCAAAGGTTGGTCGTGATTGGGCTGATTATACTATAAATAGATCAATAAAAATGAATGTAACTGTAATAGGAAAAGAAAATATTCCAAATGAAGCATGTTGCTTCATTGGAAACCATACAAGTATATTAGATATCCCGCTTTTAATAGATTCAGCAGAAAGATCTATGGGGTTCATTGCAAAAAAGGAAATGTTAAAAACTCCTGTTATAGGATATTGGATGAAACAGTATAATTGTGTAGCCTTAGATAGAGAAAATACAAGGGAAGCTATAAGAGTTATACAAGAAGGTGCAGAAAATCTTAAAAAAGGTTATAGTATGGCTATTTTTCCGGAAGGGACAAGAAGTAAAGATGGAAAACTTAGAGAATTTAAAAAAGGAAGTTTAAAACTTGCTACAAAAGCAAAGGCGCCTATAATTCCAGTAGCAATAGATGGAGCTTATAGAGCTTTTGAAATAGATAATAAATTTAAATCTATAGATTTAAAAGTAACTTTTGGAAAAGCAATTTATACAGATAATTTAACAAGAGAAGAAGAAAAAGCCTTAATGGATAAAGTAAGAGGCTTTATAGCAAGAGAACTTAATCAAGAGTAAAAAGTAAAAAGTAGCTGTCAAGTTAAGGTACTTACATACAATATAGTGTTTTATAAGTTAAAAGCTAGTATAATATATTGTGGTGTACATTCTTAGAGCGACAGCCTTTTTTTATTCCATAATTTTACGAATGTATATTTAAAAAGTTATACAATGTTCATACTGGTAAGTAATATATTTATTAATTAGTAAATATATTTCGTTATGGTTATTAATATTGTAAATAATTATTGGTAAAAGATAATTGAAAATGTTTTCTTGAGGATTATTTTTGATAATTTGATAATAATTGCGAAAAATGAATAATCATTCTTTTGAAAATTGCATATTATATGCTATAATAGAGAAAAATAAAAGAAAAATGAAATTTTTGATAAATATAAAATTCAAAAGGGGGCAAAACCATGCGTAAAGAGTTTTCCATGAGTAATGATAAAGTTCTAATTAATTTTACAGCTAAGTATTGTAATAACTTTGAGACATTATTAGATAGTGAAGGGTTTAGAAGAGTAATTGAAAGTTATTTAAAGATTTCAAAAAATAAGTTATCAGTAAGTTGGAGATACTTAGAAAAAGGATTAAAAACAGGTGAAATTAATAAAATTTCTAGAGATATAGCTAAAATAGCTAAATATTGTACTGTTATGAATGTACATGAAATAGTAGAAGCAAATCCTCGTTATAAAGATTTATTTGATGATAAAGATTTATTTATTGCATTTATAGAAGAATTTTACCTATTTTGGAGAAGATTAGAAAGGTATACAATTATTCATAACAATAAGCTTCAAGAAGGATTATCAGCAATGAGCTTTACAGAAGCAAACTCAGCCTTTTCAAATCTTATATTAAAGTTATATAGAAAAATAGAAAAAAATGTTCTTGGATATAAGCCTAATGTTTTTAGACAAATACCTGCAGGTGGAAATTCATCAATAATGATAAATAAAGTTTTATGGCCAACACCAAATGGATATGAAGCATTAGAAGATATAGAGTTTATTGATAGCATTTTACTAGAAACTCCATTTATAACATATCCAAAGAAGAATACAAGAAGCGGTATGTTTAAAGAAATAAATGAAAATCCATTAAAAGATGCATCTTTAAATAGAAATCACTGGTTCTGTTATCCAGCAAAGGTTGGGGAGCTTTTAGCATTTATTTATTTCCATAGAGATTTTATGCAACATGGAATAACTTTGTGTAATTTATTTGAAATGGCTAGAAGAGATGAGTATAGAGGTAGAAAGCCAGATATAGTTTATGTATTTGGAGCTACAGATAATACTGGTGAGCATAAAGAAGTATTTTATGATGATAAAGAAAATAATATTATGTTAGGTTATGTAAGTCATTCAGATTCTATTGATTACTTTGGATATATAAAAAAGATGACATTAACACTTCATAATCTATTTATGATTAAAAGAGGATATTTACCAATACATGGTGCAATGGTTAATATTGAATTAAAGAGTGGAAAATGTGCAAATGTAGTTATTATGGGTGATAGTGGTGCTGGTAAATCAGAAAGCTTAGAGGCCTTTAGAGCTTTAAGTGAAGATTATATAAGTAACATGACAATAATATTCGATGACATGGGAACTTTCAAAGAAGTAGATGGAAGAATATTTGGGTATGGAACAGAAATAGGGGCTTTTGTAAGACTAGATGATTTAGATCAAGGATATGCTTTTAAAGAGATAGATAGAAGTATATTTATGAATCCAGATAAGATAAATGCAAGACTAGTTATGCCGGTTTCACCATATAAAGAAATAATTAAAGGATATGAAGTTGATTTATTCTTATATGCGAATAACTATACTAAAGTTTTAGAAGGTGAAAATTCTATAGAATACTTTAAGACTCCAAAGGAAGCTATTGAAGTATTTAAGTCAGGCGCTAGAATGGCTAAGGGAACTACATCAGAAACAGGTCTTGTTGAAAGTTATTTTGCTAATCCATTTGGACCAGCTCAAAAGCAAGCTGAAACAAATATATTAATAGATAGATACTTTGATGCGATGTTTAAAGGTACTGTAAAGGTAGGTCAAATAAAGACTTGTTTAGCAGTACAAGGACAAGAAAAAGAAGGTCCTAAAAATGCTGCACTAGAATTATTTGATATAATAAAAAAATTATAAAATAAAAGAGGGATTCTTTTAAAAATCCCTCTTTTTTATCTTTATTTAGTTTGAACTCATATATTTATCTTTAGCAAAGAAAGATAAAGAATATAGACCTGCTATTCCAACAAGTGCATATATAACTCTAGTGAAAGCAGTCATTGTACCAAATAAAGATGCTACTAAGTCAAATTGGAAAAAACCAATTAAACCCCAATTTACAGCTCCCACTATAACTAATATAAGTGCTATTGAATCTAAAACTTTCATAAAAAACACTCCTTTATAAATAGGTTTACAATGATTAGTGTAACCAAAAGGAGTGTTTTTATACGTAAATTATATTGTAATATTTCTATCAATTGGTTGTTCTAGAGAAATGAAAGTATCAGTTCTTTGAATACCAGGAATTGAATTAATTTTATTAAGTAGTATATGTTGAAGATCAGAAATGTTTTTACAAATAACTTTTGCAAAGATAGAATAATTTCCAGTAGTTAAATGTAATTCTACAACTTCATTTATTTGAGATAGTTCATCAAATACAGAAGAGAAGGATGAGGTTTTATCAACATAAATACCAACAAAGCAACATACATCATAACCAAGTTTAGGTAAATTAAGTAGTATTCTTGTCCCTTTTATAATTCCCAGTTCTTCCATTTTCTTCATTCTAACATGTATAGTACCACCACTAACATGACAAATTCTTGCTATTTCTAAGTAAGGAGTTCTACAATCCTTTATTAGTAAATCTAAGATTTGAAGATCAAGTTCATCTAATTGATAGGTTTGATTTAAACCCATATCATCACCTCTTATTAACGATTTTATAATTTCTTCTTTTATTTTATCAAATTAATTAATAAAATAGAAGTGAAAATAATAAATTAAATAAAATAAATTTAGATTATTAATATTTTGGTAAAAACATACAAAAGCTATATAAGTATAAATAAAAGTTGAATATTAATAATATGTTACAAATATTTAAAGTCTATATTACTTGAAAATAAAGATGTTTTCTTTTAATATAGTATTATAAGTTTAAAAAAGGAGGAATAATACTATGGGATTTTTTACTACAATTGTATATTTTGCAATTATGCTTGGTATAACTGTGTTACTTTTTAATGTAGGAAGAAAATATGTATTTTCTAAAGTTAAAATAAATAAATGGATACCTTTAGCAATCGCTTTAGTAGTATTTGCTTTACAAGTGTTCATACCAAAATTAGAGTTGGAAATTTTTAAGAATCCAGTTTTTTCAATGACCTTTACTATGGTTGTTACATTAGTAATAGTTTGGTTTTTCTTATGGTTTATTGATATTCAAACAACTGGTGGCCCTAAGAGACAAGAAAAGAAAATAGAAATAAGACCTAAGGCTAAACCAAATAGAGTAAAACATATGCAAAATCAAAAAAAATAAATACTATAATAAAGATAGCTATTTATTAATTATAGAAAATATAAGAATTTTTATTTATAAAAATAAATGGAAAATTGATGATATATAATATAGAAAATCCTTAAGTGATTTAAATATATTGTAATTATCAATTTTCCATTTTTTATAATATAGCATTATGGATTTTTACTAACAAATATAGGTGAACTAAATGAAATTTTATCTCCTTCCTGAATTATTTTTATTACATACCAACTTTCAGTAGGTGAATAATTATGTTCATAAATATATTTAATGCTATTTAAGTTAATATTATTTACACTTTTAACTAAAGTTCCTTTATTAGTTATAATTTGTATTTCTTTAATTTTATAACGGATATCATCTGCAAAAATCATTATTTTTAATTTATTATTATTTAAAATAATTTCTTCCCCCATAAAACTAGAGTTAATTGTAAAATAAAATTTTAAAAATCTAGATTCTGTAGAGTAGGTTCGCCTTGCTCTAAAAGCACTTATTAACTCATCGTTAGAAAGGTTATTACCAATATATACAGTAAGATTTTCAGAATCACCAAAGTTAACTCTGTGATTATCCTGTCCATTTATTGCACCAAGTTTCCAACCATTATCTAAAAGGTGAAAATAATATTTATCGTGGCGAGTATATTTACCTAGTGGATTTCCATTGCCAACTTCTATACATGTTATTAACTTATTAAATACTGGATTGTAAATTAAAGATCTAATATTTTTATGTGGATGATTTATACAAATTAAAGCATCAGGATTATTAAGCATCCAAAGAGCCAAAAGCTTTAAATCTTTTACCACACCAGTAAAAAAAGTTGAAGAGTTTAATATATTTAAATCCCCATAAGAAGTGGTTTTACATTCAAATCCAACTAAAGGTAAAAATTCTTCATATTTCTTTTTAAATTTTGCTGCATAATATCTTGCACCTTGCCATCTTGTAAAGCCCTCATCTTTAATAGATACTTCATTAGATAGAAAAGAGTTATGATCAGTTATAAACATAAAATTTAAACCTGCTTTACGACCATATTCATAGGCTTCAAGAGGGTTTCCCCTACCAGTTGAGTAACCAGTATGACAGTGGGGAATACCATAATAAAATTTTAAATTATTTTGATCAAACCCCTTTATTTTTTTGTGTTTTTTCTTTCCCAAAATAACCCTCACTTAAATTATTACTTATCTATATATAGTATTAAATCATTATAAATAATGACAATAATATTAGGTAATGATAAAATAAGTTTAATTAGATAAGGAGTTGATAGTATGATTAAGGAATTTGGAGGAAAAGCTCCAGTAATAGATAAAACTTGCTATATTTCAGAAAATGTTGATATAATAGGAGAAGTTGTTATTGAAAGTGATGTAAATATTTGGTTTGGAACTAGACTAAGAGGAGATATGAATAAAATTTTCATAGGAGCAAATACAAACATACAAGAAAATTCAGTTATACATGTAGATGGTCATTGTGGGACTTATATAGGAAAGAATGTAACTATAGGTCATGGAGCAATAATACATGGATGTGAAATTTCTAATAATGTTCTAGTTGGAATGGGATCAATTATACTAAATGAAGCTAAAATAGGAAAGAATACTATTATAGGAGCAGGTTCTTTAATTTCCCAAGGAAAAGAGTTTCCAGAAGGAGTTCTTATATTAGGTAGTCCAGCAAAGGTTATTAGAAACCTTACAGAAGAAGAAATTAAAAAAATACAATTATCAGCAGATACATATGTGAATTTAAGTAAAAAGTATCTATAAATTAGGAGGAAAAATGATAAATATAGGCGAATATAATGAATTAAAAATTAAAAGAGAAAAAGATTTCGGATTTTATATAGGAGATGAAAGTGGAGATGAAGTGCTACTTCCAAAATCCAATACAGAAGGAATGTCATTATCAGAAGGAGAAATAGTAAAAGTTTTTGTATATAGGGATTCTAAAGACAGACCTATAGCAACTTTTAAGACACCTTTAGCAACTGTAGGAGAAATTGCTTATTTAAAGGTTGTTTATCAAACAAAATTTGGTGCATTTATTGATTTTGGTTTAGACAGAGATATCTTTGTTCCTATAAAAGAACAAAGATTTAGATTACTGACAGGAAATAAATATCTATTTTATATATACCTTGATAAAACAGGAAGACTTGCAGCTACTACGGATGTTGAAAAATATTTAGAATATGCATCAGAAGCAGAAGCTTTATATAAAATCGGAGATGAGGTAACTGCACAAGTATATTCAAGAACAGAATCAGGAACATTAAATGTTGCAATAGATTCTAAATATAGAGGGCTTGTTGTAGCTAATGAGTATTTTACAGAAGTTTTTCCAGGTGAAGAAATGAAGTTAAGAGTTAAAATAGTACATGAAGATGGTATGATAGGCTTAACACCAAGAAAAACTAGATTAAACGAAAGAGATAAATTACAAGAAGATATATTAAGCTATATGATTAAAAATGGCGGATTTATGAAATTAAATGATAAATCTAAGCCAGATGATATAAAGGCAATTTTCAAAACAAGTAAAAACTATTTTAAAATGGCATTAGGTGGATTAATGAAGCAAGGTAAAATAGTTCAAGATTCAGAAGGAACTAGAATAAAATAAATTAACTGAATAAAAATATAAAAAAAGAGGCTAATGATTTTTAAAAATTAGCCTCTTTTTTAATTTATAAAACTAATAAGATAAATTACTAGTTTATTTGATAATTCTATTTTGATTTTTAAAATATATTTAAATTTTTACTATTATTAAATTAAGATTTTACATATAACAAGAATAAAGGTGTAATAAGTTTAAATATAAGGAGAAAATATGACAGATAATATATTTAATAGAAATTTTGAAAAGATAAAATATCCTCTTTATGGAACTATAATTTTATTATTAATAGGTATTTCAACATTATTTATTAAACCAATAATAGGTGTTGCAGATAATGGTGACTATTTTAGAATTATAAGTCAAAATGATTTATATCATTTACCTAAAGATAATGATGATATTTTTTTAGGATATTTTAATAAAGAGTATGGTATTTATAAATATAATAATGAAAATGAAAAAACGCTAATTTCTACACAATCTTTTTTTATAAAGGTTGCAGTTAATATAGATAAAGTTATAACAAATGATGATATATTTGATATAAGAATACTTGCAGCAATATATTTAATAATTTATTGTATAGGAATATATTTATTAATTAGGGTTTTTACAGATGATATAAAAACTAAAATACACAAATTAATAATTACTATTGTTTTTGTAATTATATTTGCAGATACTGGGTACGTTGCATATTTTAATTCTTTTTTTGGTGAGGGAGTTAATACATCGTGTTTTATATTTAGTGTAGGTATTCTTTTATATATTTATAAATTTTGTAAGTATAAAATTTTCTATATATTAAACTTTTCAATAGCATCATTTTTATTTTTTGGATCAAAGCAGCAATTAGCTCCAATTGGTATCTTTATAGCAGTTATATTATTAAGAATGATAAAGGTAAAAAAAGATAATTTATTTAAAGGATTATTAGTAAGTTTAATAATATTATTTTTATCTTCTTCAGTTTACTTTTATAAATCAATATCAGGAGATTTTGATTATATAAATAGATATCATGCAATGACTAGAGGAATATTATTACATGAGGATGATTCGGAAGAGATATTAAAAAAATTTAGTATATATTCTCAATATTCCTTATTGGAAAATGAAATATTTTTTGAAAAGATACCGATGATAAAACCAGATGATGAAAAGTTAAAAGAAAACTTTTATAGTAGATATTCTGTTTTAAGTATTTTTTTCTACTACATAAAAAATCCAAATAAGGTTATTAAAATGTTAGATTTAGCATCTAAAAATGCATACTCAATAAGACCAAAAGTAATGGGAAACTACGAAAAGATAGAAGGAAAGAAGTTTGGGGCTAAATCATATTTCTTTGCATGTTGGAGTAGCTTTAAAGAATATATACTTCCTAAGGGGTTATTTTTCACATTACTTTATTTGGGAATATATTTATTCCAAGGAATTAAAAATTATATAAAAGCAATAAAAACAAATGATATAGATGCTATGCTATTTGAAGAGGGGTATTTTTATATATTCTTAGTAGGTATTTCACAGGTAGTTATTTCTATAGTAGGTGCAGGTGATGCAGATTTAGGAAAACACTTATTTATGTATAACTTAAGCTTTGATCTTATTTTTATATACATTATTAAATATTTTATAGTAATAAGAGAGGAAAACTTTGGGAGGTAATAAAATGTATAAACTTGATTTAAGAAAAAGATTAGATATTATTTTAACCATTACAATAGGATATTTCTTTTTCCTAGCAATGGTAGTATCAACTATGAATTTTAAAGGAACAATGGAAAATTATATAATGTTAACTTCATTAATGATAGTTGCAATAATTGCTTATTATACAGATATTACAAGTACTCTTTTAATTACTTTAATTGCAGATTTTGTATATTCAAGCTATAACCTATATGAGAGTCTTAGAAAAGGTATCCCAATAGGAATTAATGTTTATTTTTGGATAGTAGCAATACCATTAACAGCTGCTATAATGGTATATTTAAGCAGGGTTTTAATTTATTTGCAGGATGAGGTAATATTACTAAAAAAGTCAAATAGAGAGTTGAAAATGATAGATGAATTAACGGGTATAAGAAATATAAAGGCGTTTATTAATGATATACCAATATATATAAGTATGAACAGAAGGTATAAGTTGCCTGTTACTTTAATGGTAGTTAGATTTAAGTATAGTGATCAATTAAAAAGAGTAGTAGGAAAGAAAAATTTTAAGGATGTATTAGTTGAAGTTTCGGAAAATATAAATAATTGTTTAAGAGTTGAAGATAGAAAATATATTTTAGATGAAAATACTTTTGGATATATCTTGATAACTAATGAGTTAGGTTCAGAGGTTGTAAAAGATAGGGTGAAAAAAAGAATAAAAAATATAGATTTTAAAAATAATATAGAAAAAAATATTAAGATAGATATAGAAGTTGGATTCTATGAATGTAATGGAAAAGAAGATGACCCTTTAGAAATTATTGAAAATGCAAAAAGGGAGTTAGAATATGATTTCTAAAAGAAGATTTCTAGCTAAAATAATATGTATTTTAATTATAATAAATTGTTTCTTTCAAAGTAAACAGTGCTTAGCAGAAGAAGAAAAAATTCTTATTTTATATGATTATTATAAAGAATTTGAAGAGGATAAAAATATACTAAATGAAGTAGTAAACGTAGCTATAACATTAAATAGGACATTAGATATAGTAAGATTTAAGGATTATAAAGAAGGAAATTTAAAAAAATATAATGGAGTAATAGTTATTTTAAATAGTGAAGAGCGGTTATCAGAACATATAGAGAAAGATTTAAAAATATATAACTCTACTATATTTATTATTAATAAGGAAACAAAAAATAGTTTTAAAAAAAATTTGCCTAAATTTTTTAATAAAGAAAATAAAAAATATAAAAACTACTTGGTTTTAGATGAAGTATATCCTTTTGAAGATTTAAATGGACTTGTAGAAAAGATAGATTATTTATATAAAAATGGAATTAATTTTATAGTTTCAGTGATGCCAGTTTTTAGAAATTATAATTCTCAATCTATGCAAAGATTTGCAGAAGTATTAAGATATGCGCAAGCAAAAGGTGGAACTATAGTTTTACATAATCCCTATATTTATTTAAAGGATAATACAGAGGCAGATATTAAAAATGTATTAGAAAATATGGATATAGCACAAAATAACTATATTAACTATTGGGTATATCCAAGAGCATTAGATATACAAAATTCATGGATTTATAAAGATGGGATACAAGAATATATAAGTAAATCAAATACAATTTTATTAAGTAAAGAAGATAAAACAAATAATAACTTTATAACTAAATATTCAATTAAAAAAATAGAAAATGTAATAGAAAAAGTTAATTTGGATGAAATTAAAAATAAAGAAGAGAATTATTGTAATAAGGCATATAAAATAAAAGCAGATATTTCATTTGAAGATTTTGAAAAAGAAATTAATAAATTAAAGGATAATAATATTTATATAAGTGATTTAGCAAACGTATATACAAATATAAATTTAGGAATTAATAAGCTAGAAGGTAGTAACAATATAGTATTGTTAAATAATAAAAATATTAATATAAAAAAATATATATCAAAAGAAGAGTTTAATAAATATTTTAATAAAGAAAATACTGATATAAAGGATGAAAAATTAGGAGTGGATTTATCTAAAGTAAACAATATTATAATAATTGTAACTTTTGTTATAGTTATAGTTTTAATAATAATAGCTTTAAATAGCAGGATAAAAAATAAAAGAAAATTTTATAAATAAGGAGCAAAATTTTGAATTTATTAGATTATTTAGTTCTATATTCTCTTTTAGTTATATGGATAATAATTTTTATTAATGTAATTTTAGTAGTAGGAGGATATATATACTACTCAAAAACACTAAAGTTAAATAAAAAAGAAAATCTTAAAGAATATCCATTTGTATCAATTTTAGTTCCAGCTCATAATGAGGGAGTTGTTATAGAAAAAACAGTTAAATTTTTGTTAGCCTTAGATTACCCTAATGATAAATATGAAATTATAGTTATAAATGATAATTCAAGTGATAATTCAGCCCAAATATTACAGAAGATAAAAAATAATAATAAAGAAAGAAATTTAGTGATTATAAATACTGATAATAAAACTGGAGGAAAAGGAAAATCCACGGCTTTAAATATAGGCTATAGCAAAAGTAAGGGAGAAGTATTAGCAGTTTATGATGCTGATAATACTCCGGAGAAAATGGCTTTAAAATATTTGGTACATACACTAGCGGAAGATACTAATCTTGGGGCAGTAATTGGAAAGTTTAGATGTAGAAATAAAAGTGTAAATTTATTAACAAGATTTATTAATATTGAAACAATAACATTTCAATGGATGGCTCAAGCAGGAAGATGGCAATTATTTAATTTATGTACTATTCCAGGAACAAACTTTGTTATTAGAAGAAGTATAATTGAGGCTATGGGGGGCTGGGATACAAAGGCAATTACAGAGGATACAGAAGTAAGTTTTAGAATATATAGAATGGGATATAAAATAAAATTTATGCCTCTAGCAGTAACTTGGGAGCAGGAGCCACAAACATTAAATGTATGGTTTAAGCAAAGAGCTAGATGGGCAAAAGGAAATACTTATGTTGTTTTTAAAAACTTTAAATATCTATTTGCTAAAAATGCAGGTGTAACAAAATTTGATATACTTTATTATGTAATGATATATTTTTTCTTTTTATCAGCTACTGTCATATCAGATATAGCATTTATATTAGGAGCATCAGGTCTTGTAAAATTACATATTTTGGGATATGGTTTAATTCTTTGGTTAATGGCATATTTGGTATTTCTTTTATCTATATTAGTTTCTATTTCTACAGAAAAGGGAGAGCTTACGTTAAAAAACTTATTTGTAATAATGATTATGTATTTTACATATTGCAAATTATGGGGAGTAGTAGCATCATTTGGATTTTATAATTATTTAAAGGATATTGTGTTAAAGAGAGAGGCAAAATGGTATAAAACTGAAAGATTTTAAACTGGAGGTTATTATGAGGAACTTAATTAAAAAATTAACAGTTGTACTAAGTATAATATTTATTATTTTATTAGCTACTAATATAAATAATAGAGTAAATGCTGAAGGTTTAACTAATGAAATTATAACTAAATCACAAGATATAGGAAATGATGTTGTATTAAGGGGAGTATTTTCAGGACATAGTATATATTTTAATGTTGATAAATGGCAAAATATTGAAAATATTCAGGGAGAAATACAAATAGATGTTAATGAGCTTATAAATAAAGTTGATGAGACGTATATTACATTTTCTTTAAATGGAACTCCATTTTATTCTCAACAACTTAGATATGATTCTAGTAAAGAAATTCAAAATATAAAAATTAATTTTCCTAAAGATAAAATTAAAGTAGGAAATAATGAGTTTAAAATAGAAGGATATTGTAGAGTATCAGAAAAACCATGTACTGATGATGTAAATAATGCCAATTGGCTTGTCATAAAAGATTCATCAAAGATAAATATAAGTTATAGAGATAAGATTTCAGAAAATAATTTATCTAGTTTTCCATATCCATTTCAAAAATCAACTACAATTGTTTTAGGTGAAAATTATACTGATGATGATTTTGCGGCTGCATTAATGTTATCAGCTTATTTAGGGAAATATAAGGATTATAATGGAGAAATAGTAAAGTATAATGAGTTAAAGAAGGATATAAGTACTAACCTTATTTTTATAGGAGGAAAAGACAAGTTACCAAAAGAGATTGTATCTAGTATAAAAGAAGTAGATACAGTAGATTTAGATAGCAATGGATTAATAAAAATAATTAAGTCACCCTTTGTTAAAAAAGAAAATATTAAAGCTATGGTAGTAATTTCTAATGATAAAAATTTATTATTAAAGGGTATTAAAATATTAATGAATGAAGAATTAATATCTCAAAGTATATCAGAAGTTCCTTTTATAATAAATTCAAATATTCAAGAAGAAGTAAGAGTTAAAAAAAGTGAGGAAAATATAACTTTTGAAAGTCTAGGATTAAAGGAAATACTAATGAAGGGACCATTTAGGAGAAGTTCAAGTATATCTTATTTAATGCCTAAAAATAAGGTTTTATCTAAGGGTGATAAGATTAAATTAAACTTTAGATATTCAGAAAATTTAGATTTTAAAAGGTCTCTTATAACTGTATATATAAATAATACCCCTATTGGTAGTAAGAAGCTTGAAAAAGAAAAAACACTTTCAGATGAGGTAGAGTTAAATATTCCAAATGATGTCATGAATTCAAATTACATAGAAGTTAAAATAGCATTTGATTTAGAACAAACAGATTCATATTGTGAAAAAAGACAAGAAGAAAGCCCATGGGCATTAATAACAGGAGATTCATATTTATATATTCAAGGAAAGGATAATTCATCAGTAAATAATTTCGAAAAATTACCATCACCATTTATATATGATAAAACATTTAATGATATTTTATTAATAATTCCAGATAAATTATCATCTCAAGAACTTACTTCTATTGGAAAAATGGTTTCATATATGGGATCAGAAATTAATAATAATATAGGAATTTTAGAAGTACTAAGAAGTTCAAATTTAAATGGAAAAGAAAAAGATATGAATTTAATAATATATGGAACTCCAAACACAAATTCAATAATTAAAGACTTAAATAAGTCATTATGGTTTAAATACAATGATTCATTCGATAGATTTATATCTAATGAAAAATTATATTTACTTGATGATTTTGCAACTAATATAGCTACATTTCAATTAGATATATCACCATATAATCCAAGAAAATCAATGCTAATTATGACTTCACCTAAAGAAGAGTTATTAAATAAATCATTAGCATATTTATATAATGAAAAGCTTAATAGTAAGCTAATAGGTGACTGTGCAGTTATTGATGAAAATGGGGATTTAAGAACATTTAAGTTTAAAAAAGAGGAAACAGTACCAGTATATGAAAAAATAATAAAACTAACAAATAAAGATAAGGGGTTAGTAGGTGTTGTTTTATTAATGGGAGTATTTATTATAGTATCAATAATTCTATACTTTAATAAAAATAAAAAAAGTAAACACTAAAAAAATTAAATTAAACTATTGACAAGAAAAGTAAGTAGGAATATAATCATATCAAAGTAAATTACTAAGAATTAAATGCATTGATAAGGGAAAGTAAATAGTATCCTATTATTACAGAGAAGGTTAGTTAGCTGAGATAACCTATAATAAATATTATTGAAGTGCCCCTTGGAGCAGAAAATCCGAAATTATAGTAGGGTTTTATGGGTTCTCCCATTATAGAGATAGGGTATGAAGTACCTAAGATGAGATAGACACTATGTGTCTAAATAGAGTGGAACCGTGGAAGTATAGCCTTCTGCCTCTGTATATACAGGGGTAGAAGGCTTTTTTTATTATTTAGAATTAAATTATCCATAATTTAACAATGACAAACTCTAAATAGCATTCTATTTAAGCTTTATATTATTTGCTGGCCAGCAAAAATTATATAAATTATAAATGAATTTAAATTTTAGGAGGAATAATCATGAACTTAAATATAAATCTATTATTAGCAATAATATCAACAGTAGTATCTTTTTATATAATCTATAAGGTTAAAAATAAAAGTGCTAAATTTTCATTATCAACATTAGCAGCTTTAATATTAGGATTAGCAGTAGGAGCTATGTTTAAAGAAAATACAGCTTTCTTACAAGTTATTGGAAAGGGATATATGGGATTTCTTAAAATGACTATAGTTCCACTAGTATCACTTTCAATAATAACAAGTACTGTAAGATTGAAAAATATAAAAACAATAAAAACAATAGGATTTAAGTCAGTAGCGGTGTTATTAGGAACAACAGGAATAGCATCAGCAATAGGAATATTTATAGCAAAGTCATTTAATTTAGGTGAAAATATAGCTTTAACAGCAGTAGAAAACTTTAAACCAAGAGAAATACCAACACTTTCAAAAGTAATATTAGATATGATACCATCTAATCCAGTTGCATCAATAGTAGATAATAAAATAATACCAATAGTTATTTTTTCATTATTTATAGCAATTGCACTAGTAATAGAGGATAATAGAAAACCAGAAAGAGTTAAAGCTTTTAAAGAATTTGTATTATCAGCTTATTCAGTAGTTCTAAGAATTACAAAAATTATATTAAAGTTTATACCTTATGGAGTTTTCTCATTAATTGCTACAGTAGCAGCTACTAATGGAATAGATACTATAAAGTCTTTAATAGTTGTTATAGGAGCAGTTTATTTAGCAGTAATAATACAAATTGCAGGCGTTCATACATCACTTATAGCATTTGTTGCCAGAAGAAATCCAATAGAATTCTTTAAAGCGATTTTACCTGCACAAACTATGGCATTTAGTAGCCAAAGTAGCTATGGTACTTTACCAGTAACAATTAAAAGTTTAGTTGAGAATGCAAAGGTATCAGAAAATATAGCTAGCTTTGTTGCTTCTTTAGGATCAACTGTAGGAATGAATGGATGTGGAGGATTATATCCAGCAATAGTAGCAATCTTTGTAGCTAATGTGTACAATGTAAACTTAACTGGATATCATTATTTATTAATAATTTTAACAACTATAGTTTCATCAATTGGTATAGCAGGGGTTCCAGGAGCAGCAACTATGTCTACAACAGTAGTATTAGCTACTTTAGGATTACCTTTAGAGGGCATGGCACTAGTAATGGCTGTAGATACAATAATAGATATGATAAGAACAACTACTAATGTAACAGGAGCATCAGTTGCAGCAGTTGTAGTATATGAAAGTGAAAAAAGAAAAGAGCTTAATTATGATAAGAAAGTAATAGCTTAATAACTATTAATAAAACGGGTTATATAGATGGAAATTTATATAACCCGTTTTAACTCTAAGTTATTTACAAAATATTAATAAAATGTTAAAATTAGGTAAATTAATGGGGATAAAATACAACTATTTTAGGGGGAGAGAAAGATGAAATGTTTTTCAAAACTAGTATTAACTTTTACAGTAGCAACTACTTTACTTCTTAATACTACAGTATCTAAAGCTTATGCAATTGGTGAAAATGAACATAAAGGAAGTTCATTACCTAGCGTTCAAGAGTACACTATAAAATCAAAAGATAAATGGAAATTAACAGCATCATCAAGAATTTTTGTTATTATAAAAGATGGCTATAATCTAAATGATAACCTAGAAGAAACTATTAAATTGTTAAATTCAGAATTTGCAGCAGTAAAAAAGCCAAGTTCTGAAGTAATGCCTATAGTTTATGGAGCAGAAACTGAAATCAAAGATGGAGATATTGTAATCGAAAAAGCAGAAATTACTGAAACTACTAATGAAGAAGGATACAAGATAGAAATTAGTTCACATGCTAAAGTTACTGCACAAAATGAAAAAGGAATTTTATATGGTGTACGAACACTAATGCAATATTTAATAGTTAACGATAGTATGGAATATGGTACAATTGTAGACTATCCAGATATAAGAGAACGTAGTTTCCATATTGATATTGCAAGAAAGTTCTATACAAAGGATTGGATTATTAAGCAAATTAAAGATATGTCTTGGATGAAACTTAATACTTTACAATTACATTTTTCAGAAAATGAAGGTTTTAGAATTCAATGTGATTCCCATCCAGAAGTTATGTCTAAAGATTATTTAACAAAGGAAGAAGTTAAAGAAATATTAGCAATAGCTAAACAATATAAAATAAGTGTAATTCCATCACTTGATAGTCCAGGACATTTAACACAAGCTCTAAAAACACATCCTGAATTACAATTACCAAAAGCATCATATGGATATAGTTCAAAAGAGCAAAAAGCTTTAAATATAGCACTTCCAGAAGCTAGGCGTTTTGTAAAGGATTTAATTGATGAGTATGCAGAATTATTTTATGAAAGTAAGTATTTTCATATAGGGGCAGATGAGTTTATTGATTTTAATAAATTTTATCAATACCCTATATTGGAAAAATATGCAAAAGATAATTTGGGTGAAAATTATGGAGGAATCGACACATACATTGATTATATAAATGATATAGCAAGTTATGTTGAAGGAAAAGGATTTACAGCAAGAGCTTGGAATGATGGCTTATATAGATATGATGAAACACAAAGAGTTAAATTAAAGAAATCAATTGAAATTACTTATTGGACTAAATGGGATAGAAATATGGCAACAGTTAAAAATTTTCTAGATAATGGTCATAATATTGTTAATTTTAATGATTCTTATTTTTATTATGTATTAGGTGAAAATGCTGGATATAAGTATCCTACAGGAAAGAAAATTTTTGAAGGTTGGACTCCAGGCGCATTCCCATGGATTTCACGTACAGAAAAACAAGATATAGAAAAGCCTTATCCTAATCAATTATTAGGTGCATCCTTTGCAATATGGAGTGATACACCAAAAGCTCAAACATTAGAAGAAGTAAAAAATGGTATTAGAGAGCCTTTAAGAGCAATGGCAGAAAAATCATGGAATGCTAACAAAAATACAAAAACTTATGAGGAGTTTAAAACTAATTTTGATAAGCTTGGATATGCTCCAGGGTTTAATATTGAACTGCCAAAAGCAGCTGATATAGTTAAGTCTGATAAGCTAGGAAAGGTTATTATAAAGTATGTTAATGAAAATGGAGATGATATTTCTAAAGATGAAACAGTGTATGGTGTTGTAGGGGATAATTATGAAGTTAAAGCAAGGAAGCTTTATGGGTATAAGGTAGAGTCTATTCCAAATAATACAAAAGGTACATTTAGTAAAGAAGCTAAAGAGATAAAAATAGTTTACAAACTATATGCAGATAAAAGTAATTTACAAAATGAAGTAGATAATGCTTTAAAGGAAGAAGAATATATTAAAACTACTTTTGAAAAATATAAAGAAGCATTAGAAAAAGGTAAAGTAAGTTTAAAGGATTCGGCAGCAACTCAAAAACAATTAGATGAAGCTATTTTAGCTATTAATAAAGGAAAAGAAGGGTTAATTCATATTTCAAAAGCAGAATTATATGAACTTATAAGTAATACATTAGATAAGGATGATTATTTACAAGAAAGTTACTCAAAATATCAAGAAGCAATAGAAGAAGGTAAAAAAATATTAACAAAGATAGATACGACTGAAGTAGAAATCAATAATTCAGTAAATACAATTAAGGTAGCTAAGAAAAATCTTATTTTAGGACCATTTATTACAATAACAGCAAATAAAGGTGTTTGGAAAGATAGTTATACAAAATATGATTTATCAAGAGCTTTAGATGGTGATGAATCAACTTTTCTATGGATTGAGGGAGCACAAGAGGTAAATGATTATTTTCAATTTAAATTTAGAAATACAATTGATCTTTCAGGAATAAAAATTATATCAACAGGTGCAAAAACAGATGTTATTAATTCAGCTGATGTACAAGTATCAATAGACGGAAAAGAATGGAAAACAGTTGGCAAGTTTGGAAATAATGAGTTAGTACAATTAAATTTTAATAAAGAAAAAGCAAATTATGCTAGAATTTTAATAACAAAAAGTACAGATAAATGGAGTAAAATAAATGAAGTATCATTTATTTATACAATTAATAAAAATGATTTAAATAAAAAAATAGAAGAAGCAAAGGAAATTAAAAAAGGTAATTATACTAATGAAAGCTATCAGGCATTACAATTAGCTATTTCATCTGCAGAAGATGTTATGAAAAATGAAAATGCTACTAAAGATGAGATAAATGATGGTGTAGCCAAATTAGAAGAAGCTATAAATTCATTAAAAAAAGAAGAAGTAAATTTAAATGAGTTACTTTCTACTATAGATTTAGCAAATACAAAATTAGAAGTTAACTATAGTAAAGATACATGGAATGATTTTAAGAAGTTTTATGATTTATCAATTACGACACCTACCAAAAAAGATGTAACTCAAGATGAGGTTAATGAAGTAAATAAAAATTTAAGAGATGCAATAAATATGTTAGTAGATATTAGTGAATTAAAAGCTAAGGTAAATGAAGGGAAAAAGTTAAATGAAATAGAATATACGAAAGAATCCTTTAAAGTATTTAAAAATTCATTAAAAGAAGCTGAAAGCTCATTAGATAATAGCGCTATTAAAAAAGAAGATATTAATATACTAATAGAAAATTTAAATAATACAATAGAAGATTTAGAGAAGGTAGTACAAGCTATCAATGATAAAGAGGTAAAAGTAGTAAGTGAGGATAATAAGATAAAGGTAGTTGATGAAAGTAATAACATAAAAACAGTTAGTGAGAGTAAAGAAGTAGCGAAAATAAATAAGTATGAAAAAAAAGCTATTGAAACCCCTAAAGTACAAACTTATAAAACATTTTTAGCTGTTTCAGATGAAAATAAGAGTGAGATTGAAAATAATAATGATAAAATTATTGAAGAAAATATTGCTAGAAGTATAGTTATTACATCAAATAAAGAAAAAGAAGTAGAAAAAGAAGTAGAAAAAGAAGTAGAAAAAGAAGTAGAAAAAGAAGTAGAAAAAGAAGTGAAATCTGTTAATAAAAAGGAACTAGAAAAAGAAATTAAAGAGTCTGAAAAATATAGTAATAAGGCTGAAGAGTATGAAAAAAAATCTTTTGAGGAGTTTTTGAAAGCTTTAAATGAAGCTACTAAGATAAATGATGATAAAGACTCTATACAGGAAAAAGTGGATAAGTCATTGGAAGTATTGAAAAAATCAATAAAGGCATTAAAAAAGAAACCTGAAGATGAAAATGCAAGAGTAAAGCAAGAGAAAACTTTTGAAATAGAAGAAAAAGTTACAGAAACAAAAAACATTAATAAAGCTTTCATAATAGTTCCTGGGTTGATTATTGTTTTACTAATAATCTTAAATAGAAAAAAGATTATTAGTATAATAAGAAAAGAAAAATAATTAATATAAGAAGGATTTGATATAGATGAATTAAAAAAAAGTCTGTATTAAGTCCTTAAAATTTTGCATAGAAAAAAATATCTTTAAATAAAATATTGACTTTATTACTTTACTGTGATAAAGTAATAAATAGATAAAGTGATAAATAAAAGGGGGATTTTAAAATGAAAAAAATAATAAAAAGTATATTTACATTTGCTTTAGTAGGGGCTATGGCATTTGGACTTGTTGGATGTGGAAATAATAAAATTAAAAACTCAATGGAGAAAGAAGAATTAGTATTAGGATTTGATGATACTTTTGTACCTATGGGTTTTAAGGACGAAAATGGAGAAATAGTTGGATTTGACATAGAACTTGCAAAGGCAATTGGGGATAAACTTGGAAAGGAAATTAAGTTTCAACCAATTGATTGGAGTATGAAGGAAACTGAATTAAATAATGGAAATATAGATTTTATATGGAATGGTTATAGTATTACTGAAGAAAGAAAAGAGAAGGTTGAATTTTCTAGACCATACTTAAATAATAGACAAGTTATTATTACTCTTGTAAATTCAAAAATTAATTCAAAGGATGATTTAAAAGATAAAGTAGTAGGAGCACAAAATCAATCAAGTGCAACTGATGCGATTGAATCAGATGGAGATAGAGTAGATACATTTAAAGATGGCAAAATAGTAACTTTTGACACAAATAATGAAGCTTTAATGGATTTAGAGGCAGGAAGATTAGATGCTGTAGTTGCTGATGAAATATTAGCAAAATATTATATAAAACAAAGAGGTTCTGATAAATATAAAGTTTTAACAGAAGATTTTGGAAAAGAAAGCTATGGAGTTGGTATGAGAAAAGATGATAAAGAGCTAGTTGAAGCCTTTAATAAAGCTTTTGAAGAAATAGTTAAAGAAGGAAAAGCAGCAGAAATATCAAGGAAATGGTTTGGAGACGATATAATAGCAAATAAATAGAGATATGTAATTAAAGGAGGAGTAGAAATGACATTAATAAATGATATATCAAGCCTTATACCACAGATATTAGAAGGGCTTAAGGTTACTTTAGAAGTATTTGCATTAACTTTAATATTATCTATACCACTTGGTATACTTATATCACTTGGAAGGATATCTAAAATAAAATTATTAAAATCAATAACAGGGTTATATGTATTAATACTTAGAGGAACTCCTCTTTTATTACAAATACTATTTATATTCTTTGGATTTCCGTTAATAGGAATAAAAATACCGAGATTTCCAGCAGCAATATTAGCAATGGTATTAAATTATGGGGCTTACTTTGCAGAAATATTTAGAGCTGGAATACTTTCAATAGATAAAGGGCAATTTGAGGCAGCAGAGGTTTTAGGACTAAGTAAAAAAGATACTTTTTTTAGAGTAATAATGCCGCAATCATTAAAAAAGATATTTCCACCAGTAGCTAATGAAGTAGTTACACTTGTAAAAGATACAGCTTTAGTTTATGTAGTTGGTATGGATGAACTTTTAAAAGTAGCAAAGATTGCTTCAAATAGATTATCTTCAATAATGCCATTTGTTGTTGTTGCAGTAGTATATTTATTGTTTAATGGATTATTAACTAAGATATTAGAAAAGGTAGAAGAAAAGTTCAATTATTACAATTAAGGAGGGGCTAATATGTTGAAAATAAAAGATCTTAAAAAAAGTTTTGGTAAAAATGAAGTTTTAAAAGGTGTAGATATTGAAATAGCTAATGGAGAAATATTAGTAATAGTAGGTCCCTCTGGCGGTGGTAAAACAACTTTGTTAAGATGTGTAAATGGACTAGAATTTTGTGATAGTGGAACTATAGAAGTAGATGGTAAAAAACTTTGTGAAAATGGAAAATATGTAGATAAAGTAGCTTTTAATGAAGCAAGAAGAGAAATCGGATTAGTATTCCAAAACTTTAATCTTTTTCCTCATATGAGCGTTTTAGAAAATATTATAGAAGCTCCACAAAGAGTTCTAGGTGAAAGTAAGGAAGAGGCAATTAAAAAGGCAAGAGAAATATTAGGATTTCTAGGGTTAAATGATAAAGGTGAAAGCTATCCATGTGAGTTATCAGGTGGACAAAAACAAAGAGTTGCAATTGGAAGAGCATTAGCATTAAATCCAAAGCTTATGTGTTTTGATGAGCCTACATCAGCTTTAGATCCAAGTTTAACAGGAGAAGTAGCAAATCTTATAAGAAGTTTAAGTAAAGATGGTATGAGTATGCTTATTATAACTCATGATATGAATTTTGCTAAAAAGGTAGCAGATAAAATTTATTCAATGGAAAAAGGAAAGTTATTAGAAGGATTAATATTTGAAGAAAATGTCATATAAAAAATGAGATTATATTATAGATAATTGTTTATAATATAATCTCATTTTATTTTTTAATTACTTTTCTTTTTTATCATTTATCCTAAAGAAAACTTTAATTATTTCATTAATAACAAATGGTATTAGTGAAATACCTATTACAACTAACCAATCCTTAAGGCTTAAAGCATAGACTTTAAATACATTTGCTGTAAAAGGTATTGAAATTATTGCAAGTTGAATAACGATACCAAAAACAAGTGATGCGATAAGCCATTTGTTTTTAAATATTCCAACTTGGAATAATGACTTTGTTTCGCTTCTCATTGTTAAAGAGAAGAAAAGTTGAGAAACACTTAATACTACAAATGCCATGGTTTGAGCATGTCTTAATGAATCTGGATATAAATATTCACCAAGTACAAAAGCAAATAAAGTAGTTGCACCTATTAATAGACCATTAACAATAAGAAGTTTACCCATTCTACCTGCAAATAAACTTTCTTTTGGGTTTCTTGGAGGTAGATCCATTACACTATGATCTCCAGGGTCAACTCCTAAAGAAAGTGCTGGGAAACTATCAGTAATTAGATTTACCCAAAGTATGTGGATAGGAAGTAATGGGGCTGGCCAATTAAGGAGTATTGCAAAGAATAAAGCAACAATTTCTCCTAAATTACAACTAAGTAAAAACATAATTGACTTCTTTATATTATTAAATATATTTCTACCTTCTTCAACAGCTTTAACTATAGTTGTAAAATTATCATCTGTTAAAACCATATCAGCAGCACCTTTAGCAACATCTGTACCAGTGATACCCATAGCAACACCAATATCAGCAGATTTTAAAGATGGAGCATCATTAACACCGTCACCAGTCATAGAAACTATATTTCCATAAGATTTAAAGGCTTTTACTATTTTAACCTTATGCTCAGGAGATACACGGGCAAATACTCTATAATTATTAACTATTTTAGTAAATTCTTCATCAGAATAAGAATCTATTTCACTTCCAGCCATTGCCTGGGAAATATCATCTGCTATTCCAAGTTCTTTTGCTATTGCAACGGCAGTATTTTTATGATCTCCTGTAATCATAATAGTTCTAATGCCGGCACTTTTACTTGTTTGTATAGAAGCTTTAACTTCCTCTCTAGGAGGGTCAATCATACCAACTAAGCCAATAAAAATTAAATCACTTTCTAATGAATCAATAGAAACATGTTCATTTTCAATTTCTTTATAAGCTAAAGCAAGTACTCTTAAGGCAGTATCAGACATTTCATTTGAAGCATTTAAAACTGTATCTTTAGCTTCCTTTGTAAAGTCTTTAACTTCTCCATTTAAAATAATTTTATTAGATATTTTTAATATGCTATCAATAGCACCTTTAGTAAATACATAATATCCTTTATCATATTTATTAACTGTACTCATAAGCTTTCTATCAGAGTCAAAAGGAACTTCATTTACTCTTTGATGAGATAAATTCAACTCATCTTTAAAGATATTTAATTTATTACCTACATCTATAAGAGCAATTTCAGTTGGATCTCCTGTTTGAGTATTACCTTTAGAGGTAGCATCATTACATAATACCATTCCATCTACTAAAAGCTTACTTTCTTTATTGGATATATCAATTGAATCTAAGTCTTTAAGTTGACCATTTACATAATACTTTTTAACAGTCATTCTGTTAATAGTTAATGTTCCAGTCTTATCTGAACAAATAATATTTACAGAACCTAATGTTTCAACAGCGGGTAATTTTCTTATAATAGCATTTTCCTTTATCATTCTTTGAACACCAAGTGCTAAAACTATAGCAACTATTGCTGGAAGGCCTTCAGGAATTGCAGCTACGGCTAAACTTATAGATGTCATAAACATTTCCATAAAGTTTCTTCCTTGAAACATTGAAACAACAAACATAATTATTGAAATACCAACAGCAGCAAAACCTAATGTTTTACCAAGTTGTGCAAGTTTCTTTTGAAGAGGAGTAGAATCATCTTCTTCTGCATCAAGCATTTTAGCTATTTTTCCTATTTGAGTATTCATTCCAGTTCCAACTACTATACCAAGACCTCTACCATAAGTGGCAAGAGTAGACATAAAAGCCATATTGTGTTGATCCCCAATAGGAACTTCATCTGAAACAGAAATAATATTAGTATCTTTTTCAGATGGAAGAGATTCACCTGTAAAGGCTGATTCTTCAATTTTTAAGTTTGCAGATTCAATAAGACGTAAATCAGCAGGAATATATCTCCCAGCATCAATTACCACTATATCACCTAAAACAACTTCTTCGGATGGGATTTCTATTATTTCTCCATCTCTTTTTACTAAAGCTTTAGGTGTTGACATATTTTTCAAGGCTTCTAAAGCTTTTTCAGCCTTTGATTCTTGAACAACACCAATGATTGCATTAACTAAAATTACAATAAGGATTATAATAGCATCACTAATTTCACCCATAAAAGCCGAAATAGCTGCTGCTACTAAAAGTATATAGATCATGACATCATTTATTTGGGCAAAAAAAAGGGCAAGCATAGATTTTTTCTTTTTTCCTTCAAGCTTGTTTGGCCCATCTTTTTCAAGCCTTAATTTAGATTCAGTTGAAGAAAGTCCATTTAGAATATTTGAATTTAATTCTTGTACAATTTCTTCAGAACTTTTATTGAACCACATTTGAATACCTCCTAACTAGTAAATAATGTAAAATAAAAATCTACTATAAGTATAGCATAAATAATTTTGTATCAGTTCATACCTAGTAAAAAAAGTAAAATAAATTATATAGATATTTTTACTAGTTGAATTAATGTAGCTTTGGTATAATGAGGTAGAGAAAGGGTGGAAAATATGGAAATAGGAAGAGTAAATAGAAAGAGTCCAATAAAGCAAGATAGAAAAATTATATCTGAAAAAAGAGATTTTTCACAAAGTTTTAATCAAGCTAGAGAAAGAAAATCAGAAGAGCAACTAAGAAAAATGATAGAAGATATAAAAAAAAGAGGAAATAGATTGGTTGTTACAAAAACTTATGGAGATGTAATTGCATATAAAAAAATGATAAAAGAATATTTAGAATCTATATTAAAGTTTATGTATGATACAAAAAAAGATATAAGCTTTTGGCAAACACAATATTTTGTAACAGTAGATACAATAGATGGGAAATTAGAGGAATTAACTCAAGCTATGTTAAATGAAGAGTCAGAAAACTTAAATATTGCAGCATCAATAGATGAAATTCAAGGATTAATAGTAGACATATATAGATAGTATTATTATAAATTACATATAAAGTACTAATGGTTAAAGATTTGCTTTTAAGTCTTTAACCATTATTCCTAATAAAAGATAATTATATTATATATAAATATAACTAATAAATATTATTAGTTGAAAAGAAATATCTACTAGCATATAATAATATAATATTACTTTAAATGGAGGTTAGTTATGGTAAAAAGATTTATTAGATACTACAAACCATATAAAAAATTATTCTTTTTTGATATGTTTGTAGCATTTGTCGCAGCACTTTGTGATCTTGTTTATCCAATGATGACAAGAACTTTAGTAAATGATAGTATTCCAAATAAAAATATAAGAATGCTTTTAGTTTTTGCAGTATCACTTTTAGCTATATATTTAATTAAAGCGGCTTGTGGATATTTTATGCAATATTATGGACATGTTATGGGAGTTTCAATGCAAGCTGATATGAGAAGAGACATGTTTCTTAAGCTTCAAAAATTACCTAATTCGTATTTTGATAATAATAAAACAGGTGATTTAATGAGTAGGATGATTAATGATTTAATGGAAGTATCAGAGCTTGCTCATCATGGCCCAGAAGATTTATTTATATCAATAGTAATGCTTATAGGTTCATTCACTGTGTTATGTACTATTAACATATCTTTAACAATTATTATATTTGCATTTATACCTTTTATAGTTTTATTTACATGGAAGAAAAAAAATAAAATGTTAAATGCTTTCATGGAAACTAGAGTAGAAACATCTGCCGTAAATTCAACACTTGAAAACTCAATTTCAGGTATAAGAATTACAAAAGCATTTGTATCACATAATCATGAAATAGAAAAATTTCAAAAAGGAAATAATAAATTTAGAGTTGCAAGAGGAAAAGCTTATAAAGTTATGGCAGAATATTTTGCAGGAGTAAACTTTGGAATAGATTTATTAGATTATGTAGTTTTAATAGCAGGAGGAATATTTACTTTTAATGGAGTTATTAATATTGGAGATTTTCTAGCATATCTTTTATATATTAAGTTATTTACTCAGCCAATTAAAAAGTTAGTTTCATTTATGGAGCAATATCAAAATGGTATGACAGGTTTTAAGAGATTTTTATCTATTATTCAAGAAGAGGAAGAGAAGGAAAAAGACGGTGCATTTAATCTTGAAAAAGTTAAGGGTGAAATAAACTTTAAAGATGTTCATTTTAGTTATGAAGATAACAATATATTAGAGGGGATATCTTTAAATATTGAAGCAGGAAAAATGTTAGCCTTAGTAGGACCATCAGGTGGAGGAAAAACTACCTTCTGTAATTTAATACCTAGATTTTATGATGTTACAGATGGTGATATCACAATAGATGGAAAAAGCATATACTATAGTACATTAGAATCATTAAGAAAAAATATAGGTATTGTACAACAGGATGTATTTTTATTTACAGGAACAATAAAAGAAAATATTTTATATGGAAGGCAGGATGCTACAGATGATGAAATCATAGAGGCTTCTAAAAGAGCAAATATTCATGATTTTATTATGAGTTTAAAAGATGGCTATGACACCTTTATAGGAGAAAGAGGAGTTAAGTTATCAGGAGGTCAAAAACAAAGAATATCTATATCAAGGGTATTTTTAAAGAATCCTCCAATACTAATACTTGATGAAGCAACCTCAGCTTTAGATAATACAACTGAATACATGATACAAAAATCATTAGAAGAACTTTGTAAGGGAAGAACCACTATAGTAGTTGCTCATAGATTATCTACAATAAAAAATGCAAATGAAATATTAGTATTAACGGAAAAAGGCATAGAAGAAAAGGGAAGTCATGAAGAACTTTTAGCTAAAGGTGGAAAATATAAAGAGTTATATGAAGCACAATTTTTAAATTTAAAAAAGTAGAATATTAAAGTTTTTTAATAAAATTAATTTATTAGGAAAAAATAAATAGAGTACTAAAAAGTAACCTATTGACGATAAAGCATAATATGTGTAAAATTAAATCATGATTTAATACCCCTAAGGGGTATAGTAGGAGGTAAATTTATATGGTTCAACATGTATCAGAAGTAGATTTTAATGCAGAGGTTTTAAATTATAAAGGAGTAGTTTTAGTTGATTTTTGGGCAACATGGTGTGGTCCTTGTAAAATGCTTGCTCCTGTTTTAGAAGAAGTGGCTAAGGAAGTAACTAATGCTAAATTTGTAAAAGTAGACGTAGATGCAAATCCAAATCTAGCAAATAAATATCAAATAGCAAGTATTCCAACATTAATGATAATGAAAAATGGAGCACCAGTAGAAACATTAGTAGGTTTTATGCCAAAAGACGCATTAAAAGCTGCTGTAATTAAACACCTATAAAAAAAGAGAAGGTGAAACTGTGGAAGAAAGATATGATATTGCAATTGTAGGTAGTGGTCCAGCAGGACTATCTGCTGCATTAAATGCAAAAATAAGAAACAAGAAATTTATAGTTTTTGGACATAAAAATTTAACTAATAAATTAGTTAAAGCACCTAAAGTTAACAATTATTTAGGATTCTTTGGAATGACTGGAGAGAATTTAAAAGATAAGTTTGAAGCTCATTTAAATGCCATGGACATAGAGGTTACAACAGAAAGAATTAATAGCATTTATGCCATGGGTGATTATTTTGCGTTAATGGCAAATGATAAAACTTATGAAGCTAAATCTATAATTTTAGCAACAGGAGTTGAATATACAAGACCTATTAAAGGCGAAGAGCAATATTTAGGAAAAGGTGTTGGATATTGTGCAACATGTGATGCTCCTTTATATAAAGGAAAAACAGTTACAATAATAGGACACAATAAAGAAGCTGAAGAAGAAGCAAGCTTTGTTAGCGAACTTGCAGAACTTGTATATTATATTCCTATGTATAAAGGTCCTTATAATCTAAATGGAAGTATAGAAGTAATTGAAGATAAACCAGAAGAAATAGTTGGTGATCTTAAGGCGAAAAAATTAATTCTAAAAAATAGAGAATTAGAAACAGATGGGATTTTTGTATTAAAGGATTCTATATCACCAGGTCAATTAGTTCCAGGATTAAAAATAGAAGATAATCACATAGGTGTTGATAGATTAATGAGAACAAATATACCAGGATGTTTTGCAGCAGGAGATTGTGTAGGTAAGCCTTATCAATATATAAAATCTGCTGGAGAAGGAAATATTGCAGCTTTAAGTGCAGCTCAATATTTAGACCAAATTAAATCAAATTAGATGATAACTAGGGAGTAAGCTACAAAAGTAAGTAGTTTACTCCTTTTTAAATATAATAAATAAAATAACTATTATATAAAGTTATTAAGAAATATTTTACATTAATATTAAAAATGTTATTATATCAATAAATAGTAGTTAAGGGGAAGGGGAGTACTGTATGACATTTTTAATTATCACTTTTATAATTATCACTTTTATAATTATAGCTATAGCAGAATTTATGCATCTAGCAGTAAATAAAGCTTTTAAGAAGACAATTTTAAGAAAGCGAAAAGATAAGGAGATAATTATAAAGGAATTAAAATCAAGATATAACAATGATTTTAAAAAATATGTAAACTTGAAATATGATGAAATTATTATTAATAGTAGTGATGGATATAAGTTAAAAGGATTCTTCTATAATGTTAATAACAACTCTAAAAAAATAGTTATAATTCATCATGGATATTCTGCAAATCATTATGTATGTCTTCAATTTGCAGAATTATTTTTTAATGAAGGTTTTAATGCTTTACTAATAGACATGAGAAGTCATGGTGAAAGTGATGGAAAATACGTTACCTATGGATATAAAGAAAGAGAAGATTTAGATATATGGGTTGATTTAATGAGAGAAAAAGTAGGGAATGATGGAATATTAGGATTACACGGTCAATCTATGGGTGGAGCAACTGTATTAATGTATGGAGGAAAGTATGAAGATAAAATAGATTTTATAGTTGCTGATTGTGCATATTCAAATGGAAGGCAGATAATAAAGGAACAATTTAAAAAAAGTAATGCTCCATTTTTTCCCCTATATATATTATTAAATAGAAGGTTAAAAAAAATATGTAGGTTTGATATGAATCTAGTATCACCTATAGATGATATTAAAAATAGTAAAGTTCCAGTATTATTTATACATGGTACAAATGATAATCTTGTACCTTATAAGATGAGTGAAGAAATGTATAATTCTAAGGGAGGGAATTTAGATAAACTTCTTTTAGTTGATGGAGCTAAACATGTAGAAGCATATGCAACTAATAATAAACTATATAAGGATACTTTAAAAGAATTTTTAGATTCAATAATAAAATAACAAATATTAACATATATACAGTTGTGTGGTAAAATTAAATGTGTAATAAAGTGTATTGGGAAGGTGAATGCAATGAGTAATAAAATTAGAATTGGAATTGTTGGGTATGGAAATTTAGGAAAAGGAATAGAGAATTCTATTACTCAAAATAATGACATTGAAATTGTTAGTATTTTTACTAGGAGAGATATAAAGACTGTTAAAACATTTGGAACTAAAATAGACTCAATAGAAAATATTTCTAAATATAAAGATAAAATAGATGTAATGATTTTATGTGGCGGTTCTGCAACGGATTTAGAAAAACAAGGACCAATGGTAGCAGAAATGTTTAATACAGTAGATAGCTTTGATACTCATGGAAAAATACCAGCATACTTTGATAAAATGAACAATGTAGCTAAAAATTCTGATACATTAAGTGTAATATCTGTTGGATGGGATCCGGGATTATTTTCATTAAATAGGTTAATTGGTCAAGTAGTATTACCTAAAGGAAAGGATTATACTTTTTGGGGATCTGGAGTAAGTCAAGGACATTCAGATGCAATTAGAAGAATAAATGGTGTTAAAAATGCAATTCAATATACTATTCCAATAGAAAGTGCCCTTGAAAAAGTAAGAGTAGGAGAATGTCCAGAGTTTAAACCAAGGGAACAACATGAGCGTGTATGTTATGTTGTTATAGAAGACGGAGCAGATAAAAATAAAATTGAAGAAGAAATAAAGACAATGGAAAACTATTTTGTAGGATATGATACAATAGTTAATTTTATTTCAGAAGAGGAATTGAAGTTAAATCATTCAGGAATGCCTCATGGTGGGTTTGTAATTAGAACTGGTGTTACAGGTAGTGGATATAAGCAAAAAATAGAATTCTCTTTAAATTTACAAAGTAATCCGGAGTTTACTTCAAGTGTATTAATAGCATATGCTAGAGCTATATATAGATTATCAAAAGAAGGAAAAAGAGGAGCAATTACAGTATTAGATATACCATATTCTTATCTTTCACCAAAAACAGCAGATGAATTAAGAAAAGAACTTTTATAATATAATTCCTTAAAATCATTTCATGATATATAATATATCTAAAATATATTTATAATGAGGTAGATTATGAATAAAAGAAAAGATTACATATCATGGGATGAATACTTTATGGGTGTTGCTATTTTAGCAGGCAAAAGAAGTAAAGATCCTACGACCCAGGTTGGAGCTTGTATAGTTGATAAAGAAAATAAAATATTAAGTCAAGGATATAATGGTCTTCCAAGAGGATGTTCAGATGATGAGTTTCCTTGGGGACGAGAGGGTGAAGTTCTTGAAACTAAATACCCTTATGTAGTTCATGCAGAGTTAAATGCAATATTAAATAGTAGAGGAAGTAATCTTTTTTCTTCTAAAATATATGTTGCATTATTTCCTTGTAATGAATGTGCTAAAGCCATTATACAATCTGGCATTAAAGAGGTTATTTACTTATCAGACAAATATGCAGATACTGATATGGTTAAGGCATCTAAAAGATTATTAAGTGCTGCAGGAGTAACTATAACAAAGCTAGAGCCCAAAAATAAAAATATCGAAATATCATTAGATATAAAGGATATTTAATAAAGAAGACAGAAAAATTAAACTTAAAATTTAAGTTTAATACATAAGATTGTTAATAATAAACCTTAAATTCTATTAACAAAAACTTAACAAAAGTAATTAAGGAAATATACTATATGTAGTTAAATGCTATTTGCAAATACTATATATAGTATATTTTTTATTGTCAAGACTTGAATATATATAAAAAAATATGTAATATAAATAGGACAAAAGAGAAGGATAGGTGAATCATGTTGATAGTAGTTGGTGGTATGATAGGTTTAGGTAAAAGCTCAGTTGCAGAAATTTTAGGGGAACATTTTAAATCAGATGTATTTTATGAAAGTGTTGATGATAATCCAATATTACCTTTGTTTTATAGCGAAACAGAAGAAGAAATACAAAAGAATAGATATCCATTTTTATTACAGCTATACTTTTTAAACACAAGATTTAAAAGCATAAAGGAAGCTCTAGTACATAACAATAATGTTTTAGATAGATCTATTTACGAAGATTGGTATTTTGCGAAAAAAAATATGGAGCTTGGAAGAATAAATAAATTAGAAATGGAGATTTATGAAGATCTTTTAAATAATATGTTAGAAGAGCTTAAAGAGCTTCCTAAAAAGGCACCAGATGTTATGGTATATTTAAAAGGGTCATTTGAAACTGTATTAAGTAGAATTGCATTAAGAGGAAGAGAGTTTGAAATAGATGAGAGTTTAAAAGAATACTATCACTTTTTATGGAAAGACTACGATGCTTGGGTACAAAATTATTATAGGGCATCAGAAGTAATTATAATAGATATGGATATTATGGATGTTGTTAATAATGATGAAGATAAAATTAAATTAATAGAATTAGTAGAGGAAAAATTAAAGGAAGTAAGATTAGTATAATAAAAGCAAGTTATTTGTAAAATACAGATAACTTGCTTTTTCAATTAAAGTCTATTTAAATAAATTAAAAGATGCATCAGATGGCATTCTCCAATCACCTCTAGGGCTTAAGGATATGCTACCAACTTTTGGACCATCAGGCAATGCGCTTCTTTTAAATTGTTGGGTAAAGAATCTATATATAAATTTATCAAGCCATTTTTGAATTTCTTCTTTACTATAATCATTTTTAAAGGCTTGCTGTGCTAAAAATAATATTCTTTCTTTAGAAGATCCATGCTTTATAAAATGATATAAGAAGAAATCATGTAATTCATAAGGTCCTACTATATCTTCTGTTTTTTGAGTAATTTCTCCATCCTTGCTTTTTGGTAATAATTCTGGACTAACAGGGGTATCTAAAATATCTAATAATGTATCAGCTACCTCTTTAGAAGATTCTTTTTCAGCTACATACCTAACAAGATATCTAACTAAAGTCTTTGGAATTGATGGATTAACAGAGTACATACTCATATGATCTCCATTATAAGTACACCAACCAAGAGCTAACTCGGAAAGGTCACCAGTACCTATTAATAAACCACCTTCTTTATTTGCTAAGTCCATAAGAATTTGAGTTCTTTCTCTTGCTTGCACATTTTCATAAGTTACATCATGTATATTTTTATCGTGACCTATATCTTCAAAATGTTGAAGAGAAGCTTTAACTATATTTATTTCTCTTAAGTCACAATTTAACTCTTTGCATAATGTTAAAGCGTTATTATAGGTTCTATCTGTTGTTCCAAAGCCAGGCATTGTAATTGTAACTATATTTTTATGATCTATTTTTAATAGCTCAAAAGTTTTAACAATAACAAGAAGGGCAAGAGTAGAATCAAGACCTCCAGAAATACCTATAACAGCCTTTTTTAATCCAGTATGTTCAAATCTTTTAGCTAGAGCTGAAGCTTGAATATTAAATATTTCTTTACATCTTTCTTCTCTTTGTTTTTCATTAGATGGAACAAAAGGATGTTTATCGATATATCTATCAAAATCTTTTATAGATATATCTTTAAATTTAAACTTAATATTATTTGCTTCAAAAGGAACTATTTTGTTGCTATCTCTAAAACTTAAGTTCTTCATTCTTTCACTATTTAACCTAAAAATATCAACACAAGAAGAAATAACTTCATTTTCTCTTTGGAATCTATCATTTTCTTTTAATAATGATCCGTTTTCAGATATTATCATATGTCCGCTAAAAAGTAAATCTGTTGTTGATTCAAAAACTCCAGCAGAAGAATATATGTAAGAACACATTGACCTTGCACTTTGGTTAGCTATTAAGCTTTTTCTATATTCCATTTTACTAACTAATTCATTAGATGCTGAAAGGTTTCCTATAATATTAGCCCCTAAAAGTGAAAGGTATGAACTTGGTGGAATAGTAACCCATAGATCTTCGCAGATTTCAAATGAAAATCTATATTCTCCACAAGTAAATATTAAGTTAGTTCCAAAAGGAATATCCTCTTGGAATGGTAAATCAATTTTTTCATCTATAATTCCAAGACCTTCACTAAACCAACGTTTTTCATAAAATTCACTATAATTAGGAATATATGATTTAGGTATAATACCAAGAATTTTTCCATCAAAAATTACATAAGCACAGTTATATAAAATATTATTAAGTAAAAGAGGAGCACCAATAGAAATTAAAATATCTAAATTTTTACTTTTGTTAGTGATAGATTCTAATGATCTAATAGCTCCATTTAATAATTGAGATTGCATAAACAAATCTCCACAGCTATAAGAGGTAACGCAAAGTTCTGGAAATACTACTGCTTTGGATCCTTCTTCTACAGCTTTGTCTATGCAAATATTAATATTTTGTAAGTTAAAATCTATATCAGCGACTTTGGTAATAGGGCAAGCTGCTGAAACCTTTATAAAATTCATAAAATCTACTCCAATCATTATATAATTGAAAATCTTTCAATTTTCTAAAGTATTTATTTTAGTATTAATCCAATAGCGAAAAAAATACCTACAAATAAATAATAAAAGGAAAACCTTAGAAAATCAATGAGAAACAGAGATAAGTAGAGATAAATAATGGAAAAAAACAATAAATAGTAACAAAAACCATATAAAGAGTTAAAAGAAATATTGTAATAATGTAAGGTGTATGGTATAATTAATTTATATTATACATAAAATATTAATATCTTTAGAAAAAAATGGTATAATAAATAAAAAAAGGGAGGGATGTTAATTGGCTTCATTAATTTTTTGGATTTTATTAGCAATTGCGGTAATAGTTTTAGATATTGCAACAAGTAGTTTTTTATTTGTATGGTTTGCATTAGGAGCATTTATTGCAATGTTAGCAGATCTTTTGGGGGCATCAGTAGGTGTACAAATTGTAACTTTCTTAGTTGTAAGTATAATTACAGTTTCAGTTGGATATCCTTGGGCACGAAAGAAATTTAAATCCTCAGTAACACATACACCTTTAATGGAAGAAAAATATATAGGTAGAGTTATGGTTGCAGAAGAGGGGATAAAAGAAAAATCAAGAGTGAAAGTTGATGGGATTTATTGGACAATAAAAAATAAAGGAGGAGAAATTAAAAAAGGAGAAAAATTTAAAATAACAGAAATAGAAGGAAATAAATTAATTGTAAAGAAAGAGGAGGAAAGTTAATATGGAAAAATTTATGGGACTTATAATCTTAGGAGTTGTGTTATTATTTATATTAATACTAATTCTATCATCAATTAAAATTGTTAATACAGGTTATTTATACGTAGTAGAAAGATTTGGTCAATACCAAAAAACTTTAGAGCCAGGATGGCACTTCTTAATTCCTTTTGTTGATTTTGTTAGAAAGAAAATTTCAACAAAACAACAAATTTTAGATGTACCACCACAATCAGTTATTACTAAGGATAATGTTAAAATATCAGTAGATAATGTTATTTTCTACAAACTTTTAAATGCTAGAGATGCGGTTTATAACATTGAAGATTATAGATCAGGTATTGTATATTCAGCAACAACTAATATGAGAAATATTATAGGTAATATGACTTTAGATGAAGTTTTATCAGGAAGAGATAAGATAAACCAAGATCTTTTAAGTATTATTGATGAAGTTACAGATGCATATGGTATAAAGATTCTTTCAGTAGAAATTAAAAATATAATACCACCAACAGAAATTCAAGAAGCAATGGAAAAACAAATGAAAGCAGAAAGAGATAAAAGAGCTATGATTCTTCAAGCAGAAGGTTTAAGACAATCTCAAATTGAAAAGGCTGAAGGAGAAAAGAGATCAAAGATACTTGCAGCAGAAGCAGAAAAAGAAGCAAATATTAGAAGAGCAGAAGGTTTAAAAGAATCTCAATTATTAGAAGCAGAAGGTAAAGCTAAAGCTATAGAAGAAATAGCTGTAGCAGAAGCACAAGCTATTAGAAAAGTAAATGAAGCTATTATAGAATCAGGAACTAATGAAACAGTAATTGCTCTTAAGCAAGTTGAAGCTCTTAAGGAAATGGCTAATAGTCCAGCTAATAAGCTTATATTACCAAATGAAACTTTATCATCTTTAGGTAGTATAGCTGCAATAGGAGAAATGCTTAAAGGAAGTAAATAATAAGAATAAAAAACATCAAAGATGATAAGAATAGTAATAACTCGAAAGGGTTACGTAGGTTTCTTTGCCGGTAGATTATCTACCGGTATTTTTTTCTTTGTAAAATAATTTAAAAATAAATAAAGAAAAGAGTAGAAATTTTAAATTAAATGTGATATTATAAAATAGTAGTCGAAAGACACGAAAAATATTGTTTAAAGATTGAATAGAAATTAGCTTTCTCCATTATAGAGATTGGTTGGTACTATATTAGTCTTTAAGATGGAGGATTTAAAATGGAAGATAAGAAGATCATATGCAAAGATTGCGGTAAGGAATTCATATTCACAGTTGGAGAACAAGAATTCTACAAAGAAAAAGGATTCGATAACGAACCAGTAAGATGCATCGATTGCAGAAGAGCAAGAAAAGCACAAAACAACAGAAGATAGTTTTTGTTGATTAAGACTGTAGGTTTACCTACAGTCTTTTTTAGTATATAAGATTTTATAATGTAATTTTATGATATAAATAAACTCTCAAAATATATATGATTTACTTAAAAAATAATTTAATATTTTATTGTTTACATTAATATAATAATATTTATTAAATATTATTATAAAATCATATGAAATATTTAATAAACGAATAAAAATGAAAATATATATCCATATAGTTCGATATAATACGAATTATATGGATAATTTATTATAATAAAGTTGACATTGGAGATGCTAAATGGTAATCTTTAAATATAAGATACGAAATAAAAGTCATAAATAATGTAAAACATTCGTATTATTAAAATGGTAAAAGGACAGAACCTATAATTTAATTTTGGAGGTAGTGTATGTTGAGTGCAAGATGCATATTCGTAGAAAAGAAGAAAGGTTTTGATGTAGAGGGAAAAAGTTTACTAGAAGATTTTAAAACTAATTTAGGAATAAATGCTTTAGAAGACGTTAGACTTATAAATAAGTACACTTTAGGAAAAATCAATGATGAGTTTTATAAAAAAGCTCTTTATACTATTTTTTCTGAAAAAACGGTAGATAATATATATGAAAATAAATTAGAAATTAAATCTTCAGAGGTTGCATTTGGAGTTGAATATTTACCAGGACAGTATGATATGAGAGCGGCTTCAGCTTCAGAGTGTTATCAGCTTTTAACAGCTGATGAAAAGATAGAAGTTAAATATGCAAAAATAATTGTTTTAAAGGGAAATATTACTGTTGAGGAAGTAAACAGAATAAAAGGTTACTATATTAATCCTGTAGATTCAAGAGAGGTAGATGTATATGGACTAGAACTTTCATCAGAGCTTCCAAAGCCTAAAGATGTAGAGATTTTAGATGGATTCATAGATAAAAACGATGAAGAACTTGAAGCTTTTTATAATGAGTTAGGGTTAGCTATGAGTTTTGAAGATATAAAGATGATAAGAGATTTCTTTAAAGACGAAGAAAGAAATCCAAGTATTACAGAGATAAAGGTAATTGATACATACTGGTCAGATCACTGTAGACACACTACTTTTTCAACAGCAATTGAAGAAGTAAAGATTGAAGAAGGAATATACACGACTCCAGTAATTAAAGCTTATAAGGCTTATCTAAAATCAAGAGAATATGTTTATGGTGAAACTAATAGAGATAGAACCTTAATGGATATAGCAGTAATTACAATGAAGGAAATGAGAAAAAAAGGTATGTTAGATGACCTTGATATTTCAGAAGAAATTAATGCATGTTCAATTAAAGTTAATATAGAAACAACTAATGGAAATGAAGAATATTTAGTAATGTTTAAAAATGAAACCCACAATCATCCAACTGAAATAGAACCCTTTGGTGGGGCAGCTACATGTCTTGGTGGGGCTATTAGAGACCCTCTATCAGGCAGAACTTATGTATATCAAGCAATGAGAGTTACTGGAGCAGCTGATCCAACAGAAAAAGTTGAAAATACATTAAAGGGTAAACTTCCACAAAGAACTATAACTCTTGGAGCAGCTCATGGATATAGCTCATATGGTAATCAAATTGGACTAGCTACAGGTCAAGTTTCAGAAATTTATCATCCAAACTATGTTGCAAAGAGAATGGAAGTTGGAGCTGTTATAGCAGCAGCACCTAAAGAAAATGTAGTTAGAGAAGAACCACAAAATGGAGATATAGTAATACTTTTAGGTGGAAGAACTGGTAGGGATGGATTAGGTGGAGCAACTGGATCATCAAAGGAGCATACAGAAGATTCAATAAATGAGTGTGGAGCAGAGGTTCAAAAAGGTAATGCCCCTACAGAAAGAAAAATTCAAAGGTTATTTAGAAACTCAGAAGTAGCTAAAATGATAAAAAGATGTAATGATTTTGGAGCAGGTGGAGTTTCAGTTGCAATTGGAGAATTAACAAGAGGTTTAGATATAGATTTAGATAAAGTTCCAAAGAAATATGAAGGATTAGATGGAACAGAGCTTGCTATTTCAGAGTCACAAGAAAGAATGGCAGTTGTAGTTGATAAAGAAAATGTAGATAGATTTATAGAATTATCAGAGAGAGAAAATTTAGAAGCTATTAAAGTTGCTTCTGTTACAGATACAGAAAGACTAAGAATGTATTGGAGAGGCAAAAAAATAGTTGATTTAAAAAGAGAATTTTTAGATACAAATGGAGCAAGACAAATTACTAAGGTAGAAGTTATAGCACCAAAAGAATATCCTTTTTCAGTAGGAGATGTGGATGTTTCTAAAGAATGGATAAAAACATTAAATAAATTAAATGTATCATCACAAAAAGGACTAGTTGAAAGGTTTGATTCAACTATAGGAGCTGGAACAGTACTTATGCCATTTGGAGGAAAATATGCTAAAACACCGGCAGAAGGAATGGCAGCAAAAATACCAGTGTTAAATGGTGAAAGTAAAGATGCAACATTAATGAGCTTTGGGTTTAATCCAGACTTAGGACTTTGGAGCCCATATCACATGGCATATTATTCAGTTATTGAAGCAGTAACAAAATTAGTTTCAATGGGGGGGAATTATAAAAAGGCAAGGCTTACCCTTCAAGAATATTTTGAAAGATTAGGAAAAGAACCAAAAAGGTGGGGAAAACCTTTCGCAGCTTTACTTGGAGCGTATAAAGCTCAAATTGATTTAAATATTCCAGCAATAGGTGGTAAAGATTCAATGTCAGGTACATTTAAAGATATTGATGTTCCACCATCATTAGTAGCTTTTGCAGTAGGAGTAGAAAAAGCAGAAAATATAATCTCACCAGAATTTAAGAAAATAGGATCAAAAATTATTTTCTTAATAAGTGAAAAAAATAAAGATATGACATTAAATATTGAAGGATTTAAAAATAATTTAGATAGAATTTATAAATTGATTTTAGAGAAAAAGGTAATATCTTCATCAACAGTTAAGTTTGGTGGAGTAGCTGAAGCCCTTACCAAAATGGCTTTAGGAAATAGAATTGGGGTTAACTTTGAAAACTTAACTAAAGAAGAGTTATTTGGATTAAATTATGGCAGTTTAGTTTTAGAAGTTAAAGAAGATGTAAATATAGAAGAGGAATTTAAAGGATGCGCTTATAAAGTAATAGGTAATACAATAAAAAATGTGGCTATAATTTCAAAAGATTATGATTTAAATTTAGAGTTAGAAAAGTTAGAAAACACATTAGAAGAAAAATTATCTAAGGTGTTTAAATTAAAAACAAAAGATAAAGTAGAAAAAATAGAAACAGTTTTATATAACAAGAAAGAAATAATAATTCCAAAAGCAAAGGTAGCAAAACCAAGAGTATTTATACCAGTATTTCCAGGGACAAATTGTGAATATGATTCTGCAAGAGCTTTTAGAAATGAAGGAGCAGAAGTAAGAGAAGTAGTTTTGAGAAATATAAGTAAAGAAGCTTTAAATGATTCAATTATTCAAATGGAAAAAACTATTAGAGAAAGTCAAATAATAATGCTACCAGGTGGGTTTTCGGCTGGAGATGAACCAGATGGTTCAGGAAAGTTTATAGCAACTGTATTTAGAAATGAAAGAATTAAAGAAGCTGTAATGGATCTATTACAAAATAGAGATGGTTTAATGTTAGGGATTTGTAATGGCTTCCAAGCTTTAATTAAATTAGGTTTAGTTCCATATGGAGAAATAGTTGATATAGAAGAGGATATGCCGACATTAACTTATAATGAAATTAATAGACATATGAGTTCAATAGTAAAAACAAAAGTTATTTCAAATAAATCACCATGGTTTAGTAGTGTAACTTTAGGAGATATTCATTCAGTAGCAATATCACATGGAGAAGGTAGATTTGTTGCACCAGAAAAGTTATTAAAAGAGCTTATAGAAAATGGACAAGTAGCTACACAATATGTTGATGAAAATGGAGAAGTTTCAATGAATATGCCATATAACCCAAATGGTTCAATGCTTGGAATAGAAGGAATAACAAGCAAAGATGGAAGGGTTTTAGGAAAGATGGGGCATTCAGAAAGAATAGGAGAAAATTTATATAAAAATATTCCAGGAAACTTTGATCAAAAAATATTTAAGTCAGGTGTTAATTATTTTAAATAGCAAGGAGGAAATAAGGTGAAGGTAGCAATTTTCTTTGGAAGTAAGTCAGATACAGAAGTAATGAAGGGAGCTGCAAATTGCTTAAGGGAATTTGGAGTAGAATATAAGGCTTATGTTTTATCAGCTCATAGAGTACCAGAAAAATTAACAGAAACATTAATAGAAGCAGAAGAAAATGGATGTGAAGTTGTAATAGCAGGAGCAGGACTTGCAGCACATCTGCCAGGAGTTATAGCTTCTCAAACAACAATGCCAGTTATAGGAGTTCCTATAAAAGGTGCAGTTGAAGGATTAGATGCATTATTTTCAATAGTTCAAATGCCAAAATCAATTCCTGTAGCAACAGTTGGAATAAATAACAGTTATAATGCGGGAATGCTTGCAGTACAAATGCTTGCAATAAAAGATATATCTTTAAAAGAAAAATTAAAACAATTTAGATTAGATATGAAGAAAAAATTTGTTGAGGAAAATGGGCAAGGAGTGGATTTATAATGGAAAAATTAGAAATGATGTATGAAGGTAAAGCAAAGAAAATATATGCTACAGATAAGGCTGATGAAGTAATAGTTTATTATAAGGATGATGCTACAGCTTTTAATGGAGAAAAGAAGGGCTCAATAGATAATAAGGGAGTTTTAAATAATGCTATAACATCAAGTCTTTTTACAATGCTAAGTGAAAATGGAGTAAAAACCCACTTTATTAAAAAATTAAATGATAGAGAACAACTTTGTAAAAAGGTTGAAATAGTACCTCTAGAAGTAATAGTAAGAAATGTAGCAGCGGGGTCAATGGCTAAAAGATTAGGTCTTGTAGAAGGATTTGAACTTAAGACTACAGTATTTGAATTATCATATAAGGATGATTCACTTGGAGATCCATTAATAAATGATTATCATGCAGTAGCTATAGGAGCAACTACCTTTGAAGAGTTAAATAAAATATATGAAATGACTGCAAAAATAAATAATTTACTAAAAGAATTCTTTTTAAAACAAAATATTAATCTTATTGATTTTAAATTAGAATTTGGTAGATATAATGGAGAAATAGTTTTAGCAGATGAAATTTCACCAGATACTTGTAGATTCTGGGATGCAATAACTGGAGAAAAACTTGATAAAGATAGATTTAGAAGAGATTTGGGAAATGTTGAAGATGCATATGTAGAGATATTAAATAGAATTACTAAATAATTGAATGTAAATTGGAAGACGGGGGTTTTAAAAGGATATGAATTATAACTTAGACATAACTTTAGATCCAAGTAATGATAAGTTTAAAGAGGAATGTGGTGTATTTGGTGTATATACAAATAAAGAAATAGATGTTGCACAAATAACATATTATGGTTTGTATGCACTTCAGCATAGAGGTCAAGAAAGTGCTGGAATAGCAGTTTCTAATGGTACAGAAATTAATATGCATAAAGGTATGGGGCTTATTACAGAAGCATTTTCCAATGATAGTTTATCAAAGCTTAAAGGCTTTGCAGCAGTTGGTCATGTAAGATACTCAACATCAGGAGATACAAGAGTTGAAAATGCACAACCATTACTTAGCCAAAGTAAACTTGGTCCAATAGCAATGGCACACAATGGAACATTAGTAAATGCAGAAGTTATAAGAGAATTACTCGAAGATGGAGGACATGTTTTTCATACTTCAATAGATTCAGAGGTTATAGCAAGCTTAATTGCAAGAGGTGCAAAAAAAGGAATAGAGAGGGCAGTTCTAGATGCAATACAAGCCATAAGAGGATCTTTTGCAATGGTGATATTAACAGGAAATAAGTTAATAGGTGTAAGAGATCCACATGGAATAAGACCTTTATGTCTTGGAAAGATGGAAGATGGATATATACTTTCATCAGAAAGCTGTGCTTTAGATGCAATTGGTGCAGAGATTGTTCGTGATATTGAGCCAGGAGAGATAGTAATAATAGATGAATCTGGAATTAATTCATATAGATATTCAGAAAATACACAATGTCAAACTTGTGCTTTTGAATATATATATTTTGCAAGACCAGATTCAACAATAGATGGTTTAGATGTACATGAATCAAGAGTAAAAGCTGGAGAGCAGTTATTTAGAGAGCATCCAGTAGATGCAGATTTAGTAGTTGCAGTTCCGGATTCTGGGATACCATCTGCTATAGGTTATGCAAAGGCATCAGGAATACCTTATGATACTGGATTTGTTAAAAATAGATATGTAGGTAGAACCTTTATTACTCCATCTCAAGAAATTAGAGAAAGAGCAGTAGCAGTTAAACTAAATCCACTAAAGGTTAATGTAAATGGAAAAAGAGTTGTATTAATAGATGATTCAATAGTTAGAGGAACAACATCAAAACATTTAGTTGAATCTTTAAGAAGAGCTGGAGCTAAAGAAGTACACTTTTTAGTAGCTTCACCAATAGTTAAATATCCATGTTATTTTGGAATAGATACTCCTTATAGAAGTGAACTAATTGGTTCAGAAAGAAGTGTAGAAGAAATAAGGGAAATGATAGGAAGCGATAGTCTAGGATACTTAACTATGGAGGGTATGTATAGATGTTTTAAAGAAAATTCAGGATATTGTGTAGGATGCTTTAATGGAGTTTATCCAGTGGCAACACCAATTGAAAATGAAAGGTAGTGTTTAGAGATGATAACTTACAAAGAAGCTGGAGTTAATATAGAAGAGGGATATAAGTCAGTTAAGCTTATAAAAGAATATGCAAAGAGAACAATGAGTGAATATGTACTTAATGGACTTGGAAGCTTTGCAGGAATGGTAGAACTTCCATCAGGATATGAAAAACCAGTATTAGTTTCAGGTACAGATGGGGTTGGAACTAAACTAGAAATAGCTTTTAAAACTAAAAAATATGATACTGTAGGAATAGATTGTGTTGCTATGTGCGTAAATGATATTTTATGTCATGGAGCAAAGCCTTTATTTTTCCTAGATTATATAGCTTGTGGAAAACTAGAGGCTGAAGTAGCAGCAGATTTAGTTAAAGGAATTTCTGATGGATGTGTAATGTCAGATTGTGCTTTAGTAGGAGGAGAAACAGCAGAAATGCCAGGTTTCTATGCTGACGGAGAATATGATATGGCTGGGTTTGCAGTAGGTATCGTTGATAAAGATAAAATAATAAATGGAAAAAATATAAGTGAAGGAGATAAGCTTATAGGAATTTCATCTTCAGGATTACATTCAAATGGGTATTCATTAGTTAGAAAGCTTTTTACTAACTTAAATGAAAACTTAGGTGAAGAAGAAGCTTGGAAAACATTAATAACTCCAACAAAAATTTATGTAAAGCCAATTCTTAAATTATTAGAAAACTTTAAAATAAATGGAATGGCTCATATAACAGGTGGTGGATTTATAGAAAATGTTCCAAGAATGTTTAATGGAGAAAATCTAACAGCAGTAATAAATAAAGATAGTTATCCACTACCTTTAGTATTTGAAAAAATCATTGAAAAAGGTGTAGATAAAGATCATATGTATAATACTTTCAACATGGGTATAGGGTTTGTTCTTTGTGTAAAAGAGAAAGATGTAGAGGCAATTATAAAAGCTTTAGTGGAAATGGGCGAAAGAGCTTATGAAATAGGTTATATAATATCTGGGGGTGAAGGCTGTTGTTTAAAATAGCAGTACTAGCCTCAGGTTCAGGTTCTAATCTTCAAGCTATAATAGATAATATTAATAATGGTAAATTAAACTGTAAAATTGAAATGGTTATTGGAAGTAAAGAAGATATATATGCATTAGAGAGAGGTAAATCATGTGGAATAGAAACATATGTAGTTTCTAGAAAAGAACATGGGGATAAAACATGTGATGAAATATTAAAACTTACAAAAGGAAAAGTAGATTTAATAGTTTTAGCAGGATATCTTTCAATATTAAATGGGGAAATTCTAAAAGTATTTAAAGATAAAATAATAAATATTCATCCATCTTTAATACCATCATTTTGTGGGCCTAAAATGTATGGGATAAAGGTACATGAAGCTGTTATAAAATCAGGAGTTAAATATACAGGTTGTACAGTTCATTTTGTTAATGAAGAAGTAGATGGAGGTGCTATTATTCTTCAAGAAGTAGTACCAGTTTATTTTGAAGATAATGCAGAAGATGTTCAAAAAAGAGTTTTAGAATTTGAACATATATTATTACCAAAAGCTATAGATTTAATAAGCAAAGGTAAGATAGATATAGTAAATGGAAGAGTTAAGATAGTTTAAATAAATGGAGGGTTTTAACATGATAAAAAGAGCTTTAATAAGTGTATTTGATAAAGAAGGAGTATTAGACTTCTCAAATTTTTTAGCTTCAAAGGGAGTAGAGATTATATCAACAGGTGGAACATATAAACACCTAAAAGATAATGGAATAAATGTTATAGAAGTAAATGAAGTAACAAACTTCCCTGAAATGTTAGACGGAAGAGTTAAGACCTTACATCCTATTATACATGCTGGAATATTAGCAATAAGAGATAATGAAGAACATATGAATACTATAAAAGAAAGAGATATAGAAACTATAGATATGGTTATAGTTAATCTTTATCCTTTCTTTGAAAAAGTTAGAGAAAATTTAACCTTTGATGAAAAGGTAGAATTTATAGATATTGGTGGACCAACAATGCTTAGAGCTGCTGCTAAGAATTTTAAAGATGTAGTAGTTATTTCTAATAAGGAAGACTATAAGAACGTAATGGAAGAACTTGAAAAAACGGGAGAAGTAAGCATTAATCTTAGAAAGAAATTAGCAGGAAAAGTATTTAACCTTATGAGTGCATATGATGCTGCAATTTCAAACTTCCTATTAGGAGATGAAGAATATCCAGAATATCTTTCAGTTTCATATAAAAAGAAACAAAGCTTAAGATATGGAGAAAATCCACATCAAAAGGCTGCATATTATAGCAGTACAGAATTTGATGGGGCTATGAATAGTTTTGAAATACTAAATGGAAAAGAACTTTCATATAACAACATAAAAGATTTAGATATAGCTTGGAAAGTAGCATGTGAATTTGAAGAAGTAGCTTGTTGCGGACTTAAACATAATACTCCATGTGGTGTAGCTATAGGAGAAACTCCACTTGAAGTCTATACTAAAGCTTACAATGCAGATCCTACATCAATATTTGGTGGAATAGTTGCAGTAAATAGAAAAATAGATAAAGCTACAGCAGAGGAAATGGTAAAAATATTCCTAGAAGTAGTTGCAGCACCAGATTTTGATGAAGATGCTTTAGCAGTTTTAAAAACTAAAAAGAATTTAAGAGTAATTAAATGCAACAATACTCCAAAAGATAAAAAGTTTATGGTAACAGTTGATGGTGGAATATTAGTTCAAGAAGAAGATATAAAACTAGTTGAAGATATAAAAGTAGTAACAAAAAAAGTACCTACAGAAGAAGAAATGAAAGATTTAATATTTGGCATGAAAGTAGTTAAATATGTTAAATCAAATGCTATAGTTGCAATAAAAGATGGTGTAGCAGTTGGTGTAGGTGGAGGACAAGTTAATAGAATTTGGCCTACAGAAGAAGCTTTAAAAAGAGGAAAAGGAGCTACAGTTCTAGCTTCAGATGCATTCTTCCCATTTAGAGATGTTGTAGATACATGTGCTAAAAATGGAATAAAAGCAATAATTCAACCAGGTGGTTCAATGAGAGATGAAGAATCAATTGATGCCTGCAATGAACATGGTATAGCAATGGTATTTACAGGAATTAGACATTTCAAACATTAATAAGAGTTTTATTTGGAGGTATTATATATGAAGTTATTGTTAATTGGATCTGGTGGTAGAGAGCATGCCTTAGCCTGGAAACTAGCAAAAAGTGATAAGGTTGAAAAAATATTTGTAGCACCTGGTAATGGTGGAACAGGAACTTGTAATAAGTGTGAAAATATAAATATAACTGATATAAATGAATTAGTGGTTTTCGCTAAGGAAAACAGTATAGATTTAACTATAGTTGGACCAGAAGAACCATTAACAAAAGGAATAGTAGATTTATTTAAAGAAGAGAACCTTAAAATTTTTGGACCAGATAAAAGAGGGGCAGAACTTGAAGGAAGTAAAAGTTTTTCAAAAGACTTTATGAAAAAATACGGAGTTAAAACTGCTGAATATCAAGTGTTTTACAATGTAGATAAAGCACTTAATTATTTAGAAAACTGTGAATATCCTATAGTTATTAAAGCTGATGGATTAGCTGCCGGTAAAGGTGTTGCAATTTGCCAAACTAAAGAAGAGGCAAAAGACACTATTAAATCATTTATGATTGATGATATCTTTAAAGGAGCAGGAAATAAAGTTGTTATAGAAGAATTCTTAGATGGAGTTGAAGCATCAATACTTTCAATAACAGATGGAAAAACAATTATACCATTCCTATCAGCGAAAGATCATAAACAAGTATTTGATGGTGGAAAAGGACCAAATACAGGGGGAATGGGAGTTTTAGCACCAAATCCATATGTAACAGCTGAAGTTAAAAAAGACTTTGAAGAAAACATAATGAATAGAACACTAGAAGGAATACAAAAAGAGGGCTTTGATTTTAAAGGAATAATATTCTTTGGTCTTATGATAACTAAAAAAGGAACATATCTTCTAGAATACAATGTAAGAATGGGAGATCCAGAAACACAATCAGTACTGTACCTAATGGAAAGCGACTTGCTAGAACTAATAGAAGCAGCACTAAAAGAAGAACTACACAAAAAAGAAGTTAAATGGAGAAAAGGTACATGCGTAAATGTAGTACTAGCATCAATGGGATATCCAGGAAACTTTACAAAAGGATATAAAATAAAAATATCAAAAGAAATAAAAGAAAAAGTATTTCTAGCAGGAGCCAAACTTGAAGATGGTATTCTAAAAACTAACGGAGGAAGAGTACTTTCAGTTATAGGCGTTGGAGAAACAGTAGAAGAAGCAAGAAATGAAGCCTACAAAAATATTGAAGATATAGAATTTACAGATAAATACTTTAGAAATGATATTGGTTTAGTTTAAGAAAACTTTTTTATATTTTATGTGTAATAATTGATTTAAGTTTTACAAATAATATGAAAGAAAATATTATTTGGAGGAATACAATGAATAGAGAAACTAAAAATCAAATTTATGAAAAAGCAAAGCAAATGATAATAGAAGGTGAGTCTTGGGATAAAATAATGGAAGAAACAAGACTAAGACAAAAAGATTTAAAAAGAATACAGATGGAAGAGATAAATCCTAAATTCTAATAATGTTAGAACAGTTATTTAGAAGAAGTCTGTGTACAGTATAAAAGTGGGTTTTTAATAATCCACTTTTATTTATATTATGAAAGTATTTGTTTTAATATAAATTAGTATGGAGGTTATATACACCTCGCCTCCACCATACCATTTTTTAGGTGTATTAATTTGTTATATCAATCCAATTTAGTATTATTAATATTTTTACTTTTGTTTAATTTAGGTTAATTAAGTATAAGTTTTATTGGTGGTAATAAAAATTATGAAGAGTATTAATTTTAAAAATAAAAGATTAATATTCTTATTTGGAAGAAACAAGATCAAGGGAAAAACAATTTAGTTATATATGATTTAAGTATATGGATATTATAAAATATAATTTATTTTAACTAAGGCTTCATATATGTATCTTATTGTTATTTAGGCAGGGATTCATTATTATTTTTAAATTTAAATATAAAAATATAACTGGAAATGAAATTTCCAGTTATATAAATAAACCTAATTTAAAGTTTTTACAATTATTCTAAGAACTAACGATTGTAAGTATAAATTTTTAAAGTCTTTTATTTTTTGCAAAAAATACTCCTAATCCTGCTATTATAGTTCCTAGTATTGATAAAAGATTACTATTGAATCTTGCACCAGTGTAAGGTAATGTTTTGTTTTTAATTTCTTTTTGTGTTGTTTTAGTTTGTTCAGGTGTAGCATTTGCTTTTATTTCAGTGCTTATAGCAGATTCTGAGTTAGCTTTAACTTTAGAATCTACATTAGATTTAATTTCTGGTTTAACATTAGATTCTGTATTAGGTTTCACTTGAGAATCAACATCTGGTTTGATATTAAGATTTACTTTTTTATCTAATTTTTCGAATCCTGTCCAACCTTTAGAACAGTTTTTATCAAATACAAAGATAACTTCTTTATATTCAGAGTAATTTCCTATATCGCTTACTTTACCACCCATCATACCTACAAGTACAGCTCCCATATGATTTGAATTTAAGTCAGATATTGGAATTTCGCATATTTGCATCTCATATTCACCTATAGAATTTTTTTCTCCTACAAATTCTCTTTTGGCACTTATATATTTATCATCACTTTTTATACAAAAATCTATTATGCTATAGGCATAATGAGTATTTAACATTGTTAAGGTGATTTTACCATCTTTAACTGTAACTTTTACTTTTTCGTCAAAGAAACCAGATAACATTGATTCGTTTTCAGGAATATCAGCTCTATATGCTTTAAATCTTATTGTATAAACTCCATCCTCAAGGTTATCAGTTGGTATAGTAGAATCAGAAACAACTACTTTTCTTTTGACAGTTTCAGTTTGTCCATTATAAGTTACAGAGTAGGTTACTTCATAAGTTCCTTCTTTAGGATTTTTAATATCTAAGTCTCCAGTATCAATTTTTATTTGATCAGTTAAATCTATATTTTCTTTACCAGTTGCAGTAGCAGATACATTTTCCATTAAATTAATAGGTTTACCAGGTAGTGTATATATAGCTTTTTTTATATTAATAATTCTAATTTTTTCTGTTGTTGCAGTTAATGAAGGGGATTCTTCTTGGCTTATTAATGTCCCATCTTTCTTTATTTTTATTCTCATATCATTATAGCCATCTACTTTGATAATTATAGTATTTACATCTTCCGTAAATGCGGCATCATTTAATTCTAAACCTCCAAGATAACTTAAATGATATCCATTTATTCCAAAACTGAAGTCATCATAATATCTAACCCCATTTACAGTTACCTCAGGTTGATTAGTATTTGGATTTTTAGGATCTGCAGCCTTTATATAGTCATTTAATGCATCATTTTTCTCAAGGCTTATTTCATATTCAACTCTTCCATAAATTTCACCATATCTTGAGTTAGTTATTTTAGGGAGTGAAGTTATAGATCTCCAAACTCGGGAATCATCAATACTACTTTCTATATTATCTGTAATGGTAGTTACTTCAGGTTCTGAATTATTCACACTTTCATTTGATGGGTTAACTAGGCTCATAGTTTCACCATCTTTTTTTATTTTTATAGTCATATCATCATATCCATTATTTTGAATAACTACCGTATTTAATCCATTTTTAAATGCACTTGGGTTAAGTTCAAGTCCCATTAAAGAAAAGTTAAAAGTATTTTCTTTATTTAAATCATATGAATTAGTATATTTAACTTCATTTACAGTTATATTACTTGTAGGTCCAATAGAATCTCTATAGGCTTTTACGGAATTCCATTCATTATCTGGTGTGGAAATAAAACTAATTCTGCATTTCATAAAGTCTGAGTAAAACTTATCATATTTTACATTTTCTACTTTAGGTAATATAGCTTTTTTATCATCAGCACTATCTATAACTGCTGCATTTAAACTTATTTCTCTCTCACTTACTAAAGTACCATCTTTTTTTATGATTATTTCCATATCATTATATCCATTAGCTTTAACAAGAATTGTATTTATTTCCTCTGTAAATCCACTTGGATTAAGATCAAGCCCCAATAATCCTGCGTGATAAGCATTTTTTTCGCTTACAAGATTAGTATTATCATATTTAATTCCATTTACTGTTACATCATTTGTGTTATTTATAGCTTTTATATATTTTTCGAATTTTTCAGATTCTGCTTTTGTTGTGCTAGGGAATTTTATTCTGTATTTATCAAAATTTTCCCAAAACTTTCCTAGCTGTGATGATTCTATTTTAGGTAATGTATCTATATCAATCCATTTTGCTTCATTATTTAATTTATTGTTTTCTATAGACACATTAGTTGAGTTAGGGACATTTGTATCCGCAAATACAGTTTGAGATGTTCCAGCTATAATTAAAGCTGTAGTTACGATAGCACTTAGTCTTTTGTTGAATTTTTCTGACTTTTTCATATAATCACTCCTATTTTTAATATTAAAAAATTTTTAATAACTATTTTATTTAGTAAATAAAGAATAAAAGGCTGATTTGGAAAATTAAACCTTGTTCAAATAATATCATTAATGATAATCATTTTCAATTAAATTTGAACAAAAATTAAAATTATTATAATTTTGTTAAATTTATATTAAATTTATTAATTTTTTTATAATTTTTAATAGAAAATACTATTAAATTAGGTATGAGCTATATAAATAAAGTTATAGAAAGGAAGATTTTATAAAAGCAACATCAATAATATAGGGCTATTTTAATTTGTAATATATAATAGTAAAATTAGTATAAAAGGGATTTGAAAGTAGAGGAGAGGTACAAAAATATTATGTAAGTAGATAGATTATTTGAAATTATATATATTCTTTTAGAAGAGAATATTGTAACTGCAAAGGAGTTAGCAGATAGATTTGAAGTATCACAAAGAACTATTTAATGAGAATTTCATCTAAAATGGCATATAGAGTATACGATGAGTTTGAAGATTTTAGAAAGCTAGATGATGGTAGTTTTATTGTTACTATTGAATATCCTAAAGGTGAGTGGCTTTTTAATTATTCTTAATATGACATATAGTTGTCAGATTAATATAAGTATAATAACCTTATCAAATATATGGAGGTTATAAATATGAATTATGAAATTGTTAATTTAAAAGAAAAATAGTAGTGAGATTTAGTATTATTACAAGTAGTGATGATCCTAATATGAGAAAAATTATTGGAGGTCTTTTAGAAAAGTTATTATGGAAAAGGCAGTTGCACAAGCTTGTAGTGAAATTTGCCAGATGAATTTAGATAGAAGCTATAAAGCTGATTTTGAAGAATATTTAAATTCAGATTTTGATAATGCTAAAATTGATATTTAGATTTCATTGAACTAATTATTAAGAGAATTATTTAGAAGGGAGTTACAGTTACATGCATAATGTTATAGCAAAGGGGATACTATCTAGTAATAATGGGATGAATATTTATAGGGGATGTACTCATGGGTGTATATACTGTGATTCTAGAAGTATTTGCTATGGAATGAATCATATTTTTGAGGATATAGAGGTTAAGGTTAATGGGCCACAGTTATTGGAGGATACACTTAAGAGAAAAAGAAAAAAATGTATAATTGTAACAGGAGCAATGAGTGATCCATATATTCATCTAGAAGAAAAGGTTCAGAATACAAGAAAAGCCTTAGAGATAATTGAAAGATATGGATTTGGATTAGCTATACAAACTAAATCAAATAGAATATTAAGAGATTTAGATTTACTAAGGAGCATAAATAATAAAGCAAAGTGTGTTGTCCAGATGACATTAACAACTTATGATGAAGAATTATGTAAGATTATTGAGCCAAATGTTTCTACAACAAAAGAACGATTTGAAGTTTTAAAGATAATGAATGATAATGGAATTCCTACAGTAGTTTGGATAAGTCCTATTTTACCTTATATAAATGATACAGAGGAAAATATAAGAGGAATATTAGATTATTGTATAAAAGCTAAAGTTAAAGGAATTATAGTATTTGGTATTGGATTAACATTAAGAGATGGAAATAGAGAGTATTATTATAGAAATTTAGATAAGTACTTTAAAGGATTAAAAGAAAGATATATAAGACAATATGGAAAAAATTATGAAGTAGTAAGTGAGAATCATGAAAATTTGATGAAAATTATTAAAGAAACCTGTGAGAAGAATAATATTATCTATGGAATAGAGGATGTCTTTAAATATATGAAAACTTTTGAAGAGAAAAATAATGAAGTTCAAATAAGCTTTGATATATAAGAAAGTAAATATAATTAATAATAAGTAGATAAGAAAAAAGAAGGCTGATATAATGTTTCTTAGAATGTTTATAAAGGAGTTAGTAAATGAAACATTATTTAGCACCAATGGAAGGAATTACAGGATATATATATAGAAATTCTTATGAAAAGTTTTTTGGAAATATAGATAAATATTTTACACCGTTTATTGTTCCTAATAAAAGTAAAAGCCTTAAAACTAAAGAACTTAGGGATATTTTACCTGAAAATAATAAAAAAATGAATATAGTCCCTCAAATACTTACTAATGATTCAGAAGGTTTTGTTGTTACTTCAAGAAAATTACAAGAATTAGGTTACAATGAGGTTAATTTAAATTTAGGGTGTCCTTCTGGAACAGTTGTTTCCAAAAATAGAGGTTCAGGATTCCTTGCCAAAAGAGAAGAACTTGATATGTTTTTAGATGAAATATTTAAAATGAAAGATATGAAAATTTCTATAAAAACTAGAATAGGAAAAGATAGCCCTGAAGAATTTTATGAGTTAATAAAAATTTATAATAAATATCCTTTAGAAGAATTAATTATACATCCAAGAACACAAAAAGATTTTTATGGAAATAAGCCTAATTTAGATGTGTTTAGAGATGCATTAGCTTTAAGTACTAATGAAGTATGTTATAATGGGGATATTTTCACTGCTACTGACTATAATAAACTTATAAAAGATTTCGATGAAGTAAAATCATTAATGTTAGGAAGAGGAATATTAGCAAATCCAGGGCTAATAAATGAGATTAAAAATAATACTAATATAGATAAAGAAGTACTAAAGGATTTTCATGATGAAATTTTAAATAAATATATAGAGTTATTTAATGAAGATAGGAATGCAATATTTAGAATGAAAGAACTATGGGGATATATGATCTTTATTTTTTCAGATAATAGAAAATATGCTAAAAAAATAAAGAAATCACAAAAGTTAAGTGATTATAATGAAGCTGTATTAAGTTTATTTAGAGAGCAAGAAATAATAAAAGGGGCTGGATTGCTTAGAAATTAATACTAAATATCTATTTTATTAAATAGATAAGATTAAAAACTAAGAGAATATAATAAAATAGATTTACATTACTGGTAGATTTTAAAGGACAAGCTTAGTATAAATTATGAAATCCATGATAGAAATATCATGGATTTTTGTGTATACAAAAATGTTTAATAATATATAAGAAACAATCATCAAATTATTATAGTATATAGATATAATATTAATTTTTGGTTAAAAATGTAAATTTTCAATTAAATAAGTAAACTATAGCTAATATCAGCTATAACTCCTAAAGCTAAGGAATACCTCTATTTCGTAGTTTGGTAATAAAATACTTTTGTGTTAAATTATATAAAGATATTGATTTATTTTTAACATAATAAAGTATAGGACAAAAGGAGGGGAATTTGGTAAGTAATTTATTTATATATAGATACTTACCAAGAGCAAATGGTTAGTTTAAAAAAATTATTTAAAGATATATGTGATAGGTTATATAAGGGCTTTATTATAATCGATAAAAATGAAAATATAATTCTAATAAATGATATGACAGAATCACTATTAAATATTAAAAAAGAGGATTTTATAGCTAAGAATATATGTAATCTTATAACAAATATTGATTTTAAAGAGCAGTTATATAAAGGTAGTTTGGAACTAGATATACGATTTAATTTTAATGAAAAGAATTTTGTTATAGATAAATTACCTATATGGGGTGGAGAAGAAATAATTGGTGCCATAGGAATTTTTCAAGATAATGAAATTCACGAAAATATAATTAACATGACTTCTAATATTTTAAGTTCAGATATATTAAATACTATTATGGATACTACAAAGGAGTGTGTTGTAGTAGTTGATAAAAATGGCATTATAACAATGATGAGCAAATGCTATAAGGAGTTTCTTCAATATGATAATCCAGAAGGAAAGTATGTAGAAGATATAATAGAGAATACTAGATTACCTAAAATATTAAAGTCAGGGAATATAGAATATGGTGATGTACAAGTAATAAAAAATAAAGAAGTTATAGCAATGAGAGTTCCTATAAAAACAAATGGAGATATAACTGGTGCTATAGGTAAAATAATGTTTAAAGATATAGAGGAGCTAGTTTTACTTAATAATAAACTTAACAGATTAAAAAACGAAGTAGAATTTTATAAAAGTGAATTAGGAAAAGAAAGAAAAGAAAAATATTCTTTTGATAATATTATTGGAATATCTAAAAAGGCAATAGAGGTAAAGAAAATATGTAGGCTGTTATCAAATACTGATTCAACTGTCTTAATTATAGGGGAAAGTGGTACTGGTAAAGAATTACATTCTTGTGCAATACACAATTTAAGTAAAAGATCATTAGGGCCATTAGTTAAAATAAATTGTGGAGCAATACCTAGTAATTTGATAGAGTCAGAACTTTTTGGATATGATGATGGAGCTTTTACTGGTGCTAGAAAGGGCGGAAAAATAGGAAAGTTTGAAATGGCAGATGGAGGAACAATATTCTTAGATGAAATTGGGGAAATGCCTATGGATATGCAGGTTAGACTACTTAGAGTAATTCAAGAAAAAGAAATAGAGAGAATTGGCGGAAATACTGTAAAGAAAATAGATATAAGAATAATAGCTGCAACAAATATAGATTTAGAAGAAGCTGTTAAAAAAGGAAAGTTTAGAAAAGACCTTTATTATAGATTAAATGTTATGAGAGTTGAAATTCCACCATTACGTGAAAGGAAAGAGGATATAGAAATATTGGCAGATAGTTTAAGAGTTAAGATAGCCAATAAACTAGGAATTTATGTTGAGGGAATATCAAAAGAATCTATTAAAATGTTACAGAATTATAACTGGCCTGGAAACGTAAGAGAATTAGAAAATGTTATAGAGAGAGCTATAAATCTTTTAGACTCTGAAAGTATAATAATTGAATCAAAACACTTGCCACAAGCAATTACTAATAATAAATCAATAAACTTTTTCCAAGAGGAAATGACTTTAAGTGATATTCTTCAAAAGGTAGAAAAAAGATCAATAGAAGGATGCTTAAAGAAAACTAAATGGAATAAAAACAAAGCAGCAAAATTATTAGGAATAAGTAGAGTAAGTTTATATAAAAAAATTGAGAAATATAATATAGAGGAAAAGTAGAAATCAAATATAAATATTAGTAACTATTATAATAATTTTAATTTGATAACTAGCTTTTATTAAATGAGAAGTTAATGATTTTAAATAGTGTATATTTATTATACATGTACAATAAATATACAAAAAAACACAAACCTTTATGTATAGCTTTACATGAGGGGGTTAAGCTGTAAATTATGTATAAAAAATATACATATGGATATAGGAGGTATATGGTAAATTCAATGTATTTACTAAAATTGGAAATTGGCATGACTATTGCTATAAATAAAAGTGTAATTTAATTAATATTTTAAGTTAATAAAAATATGGGGGGAATGTAAATGTTTAAAAAATTTACTAATGGATGCGTAGCTCTAGTACAAAGGTATCTACCAGATCCATTTATTTTTGCATCTATACTTACAATTATAGTTTATATAGCAGGAATGCTAGTAACAAATCAAGGACCATTAGAAATGTTAAGTCATTGGAATAATGGATTTTGGAGCTTATTATCATTTGGAATGCAAATGGTATTAATTGTTATTACAGGACATACTTTAGCTAGTACTCCAATAGCTAATAAAGGAATAAAAAAAGTAGCATCTATTCCTAAGAAACCATGGCAGGCAATAGTAATAACAACATTAGTTGGAGGTATGGCTTGTTGGATAAATTGGGGATTTGGACTTATATTAGGTGCCATATTAGCAAAGGAAATAGCTAAAAAGGTAAAAAAGGTTGACTATAGGCTTTTAATTGCATCAGCTTATTCTGGTTTTGTTGTTTGGCATGGTGGATTATCAGGATCAATACCACTTACAATTGCAGCTGGAGGAAAAGAAGTAGAGGCAGTTTCAGCAGGAGTAATAAAATCTGTAATACCAACAAGTGAAACAATATTTAGTATTTATAATATTTTTATCGTATTAGCTATTTTAATAATATTACCTATAATTAATTGTTATATGCATCCAAAGGGAAAGGATATATTTGAAATAGATCCTAAGTTATTAGAAGAGAGTGAAGCTTCATCTAAAGAAACTATTAGTTTAAAGGATATGACACCAGCTCAAAAACTAGAAAATAGTCCTGTAATATCTACTTTAGTAGGAGCTATGGGTTTAATATATATGATTTATTATTTTACCCAAAATGGATTTAAACTTAATTTAAACGTAGTTAATTTTACATTTTTATTTTTAAGCATATTACTTCATGGTACTCCTCGTAAATTCTTAAATGCTGCAGCATCAGGAGTAAAAGCTACTACAGGTATTATTGTACAATTCCCATTTTATGCTGGAATAATGGGAATGATGGTTGGAGCTAGTGCAAGTGGAGTTTCATTAGGAGGAACAATTGCAAATGGAATAATAGGAATAGCAAGTCAAAATACATTACCTATACTATCAATATTAAGTACTGCTTTATGTACTATATTTATACCTTCTGGTGGAGGAGAATGGGCTCTTCAAGCGCCAATAATAATGCCAGCAGCTCAACAGTTAGGGGTTAATGCTAGTGTAGCAGCAATGTCAATAGCTTGGGGTGATGCTTGGGCATGTTTAATACAACCATTTTGGGCATTACCAGCTTTAGCTATTGCTGGATTAAATGCAAGAGACATTATGGGATTTTGTATAGTAGACTTATTAGTTACAGGATTAATTGTATTTGGAGGCTTCTTATTATTAGTATAAATTTTATAAGGAAAGGTGAGGAGAAAAATGAATATAAAGAATGTAGCAGTTTTAGGAACTGGAACCATGGGACATGGAATAGCACTTTTATCAGCTAAAGCAGGTTTAAATGTAAAAATGTATGGAAGAACTGATGAAAGCTTAGATAGAGGTATAAGTAGTATAATATCAAGTCTAAACAGATTAGCTATTGAAGGGGAACTTAGTGATGATGAATGTGAAAAAATTCTTAGAAGAATAAAAGGTGTAAAAACTCTTGAGGAAGTAGCAGAGGATACAGATTTTATAATTGAATCAGTAGCAGAGAATTTAGAGCTTAAGCAAAGTATTTTTAATAAATTAGACTTATTGTGTAAACCAAAGGTTATATTAGCAAGTAATACATCAGGACTTAGTCCAACTGATATAGCAAAAAATACTAAGCATCCAGAAAGAGTTGTAATAGCACACTTTTGGAATCCACCTCAATTAATACCATTAGTAGAAGTGGTGCCAGGAGAAAAAACAGATAAGGAAACTGTTGATATAACTGTTGATTGGGTTAATTTTATCGGTAAAAAAGCAGTTAAGATGGAAAAAGAATGTCTAGGATTTATTGGAAATAGGTTGCAATTAGCGCTTCTAAGAGAAGCTATGTATATAGTTGAAAAAGGATGGGCAAAACCAGAAGAAGTAGATAAGGCTATGGAGTATGGACATGGTAGAAGACTATCTGTAACAGGACCATTATGTAGTGCAGATTTAGGCGGATTAGATATATTTAATAATATTTCATCATATTTATTTAAAGACTTATGTAGATATACAGAACCATCTAAGTTATTAGAAAATAAAGTTAATGAAAAGAAGTTAGGAATTAAGACTGGTGAAGGTTTTTATAATTGGGATAGAAGAAAAATTGAGGATAAACAAAGAGAAAGAACAGAAGTATTATTATATTTTTTAGATAGAGATAATAATGAAAATAAATAGATGGAAGTGTTTAGGATAATTATATTTATCGAGGTGTATATAAAATGAAATCTAAAATTATAAGTTTAGAGGATTCAATTAAAATAATAAAAAATGGTTGCGTAGTAGCAGTAGGAGGATTTATTGGAAGTGGACATGCAGAAGCAGTAACAGCAGAAGTGGAAAAGAGCTTCTTAAAATATGGTACTCCAAATAATTTAACACTAATATATGCTGCTGGACAAGGGGATAGTAAGGATAAAGGCCTAAACCACTTTGGACATAAGGGACTTGTTTCGAAAATAATTGGTGGGCATTGGGCATTATGTCCTAAATTACAAAAATTAGCAGTTGAAAATGAAGCTAGAGCTTATAATATTCCTCAAGGGATAATATCTCATATGTATAGAGATATTGCAGCTGGAAAGCCTGGAACAATATCAAAAGTTGGATTACAAACCTTTGTAGATCCAAGGCTTGGCGGAGGGAAATTAAATGAAAGTACAAAAGAAGATATAGTTAGAGTAATAAATATTGATGATGAGGAATATTTATTTTATAAATCTATACCAATAGATGTTGCGATACTAAGAGCAACTTATGCTGATGAAGAAGGAAATGCTACATTTGACAAGGAAGTTGCAACATTAGATGCAACCTCAATGGCTCAAGCTGCAAAAAATAGTGGAGGAGTAGTAATTTTACAAGTAGAGAATATAGTTTCTAAGGGAACTTTAGATCCAAGAAAAGTTAAGATTCCAGGAATATATGTTGATGCAATAGTAGTTTCTAAACCAGAAGTTCATATGCAAACTTATGCTGAAATGTATAATCCAGCATATTCAGGAGAAATAAAGTCACCAGTGAGTTTAGTTAATTCTTTACCATTAGATGAGAGAAAAGTAATAGCAAGAAGAGCAGCATTAGAGTTAAAGACAAACTCCATAATAAACTTAGGTATAGGAATGCCAGAAGGAATATCTAGTGTAGCAAATGAAGAAGGAATAGGCGATAAATCTACATTGACAGTAGAATCAGGACCTATTGGAGGCGTTCCAGCAAATGGTTTGAATTTTGGTGCATCATTAAATCCAATATCTATTTTAGATCAAGCAACTCAATTTGATTTTTATGATGGTGGAGGCTTAGATATAGCTTTCCTTGGACTTGCTCAATGTGATAGAAGTGGAAATATAAATGTAAGTAAATTTGGAACTAAAATAGCAGGATGTGGTGGATTTATTAATATTACTCAAAATGCTAAAAAGGTTGTATATTGTGGAACTTTTACAGCAGCTGGCTTAAAAGTTAAAGTAAATGATGGTAAATTAAATATAGTAAATGAGGGACGATTTGTTAAATTTATAGATAAAGTAGAGCAAATAACCTTTAGTGGAGAATATGCATCAGAAATAGGGCAAGAAGTTTTATATATTACAGAAAGAGCAGTTTTTAGGCTGTATAAAGAAGGGTTAGTACTAGAAGAAATTGCTCCAGGAGTAGATTTGGAAAAAGATATATTAGAAAATATGACCTTTAAGCCTATAGTATCTAAAGATTTGAAATTAATGGACGAAAGGATTTTTAAAGAAGAATTAATGGGTTTAAATATGTAATGATAGTAAAATGTAGTTAAGATTTAAATCTAAAATATAGTTTATATTTTAAAATGAAAAAATGGGATGTGTTAAAAATAGTTGATACATCCCATTTTACAGTATGGTAAAAAACAACTGTTTAAATATATTTCTAGGTTAATAAATAAGGATTTTAGTTTAACAATAACAAGTTAAATTTCTTTCCCACCAACCGAAAGCAACTATAGTACTATCAAAGGCAATAGGTAGGAGGCCACCAAGATAAACAATAAGAGATTCTCCAGGTGGAATAATTATTTGTCCACCATCAATTACTAAAGTTGAGTAAGGAGAAATTATTCTGCTAAATATAGATACACCATTTCTTGGAGGAGTAGTAGTTGTTGGTAAATATTTAATTTTCCCTCTAGGAGTTGGTTCAGGAGTAATAGATAAGTTAGTACAGCTAACTGAATTACTATTCAGTGCTCTATTTAAGGTAGATTTTAGATAAAATTCAGCAGATAAATTAATCTCAGAAATATTTGTTACAGTTATAGCATTTACATAAATATTTACATTTGAATTAATAGGATTTACTAACGCGGCTAAAGCATGCTGATCTTTTCCAGTTAATATTGGTGTCTGACCAATAAAGTATCTTCCTTTTTCAGATTGATATAATGGATAAGGTATAGACACTTCCTTCATAATTTTTTTATTAGTATAGGACATTTTAATCACCTACATATAAAATTTTAGGAAAATAATATTCCTATAAATATTATATTTACAATATATCTAATATGTGAAAGAATAGAGTACTATTTATTTTTATATTGAATAAAAATATTCAATATAAAAAGGAATATATTGACAATTATATATAAAGGGTGATACAATAATATTGTGCTGAAAATGATTACAAAAATGTAGGTAATGAATGTAAAATTAAAAATAAAGATTTGGATATGTAGAATAAAGAGAATTAGAGAAAAAAGCTACATAAAATTGTGCATGCAATTTTATGTAGCTTTTTTTCTTTAAATATTAATAAAAGGAGCGAGCAAAATGCAAGCATATTTAGCAGAATTTTTAGGCACTATTATTTTAATTTTACTAGGTAACGGAGTTGTTGCCAATGTAGTGTTAAGAAAAACAAAAGGAAATTCCTCAGGGTGGATTGTAATAACGGCAGGGTGGGGATTTGCAGTAGCAGTAGCAGCATATATTACAGGGTGGATGAGTGGAGCTCATCTAAATCCGGCTGTAACTATAGCATTAGCTTCATCGGGATTATTTCCATGGGGAGATGTACCAATGTATATAGTAAGTCAGTTATTAGGGGCTATGGTTGGAATGGTTCTTGTTTATATTAACTATAAGCCACATTATGATGAAACTTTAGATGGTGAGGATATAAGAGCAACATTTTGTACAGCACCTGCTATAAGAAATAAATTTTATAATTTTATAGGTGAATTTACTGGTAGTTTTATATTATTATTAGGTATAAGAGGAATAACTTATAGCGAAGTATTTAAAACTACATTCCAAAGTTCAGGAGGAGAAATAGTAGGAACAGTAGGTATTATGGGATCATTTTTAGTAGGTATTTTAATATGGGGTATAGGATTATCTTTAGGAGGTACAACAGGATATGCTATAAATCCAGCAAGAGATTTAGGTCCAAGAATAGTACATGCTATGCTACCAATAAAAAATAAGACTAATTCAGATTGGGGTTATTCTTTAATACCAGTTATAGCACCAATACTTGGAGGAGTTTTAGGAAGTTTAGTATTTGATATAATAATTAAATTATAAAATGTTAGGAGTGAAGATTATGGGAAAGTATATTATAGCATTAGATCAAGGAACCACAAGTTCAAGGGCAATTGTATTTGATAAGGAACAAAATATAATAGGAATAAGTCAAAAAGAATTTACTCAAATATATCCTAAAGAAGGCTGGGTTGAACATGATCCAGTGGAAATATGGGCTACTCAATATGGTGTTCTTCAAGAAGTTATCGCTAAAACTAATATTACTCAAGATGAAGTAGCTGCTATAGGTATAACAAATCAAAGAGAAACTACTATTGTTTGGGAAAAAAGCACTGGAAAACCTGTTTATAATGCTATTGTATGGCAATGTAGGAGGACAGCAGATATATGTGATAATCTAAAAGCCAAAGGATGGGAAGATTATATTAAGAAAAATACTGGTTTAGTTGTAGATGCATATTTTTCAGGAACTAAAATAAAATGGATACTAGATAATGTAGAAGGGGCAAGGGAAAAAGCAGAAAGAGGAGAACTTTTATTTGGAACTGTAGATACTTGGCTTGTATGGAAGCTAACTAATGGTAAAGCACATGTTACAGATTATACTAATGCATCAAGAACTATGCTTTATAACATAAAAGAATTAAAATGGGATGATAAAATTTTAAAGGAATTAAATATACCAAAATCAATGTTACCAGAAGTTAAAAATTCTTCAGAGGTATATGGTGATACAAACCTTGGTGGAAAAGGTGGAGTAAGAGTTCCTATAGCTGGTATGGCAGGAGATCAACAAGCAGCCTTATTTGGACAAACTTGTTTCGAAAAGGGTGAGGCAAAAAATACTTATGGAACAGGATGCTTTTTATTAATGAATACAGGAGAAGAAATGGTAGAAAGTAAAAATGGTCTTTTAACTACTATAGCTATAGGTATTAATGGAAAGGTTCAATATGCGTTAGAGGGATCAGTGTTTGTAGGAGGCGCAGTTATTCAATGGCTTAGAGATGAATTAAGAATAGTAAATGATTCAGCAGATACTGAGTATTTTGCATCTAAAGTTGATGATAATGGAGGGGTATATATAGTGCCAGCTTTTGTTGGGCTTGGAGCACCTCATTGGGATATGTACGCTAGAGGAGCAATATTTGGATTAACAAGAGGAACTAATAGAAATCATATTATAAGAGCAGCACTTGAATCAATAGCATATCAAACAAGAGACCTTATAGATGCTATGAAGGAAGATGTTGGATCAGATCTTAAGAGTATAAAAGTAGATGGAGGAGCAAGTAGAAATAAATTCTTAATGCAATTTCAAGCAGATTTATTAGGAAAGAAGGTTATAAGACCGATAATATCAGAGACAACAGCATTGGGAGCAGCGTATTTAGCAGGGCTTGCAGTAGGATTTTGGAATGATAAAGAAGAAATTAAAAAGTTCTGGCATATGGCTGATGAATTTGATGCAAAACTTGATAAAGAAAAAGCAGACAAGTGTTATAAAGGATGGGAAAAGGCTGTTAGTAGATCTTTAAGATGGGAAGAGGAAGAGTAATATTTAACGATAAAGGTTATTGTAAAAAGTAAAGTATAATGTATAAATTGGGTATCTTATAAATGATTTTTAAATTATTTATAAGATACCTATTTTTTATTATACCTAAGATTATATTAAGTTATCTTTGAGTAAATATTAATTAAGTGTATAATTGGAATAGTTTTGATAATATAAATTACATTTTAGTATTGAAATATATAAATTTAATTATTTCAAGTATATTAATGAAATTTAAACATAAGAGGTAAATATGAGGGAAGTAAATATGACCTTAAAGAAAAGAAAAAAAGAACGAATAAAGATTAGTAATATAAGTCAGTTTAAGGATGAATTAAAAAGAGAAGGATATAACATAAGTGAATTAGATGAAGAAAAATTTAAGGAAAAGGTTATAAAAATTTTTAAGGTAGATACTAGTGTAATAGATAGGTTATATATATGTATTAAGGAGGGTGATATTACTTATAAAGCAAATAATATAAGAGGTTTTATAGACTATATAGAGAAAATAATGTTATTTGAAAATGAACATAACAACCTATGTAAAAAACTAAGTAAAATAAAAAAGCTAAATATAGATAGAATCGAATATGAACGAGAGATAGGCTTTCAAGACAATGTAACCCATATTATAAATACTATAGAAAAAACAAAGAATGATGTATCTAGTCAAATAAATGAAAAAGAGAAAATCAAAATAGATAAATTAGAGAAAGAATTAGATAAGGAGTGTATTTATACAAAGGATATTGAGTTGTTGAAAAAAATGATTATTGTTAAAAAAGATGTTGTAAAAGAAAAGTATAATGACAAAACTAGAACTAAAACAATATCTATAGAAATACCAGAGAAAATAAATCATAAATATATTATACCGGAAAAAGGAACGATAGAGTATCATCAACATTTAAGTAATAATATACCAAGAATTCAACGTTTAATAAGGAATATGCATAAATATATAGAAAGTGATAAAAAAGAAAAAACAACATTTAAAATAGAACAAAGTAAAACATTACAGGATTCTATAAATATAGCAGTAGCAATATATGATAATAAGGAGTTTAAAGCAATAAGTGGAAGTAATAATGTAAGAGATTATTGTTTTGCACCAGCAATAGAAGAGGCAGTTTTTAAAAGCTATAAGGTTAATAAATTAGGTGAATTAGGAGTAGGATATAACAGAGTTAATGATAGTGAAAAAAAGATATTTGAAGAAATACATAAACAAATAGAATCAAAAGTATTAAAAAATGAAGGAAATCTTATTTTATATAGTAAATGGGAACCGTGTCCAAGCTGCTATTTTGTAATTAGTCAGTTTTGCCAAAAACATCCTAATATAAAAGTAAAAGTGAAATATAGTAAAAAATATGGTGAATAACAGATTATTATAAAATTATAGATATTTATAAAAAAATAATAATATTATATTGCAATAAGTATTATTTTATGTTATTATAAAAAAGTAGCAGAAATGCTAACAAAATAAAGACTTTCATTTTGTAAATAGTTTCTCGTAAATAGAGATTATTAATGAATTAAAATCTTTAAATTTAGGAGGAATTATTATGACAGATAAAACAATAGTATGCAGAGATTGCGGTAGTGAATTCATATTTTCAGTAGGAGAACAAGAGTTCTACAAAGAAAAAGGATTCGATAATGAACCAACAAGATGTATTTCTTGTAGAAGAGCTAAAAAAGAACAAAATAGAAGATAATTTTAGATTGTTAGAAGGCTATAGTGTTAACTATAGCCTTTTTTTGTTATATAATTATATTTAATAGATTTTTTTTCAAAAACAATAATATTAAAAGTAGAACTATAATATTATTAGAATAGAAAAAATATTTAGGAGTAGTTTAGTGGGGAAAAGACGTAAAAAAAATATTAGGCAAGCCCAGGAGTTAATTAGAATCAATAGAAAAAAATGTATAGCATGTACAGCTTGTGCTATTAATTGCACAAAAATTACAAATATATCGGTGCTAAAATTATCTCAGCCAGATATGAAAGTTATAAAACCTAAAAAAGATACTTTTAATGATAGTGGTTGTATATATTGTGGACAATGTACTTTAATATGCCCAACATCAGCCATAGATATAAGAGAAGATATTAATGAGATTGATAATGCTATAGCTAGTAATAAGTATATAGTAGCTACATTCGCACCAGCTGTTAAAGCCACATTAGGTGAGGAATTTGGGTTAGAAATTGGCACAAATGTTAATGAAAAGTTAGCTACTTCGGCAAGACTTTTAGGAGCTAATAAGGTATTTCAAACAGATTTTGGAGCAGATATGACGGTAGTTGAAGAAGCAAAAGAATTATATGATAAAATTAATAATAAAGAAGCTTTACCTATGTTTACATCTTGTTGCCCCGCGTGGGTTAAATGGGCTGAAAGATTTAGAAGGGAATTATTACCTAATATATCTACTTGTAAATCTCCACAGCAAATGGTAGGAACTTTAATAAAAACATATTTTGCAGAAAAAAATAATATACCAAAAGAAAATATATTTGTTATATCTATAAAACCATGTACTGCAAAAAAATTTGAAGCAGAAAAACTTGAATTTAGTAAAAATGGATATAAAGATATAGATGTTGTACTTACAGTTAGGGAATATGCAAAACTTTTAAATATAAAGGGCATTAATATAAAAGATATTCCATCAGAGGAATTTGATAATTTAATGGGAGAAAATACAGGATCGGGAGCAATCTTTGGAAGTAATACAGGTGTGCTAAGGTCTACTTTAAGATCAGTAGGATATTATTTTAAAGATGCTAATTTATCAAATTTAATAAATATTAAGCCTGTTGATTTAGTTGGATTCGATGGGGTTAAGGTAATAGAGTATAGTATAAATAATCTTACTATAAAAGGTGCAGCAGTAAATGTAATTAGTAATCTAATAAACTTTTTAGATAGTGAAAAATGGAAGGATTATGATTTTATAGAAGTAATGGCATGTCCTGGCGGGTGTATAAATGGAGGAGGAACTCCAAAAGTTATGAAAAAATCCAAAGTAAAAGAAAATTTTTGTGTTTCCTGCGGAACTTGTATAGAAAATTGTCCTACTACAGCATTAAAATTTAACACAAAGGGAGTTGCAGCGGTAGATAAAGATAAATGTGTAGGATGTAAACTTTGTAGTAATTTATGTAGAAGTAATGCTATTTCAATGGAGTTTTATGATAAAAGTAACTATACACTTTTAACTGAAAGTTATATAGATTTAAGGAAAAAAGTTTTAAATGAAATAGATGAAAAATCAGAAATTAGGGTATCTAATGAAAATCCGGAAGTAAAAGAAGTTTATGATAATTACTTAGGTGAAATAGGAGGTAGCAAAGCTTTAGAACTTCTTCATACTAAATTTAATTAACATTTTTGAATATATTAAGGAAACTAAATTTAGATATTTATATAAATAAAGGAGAGGTTTAAATGGTAAAAATAATAAGTATTAGAGGAGCTAAAGAACCAAAGGTAATCAAGGTAACAGATGAAAATGGGAAATATATTCTAAGTTTAAAAAAATCAATGGCATTACCAACAAGGTCACGATATTCAATAGTTAACAATAATAATGAAAATATAGGAATTATAGAAAAAACTAGAGCTAATTTTTCCATTGTTGATTTTCCTGAAATAAATATATTAATAAATGATGATAAAATTAAAATAAAAAAAGACATGAAAGAATTAAAAGACGTTTATGAAATTATAGGAAGTGGTTTTTCTGTTGTTGGTAATTGGTTTGGACCGACATTTAATATCACTAAAAATGAAAACTTAGTAGCATCTGTTAATGTAGAAGAAGAAGAAATAGGCAGAGGCTATTTAGCTGATATTATTGATAAATCAAATGAAGAGGAGATTATATGTATCTTGCTTTCATTAAGTTGGATTATGTAAAAATCAAATTACAAAAGCCATTAAATCAGATACCAAAGGCAAGATAAAGGTTACTGTATGTAAAAAGTGTTGTAAAATTTAAATGTTTTTTGATAAGTTAGATAAAATAAAGTAGTGAATAACTTTAACATTATATGAATTAAAAAGTAAAATGGACAAGAAAAATTACCTTGTCCATTTTTATATAGTCAGTTATAAACACTAATTTAAAATAGAAATAAATACTATAACGTATTTGAGTTATTTCAACATACTAAATTAATTATTTTTAAAGTATTCTAAAAAATCACTTGGAAGGCAATTAGTATATTTCTTAAAAACATTTATAAAATATCTATAATCTTTAAATCCAACATCAGTTGCAATTGTATAGATTTTACCTTCTCCAGTTTTTATTAAATTTATTGATTGACTTATCCTATATCTATTTAAATAATCATTAAAAGTATAGGAAGTTTCTTTTTTAAACTTTTGATTAAGGTAAGTTGAACTCACACCTAGATTATCAACTAAATCCTGAATTGTAATTTTTTTACTATACTCACTATTAACGTAATCTATCATTTTTGAAACATAGTAAGAGGAATTTGATATTTTTTTCAAAACATTTTTTTGAATTACATCTAATTCATCTATAGTAGATGTAGTATTTTCAATAATATTATGCTCTTTTAGTAATAGAACTTGTTTTTTTGCTCTTTCTAAAGCATCGAATAGCTGTTCACTATCTAACGGTTTTAAAAGATATTCAGTTACTCCAAGATGAATAGCTTCTTTAGCTAAAGCAAATTCATCATATCCAGAAATTATTATTGCACTATATTTAAACTCAGTTATACTATTTTTTATCATTGTAAGACCATCCATAATAGGCATGTTTATATCAAGAAGAACTATATCAGGTTTAAAATCTCTGATTTTATCTAGGCCTTCTTTTCCGTTGCAGGCTTCATCTACAACGACAACATCTGATTTACTCCAATTAAATGTATAGCGTAGCCCTTTTCTTATCATTTCTTCATCTTCCACTATTAAAAGTTTAAACATAAGAGTTTTCCTCCTCAAAAGGTATTGTTAATTTTATGTTAGTACCTATCCCTAATGCACTTTCAATTTCAAAAGTTTGGTTATCTACATATAGTAGAACTAATCTTCTATATAAATTATATAAACCAATATGATTTGAAGTATTATTAGGATCAGATATAATTTTTTTTACTTTGGCTAATTGTTCCTCTGACATTCCAGAACCATTATCTTTTACTGACAATATAAGTTTATTATCTATAATATTTGAAGTTATATTAATTTCTAAATTTTCTTTATCCTTATATCCATATTTAATTGAATTTTCAATAATTGTTTGTAATAGGAGCTTTGGAATAAGAGCTTTTTCAGAATTATTATATATATCCATAGTATATTTTAGTTTACCTTTAAATCTAAATTGATTTAATTCTAGATAATCTTTTATATACTCTAAATCTTTATTTAACAGAACCTTTGGTCCGTCACAATTAATGCTATATCTTAAAAGGCTTGAAAGTCCCATTATAATTTTCTCACAGTCATTTGGCGCTATAATCATAGAATATTTTAATGTTTCAAGAATATTAAAAATAAAGTGTGGATTAAATTGTGACTGTAAAAGTTTAATTTCGCTTTTATAACTAAGATCAATAAGCTCCTTATTTTTTTTCATTAAAGAATTAAGATTATCTAACATATTATTAAATTCATTTGCAAGTAGTTCAAACTCATCTCCAGAATTTATACTTACATAAGAGGTTAAATTACCTTTTTTTAATTCATTTACAGAGTAGATAAGCTTGTCTATAGATTTACTATTATTCTCAGCCATTTTAGTGGCAAGGTAGTGTATTAAAGCTACTGATAATAGAATAACTATAAGCATAAAGGTAAAATAGATTAATAAAATATTATTTTTTATATTTATACAATTTAATGTGTATACAGATATAGGGGAGTTGGGTATATTAGTTTTATTTAAATAATATTTATTATTTAAAATCTTAACATGGTTATCATCATAATATTCAGGACTAAACTTATTCATTAATCCTTTTACAAAGTTATTATTTGTAGCGATTATCCTATTATGTTTATCTGTAATAACACTTAACTCATTATTTTCTTCAAATAATAAATTTTCAAAATCCTCTTCATAGAGTTGATAAATTAAATATCCTATTATAGAATTTTCATTTTTAATTGCTTTAGCAAAGGTATAAATTGTTTTTTTATTATATTCATAGGAAAGGATATTTATTTCACTTAGTATTTTATCTGGATTATCCTTAATTTTAGGTATTATAAAGTTTAATATAGTAAGATCTGTATCAGAAGTAGGATTACTAGTTGAAATTAAAAAGACACCTCTAGAATCTATTAAGTTTAAAACTCCTTTTACTTTTTGCTTATTTGCAAATTTATAATATTCGTCATATACAAGATTTAAATCTGTTCTATTATTTATATAATTTATAACATTACTAGAAATAGACATTTTATCAACTTCATTATAGTAGTTAGTATAAATTTCATTAATAGAATCACTAATGTTCTTTCCAGCCTGCTTAGTGTTCATAATAATATTTATTTTAGTTATTATAACTATAAATATAGAAAATAATATAATTAGTATAAAAATAGGTATAAGTGCATACTTGAAGAAGAAGTGATGTATTGACTCCTTAAAGCTTTTAAAATTATTATTCATAAAAATACTCCTCATTTTTTCTAATATATGAATATTATGTAAACAGTATAACATTTAATTAAATATGTTTCTATTAAGAAATTGTAAGTAAAAATTAGTTTTCTATTTTACACTATATTTGTGAATTTTAGCATTTAAAGGAATATTGAATACGCTTACAATAAAGATGTACTTAATAAATAAAAAAATAAGGGGGAAAGAAAAATGAAAAAAGTTTTAGCGATTGTAACTTCAATTCTTTTAGGAGCAACATGTTTAGTTGGGTGTAGTGGAGCTAATGGAGGAGATGGAGGTAAGGAATCTAAAAATCTTGTTGTTTATTCTCCAAATAGTGAAGATATTATAAATACTATAATACCAATGTTTGAAGATGAAACAGGAATTAGTGTTGAACTTGTAAGTGCTGGAACAGGAGAGTTATTTAAGCGTATTGAATCTGAAAAAGATAATCCATATGCAGATGTTATATTTGGTGGTTCTAGGGCTCAATATGCACAAAAGCCTGAATTGTTTGAAAAATATGTTTCAGCAAATGATAGTGATTTGATGGAAGGACATAAAAATACAACTGGATATATTACAACTTATGTTTCAGATGGTAGTGTTATTCTTGTTAATAAGAATCTTATAGGAGATATAAAAATAGAGGGATATGAGGACTTATTAAATCCAGTATTAAAAGGAAAAATAACAGGGGCTGACCCAACAAGCTCAAGTTCAGCTTTTGCACATTTAACTAATATGCTACTTGCAATAGGTGGAGATTATACTTCTGATAAAGGATGGGATTATGTAAAAAAACTTGTTGACAATTTAGATGGAAAAGTAGCAAGTGGTTCAGGTGCAGTACACAAAAGTGTAGCAGATGGAGAATATGTTGTAGGATTAACTTATGAAGATCCATCAGCGAGTTATGTAAAAAGTGGCGCTCCAGTTGAAATAGTTTATCCTAAAGAAGGAACTGTTTTCTTAGATGCAGCATCAGGAATTATTAAAGATGCTAAAAATATGGACAATGCAAAGAAGTTTATGGACTTTATAACTTCAAAGAAAGCACAAGATGCTTTTGGATCAAAGTTAACTAATAGACCTATTAGAGAAGATGCACAATTAGGCGATTATATGAAACCGATGAAAGATATACATCAAATATATGAAGATACTGATTATGTAGCTAATAATAAAAATAAAATAGTAGAAAAATATAGAGAAGTTATTGTAAAGAAAAATTAAATAATACAAAAGGATAGAGGGTGAATTATATGAGTATAGCTATAAATTGTGAAAAAGTAGTAAAGAAATATGGGGAAAATATTATAATTCCAGATTTAGATTTAAATATAAAAAATGGAGAGTTTTTTACATTACTTGGTCCTTCAGGATGTGGGAAAACTACATTGTTAAGAATGATTATAGGATTTAATAGTATTGAAGGCGGAGTAATTAAATTTAATGAACGTGTAATTAATGATGTACCACCAGCTAAAAGAAATATAGGCATGGTATTTCAAAATTATGCTATATTTCCTCATTTAACAGTAAAACAAAATGTTGCTTTTGGATTGGAAAACCGTAAAGTACCAAAGGATGAAATAGAAAAAAAAGTAGATGAAATTATGAAGGTAGTTAAAATTGATGAGTATAAGGATAGACTACCAGAAAATTTATCAGGTGGTCAGCAACAACGTGTAGCCTTAGCACGTGCCATCGTAATTCACCCAGATGTACTATTAATGGATGAACCACTATGTAATCTTGATGCTAAATTACGTGTAGAGATGCGTAATGCAATTAAAGAAATTCAAAATCAAATTGGAATAACTACAGTTTACGTTACTCATGACCAAGAAGAAGCAATGGCTATATCAGATAGAATTGCAGTAATGAAACAAGGTGTTATTCAACATGTAGGTACTCCACAAGAAATATATCAAAGACCTGCAAATTTATTTGTTGCATCATTTATTGGTGGTACTAATGTATTAGAACGTAAAATAATTCTAAAAAATAATAAGGCATATATTAAGTTTAATGATAAATATGTTGAAGAAATGGACAACCTATTCTTAAAAGGGGATAAAGAAATTAATGCAAAAATTTCTGTAAGACCTGAAGAATTTATTATATCAAAAGATAATAATGGCTTAAAGGCAACTGTAACTTCAAGTGTGTTCCTAGGATTAAATACACATTACTTTGTTGAATTAGAAAGTGGTGAAAAGATAGAAATAATTCAAGAATCTACTATAGAAAAAATTATAAAACCAGGAACTAAGATAGGATTAACAGTGAAAAAAGATAAAATAAATGTGTTTGATGAAGAAGGAAATACTAATTATACTCTAAATAACGTAGGTGATTTAAATGAGTAGATTAAAGAAAAAAAATGACGTATGGACTTTTATTACAGCAGGAATATTTATAGTATATATATTAGTATTAGTATTTCCTTTATTCACATTATTATGTAAAAGCTTTATAAGTGGAGAAACTCATAGCTTTTCACTAGCATATTTTGCTAAGTTCTTTAAAGAATCTTATTATTATGAATCACTTTTTAATAGTTTAAAAGTTACAGTTTGCGTTACGTTATTATGTGTTGCAATAGCTACACCTCTAGCTTATATTATGGCAACAATAAAAATTAAGGGTAGATCAATTATAAGAATATTAATATTAATTTCATCTATGCAAGCACCATTTATTGGAGCGTATTCATGGATATTATTACTTGGAAGAAATGGAGTAGTAACTAATTTCTTAAAAGATGCATGGCATATAAATATGCCAGATATATATGGCTTTTCAGGAATATTACTAGTTTTAACCCTTCAACTTTCACCACTAATATTTATGTATGTATCAGGAGCTTTAAAGAGTGTGGATAATTCACTATTAGAAGCAGCAGAAAGTATGGGATGTACTGGTGTTAGAAAAATGTTTAAGATAATGGTACCTCTAATATTACCAACATTATTAGCAGGGGCTTTACTAGTATTTATGAGAGCTTTAGCTGACTTTGGTACACCTATGCTTATAGGAGAAGGATATCAAACAGTTCCTGTTTTAATATTTAATGAGTTTATTAGTGAAATGGGTGGAGATGATGGATTTGCAGCTGCTATTAGTGTAATAGTAATTGTATTTGCAACTTTAATATTCTTATTTCAAAAGTATATTTCAAATAAAAAATCCTTTACTATGAGTGCGCTTCATCCAATGGAAGCTAAAGACATTAAAGGATTAAAAAATATTTTAGCTCATGTATATGTATATATATTTACATTTATTGCATTATTACCACAAATAGTTGTTATTTATACATCTTTCTTAAATACTTCAGGAAGAATTTTTACAAATGGATTTTCTTTGAAAAGTTATACAACTGCATTTACAAAGGTTGGAGGATCTATAAAGAATACATTTGTATTAGCTACACTTGCAATAGTAATAGTTGTTATATTAGCAATTCTAATTGCTTATGTAACAGTTAGAAGGAGAAACCCATTAACTAATTTATTAGATATATTAACTATGTTCCCATATATTGTACCAGGATCTATTTTAGGTATAGCATTACTATTAACATTTAATAAAAAACCACTTTTATTAAGTGGAACAGCAATTATTATGATAATTGCATTTGTAATAAGAAGGCTACCTTATACTATAAGATCTAGTGCAGCTATAGTACATCAAATAAGTATAAGTACTGAAGAAGCTGCAATAAGCTTAGGAGCATCTAATTTAAAAACTTTTTGGAAAATAACATTGCCAATGATGTTACCTGGAGTTGTTGCAGGTGCAATATTAAGTTGGATAACAATAATAAGTGAGCTTAGTACATCAATTATACTATACACTGGAAAAACTAAAACAATGACTATAGCTATATATACTGAAGTTCTTAGAGGTAATTATGGTACAGCTGCTTCATTAGCTACTATATTAACAGTAATTACAGTTATATCATTATTACTATTCTTTAAGCTTTCAGGTAAAAAAGAAATAACAATGTAAAAAAATAAAATACTATATCTTAAGAATTTTAAAACTCTTAAGATATAGTATTTATTTATTAAGTTAAATTATTTTTTAAATATAGTAGCTCCTTCTTTTATTGTTTCTAAAACTGATATATTAGATATTTCTAAGGGATCTACTTTTAGTGGATTTTTATCTAATATGACTAAGTCAGCTAATTTACCTTCTTTAATTGAACCTTTTATATCTTCTTCAAAATATTGATATGCGGCATTTATTGTAACAGCTTTTAATGCATCTAATGGTGAAATCTTTTCATCCTCACCTAAAATAACACCGGATTTAGTAATTCTATTAACAGCACACCATACAGTTTCTAACATATTAGGTTCTATTACTGGAGCATCTTGATGGAATGTAAATTTAATTCCTTTCTTTAGGGCAGAATTAGCTACACTTATTAAACTAGCTCTTTCTATACCAAAGTTTTTAATATGAGTATCACCCCAATAATATACATGAGCAACAAAAAATGAAGGAATCATATTAAGAGCTTTAACATTATCTAACTGATCTCTACGTAATAATTGTGCATGAATTAAAACTGGTCTAATATCATTATTAGAATTACATTTTTCCTTAGCAATCCTATATTGATTTATATATTGATTAGTAGCTGCATCACCATTACAGTGTACTAATAATTGCATATCTTCATTTATTGAAAGTTCAATTTTTTCTTCTAAATCAGCATCTTTATATATAGGATATCCTCTATAGCCATCTTTAGCATCTTTATAAGGTTCTAACATCCATGCAGTACGACCTTGAGGAGAGCCATCTAAAAATAACTTATATCCGCCAATTTTAAAATGATTATTATATCTTTTTATACAATATTTAAACCTTTCTAATAATTTATTAGAATCTCGTAAATCAATATATCCAATTAAATCTAGCTTTAATATTTTAGATTTTATTAAAAGATCTAAGATATCTCCTAGTAAATTTACAATCATACCTTCTTGCATTGTTGTAATTCCATAGCTTGCATATTTTTCCTGTGCTTTAATTAATACTTTTTTAAAGTCATCCATTGAGGATATAGGAAGTTTTTGTATATTATTTACAAAGGCATTTTCTTCAAGATAACCTGTAAGTTCTCCATTTTTTTTAAATATAACTCCACCTTCAGGGTTTGGAGTATCATTTGTTATATTTAATTTCTTTAATGCTAATGAGTTAAATAATCCACTATGACCTGATTTATGTTGTATAACAAGTGGATTCTTTGGAGATATTTTATCTAATAGCTCCTTATTTGGGTGTTTTTTTTCAATTAAAGAATTATGATCATAACCTTTAGCAAGAACCCATTCCCCTTCTTTAATATTATTATTTTTTATAAAATTTTCTATAGAATAAGAAATATCATTAAAGCTAGTAGCATTTTCTAATGAAGCTTGAAGAAGAGAATTTGCATATCCAGAAAAATGGCTATGGCTATCTATAAATGAGGGCATTAATGTTTTACCTTTTAAATCTATTAGTTCAACATTACTGTCTACTAAGTTAATTAAATCCTCTTTTTTACCTATTTTATGTATTTTACCATCTTTAATTAATATGGAATCTACATATAAACAATCTTCCATAGTTAATATATCACCATTAAAATATAATTTTTCACTCATAAATAAAAATACCTCCCTTTAAAATATAATATACTTTAATTATAACATTTAATTAAACGTATTTTTTATTAAAGATTACATATAGATTGTCTCCATAAAAATAATTTATATGTAATTTAAATAAATGAGATATTAATTTTTATTTATATCTATTGTAGAATAATATAAGTTTATAGGATAATAAGATTAAATGGAAATTAATAGTAGAGGAAGTGGATTAAGATGAATAGAAAAAGATCTATTTATTTTACTTATATAATAATAGTTATTGCTTTAGGTTTAGCATCAAGAAAATTCGGAAGTTATTTACCTAATTTTATAAGTAAATATGCTGGTGATACTTTATGGGCAATAATGGTTTATTTAGGTTTAGGTTTTTTGTTTAATAAAGCTTCAGTTTTTAAAATAACAATGTTTTCTCTGATTTTTTCTTATTGTATAGAAATTTCTCAGCTTTATCAAGATACTTGGATTAATAGTATAAGAAGCACAACTATTGGGGCATTAATTCTTGGTCATGGATTTTTATATAGTGATTTAATTTGCTATAGTATTGGTATTGTGTTAATTGCTATAGTAGAGTATATAACTTATAAATTAATAGGATACTTTAAAAATTAAGAAAAAGTTATATTATTAAAAGAAATAAAATTTAATAATTTTAAGTGAAATTTCTTAGTTTTTGCACATACTAAATTTATAAAAATTTTTGGAGGATTTTATGTATAAGAAGGATATATTTTTAGCAGATATTAAAGATGAAAGCAATATAAAAATATCATTAATGGTAATGAAAATAATTTTTAAGGATTTATCAAAGATAGTATGTATATTAGCGGACAAAACAGGAGAAGTAAAAGCTACAATTCCTAATAAAAAAGAAGATATTATAGAGGGAAGAGTATTACAAATCGAAGGTATAAAGGGAGTAAACTTAGAGGTTAAAAAGTATGAAGTTATTTTTAAATATAATTTAGAAGATTATCTTAAAACTGTAGATAGACCAATAGAAGATATTATGGAAGAAATAGAATGTTATACAGAAAAATACATAATTTCAAGAGAAGCTAAAGCGTTAAATGATTATTTCTTTAAGAATGAAGAGTTTTTAACTATGTTTAAAAAAGGTATAGGTGGAGTATCTATGCATCATAATTATATAGGTGGACTTGCAGAACATACTTTAAATGTTATGTATCTAACAGCAATGCTTTGTGAGAAGTATAAATGTAGAAGAACAGAAACAGCTGTACTTGCAGCAAAACTTCATGATATTGGAAAAGTTTATGAGTTATATTATGATGGACCATTTAAATATACATTAAGAGGAGAAATGGAAGGTCATATAGTTATTGGAGTACAATTAGTAGATAAGGCAATTTTAGAAAATCCAAATTTTTATTCAGATGACTTTATTACAAGGATAAAGGGATGTATTGTTCAACATCATGGAAAGCTTGAATATGGATCACCGAGAGAAATGAAAATGGAAGAGGCTTTTATATTAAATTATGCTGATTCAATAGATGCTACTATGAATAAAATTTCTCAAATAAAAAGTAATACAGATGAAGGTAAATGGTCAGAGTATGATAGAAGAATAGAGACGAGATTATATCTGTAAAATATAAATAATTTAAGGGGAATATAAAAATATTTATACTGATATGTTTATAGCTCATATGGATACATATTTTAAAGTGAACTATTACTTTAAAATATGTATCCATATGAGCTACTTTTTTATAAATAATTAATGTTAGAATTTAATATTGTAATTTATTATTTATAAAAATTATTGACATTATAAAAAAAAAGATATAATATAAATTTAAGAAATTAATTGTATAAAATTAAATTTTAAAAAATTAATTAAAGGAGAGGAAGTTATGGGATTTTATAAATTTTCAGCTAACAATATAGATGGAAAAGAAGTGAAAATGGAAAAATATAAAGGAAAGGTTATATTAGTAGTAAATACTGCAAGTAAATGTGGATTAACACCTCAATTTAAGGAATTAGAAGAATTATATAAGGAATTTAAAGATAAAGATTTTGAAATATTAGGTTTTCCTTGTAACCAATTTAAAAATCAAGATCCATCAAGCAATGAAGAAATAAATAATTTTTGTCAATTAAATTATGGTGTAACATTCACCATGTTTGAAAAGATAGATGTAAATGGATCAAATGCACATCCGTTATATAAGTTTTTAAAAAATGAAGCAAAAGGACTTCTAAGCAATGAAATAAAATGGAATTTTACTAAATTTTTAATTGATTCAAATGGAAATGTAGTGAAAAGATATTCACCAACAACAGTACCAAAAAAAATTAAAAATGACATTGAAAAGTTAATTAAATAAAAATCAATATAAAATAAAAATTGAATTTGAAGGAGATAATAATATGGAAATTAAAGCTTTAGAATTTTATAAAAATGGCTATATGAAACAAGTATTTGCATTTGGAGGATCTATGGATAAAGAGCTTATCGATATTGAAAAGACATATGAAGCTAGCCTACAAAACTATTTAATAGATACAGGTAAAGAAGTTATTTTAGTAGATACAGGTTTACCGATAGAAACAAAAGATTTTGAAAAGAAACCAGGTGAATTGTTATATACTGGAGAAAAAGTAGCCGATTTTGTAACAGCCTTAAAAAACGTAGGTTATAAAGTTGAAGATATAAATAAAGTAATAATTACACATAAGCATCCAGATCATACTGGTGAATTAAGATTATTTAAAAATTCAAAAATTTATATTTCTCAAATAGAGGCAGAGGCTATGAACTTAACTGGAGAAAATATAATTAGAGTAAATTTTGAAAGTGGAAAATACAAAAACTTTGAAAAAAGTGAAAAAATATCAGATGGAATTTATATGATACCTGCATATGGACATACAAGAGGTAATTCAATAGTTATTGTAGAAGATAAAGAATTAAATTATATGCTTCATGGAGATATAACTTATACAAATGATGCATTAATAAAAAATCAATTATCAGTTGTATTTGAAGATAAGGAAAAAGCAATTGAAACATTAAATAATATAAGAGAATTTATCAAAGAAAATGATACAGTGTATTTATCAACACATTCTCCTGAAAGTTTAGTTGATTTAAAGGAAAAGAATATTATAAATCTATAGATTTAAGTATTGACAGAAAAAATAAAAAGTAATATCCTACTATATATAAATTAATTGTATAAAATTTAGTTTTAACAAATAAAATTAAATTTATCTATAATAGGAGATTTTATGAAAGAAAATAATTATTTAAAATTAGATAACCAATTGTGTTTTAGGCTATATGCAGCATCTAGAGAAATAATAAAAAAGTATAAACCAATTTTAGATGAATATAACTTAACCTATACTCAGTATTTAACAATGCTTGTTTTATGGGAAGAAGAAAAAATAAGCGTTAAAGGAATAGGTAAAAAATTACATTTGGATTCAGGAACCTTAACTCCTTTATTGAAAAAATTAGAGCAAATGAAGCTTATAACAAAATATAGAGATCCAAAAGATGATAGAGTTGTTATAGCAGAATTAACTAAAGAGGGTCGTGATTTAAAGAACAAAGTTATAGATGTTCCAAGTAGAGTTTTTTGTTCTGTTGGAATATCAAAAGAAAAAGCAAGAATTTTAAAAGAAAATTTAGATGATATACTTAGATTGTTAGATTAATAAAATATAAAATTAATATTTATATAGTGATAATTATTTAGAATATAAGAGGTTAAATTTCTTTATTAAAGAAGTTTAACCTCTTATATTTTTATTAATTTTAAGCTTAAAATTAATTCTAATTATTAATATTAAAATTATAATACTATAATTAAGGATACTTAAAAAAATCATAAGAAAACATAAGGTTTCATAAAGATTTATAAGTTATTCATAAAATATGCTTAAGATGACCTTAAGTTTTAATTTCAACCATTGACATAAAATCTTTATATATTTAGAATGGCAGATGTCTTAATATAAGTATTTATCTTTAAGATATTGTAGCAGAAGAAACAAAATGAAAGGATGTAGATTATGAGAAAATCAAATTTAAAAAAATTAAAAAATATATGTGTTGCGTTATTAGCAATAATAATATTTAATGGTGTATCTGTAACTAATGTAGCAGCATTAAATAATAATGAAATGGGCAGTGAAAAAAAAGCTGAAGAAATTGATATGGAAGCAATTTTAGTTGATAGAGATAATTATCCACAGTATTTTATAGAAATAGGAGATAAAGCAGATGAATATTTTTTAGATGTTTCAAAACTTCCTCTTGATGGTAAAATATATAAATATATAGATAATACTAATCCTAAATTTGTCAGTCAACGTTATTTTAAAATAATAAATATAGAAAAAGGTATAAGGTATGGAGAGGTTAAGGTTACTTATATAGAAGGAATTAAAATTATGGCTGATGAAGTTATAAAAGATGATATTGTGGCATTTTCACCAGAGATGGAACTTATAATTTTTTCACCAGAAAAATATAATGAAATAACAAATGTTAAAAATATTCCTTCAGATATAGTCAGAGGAATGGTCTATGAAAGAATTCCAGAAGGAAAAACAGTTGAAGAAATTAATTCTATATCTACTTTAGTTGATATAGATAATTATTCACAATATCTTACAGAATATAATAATAATCCAGGTGAATATTTTTTAGATATCAAAAAAATTCCATTTGATGGGAAAATATATAGGCATTTCAATATTGGTCGAGAACGTACGTTCTACCTTAAAATAATAAAGATGGAAAAAGGCTCAGAAAATGGAATGGTTAAAACTACTTATGTAACGGGAGTTATTAATGAGGATGATAATATTGTAGATGTTTCACCAAACATGGAAGAGGTGTTTTTTTCACCTGAAAGATATAGAGAAATAACAGAGGGTAAAATAAATCCTCCAGCTATAGTTAAAAATGAAATACTAGTAGTAAAAGAAGAAGTACCTGTAATTAAAAATGAAATACCTGCTATAATACCTAATGAAAAGATTAAGGAAAATATAAGGTTAGGTGGAAAGGATAGAATAGAGACTTCTATAAAAGTTGCTGATAATATTAGAGGTAATGGAAAGTTAAATGCTGTATTATTATCCTCTTATATAGATTTCCCAGATTCGTTAACAGGCGCTATTTTAAATACAAAATACGATGGACCAACTTTATTAGTAAGAAAAACTGTTGATAGAAGTTTAGATACTTTAAATTATGTAGAGAAAAATGCTAATAAAGATGCAAATATAATAATTTTAGGTGGAGAAGGTGTTGTAGACAATTCTGTGATTAGCTACCTAAAGTCAAAAGGATTTAATAATATTAAAAGATTAGGTGGAAAAGATAGATTTGAAACTAATAGAATGATAGTTAATGAATTAGCACCTAAAAAAGGAACTCCAGTAATTATTTCATATGCATTTAATTATCCAGATGCTTTATCTATATCTTCAATATCAGCAGCTAAGGGATATCCAATATTTTTAGTTGGAAATAGTATTACTGAAGAAACTAAAAATGCCATAAAGAATATAGCTCCTAGTGAAATAATAATAACTGGAGGTACAGGCGTTATAAGTAAGGATATTGAAGATCAATTAAAAGGCATATCATCTAATGTAAATAGATTAGGGGGAAGTGATAGATATGTTACTTCACTTATGATAGCCGAAAGATTTAAGGGGGAATCAAATAATTTATTAGTTGCTAGTGCTTTAGATTTTCCAGATTCCTTAAGTGGTGCATATTTAGGTTCAAAAGTTTCAGCACCAACATTAATTGTAAGCCCTAATAACCTTGACACTCAAAAAGAATTTATAAAGAAAAATAATAAATTTAAATTATATATTTTAGGTGGACAAGGTGTTATAAATGATCAAATGGTTAAGTATTTAGAAAAATAAAACTTAAAAAATAGAAAATCCATGATTATAAAGAGAGAAAAGTATTATAATCGTGGATTTTATTTTTATATTAAATAAATTTAGTATAAAATATTTTTAAGTAATTTAACTGATAATAAGATATAAATTTTAAAATATGTAACGTAAGTTACCGATTAATTCGTACTATTTTACTATACTTTAAATATAGAAAACATTAAGAAAATATGGAGGGAATAAAATGAGTTTATATTTAGGTAAAATACATTATTGGTTATTTAATAAAATAGTTTGGTTTGAAGGTTTAGAGAATGAAATTATTAATTTAGCAAAAGATGAAATCTTAGATATAGAAGAATTATCAAAGGAGATCAATGGTAAGTATGGTACACAATTACCAAATATTCCTTTAGAAAATATGATAGATCAAGGAAATATTCATGGTTGGTTACAAAGCAAAATTCATTCAGCAGAAGGAAGAATGGCTGCATGGACATCAAAGGTTTTAGAGGATAATAACAAATTATCTAAAATAGAGAATATATATATTAATCAAGGCATAAAAGCAGCAAAAGAAGTAAAAGAAAATAAAGTAGATTTTAATTCAGCTGTTGATATATTTAATAGTATAAATGATTATATATTAGATGGTATGCCATGTGATAGAGTAAATGAAGTAATTGAATCAGAAGAAAATATTATTAAATGGAAAAGAAGAGTTTGTGTTCATAAAGAAATTTGGAACAAAGAAGGTGTAGATGTTAATTGTTTTTATGCTCTAAGAGGACTCTGGATTAAAGCTTTTGTGAATGAACTAAATGAGGAGTTTTCTTATAAGGAAGAAAATGAGATTATGATTATAGAAAAGATTTAAGGTGGTGATAAGATGAATGCTATAGATTTAATGATGGAAGAACATGGGTATATTAAAAGAATGCTTAAGGTATTAAGAAAAGCATGCCTTAATATACTAAATGGTGAAAATATAAATTATGAAGATTTTTATTTAATGATGGATTTTATTAAAAACTATGCAGATAATCATCATCATAAAAAAGAGGAAATATTACTTTTTAATAAAATGATAGATGAAATTGGTACAACAGCAGAGAAATTAGTTAAGCATGGTATGTTAGTTGAACATGATTTAGGACGATTATATATAATTAGTCTAAGAGAAGCTATACAAAAATTAAAGGATGGAGATAGTGAATCTAAGCTAGATATAATAGCTAATGCTGTTTCTTATACTAACTTATTAGAAAGACATATTCATAAAGAAGATAATGTTGTATATAAATTTGCAACAAGAGAATTAAAAGAAGAAACAATAAACATTATAAATAATGAATGTAATGCTTATGAGAAAGAACATAGTAATATTAAAGATAAAAATATAGCCATTTTAGAGAACTTAGAAAAAAAGTATAAATAAGACAAAGGAAAGGTGAAATTTATGATAACAAGAGATATGACAATAGGAGAAGTTATAAGAATAAAAGAAAGTGCAGTAGAAGTATTGATGAGTTTTGGAATGGGATGCGTTGGATGTCCATCAGCTCAAGCAGAATCAATTGAAGAGGCAGCAAATGTTCATGGATTAAATTTAGATGAATTATTAGAAGCATTAAATAAATAATGTTAAAAAGGAAAACTGGCATAGTAAATAGAACTATGTCAGTTTTTTATCTAAAAATATTAGTGATAAATAAAAGTATGTTGATTAAATAAGATTATTTAGATAAGAAAGTAGTAATATAAAAAATTATGATATAATAAAATGGAATATTAAGTTAGGATATTTAAAATAAGTTAGCTTAAAATACTTAAAGAAATATACGTTAGTATAGTAAAGAAAGGAAGCAGGATTATGAAAAGAGTAGAAGAAAGATTTTTAGAATATGTTAAAATTGACACTAAGTCAGATGAAAATACAAAGGTAACACCTAGTACAAAGGGACAATTAAAGCTTGCAGAAATACTTTTAAATGAACTAAAGGAAATGGGATTAAATGATGCTGAAATAAGTGAAGATGGATATGTATATGCAACGCTAGAAAAAAACTGCAATAAAAATATACCAACTATTGGTTTTATAGCTCATATGGATACTGCTCCAGATTATAGTGGAACTAATGTAAAGCCTAAAATAGTTAAAAATTATGACGGAGGAGATATAAAATTAAATGAAGAAGTGATTTTATCGCCTAAATTCTCTCCGGAATTAAAAAATTATATAGGAAAAACTCTTATAACTACGGATGGAACAACTCTTTTAGGGGCAGATGATAAGGCTGGTATAGCAGAAATAATGACAGCTGTAGAATATTTAGTTAACAATAAGGAAATAGAACATGGAACTATTAAAATTGCATTTACTCCAGATGAAGAAATAGGGGAGGGTGCTGATCATTTTAAAGTTGAAGAGTTTAATGCTGATTTTGCATATACTTTAGATGGCGGATCAATTGGAGAACTTGAGTATGAAAATTTTAATGCAGCAGGAGTAACTGTAGAAATTAAGGGAGTTAATGTACATCCAGGATATGCTAAAAATAAAATGATAAATTCAATTATGGTTGCAAATGAATTTATAAATAGTCTTCCATTAGGTGAGGTGCCAGAAAAAACACAAAAATATGAAGGCTTTTATCACTTATCAGATATAAATGGAACAGTAGAAAATACAAAACTAGAATTTATAGTGAGAGATTTTTTTGAAGATACATTTGAAAAGAGAAAAGAAAAGTTTATAGAAATAGAAAGAGAATTAAATGAGAAATATGGTGAAGAAATAGTAACAGTAGCTATAAAAGATCAATATAAAAATATGAAAGAAAAAATAGAGCCAATTATGCATATAGTTGAAACAGCTAAAAAGGCTATGGAAGATGCTGATGTAATTCCTAAAATAAAACCAATAAGAGGGGGTACAGATGGAGCAAGACTTTCATTTATGGGGTTACCGACTCCTAATATATTTGCTGGTGGAGAGAATTTTCATGGGAAATATGAATATATCCCAGTAGAATCTATGGAAAAAGCAGTTGCCGTAATATTAAATATAATTAATATATATACATCTAAGTAAAAATTTATTATTAATAATAGAAAAGATGTATTTTATAATTAGTATATTATTTGATTGTATTATTCTATTAGGTTCATTTACTGGAATTTTTACTACAGCATATTTAGTAAAAAATAAGAAGGTGAAAAAGCAATATACTATATTAATTAGTCTATTACTAATTTTATCATCTATATTATTATTTATAAGGATTATACCTAAATTTAAAGATTTAAATAGATTTAAGCATAAAAAATACAGCGTATATGAAGGTGAATGTAAGAGTATAGCTAAAAATGAAGTTAGTTTAAATGGTAAGTTATTTACATATAATCCTTGGGACTTTAAACCAGAAATAAGTAAGCAGTATACAATTTATTATCTTCCCAATAGTAAGTTTATAATAAAATATATTGAAAAGTAGTAATTGTATAGTATTAAATAAAAAAATAGATATAATATATAATCAAGATATTAGTCCTTTATATAAAGGTTTATTAATATCTAAGACGTATATTATATCTATTTTTGTTATTATTATGATAGTTTTTTTGTACTTTTAAAAAGCACCTGAACCACCACCACCGCCACCATTAAAGCCACTACCAGAGGAGAAGCCATTAAAGCTGCTATTATTAATGTTAGAGTTGCTATTATTATGATTATTATATTGAGTATCTGCAGAGTTATTTATATCATCAAATAAAACAATATTATTTATATAATAATAGTAAAACAAGTTATTAGTGTTATATATATAAGAAGTATTAGTACCGTTTAGGTCGTTTATTTTATTTGATAATATTTCAAGTTTTTTATCCTTTAATCCTAGAGCGGGTGCATAAATAAGAGAATCATCTAGGTTAAAGTTTTCATTACTTAAGTCTTCATTAATAAAGGATATTAGATAATTTTTATAAGCTTTCCACATAAGTAATTCTGCATAAGCTTTATTATTTAAAATTTCTTTACCTCTAATTTTAGTATAAAGGTTAAGATTCCTACCTTCTAGTCTTACTGAGTTTATAAAATCCCAATAATTATTTCTAAATTTTTTAGCTGTTTTATAGTTATTATCTACTAATTTCTTTATATCCATTAAAGAAAATTTACCGTTATTTTCATATTGAGAAAACCAATTAATTAAATTATTTAAATGAGGACTACTACATTGAGTAAAAGATAGATTTCTTGTAAATGTAAGCTCCAAAGTTTCTTTATTTTTTAAAAGCTTTGTATCTAATTTATAGTAACCCTTTTTACTTAAATACATTAGAGTAGCTGGAACAATAGAAGATGGAATATTATCTTTATCATATAAATAAGCTACTATAGCTGGACTTAAATCTTTAGGTGGATAAGGAGTTAAATCTTCTTTTATAAATAAATGCTTAGAACGATAGTTTTCAACTTCTTTATTAAAAGCTTTTTTTTCTTTAGCTTTAAATATATAAACTATTGATAGAATAATAAAAATTAATGTAATAGGAATTAAAAATATTAAAGGTGAAGAATTAGTATCATTTTCAAAGTTATTATGATAAGTTGGAGCATCTCCACTTTTTACAGGAAGTTCACTTAAAAAATCAGGTTGAAATTTAAGATCAATTCCAAGGGTAGAGGAAAGATTAGTACCAACTAATGTAACTTTATTATTTGAGTAGTAAGTTTCAAATTCACCATCTACATAAGCAGTATAATTAAGATTGTTTTGTAAAAAGTTAGAATCCTTTAATGATATATTTAACTCTGCATTTTTAACTATATTATTATCAGATACAGTATAAAAACTCCAATATAAAGATCCATAGTCATTATATCTTATAGCAGCAGATTTAATTTTGTAATTAATTAAAAATTTTTTTCTTTCATTAAAGCTTTTAGAGTGAATTTTTATTTGTGTTTTATCACTAGAATCAAATATTTCGTAGTAATTAGTATTTGAGGTACTTGAATTTTCTATTATAGTAATATTATCACTAGAATCTTTGATTGCTACCTGAGATATTTCATGACCATTAGATCCATTCTTGTTTAAATCAATATATATTCCATTAAAGCCTCCATTAAAGTCATAGGTTAATTCCTCAGAAACTATAATATCTCCATTACTTTGAATTTGTGCATTAACTAATAAATTGTTTATATCAAAGCTTTTATTTGTTGCATAAACTTTATTTGGGATAATTAGAGAAAAAATTAAAATAAAGCATACAGTAAAGTGGATAAAAAATTTTTTCATTTAGTATCTCCTCCTTATATAAATTAGAATATCATATTTTAGATATTATCTCCATATTGAATATTCTAAAAAATGGAATTGTTAAATTTATATATTAGTAAATATAATATGCTATTTTAGGGGAAATAATATATTATAAATATATTTATAATATAAGAGGTTGATTTAATGAAAAAAATTTTAAGTACAATAATTTTATTATTAATGTGTAGTACATTAATATGTAGCGCATCTTATAATACTCTTTTAAATGAGGATAATTATGAAAAATTTAATTTAAAACGAGATCTTTTAGTATTAATGGTAGCTTATGAAAAAGAAATTGTTGATATAGAAAAAGGTGATAATGAAAACATTTATTTAATATTAGATAATGGGAAAAAGGTTCTTTATAATGGTGACTTGAAAAGTAGTTTAAAAACTATATACCCCTTATATAGCATTGATAAAGTAGAAGAAGATAGTGACCCAGGAAGAATAAGATGTTATGAATTTTTAGGTGCTATATATGGAGAAAGTAGAGGTAGCATTGAGAAAAATTTAAAAATATTTCCAACATATTATGGAGATATGTATTTTAATAAAAATGCTTTAGCTGGAGAAAGTTTAAAAAATGCATTAAATGAAGCAGGGTATGCATCTAAAGATAATCCAAAGATATCATCTTATGTAACACCTATTAGTGGAACATATAATTATAGAGTTATACAGGATACAGGAAGGTTAAGTCCACATTCTTTTGGTATAGCAATAGATTTACAAAGAGATAGTAGAGATTATTGGAAATGGGCAAGTAAAGATAAAGGTAGTGAAAGAATAGCTTCATATTCTAAGGAACTTGTGAAAATATTTGAAAGTCATGGATTTGTATGGGGTGGAAAATGGTCTCATTTTGATACACTTCATTTTGAGTATAGACCAGAAATAATTCTAAAAAGTAAATATTTTGGTGAAATAAAAAATGACGAAGTGAAAAACTGGTATGATGGTGCTCCAGATGACAATAAAGTAAAAGAGAAAATTAATTTAATAGAAAGTAAAAATTTATAGTTTGAAATTAATAGATTTTAAATAAACTAAAGTAAATATGATAAAATATGAAGTGCATTCCAAGTGTTAGATATAATAAAGCTAATATTTTGAAATGCATTTTTTATTTTAGTAAAAGTTATTCATAATAAAATAATATTTTGGTAGTATAGTAGTAATAAGTTAGTATAATAAAGTATAAGTGATAACTTTATTTATAGTTATAAGTACAATTTTGAATATAGGATGGGAGTAGTAATGTTTAATAATAAGGAACAAAGTATAGAAGAAACTTTTAATGAAATTTTGGCTTTCAATGAAGAGGAGGCCTTTAAATATTGTAAAGAAGGATATAATGAAACTAATGATCCAGAATATTTATTATATATGGGACATGGACATTTAGTTTTTGGTGAATATGAAGACGCTATAGAGTGTGTAGATAGAGCTTTGATTGAAGGTTGTGATTACTATGTGTATGCTTATAATGTAAAGGGGGAAGCTTTATTAGAGTTAGGTCTTTATATAGAAAGTAGAAGATGCTTTGAAAGAGCATTAGAAATTGAAGAGGATCAATTTCTATCCACTACATTTTTAGTTGAACTTGATATAAGAGAAGAGTTTTATGAAGAAGCGATAAATAGATGTATTAATTATATAAACATTTATGGTAAAGATAAGGATGAAATAGGAGAACTTAAGTCTATTATTGGTTGGACGTATTTAGTTGATATAAGAAATAAGGAAAAAGCAGAAAAATACTTTAAAGAAGCTATAGAAAATACAGAAATTTGTTCAAGAGCATATACAGGTCTTGGTATATATTATGTTGGGGAGAAAAATTTTAAAGAAGCGATTAAATTATTTGAAAAAGCAATAGAAATAGATGATACTGATGGAGAAAACTTTTTTGGATTAGCTATTTGTTATAAAGAGCTAAGAGAATTTGATAGTGTAGAGGATTATTTAATAAAAGCAGATTCTTTAGAACCAGGAGATACAAGAATTTTAATGGAACTTGGCTTTGAACTATTAAGGCAAGAAAAGATAGAAATTGCTAAAGAATATTTTAAGGAAATTCTTTTTATAAATCCAGAAGCAGAAGATATAAGAAATCTATTAAAAGATATTTAGAATATTTTACATATTTAAACTACTAGGTTTTTAATTAAATTAAGTAATTTTTTATGGTATAATACTTTTAATAATTTTTTTATAAATGGAGGGGTTTAAATGAGCTTAATTAATACTTACGAAAAATACGTTAAAATTAATGAAGAATATATTAAACTTATAGACAAGCTAGTTGATACTGATTTAAGTCAATGTGAAGATATTTCAGTAATGGAAGCTCTTTTAAAAGCTAAAGTGGATTTTGAAGAATTAAATATAGAGGCAGAAAAAATAAGAGTAGAAGATAAGGATTCTGAGAATCTTAAAGATCTTAAATATTTAATTATGGATGGAGTATTTATTACATCGGATTTAGTAGCTTTTTATGAACATAAGCATTTTGAAAGATTTAAAATGAGAGCAGTTAATTATATAAATAAAAAAAGAAGAGCAGAAATATTCAAAGATGTAAACTGTGGAGACTGTAGAGTATAGAATATTTAAAATAAATTATTAAAGGAGAACTAATAGTTCTCCTTTAATAATTTTATAAAAACCTATTACTAAATTTCTTTTATTAGTACATAAAAATAAAAGAAAATTAGTGATAATAGCAAACTTTAATATGGTTATTCTAATTTCTAGAGTTTTTTTCAAAATGCATTATTTTATAAACTAGTGTATAATAAACCAAGTAATTATTATTAATTGTCATTAAATAGTTTAAAGTGAAGATTTTTGTGGGGGGATGAAAAGTTAAATGAAAGTAATAAAAAGAGATGGAAGTACAGTTGCATTTGACAAGTGTAAAATAAGAGAAGCTGTAAGTAAGGCTATGAAGAATGGAAGTGGAATTTACTTAAAAGACATAGCTAGATTAATAGCTAATGATGCAGAAAAGCATTTTAGTAATCATGAGGATACTCCTACAATATACAAAATAGAAACTTATGTATATGATAGACTAGTTCATTATGGGCAATCCATTACAGCAAAGGCTTATGAAGGCTATAGGGCAGTACAAGAGTTTAAAAGAAATACAAATACAACAGATGAGAGTATATTAAGTTTATTAAGCAAGACAAATGAAGATGTTATGAAGGAAAATTCAAATAAGAATTCTGTAATTGCTGCAACTCAAAGAGATTTAATTGCGGGAGAGGTATCTAAAGATATTTCAAGAAGAAGACTTATACCAGCTCATATGGTTCAAGCACATGATGAAGGAATAATACATTGGCATGATATGGATTATACACTTTCATCTATTTTTAATTGTTGCTTAATTAATTTAGAGGATATGCTAAACAATGGTACTGTTATAAATGATAAACTTGTTGAATCACCAAAGTCTTTTGGAACAGCATGTACAGTTACTACACAAATAATGGCACAAGTTGCAAGTAACCAATATGGTGGCCAAAGTATTACTATTAAGCACCTTGCAAAATTCCTTAAGGTAACAGAAGAAAAATTCTATAAATTTTATTTAGATAAATACGGTGATGAAAAACTAGCAAAAGAACTTGCAAATGATATGAAACTTAAGGACTTAAAAGATGGAGTTCAAACTATAAGATATCAATTATCAACCCTACAAACAACAAACGGACAATCACCATTTGGTACTATATATTTAGAAATTGAAGTAGGTAATGAATATGAAGAAGAAATGGCTTTAATTTGTGAAGAAATGATAAAGCAAAGATTAGAAGGAATGAAAAACTATAAAGGCCAAGAAATTGGAGAGGCATTCCCAAAACTTGTATATCTTCTTGATGAACATAATGCCCTTGAAGGTGGAAAATATGATTATATAACTAAACTTGCAGCACAATGTACTGTTAAAAGATTAGTACCAGATTATCAATCAGCAAAAATAATGAGAAATAACTATGAAGGAAATACATTCCCTCCAATGGGATGTAGATCTCATTTAAGTCCATATAAGACTTCAGATGGAGAGTATAAATGGTATGGAAGATTCAATCAAGGTGTTATAAGCTTAAACCTTCCACAAATAGGAATACTTGCAGATAAGGATATTGAGCTATTTTGGGATATGCTAGATCAAAGATTAGAGTTATGTAAAGAAGCATTACTTGTAAGACATAAAATGTTACTTGGAACAACTTCAGATGTATCACCAATACATTGGCAACATGGTGCAATAGCAAGACTTGAAAAAGGTGAAAAAATAGATAAACTTCTTAAAGATGGATATTCTACTTTATCTCTTGGATATGTTGGGATATACGAAATGGTTCAAGCAATGCTAGGGGTAAGTCATACAACAGAAGAAGGGGAAAAGTTTGCCTTAGAAGTAATGGATCATATGAGTAAAGCCTGTGAAAAATGGAAAAAAGAAACAGGTTTAGGGTTTGGGTTATATGGTACTCCGGCTGAAAATCTAATATATAGATTCTGTAGATTAGATAAAGCTAAATTTGGAGAGATTCCAAATGTAACAGATAAACTATACTATACTAATTCATATCATGTTCATGTATGTGAAGAGATAGATGCATTTAGTAAGCTTAAATTTGAATCACAATTCCATAATATAAGTTTAGGTGGATGTATATCATATATTGAAGTTCCAGATATGAGCAGAAATGTAGAGGCTGTAGAACAAGTTATAAACTTTATATATCATAATATTCAATATGCAGAAATAAATACGAAACCAGATATATGCTATAAATGTGGATATACTGGAGAAATTAAATTAGATGAAAATTTAACTTGGTATTGTCCATCATGTGGAAATACTGATGAGAGTGATATGCAAGTTATGAGAAGAACTTGTGGATATATAGGAACTAATTTCTGGAATAAGGGACGTACAGCTGAAATAGGAGATAGAGTACTTCATTTATAGAAATATAAAATGGGCAATTAAGAATGAGTTTAGATTAAATTCTTTCTATAATTGTCCATTAAACTTAATAAGATATTTTATTTACAGGAGGTAAGTTATTTGAACTATGCAAAAATAAGAAAATTTGATGTAACTAATGGACCTAATGTAAGAACAACGTTATTTGTAAGTGGATGCACAAATAATTGTGAAGGATGTTTTAATAGAGAATTACAAGACTTTAATTATGGAGAAAAATGGAGCAAAGAAATAGAAGATAATTTTATATCATATGTAAAAAATAATAATATCCATGGTGTTAATATATTAGGTGGAGAGCCTATGGACCAAGTTATGGATAGCGATTTAGTGAATTTACTAACTAGAATTAAAAATGAAACTAAAAAGACTATTTGGCTTTGGTCAGGTTATGTATTTGAAGATATTATAAGAGATGAAAGAAAAAGAGAAATAGTATCTTTAGTAGATATTCTTATAGATGGAAAATTTGAAATAGATAAAAGAAATATAAGTTTAAAATATAGAGGATCAGAAAATCAAAGAGTTATAGACGTAGAAAAATCAATTGCTGAAGGTAAAGTAATTGAAATAGATATAAACTAGAAGAAGATTATCTTAAAATAATAGTTATTCTATATTTTAAGATAATCTTATTTAATTATAGTTTATATTTTTTGAACATTTACAGCCATAGGTCCTTTTTGACCATCTTCAATACTAAAGGACACATTTTCACCTTCATGTAAATCCTTATCATTTCCCTTCTCTTTAACTTGTGAAATATGAACGAAAACATCGTCTCCTTCATCACAAGATATAAATCCAAAACCTTTTTCAGAATTAAACCATTTAACAACACCAGTCTTACTAGACATAATATACCTCCCTGCTATAAATTAATCATAAATAGTATTTCCAAAAAATATATTTTTATCCCAAAGCGTATTTAGATGCAAAAATGTATTTATGAAAACTAATATTTATATTGAAATAAATAGAATATATATTATAATGAAAAAAATATTGACTATAGAATTATATTATAGTAAATTGAAAATGATAAGAATATTTGAGCGATGGAGTTCGCTTTTAAATGCTTGATGCTAATGACTCCTACCAATAGGGTAGGAGTCTATTTTATTTTAAGGAAGGAAGTAATTATGAATAGAAAAGTTATATTAAAATTATCGTTATACTCTGTTATTGTTGGAATTATAGGTGGAACTATAATAGGTTTATTTTTGATTTCTTTAGAAAAAGTAACTATGTTAAATAAAAAATATTATTGGTTAATATTTATATTACCTATTTCAGGAGCAATAATGACATATTTATATGAAGCTTATGGAAGGAATTCACATAAAGGAAATAATATAATAATAGAAAATATAAATGGGAGTAATGAAAAAATTAATCTTTTAATGGCTCCATTAGTATTTTGTGGAACAGTACTTGCACATCTATTTGGAGCTTCAGTTGGTAGGGAAGGAACAGGAGTTCAAATAGGAGGAACAATAGCGAGTTTTATTGGAGAGAAATTTAGAATTAAAGCAAATGAAAAAAAAATATTACTAATAGCAGGAGTAGCTACAGGATTCTCAGCAGTATTTGGAACTCCATTAGCAGGTACAATATTTGCCTTAGAACTTGCAACTATAGGTAAAATAACATATGATGCATTTTTACCAGCAATAGTTGGAGCTTTTGTTGGTAATTCTGTAGTAAATTTTATTGGAGTTTCTCATAGTCATTATAAAATTGCAGAAGTAGAAAATTTTGAGAGTAATATAATAATAAAGGTTATAATTATGGCAATATGTTTTGGAATAGCAAGTAAATTGTTTACAGTATTTACACATAAATTTAAAGTAGTATTTAGCAAATATTTTAAACAAAAATATATTAGAACTTTTATTGGTGGAATAATAATGGTTTTAGTAACAATAATTATTGGTAATAGGATGTATAATGGGTTAAGTCTTGGTTTGTTAAATGATGCATTTGATGGAAATATAGAATACTATAGTTTTTTTATTAAATTACTATTAACCACATTATGTCTTGGAGCAGGTTTTCAAGGTGGGGAAGTTACACCGTTATTTGTTATAGGATCAACACTTGGTTCAACGTTAGCATTGATATTAGGGTTACCATTTGAATTTGCTGCATCTCTAGGTTTAGTTGGTGTATTTGCAGGAGCAACTAAAACTCCAATAGCATCCTTTGTTTTAGGCGTAGAATTATTTGGAACAAATAATATGGCATTTATAATGATTGTTTGTATAATAAGTATATTTATCTCAGGTAAAAAAGGAATATATGGATCTCAAATATATGAAGATTTATAGAATCATTGATTAAAATTAAAAGCCTTATAGTAAACTTACTATAAGGCTTTGATTGGGAAATATTTAGCTAGTAATAACATACTAGCTAATTTTAATGAAAAAACAACATTCATTAGCTTATTATATACAAAATACCTGGGAAATGTACCTTGTATTTACAAAAATATAATTATAAATAAAGACCTAACCTAATAGTAGCTAAAGTAAAAGGGATAAGTTGAACTTAATATTAATAAGGTCTATTATTAATTTATAATATTTTCTTGTAACTTTCCAATGAATAAAACAGATTTTAGCATGGTAAAAAAACAATGTCAACACAAAAAAATCCAAAAATATACAAAAAAAACATTCTTAAGGTAAACTTATGAATTAGGAAATATTATCTTAAGAATTGAGATATACTATTTAATAATATACAATAATAATTTAGGTAAATTTAATTTAAAAGGGAGAAATAGTGTGAGTAAAAAAATACTTGTAGTAGACGATGAAAAAGAAATAGTAGAGCTTGTGGAGCTTTATTTTAGAAATAAAGAGTACATATTATTAAAAGCATATAACGGTATTGATGCTTTAGAAATTTTTAAAAATAATAATATAGGATTAGCTATAGTTGATATAATGATGCCTGGTTTAGACGGATACACTTTAATAAGAGAAATAAGAAAAATATCTAATATACCTATAATAGTAATATCTGCAAAAAGTGAAGGCTATGATAAAGTTTTAGGGTTAGACATTGGGGCTGACGACTATGTTACAAAACCATTTGATCCTTTAGAGCTAATAGCTAGGGTAAATGCTCAATTTAGAAGATGTTATTCTCTTAAAAATATAGAACCTCATGAAAATATTATTAAAATTGGAGACTTAGCAATAGATAAAGGAAGAGCATCGGTTACTAAAGATGGACAAGATGTTATTTTAACCTATAAAGAGTTTAAGCTACTTGAACTTTTTATGGAGAATAAAAATAGAGTTCTAACAAAGAAAAATCTTTTTGAACAGGTATGGAATGAAGAGTATTTACATGATGATAATGCAATAATGGTTCATATAAGTAACTTAAGAGATAAAATTGAAGATGATAGTAGAAGTCCTAAATATATAAAAACTATAAGGGGAATAGGTTATAGATTTGAAGATAAAAAAATATAGATTTAATCAAAGTTTATTTAGAATATTCTTTTTCCATTATTTATATGCTTTAATAATATTACTTATATCAATGGGGATTTTTATTTTAATTTCAATGTATTGTATAGAGTCATATCTATCATTAACAGATACAGAAAGAATGTTAATTGAAGAAAATTTCTTTGTAGAAAACTATAAAGATATTAATACTGAAGTTATAACAAGAGTTGGTGGATGGATTGAAAAAATACAGGATAATAAGGTAGTAGAAGTTATAGGAGAAAAAAAAGACGATATACAAGATTATAGTATAATAAATATTATAAATCAATATGATGAAATGGTTAGAGAAGATAACGTTAAATACGATTCAAGAGCGTATAAAAATAATGATAATTCAATGGTATATATAGTAAAAGTTCCTAATGGTAGTTTTTTATTAACAGAAAAATTATATGAAAAGAGTATAGGAACAAGATTTTATGAAATTATTATATTTTCATTATGTATAGCTATTATTTTTATGATTCTTGCAATGTATGGATTATTTTATAAATCAATAAAGTCAGTATCAGTTCCACTTAGAAAAATACAAAGAGGAATTAATTCTATGACATCTGGAGATTATAATGTAAGATTAAATTTTAATACATATAAAGAAGTAGATATTATAAAAGATAGTTTCAATTTTATGGTTAAAAAACTTCAAGAAGCAGAAAATTCTAAAAAAGAAGTTGAAAAAAGTAAAAAAAGTATGATTAGAGATATAGCTCATGATATAAAGACTCCAATAACATCTATAATGGGTTACTCAAAAGCATTAGTTGATGGAAGGGTAGAGGATAAGGAGGAGCAAAAAGTTTATCTTGAATATATTTATAATAAAACATTAAGATTAAATTATTTAATTAATGAGTTATTTTTATTTACTAAAATAGATAGCTTAGAATATAAAATAATTTTAAAAAGAGAAGAAATAGGAGATTTTATAAGAGAAATAGCTGCTTTATATTACGGAGAAATGGAAGAAAATGGATTTGATTTGGTATTAGACATTGAAGAGCCTATATATTGTAATATAGCAGCAAAAGAATTAGAAAGAGCAATAGGAAATTTAATTATAAATTCTTTAAAATATAATGATGCTGGCACAACTTTAAGTATATCATTAAAAGAAGAAGAAAAAGAAATTATAATAATAGTAAGTGATAATGGTAAGGGAATGAAAGAATCTTTAAGAGAAAATATATTTTATGAATTCGTAAGAGGAGATATATCTAGAAATTCTAGTGGTGGTAGTGGACTAGGATTAGCCATAACAAAAAAGATTGTAGAAATGCATAAGGGAAAAATAGAATTAAAAAGTGAGATAAATAAAGGTAGTACATTTACAATAAAATTACCTAAATAACAATAAAGCCTCTTTATTTGCAAAGAAGTAAAAATATAAATGCAAATAGAGAGGTTTTTTGTATAAATCAAAAATATTTTCTGATTTTAACAAAATAGGAATAATTTACGTATTTATGTTAAAATATAAAATAATAATAAAACTATTTTATTATTACAATGAATAATCAAATTTTAAGAATAAAAAATAAGGAAATTTTAAGGAAATGTTAAGGTTAAATTGTAATGTATAGGATAACATTAAAAATGTGGGAAAAAAATTAAGTAACTTAGGGGGAAGAATAATATGAAGAAATTTTTAAAGAAGAATTTTATTACTACTATAGTTTTATTTTTAGCTATAGCATTAGTTTTTCCAACATTAAAAATTAGTGCAAAAAGTAATGAAGAACAAAACTATGAAGTAAAAATAAGCTATGGAATTGATGGACAGTATAGAGCCATGAAATATATTCCTATTACAATTGATATTAAAAGTTTAGAAAGAGATTTTAAAGGAGAAATCGAAGTAAGGGTAGCTAGTATTGAACAAGGAAGATATGATGCTTATAGTACAGAAGTTAATTTAATAAAAGGTGAAAGTTATAAAGTAAATATACCAGTTAAAATAACAAATGAATCAAGCAAAATAACAGTTAATCTTATGGAAAATAATAAAAGTATTTTAGAAAAGAAGGCAATTATTTCAGAAGGAAGAGTAAAAGAAAATAATTTTTTTGCTGGTATTTTAACAGATGATCCTACATCTTTAGGATATTTGGGGGATGTATCATTTGATGTAACTAATAGAGATCCAGGAAAAATAAAAAGTGTAAAATTAGATAAAGATATAATTGGAAATGATAGTTTAAACATAGATGGTTTAGATTTAATATTTATAAATAATTATAATATGGGAAACTTGAAAAAAGAACAATACGATAGTTTAAATGCTTGGATAAGTAAAGGTGGTACTTTAATTATTGGAGCAGGCGCAAATGAAAGTAAAACTATAAATTCAATAGATAAAAGTTTTTTAGATATAAAGTCTTCTGGAACTAATGAAAAGGATATTACATTACTTAAGGATAAATTAAAATTAATAAAATCAAATTTAAATATACAAAATTCTAAAGTAAGATTTGAAAGTGAAAAAGAACCATTAATCTATTCAATTGACAAAGGAAATGGGCAAGTTTTAATTTCAACATTTGACTTAGGTCTTGAACCATTAATATCATCAAAAGATGCAAATGAGCTTTGGAGTATTGTTTTAAGTGACAATTTTAATAAAATGTATGATAAAAACATGAATGGATCGGGACATAATTATTCATACGAAATGAAAGATATAATAAAGAGTATTCCTATAAATAATGTTGTAAGTACAAATGTGCTTATTATAGTGCTTAGTATATATGCAGTTATTATAGGAGTAATACTGTATATTGTCTTAAAGAAACTTAAAAAGAGAGATTTAACATGGATTGCCGTACCTATTATTGCAATTGTATTTTCAATAGTTATATATTTAATTGGAAGTAAAACAAGAGTTAATGATATAATTTTAAACCAAGTAAATATGGTTTCAGTAGATGAAAAAGGAAATGGTGTAGTTAATGGGTATTTAGGAATTGGAACTAAATATAAAAATGATGTAATTTTAGAAAAACCACAAGATATAACAATAAATTATTTAAATGAACAAAATTATTTTTATGGTGGAAATGAGGAGCCAAAATTAAATAAATTAAGAGTTAAAACTACTTATAAAAATAATAATTCATATTTTACATTTGATGATAGTAGTGCATTAGAAATGAAGATGTTTGATATTTATGGTAAAAATGAGATTGTTTCTAAAATAGAAGCAAGCTTTAATTTTGATGGTGGAGATTTAAATGGTAAAGTTAAAAATAATTTAGATGGAAATATAAATAAACTTCTTTTAGTTGCAGGCAAAAATGTCTGGGATCTTGGATATATTAAAAAAGGAGAAGAATTATCCTTAGAACAGGTAAAGTTAAGTGAAAGTAATGGGTTATTAAATTATTCCGTTAATTTAATGCAAAATTATTATGAAGCTAGATGGCGTGATAAGGAGTCATTAAAGTCAGAAAAATTTAAAAATGTATACAGATATTCAAATTTATTAAATGTTCTTTCAAATGAAATTAATACTGGTAATGAATCAAAATTAGTTGCAATAACAGAGGTTCCTATAGATTATGGTATAAATTTTAATAATACTTCTATTTCAAAATTTGATACTACAGTAATTACACAAAAAATTAAATTAGATTTTAAAGATAAAGAAGGAAATATAAATTTTCCATTAGGATTTTTTAAAGAAGACATATTATCATCTGGCGTTAATGTTCATATAGAGTCAAATAATGGTAGTATATTTGGTAATGGAGAGGTAGTTTTTCAGTATAAAATAGATAATAACATACAAATTAGCAATATAGGTGTTAAGAAAGATGTTAGTAGACATGGATATGAAGGTGCAGGAGAATATTTTGTTTACAATTATAAAACTGATAGTTATGATAACATATCGTTAAGTCAAGATACGGTATTAAATTTGGAAAATATAGAGAGTTATGTAAATAATAATGAACTTAGAATTAAAGTTTTAGTAGAAGATAGTAAGGGTGAAAGTAGAATACCAAAGATAACTGTTAAGGGGAGGGAGAAATAATGTTAGTTATTAAAAATCTTGAAAAATCATATGGAAATTTTAAAGCATTAAATGGTTTAAACCTTGAAATTAAAAAAGGAGAAATTTTTGGATTTATAGGACCTAATGGTGCTGGAAAAAGTACAACTATGAAAATAATATCAGGATTACTTTCCCCAGATAGTGGAGAAGTATATGTTGATGGTATAGACGCTATAAAGAATAATAAAGCATTAAAAGAAAAAATTGGATATATGCCAGATTTCTTTGGAGTATATGATAATTTAAAGGCAATAGAATATCTAGAGTTTTATGCTTCAATATATGGAATTGTAGGAGATGAGGCAAGACGTTTATCAATGGATTTATTAGAACTTGTAAACCTTAAGGATAAGTGGAATGCAAATGTTGATGGATTATCTAGAGGAATGAAACAAAGATTATGTCTTGCAAGATGTTTAGTTCATAATCCAGAACTTCTAATATTAGATGAGCCTGCATCAGGTATGGATCCAAGGGCAAGATTTGAAATGAAGGGAATTCTTAAAAATCTTAAAGAAATGGGAAAAACTATAATAGTTTCATCTCATATACTACCAGAACTTGGAGAAGTATGTACTAATATTGGAATAGTTAAAAATGGAACTATAGTTTGTCATGGAACTGTTGATGAAATTATGATAAAGGCATCAGGATCATCTCCATTTGTTATTACAGTTATAGAAAATCCAGAAGAATGTATTAAAATTCTTAGAGAAATGCCAGAAGTTAAAGAACTTTCTCTTGATGGAAATAAAATTACTGCCAATATATTAGGCTCAGATGAAGAAGGTAAAAATATATTAAGATCACTAGTTCTTAAAGATATACCTGTTATATCATTTACAAGAGCTACAACTAATTTAGAAGATATATTCATCCAAATAACAGAAGATGATAACAATTAGGGGGGGAGATTAAATGAGAATAAATCCAGTTTTAAGAAATGAGAGTAAACTTACAGTTAGAACTCCAAGATTTACGTTAATGATATTTGCATATATAGCAATTTTATCAATAGGAGTATTAGTATTTTATAAAGCTTTTAATGATACAGTTTATACAAATGGATTAGATTTGTATCAATCAATAATTTTATATATTGGGATGGCTATAGGTCAAGCAGTATTATTAATGTTTATTGTACCATCATTAACTTCTACAGCAATATGCTCGGAAAGAGAAAAGCAAACCCTAGATATATTATTATCCAGTAAATTAACTCCACTTCAAATAATAATAGGAAAGGTTTTATCATCTTCACTTAAGGTAGTTATGCTTATAGTATGCACAATGCCATTATATGCAATATGTGGATTAATTGGTGGAGTTACAATATCAAATATATTAAAGTTAATAATATTTTTTATAATAAATACTATTTTTGTAGGATCTATTGGAGTATTTATATCAACTTATATTAAAACTTCAAAGGTTGCAACAGCAATTACTTATGGAATTGTATTATTTATTTATTTAGGAACATTAATAATTGCTTGGGTAATTTTCTTATTAGCAATGGCAAAAATAAATGGGCAAGTACAAGTAAGTCCACCACAGGTTTCAATGATTGTTTATTTAAGTCCAGTTACAGGTTTTTTAGGCATGCTTACAAGTCAAGTAGGATCATTAGGAAACTTTTCATATATGATAGATTCTTTTGGATTATCAATTTATGCTGAATATATATCAATAGGAATTCAATTAGTTTTAAGTGGAATATTTATATATTTAGCATCAATAAAGTTGAATCCACTAAATACTGCAAGGATATTTAAAAGAAAGAAAAAAGTAAGGGAGAAGTAAAATGAATTCTTTAGATAAAGCTATTTCAATATTTATAGATAAGGCTTCTAAAAGAATAAAGCTAAACTTCTTATTAAACTTAAGCATAGCAGCTTTAAAATTGATGCTATGCTTAAGTTTCTGCTTATTATTAGTTTCTTTATTTATAACATTCCCTTATGTAGAGGAAGTTTCAATAGGATTAATTATATTAGGATTAATTATATCTTTAATATATGGATTTATAAAAGCGCCAAATAGAAAAAAAGTTGCATTAATTGTTGATTCAAAAGGACTTAAAGAAAGAGTAATAACATCATTAGAATTAGTTAATTGTGATGATAAAATTGCAATTGCACAAAAGGAAGATACAGTAAATGCAATTAAAGATTTTAATTTAAAAGAAAATCTTAAAATATCAGTAGAGAAAAAGCAAATTTACCTAATAATAGGGCTGATATTAATGTGTTTTGGAACTCTTTTTATAAATACAGATTCAAAAAGAGATGCTGAAAAGATACGAGGTTTTCATAGTTATCAAAAAGAGATAATTAAAAATATAGAAAAAGAGAAAAAAGAAATAGAAAAGATTGAGCATTTAGATGAAAAGGAAAAGGAAGAAGTTAAAAAGATTTTAGAAGATGCAAAAAAAGAAGTTAAGGAGAGCTTAAAAAAAGCTGAACTTAATAAGACTTTAGAAAGATTAGAAAAAAAGTTAGAAAGCAAAAAGGACGAAGCGAAGAGTGAAAAAGGAAAAAAAGTATTAGAACAAATGAAAAAGAACTTATTAGATAATTTTAATAAGGAAAAGGAAGAAGAAGCAAAAAAAGATTTAAATAAGCTTGTTAATAAGCTTATGAAAAAAGAACAATCTAAAAAGCTTGGAGAATCTATTATGTCGGATGATAAAGGAGCCGTAGAGAAAGCTTTAAGTGATATAAAAAAATCTTTGAAAAATATGAGCACTGCAGATCTTAATAAATTGTCAGATTCACTTTCAAAATCATCGAAGGAAATAAGTGATGAAGAACTTTCAGAGGCGTTAGAGAATGCATCAAGTTCAGTATTAGATGGTAAATTAAATGAGGAAAGTCTTAGCAATGCAATATCAAAGGCAAAAAATAATAGTAATAAAAACTCATCATCAAATAAGAATAGTAATAAAGAAAATGGTACAGGACAAGGAGATGGCGAAGGTGAAGGTCAGGGTCAAGGAAATGGTCAGGGCCAAGGTCAGGGTCAAGGAGCAGGTCAAGGAACTGGGTGGAATACAGGAAGTACAGTAGGAAATAAAAATGACTTAGAAAATAAAAAGGGTGAAGGAGTATATATTCCAGGAAGAAAAGAAGGTAATGATTCGAATCTTACTGGAAATAAAAATCAATCTGGTGATTCACAGAAGGTAGAAAGTCAAAATGGACTAAATATGGACGGATCAAAAATTGATTATGATAAGGTTATTGGTGATTACACAAATAGTGCATTAGAAGGTGCGAATAATAGTAATTTACCAGAAAGTTTAAAAAATCTTATAAAAGACTATTTTGAAGGATTAAATTAAGAGGTGAAAGTTATGGAAATTAATGAGAAAGATATAATATATATTTCAGAGAAAATTAAAATGTGTGAAGAAGAAATTGCTAAGGGTATAATAGGTCAAAAAGATATAGTTAAAAATGTTTTAGTAGCAATATTTGCAGAGGGAAATGTACTTTTAGAAGGGATGCCTGGTATGGGTAAAACTCAACTTGTAAAAACAATTGGAAAGGTCTTGAATCTTGGTTTTTCTAGAATTCAATTTACCCCAGATTTAATGCCAGCAGATGTTGTTGGAACAAATATTGTTGCAAAGGAAGGAGATAACACAACCTTTAGATTTGAAAAAGGACCTATTTTTACGAATCTTCTATTAGCAGATGAAATAAATAGAGCAACACCAAAAACTCAATCAGCTTTACTAGAGGCTATGGGGGAAAAAACAGTAACTGTTGGTAAAAAAACATATAAAATGCCAAATCCATTTATGGTATTAGCAACACAAAACCCTATTGAACAAGAAGGAACATATCCACTTCCAGAAGCACAATTAGATAGGTTTTTATTTAAATTAAATGTTGAATTTCCAAATCTAGAGGAACTAAAAGAAATTATGGATTTGACTCTTACAAATAATACTACTGAAATAAATAGTATCTTAGAAGCAAATGAAATAGTAGAAATAAGAAAAGCCATAAAAGAAGTGAAAATTGCAGAACCAGTAAAGGAGTTTGCATTAAAACTTATATTAGCAACTCATCCAGAAGTTGAATCGGGACATGAAGTAGCTAAAAAATATGTGGAAGCAGGGGCAAGTCCAAGAGCTGCCCAAGGAATAATAAGTGGAGCAAGAGTAAGAGCGATAATGGATGGTAGATTAAATGTATCATTTGATGATATAAAAATTTTATCATATCCAGTATTAAGACATAGAATTATATTAAACTTTGATGCTATAACTGAAGGTTTAACTGAAGAGAGTATTATTGATAAAATACTAGAAGACTTAAAGGTTGTGTAGGTATGGATGAAAAAATATTTAATGAGGACTTTTTTAAGAAGCTAAATAAAATTAATATGTATATTAATTTTAAGCTTTCTAATGGTACTCAGGGAGGAAGAAAGTCTAAAGCTAAAGGTGTTTCAGTTGAATTCTCTGATTATAGAGAATATGCAGCTGGTGATGATTTTAGGAGAATAGATTGGAATGCTTACGGAAGATTTGATAAATTTTTTATAAAAGTTTTTATGGAAGAAAGAGAAGGTGTATTTAATTTTTTCTTAGATAAAAGCAAATCAATGGATTATGGAGAAAAAAATAAAAAAGATACTGCGTTAAAAGTTATTGGAGCTTTAAGTTATATAGCTTTAAATAATTTAGATAGAGTAAATATAAATACAATGGACGATGGAAATATTCAAAGTATAAAATCTGCAACAGGAAATAAGGGATTTCAAAGAATTTTAAGAGAACTTGAATCTATTGAATTTAATGGGAAAACAAATCTTTCTAAAAGTATAAAGAAAAGACCATTGGCAAGTAGGGGAGTTTCAATTGTTGTATCAGATTTTTTAAATAATCAAGGTTTAACGGATTTAGAAGATGGTTTAAAATATTTAGCTTTTAAAAAACAACAAATAGTATTAGTTCAAGTTCTTTCAGAGGAAGAGATTAATCCAGAATTTTCAAATGAGGTAACTCTTATAGATTCAGAAACAGGAGAGGAAGTTAAGATGAGTTTAACTCCAAGTCTTATTAAAGAATATAAAAATACTTTAAAACTTTATAATAAAAGTGTAGAGGATTTAACTAAAAAGTATGGAGGTAAATTTATAAGTATAAGTTCATCTAATTCAATTGAGGAAATAATATTAGATAAATTTAGTAAAAAGAAAGTACTTTATTAATGGGAGGAAGTTATGGTATTTACAAATTTGTGGCCGTTATTTTTATTAGTAACAATTCCTCTACTTATAATGCTTTATATATTAAAAAGGAAGTATAAAGAAGAGGTGATTTCTTCATCTATATTATGGAAGGAAGTTTATAAAAATACAAGGGCTAACACACCATGGGAAAAGCTTAGAAAAAATATAATGTTACTTTTACAATTAATAGTACTTTTATTAATAATTTTAGCATTAATGAAACCTTTTTTAAGCTTTGGTGGTAAAAATTATAAAAATGTAGTTATAGTAATAGACAATACAGCAAGTATGAGTACTATTTATAATGGAAATACAAGGTTAGAAGAAAGTAAAAAATTAGCTTTAGAGTTTTTAGAAACTACAAAGGATGGAACTAACGCATATATAATATCCTATGATGGAAATAGTAATTTATTATTAAATGGAGATTTTGATAAAGAAATTTCAAGTAAAGTTATAAATGGAATAACACAGAGTTATAAACCAGGAGATATAAATGAATCTCTTTCATTTATAAAGGCTATAGGTCAAGGGATTGGAGAGGAGTATGAGGCTTTAATCTTTACAGATAAAAATATAGATCTTTTAGACATAAATGGAAAAGTAGTTCAATTAGCAAATTCAGGTTTAAATGCTTCTATAGATAATATTTCACATAAGTTTATAGATAATACTATAAAGGTAATTGCAACAGTTTCCAATAAAGGAAGCGGAAGCTACGAGGGGGATTTTTCACTTTATAATGAGGAGGAACTTATAAATGTTGAATCATTAACCTTACAAGAGGGTGAAAAGAAAACACTAACATTTAATTTAGAAAATTATAAAAGTGGGTATTTAAAAGGAGAACTTTCAAAAAAGGATATTATAAATGAAGATAACAGCTATTATCATGTTGTAGGTAAGAAAAAGATAAATAAGATATTAATAGTTACAGAACAAAATGTATTTTTAGAGAAAGCATTTGCTAGTATTCAAAATACAGAAGTATATAAAACAAATGATGTTTCTAATTTAACAAGTGGAGATAATTATGATCTTTATATATTTGACGGAGTAACTCCAGATGTAATGCCATCAAAGGGAAGTTTATTATTTATTAATCCAAATTCAAATGAATTCTTTAAAGTTTTAGATGGTGGAGAAATAGGAGAAGCATCAGGAGTAAAGGGAGAGATTTCTAAGTACTTAGAAGATACTAAATTTACACTATCAAATTATGGAGTAATAGATGTTCCATACTTTGGTAAATCTTTTTTAAGTATAGATGGTAAATCAATTGGATTTAAAGGAGAAATAGAAGATAGAAAAATTGCAGCACTATCTTTTGATCTTCATAATAGTGACTTTGCTCTTAAAAAAGAATTCCCAATACTTATGTATGAGCTAGGAGAAAATTTAATTTCAACAGGAATGTTATATAAAAGTGATTTTAAATCTGGAGAAAAAGTAATAGCAAAAGGACAGAGCGTGGATGGTGAGCTTACTTTAACTTATCCTAATGGAGAAAGTGAAAATATAAAATCAGGAGATGATGTAAAAGTAGATAAGAATCTTGGTTTATATAAGTTAACTTCTGGTGATGAAAAAGAGTTATTTGCAGTTAATTTTCCATCAGAAAAGGAAAGTAATACAAATATTCAAGAGGTTTTAGAGAGTGAAAATATAAGTACTACAAAAGTTACTTTAAAGAGAGGTTTAAATATTTCACCAATACTTATAATACTTGGGATTTTAATAGTAGCCATTGAATGGATTATGTATAAAAGAGGAAATTAGGAGGGAAAGAATGAAAATAGAAATTGGAAATTTATATGCTTTAATATTTATTCCACTAGTAGTTATATTTATGTACTCCTCCTATAAGAAGTATAAACTAGGAAATAAAAATGAGCTTATAATATTTATAAGTAGGATAGTAATATTTACACTTTTAGTATTATCCCTTGGAAATATTACTTTAAATATTAAGGGAAGAAATATTTCCACTGTATTTTTATTAGATGTTTCAGAAAGTATGGGAGATTTTAAAGAGTCAGGAGAAATTTTTATAAATAATGCTTTAGAGAAAATGCCTAAAGGAAATAAGGCAGGGGTTATAATATTTGGAGATACTACTAAAGTAGATAAAGTTCTAGATAAGAAAAAAGAATATAAAACACTTAATGAAAAACCCATTATTACAGCTACAAATATTCAAGAGGCAATTGAAGCATCATTAACTTTATTTGATAAAGGAGCATCAAAGAGAATTGTTTTAATAACTGATGGAGAAGAAAATCAAGGCGATATATTAAAAACAATACCATTGATAAGTGAACAAAAAATAGATTTTAAAGTATCTAAAGTTACAGGGGAAAAAGGAAATGAAATTTATGTAGATAACGTAAAAATTCCAGATAATATTTCAATTGGAGAAGAATTTTCAGTTTTAATAAATCTAGAATCAAATTATCAAACTAAAGCAAAATTAATTTTATTCTCAGGTAGAGATAAGGTAGGAGAGCAAGAGGTTCAAATACAAAAGGGAAAAAATTCATTTGTATTTAAAGATAAACAAAAATCAGGTGGATTTAAAGGATATAGAGTATTAGTAGAAGCTGACGGTGATACAAGTAAGATAAATAATGAATTTAGTGCCTTTACAAATGTAGTTGATAAACCAAATATATTAATTATTAATGGAATAAATGGAGACTCAACTGCATTAGAGCAAATTCTTACTACTTCAGGAGCTAATATAAAGAAAATATCACCTAATTCAGCTCCAAGAAATTTAAATGAGTTTTTAGAATATAAAACAATAGTGTTAAATGATGTTCATAGAGATGATTTAAATAATGGATTTATGGATACTGTTGAAAGCTATGTTAAAGATTATGGTGGAGGACTTATAACTTTTGGTGGTGAAGACTCATATGCTCTTGGAGGATATAAAGATACATCACTAGAAAAAGTATTACCAGTAAATATGGAAAAAAAAGGAGAGAATGAAATACCATCTATAAGTTTAAATTTAATTATAGATAAGTCTGGAAGTATGAGCGGAGAAGGCGGTGGAGTAAGCAAACTAACATTAGCAAAAGAAGCTGCTATGAAAGCACTAGAAAACTTAAGACCTATAGATGAGATATCGGTAATTGCTTTTGATGATACTTATGATACTGTTGTACCACTTCAAAAGGTAGAAAATAAGGATACTATAAAGGAACTTATTTCAGGAATACAAATTAGAGGCGGAACATCAATTTATCCAGCTTTAAATGAAGGATATAGTATGCAAATGGGAAGTAATGCGAAAATAAAGCATACAATTCTTTTAACAGATGGGCAAGATGGAGTACCATTTACTACTTACTCACCTTTGCTTAGTGACTTTAATGCAAATTATATAACACTTTCAACTGTTGGTGTTGGAGAAGACTCAAACTCTACACTTTTAGCAGATCTTGCACAAGTAGGAAAAGGAAGAAGTTATTATACAGATATATATACAGATATACCTAGGATATTTGCAAAAGAAGTACTTTTATCAGCTGGAACTTATATAATAAATAAGGAATTTACACCTAAAATTTTAAGCAATCATGAAATACTAGCAGGGGTTAGAACATCAGAGGGGATTCCATCTTTACTTGGATATATAGGAACTTCGATAAAGGAAAATGCTATAGAAATATTAAGTTCAAGCTATGATGAGCCAGTTCTTGCAGCATGGCAATATGGAATTGGTAAAACAGTAAGCTTTACTTCAGATATAAATGGGCAATGGAGTAGAAATTATTTATCATGGGAATATGGACCTCAGTTAGTTAAAAATATGGTTTATTTTACAATACCTAAGTATGGAGAAGAAGGAAGCCTTATTATTACTCAAGAAGGTAATGAAGCTAAAGTAGAATTTTATAATGATAAAATAAAAGATGGAGTTAAAGTAAATGGAATATATAACGGTGAAAATGGCAAAGAGGGGAACTTTGAATTAAATCAAGTTGAGCCAGGTAAATTTGAGGCTAATATTCCATTAGACAGTTTAGGGTTTTATAATTTTAGTGTAAGAGAAGAAGAGGATGGAAAAGTTAAGAATAGTTATAAAGGTGGTTTTGCTCTTCAATACTCAGAGGAGTTTAAATTTAATAAAAATGCAGAAAAGCTAGATGTAGTTGTAAAAGAAACTAAAGGTAGTTTTATAAATAAGCCAGAAGAAGTTTTTATAGGAAACTTAGAAAAAGAATATAAAAAGATAAACTTAACAACACCGCTTTTAATTTTGAGTATTATGCTATTTATGTTAGATATTACGTATAGAAGATTAAATTTAGATTTTATTAAACTTATAAAAAAGAAAAATAAGAATTTAAAACTAAAAGAAAATGCAGAAAAGCCTAAGGAATTTAAAGTAAATAAAATAGAAACAGATTTTAAGAAAAAGAAAATGTATAATAAAACAAAAAAAGAAGAAAAAGCTAAATTTCATAAAGAAATAAGCGTTAAGGATAAAATAATAAAAAAAGAAAAAAAGAAAAAAATAATAAGCAAGAAAAAGACATAAATGGAAAAGAAACTTTAAATACAAATATACTATTAAAAAAGAAAAATGATAGAAAAAAATTATAATTTATAAAAGGGCTAGTGAGATAATATTCACTAGCCCTTTTTATATAAACATAATCTTAATGAGATCTTTCTTTAAAAAACTTTTCTAAATCTTCTAATTCTTTTTTTAGATTTATAGATTCTTTATTTAAAATTTCATATTTATTTTTATTATTATTAAGTAAATTTATATTTGAATTATATTCATCATTAAGTAATTGAAATTCAGTTAAACTAACTCTATTTAAAGTGACTAAAATTAAAGAAATAAAAAAGAAAATTATTGAAGCTATTATTTCTTTTTTGTTATTTAATAAAAATTTTGATATATTTTTCATTTTATATAAAACCTTTTATAAGCATTTTGGACAAGGTGATAGTCCTAAAGCTTTAGCTTCACTTAAAGTAATTTGTTGCATCTTATTAGATGAATCCTTAAGACAAGTGTTGTGGAAATGATAGTTTGAACTATTATCAATTTTCCAAACCTTAATATCTAAGTTACTTTTACTATCTTCAGAATAAAAATTAGGTTGATTAGTTAAGAGAGCAATATCCTCTTTTTTCTGTAAACTTTTTTCTTCTTTTCTTTTAAGTCTTTTTATTTCTTCTTTAATTTTACTTTCATTTTCTAATAGACTTAGCTTTTTATTAGTAAGATTATTCTTTTTTGATAAGATAACATCTAAATTTTTTTGAGAAGTTGTTATAGTAGCGTTAGTTTCTTCAATTTCATTAATAAGTTTAGTATTCTTAGCAAGTAGTTTATTAAAATTATCAGAGTTAGTAGTTCCTAAAATTCCTATTCCACTTCCGAGTAAAATACTTATAAAAATAGCTAAAAATAACTTCTTATTTGCCTTAAAAGATAATTTATTTTTCATTTAGTACTCCTTTGAATAATGTAATTAAGTGAATATTTAATAAATATTTACTAGTATTATGAATTATATCAAAAGAAGAATGAGAAAAATGTCGCAATGTGGCGTTGAAGTTAAAAATTTTATTTTACAAGAAATTGATTTGTTTTACCCATAGTATAAGCAAGTTTTATTATAGAAATTTCCTCTTGTGACATTCTTCTATTATACATCTTTTCAAATTGCTTTATTAAGGCAGTATTATCAATTTTACTTTTAGGAATTTTATTTCTTCTCGATATAGGAAGGGTATAAACTAAAGGTTTTATTGATGGATTATAAATATGCTTAAAAACCTTAGAAGTATAATATGCATCATTAAAGGCATCATGAAAATCATTATTTATACTTATATTTAACATTTCAACTGAACTTTTAAGACCAATTCTACAACCCTTAGGAGCTTTAAGGGCTTTTGAAGCATGTTGTTGAATATCTATATATTCCAGCGGAAGAGATAGATAGTTTAAATTATGATATTTAATATTTTTTAGAAGTTCTTTAATATCAGCAGTTCCCCAAACACAAAGAATAGCTTTTTCTTCACCAATAAATCTTATAAATTCATTAAATACTTCAGGAAAAGTTTTACATAAAGAAAGACTTTTAGAAGTTATTTTAGTTAAATTTTCTATATAAGGATGAATGGAAGTATAAAGAGTAGGTTTTATTAAAGCATTAAAAGTTGAAATGCTTTCAAAATTCTCATTTAGCTTTACAGCACCAATTTGTATTATTTCAAACATAAGACTAGAGTTAGAAGATTTTTTTCCATCTCTATTATTTGTGAATTCATGATTAAATTCTAAATCATATATTATATAGTTCATTTAATTTCACCAACTTATCTAACAATTTCTAATTTATTAACTCTTACAATTAGTTCATATATTCTATAATTCTAGTATATAGTTTTTTAGTATATTTTAAAAGAAATAATAAAAATTATAGTAGAAAATAAATTAGAAAAGAATTAAATGATATAAGTAAGCAATTGAAAAATAATATCAATTACTCTTGACAGTGTTAGAAAGCTATGGTATTTTATATACAAAGTGATAATAAATATCAGGTGATATAGATTATCGAAAGAAAAAGAAAAGGTGGATTTAGGATGAAAAAGAAAAAACTATTAGCTGGAATAATTGCAGCAACATTGTCAGTAGGAGTATTTGTTGGATGCTCAACTAAAAATGTAGATGAAAAAAAAGAGTCAGGAGTACTAAATTTATATACAAGTAGACATTATGATACAGATGATATTTTATATAATGAATTTACTAAAGAAACGGGAATTAAAATAAATGTTGTTGCAGGAAATCCAGATGAATTATTAGAAAGATTAGAAAGAGAAGGTAAGGATACTGAAGCAGATTTATTTATAACTGCTGATGCAGGTAGATTACACGTAGCTAAAGAAAAGGGATTACTTCAATCTGTAGAGTCAGAGGTATTAAAGAAAAATATACCAGATAATTTAAGAGATAAAGATAATAATTGGTTTGGTTTAGCGGTTAGAGCTAGAGTTTTAGTTTATGATAAGGAAAGAACAAAGCCAGATGAATTATCTACATATGAAGCGTTAACAGAACCAAATTGGAAGGGTAAAGTGTTAACAAGATCATCAAGCAACATATATAATCAATCATTAGTAGCTTCGTTTATAGCTGTAAATGGAGAAGAAGCAGCAGAAAAATGGGCTAAGGGAATAGTTGAAAATTTTGCTAGAGATCCAAAGGGAAGTGATAGAGATCAGGCAAAGGCTGTTGTTGCTGGAGAAGGTGATGTAGCTATAATGAATACTTATTATGTAGGAAAGCTTATACATTCTACAGATCCAGAAGAAGTTAAGGTTGGAAATAAAGTTGGAGTATTTTTCCCTAACCAAGATACAACTGGAACACATGTAAATGTTAGTGCTATAGGGTTAACTAAGAATAGTAAGAATAAAGAAAATGCAATTAAATTTATGGAGTTCTTATCAGGAGAAAAAGCTCAAAAGGAATTTGCTGAAACTAATTTTGAATATCCAGCAAATCCTACTGTTGAACCATCAGAATTATTAAAGTCTTGGGGAGATTTTAAAGCTCAAAAAATAAATCTTTCACTGTTAGGAGAATATAATGCAAAAGCAGTTGAAATAATGAATAAAGTAGGTTGGAAGTAGAAATAAATAAATTTCTTAGGAAAGCTAGGAGTAGAAATTCCTAGCTTTAACTAATTTTAGAAACGGGATGGAATTTGAAATGAATAGATTTAGGAGAAGTTTAAAAAAGAATATTAATGGATGGGCAATTTTAAGCCTATTAGGTATTTTATTGGTTTTAATGCCTACAGTAGATATTATAATTAATTTATTCGAAAAACCAAATGATAACTGGTTTCATGTAAAAGAATTTTTATTAAAAGAATATACAGTAAACTCATTAAAAATAGCTTTATTTACAGCTTTATTTACTTTAATAATTGGAGTATTTTTAGCTTGGATAGTAAGTATGTATGAATTCAGAGGAAGAAAATTTTTTAGTTTTGCATTAATGTTACCTATGGCTATTCCAGGATATATAGCAGCATATACTTATTCAGGGATGTTAAGTTATACAGGAGTTGTACAAAAAATATTAAGAAATAGTTTTGGATTAACTTTAGAACAAAAATATTTTAATATAATGTCTTTAAATGGAGCTATATTTATATTTACATTTTTCTTATTTCCATATGTATATATAATAACTAAGGCATTTTTAGAAAATCAAAGTTCAGCACTTATAGAAAATGCAAGAATTTTAGGGCATAAACCTACATCTATATTTTTTAAAATTATATTGCCTGTATCAAGACCATCTATAATAGCTGGTTTAACACTAGTTATCTTAGAGGTGTTTAGTGATTTTGGTGTAGTAAATTATTATGGAGTAAGTACATTTTCTACAGCAATATTTAAAACTTGGTTTGGTATGGGAGATGTAAATACTGCAATAAGACTATCAGGTATATTAATGATGTTTGTTATAGCCTTAATGGTTTTAGAAAATATTTTTAGGGGAAGAAGAAAATATTCATATACAACTAGTAAGGTAAGGCCTATAAAAAGAGAAGAGTTAAAGGGAATAAAAGGATTATTAGCTTTTTTAGTTTGTGGTATTATATTTTCATTGTCATTTTTAATTCCTGTAATTCAGTTGATAAATTGGGCATTTTTAAGTTATAAAAATGTACTAAATCATAATTTCATTGAATTATTAAAAAATACAGTATTTGTAGCAGCTGTAGCAACTATAATAATAATTTTCTTTGGAGTAGTTGTTGCTAACTTCTGTAGAATGAATAAATCAAAAATTTCTAAAGCTTTTAGTAAAATAATAACTATTGGATACTCAATACCAGGAGCTATTATAGCTATTGGTGTAATAGTTTTATTTGTTTCAATTGATAGAGGATTAGTAGAAGTATATAAGGGATTCGGAATAACAAATAAAACATTAGTATTAAGTGGTTCAGTTGTAATATTAATTTTTGCATATGTAATAAGATTTTTAGCAGTAGGATTTAATAATATTGAATCTGGATTCGAAAAAGTTGGAAACAAATATTTTGAAGCATCTAGAATGTTAGGGCTAGGTGTAACAAAAACTTTCTTTAAAGTAGATATGAAGATGATAAAGGGAGCTATAGTAAGTGGAGCTATTTTAACTTTTGTAGATATATTAAAGGAATTACCTTTAACAATGACACTAAAACCATTTAATTTTGAAACTCTTGCAACTCAAACATATAAATTTGCAAATGATGAAAGGTTACATGAAGCAGCCATACCAGCTTTAATTATAATTATAGTAAGTATTATATCAATTTATATTTTCCAAAAAGTAAGTTATAAAAGGAGTGAAAAAAATGCAAGTTAAAGTTAAAAATTTAAGTTTTAAATATGATAATTCTGATAGTTTAGTTATAAATGATTTTTCTATTGAGATAGAAAAAGGTGAAATAGTCGCTATTTTAGGAGCTAGTGGTTGTGGAAAAAGTACAATATTAAGATTAATTGCAGGACTTGAAGAGCCAAATAGTGGAGAGATAATTATAAATAATAAAGTTGTTGTAAATAATACAAACTTTTTAAAGCCAGAGGAAAGAGGAGTTGGAATGTTATTTCAAGACTATGCATTATTTCCTCATTTAACTGTATATGAAAATATCAAATTTGGACTATATAAGCTTTCAAAAAAAGAACAAAAAATAAGGGTAGATGAAGTTTTAAATTTAGTGAATCTTAAAGGATATGAAACTAGATATCCATATGAATTATCAGGAGGACAACAACAAAGAGTTGCTCTAGCAAGAGCTTTAGCACCAAAACCATCAGTACTTTTAATGGATGAACCATTTAGCAATCTTGATAGTCATTTAAGAACAAAAATTAGAGAAGAACTTAGAGATATTATTAAAAAATCTAATACAACCTGTATTTTCGTTACTCATGATATAGAAGATGTAAATGCAATTAGTGATAGGACAATAAAACTATAAAAAATAAGTTATCTTTAATGATTTTAAATCATCAAAAGATAACTTATTTTTAATTTTATAGTTTATTCTTTGATACTTGAGAAAGTATATCCTAATTTGTTTGCGGAAATTACTAATTGTTTAAGAATAGAATTATCATCATAAGTAGAATTAATTATTCCATTAGTATCTACAGATAAATGAATGCTATCTATTTCCTTACTTGGATGATAGAATAAACTCATTTCTGTATCAGAAGTATTTTCTTCCATACTTTTAATCATTGAAGCAGCATCTCTATCTTTAACATAACTTAGTGGAGCAGGAATAAATTTAGTAACACCATTTCTTTCACTAGTAATTATTTTTTTATTATATACACCTATAAAAGGCTCATATATTATATTAAAATACTCTTCAAATATTGCTTGTTGCTCAGGTGTAGCTATATAATGAGGGGTTTCCCAATAGTCACATGGAATATTAAGTTTAGATGCAATAGTTAAAGCAGCTTGGACTCTGTTTCTAATTTCTTTTGGATCACTATATCCATCCTTACCAAACTCAGAACTAATTACACTATCGTTACTTCCATATTGATGAGTATATCCATGTAGTCCAACTATGGCACCTTTATTAACTAAGTAGTCAAGAGTAAAGACAAAATTAGCATTTATCATAGACATATCTTTAGAAATATCATTATCTTTATTATTTGTATAACTAATATATTTAGGAACCCAAGATAAACTAAAGTTTTCGGATTCATCCTTCATATAATCAGCTACTATTCTAATTTTATCTAGTGTTTCTTGTTTATTATAAACATCTCCAGCAGTGAAGTCTTCGAATCTTATATAGGCTTTTTTCTTATTTTTTTTCTCTTTTTTTTCTTTTTTCTCTTTCTTATCCTTTTTATTATTTATATAAATAGTATTTTTTTGATAATCCCAATAAGTTTTAAGGTCTAGAATATCACAAATATCAAAAAAAGAAATGTAATATTCTTCATTAATTTTTTGAATATCTCCTCTTAATGAAACAATTTGTCCATCTTTTTCATAATTTCTATTAGAAATATCTATAGTAGAATTATCAGAAACTTTAATTTTATTTCCATCTAATACAACATCTTTACCTAGATAACTAGAAAATTCATTTAGTGGCACATAATATCTATTGGATTTATGTAGTAATTCATTTTTGAAAGTTAACTTACTTTTCTTTAAATATAAATTAACTTCATACGGAATAGCTGTTAAAGGTTTTAAATTTTCTTCCTTAGGAATTGATGCATTTAAATTATTTAAAAATTTAGCACCTTCAGTATTGTTATGATTTGAAAGAAAAATTTTCTGATCTTTAGAAGAGGTATTAAATTTAATAAAAAGACCAATCCCTAAAAATACAACAAGTAAAGATGAAAGAATTAAAAAAATTCTTTTCATATATAAAATCATCTCCTATACATAATAAAATTTAAAATTATTCTATTTAGATTATATACTCAATTAGAAAACAATATCAATGGGGATATTAAATCTATAAGGAAAACTTAAGATAAAAGTAATAAGTCATATATAATATGTAAGAAAATCAGAATAGTCTAAAGAATAATTTATTGAAATGAAATATGAATTATGATATGATAATTATTATTAAATAATAAAAGGGGTGCAATATGAATAATAAGATTGCTTTAATATATGAAAATGATGAATATAGAGTTGAAATAAATGGATCTATTGTAGACAAAGATAGAGATATAGATAATTCTTTTTTTAAATTTAAACAAGTAATAAATAATAATTTAACTAGTGAATCAAAAGCTTTTGAAGGAATTGCTGAAAGTTTAAAAGAATTTGTAGACAAAGGTTTAGAAATAAACTTTGAATATAAAACTATAAATTTTGGCGTAATGAAATACTTTTATAATATGGGTAAAGTTTTTTATATGGCAAATGGTTCTATGATTCCATTAAGAGGAGGATATAATTTATTTAAATTTGCGTTAACTATAGCCTCTAATGGAAATAGAGAAAAATCAGAGGGATTTATTAAATTTTGTAAGGAAATAGTAGAGAATAATACTACATATAGAATTACGGAATCAAGTATTATAGTTTCAAGTGCAAGCTTTAATTATGGTGCAGCAGAGTATAATTTTATTAGTGGAAAAATAAATAAGGGGGCTTCTATAGTAGAGGGGAACTTTGAGGAATTTAAGAGTTATGTTTTAGAAATAATAGGATAGTTAAATTAAAAGATTAAAAATAAAATTAATAATTTAGAGGTAATATAAGTTATCCCTATAGAATAGAGACATACAGTGTTTATTCTATAGGGATTTTTTATTAATTACCAATATAAAATATTTATTGGAATAAAATGTATTGAAAATTAAAATAAAGAGTACTATAATTTAATTAAGCAAATGCTTAATTAAAAAATGAGGAGTTTTTATGGAAACAACTATACAATTATTTAAAGCTCTTGGTGATGAAACAAGAATGAAAATTTTACTTTTAATATTAAATAGAGGAATGTGTTCTAAAGGTATAGCAAGGCATTTAAATGTAACAGAAGCTGCTATATCACAACATATAAAAATATTAAAAGAAGCTAAACTTATTATAGGATATAAAGTTGGATATCATATAATTTATGATTTAAATGAAGTGGCATTAAAAGATTCAATAAATTTTTTAGAAAAGTTAATAAATAATGATATTAAAGAAAATAAAAATATACAAATATCCAATATAAGAAAATTTAAGTGCTTTAAAGAATGTAAACATAAAAAATGTTCTCATAGTGAGATATTTAAGGAGGAGTTATCAATGAAAATATGTTTTCCAGTAAAAGAGAATAATGGGGTAAAAAGCATTCCGTATGGTCATTTTGGTACAGCACCTTTATTTTTAATTTTCAATTTAGAAAGTAATGAGGTTAACACTATAGGAAACGGAGACTTAGGACATGAACATGGAAAATGTCAACCTATTAAAGCATTATCAGGAGAAGTTATAGATGCTGTAGTTGTAGGTGGAATTGGTCAAGGAGCTATTACAAAATTAAATTCAATGGGAGTTAAAGTATTTAAAGCAGTTGAGGGAACTATAGAAGATAATTTAAACTTATATAAGAATGGAGAATTAAAAGAATTCTCAAGTAATCATAAATGTAATCATGATGGATGTTCTCATTAATAGTTAGGAAATAATATTGAGTTAAAAAGATAGAAGAATTTTATTAAAATTCTTCTATCTTTTTTTATAAGGAAATTATATAAGCAATAAGTCATTATAAATTATAAAATAATTAATAATTTATATGTTAATTATTAATTTGTTAATATAATAACTATATAAATAAAATATTTTTTATATAAAGAGTATATTTTTAATATAGTAGCAATTTTAAAAAGATATTTTTATAAAAAATAATTTTTAGAAAATTTACATTTTAAATATAAGAAGGTAAACTATGGAATGGAAAAAAATAATGAAAACAACAAAGGGGAGACGTAAATGAAGATTTTAAAAAATAATAATAAAATAAAAAGAGATAAAAAAGGAAGATCAATTCAAATTAAATTAATGATAATAGTAGGGGCAATACTAGTATTAAGCTCTGTAATTACAAATACAGTTGTATTAAATTTTATGAAAAAAGAGCAATACGATAAAATATTATCAATTTTAGAATCAGATGTAAGGGGACTTTCAGCAACAATAGATTATTTTTTAAAGAACCAAGCTTTAGAACTTGAAAGATATACTTATGATAAAGATGTTACTGAATTTACAAAAGTAAATATAAATGAATTCAAAAATAAAAATAAAAATATAATTAATATACAAAATAAATTAGCTCAGGTATTTAAAGAAGATATTAAAAATAAATATATAGAAAATCAATATTTAATAAATAAGGATGGAATAATTATTGCAGCATCAGATAATGATGGATTACTTTTAGATGTTTCCAGTAGGGCGTATTTCACTAATACAAAAAGTGTAGCCGATACATATGTTTCAGATATACTTATTTCTAATGAAACAAAGAGTTATATTAATGTTGTAGCAAAAAGAATTACAGACAAAAATGGAGAATTTATTGGAGTAATATGTAGAGATATAGTTGCTGATGCATATACGCCAATATTAAATTCATATAATCATGAGAGATATAATGTTTTTTTAACAGATTCAAATGGAAAAGTTGTTTATCATCCAAATAAGGATATTGTTGGAGAAGTAACAGGAGTAGATGAAATTGATAAAAATTCCAATAAAGATTCAAGTAAGATTAATTTAATTAACTATAAATATAATGGAGAAAATAAAGTTTCTTTATATAATACAATTCCAGGTATTGGATGGCGTGTTTATTCTAGTGCTTATGTAAAAGATATAGAATCCTCAATAAAGGAAGCTTTTAACTTTGCTAAAATAATTGTAGTAGTAATATTAATTATATCGTTAATTATTACTTATTATATATCAAAGAAATTTACAAATCCTATAAAAAAACTTACGCTATATATGAAAAAGATTTCAGAAGGTGATTTAAGTGTTAGAATTAATGATATTAGTACAAAAGATGAAATTGAGCAATTAGCAGAACAAATTAATATAACTACAGAGAGTTTAGGAGATATACTAAAAAATATAAATAGTACCGTAGAGATTATAAATGATCAATCACAAAATTTATCTGCTGTTAATGAAGAGGTTACAGCTTCAAATCATGAAATATCTGAGGCTATGAATGGAATATCAGAAAAAATATATGATACGGCACAACAAGCTCAAAAATCTGAAAGTCAAACAAGAGATTTAGAAAATTCTATAAATAATCTGGATAAAAATAATAAGTTAATAAGTAGTCAAAATAATGACGTTATAAATTCTCTTGATGAAAGTAATAAAAAAATAGCTACCTTGCTAAATTCTAAAGAAGAAACAAAGGAAAGCTTTAGTGAACTAAAGTATACTATTGAAAAACTATTTAATGGAATAAATAATATAGCAAACTTTTTGGATATTATTAGTAATATTGCAGAGCAAACAAATCTTTTATCATTAAATGCAGCTATTGAAGCAGCAAGAGCTGGGGAAGCAGGACGAGGATTTGCAGTTGTTTCAGACGAAATTAGAAGTTTATCAAATGAAACACAGGAAGCTACTAATAATATAACTTCAATTATAAAAGAAATTGATTTACTAGTAGAGAACACAAGAAAAAATTTATCCAAAACAGAAAAAATAACTGAAGAAGAGCAAAAAGATTTTAATCTTATGGAAGATGCATTTAATAAGATGCAGGATGTTCTAAATAAAATGGTTAAAATCACAGTTGAAATATCTTCCGATATAAATATGGTAAATGATAAAAAGGAAGAGGTGTTAATAGCAATATCTGAAGTAGCAAGTTCAGCTCAACAGATAGCAGCTATAACAGAGGAGGTTAATGCGTCAGTTAGTGAACAAGAGTCTACTTTTGAAACAGTTAATACAAGTGCCGAAGAATTACAATATACAGCCGAAGAATTAAAGAAAAATGTTGATGTATTTAAAATATAATAAAGTATAGAAAAAAAAGCTCTAATTTTTTAATTAGAGCTTTAATATTAATAGTTGATTCCAGCAGCTTTTATATTATTTATATCACTTTGACTACAAGGGGTAACTCCATAAGTCATTTTGCAGTTAGGACATTTATCTACAAGAGTTTTCATAGTAAAAAAATCACCACAAGAACAGTTAATTTTATATTCATTTTTTAAAGGTAAATCAGCCTTACCTTTACTTCTTACTAAATCCACTATAGATTTCCCAGCATTTCCTAGTGTTGAACATCCACAACTCATTTTTTTCCTCCTAAAAATAGAAACTTTATAAAAGTATATATTAAATACACATAAAATACAATATTATATTTATTTAAAAATTATAGTAGAGCTACTAATATTGTTTATAAAGTAGTTATATATGTAAGTTAAGAAAAATTTAGAAGATATTAATAAAAATAGTTGACAAATAATAAATATTATTTAATAATAAGATATATAAAAGTTATATTTTGGAGGATTTAAAATGAAAGCATTTGTAGATGGAGATAATTGTATATCATGTGGATTATGTGAAGGTGTATGTCCAGGAGTATTTTCTTTAGATACTGGAGTATCTGTAGCTATTTCTGGAGATATTGCTTTAGAATTAGAAGATTCAGTAAGAGAAGCTTGTGAAAGTTGTCCTGTACAAGTAATATCAATAGAAGAATAGTATAATTACATAAATATATAATTTATAAAATGATACCTCATATACTAAAGTGTATATGAGGTTTTTTAATTAATCAGAAATAATAATACACTCATTGTGAAAATAATTTTCTTAAAAAAACTATTGAAAAAATATTTTTCATGTGGTATCATTTACATGAAGTTGAAAATAATTTTCTTTTTAAAGAGAATTATGAAAATAGATTTATCAAAATTTGATAAATAAAACTTTTATTTACAGATGAAAAGATAATTTAGAATTAAACTAAATTAAATGTTTTTAACGACTTTAAGTCGATAAAAAATAAATACATAAGATGGAGGGAAATCTAATGTTTAAAAGTTTACAAAAAATCGGAAAATCATTTATGCTACCTATAGCTATATTACCGGCTGCAGGTTTATTACTAGGAATAGGAGGAGCATTATCTAATCCTAATACTGTAAATGCATATCCATTTTTAAATATTTCTTGGTTACAAGGTATATTCTCAATTATGACTTCGGCAGGAGATATTGTTTTTGGTAACTTAGCACTTATAATGTGTACAGGTTTAGCTGTTGGCTTGGCTAAAAGAGATAAAGGTACAGCTGCTTTGGCTGCTCTTGTTTCGTTTTTAGTTATGAATGCAGCTATAAAGGGAATGATAGGAGCTTTTAATCCAAGTGTAACTTCAATTGATACTGGAGTTGTTGGAGCTATAGTTATTGGTTCAGTAGTTGCATACTTACATAATAAATATCATAATATTCAATTACCAGCTGTTTTAGGTTTCTTTGGAGGGTCAAGATTTGTTCCAATAATATCATCGTTTACTTCAATATTTATTGGTGCAATATTTTTCTTAATCTGGCCAACATTCCAAGGTTGGTTAACAAGTGCAGGAACTGCAATTGCTCATTTAGGTCCTGTTGGAACATTCTTATATGGATTTTTATTAAGATTAACAGGGGCTATTGGATTACATCATATGATTTATCCATTATTTTGGATGACAGAGCTTGGAGGTGTTGCAGAGGTTGCAGGTCAAACCGTTGTTGGAGCACAAAATATATTCTTTGCTCAATTAGCAGATCCAAATCATACTGGATTATTCCATGAAGGAACTCGTTTCTTTGCAGGACGTTTTGCTACAATGATGTTTGGTTTACCAGCAGCATGCTTAGCAATGTATCATTCAGTACCAAAGGAAAAGAGACATTTAGTTGGAGGATTATTTTTAGGAGCAGCAGTAACTTCATTTGTTACAGGTATAACTGAACCAATTGAATTTATGTTCTTATTTGTTGCACCATGGTTATATGTTGTACATGCTATATTTGATGGGTTATCATTCTTTATAGCTGATATATTAAATATTTCAATAGGAAATACTTTCTCTGGTGGTATTATTGATTTCACGTTATTTGGTGTTTTACAAGGAAATGAAAAAACTAATTGGATATTGGTAATAGGGGTAGGATTAGTATGGGCTGTACTTTACTATTTCTCATTTAAGTTCTTAATAAAGAAATTTAATGTAATGACTCCAGGTCGTGAAGAGGATGGAGAGGAAGTTAAAGTTGTTACTAAAGAATCATTAAAAGAAACTTCAGTTAAAGTATTAGAAGCATTAGGCGGAAAAGAAAATATAGATGATGTTGATGCTTGTATTACAAGATTAAGAGTTTCTGTTAAAGATGTAAATAAGGTTGATAAAGATGCAATAAAAGCTTTAGGAGCTACAGCGGTTTTAGAAGTTAAAGGTGGTGTTCAAGCGATTTTTGGAGCTATGGCTGATCCAATAAAACAAAGAATTAATGAAATAATTGGAGCAGAATAAAAGTAATAAAGGGGGCATAGAAGCTTCCATTATAAATTAATATTATAAATTTGGAGGGAATTTTTTATGAACAAAGGATTAATCGTATCATGTCAAGCATTAGAAAATGAACCATTGCATAGTTCATTTATAATGGGAAAAATGGCAGTAGCAGCAAAAGAAGGTGGAGCAGTTGGTATTCGTGCTAATGGTATAAATGACATAAAAGAAATAAAGGCACAAGTAGATCTACCTATAATAGGAATTATAAAAAAAGACTATCCAAATATGATTTCTTATATAACACCAACTATTAAAGAAGTAGAGGAACTAGTTGCATCTAAGGTTGATGTTATAGCAGTAGATGCTACAGTAAATCAAGATGTTGAGTTTCTAAAGTCATTAAAAAAGCTTTACCCAAATCAAATGTTTATGGCGGATATCGCTACTGTAGAAGAGGGGATAAGAGCTGAAGAATTAGGATTTGATTATATAGGGACTACTTTAGTTGGATATACTGAACAATCAAAAGGATTAAATAATTTTGATGTTTTAAAAGAATTAATAAAAAAATCTAATAAACCTGTAATAGCGGAAGGAAATTTTGATACTCCAGAAAAGGCAAAATTAGCAATGGAGTTTGGTGCATATTCAGTTGTTGTTGGAGGAGCTATAACAAGACCACAATTAATAACAAAGAAATTTGCACAAGAGGTAGAAAAAGCTTTATAATTAAAAAGATAAAAAAGATACTCTAATTATAGAGTATCTTTTTTGTTCGTGTTATTAATATAAAATATATGATATTATTTATATATAAAGCTTAGGGTGGAGGGAAAAGGGTGGATATTTTATGTGAAATTCAAAAGAAATATAATAGTTTTTCAGATAAAGAAAAATATATAGCAGACTATATATTGCAAGAAAGTGAAATAATTAATAATATAAATATTACAGAACTCGCAAAAGTAACTAACACATCAGGAGCAACTATAACTAGATTTTGTAAAAAGGTAAATTGTGATAGCTTTGTAGATATGAAACTTAAAATAAGTTCTTTAAAGAGAGATATAGGATTATCAAATGAAGAGGGCTTGTTAGCGGAAATATATTCATATTATGATAGGGTTATAGAGAGAACAAAACATTCTATTGGAAAAGAACAAATATTAAATGTAGTAGAAGAAATTAAGAAAGCAAATAAAATATATATATATGGAGTAGGTAGTTCAGGATTAACAGCTACAGAAATGATGCAAAGACTATTAAGAATGGGATTTAACGTATATAGTATATCTGATGGACACATGATGATAATAAATAGTTCTATAGTAGCAAAAGAAGATTTGGTAATTGGAATTTCAATATCAGGACAAACAAAGGAAGTTATTAATTCTCTTAGAATATCTAAAAAAAATGGAGCTAAAATAGTATCAATAACAAGCTTTGACGATGGACCAATGGCTAAACTTTCCGATATTAAATTCATAGTATATAATGCTTTATTTGTAGATAAAAAGAGATTTATAAATAGTCAATTTTCAACTATGTATCTTATAGATTTAATATCAATGGTATTATTAGAAGATACAAAACGTAGTAAAAAGATGCAAAGAACTATAGATGCGATAACAAAATAATAAAATAAAGACTATATTTATTTTTAGAAGGAGTTGTATGATGGCAAAAGTAATAGTAGTTGGAGCAGGACCAGCAGGAATAATGGCAGCTCTTAATTCATCAAAATCAAATGAGGTTATTTTGATAGAAAGAAATAATGAAATTGGTAAAAAACTAAACCTTACTGGCGGAGGAAGATGTAATATAACCAATAATAGAAGTATAGAAGATTTTTTTGACAAGGTAGTAAATAATAAAAAGTTTTTATATAGTGCATTTTATACATTTTCTAATTATGATTTGTTACAGTATTTATCAAAAAATGATTTAGAATATAAGATAGAATATGATGAAAAAGTATATACAAAAAGTAATAAAGCAGAAGAGGTTATAGATTTTTTTAAAAAAGATTTATTAAAAAACAAAGTTAAAATAATTTATAACACTAAAGTTTCAGATTTAATAGTAGAAAATAAAGAAATTAAAGGTATTGTAACTGAAGATGGACATAAATTATATTCTGACAAGGTTATAATTACAACAGGTGGTAAGAGTGTGCCAGCTACAGGATCAGATGGAAGTATGTATGAAATATTAAGTAAGCATGGACATACAATAACTCCACTATATGCTGCATTAATTCCATTAGTAACAAAAGAATCCTTTGTTAAAAACTTACAAGGGGTATCAATGAAAGAAGTGGTATTTACTACTAAAATAAAGAAGAAAAAAATAGAAACTAGAGGAGACATGATTTTTACTCATTTTGGAATATCAGGTCCTGGAGTATTAAAGCTATCTTCATATATAAATAAAAGTTTAGAAAATGGCGAAATAGAAATAAATCTAGATTTTATGGAAAATACATCTAAGGAGGAAGTTTCTAAAATAATAAGAAGTAATCCCAATAAGAGTATTTTAAATAATTTAAAGGGGATGCTTCCTCAAAACTTTTTAAAGGAAATTGTAAATATTTTAAGTTTAAGTGAAGTAAAGCCAAGTGAATTAAAAAAGGAAGATGAAGTAAAGCTTATAGAATATATAAAGGAAATGAAGCTTACAGTTAAGGAAACATTAACAATAAAAGCAGCTATGGTTACAAGTGGGGGTATTAGCATTAAGGAAATAAACGCCTCTACTATGGAGTCAAAAATAATAAAAAATCTTTTCTTTGCAGGTGAAGTAATAGATGTAGATGCAGAAACAGGAGGATATAATCTTCAAATAGCTTTTTCTACAGGATATTTAGCAGGAAGTGATTATTAATAAGGAATGGGAATTAAAATGAAAAAAAATATAATGAAAAAGGATTTAACAGGTAGAAGAAAAAAAGCAGTTAATAGACTTAGCTTTATAACTATATGTATAAGTTTAGTATTTTGTTTTTTTCTTATAAGATTAACATATGTAATGGTATATAAAAATTCTGAATATACATCTATGGCAGAGGAGCAAAGAGAATCTTTAGATAAACTTGTTGCTAAAAGAGGAGATATATTAGATAGAAATGGAGAAACTTTAGCATCTACTATTAATGTTTATAGAATAGATCTTGACTTAAAGACAATAAGAGGAAATGAAGAAGAAAAAAGAACTATTGATGAATTAGCAGTAGAACTTGCTAAAGCTTTAAGTATGGATAAAGCTGAAGTTCTAGAAAAGCTAGAAACAAAGAAGCAAAATGGAGAGTATGCATCATCAGCTACATTAATTAGAGGAATAGAAAAGTCTATAGCTGATAAAGTTAAGGAGCTTAAAATTTATGGAGTAATTATTTCAAGTGATACAAAAAGATTGTATCCTAATAATAATTTCTTAGCTCATACTTTAGGTGGTGTTAGCTTAGATAATAAAGGATTAAATGGTATTGAACTTAAGTATAATAAATATTTGGCAGGAATAGGTGGAGTAAGAATATCAGAAGTAGATGGAGCTTTAACACAACTTCCTAATAATTCACTACAATATACAGCTCCAATACCAGGGAAAAATGTTTCTTTAACTATTGATGAAAATATTCAGTATATGATTGAAAAAATTGCAGAAAAGGGAATGACAGATAATAAGTCAAAAGGTGTATCTATTTTAGTTATGAACCCTAAAAATGGAGAAGTTTTGGCAATGACTAATAAACCAGACTTTAATCCAAATAATCCATATGAGGAATATGAAAGGTTTAATGGTGAAAATGATAGCCAAAAGCTTGAAAATATGTTTAGAAATAGCTTGGTAAGTGATACTTTTGAACCAGGATCTACATTTAAAAACTTTACTATGATGGCAGTATTGGAAGAAGGTTTAGCAAGTGAACATGATACATTTCATTGTAATGGTGGGGTTAAGTTTGGAGATACAACAATTAAATGTTGGAAACTTGATGGTCATGGAACACAGACTCTTCCACAAATACTTCAAAACTCTTGTAATGTAGGTTTTATGGAACTTGGTAGTAGACTTGGAAGAGAAAAGTTAAGTGAGTATATACAAAAATATGGTTTTGGAAAATTAACTAATATAGATTTAGATGGAGAAGGTGCTGGAATTGTTAAGAAAAATGAAGATATTAGCGAAATGGATTTAGCTACTATTTCATTTGGACAAACTAATACAGTAAATGCGTTTCAACTAATGACTGCATTTAATGCAATTGCAAATGGAGGAGATTTAGTACAACCACATCTTTTAAAGGAGATTTCTCATGAAGATGAAAATGGAACAAAGGTAATAGATGAAGTATATACTCCAGTAGTTAAAAAAGGTGTTATGTCAGCAGATAATACTGCTATTGTTAGAGATTATCTTGAGAGAACAATAAATGATGGCGGACCAATAGGAAAATTTATGGGAGAAAAATATAGAGTTGGAGCTAAAACAGGTACTGCTCAAAAGCCAGATCCAGTTTTAGGTGGATATTACTCTGATAAGTATATAGCTTCTGTAGTTGCAATGTATCCTGTTGATGATCCACAAGTTACAATATTTATTAAGGTAGATGAACCAAGTCCTGATAAATATTATGGAGGTCCAGTAACAAAACCTTTACTAGAAATGCTTATTAAAGAAATTTATGATTATATAAATTCACCAGTATATATAGAAAAAAATAAACCTACAAGTCAAATTATAGTACCAGAAGTAAGAGGGAAATCAGTTAAAGTAGCTGAAAAAATATTGAATGATAATAATTTAAATGTATCAGTTGATGGAACAGATTCAACTGTTATTAATATAAATCCTTATCCGGGTTCAATAGTTCAAGCGGGTGCAGATTTAACAATTACAACCGGTAAAGTTTCAGATATAGATAAAAATATTATTATGCCAGATTTAAAAGGATATTCACTTGAAAAAGCAAGTGAAATACTTAATAAAATTGGAATGAAGTTTACTACATCTGGAAATGGTAGTGTATCTAGTCAAAGTATAGCAGCTGGACAAACTATAGAAAAAGGTATTTCAGTAAAGCTAGAACTTAAATAATTATAGCAATATTTGTAATATAAAGAGAAAGGAGCAATTTATATGAGATTAAAGAAGAAAAAGAAGAAAATGGGTAGAATTGATATTGCTATATTATGTGCTGTAATTTTACTTGTATGTATTGGAATTATTATGGTATACTCCTCAAGTTCATATTATGCATTATATGAAAAGCAAAATAGCGAATTTTTCTTGAAAAAAGAATTAACATGGTCTTTTGTAGGGATAATTGTAATGATAAGTACAATGTCAATAGATTATCACGTGTATAAAAAGGTAACTCTTATTGGTATGATAGGAACGCTAATATTATTAGTTGCAGTTTTATTTACAAGTGATACTAATGGTGCGAGTAGATGGCTTAATATTTTTGGAGTATCACTGCAACCATCTGAAATAGCAAAATATGTAGTTGTATTATTTTTAGCTATGAGCTTAGATGCTAATGGAAGAAAGGTTAAAAATTTTTGGAGTGGAGTTATTTTATACTTAGGAATTGCAGGAGTATTTGCAGGTTTAATTTTAATTGAACCAAATTTAAGTATTGCATCAATTATTATGATAGTTACATTTATAATGATTTTAGTTGGAGGTGCAGAAATTAAGCACTTATCATTTCTTGTACCACCAGCAATAGCAGCAGGACTTATTGCCATATTTACATCAGGATATAGACTTAAAAGATTAACTGCTTTTTTAGATCCATGGAGTGATCCATCAGGAAAAAGCTTTCAGCTTATTCAATCTTTATATGCTCTTGGATCAGGGGGAGTAACTGGGGTAGGTTTTGGACAGTCAAAACAAAAGGCTTTATATATTCCAGAACCTCATAATGACTTTATATTTGCAGTAATTGGAGAAGAGTTAGGTTTAATAGGTTGTATATTCTTACTTTCAGTATTTTTATTTTTAATTTATAGAGGAATAAATGTGGCTAAAAAATCAATAGATAATTATGGACTTTTATTAGCTACAGGAATAATATCTATAATTGCAATTCAGATTATAATAAATATTGCTGTTGTAACAGGATCAATGCCAGTAACTGGTGTTCCACTTCCATTTATAAGTTATGGAGGTACATCTTTAGTATTTAACTTGGCTGCAATGGGAATACTGTTAAATATATCAAGACAAACTAAAGATCAAGAAGAATTAACTAAATAATAGTATCATTAAATGATAAATGGTTAAACTAAAATAAATTAGAAAAGTAAGGAAGGTATAATTATGGATACTTTTATATTTATTTTGTTTAACTTTTTATTATATTCATTTATAGGATGGATTATTGAAAACTTATATAGTTATATTATTACAGGGGAATTTAAGAAAGATGGATTTATGAAGGGGCCATATAAACCGATGTATGGTATAGCATTTACATTATTAGTTATAGTTAATAAATACAGTAATATTAATAGCAGTTTATTGATAGTACTATATTTTATAATACCAACATTAATAGAATTTATTAGTGGTTATTTATTAAGAAGATTTTTTAATAAAGAATATTGGGATTATTCAAATTTGAAATATAACTATAAAGGTTTAATTTCATTAAGATTTTCTTTTTATTGGATGATTTTATCATTTATAGGAATTATATTTATTCAACCAATTATTAATGCAATATTTATAAACTATATGAGAATATGGGGAATAATAGCTATTTTAGGTTGTATTATTATGGCATTTGATTTAGTTCTTACAATTAGAACAACTAATAATAAATTAATAGTAAATTAAGATGATAAAAAAAGCTTGGTTAATAACAATCAAGCTTTTTTCTATAAAGTTTATGTTAATAATATATATAAGATAAAAATATACAGGATTTTTTATTTATAACTAACATTTTATAGATTATAATAAAGTAAAGTTTAAAAGAAAGTGGTGGGAAATATAATGGGAAAATATAATGGAGTTGTATTTTTTGATGTAGATGGAACATTAATAGATTGTTTTAAAGGAATATGTGTACCAACACAAAGTACAAAAGAAGCAATAAATAAATTAAAGGAATTAAACTATTTAACTATTCTTGCAACAGGAAGACCTAAAAGTTGTATTGATAAGAACCTTATTAACCTAGGTTTTAATGGATATATAGCTTGTAATGGATCTTATGCAGATTTTAAAGATGAGGTTTTATTTAATTACTATATAGACAAGCTGAAGTTAAATGAGATATTAGAATTTTTCAAAGAAAATAATATACACTATATGTTAGAGGGGCAGGAAAAGAGTTATATATCTAGTTATAAAAGTGAAAAATTAATGGAACTTATTAATGGAGCTAATATAAGTGAAGAGTCTTTTACAGATAAATGGGATAATGATATTGTTAAGTGTAATAAGATAATAGTAATAAATAATGATGAAAATACTTATGAAAGTGTTTTAAATAAATATAATGATGATTTTGCATTTATGAAACATCCTCAAGGAATATCTTTTGAAATGTATATAAAGACATACACTAAGGGATATGGAATAGAGCAATTAATAAATAAGTTAGGGATAGATAGAGAAAAAACTTATGCTTTTGGAGATGGAGAAAATGATATTGAAATGTTCCAAGTTGTAAAGCATGGTATTGCCATGGGTGGATATCATAAAAGGCTGAAGGAATATGCATATGATTTTACAGAAGATGTAGAAAATGAAGGTATTTATAAAGGTTTAAAAAAATTAAAGTTAATTTAATAATTAAAATTAGATTAGGATATTTTATTATTTATAAGGTACTGAGGTGAGGATATGTTTGACGAAATAAAAAGTACTAAAGTATATGAACAAGTAGTAGAACAAATTAAAACTATGGTTAAAGCTGGAGTTCTAAAACGTGGAGATAAGCTTCCAACGGAAAGAGTTATGGCAGAAGAACTTGGAGTTAGTAGAACTTCAGTGAGAGAGGCATTAAGAGCCTTAGATGTAGTTGGGCTTATTGAAAGTAGACAAGGAGCTGGAAATTATATAAAAGAAAATTTTGACTCCTTATTATTTGAGCCATTATCTATTATGTTTATGCTTCAAGAAAGTAATTTAATGGAGATATATGAGCTTAGAGAAATGTTAGAGCTTGAAACAACTTTATTAGCCGCAAGAAAAATAAGCAATTCTCAAATAGAAAAAATAGGACAGCTTGTTGAGGACTTAAAGAACAGTGAAGATGAGAATATAAGTGTAAAATTAGATAAAGAACTTCACTATACAATTGCAGAAGCATCAGGTAATAAATTAATAATAGATATATTAGAGGTATTATCTCAAATTATGGATAGATTTATTAAAGATTTAAGAAAAGATATACTAGCAGATAAAGAAAATAAAGAGAAATTATCTAATTTACATGAAAAATTATATAAAGCTTTAAAAGTAAGAAATGAGAATGAAGCATATAAGGTTATGAAAGATCATTTTAATCTTATAAGAAGGTACATAGAGTAAAAGTTAAATAAATAACAAAATATGGTATAAAATAAAAGTAAATAAAAAAAATTATTTTTGATATAGGCATTATGCCTATATTTTTTTGATTTTTTGGAAGTAATTTACTGTTAACTTAATAACAATTATAGATATTTGGAATATAAAGGTATATAATTAGCGTAAAGATTGGTAGTACCAATTTACCAATATATTTTAAAAGGGGTGGGGTAATGAATGAATATTCCATGTTTTTTATTGCATTATTACCAATAATATTACTAATTGTTTCTCTTGGGGTTTTTAAAATTCCAGGATACAAGATATGTCCTATTGCTTTAGTTTTTACTATAATACTGTCTGTTTTTATTTGGAAAATGTCTTTTTTAGAATCTATATCAGCTACATTAGAAGGAATTGTTTTAGCCTTATGGCCAATAATGCTTGTTATTATAGCTGCAGTATTTACTTATAATTTATCAGTTTATACAAAAAGTATGGATATTATAAAAAGTATGCTTACAAGTGTAACAACAGATAAAAGAATACTAGTATTAATTCTAGCATGGGGATTTGGTGGTTTCTTAGAAGCTGTTGCAGGATTTGGAACTGCTGTTGCAATACCAGCTAGTATTATGATTGTACTAGGATTTGATCCTATATTTGCAGCAATAGTTTGTTTAATTGCAAATGCAACTCCAACAGCATTTGGAGCAATTGGACTTCCGGTTAATACATTAGCAAAACTTGCAAACTTATCTTCTGTTGAGTTAAGTTATGCAGTAGCAATACAGTTATTTGTATTCGTTTTAATAATTCCTATAGTTTTAGTAATGATTACAGGAAAAGGTATTAAGGGAATAAAAGGTGTTTTTTCTATAACAATTGTATCAGGGCTTTCCTTTGCTATTCCCCAATTGATATTTGCTAAATACTTAGGTGCAGAACTTCCAGTAGTAATTGGATCTGTTTTATCATTAATACTTACGGTATGTATGGCTAAGAAATTTCATAAGGATAAAACATCAAGTAAGATTAAAAAAATACCCATTAAAAAATGTATTATAGCATGGTTACCTTTTATATTAATATTTGTATTTATTCTTTTAACAAGTCCTTTATTTAAAGGAATAAATGAGACTTTATCAGTTCTTAAAACATCCCTTACAATTTATAAGGGAGAGTCTGCAAGTCCATACACAATAACTTGGGTTGCAACTCCAGGAATTATGATTTTAATATCAGCATTTATAGGTGGAAAAGTACAAGGTGCAACATTTAATGAAATGCTAAATGTTTTGAAAAATACAATAAAACAAATGAGTAAATCTGGTATAACAATACTATCGATAGTAGCACTTGCAAAAGTTATGGGATATAGTGGAATGATTAAGTCTATAGCTATAGTTTTAGTTATGGTAACAGGAAGATTTTATCCGTTAATATCACCTTTAATAGGAGCACTTGGTACATTTGTTACAGGTAGCGCTACGTCTGCTAATGTATTATTTGGTGGGCTTCAGGTTGAAGCTGCAAAATCATTAGCGGTAGATCCATGTTGGTTAGCAGCAGCAAATACAGCTGGCGCAACAGCTGGAAAAATAATTTCTCCACAAAGTATAGCAGTGGCTACAGCAGCTACAAATCTTGCTGGTAAAGAAGGGAAAATACTAAATTCAACTTTAAAATTTTTTATAGCATATGTAGGAGTGCTAGGAATAATTGTTTTCTTTGGTGCGACTTTATTTTAAAACAAGTATGTAGAATGGGGGAGAGTTACTATGAATATAGTAGTTTGTATTAAACAAGTTCCAGGAACTTCAAAGGTTGAAGTTGATGAAAAAACAGGAGTATTAAAAAGAGATGGAATAGACTCAAAAATGAATCCATATGATTTATACGCTCTAGAAACAGCATTACAAATAAAAAGTAAGGTTGGAGGTACTATAAAAGTAATTAGTATGGGGCCACCACAAGCAATGGAGGTTATAAAAGAAGCGTTTTCAATGGGAGCAGATATTGGAAGTTTAGTATCAGATAGAAAATTTGCAGGTGCAGATGTTCTTGCAACATCATATACATTATCACAAGGTATTAGGAAAATAGGAGATATGGACTTAATTATTTGTGGAAAGCAAACTACAGATGGTGATACAGCACAAGTTGGTCCAGAAATGGCAGAATATCTTGAAATACCACATATAGCAAATGTAAGAAAAATATTAGAAATAAAGGAAAAATCAATTGTAGTTGAAATGGATATGCCAGATACAATTGAGGTTTCAGAAATTAAGTATCCTTGTTTGTTAACAGTAGAAAAAGATATATTTCAACCAAGGCTTCCATCTTATAGAAGAAAAATAGAAACTAAGGAACGAGAAATAGGAGTTATTTCTTTAAAAGACTTTGAAGATAAGGATGAAAAGAAATATGGTCTAAATGGATCACCAACTCAGGTTGAAAGAATATTTCCACCGTTATCAAACGATGAGCATGAGATGTGGAATGGAGATTCACAAGAATTAAGTGAAAAAATATCATCTAAATTAAAAGAGTTAAAGTTCATTTAGGAGGAATAAGAAATGGCAAAGCTTGTTGTAAACCAAGAAAAAATATTGGATATAAACGAATTAATGAAAATTTGTCCTTTTGGAGCAATGGAAAATGTTAATGGAAGGCTAGAAATAAATGCAAGTTGTAAAATGTGTAGATTATGTGTTAAAAATGGTCCTAAAGGTGCAGTTGAATATATAGAAGAAGAAGTAAAGAAAATAGATAAGAACAAGTGGAGTGGTGTAGCAGTTTATGTTGATCACGTAGATGGAGAAATACATCCAGTAACATTTGAACTTATAGGAAAAGCTAGAGAGCTTGCAAAAAAAGTAGGACATAAAGTATATTGTGTATTTATAGGATATAAAATTAAAGATAGGGCTAAAGAACTATTACACTATGGAGTAGATGAAGTACTTCTTTATGATAAACCACAATTAAAGTATTTCACTATAGAGCCATATACAGCTGCTTTTGAAGAGTTTATAAATACTATTAAGCCATCAGCTATTTTAGTTGGTGCAACTACCATTGGTAGATCTTTAGCTCCTAGAGTAGCAGCAAGATTTAGAACTGGGCTTACAGCAGATTGTACAGTACTTGATATGAAGGAAAATACTGATTTAGTTCAAATAAGACCAGCTTTTGGTGGAAATATAATGGCACAAATAGTTACTCCGAACTCAAGGCCTCAATTAGCAACAGTTAGATACAAGGTTATGTCAGCATCGGAAAGAGAAGAAAATGCAACTGGCAAAGTAATCGTTTGCGATATAGAGGATTCAAAATTAAAATCAAATATAGAGGTGCAAAAGGTTACTAAAAAGGAAAAAGAACATAGTATTTCAGAAGCAGAAGTAATAGTTGTAGCTGGTAGAGGTATTAAAACTGAAAAAGATTTACAAATGATAAAAGAACTTGCAGATCTTTTAGGCGGAGAAATAGCTTGTACAAGACCTTTGATAGAATCAGGATGGCTTGATGCAAAGAAGCAAGTTGGATTAAGTGGAAGAACTGTAAGACCAAAGCTAATAATAACATGTGGAGTTTCAGGAGCAGTTCAATTTACAGCAGGAATGAATAATTCTGATTATATATTTTCAATTAATAAGGATGAAAAAGCTCCAATATTTAAGGTATCTCATTATGGAATAGTAGGAGATATATACGAAGTAATTCCACAACTTATTGAAAAAATTAAAATGGAGAAGGGGGAATAGGAGATGAACTACAAAAAAATTGATAAAAGTGATATTAAATATATTGAATCAATAATTAATGATAATGAAAGAGTTTTTTATGGTGAAAATATAAATGAAGATTATAGTCATGATGAACTTGGCGCTATTAAAAAAATGCCAGATATAGTAGTTCAAGTATTAAGTACTGAAGAAGTATCAAAGGTTATGAAGTATGCTTATGAAAAGGATATTCCAGTAACTCCAAGAGGATCAGGTACAGGGTTAGTTGGTTCAGCAGTTCCTCTTTATGGTGGAATAATAATAGATCTAAGTAAAATGAATAGAATATTAGAATTAGATGAGGAAAATCTAACTTTAACCTTAGAACCAGGCGTATTATTAATGGAAATTAGTAAATATGTAGAGGAACACGATTTATTTTATCCACCAGATCCAGGTGAAAAAACAGCAACAATCGGAGGAAATATAAGTACTAATGCTGGAGGAATGAGAGCTGTTAAATATGGAGTAACAAGAGATTATGTAAGAGGTTTAGAAGTTGTCTTGCCAAATGGAAATATAGTAGATTTGGGCGGAAAAGTTGTCAAAAATAGTTCAGGATATAGTTTGAAAGAATTAATAGTAGGCTCAGAAGGAACTTTAGGAATAGTAACTAAAGCCACACTAAAATTACTTCCATTACCTAAAAAAGCTATTAGTTTATTAATCCCATTTAAGGATTTAGATGCTGCAATAGAAACTGTACCTAAGATAATAAAATCTAAATCAATTCCAACAGCAATAGAATTTATGCAAAGAGAAGCTATTGTAGCTGCAGAAGAATTTCTAGGAAAGAAATTTCCAGATAATACTTCAGATGCATATTTACTATTAACTTTTGATGGAAACTCAAAAGAAGAGATAGAAAATGATTATGAAAAGGTAGCAGATATATGCTTAAAAGAAGGTGCATTAGATGCATTTATTTCAGATACAGAAGAAAGACAAGAATCAATTTGGTCAGCAAGAGGCGCATTCTTAGAAGCAATAAAAGCTTCAACAAGTGAAATGGACGAAGTTGATGTTGTTGTGCCAAGAAATAAAGTTGCTGAATTTGTTAAATTTACCAAAGGTGTAGAAAGAGAATTTAATATAAGAATTAGAAGTTTTGGACATGCTGGAGATGGAAATTTACATGTTTATATATTAAAAGATAATTTAGATGAAGATAAATGGAAAGAAAAACTTAATAGTGTAATGGAGGTTATGTATAAAAAATCAAAGGAATTACATGGAAAGGTATCAGGAGAACATGGAATTGGATTTGCGAAGAAGGAATATTTACATGAGTCAATTGGAGAAAATATGATAGAGATAATGTCTGGAATTAAAATGGCATTTGATAGTAAGAATATATTAAATCCTGGAAAGATATTTTAATTAAATTAACTTAAAAATAGATATAGTTTATATCTAAGGTATTAGAAATTTTATTAATACTTAAGAGATAAATATATCTATTTTTTTATTGTTTACATTAGAAAAACATTCCAATAAAAAAGATTTTTTAAATATTGACAAGGTAAAAGTTGGTTGATAAAATGATATAGTTAGTATATATTAACTTTGAGTTTACATATACTAAACTTTTTTAAAAAAATAGGAGGTTATATGAGTGAAGCATTTTTGTTAGTTAAGTATTTATCTGTTGGATGGAACTAAAAATTTAATTTATGGAGGGATTTTTTTATGAAAATTGAACAATTAGGAAGACATATACTAGTAGAATATTATAACTGTGATAAGGAAATATTGAAAAATCACAAAATTATTGAAGATCATATGAAGCAAGCTGCTATTGAAGCAAAAGCTACAATAGTAACAAGCTGTTTTCACAAATTTAATCCCTGGGGAGTCAGCGGTGCTGTAATAATCCAGGAATCACATCTTACAATACATACATGGCCTGAATATGGATATGCTTCAGTAGATTTATTTACTTGTGGAGACTCTGTTAACCCTTGGCTTGGATTTAAATATTTAGAAGAGGTGTTAAAAGCTGAAAGAAGCGAATCTACAGAAGTGGCAAGGGGACTTGTAGACAAGGTCAGAACTTTTGCTAATGGAGCCTATGATAATATGGATATGAATTTTAAGATGGAGGTTTAATGATGAATATGGAATTATGGTATACTGAAAACCAAACAGAAAATGTAAATTTTTCTATGAAAGTTAAAAAGCACTTATACTCATCACAAAGTCCATTTCAAAAAATAGATATTTTAGATACTTATGAATTTGGAAGAGTATTAGTTATTGATAACTGGACTATGGTTACAGAAAAAGATGAATTTATTTATCACGAAATGATAACTCATGTAGCTATGGCTACTAATGAAAATGTAAAAAATATACTAGTTATAGGTGCTGGAGATGGTGGTACAGTTAGAGAATTAACTAGATATAAAAATATAGAAAATATAGATATGGTAGAAATTGATCAAGAAGTTGTTAACGCATCAAAGAAATTTTTACCTTTTACTGCAAATAAATTAGATGATAAAAGAGTAAATTTATACTTTGAGGATGGAATAAAGTTTATAGAAGGAAAAGAAAACTTATATGATTTAATTATAATTGACTCTACAGATCCTATAGGTCCTGGAGAGGGATTATTTACTACAGAATTTTATAAAAACTGTTACAGAGCATTAACAGGAAATGGTATATTGATAAATCAATGTGAGAGTCCATATTATCCAAATAATGCTAGAGAAATGAAAAGATCATTTAATAAACTGAAAGAATTATTTAACGTATGTGAAGCATATCAATATCATATGCCAACTTATCCTTCAGGACATTGGATGTTTTGTTTTGCATCAAAAAATTTACATCCTATAAAAGATTTTAATAAAGAAAATTGGATTAAATTAGGGTTAGAAACAAAGTATTATAATACGGATATACATACAGGGGCTTTTATGCTACCAACGTATGTAAAAGAAAATTTAAATAAAAAATAATATAAACGAAGCTACTATATTTTTAGTAGCTTCGTTTATTGTAATATAGTATATAAATATTTATAAAATTTCTTTTTAGAAGAAATTTTACTATATTTTATATTTACTTCAATGAAATCTATAGCAGTATTTAACATCTATAATTTTTTTAATAATATAAGAATATTTTTGTATTGAAGGAGAAATAAAAATATTATATAATAGTAATTATTATATAATAAAGAGGTGAAGAAATGTCTTTTAAGGAAATAGATATTAAAGATAATAATATTAAAGATGAAAGAAGTTGCATAATAATTTGCAATTTTAATGGTAAAGAACTTCAAGGAATAAAAAACCTTGCAAATATATTAGGAATTAAGGATCAAGTTATAATTTCATATAAAAATGGAGAATCAAAAGTAAAAGATATAATAGCTAATGAGGAATTAAAGGTTGATGAAAATGGACAAAAAGAAAGAACAATAATATTTAACAACATTTCTCAATTAAAGTTGAATATTTTTATGGAGAATTTAAAAAAAATTAAAATTAATAATGTATTAATTGCAACAGTTACAGAGACTTCAAAGGATTGGTCATTAAATAATCTTATTTTAAATTTACTTTTAGAACGTAAAGCAATGAAAAGTGGAAAAAGTTTTGAGCATGCTTAAGTAAAAAAAGTATAATGAATCAGAAAAAGTGTTAATTTATAAATTGTAAATTAACACTTTTTTATTAGTATGAATATATTAATTTAAAATTTATTAATATTATAATATAGACAGTTAATATTTAAGGAATGTATAATATAGGAAATTAATAATTAATATAGAAAGGAAATATCTATGAATACCAATGAAATACTGGAAGTTGCAACTTATGCAGGTAAAATAATGCTTGAAAGTGGAGCAGAAACTTACAGAGTTGAAGAAACTATAAATAGAATATGTAAGATATATGGAGTTAAAGAAGCGGATAGTTTTGCAACTCCAACAGTAATTATAGTTTCAGTTTCAAATAATGGACAAACATATTCAACAGTAAAAAGAATATCAGATAGATCTGTAGATTTGCATAAAGTTGATAGAGTGAATGATATTTCAAGAAATATAATAAATGATAAGCTAACTATAAAAACGTTAAATGAAAAATTAAGAATAATAGAAAAAGAAGAGAGATATTCTTTTTATACTACAATTCTTTTTTCAGCTATTGGTGCATTTGGATTTGTATTTTTATTTCAAGGATCATTTAGAGATGCTGTTTCTGCATTCTTTATTGGATTAGTAGTTAAGTATTTTTCAATTAAATGTGAGAACATAGAAATAAATTCATTTTTTATTACAAGTATATCGGCAGGTATTTTGGCACTATTAGCTATAATTTCTATTAAAATAGGATTAGCAAATGATATGGACAAAGTTATAATAGGGTCTATAATGTTGTTAGTTCCTGGTCTTTCAATAACTAATGCAATTAGAGATACAGTTGCAGGAGATTTAGTATCAGGAGTAGCTAGAGCAGCAGATGCGTTTTTAACAGCAATTGCAGTAGCTGTTGGAACAGGTATTGTATTAAGTTTTTGGATAAGAGTTTTTGGAGGGATATAGATATGATATTAGAGACCTTTTCTGCATTTTTAGCAACACTAGGGTTTGGAATATTGTTTAATATAAAAAGAAAAAAATTATTTTTTGCAGCATTATGTGGTGCTTTAGGGTGGTTTGTATATAAATTTTCTATATTTATTGGAACAACAGAGATAACTGCTTTATTTTTAGCATCGATAAGTCTTAGTATATATTCTGAAGTATTTGCAAGAATACTAAAGACACCAGTTACAACCTTTATAATCTGCGCATTTATACCATTAGTTCCAGGGGGAGGAATGTATTATACAATGGTTGAGGCAATTACAGGAAATGTTATGAAATCTTTAGAGTTAGGAATAAATACAATAGCATCAGCAGGTGCACTTGCATTAGGTGTTGTATTTGTTTCAACAGGAACAAAGATATTAGTTAAATATAAAAGAAAAAAATTGCTAAAAAACTCAGATTAAAATATAATTTTTAAATTAGAATAGATATTGTTTATTAAGTCAATTATATATTATGAATAACAGGTTTTCATTTATCATATATAGAGTGATAAAAATGAAAATATAAAATATAATATTTAGGAGGTAAAGTTCAATTAAAATAAAAATATTAAATTTAGAGTTTAATGAAGATTTAAAGCCGTTAGAAAATATTAGAAAAATTATTATACATCATACACATAATCCGGAGTTAACAACATTAACCACTCATAAAATGCATCAAGATAGATTTAAATGGGCCGGAATAGGATATAACTTTTTTGTTGAAAAAGATGGTGAAATTGTAGAAGGAAGAGGATACAATGTAGGTGCACATGCAAAAGGAAATAATATTGATTCTATAGGAATAGCAATGGCAGGAAATTTTGATGAAAGTGTACCAGCCGATGAACAATGGGAGTCATTAATAGAATTATGTATATATCTTATGTTTAAATATGATATAGAACCCAATAGGGTTATAGGGCATAGAGAATTAAAAGGAGTTACTAAAAGTTGTCCAGGAGAAAGATTTAATATGAATTTTCTTAGAGATAGCTTAAGAGAAACATTGAATAATTTATAGATTAAAGAGCACTAAAAAGTAACTACTTGATATAAATATCTTAAATTGTTATATTGAATTTATATTACTTTTCTAAAATATAAATAAATTAAGGAGAGTTTAAATATGAATTTTAATAAGATTTCTAATATAACTTTTTACATAGGAATAGTTGTAAGTGTACTAGGGTATTATCAAATATATAAAGTTAAATCTATGCTTCCCCATGATGTATGTCCAATAGATAATAATAGGGGTATGCTCATTGCGGGAATAATACTTATGGTTTTAAGTGTTATAACATCATATATTTACGAGAGAAAAAACAAAAAAAATCTTAATTAGAATAGAGCTAATGGTTAATAATATTTCCATTAGCTCTATTTATTTTAATAATATAATATAAAAAATTTACTAAAATAATACATAATGTTTGAATTTAAGATTAAATAGTATATAATTATGGTTACAAAGTATAAATGAAGAATAAATTATATAAAATATATAAATTAGTAAAGAGAGGTAAAGATGAAAATAAATTGGAATAACAAATATACAACTATTGCTATATACTCATTTCTAGTAGCTATATCAGTTATTATCTTTTACTTAGCAATATCACAAGTATCAATATTTACTGATAAACTTCAAGTTATATTAACAATATTACAACCATTTATAATTGGATTTTCAATTGCGTACATAATAAATTTTCTTTTAGACTTTTATGAACATAAAGTTTTTAAAATGAATATTTTAAAAAAAGTAAAGATTAAGTCAACTAGAGGAATAGGAATATTATTATCATACATAACAGCTTTTTTAATATTAAGTTTGTTTATTCACTTTCTTTTACCACAGTTAATGGATAGTATTATAGGGCTTGTAAATGATATTCCATTATATATAACAAATACAACTAACTTTGTATATGAATTAGTACAAGGATTAAATATAGAAGAGCAATATTCAAAGGTTATTATTGATAATTTTAATGGTTTGGTTGATTACGTTATTAAATTTGCTACAAATTTAATACCAGTTTTAGGTGGAGCACTTGCGAAAATCGCCTCAAGTATTTGGAATATTATATTAGGAATAATAATTTCAATATATTTATTAATAGATAAAGAAAATCTTTGTGCTTTAAGTAAGAAAATAACTTACGGAATTTTATCAGAGGAACATGCAGATATAATTGTTAAGTTAATGCATAGAAGCAATGATACCTTTGGTAAATTTTTAAGTGGAAAAATAATTGACTCCATTATAATTGGTATATTGACATTTATTATATTAACTATATTTAAAATGCCATATACAATATTGCTTTCAGTAATTATAGGTGTTACAAATATAATTCCATTTTTTGGACCATTTATTGGTGCGATACCATCCTTTATAATAATACTTTTTGTTTCACCAATTCAAGCATTATGGTTCTTATTAATTATACTTATTATTCAGCAAATTGATGGAAATATAATTGGACCTAAAATTTTAGGTGATTCAATAGGAATTTCAGCCTTTTGGATACTATTTTCGATATTAGTGGCAGGAAAAGTTTTAGGACTTGTAGGTATGATTATAGGAGTTCCTTTATTTGCTATTATTTATTCAATAATTAAAGATATTATTGAAAGTAAGTTAAGAAAAAAAGGATTAAAAACTGAAACTAAAGATTATATGTAACCTTAAAAATATAAAGAGAAGCTATGAAATTTTTATTCATAGCTTCTTTTTATATTAAATTCTAAAGAGTTATTATAAAATTATTTAATATTAAAACATATACTCTTAAACTGTTATAAAGAAAATCTTTAGGAAATCTTTAGGTTTATATATACTTTATTTTAAAGAATTTATTTTATTATATAAATATAGAATTAGAATAAGGAGGAAGTAAATATGAGTATAAATGAAGTGACAAGTTATCTTTCAAATTATGGTATGATTTTTTTGTTTATTATAGTATTTTTAGAATATTTAAATTTACCAGGTTTAGCAGCAGGAATAATATTTCCATTAGCAGGAGCATGGGTTGCAAATAGTCAAGGGAATTTATTTTTAGCAATAGGGGTATCGGTTTTAGCAGGAGTTATAGGAAGTTGGATATTATATGGAATTGGATGGTATGGTGGTGAAATACTAATAAAAAAATATACGGATAAGTTTCCAAAACAAAAAGAAGTTGTAGATAAAAACATAAAGTTAATTAGAGAAAAAGGGAATTATGGAATATTTATAAGTAAACTTATTCCAATGATAAGAACAATAGTATCATTACCAGCAGGAGCACTTAAGTTAAACTTTTTAAAATATACTATATATTCTGCCTTAGGAATTCTTATATGGAATGGAGCGTTTATGGGAGCAGGATATTTTTTTGGAGAGGCTGTTTTAAAAGTTTTAGCATAAAATATATATTTCTATAATTATATTAGAAATAATAATCTTTTATAGTATAATAATCTATATTAATTAATTTTAAGAAAAGAGGTGAAGGTATGAAACAGATAGTATTTGCAGGAGGATGTTTTTGGGGAGTTGAGGAGTACTTTTCAAGAATAAATGGAGTTATTGAAACAGAAGTAGGATATGCAAATGGTATAACGGAAAATCCTACTTATAAAGAGGTTTGCTATAAAAATACATATTATGCTGAAGTGTGCAATATAATTTATGATGAAAAAGTCATTTCTTTAGAAGATCTATTAAGGGAGTTTTGGTCAATAATAAATCCAACTACACTTAATAAACAAGGTAATGATATAGGAAATCAATACAGAAGTGGGATATACTATATTGATTCAGATGATTTAGAAAAAATAATAAAAAGTAAGATGGAAATTCAAAAGCAATATGATAACTTAATAGTAACTGAAATAAAACCACTAGAAAAATATTATAAAGCTGAAGAATACCATCAAAAATATTTAAAGAAAAATCCAGGTGGATATTGCCATATTAAATTTTAAATAGAATAATAATTTCCAATAATAAGACATTTTGAATCTTGACCATGACCAATATTATTTGTTTTAGCTATTGGAAGTTTAGGATCATCCACTATAGATGTAATTATTTCTATAATATTAGGGGAATACTCGTTACTTTCCATTTCGCTGAAAGTTCCAAGGAGTATTCCTTTAATTTTTTTAAAAATTCCAAGTTGTTTATATTGAGTTAAAAAAGTAGTCATTTTAGCAACATCACCTCCAAGGCTTTCTAAAAAAAGAATTTTATCTTGAAAATCTGGAAAGAATTCAGTACCAGCTAATTTAAGTAAACATCTAATATTCCCGCCAATAACTGTCCCTTCCATTGAAGTTCCTTGAATAAATATATAATCAAAAGAAAATAAATCACTATAATTATTAATAAGTGAATTTTCGAAATTTTTCATTTGAATATTTTCAGATGATCCAATTAAATTTCTTAATTGATAAAGGTATGTTTTGTTTTTTGTTTTATGGTAAATAGCATTTAATAATACAGTTAAATCGCTATAACCAAAAAAAGGCTTTGGGTTATTTAAAATAACATTAAAATCCAAGTATGAAAGAACTTCATTAGCAACATCTCCACCGGATAAATCAAAAATTGCTTTAATATTTTTATTTAAATATAGGTTAGTTAAAGCTTCAGCTCTATCTTTAGCACTACCACTAAAAATAGAGTGCTTTTTAAATAATGTTTCTCCATAAACTACATTTAATCCTAGAGAATTTAACTTTTTTTCTAAAATATTAATTTTATCTGAAAAAGATTTATCAAGTCCATTAGAGCAAGCAATTAAGCCAATTGTATTTCCGTTATGTAATATTGAATTCATACATTATCTCCTTTAAAACTAAGATTATTATTAAGTTTATTATATACTTAATTTAAAAGTAGATATAGATAAAATATATAAATAAAAGACAAAAAAAGATATATTTTAGCAAAGGTTTATAAGTTAATGTACGATAATATAAGTAATAAATTAGTTATGAGATCGGGGAGTAAGATGATACGAAACATATTAAAGAGAAGAGTAGAAAATGAAAATATGAAAAGTGATTTGGGAAATATGAAATTAGAAGATAAATTAGGGAAAGAGTTGTTGTTAAATACAATTTCTTTAAGTTCTATACTTGGGAATATACAAGTTGAAGGAACTTATAATTTAGAACAACTAAAAAATGCATTAAATAAAGTAAGTAATCAATCGCAAGAGTCATTAGCGTTATCAGAAGAGTTAAGTGCGTCTATAGAAGAAATAAATATTACTATGAACAAAAATAATTCTAATATAAAAGAAATAGTGTCAAATATAGATGATATATCAAAAAGTAATAATAGTAATATTAATAATATAAATACTTTAGTAAGTGCAAGTGAAGATGCAACAAAAAATAATAAAGTAGCAAATGGTAATTTAGATAAACTTGTAAATGAAATAAGTAATATAAATGGATTAGTAGAATCTATAAATAATATTGCAGACCAAACGAATTTATTAGCTTTAAATGCAAGTATTGAAGCAGCAAGAGCAGGAGAAGCGGGAAGAGGTTTTGGAATAGTAGCATCAGAGATAAGAAAATTAGCCGATGAAACTAAAGAAAGCCTTGATAAGTTAAAATTATTTACAGAAAGTATTAAAGATAAATCATCTAAAAGTGTAGAAAGTATTAATGTATCAAGTGACTATATTAATAGAATCTCTATATTAAGTAAAGATATAGAAAAAACAGTTAAAGATAGTTTTAAATCTGTAGATATAATTAAAGTAGATATAGACCAATTTTCATATTCCTTTAAAGAGATAAACTTGTCGTCAAAGGAAATTGTAGAAGTATCAAATAGACTATCAGCTAGTACAGAACAAGTTGTTAATATTGGTAGTATATTAACAAAAGCTTATAATGATGTGGGTTCTATTACAAAAGGAATAGAAGAATTAGATAATAAATTTATTAGGCAAAATAAAGATTATTTTAATAAATTTAATCTTTTAGGTATATCAGTAAATGGAAAAGACTTAGAAGAAATACTTATTAATGCAAAAAATCAACATAGTATATGGGTGGAGAAACTTAGCTACTCAATAGAAAATAAAAAATTAATTCCGCTTCAATTAGATAATTCCAAATGTGCATTTGGACACTTTTATTATGCTATAAATATATCTGAAAAAAAGATAGAATCTGTATGGAGAGAAATAGATTCTATACATAGAGATTTGCATAAATTGGGAGAAAATGCTTTGAATTATATAAGAAATAGCAAATATAATGAAGCGAAGAATGAATATATTAAGGTCGAAAAAAAATCAATAGAGATATTTAAAAGAATAGATAAGATAATAAAAATAATTAGAGATAATGATTTATACTATAAAAAAATTTAATAAGCTTATAGATAATATAAATATTATTCTAAATATGTATTTAATAAATGTTATAATTAAATTTACTATAGATAAATAAAAAATAGATTAATAGTAAAAAAAAGCAGCAAAAATAGCTAAATTTGTTGAATATTGTACTGGGTTTGATATAATAAATAATAGGATTTTAAAATTGTTAATAAATAGTTAAAAATTAAGAAATAGGAGTTGATAGTTTGAGAGATATTAAGAGTTTAAAAATATCTATAAAGTTAATAATAAGTTATGTTATTATTGCTATTTTAATGCTTACTATAGGTATAGTAGGTGCTGTTAATATGGGGAAGATTCAAGATGTAGCTGAGGGAATTTATCATGATAATTTAGTAGGAATTTCATCACTTGGTAAAATAAATAAAAATACAGCTAGCATTTATTCTAATTTAAAATTAATGTTATATACCGAAGACAAAGAGGAAATAAAAAAACTTACTGATGAGATACAAGCTTTAACAGAAGAAGATGATAAGTTAATTAAGGTATATACAACTGGTATTACTAAAGATGAAGATAGAGAACTTTTAACTGAACTTGAAAAAAATTTGAAACAATATAGAGAAGATAGAGCAGCTATTATTAATCTATTATTTGATGGAAAGAAAGAATCAGCTAAACTAAAGTTTAATAGCTCAGATCAAATAGATACAAGAGCAAAAGTAAGAGGAACTTTAGACAAGCTAAGTGAACAAAATGAGAATTGGGCAGAAAGTGCTTTGGATAATTCATTGAATAGATTTAAAGCTTCACTTACTGTAATAATTATTATAATTATTCTTTCAGTAATAGCATTATTTATTTGTGCATTTATAATTATAAAGTCAATAACAAATCCATTAAAGGCGATAAATAATTTAGCTAGAAGGTTATCAGACTATGATTTTTCAACACCAGTTATAATAAAAAATAATGATGAATTTGGTGAAACTGGACAAGAGTTAAATAAGGCTCAAGATAATGTAAAAGAATTAATAAAAACTGTTATGAATAGTACACAAGATATGAGTGCTTCAAGTGAAGAATTATCAGCAACAGTACAAGAGATAACATCAAAGTTTGAAATTATAGATGAATCAACAAAGGAAATTAATTCAGGAGTACAGGAAACAAGTGCAACAGCAGAGGAATTAACTGCATCAGTTCAGGAAATAGATTCAACTGTTTCAATACTATCTGGTAAAGCAGTTGATGGTAGTAGTAATGCTATTAAAATAAAAGAGAGAGCTGAAAAAGTTGAAAAAAATAGTAAGGCTGCTGTAGATAATACAAAAGATCTTTATGTAGATATGGAAAGAGAAATATTAAAAGATATTGAACAAGGTAAAGTTGTTGATGAAATTAAAATTTTAGCAGATGTAATTGCTAAAATAGCAGATCAAACAAACTTATTAGCTCTTAATGCAGCAATAGAAGCAGCAAGAGCTGGGGAACAAGGGAAGGGATTTGCAGTTGTTGCAGATGAAGTTAGAAAACTTGCAGAGCAATCATCAGATGCTGTTGATAATGTAAAGAAAACAACAGAAAAAGTGCAAAAAGCATTTAAAAGTTTATCAGGAAATAGTAATGAGTTATTAAGATTTATGAACGATAATGTAATACCTCAATTCCAAACCTTTGTTGAGATTGGTGAACAGTATCAAAAGGATGGTATCTTTGTTAATGGGATGTCAGAAGAATTAGCAGCCATGAGTGAAGAAATATCAGCTACAGTAAATCAAGTTAGTGAGGCGGTACAAAACATGGCAGAAATGGCAGAGAATTCTTCGCAAAACTTAGGAGGAATACAAGAAAGCGTTACAGAATCGGCACAAGCAATGGAACAAGTTGCAGTAGCAGCTCAAAGTCAAGCTGAATTAGCTCAAGGTTTAACTGAAATAGTAACAAAGTTTAAAGTATAAGTTTAAATAAGTAAAAGTGATTCTTAAGGTCTAATTAATTAGATTTTTATAGAATCACTTTTATTTATATATAATAATTTAAGATAAACTTAAGGTAATGATTGCGGAAAAATAGTTAGAATATATTTACAGTATAATTAATGTAACATAAAATTAAATAGAGGGGGAGAGAAGATGCAAAATATAAAAGATAAAGTAATTGAAATTAAAGATTTAAAAATGAGCTTTGGCACTAAGGAAGTTTTAAAAGGAATAAACTTAGATATCTATAAAGGAAATATAATAGGTTATATTGGCCCAAATGGTGCAGGAAAAAGTACCACTGTGAAACTTATCATTGGTTTACTTACGGGATATTTAGGAGAAATAAAGCTTTTTGGAGAGGATATTTCAAAGTTAGGAGAGAGTTATAAGAAAAAAATAGGATATGTTCCTGAAGTTGCAGAACTTTATGATAGTTTAACAGGAAAAGAGTATCTTACTTTTATAGGACAACTTTATGATATTCCTTATGAGGTAGCAGAAGAAAAGGGAAGAAAACTTATGGCTATATTAGGAATAGAGGAAGTTTTTAATTCTAGAATATCATCATATTCTAAAGGAATGAGGCAAAAGATTACTCTTATATCAAGTTTGCTTCATAATCCAGAAATATTATTTTTAGATGAACCTTTAAGTGGCTTAGATGCTAATAGTGTAATGGTTATAAAAGAAATATTATCCGAGCTTGCTAGAGATGGAAAAACCATATTTTATTCATCTCATATAATGGAAGTGGTAGAAAAAATAAGTGATAGAATTATATTAATAAATAATGGAGTTATAGTAGCAGATGGTAATTTTAATGAGTTAAAGGAAAAGTCTAAAGAAAATTCATTAGAGGAAATTTTTAATGATTTAACAGGATTTAATAATCACAAAGATTTAGCTGAAAAGTTTATTTCTATAGTTAAAGAGGTAGAAATAAATGAAAGAGTTTAAAATATTTAAAGTACTAGAAAAGTTTAGAGGACTATATGAAAAAGCAGGAATAGATTATGATGTAATGAAGATTATATTATCTGCTAAGTTTACAATGGATGGTAGAAGAACTTCAACTGTATTAAATGCAAACAAGAAAAAAGATGATAATTCCAATCAGTTTTATAAATCATTATGGATGTATGTTGTAATGGGATTATTCTTAATGATAACAATGGTTTTTAAAGTAAATATAATGTATCAAATGTCAGTGTACTTTTCAGGATTTATGTTTATGGTACTAACAGTTTTTATTTCTGATTTTTCAACAGTAATATTAGATATTAGAGATAAAAATATAATCGGGACTAAAGGAGTAAGCTCTAAGACAATAAATGCAGCTAAGTTTACTCATGTATTTATATATATATTATATCTAACATTAGCATTAGCTGGATTTTCTTTATTAGCATCAATACGTTACGGAATATTATTTTTCATTATATTTTTAATAGAAATAATACTTATAGATTTATTTATGATAATGATAACTGCATTAATGTATTTTGTCGTCTTAAAATTCTTCGATGGTGAAAAATTAAAGGATATGATAAATGTAGTTCAAATAATACTTACAGTTGGAATGATAATAGGATATCAAATAGTACCTAGAATATTTAGTGTTATTGGCTTTGAGGTAACTTATACAAGTAAACCATGGCATTATTTAATGGCGCCAATGTGGTTTGCAGCTCCTTTAGAAATGGTTATTGAAAGAACAATAAGTTTAAATTTAGTAATAATGACTTTACTAGCCATAGTAATTCCTATTGTATCTATAGTAATATATTTAAAGTTAACTCCAGCCTTTGAAAAATATCTTCAAAAGTTTAATAATAATGTAAGCAAAGATGTGAAAAATAGTAAAGTATCACATAAATTTAGCAATATTATATGTAGAAATAGAACAGAAAAGGCATTTTTTAATTTTACAATAGATATTATACAGTCTGAGAGAGATTTCAAATTAAAGATATATCCAATTTTAGTAATGTCTTTAATATTTCCATTTATATTTATGTCAATAGGATTTCATGGTGTAAATAGTTTTCAAGAATGGAAGGTTAGCTTACAGAGTTCAAAGCTATATTTAAATATATATGCTGCATTTTTAATGATACCTAATATTTTATTAATGATTGGATATTCAGAAAAATATAAAGGGTCATGGATTTATGGTGTAGTTCCAATTAATAATATAGAATATATTTTTAAAGGAGTTATTAAGGGAGTTATTTATAAACTCATAGCACCAATATTTATTATACTAAGTATGATATTTGTATGGCTTTTTTCATGGAATGTAATTAAACATTTGATAATAGTATATTTAGCAGTATTCTTAATGATAATGATTTTATTTAAACTAATGAAAAAATCCCTTCCATTTTCTAAAAAGTTTGAACCTACAAATGGCGGGGAAAGTATTATAAGTTTATTTACTTCAGCATTTGTTATACTAATAGTTATAGGAAGTCATTTTATAGCATCATTATTTACATTTGGAATATATGTATATGGAGTGTTATTAATACTTTTAAATATTATATTATGGAAAAAAGTTTTTAATATACAAAAGGATAAATTAATAAATTAAAGAATATATTCAATAAGAAAATTATTAAATATAAAATATTTAGTATTGGAAGTACAAAGATGAAAAAAACAGATATAAATTTAATAAAAAGAACATATGAAAATTTTATGTTTAACTATAAGGCAATTATGTTTTTTGAAATATTATATAAACTATTAGCTATGTTTATATTTATACCTATAAATTATTTTATATTAAATAAATTTATGGGGAAGATTGGAGTATATAATATAACTAATAAAGATTTATTAAGACTTGGATTGACCTTTCATGGGATAATATATTTATCTCTTATAGTTATAATATCATTTTTAGTTATATTTATAGAAATTGGGATATTAACCTATATAGCTAATAAATCTCATAAAAATGAAAAAGTAAATCTTATAAATGCAACAATAAATTCAATAAAAATAGTACCCAAAACAGTAAGTATATATATGGTATTTTGGATTTTTATATCTGGAATAGTTGGTCCTTTAACAGGAATAGGTTTATATAGCTCTTTAATTAGAAAACTTACTATCCCATCTTTTATAAAGATAGAGTTACTAAAATCTATAGGAGGGACAATTTTATTAATAGCAGGCATAATATTAATTGTAATTATACTTCTAAGGTGGATATTATCAATTCCTACGATAATAATAGAAGATGTTAATTTAAAGCAAGCATTTAAAAATAGCGTAAAAATTTATAAAGCTAGTAAATTTAAAATATTAGGTTATATAATATCTTGGGTATTAATCAATCAATTAATAGTAGTTACTTTTGTAGTTGGTTTTATGTTAACTGGGGAAATATTAATAGCGCTTTTAAATGAAAATTCAATATTATCATTAATACTTATGATCTCATATTCTGTAGTATTTTTTATAATATATATAGTTATATCAATAATAAATTTACCTTTATTTATATCATTTCTAGTAGAATTATATTATAGATATAGATGTTATAATGTTTCAGAAAGAAATTTTACGTCTTATAAAGATTTAAATGAAAAAAAGATTTTTAAATTTTTAAATAGAAATAAAAATAAATTTACAATAGCTGTTATTACAACATTTTGTATAGTTGTAAGTGGAATGGGACTTACAGCGGTATTCGATAAAGTAGTAAGTAAAGAACCTCATATAACTGCTCATAGAGGAAGTAGTTTAATGGCACCAGAAAATAGTATTTCATCAGTAAAACTTGCGATAGAGGAAAAAGCAGATTATGCAGAAATAGACGTTATGACAACTAGAGAAAATAAGGTAGTTTTATTTCATGACAATACATTAAAAAGAATAGATGGAACAAGTAGAAGTATTAAATATATGACTTTAGATGAAGTTAGAACAGTAGATAATGGTAGTTATTTTAGTGAGAATTTTAGTAATGAAAAGATTCCAACCTTAGAAGAGATATTAATATTAGCAAAAGGAAAAATAAAGTTAAATATTGAACTAAAACCAATGAAAGAAGAAGATTCATTAGCTAAGGAAGTAGTGTCATTAATTGAAAAGTATGAAATGGATAAAGAAGTTGTAATATCGTCTTTAGATTATAAATCAATACAGGAAGTTAAAAAATATAATCCTTTAATAAAGGTTGGTTATATTTTAACATTTGGAGTGGGAGACTTTACTGAACTAAATGTAGACTTTATATCTGTAGAATACCAAATGCTAAAGAAGGAACTAGTATATGCTATGCATGCTTTAGGGAAAGAAGTCCATGTATGGACTATAAATGATAGTACTATGGCAGAAGATGCGATAAAGTTAGGTGTTGATAATATTATAACTGATTCCGTAGAAACTATAAAATTTGTATCTAAGGATTTAAAAGAAGATAATGAAATAGATTATTTAACTTGGCTTTATGAATGTATGAATTCAATAATAAAATATGTAAAAATATAAATGAAAAATCCATGATTATAAAAAATCATGGATTTTTTTATAAATTATTTAAATTATAAAGCTTATTTAAATCATCTTTGCTCATAAAATAATTAACTAAATAACCCATTAATATAACACCAGGTATATCTATAATAAGTCTAGTAATGGTAAACTTATAACCAATAGAAGTAATCTCGAAAAGAAGAGTAGAAACTTTAGTAACACACCAAGCATTCATAAAAATTATAATATTACTAAATTTCACTCCTTTTTTTATTAATACAGAAGTAAAAGGGAAGGCTGCATACATTGGTCCAGCAGCTAAAGATCCAATAAGCATTGAAAAAAATATTCCCAAAGCCTTTGAGTTTTCCCCCATATATTTAATTAAAGTTTCCCGAGGAATCCAAATATCCATAAGCCCAAGCAAAATCATTATAGGAGGAAGAACAGTTAACATTTGTAAAAAGCTAGACTTTGCACTTTTAAGGGAGTTAATACCTATATCATAATTAACAAAAAAAATCAAAATAAGAAGAACAATAGAAATAATAAAAAAAATATATCTTTTACATAGTTTAATAATTAATTTCATATAAAACTCATAACCTTTCCAAGGATAAAAGCAACTATAAATGAAAAAAGAAAAGCCAAAAAATTTCTCAAAAAAGCTGCTTTTTTTCCTATATATTTAGATTCTAAAGAAAATGTCATAATACCAACTAAGGTTAATGTAGAAATTAATGCGGCTACTTGTGGATACCCAGCTCCACTTTGAAGAAGAGAATTTCCAGTAGAGAATGCAACAAATGTTGGCATCATAGTAATAGAGCCAAGAATAGAGGCCATAAATACTCCCAAAAAACCTGAGTTGTTACCTATTATTTTTGAAATAGTTTCAGGATCTAATAAGGATAGAATTACACCAATAGTAATAATAATACTTAAAAATTGAGGCATTATATTTTCAAATGATTTAAAAGAAATTTTAAGAGCTTTAAGGGTTTTTTCTGAACTTCGTAAAAAAGATATAAAAAGTAAAATAAAAGCTAATGTATATAAAACAAATCCAGTCATAATTTGACCTCACAATTATTTATTAATTATACTATGCAGTTTATTATAACTTGTGTAGAGTTAGAAAGAATACTAATAGTTAGAATTGTATGGGTACACTTGAAAAAAATTAAGTTGTTTATTATATTAAATATTAAGATTATATAAGAACACGAATTTTTAAATAATTAGGGGGGGAATGTATGAAAAGTAATTCTAAAAAAGATTTTAATGGAAGGCAAATAGCTATTTATGGTTTATTTATTGCACTTGTATATGTAGCAACAAGATTTATAAATATTCCAGGTCCAACACCAGGAGGGTTATTTCATTTAGGAAATGTTATGTTTTTTACTATTGCTATAGTATTTGGTAAAAAAGCAGGGGCAATATCAGGTGGGGTAGGAATGGCATTGTTTGATTTAACAAGTCCTTATGCAATTTGGGCTCCATTTACTTTTATAATAAGATTTGCTATGGGATATATTATTGGTTTTTCAGCAAATATAAAAAATGAAGATAAAAGGAAAAATGTATTATATACAAGCCTAGGGATAATAGCTTCTTCAGTGATAATGATAGTTGGATATTATTTTACAGAGGTTTTACTTTATGGAAATTGGATAACTGCATTTGAATCTTTATGGGGAAACTTTATGCAGTGCTTTATTGGGACTATTCTTTCAATTCCAATTTCAATTTCGCTTAAATTAGGCTTTAAAAGCAGAAAAATAAGTACAGAGGTGTAAAGGAGAAACATATGGAAAAGTTGATAATGACTCCAGGTCCAACATATATAAGAAAAAATGTTAGAGAAGCAATGAGTAGACCTATTACAAATCCAGATTTAGATATAGAGTTTTATGATTTTTATAAGGGCACTTGTGAAAAAATTCAAAGAATATTAAATACAGAGAATAATGTTTTAATACTGTCAGGAGAAGGAATATTAGGATTAGAATCAGCCTGTGCTTCATTAATAGAAGAGGGAGATAATGTTCTTTGTATTGAAAATGGAATATTTGGTTATGGATTTGGAGATTTTGCTAAATTATATGGTGGTAATGTAGATTATTTTAATGGTGATAGAAATAAAGGATTAGATGTTAGAGAAATAGAAGATTTTTTAAAAGAAAATAATAATTATAAAGTTGCAACCTTAGTTCATTGTGAAACACCATCAGGAATTACAAATCCAATAGCTAATATATGTAAAATATTAAATGAGTATGGAATAATAACTGTAGTAGATGCAGTATCAAGTATTGGTGGTGAAGAAATAAAAGTAGATGAATGGAGAATAGATATAGCACTTGGAGGATCTCAAAAATGTTTATCTGCACCTCCAGGATTAACTTTTCTTAGTTTAAGTAAGCGAGCTTTAGATAAAATAAACAATAGAAAAGAGCCAATAAAGGGATTTTACACTAATTTATCAACTTGGAATAGCTGGTATCAAGATAAGTGGTTCCCATATACTCAGCCAATAAGTGATATCTACGCATTAGATAAGGCTTTAGATAATGCTTTAGAAGATAAAGATATTATAAATAGACATAAGTTATTTGGAGAAGCATGTAGAAAAGCTTTTAAGAGATGTGGTCTTAATTTACTTTCAAAAGATTATTATTCTAATACAGTCTCTACTATTCTAGTTCCAAGTAATGTTAAATATGAAGATATATTTAATAAAATGTTAAAGGATCATAATATAATTATTGCAGGTGGATTTGATTTCTTAAAAGATAAAATAATAAGAATAGGACATATGGGAGAAAATTGTTATAAAGATAATCTATATGAAACTTTAAAAGCACTTGATAGTGTTTTAAGAGAATTAAAAGTAAATTTAAATTATGAGCTTCATAGAGCTTTTGAAGAAGCTTTAAGTAATAGCGAAGAGTAAATTAATGTATAAATAAAAATATCTCTCTAATTGAGGGATATTTTTATTTATAGAATTTTTTTAAAATTGTTGACAAAACTAAAAAGAAGAATATAATAAAATTATAAATACACCCCCTAGGGGTGGGGAGGTAAAAATGAGAGAAGAAAGAAAAAAAGCATTACAATATTTAAAAACAGCTAGAGGTCAATTAGATGGAATAATAAATATGATAGAAAATGAAAGATATTGTATAGATATATCTAATCAAATATTGGCGTCACAATCTTTAATAAGAAAATCTAATTTAATGATTTTAAAAGGGCATCTTAATAGTTGTGTAAAAGATGCATGTATTAATAATAATCCTGAAGAGAAAATAGAAGAAATTAATACTATATTAGAAAAAATATTATCAAAATAAAAGAGGGGAGTAATATGGAAAAAAAGTTATTTAAAATAGAAGGTATGTCTTGTTCAGCTTGTGCAAATAGAGTTGAAAAAGCTATAAATAAATTAGAAGGAGTAGACAAGGCAAACGTAAATTTTGCAACAGAAACATTAAGTGTTTCATTTAATAATGAAAAAATAAAAAAAGAAGAAATAGAAAATGCAGTTGAAAAGGTTGGATATGGGGTTAAGAAAAATATAAAATCTTCTATATATAAAATAGAGGGGATGACATGTTCAGCTTGTGCAAATAGAGTTGAAAAAGTTACAAGTAAACTTGGCGGTATAGAAAAGTCTTCAGTAAATTTTGCAACGGAAACTTTAAATATTTCATATAACGAAGATGAAGTAAGTTATGGACAAATAAAGTCAGTAGTTGAAAAGGCAGGATATAAACTTATAAAAGAAGATGAAATATTAAATGAAGAAGAAGCAAAAAAGAAAAAAGATCCAGCTAAATTATTAATGCAAAGATTTATAATATCAATGATATTTACAGTACCATTACTAATAATAAGTATGGGACATATGATTGGAATGGACCTACCAGATATAATAGATCCTATGAAAGGTCCACTTAATTTTGCAGTAATCCAACTTGCATTAACTCTTCCAGTAATGATAGTTGGATATAAGTTTTATAAGGTTGGGCTAAAAAATTTATTTAAGCTAAGTCCAAACATGGATTCTTTAATTTCTATAGGAACATTAGCAGCAATTGTATATGGGATTTTTGCAATTTATAAAATAGTAAATGGTGAAACTGAATATGCAATGCATTTATATTTTGAATCAGCAGCAGTAATATTAACATTAATAACACTTGGTAAATATCTAGAAGCAGTTTCAAAGGGAAAAACTTCACAAGCAATTAAAGCTCTTATGGGGTTAGCTCCTAAAACAGCAAAGGTTATAAGAAATGAACAAGAAGTAGAAATTCCATTAGAAGAAGTTATAGTGGGAGATATTATAATTGTTAAACCAGGAGAAAAGCTTCCAGTTGATGGAACGGTTTTAGAAGGAACTACATCTATAGATGAGTCAATGCTTACAGGTGAAAGTATCCCTGTAGAAAAATCAATTGGAGATAAAGTAATTGGAGCAAGCATTAATAAAACAGGATTTATAAAATATAAAGCAACAAAAGTAGGAAAAGATACAGCTTTAGCTCAAATAGTTAAGTTAGTAGAAGAGGCACAAGGTACAAAAGCACCAATAGCAAAACTTGCAGATGTAATATCTTCTTACTTTGTACCAATAGTAATAGGTCTTGCAATAATAGCAACAGTAGCATGGCTTATGGCAGGAGAAACAACAGTATTTGCTTTAACAATATTTATAGCAGTTTTAGTAATAGCATGTCCATGTGCTTTAGGGTTAGCAACACCAACTGCAATAATGGTTGGTACAGGTAAAGGTGCAGAAAATGGAGTTCTTATAAAAGGTGGAGAGGCTTTAGAGACAACTTATAAATTAGATACGATAGTATTTGATAAAACCGGTACTATAACAGAAGGAAAACCAAAGGTTACAAATATAATAACTAATAATTTAAAAGAAGATGATATATTAATTTTAGCAGCAAGTGCTGAAAAGGGATCTGAGCATCCATTAGGTGAGGCTATAGTAAAAGAAGCAGAGGATAAGGGATTACAGCTTAAGAATATAGAGAAATTTAATGCTATACCTGGACATGGAATAGAAGTTGATATAGAAGGAAAGAACGTTCTTTTAGGAAACAAAAAATTAATGGATGAAAAAAAGGTAGATATATTAGCTTTAAGTAAAAAATCAGATAAGCTAGCAGAAGAAGGAAAAACTCCTATGTATATAGCAATAAATGGAGTTATAGGTGGAATAGTTGCTGTTGCTGATACAGTAAAGCCAAGTAGTAAAAAGGCAATAGAAACTCTTCATAATATGGGGATAAAAGTTGCTATGATAACAGGAGATAATAAGAAAACTGCAAATGCAATAGCTAAAGAAGTTGGGATAGATATAGTACTTTCAGAAGTTTTACCTGAAGATAAAGCAAATGAAGTTAAAAAGATTCAAGATAAAGGAAATAAAGTTGGAATGGTTGGAGATGGAATAAATGATGCTCCAGCGTTAGTTCAAGCAGATATAGGGATAGCAATTGGATCAGGTACTGATGTTGCAATAGAATCAGCAGATATAGTTCTTATGAGAAGTGATTTAATGGATGTTTCTACAGCTATAAAGTTAAGTAAAGAAACAATAAAGAATATAAAACAAAACTTAGGATGGGCATTTGGCTATAATATTTTAGGAATACCAGTTGCAATGGGAGTACTTCATATATTCGGTGGGCCATTATTAAATCCAATGATTGCTGCAGCAGCAATGAGCTTAAGTTCAGTTTCTGTTTTATTAAATGCATTAAGGTTAAAAAGATTTAAATCATAAAGATATTAAAAAGAAAGTCATTAATTTAAATTTATGACTTTCTTTTTAATTTAAACTTATTTATATTTCTATTAAGTTAATGGTAATAAAGTAACTTAATAGAAGTAATATATTTTATCACGAATAATTTTCTATATGAGATAAGGTTAAATATAGTTATATTAAGTAAATTTATAAAAATATAAATAAATTAATAATAATTACAATTAATATTAAAATAAATAATTATTAGGTGAAAAATATAAGAATAGTTGTAGCTACCGGAGCAGTTCTATTTGCTTTACAATTTGCATTAGATCGAACTGATGGAAACTATGATTAGATGTTAACAATTAGCTGGAAAGGATTCTGGAAAACAGAATCAAATCCTTATCAACCTAATTAGTTATTAACCAACATTTATCCATAAAATTGTAACATAAGAACATAGAGTGAAATTAATATAAAATATATAATATTAATGAAAACGTTGTATAGAATGTGTGAAGGTTTAATTTAGGAGGATAATATGGCAATTAGATTTAATGAGGAAAATAAATTATTTCATATTCAATCAGATAATACAAGTTATGTATTAAAAATACTTGAAACAGGACATTTAATTCATCTATATTGGGGAAGAAAAATTAAATCTGATAATATAGATTATATTTTTAAAAATAGACAATGTGGAAACTTTTTAGCTGATTTAGATAATATTAATGATTTACATTTAGAGGTGGTTCCACAAGAATATCCAAGCTATGGAAATACAGATTTAAGATCTCCAGCATTTCAAATAAAATTAGCTAATGGAACTACTTTAACTGATTTTAGATATAGTAATCATGAAATATTTAAAGGAAAGAGGAAGCTTGAAGGTCTGCCAGCAACATATATTGAAAAAGAATGTGAAGCTGAAACTTTAGAGATAATTTTAAAAGATAATTTAGCAAAATTAAGATTAATATTATCTTACTCTGTTTTTGAAAAGTATGATGTAGTAACAAGATCATGTAAAATTATAAATGATAGTAATAACGATGTTGATATACTTAGAGTTTTAAGTGCTAATGTTGATTTTAATAATAGTGAGTTTGATTTAATACAATTATCTGGAGCATGGGCACGAGAAAGACATATAATAAGAACTAAGCTAAGAAGTGGAGGACAATGTGTAGAAAGCAGAAGAGGAGCTAGTAGTCATGCTCAAAATCCTTTTATAGCATTAGCAAGTCATGGAGCAAATGAAGATAGTGGAGATGTATATGGATTTAATTTAATATATAGCGGGAATTTTTTAGCTAATGTAGAAGTAGATATGTACAGTAATACAAGAGTTCAAATAGGGATAAATCCATTTGATTTTACTTGGAATTTAGAGGTAGGGCAAGAATTTCAAAGCCCTGAAGTTGTTATGGTATATTCATCCAAGGGATTAACGGGAATGTCTCATATTTTTCATGACTTATATAGAAATAGACTAGCAAGAGGTATATTTAGAGATAAAGAAAGACCAATTCTTATAAATAATTGGGAGGCAACATATTTTGATTTTAATAATGAAAAAATAAAAGAAATAGCTAAAGATTCTAGTAAACTTGGAATAGAGTTATTCGTATTGGATGATGGATGGTTTGGAGAGAGAAATAACGATAAATCATCCCTTGGAGATTGGTTTGTAAATGAAGAGAAAATTAAATATGGACTAAATTTATTAGCAAGTGATATAAATAAAATGAATATGAATTTTGGATTATGGTTTGAACCAGAGATGATATCTCCAAATAGTAAATTATATAAAGAACATCCAGATTGGTGTATTAGTATTGAAGGAAGAAATAGGTCTCAGGCGAGAAATCAATTAATACTAGATTTAACAAGAGATGAAGTTTGTAATGCTATAATAGAGATGATTACAAATGTATTGAAATCAGCACCTATTTCTTATGTTAAATGGGATATGAATAGAAATATGACTGAGATAGGGTCAGTAAGTTTGACACCTAAAAGACAAAAAGAAGTTGCACATAGATATATTTTAGGCTTATACAAGATATTAGAAAATATAACTTCAAATTTTCCAAATATTTTATTTGAAAGCTGCTCAGGTGGAGGTGGAAGATTTGATGGTGGAATGCTGTATTATATGCCTCAAACATGGACAAGTGATAATACAGATGCTATTGAAAGATTAAAGATTCAAGAAGGTACATCATTGGTATATCCTAATATTACAATGGGGAGCCATGTTTCGGATGTACCAAATCATCAAGTAAATAGAGTAACACCAATTAACACAAGAGGAATTGTAGCTATGGCTGGAAACTTTGGTTATGAATTAGATATAACAAAATTAGAAAAAGATGAAAAGGAAGAAATTAAAAAACAAGTTAAATTTTATAAAAAGATTAGAAAAACTATACAATTTGGTGATTTATATAGGCTAAAAAGTCCATTTGAAAGTAATGAAGTAGCTTGGATGAATTTATCTAAGGATAAAAATGAAATAGTTGTTAGTTATGTAAAGCAATACTCGGAAGCAAACACTTTACAAAACAGACTGAAGCTTAAAGCTTTAGATAAAGATTCTTTATATAAGATAATAGAAACAGGAGAAGTATTTGCAGGAGATGAACTTATGTATATAGGAATTGAAATAGGTGAAGTTATAGGAGATTATGTAGCTAAAGTATGGACATTAAACAAAGTTAAATAAATTTAGATTATTAAAAAATTACTGCTTAAACCAATATTTATTTAAGCAGTAATTTTTTATTAATTTTAATCTGTAAGTAAAAATTCTTCAGTAGATTCTTTTTTGTCTATATTCTTTTGGACTACTTTTTTTTATTTTTTTAAAGGCTTTTGAAAAAGCTAAAGGGTCACTATATCCACAAGAAAAAGCAATATTTCCTATAGGTAAATCAGTATCGTATAAAAGTTCAGCAGCTTTAGTTATTCTAAATTCCATTAAAAATCTTTGAGGTGAAATTTTTAAATGCTTTTGAAAAATAGAAGTTAAATAGCTTCTATTTAAACATATATAATTAGCTATATCACTGACTTTAATTTGAGTATGATAGTTATTTTGTATAAATTCTATGGCTTTACTTATATAAATATTATAAGAATCATCTTTATTTAATGAGTATGTATTATTAAGATTTTCAGATAATTTAGAAAAAAATAAGTATAATAAACCTTCAATTTTAAAAGAGTCTGCTGCTGTTGTAGTATGATGTTTTAACATTTCTAGTACATATTCTTTAAGTGTATCATTTTGATCTGATTTAAATATTAAGTTATCATTATCTAAACCTAAAGATTTTAAGTATACGCTAACTTTATTGCCATCAATACCAATCCATAAATATGTCCAAGGATTATCATTATCAGCCTGATAAAAAGTAACAACATTTGGCATTATTAAAAAACCTTCATTTTTAGTGACAGTATATTTTCTATTATTGACATAATAATAGCCTTTTCCTTCTAAAACATAATGAATTAAATAATTTGGTCTAATAGCTGGGCCAAAGGAATATAAAGGAGCACATTCTTCAAGTCCACAATAACAGAGATACATATCATTAAAATTTCTATTTGTATTTTCTAAAAAATAAACATCTAACATAAACAACCTCTCAATCCAACATAAAGACATATAGTAATAATATTGTTATATATTATTCTAATTAAGTAAATGTTACAATTCAAGTGATATTAAGTATATAATCATCTGTTTACAGTATTTAAAATATATAAAGATAATCAAAGAAAAAATTAATAATAGTATATTTATAATGTTTACATAGGAGCTATATATAACTATGAAGTTTTAATTAATTTTGGATAATATATAATTTGGGAGTATAATAAAAGATAGGGATTTTTTAGAAAACATAATAGGAGGGAAATAGATGGATAATGAAAATATAAATAGTATTTTAACAGATAGAAGAAGTACTAGAATAAGATTAATCTATCAAGGGACTTTAGTTGGATTAGCTACAGGACTTATTATTGTTTTAAATAGAGTTGCTATAACAAAATTATCTGCTTTATTTAAAAATTTATATGAAATATCTAGAGGAGATATATTAAAAGTAATTGGAGTATTTATATTGCTTGGCTTAATTGGTATATTTACTGGATATTTAGTTAGGAAAGAACCTATGATTTCAGGTAGTGGAATTCCTCAAGTTGAAGGGAAACTACTTAGGAAGTTAAATATGAATTGGTTTAGAATTTTAGTGTACAAGTTTATTGGAGGAGTAATGGCGTTGGCAGCAGGTTTATCTGTTGGTAGAGAAGGTCCTTCAGTTCAAATAGGAGCTTCAATTGGAGAAGGTGTTAGTAAGTTATTTAAGAAAAATCCATCAAAAGATGAATTTTTAATTACATCAGGTGCGTCAGCAGGGCTAACAGCAGCATTTAATGCACCGTTATCAGGAGTAATATTTGCATTAGAAGAAGTTCATAGAAGTTTTTCACCGTTGGTTTTAATACCTGCAATGGCAGCTGCATTAACAGCAGATTTTATAACAAAGCAATTTTTAGGCTTTGGCCCATCACTACATTTTACTGATGTAACACCACTACCGTTAAAATATTACTGGGTATTAATTATACTAGGAATTATTACAGGATTATCTGGAGTAATGTTTTCAAAGGGAATACTATTATTTCAAAATTTATATGGAAAACTTAAAAAATTACCAATAGAAATAAAGGTAATGATACCATTCTTAATTACAGGGGTAGTTGGATTTTTAGCACCTAAACTTCTAGGTGGTGGTCATGAATTTATAATGACATTAATAGAAGATGGATATTCACCATGGATGTTATTGCTGATATTTATTATTAAAGCATTATTAATTTTTATAGCATTTGGTTCAGGGGCCCCAGGTGGAATATTTTTACCACTACTTTTACTTGGTGCAATTTTAGGTGATGTTGTAGGAGTGACTGTATCGAATATGTTTAATGTACCAGGAATATTTATTATTAATTTTCTTATTTTTGGTATGGCAGGAAACTTTGCTTCTATAGTTAAAGCACCAATTACTGGTATAGTTCTTATTACTGAAATGACAGGTTCTTTTGAGCATTTACTTGCTTTGGCTATAGTAGTAATGATATCTTATATAACTTCAGATTTATTAAAAAGCGATCCAATATATGAATCATTATTAGAAAGACTATTAAGAAAATCTGGAATAGTATTACATGAAGAAGATGAAAATAAAATTTTATTAGAAATGGTTGTAGAAATGGGAAGTGAAGCCCATGGGAAACTAATAAAGGATATAACTTGGCCAAAAGAATGTCTTTTAGTGGCTATTAAAAGGGGAAACAAGGAAATAATACCAAGAGGGTATATAAAAGTATTAAGTGGTGATTATATTGTTGTATTAGTAAGTGAAAGTAAAGCAGCAGCAACTAAAGATAAAATTAAAAAAATTACATTAATAAAAAATGCCTATAAAGTAGAAACTGAGAATAAGTAATAACAAAAAAAGTTCATATAACTTAACAGATACAATAAACTTTTAAAGACAAGGAGTATTAATATGATAACATTAAAACAACTTAAGGAAGATATAATAACATATGATATTATAAAATTTAAAGATGAAAATGAAAAGTTAATAGAATATGTAGAAGTTACATTAGTAGATAGAATTATTGATGTTTATATGGATACAAAGGAAGTTAATATTGGAATTCTAGCTAAAAAAATAATAGAGGATAATCTTTATAAGTAAGCAAAAAGCTAAGGGAATATATAAAATCCCTTAGCTTTTTTCATTGTTAAGGAAATTATATAAATAACTAAATTATTGACAACTTAAAAGTCTTCATGGCAATTTTTATATATTAATTAGGAAATCTAAGTAAATCAAAGAATAATAGAGCAAATATTAAAAAATATAATTTAATAAGAAGTATTAGATAATATTTAAAGTATATTGCTTATTGATTAAATCAGAGTATTTTAGTAAGATATAAACAAATAAATCAGAGTGATTTACTATGATATAAATTTTTAGGGAGTGTAGTATGATGAATAATATATTATTAAAAATAAATGATTTAAAGATAAATGTAGAAGAAAAAGAAATATTAAAAGGATTAAATCTTAAAATAAAAAAAGGTGAGATTCATGTAATTATGGGTCCTAATGGAGCTGGAAAATCAACTTTAGCAAATGCTCTTATGAATCATCCAAAATATTCTTTAGTAAACGGAAAAGTTATATTTTTAGGAGAAGATATAACTGAATTAAAAACAGATGAAAGGGCGAGAAAAGGAATGTTTTTATCATTCCAATATCCAGAAGAAATTCCTGGGATTACAGTTGAAAACTTTTTAAAAACAGCTAAAACTTCTATCGATGGTAATTTAATAAAGTATTTAAAGTTTGATAAAGATTTGAAGGGAAATATGAAGGAACTTAAAATTAAGCCTGAATATGCAAAAAGATATTTAAATGTAGGTTTTTCTGGTGGAGAAAAAAAGAAAAATGAAATTCTTCAAATGCTTATGTTAAATCCTAAATTAGCAATTTTAGATGAAACAGATTCAGGACTAGATGTTGATGCTATAAAAGTGGTTTCAGAAGGTATAAGACTTTTTGCAAATGAAGAAAATGGTGTTTTAATAATAACACATAATACTAAAATATTAGACGGATTAAATCCAGATTTTGTACATGTATTAGTAAATGGAAAAATTGTTAAAAGTGGCGATAGCAGTTTAGCTAATGAAATAAATGAAATGGGATATGAAAAATATAAAGAAGAAATTACTTTATAAAGGTGGTGATTTAAGTTGGAAATGAAAAAAAGAACATATGTAGATGAAATGGATAGAGGTATCTATGATATTAAAAATAAGGATGAGTTTAGCTTTAAGTCTAAAAAAGGTTTAACTAGAGAAATAGTCGAAACAATTTCTAGAGAAAAAAATGAACCAGAATGGATGAGGGAATTTAGATTAAAATCTTTAGAGATATATAATAGTTTAGAACTTCCATCATGGGGACCATCTTTAGAAGAATTAGATATGGATAATATAGTAACTTATGTAAGACCTAAAACAAACTTAAATGAAAGTTGGGAGAATGTTCCGGAAGATATTAAAAAAACTTTTGATCTTTTAGGAATACCGGAGGCAGAGAAAAAATCATTAGCAGGGGTTGGAGCACAATATGATTCAGAAGTTGTTTACCATAGTATAAAGGAAGACCTTGTTAAACAGGGTGTTATATATACTGATATGGAAACAGCGGTAAAAGAACATGAAGATTTAGTAAAAGAGTATTTTATGAAATGTGTTACAGCAAGAGATCATAAGTTTGTTGCTTTACATGGAGCAGTTTGGTCAGGGGGATCATTTGTTTATGTACCAAAAGGTGTTGAAGTAGATATTCCACTTCAATCATATTTTAGATTAAACTCACCAGGAGCAGGGCAGTTTGAACATACATTAATAATTGTAGATGAGGGCGCAAAGTTACATTTTATAGAAGGTTGTTCGGCTCCAAAGCATAATGTTACTAATTTGCATGCTGGATGTGTAGAACTTTTTGTAAAGGAAAAGGCTACATTAAGATATAGCACAATAGAAAATTGGTCTAAAAATATGCTTAATTTAAATACAAAGAGAGCAATAGTTGATAAAGACGCTACAATAGAATGGGTATCAGGTTCCTTTGGTTCAAAAATATCAATGTTATATCCTATGAGTGTTTTAAGAGGAGAAGGAGCAAGAGCAGAGTTTACAGGGGTTTCTTTTGCAGGAAAAGGACAAAATTTAGATACTGGAGCAAAGGTTGTTCATGCAGCTCCAAATACTTCATCTACAATAAATTCAAAATCAATATCTAAAAATGGTGGTTCAGCTATCTATAGAGGTGTTATTAAAGTAAATGCAAATGCATATAACTCAAAATCTATGGTTTCATGTGAATCATTAATGTTAGATAGTATATCAAAATCAGATACAATACCAGTAATTGACTTAATGAATGATGAGGTTGAAATTGGACATGAAGCTAAGATAGGTAAAATTAGTGATGAAGCAATATTCTATTTAATGACTAGAGGAATAAGTGAAGACGAGGCAAAGTCAATGATTGTTAGAGGATTTGTTGAGCCAATATCAAAGGAGCTACCTTTAGAATATGCGGTAGAAATGAATAACTTAATTAAACTAGAATTAGAAGGAAGTATTGGATAGGAGTAATAGTATGAAAAATATAGAGTTTAAAAATTTAAATAAGACACCGGTAAGAACAAAAAACTGGTTGAAAATTAATGATATTACAATTGAAAATTATAAAATGCCTAAAATTACTCCTTTTAATAATTTAAATATTAAAGATATAAATGGAATAGAAATTATACCATTTGAAAAGAATAATATTTTTTCTTTTAGTAAGAATTTTGATTATGGGGTTTCTAAGGAACTAATAAATCAAGGTGAAAAAGATTTTAACCAAGGATATTTAGTTAAAATAAATAAGGATTTAAGTGAAGAAGAAGCCGCAGTAATTGAATTTAATATAGATAAAGATAATAGTATATTAGTTGATAATATTATTATAGTAGCAGAGGAGAATACAAAGGGAAAAATTATATTAGTATATAAATCAGTAGATGATACTTTAGGATATCATAATGGAGTATGTAAAGTCTTTTGTAAAGAAAATAGTGATATTCAATTAGTTAATGTAAATTTATTAAATAAAAATACTGTTCATATTAACTCTACAATTGCAGAAGTTAAGGAAAATGGAAATGTAGATTTTATTTCAATTGATTTAGGAGGAAAATATAGTATTACTAATTATCATGGAGACTTAATAGAAGATAAATCTAATTCAAGGTTAAATTCATTATATTTAGGTGGAGAAAGTAAAGTTATAGATATAAATTATATAATGAGCCATAAAGGGAAGTATAGTAATTCAGAAATAATTACTAAGGGAGCCTTAAAAGATAAATCAAGTAAAATATTTAGAGGAACATTAGATTTTAAAAGAGGTGCAGAAAAAAGTGTAGGAAATGAAGAAGAATACTGTATGCTTTTATCAAAAAAGGCAAAGTCAAAAGCGGTTCCTTTATTACTTTGCGAAGAGTATGATGTTTCAGGAGAACATGCAGCATCATCAGGAAAAATAGATGAAGATAAATTATTTTATTTAATGAGTAGAGGTTTAAGCTTTTTAGATGCTAGATTATTGATTATAGAAGCCACATTTAATCCGATAATAGATAAGATAAAAGATGAAGAAATAAAAAATGAAATATTAAAAGAGGTTAAGGAGCAATTAAAAAATGAATAATTATGATTTTAAAAATGACTTTCCTCTTCTTACAAATACTGAAAGTGGACAGAAAACTATATATTTAGATAGTGCAGCAACAACTCAAAAGCCAATTGAAGTAATAAAAGCTATAGAAGAATATTATGAAAAATATAATGCCAATCCTCATAGAGGAGCGTATCAGTTAAGTGTACTAGCAACAGAAGCCTATGAAAATGCAAGAAAAAAAGTTAAAGATTTTATAGGAGCAGAAAGCGAAAAAGAAATAGTTTTTACAAAAAATGCAACAGAGGGGTTTAATCTTTTATCTATGTCATATGGTATTGAGAACATAAATAAGGGAGATGAAATAGTTATATCAATAGCTGAACATCACTCTAACTTAATTCCTTGGCAGCAATTAGCAATGGCAAAGGGAGCAACACTTAAGTATCTTTATATAAATGAAGATGGAGAACTAAATTTAGATGAGGTTAGAGAAAAGATTACAGAAAAAACTAAGATAGTAAGTATAACTCATGTATCAAATGTATTAGGAACTATTAATCCAATTAAGGAAATAATAGAAATTGCACATTCTAAAGGGGCGGTAGTTATTGTAGATGGAGCTCAAGGAGTTCCTCATTTAAAGGTAGATGTAAAAGAGTTAGATGCAGACTTTTTAGTGTTTTCAGGTCATAAATTATTAGCACCTATGGGAATAGGAGTACTTTATGGAAAGAAAAAGTTACTAGAAAAAATGAAGCCATTTTTATATGGTGGAGATATGGTTGAATATGTTTATGAACAGGAAGCTACCTTTAATGAAGTTCCATATAGATTTGAAGGTGGAACTCAAAATGTTGAAGGGGCAATTGGACTTTCTAAAGCTATTGAGTATATTGAAAAGATAGGTTTTGATAGGATTGTTGAAATTGAAAGAGAACTTGTAGAGTATGCAATGGAAAGACTTAGAGATATGCCATATATAAAGGTATATGGACCTAAGGATAATAAAAAGAGATGTGGTGTTATATCCTTTGAAATAGATGGGGTTCATTCTCACGATGTTGCATCAGTATTTGATAATTTGGGAATATCGGTAAGATCAGGAAATCACTGTGCACAACCTTTAATGAGATATATGGGAATAAACTCAACATGTAGAGCAAGCTTTTATTTCTATAACACTAAGGAAGATGTAGATAAGCTAATTTATGCTATGAAAAAGGTATATAATATGTTTGAGAAATGGAGGGGAAAATAATATGGATTTAAATTCAATATATACAGAACTTATAATGGAGCATAGTGTATCAAAACACAATAGAGGTCATTTGGAAAATCCAGATAAATGTGAAAAGGGTCATAATCCAAGTTGTGGAGATGAAATAACATTGGAGATAAAATTTAAAGACAATATTATTGAAGAACTTTCTTTTACAGGAACTGGATGTGCTATTTCTCAAGCATCTACATCTATGATGATAGATTTAATAAATGGTAAAAGTAAAGATGAAGCACTTAAATTAATTGAAACTTTTATTTCTATGATTAAAAGGGAAATTAAAGATGAAGAAGAGTTGGAAGCATTAGAAGATGCTATAATTTTAAAGAATATTTCTAATATGCCAGCAAGAGTAAAGTGTGCTGTACTTGCATGGCATACAATAAAAAATGCAATAGAATAAATTAGGTATATTATGGTTATGTATCCGTTGACAAATAATATTAGTATGACTATTATAAATATATGGACTTCATATTTTAAGAGAGTTTTCTTTTTAAATGTGTACCATATAAATAAAATTATCTAACAGAGAAAAGAAATTTAATCTGAAAGAGATGAGATTAAAGTTAATAGTCTTCACTAGTAATTTGTTTAACTAGTGATTTTAGGGTATGTAATTTTAGCAGAGTTTCTTTTTAGAAATTCTGCTTTTTTTAATATAAAAAAAGATGCATATCTTGAAGCTTTAGGATAATTTTAAAATAAATTTAAATGTGGAGGATTTATTTTATGTTTATTAATCATGAGTTTATACAAAACACTTTAGAAAAAGCTAAGTATGCTACAAAAGAACAAATTGGAGAAGTTTTAGAAAGAGCTAAAAGTAGAAAAGGATTATCTTATGAAGATATAGCTATTTTACTTCAAATGGAAGATAAAGTTCAATTGAAAGAAATGTACAAGCTAGCCGGAGAAATAAAGGAATCTATTTATGGGAAAAGAGTAGTGGTATTTGCACCATTATATGTAAGTGATTATTGTGTTAATGATTGTGTTTATTGTGGTTATCAAAGATGTAATAAATTTACAAGAAGAAAGCTAACTCAAGAAGAAGTTGCATCAGAAGTTGAAATTTTAGAAAGTATGGGACATAAAAGATTAGCATTAGAACTAGGAGAGGATCCAGTTAATGCTCCAATAGAATATGTTTTAGAATGTTTAGATACAATTTATAAAACTCAAAAAGATAATGGTTCTATAAGAAGAGTAAATGTAAATATCGCAGCTACAACAGTTGAAGAATATAAAATGTTAAAGGAAGCTGGAATAGGAACTTATATATTATTCCAAGAAACATATCATAAGGAAACTTACGAAAAAATGCATCCAAAATGTTTAAAAAGCAGTTATGAGTATCATTTAACAGCTTTTGATAGAGCTATGGAGGCAGGTATTGATGATGTTGGTGCAGGTGCATTATTTGGACTTGCAGATCCTAAGTTTGAAGTTCTTGCATTAATGATGCATAATGAACATTTAGAAGAAAAGTATGGTGTAGGATTCCATACTATATCTGTACCAAGATTAAAGCCAGCAGGAGGAGTAAGTCTTGAAAATTTCCCTAACTTAGTAGATGATAATATGTTTAAAAAGATAGTAGCTGTTTTAAGAATAGCAGTACCTTTTACAGGCTTAATTCTTTCAACTAGGGAAAGTGCAAAAATGAGAAAAGAATTGTTAAAATATGGTGTTTCTCAAGTTTCGGCAGGTTCAAGTACTGGCGTTGGAGGATATAAAAGTAGACAAGAAGGCAAGGAGTCAAGTCAATTTAAAACATCTGATGAAAGAAGTCCAATGGATATTTTAAAGGAACTTTTGGATGATGGGTATATACCAAGCTATTGTACAGCATGCTATAGAAAGGGTAGAACTGGAGAAAGATTTATGTCTATGGCTAAAGCAGGAACAATACAATATGTATGTGGACCTAATGCATTAATGACATTAATGGAGTTTGCAGTAGATTATGGTGATAAGGAACTTTATAAAAAGGCAAAGGAAACAATAGAAAGAGAAGCTGAAAATATAAATAGAGAGGATATTAAAACTTTACTAAAGAATAATCTTAAGAAGATTGAAAATGGAGAGAGAGATTTTTATTTATAGGAGAAAAATATGAATAGTACACCAAATGCTAATAGAAAGCATATAGCCTTATTTGGAAAAACAAATGCAGGTAAATCTTCATTATTAAATAAAATACTAAATCAAGAGATATCATTAGTATCAGAAAAAGAAGGGACCACTACAGATCCAGTAATAAAAGCAATGGAACTTATTCCATTTGGTCCAGTTTTATTTATAGATACGGCAGGACTTTATGACAGTAGTGAACTTGGTGATTTAAGAATCAAAAGAACAAAGGATATCTACAAGAGAGTTGATTTAGCTTTATATATTATGGAAGCTAATAAGTGCAATGAAAAGGAATTAAATGAATTTAAAAGCGAAGCTAAAAAGTATAATTTTCCTTATCTTTTAATTATAAATAAAATAGACACTATTAAAGAAGATAAAAAAGAAAAATTAAAAGGGAAATATAATGAGGCTATATTTGTAAGCTGTAATGAAAATTTAGGTATTGAAGAACTAAAAATTAAAATAATAGATGCTTTAAATGAGGAAGATGAGGAAATTTCTCTTATAGGAGATATAGTCCCTTATAACGGAAAAGTAATTTTAGTAGTTCCAATAGATTCGGAAGCTCCAAAGGGAAGAATAATACTTCCTCAAGTTCAAATAATAAGAGATTGTTTAGATAATGGAATTAAAAGCTATGTTGTAAGAGATACAGAACTTAAAGATGCTTTAAAAGATTTAAAAGATGTAGATTTAGTGGTTACAGACTCTCAAGTATTTAAAGAAGTTGATAAAATAGTACCAAAGAATATTCCTTTAACGAGCTTTTCCATTTTATTTGCAAGACATAAGGGCGATATAAAAACATTTATACAAGGTGTAAAAGAAATTAGAAAATTAAAACCTGGAGATAAAATATTAATTTCAGAAAGCTGTTCTCATAATATATCTCATGAAGATATTGGAAGAGTAAAAATACCAAACCTTCTAAATAAATATGTAGGAGGAGAGTTAAATTATGAGTTTAGAGTAGGACATGATTTCCCAGAAAATATAAATGAATATAGTCTTATTATTCATTGTGGAGCATGTATGATTAATAGAAAAACAGTTATTAATAGAGTAAATTATTGTAATGAAAAAAATATTCCAATAACTAATTACGGGGTAGTATTAGCATTCCTAACTGGAATTCTAGAGAGAGCAACAGATATAAATTATTAAATTTATACTTTAGGCTTATAGAAATAAAATTAATGTTTATTTCTATAAGCCTTTTGTAAATTTAAAGATAAAAGACGATATATAAATATGGTATAATTATAAAAAATATATAATCGTTAATATACTATTTCCTTGAAAGAAGGTGAAAAAATGAGTTTAAATAAGGAACAAAATATTGTTATAAATGAATTAGATAAAAATATAATACTACTTGCATCAGCAGGCACTGGGAAGACAGAAACTTTAGCCAAAAGAATTACAAATATAATATCTAGAGAAAAAGCAAAGCCAAGTGAAATTCTTTGTATTACATTTACAAATAAAGCTTGTAGAGAAATGGAGGAGAGAATTTCAAAAAGATTAGGAGGCAAAGCAAAAGATATTACAATTAAAACATTTCATAGTTTTTGTTTTGATATAATAAAATCAGAAGCTAAAAAAAGAACTGATATATTTACAGATTTTATGATTTTCGATGAAGAAGATTGTAAGGAGTTAATCAAAACTTGTAATTATATGAATTTTTCAATAGGACAATTACAAAGATTTATAGATTTCATAAAAATTGAAAGAGCTAAACTAGATATTTATTCAAATAATATAATTGAAGATTACAATAATGTAATAGCGTATGTATTTAAAAATAAAGAAGAAGTTATAAATAATATTTGTACAGAAAAAGGACAATTTAATGGAAATCTAAAGAACTTTTTTATTGTAAAAGGTGGAATTTTAGTTAATACATATAATTCATTATTACATAATAATCATGGTTTAGATTTTGCAGATATAATTGTTAAAGTTAAAGAGTTATTTAAAAGTAAGGATGTTATTTTTAAATTAAGTGAGAAATATAAATATATAAATATTGATGAAGTACAAGATACAAGTACATTAGAATATTCAATAATAGAAAGGATATTTAAAGATAATAATATTCTTATTTGTGGAGATATATTTCAAACTATTTATGGGTGGCGAGGTTCTGAACCACTAAATATATTTAAGGAGTATAAAAATAAATATAATCCAATAGAAATAGTATTTTCTAAAAATTATAGAGCAACTAAAATTTTAACAAATGCTTCTTTGGATTTTCTTAGAAATGCCTTTAGTGATGAAGTAAATGAAATCTATAAAAGTGATATAAAATCAGAGTCTGTAGAAGTAGGAGAAAAAATATCTTTAAAGGTTACAGAGGACTTATTAGAAGAAGCACATTTTATAATAGATGAAATAAGAAAGTTAGAGGAAGCTGGATGTGATTTATCCAAGATTTGCATTTTAACAAGAGATAACAATTATAACATAGCTTTAAGTGATAAAATAGGTAAAATAATAGAAAGAGAAGGTGCAAATTTTAGTTTTATTCTAGTAGATCAATTTAAGTTCTTTAGAAGACAAGAAGTTAAAGACATAATCTCATTTTTAAAGCTAATTTGCAATAGATATGATTCAATAAGTTTAAAAAGAATAGTAAAAAGGCTTCCAACAGGAGTAGGAGATAAAGCTTTTGAAGCAATAGATTCAAAGAAATACAAAAGTATTGGAATAGAACTTTGTGATTTTATAGATATAGGCGTTAGAGAATATGGTGAAAAGTATGGAATGTTACTTAGAGAATTTTCAGAAGATAATATAATTATTTTTGATGTAGAGAGTACAGGGATAGATGTAACTTCAGATGAAATTATACAAATAGCAGCTATAAAGATAAATAGAAGTGGTGATGTTATAGAGGTATTTGAAAAGTTTTTAAAAAATAAAAAATCAGTTAATAATTCAAAACATGTACATGGTTTTTCAGATGAATTTTTAAGAGAGAATGGAGAAGAAAAAGAAAAAGTTCTAAGGGAGTTTATAGAATTTTCAAAAGATGCTGTAATAGTAGGACATAATGTACAATTTGATATAAATATATTAACAAGTGAAGCAAGTAGAGTTAAAATTTCAAAACCTAAATTTAAGGGATTTTATGACACTTTAGATATATATAGAAGATTTTATCCTAATTTAAAGAATCATAAACTTGAAACTTTAAGTAATATATTTAATACAACTCATAAGCCAAGCCATAATGCTATGGATGATATACTTGCAACTAAGGAACTTTTAGTAATGGCAATAAAAAATGATATTACTAAAACATCTTTAGAGAGAATGACATTAATGAATAATCATTTAAAAGCATTCTCTAAAATAACAAATAAATTAGATAAACTTTTTAAAGAATCATTAGAATTAAGGCCATTTGAAATAGTTGCATATATTATAAATGAATTTCATATTAAAAGTCTTTATACAGGTGAAGAAGGGAAAGAAAAAATAGAGAGGCTAAGGGATTTTTATTATTTACTTAGGGAAATAGATGATAAGGAAAAAAGCAATAGAGATTCTCTTTTAGAAATAATTAAAATAACTTCACTTTCAAATGGAGAACTTGAAAATCTTATGATTAATAGAGCTAAAGCTGTAAGAATACCAATAATAACGGTACATCAAGCAAAAGGATTAGAGTTTGAAACTGTATTTTTATCAGGATTAAAACAAAATACATTTCCATCATATATGTCAGTTAAAAGTAACAATTTAGAAGAAGAAAAAAGAACATTTTATGTTGCTATAACAAGGGCAAAAAAGAGATTATATTTAACTGCTAATAGAGATGGAGGATATTTTAGAAAAACAACACAAAGTACTTTTATAAATTTAATTCCAAAAAAATATATAGAAAACAGATAAAATTTAAGGAGTTTAAAATGACTAATAAAAAAATTAATAATACAACAAAGGGAATATTTTTTATAATATTATCTGCCTTTGGTTTTGCAATGATGTCTACTTTTGTTAAACTATCAGGAGATTTACCATCACTGCAGAAAACATTTTTTAGAAATTTAATATCTACAATTATTGCATTTGCATTTATTGTTAAAAATAAAGAGAGCTTTTTTGGAAAAAGGGAAAATCAAAAAACTCTTATTTTAAGATCTACATTTGGAACTTTAGGTATAGTTTTAAATTTTTATGCAATTGATAAATTAGTTTTATCAGATGCTAATATGTTAAACAAACTTAGTCCATTTTTTGTTATAATATTTTCAGCATTATTTTTAAATGAGAAAGTTAAGTTAAGACAAGGCTTAGCTATGATGATTGCTTTCATAGGAGCACTTTTTATAATTAAGCCATCTTTTAATTTAGATATAATACCAGCAATAGCAGGATTCTCAAGTGCTATATTTGCAGCAGCAGCTTATACTTGTTTAAGAGTTTTAGGAGGAAAAGAAAAGTACTATACAATTGTTTTTTACTTTTCACTATTTTCAACTGTAACTATATTACCATTTATGCTAATAATATATAAATCAATGTCAATAATGCAATTAACATACTTAGTTTTAGCAGGTATATTTGCAAGTATAGGTCAATTTGGAATAACAATTGCATATAAGTATGCTCCAGCAAAGGAAATATCAATATTTGATTATTCAAATATAATATTTTCTGCAATAATTAGTATTGTAATTTTTGGAGTATTACCAGATTATTTAAGTGTAATTGGATATATTGTTATATTTAGTGCATCAATTTATATGTATATATACAATAGAAAATCAAGTTAATTAATATAAGAAAATAGGGGGAAGAGGTTATGGAGAAGTCAGCTAAAATAATTACTTTTATAGGAGATGTATTAGTTTCAATTGCTTGTATTGTGTTATCAGTAACATCAATTGTAGATTCAGCAATATGGATTTTAGTAAGTATTCCTGTTATAGTATTAGTTTGGGTAGGAAGAAGATATGCAATAGGAAAACAATCAAAGAAGTGGTCAATAGCAATGTTAATACTAACTGGTATATGGGGATATTATTTAACATGGTTTGGAATGATAGAACTACTAGGATATTTGATTTATATAATTTATTTAAATGCAGAAGAGCAATCTAATAATATTTATATTTAAATAGGACGAAAGTTCTATTTTTTTATCTTTTATAGTAGGTATAAAAGGTTTTCACTATATGTATGTAGAATGAATAATATAATAATATAGTGTAATGAGGTGGCTGTAGTGAATAAAAGAAAGATAAGGTCGCTTATAAAACGAGAAGAGGGTCTTAAACTAGATTTTAAGCTTAAACTACTTCTAAATTACGAAAGTGGCAAAAAGGAGCTAGCAAAGGATATTTGTGCAATTGCAAATTCAAAAGGTGGTAGAGGATATATAATAGTAGGAATTGAAGATAAAACAAAGAAAATTGTTGGATTAAATAAAGATGAATTATTTACTGAGGAACAGATACAACAAATTGTATCTTCAAGATGTGAGCCACCTATACCAGTTTCAGTAAGCAAACATTTTATTGATGGAAAATGTATTTGTGTAATAATTATATATAATGGTGACCAAAAACCTTATCAAATTAGAGAAACAGGTGCGTTTTATATTAGAAGAGGATCAACTACAGATGTTATGAGAAGAGATGAATTAATAGAAGCTATTGAAGAATATATAGGATTATCAAGATAATATAAAACCTTGAAATTATTAAAATGTATCAGCTTTTCTTTTGAAGATATTTTATATATTTCAAGGTTTTATTTTAAATATAAATTTACTGATGGTTAGATAAATTTTCAATAGACTTATTAGAATAAATTTCTTTATATTTTAAAATCCCATTATAGATTGCTAAGGCACAATTGGCTTGACCTTTTTCAGAAGATAGAAATTTCTCATCCTGAATATTACTTAAAAAACCTAGTTCTATTAATGTAGATGTGGCTGTGTTAAGTTCAAGAACAGCAAGGGCATCTTCGGGCTTTCCATAGGACTTAAGCCCTCTATCAACAGTATAGTTTATATTGGCAAGCTCTTTTTGAATTAAATCAGCTAACATTTCACCATCTTTACTATTAGGTTTGTACCAAGATTCTACACCTTTAGATTCCTTTGAAGCTTCATTGCTATTACAATGTATAGATATAAATAAGTCAGCTTTAAATACTTTAGGAATATTTATTCTTTCTTTTAAGCTATCATTAGCAGTAGATAACCATGGAAGAGAATCATTTGTTCGTGTATAAACTACTTTTATTTCATTTTCTTCAAGAAGTTTTCCAAGTTTTAATGAAACATTAAGTACTATATCCTTTTCCATAGTACCATTTTCTCCTTTTGCACCAATATCCCAATCACCATGACCTGGATCTATACAAACTATATATTTTTTTTCATCAGTAGCAATTTTTTTAACTGCTATTTTTTTATCATCTTGTTTCATAGTAAATATTAAGGTAAGTGATAAAATAAAAAATAAAAATAAAAGAAAATTAACTCTTAAAATAAACTTTCTTTTTTGCTTACGTTTATATAAAATTTTACGTTTTTCATCGATATTAAAAGTATCTTTTTCCATAATAATTACCTCGTATACTTTATAGAATATAAATCTATTATACATAATAAAATAATAAATGTAAATAAATGGAAAATATAAAATTTTCATTTTGTTAATTATTATAATTTATTTAGTGTATATTATTATGATATAATAAGTTTTCAGAAATTATGGAAAATGGGAGAATTTATAATGAAAATAACAAGAGATAGAAAATTTTATAGGTTACTTTTAAGTATTTCATTACCAATAGCTATTCAAAATCTTATAACTTTTGCTGTAAGTATGATAGACACTTTAATGGTTGGTTCTTTAGGGGAAGTACAATTATCAGCAGTTTCAATTGCAAATAATTTATTTTTTGTTTTAATGATATTGATGTTTGGATTAGCAGGAGGGTCTTGTATAATGACTTCTCAATATTGGGGTAAGGGGGATAGAAAATCAATACATAAAATACTTTCTATAATGTATAGATTTTGCATTATTATAACATTTATATTTATAGCAATAGCAATTTTTATTCCAGGAAAGTTTATGAATATATTTACAACTGATAAGGCTGTTATCGAAGCAGGAAAAAGCTATTTAAGAATTGTCTGTATAGGTTATTTGTTTTATTCAGTAACTAACTGTACTATTATGATTTTAAGGTCTGTAAAAACAGTTAAAATTTCTATGGTTGTATATAGTGCTTCATTAATAGTAAATGCATTTTTTAATTGGGTTTTTATATTTGGTAATTTAGGATCACCTGAAATGGGAATAAAAGGTGCGGCTATTGCAACGGTAATGGCACGTATTACAGAGTTTATTATTATAATTTTGTTTATGAAATTCTTTGAAGAAAAAATACGTATAAAAATAAAAGATTTCTTAAATATTGATAAAGTAATTTTTAAAGATTTTATTTCAATATGTACTCCAGTATTATTCAATGAACTTTTATGGTCAATAGGTGCTTCAATGATATCAGTTGTGGTTGGAAGAATGGGAACTGATGTAGTTGCAGCAAATAGTATAAATGGAGTTGCACACCAATTTGTTACAGTATTTATATTTGGATTATCAAATGCTACATCTGTAGTTATTGGAAATACAATTGGTGAAGGGAGAGGTGAGAAAGCAAAGGAATATGCTCATACAATTGCATTATTTAGTGTTGTAATGGGAGTAATGGCAAGTTTAATTATTTATATTATAAGACCATTTGTAGTAGATTTTTATAATGTATCATCTAGTACAAAAGCAATAGCTATGGAGATAATGAGTATAACTTCAATTATAGTAATATTTCAATCTTTAGGAGTAAATATGCTAATGGGAGTGTTACGTGGTGGTGGAGATGCTAAATTTGTGCTTATTAATGATATAATTTTTATGTGGCTTGTTGCTATACCAGGAGGGTTTATAGCAGCATTTGTATTAAATTTACCAGTAGCATTTGTATTCTTAATTATAAAATCAGATGAAATATTAAAATCTATTATAAGTATATTTAGAGTTTCAAGTGGAAGATGGATTAAAGATGTTACTAGAGACTTTGTTGAATCTTAAAATATAAATTAAGAATAAATCTTCTTAATTAAGTAATACTAATTTTGAATAAACTTAAATAGGAGGAATAGTTATGAAATCTACAAATAAAAGAGAACATACTAAGGATAACTACTTAAAAAATGGAGTTAAAACAAAGGAATCAATGTCTAAAAATAGTTTTATAAATACTACAGAAGAACCAGCATTAAATGAAAGTGGTATAGAAGCTAAGAAAAGAGGATTCTAAATAAATATAATCTAAAAAAAGCTAACTAATTCTATAAGTTAAATAGTATTAGTTAGCTTTTTATAAAGGTTAAAGAATTCTTCTAGGTATTTTAAACTTTATAGCTTCTTCAATTTCTTCAAGAGCATTTTTATTTTTAGGATCTATAAACATACATGTATACCCTTCTTCACCAGCTCTTCCAGTTCTACCTATTCTATGTATATAAGCTTCAGGGCTTTCAGGAATATCATAATTATAAATATGAGTAACTCCAGTTACATCAATACCTCTTGATGCCACATCAGTAGCAATAAGATATTGAATATCAGCATTTTTAAATGATTTCATAATTCTTTCACGTTTTGATTGAATTATATCACTATGTAGTTTAACGCAATTATAACCTCTTCTATGTAATGCAATTTCTAAATCATCAACCCTTCTTTTAGTTCTACAGAAAATAATAGCCATAAATGGATTATCTTCATCTAAAACTTTACATAAAGAATCTTGCTTCCATCTATCAGTTGTTTCAACAACTTCTTGTTTTATTGATTCTAGTGTTATCTGTTGCTTTTTTATACTTATAATAACTGGGTCATTCATATACCTATAGGCTAATTTTTTTACTTGTGAGTCCATTGTAGCAGAAAAACATATAGTTTGACTTTTTTTAGGAACTTCTTTCATTATTGCTTCAACTTCATTTTTAAAACCCATTAAAAGCATTTGATCAGCTTCATCTAAAACTATAGTTTTTAATTTAGATAAATTAATTGTATTTCTTTTTAAGTGATCTAATAGTCTACCAGGTGTTGCAATAATTAAATGGATTCCACCATTTAGTTTTTTAAGTTGAGATCCAATATCTTTACCGCCATAGATAGATAAAATATTAATATCCTTACCTTTTTTTAATTTAAGAGCTTCTTCAGTAATTTGTATGGCAAGCTCTCTAGTAGGAGATATTATTAAGCCTTGTATATTATTTATTTTTGGAGAAATGTTTTCGAAAATTGGAAGTAAAAAGGCAAGTGTTTTACCAGTTCCAGTTTGAGCTTCACCAATAAGATCGCTACCATTTTTTATATAGTTAATACTTTCTTCTTGAACTTTTGTAGGAGTTTTAATTCCTGAATTTTTTAGCACATCTATTAAATTTTCACTAATTCCTAATTCTTTAAAATTCATTATAATTACCTTTCTTAGTATATTTATATTTTTATCAATTAATAATATCATATTGTTTTAATTAATGCTAATTAAAACAATAAATAATATTATTACAAATAAATTAATTTATTTGTAAAAAGGCAATAAATAACTAAAAATATTAAATAAGAATATTTGTGAAATAAGGAGAACTTTTATAAAATAAATAGATATGATTAATGAAAATGTTTAAAAGGTAAAATAAGGTATAGACTCTTTTTATAAATGGAGTATAATGAATACATGTTTGATAAATAAATAGGAGGGAAAATGAAAAAAGTAGACTTAACTACAGGAAATGTTGCTAAAAGTATAACGTCATTAGCTTTACCTATTATGGGAAGTTCATTACTTCAGTTAACTTATAACTTTATAGATATGCTTTGGGTTGGATCACTTGGTAGCGATAGTGTGGCAAGTATAGGAACAGCTAGCTTTTTTATAGGATTAGGTCATTCAATAAGCTCTATGGTTATAATTGGGACTGGTATTAAGGTAGCACATAGTGTCGGCAAAAAAGATGAAAAAGAAGTTAGAGAATATCTAAATGCAGGTTTATTTTTAAATCTTATTATTGGATTATTATATGGATCTATTTTACTTATACTAGGTAAAAACTTTATAGGATTTTTTAATATCGGAAGTTCAACAGTAGAGAGGGATGGATATTTATATTTAGCATTAAGTTCTCCTATGTTATTTTTTTCATTTTATAATTTGCTTTATACAAGAATATTAGGAAGTTTCGGGAATAATAAAAGTGCTTTAAAAATTAGTGTAATTGGCGTAGTTATAAATATGATTTTAGATCCTATATTAATATATATATTTAAATTGGGTGTATCAGGAGCAGCTATAGCAACTTTGATTGCTAATATAGCAATGTTTATACTTTTTAACATTAAAGGAAAAGATATTCTTAGATATAGTCCTAATGAGGGACTAAGTATAAATAAGACAATAAAAATAATTATTTTAGGCTTTCCAATGGCATTTCAAAGATGCTTGTTTACAGTAGTTAATATAATATTAGCCAAAATAATTGCCACATTTGGTGCAAATGCAATTGCAGCACAAAAAATAGGTTTACAAATAGAATCTATTACATTTATGGTTATTGGAGGTTTAAATGGAGCAGTTTCAAGCTTTGTTGGGCAAAATTATGGAGCTTTTAAATTAGAAAGAGTAAAAGAAGGATATAAAGTATCACTTATAATAGGATTAATTTATTCATTAATGGCATCAGCGATATTTATTTTATTTTCTGAAGAGTTAGCAAGGCTATTTGTTAGAGAGGAAGAAACAATAAAAATTGCTAGTGATTATTTGAAAATAGTAGGAGTATCTCAAGTATTTAGTGCAGTAGAAATGATATCAAATGGATTATTTACAGGAATAGGTGAACCTAAAATATCAGCCATTATAAGTATAATATTTACAGTAATTAGAATACCAATGGCGCTTATATTTACAAAGTATATTGGAATATTTGGAATATGGTGGAGTATATCATTATCAAGTATTTTAAAGGGAATTAGCGCTTATAGTATGTATGTGATAAAAATATGGAGAGTGGATAAAAAATGTTATATAAAATAAAAGACAGTATAATTATAGATGAACTTTTAAGTGGAAACTATGGAATAGAAAGAGAATCTTTAAGAATAAATAATAAAGGTAAATTATCATCAAAGTCACATCCTAAGGGGTTTTATGGGAAAATGTCAAATCCGTATATAACTACGGATTTTTCAGAAAGTCAAATAGAACTCATTACACCAGTTTGTAATAGTGTAGAAGAGGTTTATAATTTTTCAAGTGCGCTTTATGATATTGCAGCTCTAGAAATAGGAGATGAATATTTATGGCCTCAATCTATGCCTTGTGATATACCAGAGAATCACGATATTCCAATAGCTGAATTTTGTCAATGTAAAGAAGAAGGAAGAAGAGCAAGAGAATATCGTGAAAAATTATTTAGAAAATACGGTGGAAAAAAACAATTAATATCAGGAATCCATTATAATTTTTCTTATAATGAAAGTATAATAAAAAAGCTTTATGAAAAGCTTGGAGAAGATAGAAGTTATAAGGATTTTAGAGATAGTGTATATCTAAAGGTAGCAAGAAATTATTTAAGATACAGATGGATACTAATTTATTTATTAGGGGGAGCTGCTGTAATTCATGAAACTTATGAAGGAGAATGTATTAAAAAGTTAGAGAAAATTGCAGATAGCACTTTTTCAAATGATGGAGCTTTATCATACAGAAATGGCGATTGTGGATATGGAAATAAAATAGAGTTATTTCCTAGCTATAAAGATGTAAATAGCTATGTAGAAAGCATAAAAGGATATGTTAGAGAAGGAATAATAGAAAGTCATAAGGAACTTTATAGTCAAGTAAGACTTAAAGCAATAGACAATAATAACTTTTTACAATCTCTTTTAAGTGATGGAATTAAATATTTAGAAATTAGAAGCATTGATATTAATCCATTTGATAAGGTTGGAATAAGTTTAGATGATTTAAGATTTTTAAATTTATTTACATTATTCTTATTAAATGAAGAAGAAGATTATAATGAGAAGTGGCAAGAAGAAGGATTGTACAATCAAAAAGTAATTGCTACATATGGTATAAATAATGTCTTGCTTAAAAGAAATGGTGAAAAAATAGAAAAGAATTTATGGGCTAAAGTTATCATTGATAAAATAAGGAAAATAAATGATGATTTTAATTTAGGTGAAAATGAAATAATAAATAAACAGATAGAAAAAATAAATAACTCAAAATTAACTTATGGATATAAGATAACAGAAATATCAAGATCAGAAGGATATATTAATGCTAATATGAAATTAGCTAAAACATATAAAAAAATTGCTTTCAAAAACAGATATAAATTAAAAGGATTTGAAGATTTAGAGCTATCTACTCAAATATTATTAAAGACCGCTATAAAGAGGGGATTAGAATTTGAGATATTAGACAAAGAAGAAAATTTTATTTCATTAAAAAGAAAAAATCATATTGAATACATAAAACAAGCTACAAAAACTTCAAAGGATAATTATATATCTTCATTAATAATGGAAAATAAAATAGTTACTAAAAAAGTACTTCATAAAAATAATATTAATGTTCCAATTGGAGTTGAAGTTAATTCATTAGAAGAGGGAATTAAGAGCATAAGTGATTTTATAAATAGAAGTATTGTAATAAAGCCTAAGTCAACTAATTTTGGACTCGGAATAAGTATATTTAAAAAGGGTGGAAATGAAAAAGATTTAATTAAGGCTTTAGAAATTGCATTTTCATATGATAGTAAAGTTATAATAGAAGAATTAATAGATGGTAAAGAATATAGATTTTTAGTTATAGGGGATAAAGTTTCAGGAGTTCTTCATAGAGTTCCTGCTAATGTTAAAGGTGATGGAAGACATTCTATAGAAGAGTTAGTAGAAGAGAAAAATAAAAATGACTTAAGGGGAAAGGGATACAAAACTCCTTTAGAAAAAATTTCTTTAAATGAAGAGGCAAAACTTTATTTAAAACAAAATAATTTAACTATAGAGTATATACCTAAGGAGAATGAAATAGTTTATTTAAGAGAAAATTCTAATATAAGCACTGGCGGAGATAGTATAGATTATACAAATGATATAAAAGAATATTTTAAAGATATAGCAGTTAAAAGTGCAAAAGCAGTTGGAGCAAATATATGTGGTGTTGATATGATGATAGAAGATTATACTAATATTAATTCTAAATATGCAATTATAGAACTTAATTTTAATCCAGCAATTCATATTCATTGTTTCCCATATGTAGGAGAAGAAAGAAATATAGGAGATGAGGTATTAGATTTATTAGGATTTGAATATATAGATGAATGTAAGTGATGTACATTTAAGTAGAATATAATAATAAAAATATGTACTTTTATGCTATTTTAAAAAAAATACAATTTTTAAAATAGTCATATTAATAAAATTTAAATAGCATGTTAATGGTTTGATAAAAAACCTCTTTAATTATAAAATATATAGTATAATATTCCAAATTAGAGAGGTGATAATATGAAAGCGGAAAACAAAATTCTTAAATTTTCAGCTTATGGTGGATTGTTCTTCGCTATTATTGGTATTGCATGGGGATGAGCGATAGATTCAGAAATGATAACCTTTGATGGTTTATATTCTTTAGTAAGTCTAATTTTATCTTTATTTGCCATTATAGTGACTACATTTATTGGAAAAACTGATTCTGAAAAATATCCATTTGGAAAAACTAATTTAGAGCCTATATTAGTTTTAGTAAAATCTTTAGTTCTTTTAATTATGTGTACAGTTACCATGACAAATGCTGTAAAAGCAGTCTTATCAGGAGGAAATAAAGTAGAGGTTGGATTTGCTATAGGTTATGCAATTATATCATCCGTTGGATGTGCTATAGTGTATTTTTATATGAAAAGTTGTTCCAAAACTTTAAATTCTGAAATAATAAAAGCAGAAAGTAATCAATGGCTAATGGATACAATCTTAAGTGTTGGAGTATTTGTTGGATTTATAATTTCGTTAGTATTAGGAAAACTAGGTTTATATAAAATTGCAAACTACGTTGATCCAGTAATGGTAATTTTAACATCTAGTATTTTCTTAAGAGTACCTATTATAACATTTATAAATTCTTTTAAAGAAATTATAAATGTAACAGCTGACAAAGAAATAAATGAAGATGTTTCTGCATTAGTTAAGGAGATAGAGAAAGAATACAATATGGAAGATTCTATTTCTAGAGTAGTAAAGGTCGGAAGAGAATTAAGAATTGAAATAGATTTTGTAGTTTCAAATAATTCTAAAGTTAAATCTGTAGAAGATATGGATAAGGTAAGAGAAATAATTGATAAAAATACTAATCATTTTGATTTGAAAAAATGGTTAAATGTATCTTTTACTAAAAATAAAAAATGGGCAATTTAAAAACTATACTAGGTAGTATTTACCTAGTATAGTTTTTTGCATTTATAAATATTAACTTTCATTTTATAACGTATCTTGTCAATATGGTGAAAATTATGATATTTTTAAAAGGGTTACTTTATAAATAATAATTAGAATTTATGAAGAATGGAGAAAAAATGGATAAACAATTATATGGAATAGCAAATATAAATATAATAATAAAAAAGGTTATAAGCGAAATAAATATTGGGAAATCTGGTATATTTGAAATTGCAGATAGGCTTAGAGATGATTTTGAAAGAAAAAAAATTGAACTAGAAGAAGTCAAGAATTTAATAAAAAAGGTAATAGTTGAAGTAGATGAATTAGAGGCTTTAGATAAAAAAATGAGAAATTTATTAGCTAATGCTTCAAGAAAAACTAATGAAGATACAGAATCGAAGCTAAAGGAAATTTATGAAGAAGCATTAGATATAAGAGTAAAATTTATTACTAAAAAAAATGAAGAAAAGGATTTAATAAAGAAAAGAGATTCTTTAGAAAGAACTATTAAATCTTATATGAATAGTATTGAAGAAGCAAATAATGCAGTAAATCAAATTAATATTGCTTTAGGGTATCTAGAGGGCGATATTTTAAAGGAATTTAAAGACATTGAGGACTCTGGTATATTATTAGGCATAAAAATTCTAGAAAATCAAGAAATGGAAAGAAGAAGGATTGCAAGAGAAATTCATGATGGTCCTGCTCAATATATAGCTAATACTATGATAAGGATAGATTTATGTAAAATGATATTGCAAAAAGATTTAAATAGTGGTTTAAAGGAACTGGATGATTTAAAATTAAATGTAAAAATGGCTTTAAAAGAAGTAAGGGGAGTTTTATGTGATTTAAAACCAATGCATTTGGAAGAACTTGGGTTAAATGATTCTATTAAAGAAATGGCAAATGAGATAAGTAGAGAGTGTAATATAAATATAAATTTAAATATGATGCCAATAGTTGTAGAAATAGAAGAAATAATACAAGTTGCAGTATATAGGTTAACTCAAGAAATATTAAATAATGTAAAAAAACATTCTAAAGCTACAAAAGTAATTATAAGAGTTGAGAGTGGAAGTAAATATATTATGTTAATGATAAAAGATGATGGGGTAGGATTTAATATAGATAATGTATTAAAAAAATCAAAACAAACCAGAAATAAATATGGATTAATTGGAATATTAGATAGAGTAAATCAGTTACAAGGAGAAATAAGCTTAAATTCATCTGAAAATGAAGGAACTACATATAAAATTAAACTACCTATAAATAGAAAGGTTAGAAAAAATGAGTAAAGAAAAAATAAAAGTTATGGTAATAGATGATCATCATTTAATAAGAGAAGGATTAAATAGAATTATAAGTTTTGAAGAAGATTTAATTTTGTTAGCAGAAGGAAAAACAGGACAAGATGCAGTAGAGTTAGTAGATTGGAATGAGCCGGATGTAATATTATTAGATATAAATATGCCAGTATTAAGTGGGCTTGAGGCTCTTAAAATTTTAAAAGAAAAATATAAAAATCTAAAAATTGTAATGCTAACAGTAGAAGACGATAGAAAAACAATAAAAGAAGCAATTGATTTAGGTGCTGATGCATATATATTAAAGGAATCAGCAGGATGTGAAGTTGTTTATGCAATAAGAAGTGTATTCTATGGAGATAAGTATATAGATAAAGCTTTAGTTAAGATTATGGTTACTGATATAACTGAGAGCAATGAAAGAGAAGAAAATATATTAGACTCATTAACAAAAAGGGAATTAAGAATATTATATGAAATCTCTAATGGATTAAAAAATAAAGAAATTGCAGAAAAGCTTTTCTTATCAGAAAAGACAATAAAAAACTATGTTACTAATATCTTTAGAAAAATTTCTGTTGAAGATAGGGTTCAAGCAACTATTTTAGCTATAAAAAATAATATAGAAAAATATTTTAATTAAAAGGGACTATAGTCCCTTTTTTTGTTGTTATTTTAAGGGAAAAAAGGACTATAGGTTACCTATATTTTATTTTATATGAAATATATAATAATTATATAAAGTGAAAAATAAAATATAAAGGAGGAGGAGCAATGGTTTTTACTAAAAAGAATAAAGAAATAATGCTAAGAATGAACTTGAAAAATGATGAAAATATTAAGTTTCACTATGGAAAAGATAAAGATGAAGAAATTTTAGATTCAAATTATGGTGAAATATACATAGATGTACATACAAATAAAAATTGCGAGTATATAGCTGTTGCTTATGATAGAACAGTAGATACATATTTTAATAATACTATTATTGAAAAAAGTATTAATGATGAAGAAATAGAAAAGATAGTAAGTTTAAAAGTAAGAAAAAATAAAGAAAAAGAAGACTATATTGAGTTAGAATACATATTTAGTTAAGAAAACATACTTATTAAATAATTGATTTTAATGTAATATCAGTTAGTAATAGTTTTTATTTAAATAGTTGTTAATAAACTATAATTAATTTATTAACTAATTATTAAAAAGTACATAAAAAGTTTTAAATGTTATCAAATTGTTAAAATAAATAAATTTAAATTGACAAAAACAAATAAAATATACGAAAAATGTTGAAAATTATTATTTAGGTATTATATAATATTTAAGAAAATAGACGAAAGTCAATTAAGGGGGATAAGTATTATGATTTCAAAAAGACTAATTGCTGTATGTTTACTTTCTACGGCTTTATTAGTAGGATGTGGTTCTAAGGATACACCTACTGATGAAAAGAAAGGTACAAGCACAGAATCTACTCAAAAGTTCACTGGGACTAAGAAAGGAGAAAAACTTTACGATGTAAAGAAAGGTGACGTAATAGTTACAGAAGTAGAATTTAAAGATGGGGAACCAGTAAAGGTTTCTATGGATGTTCGTCAAGAAGATGGATCAATGAAAAAAGCAGCTTCAGAAGATGGGAAATATGTTATGAAAGAGGGAGAAGCTAAACATTGGCATGAACAAATTGAACTTTTAGAAACTTTTTTAAATGAAAATAAAGTTGATATAAGTAAGGTTAACTTAAGCAATGATAAAGGAAATACTGATGCTATATCAGGAGTTTCTATAAAAGTTGCTCCATATTTAGATGCAGTTAAAGAAGTAATTAATTCAGTTAAAGATGGAAAAGAGTTAGAAACTGGATTTACTGGTGCTAAAGCTCAAGAAACTGAATATGATCCATCAGGTAAAAAGAAAGATATGATTCAAACTAAGGTTATGTTTGAAAAAGGAAAGCCAGTAAATGTTGTTATAGACATTAAACAAGAAGATGGATCAAGTAAGAGAAAGGCTTCTGAAGAGGGAACTTATGTTATGAAAGCAGATGAAGCTAAACACTGGCATGAACAAATGGATTTATTACAAAAATTTATAGTTGATAATAACTTTGATCTTTCAAAGGTAACTTTAACTAACGATGAAGGAAATACTGATGCTGTGTCAGGAGTTTCAATTAAAGTTGGTAACTATGTAAAGGCTGTTCAAGCAGTTTTAGATTCAGCTAATTAATAATTATTTTTAAGCTATTTGGAATTTAGATTCCGAATAGCTTTTTTTTAGGAAATTATATAAATAACTAAATTAAGTAATTTTGTATATCTATCCAAAATATTAGGTTAAATATAAAAATAGTAAGGAATAAATTGACAGTTGTATGATGCAGTCTTAAGATGGAGTATAGAATTTAACAGTAATTACATCTGGAGGTAAAAGCATTGATTAAAGTTGAAAATTTATCAAAGGAATTTAAAAGTAGCAAAAAGTATCCTGGATTTAAAGGCGCGATTAAATCTTTTTTTTCAAAGGAGTATATAACTAAAAAGGCAGTTGATAATATAAGTTTTGAAATAGAAAGAGGAGAAGTAGCAGGATATATAGGAGCAAATGGGGCAGGAAAGTCAACAACTATAAAAATGATAACAGGTATCCTAACACCTACAAGTGGAAGTGTAAAAGTAAATGGAGTTATACCTTATGAAAATAGAGAGAAAAATGCTAGAGATATTGGTGTAGTATTTGGTCAAAGAACTCAGCTATGGTGGGATTTACCTCTTTCTGAAACCTTTTCTTTATTAAAGGATATTTATGATGTATCTAAAGAAGATTATGAGGAGAGGATGAAATTTTTAAATGAGATATTAGAATTAGAGGATTTTATACTAAGCCCAGTTAGAACTTTATCATTAGGTCAGAGAATGAGGGCAGATTTAGCAGCTGCATTACTTCATAATCCTAAGGTGATATACTTAGACGAACCTACTATAGGACTAGATGTAGTTGTAAAGGAAAATGTAAGACAAGCTATAAAACAGATAAATACAAAGTATGGAACAACTATAATATTAACAACTCATGATTTAAATGATATAGAGGAATTATGTAATAGAATTATTATTATTGATAAGGGAATAAAATTATATGATGGAAGCTTATCAGAAATAAAAGAAAAGTATGGATATATAACTAAGCTTGAATTTCAAATAAAAAATATAAAACATTTATCTAATATGAATATTAATAAGAAGTTTAATTTAAATAGTGAAGAGTTAGAGCTAAAGGAAAACGAGAATAGGCTAATAATTAAGTTTAATAAAAATAAAGTGTCATCTTCAGAAATAATAGCTTACATAATGAAAAATTATGAAATAATAGATTTTTCAATAAAAGAAACTAGTATAGAGGATATTATAAAGAAGATTTATAGAAATGAGGTGTAGATATGAGTAAGTTTAAAGGAGTAAAATCATATCTAACATTTGCAAGAAATTCTTTTCAAAGAAATTTATCATATAGAGCTAATGCTATTATATTTTTCTTTGGAGAATTAATGATACTTGCAGTAACATACTATCTTTGGAAAGCAATATATAGTAGTTCAGAAGTAGATATAATTAATGGATTTACACTTAATGAAATGATTATTTATGTTCTTATTTCTTTTATTACAGGTGCAATAGTAAATGCTGATGTAGCTCATTTAATAAGCAGAGAAGTTAAAGATGGATCAATTGCTATAAATTTAATTAGACCTATAAATTTTGAAAAAAGAATGCTATTTGAAGGTTTAGGAAATTTATTATATAACTTTATTGTAGTTTTTATAATAGGATTTTTTGCAGTTACATTTTTGTTTTTTAAATATACTGGAAATATTAATTTACTTAATATTATTTTTTATTTTATAAGTATCTTTTTAGGGTTTATAATTAGTTTTTATTATAGTTATGCCTTTGGTCTTTTATCTTTTAAAATAACAAATATGTGGGGATTATCACAAATTATGCAGGCTATAATCCAGTTGCTTTCAGGAGCATTAATTCCAATTACCTTCTTTCCAAATTGGTTACAAAATATTTTTAATATTCTTCCATTTGGCTCTATGATTTATACTCCAAGTATGATTTATTTAGGAAAACTAACATATATGGAAAGTATAAATGCTATGTTTATACAGCTAATATGGGTTTGTGTTTTAGCTTTTATAGCTAGAAGTATGTGGAAATCATTAATTAAAGAATTAACTATTTTAGGAGGGTAGATCATGTGGAAATATATAAGATTATATTTTAAGTTTTTGCAGCAATATATTAAAAGTTTAATGGAATATAGAACAGATTTTATATTAGGACTTATTGGGTTTATCCTTGTACAATTTACAGGAGTAATTTTTATTAGACTTATATTTAATGTAATACCAACTTTAGAAGGATGGAGTTTTTATGAAATATTATTTATATATGGTTTTGCTCAAATACCTAGAGGGATAGATCATGTATTTACAGATTATTTATGGATATTTAGTTGGAAAACAATAGTTAAGGGAGAATTTGATAAATATTTATTAAGACCTTTAAATCCTTTATTTCAAGTTATTTCAGAAAGTTTTCAACCAGATGGTTTTGGGGAAATTATAATAGGAGTTTCTTTAGTTGGAATATCATCAAGTAAACTTGGAATTAATTATAATATAAAGGTAGTTACTTTATTTGTTTTTACTGTTTTTTGTGCCACTTTAATATATACAGCTATAAAGCTCGCAACAACTTCTTTAGCTTTTTGGGTTAAATTTGCACAGTCATATTTATTTATGGCATATCAAATAAGTTCTTTTGCTAAATATCCTATAAAAATATATAATTCAGGAATTAAATTTATTTTAACATTTATAATTCCATTTGCTTTTACTGGATATTTTCCAGGCGCTTATTTTATAGGAAAGGGAAGTTTTAAAACAGGAGTTATTTTACCTTGTGTAGTTAGCTTAATATCAATTATAGTAGCTTATTTTATTTGGTTAAGTGGTATAAGAGTATATGAAAGTGCTGGAAGTTAAATTATAAGATATTATAGGGTTAAATTAAATACTTGAAAATAATGCCTTTGACTTTTTTTAGATATTTGTTACAATAGCATGTGAAAATATAATAGGTAAGATAGAGGTTGCATCAATAAAGAGTAACATTAAGGAGTTAAGCACGAAGAGATAATGTAAAAGGTATTGATGCCGAAGTGTAAGATTTAAGCTTTAAGATTTTACATTGGGTTTGTATAAAATATATACAAAACTGTCACAATAAATATTGTGAAGCGCTATCTTTGTGTTTGTAAAAGTTTTATACCAAGTACAAGCTCGAAGAATAGTCTTTGAGCCTATTTTTTTATCTTAAAACATAGGAGAAGAAAACATATGAAAAACAATAATTTAAAAAAAGAAATTAGCTTATTTATGGCTACAATGCTTGTTTGTGGAAATATGATAGGCTCAGGGGTATTTATGTTACCGGCAACTCTTGCAGAGGTATCAGGGCCTTTTGCCACATTAATAGCATGGGGAATTACATCAATTGGATCAATATTAATAGCAATTTCTTTTGCAAATCTTGGTTCTAAATATCCAGCTACAGGTGGAGCATATCAATATACTAAAGAAGCTTTTGGGGAGTTTGTAGGTTTTTTAAGTGCATGGCTTTATTGGAATGGTTCTTGGATAGGGAATGCGGCTATAATAGTAGCATTATCTAGTTATAGTGCAGCTGTAATACCAGCTCTTAATAAACCAATAATATCTATAATTTATACAAGTTCAATATTATGGATTTTTACTATAATAAATATAGTAGGTGTAAAAAAAGCAGGAAAGATTCAATCTTTTGCAACTGTTTTTAAAATAGTATTTTTTGCATTATTTATAATAGTAGCATTTTTAAATTTTGATTCATCAAATTTAATGCCTTTATTACCAGCAGAAAAGGGATTAAATACAGTACCATTAGCTGCAGCTTCAACTTTATGGGCTTTTGTTGGACTTGAAAGTGCTACAGTTACGGCAGGAGAAATTAGTAATCCAGAAAAAAATGTAAAAAAGAGTACTATTTATGGTATGTTAATTGCATCTATTATTTATATACTAATAAGTATTGCTAGTATGGGAGCTATGCCTAATGATAAACTTGCAGCAAGTTCAGCACCACTTACAGATATACTAACTAATATATTAGGAACATCAATAGGAAAACCATTAACTATAGCAGTAATTGTATGTATATTAGGAACCTACTATAGGATGGTTATTATCTACAGCGAGAGTTGCTTATGCAGCAGGGGAAGATGGAGTATTTCCAAAATACTTTGGAGAATTACATCCAAAGTATGCAACACCAGCAAAAGCTTTAATAACAGGATCTATTTTAGTAAATATACTTTTAGTAATGAACTATCAAAAAAGTATGGTATCAGCATTTACATTTATAACAATACTTGCAACGTTAGCATTTTTACCAATTTATTTACTAACAGCAGCAGCAGAAATAATGTTAATGTTTAAGGGACATAAAGAATTTAACTTTAGAATATTTATAAAAAAATCTTTGATTCCAATATTAGCATTTGTTTATACAATATGGACTATATATGGATCAGGTGCTGAAACTGTAATGTGGGGATTTATATTAATGTTACTAGGAGTTCCATTTTATATATATAATCATCACAAAAATAAAATTAGTAATTAGAAATATAATTATAAGAATATTTAATATTAACTGAAATACAAAGGCAGATTTAGTATAATACGAATCTGCCTTTTTTAGTTTTAAATAAATAAATTTTTAATTTAGGGGTAAATTATTTTTGAGCAAGAAAATTAAGGAGGAATTTAAAATGAAATTTAGATCACTTATTTTATCATTAATCCTTGGAGTTACTTTATTAGTTGGGTGTGGTAAAACAACTAAGGAAGAAGTACAAAATAATGAAAAAACTCCACAAATTACAGATGAAGCTCCAGATGTAGTTACTTCTCCATCAAGAGTAACTGATGAAGCAACTTTAGAAAAAGCATCTAAAGAAAGTTGGATTATAATATTAGAAAAAGATGTAAGTACAAATAAAGATGTAGTTTTAGAAGGTGGATTATATAAAGCTGATAAAGAAGATATAAGTAAAAAGGTTCCTACTTCACGTGTTTTAGCATTATATAAAAAAGCTGAAGATAAGACAATAGAAGCTACGTACACTTTAACTACTCCTAAATTAATAATAAAAGATGAAAATGCTAAAATTGAAGGTGGAACTATTAAAGGCGATGTATATATTGAAAAAAATGGTGTAAAACTAGAGGATGCTACAATTGAAGGAAATGTATACTTTAAAACTGAAGAAGCTAAAGGATCTTTTCATTTAAGTGAAAAATCTAAGGTAACAGGAAGCATGGAAGTAAAATAATAAATAAAAAAGGTCTTATTCTTAATTGAAATAAGACCTTTTTTGTGGGAAAATAAGTTGTTGGAGTTATGTGCCATGTAATTAATATTAAAAGACATAATATTAACAAAAGGATTATATTTCTTAGGGGGATCAAAATATGGAAGGTTTAAAGAAGTATCTGCTATCGGATAAGAAGCAGTTATTAAAAATTATAGTAGAGATTATAGCTGTTATAGTTATTTTTTACTTTTTAAAAGGAGAATTAAAGAATTTAAATATTATTGAGATTATAAAAACCTTAAGGGGAGAATCTAATGAAAGAGTAATGATGATTTTAGTATTATCTCTAGGTGCAGTAGCTGTAACAACATTATATGACATTGTACTTTGTAAAGATTTGGGTATAAAGAATATTCCTAAAAGAAGATTGTTTAAAATTTCATGGATTGCAAATACAACAAATAATTTTGTAGGTTTTGGTGGAGTAACAGGTGGCAGTCTAAGAACAGCCTTTTATAAAAATGAAGGAATAGATATTTTAAGTGCAGTAAGTATTAGTGTAATTATTTGGATGACAACTTTAACAGGATTATCTGGTTTAATGCTTTTAAACTTTAAATTTATTTTCTTATTAGATAATACAATTTATTTAATTAGTGCATGTCTTTTAGTACTATATATTCCTTTCTATATGTTAATAGGAAAGTTTGTAAATTGCATTCCGATAATTGGAGAGAAATTAAAGTCGAATGTAGCGATAACCCTTCCTATAAGAATAAAAATACATATGGTAGTTATTGCTATATTGGAGTGGGCTTCAGCTGGAATATTCTTTTCTTTTATAGTTGGACATTTTGCAGAGGGAGTTACTTTATCCCAAAGCTTAGCTGTTTTTTCTATAGCAACTGCAATAGGAATATGTACTCTTATTCCAGGAGGACTAGGATCATTTGAACTTGCTTGTATTTATGGATTTGGTTTATTATCAGTAGACAACACAAGTATAATATCAGCTGTATTAATATATAGAATATTTTATTTTGCCATTCCATGGGTACTTTCATTATTTGTCCTTATAGAAGAATTTATTGTAAAGAAATTTAAGAAAACTATAGATTTTGATGAGACATCTCTTATAAATGATTTAGGTATAAAAGCTTTAGCAACTATTGTATTTATAAGTGGATTTATATTAACATTATCAGCTGCAATTCCATTAGTTGCAGAAAGATTTAAACTGGTTAGAAGATTTTTATCAATGCCTATGTTACAATTTTCTCAAGTTGCAATAATGGGAATTGGAATAATATTAATAATACTTTCTAAGGGAATATTAAGCAAAGTTAAACAATCATATTATATTACACTAGTTTTATTAATCTTAGGTGCAGCTTTAAGTTTAATTAAAGGGGTTAATATACTAGGGGCTATTTGGCTTATAGTTACTGCAATTTTAATATATCTATCTAAAGATAGATTTTATAGAGAAAGTTCTACTATAAAGATAAAAAATGCAATTATTTTATTTATATCTATTTTATTTATAAGTGGAATTTATGATTTAATATATACAAGTATAGTTAACCATAAGGCTATGGGGAATCATAGAGCACAACTTACTAGCTTTATGTTTAGTGGTTATAAAATATTTTATTATTTAATAATAATATCATTAAGCGCATTTGTATTTAGATTATTTATGGTGAAAAAACCAAGTGTAGGTAAAGCTACGGAAAAGGATTTAATTAAGCTTGAAGAATTTTTATGTAAACATAAAGGTAATAGTAAAACTCACTTATTATATTTAAAAGATAAATCATTTTTCTATTATAAAGAAGATAAAGTTCTTATAGCATATAAAATGTTTAAAGATAAAGCTATTGTTTTAGGTGATCCAATAGGGGAAAAACAATTAATTGGAGAGGCTATTAATGATTTTAGAAAATATTTTGACACATATGATATAGCTACTATATTCTACGAGGTTAGTGAAGAATATTTGCATTTATATCATGAAAATGGATATAGACTGTTAAAGCTTGGTGAAGAAGCAAGTATAGATTTAAATAATTTTAATTTAAATGGAAAAAGTAAAAATGATTTAAGAACTATAAGAAATAAAGTTGAAAAAGGATATATGAAGTTTGAAATTATAAATCCACCACTAAGAAATGAAGTTATGAAAAGACTTTTACAAATTTCTAATGAATGGTTAGGAGATAGACATGAAAAGGGATTTTCAATGGGATGGTTTAATGAAGAATATATAAATAAATCTCCTATAGCAGTTATAAAATATGAAGATGATATAATAGGCTTTGCATCATTATCACCAATGTATAATGATGAGGGGTTAGCTATAGATTTAATGAGGATAATAAAAAACCCACCTAATGGGGCAATGGATGCATTGTTTTTAGGAATTATAAATTGGGCAAAGGAAAATAGATATAAAGAGTTTAGCTTAGGAATGGCACCATTATCTAATGTAGGTGTAAATGAATTTTCAAATATATCAGAAAAAATAGTTAAAGAGGTTTATAAATATGGCGAAAGAATTTATAAATTTAAAGGACTTAGGAAATACAAAGAAAAATTTGGACCAGAATGGAAAAGTAGATATTTAGCGTATCCAAGTAAATATGAATTACCAGGAATTATAGTTGATTTATTTAGAATGATATCAGCTAGTCCTAAAGAGGAAAAATAATTGATATTTAAGAGTATATGTATTAAATATTATTTAAACTAAATAATTAAAGATAAAATAAATTGTAAGATATATTCTTATAATTTAGGAGTAACAAATGAAATGGCATCAGGAAAAACACATGATAAAATAACAGTTGGTATGTTACCAATTGTTATTTTAATTTTAATTAGAGTAAATATTGAAATTTACAACACGTTAAATAAAGTAATAGTATTTACCGTTATAGGCGCCTTAATATATATTTTTGCTGGATATATGTTTTCAGGAGATTTAGATATAAAAAGTAGGGAATATAATAGATGGGGGAAAATTAAATATATTTGGCTGCCTTATCAAAAGCTTATTTCTCATAGAAGTATATTTTCACATGGAATTTTATTAGGACCAATAATAAGAATAGTATATCTTTATATAATTTTCTTATTAATAAGTGCTATTATGTACTCATTAAATATAACCAAATTCTCTACAATTTATTTAATAAATAGAACAGTTATATTTATCAATGAAAATAAAAAGCTAATGTTTATAGTTTGGATTTCACTTTTTTTAGGCTCAGGACTTCATACTATAGTAGATATTTTCTATAGTTATATAAAGAAGAGATATATATTTAAAAAGAAAAGAAATAAAGTATATAGACGTAATAAAAACAAGGTAGCCTAATAATAGAGTTATATCCTAATAATAGGACTGTAGATAGAACTACAGTCCTATTATATTTTCCAATGTTCTTTAAATTTCAAAACTTCATTTAAACTTTTAGTTGACATTTGTTCAGTAAGTACTAATTCGTCTTCGATTTCTGCTATTCTTTTTCCAAGGGTTTGATCTAAAACCTGAATATCATTTTCAAGCTTATCAATTAAGGAGATTTTTTCAGAGATTATAGATAGAACTTGAGTTATATCATTTCTAAATCTTTCATTATCAGACTTTAAATTAGTTACTTCATTTTTTAAAATTGAAATGCTTTGTTGATTAGAGAGTATTATGTTTTTCATTTGTTTTAAAATTTTAGGAACTTGTTTTAAAATTTCATTAGTTTCCTTAAGGGTAAAGTTACTATCTTCTGTAGAGGGTATATTCTCAAAATTGCAAGAATTTGTATTTTCCATAAATTAATCACCTCTTAATAATATATGATAATAATGATATAAGGTCCATAAAGAAATGTTAAATTTTTAAGTAAAATAGATAATTTATAAAATATTGATTAAATACTAAGATAAATAATATAATTGATATATAATTTTAATAAGTATAAATATGGAGGAGATATTTTGGAAACTAATGCTAATATAATCGAAAAAAATAAAATAAAAATAAAAAAGCCAAAGCACTTTAAAGTTATAATGCATAATGATGACTTTACTACTATGGAGTTTGTAGTAGCTATATTAATTGATATATTTAGAAAAAATATAGAGGAAGCAAATAAAATAATGATAGATGTCCATAAATCAGGGATTGGAATTGCAGGGATATATCCATATGATATTGCAGTAACAAAGGTTTCTAAAGCAATGACATTAGCGAAAAAAGAAGGATTCCCATTCAAACTTACTGTAGAGGAGGAATAAAATGGAGATAAGTAAATCAGTAAGAGAAATCTTACTTAAAGCATATAATGAAGCTACAAAAAATAATGATGAATTTATTACACCAGAGCACTTATTATATTGTGCATTAGACAATGAAAAGTTTAGAAAAGCAATATTAAATTGTAATGGTAAAATAGATGAATTAAAAAGTAATTTAAGAAACTATATAGATGAACATATAAATAGATTAGATACTGATGAACCAGAAGAGAGTTTTGGAGTAAAGAATATATTATTGATTGCAACTGAGCAAGCAATATATAGTGAGAGAAACTCGGTAGAATTAGAGCATATTATTGCTGCCTTTTATTCACTAAAAAATAACTATGGAACTTATTTTTTAGAGGAACAGGGAATAACAAAAAGAGATTTACTTTTTTATCTTTCTCATGAAGATGTAGAAAAAAGATCTTTAAAGAGTAATATATTTGTAATTAAAGGAGACAGTGATAAAGAGAATAAAGAAAATGTATCATTAAGTAGTTATTCTAAAAACTTAATAAACGAAGTTAAAAATAATGAAATTGATACTTTAATAGGTAGAGAAGATATTATAGAAAGAACAATTCAAATTCTCTGTAGAAGAACTAAAAACAATCCAATTCATATTGGAGAGCCAGGGGTAGGAAAAACAGCAATCACATTAGGTCTAGCTAAAAAAATTGCAGATGGAAGTGTACCTGAAAAACTGAAAAATGCTGAAATATTTTCATTAGATTTAGGAGCTATATTAGCAGGAACTAAGTATAGAGGGGATTTTGAAGAGAGAATAAAGGTAATATTAGATGAAATAGCCAATAAAGAAAATCCTATTGTTTATATTGATGAAATTCATAATATAGTAGGTTCAGGAGCTTTAAATGGAGGCGCATTAGATGGAGCAGGATTAATAAAGGGGTATCTTTTAGAGGGGAAAATTAGATTTATAGGTGCTACAACCTTTGATGATTATAAAAAATATTTTGAAAAAGATAAAGCTTTAGTAAGAAGATTTCAAACTATTGAAGTTAAGGAAACATCAATTTTAGAAACAATAAAGATTATAGAAGGTATAATTAATAATTTTGAAGAATTCCATAATGTAAAATATACTAAAGAAGCCATAGAAACAGCTGTTAAGTTAAGTTATAAATATATAAATGATAGATTTATGCCAGATAAAGCAATTGATATTATTGATGAAGCCGGTTCATATATTTCAGTATGGAAAGGTGAAGAAGATAAAAGAATAGTTGATGGAAGAGTAATTGAAGATATTATATCTAAGGTATGTAATATACCGAAGCAAACAGTAGAAAAAAATGAAGTAGATTCATTAAAGGAATTAGAAAATAATTTAAAAGATAATATTTTTGGTCAAGATGAAGGAATAGAAGAAGTTTCAAGATGTATAAAAATGTCTAGAGCTGGATTAAATGATGAAAATAAGCCAATAGCATCAATGTTATTTGTAGGACCTACTGGAGTTGGAAAAACAGAGGTTGCAAAAATATTATCAAAAACTTTAGGGGTTGAATTAATAAGGTTTGATATGAGTGAATATAGTGAGAAACATGCTGCATCAAAACTTATAGGTTCTCCTCCCGGATATGTTGGATATGAAGAGGGGGGATTACTAACTGATACAATTAGAAAAAAGCCTAATTCAGTATTACTTTTAGATGAAATAGAAAAAGCACATAATGATATTCTAAATGTTTTATTACAAGTTATGGATTATGCAACATTAACAGATAATAAAGGAAGAAAAGCTGATTTTAGAAATGTTATAATTATTATGACATCAAATGCAGGGGCAAGAAATATAGGGAAAAGTATTGTGGGTTTTGGAAGAGATGAAATTAAGTCAGAAGCTATAACAGAAGAAGTTAAAAAAATATTTACACCTGAATTTAGAAATAGATTAGATAAAATAGTAGTATTTAATAATATTGACAAAGAAATGGCAAAAAGTATAGTTGAAAAAGAAATAAATAAGTTTAAAGAAAAGTTAGCTAATAAAAATATAGAAATTATGTTTACAGATAGAGCTATAGAACTAATAGTAAACAAGGGGATATCTAAAGAATTTGGAGCAAGAGAAATTATAAGAGTTATTAATAGTGAAATAAAACCATTATTAGTAGATGAAATACTATTTGGACGATTAAATAATGGTGGGAAATGCAATATAGATATAAATAAAGATAAATATATATTAGAAATACTATAATATATATTTAAAAATACTCTACAAAAACTGTAGAGTATTTTTAATGTTTTTATACACAAATAATAAAAAACATATATAATGGTATATGTGTTTTATAATAAAAAAAGAGGTGACAATTTTGAGTAATGATATAAATAAATTACAAGAAGATATAATAAAAGCTGATATAAAGAAAGTAGAAAAAATGTGGAAAAGCATGGAGGATAATTCTTCCTTAGAATATCATTTAGATAGAATGACAAAGGATGAACTTGTAAAGATAGCCTCAAAATATAATGTTAAGGGAATAACTTCTTTAAAAAAAGCTGATGCAGTTAAACGTGTTAAAGAGTGTATTATTAATGATATAGATATTATTTTAAACTTATTAGATAAAGATGCAGTAGAATATATAGATGAGCTTATTAGCTTAAATGGTAGAAAGATATATTCTTGTAAAGAACTTATAAATGCAAACTATTTTAGAAATAGAGGAATAATGTTTTCAGGTATGGTGGATGAAAAACTTAATGTTATTCTTCCAAATGAAATATATGATATAATAAAAGATAAGTTAAATAAAGACCTAAGAGAGAAAGCAAATAGAAATACAGAACTGATGAATTTATTTGCAGGTATGGTTTATTATTATGGTGTTTTAACTTTTGATAAATTTTCAAATCTAGCTTTAGAAAGATATAATTATGAATTAGATGGAAATGAATTGGAAAAATTGATAAGAGATGGTGAAGAGCTAGGATTAGATTATCAAGTAGATGGAAGTATGGCTTATCATATTGATGTGGAGGATCCAGAATATATATTAGAAAAACAAGAGGAAAATAGAGAATTAGATTACTTAAAGATAGATAAAAGAGATCTATTTAAAGCTGCAAAGCCAGATTTTATAGAATCAAATAAACAAGGGGAAAAACTTGAAAAAGTAATAGGAGAGTTATTTGTTATAGACAAAAACATATTAAAAGAAGAAATAGACTCATTTTTTATAGCAATAAAAAATGAATCATCAGAAGAGGAAGCAATTGAAACATTTTTAAATGCTTATGAAATAGAAAGTGATGTAGAAAGAAATATATTTGTAAATGAATTAATTAAACTTTCTAAGTCTGTAAAAAAATGGAGTTTAAAAGGACATACATACTTAGAAATAGAAAATAAAAATAAAATAGTTGTAAATGAGTTGAAAATAGGAAGAAATGATCCATGTACTTGTGGAAGTGGAAAAAAATATAAAAAATGTTGTGGAAAATAGTTAATAGTAAAGGGTGGGATTTATGGTTTTTAAATACTTATTGCTTACTTGGGGTCTTGTAGTATTTTTATTAGGTGCTTTAATGAGATTTAGAAAAAATGAAAGTATAGCTAAAATGATTATGGAAAGCTATTATATATTTTCTAGTGAATTTGGATATAATGATATAAAGGATAAAAAGATATTCTCTAATTGGATTGGCGATGTTATTATAATTGAAGGAGCTTTATATACATTTTTAGCTTCAGCAGCTATTTATTTTAAAATAAATTTATTAGTTATTATTGCATTTATTATCTTAATAGAAATATTTTTCTTTAAAGTTATTTCAAATGGAATAAAAAATTTTTTTGAGTAGAAAAAAGAGGACATATTCTTTTGTCCTCTTTTTAACATATAAGAATAGAGGATAAGTATAAATGAACAATGAAAAATACCTTTTCGAGAATTATATAAATATTGCTAGAAATTTTACTAGTGAAAAAAATTATATAAAGGCACTAAGATTTTATAAAAAAGCATATAGATGTAAAGAGGGAAGAGAAGACATAGAACTTTTACTTGATATGGCACTTTTATATGATAAGGTGGGAAGTAAGGATTTATCAGAAAGTAAATATAGAGAAGTAATAAAAATAAGTGAAAATGAAGCAAGAGCTTATTATGGGTTAGGAACTTTATATGATGAGGATGAATTTTATGATGAAGCAATTAAATATTATAAAAAGGCAATAGAAATAGATGACAAATATGATAGAGCATATTTCTTTTTAGCAAATGCATATGATGAAATCGATAATAAGGAAGAAGCTATAAAAAATTATAGTATTGTTTTAAATCTTAAAGAAAAAGATTTATGGGCAAATGCCAATTTAGGTTGTATATATGAAGAGATAGGTGATTATAAAAACGCATTATATTTCATGGAGAAGGCATTAGAAATATCCCCAAATCACTTTAGAATATTATTTAATATGGGTGTTTTTTATGGTAAATTAGGAAATATAGAAAAGGCAATGGAGTTTTATAAAAAATCTATTAATGAAAATAATAATTATCCATATAGCTTTTTAAATTTATCAGTTATTTATAGAGAGCAAAGTAATTTTGAAAAGGCGATAGAAATCATAAATGAGGGTATAGCTAAAAATTCAAATCAAGGTTTTTTATATTATAATAGAGCATGTTTTTATGTTAACTTAAACAAGATAGAAGAGGCATATAAAGACATATTAAAAGCTATTGAATTAAATAATATATTTTTAGATTATATGAAAAAGGATAAAGAATTAGATCCTATTAGAAGTTTACAAGAGTATAGAAAAAGATTTGATAATTAGTGGAGCAATAGCTCCATTTTTTTATTCTATTTGTTAGTTATATATTTAACTTTTGATAGTTGATAAAGTTAATAAAAAAATAAGTTTTTTTAAAAAATTAATAAAATATTAAACATAATTATAAAATTACAAAGAAAATCTTAAGAAAAGATTGTTAAAAAAATTACAACGGTTGAGTACAATAGGTATTTATGTTAAGATTTAACCATAACCATTAAAATACATAAGTACTGTCAAATGGTATATATAAATACTTTAGTTAAAGTAGGAGGTTTTTATAGTGTTAAGTAATCTTTTGGGAAATGTAAAAGTTACTAATAAACTATTTACACTTAATGATTCTAAAATCATTAAAATTACTTCAGAAAATGTTAAGTTAGAAGAGGTTAATGATATATTTTCTAAGTATGATGGTAAGAAATTTAAGAAGATAATAGTTAAAGCTTTTAGTTTACAACCAAATTTAAATGGCTATGGCATAATAGCAAAGGAAAGAAAAGAAGATTTAAAAAACGGGTTAAGTAAAATTAAATTATTAACAGGTGTGTCAGAAGTAAAGTTTGTAGTAGATGGGAAAGATAAAGGTTTACAAAAGGAACTTTCATCAATAAGTGAAGTGATTAAAGTTAAATCAATAGATGATCTTTATAACAATAAGCTAATTTATAAAGTTTTTGGAAAAGAACAAAGTGAAGATGAGGTATTAATTGAAGACCTGATTGAGCTTATTCAATTAGGACAAGCTGATAAAAATATACCAAGAGAAATCTTAGTTACTGTTTATGGAAGTGCTATAAATGGAAATAAAGTTGTATCTTTAAATTTAGGAACAACTTATAGAGAATTGTTTACTTTATTAAATGGTACAGATATTAACTTGAATAAAGTTATAGATGGAGGAAGTTTGAATGGTACTCCAATATATAATTTAGATAAAGAAATTGAAATGTCATCAAAAGGAATATTATATTTAACAGAAAACAACTCAAAAAGAGAAGAAAATTTTAGTTGCATTAGATGCGCTAAATGCTTAAGAGCATGCCCAGAAGGGTTAAATCCAATTAAATTAATGGAATTATATAGAATTAATGAAAAAGATGAATTTATTAAATTTGGTGGAGAGAAATGTATTGATTGTGGCCTTTGTAGTTTTGTATGTCCATCTAATATAGATATAGCTCAATCAATTAAAACTGCTAAAACATTTAAGTAAAGTAGAATTAAAATCAGAACAGGAGTGAAGATTGTGGAAAGTAAAACTCTTAATATATCGCCAGCTCCTCATATAAAAAGAGGATTAGGTGTTAACATTATAATGCTAGATTATATAATAGCATTAATTCCAGCTTTGGGAGCAGGAATATATTTTTATAAAGGTGATGTTATAAAAATACTTATAGCTTCAGTTTTAACAAGTGTTGTTGCAGAAGCATTATGGAATAAATTTGTAAAGAAAACTAATTGGATTACTGATTTAAGTCCAATTGTAACAGGCATTATGCTTACATTAATTATGCCAACGTATGTTCCTTTATGGATTCCAGTAGTTGGAGCTATATTTGCAACTATAATTGTTAAACAATTTTTTGGAGGTCTTGGACAAAATTTTATGAATCCAGTTGCTGCAACAAAAGCATTTTTAATTGCTTCTTGGGCAGCTGTTATGGCAAAGCCAGTTGTTGATTCAGCTTCAGGAGCTTCGGCAGCAGAAAAGGTTGTTCCTTTAATAGATCAAATAATTGGTCAAGCAAATGGAAGTATAGGTGAAGTATCTATATTAGCTTTATGTGTAGGTGGACTTTACTTAGTTTTAAGAGGTGTAATTAGTTTAAGAGGACCAGTTACATTTTTAGTTGTTGCTTTTGGAATGTATAGTTATTTTGGAAAGGAAGGATTACTTCCAGGGGCATTTTTCTTAGCAGCTATATTTATGGCTTCAGATCATGCGACAACACCTATGACTAAAGTAGGGCAATATATATTTGGACTAGCAGCAGGGGTATGTGCAGCAATTATAGCAGTAAAAGGATTTAATCCAGAGGGACCTTATTATGCAATAATAATAATTAATTTATTTACTCCATTAATAGAATATTTTACAACTAAAAAAATAAAAGTAAAGAAGGAGGTTGCTTAAGATGAAAGAAAATTTTAAGCTGGGAGGAATCCTTCTAATAATAACAATGATAGCAGGGCTTTTATTAGGATTTGCAAATGATTTAACCAAGGAAGCAATTATAGAAAATTCAAAAATAAATAAAGAAGATTTAAATGCAATATTACCAGTTGCAGAATCAATAAAAGATATGGATATAGAAATAGCAGAAGATGGAACTGTTAAAGAAGTTTATGAAGCTGTAAAAGGAAATGATGTAGTTGGTTATGTATTAAAGGTAACTAGCAAGGGGTTCCATGGTGCTATAGATTTTGTAGTAGCTATTTCAAAGGAAAATAAAGTTTCAGGAATTAAAGTATTATCCCATAGTGAAACACCAGGTTTAGGAGCAAAAGTAGCAGAAGAAAAATTTGCTTCAAGATTTGTTGATAAACCAGCAACTGGATATTTAGAAGTAGTTAAAACAACTCCTAATAAAGATACTGAAATAGAAGCTGTTTCAGGAGCTACAGTTTCAAGTAAGGCATCTATAGCTGCAGTTAATGATGCGATAGCATTTTATTTAGAAAAAATTAAGGGTGAAGAAGTAGCCCCACAAGCAGAAACAGATGCTAATACAGCAGCTAGCGGAAGCTAAGTAAATTATAATTAATTAGGAGGATAAACATGAACAAGTTAATAGAGAGATTAAAAAACGGTATTATTACAGAAAATCCGATTTTTGTTCAAGTTCTAGCTATGTGTCCTACTTTAGCTGTTACAACAAATGCTAAAAATGCTTTAGGTATGGGACTTGCTTCAACTGTAGTTTTAATATTTTCAAATATGATTATTTCAGCTATTAGAAAAATAGTACCTGAAAAAATAAGAATACCTGCATATATAGTAGTTATTGCTTCTTTTGTTACAGTAGTAGATATGCTAATGCAAGGATATGTACCGAGTTTATATAATTCACTTGGGATATTTATTCCACTTATAGTTGTTAACTGTATAATTCTTGGAAGAGCTGAAGCGTATGCTTCAAAAAATCCAGTTATACCATCAATATTTGATGCTATAGGAATGGGGCTTGGTTTTACAATTGCCTTGCTTTCAATAGGAACATTTAGAGAAGTCTTAGGTGCAGGACAATTATTAGGATTTCAAATATTACCAGAAACTTTTAAACCAATATCAATAATGATATTAGCTCCAGGAGCTTTCTTTACACTTGGAGGATTAATGGTTATTTTAAATGCTATTAATATGAAAAAGGCAGCTAAAACTGGAGAAACAGTTAAGGTGTTAGAACATAGCTGTGGAAGTTGTTCAGGATGTGGAACAGGATCTTGTGGAACTAATAATAAAGAAGAAAAAGAAATGATTAAAATAAAGAAAGACTAAGAGGGGTGTAACGAATGGAATTATTTATGATTTTCATGGGAGCAATGTTAGTAAACAACTTTGTTCTTTCTAAGTTCCTTGGAATATGTTCATTCCTTGGAGTTTCTAAGAAAAAAGATGCAGCTTTAGGAATGGGACTTGCTGTTATGTTTGTTATGATATTGGCATCACTAATGTCATGGCTTGTATATAGAGGAATTCTTGTGCCACTAGAGCTTGAATATTTAAAAACAATAGCTAATGTTTTAGTTATTGCAGCATTAGTTCAATTTGTTGAAATGGCTATGAAAAAATTATCACCAAGCTTGCATAAGGCTCTTGGAATATATTTACCACTTATAACTACTAATTGTGCAGTGCTAGGCATGGCTACACTAAATATTCAAGAAGGATATACTCTTGTTCAATCTTTAGTAAATGGAGTTGGAGCAGCTTCAGGATATATGCTATCAATAGTTTTATTAGCATTTATAAGAGAGAGAATAGATAATAATGAAAATATACCAATGGTTCTTAGAGGGTTACCAATTACATTATTTACAGCAGCATTAATGTCAATTGCCTTTTTAGGATTCCAAGGATTAATTCACTAGGAGGGATTTATATGAATATTTTATATGCAGCATTAAGCTTGGGAATTCTAGGATTAATTTTTGGTTTACTACTTGGATTTGCTTCAAAGGCTTTTGAAGTAAAGGTTGATCCAAAGATACCAAGACTTAGAGAATGCTTACCAGGAGCTAACTGTGGAGGATGTGGTTTTGCAGGATGTGATGCCTATGCAGAAGCTGTTGTTATGGATGGCGCTAAGCCAAACTTATGTTCAGTTGGTGGAGCAAAAACAGCAGAGGATATTGGAGAAATATTAGGTGTAGCTGTTGATGCAGGTGAAAAGATGACTGCTTTTGTTAAGTGCAATGGTAATTGTGATTCAGCAAAAAACAAATATAATTTAAAGAGTGTAACTGACTGCTTAACAGCATCTTTAATGATTGATGGAGGGGCAAAAGCCTGTTCATATGGATGTATAGGGCTTGGAAGTTGTGTTAATGTTTGTGAGTTTGGTGCACTGGAAGTTATTAATGGTGTAGCTAAAGTCAATGTAGATAAATGTACAAATTGTGGAGCTTGTATAGATATATGTCCAAAGGGACTTATTGAATCAGTACCTGTATCTAAAAAGGTTAGAGTAGAATGCAATAATGTAGAAATAGGAAAGCATGTAAAGGATAATTGTTCTTCTGCATGTATAGGGTGTAAGTTATGTGAAAGAAATTGTCCAAAGGATGCAGTTCATGTTACTAACTTCTTGGCAAAGGTAGATTATGATAAGTGTGTAAACTGTCAACTTTGTACTAAAAAGTGTCCAACTGGAGCAATAAAAAATATATTTTTATAATAAGTAGGAAAAGGCATATTCTTTTTAGGATATGCCTTTTTAGTATAAATTTACATAAAAATAAAAAATTAATATGAAAAAAGATTATTTTCATATGTATATATAAAAGTAATACAATAACATAGAAAAAGATAATAATGTTGATTTATTTTTATTAGAAAAATTGATAAAGTATGAAATAATCTTGAAAAGACAACGTTATCTACAAATTAGCATAATATATATTATAAAACTACATTTTATTTAGTTATTTATAGTTACTAAAATTTGTTTTAAGGAGGAGATTTTATGGTAACTGTATTTATTGGTATTGGTTTTTTATTGGTTCTATTTGGAATAATAGGCATATATGTAAAGCGATATTTATATAAAAATGGAATTAGGACAATTGGAACTGTGGTAGGAGTTGAAAGCTATACTTATGTTACACAAGGTCCAGAATCTAATACTTTATATCATCCTAATGTTACTCCAATTATTGAAGTTAAGGATGATGACAGGGTTATAAGAGTTATGTGCTCAGGAGAAAATGATTATTATAATTTAGAAAAGGGAGATGAAATAGAGTTAATATATCATAAAGGAAAAATAGAAAATTTTGAAATATATAATACTCACGGTATCTATAATTTTTACGTTGCTATAATTAGCTTTGGTATATTAATTTCATTAGTAGGAATTATGTTTATGGTGATTTAATAAGTAAAGAAGTAAGTATAAATAAAAATAGACTTACTTCTTTCTTTGTTTAGTAGATATAATTTAAATTAAATGTTAATACAAATTTAAGTTGGGTTATAATAAAAAAATTTTTAATAGTATATAGTAATATATATATTTAAGGGGAAAAGTATGACTTTAACAATACAGGATATATTAATAAGGTTTTTTTTAGCAGTATTAATAGGTGGGGTAATTGGGTATGAAAGAGAAGTTAATCATAGAGCTGCTGGATTTAGAACTCATATATTAGTATGTATAGGTGCAACACTAATTTCTCTTATACAAATTAATATAGGAAATAAAGCTATAGAACTTATTGATATGAATAAGGAACTTGCTAATGTTATTAAATTAGATTATGGAAGACTTGGAGCGCAAGTTATAACTGGAGTAGGTTTTATAGGGGCTGGAACAATAATGCATAATAAAGGCAATATAAAAGGTTTAACAACAGCCGCAACACTTTGGGTTGTTGCATGTTTAGGTCTTGCTATTGGAATGGGAGATTATTTAATAAGCTTAGTAGGAGCTATCTTTATTGTAGTAACATTAGTATTTTTAAAAAGAATAGAGTATAGATTTATAGAAAAAATAATAATAAAGAAAATCGAAATACAATACTTTAAAAGTTATACAACACAAGTATTTATAGAAAAATGCTTTGAAGAAGAAATGATAAGTATTAAAAGTATTGAATTTTCATGTGAAGAAGAAGATTATCAGTTAATGATAAATAATAAAATAGTTAAAGTAATATATAGAGTTAATAAACCGCTATATGTAGATATAAATAAATGTATAAATAAAATTAGTGAAAATGATAATATATTAATGATAAAAGAAATAAATAATGAAGATGATTAATAAAGAAGGAAAATAAAAATTATTAGTAAAATAATAATTTTTATTTTTTTGCACAAATATATATTAAGAAAAATAAATGAAAGTCTAGTATATGCTAGAATGAGGAACTTTACAATGAAAAAAACAAAATCTGTGTTTTTTAAAATTAATTTAATATTTTTAGTATTTTTTCTATATGGAAAAGAAGTATATTCTTTATCTTATAGTGATGAAAAAAATATATTGTATACAATTAATGAGTATTTTAATTTAAAATATAAAATCTTATCTACTTTAGTTATTGATAAAGAATTTGAAAGATTTATAAGAGAGAGTGATGGAAATATAAGTGAAAAAGATATATTAAATTTAACTGTAAAAGAAAGATTAGTAGCAGATGTAGATTTAAAATTCGATAATTATACAAAAGATATAAAGATAAATTCAATTATAGTTAATAGGGATAATGCTACTATAGATTTAATTGAAAGTCATAAAATTTATTTTAATTGTAGTCCATCTGTAGAATCATCATTAAATGGAAAGAGACATAGAATTAGTTTAATTAAAGAAAATGAGCAGTGGTATATAAGCGAAGATAACTATTATGATGATATAAAGGAAGAGTATGATATATATAAGCGTGATAATATGGAGAGAGGTTCAATAGATGATTTTAAGAGATATTACATAGATAAAACTATAAAAGAATCTTCTAATGATGGTTATGATAAAAAAATAAAATGTCTTGATGTAGAAAGAAAAGAAGGAAAAGAAAGATTTAGAACAGGAGAGATAGAGGGAAATTATAATAGAAAAAAAGCAGCAGAATATGCAGTTTCAAATGGATTAACAATTAATAGTAAATATAAAAACTATGAAAAGTTAGGAGGAGATTGTACAAATTTTTCATCTCAATGTATTAAAGAAGGAGGGATTCCATTTGATAATTTAGGCCCTTATAAGTGGTTTTGGTATTCTGATAATAAAAGGACTCCATCATGGACCTCAGCTAATGAATTTAGGAAATATGCAATAAATAATAATAGAGAAAATAGCAACAATTTTGGTTTAATTGCTTGTGAAACTACTTTTCAAGATATAAATCTTTCAGATTTAGTTCAATTTAAAGATGCTACCCACACAATGGTTGTTACAGGATGTATATATCAAAAAGAAGATAAAGGAGATCCATGGAAAAATAAAAAAGATATATTAATAAGTCAGCATTCGGGATCAGAAATAGGAAGGTTAGTAGATTATCCATTATCTGTTAAACCAATATCCAAAGGTAGATTTTTTATAAAAATAAAGGGATATAATAAGTGAAAATATTATTGAGATAAAAAATATTTAATAATTTATTTTAATTATTTGTTGACAAAGTAATTTGATTATAGTATATTTTGATTATCAAAGTATTTAAAATTCAAAATACTTGGTTAGCACCAATTGAATTTTCGACAAAATTAGATTATTATTATAGATAGTATAATTATAGGACAATAATGGAGTGTGAATGATAATGAGAAAAGCAGAGAAAATAGTAAATGAATTATTGGTGCAAATATTTAATGATATTTTACAAATTGAAGAAAGAACTCTTAAGCAAGGACATTTTTCAGATTTATCTGTAACGGAAATGCATACTATTGAAGCAATCGGAATGTATGATAAAAGAACTATGAGCGAGGTAGCTCAAGATCTTGAAATTACAGTTGGAACGTTAACTACAGCTATTAATAAGCTTATAAAAAAAGATTATGTTGAAAGAAAAAGAATTGAGGAAGATAGAAGAGTAGTTTTAGTTGGATTAACTAAAAAAGGAAAGCTTGCTTATAGATTACATGAAAAATTTCATAGTGAAATGGTAAAATCAACAATAGATGGATTAACTGAAAAAGAAGAAGAAGTACTTATATCTTCCTTAGAAAGATTAAATGAGTACTTTAAGGAAAAGCATGAGTTAATCAAATAAGGAGAATTAAATGAAGGAGATAATTATTAGCGGAATTGGGGCTTATTTACCTTCTCGAATTGTAACTAATAGTGATTTGAGTACTTTAGTTGAAACTAGTGATAAGTGGATAACAGAAAGAACTGGAATAAAGGAAAGAAGAATATCAGAAGGAGAAGACACATCAGTAATTGCAAGTAAGGCGGCTTTAAAGGCGATTGAAAGTGCAGGGATTACTGCAAATGAAATTGATTTAATAATAGTTGCAACTGTAACTCCTGATATGTTTACTCCATCTGTTGCATGTATGGTTCAAAAAGAAATAGGAGCAGATAATGCACTGGCGTTTGATATTAATGCTGCATGTTCAGGGTTTTTATTTGCTATGCATACAGCAGAAGGAATGCTTAAGTCTTTTAATTATAGTAACGCACTAATTATAGGTGCTGAAACATTATCAAAAATATTAGATTGGACAGATAGAAGTACATGTATATTATTTGGTGATGGAGCTGGTGCAGCAGTACTTTCTAAAAGTAATAAAAAAGGAATAATTAAATCTATTAGCAAAACAGATGGAGCTAAAGGTGATTGTTTAGTAAGTGGAGCTATGGATGTTATAAATCCATATGTTCAGAATATTCAAAATAAAAAGAAATTTATTTCCATGGAGGGAAAAGCAGTTTTTAGATTTGCAACATCTATTATTCAAGAGTGCATTGAAAAAGTATTAGAAGAAAGTAATTGCACTTTAGATGAAATTAAATTTATAGTCCCTCATCAAGCAAATATAAGAATTATTGAATATGCATCAAAGAAATTAAATATAGAAAAAGAAAAGTTTTTTGTGAATCTTGATAGATTTGGAAATACATCATCAGCATCAATTCCTATAGCATTAGCAGAAATGAATGAACTTGGAAAGTTAAAAGATAAAGATAAAATAATTTTAGTTGGCTTTGGTGGCGGACTAAGCTATGGTGTAGTGCTTATAGAATGGAATAGTTGTATATAAAAAGTAAGGTATAAATCAAAAAAATTATATAAATAAAATTAAAATTTGGAGGAGATTGTTATGGTATTTGAAAAAATTAAAGAAGTTATAGTAGATCAATTAGGAGTAGATGAAAGTGAAGTTAAATTAGAAACTACATTTGAAGAGTTAGGAGCAGATTCATTAGATTTATTCCAAGTTGTAATTGAGTTAGAAGAAACTTTTAATATTCAATTAGAAGATGCAGAAGGGCTTAAAAGTGTTCAAGATGCAGTAAAATATGTAGAAGCAAAATTATAATAATACCCAAATAATAAGTCAGATAGTTTTATCTGGCTTATTAAATAGGAGGAGTTTTTATGAAAAAGACTAGAATTACAGAATTGTTAGGAATAAATTATCCAATTTTTCAAGGGGGAATGGCTTGGATAGCTGATGCGTCTTTAGCTGCTGCAGTAAGTGAAGCAGGAGGCCTTGGAATAATTACAGGAATTGCTCCAGTTGAGTGGGTTAGAGAAGAAATAAGAAAAGCTAAAAAATTAACTAATAAGCCTTTCGGTGTAAATATTATGTTAATGGCAGATAATGCAGAGGAAATAGCAAATTTAGTATGTGAAGAAAAAGTTAAAGTGGTAACTACTGGAGCAGGAAGTCCAGGTAAATTTATGTCAATGTGGAAAGAAAATGGAATAATAGTTATACCAGTTGTTGCATCAGTTGCACTTGCCAAAAGAATGGAAAAGTCAGGTGCAGATGCAATAATTGCAGAAGGGACAGAATCAGGAGGACATGTAGGTCAACTAACTACAATGACTTTAGTACCTCAAGTTGTAGATAATATAAATATACCTGTTATTGCAGCAGGTGGAATAGGCGATGGTAGAGGAGTAGCAGCTTCTTTTATGCTTGGAGCTGAAGGTGTTCAACTAGGAACAAGATTTCTAGTTGCAAAAGAATGTACAGTTCATCAAAATTACAAAAATAAAGTTTTAAATGCAAATGATATAGATACTGATGTAACAGGAAGAATAACTGGTCATCCAGTTAGAGTATTAAGAACAAAGCTTTCAAGGGAGTTTATGAAACTTGAAAAGCAAGGCCTAGTGGATGAAATGGAAAAGTTAGGAAGAGGAGCTTTAGCGAGAGCTGCAAAAGATGGTGATATTGATAATGGATCAGTAATGGCAGGTCAAATAGCAGGACTTGTAAATAAAGAACAAAGTTGTTTAGAAATAATAGAAGAAATATTTAATGAATCTTACAGTGTAATTAATGCTTTTGGAGGAAATAATGAATAGAAAAATAGCATTTCTTTTCTCAGGTCAAGGTGCTCAATATGTTGGAATGGGAAAAGATTTATATGAAAACATATATGAATGTAAGAAAATTTTTGATGATGGTGAAGAAATTCTAGGAATTAAAATTAAAGATATAATTTTTAATGGACCAGATGAAAAATTAATTCTTACAGAGAATACACAACCAGCCATACTTTTAACTTCTCTAGCTTGCTTAAAAGCATTGCAACTAAATGGAATTGAAAGTGATTATATTGCAGGATTAAGTTTGGGAGAATACACAGCTCTTGTTTATAGTGGAGCTATAGGTTTTGAGGATGCTGTAAGACTTGTTAGAGTAAGAGGGAAAATAATGGGCGAAGCATCTAACCTTGGTACAATGGCTGCAGTTTTAAAAGCAAATGATGAAAAGTTAAATGAACTTTTAAAAAGATCTTCTAAGTTCGGAGTTATAGAAGGTGCTAATTTTAATTGCCCAGGTCAAGTTGTTATTGCAGGGGAATTTAAAGCTATAGAGGAAGCTATTAAAATTTCTAAAGAAATTGGATGTATGGCTATACCTTTAAAGGTAGGAGGACCATTTCATAGCTCATTATTAGAAGAAGCAAGTTTTAAATTTGAAGAATATTTAAAAGAAATAAAAATAAATTCTTTAAGTAAAAATATATATTCAAATGTCAAGGGAGAAATATACAAAGAAGATGATGATATAAAGGATTTGTTAAGGAAGCAAATGATGTCTCCAGTTCTTTATGAAAAGACAATTAAAGGTATGATTTCAAATGGAGTAAATACATTTATAGAAATTGGACCGGGAAAAGCATTGTCAGGATTTGTAAAAAGAATAGATAAAACAGTAGATATATTAAATGTAGAAAACTTAGCTACCTTAGAAACTGTAATTAAAAATCTAAAGTAGTAAAATGAGGAGGAAAAAGGTTGAAAGGTAAATGTGCAGTAGTTACAGGAGCTACAAGAGGAATAGGAAGGGCTATAGCAAAAAAATTTGCTTCTTTAGGGGCAAATTTAGTAATTAATTATAGAAATAGTGATAATGAAGCAAAAGAGCTTGAAAAGGAACTAAAAGAGTTAGGGGTAGAGGTATTAATAATAAAGGCTGATATAAGTGACTTTAATGAGGCTCAAAATCTAATTTCTTCTGCAAAGGAAAGATTTGGATCAGTTGATATATTAGTTAATAATGCAGGAATAACTAAAGATGGATTAGTAATGAGAATGAAGGAAGAGGATTTTGATAGAGTAATAGAGGTAAATTTAAAGGGTGTTTTTAACTGTTTAAGAGCTGCTTCACAAATTATGATTAGACAAAAATCAGGTAAAATTATAAATATGTCATCTGTTGTAGGTGTAGTAGGAAATGCAGGTCAAATAAATTATTGCGCTGCCAAGGCAGGGGTTATAGGTATGACTAAATCTTTAGCTAAAGAGTTAGGTAGTAGAGGGATTAATGTAAATGCAATAGCTCCAGGATTTATACAAACAGATATGACAAATGAGCTTTCAGATAAAACTAAAGAAAATATAATTTTAAATATACCTATGAAAAAAATAGGAAATCCAGAAGATGTTGCAGATGTTGCAGCATTCTTAGCAGGACGTGAATCAAATTATATAACTGGGCAAGTAATAAATGTAGATGGCGGAATGGTAATGTAGTGGAGGAATATATATGAGTAAAAGAGTAGTAATTACAGGAATGGGAGCACTTACTCCTATTGGTAACGATGTAGATACATTTTGGAATAATTCAAAGGAAGGAAAATTAGGAATTGATTTTACAAAATCAATAGACACCTCTGATTTAGATATTAAAATATCAGGAGAATTAAAGGATTTTACTGCTGATAAAGTTATAGATAAAAAAGAAGCTAGAAGATTGGATAAGTTTTCTCAATATGCAATAGTAGCTTCAGAAGAAGCAATAAAAAATGCAAATTTAGATTTAGATAAAATAGATAAAAATAGATTTGGAGTTATCATTGGTTCAGGTATAGGTGGATTTGAAACTATGGAAAATGGGTTTAAAAATTTATTTGATAGAGGACCAAAGAGAGTACCACCACTATTTATTCCAATGGCTATTATAAATCTTGGAGCTGGAAATGTAGCTATAAAATATGGCGCAAAAGGAATATGCACTTCGGCAGTAACTGCATGCGCAACTGGAACAAATAATATAGGAGATGCATTTAGACATATAAAATATGGATATGCAGATGTGATTTTAGCAGGTGGATCTGAAGCGCCAATAACAAAAATGGCTATATCAGGTTTTAATAGTATGAGAGCTTTAAATTCTAAAAATGATCCAAGTAGAGCATCAATTCCATTTGATGGAGAAAGAGCAGGCTTCGTTATGGGAGAAGGGGCTGGAGTTTTAGTATTGGAAAGCTTAGATCATGCATTAGAAAGAGGAGCAAATATTTTAGCTGAAATAGTAGGATATGGTTCAACTTGTGATGCATATCATATAACTTCACCAGATCCAGATGGAGAAGGTGCAGCTAGAGCAATGAGCCTTGCTATAGAGGAAGCTGGAATTGATAAAGAAGAAGTTTCATATATAAATGCTCATGGAACTTCAACACAATTAAATGATAAATTTGAGACATTAGCTATTAAGAAGGCTTTTGGTGATTTTGCTTATAGCATACCAGTTTCATCTACAAAATCAATGACAGGACACCTTTTAGGTGCAGCAGGTGCAATTGAAAGTATTATATGTATTAAATCATTACAAGAAGGTTTTATAACTCCAACAATAGGTTATAGTGTTAAAGATGAAGAACTTGACTTAGATTATGTACCTAATAAAGGTAGAAAGGCAAATCTTAAATATGCACTTACTAATTCATTAGGTTTTGGTGGGCATAATGCATCACTATTATTTAAAAAGTGGGATTAGACCCGGAGGGAATTTATATGGATTTAAAAGAAATTAAAGAATTAATAGAGGTAATTAATTCATCAGAATTAGCTTATTTTGAAATGAAAATAAATAATGGATATATAAAGATGGATAAATCCCTGACTAGAAATTCTATAGAAACTGAAGCTAATGAAAAAAATATAGTTAAAAAAGATAACTTTAAAAGCTTAGAAACTACAGATGTAAAAGATGAAACTAAGGAGGAGGTAGTTTTAGAAAAGATAGATGATAAAGATTTATCAATAATAACCTCCCCTATGGTAGGAAGTTTTTATAGTTCTCCTGCACCAGGAAAAGAGTCTTTTGTAAAGGTAGGAGATAAGGTAGAAAAGGGAAAAGTTATATGCATTGTAGAAGCAATGAAATTGATGAATGAAATAGAATGTGAATATAATTGTGAAATTGTAGAAGTATTAATTAATGATGGAGAAATGGTTGAATATTCTCAGCCAATCTTTAAGGTAAGGAGAGTTTAACTATGTTAGGACCTAAAGAAATAAAAGAAATAATTCCACATAGATATCCATTTCTATTACTTGATAGGGTTTTAGAAGTAATAGATGGAGTAAGTGCAAAGGGATTTAAAAATGTATCAATAAATGAGCCGTTTTTTCAAGGACATTACCCTGATTACCCAGTAATGCCAGGAGTTCTTATACTAGAGGCTCTAGCGCAATTAGGAGCAGTTGCTGTAATGAGTAAAGAAGAGAATAAAGGTAAAATACCACTTTTTGCGGGGTGCAATAAAGTAAGATGGAGAAGGCAAGTAATGCCAGGAGATAAACTTGAATTATATATAGAGATTGTAAAATTAAAAGGACCAGTTGGTATTGGAAAAGGAATTGCTACTGTAGAGGGAATTAAAGTTTGTGAAGCAGAATTAATGTTTGCTATAGGGTAGGTGATAATTATGTTAAAGAAAGTACTAATTGCAAATAGAGGAGAAATAGCTGTTAGAATTATTAGAGCTTGTAGAGAGCTTGGTATATTAACTGTTGCTGTTTATTCAGAAGCAGACAAAGAGGCTCTTCATACACAATTAGCTGATGAAGCTGTTTGTATAGGTCCAGCGCCAGCAAAGGATAGTTACTTAAATATTGCTAATATTTTAAGTGCATGTGTTTTAACTGGTGCAGATGGCTTACATCCTGGATTTGGATTTTTATCTGAAAATCCACGTTTTGCAAAAATGTGTACAGAATGTAATATAAAATTTATTGGACCTGATTTTGAATCTATAGAACTTATGGGAAATAAAGCTAAAGCAAGAGAAGTTATGAAAGATGCTGGAGTACCTGTTGTACCAGGGTATGAAGGAGAGATTGAAGATGATGATCATGGTTTAGAAATAGCAGAAAAAATAGGATATCCTTTAATGGTTAAAGCATCAGCAGGAGGCGGAGGAAAAGGAATAAGAATAGTTAGAAGCTCTGATGAATTTAAATTAGCATATAATACTGCTAAAGCTGAAGCAAAAGCATGTTTTGGAGATGATAGGATATATATAGAAAGGTTTGTTGAAAAACCTAGACATATAGAATTTCAGATTTTGGCAGATGAATTTGGTAATTTAATTCATTTAGGTGAAAGAGAATGTTCTCTTCAAAGAAAAAACCAAAAGGTTTTAGAAGAAGCTCCATCAACTTTTTTAAGTGAATCTTTAAGAAATGAAATGGGTGAAGTGGCTAAAAAAGCTGCAAAAGCTGTAAATTATAAAAATGCAGGAACAATTGAATTTTTAGTAGATAATAATTGTAACTATTACTTTATGGAAATGAATACCAGAATACAGGTTGAACATCCAATTACTGAGATGGTCACTGGAATAGATTTAGTAAAAGAGCAATTAAAAATAGCTTCTAATATAGAACTTAAAATAAAACAAGAAGATATTAAGATATTAGGACATTCTATTGAGTGTAGAATAAATGCAGAAGATCCTAAAAATGATTTTAGGCCTTGTCCTGGTACAATAAAGGAACTTTGTATGCCAGCCGGTATGGGGGTAAGGTTAGATAGTGCAATTTATTGTGGATATAAAATTCCACATAATTATGATTCTATGGTTGGAAAGTTAATTACATTTGCCAAAACTAGAGAAGAAGCAATAATTAAGATGAAAAGATCTCTTCAAGAATTTGCAGTTGGTGGAGTTATAACAAATATAGACTTTCAATATTGGCTTATTCAACAAGAAGAATTTTTAAATGGTAATTATGATACTTCATTTTTATCAGAAAAGATGGTGAAGAAAGATGCTTAAGGATTTATTTAGAAAAACTCAATATGCCACTGTAAGTAAAATGGCTTTTACTAAATTAGAAGAAGTAAAACCTAATATACCTTCAGGTATGTGGAGTAAATGTGAAAGCTGTGGAAGTATATTATATACTGAAGATTTAAACTCAAACCTTCATGTTTGCAATAGATGTAATTTTCATTTTAGAATTGGAGCTAAAGAACGAATAAGACAATTTTGTGATAAAGATACTTTTAATGAACTTTTTAAAGAGATAAAAACACAAAATCCATTAAATTTTAAGGGGTATGAAGAAAAGATAAAAAGTTATAAAGAAAGCTCAGGAAATGATGAAGCGGTAGTTGTAGGTATATGTAAACTAAATGGTTTAAAGATAGCACTAGGGGTTATGGATAGTTATTTTATGATGGGAAGTATGGGCACAGTAGTTGGAGAGAAAATTACAAGACTAGTTGAATATGCAACTAAAAATAAACTTCCTTTAATTATTTTTACAACTTCAGGTGGAGCCAGAATGCAGGAAGGAATATTTTCTTTAATGCAAATGGCAAAAATTTCAGCTGCATTAGCAAAGCATAGTGAAAAAGGATTACTTTATATTACTGTATTAACAAATCCAACAACAGGTGGAGTAACGGCAAGCTTTGCTATGGAAGGTGATATAACTTTAAGTGAACCTAGTGCATTAATTGGATTTGCAGGAAGAAGAGTTATTGAAAATACAATAAAAGAAAAATTACCAAATGATTTTCAAAAAGCAGAGTTTTTACTTAAAAAGGGATTTATAGATGATATAGTTCATAGAAAAGAATTAAAGAAAAAGATATATATAATATTAAGTCTTCACGGGGTGATTGAGGATGAATAAGGATATAATAAAAGATATTAATTCATGGGATAAAGTAAATATAGCAAGACATAAAGATAGACCAAATGGAAAATATTATATAGAAAAGATATTTAGTAATTTTATAGAGTTACATGGAGATAGAAATTTTGGTGATGATAAGGCAATAATAGGAGGAATAGCTTCAATTAATGGAATAAATGTAACTGTTATTGCAATAACAAAAGGAGAAAACACAAAGGAAAATATAGAGAGAAACTTTGGGATGCCTAATCCAGAAGGTTATAGAAAAGCATTAAGGCTTATGAAACAAGCAGAAAAATTTAATAGGCCAGTTATATGTTTTATAGATACTCCAGGTGCATTTTGTGGAATAGGAGCTGAAGAAAGAGGTCAAGGTCAGGCGATTGCACAAAATTTAATGGAAATGAGTAGATTAAAAACACCCATTATATCAATAATAATAGGTGAAGGTGGAAGTGGTGGAGCATTAGGTTTAGCAGTGGGAGATAGAATTTTAATGTTAGAACATTCAATTTATTCAATTTTATCTCCAGAAGGTTTTGCATCAATATTATGGAAAGATGGAAGCAAAGCAAAGGAAGCTTCAGAAGTTATGAAAATAACAGCTCAAGATTTAAAGGAATTTAATATTATAGATAAAATTATTAGAGAGCCAAGAGGTGGAGCTCATAGGCATAAAATTAGAATGGCTATAGGAATAAAAAAAGAAATATTAGATTTATTGAAAGAGCTTGAAAATATAGATAAAGATACTTTATTAGAAGAAAGATATAATAAATTTAGGAATATGGGAAATTTTTAATGTATAGTATAATTAAAAATTAGATTTTAATAAAGTACTCCCTTTTTTATATATATAAATTGTTATAGATGAAAAAATATGATATTATTAAAAAAACATAAAATAGAAAAAGGGGGGGCATCATTGGGAAAGTGTAGTTTGGAAGTTGCACAATATGCAATAAAGATGGCTATTTCTTCCAGAGAAGAAGAAGAAGATTTAAAAAGAGAGTTTAAAAAGCTTGGAATATTAGCTACAGCAGTAAATATTGGTGGTAACATAAATGAATCTACATCTAAAATCTTAGAAAGAGCGTTAGTGGCTTCAAAAAGAAATAACGTTATAAGAGAAGAACACTTACATGAAGGTGGAGTTATTGGAGCAACAAGAGATGCCTTGATGCAAGTATGGAATAGAGCTAGTGGTCAAAATGTTGGTGGGAAAATAGGTATAGCTAGGAGTGGAGAACATTTAAGCGTTTGTATTTTTTTAAGTGTTGGTTTATTACATTTAGATGAGGTTGTAATAGGAATTGGACATAGAGCTGTTCCAAACTAAATAAATTAAAGAAAAATAAGCTATTTGCATTTGCAAATAGCTTATTTTTACATATTTTTTAATATTATTAACCTTTATAAAAAGAGTTTCTATATTAAAGATTATTTTACAAATGAATATAATTTACATTAAAAAATATAATAGCTAAAACAATTGAAATTTTACATAATTTTATATTTATATAAAAAAACGGTTAAGATTGTTATATTAATAACGAAGTTTTAACACTATATTCTAAAATGTCATAAAGTTAAAGAAATTTTAATGGAATTTACAATTTGTAGAAAATGTTAAATCGCATTAATAATAATAAAATAAAAATATAAAAAAAATAAGAATAATAATAAATTTTAAGGTAAAAATAGATATAAATGTTGAAAAAGAATAAGAAATTTAATAAGAAATATAGGGTGTAAGGGAGTGTTTTAGAAAAAAAGAAAATAATAGAAAAAAATAAAAGAAAAAAGATTGACAAAAAATAAACAATGTAATAAAATAAATTTGTAATCAGTTATGAGAACAAAATAAATTTTCAAATAATATTGAAAAAACTAAAATTAATATATATTGTAGGGGGAATAACAATGGCAGTAACAAATGCACAAGAGTTAACTCAAAGAATTAAGGAATTAAGAGCAGCACAAAAGGTGTTTGCTACATACACACAAGAACAAGTAGATGAAATATTCAGACAAGCAGCAATGGCGGCGAACGATAACAGAATTAAGCTTGCTAAAATGGCTGTAGCAGAAAGTGGAATGGGAATAGTAGAAGATAAAGTTATAAAAAACCATTTTGCAGCAGAATATATTTATAATCAATATAAAGATATGAAAACATGTGGAATTATAGAAGAGGATCATACATATGGTATAACTAAAGTTGCTGAACCAATAGGAGTTATATCTGCCATAGTTCCAACTACAAATCCAACATCAACAGCTATATTTAAAACTTTAATAGCTTTAAAAACAAGAAATGCTATAATAATATCACCTCATCCAAGAGCTAAAAATGCTACAATTGAAGCAGCTAGAATAGTTTTAGATGCAGCAGTTAAAGCTGGAGCTCCAGAAGGAATAATAGGTTGGATTGATGAACCATCAGTAGAATTATCTCAAAATGTTATGAGAGAATCAGATATAATTCTTGCAACAGGTGGCCCAGCCATGGTTAAGTCAGCTTATTCATCAGGAAGACCAGCTTTAGGAGTTGGAGCAGGAAATACTCCAGCAATTATCGATGAAACAGCTCATATAAAAATGGCTGTAAACTCAATACTTCTTTCAAAGACTTTTGATAATGGTGTTATATGTGCATCAGAACAAAGTATATTAGTTATGGATGAGATATATGATGAAGTTAAAAAAGAATTAGCTGCAAGAGGAGCATATATCTTAAAAGGTGAAGAAATAGATAAAGTTAGAAAGATAATATTAAATGAAAAAGGTGGCTTAAATGCTAATATGGTTGGTCAATCAGCTTATAAAATTGCTGAAATGGCAGGAGTTAATGTTCCAACAACAGCTAAGGTGTTAGTAGGAGAAGTTGAATCAGTAGAATTAGAAGAACCGTTCTCACATGAAAAGTTATCACCAGTTTTAGCAATGTATAGAGTTAAGTCATTTGATGAAGCTTTAACAAAAGCTTGTAGATTAATAGAATTAGGTGGTATGGGTCATACTTCAGTATTCTATACTGATCAAATAAAATCAAGAGATAGAATTGAAGCTTTTGGAGCAGCAATGAAAACTGCTAGAACTCTTATAAATATGCCAGCATCTCAAGGAGCTATTGGAGACGTATTTAACTTTAGATTAGCACCATCATTAACTTTAGGTTGTGGATCATGGGGAGGAAACTCAGTTTCAGAAAATGTTGGTCCTAAACACTTAATAAATGTTAAGAGTGTAGCTGAGAGGAGAGAAAATATGCTTTGGTTTAGAGTTCCAGAAAAAACTTACTTTAAATATGGTTGTTTACCAGTAGCTCTTCAAGAATTACATGAAATGGGTAAAAAGAAAGTATTTATAGTAACAGATAAAGTATTGTTTGAATTAGGATATACAAATAAAATTACTGATGTATTAGAAAGATATGGAATACAATATAAAATATTCTCAGATGTTGAACCAGATCCAACATTAAAGACAGCTAAGGCTGGAGCAAAAGAAATGTTAGCATTTAACCCAGACGTAGTATTATCACTTGGTGGTGGATCAGCAATGGATGCTGCTAAGATTATGTGGGTTATGTATGAACATCCAGAAGTTAGATTTGAAGATTTAGCTATGAGATTTATGGATATAAGAAAGAGAGTTTATAGATTCCCAACAATGGGTGATAAAGCTATGATGGTTGCAGTAGCTACTTCAGCTGGTACAGGATCAGAAGTTACTCCATTTGCAGTTATTACAGATGAACAAACAGGAGTTAAGTATCCACTTGCAGATTATGAACTAACTCCAGATATGGCTATAGTTGATGCAGAACTTATGATGACTTCTCCTAAGGGATTAACAGCTTGTGCTGGTATAGACGTATTAGTTCATGCTATAGAAGCTTATGTATCAATAATGGCATCAGAATATACTAATGGATTATCATTAGAAGCTATTAGATTAGTATTTAAATATTTACCAGATGCATATAATGAAGGAACTACTAATGTTAAGGCAAGAGAAAAAATGGCCCATGCTTCATGTATGGCAGGTATGGCATTCTCAAATGCATTCTTAGGAATTTGTCACTCAATGGCTCATAAGTTAGGTGCATTCCATCACTTACCACATGGTATGGCTAACTCATTATTAATAAATGAAGTTATTAAGTTTAATGCAGAAGATGCACCAACTAAACAAGCAGCATTTGCACAATACAAATATCCAAATGCGGCATGGAGATATGCTAGAATTGCAGATTATCTTCAATTAGGAGGAAATACTGAGGCTGAAAAAGTTCAATTATTAGTTAAGGAAATTGAAAAGTTACAAGCTAAAGTTGGAATGCCTAAGACTATTAAAGAGGCAGGAGTAAGCGAACAAAGTTTCTATGCAAATATGGAAGAAATGGTTGAGCAAGCATTTGACGATCAATGTACAGGTGCTAACCCAAGATATCCATTAATGAGTGAACTTAAGCAATTATACGTAAATGCTTATGAAGGTCCAAAGGCTCCAGCAAAAGAAACAAAAAAAGATAATAAGAAAAAGTAATATAAGATTTTAAATAAAAAACTCCAAGATCAATTTCTTGGGGTTTTTTTAATTTTGCTCCAATATAGTTTTGTAGTTTGTTCCATTTTATTATCACCATATTCATAAAAAACTTTATCTTTAATTTTCGTAGGTAGATATTGTTGCTTTACAAAATTATTAGGATAGTTATGAGGGTATAAATAATCTTTGCCATGTCCAAGTCTGTAAGCGCCAGAATAATGAGCATCTTTTAGATGAGGAGGTATATCTAATGTATCATCATTTTCAAGATATGACATTACATTTAAAATTGCTTTACAAGCAGAGTTTGATTTAGGACTAGATGCTAATAATATTACAGCTTGAGACAAAATGATTTTACATTCGGGTAAACCAATTTGGAGAGCACTATCAACACATGATTTTACAATTGTAATTGCATTTGGGTAGGCCAAACCAATATCTTCAGATGCAATTACTAATATACGCCTACAAATAGATTGTAAATCTCCTCCAAGAAGAAGCCTTCCTAAATAGTAAACACTTGCATTAACATCGGATCCGCGAATACTCTTTTGAAGAGCTGATAATAAATCAAAGTGAATATCACCATTAGTATCAAATGTGAAACTTTGAGATATAGAAAGTTCATTTATATCATTAACAGTAATTGTTACCTCATTTTTAACTTTGTAGTTTTTTAAATAAAGAGCAGCTTCTAAAACATTTAAAGCTTGCCTCATATCACCACCACCACTTAAAGACGCTATAAGATCTAGAGCTTCATTTTCTACTAGAATTTTATTATTAAGTTTATTTTCCAATCTTAATAAAGCTTTTTTTAATCCTTCTATTAAATCTTCTTTTGAAAGAGAATTAAACTTGAATACTAAGCATCTACTAACTAGAGCTTTATGTAATGTAAAAAATGGATTTTCAGCTGTAGAGCAAATTAAAGTAATACTACCATTCTCAATATAACTTAGAAGTGCTTGTTGCTGACGTTTGTTAAAAAGATGAACTTCATCTATCCAAAGTATAACCCCGTCTTGATTTTGTATATATTCAGTTTCTTTTATAACATCTTTAATATCATCTAATGAAGCAGTTGAAGCATTTATTTTATAAAATGATTTCTTTAATTTTTTAGCTAAAATTGTTGCAATTGTTGTTTTTCCAACTCCTGGTCCAGCATAAAATATCATATTACTTAGATATCCTACTTCAATTTGTTTTTCTAAAACCCTACAAATATGTTGCTGTCCAACAACATCATAAAATTCCTCAGGTCTTAAATAGTCGGCTAATCTATTCATATTATCACTCCTGTTGTAATTGCTATCTATATTATAAGTTACATATAAAAAAAATTATACCCAAAATAGAGATTATTTTAAGGGTATAAAAATACTTTTTCACCTTGTTGACAATAGTAGAGCAGTTTGATAAGATATAAAAGTAAAGACAAGTAAAATACTCAACATTAAAGGGGGGAAATAAATGAAACTTTCTACTAAAGGAAAATATGGAGTAAAAGCTATGGTAGACTTAGCTATACACTATGGTGAATCTCCAGTGTCTATAAAGACAATTTCACAAAGACAAAACATATCTGAGTATTATTTAGAACAATTATTTTCTCCACTTAGAAGAGCCAAACTAATAAAAAGTATTAGAGGAGCTCAAGGCGGATATGTATTAAATAAAAAACCATCAGATATAAAGGTATCTGATATTATGTATGTTTTAGAAGGACCAATAGAAATATCTGATTGTATAGAAGGTAGCGAATGTAACAATATAGATTGTTGTGCTACTAGGTTTTTATGGGAAAAGATTAAAAAGAGTATAGATGAAGTGATGGAAAACATTACCCTTCAAGATATAGTTAATGATTATAAGAAAATAAAGGATAAAAATGAAGAAATTAAGATCTTAAAGAGGAGTGAATAATAATGAGAACTGTATATATGGATTATGCAGCTACAACATATGTAAAACCAGAGGTGTTAAATGAGATGATGCCATATTTTACTGAGAAATTTGGTAATCCATCATCATTTTATGGTATATCAAGAGAAACTAAAATGGCTATAGATAAAGCAAGAGCCAATGTAGCTAAGGCACTTAATTGTGATGCTAATGAAGTATATTTTACAGGTGGTGGTTCAGAAGCGGATAACTGGGCTATAAAAGGAATTGCTTGGGCTCATAGAAAGAAAGGTAACCATATAATAACTACAAAGGTTGAACATCATGCGGTGTTACATACTTGTGAATATTTAGAAAAAAATGGATTTGAGGTTACATATTTAAACGTCGATAAAGAAGGATTCATAGATTTAGAAGAATTAAAAAATGCAATAACAGACAAAACAATTTTAGTTTCTATTATGTTTGCTAACAATGAAATTGGAACTATACAACCAGTTAAAGAAATAGGTGCAATTTGTAGAGAAAAGAAGATATTCTTCCATACAGATGCAGTTCAAGCTGTTGGGAATATTCCAGTCGATGTAAAAGAAATGAACATTGATTTATTATCTCTTGCAGGTCATAAAATATATGGACCAAAGGGAATAGGTGCTCTTTATATAAGAAAAGGAATAAAAATAGATAATTTAATTCATGGTGGAGGCCAAGAAAGAGCAAGAAGAGCAGGAACGGAAAATATTGCTTCAGTAGTAGGTCTTGGAAAAGCAATAGAATTAGCTACTGAAAATTTAGAAGAACATAGCAAAAAACTTATAAGTCTTAGAGATAAATTAATAGATGGGTTACTTAAAGTACCTCATACAAGATTAAATGGACCAAGAGGAGATAAGAGGCTTCCGGGTAATTCAAATATTACGTTTGAATTTATAGAAGGAGAATCAATACTTCTTTCGTTAGACTTTGAAGGGGTATGTGCATCAAGTGGAAGTGCTTGTACTTCAGGATCATTAGATCCATCACATGTATTACTTGCTATAGGATTACCACATGAACTTGCACATGGGTCATTAAGATTAACATTAGGAGATGGTTCAACAGAAGAAGATGTTAATTATGTTTTAGAAGTTGTGCCACCAATTATAGAAAGATTAAGAAATATGTCTCCATTATGGGAAGACTTTTTAAAGAAGGGAGAAAAATAATTATGATGTATAGTGATAAGGTTTATGATCATTTTAGAAATCCAAGAAATGTTGGGGAAATAGAGGACGCAAATGGTGTTGGTGAAGTAGGAAATGCTAAGTGCGGGGATATAATGAAAATTTACTTAAAAGTTGAGGATAATATAATAAAAGATGTTAAGTTTAAAACATTTGGTTGTGGATCTGCCATAGCATCATCTTCAATGGCAACAGAATTAATTATGGGAAAGACAATAGAAGAGGCGTGGGAATTATCTAACAAAGCTGTAGCTGAAGCTTTAGATGGTCTTCCACCAGTTAAAATGCATTGTTCAGTTCTTGCAGAAGAGGCAATTCATAAAGCAATAAATGATTATAGAAAATCACAAGGATTAGACCTTTGGGATTTTGAAGAACATGATGACATCCATGATCACGTTCATGGACATGAAGAATAACAGGTAGATATATGAAGAAAAAGGTAGTTGTAGGTATGAGCGGCGGAGTGGATAGTTCCGTCGCTGCATATCTTTTAAAGGAACAAGGATACGATGTTATTGGAGTTACTATGAAGCATTGGGAAGAAGATGACGATTTTGTTGAAAGAGAGGGTGGATGTTGTTCGCTTTCAGCAACAGAAGATGCTAGAAGAGTAGCAGATAAACTAGGTATTCCTTTTTATGTACTTAATTTTAAAGAATCATTTAAAGATAAGGTTATAGATTACTTTGTTCAAGAGTATATAGAAGGAAAGACACCTAATCCATGCATTGCATGTAATAAGCATATAAAATTTGATGAATTTTTAAGAAGAGCTAAAGGTATAGGGGCTGACTATGTAGCGACAGGGCATTATGCTAAAATAGAAGAAAAAGATGGAAGATTTTTATTAATTAGAGCAGATGATAATAAGAAGGATCAAACTTATGCATTATACAACTTTACTCAAGAACAGTTAAGTCAAACCTTAATGCCTTGTGGTGAATTTACAAAAGATAAAATAAGAGAAATTGCCAAAGAAATAGGTCTTGCAGTCCATAACAAAAAAGATAGCGAAGAAATTTGCTTTATTCCAGATAATGATCATGGTAGCTATATATTAAAATTAATGCCTAATAAAGTTAAGGAAGGCAATTTTGTTGATAAAAATGGAAATATTTTAGGAAAACATAAAGGAATAGTTTATTATACAATTGGTCAAAGAAAGGGGTTAGGTCTTGCACTTGGAAGACCAGTTTTTGTTACAGATATAAACCCTAAAACAAATGAAGTAGTTATTGGTCCGGAAGAAGATATATTCAAAACAGATTTAGTAGCTAAGGATGTTAATTTCATTCCTTTTGATAACCTAGAAGGAGAACTTAAGGTAACAGCCAAAGTAAGATATCAAGCACAACCGTCAGAAGCAATTATTTCTCCATTATCAAATGGTAGAATAAAGGTATCATTTAAAGAAAAACAAAGGGCGATAACTAAAGGCCAATCAGTTGTTTTTTATAATGGAACAGAAGTTGTTGGCGGAGGAATTATAGAAAGACTCATATAATTTGATATAGTAGTTTAAATTAAAATTCTCGCATAAATTGTGAGAATTTTTTTTGGTATTTAGGGGAGAATATAAAAGTAAGATTTTACTTTTATTTAAATAATATATAAAGGTTAAGATTATTTTAATTATTATAAATTTAGGAGAGGTATCTATGCTGAAAACAAAGGACTTTTATTTGGTTAAGGTTTATGATTTGAAAGGAAAATATCTTGGGGTTATAGATGATTTATGTATAAATTTTAATGAAGGTAAGATAGATGGTTTTTTTATTTCAAACTTTTCATTATTCTCAAAAAAAAATTATGTAAGAGTAGAAGATATAGTTTCATTAGAAGAAGTTTTAATAACAAATGAAATTGTATCATATAAAGGTTTGAGTTTTAAGAGTATAAAGGATTTAGATATAATAGACAAATTTAATATTATGAGGGGAGTTTTAGATGATTTAATTATAGAAAAAGAAATGTTATATATAAGAGGGTTAGTTATGAGCTCAGGAATATTTGATAAAATGATTAGAGGAAAAGAAATACTTCTTTTAAAAGACTGTGTTCTTGGTGAAGATTTTATATTATATGAGGGAAGCGATGAGGTAAGGCTACAAACTATACCACATGGTACAAATAATGTTAAATTACAAGAAGTATAAAAAAATAATAAATAGTACTGTAATTATTCTTTTGAGCTTAATAATAATTTTTATATATTTAAAGTTTAATACATTTAAATCAATTGTAAATATAATATTTATAGGTTTTATATTTGCATATGGTTTAAAGCCAATTAGAGATGCTTTAAGTGAAAAATTTAAATTATCTAAAAGGATTTCCTCAATATCTCTTATAATGACAATATTAGTATCAATAATTTTAATATTTTATTTAGTTATTCCTCAGCTGTTAAGGGAAGGAATGAATTTTGGAGCTATTTTAGATAATCTTGATACATATATAAATAGTTTAGCAAGTAGGTTTAAGTTAAGTGATATAGAATTTTTTGAAAAAGTATACTCTCAAATAAACGATGAAATAAATAGAGTTTTAGGAAATTTAATAAATAATTCAGTAGAGAATATATTTGTGGGATTTGAAAATATAGTTTCATTTGCAATAGTTCCTGTAGTTACATATTACTTTTTAGTAGATGGTGATCTTATATATAATAAACTTTTATTGATACTACCAACAGAAAAAAGAGTGGTTGCTAAAAAGGCAATGGGAAATATAGATAGAATACTTTCAAGATATATAATGAGCCAGTTACTCTTATCAGCAATAATAGGAGCATTAACTTTTATTATTTTAATAATTTTAGATGTTAAATTTGCTTTAATACTTGCAATATTAAATGGAGTACTAAACATAATTCCGTACTTTGGTCCTATAATTGGGGGCTTTCCAGCAGTTTTTATAGCACTCTTAGATTCTCCAAGCAAGGCTTTATGTACAGTTATTGCTGTATTTATACTTCAACAAATAGAAGGGAATATATTATCACCTAAAATAACAGGAGATAGTACAAATATGCACCCAATAATAATAATAATATTGCTTCTTGTAGGAGAAAAACTTGGTGGATTTGCAGGAATGATTTTAGCGGTACCTTTAGGAGTAATTGTAAAAGTTATCTATGATGATATTAATGATTATTTGTTTTAAGAGCTCTTGAAAAATAATTGACATATTTTAATAAATAAACTATAATTTCATTGAAATATAACAAAATTTAATATTAAGTGATGATAAGAATAAGTAGATATTGTTGATGATATATTAGAGAGGAAGTGTTTGGTGAAAACTTCTTACATTACAATATTGAAGCTATCTTGGAGCTTATATTTTCTAAGTGATGTATTAACATAATACATAATTAGGGTGGTACCGCGGAATTAATGTTTTCGTCCCTTTAGGCTTATTAGGGATGAAAACTTTTTTATTTATAAAAGTAAAGAAATAATAATTATAAAATTAGAAATAGTATTTTATGATTAAGCAGATTTAAATTATTGGAGGAAGATAGATATGAAATTTATGGGCGCAAATGAATTAAGAGAAGCTTATTTGAACTTTTTTGAAACTAAAGGACATTTAAAATTAGAAAGTTTTCCTTTAGTACCTAAAAATGATAATTCATTATTATTAATAAATGCCGGCATGGCACCCCTTAAACCATATTTTACAGGATTACAAGAACCACCAAGAAAAAGAATTACAACGTGTCAAAAATGTATAAGAACTGGGGATATAGAGAATGTTGGTAAGACATCAAGACATGGTACTTTCTTTGAAATGCTTGGAAACTTTTCTTTTGGAGATTACTTTAAGGAAGAAATTATTCCTTGGGCATGGGAATTTATCACAGAAACATTACAAATACCAAAAGATAAATTATATGTAACTATTTATTTAGAAGATGATGAAGCTTTTGATATTTGGTGTAAAAAAACAGATGTAGATCCTAAAAGAATATTTAGATTAGGAAAAGATGATAATTTTTGGGAAATTGGAGTTGGACCATGTGGCCCATGCACAGAAATTCATTTTGATAGAGGAAATGGAGAAATAACAACAGTAGAAGAGTTTATTAAAGCAAGTGATGAAGATAGAGTTGTTGAGTTTTGGAATCTTGTATTTACTCAATTTGATAAGGATGAAGAAGGAAATTATAATAAACTTGCAAATCCTAATATAGATACAGGAATGGGACTAGAAAGAATCGCAACTATAATGCAAGGAGTTAACAATATATTTGAAATTGATACAGTTAAAAATATATTACAAAAAGTATCCTCTTTATCTGGTGTTAGATACGGAGAAGATAATCAAAAGGATATATCTTTAAGAATAATTACAGACCATGTTAAATCAGTTACTATGCTTATTTCAGATGGAGTGCAACCAAGTAATGAGGGAAGAGGTTACGTTCTTAGAAGACTTTTAAGAAGAGCCGCTAGACATGGAAGACTACTTGGAATAAAAGGATTATTCTTAACTGATATAGTAGAATCAGTTGTAGAGAATTATGGAAAAGCTTATCCTCAATTAAATGAAAATAAAGATTATATAGAAAAAATAGTTTCACTAGAAGAAGAAAGATTTAATGAAACAATAGATGCTGGTATGAATATATTAAATGGATATATAGAAGAAATGAAGTCATCAAATGAAACTATTTTAAAAGGGGAAAAGGCATTTAAACTATATGATACTTATGGATTCCCTATAGAACTTACTGAGGAAATATTAGAAGAAAAAGGTTTAAAAGTTGATCATAAAGCTTTTAAGAAAGAAATGGAAGAACAAAGAAATAGAGCAAGAAATGCTAGAGGAGAATCATCATACATGGGTAGTGATGAAAATCCTATTAATAAGATAGATGCTTCTATAAATACTGAATTTATAGGATATTCACAAATGAAAACAGATGCACAGGTATTAGTTATTGCAGATGATAATAAGTTTAAAAATGAATTATTAGAAGGCGAAAAGGGATATATAGTTACAGATGTTACAACTTTCTATGCAGAAATGGGTGGTCAAGTTGGAGATAAAGGAACAATTGTAGGTGAATGTGGAGAAGCTTATGTTTATAATACTAAGAAAAATGTAGGTGGAAAAACAATTCATTATGTTAAAGTAACTAAAGGATCAATAAAGGTTGAAGAAAAAGTAAAATTAAATGTTGAAACCTTAAGAAGATCTAATATATGTAAAAATCACACTGCAACTCATATGTTACATGAAGCTTTAAAGGAAGTTGTAGGTAAACATGTAAATCAAGCCGGATCTTATGTAGATGATGAAAGATTAAGATTTGACTTTGCTCACTTTAAAGGTTTATCAGAAGAAGAAATAGATAAAGTTGAAGAACTAGTAAATACTAAGATTATGGATGTATTTACTGTTAATACAGATCTTATGTCACTTGATGAAGCTAAAGCTTGTGGTGCTATGGCATTATTTGATGATAAATATGGCAATAAGGTTAGAGTTGTTAGTGTTGGGGAATTCTCAAAGGAGTTATGTGGTGGTACTCATGTACAAAATGCTGGAGAAATTGGATTATTTAAAATCATAGCAGAAACAGGTGTAGCTGCAGGAATAAGAAGAATTGAAGCTGTTACTGGATTTAATGCTATTAAATATATGGAAGAAAAGCAAAGATTATTAAAAGAAGCATGTGGCGCATTAAAGTGTACAGAAAAAGATATATTAAAGAAAATATCAGCACAAACAATTGAATTAAAAGATAGGGAAAAAGAGATAGCAGATCTTAAGGGTAAATTAACTTCAGGAGTAGAAAGTGATATAGTAAATTCAGCTATAGATGTAAATGGAGTTAAAGTTGTGACGTATGCATTAGAAGATATTGATGGAAATGCGTTAAGAGATTTAGCTGATAAAATAAGAAATAAAATTGGTAGCGGAGTAGTTGTTTTATTAAGTAACGTGCAAGGAAAAGTAAATTTAGTTGCTATGGCTACTAAAGATGTTATTTCAAGTGGAGTACATTGTGGTAAGATAATTAAAGAAGTTGCAACAATTGTTGGCGGAGGTGGAGGCGGGAGACCAGATATGGCTCAAGCCGGTGGAAAAAATTCAGAAAAGATTAGTGAAGCATTAAAAAATACACCAGCAATAATTGAATCTTTAGTAAAATAGTGTACATTTATAATTATATGAGTTATAATTATATTAATAGCAATATATGAATAGAAATATAAAAATATGAGATAATATTTATAGGGACAATATTTTTTTAAATATAAGTAAGGGGGTGAGCTGCCTAGTAGCAGCGATACTATGAATAATAACTTAGATCATACAATGCAATTTAATTTAAACATTAATAAAGAAGATTTAACAAAATCAATTTTAACAGATGTTTACAATGCGTTACAGGAGAAAGGTTATAATCCTATAAACCAATTAGTAGGATATCTTATTTCAGGAGACCCTTCTTACATTACAAGCTACAACGGAGCAAGAGCTTTATTAAGAAAACTTGAAAGAGATGAAATTCTTGAAGAAGTTATAAAATCTTATTTAGAACTAAAATAAAAAGTGCCCGTTAAATCGGGCACTTTTTTGACATTTAAGGAGTGAAGTATGAGAATACTGGGTTTAGATGTGGGATCAAAAACTATTGGAGTTGCAATAAGTGATCCTTTAGGTTGGACTGCACAAGGTATAACAACCATTAGAAGAACAAAGAGAGAGCAAGATATAGAGGAAGTTAAAAAAATATGTAAAGAATATTTAGTTGAGACTATAGTTATTGGGCTTCCGAAAAATATGAATGGAAGTATAGGTGAATCTGGAGAACGTGTTTTAGAACTTTCAGAAGAAATAAAAAATGCAACAGGTATAAAAATAGAAATGTGGGATGAGAGACTAACAACTGTTGCTGCTCATAAGGCTATGTTGGAAGCAGACCTTTCAAGAGGAAAAAGAAAAAAGATTGTTGACAAAATAGCAGCTACATATATTTTACAAGGATATTTAGATAGAATAAATATGAAATAATTATTATTAAATGAAAATTATTATTGACAACAATAAATGTAAAATTTAGAATATATAAAAAAGGAGATATAAATATGGATAAAGATTTAAAACAAATAGAGTTATATGATGAAGATGGAAATTTAGTTAAATTGAATGTTGTAGCATTTTTTGATATGGTAAATCCAGATACTGAAGAAAAAGTTGAATATGTTATTGTTTATGATGATGAATATACTGAAGAAGATATATTTGCATTAAAGGTTGGAGTTGATGAAGATGGAGATGATCTTCTAATACCTATCGATGATGAAGTTGAACTTGCTGCAGTTCAAGAAGCATATAACACAATATTTGTTGATGAAGAATAAAATCTAAAGTAAAGGGGTGTTATTTATGGAACAAATAACTGGTATTGATTTTAATGTATTAAAAGAGGATTTAAAGCAAAAAGGATATAAATTAACGCCTCAAAGAAGAGCCATAGTAGATACTATTATAGAAAAAGAAGGCGAACATTTAACAGCAGAAGAAATATATGATGAAGTTAAGAAAAACTGTCCTGAAATAGGTTTAGCAACAGTATATAGAACAATATTGTTACTTGAAGAACTAGAAGTAATATGTAAGTTAGACTTAAATGATGGTTGTAGTAGGTATGAATTAGTTCACAAAGATGAAGGACATAGACATCATCATTTAGTTTGTAATGAATGTAAAGGTGTTATAGAGGTACAAGATGACCTTTTAGATGAGCTTGAAGAAGAAATAGAAAGATCATATGGTTTTAAAATATTAGATCATAGTGTTAAATTCTTTGGCCTTTGTAGAAAATGTCAAAGTAAAAATAATAGATAAAATAAAGGAAACCTCTCTTAAGAAAGAGACGACATCCTTTGTATTACATATTTTATGAAAAGGAGGGGACATCTTGAAAAATGAAAAAGCAAAGGTTAAGATTATGCCTTTAGGTGGGATAAATGAAATTGGAAAAAATATTACTGCCATAGAATATAAAAATGATATTGTTATCATAGATTGCGGCTTAAAGTTTCCAGATGAAGATATGTTTGGTATAGATATAGTTATACCAGATATAAGCTACCTATTAAAGAATAAAGAAAGAGTAACAGGGATATTCTTAACTCACGGACATGAGGACCATATTGGTGCATTGCCTTATGTATTAAAACAATTAAATGTACCTGTATATGGAACAAAGCTTACTCTTGGAATTGTGGAAACAAAGTTAAAGGAACACGGATTGTTATCTACAACTGAACTTATTAGAGTAAAACCAAGAGATGTAATTAAATTAAACTCTGTTTCTGTAGAGTTTATTAAAACAAATCATTCAATTGCAGACTCAGTTGCAATAGCAATACACACTCCCCTTGGAGTTGTGTTACACACAGGAGATTTTAAAATAGACTATACTCCTATTGATGGTCAACCTACAGATTTTGCAAGGTTTGCAGAATTAGGAAAAAGAGGCGTGCTAGTAATGATGGCAGATTCAACTAATGTTGAGAGACCAGGATACACCATGTCAGAAAGAAGAGTAGGAGAAAGTTTTATTCGTATATTTGGAAAAACGAAGGGGAGAATCATAGTAGCTACATTTGCATCTAATATTCATAGAATACAGCAAATAATAGATGCTGCAAGTGTCTATGGAAGAAAAGTAGCTGTATCAGGTAGAAGTATGGAGAATATAGTTGCTGTAGCTATTGAACTTGGATATTTAGAATTTGAAAAAGATATGTTAGTTAGCATAGATCAAATAAATAAATATAACAATGATCAAGTGGTTATTATTACAACAGGAAGTCAAGGAGAGCCTATGTCAGCTTTAGCAAGAATGGCTGCATCAGAGCATAGAAAGGTTAATATAGTAGAGGGAGATACAGTTATTATTTCAGCTACTCCAATACCTGGAAATGAAAAACTTGTTTCAAGAGTAATAAATCAACTATTTAAAAAGGGTGCTGAGGTGATATATGAGTCACTAGCAGAAGTACATGTTTCAGGTCATGCATGTCAAGAAGAGTTAAAATTAATGCAATGTTTAGTTAAACCAAAATTCTTTATTCCAGTTCATGGTGAGTATAGACATTTAAAACAACATGGTGAGTTAGCAATTAAGCTAGGCTTATCAGAAAAAAATGTTTTAATACCAGAAAATGGAGATGTAATAGAAGTTAATAGAGCAGGTATAAGGAAAAATGGTTCAGTATCTTCAGGTCAAGTTTTTGTTGATGGATTAGGAGTTGGAGATGTAGGAAATATAGTTTTAAGAGATAGAAAGCATTTATCTCAAGATGGTATATTAACTGTTGTTGTAACTCTTTCTAAAGAAAATAATGCTGTAATAGCCGGACCAGACATAATATCTAGAGGATTTGTTTATGTAAGAGAATCTGAAGGATTAATGGATGATGCTAAAGAAATAGTAAAAGATGTATTAAGAGAATGTGAAGAGAAAAATATAACTGATTGGGCAAGTCTTAAGTCAAAAATAAGAGACGAGCTAAGAAGTTATCTTTATGAGAAAACAAAGAGAAAACCTATGATATTACCTATAATAATGGAAATATAATTAAGTAGGTTGACAATTCATAAGAATAACCTTAGAATAGTAAGAGGCTTATAATAAAGAATTTGAATTGGAAATTGGATACATGTGTATCCAATTTTATTTTGGAGAAAATAAGTTATAGGTTTACACTATAATAATTTATATAATACTGGAGGAAACATAATGGAATTAATAAAAAGAAATGATATTAGAAATATAGCCATAATAGCCCACGTTGACCACGGTAAAACAACATTAGTTGATGCTTTATTAAAAGAAAGCAACGTTTTTAGAAGTAATGAAAAAGTAGATGAGAGAGTAATGGATTCTAATGACTTAGAAAAAGAGAGAGGAATTACAATTCTTTCAAAAAATACTGCTCTTATATATGATGATATAAAAATAAATATAGTAGATACTCCAGGGCATGCTGATTTTGGTGGAGAAGTTGAGCGTGTACTTAAAATGGTTGACTCAGTTTTATTAGTAGTAGACTCTTATGAAGGTCCTATGCCACAAACTAAATTCGTTTTAAAAAAGGCATTAGAATTAGGATTAAAGCCTATAGTAGTTATAAATAAAATTGACAAGCCAAATGCTAGACCAGAAATAGTTATTGATGAAGTTTTTGACCTATTCTTAGAATTAGGAGCAGATGATGAACAATTAGATTTCCCAATAATATATGCTTCAGCAAGAGAAGGTTTTGCAAGATATAATGTGGAAGATACAAATGAAGATATGACTCCTTTATTTAAAACTATATTAAAGCATGTTGAGGCACCAGAAGGTTATTTAGATGGACCTTTCCAAATGCTTGTAACTACTTTAGATACTAATGAATATGTAGGAAGAATAGCTATAGGTAAAGTACATAGAGGATCAGTTAAGAAAAATCAAACTGTAGCTTTAGTAAGAAAAGATGGAACTACTTCAAACTATAAGGTTTCAAATGTATTTACTTATAATGGTTTAAATAGAGAAGAGTCACAAGAGGTTGGTCTTGGTGATATAATTGCAATAAGTGGTGTTCCAGATTGTAACATAGGTGAGACTATTGCAGATGCTCAAAATCCAGAAGCTCTACCATTTGTTGAGATAGATGAACCAACATTAAGTATGAATTTTATGGTTAATGATTCACCATTTGCAGGTAGAGAAGGTGAGTTTGTTACATCAAGACATTTAAGAGATAGATTAATGAAAGAATTAGAAACTAATGTAAGTTTAAGAGTAAGAGAAATTTCTTCAGATTGCTTTGAAGTATCAGGAAGAGGAGAACTTCACTTATCAATTCTTATAGAAACTATGAGAAGAGAAGGATATGAACTACAAGTTTCAAAGGCTAACGTTATTTTTAAAGAAGAGAATGGTAAGAAAGTAGAACCTATGGAATACTTAACTATAGATGTACCAGAAGAATTTATGGGACCTGTAATGGAAAAGTTAGGACCTAGAAAAGGTGAAATGGTTAATATGACATCAGCTGTTAATGGATATACAAGATTAGAGTTTGTTATTCCAGCAAGAGGTCTTATAGGATTCAGAAGTGAATTTATGACTGATACAAAAGGTAATGGAATAATGAATCATGTATTCCACGGATATGCACCATATAAGGGTGAAATGCCAGGAAGAAGCAGAGGATCAATATGTGCTTTTGAAGATGGAGATGCAATTGCATATGGATTATTTAATGCTCAAGAAAGAGGAACATTATTTATAGGTGCTGGAGTTCCAGTTTATCAAGGTATGGTAGTTGGAGAATGTGCTAGAGCAGAAGATATTGATATAAATATCTGTAAAGGTAAAAAACTTACTAATACAAGAGCTTCAGGATCAGATGATGCTTTAAAATTAACACCTCCAAGACAAATGACATTAGAACAATGTTTAGAGTTTATAAATGCTGATGAATTAGTAGAAGTAACTCCAGAAACAGTTAGAATGAGAAAGAGATGTCTTGATGCTGCTGAAAGAAGAAGAATTGTAAGTAGAAATAAGAAGTAATTAACCTTATAAAAAACTTTATAAGTTAATAAAAAAGTATTATAATAAAGTGAATAGCCTAAAATAGGCTATTTACTTTTATATATAGGGGGTTTTTATGAGAAAGATAAAAACAGGTAAGATAATAATTTTAATAGCTATTATAGCTATTTTGATAACTCCAATTATATTCTTTAATAGAACCCTAAACAAACCATTAAACATAGAAAATGATATAATAATTAAAGTTGAAGAGGGAGAAAGTTTTTATAGTGTTTTAGGAGATTTATCGAAAGAAAATAAGATAAAAGGAGTTCCTTTTATAAAAGCTTACTTAAAGATAACAAGTAAAGAAATAGATGTAAAACCAGGTGAGTATAAGTTACATAAAGATATGAGTTTAAATGATATAATAACAACTATAACAAGTGAATCAGTTATTAATTTAATTAAGTTTACTGTTCCAGAGGGATACACTATTGATGATATAGCAGAAAAATTGCAACAAGAAGGTGTTTGCAATAAAGAAGATTTTATAAAAGTTGTAAAAGAACATAAAGTTCCTTCTTTTATTAAAGTAAATAGAGATAAAAGGTACAACTTAGAAGGATATTTATATCCTGATACATATATTTTAAAAAGAGATGACACACCTAAAATAATATTAGATAAAATGCTAAATAGATTTGAGGAAGTGTGGAATGAAGCTTTAGATAAGACAAATATGATTGTAAAACCTGAAAATGTAGAAAAAGTAATTACAATTGCTTCAATGATAGAAAAGGAAGCAAGAATTGATTTAGAAAGACCGATAATATCATCAGTTATTCAAAATAGAATTAAAAGTGGAATGATGCTTCAAATTGATGCAACAGTTATATATGCATTAGGAACTCACGTTGATAAGGTTTTATATAGTCATTTAGATATAGAATCACCATACAATACATATAGAAATCATGGTTTACCTATAGGACCTATATCAAATCCGGGTTTACCATCAATTTTGGCAGCATTAGAACCAGAGAAAACAGATTATTTATTCTATGTATTACAAAATAATGATAAGCATTATTTTACAAATAATTATGATGACTTTATTTTGAAACAAAAAGAATTAGGATATTAGTATTAATTGGAGGAAAAATATGAGTGGAATTACCTACGATTATATGGAAGATTATATAAGAAGTTTAATACCAAAAAGTCAAGGAATATATAAGGAACTTGAGGATTTTGCTATTGAACATAGTGTACCAATTGCGCAAAAAGAAACAGCTAAATTCCTAGAATTCATGGTAAGTATGAAACGTCCATTAAGGATACTTGAACTTGGGACTGCTATAGGTTATTCTGCAACTCTTATGTATGAAGCTGCAGGAACTAATCCAAGTATTACTACTATTGAACGTGATGAAACTATGATAAAATATGCTAAAGAAAACTTTAAAAGGTTTAACTTAGAAGATAAGATAACCATTAAAGAGGGAGATTGTTTAGAGATATTAGAATCATTAAAGGAACCATATGACTTAATTTTTATGGACGCCGGAAAAGGACATTATAATCATTTTCTGCCACATTGTCTTAGACTATTAAAAGATGATGGAATAATTATTGCAGATAATGTTTTATTTAGGGGAATGGTTGCATCAAAGGAACTTGTAAAAAGAAGAAAAATAACAATTGTAAAAAGAATGAAAACGTACTTAGATCTTGTATCAAAAGATGAGGATTTAATTACATCTGTAATACCAATGGGGGATGGAATTGCAGTGACTAAAAGGAGGTAAATTAAAATGAATAAACCAGAGATTTTAGCACCAGCAGGAAGTCTAGAGAAATTAAAGATAGCTATAGATTTTGGCGCAGATGCAGTATACATAGGTGGAGGAAGATTAAATCTTAGAGCCTTTTCTGATAATTTTACTAATGATGAAATAGCTGAAGGAGTAAAGTATTGTCATGATAGAGGAAGAAAAATATATGTTACGATGAATGTTTTTCCAAGAAATCATGATTTAACAGGTGTAGAGAGCTATATTAAGGGATTATATGATTTAGGAGTAGATGCGATAATTGTTGCAGATCCATCTATAATTGTTGCAGCTAAAGAAGTTGCACCAGAACTTGAAATACATTTAAGTACTCAAGCTAATATTGTTAACTGGAAAGCTACTAAGTTTTGGTATGAACAAGGTGTTAAAAGAATCGTTTTAGCAAGGGAACTTACATTTAATGAAATAAAAGGAATAAAAGAAAATATTCCAGAAGAATGTGAATTAGAAGCATTTATACATGGTTCTATGTGTATTGCGTATTCAGGTAGATGCTTAATTTCAAATTATATGCTTGGAAGAGATGCAAATAAAGGTATATGTTCAAATGCTTGTAGATACAAATATTATTTAGTAGAAGAAACAAGACCAGGTGAATATTATCCAGTTATTGAAGATGACAAAGGGACATATATAATGAATTCAAAGGATCTTTGTATGATTAATCATATACCTGAACTTATAGAAAGTGGAATACATTCACTTAAAATAGAAGGAAGAATGAAAAGTGAATTCTATGTAGCATCTGTTGTTAAGGCATATAGAGAGGCTATAGACTCATATATGGAAGATCCTCAAAATTATAAGTTTAAACAAGAGTGGATGGATACTTTACTAAAAATAAGTCATAGACAATATCATACAGGATTTTTCTTTGGAAAGACAGGAGAGCAAAACTATGATGTATCATCTTATGTAAGAGATTATGATATAGTAGGAATGGTTAAGTCATATAATCCAGAGACTAAAATTGCAACAATTCTTCAAAAAAATAGAGTTTTTGAAGGTGATATAGTTGAGGTTTTAAGAGCACATACACCAAATTTCGAGGTAGAACTTAAAGAAATGTATGATGTTGAAAAAGAAGCGAAAACTAATGTAGCTAATAGAGCTCATATGATATTTGAAGTAAAGGTAGATACTCCTTTAAAAGAAAAAGATATGTTAATTAAAGGGAAAAAGGTTTTAGAACTTTAAGATAAAAGAGGTGGAGTTATAATGAATAAGCCTATATTAATAGGAATAACTGGGGGAACTGGTTCAGGAAAGAGTACTATAGCTGATGAGATATATTCAAGTTTTTCAGATGAATGTATAGCTATGATACAACAAGATATGTATTACAAAGATCAAAGTCATTTAACTATGGAAGAAAGAATAAAAACAAATTATGATCATCCAAGAGCCTTTGATAATGATTTATTAATAGAACACTTAAAATCTTTAATAGATGGAAAAGGAATAAAGAAGCCAATTTATGATTTTTCTATTCATAATAGAGCTGAAGAAACAGTTAGAATTGAACCAAGAGATATTATAATAGTAGAAGGTATTCTTGTTTTAGAAGATGAAAGAATGCGTGATTTACTAGATATAAAAGTTTATGTAGATACAGATGCAGATATTAGAATCTTAAGAAGACTTGTAAGAGATATAAACGAAAGAGGAAGAACTGTAGAGTCTGTAATAGATCAATATCTTGGAGTTGTTAGACCTATGCATATGCAATTTACAGAACCTACAAAGAGATATGCAGATATAATTGTTCCTGAAGGGGGACAAAATAAAGTAGCTATTGATATTCTTGTAAGTAAAATAAAAGATATATTAAAATAATTGTATAAAAAACATCTCTCAAGGCGAGAATTAAGCCTAGGGAGGTGTTTTTTTGAATCCAAAAAATAGAATAGATATGAGAAAAGTTAAAGGGTTAATTGGGGTAAACCTTTTAATAATGATATTGTTAGGTATAAAATTATATTTTTTGCAAGTTCATCCATCACAAATTGTTTCGGGAGAAATGCAAAATCATCAAACGGAAAATATTTCGCAAATTAAATATAGAATTTTAGATACTAATGGCAAGGATGTTTTAAATTATAATAAAAAGTATATATTAGTTTTAGATACCAAACCATTTATGTTAAACAATTATGAAGAAACTTTAGAGGATTTAATGGCTTTAAACTTTATTATGAAATCAGAAGAAGAAAATTTTAACTATGCCGACATTATGAAGCAAGCTGGTAAACTATATTATTCTGTAAGTGAAGAAACATATAATAAAATTAAAAAATTAAAAAGTATAAAGGGAATTTATACATATGTTTATGATGAGATTGATGCGAAGGAAGCCTGGAGTACAGGTAACTTTTTAGCTTCGATGAATGAAGAAAATATAGTTGATGATTCTTTAGAAAGTGAATTAAATAATTATTTAGGAGATAATAAAACTCCACAGGCAAAATTTTATTTAGATGAAAAAGCTGTTTATGGAGAAGGTATTTTAGAGATTGGAGAAAAAAATAAGAATCTAAAATTAACTATAGACAAGGAATGGGAAAATAAAATAAGAGAGATATTAAAAAAAGACGACTATTCATTTTTAAAAAATATTGGAGTAGTAGTTTCAGAAGCAGAAACAGGTAAAATACGTGCAATGGTTCAAAAGGATGAAACACAAGCAAATGTAAATCTTGGTATAGAACAATTAGGGTATGAACCGGGATCAATATTTAAGGTAATTACAGAAACTGTAGGATTAGATTTAGGGTTAATAGGACCTCATGATGTATTTAGCTGTGATGGAGTTATTTGTAGTAAAAATGGAAAACCATATAGTCATGGAGCTCTTTCAATTGAAGGGGCATTAAAGGTTTCTTGTAATGATATATTTGCAAAAGTTGGAGCTTTAATAGGATATGATAGAATGATGAATTATTTAGAAAAAATGGGGTTATTTAAGCCTGTATTAAACTTAAAAGGAGAAAATAGAACTGAGGCTAAGGGTGTAAAACCAACTCCAGAAGATAGTATGAATAACATTTCAATAGGTCAAACTGTTATGGTAACACCAGTACAAATGGCTGGGCTTTATAATACTGTTGTTAATGATGGAGTATATATAAAGCCAAATATAATAGAATCAATAGTAGATGATAATGATAATATATTAAAAGAAATAAAAAATGAACAAGTAAGAGTTTTTAGTCAAACAGCTGCTAAAATATCACAAGATACAATGTCTAAAGTTATTTGGGAGGGCTCTGGATTTGAAGCAAAAGTTAAAGGAGTTAACATTGGAGGAAAAACAGGAACATCTACTGGACACGGTGGAACGAATCACGGTTGGTTTGCAGGGTATTTTGAAAAGGATGGGAAAAAATATACTATAGTTGTTATTGCACCTAATATTGGAGAGAAACATCCAGATGGAAGAGAACTAGGTGGTGGTAATACAGGAGCCCCTGTCTTTAGAGATGTTGTAACTGAACTTACAAAATAAAATATTAATTATAAGTAGACTTAAAGAATACTCTAATTTAAGTCTACTTAAATTTACATTTATTTTCTAAAAGTAAAGTATTATAATAATTATTCCAAATTTATTTTCTAAAAGTGAAGCAATATTTTAGCTTTTTATCATATGATATAATAAGCACTACTAGGAGGAAGTTCTGTGTTTTTTGTATCAAATATAATAGACCTGTTATGTAATTCTATATTTTTAACTGGATATATTACAGGTAATAATACATTCCCCAAACCGCTAGATGAAGAGGAAGAAGAACAATATTTAAAACTGTTAAAGGAAGGGGATAAAGAAGCTAAAAGTGTACTTATAGAAAGAAATCTTAGGTTAGTAGCACACATTGTAAAAAAATATTCGTTTCCTAATAAAGATATCGATGAATTGATTTCAATAGGTACTGTAGGCCTCATAAAGGCTATAGATTCTTTTGATGGATCAAAGGGTACAAGGCTTGCAACATATGCATCACGATGTATAGAAAATGAAATACTGATGCTTTTTAGAAATAATAAAAAACAAAAAAGTGAGGTCTATCTTCAAGATCCTATAGGTGTAGATAAAGAGGGGAATGAAATATGCCTAATGGATGTGTTAAGTAGTGAAAAAGATTCTGTTTTAGAAAAGGTTGAAAGCAATCTTCAAATAAAGTCTTTATATAATAAGATTTGCCTTTCATTAAGTACGAGAGAAGGGGAAATTTTAAAAATGAGATATGGATTAATCGATGGAAGATGTAGAACCCAAAGAGAAATTGCAGCATTACTTGGAATATCAAGATCATATGTATCAAGAATTGAAAAAAAAGCATTAAGAAAACTAAAAAAAGAATTATCAAGTAAATAATGCATAAAAATATTCTCTATGCAAAGATTATAATGTATAAAAAAAGGATTAAGTGTCTTTTTATAGAATAGTAATAATAATAGACATTAATTAATTTGCAGGGAGGATATAAAATGTATGTTTTAAAGGATTTACTATGTAAGACAATTGAAGAAGGCGCATCAGATTTACATTTAACTGTTGGGTTGCCTCCAACTATAAGAGTAAATGGAAGTTTAATAAGAATAGGAAATGAAAAATTAGTACCAAGTGGAATAGAAGAGTTTGCAAAAGAAATTTTAGGAGTAAATTTTGAAGACTATAATAAAGAGGGTGAAATGGACACTTCATACTCTTTATCAGGTGTAGGGAGATTTAGAGTTAATATTTTTAAACAAAGAAATAGTGATGCAATTGCAATAAGAGTTATAGCATTAAAAATACCAACATTAGATGAATTAAAGCATCCACAAATAATAAAAGATATAATTCATAAACAAAGAGGATTAGTTTTAGTAACAGGACCTACAGGAAGTGGGAAAAGCACAACTTTAGCAGCGATGATAAATGAAATAAATAATACAAGAGAAGCACATATTATTACATTAGAGGATCCCATTGAATATTTACACAAACATAATAAATGTATAATTAATCAAAGGGAGATAGGAAAAGATAGTAAAAGTTATAAGAGTGCTTTAAAAGCAATTTTAAGGGAGGATCCTGATGTCATACTTGTAGGGGAAATGAGAGACCTAGAAACTATATCCATTGCAATAACAGCAGCGGAAACTGGTCACTTAGTTTTCTCCACATTACATACTATTGGAGCTGCAAAAACTATAGATAGAGTAATAGATGTATTTCCACCACATCAACAACAACAAATTAGAGTCCAATTAGCAGCAGTTTTACAGGGAGTTATTTCACAACAACTAGTTCAAACTGAAAACAATAACGGAAGAGTTGCAGCGCTAGAGGTTATGGTTACTACACCAGGAATACAAAATTTAATTAGAGAAGGAAAAACTCATCAAATTGAGTCAGCAATTCAAACTGGTGCAAAATATGGAATGAAGACTATGGATATGGCACTTTCAGAACTTTATAAAAAGGGAATAATATCACCTGAAACTGCATTAACATATTCAGTTGATAGAGAAACTATTAAAAGAATAATGATGCTATAAAAATAAGAGGTAGAGATTCTACCTCTTATTTTTATAAATTTTAATAAATAATATAAATTATTTTAATTATATAGAGGAAATTATCAATTAATGTTGAATATTATTAATATTGAATAATTGAATTATTTTGAAATACATAATATGTTAAAATAATAACAAATATATATTTTTATGAAAAGTATATTTATATTGTATATAAATAGTTGTCTTATTGTGATTTAGATGCTAGAATAAAATAAATATTAAGTTTTATTAAATTTAATTATAAAAATAATGACTAATTTTATGACATTAGGAATTAATATAAGAACAAATGTATTTGCATGAAAGAATATTCTTATTTAAGTGGTATAAAAAGGTATTAAATCAAAAATATACTATTTAATTGTAAAAAGTATCTTTCTATTTCAAATTTCTTTGTTTTTTGAAGTATTAAACTATTGTTAAAAAGGGTTGTAATGATGTAAAATTAATATATAACAAAAATTATATTAATATCCAAATAAAATTGTCAAAGTAGGGTAGAGAAATTAATTAGGTAGAAAACTTTAAAAATTACTAGTAGATATTTTCTGAAGGAGGAATTAGTTTGTTAGATTTCGAAGTAGATATGCAAGAATTAACCAATATTAAAGTTATTGGTTGTGGAGGCGGCGGTGGAAATGCCGTTAATAGAATGATAGCTGAAGGGTTAAAAAACGTTGAGTTTATTGCCGTTAATACAGATAAACAAGCTTTAATGTTATCTCATGCAAATGTAAAAATACAAATTGGAGAAAAATTAACAAAAGGACTTGGAGCAGGAGCAAATCCGGAAATAGGTAAGAAAGCTGCTGAAGAAAGTAGAGAAGAAATAGCGGAAGCAATAAAAGGAGCTAATATGGTATTTATTACTGCCGGTATGGGTGGTGGTACAGGTACTGGGGCAGCACCTGTAGTTGCTGAAATAGCAAAAGCAATGAATATTCTAACTGTAGGCGTTGTTACTAAACCTTTCCCTTTTGAAGGTAAAAGAAGAATGAGACATGCGGAAATGGGAATAGAAAATCTTATGAAAGCTGTAGATACTCTTGTAATAATACCAAATGAAAGATTACTTTCAATGGCTGATAAGAAAACTACATTATTAGATTCATTTAAGTTAGCTGATGATGTATTAAGACAAGGTGTACAAGCTATTTCCGACCTTATTACAATTCCAGGGGTAGTTAATGCTGACTTTGCAGACATAGAAACAGTTATGTTAAATAAAGGATTAGCTCATATGGGAGTTGGTCATGGTACAGGAGATAATAAAGCGCAAGATGCTGTAAGACAAGCAATATCTTCTCCACTTTTAGAGACGTCAATAGACGGTGCTACAGGAGTAATTATAAACTTTACAGGTGGAGTAGACTTAGGTGCTATAGAAGTTTATGAGGCTGCTGATATAGTAAGAGAATCAGCAGATCCAGATGCAAATATAATATTTGGTGCTGTAATAGATGAAACTTTAAATGATGAAATAAGAATTACAGTTATTGCAACTGGTTTTGAAGAAGATAATAATAAATTATTAAGTAAAGAACCAGTATTTGAAAGAAAAGTAGTTCAAGAACAATCAGTAAAAAAAGAAGTTGAAGCTATGGAAACACCAAAAAGAGTAGATCCACTTTTAGATATTGACACAGAAAGTGTAAATATTCCTAGTTTTTTAAGATCTAGAAGATAAATAAAATAACTTAAGATATTAGATATTCAGTATTAATTGAATATCTAATATCTTTTTTTTATTTGCTTGAAAAATATATTAATGTTACATTTTATAAAATTAATAAAATAGCTGTAATTAAATGTAAAAAATCAGAGAGTAAAATATATTTTGTACATGGTTATTATGACAAAATTTTAAGGAGTAAGAGTTTATAATTTAATTACAAAGGAGGGGACAACGTATGGTGGTATATATAGACATATTATTATTTGAAAATTTTATAGTGAATTTATTTCTTTTATTAGCGACTATGAAGATATTAAGATATGAGTATAGGAAAACGATATACATATCGGCTATTGTTGGATCGTGTTATACTATAAGCTTATTTTTAGACGTACCATTTATAACATCACTTCCAGCAAAAATACTAGTAGCTATAATAATGATACTAATAGCTATTAAAAATATTAATATAGGAAACATAATAAAATCTGTAGTAACGTTCTTTGTTATTTCATTTACTTTATGTGGATTATGTTTTAGTTTTTCTCTTATGGAAAGTCAATATAGTATATATACAGATTTTATTATTAGTGATTATTCAATAAAATATTTATTAATATCATTAATGATATTATATATAGTTATAGTTAGATTAGTTGACTACTTTAGAGAAAGGGCTCTTGTGAAAGGTTTTATATATGATGTAGAAATATCACATATGGATGTTACTTTTTGCATAAAAGGTTTTTTAGATACTGGAAATGAACTACGAGAACCTGTTACTAATCTTCCATGTATTATAATTGATGAAAGCTGTTTTGGAAAAGTAAAAATGCCAAATGATAAATTATTTTATGTTTCATACAGTACAATTGGTGAAGAAGGTAAGTTAAAAGGGTTTAAAGGAGAAAAAATAAGAGTAAGGGGACCAAATGAAGAGTGGAGAAGCGTAGATGCAATTATTTGTGAATGTAAAAATAAAATAAATAAGGAAAATGAATTTAACGCCTTATTATCAAGGGGAATAGTGTAGGGGGTATTATGTTAGGATTAAATGTATTACTTAATAGGATTTTAGAAAAGTTAAATATTTTTAGGAGAAAGGTTCATTATGTTGGAGGAAATGATGCACTTCCACCTCCTTTAAAAAAAGAGGAAGAAGAAGAATTAGTTGAAAAATTAGTAAAAGGTGATGAAACAATAAGAGATATACTAATAGAAAGAAATTTAAGATTAGTTGTATATATAGCAAGAAAATTTGAAAATACAGGTGTATGTGTTGAAGATCTAATTTCAGTTGGAACAATAGGGTTAATAAAGGCTGTAAATACATTTAATCCTGAGAAAAAAATAAAGTTAGCAACATATGCTTCAAGATGTATTGAAAATGAAATTTTAATGTATTTAAGAAGAAATAGTAAGGTAAAAGCTGAAATATCTTTTTACGAGCCATTAAATATTGACTGGGATGGAAATGAATTATTACTATCAGATATATTAGGAACTGAAAATGATACTGTTTATAACTTAATAGAAGATGAGGTGGATAGAGAATTATTATTTTTGGCGCTTAAGCACTTGAATGATAGAGAAAAAGAAATTGTAAAGCTTAGATTTGGGTTAAATGGAACAAGAGAAAAGACACAAAAAGAAGTTGCAGATATGCTTGGAATATCTCAATCATATATTTCAAGATTAGAAAAAAAGATAATAAATAGACTAAAAAAAGAAATCAATAAAATGATTTAGGTTGTCTTTAGTATAAAAGGACTCTCTCTCGGAAATACTTTTAAATGCAGTATGTTATTACTTCCGAAGGGGTTGATGATTTTGATCATTAATAAAGTAGAAATATGTGGAGTAAATACCTCTAAGTTACCTATATTAAAAGAAAAAGAAAAAAGAGAGCTTCTTATAAAAATGAGGGAAGGTGAAACTTCAGCAAGAGAAACTTTTATAAAAGGAAACTTAAGGTTAGTTCTTAGTGTAATTCAAAGGTTTAATAATAGAGGTGAAAATGTTGATGACTTATTTCAGGTAGGATGTATTGGTTTAATGAAGGCAATAGATAACTTTGATTTAGGTCAAAATGTAAAATTTTCTACCTATGCAGTACCTATGATTATAGGTGAAATAAGACGATATCTTAGGGATAATAATGCTATAAGAGTAAGCAGATCACTAAGGGATATAGCTTATAAGGCACTTTTAGTTAGAGACAAATTGGTTAAAGATAATAATAAAGAACCAACAGTATCACAAATAGCTAAAGAGTTAAATTTACCTAGGGAAGAGGTTGTATTTGCCCTAGATGCCATTCAAGATCCAGTTTCATTATTTGAACCAATATATCATGATGGAGGAGATGCCATTTATGTCATGGATCAAATAAGTGATTCCAAAAACAGTGATGAAAGTTGGCTTGAAAACATATCAATTAAAGAAGCTATGAAAAAGCTAAATGATAGAGAGAAGTTAATATTAACACTAAGGTTTTTTAATGGAAGAACACAAATGGAAGTGGCAGATGAAATAGGGATTTCTCAAGCACAGGTATCTAGATTAGAAAAAACAGCCTTAAAACACATGAGAAAATATGTATAGAGCTCAATTTTGAGCTCTTTTATATTAAAAATAGTGTACATGCTATAAAATTAAATTTTAAGGGGGAGAGAACATGAACTTTATGAATGATTTTAATAATGAAGAGAATAATACAGAAGAAAATTATGATAATGATATAATATTACATTCGTTAAATGCCTTAAGAACTATGGAGGTAATTGATATTAAAGATGGTGCTAAACTTGGCTTTGTAAAAGATTTTGTAATAGATATACAAGAAAGTAAAGTTATATCACTTATACTTCCATCTAATGAAAGAGGCTGGTTTAGCAAAGAAGAGGATATTGAAATTCCATGGGATAAAGTAAAAAAAGCTGGAATAGATGTAATATTAGTTGATAGTTCTGACTTTATAAAAAGTAACTATGAAAATAATATCTAGATATATTTTTAAAATATATGTATAATGAATATATAAATTTTATAATTATACTTTTATATAGGAAGGCGTGAAGCTTATGAAATGTCCTTTTTGTTATTTTGAAGAGAGTAAAGTAGTTGACTCTAGATCTACAGATGATAATACAACAATAAGAAGAAGAAGAGAATGCTTAAAATGTAATAAAAGATATACTACCTATGAAAAGGTAGAAGATATTCCAATACTTGTTATTAAAAGAGATTTAACAAGAGAAAATTTTAATAAGGAAAAAATAGTTAATGGACTTATAATAGCATGTCAAAAAAGACCTATTTCAAGAAAGCAAATTGAAGATATTGCTGAAGATATAGAAAAAACTATTTCAAATAAAATGATAACAGAAGTTGAATCTGAACTTATTGGAGAAATGGTAATGGAACGTTTAAAGGATATAGATGAGATATCTTATGTTAGATTTGCATCTGTATATAGACAATTTAAAGATATTAATACTTTTTTAGAAGAAATAAAAAATTTAGTTTCTAATCATTAAAAGAGATTTATGCCAATAAAATGGCAAAATCTCTTTTTCTTTATTTAATATATAAGTTTAGTTAAAATGATGTTAAATAAAAAAGAATATAGATAAAAAAATAGAAAATATAAGCAATAAATGTTAAAATGTATTAAACTAAAATTAAAAGAGGTGAAGGGATGAAAAGATTAACTATTAAGGATTTAAAGAGAAAAAGAGATTATTTAATGTTAGAATTAGATAATATAAATGTTATATTCTCAACAGCAGAAGAAGGAAGAAGCTTTAATAGAAATGTAGAAAGTGGAGTAGAAAATCTTAATAGTATTAAAAAGGATTTTAATTTAATAAATGTTGAGTATTTAAATCAAATTCATAGTGATAAAGTTTTTATATTTGAAAATGGAAAAGATGTTAAAAGAGAAGAGGGCGATGCTTTAGTTACAAATGAAATTAAAACAGCTATTGGAGTTTTTACAGCAGATTGCGTTCCTGTTATTATTGTAAATGAGGATAAAAAGGTTATAGCAGCAATTCATAGTGGTTGGAAAGGTACGTATAATTCAATTACTACTAAAACATTAAATGTTATGAAAGACAAATATGATATAGATATCACCAAAACCAAAATATTTATTGGACCTCATATAAGAAGATGTTGTTATGAAGTATCTAATGAATTAAAAGAAAAGTTTTTAGAGCATACAAAAATAAGTGAAAAACAACTATTTGATGGAAGAAATTTAAGTATGGAAGAGTGTATACTTAAGGATATAAGAGAGTGTGGTTTTAAAGAAGAAAATATTTACTCACTGAACTTATGTACTCATTGTGAAAAAGAAATAAAGTTATATTCATATAGATCATCAGTTGGAACTTATGGAAGATTATTTTCGTTTGCATATATAAAGTAAGGGGGAGTTAAAATGGCTAAAGGGAAAATACTAGTAGTAGATGATGAAGAACATATTGTAGAACTTATTAGTTATAACTTAGAAAGTTCAGGCTATAATGTTATTAAGGCAAATAATGGAGTAAATGCTTTTCAATTAGCACGAGAAGAAAAACCAAATTTAATTTTATTAGATTTAATGCTTCCAGGTATGGATGGATTTGATGTATGTAAAGCAGTAAGAGGAGATAGTGATATTAAAAATACTCCTGTTATAATGTTGACTGCTAAAGGAGAAGAATTAGATAAAATACTTGGGTTAGAGTTAGGAGCAGATGATTATATAACAAAGCCTTTTTCTATTAGAGAATTACTTGCTAGAATAAAAGCTGTTTTAAGAAGAGGAAGTGTTGAAGAAGATAATGAAGTTTTCAAAAATAATAATTTGGTTGTAAATTTCGATAGAAGAGAAGTTTTTATAGAAAATAAAAAAATAGATTTAACTTTAAAAGAGTTTGAACTTTTAGAGATATTAATTAAAAATAAAGGTAAAATTCTAACTAGAGACACATTATTAGATAAGATTTGGGGATATGAATATGTTGGTGAAACTAGAACGGTAGATGTCCATATTAGATATTTAAGAAAAAAAATAGAAATAGATGATAAAAATCCTAAGTTTATTGAGACTATAAGAGGGGTTGGGTATAGATTCAACCCCAATAATTAAAATATGAAGAAAAGAATATTAGTTTCATCTGTAATAACAGTTTTATTTGCACTTATAATAGTTACATCATCTTTTATAGCCTTAGTTAACTTAAAAGAAATAGAGAAGATAAAAGAAGTTCTTTCAGTTTATAATAATATAATTATAAACTCAAATGATTATTCAGAAAAAGCCTTAAGTTATTTTAAAGTAAATAATATTAATGTTAGATTTACTTTAGTTAATAATAATGGAGATGTTATTTTTGACAATAAAAAAGAGGAGTTAGAGAATCATGGTGAAAGATCAGAAATAGTAGGAGCATTTAAATTAGGGAAAGCATCATCAACAAGATTTAGTAGTACTCAAAATATAAATTTAGTATATTATGCAACAAAAATTAATGAAAATACAGTTATAAGATCATCAGTACCTATTTCATCCATAAAAGTCTTTACATCTGAATATACAAAGTATTATATTATTGTAATATTGCTTGTTTTATTATTGTCATTAGCATTATCTAAGAAACTTGTTAGAGCAGTTATATATCCAGTAAAAGAGCTTGAATTAGCTACATCAAAAATAGCAAAGGGAGATTACAGTAAACGAGTTAAAATATATACTAATGATGAAATAGGTTCTTTAGCACATACTTTTAATAATATGGCAGATCAGCTCCAATTAAGAGTTAATGATTCTCTAGATAAGCAAAATAAATTAGAGGCTATATTAGAAAGTATGGAAAGTGGAGTAATTGCAATAGATAATAATCAGAAAGTAATGCTTATTAATCCATATGCAAAGAGGATTTTTGGGATAACTGAAGAAATAATTGGAGAAAATATAGGTGAATATATTATAGATTATGATATATTAAAGTTTATAAAAGATATGCCAGCAATAGAAACTAGAGAAGTTAAATTAATGCATCCAATACAAAGAGAGCTTAGGATAAAGAAAGCTCCTATAATAAACATTAAGAAAGCTCCTATTGGTATAGTTATTACAGTTCAAGATTTAACCGATATAAAAAGGTTAGAAAATATGAGAAGTCAATTTGTTGCTAATGTTTCTCATGAACTTAAAACACCTCTTACTTCAATTAAAGGTTTTGCTGAAACATTAAAGTACGTAAAGGATCAAGAAACAAGAAATAAATTTTTAGATATAATTGATAAAGAAGCTGAAAGATTAACTAGATTAATAAATGACATATTAGTACTTTCTAATATAGAAAATAATCATAGAATAATTGAAGATGAATTTAATCCAGCAGAAATCATAGAAGATGTAATTAATATGGTTACTCCTCAAGCGGAAAAAAAATTAACAGAAATAACATTTGTAAATAAAAATAAATTTAATCTAATTGGAGATAGGGATAAATTTTTACAGCTTATATTAAATTTAATAGAAAATGCAATAAAATATTCAAATAATAATAGTAAAGTAGTTGTAAGATCGTATAGTGTTAGAGAATTTATTTACTTTGAAGTTGAGGATAATGGAATTGGAATACCAAAAGAAGATTTACCAAGAATTTTTGAAAGATTTTATCGTGTTGATAAATCTAGAGTAAAAGGTGGTACAGGATTGGGATTAGCTATTGTTAAACATATAGTAAAAATATTTAATGGAGACATCTATGTTAAATCTACACTAGGTGAAGGAACCAAGTTTATTGTAAAGATAAAAAGACTCCAAATTATAAATGAATAAGATTATAAATAAAAAGTTGTGCTAATGTTAAAATCTCTTAACATTAGCATAACTTTTTTTAACTTATAACTAATATTTATTTAACTTTAAGGGATTAATATAAGTATGTAATAAAAAATAATAAATATAAAAAGATTGATTAATTGGAGGAGAATTGAATGAGAAAAAAGAGTTTAAAACTTATTTGCAGTGCGGTATTAATATCCATGGTTGGAGGAACTTTTATTGGATGCTCTAATAATGAAGATAGTAATAATGGTGCAAAATCAGCTAAAGTTTCAATTTCTGGATCAACATCAGTTGGGCCTTTAATGGAGAAAATAGCTGAAAAATATGAAGCAGAAAACTCAAATATATCAATTGAAATTAACCAAGTCGGATCATCAGCAGGAATTAAAGACACTATTAATGGAGTATCACAAATAGGTATGGCTTCAAGAGAACTAAAGAATGAAGAAAAAAGAGAAGTTGAGGGAACTATAGTAGCATATGATGGAATAGCTCTTATTACAAATAAAAATAACCCAGTTAAGAATTTAACTTTAGAAGAAATTAAGGGAATATACACAGGGAAAATTACTAATTGGAAAGAAATCCAAGAGGGAAAAGATGAGCCTATAGTTGTAGTTTCAAGAGAAGAAGGTTCTGGTACAAGAGATGCATTCCAAGAAATAATTGGTTATAAATCAGAAGAATTAAAGGCAGATTCAATTATCGCTAGTGGTAATGGAAATATTAAATCTACTGTAGAAGGTAACGAAAATGCAATAGGTTTTGTATCTTTTGAATATTTAGATGATAAAATAAATCAATTAACTGTAGAAGGAATTAAACCTGAAGCGGATTTAGTTAAATCAAAAGAATATAAAATTTCAAGACCTTTTATTTTAGCTACAAAGACTGATAAGTTAACAGATGAAGGTAAAAAGTTATTAGATTATATATTAAGTTCAGAAGGTCAAACAATAGTTAAAGAAAATAAGCTTATCCCTATTAAATAACTTTTAATTTTTTATAGAATGCCCTTATAAGGGTATTCTATAAAAAATATAATAATTAAATAAGATAATTAATAATTAATGACTAATAAATATATATTAATTATCAATTATTAATTATAAAAAATATATACATTTTATTTATAAAGGTGGTAAAACCACTTTGCTTTAGGAGGTTTTAAAAATGATAAATGCGAAGGAGAAAAGCAATAGTAGCAAATATTTAATAGAAAAAGTTTCACATGGGGTATTTTTGGGAAGTGCACTCATTGCAGTAATAAGTTTGCTTCTAATAATAGGCTTCGTATTTTTTAAAGGTTTAACTCCATTTATAAGCAAAGGATATTCTTTTAAGGAATTTTTCTTTGGAACACAATGGATACCTAGTTCAGATAAATTTGGAATACTTCCAATGATCTTAACATCTATATACGGAACAATTGGTTCATTACTTATAGGTGTACCAATTGGAGTTTTTACAGCAATATTTATAGCAGAAATAGCACCTAAAAAGGTTGGGAAATTTATTTCTTCATCTGTTGAGCTTTTAGCAGGGATTCCATCAGTATTATATGGGGTGTTTGGATTAGCTATAATAGTTCCTTGGATTATGAAAACATTCAATTTACCAAAGGGACAAAGCTTATTAGCAGTTATTATAGTATTATCAATAATGATGCTACCAACAATAATAACAGTTGCAGAAACGGCAATAAGATCTGTACCTAAATCATATAAGGAAGGATCATTAGCATTAGGAGCTTCACATATAGAAACAACATTTAAAGTCGTAGTTCCGGCAGCTAAGTCAGGAATTTTAGCAGCAATAGTTTTAGGTGTTGGTAGAGCAATTGGAGAAACTATGGCAATTATATTAGTTGCAGGTAATTCACCAATAATTCCTAAAATGATAACAGATGGTGTAAGACCACTAACAACTAATATTGCACTGGAAATGGGATATGCATTTGGTACACATCAAGAGATGTTGTTTGCAACAGGAGTAATATTATTTCTATTTATATTATTATTAAACTTAGTATTAAGTAAACTTTCTAATAAGGAAGGTAATTAGATATGAGAAAATTAAAAGAAAATATATTAAAAACTTTACTTTATGTATCAGCAGGACTTACTGTTGCATCACTTATATTCATTTTAGGCTTTATATTTTTAAAAGGATATAAATTAATATCATTTAAATTTTTAATAAGCAATTATTCTGCATCAGGTGATGGTGGAATATTACCGATGATTGTAGCTACTTTATATACAGTTGCAATATCTATTTTAATAGCAACTCCAATAGGAATACTTTCAGCTATATATCTTAGAGAATATGCAAAGCAAGGGAAAATTGTAAAAATAATAAGATTTGCTACAGAAAGTTTAGCAGGAATACCTTCAATTGTATATGGACTTTTTGGATCTATATTTTTTGTAGTAACATTAAAGTTTGGATATTCTCTTTTAGCAGGTGCATTAACAGTATCAATAATAATTTTACCTGTTATTATACGTACAACTGAAGAAGCATTAAAATCCGTGCCAGACTCATATAGAGAAGCTTCATTAGGTCTTGGAGCTACAAGATTTCAAACACTGTATAAGGTTATAGTACCTAGTGCAATACCTGGAATATTAGTTGGAGTAATACTTTCAGTAGGTCGTGTAGTTGGGGAATCAGCAGCTATATTATTAACAGCTGGAACCGTTGCAAAAATGCCACATGGAATAATGTCAAGTGCAAGAACTTTAACAGTTCAATCATTTTTAGTAACACAAGAATCTGGAAATATAGAACAGGCCTCAGCAGTAGGTATAGTTCTTATAGCTATAATTTTAATACTAAATATAGGCGCGAAATTAATTACAAAAAAATTTGATAAAGCAAATTACTAATTTATTGATATATTAAGAGGTGTAAAAATGGCAAATGAAATATTACCTAAAATAAGAGTAAGAGATTTAGATTTATTTTACGGAGAAAATCAAGCATTAAAAAAAATTAGCATAGATATTGAAGAAAAAAAAGTTACAGCCTTTATTGGTCCATCCGGATGTGGAAAGTCAACTTTTTTAAGAACTTTAAATAGAATGAATGATTTAATTGAAGGTGTTACAGTTAAAGGAGAAATTCTAGTGGATGGAGAAGATATTTATAAAAGTAGTGATGTTATTGCACTAAGAACTAAAGTTGGAATGGTATTTCAAAAACCAAACCCATTTCCTATGTCAATTTATGATAACATAGCATATGGACCAAGACTTCATGGGGTTAAAGATAAAAAAACTCTTGATGAAATCGTAGAAAAAAGTTTAAAAGGTGCAGCACTTTGGGATGAGGTAAAAGATAGATTAAAAAAGAGTGCTTTAGGACTATCAGGAGGTCAGCAACAAAGATTGTGTATAGCTAGAACTATAGCAGTTTCTCCTGAAATAATATTAATGGATGAACCAACTTCAGCATTAGATCCTATTTCAACTAATAAAATGGAAGAATTAATGGATGAATTAAAAAAGAAATATACTGTTATAATTGTAACTCATAATATGCAACAAGCTGGTAGAATTGCAGATAAAACTGCTTTCTTCTTAAATGGTGAAATAGTTGAATATGGTAATACAGAAGATATATTCTATAAACCAAGAGATAAAAGAACAGAGGATTATATTACTGGAAGATTTGGTTAAAATAATGTATAGAGGTGAAGAGTTATGATGAGAGAAATATTTAGTAATAAAATAAAACTATTAAATTCAGATCTTATTGAAATGGCAAGTTTAGTAGAAAAACAAATATATGATAGTGTTATGGCTTTGAAAAATCAAGATGTTGATTTAGCAAAATTTGTAATGAAAAATGATGATAAAGTAGATAATTTGCAAAGAGAAATAGAGGAGAAATGTATAAAGTTTATGGCTACTGAATCTCCATTAGCTAAAGATTTAAGAAGTATTTATACTACTTCTAAAATAGTAACAGATTTAGAAAGAATGGCGGATTATGCAGTTGATATATGCAAAATAGTATCAAGAGTTCAAGGTGTAAACTTTTCAAGGGAAATAGAACCAGTTTGGCAAATGGTTGATATTATAATTGAAATGATAAAATCAGCTGTTGAGGCTTATGTAAAGGGCGATGTAGAAGCAGCATATGAAATATGTGATATGGATGATAGAGTAGATGAAATCTATCAAGGAATGTTTGAAATAGTTTTAAAGAAAATGGGAAAAGATGAATCTATGATTAATCAAGGAACTCAAATATTATTTGCATCAAAATATATAGAAAGAATAGGAGACCATGTAACAAATATTTGTGAATGGATAATATTTTCTAAAAAAGGAAAGTATGTAGATTTAAATGAGTAACACTAAATAAAATATAAAACTTTAAGCACCCTTAATATTTAGGGTGTTTTTTTAGATGATTTTGATATATACTATTTTATAGAAAATATTTCAATAAAAGGTATATTGGAGGACTTTATGAATAAAAAATCAAAATCTAAAGAAAAAGTTATAAAGAAAAAATCTATAAAAGGAGAACTTCTTAAAACTATTATTCCAATAGTCGTTATAGTTGCAATATTAATAAGTCTTGTAGCGATATATAGTGTTAATAAATTATCAAATGATTTAGTTGATAAAGAGTTATCAAATGGTTTTAAAAGTTCTAAGGAATCATTGGAGGAGTACTTTAATAATATAGAGGAAAGGTTAGACATAATAGAGAAAAGCAAATTAGTTCAAAGTTCATTAAAAAATAATAATATAGAAAATATTAAAAGTCTTCTTAAAGGATTAAAAGGAGATAATACAAATATTGTTACTACATTTTTGTTAGATAACAAAAAAAGTTTACATACATATTCAAGGGATAGTAAATTAAATGAGATTAAAAATGTAACTTTAGAAGGAAACCTATATGATAAAACAATAAAAAATGAAATTGCATGGAGTGGCCCTTTTAAATCACCTATTTCAGGCCAAGAGGTTATAACTGTCGCAAGAAGTATAAAAGATGGAGAAAATACTTTAGGGGTTTTAGGTATAGAAGTAGAGCTTAAAGATATATCTAGATACTTTTCAGAGAAAACCTTTAGTAATACAGGATACTCAATGTTACTGTTAGATGATGGTACAGTAATTTCAAATAGTAAAGATAGCTCTAAAATAGATGAGAAGTATGCAAACTCAGATCTTATAGAGCATATACTTACAGAAGGTAGTGGAAAAGCAACTATGGATATAGATAATGAAAAACATTTATATCAATTTAGTTTAAATAAAAAAACAGGATTTAATTTAGTTAGTATAATTTCATTTAAAGAATATGAAAAAGAAGTAAAATCTATTATTATAAAGCAAGTTATAATTTTAATATTTTTAATTTTAATAGCATCAATATTTATATCAATAGTTTCTAGGAAAATAGCAGAAAGATTAAAAAAAATTATGATAGAGTTAAATAAGGCTGGTGATGGTGATTTAAGTGCCAATATTACAGTACAAAGTAATGATGAAATAGGATCTATGGCTATAGCTTTTAATAAAATGGTAGAAGATTTTAAAGCAATAGTTTTAGAAACAAAAAATGCTACGGACTTATTAGGAGAGAATACAATCCAATTCGATATTGCATTTAAAAGTGTTACTGATGCATCTAAACAAATAGCTAAAACTATGGAGCAAATGGCTGAAGAGGCTAATGAACAAACACTAGAAACTAATAACATATTTAATAAGATGGAAGTATTTTCTGTAGAGATAGATAAAACAACAAATAAATTAAAAGAAATGTACAAGCTTTGTAAAGAAACAGAATTAACTTCTAAAGGTGGTATAGCAACAATAAATTCACTTGTTCAAGGGGCTGAAGATACAATGCTTGTTACAAATGAGGTAAACAAAAGTGTACGAAATATAGAAAGTGGATCTAAAAAAGTTGAAAGTATAGTTGAGTTAATTACTGATATAGCAAATAAGACTAACCTTCTTTCATTAAATGCTTCTATAGAAGCTGCTAGAGCGGGTGAATATGGAAAAGGATTTGCTGTAGTGGCTGATGAAATAAGGAAACTTGCAGATCAGAGTAAAGAAGCTACAGAAAGTATTACTAGTATAATTATAAATATGCAGGAAATAATAAGAGAAACAGTTGAGAAGTTAGAAAAAATAAATAAAGTTAGCAATACACAAAATAATAATGTAGAAGAAACTAGAGTATCGTTTGAAAATATATTTTTAGGTGTAATAAATTTAAATGATACACTAAAAGAAATAGAAAGCTTAAATAACTCTCTAATAGTAGAAAAAACTTATATTTCAAGTTCTATAACAAATTTAGTTTCTTCTGTAGAGGAGACTTCAAGTTCAATTGAAGAAGTAACAGCCTCAACAGAAGAACAGTTAAGTACACTTGAAGAGCTTAATAAACTTTCATCAGATATAGTAGAATTAAATAAAGGATTAAATGGAATTTTGAAAAATTTTAAGGTTTAATTTATATAAGAGAGGCTTTAAATAAGCCTCTCTTGTTGACTAGAGAATATTATTAATGTAATATAACATAAGAATAATATGTTTGCATTGAGGTGAAAAAATGAAAAACCTAATTACTAAAGTAGAAGAAGGCAGTATAGCAGAAGAGGTAGGTATCGAAGTAAATGATATTCTTTTATCAATAAACGATACTCCAATTGATGATATAATAGATTATAAATTCTTAGCGGCAGATGAAGAAGTAGTTTTAGATATAGAGAAGCCAAATGGTGAAATTTGGGCTTATGAAATAGAAAAGGAATATGGAGAAAGTCTAGGGCTTGAGTTTGGCGGCGGTATAATGGATAAAGCAAAAAGTTGTACAAATAAATGTATGTTTTGTTTTATAGATCAATTACCCAAAGGTATGAGAGATACATTATATTTTAAAGATGATGATTCAAGATTATCATTTCTTCAAGGAAACTTTGTAACACTTACAAATATGAAGGATGAGGATATTGATAGAATTATAAGATATAAAATAAGTCCTATTAATATTTCAGTACATACAACAAACCCAGAACTTAGAGTTAAGATGCTTAAAAATAGATTTGCAGGAAGCATAATGGAAAGACTTAGAAAGTTAAAGGATGCAGGAATTGAAATGCATGCTCAAGTAGTATGTATTCCTAATGTAAATAATGGGGAAGAATTAAAAAGGACTGTTAAAGATTTATATGAACTTTCTCCATATGTTAAAAATGTTGCAGTTGTACCAATAGGAATTACTAAATATAGAGAAGGTCTTGCAAAAGTAGATACATTTACAAAAGAATCATCTAGAAATGAAATTTATATGATAAGGGAAATGCAAGAAAAGTATTTAGAAGAAACTGGGACACCTTTTGTAAGGTTATCAGATGAGTTTTATTTAGTAGCTGAAGAAGAAATACCAAATGAAGAATTTTATTGTGGATATGAGCAATTAGAAGATGGTGTTGGTATTGTACGATACTTTAGAGAAGCTATAAGAAAAGATGTAGAGTTTTTAAATACTAAGTCTATTGGAAGCTTTTCAATGGTAACAGGAACATTAGCGTATAATGAGATTTTAAGTGCTTCAAATATTATAAAAGAAAAAAATCCAAATATAAAATTAGAAGTGTTTAAAATAGTTAATAATTTCTTTGGAGAAACAATTACTGTAGCTGGTCTTTTAACAGGAACTGATATAATAGATCAATTAAAAGGCAAGATAAATACTGATTATTTAATTATGCCTGATAATATGTTCAGAAAAGGCTATGAATTAGGGCCATCTAACGAAAGAATTATGTTAGATGATATAAAGATTAAAGATTTAGAAGAAGCATTAGGTATTAAGGTTATAGTTTGTGATTATACAGGTGATGACCTTATTGACATAATAAATACAAACTGTAAGGAGGAAAAATAATGGGTAAACCAATAGTTGCTATAGTTGGAAGACCAAATGTAGGTAAATCAACGTTATTTAATAGATTAGCAGGACAAAGAATTTCAATAGTGCAAGACACTCCAGGTGTTACTAGAGACAGAGTTTACGCACAAGCTGAATGGCTTAATTATAATTTTACAATGATTGATACAGGTGGTATAGAACCAGAAAGGGAAGATATCATCGTTAAACAAATGAGAAGGCAAGCAAATATTGCTATAGAAACAGCAGACGTTATAGTATTTATAGTTGATGGTAAAGAGGGACTTACTCCAGCTGACCATGAAGTTTCAAATATGCTTAGAAAAAGCAAGAAACCTGTAGTTTTAGTAGTTAATAAAGTAGATTCATTAAGAGAAGAAGATAATGCATGGGAGTTTTATAATTTAGGAATAGGTGATCCAGTAACAATATCAGCATCACAAGGTTTAGGTCTTGGAGATATGCTAGATAGAGTGGTTGAGCATTTTGATAGAGTAAATTCAGATGAAGAAGAAGAAGATATTGTAAAGATTGCAATGATAGGGAAACCTAATGTTGGAAAATCATCACTAATAAATAGATTATTAGGAGAAGAGAGGTTAATTGTATCAGAAGTAGCGGGTACTACAAGAGATGTTATAGATAGTACATTAGAAAATGATTTAGGAAAATTTACTTTAATTGATACAGCTGGATTAAGAAGAAAAAGTAAAGTTAAAGAAGAAATAGAAAGATATTCTGTTATAAGAACTTATGCAGCAATAGAAAGAGCGGATGTTTGTATTCTTATGGTTGATGCAACAGAAGGCGTAACAGATCAAGATGAAAAAATTATAGGATTTGCTCATGAAATGAATAAAGCTATAATGGTTATAGTAAATAAGTGGGATCTTATTGAAAAAGATGATAAAACTATGCAAAGATATAAAGAAGATTTACAAATGAAACTTAAGTTCTTAAAATATGCAAAGTATTTATTTATCTCAGCAAAAACTGGTCAAAGAGCTCATAAAGTATTAGAAGTAGCAAAGGAATGTTATGATAATTATTCAAAAAGAGTTCAAACAGGAGTTTTAAATGAGGTTATAAATAAAGCAATTCTTATGAAAGAACCACCGATAGTTGGACTTAAAAGATTGAAAATTTACTATGCAACACAAGTGGCTACAAAGCCACCTAAGTTTGTATTTTTTGTTAATGATTCAAGTGCATCTCACTTTTCATATGAGAGATACATTGAAAATCAACTAAGGGATAGTTTTGATTTTAGTGGTACAGGATTACAAATAGAATATAGACAAAGGAAGGAATAGTATGAGTAAAGTGACTTTTTTAGGAGGAGGTAGTTTTGGTACTTCCTTAGGAATATTAATTGCAAACAAAGGAAATAGCGTAAGTATATACGATAGAGATGAAAATGTAGTTAATGATATTAATCAAAATGGTAAAAATGATAAGTATATTAAGGATTTAAAAATACCTAAGAATGTCACAGCTTATAATAACTTAGATGAAGCTTTAAAAGAAACAAAATATGTTGTTTTATCTATACCATCACATGTAATAAGGTTAGTTTCAAATTCTTTAAAAGGAAAAATAAAAGAAGATGTTATTATAATTAGTATTGCTAAAGGTATAGAACAAGGAAGTAATTTAAGACTTTCTCAGGTCATTAAAGAAGAGCTACCAAATAATAAAGTAGTTATACTATCAGGTCCTAGTCATGCTGAAGAGGTATCTTTTAATATTCCTACTACTGTAGTTGTATCATCAGAGGATATGGAAGCTGCAAAAAAAGTTCAAGATTTATTTATTACTTCTAATTTTAGAGTCTATACAAATGATGATTTAATAGGAGTAGAAATAGGAGGGGCAGTGAAAAATATCATTGCCCTTGCAGCTGGAGTTTGTGATGGTATAGGATATGGAGATAACTCAAAAGCTGCACTTATGACTAGAGGGATGGCAGAAATAGTTAGAATAGGAATGAAACTAGGAGGTAGAGCAGAAACATTTTTAGGTCTTACTGGTATGGGAGATTTAATAGTAACATGCACTAGTTTACATTCAAGAAATAGAAAAGCAGGATTTTTAATAGGATCGGGTAAAAGCACTGAAGAAGCTATTGAGGAAGTCGGAATGGTAGTAGAAGGAATAAAAGCTTGTAAGGCTTTTTATGAGTTAAAAGAAAAGCTATCTATTGAAATGCCTATAACTGATATACTCTACAAGATATTATTTGAAAATAAAAATCCTAAAGAAGCTGTTATAGATTTAATGGCAAGAGAAAAAAAAGATGAAATATATTACTAATTAAAAAGAAGCGGTTATCGCTTCTTTTTTATTTATAAATAAGAATAATTAAGATATTTTAATAATAATATTTACTAAAGGGAGGGAAGAAAAATTAAATTAAGTAAAAAAAGTTGTATACTTTTTTTAAGTTTAGAATATATATATAGTGTTAAAAATAATTAGGAGGGTATAACGTGGACGGCTTTAATATATACAAAGATATAGCTGAAAGAACACAAGGGGACATATATGTTGGTGTTGTTGGTCCTGTTAGAACTGGAAAATCAACATTTATAAAAAAATTTATGGACCTTATGGTAATACCAAAGATTGATAATACTTATAAAAAGGAAAGAGCAAAGGATGAATTGCCACAAAGTGGTTCAGGAAAAAGTATTCATACAACAGAACCTAAATTTGTACCAAATGAAGCTGTAGAAATAACTATTGATGAAGATATAAAATTCAAGGTTAGAATGGTAGATTGTGTCGGTTATATTGTTAAAGGTGCAATAGGATATATGGATGGAGAAGATGCTAAGATGGTTAATACTCCATGGTATGATTATGAAATACCTTTTGAAGATGCAGCGGAGATAGGAACAAGGAAAGTTATAACAGATCATTCTACAATAGGATTAGTAATAACAACTGATGGAAGTATTACAGGGATAGAAAGAGATGAGTACTTAGAAGCAGAGGAAAGAGTTATAGATGAATTAAAGGCTATAAATAAACCTTTTATAGTTGTACTTAATAGTAAGAACATTAATTCTCCAGAAACAAAACAATTAAAGAGAGAGTTAGAAGAAAAATATAATGTTACCGTTCAAATTATGGACATAGCTAACATGAATGAAGAAGATATAGAGGATATATTTAAACATGTACTTAGAGAATTCCCAGTAAAAGAAATAAATATTGAAATGCCAAAGTGGGTTGAAAAATTGGAACCAGAACATTGGCTTAAAAAGAATTTCTTTAGCATAGTAAAAGGAATGTGTGAAAACATAAATAAAGTTAGAGATATTAAAACAACAATAAGTCTTCTAAAAGAAGAAGAGAATTTAGGAGCAACAGACATAAGCGAAGTAAGTTTAGGTGAAGGGGTAGCAACAATATCTATGAAGCCTAAAGATGGTATTTTTTATAAAATATTAAGTGAAATTTGTGATTTGGATGTTGAATCAGAAAGTGATCTATTATCTTTAATAAAAGAATTAGATTTTGCTAAGAAGGAATATGATAAAGTTAAAGATGCTTTAATAGATGTAAGAGAAACAGGATATGGACTAGTTGCACCTCAATTATCAGAAATGAAATTTGAGGAACCGGAAATGGTTAAACAAGGAACTAAATTTGGTGTTAAACTTAAAGCCTCAGCTCCATCATTACATTTTATAAAAGCTAATATTAAAACAGAGATTAGTCCAATAATGGGATCTGAAAAGGAAAGTGAGGAACTTGTTAAGTCATTAATGGATCAATTTGATAAGGATCCATCATCATTATGGCAAAGCAATATGTTTGGTAAATCATTAGAGGTGTTAGTTAAAGAAGGATTACAAAATAAACTTTATAAGATGCCAGAAGATGTACAAATTAAAATTCAAAAAACACTTCAAAAGATAATTAATGAAGGTAGCGGCGGGTTAATTTGTATTATTCTTTAAGGTTATTATAATTAAAAATAGTAATAAGATAGAAAAAGGTAGGGAGGTTAACTTTCTACCTTTTTACTATTAATAATAACTTTATATAAAGTGTAAACTTATTTCTTTGTATTGCATAAGATGTATTATAGTAGGATGTTTTAAAAGGCTTATATATACTATGCAGAATAGAGGGGTATTATGGAAAATAGATTTTGTACCTATAAACGAGTAGGTTATTTTAGAGAAAAGATGGCAGAATATTTAGGGGTAGAATATACTGGTACCATTTATGCTTCCCCTGGTGTAATAAAGCATATTAAAAAGAGACATGGAAAACACCTTAGCAAAAAAATTAGCGGGAATTTATTAGAAACTATGAAGAATATTATTGAAGAACCAGATTATGTGGGAATATATAAATTAACAGAGAGAGAAGTTTTAATTGAACTAGTTAAAAAGATAGATACAAATATATTAATAGGAATAGAAATTGATAATTATAGTGAGTATATATATGTTTCAACTATGTATCCAATAACCGAGGGGAAAGTAAATAATAAATTGTATAGTGGAAAGCTAATTAAATGGAAATCATCCTAAAAAAGTTGAAACAATTCAAGATGAAATGTATAATATGTATAGTAAATTTTATAATTTTTGAGGTGAGAAATGGCTCCTCACACGCTGTAAACAGTAAAAAGAGATGTAGGATACGCCGACCTACCAAAAATATTTAAAAACTTTTGGGAAACCAAGAGTTTTTATTTTTATAAATTAGGAGGAACATTATGAGAAAAATAGCAGTGATTTTTAATGGTGGAACAATATCAATGAAGGTTGACGAAAGGTTAAAAGCAGCTGTACCTAGCCTTACTGGAGAAGAAATAATGTCTATGGTTACAGGAATAGAGGATTTTGCAGAAGTGGAGTCATATAGTTTTTCTAGTATGCCATCCCCACACATGACTATAGAAAAAATGTTTGAGCTTAGTAAATTTGTAGAGAAAATAGTTGAAAGAGATGATATAGATGGCGTTGTAATTACTCATGGTACAGATACTTTAGAAGAAACAGCTTATCTTTTAGATCTAACTTTAAAAACAGAAAAAGTTGTTGTAGTTACAGGTGCTATGAGAAGTAGTTCAGAACTTGGTTATGATGGACCATTTAATTTAGCTTCATCTATATGCACTGCTATTTCAGATGATGCGAAGGGGCGAGGAGTTCTTGTTTGCTTTAATGGAGAGTTAAACTCTGCATCAGAGGTTACAAAAGCTAATTCAATGTCTTTAAATGCATTTGTAACACCAAATTTTGGACCGATAGGTATAGTTGATAATAATAAGGTTATATTTTATAGAAAAGTAAAGAAAATAAAATCTTATAATATAGATAAAATAAAGTGTGATGTTGCTCTTATTAAATGTGTAGCAGGGATGGATTCAGCTTACATAGATTTTGCTATAGAAAGAAAGTTTAAAGGTGTAGTTATAGAAGCTATGGGAAGAGGTAATGTGCCACCTTTAATGGTTGATGGTATAAAGAGATGTATTTCTCTTAATATTCCAGTATTGATAGTTTCTAGATGTTACGAAGGAAGAGTTTATGAATCCTATGGCTATGAAGGTGGAGGAAAGATGCTTAAGGATTTAGGTGTTATTTTTGGGGATACTTTACCTGGTCAAAAAGCAAGAATAAAATTAATATTAGCATTATCTTCTAAAGATGAAATTAATTTAAAAGAAGAATTTATATAAATTAAGTTAAACGAATATTCGTTTAACTTAATAAAAAAATATACGGAATCTATTGACATGTTTTCAATAAGAATATATAATAATATTCGTAAAGAAGATAACTCATATAATAACGATAATAAGGATCGTTAGTTTCTACCAAGATGCCGTAAATATCTTGACTATGAGTACGAATATTAATTATATATATATTATTATAATATGTAATTGATATTTACCGCAGCCACTGTGAGTTATCTTATAAGATAACTCACAGTGGTTTTTTTTATAAAAATATAGGGGGATTAGCTATGGAAAATTTATCAATGAAAGAAAGATTATTGCCTATATTAACAAATAAGAATGTTAATATTAAAAGGGAGATGGCAGCAGGCCTAACTACTTTTTTAACAATGGCGTATATAATTGCAGTAAATCCAAATATTTTATCAGCAACTGGGATGCCAGCAGGAGCCTTAGTAACGGCAACTTGTTTATCAGCAGCTTTAGGATGTATATTAATGGGGTTATTTGCAAACTTGCCATTTGCACTAGCGTCAGGAATGGGTTTAAATGCCTTCTTTGCTTTTTCCGTTGTTTTAGGAATGAATATATCATGGGAAATGGCTTTAACAGCAGTATTTATTGAGGGAATTATATTTATATTATTATCTCTATTTAAAATTAGAGAGGCTGTTGTAAATGCAATACCAATGAATATGAAACATGCTGTAACAGCTGGTATAGGTATATTTATAGCATTTATAGGATTAGTGGGATGTGGACTTGTAATTAAAGATGATGCTACACTTGTAACTATGGGAGAGTTTACCCCAGCTGTAATTATAGCTTTATTAGGTGTTGTAGTAATTGCAGTTTGTGATAAAAAGAATATAAAGGGATCAATATTATTTGGTATATTAACTAGTACATTATTAGCGTGGGGATATGCTGTTATTTATCCAGAAAGCGCATCAAACTTAGGTATATATCTACCAGAAGGAATATTTAAGTTTGAAAGTATAGCACCAATAGCAGGAAAATTAGACTTTAGTCATATAATTAATTCTGAAACAGTTGGTAAATTTATAATTGTAGTTTGTACATTCTTATTTGTGGACTTTTTTGATACAGTTGGTACTTTAGTTGGAGTTGCTTCAAGAGCTAATATGCTTGATAAAGATGGAAAAGTTCCAAATGTAGGACGTGCTTTATTAGTAGATGCAGTTTCAACAACAGCAGGAGCTGCTATGGGAGTTTCAACAGTAACAACATATGTTGAAAGTTCGACTGGAGTTGCAGCTGGAGGAAGGACAGGATATACAGCTATAACTACAGGAATATTATTCTTACTTGCTATGTTCTTTTCACCAATATTTATCTCAATTCCAGCGTGTGCTACTGCACCAGCATTGATTTATGTTGGATATTTAATGCTTGGAGCAGTTAAAAATATTGAATTTGATAATATAACAGAAGGAGTTCCAGCGTTTTTAACAATAATAACTATGGCGTTAACATATAGTATAGGAGATGGTTTAACGGTAGGAATACTAGCATATGTAATTATAAATGTAATATATAATTTAATATTTGCAAAAAAAGAAGATAAATGCAAGGTGTCAGGAGTAATGATATTTTTAGCAATTGTATTTATAGTTAAAATAGCATTTTTAGGTTAATTAATATATTAATATATAAATTTTGAAATGTAAAAAAGAAGTAGTATATATTACTTCTTTTTTTGTTTTTATAGAATTAATAGTATAATAAAAATAAATAATAAATCAAATTGTTAACATTTTGTTAACAAAAGGTTGACTTTTATAATGAATCTACTCTATTATAGTTTTTATAAGAAAAGACTATCTATAGATAAAAAGATTTGGAAATTTTGGAGGAGAATATGGTTAAAAGCATGACTAGCTTTGGAAGAGCCAGTAGCGAAGAAGGTAATAAACATCTTTTTTCAGTAGAAATGAAAAGTGTAAATAGTAGATATTTAGATGTTAATGTAAGAATGCCTAAAAGTATACTTGCTTTAGAAGAAGAGATAAGAAAACTTGTAAATGAAACTCTTTCTAGAGGAAAAGTTGATATCTTTATAAATCAAAAAAGTTATTCAGATGGTAATGGTGTAGCAAAAGTGAATCTAAAGCTTGCTAATAGTTACTTAGAAGCTTTAAAGGAGATAGAAAAAACTTTAGGTGTTAAAAATGATATTACTATTACCCAGATAGCTAGATTTCAAGAAGTAGTTACTGTTGTTGAGGAAGAGGATTCTATTGAAGAAGTATGGGAGATATTAAAACCTTTAATAAAAGATTCTCTAAAGATGATGGAAGACATGAGAATTACAGAAGGCGAAAAGTTAAAAGAAGATATATTAAGAAAACTTAATGAAATAGAAGAGTTAGTAAAGAAAATAGAAATTTCTTCTCATAATATACCTAGAGTTTATAAAAAGAAATTAGAAACAAGATTAAAAGAGCTTCTTCAAGGAGTAGATATTGATGAAAGTAGAATTGCTTTAGAAGTAGCTATTTTAGCTGATAAAGCAGCGGTAGATGAAGAAATAACACGTCTTTATAGCCACTTAAGTCAAATGAGAAAAACTTTTGAAGGTAAAGGTCAAATAGGAAGAAAATTAGACTTTATCATTCAAGAGATGAATAGAGAAGCTAATACAATTGCTTCTAAATCAAATGATATTGATATGACTAATAACGTCATCGATATAAAAAATCTAATAGAAAAAATAAGAGAACAAGGACAAAATATTGAATAATTAGGAGGAAGACCATGGGAATCAAATTAATTAACATTGGATTCGGTAACATAGTTTCAGCTAATAGATTAGTGGCTATAGTAAGTCCAGAATCAGCACCTATAAAAAGAATTATCCAAGAAGCAAGGGATAGAGGTATGCTAATAGATGCTACATATGGTAGAAGAACAAGAGCTGTTATAATAACTGATAGCGATCATGTAATATTATCAGCAGTACAACCAGAAACTGTGGCTCATAGATTAGTTGCTAAGGATGAGGCTGTAGATGAGGTTGATGAATAATGAGAACATGTAATAGAGGTGTATTAATTGTTATTTCAGGTCCATCAGGTGCAGGAAAAGGAACTATATGCAAGGAGTTACTTGAAAAACATGAGAATATATATCTTTCAGTATCAGCAACTACAAGAGAACCAAGGTCTGGAGAAGTCCATGGAGTAAATTATTATTTTCTTAAAAAAGAAGATTTTTTAAGAAAAGTTAAAGAAAATGGCTTTTTAGAGTATGCAGAGGTTTATGGTAATTGTTATGGAACACCTAAAGCTAATGTAGAAAAAATGTTAGATGAAGGAAAAGATGTTATTTTAGAAATAGATATACAAGGAGCTTTGAAAGTTAAAGAAAACTTTAGTGAAGGTGTATTTATATTTATTCTTCCCCCATCAATGGAAGAACTTAAACAAAGAATAATAAAAAGAGGTAGCGAAACAGAAGAATCGCTAATGAGAAGATTTAAATCTGCATATAAAGAAATTAACTATGTTTCTAAATATAATTATGCAGTTGTAAATGATACTTTAGATGTTGCAGTTTCAAAGGTAGAGTCAATAATTGCAGCAGAAAAATGTAGAGTAGATAGAATAAAAGAAAATACAATTTTAGATTCTAAGGAGGGCTTAATTCATGAACAACTCTATGATTAATCCATCAATAATGGATTTATTAAAAAAGGTAGACGATAGATATTCACTAGTAATAGTAACTTCAAAAAGAGCAAGACAATTAATAGATGGAAGAGAACCATTAATATACACTAAATCTCATAAACCATTAACTATAGCTATAAACGAAGTTAATGATGGAGCAGTAGGATATGAAACTGCGAAAGAGGGAAATAAATAAAAATGGAAAAGAAAAAATGCGTGTGCATAGGTGTAAGTGGAGGAATAGCGGTTTATAAAGCATTAGATGTAATTAGTGCTTTAAGAAAAAACGATATAGATGTTAGAGTTATTATGACATCATCAGCTACTGAATTTGTTACACCCTTATCATTTCAATCTTTAAGTCAAAACATGGTTATTACAGATATGTTTTCGGAGCCTAAGGCTTGGGAGATACAACATATTTCTTTAGCTAAAAAAGCAGATTTATTTTTAGTAGTACCAGCTACTGCTAACATAATTGGGAAAGTAGCAAATGGCATAGCAGATGACATGCTTTCCACTACTATTATGGCAACTAAATCAAAAGTTATATTTGCACCAGCAATGAATACAAATATGTATGAGAATCCTATTGTTCAAGATAATATAAGAAAACTTTCAAAGTATGGATATGATTTTATAGAACCTGCTTCTGGAAGACTTGCATGTGGGGATTTAGGTAAAGGAAAACTTGCAGATGTTAACACTATTGTAGAAAGAGTATTAAAAGAGCTTAATATTAATGAAAAAGAAAAAGATCTTTTAGGAAAAAAAGTGTTAATTAGTGCAGGACCTACAATAGCACCAATAGATCCAGTTAGATTTATTACAAATAGATCAACTGGAAAAATGGGTTATGCTATTGCAGAAGAGGCTAAGAAGCGAGGGGCAGAGGTTATACTAGTCTCAGGTCCTACAAAGCTTCAAAAACCAAGTGGTGTAAAAGTAATTGATGTAAAAACTAATGAAGAAATGAAAGCTGAAATATTAAAGCATTTTTATGATAGTGATATTGTTATAAAATCTGCTGCTGTTGCAGATTATAAAGCAAAAGATTATAGCAATGAAAAGATTAAAAAAGGTAATGAAGATTTAAATTTAGTTTTAACTAGAGATAATGATATTCTTAAGTTCTTAGGGGATGAAAAGAAAAATCAAATTTTAGTAGGTTTTGCAGCTGAAAGCAATAATGTAGAGGAAAATGCTAAAAATAAGCTAATTAAAAAGAATTTAGATTATATAGTAGCAAATGATATAACATCTACAGAAACAGGTTTTGGAAGCGATGATAATAAGGTTATTATCATTTCTAAATCAGGAGAAAAAATTTTTCTAGATAGGATGAGCAAGAGGGAAGTTGCCTCGAATATATTTCAAACTATTTTGGGAAAGCGCTAAGTGCGCTTTTTTCTTCTATATAAGTGAATAAAGTAAAAATACCTAAATAAAAAGGGTGATAAATTTGAAAATATATGCAGAGATAATATTAAATAGCGATGCTTTAGATATAGATAAACCCTTTACTTATCAGGTTCCTTATGAATTGGAAGATTCTGTAGTCGTGGGGAGTTTAGTTAAAGTACCTTTTGGAGTGAAAAATAATTTAATACAAGGATTTGTTTTAAATATTGAAGAGAAAGAAGACATTAAAGGTATAAGAATTAAAAAGATAAAAGAAGTTATTTATGAAGAATCAATTTTAAGCTTAGATGATATAAAGCTTATTGAATTTATAAGAGAAAGCTATCTTTGTAAATATATAGATGCAATAAGATTATTAATTCCACAAGGAGCACTTAAAGGTGTAAAAAACAAAAGTAGGAAAGTAATAATTTTTATAAAAGATATAGAAAATGAGACTTTAAAAGAAAAATATAAAGATTTATTGGATTTTATAAAAGAAAACGATGGAGTTTTTCAGAAAAGTGAAATTACAAAAAAATACTCATTTTCATTATATAAACTAAATAAATTAATAGATGAAGGGTATTTAGGAGTTACAGAAGAAGTTGTATATAGATATAATACAAAGGAATACAGAAGTTTTGAAAAAAATAAGTTAACTGATGAACAAATAAATGTGTTAGAAGAAATAAAAAATAGCGATGAAAAAATATTTCTTTTAAAAGGTGTAACAGGATCTGGAAAAACTGAAGTATATATGAATTTAGTAGAAGAAGCTATTAATGAAGGTAAATCCGCTATAGTTCTTGTACCAGAAATATCTTTAACTCCTCAGATGATAGAACGCTTTAAAGGGAGATTTGGGAAAAATGTAGCATTATTCCATAGTAAACTATCGGATGGGGAGAGATATGATGAATGGTATAGAGTTAAAGAAGGAAAAGCGAAGTTAATAGTTGGAGCAAGAAGTGCATTATTTTTGCCAGCAAAGAATTTAGGTCTGATAATTATAGATGAAGAGCATGAAAACACATATAAATCAGAACAAAATCCTAAATATCAAACTAAGGAAGTTGCTGAGTTTTTAAGTAAAATTAAAGGATGTAGAGTTATACTTGGTTCAGCAACACCAACTATAGAAAATTATTATAGGGCAATATCTGGAGAAATAAAACTATTAGAGTTAAAAAATAGAGTAGCTAAAAGACCTATGCCTACTATGGAAATAGTAGATATGAGAAAAGAATTAGATGATGGTAATATCTCATTATTTAGTAGGAAATTATATCATGATATTTCTATGACATTAGAAAAAAAAGAGCAGGTAATATTATTTTTAAATAGAAGAGGATTTTCAACCTTTGTATCATGTAGAAGTTGTGGATATGTATTTAAATGTTCGGATTGTGATATTTCAATGACATATCATAAAAATGGATTTTTGGTATGTCATTATTGCGGAAAGGCAGAAAGGGAAAAAAAAGTATGCCCTAAATGTAATAGTAAGTATGTAAAATTTTTTGGAGCTGGAACTCAGAGAGTAGAAGAGGAAGTGAAAAAATATTTTAAAGAAGCAAAGGTCTTGCGAATGGATGTTGATACAACTAGAAATAAGGATTCTCATGAAAAAATTTATAATGCTTTTAAAAATAAAGAGGCTGATATATTAATAGGAACTCAAATGATTTCTAAGGGATTAGATTTTGAAAATGTAACATTAGTTGGTGTTCTTGCAGCAGATATATCAATAAATATTCCTGACTATAGGGCGGCAGAGAAAACATTTCAAATAATAACTCAAGTTGCAGGGAGAGCAGGAAGAGGGAACAAGGAAGGAACTGTTATTATTCAAACTTATACTCCGGATCATTACAGCTTAAAATATGCAAGAAATTATGATTATGAAGGGTTTTATAGTGAAGAGTTTGCAATAAGAGGTTTGATGTATTACCCTCCTTTTGGTAAAATACTATTAGTTAATGGTATATCTAAAAATGAAGATAGTCTAAAAAGTTTTATGAAAACATTAGCTTTAGAGTTTGAAAAAATAAAAAAAGAATATTCTTCTATAGAAATGCTAGGACCTGTTCCTTGTATTGTAACTAAAATAAAGGATAACTATAGATGGCAAATACTATTTAAAGGAGAAGTACCTTTAGAATTTTGTAAAAAAATAAAGAATAGACTTTATGAGCTTAATAAGAATGTATATAATGAAATAAAAGTGACAATTGATATTAATCCAAATAATATGACCTAGGAGGAATAAAAAATGGCGATTAGGAATATAAGAAAAAAAGGCGATGAAGTATTAAGAAAGAAATGTAAGGTTGTAACAGAAATTACACCAAGAACTTTAAAGCTTTTAGAAGATATGGCAGATACGATGTATGAAGCAGATGGTGTTGGGTTAGCAGCTCCACAAGTTGGAATACTTCAAAGAATATTCGTAATAGATATATATGATGATGAAGGTTTAAGAGTATTTATAAACCCAGAGATATTAGAGAAGAGTGGATCGCAAATTGGTGAGGAAGGGTGTCTTAGCATTCCAGGAGAACTTGGAGAAGTTGATAGAGCAAATTATGTAAAAGTTAAAGCTTTAAATGAAAGAGGAGAAGAATTTATTCTTGAGGCTACAGAACTTTTAGCAAGAGCAATACAACATGAAAATGACCATTTAAATGGAGAGCTATTTATAGATCATGTTAAGTAAGGAGGGGTAGAAATGAAAATAGTATTTATGGGAACTCCAGATTTTTCTGTTCCTTCTTTAAAAAAGTTAATAGATGTTTATGGAGTAGAAAGTGTATTTACTCAACCTGATAAACCAAAGGGACGAGGTAAAAAAATGGCATTTTCGGCAGTTAAAGAAGTAGCTATAGAAAATAATATACCTGTATATCAACCTATAAAGTTAAAGGATGATAGAGAATGTATAAATTATTTAAAGGACTTAAGTCCAGATTTTATAATTGTAGTTGCTTTTGGACAAATATTAACAAAGGAAGTCCTAGATATACCTAAATATGGCTGTATTAATTTACATGCATCTTTACTACCTATGTATAGAGGTGCAGCACCTATTAACTGGGCAATAATTAAAGGAGAAAAGAAATCAGGAAACACTACAATGCTTATGGATGTAGGACTTGATACTGGTGATATGCTTCTTAAAAATGAAGTTGAAATAACTGAAGACATGACTGCTGGAGAATTACATGATAAGCTTATGGAATCAGGAGGAGACTTACTTATAGAAACTATTGAAGGATTAGTTAGTAAAGAAATAAATCCAGATAAGCAAATTGGAGAAACTTTTTATGCTAAAATGTTAAATAAAGATCTTGGCAAAATTGATTGGAAAGATTCTGCAAAAAACATTCATAATTTAGTTAGAGGTTTGAATCCTTGGCCTATTGCACATACTACTTACGATGGGCTTAATATGAAAATATTTAAAAGCAGTATTTTAAATGAAAAAAGCAATAAAAATCCAGGAACTATTATTAGTGTTTCAAAAAGTGGTGTTAAAGTAGCTACAGGAGAAGGGGTTATTTTAATTGAAAAGGTACAGTTTCCTAATGGAAAGCCTTTAACTATAGAACAATATATAAATGGTAATGAAATTAAAGAAAATTTAATTTTACTATAAGTAATTTATAGGAGGGGTTGTTATGTTTTATCCAGGATTTTATTTTGATCCCACATATTTAATATTAATACCAGCAGTAGTAATTGCTTTTTGGGCTCAAATGAAAATTGATAATGCTTATAAAAAGTATAGAGAAGTAAGAACCATGAGCGGTATTACAGGAAGTCAAGTTGCAAGAAATATTTTAGATGGAGCAGGACTTTTTGATGTGAGGCTTGAAAGAGTAAATACACATTTAGGAGATCATTATGACCCAAGTAGTAGAGTTGTTAGGCTTTCTCCAGAAGTTTATGATGGCGCTACAATTGCAGCAGCAGGTATAGCAGCACATGAATGTGGTCATGCAATTCAACATCAGACGCATTATAGTCCACTAGTATTAAGAACTAAAATTGCACCAGTTGTAAATATAGGAAGTAAGGTTTCAATTTTTTTATTTATGATAGGAATATTTTTTAGTTCGCCTTTACTAGCAAAATTAGGTATAATATTCTTTGGTGGGGCTGTGCTATATCAATTAATAACTCTACCAGTAGAATTTAATGCATCTACAAGAGCACTTACTATATTAAAAGCTAAAGGTTTTTTATATGGTGATGAAGTTAAAGGAGCACAGAAGGTTTTAGACGCAGCAGCAATGACATATGTTGCAGCAACACTTATGGCTATTTCTCAATTAATTAGATTAATAGCATTAAATAATAGATATAATGATAATTAAGAGGTAGAAAGATGAACAGTAGAAAACTTGCAAGACAAATAATTCAAAGAGTTTTAGAGGAGGGTGCCTATTCTAATTTAGTTCTTTCAAATGAATTAAATAGTAATGATATATCAGATAAAGATAAAGGACTAATTACTGAAATAGTGTACGGAACTTTAAGAAGAAAGAAAACATTAGATGTTATAATAGGAAACTTTGTAAAAGATATAAAGCTTATGGATGAAACGATATTAAATATATTAAGAGTCGCTATATATCAAATACATTTCTTAGATAAGGTTCCTGAATATGCAGCTTGTAACGAAGCTGTAGAAGAAGCGAAGGAAGTATCAGAAGAGGCTTCAAAGCTTGTAAATGGTATATTAAGAAATTATATTAAAGACGAAAAAGAGTTAATTGTACCAGGCAATAGAATAGATGAATTAGCGTATAAATTTTCACTTCAACCATGGATGATTAGATTGTTTATTAAACAATATGGAGAAGAAAGAACTTTAAAATTAATGGCTGGATTAAATGAAACTCCAAAAGTTACAGTGAGAATTAACGGAACAAAAGCAGAATATGATGATGTTTTTGATAAGTTAGAAGAAATGGGTTATGAAATAGAAGAAGGATATGCATGTCCAGAAGCCATCTCAATTAGAGGTGGAAAAGGAATAGAAAGTAATGAATTATTTAATGATGGACTAATTACAGTTCAAGATGAAAGTGCAATGCTTGTTGCTCCGTTATTAGATATTAAAGAAGGGGATAAAGTATTAGATTTATGTGCAGCACCTGGTGGGAAAACTACTCACATAGCAGAACTATTAGAGAATACAGGTGAAGTGTTAGCATTTGATTTGCATGAAAATAAATTATCATTAATAGAACAAAATCTTAAGAGATTAGGATTAACAAATGTTAAGTGTGATGTTTTAGATGCAACTAAATTAAATTCAAAGTATGTTTCTTATGCAGATAAAGTACTTATAGATGTTCCATGTTCAGGGCTTGGAATAATAAGAAAGAAACCAGAGATAAAATGGAATAAAACAAGACAACAATTAAAGGATTTAGTTCCTATTCAAAGAGAAATTATGGATAATGCATGGCAATATTTAAAACCAATGGGTACATTAGTTTATTCAACATGTACATTAAATAAAGAAGAAAATGAAGAAAACATAAATTGGTTTTTATCAAAATATAAGGATGCTAAAATTGAAAAAATATATGTAGGTAATAATAGCAATTTTATATACAATAAAGATGGAAGTTTAACTATACTTCCTAATGATTCAATGGATGGATTCTTTGTTGCTAAGATTGTGAAAACAGTGTAGGTGAATATATGGAAAACATATTGGATTATACTTTAGAAGAACTTTCTATATGGATGAAAGAAAATGGAGAAAGTGCATTTAGAGCTAACCAAGTAATGACTTGGATATATAAAGAAGTTTTTAACTTTGAAGATATGAAAAATATACCTAAGGCATTACAAGAAAAGCTAAAAAACTCACTTTATATTGGGATTCCAGAAATTGTAGAAAAATATGAATCTAAAATAGATGGCACACAAAAATTATTATTAGGATTCAAAGATGGAAATATAATTGAAAGTGTAATAATGAAATATAAGCATGGTAATTCTATATGTATTTCTACTCAAGTTGGGTGCAGAATGGGTTGTAAATTCTGCGCTTCAACTTTAAATGGAAGAGTTAGAGATTTAACAGCAGGAGAAATTCTATCACAAATTATAGTAGCTCAATCCTTAATAGGTGAAAGAATATCAAATGTTGTTTTAATGGGAAGTGGAGAGCCACTTGATAATTATGATAATGTAATTAAATTTTTAAAACTTGTCAATGCTGAATATGGATTAAATATAGGGCAAAGACATATAACATTGTCTACTTGTGGATTAGTCCCTAAAATTTACGATCTTGCAGATAAAGATTATAGTATTACTTTAGCTATATCACTTCATGCTGTAAGTGATGAAAAAAGAAGAGCGATTATGCCTATTGCTAATAAATATTCAATTGATGAAATTTTAGAAGCATGTAGATATTACATAGAGAAAACAGGTAGACGTATAACTTTTGAATACTCTTTAGTTTCAGGAGTAAATGATGATAAAGAAGATGCAAAGGCTTTAGGTAAGTTACTTAAGGGTCTATTATGCCATGTAAATTTAATTCCAGTAAATGAAATTAAAGAAAATACTCTTAAGAGACCTTCAAAAAAGACAATATTAGATTTTGAAGAGATACTAAAAAATCAAGGTATAGAGGTGACTGTAAGAAGGGAAATGGGAAGCGATATAAATGCAGCCTGTGGACAACTAAGAAGAAAATTTTTAGCTACCTAAAACTAAAGGGAGAGGGTATGAATGGTTGGTATAAAAACTGATATTGGTAATGTAAGAAAGTTAAATGAAGATTATGCTGATTATATTTGTAGAGAGGAATATAGTCTATATGTTGTAACTGATGGAATGGGTGGTCATAATGCAGGAGAATTAGCAAGCAAAATTGCCTGTGAAGAAGTAATTACATTTGTTAAAAGTAACTTCAATACTATAAATAAAGAAGAAGTTTTAAAGAAAGCAATAGAATATGCTAATTTAAAGGTTTATGAGTTTGGTCACTCAGATAAAGAGTATAATGGAATGGGAACAACATTAGTTGCTTGTTTAGTAACTAATGAATTTATACAAGTTGCAAATGTAGGAGATAGCTCATGTTTTGGTATAAAAAATGAAGTTATAACAAAAATTACAAAGGATCATTCTTTGGTACAGGAGCTTTTAGATATAGGCTCAATAACAAATGAAGAAGCAAAGCGACATCCTCAAAAAAATATTATTACAAGAGCAATAGGAACAAAAAATTTAGTTGAGATAGATTTGTTTGTTGTTGAAAAAAATAAATTTGATTTATTTATGCTTTGTACAGATGGATTAACAAATGAAGTAAACTTAAATGATGTAATAAATACATTAAGAGGAGAAGAAAATCTAGAAAATGCTTGCGAAAAACTTATCTCGTTATCAAAAAGTAAAGGTGGTAGAGATAATATAACTGTAATTTTATTTGGAGGAGAGGTGTAATATGAAGGGAGTAATACTAGGCGATAGATATGAGCTTCTTGAAAAAATAGGTGAAGGTGGTATGTCAGAAGTTTATAAAGCAAAATGTAATAAACTTAATAGATTTGTAGCTATTAAGATATTAAAAAAACAATTTGCAAATAATGAAGAGATATCTCAAAAGTTTAAAAGGGAAGCTACTGCTATAGCAAATTTATCAGATACAAATATAGTTAATATTTTGGATGTAGGGACTCAAGGGGATATTGATTATATTGTTATGGAACTTGTTAGTGGTAAAACCTTAAAGGATGTAATAAATTTTAATGGAAAGCTAACTTATACAACAGCTATAAGAATTGCATTACAAGTTGCTAAAGCTTTAGATTGCGCTCATAAAAATAATATAATTCATAGAGATATAAAACCACAAAATATAATGGTTACTGAAGGTGGAGAAGTAAAGGTTACTGATTTTGGAATAGCAAAATCAACTGACTCACAAACAATTACAAATACAACAAGCATTATAGGTTCAGCACATTATTTATCACCAGAACAAGCAAAAGGAACATATATAGATTGTAGAGCTGATATTTATTCTTTCGGAATAGTTCTTTATGAAATGCTTACAGGTAAGTTACCCTTTGAGGGAGATTCTCCAGTTACCGTAGCTTTAAAGCATTTACAAGAAGAACCTATACCTCCTAAAAGTATTAATCCAGCTATTCCAGATAGTTTAAATAAAGTTGTATTAAAGGCAATAGAAAAAGAACCTTTAAAAAGATATCAAAGTGCTAAAGAAATAATTCAAGATTTACAAAAGATACAACAAAATCCAGATGTTATTATAGGAGAAAGTGCTAATTATAATAATCAGCATACAATAGTTATGGCTCCAATTACATCACCTAGTGATAAGACAGAGGTTATTTCAAGTATTAAAAGTGACTACTATGATGATGAAGAAGAATATGAAGAAGATGAAGAAGATGATGATTATGATGAAGAGGAATATGAAAAAAAATCCTCAAAGAATAAGAAATCTAAAGGCAAGAAAAATTTAAGTAAGGTTTTATTTGGATTAATCATTGTGGTATCAGTAGCAATACTTGGAGCAGTAGGATATTTTATGGCAACGGGAACTGGTGGAAAAGAAGTTGCTGTTCCTAATATAGTTGGTAAAAATATTGATGAGGCTAAAATTGAACTTTCAAAGCTTGGACTTCAATTAGAGGTTGTAGAAACTAAGAAAAGTGATAAACCTGAAAATACAATTTTAAGTGTAGATCCAAAGCCTGGTACAAATGTTAAGAAAAAATTTAGTGTTAAGGTAGTTGTATCTGGTGGCGAGGAAAAGTTTAAAATGCCTAACTTCAAAGATTATGAAGTTACTAATATTAAGCAATATTTAGAGGCTCAAGGATTTACAAATTACAAAATAGTAGAGCAAAATAGTGAAACAGTTCCTAAGGGATATTATATAAGCCAAAAGCCAGCAGCAACAACTGAAATCAAAAAGGATACTGCTATAGAAATTGCAATAAGTAAGGGACCAGAAGTTAAACTTGTTAAAGTTCCTAGTGTTGTAGGACATAAAGAAGGAGAAGGAAAATCTACTCTTGAAAAATTAAAGTTAACAGTAACTGTGGAAACAAAAACTACTAATAATAAAGATGAAGATGGAAAAATTCTTTCTCAATCAATAACTGATGTTGAAGTTAAAGAAGGTGAAACTGTAGCAATAACAGTTGGGAAATTTGAACAGAAGACTATTGATGTAAAATCATTAGGTATATATCAAGGAATGACAGTAGGTAAGGCTGTAGCTATATTGAAAAGTAATGGACTAAATGTAGACTTTGATGGACCAAAGGATGAAAATGCAACAGTAACTGCTTTTACAGAGAGTGTAAAAGAAGGTGGGACAGTCATATTAACAACTAAAGCAAATGAAGTAAATAATGAAAATCAGGGAAATAGTCAAGGGAACGGTCAGGGAAATTCTACAAATCAAACACAACCAAATGGCCAAAATCATTAGTATATAATAAAAAATCAGCTTAATGCTGATTTTTTATTATATTATGGCAATAAATACAAAAAAATATTTGCATTTTTTAATTAAATCTGTTTATTATAAATAGGAAGAATAAAATACATGGAGGAATTATGGAAGGAAAAATAATAAAAGGAATTGGTGGATTTTATTATGTTAAAACTAAAGAAGGGCTTATAGAGTGTAAGGCTAGAGGAAAGTTTAGACATAAAGATATGAAACCTATGGTAGGAGATAATGTTGACATTAAGGTTGAAAATGGAAAGGGTGTAATTGAAGACCTGTTAGAAAGAACTTCTGAACTTATAAGACCTACAGTGGCAAATGTAACTCAGGCCTTTGTTGTTTTTGCAATTAAAAATCCAGATATTAATTTTGATCTTTTAAATAGATTCCTAATTCTTTGTGAATACAATAATATTGAAGCTATAGTATGCTTAAATAAAGTTGATTTAGTAACAGAAGAAGAAAAAGAAGAGGTAAAGAAGAAAATTAATGATATAGGATATGACGTACTATATATTAATGCAAAAAAAGGAGAAGGAATAGATCTTCTAAAAGAAAAATTAGAAAATAATGAAACAGTTTTATGTGGACCATCAGGAGCAGGAAAATCTACATTAATTAATACATTAATTAATAGATCTTATATGGAAACAGGAGTAGTTTCTGAAAAAATAGGAAGAGGTAAACATACGACAAGGCATAGCGAACTTATAGAGATAGAAAATGGATATCTAGTAGACAGTCCAGGATTTTCAAGTTTAGAAGTTAGCTTTATGGAAAAAGAAGATTTAAGATACTGCTTTCCGGAATTTGAAGACTACAATCATAATTGTAAATTTAGAGGATGCCTTCATAACAAGGAACCAGAATGTGCAGTGAAAAATGCTGTTGAAAATGGTAAAATAAACGAGTATAGATATAATTTTTATATAAGAACATTAGAAGAAATAATGGATGGGAGGAAAAATAAATGGTAAAGATATCACCGTCAATTTTATCAGCTGATTTTTCAAAATTAGGTGAGGATATTATAAATGTAGATAAGGCAGGTGCAGATTTCATACATATAGATGTTATGGATGGATCATTTGTTCCAAATATAAGTCTTGGATTACCAGTAATTAAATCAATAAGAAATAAAACAGATAAGGTTTTTGATGTTCACTTAATGATAGAAAATCCATCAAAGTTTATTGATGATTTTATCGCAGTAGGAGCAGATATTATAACGATTCATTATGAAGCAGAAAAGCATATAGATAGAGCTATAGAATATATTAAATCTAAAGGAATAAAGGTTGGAGTAGCATTAAATCCAGGAACACCAACGATAGTATTAAAGGATATTATAGCAAAGCTAGATATGGTTCTTATAATGTCAGTTAATCCTGGATTTGGAGGACAAAAATTTATTTCATATGCTTTAAATAAAATAAAGGAAGTTAAAGAAATGAGTAGAGGGATTAATGAAAATCTTTTAATACAAGTAGATGGAGGCGTTGATAAGAATAACGCTAAAGAAATTATAGAAGCGGGTGCTAATGTATTAGTTGCAGGATCAGCTATTTTCCGCGATGGAAACCTTAAAGAGAATATTTCTAAAATAAGAGGGGTTTAATAATGAGAGCTTTAATTCTATCTGGAGGAAAAGCTCCATCAAAAGAACTTCTTTTAAGCTTAGTTAAAGATGTTGATTTAATAATAGGAGCAGATAAGGGGTGTGAAACTTTAAAAAAGTATAATATAATACCACACTATATAGTAGGTGACTTTGATTCTGCATCTAAAGAAATAATAAAAATATTGGAGAGTAAAGGGGTACGTAAAATACAATTTCAAAAAGAAAAGGATTTTACAGATACAGATATAGCGTTTAATTTAGCAGTGGAAAAAGGAGCTTTGGAAATTGTTTTATTAGGTGTTACAGGTACTAGATACGATCACTCTTTAAGCAATATTGGATTATTAAAAAAAGCATTAGATTTAAATATAAAAGCAAAAATAATAGATGATAATAATAAAATATTTTTAACAAATAAACCATTAGTTTTAACTGGAAATAAAGGTGATACAATATCTTTTCTTGCGTACTTTAATAAAGTAAATAAGCTTACTTTGAAAGGCTGTAAGTATGAACTAAATAATTATGATTTAGAGGTAGGAGATGGACTAACAACATCAAATGAGTTTTTAGAGTCACCTATTAATGTAAATTTTGAAAGTGGAATCTTAATGATACTTTATACAAAAGATTAAAAAATATAAAAAAATAATCACTGAATCCTTCTTATTTGCATACAATAAATATTAAGGGTACAGTGATTATTTTTTATGGATAGGGGGATTGGAATGAAGATAATAGCAATTAAATTACCAAAATTTATTTCAAATTTTATAAAGTTTTTTAGAAGAGGTAAATAAATTTATACATATGACGAACATGTTAAATAGCCTCAATTAAAATGATAAATTTTTTAAATTTTTGGCAAAATAAAAAATGCGATTGTTAAAAACAATTGCATTTTTTATTTGAACTTATATTGCTCTTTGAACCTTACCAGATCTAAGGCATCTTGTACATACATGAACTGTTTTTGGTGTTCCGTTAACTAAAGCCTTTACTCTCTTTATGTTAGGAGCCCAAGTTCTCTTTGATTGACGATGTGAGTGGGAGTATTGTGTACCTGATACAACCCCTTTGTTACAAACTTCGCATCTTCTTGCCACTTGAAAACACCTCCTTATGTTGTGAAGATAATTTCTCTTCAATAGGACAGATTACATTTTATCATATAACATAATAAAAAAGCAATAGAAAATAAAAAAAAGTTAAAAAAATAAAAAACAATAAATATAAGCTCCTTTTCATATAATAAGGAAAAGAAGATTTACTTGAATAATAAAGATAAGTAATATAAAATATAGTATAAGGATATTTATAAGGAGGTTTCTATATGGTAGGATATTCAAATGAAATTGGAAATATACATTACTCCGAAGAGGTTTTAGCTAAAATAGTAGGGCTTTCAACAATGGAGTGCTATGGTGTAGTTGGAATGGTTTCTAAAAGTGCTACAGAAGGTTTCTGGGAACTTATGAGAATAGAAAATCTAAGCAAAGGCGTTAAGCTTAAGTTTAATGAAGATGATAAATTAGTTATAGAATTATTTGTTATGGTTGAATACGGAACAAAGATTTCTGTAATAGCTAATAATATTATACAAAAGGTGCGTTATAGCGTGGAAAACTTTACTGGATTAAAAGTTTCATCTGTTACAGTAAATGTTCAAGCTGTTAGAGTCTAGGAGGTAAAAAGATGAAATATCAAAAAATAAATGGCCATGATTTTTATAACATGGTTGTTAATGCTAGTAATAGATTGTTAGAAGAAAGTAGCTATGTAAATGCGTTAAATGTATTTCCTGTTCCAGATGGAGATACAGGAACTAATATGTCAGCTACATTTAAGGCGGCTGTAAAGGAAATAGAAGGTTTAAATACATCTTCCATTGGAGAAGCATCTAAAAAGCTTGCTAAGGGAGCTTTAATGGGAGCAAGAGGAAACTCAGGTGTTATTCTTTCACAGATACTAAGAGGAATCTCAAAAGGATTAGACGGTAAAGAGGAAGTAAATACAGTAGAGTTTGCAATAGCTATTCAAGAAGGAAGTAATGCTGCATATAAGGCTGTTATGAGACCAACTGAGGGAACAATTCTTTCAGTAATAAGAGCTGCTGCTGAAGCTGCTATTGATTCAGATGCTAAAGATTTAATAGAGTTATTAGATGTAATAGTTAAAGAATCTAAAATTATGCTAGATAAAACACCAGATTTATTACCAGCTTTAAAAAAAGCTAAAGTTGTAGACTCAGGTGGAATGGGATTATACATAATTTTAAAGGGTATGTATGATGCATTAAGAGAAGATATTAAAGCAGAGATAAAAGATATTAAGCCATCAGAAGCAGGTGGATCACAAGGTGCTCAAGGTACAGAGGAAATTGATATAAAATTTGGATATTGTACAGAGTTTATAATACTTGGAGATGCTAATAAGGCTAATGGTTTTAAAAATGAGATAGAACCACTAGGGGACTCAATGATAGTAGTAGGATATGAGGATGTTATAAAGGTTCATATTCATACAAATGATCCAGGTGCTGTTTTAGCTAAAGCAGTAAAGCTTGGTGAATTATCTAAGATAAAAATAGACAATATGAGAGAAGAGCATAGAGAACTTTTAATAAAAGGTGAAGATTATGTTAAAGAAGTAGCTAGCGAAGAAGAAGTTGAAATGAAAAAATATGCATTTGTTTCTGTAGCTATGGGAGATGGAATTACAAATATATTTAAAGATTTAGGTGTTGATTATGTAATTGAGGGTGGTCAAACAATGAACCCATCAACACAAGATATTATGGAATGTGTTTCAAAGCTTAATGCTGAACATATATTTATATTACCAAATAATAAAAATATAATTATGTCAGCAAATCAAGCAGCTGAAATTTCAGATAAAGACGTAAGAGTAATACCAACAACTACTATTCCTCAAGGAATAACTTGTATAACTATGTTTAATGCTGATGTTGAAGTTAATGAAAATGAAGAAACTTTAAAAGAAGCTATGAATATGGTAAAGACAGGCTCTGTAACATATGCTGTTAGAGATACTGAAATAGATGGAATAGAAATTAAGGAAGGTAATAACTTAGGTCTTATTGAAGGGAAAATAAAGAAAGTAGGAGAAGACTACTGTAAGGTTGCTGAAGAAGTTCTAGAAGAAATGATTGATGAAGATAGTGAACTTATAACTATATTTTATGGTTCTGATGTAGATGAAGAGGTTGCAAATGAGTTTGTTTCAAAATTAGAAGAAAAATATGAAGATTTTGATGTACAATGTTATAAAGGTGAGCAACCACTTTACTATTTCATTATGGCAGTAGAATAATAATTTTAAATTAGCACAAGATGTTACTTTATTTACATAGGTAACAACTTGTGCTTTAATATTATATGATTTTATTAATTTAGAGGTGTAGAGATGGATATTTCTAACGAGGTTTCTACCCTTAAGGGTGTAGGACCAAAGTTAACAGAACGATTAAATAAATGTGGTATTTTCACTGTGTTTGATTTGCTTTTATATTTTCCAAGGGATTATGAATTTATAAGGGGAAATATTGAATTTAATGAAATAGATGGAGAAGAAAAACAAATTTTAACCTGTAAAGTTATATCATTTGAAAAGGATATAAAAACAAAAACAGGTAAATTTATAACTACAATTAAATTTAGTTATAAAGATCATATTGTATTGGGTAAATGGTTTAATCAAAGATTTATAAAAAATTCTTATAAATTAGGAAGTGAATATGACTTAGTAGGGAAATTTAAAAAAATAGGAACTACTCTAGAAGTTATAAACCCTATAATTGGATGCAAAGATGCAAAAAAAAGCGAAATTATTCCTAAATATCCTTTAAAAGGTGACTTGACAGATAAAATTATTACAAAACTTATAAATCAAATACTTGATGATGTAAAAATATGTGAGAATATTCCTTTGAATATATTAGAGAAATATAAAATGATAGGTCTTGAAGAGGCTATTAGAGAGATTCATTTTCCTAAAGGTAAAATAGAATTAGAAAATGCAATTGCAAGATTAAAATTTCAAGAGCTATTTACATATTCAATGAAGTTATTACTTTTGAAAAATAATTTGAGAGGAAAAGAAGGTATTTATTTTGATTGGGTAGAAGAGCTTAAAGATTTAAAATTATCTCTTCCATTTAGTTTAACAGAGGCACAAACAAAAGTTATAAGAGAAATACTAAGAGATCAAAAAAGTAAATATTCAATGAATAGACTTGTACAAGGAGATGTAGGAAGTGGTAAAACTATAGTTGCAATTATAGCATTATTCAATGTGGTTAAAAATGGATACCAAGCGTCTCTTATGGTTCCTACAGAAATATTAGCTAATCAGCATTATTTAGAAAGTAAAAAACTTTTAGAGGATTTTAATGTAAAGATAGAGCTTTTAACAGGAAGCACAAGTAATAAGGAGAAAGTTAGAATTAAAGAAATAATTTCTTCTGGAGAGCCAGTATTAGTTATAGGAACTCATGCATTAATACAAGAAGATGTTAATTTTAAAAATTTAGGATTAGTTGTAACTGATGAACAACATAGATTTGGAGTAGAGCAAAGAAGTAAGCTTATTAATAAGGGAAAAAGGCCGGATGTTCTTGTTATGACGGCAACACCTATCCCAAGAACTTTAGCTTTATATATGTATTCAGATTTAGATGTTTCTATTATAGATAAATTACCACCAGGTAGAAAAAAAATAGATACAAAATTTTTTAAGGATGAGGAAAGAAATAAAGCTTATAGTTTAGCATTAAATGAAGTCAAAAAGGGAAGACAAGTATATATAGTTTGTCCATTAATAGAAGAGGATGAAAAAAATAAGTTGAATTCAGTGGAAAAACTTTATTTAGAACTTAAGGATGGAGTATTTAAAAATATTCCTATAGAAATTCTACATGGAAAAATGAAGCCGAAAGAAAAGGATAATATAATTACTTTATTTAAGGAAGATAAAATTAAGGTAATTATTTCAACAACTGTTATAGAGGTAGGTGTAAATGTTCCAAATGCATCAGTTATGATTATTGAGAATGCTGAAAGGTTTGGATTAGCACAGCTACATCAACTAAGAGGAAGAGTAGGTAGAGGTGGGTATGAATCATATTGCATTTTAATTGCAAATGCTAAAAGTAATACAACTAAAAAACGTATGGAAATAATGACTCAATCAACAGATGGATTTTTTATATCTGAGCAAGATTTAAAGCTTAGAGGGGCAGGAGAAATGTTTGGACTTAGGCAAAGTGGTGATCAGGAGTTTGTACTAGCAGATATATATGAAGATATAAATATATTAAAATGTGCAAGAGGAGAAGCAAATATATTAATAAATTCAAAAGAAATTCAGCATATAAAATTATGTAGAGAAATATCAAAATCTCTTGAAAGATGGAGTCGATATATATGTTTTAATTAAAAAAATTGTATATACAAAAATATTATGATAAAATTAAAACGATAGTACTTAAGGAGGAAATTTAATGAGAATTATAGCTGGAAAAGCAAGAGGACGAAAATTAATACCTCCTGCAACTATGGAAACAAGACCAACATTAGACAGAGTAAAGGAAGCTATGTTTAGTATGATTCAGGGGTATATACCTGATGCTAGGGTTATTGATGTATTTGCAGGAACAGGAAGCTTAGGGTTAGAAGCTGCAAGTAGAGGAGCAGAGGAAGTTTATTTAGTAGATAAAAGTCCAGTTACTTTTCCTCTTCTTAAAGAAAATATAGAAAATTTAAAGTTTACCGAGTTCTGTATGCCTTTAAATATGGATTCTTATGAGGCTTTAAAAAGTCTTTCTAAACAGGGAAAAATATTTGATATTATATTTATAGATCCTCCATATTGTAAAGAAATGATACCAGAAGCTATAAAATTAATAGAAGAGCTAAAAATGTTAAAAGAAGATGGAATAATAGTTACGAAGATAGATAGTATTGAAGGAATATATGAAGGGTATGAAGAAATAAAACTTACTCAAAGTAGAAAATATGGAAATACCACAGTATGTTTTTATAAATATAAGTAGAGGGCTTAGAGGGTGGATGTGATGAAGATAGCAGTTTATCCAGGAAGCTTTGATCCAATAACTAATGGTCATTTAGACATAATAACTAGAGGATCTAAAGTTTATGATAAACTTATTGTGGCAGTTTTAGTTAATGTAGATAAAAGGGGACTTTTTGATATTGAAGAAAGAGTAGAACTTATAAAAAAAGTTACTAAAGAATTGCCTAATGTAGAGGTTCTTAGCTTTAATGGATTATTAGTAGATTTTGTAAAAATGCATAGTGCTAATGTAATTTTAAAAGGATTAAGAACAGTTTCGGACTTTGAGTATGAAATGCAAATGGCATTAATAAACTCAAAGTTAGATTCAGAAATAGAAACTGTTTTTATGATGACTTCACATGAATATTCCTTTATAAGCTCTTCTTCAGTTAAGCAAGTTGCAAAATTTGGTGGTAATATTAATGGATTAGTGCCGAAAGAATTAGTAGACGATATAATAAGTAGAATTTAAATAAAGGGGTGGAACTTTGTGGATAAACTTGAGGTTAATGTTTTAGAGCTTTTGGAGTATTTACAGGAGTTAATTGATACAGCACCAAAGGTGCCTATAACAGGAAAAACAGTAATTGATAAAAAAGAATTTATGGAAGTAATTGATCAGATTATAAATTATTTACCAGATCAGTTTAAGAAAGCTCAGTGGGTAATGACTGAGAAGGATAGAATTTTAGAAGATGCTCAAAAAGAATATGAAAATGTTAAAAGAGAAACTATGGAGATAATGAAACAAAATATAGAAAATCATGACATAGTTAAAGAAGCTAAGCTTAGAGCAAATGAAATAATTGCCCTAGCACAAAGAGATGCTAAGGCAATTAGAATTGGATCAAGAGAATACTCAACTGAAATACTTGCTCAACTTGATAGAGAGTTAGAGATAAAAAAAGCTACTATTATACAAGGTATGCAGGCCTCTTTTGAAAAAGTTGCTAGAGAGATAGATGAAAATATGACTGAAACTGGTAATATGATTAAAGAAAATATTTCTGAACTAAGAGGAATGTAACTTATTTAAATTTTTATAAATAATAGATAATATTAGTGATAGTAGTAAAAAGATTATTATGGGTATAATAAATTTATAATAATTTTCATATATATTTACATTTTGTATTGGTGTAGAAGTAGGTGTTGAAATAATGAAAATATTACTTGCTATAAATGTTATTATAAAACTAATAATACCTTGGATAAGTTTCCAAAAAATATATTTACCCATTGAAGGGTTACAGTTACTTACTACCGAACTTACTTGAGCAATTACTGATAAGCTAGAAAAAGAACAAATAAAACTTATCATACTTAATTTTAAATTTATTGATAATGAAGAAAGTGATATTAATTTGCAACCATTAGTAAACTCGATACTACCTAGAAATAGGTTGTAAAGAGTTCCTTTTGGGATTTTAATAAAATTTTCTAAATCGTTAAAAACAATGCTAATATAAGCATTGTTTTTTATTATGCTTATAAAAACAGAAAATATTATAACAAAGGCTGCAACATTTAAAGTGGTAGATATTCCACCATCTATAGCATCTTTTAGTTTAGTTCCAAAATTTCTAGTATCTATATTTGATGAAGTGTAATTTTTTTCAACTATAGAATTACTAGATTTTTTTGTTAAAAAACCTACAATGATTATAGATAAATAATTAGCTATAAGAAGAATATAACCCATTTTAGAATCAGATAACATACTTGCACCTACAGATCCAAGTATAAAAATTGGCCCGGCATTTGATGCTATATTTAATAATCTTTCATATTCTTCTTTTTCTATATAATTTAAAGAATATATATCAGAAGAATATTTAGCCCCAAGAGGATAGCCACAAATAAAACTTGCTGCAATTGGAAATGAACAGTTTTTTGATAATCTAAGAGGTTTACAAATTAATGGTCCTAATAATTTTGAGTAAAGGGTTATCCCATCATAAGAAATTAAAAGATTACAAATAACACTAAAGGGAAATATAGTTGGCAAGATAGCTTTTACAACTAAAGAAGATCCCTCTAAAGCAGCGCTCATACATCCTTCTAAATTTAAAATAAAAAGAACTATAAATAAGGTAATACAAAAGCATATTATGTAATTTTTCTTAATATTTAAAAGTCTTAGTAAAACAACAATAAGAAAAATGATAAATAGCCACAAGAATATAATACTAAACATGAAAATCTCCTCCCATCTATAGATATATATGCCTGTGGCTAATTAATATTAACTTTTTATTAATGGAGAAATTAAATAATCACTAAAAAACTTAAGTTTTGGATTAAGCAATGAGTAACAATTTGTCCCTTGAATATCTAATTTTAATAGTGGGTTTTCTGTATAACGTGGTATTTTTGTAATTATAGGAATTGATGAAGTTTTTTTCATTTTCTTTAAAATCTTCATACCAATATTATTAAAACCTAAAACCCTACAATATAAATTCTCGTAAGCAATTAAATCATTATAATTATAATTATCAATTCCAATAAAAATTTGAGTTAAAATTCTTGATATTTTAGTATAAGTATATCTTTTGCTTTTTATATTTAAGATTAATTCTTCATAAGAGTTACTATTGTAAATTTCCTTTAATATTTTATTATCAAGACCTTCTGAAACATCAAAAAGATTGTTAAAATTTATACAATTATTTATGAGTTTAAATTTAATATAATTAAACATATTTTCTTCAAAAATAAAAGGATAATTTGTATCATATAAATTTTTAAAGATATCATATGAAGCTTTTGGCATATTAGAAGCAATTTTTTCAATAGAAGTTGAATTTTTTAGGCTTTCTCTAATACTAGTTGCAGAAGAAAAATTTAAGCTAAGATTTTTATCATTATAAGAGGATCCCTCTCTTTTTAAAGTTAATGGTTTAATTGAACTATTAAGAGAAATAAGTGCCTTTATATATTCTATACCTAGAATGTTATTTGAGTTAATTAGAATTTCGCTTAAAGAAGAATCGTTAAGAAATTCCATTAATGCCTTTTCTCTTGCTTTAGCAAAAGTAACTCCAGAGTTAAGATTTAATTTAAGGGCATTTTTGAAATTTTCTGGTTCATTAATTAATACTTCAGATATTTTAGTTAAATTTTCTACATTTCCACATTCACTTCCAAAAAAAATGTTATTAATTACTCCTAATGAGTTAAGAATAGAAATTGATCCTTTAGCAAAAAACTCTGCTGAGGATAAAGCATAAAAAGTTGGTAATTCTATTACTAGATCAACACCATTTTCTAAAGCCATTTGAGTACGGTTCCATTTATCAATTATAGCTGGACCGCCTCTTTGAACATAATTACCACTCATTATACATACTATTCCATCACATTTTGTTTGTGATTTAGCAGAAGTTAAATGATGTAAATGTCCATTGTGAAAAGGGTTATATTCTGTTATTATTCCTGTTATATTCATATTTACACTCCTTAATGGGAAATATAAAGACATTATAACATAAGATAAAAGTTTAGTAGTATAGAAAAAACCTTATTAAAGCTATATTAAAGAGTGATACTTGGAAAATTCTGAAAATTTTAAATATAAAGAATTAAATCTTTGAGATATTTTCTTGTTGAAAATTATAGTTATTTAGGAGTATATTAGTATATGAAGATTAATCCGTGTCCAGTTGAAAGGAGTAATGAATATGGAACTTATGAAAAAATTATGGGATGCAGCTAAGGCTGACAAAAGAAGAATAGTTCTTCCAGAAGGTGATGAAGAAAGAACTATAGTAGCTTCACAAAAGATAAAAGAATTAGGTCTTGCATATCCAGTTTTAGTCGGAGATGAGGAAAAAATTCAAGCAAAAGCAAAAGAGCTTGGAGTAAATTTAGAAGGGGTTGAAATAGTTAACCCAGATAAATCAGATAGACTAGAAGATTATATTAAAGCATTCTACGAATTAAGAAAAAATAAAGGAATGACAATGGAAAAGGCTGAGAGAATTGTAAGGGATCCATTATACTTTGGAACTATGATGGTTAAACTTGACGATGCGGATGGAATGGTTTCAGGAGCAATACATACTACTGGTGACTTATTAAGACCAGGGTTACAAATAATAAAGACTGCACCAGGAGTTTCTGTAGTATCAAGTTTCTTTATAATGATGGTACCAGGATCAAAATACGGTGAAGAGGGAATGCTATTATTCTCAGATTGTGCTGTAAATCCAAACCCATCATATGAACAGTTAGCTGCAATAGCTATAGCTACAGCAGATACTGCAAAATCATTATGTAAAATAGAGCCTAAGGTTGCGATGCTATCTTTCTCAACAATGGGTAGTGCAGATCATGAAATGGTTGACAAAGTAAGAAAAGCTACAGAACTTGCAAAAGAATTAAGACCAGACTTATTAATTGATGGAGAGTTACAGTTAGATGCAGCTATAGTTGATAAAGTTGCTTCACAAAAAGCTCCAAATAGTAAGGTTGCTGGAAAAGCTAATGTTTTAATATTCCCAGATTTACAAAGTGGAAATATTGGATATAAGTTAGTTCAAAGATTTGCAAATGCAGATGCTATAGGTCCTATGTGTCAAGGTTTTGCAAAACCTATAAATGACTTATCAAGAGGATGTAGCTCAGAAGATATAGTAAATGTTGTTGCATTAACAGCGGTTCAAGCACAAGCACAAAAATAATTAGTTAGGAAGGGGTAAATACCAATGAAAGTATTAGTAATAAATTGTGGTAGTTCATCATTAAAATATCAATTAATAGATATGAGTACAGAAGACGCTTTAGCTCAAGGGTTAGTGGAAAGAATTGGAATAGAAGGTTCAGTTTTAACTCAAAAGGTTGAAGGAAGAGATAAATATATAATTAAAACTCCAATGCCTGATCATAAAGTTGCAATAAAATTAGTTTTAGATGCTCTAGTTGATAGTACAAACGGAGTAATTTCATCAATGGATGAAATATCAGCTGTAGGTCATAGAGTAGTACATGGTGGAGAAAAATATAAGGGATCTGTTATTGTAACTGAAGAAGTTAAAGATTATATTAGAGATTGCTTTAAATTAGCACCACTTCATAATCCAGCAAATATGATAGGTATAGAAGCTTGTGAAGAGTTAATGCCAAATACACCAATGGTTGTTGTATTTGATACTGCATTCCATGGAACAATGCCAGAAGAAGCATATCTTTATGCACTTCCATATGAATTATATGAAAAGCATGCTATAAGAAAGTATGGTTTCCATGGAACTTCACATAAATATGTATCACAAAAAGTTGCTGAAGTTATGGGAAAAGATATTAAAGATTTAAAGATAGTTACATGTCATTTAGGAAATGGAGCAAGTCTTTGCGCTGTTAAGGACGGAGTTTCAATTGATACATCAATGGGCTTTACACCACTTGAAGGGGTTGCTATGGGAACAAGATCAGGTAATATAGATCCTGCTATAGTTACTTTCTTAATGAAAGAAGAAGGATTATCAGTTGATGAAGTGAATGATTTATTAAATAAAAAATCAGGTGTTCTTGGAATATCAGGAATTAGTTCAGATTTTAGAGATATTGAAGATGCTGCATTTAAAAATGATATTCATAGAGCTAAATTAGCATTATCTATATTTGAATATAAGGTAAGAGCTACAATTGGATCATATGCTGCTATAATGGGTGGTGTTGATGCTATAGTATTTACTGCTGGTGTTGGTGAAAATGGACCAGAAACTAGAGAAGCTATATTAAAAGGATTAGAATTCTTAGGTGTAGAAGTAGATACGGAAAAAAATAACGTTAGAGGAAAAGTTAGAGAAATATCAAAAGAAGGCTGCAAAGTTAAAGCTTTTGTTATTCCAACTAATGAAGAATTAGTAATTGCTAGAGATACTGTTGAATTAATAGAAAAGTAATTTTAAATAAGGTGCATAATTATTAGAATTGCAATTTCGAATAAACTGCTTGACTTTTAATCATGCACTTTATATAATAAATTGTGTTTATTCAGCAAATATTTATCTAAGGAGTGAAAAAGGGGCTTTGCTCAAGCTATGTACATAATGTACATAATGTATCCTAAAGGATACGAGGACTTAGTCCAGAGTGATACATATGATTATACAATTTTCAGATTTAATTTCACAAAGAGAAAGAAGAAAAGAGATCAATGTAACATATAATTTAGCTCCACTTTATTTTGATGGAGATAAAATTAAAGCTGTTGAAGCTGTAGAAGTAGAGGGAGAAATAACTTCTAATTCAGATGTTATAGTATTGACTGCTTCAGTAAAAACAAAGCTTGAACTGCATTGTTCAAGATGCCTAGAGGCCTTTATCTATCCAATAGATATTGATATAGAAGAAAGGTTTACAAATAATAAGGAACTTCAAGAAGATGAAGAAGTTATATTTGTAGATAGTGATAAAATAGATATCACTGAAATTGTTGAAAATAGTATTATTTCAACCTTACCTATTAAGAGACTTTGCACAGACGACTGTAAGGGACTTTGTCACCAATGCGGCAAAAATCTTAATGAAACTTCTTGTCAATGCACGACAAATGATGTAGACTTAAGACTGGCAAAGTTACAAGAGTTGTTTGGAAATAAGGAGGTGTAATAATGGGAAATCCTGCTAGAAAAACATATAGAGCAAAGAGAGATTCAAGAAGAGCTCAAACTTTTAAGTTAAGCTTACCTGGAATAGTTGAGTGTCCACAATGTCACGAAATGAAATTAGCTCACAGAGTTTGCAAAAACTGTGGATTCTACAAAGGCAAAGAAGTAGTTGCTTCATCAGAAGAATAAAGAAAGTCTAATGACTTTCTTTTCTTTATATATAAAAATAAGGGGCGATGAGTATTATGAAAATAGCTGTAGATGGTATGGGTGGCGATAATGCACCTAAGGCAGTAATAGAAGGTGTTATACAGGCTTTAAATGAATATAATGGAATAGAGTACTATATAACAGGTCCTAAGGAAAAAATAGAAGAGGAACTAAAGAAATATAAGTATGATGAAAGTTTAGTAAAAGTAATAGATGCAAAAGAGGTGATTTCGCCAAATGAGCATCCTGTTATGGCACTAAAGAGAAAAAAAGATTCTAGTATATGCAAAGCTTTAAAGCTTGTTAAAGATAAAGAATGTGATGGAGTAATATCAGCGGGGAGTACTGGAGCTTTTTTAGCAGGTTGTACTTTAATAGTTGGTAGAATAAAAGGCGTAGAAAGACCAGCATTAGCACCAATAATGCCTGGAAAAAATGGTAGTTTTATGATTGTTGATGCAGGGGCAAATGTTGATTGTAAACCTAACTATTTAGTTCAATTTGCACACATGGGTAAAATTTATTATCAAGGAGTTCTTGGAAATAATAATCCATCAGTAGGGTTAGTTAATATAGGTGCTGAAGAAGAAAAAGGAAATGAATTAACTAAAGGTGTTTATAAACTTCTTAAAGAAGAGAAAAATATAAACTTTATAGGTAATGTAGAACCAAGAGATACATCAAAGGGTGATGTAAATGTTTTAGTATGCGATGGGTTTGTTGGAAATACATTATTAAAGATGTATGAAGGTGTAGCATCAACACTTTTAGGTATGATAAAAGAAGAAATTTTATCTTCAGGAATAATGAGTAAGTTAGGTGCTGGGCTTTTAAGTCCTGTATTTAAAAAGCTGAAGGTTAAATTTGATTATAAAGAATATGGTGGAGCACCATTTTTAGGAGTAGAAGGTATTTGTATAAAGGCTCATGGAAGTTCAGATGGGAAAGCTTTTAAGAACGCCATAAGACAAACAAAGCTATTTTATGAAAATGATGTTTTAAATAAAATAAAAGAAGAGTTACAAAATAATATATAATTTATAAATATGTATATTGACTATATAAATAATATATAATATTATCTAGTTGGATACATTTAGGAGGTGAAATAAATGTTTGAAAAAGTAGTAGAAATAATAGCTGAAAAGTTAAGTATTAGTGAAGATAGTATAACTATGGAAGCTTCATTTGTTGAAGATTTAAATGCTGATTCATTAGACCTAGTTGAACTTATGATGGCTTTAGAAGACGAATTAGATATGGAAATTCCTGATGAAGAAGCAGAAAATTTCAAAACTGTTGGAGATGTGGTTAAGTATTTAAAGAGTCATGTTGAAGAATAATATAATCCCGCTATCTTAGCGGGATTTTAAATTTAAATAATATGTTAACTAAATATTACTTAGAGAATATATGGTTATGATATAGGGACTATATTATATATTGGTTTATTCTTGAATTTGTTAGTTTAAGCAAATTGAAGAATAAACTTCAAGGAGTGTATTAAAATGAGTAGATTTAATATAAGGGAAGTTGAAAATTGTATTGGACTGACGTTTAATGAGCCAAAACTTTTAAAAACAGCATTAACTCATAGTTCTTATGCAAATCAGCATAAAGATCAAGAGTATAATGAACGATTTGAGTTTTTAGGAGATTCTATATTACAATTATGCATTACAGAATACTTATTTTTAAATTATAAAAATAAAAGTGAGGGAGAACTTACAAAGATAAGAAGTTTAATTGTTTGTGAAAACTCTCTTTATGAAATAGGAAAAAAATTAAATTTAGGATATTTTATTAGAATAAGTAGAGGCGAAGAACTAACAGGTGGAAGAGAAAGAGTATCAATAATAGCAGATGCTGTTGAAGCTTTACTTGCAGCAGTATACTTAGATAAGGGATTAGAGTTTGCTAAAGATTTTATAATAGGCCATTTTGAGAGTATTATTAAGAAGGCTATAAATAATGATATTGTTTTAGATTATAAAACTAAGTTACAAGAAGAACTTCAAAAGTCAGGTGAAGTATCAATAGTATATGAATTAATAAAATATGAAGGACCACCACATAGAAGAAAGTTTTATACTTCTGTTGTTATAGATAATAAGGAATTTGGAAATGGTGATGGCTACAGCAAAAAAGAATCAGAGCAAAATGCTGCTAAGGAAGCTTTAAATAAATTGGAGGAAGTTAATGGGTAAAAAATATTATATTATACCTATATTTATTTCACATCAAGGATGTCCACATCAATGCGTATTTTGTAATCAAAACAGAATAGCAAAAGTTGTTAATGATGTAACAGGAAAAGATGTTAGAGATACAATAGAAGAATATTTAAAGACTATAAATTATAAAGAAGCTACAGTTGAGGTTTCTTTCTTTGGAGGTACTTTTACTGCTATAGATGTAAATAAACAGAAGGAGCTTCTTTCAGTTGCTAAAGAATATAAAGAAAAAGGGTATATACATAAAATAAGAATGTCTACAAGACCAGATGCGATAAATAGATACATATTAAGCTATTTAAAAGAGTATAAAGCTGACATTATAGAACTTGGAGTACAATCTTTAGATAATGATGTTCTTAAATTATCAGGAAGAGGTCATTTGGCAGAAGATGTATATAATGCATCAAAGCTTATAAAAGAATATGGCTTTACTTTAGGTCATCAAATAATGCCAGGTTTACCAGGAGATTCATTTGAAAAAGACATACAAACTGTAAAAAAATCAATAGAAATGAAGCCGGATATATGTAGAATATACCCTTCTTTGGTAATTAAGGATACTCCTATGGAAGATATGTATAAAAGGGGAGATTATACTCCATATACATTAGAGGAAGCTATAAATGTTTCTAAAGAAATGTATAAGTTATATAATGAGGCGAAAGTCCAAATTATAAGAATTGGCCTTCAACCAACAGAATCTATTACATGGGGAAAAGATATTGTAGATGGACCTTTTCATCCAGCGTTTAGAGAATTAGTTGAAGGAAGTTTATTATGTGATAAAATTAATAATTGTATATTAGAAAATGAAGATATAATAATTGAGTTAAACTCAAAAGATTTAAGTAAACTATATGCAAATAAAAAAATGTATTTTAATAAATTAATTAATACGCACAAAGGAAAAATAAATATTTCTACCAATGATAAACTAAAAAGAGGAAATCTTAAGGTTATAGTAGTCAAAAGAATAGAAGAGGTTAATATATAAGGTAGGCAAATAAAGCCTACCTTATATTGATATTTTATCTTATTTACTATAAACTTAAATAGAATGGGAGTGGTATTATGAAGAAAAAAACAAGGCAAACAATGATATATGTAATTACAATAATTATGGTAATTATGTTTTCGCTTAGCATAATAGTAGCTTTAGTATAGATAAGGAGAGTACCTATGTTTTTAAAGTTCTTAGAGATTAGGGGGTTTAAATCTTTTGCAGATAAAACCCAATTGAAATTTAAAAAAGGTGTAACTGCTGTAGTTGGACCAAATGGAAGTGGAAAAAGTAATATATCTGATTCAGTTAGATGGGTTTTAGGTGAACAAAGTGTTAAAACTCTAAGGGGCGGTAAAATGGAAGATGTAATTTTTGCAGGAACCCAATTTAGAAAACCTGTAGGATTAGCACAAGTTTCATTAACCTTGGATAATACAGATAATTCTTTAGAGACGGATTATTCAGAAGTAACAATTACAAGAAGAATTTTTAGATCAGGTGAAACTGAATATTTAATTAACAATCATAAATGTAGATTAAAAGATATAAACAACTTATTTATGGATACAGGTATTGGAAAAGAAGGATATTCTTTAATAGGACAAGGTAAAATAGAGGCTATTTTAAGTGGAAAGCCTGAAGAAAGAAGAGCTTTATTAGAAGAAGCAGCAGGTATTGTTAAGTTTAAATCAAGAAAAGAAGAAGCAGAAAAAAAACTATCAAATACTGAAAATAATCTAGTAAGAATTAGAGATATAATTTCTACATATCAAGAGAGAATAGAACCATTAAAAATAGAAAGAGAAAAAGCTTTAAAGTATAAGTCTTTAGCAGATGATTTAAAAGGAAAAGAAATATCACTAGTAGTACATCATATAAATAGTATAGAAAATGATTTAGAAAAAATATCTTTAGATATAGAAGAAAGAAATAAAATTATAAATGAAAAAAGAGAAAAATTAAACAAAGATAAAAATGAATTATTGATATTAGAAAATAAAATAGAAGCTTTAGAAAAAAGAAATAGTGAAGAGAAAGCTGAATATTATAATATAAAGGAAAAAAGTAATCAAAGTTTAAAAGACATAGAAATTTTTCAAGAGAGAATTAAGAATTTTAAAGAGATTTTAGAAAAAGATAATAAAGAAATAGAGTTATTGGAAAAATTCTTAAATGTTTCAAATGATGAAAAAAATAAACTTGGAAAAGAACTTGAAATTAAAATTAAAGAACAAATAGAAAAAGAATCTACTCTTCAAAAAATTGAAAAAGAAATACAGGAATTAAATAAAAATGTAAATTTATTGGAAAGAGAAAATTCTTCTTTAAAAGAAGAGGAATTTGAACTTTTAAGAAAGACTTCAGAAATAAATAATGAAATATCAAGTTTAACAAAAGATATATTAAATAAAGAAGAGTTAGAGATAACAGGTGAAGGAACCCTTAAGACTTTAGAAGGTAACATAAGTATTAATTTAGCAACTATTGTAGAATTAAATAAAAATATAATAATATTAAAAAGTGAAAGAGAAAGTTTAAAACAAGAAATAATAGAAAATAAAAAGAAAATAACTTTATTAAGTGGTAGTATAAGTAAAAAAGAATGTGCTATTAGGGATATTGCTAGAAATATAAATACTTTAGAGGGGAAATTAAGTACGCTTAAAGACTTAGAAAAAAGTTACGAAGGCTATCAAATGTCAGTTAAAAGACTTATGGAGAGAATAGAGAAAGGGCAAGTAACTGGACATAAAGCTAAAGTATTAGGAGAAATATTTACAGTAGATAAGAAGTATGAAACTGCAATAGAAATAGCATTAGGTAGTTCTATCTCAAATATAATTACAAGGGATGAGGAAAGTGCAAAGTATTTAATTGATTACTTAAAGAAAAATTCTTTAGGAAGAGCAACTTTCTTACCATTAAATATAATAAAAGGGAATAAATTATCGCTTTCAACAGAAGTCCAGTTAGTAAAAGGTTTTTTAGGAATAGCGTCAGATATAATAAATTTCAATCCTATATATAAAGAAATTATGGATTACTCTTTAGGGAAAACTATAATAGCAGAAAATATGGATGCAGCTCTAAAGATATCTAAAATAGGTAAATATAAGCTTAGAGTAGTTACACTAGAAGGAGAAGTAATAAGTCCTGGTGGAGCACTAACTGGTGGTAGTATTTATAAAAAAAATAATTCTACAATTCTTGGAAGAAGAAGAGAACTTCAAGAGTTAGAAGAGGCTATAAACTTAAATAAAAATACATATAATGATGAAATAAAGAATCTGAATTTATTAAAAAGCGAAATAAATTTAATAGATGAGGAAAACTTAAATAAAAATGATGAAGTTCATATAAAAAATATAGATATTACAAAATATGAAAGTGAAATAAAAGCTTTAGAAAATGAAGGTCAAAAATTAAAGAGTTCATTAGAAATTTCTAAAAAAGAGTTATTATTTAATAGAGAAATATTAAATAAATTAAAAGAGCAAATAATAATAAAAAAGGAAAAACTTAATAATCTAAAAAAAATAAATAGTAATAATAAAGAAAAAGAGATTGAAGTAGAGAATTTACTGAAAAAGAAAAAAGAAATTATAGAAAAGAAAAAAGAAGAAGCTATAGAAATAAAAATTAATAAAGCAACTTTAGATGAAGTAGTTCAAGGAAAAGAGTGGGAAATAAAGAGAAAAGAGAGGGAAGAGAAGGAAAGAGAAGAGAAGATTTTAACCCTAAAACAAGAATCTATAGAAAAAGAGAAGAATATAGTTTATTTAGATAAACAAATCGAAATAAAAAAAGAATTAATAGATAATATATCAAAAAGGGTTTTAGAGTTAGAAGAAAAGTTTAAGGTTGATGAAATAGAGAGAATATCATTAAAAGATAGACTTAAAATAATAGAGGGATTAACTAATGAATTAATTGAAACAATAAGATCTTTAGAAGTTGAATTAAATAAAAAGGAAATTCAAAATGCAAAAGAAGAAAGTGAAAGAGATTCTTATTATAAAAAGTTAAATGAGGAATTAGACTTAACTTTAGCTGAAGCTTTAGAGGTTGCATATGAAGTAGAAAGTGTATCAAAAATTAAAGATGAAATACTAAAGTTAAAATCAAGTATAACGTCCTTAGGTACAGTAAATCTTGCATCTATAGTAGAGTATGAAGAAGTTTGTGAAAAATATGAATTTATGTCATCTCAAGAAGAAGATTTAAATAAAGCAAAAGAAGAACTTTTAAAAGTAATTGGAGAAATGACATCTAAAATGCAAGTTTTATTTAGTGATAATTTTAAAATATTAAATAAAAATTTTAATGAAACCTTTAAAGAATTATTTAAAGGAGGAACAGCAGAACTTATATTATGTAATGGAGATGAACTTACAGCTAACATAGATATAAATGTTCAACCTCCCGGTAAAAAGCTTCAAAACATAAATTTAATGTCAGGTGGAGAAAAAGTTTTATCAGCAATAGCACTTTTATTTGCAATTTTAAAAATGAAACCAACACCATTTTGTATATTAGATGAAATAGAAGCAGCTTTAGACGATGCCAACGTATATAGGTATGCTGAATTTTTAAGAGAGTTTTCTCAAAATATTCAATTTATAGTTATTACTCATAGAAAGGGTACAATGGAAGCTAGTGATATTATGTATGGTATTACAATGGAGGAAAAGGGAGTTTCAAAAGTTGTGTCAGTAGATTTAAGTAAAAATAATTAGGAGGATAAAAATATGTTTGGAAAATTTTTTGATAATTTAAAATCAGGACTTTCAAAAACTAAAGATGCATTAACAGATAAGATTAATGAAGCTTTAAAAATTGCTATTACAATTGATGAAGATTTATATGAGGAATTAGAGGAAATTCTTATAATGTCTGATATAGGAATGGATACTACAATAGAGATAATAGATAGATTAAAAGCTAAAATAAGAAAAGAAAAGATAAATGAACCAAGTGAAGTATATCCAGCTTTAAAAGCAGTTATTAAGGAAATGCTTTTAGATGGAGTAAAGGAAAAAGAAAAGTCTACAGGAAAAGAAGTCCTTTTGATTATAGGGGTAAATGGAGTTGGAAAAACAACTTCAATTGGTAAGTTAGCAGCCAAAAATAAAGCAGAGGGTAAAAAGGTTTTATTAGCAGCAGCTGATACATTTAGAGCAGGGGCAATAGATCAATTAGTTGTTTGGAGTGAGAGAGCTGGGGTTGATATAGTAAAACATCAAGAGGGATCAGATCCAGCAGCGGTAGTTTTTGATGCAATAACAGCATCAAAATCAAGAAATATAGATTTATTAATTTGCGATACAGCAGGAAGACTTCATAATAAGAAAAACTTAATGGACGAACTGGGTAAAATAGGAAGAATTGTTGAGAGAGAATATGAAGGTTCCTCAAAGGAAACTTTATTAGTATTAGATGCAACAACAGGTCAAAATGCAGTAATTCAGGCTAAACAATTTATGGAGGTTTGTCCTATTGATGGTATAATATTGACCAAGTTAGATGGAACTGCAAAGGGAGGAGTTGTAATTTCTATAAAAAACTCTTTAAATATCCCAGTTAAATATATTGGTGTTGGGGAAGGTATAGATGATTTACAAGAATTTGATGCAGAAAGTTTTGCAGAGGCATTATTTTAAAAAAATAAATTTAAATATTTAAATACTTATATATTAGATACTCTTGTTTTTATAACTTTAAAAAGATAATAATGTGTTAAGTAAAAATACTTGACAGGGATAAATAGTTTTGTTAAAATCTCTGTTGTGGGTAAGGTGATTAGTATGGAAGATAGGGTTGAGATTTCACTATTAATGGATCTCTATGGTCCCTTGTTAACAGAAAAACAATATGGCATTATGGAGCTTTATTATAATGAGGATTTATCTTTAGCGGAAATTGCTGAATTGAATAACACAAGTCGTCAAGCTATCCATGATTTAATAAAGAGATGCTATAAGCAATTTTTATCCTATGAAAGTAAACTTAATTTACTTAAAAAAAGTATAGAGCAAGAAAATATAATTATAAGTCTTTTAGATGAAATTAATAGTAAATATTCTCTTTCAAAAGAAGATTACGAAAAATATAAAAATAAATTAGAAGATTTATAAATCATAGGAGGGTTAACATGGCTTTTGAAGGTTTATCAGATAAATTACAGGAGGCTTTTAGAAAACTTAAAGGCAAGGGAAAGCTAACTGAAAAAGATATAAAAGAAGTCATGAGAGAAGTAAAACTTGCGTTGTTAGAAGCTGATGTTAACTTTAAAGTAGTTAAGAAATTCGTTTCGAATGTCAGCGAAAAATGTGTTGGCAGTGAAGTTCTTGAAAGTTTAACTCCAGGGCAACAAGTTATAAAAATTGTTAATGACGAACTTACTGATCTTATGGGTGGTAGTGAAAGCAAAATAAACTTTAATACTGTAGGTCCTACTGTTATAATGATGGTTGGATTACAGGGAGCTGGTAAAACCACAATGAGTGGAAAGCTTGCACTACAATTAAGAAAACAAAATAAAAAACCTTTATTAGTAGCTTGTGATATATATAGACCAGCAGCTATTAAGCAATTAGAGGTTGTAGGAAAGCAAATTGATATTCCAGTTTTCCAAATGGGAGATAAGGTTAATCCTGTAGATATAGCAAAAGCAGGTATAGAACATGCAAGGGAAAATGGAAATAATGTAATAATAATAGATACGGCAGGTAGACTTCATATAGATGAAGAACTTATGGGAGAACTTAAGTCTGTTAAAGAAGAAGTTAAACCACAAGAAATTTTACTTGTAGTAGACTCAATGACTGGGCAAGATGCTGTAAATGTTGCTGAAAGCTTTAATAATTCACTTGATGTTTCAGGTGTTATATTAACTAAGTTAGATGGGGATACAAGAGGCGGTGCGGCTTTATCCATTAGACATATGACTGAAAAGCCAATTAAGTTTATAGGGGTAGGAGAAAAAATGAGTGACTTTGAAGTATTCTATCCAGATAGAATGGCTTCAAGAATTCTAGGAATGGGAGATGTACTTTCATTAATAGAAAAAGCTCAAGCAGCCTTTGAAGATAAAGAAGCTCAAGATTTAAGTGCAAAAATGTTAGAGAATGATTTTAATTATGAAGATTATCTAACTGCAATGGAGCAAATGAAAAAGCTTGGATCTTTAAGTAAGATAATGGAAATGCTTCCAGGAATGCCGAAAGAAATGAAAGATATTGATTTTGATGCAGGAGAAAAACAACTTGGAAGAGTAAAAGCTATAATATATTCAATGACTCCAAAAGAAAGAAGAAATCCTAAGCTTTTAGCTGGTTCATCTTCAAGAAAGAAGAGAATAGCTAAAGGATCAGGTACATCATTACAGGAAGTGAACAAACTCATTAAAGGCTATGAAATGATGAGAAAGCAAATGAAGCAAATGAAATCATTACAAAAGAAGTCTAAAAAAGGAATTTTTGGAAAATTACCTTTTATGAGTTAATATAAATTAACTTATCCTTTAAAGGAGGTGAAAATGACATGGCAGTAAAAATAAGATTAAGAAGAATGGGAGCAAAGAAAGCACCTTTCTACAGAGTAGTAGTTGCTGATTCAAGAAGCCCAAGAGATGGTAGATTCATCGAAGAAATAGGTTACTACAACCCATTAACAGAACCAGCTGAAATCAAAATCAATGAAGAAAAAGCTACTAAATGGGTACAAAATGGTGCTCAACCTACTGATGTAGTTAAGAGACTTTTTGCTCAAGCAGGATTAAATAAGTAATTTTTAGGAGGTGAACTCTGTAATTATTATAATAGTTACAGGTGTTTATGAAGGAATTAGTTGAAGTTATAGCTAAATCCCTTGTGGATAATCCAAACGAAGTTCATGTTAATGAAGTTCAAGGAGAGCAATCACTTATTCTGGAACTAAAGGTTGCTCCTGCGGATATGGGAAAAGTTATTGGTAAACAAGGAAGAATAGCAAAAGCTATCAGAACTGTTATCAAGGCAGCAGCAATAAAGGAAGACAAAAAAGTAGTAGTAGAAATTATTGATGTAAAGAGTTAGGATATTCCTAACTCTTTTTACACATAAATAAAATTAAATAAATGAAAAGAATTAATATATATATGATTCCTTTCATTTTTTTAATTTAAAAAATTTTTAATATATTATACGAGGTGAAAAAATTTGAAAGAAATATTAAGGGTAGGAAAAATAGTTAATACTCATGGCTTAAAAGGAGAAATGAAGGTCATACCTCTAACTGATGATCCTAAAAGATATAAGGAGTTGGAATTTGTATTAATAGATGGGATAAAAAGAAATCTAGAAGGCTGTAAATTTCAAAAAGATAGAGTTATAGTAAAGATTGAAGGTATTGATAATATAGAGCAGGCTGAAAAATTTAAAAATAAGTATATTGAAATACCAAGAGAAAATGCTGTTGAACTAGAAGAGGATTGCTATTTTATTACTGATTTAATAGGATGTGAAGTTTTTGATACTAATGGGAAAAATCTTGGTAAAATTTATGAAGTATTACAAACTAAAAACAATGATGTTTATTGGATAAGAGAGCCTAAGGAGTTATTGATTCCTGTACTTTTAGATATTGTAGAAGATATTGACATAGATAATAGAAAGATTACTATAAAACCAGTAGGAGAATGGCAAGATGAAGATTAATATCCTAACTTTATTTCCAGAAATGTTCGATTTATTTAATCATAGCATTATGGGAAAAGCGCAGGAAAAAGGATTAATAAAAATTGAGCCTATTAATATTAGAGATTTTACATTAAACAAACATAAAAAGGTAGATGACTATCCTTATGGTGGTGGAGCTGGAATGGTTATGACACCACAGCCTATAGTTGATGCTATAAGACATTGCAGAAAAAACAACAATGGAATGGTTATATTTTTAGGACCAAGAGGAAAAACCTTTAATCAAAGAATTGCAACAAAGCTTTCAAAAGAAAAAGAATTAATATTTATTTGTGGTCATTATGAAGGAATAGATGAACGAGTTTATAAGCACATAGATATGGAAATATCTTTAGGTGACTTTATATTAACTGGTGGAGAAATGGCTGCGATTCCTGTAGTTGATTCTATATTAAGACTTATTCCAGGAGTTTTAAATAAAGAAGAAAGTCATATGGATGAATCATTTTCTGATGGGCTTTTAGAATATCCTCAATATACAAGACCAGAAGAGTTTGAAGGAGATAAAGTACCACAAGTTCTTCTTTCAGGACACCATGAAAATATTAGAAAATGGAGAAGATTACAATCTTTGATTATAACAAAAGAAAGAAGGTTAGATCTTTATACTAAATTAGAGATTACAAAAGAAGATAAAAAAATATTATTAAAAAATAAAGAAATTATTGAAAAGTAATAATAATTATGTTAAAATAACCTTTGTGTTAGTACGGGCGGTCCTCTGTCAAGAAATTTGTTAAGAACGTCAAAATAATTATTCAAGGAGGGACTTACACAATGAACGAAATATTAAGAGCTATTGAAGCAGAACAAATTAGAACTGATCTTCCAAACTTCCATGTTGGAGATACTGTTAAAGTATATGTTAAGATCAAAGAAGGTTCAAGAGAAAGAGTACAAATGTTTGAAGGAACAGTTATAAAGAAGCAAAACGGTGGATTAAGAGAAACTTTCACTGTAAGAAGAGTTGCTTATGGAACTGGTGTAGAAAGAACATTCCCAATTAACTCACCTATAATAGAAAAGATGGAAATCACTAGAAGAGGTAAAGTTAGAAGAGCTAAGTTATTCTATTTAAGAGATAGAGTAGGTAAGGCTGCTAAGGTTAAGGAATTAATGACTAGATAATTTTATATTTAGTAGATAGAAGGGACTTTGTTAAAGTCCCTTTTTTCAATATATAAAGTAAACTTATATTTATATAAGGAATATGTAAAGAATAAAGTAGGATATAATATAGATAAGTAATATAGGAGGAATATAAAAATGGCTGTAATTAATTGGTTTCCGGGGCATATGAAAAAAACCCAAAGGGAAATAAAAGAAAATTTGAAACTTGTTGATGCTGTAATAGAAATTAGAGATGCTAGAATCCCAAGAAGTTCTGCAAATCCAGACATAGATAAATTATGTGAGGGAAAGCCTAGGATAATTCTTTTAAATAAAAGTGATTTAGCTGAACCTAGAGTAATGAAAATGTGGATAAATCATTTAACTTCAGAAAATGTTAAAGTTATTGAAGTTAACTGTTTAACAGGTAAGGGACTAAATCAAATAAAACCAGTTTTAGAAGGATTGTTAAAAGAGAAACATGACAGGCTTAAGTCAAAGGGATTAGTTAAGATACAAATGAGAGTAATGGTAGTTGGTATACCAAATGTAGGAAAATCTACTTTTATAAATAAGATGGCAAAAAATAACATTGCTAAAACAGGGGATAGACCAGGAGTTACTAAGAGTAAACAATGGATAAAAACAAAAATGGATATAGAGATGATGGATACTCCAGGAGTTCTTTGGCCAAAATTTGAAGATGAAAATACAGCTTTGAGTTTAGCTTTTACAGGGGCTATAAAAGATGAAATAATGGATATAGAAGAATTATCTTATAATCTTGTTAAAAGACTACAAAATCATTATGGAGATAAATTAAAGGATAGATATAAGCTTAAAGAAATAAATGAAGATCCACTAGAAACATTAAATGATATTGCAAGAAGAAGAGGATGTCTTATAAAGGGTGGAGAAATAGATTATAATAGAATTGCAGTAATACTTCTAGATGAGTTTAGAGGTGGTAAAATAGGGAATATATCATTAGAACGTCCAGATGATTCCTTTGAAGAGAAGGAAGAAGAGGTAGAAAAATAGTGAACATTTTAGAAATGAATATTAAATCTTTAAGTTATAGTAATATAAAAGAAGAAATTTCAAAAATAGATGTGAAACTAATTTATAAGGAAGAAATATTTGAAGAAATTATAAAAACACTTACATCTGATTGTAGAAAGAATGTACAGAGTTTAGGTGTAAAGCTTAATAAGGAAAAGGAAAAGTTAGAAGCAGAAATTATTAGAGTAAAAAATATGTATGCTTTTGATAAGTCTTTTGGAGCGTATAAATACATAGCTGGAGTGGATGAGGTGGGAAGAGGACCACTTGCAGGGCCTATTGTAGCGTGTGCAGTTATTTTAGATTTAAATACACTAGATGATAATATAATATTATGGCTAAATGATTCTAAAAAATTATCAGAGAAAAAAAGAGAAGAATTAGCTATAATTATTAAAGAAAAAGCTTTAGCTTTTCATATAGCAGAATGTTCAAATAAAGAAATAGATAAAAAAGGAATAGCTTATTGTAATAATAAGATATTTTTAGAAGCGTGTACATCAATGAAAATAAAACCTGATTTAGTACTTTCAGATGGATATTTAGTAAAAAATATAGAAATAGAAAATAAATCAGTTATTAAAGGGGATACAAAATCAGCTAGTATTGCGGCAGCTTCAATTGTAGCAAAAGTATATAGAGATCATTTAATGAAAAGATATGCGGAAAAATATAAAGGTTTTGCTTTTGATGAAAATGCTGGTTATGGTACTACTAAGCATATTCAAGGGTTGAAAAAAGTTGGGCCTTGTGAAATACATAGAATATCTTTTTTGAAAAATATATTATAATTAATAGTCCCTAAATGCATCTTCTAAATGATTAATAATATAAGTATTATTAATATTATTAAAAAATATTTCAACGACATCAAATCTACAATTATATTGAAAGAGTTTTTTATAATTTATAAAAAATTTGCATAAGTTAATAATTTGTTTTTGTTTAGAGTAGGTTACAGATTCTTTTGGAGTTCCATAAAGATTGCTGTACCTACTTTTTATTTCTATAAAAATAATAATCCCATCTTTTTTGCATATTAAATCAATTTCTCCAAATTTATTTCTATAATTTTTTGCTAAAGTATAATAACCTTTATTTTTTAGGTAGTTATATGCAATTTCTTCACCATAATTTCCTATATCTTTATTGTAATTTTTCATAATATAACCTCCGTTTAATATATAATATTGACAAAAAAATAAATAAGAAATCATATTTTAAAAAAAGTTAGTTAAATATTTTATTCTATGTCAATACTCTTAAGGGGTGATTTATATATGTCAATAGAATTAATAAGTGCAACACATAATGGTCTTGATGGAATTTTAATTAATGTAGAGGTGGATATTGGAAAGGGACTCCCAAGTTTTAGTATAGTAGGGTTACCAGATACTGCTATAAAAGAAGCTAAAGATAGAGTAAGAGCAGCTATAACTAATAGTGGGTTTGACTTTCCGCTTGGAAGAATAACAGTAAACTTAGCACCAGCTGATATTAGAAAGATAGGATCGCTTTTAGATTTGCCTATTGCAATTGGTATTTTAATGGCATCAGAACAAATTTTTAAAAAGGATCTCATAGATTTTATAGTTTTTGGAGAGTTATCTTTAGCTGGTGAGTTAAAAGGTGTAAAAGGAGCATTGCCTATAATATTTGAAGGCGATAATAATTGTAAGAATAACTTCATATTTCCTTTATCCAACTTAAAAGAAATTAGATATTTTAATTTAGGGAATTTTTATCCATTTAAAAATCTAAAGGAAGTTGTATCATTTATAAACAATGAAGATTTACTTCCTTATGAGTTTAATACTGATGATAAAATATTTAAAAAAGATATATTAGATTATGGAGAAATAATAGGCCAAAGAACATCTAAAAGAGCTATGGAAATTGTGGCAGCAGGAAAACATAATATTTTTCTTTTTGGTTCACCGGGATCAGGAAAAACAATGCTTGCAAAGGCTTTACCATCTATACTTCCTCCTCTTAATAAGGAGGAAGAAAAAGAGATAGCTAAAATTTATAGTGCTTCAGGTTTGTTTACAGGAAAAGATGGAATAGAAAGGCCTTTTAGAAACCCTCATCATACAATAACAAAAACTGCACTAGTAGGAGGAGGAAAAGAAGTGAAAGCAGGTGAAATAACACTAGCACATCATGGAATATTGCTTTTAGATGAAATATTAGAATTTAAAAGAGATGTTATAGAAGTACTTAGACAACCTTTAGAAGATAAAGTAATAAACATAAATAGATTAAATGGAAGTTATGAATTACCTTCTAATTTTTTACTAGTAGGTACCTTTAATAGTTGTCCTTTCAAATATTAAGTCTGACATATTCCAAGAAATATGGATATTGGGAACTAAACTACCACAGTCTATTTTATTATCTATAATAATTTCTTTAATAAATAATCTTATTACTTTCATTTTTTCTTCATCCGTTAAAGTATCAATTTTATTTTTATAGTAAGCAATAACATTTTTCATATTATTTATTATTTGAGTTTTATTTTCATACTCTGATAACTTTTCTTTAAGTTCATCTACAAATTTTAAGTGTATAGATTTTTCATTATTAATATCTTTTAATTGTTCTTCTAACTCGACTTCGGTAATTAGATTTTTTCTATAAAGCTTTAAAATATTAGACTTTTCAGTATCTAAATATTTAATTTTATTTATAATAGCATTTAGTTCAATTTTAGATTCAGAAAGTTTATCTAAAGATGAATTTTTAATTGTATACTTATCAAAGTCCAGCATTATAAATTTACATACATCCCATATATATGTTTCAATTTCATCTGAATTTATATTTAGATTTGTACATTTAATTCCATATAGCTTTTTATTTGAACTTTTTTTTCCACTACATGAATATACTGCATTTCTATCTTTATAAAAAATACCATAGTATGTACTATTACAATGCTTACATTTAATTAACGTTCTTAATATAAAAGTTCTATTTGGACTATTTCTTTTAGATATCTTTAGATTTTCCTTTCTTAATTTTTTAGCTATATCATATATTTCAACAGGAATTATAGCAGGAACATTTCTTATTATAGTTTCTTTTCTCCTGGTAGATCTTTTGCCATATTCATGTATTCCTATATAAGTTGCACTGGATAATATTCTTTGAATGGTAGAAATTGACCAAAGACTCTTTTTCTCTTCTTTATTTCTTTTCCCAGTTCCCCTAGCAGCATAGTTACAGTCTATACCAGTACTATTTAAATAGACGGCTATATCTAAACCTGAAAGTCTATCGTTAATATACATATCAAATATCTTTCTTATTACTATAGCTTCAATTTCATTTACTTTAAGAAATTTATTTTTATCTACATAATAGACATAAGGAACAATTCCTCCAAGCCATTTTCCTTGTTTAGCTGCTCTAGTTGCACCTAGGAACATTCTATCTAAAATATTATTACGTTCTAATTCGGCCATATTTAGATAGGTTATAAATTGAAATCTACCAGTAGGTGTATTAAGGTCAAATGGTTCAGTAATAGATATAATTTCAACATTATATTTTCTAAGTAATTCTACAGCACTTAATCCAGATAGAGTATCTCTACCAAATCTATCTATTTTCCAAACCAATATAGAAGTGAAAAGTCCTTTTTTAGCATCTTCTATTAATTTTTTTCCAGCAGGCCTATTTTCAAATGATATAGTACCAGATATACCATCATCAAGATATTCTTTAAATTTCTCAATATCTTCTTTCATTTCTATATAGGTATTAAGTATTTCTATTTGATTTTCTATAGTTTCTCTTTCTTTTTGATCATCTGAAGATACCCTGCAATATACAGCGATTTTTTGTTTAGTAGTATATCCTTTTACATTTTTTTCTAAGATTAATGACATCATTATTACCACCTTCATAAAATTTTGTAAATAAGTATTTTCATTTGTAATATTATTTTGGAGGAATATTACAAATGAAAATACTTACATGGAATGCAAGAATTGAAAAACAATTAACATTAATACAATTAGAAGCTTTAACTAATATATCAAAAAGTACACTAAATAATATAGAGAATGGAAAAGTGTTTCCAAGAATAGATCAACTAGAAAAAATAGCTAAAGCTACAGGGAAACATATAAGTGATTTATATGAATCAGAATACAAATAAGTTTATCACAAAAAAGGTAAACTAATTCAGTATATAACAATATTTCCAAAAATAAGGAAATATAAAGAAAAAAATATATTTGCATATTTTTAAGTGATATAATGCACAAGAAAGGGGGAGGATTAATGAAAAATAAGGTAAATATATCAAAAGAAAAATATAAAAAAATAATAAAAGATATGGTTGAAAAAATTGATAACATAAAATTACTAGAAAGAATATACAAATTTGTTATGTACATATATATAAATAGCCAGTAAAAAACTGACTATTTATTAGTAAAAATATTAATAAGACTTTCAAACTCATACCAATTATCATCATCAAAAGTGGACAATCTTTTCAATACATTCTTAGCAAATTCATTATTACCATTCAGAATATCATTAAGTAGCTCTAATGTGTTATCATTAGAGCTATTAAACATCTCACCTTCACCAGTTGTCAGCCAGATGTAATCAACTCTAAATTCACGACAAATTAATTTAATCATTTGCTCTGTACAGTTTCTATGACCACTTTCTATTTTTGAAATACCTGGACCAGTAACACCTAATTTTTTCCCAAACTCTTCTTGACTAAGCTTTAAAGCTTTTCTTAATTCTTTTATTCTACAGTTCAAAATAATCACTTCCACAACTATTTAATAAAAATATTTTTTATATAATTTTTTAAAATGTCCCTACTCTCTTTATCTAATTTTAAATACTCAAGTATTATTTTTTTGTCTAATTCATCAAGATTATACTCAAGAGCTAATTCATCTAAAATAACATCAGGGATATTAGCAAACATATCCCCTTCACCAGTAGTAAACCAAATATAATCAACTTTAAATTCACTACAGATAAGCTTAATCATTTGCTCGGTAAAATTATTTATTCCCTTTTCTAAGCGAGAAATACTTGACTTTGTAACGCCTAACCTTGCCCCGATTTCAGCTTGGTTAACATTAAGTGTTTTTCTAATTAATTTTAATCTTTCATTCAACAGTTATCACCTCCTGAAACATCTGAAATGATATCTGCAAATCTGTAGTTGATAAAAATAGTTTTCATTAAATTTACAGTATATAACTTTAAAGGTTCACTCAGGAAGTATTTTTCCGACAATTCCATAACTATTTAATCAAAACATGTTTTATATAATTTTTCAAAACATTTCTACTTTCTTCATCTAATTTCAGATATTCAGATATTAAATTTTTATCCATTTCATCTAAATTATGTTCGATTACCAATTCATCTAAAATAGTTTCAGGAATATTAGTAAACATTTCCCCTTCACCAGTTGTCAGCCAGATGTAGTCTACATTAAATTCACGACAGATAGCTTTAATAGTTTGCTCAGAGAGATTTCTCCTACCACTTTCGTGCCCAGAGACGGATGATCTAACAACACCGATTTTTTTTCCGAATTCTTCTTGAGTTAAATTTAAAGCTTTTCTAATTAATATAACTCTTTCATTTGTATTCAAATAACCACCTCCCAGTAATAGGATAATACAAAAAAGACGCATAGTCAACAAAAAATATTTTATTAGGTTGACAAGCGTCTAAACGAAAGGTATAATAGACGCATAGACAACAAAAACAAAAGGAGTGATACAAATGGATAATATTTTTAAAGATTCTCAAGAAATAAAAGAAATAGCAACAATACTTAGTGCTTTAACAAATGAGGAGAAAAGAGAAGTTAAAGGATTAATTAAAGGTCTAGCTATAGGAGTAAAGCTTTCTAAAAATAAACCAAACAATAAAATTAACTAGAGGTGTGATATGGAAAAAGTAGAGAATAAGGAAACTAGTATAGAAGTAGTTATCAAGACTGGTAGAAGAAAAATGTATATTACAAATACTTTTACTGGTAAAGATGTAAGGAAAGAAGCTGCTGACATAATATTAAAGAATGATAAAACTTAATAAAAATAGGTAAAAAAGGAGGATGGGAAACTTGAAAAGTTTAAAAGGTCTAACTTTAAAACAAAAGAAATTTTTATGTGAGCAAGGTTTTAAACCAGGAGATTTCTTATTAGAAAGAGTTACTGCTGATGATTATGTATTTTATAACATTCATACTAAGCAGTTGATGGAAATAAGAAGATAACTTATTGAAAGAAGGAGCTCTTGAACGTGAAGAATTATCTAATGAAGAAAAAGAAATAGCTCTTAAAATACTAAAAGATTTGGAAGGTACATTAGTAATTAGAGCTAATTCAATTCTGAAATTTTGTTTAAAAGCTATTCAATACAATAAAGTTAAGCAGCGAGTTTAAAATTTAGAGCTAATATCAATAAGAGAAGAGGGTTTATAAATGAATAGAATAGATGTATTAAAAAATTTAGAGATAGAATTAAATACTTATAAGGCTTTAATTCAACTAGAAAAAAATGATTCATATAGGAAATGTTTAAGAGAAAAGATAGATTCTTTAGAATTTGCTATAGGAGAAATAAAATCTTCAATTCCTAAAGTAAAAATACATGAGTTTTTAGATAGTAATAAAAATTGGTGCATTAGAGTACATGTTAATGATGAATTAGTAGACAGTAAGAATATTGAATTTATAAGTGAAAGAAAAACCGCTCCCGAAGTACCAGTTCAAGAGCAGTCTAAAGGAGAATAAAATGCTTAGAAATATAGTATTAATTATTTCAATAATAATAATGATATTGATATGTGAATTAATCGAGAAGTACATTAAATTTAAATCTCAAAAAACGAAGAGTAAATTAATTGGTTTAATTATACCAATTATAATTTGTATGATTATTACTACATTATTTTACTAACATTTATTCTAGATAGGCTTAACATAATCACCAATTTTAACATCTTTAAATGGTTCTAATTTTTTATCGCCTACTTTTAAGTGTATGCCATCATCAATTCTTCCAAGATTAGAAAATGTTTGAATATCAAAAGGTGTAACAGTTTTAAAAGAATCTGATTTTATAGTGCACATTTCATCATGAATAAAAATAATAGTGCCAGTGCCTTTAGTTACTTCAAGCCTACCTAATAATTTATTTGTATCTGGATGGTATATTTCTTCACCATCAAGAGAATAGATTAGAAAACGTTGATGTTCTCTAACTCCATCCAATTTACCACCAGTTATTACGATAGTATATGGATCAATAATTTTTGCAACTTTGAATATTTTTGCCATAGAAATACCTCCTAATATTTTAACTCATTTATTATTTTTTTAGTAACGGTTGGTTTTATAACTATATTATTAATAGCTTTCAATGATGTGATAAATTCATTTTCACTATTTAAAATTGATTCAGATAACATATGAGGTTCGATTTGAATATAACCATCATTTTGTATATTTATTACTATACCATAACCTATTAGATGTTCAAATCCATCTTCTTTTAAGTAAATAGATATTATTGAATCATGAGCGATTGCTTTGTTGGGTTCACATAAAAATATATTATTTGTAAATTTAATAGTTGATAGATTAATATTATATGATTTTTCTTTGGAGTTAAGTATGGTGATGGCAAGTAACCAGAGAAAGAAAAAACAAAAGTATAAGGTTATTACAAAAATCCAAGTATGTATCATACTATCTGGCTGGAGTACCCAAAGAAAAATTGATGGAACTAATGCTATAAAAATTGAGAAAAAATTTACTGAAGATTGAATATATTTTTTAATGTCATTGATGATAAACACCCCCTTTCAACATAATTCTACCATATGTTAGGGGAACATATCAAAAAGGAGAAGTTTATATGAGAAGTTTAGGAATTGTAAGAAAAGTAGATGTAGCAGGAAGAATACCTAAGGTAAAAATACATGAGTTTTTAGATAGCAATAAAAATTGGTGCATTAGAGTACATGTTAATGATGAATTAGTAGACAGTAAGAATATTGAATTTATAAGTGAAAGAAAAACCGCTCCCGAAGTACCAGTTCAAGGGCAGTTGTTAAAAATCCATAGAAACCTTAAAGCTATTCAATTTCGTGTAACAGCTTATTCATTAACTATTATGATTATGTTAAATATATTAGTCCACTTGTTGAACTAATTTTTGTAAAGAATTATCAATACTTTCTAATAATTTTAATTGTAAAGATTGATTTTCAATAATTTGTTTATTTTGTTCTATTTGAATTTGGGAAGTATCATCATATATTGCAACAAAAAATTGTATTATCGTCACAATTGCGGCAACAAATTCAATAAAAGTAATAAGGTCAAGTTTATTTGAAGAAGATTCAACTAATTCATCACTAATTATCTTAATATCTTCTTTGCATGCGGTTATATCTTTGGAAAAATTATTAGGAAAATCATTTATTTCTACTGAATTATATATTTCATCAATTGTTTCTATAAATAAAGATTTATCAATAGATTCTAAAGTATCTGTAGAATATAAAGAAATTGTCTTTAAGTTATTAAGAGCATCTAAAGCAAGATTAGACATAGTTTTATTTATAGTATCAACCATTTCTTTATTAGTTTCATTCATATAATTTATTAGAGGTTGAATTGATAAGTTAATAGAGCTATTTAATGCTTCTAAGCTTGGTTTAATATAATCACCTATAGTAATCGTAGGCAAAGAAAGTTTAATAAGAGAATTAAGCTTTTCAGAAAGAATGCTATAGTCAGGACCTAGCTGATTAGAATTTACAGACAAGTTAACACCCCCTTTCAACATAATTCTACCATATGTTAGGGGAACATATCAAAAAAGGAGAAGTTTATATGAGAAGTTTAGGAATTGTAAGAAAAGTAGATGTAGCAGGAAGAATATCTATTCCTGCAGAGTTAAGAAAAAGCTTAAAGGTAAATGAAGAAGATCCATTAGAAATATACATGGAGGGTGGATGTATAGTACTAGGAAAATATAAGCCTAAATGTGCATTCTGTGGAGAAGATAGAGAAATTAAAATATACAAAGATAAAAATATATGCAAGATATGTTTGGAGGAGCTCACAAGCTTAATATGAGTATCTATATTTTAATTGTGTACGTTGAAGAAGAATGCAATCCAAAGGGAATCAAACCAACGTGGGCAGGCTTAAAGAAATTCGAAAAGGAGTGCTGGAGAAACTAATGAAAAAGATATTAATAATAAATAGTAATTCTATTCAAATAGAAAAGGCTAAGAAAAATGGTATTTTAGAAAAGTTATATAAGATTTTTAAATAAATACAAATAAATAGGATAGAGAGGGTTTTAAAATGAGTAATACTCAAATTATGTTAGATGAAGCAATTAAACATTTTGGGACAAGCGACATAGTAACTATTATGCTAAGTAATAGAAGAGATAAAGAAGTAGCTGAAGAGCAAAAAATGAAATATGAGAAATGGAAAAGAGAAAATTTAAATGTATAAGTGCTGCGGTAAATGCAAGTATTTAGATTATAGTACAAGCTTTATAAGATGCACTTATAAAAATAAACACATTACTAAAACCATGTGGTAGGTGAGTAGTAATGTGTTTTCAAGATAAGTATAAAGAAATTATTTTTATACTTATTCTATAACTAAAAAGTAGGTATGTCAAATACCTTATTATTTTTTTACTTTTTTTAAGCTTTTACCGAGCTTGTAATATGTATTATTATCTCGGACATATACAACTAAAACATAGATAAAATGAGGGTTATAGATGAATAAGAATAAGATAAGAAAACTATATGAAGATTATGACTATGAAGAAATATACAATAAGCAAATAGAAAAATTAGAAGAGTATGAAGATTTAAGAATTAATAATAATTATGTCTATGTAGTTAAAACAATAGTAAGTGGAGAAATGGTAGAAAAAGAAATTTATCCAGTATGGAAATGCAAAGGGGATATACCAAGGAGTAATAAAAATAAGAAGTCAAGTAAATCGCAACAAAATCTTAATAAGAAAAATAAAATAAAAGAGGTAGTTAGGTTAGTAAATACTAATTTTAAAAACGGAGATTTATATGTAACTTTATCTTATTATGGAAAACCACCAAATAAAGATAGGGCAAAAAAAGATATTGATAATTATATAAAAAGAATAAAGCGCTGGTGGAAAGTAAATAAACCAAATGAAGAGTTTAAATATATTTCAGTAATTGACTATGTAGATGATCCTACAAAAAGCAAAAGGACTAGAATACACCACCATTTAATAATGTCAAGGATGGATAGGGATATAGCAGAAAAGAAATGGGGACTAGGAACAGCTAACGCAAATAGACTACAAGCGGATGAAATTAAGTTTGAAAAAGTAGCTACGTATATAGCTTCTCAAAGTAAAACAAGAATAGGAAAATCAAAAAACTTAAAGAAACCAACAGTAACTATAAATAGAACTATATTAACAAGAAGAAAAGCTGAAAAGATAGCAAGAGATGAAAATTGCCATAAAGAGTTTTTTGAAAGTAAATATAAAGGTTTAGATTTTATAGATACTACAACATATATATCAAATAAATTCTCAGGAGTATATATTTATACGAAAATGAGAAAACGGGAAAGGGTGAGTAAATGAATATAGAAGAAGATTTAAAAATATGTAAAGAAATATTGCAGCAATATAAGAAGTTAACAACAGAAGATGGAGAAGGAGCATTTAAATTAAGTCAGCTGTCTATAGCTATGTATGACAGACTCAATGAAATTAGATTACAAGTAAATACATTAGAAGTCAAAGAAAGACATACAAAGTCAGATATAAAGGAATTTCTACGAAGTAAAATGAAGGTTATGGAATATATACATGTAGAAAGTAGAGCAATTTTTAATGCTGTTAACAATGATAAAAAATTCAAAAGAGAATAGGAAGGTGAGAACATGCCAAAAAATCTAGACATGGCAAACAAGGGAAGAGCATTTGAAGAAGAGGTAATAAGAGCAAATAGGTATTACAAAAACATAGGACAAGCGTTAATTCAAAAAATAAGCACTCCTTGGAATGTAATAAGAAGAGGAAGTCAAATAGTATCAGCATTTCCACAAGGAAAGAGTACTCTTGACTTTAGGGGAACGATTAAAGGGGGAATTTCTATATCCTTTGATTGCAAGGAATCAGAAGATGAAAAGGGACTTCCATTAAAACATATTCAGGATCATCAAATAGAATATATAAGATTTGCTTTAGAAATGAATGAAACAAGCTTCATATTATGTTCAATGAAAAAGCTAGATAGAGTTTTCTATATACCAGGTGAAATAGTTCTTGAGTATTGGGACAGATGGCAAGAAAACAAAGGGAAAAGAGGATTTAACTATATACCAGTATTGGATATGAAAGAAATTTTCTATGAAGAAAATGCTAATTTAAATTATTTAAAAGTATTGGAGGATAAGTAAATGATAGATAAAGCTATTGAAAAAATAAGTGATGAAATAGAAAAAGAAAAGAATGCATATGTAAAAGTTATAGGCCAATACCTATTAGGAATTATAAACAATAATGAAGATGCAGCTGAGAAGATACTAGATAAAGATAAAACTATAATGAAGAGCTTAGAGGCTATGAGAAAAGAAGCTGAAAAAGTTAAAGTAGGAAACATGGCCATGATTAGTGTGGGTGATTTAAAAAGAGAAGGTGATGATGTTATTAAATTTACATCTTTTGAAGAACTTCTAAGAGGTTGGGATTCAAAAGCTCCACAAATAATAGCTTGCAAAGAATATTAATATTCTTCAAATCAGCTACAAGAAATGAAAAGTAAATAATAAATATGGCATGAGCATTGAAGAAGATATGACACCAGTAGATAGTGTAGATATGCCTTTCTAAGAAGTGAATAATTTGAAAAAAGTACGAAGTAATAAAAAAAGGAAGTGTTTTTATTAATGGGAAGATGTAACGTAGAATATAAAGGTAAATATGCTTGTTTTTCAAGTATAGTAGACGCATTTGTAACAAAATTTATGAATAAAGAAGATTATGAAAGATGGAGGTTATTGGAATATGGTAAAAACCTTAGACCAATAGAATTTAATATGAAATCTATAGATGATGTTTCTTTTTCTATAAGATTGAATCGTAGCCATGATGAAGCAATAGAATGCTTATTAGAATGTGGGATATCTAAAGAAGAATCAGAACAAATTATATATGAACTGGAAACAAAATATTATGTACCAATTCCTAAAGAAAATAGTAAATTTGAATGTCCTAATTGTGGAAAGGAAATCGAAAAAGACCAATTAGAATGTGATGATGATACTTGTTCACTTAAATTTGTTTGGAGAATATAGTGCGTAATTCAAATAGAAATTGAAACTATTACGAAATAAGAAAATAAATAAAAGAGAGGTTATTGGTGTTAGTATAAAGTAGTGGACACATTAAGTCGAACTAAGTAAAATTATATTTAGTTAAGAAAGGATGTGTCCATTATGGGAAGTGGCAAAAGGTATGATCAAGAATATAAAAATATGATAGTAGATTTATTTAAATCAGGAATGAGCTTAGCAGAGCTAAGTAGCGAATATGGCATTGCAAAATCAACAATCAACGGCTGGGTTAAAGATGTAAAAGAAGTTAAAATAGATGAAAATGAATCTATGACACTTAAAGAAGTAAAGGCTTTAAAAAAGGAAATGGCAAGGATTAAAGAGGAAAATGAAATATTAAAAAAAGCTATGGCCATATTTGCAACAAGAAATTAAATCAAGTAATACTATTTATAGATAATAATAAAAACAATCATGATATTAAGACTATGTGTACCGTTCTAGGCGTAGCCAGAAGTACATATTATAAATCTTTTGATAAAATTAAATCTTCAAGAGCAATAGAAAATGATGCATTAAAAGCAGCGATTACAAGGATATATAAAGCTAATAAAGGGATATATGGTGCTCCTAGGATTCATCATATACTTGGTACAGAAGGCTTTAATGTGTCAATAAAGAGAGTTCAAAGAAAAATGACTGAACTTGGTCTTTGTGCAATAACTGTAAAAAAATATAAGCCTCATTCAAATAAGAAAGTAGCAGAAGATTTAGAAAACGTTTTAAATAGAGATTTTGCAACTACTTCTATTAATGAAAAATGGGTTGGCGATATTACATATATTCATACTATCAAAGATGGTTGGTGCTATTTAGCTTCAGTTCTTGATTTACATTCAAAAAAAATAATTGGCTACGCCTTCGGTAAAAGAATGACTAATGATTTAGTTATTAAAGCTTTAAAAAATGCCTACTACAGCCAAAATCCAGATAAAAATAAAAATTTAATATTTCATACAGATTTAGGCTCTCAATATACTAGTAATGATTTAAAAGAGCTATGTATACAGTTTAATATTATACAATCATTTAGTAAAAAAGGTTGTCCATATGATAATGCTTGTATAGAATCTTTTCATTCTTCAATAAAGAAGGAAGAAATCTATAGAAATACATACCGTACCTTCGAAGAAGCCAATATAGCTATATTTAAATATATTGAAGGCTGGTATAACAGAAAAAGGCTACACTCTTCTATTAATTACATGACTCCAAATCAATGTGAATTATTAGCTAGAGGTGTAGCATAAAAAAAGTTTGACTTTTTGTGTCCAAGATATTGACGTAAGACCAATTATGAATGGTATGTAACACCTTGGAATATAGCAAAAACCTTAGAATGGTACAATGAAGAGTTTGGTGATGATTTAACAGAGGATAACGTAGAGGAACGAGATTTATATAATGATGGAATGTTCCTTCTAACAGAAGATGAAGGTGATATTTCTGACCTTGAGGGAAAAGATGAATTAATAAGTTATATAAAGGTAGATGGTAAATGGAAACAACACCCTAAGTTTGGAGATTTAATGAGGATAGATGGAATGGTTCATAAATACTGTTCATTAAAAGTTGCAATTGAAGAATTATATGGAGATAAAGAATTACTTGAACCAGAAATAATTGCTTCTACAGATTTTTAATACGTATTTCAAATAAATTAAGATCGGACTACATAAGTAATCCGATCTATATAAAAAGGAGCGATATGTAGAATGTATATTAAGATATTAAAATCAACAGGTAATGAATGGTATAGCAAATGCATAGGAAAAAGATTTAAAGTCCATTCAGAAAGCAGAAAAGGAGGACGAGGAAAATATATTGTAAGACTTGAAAAAGAAGATAGATGGTTAATGAATGGACATATGTATGGTTGGGTAGACCAGGAGCATTGTATATTATTAAAGCCATTAGAATGTGAATCAATCGAAATTGTTTAAATGATTATATGGAGGAATAGAATGATACATGAATTAAAAACTGAAAGTAAATATTTTAATGAAGTAGTCAAGGGAAGAAAAAAAGTTTGAAGTTAGAAAAGATGATAGACCTTTTAAAGTTGGAGATAACTTAAAATTAGTTGAATATAAAGATGGGAGATTACAGTATGCAGAATGCAATGTAACCATAACGTATATTCTAGGTAGAAATGAAGATGAAAAGAAATATGTACCAGAAGGTTACGTTATCTTAGGATTTATATAGGTCGAAATTTTTTATATAGGAGGAAGAAAAAATGAGTAAGAGAAAAACATTTAAAAAGACCATAGAAATATTTCTTGTTTTAATCATATTTACTTTTAATAAAACTTGTTTAGCTGCAACTGTAGTAAGGAGCTCTCCAGCTAGAGTTGCTACTAGATCTTCTACAAGTAGTTTTAAAAGTGGATCGTTTAAATCTAGTAGTAAATCAAGTTCGAGCACTAGCAAAACAAATAAAGTGAAAAATAATTCAAGCAATAAGGAAACAAGTAAAAATAATAAAGCAAATACAAAAACAGAATCAAAAAATAAAACTACAGTAATTAAAAAGACATATATAAATAATAACAATACAACTTATATAAATGATAGAGGGGAAAGCTACAGGACGAGCTTCTGGGACAATTACTGGTTATATAGAATGGCAACTAGTCATAATACAGCAGTTATTACAACGAATGGAACTACTGAAACAATTAACTATGGATTCAGTGGAATATGGAAAGATATCTTAACAGGAGTTATCATAATTTCAACAATAGCTGGTGTAGTATTTTTGATAAAAAGGAAAAAATATTAAATAGGAGAAGAGGATATATGTATAAAAATATAATCACATATGAAGAATGTAAAGTAATTTGGGATAGAACAAAGAATCCACTAGAAAGAAAAACTGCAATAAAAAAAGTATGTGAAAAGCTTCATATACCAGTTTTAAAGTATAGTGAATTTATAGGTAACTATTGGGATAGATACATTAATCAAGCATTTAATAAAAAGAACTATAAATAATGAACTATAGGAGGCAAGAGTAATGAGTAAGGAAAAAACAAATTTAGATATAATCAACGAAAATGTAAAAAAGACAATAGAAAAAACAATAGAAGCAAAAACTATAGATATAGCAGATAAAATAATAGAGAAGTTAAATAGTTCAAATAAAATAAAAAATGAGTTGTCTTTTTATAAAAGAGTAGAACTATTACTATATAATTACGAGAATTTAAAAGAAGCAGTAAATCAGAAGGAAGAAGCGATAAAAGATTTAGAAAAATTTGGACTACCTGAAAAATCAAAGAGTATTGTTGTTTTTAGTTCTGCTAATAGATCTACTCAAGGGGATAGATATACAGAATTAAAAGAAAAGTATATGTTAGAGAAGTTAGAAACTGAAAGAGATTTAAAAAGAATAGATAATGCATTAGATAAAATAAGAGAAGATAGATACTTTAATATTATTAGATATAAATATTTAAATGAAGAGGAAGAAAAGATAAGTACAGATGAAGAAATTGCGGAAAAATTTAATAAAGAGAGAATAACAATAATTAGAAATAGGAAGAGGTTAATAAATAAACTAGTAACAATATTATTTCCTGAAAGTATAAGGGACGTTATATAATAAATGTTACAATATATGTTACTTTATATGATATTGAGAACATTAATGTTACGTAGTAATATGATATTGAAAGAAGTTTACTTAGAACTCTCATAAATCCTTAAAACCCAAAACCCTTTATAAACATCAGTATAAAATATTAAAAATTAAATAACCCTCAAATGGACAAGGATTACAAAGAAAAGCACTTAATGATTATTCATTAGGTGCTTTTCTTAATTTACAGAAGAGTATAAAATTGTAAGTTGGGGTGAAGGTGTGGATAATTTTACAATGATTATATGGGGAATAGGTATATTAATTTCTGTCTAGCTTTTTAATATATAAAGAAGATCATAAACTTCTCGAAATAAATATTGAGGTGATTTTATGAGAAATTTTTTTAAGGTATATACTCCTGATTATAAGGAAATATGCAGATTTAAAAAAGAGTTTGAAAAATTTGAATCTAACATGACGTTATTAAGAGAAAGTATATTTAACTGGTTGGGGAAAAAGGATAATAATGAAATAGAAGATATTGAAACAATGTTAATAGTTGAGATAGAGGAGATAAATAAATTTAGTTTACAATCTTCCATATTTCCGATAGTAATTTTTTTTCTAGGTATTATGGGAACGATGTATAAAGAATCAGGAGCTATGTATATTTTTTTAATAATACTGGTAACTTTGCTTACTATATTAACTATTGGTATGATAAGGACTACAAGATATTATAAGTATTATAGTTTCCTACAAAAAATGATATTAAGATATAAAAAAGAAAAGTCTAAATAGCGATAAATTTATTAAGGTTAGCTAAATAAAGAGTTAGCCTTTTGTTATATATAAACAGAAAGGAGTGGCATTAATGGCCAAGTTAACACCAAAACAAGAAAGGTTCGTAGAAGAGTATTTAATAGACCTTAATGCTACACAAGCGGCTATTAGGGCAGGATATAGTGCAAAGACAGCGAATGAGCAAGGGAGTAGATTGTTAACAAATGTTAGTATACGCACGTGTATAGATGAAGCTATGGCGGAAAGATCTAAACGTACTGGAGTTAATGCGGATAGAGTATTAATAGAACTAGCAAGACTAGGATTTGTTAATGCGACAGATGTTATAAATATGGATACAGCTACAGTTAAATCTAATGCTAATAGAGATGATACAGCAGCAATAGCAGCAGTTAAGGTAAAAACTATCCCTACAGAAGGTGGGGGCGAGATAACTGAAAGGGAAATAAAACTATATGATAAAACTAAAAATCTTGAACTTATAGGAAAGCATTTAGGAATGTTTAAAGATAAGTTAGAGGTGAAAGGGAATGTAGATATAGGTATGGGAAAATTAAACTCTATATTAGAGCAGTTGGAAATTGAAGAGGAAGAGTAATTTCGAATAACTCTAATTTAGCGAAATTAGAATAAATGACAGAAACACAAGGTTTTAGAATTATAAATATATTAAAAACAGTTTAATATTTGTAAACTTTATTCATTAAAATATACATTTCGTAGTAAGTAAAACGAAATATATGTATTGGGGGTGGTGATTAATGTCTAATGATTACAAATTATCACCCAAGTACAAAAGATTTTTAAAGTATAATGCTCCAGTAGAATTTCTAGAAGGTACAACAGCAGCAGGAAAAACAACAGTAGGAATATTAAAATTTATGTTACAAGTTGCTAAGTCACCTAAGAAAATGCATGTTATAGCATCTAAAACAACTGGTGTATGTGAAAAAAATATAATTCAAAAGGAGTATGGGATTACTGATGTATTTGGTGATTTAGTTAGATATAACGGAAATGGTGATAAAGATAATAAAATACCTCATATTAGGTACAATACACCTAATGGGGAGAAGATTATATACATCTTAGGCTATGATAATGCCGATAAGTGGAAAATGGCTTTAGGGTCTCAATTTGGATGTGTATTAATAGATGAAGTTAATACAGCAAGTATTGAGTTTGTAAGAGAGATATGTACAAGAAATGATTATCTTATGGCTACACTTAATCCAGATGATCCAAACTTACCTATCTATTCAGAGTTTATTAATTGTGCTAGACCATTAGAACAATATAAGAAAGATGTACCGGTAGAAATATTAGAGCAACTCAATTCAGAAGAGAAGCCTAATTGGACCTACTGGTTTTTTAGCTTCTATGATAATGCATCTTTAAGTAATGAGGATATAGAGAAAAAGAAGTTATCAGCTCCTAAAGGTACTAAGCTTTATAAGAATAAAATATTAGGGCTTAGGGGAAGAGCAACAGGATTAATATTTTCTAATTTTGAAAGAAAGAACAATGTTATAAGCAAAGAAAAAGCTAAAACATATAAATTTATTCAATTTAGTGCTGGTTTAGATACAGCATATTCAGAAAGTAGTCCAGATACATTAGCAATGACTTTTACAGGAATAACTGATAAAGGTAAATTAGTAATACTAGATGAGGAAGTATATAATAATAAAAATTTAGAGATACCATTAGCACCTAGTGACATAGCTCCTAGGTTTTTTAATTTCTTAGAGAGAAATAGAAAAGAATGGGGACTTGCAAGAGATGTTTTTGTAGATTCAGCTGACCAGGCAACTATAACAGAGCTTAAGAAATTTAAAAGAACTAATCCGTGTGTATATAATTTCTTAAATGCTTATAAGAAGATAACTATAATAGATAGAATTCACTTAGCATTAGGTTGGATTAATGTAGAGAATAAAATATATTATGAAGTTTTAAATACGTGTATAGAGCATATTAGAGAGTTAGAGAGCTATAGTTGGAAAGAGGATAAATACGAACCAGAAGATAGTAATGACCATACAATTAACTCTAGTCAGTATGCATGGATACCATTTAGAACAAAGATAGGAAATTATAAAGGAGAATAGATATGGGATTAATAGGAGGATTTAAAAGTATGTTAACAAAAGCAGCAATTAAATATTTAAATGTGCAGCCTGCATCACAAAGTAGTATTAATATACAAGAAGCATATACCTATGAAACTAATCTAATAAGAAATAAACTTTGGTACAGAGGTGAAGCTTACGAGCTAGAGCAATTTTTTAAGAACATAAGTAGTGATCCAGTTAATAAAGCAAGGTTTTGGAGTGCTGTACCCAGTGAAAATTTAAGTATTAGAAAGATACATAGTGGATTACCAGCAATGATAGTTGATAGGCTTAGCGATATTATAGTAGCGGATATAGATAGTATTGAATTAGAAAATGAAGAAGAGAATAATATTTGGGAAGAAATAAGAAGAGATAATAAGTTCGATGAAATGATAGGCGATGTTATTTCTAAAGTTTTAGTAAGTGGAGATGGAGCATTCAAAATATCAATAGATAATGAAGTAAGTGAATATCCTATACTAGAATTCTTTGATGGGTCCATGGTTGAATATGAAACAAATAGAGGAAGATTAAAAGAAATTAAGTTCATAACTTATTATAATAAATCAAATTATAAGAGATATAAGCTAGTAGAGATATATGGTAAAGGGTATGTAAGGTATAAGCTTTATGATGAAAGAGATAATGAAGTAACTTTATCAGCTATAGAAGAAACATCTAATCTAGTTAATGTAACGTTCAATGGTGATTTTATTATGGCATTACCCCTAATGCTCTTTAAAAGTGTTAAATTTGAAGGTAGAGGAAAGAGTTTGTTAGATAATAAATCAGATGCCTTTGATGCTTTAGATGAGGTTATAAGTCAATGGATAGATGCAATAAGAGATGGAAGAGTACAAAAGTATATTCCAGAGGACTTAATACCTAGAAATCCCAATACTGGAGAGTTATTAAAGCCTAATTCATTTGATAATAAGTTTATAGCGGTAGGAACGAGCCTTGCAGAAAATGCAAATAACCAAATAGATATGAAACAAGCTGATATTAATTATTTAGCTTATGTAGAAAGTTACGCTAATGCAATAGATATGTGTTTACAAGGTATTATAAGTCCTTCTACATTAGGAATAGACCTTAAGAAAACAGATAATGCAGAAGCACAAAGAGAGAAGGAAAAGACTACTTTATATACAAGAAATAAGATAGTTGATACCTTGACAGAAGTAATACCACATTTAGTTGAGATAATATTAAAAACTAATGATGTTCTTAACAAAAAATATCCTGGAGAATATGAAGTATCAATTGCTTTTGGTGAATATGCTAGTCCTAGTTTTGATACAGTAGTAGAGATAATAGGAAAAGCTAAGTCTTATGGAATAATGTCTATTGAAAAAGTAGTTGATGAACTTTATGGAGATACGATGACAGATGAAGAAAAGAAAATTGAAGTACAAAGAATCAAGGAACAAAATGGAATGGTTGAAACGGAAGAACCGAAGGTTGTAGATGATGAAGACTATAACAATAATCCAGAGGAAGTGGATTTAGATGGCCAAGAAGAATAAACCTAGTAAGTTAGTAGAAATACTTAAGAAAATAAATAAGCAATATGTAAAAGATGAAGTTAAAAAAGAAAGAGATAAATCTTATGATATTAGAAATATATTTGAACAGATGGAACTTGATTTAATTTCTAGTATGCATAGGGCTTTTTATTTTCATCAAAACGAACAAAAAAAAGAAGGTTTTGAATGGGAACAATGGCAATTATCTAAATTAAGAGCTATGGAGCAGTATAGGAAAAGAAATAAGAAGATAGTTAGTAAATATAATAAGCCTATACAGAAAGCTATAGATAAGGAGTTAAGAGGAAATTTTAATAAAGGTGAAAGTAGAGTAACTAGATTAATAAATAAAGTTAAACAAATCATTAAGCTTAAACCCAAAAATCAATCAATAGAGTTTCCAGATGATATAGAAGAGAAACAAACTACTAGAGAATATATATCTAAAGAGTTAGGAAGGGAAAGTAAACCTCCTAAGGAAGAAAATTTCTTTGGGGTTAATGAAAAAAAGCTAGAAGCATTAATATCTACGGTAAATAAAGATTTAAATAAGGCTCAATATTCAGTCCTAAGAAAGATGGATGATGTATATAGACAAACTATATTTAAAACTCATATGTACTTGCAAAATGGTGCTAAGACGTTAAATCAAGCTATAGATATGGCTACTAAAGATTTCTTAGATAAGGGCATTAACTCTATACAATATAAGAACGGTGCTAATGTTAATATAGCAAGTTATGCAGAAATGGCATTAAGAACAGCCAATCATAGAGCTATGCTTTTAGGAGAAGGTAGCAAGAGAGATGAATATGGAATACATTTAGTAGTTATCAGTGCTCATTCCAATACTTGTCCTAAGTGTGAACCATGGCAAGGAAAGATAGTTATAGATGATATATTTAGTTACCCAAGTACAGAATATATTGAGAAGTATAAAGATAAATATAAATTGGTAAGTGAAGCGATAGAAAAAGGACTACTACATCCTAATTGTAGACATTCATTAATTACTTATTTTGAAGGTATAACAAGACTTCCGGTAGTTCCGGATGGTAAAGAAGCTATTAAGACTTATGAAGCTGAACAAAAGCAAAGAGCACTTGAAAGAAAAATTAGAAAGTGGAAAAGGTTTGAGGGGGGCTCACTTGATGAAGAAAGTAAAAGTATAGCTAGTAATAAAGTTAAAGCGTTAGAAACAAGCCTAAGAACACATCTAGATAATAATAAACAGCTTAGAAGAAACCATAGCAGAGAGAAACTTATAAGTGGGATAGAAATAAATGATAGTAATATAGAATCAGAAGTATTGAAACAAAAATCGCTTAATGCTAAAATTAAAGAAACTAGAGAGTATATAAGGACTACTCAACCTTTAGGAATTGACGTTGGAAAGCAAGGTAAGCATATATTAGGGCATAACAACTATATTGAAGGTAGAAGTTATTTAAATATATTTTTAGAAGAAGCACAAGAACTTGTTAATAAATATGCTGGTACTGGAATAATAAGATTAAATCAAAAAGGCGAATGGGATGGAAAAGAAATTATTAAAGCTGATAAAGATATTGGTGTGAATGTAAATAATAGAACTAATGTAAGGAGTAATACAAATAGATTCAAAATCCACTATTCAAAGAAAGGAATTCATATAGTTCCAATGGAAAAGGAGTGATAGCATGAGATTGTGGGAGTATGTAGGTAAGGAGATAGAAGTAATTTGTGTAGAGGGTGAAATAATAAAGGGTAAATGCACAGACTTTACTCAGGCACTGGATAATGAACCAGAAGTTGATAGTATTGGAGTAGAAGTAGGTAACTTAAGCTATGAACTTTATCAGAATGAAATAGAATCAATTAAAGAAGTATAAGCACTTGCTAAGTATATAGTAAGTGCTTTTATAATCCTAATTTTTAGGATAACATATAAAAAAATAAAAAAAAAGACTATATTTGTAAAAATGCATCCTTTACAATGGTAATAATTAGAAAATAAATTAATTAAAGTCAACTTTGTATCTTAAACATAGATAAAAATATAAAGGAGATGAGAATGATGAAGAAATACAAAAAAATTATTAGTTCAATTTTAGTACTTAGTATGATTTTATCAATTAATACATCTTTAGTACAGGCTGCTACAAATGAGGAATATAATATATCTGATATAACTACATTTGATGATGGAACCTTAATTTTAGGTGAAAAAGAGGTTGAGGTTTTATTATTAATTGAAAATATGCCAGATGATATTATTGAAAGTGGTGCATATAGTGTTAATAAATATTTTGCGGAAAATGGACGACCAGATTTAACCGTTTCAGATACTGTTAGAAGTAAAAGAGGAGTAGTAGGGTGTGTTTCAGCGATAGGAATTGCTGTTTTAGTAAATTTTACTCCAGCTAAACTTGCAAAAGTTAAGAGTGTACTTAAGGCTGTTGGAGGCGCTACAAAATTTGTTAATAAGACAGTAGGATTATATAATAAATTCAAAGCTGCAAAGGGAAAATTAGCAGCAGCTAAAGCAGCAGTTTCGGGTGCAGCTGCAGGTGTTTCAGGAAGAGATATATTACTTGAACTATTCTCGTTAGGAGGAGTATACTCAGCATGTTTTGAGTAATTATATAAATTTATGAAAGATTTTTGGAAAAACATAGTGTTAATAATGCTTGCAATATCTTTTTTTGGAAGTATATTTAAACTTTTTGATTCATACTTAATTATAGATGGAATGTTGCTAATAAGTTTTATTATACTTTTATTTTTGAGATTTGATAAAAATAATTAATATATTTTAAATACAAAGTTGAGTACAAAGTTTAAATTGAGTAAAAAGTCTTAGGAAACTAAGGCTTTTTATTATGCCCAAAACGTGCTTAAGGCTTTAAACTGTGCATGGAAATAACAGCCGACAGGCTATAAATGGAGGTAGTTAATGTTTATAGTAAATTGTAATTTAAGAAAGCAACTAGGTATGGGTAGATTACTCCAAGCAGATGGGGGAGATGGCACTGGAGCTAATGGTGGAGAAGGTAGTCAAGATGGTGGTGAAGGTTCAAAAAATGAAGAAGATCCAGAAGAAAAGACGTTCACTCAAGCTGATGTTGATAAGCTAATTCAAGAGAGAGTAGCTAGAGAAAAGAGAGGGCAACTTTCAAAAGAAGAATTAAAGGCTTATAACGAGTGGAAAGAAAGTCAAAAAACAGAAGAAGAAAAGAAAAATGAAGCTTTGACTAATGCTGAAAAAGCAAGACTTGCAGCAGAGGAAAAGGCAACAGCACTTGAAGCAAAAGTAACTTGTTTATCTAAAGGAGTTATAGCAACTTCTGTAGATGATGTAGTTACATTAGCTAAAGCTATGGTTACAGAAGAAGTAACAATAGAACAGGCTATTGATAAGGTACTAGAAAAGTATCCAAGCTTTAAGGGAGAACAACAGCAACAACAAGAAGAGAATAAAGGCTTTAAGATTGGTGCAGGAGCAGCGCAAACAAAAAATAATGTAAATGATGCTTTATCAAGAGTATTTGGAAACAAATAAAAATAAGAAATGGAGATGATTTTTAATGGCGGTATATAGTTATGCTGAACAATTTGAAAGAGAATTACAACAAAAATATGTAAGGGAGTTAACATCTTATGCATTAACGCAATCTAATCCAGGTATTAAGTTTATTAATGCGCAAACTATTAAGTTACCTAGATTAACTTTAAGTGGTTATAAGGACCATAATAGAAGTAATATGGGATTTAATACTGGAACTATAGCAAATGATTGGGAACCAAAGAAACTTACACACGATAGAGATATAGAGTTTGCGTTAGATCCAATGGATATAGATGAAACAAACTTAGTTTTAGAAGTAGCTAATATCCAAAATGTATTTGAAACAGAGCAGGCAATACCAGAAAAGGATAGTTATAGATATTCTAAATTATATGCAGAAGCGAAAGCTTATAAATCTAAAGGTGCTGTTATTGATAATACAGTTCTTACAATAGCAAATATATTGGATTGGTTTGACACTCAAATGGAGAAGATGGACGATTTAGGAGTACCAAGCGAAGGAAGAATACTTTATGTTACTCCAGCTATGTATAAGTTACTTAAAAATGCTAGTGGTTTAACTAGAAATATTGATGTAACTTCTAATAATGGGAAAATAGACAGAAGAGTTTACTCTTTAGATGATGTAAATATAGTTAAAGTTCCTAGTGCAAGATTTAAGACAAAGTATGACTTTAGTAATGGATGTGCTCCAGCAAGCGATGCAAAACAAATTCATATGATGCTTATTCACCCTTCATGTGTTGTATCAAGGGATAAATATGCTTACATGAAGTTATTTACACCAGGGACAGATAGTCGTACAGCTGATAAATATGTATATCAAAATAGATATTATACAGATACATTCCTAATAGAAAATAAATCTTGTGGTATTGCTATAAATGCAGAAACAGAAGGCTAGAAAGGAGTAATATATGAAGGCAAGTAAGGACAATAAAGTTTACATCATAGATGAATCACAGAAAAATTACTATAAGTCAGAGGGATATGATATATATGACTCTGATGGGAAAATATTAGAATATGGAGAAGGTAAAAAGGTTTCATATGAACTTTATAAAGAATTAGAAGATAAGGCTGCAAAGTTAGAAAAGGAAAATAAAAAACTTAAGGAAGAAATTAAGGAATTGAAGAAGGGTGCTTAATAGTATCCTTCTTTTAATTTAAGGATGTGATTAAATGGCTTATGTAGATATTTCATATTATAAGGAAACCTTTAAAGGAACAATACTTCTAGATGAGAGTATAGAAAAGAAACTTGAAAGAGCATCAGATCAAATTGATACACTAACTTATAATAGAATAAATGGCAAAGGGGTTAATAACCTTACAGAATTTCAAAAGGATAAAATAAAAAAGGCTATATGTATTCATGCAGAATTTACTGAACAGTATGGAGAGTATATAAATATGCCTTTAAGTGGTTTTAGTGCTGGTAGTACATCGGTTAGTTTTAATACAAATAAAGTTAATGGAATTACTACTACACAGGAAGTATTAAATTACATTAAGCAAACTGGCTTAACTTGTAGGAGGGTTTAATTATGGGATTGAAATTACCATTCCCTAGATGGTTAGCTAATACACCTATAGAAGTATGTTTTGAAGGTACTAATGCAGATGGTGATTATGAAGAAAAGTCTATTTATAAAGGTATGTGTAATTTTACAGATAAAACCAAACAAGTACTAAATGCAGAAAAACAGTTAATCACTTTAAGTGGCAAGGCTGTAATAGAAGGTCCTATTTACAATGGTCCATTTGAGGGATATGTAAAAGTAAATGGAATAAAGAAAAAGATTTATTCAATTGAAAGACCTTTAAATCCAGATGGAACAGTATTTAGTACAGAGTTAAATTTACAATAATGAGTGTAAGTGTAAAAATAGAGCTCAACAATGCAAATATAAATAGGCTTATAGAATCACATAGAAAAGCTTTAGAAATGACTGGAGATGCTGTTTTAAGCGATATAAAAACAAGTGCGGTAGTTCCTAAAGATACTAGCACATTAGAGGATAGTGGCTTTGTGGACACTACAGGAATTAACTTGGGTTATACAAGACTTATATTTGATACCCCATATGCTAGGCGTTTATATTGGCATCCGGAATATAATTTTCGTACAGATAAGAATATAAATGCACAAGGTAAATGGATGGATAGTTATTTATATGGGGATAATAAACAGTTTGTTATAGATGCCTATGCTAAAAATCTTAAAACTATTAGCAAGGGGTTGATTAAGTAATGTTATTAAGTGAGATAAGAGAATATTTAAAGACTAAGATAGAAAGTCCACAATGGTACTTAAATAAAGTAGGAGATAAGGAAGAAAGTATTACAATTTATAATACAGTAGGACCTATGCCTAGAATAGCTTTAGGAGGTTTAGCACAAACAAGTTACACCACGAAGGCTATTTCTATTTTAGTACATTGGGGGAAAAATAGTAATAAAGCTGAATTAAAAGCACAAGAAGTTTATAATGCTTTCTTTGGTCAAGATGGAACTATAGGAGGAAAGAGAGTTATTCAGTTTAAAATGAAAACAGATTCTCCTATTTATGTTGGAAGTGATTCAGAAGGTATTATCGAATATGTAATTGAAATAATAATTTATTATGAAAGGTAGGTATAAATATGACTGCATTTAGTGGAGTATTTCCAGTATATAATTTAAAGTTTAAAATTGGAACAAAAGGTAAAGCAAGTGTTGACCAAGATATGGCAACAATAGCTGACATGGAAACTTTTTCTATAAGTATTGATGGTACTGTAGAAGGTTGGACACCTATGACTACAGCGGGTTGGGAAAGAAGTTTAATGACGGGCAAGAAATTTACTATAGGTTTAAATGGTAAAAGAAATGTTGGAGATAAAGGAAATGATTATGTAGCTGCTATAGCTTGGAAAGATGGATTAGAGTGCTCTACAAAAGGAGAAATAGAGTTCCCAGATGGCTCTAAACTAGCATTTGATTGTGTAATTAATGTTAAAAATGTTGGTGGCGGAGATAGTACAAATGTAGCTCCTTTAGAGTTTGAAATGATAGGTGATGGAAAACCAACATACTCACCAGCAGCAGGATAGGAGGGTTAATAAATGGCAAGAGTATATGATATTATAAATAGATTAGAAAATGGTAATCAAAAGCCGGTGATAAAATTAGATGAAGATCATGAATTTAAAATAAATAATAGTAAAGCAGCTGCATTTAAAATTATGGCTATTGCAGAGGATAAAAAAATAAAAGATGATAAAAGGCTGGAGGATATAGTTAAGGTTGCTTTAGGTAAAGAAGCTTTTGAATATATTGAAAAGTTAGACCTTAGTATGCCAAGTTATAATATGATAGTTAATGTAATAATGGCAGCTATTGCAGATGTAGAGTTAGAAGATATTGAAAAAGAAGCAGAGAAAGCGAAGAAATCTCCCAGGGGATAAATGGTACGATATATTTGAGGACTTTGACTTAATAGAAGCAAGTTTTGCAATGCAATACAATATAAGGCTTAGAAATGAGCCGGATATGACATGGAGTGAGTTTTCTACATTATTGAAAGGAATAATGCCAGAAACTCCTCTGGGTCAAATTGTATCTATTAGAAGTGAAGAGGATAAGGATATGCTTAAGAACTTTACTAAAGAACAGCATAAAATAAGAAATGATTGGAGAAACGGAAATAATGCTATTGGAGATATGACAGAAGAAGAAAAGCAAGAAGAAATAAGAAAAGTACAGGAAATATTTGCAAAAGCTTTTGGATAGTATATACTAAAACTAACAAATTGTTGTTGGAGGGGTATATATGAGTGAGACTATTTTTTGTACAAACTGTGGGAATAAGTGTGAGTCTACTTTTAAGTTCTGTAATAATTGTGGAACTGAATTGATTTTAGATAAGAATTTCCAGACACAGAATAAACTAATTGATAATATGGAATCTAATGAGGGAAATATTGAGGCTATATCTATTTTAGAAGAAACAAATTACAATAAAATAGAAGCGATAAAAAAATATGGGGACTTAACCGGTGTAGGGCTAAAAGAAAGTAAAAAAATAATCGAAGAAAGTTATAATAATATAAAGGGAATTGTGGATAAAGGGAAGATGATAGCAACTGCTACATTGAAGTATTTTGGATCACATCCATATTATCCTAAAGAGTGTACTATTACATTGAAATTGTATAAAGATTACTTGGTTTTTTCAAGTTTATTTGGGGCAAAGGTAGATATACATATTTCAGATGTTTTAAATGTAAAGATAGAAACAGAAAAGGAAGTTGTAAGAAGATTTACAGCAACTAGAATTGCATTATTTGGACCATTTGCACTAGCAATGAAAAAGAAGAAAGTAAATAAAAAGAAATATCTTATAATTGAATGTAGAGATTTTACATTAACTTTTGAAGAATGCTTTACAGCGAGAATTTTTTGTAAGTCATTATATGATGCTATGATAAAAGCAAGATAATATTTTAAGCACTTAGTTTAATACTAGGTGCTTTTATTATGATTGAAAGGAGAGAAAGTGATGAGCGATAGTGTAGGTAAAATTAGTTTAGATCTAGAAGTCAAAAGTGATTTAGGAAAGCAAATAAGTTCTATAAGTGGACTTATAGCTAAGAATTTAAAAACTTCATTAAATGCAGGAGCTAAGTCAATGTTTGATGGAATGAAAAAAAATGCTAATAGTAGTGTGAAATCATTAGATTCTAATATTAAGTCTATGATAAATAGAATGAGAAGTAATTTAAAAGATACACTGAAATCTGTATTTGAATCAGTAAAAAATGTTAAATTACCACAAGTGAAATTTCCTAGAGCTAATGTTGAAAAACCTAAAATATCTAATATGCCTAAGACTAATACATTAAGAGGACCGCCAGTTAAATCTATTGATAAAGAGGTTTTAGCAACTCAAATTGATGGTACAGCTAGAGATTTAGATATTACTAATGCAAAAATAGAGCAACAAAGAGAAAAGCTATCAAAATTGAAAGAGTCTTTTAAAGATACATTTAATCAAAATACTAAGAGTAAGATTAACGAACAGATACTTAAAACAGAAGGAACTATAAGTAGTTTAATAAATAAATCTGATAAATTAGGGTTTAAATTAGCTGATTTAGATGCTCAATTTGCTAAGTCAAGTAATGGATCTAGCAATTCAAGTAATAATTATAATAAAGTCAAAAATTCATTAAATCAAGTTGATAATTCAACTAAGAAAGCTAATAACTCTATGAGAGCTCATAGAAGTAATATATCTATAATTGCTAGAAGTATGTTTACTTGGGGAATAATGTTTCCTATGATTTTAAGTGGACTTAAATCAATGGGAACAGGTCTTTTAAATAACCTAAAGACTAATGAACAGTTCTCTAATTCTTTAGCACAAATTAAAAGTAATTTAATGATTGCATTTACACCGATATATCAAGCTATACTACCAGCTATTAATGCTCTAATGAGTGCTTTGAGTATTGTAACTCAATACATTGCTAGTTTTATAAGCGCTATATTTGGAAAAACTTTTAATCAAAGCAAGCAAGCTACACAAGGTTTAATAGATGCTAAGGTAGCTATGGGGGCTTATGGAGATAGTGCAAAAGAAGCAGGAAAGGCTGCAAAAGATGCATTAGGATTAGCAAGCTTTGATGAAATAAATGCTTTAAATTCCCAAAATGATAGTGGAGATAGCTCTGGAGGTGGTGGAGCATCTAAAGTTCCTCAATTAGTAGCACCAGCATTAGATACTAGTAAAGTTGATAGTTCAATGAAGTTATTAGTAGATAGAATTAAAGACTATTTTAAAACTTTCAATTTTCAACCATTAATAGAATCTTTTAATAAAGTTAAGGTAGCAGCTACCCCAATAGTAAATAATTTAGGGAAAATATTAAAATGGTTTTTTGTTGAAATATTAGATCCATTAGCACACTGGACCATAAGCGATTTATTACCAGCATTTTTTAATTTGCTCGCAGGAGCATTGGATTTCTTAAATCCTATCTTAGAGGTATTTATGAGTTTAGGAAAATGGCTATGGGATAGTTTTTTACAACCTATTGCTAGTTGGACAGGCGGTATGATAGTAAGTATATTAAATGGATTAGGAGATTCCTTAAGCAATATAGGGAAATGGATTAGTGAACATAAGCCTTTGGTAGAAGATTTGGTACTGGTATTAGGAAGTTTTGCAGCCGCTTGGGGGTTAGTAACAGGAGCAATGAATCTATGGAATATGGCTGTTGGTATTTGGAACTCTGTAGGGGTAATAGCAACAACTGTTACTACTGGATTTGGATTAGCTATGAAAGCTGTAAATTGGCCAATAGTAATAGCAGTTGCAGCTATAGGAGCTATAATTGCTATAGGAGTATTGCTTTACAAGCATTGGGATGTTGTAAAAGCTAAAGCAATAGAAGTTTGGGACTTTATAAAAAATAAATTTACGCAGTTTAGTTCATGGATGGATAGTATATTCTTAACGGATTGGTCTAAACAATTTGGTTTTCTTGGAGATATAATGAATGGCTTATTACAACCTGTTCGTTCTGTATGGGAAAGTGTTAAACAAATATTTAGGGGAGTAGTAGATTTCATAGAAGGAGCATTTAGTAACGATTGGTCTAGAGCGTTTAAGGGGCTAGTCAACATTTTTGGGGGAATTATGAGTGGCATGACAGGGGTAATGAAACTACCTTTAAATGCAGTTATAGGACTTATAAATGGAGCTATAAACGGATTGAATAAAATATCTGTTAATATTCCTAGTTGGATTCCTGGGATAGGAGGTAAAAGTTTTGGAGTTAATATACCTAATATACCATATCTAGCTAAAGGAGGTATTATAGATAGTCCTACTCTTGCAATGGTAGGTGAAGCTGGTAAAGAAGCTGTAGTACCTTTAGAAAATAATACACAGGGATTAGATTTACTTGCATCTAAACTAATAGAAAGATTAGGGGGAACTAATATATCTAGTGGTGAAAAGGATAGAGCAATACAAATAATATTAAAACTTGGTGATATAGAGTTTGCTAGAGTTTTAATAGATAGCATTAATAAATTAACAGAAATGAATAATGGTGAATGTTTAATTAATTTATAGGGGAGTTGGTATTTATGTCTTATTTAAAGATTAATGGAGTGGAAATGCCTGCTCCTTTACCTTATACAGCAATGATAAGTGATTTAGATAGTAATAAATCTAGCAGAAATACAAAAGGAAGATTGTATAGAGATAGAATTGCAATAAAAAGAAAGCTTGAACTAGAGTGGGGAATATTAACGCAAAATGAATGTTCAGATATATTAAATGCAATTGCACCAAAAGAAGTAAATGTTGAATTTTTAGATCCGCAAAGAGGAGTTATAATTTGTACAATGTATGTAGGAGATAGAACGATGCAAAGAATTGAAACAAGTTCAGGTACACTTTGGAAAGGTCTTAAATTTAGTTTAATAGAATGTTAGGTGTTGTATAAATGAGTAAGATAATTATAGATAAAAAAGGAATTAATATTATTAATGGAAAGTTAAAAGTTATTAAAAATAAGGAAGGAATGATTTAAATGTTAAAAATAAATAGAAGTATATCGCTGTCAGGGGTTAGTATGATAGAGGGGCAACAAGTAGTACATATGAGTGCTACTATAAGTACAGATGCAGGTAGCAACGGAAGTACAACTAGAACAATATATAGCAAAGAGTTGTATGATGCAAATAAAGTAGAAATTAGAAAAGATCTAGATGAGTTTGATAAGGCGGTATATAAGATAGAAGATGAACTAGCAGCTAATAAAGATATAGTAACTAGAACGGAGGTACAAGCATAATGAAATTAAGTAATAAACAGTTAGTAGATAGCGTTGTAGTTTTAAATAGACTAACAGGAATGAATTTAAATATAAAAGTTAGTTATGCAGTAGCAAGGAATATTGCAAAGATAGATAAAGAAGTTAAAGTTTATAATGATGAAAGAGCAAAATTATTAGAAAAATATTGTGTAAAAGATGAAGAGGGAAAGCTAAAAATCAATGAGCAGGGTGATCTTAACATTAAAGAGGAATGTTTAGAGGATTGGAATAAAGATATAAATCAATTGATGGATATTGAAAATGAAGTTGATATACATTTAATAGATCCATGTGATTTAGAAAAATGTAATTGTGATATAACTCCTGGAGAATTAATTGCTATTGATTATATGTTTAGATAACATCTAACCTTAGAATTTTACGAAAGGAGGTTAGGGATTGCAGAATACAAGTACAGCGTATAAAACAGAAATTAAAAAAACTAGTAGAAGTTTTGAATGTAGAATAACTATAGGAGAGAGGGTTTTTACAAATGAAGAAGTAGAAAATATTGAATTAAATGGTGGTATTCAAGAGGTATTTAGCATAGGTAATACACCTTCAATGTGTTTGGATTTAGTTTTAAGAAATACTACAGATACTATATTTAATACCAATCAAATAAAAGTTGAAGTGGGTTTAAAGATAAATAACTCAATAGAGTATGTTCCTTTAGGAATTTTTAATATAGAAAATGTTAAAAAAGATGATTTTACTACAAAATTTACTTGTTATGATAATATGGTTAAATTTAAAACTCCATACTTTAGTAAGTTAGGAGACGCCTCAACATTACAACAAATAGTAAATGAACTAGTAGAGTTTACAGGAGTACAATTTATAGGAAGCCTTCCAACTTATAATAATTTAAAGAAGTTGGAAGGCTTTACTTGTAGAGAAGTATTAGGGTTTATAGCAAGTATATGTGGTGGAAATGCGTTAATAACTAGAGATGGAAAGTTTACTATAATATATCCTACAGATGTTCAGAGAGATATAGGAGAAGGAGTATTTGATTTACAAAGAGATGAAGTTGAATACAAAATAGGCAAGATAAGCTGTCAAGTAGGAGAAGAAATTTTATCCAAAGGCAACTTAGGAATTGATAGTATGGAACTACAGTTTAAGAATCCTTGGGTAAATCAAGCTATTCTTACAGATATTTATAATAGGTTAAATGGATTTTCTTATTTAGGATATACAATTAAATGGCAAGGGGATTTAAGTCTTGATGTAGGGGATATTATAACTTATACGGATGTAGAGGGAATTACAAGAAAACTTCCTATCTTAAATACAAAATTAAGTTATGATGGTGGCTTAGATAGTGAATTAAAAGCAAAAGGAGAAACTAAAAATAAAAATTCTTTTGACCAAAATGGGTCAATGGCAAATAAGATTAATAGAGTTGTTACTGAATTATTAATAGCAAATGAAGCATTAATAAATAAAGCTAATATTGAGGATTTAAATGTTATAGATGCAAAAATACAGAATTTAATCGCTATGGATGCAACAATAAATAAAGCACTTATAAATAAAGCAGATATAACAGATACGAATATTATAAATGCAAAGATTAAAGTATTAGAAGCAGAGTCATCGACTCTTAAAACAATTCTTAATGGAAATTTATCTAGTGAGAACATTCAAACTGGAGGGATTACTGGAGATAAGTTAAACATGAATACTATATTTGTAAAAGATGCAAATATGGTTAATGTTAATATTTCAGCACTTAAAGCAGGAGACATTTCTACTAATAAATTCAGGATAGTAAGCGAAAATGGCGGAATAGAAATTGTAGGAGCTACGCAACAATTTAAAGACAAAAATAATAGAGTTAGAATTCAAATGGGACAAGATACCAAAGGGAATTTTAACTTTATTTTGCGTGGAGAAGATGGCACTACCACCTTAATAGACCATACAGGCATAAAGGAAAAGGCTATAGCGAATGACTTAATAAAAGAAAGCATGATAGCTTCAAATTCAATAGGAGAAAAGCAGATAAATTATTCTAGCTTAATCACAGGATTTAATAAAGACACTAATACACAACGTATTTTAGCTAGCAAGGTAGCTATAGACCTTACTGGACAAACATTAGATGTATCTTTTAATAGTCTTAAAACAGAAGTTCAAAATATAAATATAAGTGATAAAAACTTATGTGAAAAAGATTGTATAGAAGCATTTTTAACAAAGATTTATATTAATAAATACTCTTATACTTTTGATGCAGGAGATTCTTGGGAAGGTAAAGGAATAAAAATTTTAGGGAGAATATTTAAACCTTCGAGTAATTATGTTATAAGATTCTTTATAAAGAAAAATAGTGGTAACTTGAATTGTATAGGAGGACATTCGATATTATTTTTAAAACAAAAACTTTATATAGATGATGTTCTGCAAAATAATAATTATGATACGCCAGGTGTTAATTTACCTAATGATGAAAATCTCCACAAAGTAGTTATTTATGCTAGAACAAAAGATATATTGGAAGGAGATTACAACTTATATATCCAACCTAACAGAAGGAATTATAACTCTGCTTGTAATGTAACTATTTCGAATATAAAAGTAGAAGAAGATATTGAACAAGCTGTATTAGATGTAAAAGAGATAACTACATCTAATAGCACTTCTATTAATGTAATGCAAGGGCAAATAAGTACAGCTATTAATAATACTCAAATCACAAGAGATGGACAAATAGTATTGTTAAAAGATGATTACAATAGAACTGTTGTTAAAGTAGATTCTATTAATAGCACTATTGGAAGTCATTCTAGTAGTTTAGACCAGCTTACAGGAAAGATTACAGGGGTAGAAACTAGAGTTAACTCAGTTGAAAGAGATTTAATTGGTACTAAAAGTACAGTAAGCTCAAATTCAACTCAAATAAATAATTTAAATAGTACAGTTAATAATCAAGTGGCGAGTATAACACAGTTATTAAATAAAATAGATTTAAAAGTAGACCAAACTCAAGTAACTAATACTGTTAATAGTGCTATAGATGCTATGCAGATTGGCGGTAGAAATTTAGCTAAAAATGATAATATTGTAGCTCATCATACTTCGTTTACAAAGAGTGGTAATAAATACTCTTGGAGTAGTTCATACTTAAATTTTGGGTTAAAATTAACTTCAAATATGCTAATACCAGGAAAAAAATATGTATTATCATATAAAATTAGAAAATTAAGCGGAACTATAAATTTTGTAGGGGGACATTGTTCACACGATAATGTAAAAACTTATTTAAATGGAGCACCAACTAATAATTATGTAAGTGGCATTCCATATCCAGAAAATTCTTTAGCACAAGAGATTAGAGTAAGTTTTATTGCCAATAATACTAGTGATAGAAATGTATATATACAAATAGGTAGAGGGGCTAGTATAGCAACAGAATATACAGTTGAGGTATGGGATATACAAATGGAGGAGGGAGATAAGCAGACAAGTTATGTAACTCCATTAGAAGATGTTGACCAGGCTATTAATGAAGTTAATATAAAAGTAGAATTAGTTAAATCTAATGTAGCTAATATAACATTAGATTTAAATTCTATAACTTCTAAAGTAAGTAGTGTAGAGCAAACAACTACTACTATAAATAATAATTTAAATTCTTTAAATAGTAGAATGTCTACAGCTGAACAAAAGATTACAGATAATGCAATTATAAGCACTGTACAAGCTACAATTAATACTGCTAAACAAGAAGCTATAAACAGTGCTAATTCTAGTACAGATAGTAAACTTAATAATTATGCTACTACAAGTGCTTTAAATAGTGCAATAACACAGCAAGCAAATAATATAAAATTAGAAGTTAGCAACACTTTTCTAAGCAAAAATGATGCAAGTGGAATATATGCTACTAAGGCTAGTATGGATTTAACATCTACGCAATTGAAGTTAGATTTTAGCCAAAGTGGCGGATATAACTTACTTAGAAATGGGCAATTTTTAAAAGATACAACAGGATTTTGGACTCACGAGTATGTCTGGAATGGGCAAAATAAAAGCGTTAGTCTAATTGGATCAAATAGTAATTGGTGCTTAGATGGTCGAAATACTTTACAAATAAGGGGACAGTGGGCTACTCAAGGTGAGTACGGATTAGCACAAAGTGTAACTTTAAAGAGAAATACTACTTATACACTATCTGGCTATCAAGCAGGGCATAGAGCTAAAGGTTATGTGCATATACAACGTAATGGCGGAGATTGGAAGATATTCGGTAGTGCAAATTTAAATGAAACAAATGGTGGGAAAAGTGATACTAATTGGAATAAGTTCTCTATAACATTTACAACAGATGGAGAATTAAACGTATATAATATGCACTTTAAGATAGGGCGTTGTGATAACGATGGGTATGTATGGTACACAGATTTAACACTTACAGAAGGTGCTGCATCTAGAAAATATACACCTCACCCAGATGAAATATATTCGGGGAACACTATAATTGACAGAGATGGAGTTACTATTAGAAATGGTGCATTAACAGTATTAAATAATGCAGGGCAAATTATGTTGCAAGGAGATAGTAACGGAAATTTATCATTTCAAGGCAGGCTTCAACCTCATGATCACATTCTAAAGCTATTTGGAGACGATTGTAGAATAGATGGTGCTAATGGTTTTATAAGACTACAATGTAATAAAGAAAATTATTTAAGTGTTCAACCAAACCAATTTGACTTTTATGCAAGTAATTTTAATAAAGCTACTTTTGAATATAAGGATAGACACTTTTTTATACGAGGAAATAGAACTGGTGATTGTGGTGCAATTAAACTTTTAGGAGCATCCGGAGATGTGCAATGTAGAACTGGAGATGATGGTGGATATTCTAGACTTATATGTAGTGCTGTAGTTCAAACTTCGAGACGAGAATATAAAGAGAATATAGAGGAAACTAACAATATAAATTTCAAAGATATTCTTATGAAAAATGAGATTAAAACTTATAATTATAAGCGTGAAAATTATTCTATAATAAAAGATTCAGAAGGAGAATATATAGAAACTAAATCACAAGCATTAGGATTTATATTAGAAGATATGACAGAAGATGCGAGAAGATATTTAAATCCATTAAATTCAGATGGGATAGACTTATATGCAATGATAAGTGTTCTTTGGAAGATATGTCAAGATTATCAAAAAAGAATAGACGTATTAGAAGCAGCTAAATAATTTTAGTTGTTTTTTATTTTAAAAAATACTAGGTAGAGAAAGCAGTATGTGTATTAATCTCTACCTAGCAAAAACAATTAACTACTATAGAAAGATAATAAATTAAAGACAAGATTTATGTCAATCAGAACTTATAGAAATATAGGTTCTTTTTATTTTTAAAAATAAAGGAAGGTGAGTTATGGAAACTATAAGTATCGGATTAGCTTGTACATTACTTGGTGCAATTATAAGCTATTTAAGCTTTCAAAGAAACAAGAATAAAGACATAAGAGCAGAAACAAGGGAGGATGCAGAAACAAAAGCTAAACTAGATTATATATCTAGAGGAGTAGATGATATAAAACTAGATAATAAGCAAAGAGATAGAGAAATGTCAAAAATGAATGATAGATTAATTCGAGTTGAAGAAAGTTGTAAATCTGCACATAAAAGAATTGATAACTTTGAGGAGGAAAAATAACATGGAAAATTTATTAACCTTTATACCTAAAAATCTTTTAATTTTAATAGCTGCTATCTATGTGTTAGGAATATTTTTAAAGAAAATAGAATCAGTTAGAGATAATTATATTACTGTAATATTAATGTTATTTGCTATAACATTTGCAGTATTATTAAATATCATTAACTCGCAATATAAAGTATTTTATGAAGCTGTAATAAATGCAGTGCTACAAGGGATATTATGTTGGGGAGTAGCTATTGGAGTTAATCAAACTGGAAAACAATTAAGTAAGACCAAAGAAGAGCAGGGGTAAATACTGTTCTTTTAATTTATAAAAATAAAAGGAGAGATGTAAAATGCAAGAATTTTTAACACCAGTATTAGGAGCATTAGGGGTAGCTTTAACAGGAGTGCTTGTAGCAATTATAAAAAGTGTAGGAAGTGCAACAGTAGAATATATTGTTAAGAAAAAAGAACTAGCAGAACAAAAGTTAAAGCTAGATAAACATCAAGAAGAGTTCAACATGGCCAAGCAAATATGGAACATAGTGGAGGAAAAATACAGAATTACAGATAATTTAAAAGAGTCTTTAACTTCAAAGGCAGATGAATTTGATAAATTACTTTTAGAGAAAATACCATACCTAACTAAGGACCAGGTAAGTCAATTAAGACAAGCTATAGCTGGAGAAGTAAACAAAGGAAAAGAAGCTTTATTTAAAGATAGCTTCAAAGAAGAAGTTAAAAAAATACAAGAAGAGAATAGTAAATTAATTCAAGAAAATCAAGATTTAAAGAGTAAATTAAATAGAATTTCAGAAGTGGTCCCAAAAGAGCAAGAATAATATCTTGTTCTTTTTTAATATAAAAAAATTTAAATAAGGAAGGAATGATATAATATGAAAATTGCTTTTAGAGGTGGACATAATGAACAAGCTACTGGAGCGAGAGGAATTATAGATGAATTAACAGAAGATAGAAGAGTATTAGCAGAATGTATTAATGTTGCAAAAGAACAGGGACATGAGGTTTTAGACTGTACTCCTGGACCATGTGATGTAAATACAGATTTAGTAGCTGGAGTTAATAAAGCGAACGCGTGGGGAGCAGATATATATATCCCTATACATTTTGATAAGGCATATAGTTATTACGAAGGAGCTATAGGTACAGGAACATTTGTATATAGTAAAAATGATTCTATTAAAGATGAAGATATAGCTCAAAGAATCTCAAATAATATAGCTGCATTAGGATTTAAAAATAGAGGTGTAAAAGAAGCTGATTATTATGATTTGAGAATGACTAAAATGCAGGCTGTATTAGTTGAGGTATGCTTTTGTGAAGCTACTGAAGATGTAGCTTTATATAGAAAGTTAGGGCCAAGGAAGATTGCTGAAGCAATAGTAGGTGGAATATTAAATAAGAATATATCAGTAACTAATAATCAAAATAATATAGAAAAGGTGGAATACAAGATGGAAACAATAGTATTATATACAAACCCAATAGATGAATGTGGAGCTAAATTTTTAGCATATGCAGTAGGTGCAATGGCTTATGATGCAAAAGTACCGTTCAATTTCGATGGAGGAAAAGTTGCTAAAAGAATAATAGCTGTAGGTGGAGATAATCCACGTAAGGGAGAAGCAGGTCAATTTGGATTTACAGGATATATAACTCATAAAATTGCAGATGGAGATAGATTTGATACATTAGATGTTTGTAAAGATTTAGCTAAGAGAGTTTCAAAAGGTGAAAATATAGATTCAGCTTTAAATAAATATAAGATTAATAAATAATTACGAGGTAGAGGGGGTAAAACCCTTCTACCTTTATTTTTTTTGCGATAAATTCTATTTTAAGGCTAATAGGTAGTAGAAATCTTACTTACTAGCATCTTTTATTTTATGTAAAATTTAATACTATATTGTAAAAAAATGAGAAACTATGTATAATATCTATTGGGAATGGGGGGATTTTATGGAAGGAAATAATATTATTCTAGAAAATGGAGCTAACTTCGCAACTATAATAGCGTTATTATTTGTAGGGTATCAAATATATTCAGCTAAAAAGGAGCAGAAAATGCAGCATGATAAGCAGGAAATATTAAAAGCTATTGAATTAGCTGAGTTATACGCACAAAAATTGATGAATAATATGTCATATTTAAATTCTATATTTAAAGCTAGTAAAATAGAAAAATATTTTGAAAATATTAAATATCATGATTTAAAAGAGTTTGATAGAGATGAATTAAAGAAAATATTTAAAGGGCAAGACATAAATAAAATTTATAATGAGATGGAAAATATAAATGAGAATATATTAATGAAAGCTATAATAAACATGAAGAGCGATTTAGATCAAGATGAATTAAATAGACATCTTGATGCACTTAAAGTTAGTAAATACTTTGAAGAAATGAATAAATTACTAGATGCTCAAGGTGAGATTGCTGCTACAGATGAAAAGGCGAATAAAAAGAAAGAAAAAATGTTAAATGAAATTAAGAAACAAGATATGTACTATAAGATATATTGTAAAAAGTTGTATATTGATACTTTAGAAGATACATTAAACACATTAGAATATTTTTGCATGTATTTTAATAGTGGCGTAGCAGATGAAGAAACTGTTTATCAGTCTTTGCATCAATCATTTTTAAGCATGGTTAAGTTAGTATATTTTAAAATAGCGTATATAAATGAGACCGGAAAAGATAAGTATTATACAAATATAACTGAATTATATAATAAGTGGTCTTTACGATATCAAGAAACAGAAGAAAGTGAAATTGATGCAAAAAGAAATCTAGTTCATAAGCATAAAAAGGTAAAAAGGTAATTGCAAAAGCAATTACCTTTTTTAAAAAAATTATATAAAGAAACTATTTCTTATTTTTATCCTTACTATCTTTTTCTTTAGATGGTGAATATACGTTACAGAATTCTCCCCACATAATCAATCCCTCATTTCTATAAATATTACTTTGATATTAACATTATAAGAAAAAAATGTCAATAATATATCAATTTAATATTGTTTATCTTATAAAATGAACACTTAAATTAAAATCTAGGGGTTTTTATTTTTTTTTGAAAAAATCAGAAAAAGCATTGACAAATTTATACTATGCGTAGTATAATATAATTGTAAGGAGGTGATGGTTTGAAGGATATTGAAGATAAAATAAAAGAGCTAATCAAAGTAATAGAATTACTCGAAAAGCTCACAATAAAGTTAATATCGCTTATCGGCTGGATACTGATATTAGTAGCGATATTTAACTGAACCTAGGGGGTTAGGATAAAACCTAACTCCTTATAAAAATAATAACAAATATGTCCTTCAAAATCAATATGAAGAAATTATACAAACAATTAACACTTAAGATAATATCATTAATTGGAGTGATTGCTTTTTTGGTAATACTTATAATGAAATTACTAAAAATTATTTAAGGAGAGCCAAAATGGAAGATAGTAAAAATAGCCAAACAGAAGCTAATAAGAAGTGGCAAGAGAAAAATAAGGAGTATGCAAAGTACCTCAGCAATAGATCAAGAACAAGGAGTTTTATAAAAAAACAAGCAACATTAGAAGATTTACAAGAGTTAGAGAACTTAATTGAGGAAAGAAGAAAGCAAATATAGCTTAAAAAAAATAACACTTAGGATTATTCCCAAGTGTTATTTTTCTTATTTAATTCTTCTGTTATATTTCTTACTTCAATAACACTATTTTTCATAAATATTAATAGCATATAAATAGATATAAGAATTAAAAGTAGAAGAGGAAGTAATACAATTAATAAAGATAAAATAATTTCTAACATATATAATCACCTCATTTTAAATATTTCCAATTTTTAAAATAAATAAACAAAATAATAAATTTTAACTTTACACAAGAACATATGTTCTATATAATTATAGTAATATGTAAATTTGTTCTAAAAGAGGTGATATTATGATGAAACCACCTATATGTAGAGTTGGTGGAAAATCTAAATTAAGAAAAACAATAATAGAAATGATACCAGAGCATACTTGTTATATTGAATTATTTTTCGGTGCAGGGTGGGTATATTTTGGAAAAGAACTTAGTAAAGTTGAGGTAATTAATGATATAGATAAAGAACTTGTAAATTTATTTAAAATGATTAAATATCATAGCCATGAAATGGAGAGGTTATTAGATTATGAATTTAGTGGTAGAGATATATTTGAAGAGTACAAGCATTATACATTAGAGAATTTAACAGAAATACATAGAGCTATTAGGTTTTTATACCTAATTAATTATAGTTTTGCATCAAAAGGAAAACATTATGGATATGGCACAAATACATTACCAAATCAGAAAATGTTTAAAGAAACATACTTAGATCCAGTACGAGAAAGATTAAAAAATACATTTGTAGAAAATCTTTCATTTGAAAAAATAATAGAAAAATATGACAGAGAATATACTGTTTTCTTTTGTGATCCTCCATACCTAGAAACTGCTGGGTACGGCACTGAATTTAAAGAAGATGACCATATATTACTACATGAAAAACTTAAAAATATAAAAGGCAAGTTTATTTTAACAATAAATGATCATGAAAAAATAAGAGAATTATATAAAGGTTTTAACATAAAAGAAGTTGAAGTTAACTATTCTATTTCAAGGGAAAGTTCAGCAAGAAAAAATTATAAGGAATTAATTATAACAAACTATTAAAATTTAGATAAAGATTTATTTTCGAAGAATATATTGGAAATAATGGTTAATACTAATTATTGAGGAGGTATTAACATGTCTAATATAATTTATTTTAATGAATATAAAAAAAGAAAAGAAAAAGTAGAAGAAAAAATAGATTTCAGAGAAGAAATTTGGGATATAGTAATTAGTATGTTAAATAAGGAAGGTTTTAATGATAAAAATAAGAAGGATTAATCAATCCTTCTTATTTTTTATGATATAAACACTTTCTATTATAGAGGATTCTATGTTTATATTTTTACTTTTATGATTTAAATAATCAGTAATAGCACCTTTATAGAATCTTAAAATTAAATCAAGTTCTTTATTAGATTTAACACCATAGTATGCCTTTAAAAAAATGACCTTACCATTTAAAGTGTCTGTTTTAATTAAAGAAAAGTCTAAGTAGTTGTATGCTTTGAAACCAAAATGTCTACAATATATATTATAGTAATAGAAGGGGTTGTTTAGTTGACCTGTTTCTAGGCTTCTTAATGTCTTTTCGCTTATATTTAATAAGCTAGATAAATCTCTTTTTGTTATATTATTTTTTAATCTTAATTCAGCTAACTTATAACCATAAAATTGATATAGATTTTCCTCTATATAATAGGAAGGATTTTTTTTATTATAAGTCAAACCTAACATTTGTAATTTTGTCCATGTGGATGCTACATAGGAGGAATAGATGAAGATACTTGTATTTGTACAGAAAATGAGAGAAGAAAGTATTTAAATAAGCTTTCTAAAGCTTTACTAGATAGAGTAGATCTATTAAATTATGTACCAAGATTAAAATATGATGACATTTATAAAAGAAAAGATAAAATTGATTCTGATATAATGAGGGAAAGAGTTTTAAAAGCAAGAGAAATACAAAATGAAAGATATAAAAATACGAATTATAATTATAACTCAGAATTAAAAGGAAATGATATAGAGGAAATGAGTTACTTGAGTAAGGGAGCAAAAGAACTTTTAGGAGTATATTATAAAAGTTGTAATTTAACAATGAGAGGATATGGGAAAATAATAAAAGTTGCCAGAACAATTGCAGATTTGGAAGGTTCTAAAGTAATAGAAGAGCATCATATTTTTGAAGCTTTAGGCTATAGAAAAAATGTTAATGGAGATATAATTTAAAGTAAAGAGAGGTTGTTATGAATATACATGAATTATGGTTTATATTAACTAAATTAAGCAATAAAAATAAACTAATACTTATAAAAAAATATAAAAGTGAAGAAAATATTAAAAATAATTGGGAAAAAATATTAAATAATAATTTTTATAAAGATAAATTATTAGATAGAAAAGAGATAACTATAGATGAATTAAATTTATTTGAAAAATATATAAAGGAAAATGGAATAGGGTATATTACAATTAATTCTAAGAAGTATCCACAAGGACTAAAAAATATTGAAGAGCCTCCATATGTTTTGTTTTATAAGGGGGATATACAGTTATTAAATGAAAAAATAGGAGCAATTGTAGGTTCAAGAAATTATACAAATTATGGTGCTGAAATAACTAAAGTAATATCAAGAGAACTTGCTTTAAATAATATTGCAGTAATAAGTGGAGCTGCAAAGGGAGTAGATTCAATTGCACATAATACAGTATTAAAAGAAGGCGGAAAGACAATTGGAGTATTAGGGTGTGGTATAGATGTTGTATATCCAAAGAATAATAAAAAATTGTATAATGAAATAATAAAAAATGGTTTATTGATATCTGAATTTTTACCTAAAACTCCACCATTTTCATACAATTTTCCAAGGAGAAATAGAATAATAAGTGCTTTAAGTAGTGGTGTTGTAGTTGTAGAAGCCTCTATAAAAAGTGGCTCTTTAATTACAGCAAATTATGCAGCGGAACAGGGGAAAAGCGTATTAGCAATTCCAGGATCAGTATTTCAAAAAAATAGTGATGGATGTAATAGATTAATAGCAGATGGAGCAAATATATTTTGTGATATAGATGATTTATATACATTTTTTAATATAATTAAAAATAGAAAAGAAAGCATTTATAAAAATACATATAAAAATAAACTTTTAGATATAATAAATGATGAACCTAAGCATTTGGATGATATACTAGAAGGTGTAAATGTTGACAGGAAGGTAGTCTTTGGGTTATTATTTGAAATGCAAAATAGAAATGAAATTATTTGCCTTCCAGGCAATTATTATGCAAAATCATTATGAATTTAAGGGGGTGTAGACTCCAGAAATTATACTGGAGTTTTCTGTATGGGACAAAATCTTGTAATAGTCGAATCACCTGCAAAGGCTAAAACTATTGGAAAGTATCTTGGAAAAAATTATACTGTTGAAGCATCAATGGGACATGTAAGAGATTTGCCAAAAAGTAAGCTAGGCGTTGACATAGAAAATAATTTTAATCCTAAATATATAACTATAAGAGGTAAAGGAGAGCTTCTTGATAAGTTAAAAAAAGCTGCAAAAAAAGCAGATAAAATATATCTTGCTACTGACCCTGACCGTGAAGGAGAAGCAATTTCATGGCACTTAGCTAATATATTAAAAATTTCTGAAGATGAAAGTTGTAGAATAGTTTTTAATGAAATAACTAAGTCTGCAGTTAAGTCATCTATAAAAGAAGCTAGAAAAATAAATTTAAATTTGGTTGATGCACAACAAGCAAGAAGAATATTAGATAGATTAGTTGGGTATGAAATAAGTCCAATTTTATGGAAAAATGTAAAGTGGGGTTTAAGTGCAGGTAGAGTCCAATCAGCAGCTCTTAAATTAATATGTGATAAAGAAGAAGAAATAAAAGCATTTATACCTAAAGAATATTGGACTGTAGATTGTATAGCAACTAAAGAAAGAAAAAAATTTGAAATAAAGCTATCTACATATAAAGGCAAAAAAATAGAAATTGATAGTAAAGAAAAAGCTTATGAAATAATAAGTGAACTAGAAAAAGGAGAATTTAAAGTTGTAAAAGTTAAAAAAGGAAATAAAACTAGAAATCCATTAGCACCTTTTACAACTAGTACTCTTCAACAAGATGCTTCAAAAAAATTGAACTTTATGACTAAAAGAACAATGTCTATAGCTCAAGCTCTTTATGAAGGAGTTGAAGTCAAAGGATATGGTACAGTTGGTTTAATAACATATATGAGAACAGACTCGGTAAGAATATCAGAAGAAGCGCAAGGAAAAGCTTTAGAGTTTATAAAAAACACATATGGAGATAAATATGTTCCAGCTAATGCGAGAGTATATAAGGGAAAGAAAAATATTCAAGATGCTCATGAAGCTATTAGGCCTTCAATAGTTGAAATAACTCCAGAAGTAGCTAAAAATTCATTAACACCAGAGCAATATAAACTTTATTCTTTAATATGGAAGAGGTTTGTAGCAAGTCAAATGTCTTCATGTGAATTAAATACAAATAGTATAGAAATTCATAATGGTGAATATAAATTTAGAGCATCAGGATCTACAATAAGTTTTGATGGATTTATGAAATTATATGAATATGTTACAGAAGAAGAGGAAGAAGGGGTTACACTTCCTAAAATAGAAGAGGGAGAGGTATTAAATAAAGTAAATATAGATGGAAAACAACATTTTACTCAACCTCCAGCTAGATATACAGAAGCTTCTTTTGTAAAACTATTAGAAGAAAAAGGCATAGGGAGACCAAGTACGTATGTTCCAACTATTTCAACTTTGTTAGGAAGAGATTATGTAAATAGAGAAAAGAAAAATCTAATACCAACTGAATTAGGATTTATAGTTAATAATATTGTTAGTGAATACTTTAAACAAATTGTAGATGTTGATTTTACAGCTGATATGGAAAGAAATCTTGACAGTATTGAAGAAGGTAACGAAAAATGGAGAAAGGTTGTAGGGGAATTCTTTGAACCTTTAAAAATAGCAATAGAAAAAGCTGAAAAAGAAATCTCTAAAGTAGTTATTGAGGATAAAGTAAGTGACGTACCATGTGATAAATGTGGTAGAATGATGGTTATAAAGCATGGGCGTTATGGAGATTTCTTAGCATGTCCAGGGTATCCGGAATGTAAAAATGCAAAACCTATAGTAGAGGAAATAGATACTCCATGTCCGAAGTGTGGTAAAAAAATAGTAGTTAAAAAAAGTAAACGAGGTAAAAAGTTCTTTGGATGTTCAGGATATCCAGAATGTGATTTTGTTAGTTGGAATGAACCTATAAAAGAAAAATGTAAAAAATGTGGATCTTATATGGTTCTTAAATATAGTAAATCAAAAGGAAATTATGCTCAATGTTCTAATAGTGAATGTAAGGAAATTATGGATATTCCAAAGGAACAAGAGTAAATAACTTAAAGAAATCAATTACAAATTAACAAAAATTTAAAATTACCTCCTCATCAAGCTAAAATGTCGAAAACCTTAAAAAATTTGTTGAAATTAAGCAAGGGGTATGATAGTATAAATAAGTGGTGAGAATATTTTAGAAAATTAGAATAATTTTAAATTTTCTAAAAATAATAAGCGTTATTAGATAGTTGGAAATGAGGAGGATGATTAAATGTCATCATTATTAAATAAAACTAGAATGTTAAACAAGATATTACAAAAGTCAGGTACTGATCCTGTTGCTTTTGAAGATGTTTGTTCACTTTTAAGTGAAGTTCTTTCATGCAATGTTTATGTAGCTAGTAGAAAAGGAAAAATATTAGGATATACTTTTTCAAAAAATTTTGAATGCGATATAATGAGAAAGCATGTTATAGATGAAAAAAGATTTCCTGCAGAGTATAATGACAAGCTATTAAATGTGCATGATACAATAGCTAACTTAAGTAATAAGGGTCTTTGTGTATTTGATGGTGAAGGCGATTGTATGATGGAAGATAAAATAACTACAATTGTGCCTATAGTAGGAAATAGAGAAAGATTAGGAACTTTAATACTAGCAAGATTTGGAGAAGAATTTACAGATGATGATCTAGTATTAGCAGAATATAGTGCTACTATTGTTGGAATGGAAGTTTTAAGAGCTAAACAAGATGAGATAGAAGAAGAGGCAAGAAAAAAGGCAGTTGTCCAATTAGCAATTGGAACTCTTTCTTACTCAGAATTAGAAGCAGTTGAACATATATTTGATGAATTAGACGGAAATGAAGGATTACTAGTTGCATCAAAAATTGCTGACAAAGTAGGAATAACTAGAAGTGTTATAGTTAATGCTTTAAGAAAATTTGAAAGTGCTGGAGTTATTGAATCAAGATCTCTAGGAATGAAGGGAACTCATATAAAAATATTAAATGAAAAGCTATTAGATGAGTTAAAAAAGATTAAATAGATATATATAGTGTGCTTTTCATATTATGTAACTTTTTATAAAAATATGTTGCTAGCACAAAAACCTTATGTTATACTAACTAAGGTAATAAAATACGCACATTGTCCAATTTATAAAGTTGGTGCCTAATTTAGGATTCTTTATAAGAATGAAGACAGTGGAGGATAAACCAGGAGGTAACAAAATGTCAGTAATATCAATGAAACAATTATTAGAAGCTGGTGTACACTTTGGACACCAAACAAGAAGATGGAACCCTAAGATGGCTCCTTATATATTCACAGAAAGAAATGGAATATATATAATAGATCTTCAAAAGACTGTTAAGAAAGCAGACGAAGCGTACAACTTCATAAAAGAAGTTGCTACAGAAGGAAAGGATATCTTATTTGTTGGAACTAAGAAGCAAGCTCAAGAAGCTATTCAAGAAGAAGCAATAAGATCAAATATGCACTTCGTTAACAATAGATGGTTAGGTGGAATGTTAACAAACTTCAAAACTATCAGAACTAGAATTAACAGATTAGAAGCTTTACAAACTATGGAGCAAGATGGTACTTTTGAAGTATTACCTAAAAAAGAAGTTATAAAGCTAAAAGGCGAAATGGAAAAGCTAGAAAAGAACTTAGGCGGAATCAAAAACTTAGATGCTTCAAATATAGGAGCTATGTTTGTTGTTGATCCAAGAAAAGAAAAGAACGCTATTTCAGAAGCTAAGATTTTAGGAATTCCAGTTGTAGGTATAGTTGATACTAACTGTGATCCAGAAGAAGTTGACTATGTAATCCCAGGAAATGATGATGCTATAAGAGCTGTTAAGTTAATAACTGCTAAAATGGCTGATGGTATAATCGAAGGAAGACAAGGCGAACAATTAGCTGAATAATTTATAAAGGTAGGTGAGGTTACTCATTTACCTTTTAACCTAAATAAGAAGGTTTACATTAATCTTAAGGAGGAATTCGATATGATAACTGCTCAATCAGTTAAAGAATTAAGAGAAAAAACTGGTGCAGGAATGATGGACTGCAAAAAAGCTTTAACAGAATCTCAAGGAGATATGGAAAAAGCTATTGAAATATTAAGAGAAAAGGGTCTTGCTGCTGCTGCTAAGAAGGCTGGAAGAGTTGCTGCAGAAGGTATAGTTAAGACTTTCATTTCAGAAGATAATAAGGCTGCTGGTATAGTTGAACTTAACTGTGAAACTGACTTCGTTGCTGCTAATGAAGAATTTGTAAGCTTTGCTAATAGATTAGCTGAAATGGCTTCAAAAACAACAAGTACTACGGTAGAAGAACTTGTTGCAGAAAAATATGATGAAACTAGCACTGTATCTGAAGCACTAACTGCATTAATCGCTAAGTTAGGTGAAAACATGACAGTTAGAAGATTTGCTAAATTTGCTATAGAAAAAGGCGCTGTTCAAAGCTATATTCATGGTGGTGGAAGAATTGGTGTTGTTGTAGAATTAGCTTGTGATGTTGAAAGCGAAGTTTTAGCAGAAGTTGCTAAGGACGTTTGTATGCAAGTTGCTGCTGCTAATCCAACATTCTTAAGCAAAGATGAAGTAGATAATGAATCTTTAGAAAAAGAAAAAGAAATCTACAGAGTTCAAGCTTTAAATGAAGGAAAGCCAGAAAAGATAGTTGAAAAAATGGTAATGGGTAGAATCCAAAAGTATTACAAAGAAGTATGTCTTTTAGATCAAGCTTGGGTTAAAGATGGAGATAAGAGCATAAGCAAATATCTTGAAGAAAAATCAAAAGAAGTTGGTTCTCCTATAACTGTAACAAGATACGTTAGATTCGAAAGAGGAGAAGGTATCGAAAAGGCTGAAGATAACTTTGCAGAAGAAGTAGCTAAGATGACTAAATAATATAAAGGAGAACACTTTAGTGTTCTCTTTTTTTAGAGAAGAAGTGATCAGAATAATTTATGGAGGGATTAAGAATGGAAAAATGCGAATATAAAAGAGTAATATTAAAAGTTTCAGGAGAAGCTTTAGCAGGTCAAAATGGATTTGGATTTGATTTTGATATAGTAAAGAGAATTGCTTTAGAAGTTAAAGCTTTAGTAGAAATGAATGTTGAAGTAGGTTTAGTAGTAGGTGGCGGAAACATATGGAGAGGTAGAAGTGGAGAAGGAATGGATAGATCTCAAGCTGACTATATGGGAATGATGGCTACATGTATAAATGCTTTAGCTCTTCAAGATTCATTAGAACAAGCAGGGGTAATGACAAGAGTACAAACTGCTATAGAAATGAAAGAAATTGCTGAACCATTCATAAGAAGAAGAGCTGTAAGACACCTTGAAAAAGGAAGAGTAGTAATTTTTGCAGCTGGTACAGGAAATCCATATTTCTCAACTGATACTACAGCAGCTTTAAGAGCAGCTGAAATTGAAGCTGATGTAATTCTTTTAGCTAAAAAAGTTGATGGAGTTTATGATAAAGACCCTCATAAGTATTCAGATGCAAAAAAATATGATACACTAACTTATATAGAAGTTTTAGAGCAAGGATTACAAGTTATGGATTCTACTGCAACTTCTTTATGTATGGATAACAATATTCCAATACTAGTATTTGGATTAGATGAACCAGGAAATATTAAAAGAGCTATTACTGGTGAAAAAATAGGTACTTTAGTTTGTTCTAAAAAATAAGGAGGATTTTATGATTAAAGAAATTGCAAAGCATGCAGAAGAAAAAATGAAAAAAACTATTTCTGTATTAAATTCAGATCTTTCAACTATGAAGGCAGGAAGAGCTAACCCTACAATGCTTGACAGAATTCAAGTGGATTATTATGGTAGCCAATGTCCGATAAGTCAAGTAGCTAATATTTCAGCTCCAGAACCAAGAGTTTTAGTTATAACTCCTTGGGAAAAAAGCTTAGTAAAAGATATAGAAAAAGCTATATTAGTTTCAGATCTTGGAATTAATCCGTCAAATGATGGTACTGTTATAAGGCTGATTGTGCCAGAATTAACAGAGGAAACAAGAAGAAACCTTGTTAAAAATGTTAAAAAAACTGGAGAAGAAGCTAAAATTGCAATAAGATCAATAAGAAGAGATGCTAACGATAAGATTAAAGCTCTTAAAAAGGATGGAGATATTTCAGAAGATGAAGTTAAAAATGGAGAAGAAAAAATCCAAAAAGTAACAGATTCTTATGTTAAAGAAATAGATGTAATAATTTTAGCAAAAGAAAAAGAGATTATGTCAATTTAAAACCTGCTCTTTAGCAGGTTTTTTTCCATATAAAGAAATGGCGGGGAGGAGCTTTGCATGTTAGGAATTTTTAAAAAATATAAATCTAAAGAAGTAAACTTAGAGATAGATAGAAATAATATACCTAAGCATATTGCGATTATTATGGATGGAAATGGTAGATGGGCAAAGGCTAAAAAACTTCCTAGGACAATGGGGCATAAAGCAGGGGTAGAAACAATAAGAAGAATAGTTAAAGAATCAGATAAATTAGGAATAAAGTATATAACTCTTTATGCATTCTCAACTGAAAATTGGAAGAGACCACAAGAAGAAGTTAGTGCGCTTATGAAGCTTTTAGTTGAATACTTAAAAAATGAACTAGAAGAATTAAATAGAAATGGTGTAGTAATAAGGATATTAGGAGATATAAAAAAGTTACCAAAGGATGCTCAAGATGAAGTAAATTCAGCTATAGAATCAACAAAAAATAATAAAGGAATAGTTATGAATATAGCTTTTAATTATGGAGGAAGAGATGAAATAATTAGAGCTGTAAAATCTGTATCTCAAGATGTAAAAAGAGGCATAATAGAAAGTAATGAAATAAATGAAAGTTTATTTGAAAAATATTTATATACTAAAGATACTCCAGATCCTGATTTGATAATTAGACCATCAGGAGAGCAAAGGATAAGTAACTTTTTATTATGGCAATGTGCGTACTCAGAATTTTGGTACTCAAATGTATGTTGGCCTGATTTTAAAGAAGAGCACTTACATAAAGCTATATACGACTATCAAAATAGAGATAGAAGATATGGGGGAGTATAATTAATAGAGGTGAAAAGCATGAATAAAGATAGTAGATATTTAGGGGCATTGATAATAGCTCCTTTTATAGCCTTTATCTTCTTAGGTGGGATTTGGCTTAAGTCATTTACAATTTTACTTTCAATATGCGGGTTATACGAGTTTTATAATGCCGTTAATCAAAAAAATTTTAAACCAATTTCAATAGTGGGATACATAATGTTAGCATTATTTTATTTAACAGGAAATAATTTTGAGTTATTAATGTTTATTATTACAATAGGAACATTTTTATTATTAACAATACCTGTTATAAATTTAAAAATAACATTTATAGATGTAGCATTAACGCTTTTAGGATTTATTTATGTAGGAGTACTATTTAGCTTTATTCCTTTAGTAAATAGCAAAGTTAATGGTAATTATTTAGTTTGGTTGATATTTTTAGGTTCTTGGCTTGCAGATACAACTGCATATTATTCAGGAAAATACTTAGGAAAAAGAAAATTATGTCCAGAAGTGAGCCCTAAAAAAACTATAGAAGGATCTATAGGTGGCTTTTTAGGTAGTACTATTGGATGTGGGATATTTGGTATTATAATTTCTTCTAATGTTCCAGAAGTAACTGTAATTCATTATTTTTTAATTGGAGCATTATGTGGTATAATGGGGCAATTTGGGGATTTAGTTGCATCTTCAATTAAGAGATATGTAGGAATTAAAGACTATAGTCACTTAATACCAGGTCATGGTGGAATATTAGATAGATTTGATTCTATTTTATTTAATGCAACAGTAGTATTTTACTATTTAACATTTGTTGTAAGAATTTGATTATTTAAAGACTTGAAACAATAAAATTTCAAGTCTTTTTTAGATCCTTAAATCAAATATTATTACTACAAATACTACTTTATATAAAACTATAATTTAATTTACAGACTTATACCATTGCTCATATTTATCAGTATTTGTATAGCTATAATTATTTAAAATTTCCTTAATAGCTTGAACTTTTTCAGCTTCCGTTAAGTCCTTTTTATTATTCCATACTGATCCAACATAGTTTCCATAAGTTGAATTTGGTAGTACAATCCATTTATCTCCCCAAAGATCTTTATATTTAGGATCAGAAGCAAGTTCATTTCTATTTACTGTACCTAATTCTCTTGAAAAATCTTCTGTGAAGTCACCAATATTATCTCCTAAATACATAACAACTTCATAATTTTTAAGAATATTTTCTCTTCTTTCTGTTTTATTTGAAGATCCGCCTTCATCACAAACCTGCACATGTTCCTTATCGGCATTAGGGAATCCTAAATGCTTAAGTTGAGATACTGATAAGTCAAGCTGACTATGATCTCTATTAGTAATGTAGAATATTTCTACTCCGTTTTTAGCTGCATAGTTCATAAATTCAACAGCACCTGGAATTGCAACGTTTGAAGTTGAAGCAATTGAATCATAGTAACCATTCCAAGGTTCGTTATCCCATTTTTCATCCTGCATTATAATACCAGCAATATAATTACAGTCTGAGGCAAGTGTATCATCAATATCTGAAATTATGGCAATTGGTTTTTTATAGGTACCAGCGTCTCTTTCAGCAATTCTTTTATCAAGTTGATTTGTTGCAAGTTGATATGCTTGATATTGTAAACCTTTAACTTCAGCTGATAATTGATAAAGAATACCATTTATATAAGATTCTTTTCTCCAGTCATTTGTAACAGAATCTTCAGTACTTGTAATTTTTTCTTTTTCATTATTTGCTTTTGAACTACATCCTATTCCAAATGTACTAACAGATATTATTAAAAAAGTTACAAGTAAAAATTTAAATTTATTTCCGTGTTTTTTTAACATAATAATCCCCCGTACTAAATATTTTAAAATACTATCTATATTTTTTATAAGTAAGACAAGCAGTAATTGTAATTAGAAATAAATGATTGGAACAAATTTAAGAATACTATTATTTACATTAAATGTCAATAATTCAATTAAATTCCTTGGGGTGAGAATGGAAGTTAGTCTTGATAAAATGTTTTATATAGTTAGATTTATATTTCTCTTAAGTATTATAGGAAAAAAATAAATTAGTGAATATATTAAGTTTAATTTGAAAAGTTAGATATTTTCTATAATTTTGAAATATACTTTTTTAAAATCTTTAAGTAATGTTTTGTCATTGAATTTGTTAAATATTAATATAATCATAGTATGAAAGAACAAGGAGTAATGTTATGAAATTCTATGATAAGTACAATAAGATAATTGATTTAACAATAATATTTATAGTGGTTACAATTATTACCTTACTAATCAAAAACTACTTTCAACCATTTATATTTGTGGTAATCATGCTTCTTATCACTCAACCACTATATAAGATAGTTTTAAATTTAAGACTATCAACAGGAATGAGTGTAATAATTAGCTTGTTAATAATAAACTTAGCTATATTTGTAATAATATTCTACTTTGGAAATACATTACTTGGATTAATTCAAAAAATTTATAACAATAATTATTTAGATCTAGAAATATTTATTAATAATTTGAAGACATTATTACATTTTGATTTAAATAAGATAATACAAAATCTAAGTAAATTTTTAAGTGGTTCAATAATAAGGCAAGGAGCAGTTATTACTGGAGATGGAATAATATCATATTTTTTAGCTAACATATCAGTATATTTTATATTAGTAGATAAGGAAAAAATATATGAATTAATCTCTAATATATTTCCATTAAATATATCATCAGTATTATATAAAAAAAATAAAAATTTAAAAGAGGTATTTAAAATTGAAGCAAAATTAGTATTATTAAGCTCCATTATAGTAACTATGGGGTTTAAGATACTAGGAATTTCTAATAGTTTATTTTTAGGTGGATTATGTGCTACACTAGATATACTACCTTTTGTTGGAACAACAATTGTTTTTATACCAATTATAATATACAATATTGTAATGAAAAGATATTTATTAATAGTTGGAGTTATTTCTCTTTATTTACTTGAAAGATTTACAAGAGAAATATTGGAGGCTAAATTTTTAAGTAGCAAATTAGAAATACATCCACTAATAGTAATGTTATCAATTTATATAGGGGTAAAAATGTTTGGAGTTATTGGAGTTATTGCCGGTCCAGTTTATAGTATAATTGCAAAAGATATAATTTATGGTACAAGTTAAATGTACAATAGGAGGTAAAAATGAAAAACATTTCGATTTTAGGAGCTACAGGTTCAATAGGAACACAAACTTTAGATGTAATAAGAAATTCTAAAGATGAGATAAATTTAATAGGGGTAACAGCAAACTCATCAGTAGATAAGATAAAGGATATAATAAAAGAGTTTAATCCTAAGTATGTTGGGATGATGGATAATGAAAGTGCAGATAAAGTTAATAAGTTTTGTATTGAAAATAAGTTAAATATAGAAGTATTATCAGGACTTGATGGGCTAGAAAAAATAGCATCTTTAGATGAAATAGAGATGGTAGTAACATCTGTTGTAGGTATGATAGGACTAAAACCTACATTAAAGGCCATAGAAGCGAAAAAAGATATTGCTCTTGCTAATAAAGAAACATTAGTAGTTGCTGGTGAGTTAGTAATGAAGAGGGCAAAAGAAATGGGGGTAGAAATTTTACCTGTAGATTCTGAACATAGTGCTATATTCCAAGCTTTAAATGGATATACTGAAAAAGATGTAAGTAAAATAATACTTACTGCTTCAGGAGGGCCTTTTAGGGGGAAAGACATCGATTATCTTAAAAATGTGACGGTTAAAGAAGCATTAAAGCATCCTAAATGGAATATGGGACAAAAAATATCTATAGACTCTGCAACTTTAATGAATAAAGGGTTAGAGGTTATTGAAGCACACTTTTTATTTGATTGTCCTTATGAGAATATACAAGTTGTTGTTCATCCACAAAGTATAGTACATTCAATGGTTGAGTATAAAGATGCAAGTATAATTGCTCAATTAGGTTCAGCTGATATGAGACTTCCTATTCAATATGCAATAAATAAAAAAGAAAGAAAAGATCAAATTGCAAGTAGAATAAACTTTTACGAAATTTCACAACTTACTTTTGAAAAACCAGATTTAGAGACGTTTAAATGTCTAAAACTTGCATATGAAGTAGGGGCTCAAGGTGGATTAGCACCAACTATCTTAAATGGAGCAAATGAAGAGGCTGTTGCTCTTTTATTAGAAGAAAAAATAAAATTCTTACAAATAGGAGATATAATAGAAGATTCGTTAAAATACTTTAATGATGAAAAAAATAAGGAATTAACAATAGAAAATATAGTAGAGCTAGATAGAAAAGTAAGAGAATATATAAGAGGAAGATGGAATTAGGAGGAAAGATTATTGTATATTATATATGCGTTATTAGCTTTTAGTTTACTTATAATAGTTCATGAACTTGGACACTTTATAATGGCTAAGGTAAATGGTATAAAGGTAGAAGAGTTTGCTATAGGTATGGGACCTAAAATATTTTCAGCTCAAGGAAAAGAAACAAGATACTCTATAGGAATATTTCCAATTGGTGGATATGTAAAAATGTTAGGGGAAGAAGAGGAAAGCCAAGATGAGAGAAGTTTTTCTTCAAAGTCACCATTAAGAAGAATAAGCGTAATTATAGCAGGAGCTACAATGAATTTTCTATTTGCTATATTAATATTCACATTATTTTTAAATAAGTTTGGATATAGAGTTCCTGAGGTTAAAGAGTTATCAGTGAATTCACCAGCATCTCAAGCTGGATTAATGGTTGGAGATAAGTTTTTAGAAGTAGATGGTATAAAGGTTAAATCTGCTGATGACTTAGTTGTAGAAATTAATATGGCAAAAAATAAGCCTTTAAACTTTCTAATAGATAGAAATGGGGAAAAAAAGGAGCTCACAATTACACCAATTATTAAGGAGCAAAATGGAAGAGAAACATATGTTATTGGATTTGCATTTAATACAAAACAAAATCCAACTCTTTTAGAAAGTTTTAAGCAAAGTTTTGTAGAAACTTCATCTGTAATTTCTCAAACATTTAAGGGACTGAAAATGATGGTAACAGGAAAAGCAAATTTTAAAACAGATGTAGGTGGTCCTGTAACTATAATTAAAATGTCAAGTGTAGCTGCAAAAAATGGAATTTGGAACTTGATGTATTTTACGGCGTTTATAAGTATAAACTTAGCAGTATTTAATATGTTACCATTTCCTGCATTAGATGGGGGATGGACATTAATTTTACTTATAGAATTAATAACAAGAAGAAAAGTACCAGAAAAAATAGTTGGAGTAGTAAATTATGTAGGATTAATGGCCTTATTTGGGTTAATGATACTAGTAACAATAAAAGATATATTATTTCCAATTAAGTTTTAGGAGAGGATAAAATGGAAAGAAAAAAAACAAGAAAAGTTAAGGTTGGAACTTGCTATGTTGGTGGAGATGCTAGTATTTCAATTCAATCTATGACAAATACAGATACAAGAGATGTAGAATCTACTTTAAAGCAAATAGAGGTTTTATATAAAGCAGGATGCGAAATTATAAGATGTGCAGTTCCAGATATGAATGCGGCAGAGGCGCTTAAGGGAATTTGCGAAAAATCACCAATTCCGGTAGTTGCGGATATACATTTTGATTATAGATTAGCTTTAGAAGCTATTAAAAATGGAGTTTCAGCATTAAGAATTAACCCAGGAAATATTGGTAGCGAAGAAAGAGTAAGACTTGTTGCTGAAGCTGCAAAAGAAAAAAATATACCAATAAGAATTGGTGTGAATTCAGGTTCGTTAGAAAAAGATATACTTGAGAGAGATGGTAAGCCTACTGCAAAAGGTTTAGTTGAATCAGCTCTTAGACATGTTAAAATATTAGAAGAGTTAAATTTCTTTGATATAGTAATTTCGATAAAATCATCAGATGTAAATATGATGATAGAAGCATATAGGCTTATGAGTGAATCTTGCAGCTATCCACTTCATTTAGGAGTTACAGAGTCTGGAACTCCATTTAGAGGAACTATAAAATCAAGTATTGGACTTGGTACATTATTAGCAGAAGGAATAGGTGATACAATAAGAGTATCCTTAACAAGTGATCCAATTGAAGAAATAAAGGTTGCAAAAGAAATATTAAAGTCACTTAATTTAAGAGAAAGTGGACTTCAATTTATATCATGTCCTACTTGTGGTAGAACTCAAATAAATTTAATTAAAATTGCAGAGGAAGTAGAAAAGAAATTAGAGAATATAAATAAAAATATTAAAGTTGCAGTAATGGGATGTGTTGTTAATGGGCCAGGTGAAGCAAGAGAAGCTGATATTGGAATTGCTGGAGGAAAAGGAGAAGGAATTATATTTAAAAAAGGTAAAATTATTAGAAAAGTAAAAGAAGAAGATTTAGTAGAAGAATTAATGAAAGAAATAAAAGACCTATAGATTAATTTAAATAATTAAAGAAGTTTTATATTGAAAGAATTACCCTCTAAAGTTTTAAGGTTTAGAGGCTAATTCTTTTAATTTGTGTAATACATTCAATTATTTTGATAAAGGTGGTGATTTTATGGGCGAAGATATAATTAAGAAAATAAGAATGGAAATAAATAAAAATGAAAATTTAGAAGAAAAAGAAATAAAAATAATAAGATTTCAGTTTTTAAGAAAAAGCAATCTTTTAAAAGCAGTACTTAGAGGAAAAGATGGATTAAATGAACAAGAAGAACTTCAAATTAAAAAAGCTATAAAAAACACCTTAAGATTAAATGTAGAAGTTGAAATATTATTTTATAGAGATGTTTCTAATGTATCACTAAAAGAGATAATAGATAATTATTGGCTTGATATAACAAAAGATATAATGAAAAAAACTCCATTATCTAAAACACTTTTATCAAAGGGAATAAAAGAAGTTAAGGATAATGTTATAACTGTTAAAAGTGGATATGACAAAATAAATGAACATTTGAATGGAAAAAACTTACCTAAACAAATTTCAAATAATATTTATGATATTTTTGGAATAAGGGCTAAGGTAATACTAGAGTATGATGAATCCTTATTTGTTGAAAGTAATTATGAGGATAAAATTGAAAAAGAAAAAGAAGTTATGAAAGAGATATTTAGTGGAAGAAATATCTCTAAAGAAGTATCAGCTAAACCTAAGGAGGAAACTCAACAAAATAAACCTAAAAAAAGTTATGAAAAGAGAGAGTTTAAAAGAGAGCCTAAAACTGAAAATAATATTATTGGAAGAGGTATTAGCCAAGAGGCTATAGCAATTAAAGAAATAGATGAAACATCAGGAATTGTTGCTATATTAGGTGAAATATTTAAAACTGATATTGTTGAAACTAAAACAGGCAAAACAATATTAACATTCTTTATAACAGATTATACAAGTTCAATAACAGTTAAGTGCTTTCTAAAACCACAAGAAAAAGATGAAGTTTTAGATTCAATAAAAAAAGGACTTTATTGCAAAGTTAGAGGAGAAGCAATATATGATACCTATTCTAGAGAAGTAGTAATAATGGGTAGAGATATATTAAAAATGTCTAAAATAGAAAGAATGGATGGAAGCGAAGAAAAAAGAGTAGAGTTTCATTGTCATACTACAATGAGTGCTATGGATGGTGTGGCATCAGCTTCAAAAATTATTGAAAGAGCAGCAAAGTGGGGACATAAAGCTATTGCAATTACAGATCATGGTGTAGTTCAAGCTTTTCCAGATGCACAATCAGCTGCAAAGAAAAATAAAATAAAAGTTATTTATGGCGTTGAAGGATATTTGGTTAATGATGGTGTTCCTATAACTTTAAATGAAAAAGGACAAAATTTTAATGACACATATGTTGTTTTTGATATAGAAACTACAGGATTTTCAGCTAAAAATGATAAAATTATAGAAATTGGAGCTGTTAAAATTAAAGGAAGAGAAGTTATAGATTCATTTAGTGAGTTTGTTTATCCTAAATGTAGAATACCATATAAAATAACAGAACTTACTGGAATAACAGATGAGATGGTTGAAAATGCTGAAACTATAGAGACTATATTACCTAAATTTATGAAGTTTTTAGAAGGTTCTGTAGTTGTTGCACACAATGCTTCTTTTGATACTGGATTTATAAAGAAAAATTGTATGGATTTAGGGTTAAATTTTGACTTTACAGTTATGGATACTGTACCACTTGCAAGATTTTTATATCCAGATTTAAAAAGAGTAAAATTAAATGTAGTTGCAAAATATTTAGGTATTTCCCTTGAAAATCATCATAGAGCAGTAGATGATGCAAAGGCTACAGCGGAGATATTATTAATATCAATGAAAAAGATGATAGAAGAAATGGAGATTAATGATCTTAAATCTTTAAATGAAGAATTCTTGAAAAATATAGATATTAGAAAAGAAAATACTTATCACATAATAATACTTGCAAAAACTCAAGCTGGAATGAAAAATTTATATAAACTTATTTCAGAAGCGCATATAGATAATTTCTTTAAAAGACCAAGAACTAAAAAAAGTAGGCTTGTAGAAATGAGAGAAGGTCTTATTATAGGTTCAGCTTGTGAAGCTGGGGAAGTCTATAGAGCTGTTTTAGCTGGTAAACCAGATGAGGAAATAAAAGAAATAATAAACTTTTATGATTATTTAGAAATTCAACCTATAGACAATAATAAATATCTTATTGAAAAAGGAAATGTAAAAGATGAAAAAGAGCTACAGGAATTAAATAAAAAAATATATAATTTGGGAAAAGAATGCAATAAGTTAACAGTAGCTACTGGAGATGTTCATTTTCTAGATCCTCAGGACGAAGCCTTTAGAAGAATTATTATGGCAGGACAAGGATTCTCAGATGCAGATAATCAAGCACCACTATATTTAAAAACAACAGAAGAGATGCTAAAGGAGTTTTCATATCTTGGAGAAGAAATTGCAAAAGAGGTAGTGATTAAAAATCCTAACTATTTAGCAGATTCAGTAGAGATACTAAAGCCAATACCAGATGAAACATTTCCACCTAAAATTGATGGAGCAGACGACGATATAAGAAATATGACAATGGAGAAAGTTCATTCAATTTATGGAGATCCACTTCCAGAAGTAGTTCAAAAAAGACTTGATAAAGAGTTAAACTCAATTATTAATAATGGATATGCAGTTCTTTATCTTATTGCTCAAAAGCTTGTTGCAAAATCCCTTCAAGATGGATATCTTGTTGGATCAAGAGGATCTGTTGGTTCTTCTTTTGTAGCTACAATGTCAGGAATTACGGAAGTTAATGGATTACCACCTCATTATGTTTGTCCAAAATGTAAAAAGTCAGAATTTTTTATGGATGGATCAGTAAGTTCAGGAGCAGATTTGGAAGACAAAGATTGTCCAAAATGTGGAATTCCATATATAAAAGATGGTCACGATATACCTTTTGAAACCTTTTTAGGATTTGAAGGAGATAAGGAACCGGATATAGATCTTAACTTCTCTGGAGATAACCAGGGAGAAATTCATAGATATACAGAAGTTTTATTTGGTAAGGGATATGTATTTAAAGCGGGTACAATAGGTACAGTTGCAGAAAAAACTGCATATGGATTTGTAAAGAAATATTTAGATGAAAGAGGAATCAGAGCTTCATCTGCAGAAATTGAAAGATTAACAATTGGATGTACAGGAATAAAAAGAACTACAGGACAGCATCCAGGAGGAATTATGGTTGTACCTAATGATAATGAAATATATAATTTTACTCCTATTCAAAGACCTGCTGATGATGCTACATCAGATGTAACAACAACACATTTTGATTATCATTCAATTTCAGGAAGACTTTTAAAATTAGATATACTAGGTCATGACGATCCTACAATGATTAGAATGTTACAGGATTTAACTGGATTAGATCCAAAAACAATTCCATTAAATGATAAGAAAGTTATTTCTTTATTTACTTCACCAGAAGCACTAGGAGTTACTAAAGAAGAACTAGGGTGTGAAGTTGGAAGTTATGGACTCCCTGAGTTTGGAACAAAGTTCGTTAGAGGAATGCTTTTAGATACACAACCTAAGAGTTTTGCAGATTTAGTTAGAATTTCAGGACTATCTCATGGTACAGATGTATGGCTTAATAATGCACAATATTTTATAAAGGAAGGATACACTACACTAAAGGATTGTATATCAACAAGAGATGATATTATGGTTTATTTAATGTATGCTGGAGTACCGCCAAAGATGGCATTTACAATAATGGAAAGTGTAAGAAAGGGAAAAGGTCTTACAGAGGAATTTGAAAAAACAATGAAAGAAAACAATGTTCCTGAATGGTATATAGAGTCCTGTAAGAGAATAAAGTATATGTTCCCTAAAGGCCATGCTGTAGCATATGTAATGATGGCAGTAAGAATTGCATATTATAAAGTTTATTACCCAGAAGCATATTATGCTACTTACTTTACAGTAAGAGCAGATGATTTTGATGCCGATCTTATTTGTAAAGGATCAGGTGCAATAATGGCAAAACTAGAAGAACTATATGCACTGGGAACTAAGGTAACAGCTAAAGATAAAGGAATGATAACAGTTTTAGAACTAGCATATGAACTTTATGCTAGAGGATTAAAGTTTAAAAAAGTTGACTTATATGATTCAGAAGCAGTTAAATTTAAAATAGAAGAAGATGGAATAAGGCCTCCAATTAATGCACTTCAAGGTGTAGGTGAAAATGCTGCAAAAAGTATTGTAGAAGCAAGAAAAGATGGAGAGTTTATTTCAAAAGAAGATTTAAGATTAAGGTCAAAAGTTTCAAAAACAGTAATAGAAACTCTTTCAAATCATGGATGTCTAGACGGAATGTCAGAGACAAATCAATTATCATTATTTTAATTTAAAGAATAAATATTCATTTTAAGGGGGAAGAATAAATAAAAGGGTAATTTATAAAGCCTTTCCCCTTGTGTTAGTTAGTAATTTATGATAATATGTTAAGAGAAGTGATTTACTAATAGCTAGAGATTATGAGTGGGAATGACAATTACCCGCTCTTTCTATTTAATTGCAACTACTAATAGTTGCTTTTTTCATATAAGTAAAAGAAAATTTTAGTATATAAACTTCAAAATATCAAAAACTGAATATAGAAAAGGAGGGGTAATATGAAAATTGATGCCTTAATAGAAAATATTGATCAATTAGTAAGACCTATAGCCGATGATTTGAATTATGAAATCTATCACATAGAGTATGTGAAAGAAAATGGAGAATACTATTTAAGAATATATATAGATAAGGAAGGCGGAATTGCTTTAACAGATTGCGAAGCTTTATCAAGAAGAGTTAGTGACGTCTTAGATGAAAAGGATCCAGTTCCTACAGGATACTTCCTAGAAGTGTCATCACCAGGTTTAAATAGAGGATTATTTACAGATGTTCATTTTGAAAAACAAATAGGTAAAGAAGTTTTAGTTAGATTTACTAAAGCTATTAATGGTAAAAAAAATATAAAAGGCATATTAAAGGAAGTTAATTCTGATTCAGTAGTAGTAGAAGAAGAAAAAGAATTAATAACAGTTCCAAAAGATAAAATAAAATCAGCAAATTTAGAAGGGGAAATATAATAAGGAGGATGTAAAAATGAACCAAGAGTTTATAGGTGCTCTTAAAGAAATTGTTAAAGATAAGGGGATTAGCGAAGATTTAATATTTACAACTATAGAGGATGCATTAGTTGCAGCATATAAGAAAAATTATGCTAGTCCAACTACAGCAGCACAAAATGTTAAAGTAACTATAAGTAGAGAAAATGGAGAAATACATGTATATGCTCAAAAGGTAGTAGTTGAAGATGTATATGATGATGTAACTGAAATTAGTTTAGAAGAAGCTAAAGAGGTAAGTCCAAGATATGATCTTGATGATATAGTTGATTTAGAAGTTACTCCAAAGAATTTTGGAAGAGTAGCTGCACAACTTGCAAAAGGTGTAGTAACACAAAGAATCAGAGAAGCAGAAAGAAACATAGTTTATTCTGAATATAAAGAACAGGAATATGATATAATTACAGGAACTATATTAAGAAAAGATAAAGGAAATGTCTTTGTGAATCTAGGCAGAATTGAAGGTGCTATAGGTCCAAATGAACAAATGCCAGGTGAAGAATATAAATTTAATGAAAAGCTAAAATTATATGTAGTAGAAGTTAAAAATGGCTCAAAAGGAGCTCAAATTTTAGTTTCAAGAACTCATCCTGGTTTAGTTAAGAGATTATTTGAGTTAGAAGTTTCAGAAATATATGAAGGTGTTGTAGAAATAAAGAGTATTTCAAGAGAAGCAGGATCAAGAAGTAAAATAGCAGTATTCTCAAATGATGAAAATGTTGACCCTATGGGTGCATGTGTTGGACCTAAAGGTGTTAGAGTTCAGAATATAGTAAATGAACTTAAAGGTGAAAAAATAGATATAATTAAATGGAGTAAAAATCCAGAAGAATTTATAGCTAGTGCATTAAGTCCATCAAAAGTACTAAGTGTAGTTGTTGATGAAAATTCAAAATCTGCAAAAGTAGTTGTTGATGACAATCAACTTTCATTAGCAATAGGAAAAGAAGGTCAAAATGTAAGACTTGCAGCAAAATTAACTGGATGGAAAATTGATATAAAAAGTAAGTCTCAAGCAGAAGCTGCTAAAGAGACTGAATTAGCAGCAGATATAGAAACAGTAGATGCTGAATAAAGGAGGAAACTTTATGAAAGTAAAAAAGATTCCTTTAAGAATGTGTACTGGATGTATGGAGATGAAACCTAAAAAAGAACTTATACGAGTTGTAAAAAGTCCTGAAGGAGAAGTTTCTATGGATTTAACTGGTAAAAAATCAGGTAGAGGTGCATATGTTTGTAAATCATTAGAGTGTCTAGAAAAAGCCTTTAAAGCAAAAAGACTTAGTAGAAATCTTGATATAGCAATAGATGAAACTATATATAATAGATTAAGGGAAGAGATAGAAAATGACTAAATTTTTTAATTTCTTAGGGCTTATAAAAAGGTCAGGAAATATAATTGAAGGGTACAGTAAATGTAATGAGCAAAGAAATAGAATACCGCTATTTTTATTTATAATATCTAATGATGCTTCAGATAGCACTAAAAGAAAATTTAAAAATCATTGCAATGAAAGAAATATCCAAATTATAGAGGATTTTTCAAAAGAAGATTTAGGATACCCAATAGGAAGAGAAGAAGTGAAGATAATAGCTATATCAGATGAAAATATGGCTAAAAAGCTTTATACCCTTTATGAAGAGGGAAAAATTAAAATTTAACCGGGGGTGATTTTATTGTCAAAAATCAGAGTGTATGAATTGGCAAAGGAGCTTAATGTAAGCTCAAAAGATCTTATAGAATTATTAATGAATGAATTTAGTGTTGATGTTAAAAATCATATGAGTGTTATAGAAGATGAAGATGCAGAACTAATAAAGGAATTATTAGGTGGAAGCAGTGAAGATGGTTCAAAAACTATAATTGATGTATATGAAGATGAATTAAATAATACAGTTAACAATCAAGCTAAAAAGAGAAAAAGAAAAAAAGATGAAGAAGACCAAAATGAAAGCATTGGAGAAGGTGGTTCTGGAGTAATAGAGATGGGAGAAACTATTACAGTTAAAGAACTATCAGAGAAACTTGGAAAGCCTTCAGCAGATGTTATTAAAACTTTAATTTTTACTGGAGTAATGGCAGCTATAAATCAAGAAATAGATTTTGCAACAGCTGAAAAAGTATGTGAAAAATATGAGTGTTTAATAGTTAAGAAAGAAGAAACAGAAGAGTTAGATAACTTTGAAGAAGAAGAAATAGTTGAGGAAAATTTAGTAAAGAGACCTCCAATAGTTACAGTAATGGGTCACGTTGACCATGGTAAGACTTCTCTTCTAGATGCAATAAGAAAAGCAAATGTTACTGCACATGAAGCAGGTGGAATTACTCAACATATAGGTGCATACACTGTTAATGTAAATGGAGAAAAACTAACATTTTTAGATACTCCAGGACATGAGGCTTTTACAGCTATGAGAGCTAGAGGAGCACAAGTTACAGATGTAGTTATACTTGTTGTTGCAGCAGATGATGGAATAATGCCACAAACTAAAGAAGCAATAAATCACTGTAAAGCAGCAGAAGTTCCAATGATAGTTGCTATAAATAAAATGGATAGACCAGGAGCCAATCCAGAAAAAGTTAAGCAAGAATTAACAGAACATGGATTAGTATCAGAAGACTGGGGTGGAGACACTATTTGTGTACCAGTATCAGCTAAAACAGGTGAGAATTTAGAACAATTACTAGAAATGGTACTTTTAACTTCAGAAATGGCAGAACTTAAGGCTGACCCAAATAGAAAAGCTAAGGGAACTGTAATTGAAGCTAAACTTGATAAGGGAAGAGGAGCAGTTGCAACTTTACTTATACAAAATGGTACATTAAATGTAGGAGATTCTATATTAGTTGGTTCTACATATGGTAGAATAAGAGCTATGTTTGATGATAAAGGAAAGAAAATTAAGTCAGCAGGACCATCAATTCCAGTAGAAATTCTTGGACTTTCAGAGGTACCAGCAGCAGGAGATAGATTCGCTGTTGTTAAGGATGAAAAAACTGCAAGAAATATGGCTGAAGCCAGAAAACAAAAAATAAAAGATGAAAGCTTCCATTCATCAAATAGAGTATCTTTAGAAGATCTATATAATCAAATTCAAGAAGGTTCAGTAAAAGAACTTGGAATAATAGTAAAGGCTGATGTTCAAGGTTCAGTTCAAGCTATTAAACAGTCATTAGAAAAACTTTCAACAGATGACGTTAAAGTTAGAGTAATTCATGGTGGAGTTGGAGCTATAACAGAAACAGATGTTACTCTTGCTACAGCATCAAATGCACTACTTATAGGTTTTAATGTAAGACCTGATACAAATGCAGCAATAGTTGCTGATAGAGATGGCGTAGATATTAAAACTTATAGAATTATATATGATGCTATAGAAGATGTTAAATCAGCTATGATAGGTATGCTTGATCCAGAATATAAAGAAGTTATAAATGGTAAGGCTGAAGTTAGATTAGTTTATAAAATTTCTAATGTAGGAACTATTGCTGGTTCATATGTCTTAAATGGTAAAATAATAAGAAATTCAGAAGTAAGAGTTATAAGAGATGGAATTGTTATCTTTGAATCTACTTTAGCTTCATTAAAAAGATTTAAAGATGATGCAAAAGAAGTTAATGCTGGATATGAATGTGGTTTAAGCGTTGAAAAATTCAATGATCTTAAAGAAGGAGATATTATAGAGTCATTCACAATGGAAGCAATTAAAAGAAAAGAGCTTTAATAAAGAGGTGATTTTAAATGGCTAACTACAGAGGTGGAAGAATTAACGAAGAAGTTAGAAAAGAAGTAAGTGTTATAATTAGAGATGAAATAAAAGATCCAAGAATGACTGCAATGGTGTCAGTTACAGCTGTTAAAGTTACTAAAGATCTTAGATACGCTAAGGTGTTTGTAAGCATATTTAGTAAAAATGATGAAGAGAAAAATAATACTTTTGCGGCATTAAAAAGTGCAAGTGGATATATAAGAAGAGAAATTGGGCAAAGAATCAATTTAAGAAATACTCCACAAATAATCTTTGAATTAGACGATTCTATTACTTATGGTATGAAGATAGAAGAGCTAATAGAAAGGGTTAAGGAAAAGTAATATGTCTTTAAAAGATATTAGTAGAATAATCTTAAATAGCAAGAAAATAGGTATTACCTACCATGTATCACCAGATGGTGATGCGGTAGGTAGTGCTCTTGCACTATTAAATGGACTTAGAAGCTTAAATAAAGATGCATATTTAATATCAAAAGATACACTATCTGATAACTTAAAGTTTCTTCCTTTATCAGATGAAGTAAGTGGAGAAATAGATTGTCCAGTTGAAGGTACATCAACAGTTATAGTTGTTGACTGTGGTAATTTTGATAGAATATCAGCAAACTTTAAGGGATATAAAGGGAAATTAATTAATATAGATCACCATATATCAAACGATTATTATGGTGATGAAAATTTTGTTGATACAACTGCAGCAGCTACTGCAGAGGTTATATTTGAACTACTAGAAATACTAGGAATAAACTTTGATGAAGAAAATGAAATTACAAAGAGTATAGGAACATGTCTTTATACATCATTAGTAACAGATACTGGTGCATTTAGACATTCAAATGTTACTTATAGAACTCATAAAATAGCTTCAATTCTAAAAAAAATAGGAGTTAATAATACCTACATACATCAAAATCTTTTTGATAATAAAAGTTTTGAAAAGGTAAGGTTAATGGGAAAAGCATTAAACAATATGGAACTTTTATTAGATAAGAAAGTTTCCTTAATACAAATTCCTATGGCATATGCAGAAGAACTTGGTATAGAAATACAAGATACATCAGATATAATATCCTTTGGATTACAAATAAAAGGTGTTGAAGTTGCTGTTCTTATAAAAGAAACAGAAACAGGATCTAAAGCTAGTTTAAGATCTAAAACAGATTTTGATGTGAGAAATGTTGCAGAAAACCTTGGTGGAGGTGGGCACATTAAAGCCGCTGGTATAACATTAAAAGGTGTATGTATGGATGAGGCTAAGGATAGAATATTAGAACAAATAGAGAAAGAGCTTTTATAATATGGATGGAGTAATTAATATTTTCAAAAATAAGGGAATGACATCTTTTGATGTTGTTAGGATAGTTAAAAAAGCAGCTAAAACAGGAAAAGTTGGACATACAGGAACTTTAGATCCAGAAGCGACAGGGGTACTTCCTGTTTGTATAGGAAAAGCTACTAAAATAATTGATTATATAATGAATTCCGAAAAAACTTATGAAGTAGAGTTTAAGCTTGGTTTAAAAACTACAACTTATGATTTAGAAGGAGAAATTCTATTAGAAAAAGATGCTTCTAATTTAAAAGATGAAGAGATATTAAATGCTATAAACTCATTTTTAGGAGAATACTCTCAAATTCCTCCTATGTATTCTGCTTTAAAGCAAAATGGAGTAAGACTTTATGAGCTTGCTAGAAAAGGGATAGAAGTAGAGAGAGAAGGAAGGTTAATAACTATATATAATATAGAAAATATTATAGTAAATAATCCTTATGTTAAAATGAAAGTTACTTGCTCTAAAGGTACCTATATACGAAGTTTATGCTATGATATTGGAGAAAAATTAGATGTTTATGCTACAATGACAGAGCTAAAAAGAAGTAAAACTTCAATATTTACTGAGGATGAATCAGTAAATATTGAAAAGTTAAATGAGGAAAATATTGAAGATTATATTATTTCAATAGAAGATGCATTAAAAATTTATGATAAAATTATAGTGTTAAATAAATTTTCAAAACTTCTTATTAATGGAGTAAGGGTGTTTGATAAAAGACTTACAAAAAATGATGTTATAATAGGAAAGCTATATAGAGTTTATGATGAAGATAATAATTTCATTGGACTTGGGAGAAAAGATCATCAAGGCTTCAAAATAGAAAAATTACTAACTAATTAGGAGAAATAGCTATGATAGTATTAGATGATATTATTATAAAGGAAAAAGAAAAAGCTAATTATGTTGCTCTAGGAAGCTTTGATGGATTACATCTTGGTCATTTATCACTAGTAAAAAAAGCGGTAGAAGTTGCAAGAGAAAAAAATGGGAATAGTATGGTCTTTACATATAAGAATCATCCTAGAGCATTAATAAATCCAGAAAAAGCTCCAAAACTTATTATGGATCTATATTCAAAGTTAGAGATTCTAGAAAATGAGTTTATAGATATTGTAGCACTTAGAGAATTCACAAAACCTTTTATGAGTATGTCACCTGAAGAGTTTGTAAAAATGTTATGTGATGATTATAACGTAAGGGGAATTATAGTTGGATTTAATTTTAAATTTGGCTATAAAAACATAGGTGATGTATCTTTATTAGAAAAATTAAAAGATAAATATAAATATGAGCTTTATGTTATGAAACCATATAAATATAAGAATGATGTAATAAGTAGTACTAGAATTAGAAATAGCATAATTGAAGGAAATGTATTAGAAGCAACTAAAATGCTGTCTAAGCCATATTCAATAAAAGGAGAAGTAGTTCATGGTAAAAAACTAGGAAGAACTATAGGATTTCCAACTGCTAATTTATCATTTAATTCAAAAATGATTATTCCTAAAATAGGAGTATATTATACAAATATTATTTGGAATAAAAAAAAGTATAAAGCAATTACATCTGTTGGGAATAATCCAACAGTAAATGGGCAACAATTAACTATAGAGACATATATTTTAGATTTTAAAGAAGAAATCTATGGACAAGAGATTGAAGTAGCTTTTATTGAAAGAATAAGAGATGAAAAAAAATTTGAATCTTTAGATGCTTTAGTAGAACAATTAAAAAAAGATAAGGAATTTGCTAGTGTAAGTAAAATCTTTATATAAAATATATAAAAATATAATTTACAAGATTTATATCATTTGCTATAATAGCTAATGGAGAACCTAACTCTAAGATTTGAGGGTGCTATCTCTTTTCTTGGATTTAGGGGATAATTAAACGGAGGTGCGAACAATGGACGCAATAAGAAAGCAAGAAATAATTAAAGAACACGGAAGACATGAAGGAGATACTGGTTCACCAGAAGTGCAAATCGCTTTATTAACAGAAAGAATTAATTCTTTAACTGGACATTTAAAGATGCACAAGAAAGACCACCACTCAAGAAGAGGTCTTTTAATGATGGTTGGACAAAGAAGAGGTCTTTTAAATTACTTAGCTGATCAAGATATCGAAAGATACAGAGCTATAATCAAAAAATTAGGCTTAAGAAGATAGTCTGTAGAGCGGTTTTAAGCCGCTCTATTATTTTAAATTAATGAAATTTAATAAGAAGCTACTTTAAATAAAAGAAGTAGATAAATCCAGGAGCTAAATACAAATTTAGCTTACATTCAAATTGATAAGGAACAACCTGAAGGGAGGTTATTAAATGAACAACGTAATGCAAACAAACATAGCAGGAAGAGAACTTAAACTTGAGTTTGGTAAAGTTGGTATGTTGTCAAATGTAGCAGCTTTTATTAGCTATGGAGATACAGTTATTTTAACTAATGTTAATGCTTCAGAACAACCTAGAGACGGAATAGACTTTTTCCCTCTAAGTGTAGAGTATGAAGAAAGATTATACTCAGTAGGTAAAATCCCAGGGGGATTTATAAAGAGAGAGGGTAGACCGTCAGAAAATGCAATTCTTTTTGGAAGAGCGGTAGATAGACCTTTAAGACCTTTATTCCCAAAGGGGTATAGAAATGATGTGCAAGTTGTTTGTACAGTAGTATCAGTTGAAAAAGATAACTTACCAGAAATTTTAGCAATTAATGCAGCATCATTGGCATTATGCTTATCAAGCATTCCTTTCAAAACACCAGTTGCAGCAGTTCAAGTAGGACTAATCGATGGAAACTTTATTTTAAATCCAACATCTAAAGAAAGAGAAGAAAGTATACTTCAATTAACAGTATGTGCTACTAGTGAAAGAGTTATGATGATTGAAGCTGGTGGTAAAGAAATACCAGAAGATGTAATGATTAAGGCAATAGAATATGGATTTGAAAAGTGTCAAGATATTATAAAATTCCAAGAAGAAGCTATGACTAAGTTTGGAAAAGAAAAAATGGTTCCAGAACTATATCATCCAAATGAGGAACTTGAAAAGGAAGCACAAGCTTTTGCAAATGAAATGGTTAAAGAAGCTATGTGGATAACCGATAAAGATGAAAGAAATGCCGCTATGGATGAAGTAAATGAAAAGGTTTATGCACAATTTGAAGAAAAATATGCTGAGTGTATAGGTGACTTAAAAGAAATAATGTATAGCATGCAAAAAGAAGTTGTTAGAGATATGCTTTTAAATCATCATAGAAGACCAGATGAAAGAGCTTTTGATCAAGTTAGACCAATTTCATGTGATGTTTCTATACTACCAAGAACTCATGGTACAGGTTTATTTACAAGAGGATTAACTCAAGTAATGACTGTAGCTACATTAGGTGCTGTTGGTGATATCCAGATAATAGATGGTATTGGTGAAGAAGAATCAAAGAGATATATGCATCATTATAATTTCCCAGCATATTCAGTTGGTGAAGTAAGACCACTTAGAGGACCAGGAAGAAGAGAAATAGGTCATGGTGCTTTAGCAGAAAGAGCTTTAGAACCACTAATTCCTTCAGAAGAAGAGTTCCCATATACTATAAGATTAGTATCAGAGGTATTAAGTTCAAATGGTTCAACATCACAAGCGTCAGTTTGTGGAAGTACATTAGCATTATTAGATGCAGGTGTACCACTTAAAAGACCAGCAGCAGGTATAGCAATGGGACTTATAACTTCAGAAGATCTTACAAGAGAAGAAGTTTTAACTGATATTCAAGGAATAGAAGACTTTTTTGCAGATATGGACTTTAAAGTTGCAGGTACTACAGAAGGAATTACATCAATACAAGTTGATACAAAGATAAAAGGATTAAGCTTTAAAGTTATAGAAGATGCTATAAGAGGCGCTAGAAAAGCAAGATTACACATTTTAGATAAAATTGAAGAATGCATCGCATCACCAAGAAGTGAAGTTTCAACATATGCACCAAAGACTTCAGTTATTAATATAGATCCAGAAAAGATTAGAGATGTAATTGGTGCTGGTGGAAAGGTTATAAATAAAATAATTGAGGAAACTGGTGTTAAAATAGATATCAAAGAAGATGGTACTGTGTTTGTATCATCACAAGATCATAATGGTGTAAATAAGGCTATAAGTATCATTGAAGGACTAACTAAAGAAGTTAAAGCTGGAGAAGTTTATCTAGGAAAAGTTACTAAGATAGCTACATTTGGAGCTTTCGTTGAAATACTTCCAAATAAAGAAGGTTTATGTCATATTTCTAAGTTAGATAAAGCAAGAGTTAATAAGGTTGAAGACATAGTATCTGTTGGAGATGAAATTTTAGTTAAGGTTACAGAAATAGATAATCAAGGTAGAATTAATCTTTCAAGAAAAGATGCACTAACAGATGAATCAGAGTCAGAAACAGAAAAATCAGAATAAAGTACTATAAATAAAGGGCAATTTATTGCCTTTTTTCTTTATATAAATTTATAAAGAATAAATTTATATTTATTGAAATAAACTAAGAAGAATAAATTTAATTAGATAAAATATTATTAAATAGCATAAAAATAGGAGGAAATATGTACAATTTATATACCCTTAAAAATGGGCTAAGAGTAGTTACAGAATATATAGAGCATGTAAATTCTATAAGTGTAGGTGTAATGGTACAAAATGGTTCAAGAAATGAAACAAAAGAATTAAATGGTATATCACATTTTATTGAACATATGTTTTTTAAAGGAACTAATAAAAGAACATCTAAACAAATAGTACAAGAAATTGAAAATGTAGGGGGACAAATAAATGCTTATACAAGTAAAGAAGCAACTTGTTATTATATTAAAGCATTAAATACTCATTTAGATTTATCAATAGAAATATTATCAGATATGATATTAAATTCTAAATTTGACGAAGAAGAAATAGAAAAAGAAAAAGGTGTTGTAATAGAAGAAATAAATATGAGCGAAGATACTCCAGAAGATGTTTTAGATAATGATCAATCTAAAGCAATATTTGGAGAAAATCCATTATCATATCCAATTCTAGGGACTATAGATACTGTTAAATCTTTTAATAGAGATAAGATAATAAATTTTATAAAATCTAATTATACTCCTTATAATTCAGTTATATCAGTATGTGGAAAGTTTAATGAAAAGGAATTAATCAAGTTAATAGAAGAAAATTTCGGTAAATGGAATAAAGATGAAATTTATATTCCAGAATACAATAAACCAATCTTACTAAGTAACAGTAAATATACAAATAAACAAATTGAACAGCTTCACATAAACTTAGCATTTAGAGGGTTACCATATGCTCATGATAAAGCATATTCATTAGTATTATTAAATAATATATTTGGAGGAGGAGCCTCATCAATACTTTTTCAAAAGGTTAGAGAGGAATTAGGTCTTTGCTATACTATATACTCATATGCTCAACCTTATTTAGGAACAGGAATTGTAAGTATTTATACTGGTCTTAGCAAACAATATGCTGATAAAGCTTTAGATGTAATTGATAGGGAAATTAAAAAGTTCTCAATGAATGGAATTTCAAAAGATTTAATGGAGATAAATAAGGAAAAAATTAAGGCTAGCTATATTCTAGGATTAGAAAGTACATCATCAAGAATGTTTGCTAATGCAAAATGTATGTTGCTTCAAAATAAAATAAATACTCAAGAAGAAGTTATAAAAAGAATTAACAAAATAAATAAAGATGACATAGATTATGTATTAGAGACTTGCTTTAAAAACGGTATAATTAGTTCAGCATATGTAGGGCAAGATGTAGAATATGAAAAGTTAAATTTTATATTAGAAAAAAATTTAAAAGCCTATGATAATTCTGGTCAAAATGGAAAATATAAGATATAATTTAAATAACATAATATTATGTAATAAATTTACTTTTTTTAGCATAAGATTTATCTAAGATAAGTAAGGAGGTAAATATTTATGCTAAGAGGAGAAAAAAGAAGACAAGAATATTATGATGTGGAACCTAAACAAGAATCAAAATATAGAGTGTTAAGTGATATTGAGAGATATGAAATATTTAACACTGAAGAGGCTGAAAAATATGATACTCAACAAGCTTTAGATTTTATTATTGATGAAGAAGGAAATTTACAATTTATAGTGGCTGCTGTTGCCGGAAGTAAGTTTGGATTCTTTGGCGGAAGGGAATATGTAGAAATTCCATGGGGATACGTAACTAAGGTTGGGGCCAATGTTATAGTAGTATCTGCTGATAGAGGAAAAATTAAAAGGGCAAGGGCATAGTTTTAGAGGGGGTTATTACTTGAAAATCATTGTACAAAAATTTGGTGGTACATCAGTATCAACAGAAGAAAGAAGAGATCAAGTAGTAGCTAAGGTTAAAGATGCTATAGAAAAAGGATATTCACCAGTTGTGGTAGTATCGGCTATAGGAAGAAAAGGAGCACCTTATGCTACAGATACATTATTATCATTACTTGACAATAATTTTAAAAGAGGAAATTTACAAGCGACGGATATGCTTATGTGCTGTGGGGAAATAATAAGCTCAGTTGTAATGAGCAATGCATTATTTAGCGCAGGAATTCAAGCGGTTCCATTAACAGGAGGACAAGCTGGTATTATTACAGATGATACTTACGCAAATGCTCAATTCATCGATACAAAATCAGATCTTATATTAAGTATTTTAGAGCAAGGAAAGGTTCCGGTAGTAACAGGTTTCCAAGGAATTAATGAAAAAGGGTATTTTACAACTTTAGGAAGAGGGGGAAGTGATACATCTGCATGTATATTAGGTATGTCTCTTAAAGCAGAATCAGTTGAAATTTATACTGATGTGGATGGTATTATGACTGCTGATCCTAGAATTGTAAATAATGCATCTTTAATAGATGTAATAAGTTACAATGAGGTTTTTCAATTAGCAGATCAAGGAGCAAAAGTTATTCATCCAAAAGCTGTAGATTTAGCTAGAAAGGGAAACATACCTATTGTTATTAAAAATACAATGACAGATTGTAAAGGGACATTAATTAACAGTTTTGGATCAGATCATATAGAAAGTGCAATTTCAGGTATAACTCATCTAAATGATAGAATACAGGTAACTGTTAAATTAAAAGAAAATAAAGGTAAAACTAATTATAGATATCTGTTAGATATATTAGCTAAAAACAACATTAGTTTAGATTTAATTAATATATTTCCAACAGAGCAGATATTCACTGTAGATTCATACCAGAAAGAAACACTAGAAAAAATACTAAAAGAATCAGAAATAAAATATTCAATAATTGATAATTGTAGTACAATTGCAATTGTTGGACTAGGTATGACTGGAGTGCCTGGAATTATGGCTAAAATTATAAATAATTTAGTTGAAAATGATATTGAAGTACTTCAAACGGCAGATTCTCATATGACAATATGGTGTTTGATTCCATCAGAAAAAGTTTCAGAAGCAATAAATTTACTTCATAAGGCATTTAAATTAGGTGAATAAAATAACTTCTCCTGTACAGAATAATAATGTATAGGAGGAGTTTTTTTATGATTATGAATAAATATTTAAAATCATCTAATGATGAAAATAATGATAGCAAGGATGATGAAAAAGAAAAACTTGCAGAAGCAAAAGAAAGAAGAGCAGAAATAAAAGAGTTTGGAAATACAAATGGTGTTTCTCAAAATGAAAGTATACAAATATTACCTATAATAGGACAAATTGAAGGTCATCAAGTACTTCCACCACAAACAAAGGCTACTAAGTATGAACATGTTATACCTCAACTTATAGCTATGGAGCAAAATGATAATGTAAAAGGAGTATTAATAGTACTTAATACTGTTGGAGGAGATGTTGAAGCTGGTCTTGCCATTGCAGAAATGATAAGATCTTTATCAAAACCAACAGTATCAATAGTAATAGGAGGAGGTCATTCAATAGGTGTACCTTTAGCAACATCATCAAGCTATTCATTTATTACGCCATCGGCTACTATGATAATACATCCAATAAGAATGAATGGGTTTGTAATTGGCGTAGCGCAAACATTCCATTATTTTGAAAAGATGCAAGAAAGAATTGATAATTTTATAGTTAGAACATCTAAAATAGATAAAAGTGAATTGAAAAAAATGATGTTAAAATCAGATGAACTTTTAAATGATATGGGAACAATTTTAATTGGAAAACAAGCAGTTGAATGTGGACTTATAGATGAAGTAGGTGGAATAAAAAATGCTATAGAAAAATTAAATGAACTAATAGGAGAAAAATAAAAAAACATTATATAAAAATCTATAATCGTAAAAAGATTAATTTTACGATTATAGATTTTTAATTTTTAATATTTTATAAATTATGGTACGTATATTAAATTATAAGTATAGATATATAATGAGAAATAATTTTTAGTAGGCATTAAGGCATGAGTAAAAGAGCATTATTTAATGATCCTAATTATGAAACTTTTATAGTGGAATTTGTTGAAGGATTTACTGAAGAGATGGAAAAGATACCTTATGTATATGGTATTAAAGTTTGGAATAACTTTGGAATAGTTACAGTTAAAAAAGACAAATATTTTGATTTGTTAAAAGATGCTAAGTCTATAGTTTATATAACACCAAGAAGAATTTTTACATTACAATCTATGGAAAGAGATTATGATTTAGCACAATATGAAAGACAAAGTAATACTCCAATAGAAGCTGCTAACTTTATTAAAATACAATCAAATCCTTATAATATATTAGATGGCTCAGGAGTTCTAGTTGGTATAGTTGACACGGGTATAAATTATTTAAGTGAAGAATTTATAAGAGAGGATGATACAAGTAGAATAGCTTATTTATGGGATCAATCTATACCATCAGATAATAAAGATATTTATTTTGGAAGTGAGTATAATAAAGAAAAAATAAATGAAGCTATAAAGCTATCTATAGAAAATAAGGATCCATATACTATAGTTCCTTCAAAGGATACAGTTGGGCATGGTACTAATATGGCTAGTATTGTTGGAGCTAGGGGGGCAAATCCAGAGGTTAAAGGTATATTAACAAATTGTGATTTTATTATAGTAAAGTTAAAAGAAAATATGGTCTATAAAGATATACTAAAATCAAATGGAGTAAAAGATACTGAAGTATACGGAAATGGAGATGTGCTTATAGGAATTCATTATTTAGTTGAAAAAGCTAGAGAACTTAAAAAACCTATATCTATTTTAATATCACTTGGAAGCAATACGGCTTCAAATACAGGAACATCGGCTATAGAATTATATATAGACAATATTAGTAAATTAAGGGGCGTTTCAGTAATAGTAGGAACAGGAAATCAAGGAAGCGCTGAGCTACATGCATCGGGAAATATATTAGCAAGAAATTTAGAGGAAACAGTAGAGATGGTTTTACAAAAAGAGATGAAAGATTTATATTTAGAAATATGGGTAAATAAACCTAATATAATGTCAATAAATATGATATCACCATCTGGAGAAGAAAGTAAAAATATTTCAATAGATTTAGTAGGGGTTCAAGAATACAAATATGTATATGAAAATACCATATTTAGAGTATGGTATATTTCTCCAGATGAATTAAATGGAAATCAATTGATTCTTATGAGATTTTTTTCGATAAAACCAGGAATTTGGAAAATAGTTTTAAAAGGCTTATATATAGTTGATGGAAGATTCGATATATGGCTTCCAGTAAAAGAATTACTTCCAGAAGGAACAAAATTTCTAAATGCAGACCCATTTAATACAATAGTAAATCCATCATCAGCTAAATCTGCAGTAACTGTCGGATATTACAATCAGATAAATGAAGCTGTTATAAGCGAATCAGGTCGTGGGTATAGATTAGATAGGAGAATTAAGCCAGATTTAGTTGCAGGAGGAATTAATCAACCAGCAGTTGGTATTTCATCTAAGGTAGATTATGTATCTGGAAGTTGTGTTGCTGCGGCTATTGTAACAGGTGCAGTTGGAATTTTAATGGAATGGGGAATTGTAGATGGAAATGATACGAGTATGTACAGTGAAAAAATTAAAACTTATTTGATTTCTGGATGTAGAACTAGATCCGGAGAAAATTATCCAAATAGAATATGGGGATATGGAATGCTTGATATGAATGAAGTTTTTAATCAAATAAGTGGAAAGCCTAAATATATAGAATATACAAGAGGAGATATATATTATAGAATTCCTTTAGAAATTGGAGATGATAAATTTGCTTTTAAGAGAGAATGAATGTTTCAAATATGAAGATGATGAATTATATCAAAGATTAATTGTTGAATATCAAGGGAATTTTGAAGAAGAAATTAGCCAAATAGTATATGCTTGTGGAAGAGTATTAAGCGATACATTAGCTATTGTTTTTATAAAACCAGATGATATATCGAAATTAATAAGTGAATCAAAAACAATTATATATTTTGAATTTGATAGCGTCTATGTTTTAGAGGATGTTTCTTCAATTGCAACTGCATATATTCCACAAGTACAAGAAAGTGATTATTTAAATCTTAATGGAACAGGTGTAACAGTTGCTATTATGGATACTGGAATTGATTATTTAAATGAAGCATTTTTAAATGAAAAAGGAGAAACTAGAATAAAATATATATGGGATTTAACAATTAAGGATAATGCTAAAGAATATAGAAATGGAGCATTATATACAAAAGATGATATAAATAATGCTATTGAAGCATATAAAGGTGGAAAAAATCCATATGAAATAGTTCAAAGTAAAGATAATAATGGTCATGGGACAAGTATGGCAGGAATTATTGGAGGTACTGGAATCGAAAGTGTAGCACCTAAATGTGAATATATAATTATAAAATTAAAGCAAAATAATATGATTAAAAAATTTTTTAATACAGAAGAAAATATTTATAATGGAAGTGATTTAATAAGATCTATAGAGTTTTTATTAGATGAAAAAATTAATGATGGAAATCCTTTAGTTATATTTATTCCATTAGGAAGTACGGAAGGAAGTCACACTGGAAATACAATTATAGAATTATATATAGACAGGATTTCAATAAAACGAGGTTTAGTATTTGTAACAGGAACAGGAAATCAAGCCAAAATTGGTGGACATGTAAAAGGAAACATAGAGAAAGCTGAAAAAGAAAAGAATTTAGAATTAATAGTAGGTAATAATCAAGGAAATTTATATTTTGATATTTGGGCAAAAAAACCTAATAGGATTTCAATAGGAGTAATATCACCAGCAGGAGAAACAACAGATACTATTTCTATGTACAATAGAATGGGATCAGTTATTAGATTTTTAATTGAAGAAACAACTTTAGAAATTTTTTATTATTGGCCTGATGAATTTAGTGGGGATGAGGTAATTAGAGTAGTTTTAAAAAATGTAAAATTTGGATTATGGAGATTTAGACTAGTAGGTGAGTATATATTAGACGGTGAGTATAATGCATGGTTACCTCCATATAATATATTAAAAAATGATACGGTATTTTTATCTACCAATCCTTATTTAACTATGACTTTACCTTCTATGTCTAGCTATATAATAACAAATTCGTGGTATAATCAAGCAAATAATACTATCAGTATTTACTCAGGTAGAGGTGCAGAAGTTGGAAGCGCGACTGAGTATTTAAGACCACTTCTTACAATTGGTGGAACTGATATAAGGACTATAGGATTAGATAAACAATTTGTAAGTGTATCAGGCAATAGCCCTGCATCAGCAATAATGGCAGGGTGTGCGGCGTTATTATTTCAATGGGGAATAATAAATGGAAATGATCCGACTATAAATGCACAAAAGATGAAAACATATTTTATGAGGGGGGTAAGAAAAAGGCTTGGAGATACTTATCCAAATCCTGAGTGGGGATATGGAAAACTAGATATGCTATCATTATTTCAAGATATGTGGTAAAATATTATATAGAAAACAACCTATTTATTAGAGATAATGAAAAGGTTGTTTTTTTTAGTATAAAGATTATAATATTATTATGTAAATAATTTGATTACAATAAATGGAAAAAGAGGTGATAAAGTGGCTAGGGGAAAAGCTAAAGCTACGAGGAAGGACAGAAACAATATAAAAAATAAGGAAATAAAGGTGGAAAAGAAAGAAAATGGAGATATTAAGGGGATTATGTATTTAGCTTTGGGAGTGTTATTAGCAGTAGCTATATATACAACCTGGGCAGGAGCTTTATCTATATTTGCAAGTAGCATACTCTATAATCTTTTAGGCATAGGAGCTTATATATTACCAGCATATTTAATTTATTTTGGAATAGATAGTATATTATCAAAAGGTACAATAAAATTTTCAAGAAGGTTTTTTGGAATAACATTAATAGTAATAGTTATTATCCTAGGGTGTGCTACAGGTAGTATTCATACTTTAAATAGTAGTGGAGATTTTAGTGAAACATTAAAAACTATTATATCTAAAGGAGGACTTCATGGAGGTTTTATTGGATATTTAGTTGCATATCCATTAAGTAAGTTTATTGGGTATATAGGATCTTATGTTTTATATATTGCATTATGGGCCATAGGAACTATACTTATATTTGACATTACACTTTATGATATTATTATATTTTTTAAAGAAGAAAAGAAAAAAGTATTTGATAATAGAAATATTAACAAAGAAAATTTAAAAAGCTATATAGAACCGGAAAGCGCTATAGGAAATACATTAAACCCAATGATTAATGTAAAGCCTAAAGAAGAAAAGCAAAGAGAAGATTTTATAAATGGAATAAACAATAAAATTAAAATATTAGATTTTATGAAAAATTCATCTTTAGAAGAAGTAGCTACTACAGAAAATGAACAAAAAAAATCAAATCCATTTAATATAGAGTTATATGAGGATGAAAATAATGATATAAATAATAAAAATTATAGAAGTTTAGAATTTGAAAATAAAATTAATTATGAAGAAAAAACTACATCCCACAATTTAAAAACGGAAGAAAAACAAAAGAAAAAGGAAAAGTTAGAAACTGAAGTAAAGGATGTAGTTAGCAAAGAAATAGAAGAAAGTTTAATAGAAGAAAAGAAAGAAGAAAAAATATATCTTCATCCATCGGTAGACCTTTTAAATATAAATACTAAAATGAAGCTTAAAAGTGAAGATAAAAAAGAGCTTATTGAAAATGCAAATAAGCTAGAGGGAATATTAAAGGATTTTGGGGTAGATGCAAATGTTGTTCAAGTAACAAAAGGACCTTCAGTTACAAGATTTGAAATACAGCCAAGTCCAGGTGTAAAGGTATCAAAAATAGTTAATTTACAAGATGATATAGCTCTTGGGCTTGCAGCTAGTGGCGTTAGAATGGAGGCACCTATTCCAGGAAAAGCAGCAATAGGAATAGAGGTTCCAAATAAGAAACAAACACCTGTATTTTTAAGAGAGGTACTTGATTCTAAAGAATTTAAAAATACGAAGAAAAAATTAGCTTTTGCTTTAGGAAAAGATATTGCTGGGAAGTGTGTTGTTGGTGATTTAAGCACAATGCCACATATGCTTATAGCAGGGGCAACGGGTTCTGGTAAATCAGTATGTATTAATACATTAATAGTAAGCTTATTATACAAGTATAGTCCAGATGAGGTAAGGCTTCTTATGGTAGACCCTAAAGTTGTAGAGCTAAGTGTATATAATGGTATTCCACATTTATTAATACCAGTAGTAACTGATCCTAAAAAGGCAGCAGCTGCACTAAATTGGGCTGTAAATGAGATGACAAAAAGATATAAGCTTTTTGCAGATTCATCAGTTAGAAATATAGAAGGATACAATGCTCTTTATGAAAAAGGAATAATAGAAGAGAAACTTCCATATATAGTAATGATAGTAGATGAACTTGCAGATTTAATGATGGCGTGCCCTAATGATGTAGAAGATTATATTTGTAGATTAGCTCAAATGGCAAGAGCCGCTGGAATGCATTTAATTATTGCAACTCAAAGGCCATCGGTAGATGTAATAACAGGTGTAATTAAAGCAAATATTCCATCGAGAATATCTTTTGCAGTTTCATCAGGGGTAGATTCAAGAACTATACTTGATTCAACTGGAGCAGAAAAACTTTTAGGAAGAGGTGATATGCTTTATAATCCAATAGGAGAAAGTAAGCCTTTAAGAGTTCAAGGGGCATTTATAGATGAAGAAGAGGTTGAAAAAGTTGTTGATTTTATTAAGGATAAAGAAGAGAGTGTTGATTATGAAGAATCAATTATTGAGCATATAGAAAATGAGTCAGAAGGAGTAATATCATCTGGTAAATCTAATGAGTCAGAAGATGAGTTACTAGATGAAGCTATAAAAACAGTTATTGAGTATAATCAGGCTTCAACATCATTTTTACAAAGAAAGCTAAGAGTAGGATTTAATAGAGCATCAAGGATAATGGATGAGTTGGAAGATAGAGGAGTTATTTCTGCTAAAGATGGAAGCAGACCTAGGCAAGTTTTATTATCTAAAGAAGAATTAGAAGCAAGTGAATAAAAAACTTGTAAATATTATATACGTACATTAAAATGAATTTAGCTTAATTTTATATTAGTATGAAAAGTATAAAACACAGGAGGAAATAACTTTGGAAAAATATAAGGTAGGTATGGTTAGCTTAGGCTGCGATAAAAATAGAGTAGACTCAGAACTGATTTTAGGATCAATTAACAAGAACTATGAAATAACAAATAATCCAAAAGAAGCAGAAATAATAATAGTAAATACGTGTGGTTTTATAGAAAAGGCCAAACAAGAATCAATTGATACAATTTTAGAAATGGCAGAATACAAAAAAAAATATAAGTGCAAAATGCTTATTGCAACTGGTTGCTTAACTCAAAGATATGGCGACGAATTATTAGAACTTATGCCAGAAATAGATATTCTTATGGGAGTAAATGACTATATGAAGCTACACAAGCTAATTATGGGGTTTATAAAAGATCAAAAGAGAATTTCATCAGCAGATTACAGTGATGAAAATATAAATGAAGGAGTAAGATTACTGACAACAGATAAACATACAGCTTATGTTAGAATTGCAGAAGGATGTAATAATTTTTGTACTTATTGCATAATACCTAAAATAAGAGGGAAATTTAGAAGTAGAAAAATAGAAAGTATTTTAGAGGAAGTTAAAACCCTTACTGAAAGTGGTGTGAAAGAAATAATACTTATTGCACAGGATTTAACTTTTTATGGAATGGATATTTATAATGAAAAGGCTCTTCATAAATTAATAAAAAAAATATCAGAAATTAATAAAGTAGAGTGGATAAGATTATTATATTGTTATCCAGAAGAAATAACTGATGATTTAATAGAAGAAATTGCAAATAATAAAAAAGTAGTAAAATATTTAGATTTACCAATACAACATATTAGTGATAATATTTTAAGGCTAATGGCTAGAAAAACTAATAAAGAAACAATAACAGGAATAATAAATAAGCTAAGGAAAAGAGTTCCTAATATAGCATTAAGAACATCCCTTATAGTTGGATTCCCAGGAGAAACAGAAGAAAATTTTAATGAACTTAAAGAATTTTTAGATGATTATAAATTAGAGAATGTAGGAGTATTTAAATACTCAAGAGAAGAAGGAACACCTGCTGCTAATATGGAAAATCAAGTGCCAGAAGAAATAAAAGATAAAAGAGAAGAAACTCTTATGAAAGTTCAAAAAGATATAGTAGAAGAGTTAAACAAATTGAAAGTTTCAAAAGTTTATGATACTATTATAGAGGGAAGAAAAGGAAATTATTTTATTGGTAGAAGTTCAGAAATGGCACCAGAAATAGACGGAGTAATTTTAATTAAAACATCTAAAGATCTTAAAAAAGGAGAAATAGTTCAAGTTAAGATAAAAGAGGCTTTAGATTATGATTTAATGGGAGAGATATGTGATGAATTTAGCAAATAAGCTAACAATGATAAGAATATTTCTAGTACCGTTATTCTTAATATTTATAGCGGTACAAGATATTCCATATGGAACTTTTATAGCAACGTTTATATTTATAATAGCATCTTTAACAGATCAACTTGATGGCTATATTGCAAGAAGTCGAAATCAAATAACAACATTTGGGAAATTTATGGATCCTCTTGCAGATAAGCTTCTAGTTACAGCTGCACTAATTTCTCTTGTTGATTTACAAGTTGTACCAGCGTGGGCAGCAGTAGTAATAATAGCACGAGAATTTGCTGTTTCAGGACTTAGAACTATTGCAGCTTCAGAAGGAAAAATAATTGCTGCTAGTTGGTGGGGAAAGATAAAAACAGTAGTTCAAATAATAGCTATAATAACCTTGTTATTACAAGTAAATATAGGTTCATCAGTATATCTTACACAATTAGTAACAAATAGTAGCTTTTTTAAAGTAATAATTTCTTATGCACCGAAATATTTATTATTTGCAGCAGTTATAATTACAATTATTTCAGGGTATGATTACTTTAAGAAAAATAAAAAAATAATAGATACTAATAAATAGTATAAAAATACAAAAAATAGGATATAATTAACAATAAAAGTTCCATCTATGTTATAGTTGGAACTTTTAATAAATATGGGAAATAATAGATTTTAAATTAAAAATATAAAATTATTTGTTGACTATCATAAGTAAATAATTTATAATTTAAATAAGAACAAATGTTCGTTAGAGAGGAAGGTGCTTTATGGGTAATATAGATATGGATAAATTAAAGGCTATAGAAAATGCTATGAGCCAAATAGAAAAACAATTTGGAAAAGGATCAATAATGAAGCTTGGGGAAAATAGTTCTTTAAATGTAGATGCTATTTCAACAGGATGTCTTGATTTAGATATAGCTTTAGGAATTGGTGGAGTTCCAAAAGGAAGAATAGTAGAAATATATGGACCAGAAAGTTCAGGTAAAACAACAGTTGCTCTTCATATTGTAGCAGAAGCTCAAAAACGTGGAGGAGCAGTTGCTTTTATAGATGCAGAACATGCTTTAGATCCAAGTTATGCAAGAAACTTAGGAGTAGATACAGAAGAGCTTATAGTATCTCAACCAGACACAGGAGAACAAGGGCTTGAAATAGCTGAAGCTTTAGTACGCTCAGGTGCAATAGATGTAATAGTTGTAGATTCAGTTGCAGCATTAGTTCCAAGAGCTGAAATAGAAGGAGAAATGGGAGATTCACATGTAGGTTTACAAGCAAGACTTATGTCCCAAGCTTTAAGAAAGTTAACAGGAACAATACAAAAAACAGGATGTGTAGCTATCTTTATAAACCAATTAAGAGAAAAAGTTGGAGTTATGTTTGGTAATCCAGAAACAACAACTGGAGGAAGAGCATTAAAATTCTATGCTTCAGTTAGACTTGATGTTAGAAGAATAGATTCAATAAAACAAGGTGAAAGTATTGTAGGTAACAGAACTAGAGTTAAGGTAATGAAAAATAAGGTTGCACCTCCATTTAAACAAGCAGAATTCGATATAATGTACAATGAAGGAATTTCAAGAACAGGAAATATAGTTGATGTTGGAGTTAAAGAAAATATAGTTCAAAAAAGTGGAGCATGGTTCTCATATGGGGATATTAGACTTGGGCAAGGTAGAGAAAATGCTAAATTATACTTGAAAGAAAATCCAGAAGTTGCATTAGATATAGAAAATCAAATAAGAGAAAAATACAATCTAAAAACAGAGGTTGTAAATAAAGAAAAAACTGAAGAAAAAAAGGTGAATAAGAATATAAAATAGTATAATGGCAATAATAACTGATAGATAAGGTATATTCTATCAGTTATTTTTTATAAAAATAAGTTATTATAACAATAAATTATAAATTTTTAATTTATTGTAAACCATTAAATTTTATTAGTGTATTTATACAACTAAACTTGACATAATTTTAAATTTAAGATAAAATAATAGCAAATACTGGTTTATCATATTCCAAGTATCAGTGAGAATAAGTATGATACCTACTACATTTTCTTATTAAATTATAAATGTTTATTTAGATGGAGGAGGTGTCGATATGGATATTCTTATTTTGATAATAGTTGATATTATAGTATTAGCCATTTTAGGTGCAATACTTTATAAAGCTATACAAAGTGCTTCTAAGACAAAGATAGAAGGCTTAGAGAGAGAAGCAGAAACCATATTAGCAAATGCTAAAAAGGAAGCAGAGGCTACTAAGAAAGAATCAATTTTAGAGGCTAAAGAAGAAGTTCACAGACTTAGAAATGATTTAGAAAGAGATTCTCGTGAGAGAAGAAATGAAGTTCAAAGGCTTGAAAGAAGAGTAATTCAAAGGGAAGAGTCATTAGACAAAAAGAGCGATCTTTTAGAAAAGAAAGAAGAAAACATCAATAAAAGATTACAGGAAATTGATCAAATGGAGGTCAATGTACAAGAGCTGTATAATAAAAGAAGGGAAGAACTTGAAAAAATAGCAAGTCTTTCAACTGAAGAAGCAAGAGAAATTCTTTTAGACGAAGTTAAAAAGGAAATTACTCATGATGCAGCTATGATGATTAAAGATATTGAATCTAAGGCAAAAGAAGAGGCAGAGAAAAAGGCAAGAGAAATTATTACCACTGCAATTCAAAGATGTGCCGCAGATCATGTGTCTGAGTCAACAGTCCATGTTGTTGCCTTACCAAATGACGAAATGAAGGGTAGAATTATTGGTAGAGAAGGAAGAAATATTAGAACGCTAGAAACGTTAACAGGAGTAGATTTAATCATAGATGATACTCCAGAAGCAGTTATTTTATCAAGCTTTGATCCTGTAAGAAGGGAAGTAGCTAAAATAGCGCTAGAAAAGTTAATAGTTGATGGAAGAATCCATCCAGCGAGAATCGAAGAAATGGTAGATAGAGCTAAAAAGGATGTTGAAAATGATATTAAAGAAGAAGGGGAACAAGCAACCCTAGAAACTGGAGTTCACGGAGTTCATCCAGAAATAACAAAACTACTAGGTAGATTAAAATATAGAACAAGTTATGGACAAAATGTATTAAAGCATTCCATAGAAGTTTCATATTTAGCTGGTGTAATGGCTTCTGAATTAGGGTTAGATGTCAACTTAGCAAAGAGAGCAGGCCTATTACATGATATTGGTAAAGTTGCCAATCAAGAAGAAGAAGGACGCCATGCAGTTATTGGTGGAGATCTTGCTAAGAAATATCATGAATCACCAGTTGTTGCAAATGCAATTGCAGCTCATCATGGTGATGTAGAAATGATGACATTAGAAGCAGTATTAGTTCAAGCAGCAGATGCTATATCAGCAGCTAGACCTGGTGCTAGAAGAGAAACCCTAGAGGCATATATTAAGAGATTAGAAAAACTTGAAGAAATTGCAAATTCTTATGAAGGTGTAGAAAAGTCATATGCCATTCAAGCTGGTAGAGAGATTAGAATTATGGTTAAACCAGATCAATTAGATGATGCTGGATCAGTTGAGTTAGCAAGAAACTTAGCAAAGAGTATTGAAGAACAACTAGAATATCCAGGTCAAATTAAAATTAATGTTATTAGAGAAACAAGAGCAGTAGATTTTGCTAAATAATATAAAATACATTTTGCATTGCAAAATGTATTTTATTTTTATATAGATTATAAAGCTATATGTAATAATAAATATAATTTATATAAAATAATAGAAAAAAGTAAAAATAAAAAAGGATTTTAAGAATATATATAGAATATATTATAATGAGGACATAGACCTTAAATAAAATTGTAAACGATTTTTATCTGGGAGGTAAAGACAAAATGGAAGTATTAAAGGTTTCAACAAAATCAAATCCAAATTCAGTAGCAGGGGCTCTAGCTGCAATTATTAAGGAAAAAAATATAGTGGAGATTCAAGCAGTAGGAGCAGGAGCTATAAATCAAGCTGTAAAAGCTATAGCTATAGCAAGGGGGTTCGTAGCACCTAGTGGAAAGGATATCGTATGCGTTCCAGCTTTTACAGATATTGAAATAGACGGAGAAGAAAGAACAGCAATAAAATTAATTGTTCAACCAAGATAAAGATTATTTATTTAAGTAGATGGATTAGGGAGTTAAAAATAAGCGCTAATTAAATGACTACATAAATGTAGATATTTTTAATGTAAACCAATAGTACATTATATTTAATATTTAATATTTAAACTTGAAATTTTAAAAAATTCCGTTTATAATAAAGGAGTTAAGTAGATAACTATATTAATTTTTTGTAAAGAGGTGTTTTTAATGGTATCTAAAGAGGTTGTAGTAAACAACGGAACTGGTTTACACGCAAGACCAGCAACTTTATTAGTAAAAAAAGCTTCATCATTTAAATCAGATGTAAGCATTGAATTCAATGGAAAGAAAGCTAATGTTAAGAGCTTAATCGGAGTTCTTTCATTAGGAGTTACTAAAGGATCAGCTATAACAGTTATTGCTAATGGTGATGACGAAGCTCTAGCTGCAGAAGAAATAGCTAACTTAATAGCAACTTTAGAAGACTAATATAAAAAAGTGCCAAAAGGCACTTTTTTATTTTTAAGTAAATGTATGTAGTTATTTAAATGTAACTAATGATTTACATTTAATTAATACTAGAACTAAATCTATTGCAGCTCCTAAAATAGCAATATAAATTATTCTTTGAAGTAATATAGATCCACCAACTAGTAAAGAAATAATATTAATGCTAAATAAACCTATTACACCCCATGTAATTGCTCCTATTAAAAGTAGAACAAAAGAAATTTTGTCAAGCAAACTAATCTTACACATTTTAAAATCCCCCTTAATATAATTAGTACACAATATATATATTAAAAATTTTTTTAAAATATAACTGAAAAAATAATAAAATTATGTTATAATACGAATGCTAATAAAAAAAAATAAAATTTTATTCGGAGGTTATTTTATAATGAGAGATTTATACAGTACGCCATTAAATTCAAGATATGCATCAAAAGAAATGAGTTACATATTTTCAGATGATATGAAATTTTCAACATGGAGAAAATTATGGGTTGCTTTAGCTGAAGGAGAAAGAGAATTAGGGTTAAATATTACTAAAGAACAATTAGAAGAGCTTAAAGCAAATATATATAATATAAATTATGATGAAGCTATAAAGAAGGAAAAAGAAGTAAGACATGATGTAATGAGCCATGTACATGCATATGGAGTTCAATGTCCAAATGCTAAAGGGATAATACACTTAGGGGCAACTAGCTGCTATGTAGGTGATAATACTGATATAATAATAATGAGAGATGCTTTATTGTTAATTAAAAATAAAATAGTATCTGTTTTAAATCATCTTTCAAATTTTGCAATAAAATATAAAGATATGCCAACATTAGGGTTTACACATTTTCAACCAGCACAACTTACAACAGTAGGGAAGAGAGCTACTCTTTGGATGCAAGACTTAGTACTAGATATAGAAAATATAGATTTTTTACTTTCTACTTTTAAATTAAGGGGAGTTAAAGGAACAACAGGAACTCAGGCAAGCTTTATGACTTTATTTGATGGTGATGAAGAAAGGGTAAAAAAATTAGATAAAATTGTTGCAGAAAAAATGGGATTTGAAAAAAGCTATGGTGTTACAGGGCAAACATATCCAAGAAAGTTAGATTCAATAGTATTGAATACATTATCAGAAATTGCACAAAGTGCATATAAATTTAGTAATGATTTAAGATTATTACAAAGTATGAAAGAAGTAGAGGAACCATTTGAAAAAAATCAAATAGGATCATCTGCAATGGCATATAAAAGAAACCCTATGAGAAGTGAAAGAATAGGTTCTCTTGCTAGATATGTTATAGTAAATTCATTAAATCCAGCTATTACAGCTGCTACACAATGGTTTGAAAGAACTTTAGATGATTCTGCAAATAAAAGAATTGCTGTAGCAGAAGCTTTTCTTGCATTAGATGGTGTATTAAATCTTTATATTAATATAGCTGAAAATATGGTAGTTTATGAAAAAGTTATAGCAACTCATGTTAATAATGAATTACCTTTTATGGCAACAGAAAATATAATGATGGAAGCAACAAAAAGAGGTGGAGATAGACAAGAACTACATGAAAAAATAAGAGTTCACTCTATGGATGCGGCACAAAGGGTAAAAGGTGAAGGCTTAGATAACGACCTAATTGATAGAATAATAAATGATGGAAGCTTTAAGTTATCTAAAGAAGAAATTCTTTCAATTATAGATCCTTCTAAATTTGTAGGAAGAGCCCCTAGTCAAGTTATAGAGTTTATAGAAGAATATATAAATCCTATATTAGATTTAAATAAAGAAGCTTTAAAAATAAAAAGTGAAATATCTGTTTAATAAATATTAATAATTAATATTTATAGTATTAAAAATATAAAATTATATTTTAGGAAAATAGTAGTATTTAATGTTATGCTACTATTTTTTTATTATATGTATTAAAACATAAATTTTTGGAAATAATTAAATATGGTATTGAGAATAGGAGGTGAAAAAAATGAGTAATAATAGTGATTCAAATTTAAGAGATTGTATTAGTTGTAATGGTACTGGTAAAATTAAATGTGATTGTGGTACTAAAAACTCTCCAAATGCAACATGTTTTTCATGTGCTGGAAGTGGAGAGTTTATATGTCCAGTATGTGATGGAGAAGGTAAGTTTTAATAGAAGTAAATAAATTAACTTAAAAGTTAGTCTAACAAAAATGTTGTGGGTTGTAAAAGAAAAGCAATTTTAAAAGTGCTTTTCTTTTTTTATATATGATATTTAATAAAATTTATAAGAACACATTTCTATTATAAAAATAATAGTATATATAATAACAAATATTAAGGAGATATTATGAGAGGTTTTTGTAATAATTTCAAAAAATATAGAGGAAACAATATATTAGATGAGAATATAATTTTATCTAAAGGAGGCAATGTTAAAGGTGGAGAGAAAGAAGCGATTATATATTTAATTGGGAAAAAAGATGGAGAATCAGAAAGTTCAATATATAAAAATTTGAAGATAGTAATATCAGATGGAGAAGATGGTAAAAATACAGAGGTATTAATAAAAAATATAGAGGGATATAATCCTAAAATATATGTTGTAAATTTTACTGATAATGAGTATAAAGAAATTCTTTTTACAATAGAAAATAAAAATGAAAGTGAAGGGATATACTCTAGTGTAATAGGATATGATGGAAGTAAATTTATTGAATTTTTCAATTCCAAAAACTTTGAATATGATCACTCATGTAAAGTCATATATGATAATTTTTATAAAATAAAATTAATAGAAGAAAATGAAAAAAAGTATTTTATAGATATAAGTAATAAGCCTAAACAAAATTTAAATAATATATATACTGAAAAAGGAAAATTAAAATATAAAATAGAGGAGACAGTATCAAAAATTTCAGGAGTTTATCCTATGCTATCAAAAAATGGGGATAATTTTGATTTATGTATAACAAAGGATATAATAGGACAATACAATTTAGGTTATTTTGGAAAAATAATTTATATTTTGAAATATAATAGTAATAAATTTAAAGAAATAACTAATTGTTTAGCTATATATACAGAAGAAAGCTTAGAGGTAAGTAGAACTGAAAAGAAAAACATCATAAAGGAAATAAGTACTCATCGAGTAAATATAGATTTTTCTGAAGTAGATTTTATAGAAAGTGAAAGGTTTAGAAGTTTAAGAGTAGAAAGAGCATTAGAAAAGGAATTTGAATTAAAAGGAGATCGTGATAAAGTAAATTATTTGTATAATAAATATGATTTAAACGATGATAAAAAAGAAGAAGTAATTGTATATTTAGAAGGTCCTTTATTTTGTACAAGCGAAGGTAATACTATAGTGGTTTTGGAAGAAAAGGGATCTGAATATAGAGTAATATCTAAAATAAACATAACTAGAAATCCAATTATAATATCTGAAAATAAAACAAATGGATATAGAGATATTATTGTTAAAGTTATTAATGGAGAAAAGGAAGTATTTAAAGTTTTAGAGTATAATGGTAATTCATATCCATCAAATATAAATAACTCTAGAAACTTAAAAAATGGAGAAAAAATAAAAGGAATAGCAGTAGTATCAGACGATTTATTTTATAAAAGAGGATTAGAATATAAATAAGAAAAAATCTAGGGATTTTTAAATTGAAATTCCCTAGATTTTTCATTATTTTTGAAGTTCAGTTATATTATCATAATTAACTTTAAATGCTTCGCCAGAAGCTTTTGAAAAATGACCTGACTCATATGGTTTTCCACCAAGGGTTATAATTACATTATTCACTTTAAAGTTATATCCAAATGTATTAACTAATGCAGTTAGAGTACTTGCTTCAACTCCACCACCTAAGTTTTGTGCTTTAACAAAATTATCACTAAAATCTAAAGTAATGGTATCCTTAGAACTATCAAGATTTGCAGATATTAAAGATATATCTTTAGAAATAACTCCTCTAATATCAGATGTAGGAGCTTCTTTTAATGAGTTAACTATTGCAGTAGCAACAGCCTTTCCTTTAACTTCAATTGTTTTATCACTATAGACTATTTTATCAGCTACAGCATTATAATAATAAAGTCTTACATCTTTAGATTTTACTTCATCTTCATTAGAAGATTCTTTTGACGACTCACTTTTATTTTCGTCTAAATCACTTTTATCACTATTTGAATTATTACCATTAGATGTATTTTCCTCAATACTTGGAGCATTACTACTTAAATTTTTATTTTCACTACAAGATATTAATGAAAATGGTAAAAGTAATAATAAAAATGTGGCTATAATTTTTTTTCTCATAAATAACTCCCCTTTATTAATATGTAAAATATAATTTAATTTAAATATATTATAACATTATATGGAGAAGGTTACAAATAGGAAAATAAATTACATATATTTCCAGGGGAATTATTTATAAAAACTTTATGATTTGAAAAAATTATGTAAATATCATATAATATAAAGCATCGACTTAGATACATTAATATCTAAATATCCCAAGATAGGAAGAAGGAGAAAATAAATAATGCAAGTAGTACCGAAGGTAAATGTAGAAAGATTTAATGAAATAGTAGAAATGCTAGAAAGTTTTTGTAGTGAAAATTTAAATAGTAATTACTTAGCACTTACAAAAGAAATATGTTTTGAAATATGTGAGATTGAAAAGACAAATATAAACAAAGGAAAAGCAAGCTCTTGGGCTTGTGGTATAGTACATGCATTAGGGTTGAAAAATGGTTTATTTAGTGGAAAAGAAACACCATCATTAAAAGCTGGTGAACTTTATAAAGCTTTTGAAGTAAGTAGTAGTACAGGGCTTTCAAAATCAAAAGAGGTACGTAACCTTATAAATATAGAAAATGAAAAATGGAACATTAAAAATATAAAAAATAATAATGAAAACTTAACAAAAGCTAAAGAAGAAGTTGCAGCTACTTTTCTAGAAGAATCTTATGAAAAAATAGAAAGAGTAGTTGATGAAGAGCTTTTAAAAGCAAATAAAATAGCTCATGAGGCATGGAAACAAAAAAATTATAATCAAAAAGTTAAACTTGCTAAAGAAGCTTTAGAAATAAGTAAAGATTGTTCAGAAGCATATATAATTTTATCTTATGACAATAAACTAAATTCATTAAAGCAAAAAGAATTTGCCTTAGAGGCTGTAGAAGCAGCTAAAAGAGTAATAGGTGAAGAAAATGTAGAGAATTATATTGGGAAATTCTTAGAAGATGATGTGGCCAAAGGATATTATAGTTCAAAATATAGATTAGGAAACCTTTTATGGTCTTTAGGAGAAAAAAAGGATGCTATAAAAGAATATTTAGATCTGATAAAATTGTGTCCAAGAGATAGATTCTTAGTTAGAGCAACATTAGCATCGTGGTTAATATCAGAAAAAATGACTAAAGAACTAGAGGACTTATTAGAACAATATAAAAATGACAATTTAACAGCATTAAAGTTTACTAAAGCCTTATATCTATTTAGCATAGGTAATATAGAAGAAGCTGAAAGAGCTTTGAAAATTTCAAATGTTTTAAATAAATATGTCTTAGATTATATAATAAGACAAAGAAGAATTCCAAAAGAGTTACCAGAAGTTAAAAAAATTGGAACAGAGGAAGATGCAATACATTATATGAAAAATGGAGAACTTGCATGGAAATCAGTAGATGGTGCTATAAATTGGGCAAAAGAATTTAAAAAAAATCAACCATTTTAATAAAAATTTATATTAAACAAAAGAAACTAGAATAATTTCTAGTTTCGTTTGTTTAATACAATAATATTTTTCAATAGCTTACTAAATCCGTGGCAATTTCTATTCTCTATAGGCATGTTATTTTCATTTATTAAAAATAATTCATTTAATATTTTATTATTAAAATAATAATCATAAAGTTTTTTATAATAAATAGAGTTACAATATTTATAAACCTTTTTTGATATTTCATATGGAGGAATAAAATTATCACTTTGTAATTTCATATATATAAAATAAAGTATTATAGAAATAGAAGTTTTTTCTTCTTGCCTATAATCTAAATCTTTTATTTTATCAAAATCTCTTATTAAAGTTTCAAAAAAACTAATTGTAGATGGATGGAGAGAAATAATATCATTATTTAAATAGCTTAGTAAAGAATTAGTGAAAAATGATATATTATTTAAAAAATTCCAAAGATCATTTACGTCAAATTCCACCCAATTAATAGTATTACTTATATTTAAATGTTTGTCTGTCATTATTCTTTTGCTTTCTTCTGGAATAAGACCATCTCCACATATAGAAAACATACGAACTAAATCAAAAGCAATTCTTTTATCTTCTTTAGATCCAATAGCATACTTTCCATCACTATTAAAAAAATTCATTGTACTAATTATAAGATGAAATATAGAAGTTAAAGTTAAGAAAAATAAAGAAGGAATAGATATACCAATACAGAATAGAAGTAGAATTATTAGAAAATCAAAAATTGGACCTATCCATAAAAATATTTTAATTTTTTTTAGAAGAATTAAATAATCTAATGATGAAGAAAGTTTACAGTTTTCAAAATGACATCTACTAGTAATATTATTTTCAATTCTAGGTTTTAAACTTATTTTAAATCTTGATTTATATCTATAAATTGTAAAGGGAATGACATGAAATAAATTACATTTAAATCCTAAAAACAGTGATGCAATGAGATGTATTAATTCGTGTGAAAAAATTAATATATATTCAATAGTAATAATCTTAATAAACATAAATACATAAAACAAAATAAATCATTCCTTAATTAAAGTAGTATTTATTATTAATATATTTTTTAAAAAGTAAATAGTTCAATTTTTACAAAATAAATCAGCATTAAAAAAGCTACCGAAATATGTAAAAGCTTTTTTAATGCTGTATAAAAAATCTATCTCTAGCTTTTATAAAAATTTCTAGAGAAAATAGATCTCAAATTTTTATATTAAATTTTATCTATACTATTAGCTTGTATCATTTTAAAAAAAATATACAAATTAATTATAGTAAAGTATAATAAAAAAAAGATAAAACTATTACTATTTAAGAAAAAAAATAGTATGCTATAATAACTTTATCTTAATTTTAAAGGAGCTAGCAAAATGAATATTCAAATTTTTGGAAGAAAAAAATGTTTTGATACAAAAAAAGCTGAAAGATATTTTAAAGAGAGAAAAATTAGTTTTCAATTTATTGATATTGATATAAAGGGAATTAGTAAAGGAGAACTAAATAGCATTAAAGGAAAAATTTCAATAAATTTATTAATAAATACATCTTTAAAAGAGTATAAAAAGCTTAATATAGATAAAATAAGAAGTGTGGACATAAAAGAAGAATTACTTCTTAAAAATTCAATATTATTTAAAACGCCAATTGTTAGAAATGGCAAAGAATCCACTTTAGGATATTCTAAAGAAATTTGGGATACATGGGAATAATAAAGAAATTATATAAATATTAGATTAAAAAGTGGTGGAAAAATGATAAAAATGAAACTAGAGAAAAGTAAAAAAGGTGAACCCCTTTTTAAAATAGGAATTAAAGAAGAGAATATTATAAAATATAAAGTATTAAAAAGATCATTGATGGAAGGGGAAAAAATAACAGGAAGATATAATTATAATGTGCCATTAAGGTTTTTTGTACCTGTTTTTAATAATATTCCAAAACAGGAAATACGATTAGATAGAACTAGCAAATTAGAATATTTTGAGTATTGGGATGAGTTTGAAGAGAAGTATTATTCATCAATAGATATAACTCCTAAATTTATGAAAAATTGGAGGAAAGAAAAATGTCCAGAAATTTTTAAAATTTCTATTAATAAAGAAACCTTAGAATTAAAAAAGGAAGTAGCTTTTAAAAGAATAACTAGAGTGTTAGAAGATTTTAAGTAAAAAGTTATAATGCAATAAAAAGTAAAAAGAATTAGAAAATCAAAAAACACCATATATTATAGATACTATTTACCAAATATATATAATATATGGTGTTTTTTCATTGTAATTAATACTTTTAAATAATATACTCGTAAATGAGTATATTAAAATAAAAAAATTAAAGTGCACAATAATTATTCAATTATTATAAATATAATGGTAAACTTAAATTAATATAAGAATAGAAAAAGAGGTTTAAAATGCAATTAAACAAAGAATTTATTACTAAATACGAAAATTTAGTTTCAGAGGATAGTACATATGCTATAGAATTTTGTATAAATGAATTAAGTAAGACAAAAAATAAAGAAATATATATTTTTTTAGCAGATGCTTATATGGCAGAAGACAATTTTAAAAAGGCAATAGAGATATTAGAAAAATGGTTAACTTTAGGAGGGGATGATATATGTGGACTTAATCTTTTAGGTGAAGCTTACTTTTATTTAGAAGATTATATAAAAAGTAAAAATGCATTTAATAAAATAATAAAAATAGATAAATTTAATTTTTTTGCAAGAATATATCTTACAGATATTTATATATGGGAAAAAAGATATATTGATGCTTTTGATAACATGTTTAAACTTTTACAATCTAAAAAGATAAGTGAAGAGGATAGAGCATTTGTTGAAGCAAAGATAGGTTGGATAAAATTAAAGTATTTAAACGAAATAGAAGACTCATCTAAATACTTTTTATCATCAATAAAAAGAGATTTTTCTTGTGGAACTGCATATATTGGTCTTGGTACATATAATTTAAAGTTGGAAAATTATAAAGAAGCTCTTAGAAATTATGAAATTGCATTAGAATTAGGTGAAAATTGTTTAGAGCTTCAGGAAGGGTTAAATAAAGCTAAAAATGAAATTGAAAAAGTTATACGGATGTAGGATATTTGCGGAATATTTCGGCTTTAGAGGGTGATAAAACATGAAAAATATTTGGGAAGAAAAATGGATAGAAGATTTAGAAGAATTAAAAGAAAAGCTTACAAGAGAGCATAAAAATTTATTTTTCAATATTTCAAAAAAAGATTGGGAAAATAAAATAGAAGATTTAAAGAAGATTATAAATTTATTAGATTATAATGATATGAAGGTTGAGTTAAGTAAGATAGTAGCTTCAATTAAAGATGCCCATACCTCTATTACCTTTCCAATTAAGTATATTATTCCATTAGAATTTTTTTATTTTAAAGAAGGAATCTATATTATAAATACAACAGAAGAATATAAAAGTATTTTATACAAAAAGATAATTTCAATTAATGATATTAAAATTGACGAAGTAATAAGAGAAGTGGAAAAGGTTATTTCTTATGAAAATAAATATTTTTTGAAATGTCAATTAGTAAAGTATATTCAATCTGTAGAAGTTCTTTATGGACTTTGTATAATAGATGATATTAATTCAATTTCTTTAGAAGTTGAAGATTCTAATAATTTTATAGAAAAAATAACTATATATCCTAAAGCGTATAATGATATAAAATATGTTAGTAAGGATAATATTCACATATATGAAGAAAATTCCTCTTTAAATTATTGGTTTAAGGTATTAGAGGATAATGAAATATATATAAAATATAATTCTTGTAGAGAAGATAATATAGATACTATTTATAATAAAATAAAGGAAACAATAAAGATTATAAAATTAAATAATATTCAGCGAGTGGTAATAGATTTTAGAAATAATAGCGGAGGAGATTCAACTCTTATAGAACCTTTATTAGAATATATAAAAGAAAATAAGATTATAAATAAAAAAGGAAATTTATTTATAGTTATAGGGAGAGAAACTTTTTCTTCAGCACTATTAAATGTATATGAATTTAAAAATAAAACTAACGCAATTTTAGTTGGAGAACCTACAGGTGGCAAACCTAATTGTTATGGAGAGGTAAAAAGATTTGTTCTTAAAAATTCAGGATTTAATGTTAGTTATTCTACAAAGTATTATAAATTAATAGAAGATGACAATTTAGATTCCTTATATCCAGATATAGAACTTTCCAACTCTATTATTGACTATATTAATTATAAATAATAATGAATTTATTAAAAGAACTTATTGTTAAAATAGGTTCTTTTAATTTTGTATAAAAATATAAATAAAACTTTGTAAAAATCTACAATTATACAATAGTAAAAATTCATTTATAATTAAATTAATAAAATATATTTAATTTATTATATGGAGGATACTATGGAAGAAGTTTATAGATATGGAAGAGGGAACTTTAAAACTATAGATCAAGGGAATGAACTTTCATGGATGATTGGAAATGGAATTGGAGGATATTCAAATCATACAATAATCGGTGGTGGAGCAACAGCTTTTCATGGATATTTAATAGCATCATTAAATTCACCTGTAAATAGGTATTTAGTATTTACAAGAACTCAAGAAGATATAAATATAAATGGACGGAAATATGATTTAACATCACAACAATATTTAAATTTTAATAAAAATGGTCATGAATATCTTGAAAGATTTACATTTGATATTGTACCTGAGTATATATACAAGGTCGAAGATGTAACAGTAAAAAAAACCATTTCAATGGAATATGGACATAATACAGTAGCGGTATGCTATGAAATTGAAAATGGATATGAAGAAAGCAAATTAAATATAGTTCCATTATTTAATTATAGACAAGCAGGAGAAATATCAGAAAGAAGCGAATTAAAATTTAATGTAAAAGTATATGAAAAAAATTTAAGTTTAGTTCCTGATAAAAATAAAGATTTAAATATCACACTTTATACATCAGAAGGAGAGTTCTACAGTAGAGAATTAATAAAAACAAGCATGGCAACTCCTAATTATATTATAGAAGAAAATCATTTTTATATGCTAGATAATAGAACAGGATCTTTAAGTTTAGATAATCATTATACTCCATATGAAATTCATATTACTTTGAAACCTAATGAAAAAAAATCTTTCTATATATTATGTTCAACAGAAGATATTAACGAAAAAAATGGATTTGATATAGTTGAAAGCTATAAAAATAGAGCAGATTTATTAGTTAAAAGTGCTGGATATAATGATAAATTTGTAAATAATCTTGTTAAGGCAAGTGATCATTTTATAGTTAAAAGAAATAGTACTGGACTTAAAACTGTTTTAGCGGGATACCCTTGGTTTACTGACTGGGGAAGAGATACTATGATTGCTTTTGAAGGGTTAGTTCTTGTAACAAAGAGATTTGATGATGGAAGAGAAATATTAGAATCATTTGCTAAATATATAAAAAATGGGTTAGTCCCAAATGTATTTCCAGATACTAATATAGAGCCTGGATATAATACTGTAGATGCATCACTTTGGTACTTTCAGGCAGTTTATAAATATTTAAAATATACAGGTGGTGAAGATGATTATAAATTTATAAAGGATGTTATATATCCAAAGCTTATAGAAATATTTAATGCATATTCCAATAAAACAGATTTTTCTATTGGAATGGATAGAGATTACTTAATCTTTGCAGGTAAAGGTTTAGATCAAGTTACATGGATGGATGTTAGAGTAGGAGATTATGTTGTAACTCCTAGACATGGAAAACCAGTAGAAATAAATGCACTTTGGTATAATGCACTTAGAATAATGGAAGTTCTTTCAGAAAGGTTTGGGGATGATTCAAATAAATATAAGGAGTTATCAATTAAAGTAAGAAAATCATTTAATAATAAATTTTGGAATGAAGAGAAAGGATGTCTATATGATGTTGTAGATATAAATGATGATAAAATACGTCCAAATCAAATATGGGCAGTATCATTACCATTTTCAATATTAGATGAGGAAAGAGAAAGAAAGATTGTAGAGAAGGTTCATAAGCATCTTTATTCTACTTATGGATTAAGATCACTTTCTTTTATGGATAATGAATATAAAGAAAAATATATAGGGAAATTGTTTGATAGAGATTGTGCATATCATATGGGAACTACATGGGGATTTTTAATAGGACCTTTCATATCAGCATATTGTAAAGTAAATAAGTATTCAATGGATTCAATAAAAAAAGCAAATTATATGTGTAAAGTATTTGAGGATCATTTAAAAGATGGATGCATAAATGGCATAGCAGAGATATTTGATGGGGGATTTTCAGCAACTAGTAGAGGGTGCTATACTCAAGCTTGGAGTGTTGCCGAAGTTTTAAGAGCGTATATAAATGATGTTTATCCATATATTCAAAAATAGAATAATAAAAAGTCGTCTAAGACGACTTTTTATTTATAGGATTTTTTCATAATATTAATAGTTTCATCTAATGAAAGAGTATATCTATCAACTTCAAATAAATTACCCATAGTACTAATTGCATTTTTAGCAAGAGTTTCTATTTCATTTTCTTTAATAGAGTAATCTGACATTTTCAAGTTATCTACATTACATGCTTTCATTAATTTTATTAAAGCAGTTATAAAAGCATAAGGTTTTTCCTCTATTGGTAGAGAAGATACATTTTCCCCCATAGTCTTAGCCATAGTAATAAACCTATCAGGGATTTTAGAAGCAAAAAATTTATAGTAGCTTTCACAAAGCATAATAAGTCCTGCACCATGAGGTAGATTAGGATTATACGCACTTAAAGAATGCTCCATAGAATGCTCAGAAGTACAGCTTGAAGTTGATTCAACCATCCCTGATAATATACTTGCTAAAGCAAGATTAGTTCTAGCTTCTATATTATTTCCATCATTAACGGCTAAAGGAAGATATTTAGTTATTAGCTCAATACTTTTTAATGCATATATATCACTTAAAGGAGTAGCAACTTTTGCTATATACCCTTCCACTGCATGAAAAAGTGAATCAAAACCTTGATAAGCAGTTAAAATAGGTGGAATAGATAGCATAAGGTTCGGATCAATTATAGAAATTATAGGAAATGTTTCTGTTATACCAAAGCCTATTTTTTCATTAGTTTTTTCATTAGTAATTACTGTCCAAGGATCTATATCTGTACCAGTTCCAGCAGTAGTTGTTATAGCAATAATAGGTAAAGCACCGTTTAATACTTTTTTATTAAGTCCAGTACCTCCATTTATATAATCCCAGTAATCACCAGGATTCTTAGCCATTAGAGCTATACTTTTGGCAGAATCTATAGTACTACCCCCACCAAGCCCTATTATAAAGTCACAATTTTCATCTCTAGCAAGTTTTGATCCTTCCATTACATGTAATTTAATTGGATTAGAAAGAATTTTATCATATACAATTAAAGTAATGCCATTTTCATTTAAAAGTGAAATTACTTTATCTAAGTAACCATATCTTTTCATTGATTTTCCATTAGAAATAACAAGTAAAGCTTTTTTTCCAGGCAGTTCAATTTTAGAAAGTTCCTCTAATTTTCCTTTTCCAAATAAAATTTTAGTAGGTATGTGATAATTAAAATTCATAAAGTCTCTCCTTTTATAAATGTAAAATATTACAATATTTTTAGGTAGTAAAATTAATAAATTGTTAACAAAATTAATCAATAAAAAATATAAAACCAAAAAAATACATAAATTATTTTTTTGGCTTTTTTAATTATAATGTTCCCTTTATTAAAATTATATTTGCATAAAGAGATTTTTCAGATGTTGCAATAACGGCATAAGCATTTTTAGCTTCAGTATAAAAGTCAAATCTTTCAATAAAATTAAAATCTGTAAAACTTGGGAAAAAATCGTTTATAATATTTCTGTATTCATTCCAAATTACTGGAACTACAGGATCTCCTGGAACTATACTCATTAATGAAGCTGGTGTAGGTGAATAAGTATCTAGTGGAAATAGTTTTAAAATAGCATTAAGAATTTCTGAAACGGTATGTCCATCAGCTCTAATTAACCTTTTTGCACAAGTTGAAGAAGGAAAGTTTCCATCTGCAATTACAATTTTATCTCCGTGGCCCATTTCCATTAATATTTTCAATAAATCAGGTGAAATTATTGAAGGAATTCCTTTTAACACTGTATCATCTCCTTTAAACATGTGGTATATTTATCATTATAATACATAAATTGTAAACAAATCAATAAAAATACAAAAAAACTATTGTACAAGTATATAAAAGGAGATATAATGTAATCGTAATCAAAAAGAAACAAATAAAAAACAACATAAAACAAAATTCAGAAGTTCGTGGGGAGTGATTTTGTGGAAAAAACCGTATTATTGAAAATGGAGAATATCGATAAGGGTTTTCCGGGTGTACAAGCATTAAAAAGTGTACAACTTGAAGTATTAAAAGGGGAAGTGCATGTTTTAATAGGTGAAAATGGGGCTGGGAAATCAACATTAATGAAAGTATTAACTGGAGTTTATACTAGAGATCGAGGTACTATTCTTTTTAAAGGAAAGGAGTTCTCAGTAAAAAATCCTAAAGAAGCTGAAGATTTAGGTGTTTCAATTATTCATCAAGAATTTAATCTTTTACCACATTTAACAGTAGCACAAAATATTTATATAGGAAGAGAACCTAAAATAGGTAAAAGTTTCATAATAGATGATAAAAAGATGATTAATGACACAAAGATTTTATTGGAATCTATGCATTTAAAAATAGATCCATGTGCGATTGTAAATTCTCTTACTGTTGCTGAACAGCAAATGGTAGAAATAGCTAAAGCTTTAGCTGTTAAGTCAGAGGTTTTATTATTAGATGAACCAACATCAGCTTTAACAGAAAGTGAAATAGATGAATTATTCAGAATAATAAAAAAATTAAAGAGTGATGGAGTTGGAATTGTTTATATTTCTCATAGAATGGAGGAGTTTAAACATATAGCAGATAGAATTACTGTGTTAAGAGATGGAAGTTATGTTGGTACTAGGGTTTGGAAAGATACAAATATAGATGAAATTATAAAGATGATGGTAGGTAGAGATATAAAAAATAAATACCCTATAAAAAATCATAAAATTGGTAAAGTAATTTTTGAAGCTAAAAATATTAAAAGAGGAAATATAATTAAGAATGTTAGTTTTAATATAAGAGAAGGAGAAATTCTTGGTTTTGCTGGACTTATGGGGGCAGGAAGAACAGAGGTCTGTAGGGCTGTTTTTGGAGCAGATCCTATAGAATCAGGTGAGTTTTATTTAGATGGAAAACAAATTAAAATTAAATCCACAGTAGACGCTATAAAATATCAAATAGCATATCTTTCAGAAGATAGAAAAAGAGATGGATTATTATTAGATTTGGATGTTGAGTTTAATACTGTTTTAGCTAATCTAAATGAATATAGTAAAGGGATTGTTGTTAATGATAAAGAGTGTAAAAAGGTAACTGAAAAAAAGATAACGGATTTAAAAATAAAAACCCCTAATATAGAACAAAAGACTAAATTCTTAAGTGGAGGTAATCAGCAAAAAGTTTTAATAGGAAGATGGTTATGTAGAGACACTAGACTTTTAATATTTGATGAACCTACTAGGGGAATAGATGTAGGTGCCAAATTTGAAGTTTATTCACTTATGAAAGAACTTGCTGAAAAAGGTGTTGCAATTATTATGATATCATCTGAACTTCCAGAGATATTAGGTATGAGTGATAGGATTTTAGTTATGCATGAAGGCGAAAAGACTGGAGAGTTAGATATTAAAGAAGCAAATCAAGAGAAAATAATGCAATTAGCATCAGGTAGAATTGATTAATGAAAGAGAGGATTTTTTATGCAAGTAATAAAAGAAACTAATAAAAAAAGTATATTTAAAGATAATAAAAAGTTAATTCAAAAGATGGCTGCTGGGCTTAGTTTGTTAGTGATGTGTGTATTCTTTTCAATAGCAACACCATATTTTTTAGAATTTGATAATTTAATAACTATAGCTCTTCAGACAGCTGTTATAGGTATTATGGCAATGGGGGTAACTTTTGTAATAGTTACATCTGGTATAGATTTATCGTTAGGTGCAATTATAGCATTAAGTGGTGTTTCAGCTGGTATATGTGTAAATAAAGGTATGGGAATTGCTTTGTCTTTGATTATAGCATTATTAATTGGTACTGCTTTTGGTGCTTTAAATGGATTTTTAATAGGAAAGTTAAAGTTACCACCATTTATTTCAACACTTGGTGCAATGATGGTAGCTAGGGGGTTAACTCTTATATTAACAGATGCAAAGCCTGTATATTTTGATGTTGCTCCGCAATTTGCTCAAATTTCTCAAGGAAAATTATTTGGGTTAATACCTTATCCGGTTATATACTTAATAGTTATAGCTGTAATTTCATCATTTATATTAAAGAAAACTTTAATTGGAAGATATACTTATGCAATTGGTAGTAATGAGGAAGCTGCTAGACTTTCAGGAATTAATATATTTAGAACTAAAATGTTTGTCTACTCTTATTGTGGTTTAATGTGTGCTATTGCAGGTATCGTAATGGCTGCAAGAATAAATTCAGGGCAACCTACAGCTGGACAAGGATATGAACTTGATGCAATAGCAGCAGTTGTTGTTGGGGGTACATCTTTAAGTGGTGGAGAAGGATCAATAATAGGAACTTTTATAGGTGCATTTATAATGGGTGTATTAAAAAATGGTTTAAATCTTATGAATGTATCACAAAACTGGCAAATGCTTGCAATGGGAGTTGTAGTAATAGGTGCTGTTTATATGGATATGTTAAGAAAAAAGGGTAAATAGTTTTAATTCAATAATTATTTTAATTTATATAAATAATTATCAAAATAAATTAAAGTTTGGGAGGTTTTAATTATGAGGTTGAAAAAAATAACTGCCGTTATAGCTACTGCGCTTATTATACCAGCGGTGCTTTTTGGGTGTGGAGAAAAAGGAAAAGGTGAAAACAATACTAGCGAGGGTGGACAAAAATACGTTGCAGTAATTTCAAAAGGGTATCAACATGAATTTTGGAAAACAGTAGAAAAGGGTGCTCTTAAGGCTGGAGAAGAAAATAATGTAAAAGTAACTTTCGAGGGCCCAGACAATGAAACTATGGTAGATAAACAAATAGAAATGGTAGAAAATGCTATAACTAAAAAAGCTAATGTCATAATGTTAGCTCCGCTTGATAATAAAGCACTTCTTCCGGTTGTACAAAAAGCAGAAGAAAAAGGAATTCCTGTTATTACCTTTGACTCTAATTTAGATTCTGATATTCAAAAAAGTTTTATAGCTACAGATAATAAAGCAGCAGGTGCGGTTGCAGCTAAAGAAACAGCTAAGCTTATAGGAGATTCAGGAGAGGTTGCTATAGTTGCACATAATGAGGGAACCTCAACAGCCCAAGAAAGAAGAGATGGATTCAAAGAAGAAATAGAAAAGAATCATCCAAATATAAAAATAGTTTCAATTCAATATTCAGATGGAGATCATGCAAAAGCATTATCAAAATCTACAGATATTATGACATCGAACCCAAATCTAAAGGCTATTTATGCTACTAATGAAGGTGCTGCAATTGGAGTTGCTACTGCTGTTAAGGAAAAAGGAAAAACAGATTCAATTAAAGTTGTTGGATTTGACTCATCAGATCAAGAAATTAAATTCTTAGAAGAAGGTGTTATTACTGGATTCGTTGTTCAAAATCCATATAATATGGGATATCTTGGTGTTAAGGCGGCTACAGATATTTTAGATGGAAAAACTATAGAAAAGAGAATAGATACTGGTGCAACTTATGTTGATAAGAATAATATGAATAATGATGATATTCAAAAATTATTATATCCATTAGGGAAAAATTAATTTAACAAATAAAAAAGCTTCTTAGGAAGCTTTTTTATTTGTTAAATTTACTATTAAATAATTAAGGTATCTTATCTAATTAGATAAGATACCTTAATTATTTAATAGGATTTAACTATTTATAAAGTGGTCCAAAATTATTACAAGCTCTATAATCTGATCCTTCCATATCTTTTGTTCCAAACATGCTCCAAGCACTTGGTCTGAATATTTGTTCTTCTGGAACATTATGCATTGCTACAGGAATTCTTAAAATAGAAGCTAAGGTAATTAAATCTGCGCCAATATGGCCAAAAGATATTGCTCCATGATTTGCTCCCCAATTATTCATTACAGAATAAACATCTTTAAATGCACCTTCTCCAGTTAATCTTGGAGCAAACCAAGTTGTAGGCCAAGAACTATCAGTTCTATTATCAATTATTTCTGTAATATCTTTATCTAGCTCTAAAGAGTAACCTTCTGCTATTTGAAGAATTGGTCCTAATCCATCTATTATACAAAGTCTTGACATTGTAAGTGGTATTCCACCTTCAGAGATGAATTTTGAAGAGAATCCTCCTCCTCTAAAATATTCATCAATCGCAGGCCACCAAGTAGTAGCGTCAAGACATTCTTTAGCTTCATTTTCAGTAATTTTAAAGAATGGTTTCATTGTAGGATTACCATTTTCATCTTTTTGTTTACCACAGGCATCTAACGTAGCAGCTCCAGAGTTTATTAAATGAATAAATCCATTTGAAGAATTTCCTGTTAGTTCCTTACCACTAATTCTTTTAATAGCTTCAGGAGACCAATATGTTCTAACATCAGCAAAAATTTGAGCTGTATTTGTTAAAAGGTGACCAAATAACATTGGAATTGCATTTAAAGAATCATTTTCAGTAGCGAATACATAAGCTTCTCTTAAACCATTCCAGTCAAAGGAAGAATTTAAGATAGCCTCCATAAAATCCCCATTAGGTGAATGATCTGTCCAATGTCTTTGTCCTTGGAATCCACCAGCAATAGCATTATGACCTTCGGCTTCTTCTTTAAAACCTAAATCAGAAAGTCTGGAATTTCCAACCATTAAATCTCTAGTTATTAAAGTCATTTTAACAACCTTTTCCCAAATCTTATCTTTTTCTTCACGAGTTCTTTGTTTGCATATAGAATTTTTATCTTTTCCTTCTTTACAATTTTCTTTAACCCATTTAAGAGCTATTTCAAATTCATTTTTGTCATAAATCTCTCTATCTATTCTTCTAGTTATTTCGCTCATATCAACATATTCATTTCTCATTCCAAGATACTTTTGGAAGAATTTTTGATCTACAATGGAACCTGCAATACCCATTGATACTGATCCTAAAGATAAATAGGATTTTCCTTTCATCATTGAAACAGCAAGTCCAGCTCGAGCAAATCTAATAAGCTTTTCTTTCACATCTTCCGGTATTTCATTACAATCAGCATCTTGAACATCTTTTCCGTATATTCCGAAAGCTGGTAAACCAAATTGAGAATGTCCTGCTAAAGCTGCAGCTAAATATACTGCTCCTGGTCTTTCAGTTCCATTAAATCCCCAAATTGCTTTAGGCATATGTGGATCCATATCTATAGTTTCACTTCCATAACACCAACAAGGAGTTACTGTTATTGTTAAACCGACACCTTCTTTAATAAATTTTTCTGAACATCTAGCAGCTTCAGCAACGCCGCCTATAGTGCTATCAGAAATCACATATTGAACTGGTTGTCCATCAGGATAAGATAAAGAAGATGATAATAGTTCTCCTACTTGTTTCGCCATATTCATTGTTTGAACTTCTAGGGACTCTCTAACACCTTGGCGTCTTCCATCTATAGTTGGCCTTATTCCTATTTTAGGAAAATTTCCATTTAGTCTATTCATAAATATCTCCTCCCATAATAATATTTTAAATTTTTACAATTTAATTTTACTTCCAAAAAAAGTTAAAGTCAACTTAAAAACAATAAAACACAGAAAAAAATATCGTTTTCACTGTTGTTTGTGTTGAAATTGTGTTGTATTATATAAGTGTAATATTGAAATTAAAAGGGAGGGATAGTTTTGGGTATATTTTTAGCTTTTGATTTTGGGGCATCTTCAGGAAGAGCTATTATTTCTAAAATAATTAATAACAAAGTAGTATTAGATGAAATTCATAGGTTTCCAAATGAACCTGTGTTTTTAGGAGATAAATATGTTTGGGATTTTCCAAGATTATTAAATGAAATGAAAATAGCTTTAAGAAAGGCAGCTTTATTAAATGAAGAAATAGAGGGGATAGGAATTGATACTTGGGGTGTTGATTATGGGTTATTAGATAAAGACAATAACCTTATAGGAATGACTATGCATTATAGAGATAAGAGGAATTATAATGGGGTAGAAGAGACAAAAAAAATAATTTCGTTAGAAGAATTATTTTTAAGAACAGGAATATCACCAAATACTTTTAACACATGTTTTCAATTAGCTTCAGATAAAATAATGAGACCTGATATATTAAAAAATAGTGATAGCTTATTATTTATGCCAGATTTATTTGCATATTATTTAACTGGAGAAAAGAAGAATGAATTTACTATTTCTTCAACGTCAGGATTACTTAATATGAAAGAGAGAAGCTGGGATTATGAATTAATTGAAAAGTTAGATATTAATAAAGATATATTTAATGAAATTATTGAACCTGGGGAAATATACGGATATTTAACAGAAGATATTATGGAGGAAACAGGATTAGGTAAGATACCAGTAATAGCTGTTGGGAGTCATGATACAGCTTCAGCAGTTGCAGCAACTCCAATTTTAAATAAAAATTATGCTTTTTTAAGTTCAGGAACATGGTCACTATTAGGGATAGAGTTAGATAGTCCTATAATAAATAAAAAAACATTTAATTATGGTTTTACAAATGAAGGTGGAGTTTCTAATAAAATTAGATTATTGAAAAATATTAATGGGTTATGGCTTATACAACAACTTAAAAAAACATGGTGTGAATTAAAGGAAGAAATAGATTTTCCAGATATAATAAGAGAAGCTAGAAAGAATGAAAATTGTAAATTTATTGTTGATACCAATGATGAAAGTTTGATGAATACTAAAAATATGATTAAATCTATTAAAGAGTATTGTATTAAACATGGACAAGGTGAACCAAAGTCCTTAGGTGAACTTGCAATGGCTGTTTATAATGGATTAACAAATGAATATTCAGAAGCTATAAGAGAAATAGAAGATGTATTAGGTTATAAAATAGAAGGCATAAATATAGTTGGTGGAGGAATTAAAGATTCATATTTATGTGAACTTACATCAAAAAGAACAGCGAAAAAGGTAATAGCTGGACCAGTTGAAGCAGCAGTCCTTGGGAATATGATTTTGCAATGGATTTCAGTAAAAAAAATATTATCTGTTGAAGAAGGTAGAAATATAATATTGAACTCATTTAAAACAGAGTGCTATCTTTAATTCTAGCTAAAAAATACTTTCATATATGGATTTTTTTGTATATAATATAAATATTGTTAATAATATATTAAGAAAGTGAGGATATTGATGTGCTAGCCATAGAAAGAAGACAAAAAATAGTTGATATAATACAAGAACAGAAAAAAGTACTAGTGCAAGAGCTCGCTATTGATTTCTCTGTTACGGAAGAAACTATAAGAAGAGACCTTGAGAAACTTGAAGATCAAGGTGTATTAAAAAGGACTTATGGAGGCGCTATAGTTAATGAGGGAACCAATGTAGATATGCCTTTAGATATGAGAGAAGTTATAAATAAAGAAGGAAAAATGAAGATAGCAGAAAAGGTATCAGAAGAAATAAAAGATGGTGATACATTAATGCTTGATTCATCTTCAACAGCTTTTTATGTAGCTAAATGTTTAAAGAAAAATAAAAGAAACGTTACTATAATAACTAATTCTTTTAAAGTATTAATGGAACTTCAAGAAGTAAAGGAAATCAATCTTATTCTTGCAGGAGGAACCTTTAGAGCAACATCTAAATCCTTTGTGGGAAAGTGGGCTGAAAATATTATAAAAAATTATTATGTAAATAAAGCAATTATATGTTGTAAGGGAATGGATATAAATAGGGGAGTTATGGACTCTAATGAACAGGAGGCAGAGATAAAGAAACTTATGTCAAAATGTTCAAGTAAAGTTTTGTTAGTTGTAGATAAAGTTAAATTTAACAAAAGCTCCTTTGTTAAAATAATGGACTTCAAAGAGGTTGATTATATTTATACAGATGAAGAAGTGTCTGAAGAATGGATAAATGTATTTAAAAGTAATAAAGTAAATTTAATTATATATTAGAAGTATAAATGAAAAAGAGTATCAAAGAGTAAATTATCTTTGGTACTCTTTTTTATTTTGAAAACAAAATAAAATTACAAAATAATCTTTGGTATTTATTGACAACACAAATTTACGATGATAAAATAAAGATAAATAAAGATAAAACAAAATAAAACCAAATAGGAGGATAAATTATGATATCTGAATACGAAATAAAAAAACAAATGTGTGAAATTGGAAAAAGAATTTATATGAATGGGTTTGTAGCAGCAAACGATGGAAACTTATCAGTAAAAATTAATGATAGAGAAGTGCTTTGTACTCCAACAGGTGTATCTAAAGGATATATGACACCAGATATGATATGTAAGGTTGATATAGATGGGAAAGTATTAAGCTCAAATGGTAACTTTAAACCATCATCAGAAGTTAAAATGCATTTAAGAGTATATAAGGAAAGACCAGATGTAAAATCAGTAGTGCATGCTCATCCACCATATGGTACAAGCTATGCTATAGCTGGTATTCCATTAGATAAAGCAATAATGCCAGAAGCGGTAATTGCTTTAGGAAATGTTCCTATAGCAGAGTATGGAACTCCATCAACAGATGAAATTCCAGATGCAGTTGCGAAATATCTTCAATGCTATGATGCTGTTCTTTTGGAAAATCACGGGGCCTTAACTTATGGTCCAGATTTAATGTCCGCATATTTTAAGATGGAATCTTTAGAGTTTTATGCAAAACTTATGTTTATATCAAGCCAAATTGGTGAGCCACAAGTTTTAAATAATAAACAAGTTGATAAATTACTAGATATAAGAAAAAATATGAATTTAATTGGAAAACATCCTGGATTATGCTGTAAGGATACTGAGTGTAAATATAATTCAAATAATATAGAAAATTCTAGCGAAAAAGTTACTAGTGATGCAATAGAAAAAATTGTGCGAGAAGTTACTAAAAAAATATTAGGAGCTATTAAATAATGAAATCAAAAAGATTTCAAGAGTTAAAAAAAAGACCTATAAATCAGGATGTTTTTATGGAGGAATGGCCAGAAAAAGGATTTATAGCAATGAAAAGTCCATATGATCCAAAACCATCTATAAAAATAAAAGATAATAAAATTATAGAGTTAGATGGTAAAAGTAGAGATGAGTTTGACTTTATAGATTATTTTATTGCTGATTATACCATAGATAAAGAAGTAGCTCTTAAAGCTATGGAAATTAGTTCTTTAAAAATTGCAAGACTTTTAGTTGATATATCAACATCTAGAGATGAAATTATAAAAATTGCTAAAGGTCTTACACCAGCTAAAATTGTAGAAGTAATAAATTATTTAAATGTAGTTGAAATGATGATGGGTATGCAAAAACTTAGAGCTAGAAAAACACCAGCTAATCAAGCACATATAACTAATTTAAAAGATAATCCTCTACTTATAGCTGCAGATGCAGCAGAAGGCGCATTAAGAGGATTTAGAGAGGAAGAAACTACAGTAGGAATTGTTAGATATGCACCATTTAATGCAATATCTTTATTAATAGGATCACAAATAGGTAAAAAAGGAGTATTAACTCAATGTGCTGTTGAAGAAGCTACAGAGCTTGAACTTGCAATGAGAGGGTTTACTACATATGCAGAAACAATGTCTGTATATGGAACAGAGAATGTATTTATTGATGGTGATGATACACCATATTCAAAAGCTTTTTTAAATGCAGCTTATGCATCAAGGGGTCTTAAAACTAGGTTTACATCTGGAACTGGGTCAGAAGTATTAATGGGAGATGCAGATAAAAAATCTATGTTATATTTAGAAACTAGATGCTTAATGGTTACAAAGGGGGCTGGGTCACAGGGAGTTCAAAATGGTTCAGTTTCAACTATTGGAATTACATCATCAGTTCCTTCAGGTATAAGGGCTGTATTGGGTGAGAATTTAATAGCAGCATTACTAGATTTAGAGGTTGCATCCTCTAATGATCAAACATTTTCACATAGTGATATTAGAAGAACAGCAAGACTTTTAATGCAATTTTTACCAGGAACTGATTTTATTTTTTCAGGGTATAGCGGAACTCCAAATTATGACAACATGTTTGCTGGATCTAACTTTGATGCTGAAGATTTTGATGATTATAATGTTTTACAAAGAGACTTAAGAGTAGATGGTGGATTAAGACCTATAAAAGAAGAAGAGGTTATAAAGGTTAGGTATAAAGCTGCAAAAGTCATTCAAGATTTATTTAAAGAATTGGATTTATCTATTATTAAGGATGAAGAAGTTATTGCTGCAACTTATGCTCATGGTAGTAAAGATGTTCCAGATAGAGATGTTATTAAAGATTTTGAAGCTATAGAAAATCTTATGAAAAATAAGATTACTGGAATAGATATTGTAAAAGCTTTAGTAAATTCAGGGCATAGAGATGTTGCAAAAGACATTCTTGAAATGTTAAAACAGAGAGTTTCTGGAGATTATCTTCAAACATCCGCAATACTTGATGAAGAATTTAATGTTATATCTTCTATAAATAATAAAAATGATTATTTAGGGCCTGGAACAGGATATAGGCTTAAGGGATTAGAATGGGAAAATGTTAAAAATATAAATAATCTTATAGATAGAAACTCCTATTAGGAAGTTAGGAGGTAAAAGATGAATGAGGATATATTAATAAAAGAAATTACAAAAATTGTAATGAAAAAATTAAAAGAACTAGAAGAATCTAATATTAATATAAATAATATTCATAAAAAAGATAAAGATGAGGTAGTAATTGGAATAAGCCCTACATTTAATGAAGAGGTAAAAACCACACTTTCGGGAATTACCCATAGAGATGTAATAAAAGAAATTGTTGCTGGAATAGAAGAAGAGGGGCTTAAGGCAAGAGTAATTAAGGTTTTTAAAAGTGCAGATGTAGCATTTATTGGAAAAGAAGCAGCTCTTAATAGTGGATCTGGAATAGGAATAGGTTTACAGGCCAAGGGAACTTCAGTGATACATCAAAAAGATTTATATCCTTTAAGTAATTTAGAACTATTTCCCCAAGCTCCATTAATAGATCTTAAGACTTATAGAAATATAGGAAAAAACTCTGCAAAATATGCAAAAATGACTAATCCAATTCCAATTAAGGTAACAAGTGATTGTATGGTAAGACCTAAATTTCAAGTAAAAGCTGCACTTTTTCATATAAAGGATACAGAAAAAGTAATAAGAGGTGCTAAATCAGTTGAAATACCATTGGAGGAATTAATATGAAATATCCGTTAAGTAAAGAAAATGTAGAAATAAAAAGTAAAAGTGGACGAAGATTAGATGATATAACAATAGATGAAGTTATTAAGGGCAATATTACTGGAGAAGATATTAAGATATCTAAAGAAACTTTAAATATTCAGGGAGAAATTGCTAAAAAAGAAGGGCGATATCAATTAGGTGAAAACTTAGAAAGAGCTTCAGAGTTAGTAAATATTCCTGATGATGAATTACTTATTATTTATAATATGTTAAGGCCATATAGAAGTACAGAAAAAGAACTTCTAGAAAAGGCTAAAGAATTAGAAGTTAAATATAATGCTTTTAAATGTAGTAATCTAGTTTTAGATGCTATTAAAGTATATAAAAAAAGAGGGTTGTTAAAAGTATAGTGAAAATTTGTGGAGTAGATATAGGTAATTCAACAACAGAAATTACTTTAAGTAATATAGACACCTTAAGTAAGGAGATTGAATACTTAGGATCATTTTCTGTTAAAACTACAGGGGTTAAAGGAACAAAGGATAATGTAACTGGAATAAGAGTTGCAATAAATGAGTTATTAAAAAAATTAAATTTAAAAATAACTGATATAGACCTTATAAAGATAAATGAAGCTTCTCCTGTTATTGGAGAAAGTGCTATGGAAACTATACAAGAGACAATTATAACAGATTCCGCTATGATTGGACATAATCCTGATACACCAGGTGGTGGAGGATTAGCTCTTGGAAAAACTATAAAAATTCAAGATTTATGCAATGCTAAAAGTAATGAAAATTACATAGTGGTAGTTTCAGAGAATTATAATTATGAAGAGGCATCAAATAAAATAAATGAGTTTTTAGACAAAGGATTAAAAATTACAGGTGCTATTTTAAAAGAAGATGAAGGTGTTCTTTTAAGCAATAGATTAAAAGTAAATATTCCAATTGTAGATGAAGTTATTAATATAAATAAGATTCCAATAAATAAATTAGCAGCTATTGAGGTTGCTAAAGTTGGACAAACAATAAAAAAATTAAGCAATCCCTATGGATTATCTAGTATATTTAATCTTACTGCTGAAGAAACAAAAAAAGTTATTCCAATTGCAAAGGGACTTATTGGTTTAAAATCAGGTGTAGTAATTAGAACTCCAGATGGAGAAGTTAAGGAGCGAAAAATTAAGGCTGGATTTTTAAAAATAATAGGAAAAAAAAGCATTGAGGAAGTTGATATTAGTAATGGGGCAGATTTAATTATGAGAAAAGTAGAGGCTATTGGTGAAATTAAAGATATAGATGGAGAAAATGAAAGTAATATTTTATTTATGATTAAATCTATAAAAAATTCTATGGCAAATATTTCAAAACTTAATATGGAAAGTATAAAGATAAAAGATATATTAGCTGTAGATACAACTATTCCATTAAAGATAAAAGGTGGAATAGCCAATGAAACCTATAGAGAAAAGGCGGTAGCTATTGCTGCTATGGTTAAAACTCATGAGCTTCCATTAAAAAATATTAAATATGAGTTAGAATCAATATTTAAAGTTAATGTTGAAATTAATGGAATCGAAGCAGTTATGGCTTCAATAGGAGCATTAACAACTAGAGGTACAAAATTACCAATTTCAATTGTTGATATGGGTGGAGGATCTACTGATATTGCAATACTTGAAGAAAGTGGTAAGGTAACTACAACTCATTTGGCAGGCGCAGGAGAATTAGTTACTATGCTAATTAATATTGAACTTGGGTTAAATGATAGAAATATAGCGGAAGAAATAAAAAAGAATATTGTAGGAAAAGTGGAATCTTTATATACATTAAGGTTAGAAACAGGAGAAATAAAGTTTTTTAGTAAACCTTTAAGCTCTAGACTTTATGGAAGAATAGTAGTGGTAAAAGAAAATGAGTTAATACCAATATATAAAAATATTACTATAGAAGAAATTATAAAGATAAGAAAAAGATCTAAGGAAGAAGTATTTGTTAGAAATATATTACGAGGTTTAAAAAGCATAAGTCCAATGGGGAATATTCATCTTATATCTAATGTTGTATTAGTTGGTGGATCGGCATTAGATTTTGAAGTTCCAGATATGATAGTTAAAGAACTTTCTAATTATGGAATAGTTGCAGGCTGTGGAAATATAAGAAATTGTGAAGGTCCAAGACATGCAGTTTCAACTGGATTAACATTACATTATATAGAAAGGTTGTAAGTTGAAAATGACAAATAATCTTTTACAAATATATAGTGATCCCAATAATAAAAATTTAATATCTGTAGAAAATGGTATTGAAGAGCAAGGAATTTATTATGAAGTTTTACCTTTAAAGTTATTTGATGAAATAAATTTAAAAGATAAACCATTTAACATGGTTGTTATAATACATGGAAATGAAGCTTGGCTTAATAGTAATGACTTTAAATTTGGAGTTAATACTATATCGAAAAATATTTTTAAGGAATTTGGATTAGATGTTGGAAGATATATTAAAGGAATTCCTTTAAAGGGTGAGTGGAGTGAGTAATTTAGAATATTTAAATTTAAAGATTTCTACTTCAATAATAAATGAGGTTGAAAAAAAAGCAAAAGAACTAGGAACTCCAGTGGTTATAGCAATATCAAATAAGTGGGGTTTTCCAATAGCAGTTCATTTTATGGATGGAGCATTACCAGCTAGTTATGATATAGCTGTTAATAAAGCTTTTACTTCAGCAACAGTAAGAGTATCAACAAAAGAACTTAGAGATTTAGCAAAAGATAGAGGAGATTTATTTGGGATAATAAATACAAATAATAACAAAATAGTAGCCTTTCCAGGCGGATTTCCTTTAGAAGTAGAAGGGAAAGTAGTAGGGGCAATTGGTGTAAGTGGTGGAACAGCAGAGTATGATAATAAACTTGCTGTACTAGGAACATCAATATATAAGGAGGTCATTAAATGGTTAGTAATGAAAAGATAATAGAAGATATAGTTGCTAAAGTTTTAAGTGAAATGATAGGAACAAAAAAAATTAATGAGTCATGTTGTAATGACAGTAAATCTTGCAAAGGAAATTGTAATTGTAGTAAAGAAAAATATATTTTTAATTCAGTTGATGATGCCGTTTTTGCTGCAGAAGAAGCATATAGGAGTTTAAGAGAACTCACTATTACTCAAAGAGAAAAAATAGTAAAAAATATAAGACAAAAATGTTTAGACTATGCAGATGTTTTATCAAATATGGCAGTTGAAGAAACTGGAATGGGCAAAGTTGAAGATAAAATTACAAAACATGTTTTAATAGCAGAAAAAACACCTGGAACTGAAGATATTAAAACTACTGCATGGAGTGGTGATGGTGGACTTACATTAATTGAGAGGGGAGCCTTTGGAGTTATAGCTGCAATTACGCCATCAACAAATCCAACAGCAACAGTTTTATGTAATTCAATTGGAATGATATCAGCAGGAAATGCAGTAGTGTTTGCTCCACATCCAAATGCGGTTAATTGTTCAAATTTTGCTGTTAAGCTTGTAAATGAAGCATCAATAGAAGCTGGAGGGCCTGAAAATATAGTAGTTTCCTTTAAAAAACCAAGTATAGAAATAACTACAAATCTTATGAAACATAAAGGTATTGATTTAATTTCTGCAACTGGAGGTCCAGGAGTTGTACATCAAGCATTATCGTCAGGCAAAAGGGCATTAGGAGCCGGAGCTGGGAATCCACCAGTTATAGTAGATGAAAGTGCAGATATAGAAAAAGCAGCTAAGGATATTATTGATGGAGCAACATTTGATAACAATCTTCCTTGTATAGCAGAAAAAGAAGTAATAGCACTAGATTCTATATGTGATGATTTAATGAAATATATGACTTGTTTTGGAGCATATATGATAGATGATATTGAAGTTATTAAGAAACTTGAAGATACAGTTTTAATAAAAAAAGGTAATAAATTAATTTTAAATAGAGATTTTGTTGGAAAGGATGCAAGTAAAATTTTAGAGGCTATAGGAATTAGTGTTAATGATTCTATTAGATGTATTATATTTGAAGGAAATAAAGATGATTTATTAATTAAAGAAGAGTTAATGATGCCTATTTTAGGGATAGTAAGAGCTAAATGCTTTGAATCAGCTGTTGAATATGCATTAGAACTTGAGCATGGAAATAGACATTCAGCTCATATGCATTCAAAAAATATAGATAATCTAACAACTTTTGCCAGAAAAATTGATACAGCAATTTTTGTTAAAAATGCACCATCATATTCAGCATTAGGTGTAAATGCTGAAGGATTTGCTACATTTACTATAGCAAGTAAAACAGGTGAAGGATTAACATCTACTAAAACGTTTACAAAAAATAGAAGATGTGTATTATCAGATGGGCTTTCAATTAGATAAAGGGAGGGTTAAGTTATGGATGTTAATAATATAAATATTGAAGAAATAGTAAAGAGTATTATAAAAGAAATGACACATGGAAATGAAAGTAAAGAAGATTTTAATTTAGAAAATCAAGGTATAGCTAAAGTAGGTATGTTAGTGGCTAAAGAGAAAATTGAAATAAAAAAATTTAATATACCTGAAATTAGTAATGATGAAATACTTATAAAAGTTGAAGGGTGTGGAATTTGTGGTACAGATGTTCACGAATATAAAAATGATCCTTTTGGAATTATACCTGTAGTTCTTGGACATGAAGGTAGCGGAGAAATTGTAAAAATAGGTAAAAATATTAATAAAGATTCAGCAGGTAAAGATATTAAAATTGGAGATAAAATTGTAACTTGTATAATACCATGTGGCAAATGTGATGTATGCTTAAAACATCCAGAAAGAACAAATCTTTGTGAAAATCAAGGTATTTATGGATTAATTAGCGATGACAATGTACATTTGAATGGATGGTTTAGTGATTATTTAGTTTTAAGAAAGGGATCTACAATTTTTAATGTATCTGATATGGATCTTCGTTCAAGATTATTAATAGAACCATCAGCTGTTGTAGTACATGCTGTTGAAAGAGTTAAGCAAACAGGATTGTTAAAATTTAACTCTAAAGTCTTAGTACAAGGATGTGGACCTATAGGGTTGCTTTTACTTTCAGTACTTAGAACAATGGGGATAGAGAATATTGTTGCTGTAGATGGAAATGAAAAGCGATTAGAAATGGCTAAAAAATTAGGAGCTACTGAAACAATTAATATTATGAATAGCTCTTCCTTTGAAGAAACAATTAGTAAAGTTAAAGCTTTTTCAGATAATATAGGTGTTGATTTTGCATTCCAATGTACAGGCTCACCAAAGGCCGCAGAGGGAATATGGAAATTTGTAAAAAGAGGAGGAGGCTTATGTGAAGTCGGTTTCTTTGTAGATAATGGAAATGCAACTATAAATCCACACTTTGATATTTGTAATAAAGAAATAACCGTTGTTGGATCATGGGTGTATACTCCTCAAGACTATTTAACTACATTTGATTTTCTAAAGAGAGCTAACGGTATAGGATTACCGATAAATGAGTTAATTACACATGAATTTTCTTTGGAAGAACTTGGAGAAGCTTTAGAAACAAATATAAGACAGGAAGGAATAAAAATAGCCATAATAAATAAGTAGTGAGGTGCTAGGTGAGTGCTTTAGGAATAATTGAGGTTTTTGGTTTAACAACTGCATTAGTGGCAGCAGATGCAGCATGCAAATCTGGAAATGTAAGAATAGAAGCTTTAGACAACAATAAACCAGCCAATGCAGATAAATTACCAGTACCTGTATTAATAATTGTAAAGTTTAGAGGCAGCGTAAGTGATGTAGAAATGGCTATGGAAGCAGCCGAAAGAGCTGCAAATAAAGTATCGGGATTTAGTTGCAAAAAGGTAATAGCTAGTCCAGATAAAAAAGTAGAAAATTTTATAAAAGCAAGTTGTATAAAATAAATTTAAATTTTAGGAGGAGTTTATAATGAAACAAGAAGCATTAGGAATGATAGAAACTAGAGGTTTAGTAGCAGCTATTGAGGCAGCAGATGCAATGGTAAAAGCGGCAGATGTAGTGCTTATAGGAACAGAAAAAATAGGATCAGGTTTAGTTACTATTATGGTAAGAGGTGATGTTGGAGCTGTTAAAGCAGCTACAGAGGTTGGAGCTAGTGCAGCTCAAGCTTTAGGAGAGTTAGTAGCAGTTCATGTAATTCCAAGACCAAATGGAGATGTAGAAAAAATATTACCAAAGCTAGATTAAATTAGGGGTTAAATATGGGAGCTATAGGAATAGTTGAAGTAGTAGGTGTAGTATCAGCATTTGAAGCTTTAGATGCTATGACGAAGACTTCAAATGTAAATATAAAAACATTAGAAAAAAAATTAGGTGGTAGATTAGTAACCCTCATAATTGAAGGAAAAGTTGATGATGTAACAACTGCTGTTGATGTTGGAGTTTATACTGCAAATAAAATTACTAAATGTGTAGCAAATGCAGTAATTTCAAAACCACACGAAGAGGTTATTAGATTAATAGAGAAAAGTTCTGCTAAATATAAAGAATTATAAAGAGGGTAAGTAATGGATTATAAGAATTCAGAGGAAATTAATAATAAGATAGAAAATTTAGATGAAAAGAAAAAGAAAACTAGAAAAATAAAAGTTAAAAGTGAAAATATAAATAAAAATAATAAAGTAGGAGGAATTAAAATGGGACAACAAGCATTAGGAATGTTAGAAACTAGAGGATTGGTAGCAGCTATTGAAGGTGCAGATGCAATGGTAAAAGCTGCAAATGTTGAACTTATAGGAACAGAAAAAATAGGATCTGGTTTAGTTACTGTTATGGTAAGAGGTGATGTTGGAGCTGTTAAAGCAGCAACAGAAGCAGGTTCAGAAGTAGCTTCAAGATTAGGGGAAGTAATTGCTATACACGTAATTCCAAGACCTCATACTTCTGTAGAATGTATTTTACCTAAAAATGTATAGTAGTTAGTTGGTGATTTAATTGAATCAGATATTAATAGACTTAATTGCTGAAGCAGTTTTAAATGAAGTAAATAATATGGGAGTTTTAAATATTACTAATAAAAGAGTTAAAGTTGGAGTTTCAGCAAGGCATGTTCATTTATCTAAAGAGGATTTAGACAAATTATTTGGTGAAAATTATAAATTAAATGTAAAAAAAAGCTTAATGGGAGATCAGTTTGCTGCCGAAGAAACAGTTACAATTATAGGAGATAAACTTAAAGCAATAGAAAATGTTAGAATTTTAGGCCCAACAAGAAGTAAAACTCAAGTTGAAATATCTTTAACTGACTCAATATATTTAGGTGTAACAGCACCAATTAGATTATCTGGTGATATCGAGAAAACAGCAGAAATAACTATAGTTGGCCCTAAAGGCGTAGTAAGAAAGAGCGAAGGATGTATAGTGGCTAAAAGACATATTCATATGTCCACATTAGATTCTAAGAAGCTTGGTATAAAAGAAGGAGTAATTTCTGTTAAATTTAATGGAGAGAGAGACGGTATATTGAATAATATAGACGTAAGGATAAGTGATGAGTATCATTTAGAACTGCATATAGATACAGATGAAGCAAATGCTTTAGGAATAAAAAATGGTGAATATGTAGAAATATTAAGTTAACATAAAATAATTAAGAGGCTTTTTTATTAAAAGCCTCTTCTCCTTAAAGGAGGGGGAAATATGATAGTTGGAAAAGTTATAGGAAATATAGTAAGTACAAGAAAAGAAGAAAAGCTTATGGGTTTTAAATTACTAATTGTTGAGCCTTTAGAAGGATATGATAATGGAAAGAAATTGGTAGCTATTGATAGAGTTGGAGCTGGTAGACAAAGCTTAGTTATAGTAACGACAGGTTCAAGCGCAAGGCTTGGATTAAATAAGGAAAGTGTCCCAATAGATGCTGCTATAGTTGGAATAGTAGATGAATAATATTCTAAGAAAGAAGGGGTTTTATGTTACTTCAAGAAGTTAAAAGTTTATTTAAGGAAATGGGAATTGTAGGAGCAGGAGGAGCAGGTTTTCCAACATATGCAAAACTATCTTATGATGTAGAAACGGTTATTTTAAATGGTGCAGAATGTGAACCACTTTTTAGAGTAGATAGAAATCTATTAAAAGAAAATACACTTCAAGTTTTAAAAGGGTTAGATTTTGTTGTAAATACTCTAGGAGCAAAAGAAGGAATAGTAGCTATTAAAGAACATTACAAAGAGGCAGATATTGCTATAGATGAAAATATATATAAATTCCCTAAATTAAGAAAGAAGTTATTAAAAGATAGATATCCAGCAGGTGATGAAGTTGTTTTAGTTTATGAAACAACAAAAAAAATTGTACCTCAAGGAGGAATTCCGTTAAATGTTGGAGTTATGGTAATTAATGTAGAAACAATATTTAATGTGTATAATTCTATAGAAAAAAATATTCCAGTAACACATAAATACATAACAGTTGGTGGTGCAGTGAATTCCCCTAAAACATTATGTGTACCAATAGGAACAACGTTTAAAGATTTACTTTATGAAGTTAATGGAACTTTAATTGAAGATTACAAGTTATTAATTGGTGGTCCTATGACAGGTAGAATAGGAAGTATTGATGAATCAGTTACAAAGACTACTAAAGGTATTTTTATATTGCCAAAAGACAACCCAATAATTGAACTTAGAGAATATAAATTAAATGTAGCTATAAAAAGAGCTATGGGAGTATGTTCACAATGTAGAATGTGTACAGATTTATGTCCAAGATATCTATTAGGTCATTCTATTGAGCCACATAAAATTATGAATTCACTTTCTTTTGGTTTGGAAAATAATTCAAAAGTTTTTATTAATGCATTAGCATGCTGTGAATGCAATCTTTGTTCATCATATTCATGTCATCAAAATTTAAATCCTAAAGCTGTTATATCAGACTTAAAAACAAGGTTAAGAAAATCTGGAGTAAAATTACAAGATACCTCAAGGAAAAGTGTAGATAAAAATAGAGAATATAGGGGAGTTCCGGTAAAAAGGATAGTTTCTAGATTGAAATTAAGTGAATATGATAAAGATGCACCGATTTCATCACTGAAAAAAGAACCTAATATAGTAAATATAAGTACTAGACAATCAATAGGGGCATTAGCAAAAATCATAGTAAAAGTAGGAGATATAGTAAAGAAAAATGATGTTATTGGTATAGTCAATGAGAAGGACTTAGGTGTATATTTACACTCCTCAATAGATGGTGTTATTGCAGAAGTAAATGAAAATAATATTGTTATTAGAAGGGAGAAATAATAATGGATAGGGCATTAGGCTTAGTAGAATATTTAAAAGTTCCAAGTGGTATGATAGCAGCAGATAAAATGGTAAAAACAGCAGATATAAAAGTAATACATGCTGCTACTGTTTGTCCAGGAAAATATATAGTTTTATTTAAAGGAAGCCTTTCTTCTGTAAAATCTGCAATAGAGGCTGGAACAAAGGCTTTTGAAGAAAATGTTATTGATAGTTTTTTATTAGGAAATCCAACAGATCAAATATATGGAGCAATTTCTGGAAGTAATGAAGTTGACATCAAAGGAGCTATTGGAATAGTTGAAAGTTATTCAGTTGCATCTATTATTGAATCAGCAGATACTGCCGCAAAAACTTCAGATGTAAAATTAGTAGAAGTTAGACTTGCAAGAGGTATGTGTGGAAAAAGTTTCTTTATTATAATAGGGGAACTTGCTGCTGTAGATATGGCTATAGAAAATAGTAAGAAAATTTTAAAGGATAAAGGAATGTTTTTAGATTCTGGAATTATTCCAAATCCAGATAAAGGATTTATAGATAATTTATATTAATAAGAGGTGTATAAATGAATATTTTTGAAAATGAAGATAAAACTAGAGTTATTCAAGAGTACGTACCTGGAAAACAAGTTACTTTAGCACATTTAATTGCAAATCCAGTTCAAGAATTATATCAAAAATTAGGATTAATAATAGAAAATAAGAATGCACTTGGTATAATGACTATAACACCAAGTGAAGCTTCAATTATCGCAGCAGATGTTGCAACAAAAACTTCTGATGTAGCAATAGGATTTATTGATAGGTTTAGTGGATCTTTAGTTATTACAGGAAGTGTATCAGCAGTAGAAGAAGCCTTAAAAGAAGTAATTCATGTTCTTTGTGATAATTTAAAATTTTCAGCTACTAATATAACTCGCTCTTAAAGGAGGTAATATGAAAAAGGTTATTTTTATTGGGAAAAGTGGGTGTGGGAAAACCTCTCTTTGTCAAAAACTTCATGGTGAAGAAGTAAAATATAAAAAGACTCAATCTGTAGAGATGTTCATTAACTCAATTGATACTCCGGGGGAATATCTTGAAAATAGAAGTTACTATAGTGCTCTTATAGTAACTTCAGTAGATGCTGAAATAATTGCTTTAGTTCAAGAATGTGGAGATATAGAAACAAAAATACCACCAGCATTTTCATGTACTTTTGGAAAAGAAGTTATTGGAATCATTACTAAAATAGATAAATTAACTACTGATAGTAATATAGATATTATAGAAAATCAACTAATTATGTCAGGAGTAAAAAAAATATTTAAAATTTCAATTATTACAGAAGAAGGGTTACCTGAATTAATAGAATATCTTCATATAAAATAACTGATACATTTAAAAATTTTAATTTAATTCTACTATTGGAATATGAGGTCTGTTATTTATTCTAAATGGGAATAGACTATTTCCAACACCTCTGCTAACTATCATATTTACGTTGTTATCCGAAGTATATAATCCGCTTGAATATTTTGGGAAAAAACCCTGGTGTGGTGCTATAATACCTTTATTAATAAAAGGTATTATTACTTGTCCACCATGGGCATGACCAGCAAAAACCAAATTAGGTACTTTTATATTAGATTTAGAAAAATAAGATGAAAATAAGTCTGGTCTGTGAGCTAGTAATATCATAGGTAAAGTTAATATATCAGATTTATATAAGAATCTTTCAAAATTATAAGTTTCACTATAGCTTAATCCAGCTATAGCAAGTTTTATTTCTCCCTTTTCAAAAATTTCAATAGAATTATCCATAATGTGAATACTATTTTCTTTTAAAATAGTTCTCCATTCTTTAATATTTTCATTATCCATTTCATGATTACCTGTTACTGCATAGGAAGGAGCAATTTTAGAGAGTTCATAACAGAGTTTTGAAAGTAATGTTTCAGATACGTTCGCATGTCTATCTACTAAATCGCCAGTTAATACAATTATATCTGGATTTTCATTTTTTATATTTTTAATTAAAGATTTAATTGAGTCTCTTTTATCTCTTAAGTGCAAATCAGAAATATGAGCAATTTTAATAGAATTAGTATATAGATTTTTAATATTGATACTGAAATGTTCTACATCAATAAATGTATTTTGAGCATATAAGTAAAATGATAATAAACCACAAAAAATTAATATATACATAGTTATTGTAAGCATTTTAAACCTCTTTCTCATTTTTTCTTCTTTAAAATTAGGATTATTAATTATATAGATAAATTTAGTATAACTTATTTTGATATCCAAAAAAATTAAAAAAATATAAATTTATATATTTAAATAAAAAAATAGGAAATACTAATTTAGACAATAAACTTTATGGAGGAAAATAAATTGAAAAATTTATTAATAACATTAATTGTAGTAGTCTCAATTTTATTAATTGGATGTAGCGATGTAAAAATAGAAAATAATGAAGAGGATAACAAAAAAGAATCTACAGCACAAAAACCTGATGAAAACTTAGAAGAGATAGGGGAAACATTTATATTAAGAGCTTCGTATAATAAAGAAAAAGATAATATAGATGAATATACAAAGAAGGTTGAAAAGGATATAAGAGAAAGAGGAAATATACCAATAGTATTAAGAAGACCTGGAAATGCTATTTATGTAATAAAATCAGAAAAAGCAATAAGCGATGTAAGAATACACAAATTATCGGAAGATTTTTTAAGTAATCCTAATATAGATGAATATATAAAAGCCAACCGAGATAAGGATTATGAACTTTTAATAGATAGACTTAAAGATAATGAAATATTATTAGTAGACGTAACTGAAACAAAAGGAATACCAAAAGAAGTACTATCTTGGAAAAATAAAGCCGGAACCATAAAAACATTTCCTATAAATAGTGAATATTATCAATAATATAAACATAAATGAACAAAGAAATTAGTTAATACATATTATGATTCTATAGTTATACCAAGGAGAATTTTAATATGTCAGAGTTTAAGTTATCTAATAGGCTTGATAAACTTAATTTAGAAAAAAATCATATAGAATCAATAATAATATATGGATCTTTTGTAAGAGGGGATTTTGATTCTAAAAGTGATATTGATTTTTTTATTGTAGTTGATGATTGTTATATGAGTACATTAAATAAAATTAAAGATAATATTGCATATGAATTAAAAATACCGCATTTTTGGATAAGTATATTTACAAAATCAGAAGTTACTAGACGTTGTAAAAAGGGAGATTATTTTATATGGAGTGTAAAATTAGAAGGAACCATTATTTATTCAAGAAGTGGATTTATAGAAAATCAATTTGACAATATAAACTTATATTCACTTGATACTATAAGAGATGAATTAAAGTCCATTTATAATGATTTAGAGAAAAAAATATTAGGAAAAGCATTTACTAGAAAACAATTAGAGAATAAAATTTATGTTATTGCTAAAATAGTTAGAGATTTATGTATTAAATATAACTATATGAATGGGATTATAGAGTTTAGTAATTTAGGTGCCATAGAAGAATTCTTTAATATTATTGAAACTGAATCACCTTTTAGTATAAATGAGTACAAAGAATTACTTTTTTTAAAACGAGTTTTTAAATCTACATCAGCTCGTTATTTACCTATGAATGAAGATATTAATATTTATGTAGGGAAATGGACAAAAAAACTTATAAAACTATTAAACCTATCAGTAAAATGTCTTAATAGAGTTTATGATAATGATTTTATAAGTCCCTTATTAAATATAAAATAAGTAATACAGTATAGCCTAGAATCTTTTAATTTAATATTTGATAAAATGTCTTTAAATAGTATTCATTTTTTAATACTTTTAAAGACATTTTATTATTAAAAAAGAAGAATATATTTTGAATTTTCAGATAAAGGAGAATAATAAATCATTTTAAAAGTTATTAATTTTGATGTATGATTATATTATATTAAATGTTAATTATAAAAGGTATGTGAAAAGGAGAAAAAAGATGAAAACTTTAGTGATTAATTGTGGAAGCTCTTCTTTAAAATATCAATTAATTGATATGAATACAGAAGAATCAATGGTACAAGGGTTAATTGAAAGAATAGGTATAGACGGATCATTATTAACCCAAAAGATTGAAGGAAAAGATAAATATGTTGTAACTACTCCTATGAAGGATCATAAAGATGCAATAAAGTTAGTTTTAGAGGCATTAGTAGATAAGGAACATGGAGTAATAAATTCTATGGATGAAATATCTGCTGTAGGTCATAGAGTTGTTCATGGAGGAGAAAAATATTCAAAATCAGTTATAATTACAGATGAGGTTTTAGAATCAATTAAAGAATGTATTGTACTTGCTCCCCTTCATAATCCACCAAATATAATTGGGATAGAAGCTTGCAAGGAATTAATGCCAAATACACCAATGGTAGCTGTATTTGATACTGCATTCCACCAAACTATGCCTAAGGAAGCTTGCATTTGTCCATTGCCATATGAATTATATGAAAAGTATGGAATAAGAAAGTATGGGTTCCATGGTACTTCTCACAAATATGTTTCTAACAAAGTTGCTGAAGTAATGGGAAAAGATATTAAAGACTTAAAAATAATTACTTGTCACTTAGGTAATGGCTGTTCAATAACAGCTATAAAAGGTGGTAAATCAATTGATACATCAATGGGATTCACTCCAATTGCTGGAGTTATGATGGGAACAAGATCTGGAAGCATAGATCCATCAGTTATTGGATTTTTAATTGAAGAGCATGGATATAATATAAAAGAAGTTGATGAATTATTAAATAAAAAATCTGGTGTTCTTGGTATTTCAGGAGTTTCTTCAGATTTTAGAGATGTAATTGATGCTGCAGAAAAAGGTAATGAGAGAGCTCAATTAGCATTAGATATATTCCACTACAAGGTGAGAGCTCAAATTGCTGCATATGCAGGAATTATGGGAGGAGTAGATGTTATTGTCTTTACTGCTGGTATTGGAGAAAATTCATCTTTAACAAGAAAAGAAAGTCTAAAAGGATTAGAGTTTTTAGGATTTACACTTAATGAAGAAAAGAATTCAATCAGAGGAGAAATACAGGAAATATCTAATAAGGATTCAAAAGTTAAAATTTATGAAATTCCAACAAATGAAGAACTTATGATTGCTAGGGAAACAGCTGAACTTGTAAAATAGTTTATAAAAAATGGTAGTTTAATACTATCATTTTTTTTATTTGTAATAAAATAAAATGAATTAGTTAAATTTATATATTTAATAAAATATTAAAATAGAATTTATAAAATAATATATTTCAAATTTGTTTACAGTAAATTGAATAAAAATCATTATTTTACATAAATATACTTAATATGGTATGATGTATAAAAAGATTAAATATATGACAAATTAGGGGGACGCATAATGGATTTAATTTTTAATAATATAGATGATTATATTATTGTTATAGATAAAAGGGGAGAAATACAATTTTGTAATAGTAAAATATTAAAGAAATTAGGTTGTAAAGAAAGCGATTTCTATAGTGAAAGCATATATAAATTTACAAATGAAAGTACTTTAAATAATATAAAGCTTATTAAGTTTAATATTAAAAGCAAAATAAGTATGTTTAAATGTAATACTTTTAAAATAGCTTGGAAAGAAAAAAAATGTTACTGTATTATTTTAAAAGAATATTATAAATGTGATTTTTCATTAAAGGATTTATCATATATAGTAGAAAATATACCGTTTAATGTATGGTTTAAAGATTGTAGTGGTAAATATATCTATGCTAATAAGGGATTTATTAATGAACTTGAACAACAAAATATTAATTTAATAGGGAAAAAGTATTCTGATTTTTTAAATAAAGATATAACAATGTTATTTAACAAACAAGATAAAGAAATAATTAAAGATAAAAAAACTAAAGTATATGAGGATAAGATAAAAATTAATAATAAAGAAAAATGGTATTATAAAAGCAAAATTCCTGTATTAAATGAAATTGGAGATGTGAAATATATTTTTGGAATTTCATTTAATATAACAGAGGAAAAAGAAACACAAATATTAAAAAGAGAGTTAGAAAAAGAATATGAACTTGAAAGTTTGAGAAATGAATTTTTTGCAAATATATCTCATGAGTTTAAAACACCTATAAACATTATATTATCTACTATACAATTGCTAAGTAAGTATAATGATATAAGAGATATAGATAGAAATAAAGTTAATAATTATATAAATTTTATAAAACAAAATTCCTATAGATTATTAAGGCTTGTAAATAATTTAATTGATATAACTAGAATAGATACGGGATATTATAACTTATCTTTAGGAAATCATGATATAGTAAGTTTAATTGAAAATATAACACTTTCAGTTGCTAATTATATAGAAGGAAAAGGTGTAAATCTAGTTTTTGATACTAATATAGAAGAGAAAATATTAGCATGTGATGAAGATAAAATTGAAAGAATTATGCTAAATTTATTATCAAATGCATTAAAATATACAGAAAAAGATGGAGAGATACTTGTAAAATTAGAGGCTTTAGAAAATAATGTGAAAGTATCTGTTAAAGATACTGGAATAGGTATTGAAAAAGATAAAGTAAATAGTATATTTGATAGATATAAACAAATAGATAATTCAATAACAAGAAAAAGTTACGGAAGTGGGATTGGGCTTTCAATTGTAAAATCATTGGTAGAAATGCATGGAGGAAGCATAAATGTTGAAAGTAAAATAAATGAGGGAACTAAATTTTCATTTGAAATACCTATAAGTTATATAGAAAAAGAGTATATTTATACTAATAGAAACGAAATAGAATCTCAAATTGAAAAGTGTAATATAGAGTTTTCTGATATATATTCGATATAAATCGATAAAATCAATTGTAAATTTTCAGGTTAGGATAGTATATTAGCAACTATTTTAAATAAATAATTAGTAGAATATTATTTACAGAATATTTGAATATAAATCTATAAATAATATAATTATGATATTTATAAAGTGAGGAGCACTATAAATTTTATGATTAATAAACTACTTAATAAGTTTAAAATAAATAGATATGCTATGTTAAAGCATGGAACTGTTGCTGTAGCTACTATGTTTGGTGTATGGATATTATTTGGAGTAAAAAATATAATGATAGCTTTTCCAATTGCCTTAACATCATCAGTAGTAGGAAGGCAGAATTTTAAGGTTAAGACATTTAATAAATCTCTTAAAATAATTTTTTTGAACCTAATAATAGTAACGTTTTCATATATTTCTTCTATTAATATTTTATTTGGGATACCAATAAATTTTATCAGTATGTTTTTAATAATGTACTCTGTGATTTCCCCATATGATCCAACATTTTATAAGCCATTTATAATGATGTATGTTTTTACTCAGTATTCAGATATTTCCTTTGTTGAATTACCAATAAGATTTTTAGCCGTTATTTACGGAGTATTAATTGTAATATTCGGAAGTTCATTTAATAAAGCAAATGAGAAATCTATTTTAGGTAAAAATGTTACTGTGTCCTTTGAATTATTGAAAGGACAGCTAGATAATATAATTAATAATAAATTTAATAATAATGTTACAATAGAGTGTTCTGATAAAATGAGAGATTTAGCCTATAGAATATATATAACAAGGCATAAAAAGTACTTAACAACTAATTTAGGTAAAATTCAATTTATGATATATATAAATATAGAATATCTTAATTTAATACTTAAAAATATAAATATAGAGTATAATGAAAATAAAATAAAATTTAAAGTTATTAAGGACTTAATAATAGTTATAGATAATATATTAGATTATTCCAGTAATAAATTATCTATATATAAATTAGAAGAGGTTATAGATGTTTTTATAGATGTAAATAAAAAAGATACAACTTATATTAGAGAAGTTTTATATATTCTAAAATTATTGTTAGAAAGTTTTTTTGAGTTAGAGTCTTTAAAGAAAAGAGATTTTAATAAAATATATAAAGAGTGGGAAAGATCAGGGTTAGATAAATCTATTAATACTTTCAAAGAATATTTTCATCCTGATACTATTAGATTTAAGTTTGCAATGAGAATGTCAATATCATTAACAATAACTTTACTATTAGGAGAGATTTTTGGGTTTTATAAGATTATATGGGTTATTATTACAATAATGTCAACTATGCAAGCGTATTATGAAGATACTCTTTCAAGAGCAAAAGAAAGAGTACTTGGAAATATTATTGCAATTATATTTACAGGAATAATTATTAATATTGTAAATATAAAGTCAGTAACAATAATAATATTAATTTTATCATTATATTTAATATATGGATTTAAAGAGTATTATAAAATATCAATATTTACTTCAATAGCATCCTTATGCATAGCATCTTTAACGGAAAATATAAACAAGTTAATATTTTATAGAATTGGATATGTATTTATAGGAGTAGTTTTAGTTTTATTAGCAAACAAGCTTGTTTTTCCATATAAAAATAAAGATGGTATATTTCAGTTGAAAAATAAAATTTTGAAATTAAAATATATTCTTATTAATGAAAGTGATGGGTATATAAAAGGGAAAAATGAAGCTCATAAAATTAGAGATATAATTATACACTCTACATTACTTAGTCAAAAACTTTATTTGAGAAATTTACAATATGAAAGTAAAGAAATAGACGGTTTTATAATAGAAAATAACGATTTCATAATAAGACTTGGATATAAAACCTTAATGAAAATTTATTAAATATTAGTAGAAAGGATATTATTTAAATTATTAATTTATAAAGAATATCCTTTTTATATATACTTTTAACTAATAATATATAGACTTATTTTATAGTAAGAGATATAATATTTAGTATATCTGGGAACGTTCCCTTTAAGTGCGTAATATGATATTTTAAATAATAAAATTATTATCTAAAATTGTATGAATAAGCTTATATAAATAAATTCTTTGGGAGGTAAAGATTATGAATAAAGTAGTTTCTATAGGAGAAGCATTAATAGACTTTATACCATTTGAAAAAGGTATACCATTAAAGGATGTAACTAGTTTTTTTAGGGTACCAGGTGGTGCACCACTTAATGTAGCTGCTACCGTTGCAAAGCTTGGTGGAAGAGCTACAATGCTTACAAAGCTTGGTCAAGATGGATTCGGTGATCATATAATAGAATGTGTTAAACTCTTAGGTGTTGATACATCATCAATTAAAAGAACTATAAAGGCTAATACAGCTTTAGCTTTTGTATCATTAAAAGAAAATGGAGAAAGGGACTTTTCTTTCTATAGAAATCCAAGTGCAGATATGTTACTAGAATCTTCAGAAATAGAAGAAGATATTTTTGAAGAGAATGGGATTCTTCATTTTTGTTCAGTAAGCTTAATAGAAGATCCAATTAAGGAAGCTCATAAAAGAGCAATTAAAATTGCAAAAACTAAAAAATGTTTAATTAGTTTTGATCCTAATGTTAGATTACCATTATGGGAAAATCCAGAAGATTGTCGTAAAGCGATTTTAGAGTTTTTACCTTTAGCTAATATTATAAAAATAAGTGATGAAGAATTAAAATTTATTACAGGTATAGAAAATGAAAGAAAAGCAATACAATCTCTATTTACAGGAGAAGTACAAATAATTATATATACTAAGGGAATAAATGGAGCAGAATTTATAACTAAAAACAAAACAGTATTTTCTCCATCATTTAAGGTTGTTGCACAAGATACAACTGGTGCAGGAGATTCTTTTATTGGCTCCTTTTTATATAAAGTAATAGAAAATGATTATACTTTAGAAGATTTGCTTAATTTAAAAGGAGAGCAAATAAAGGATATATTAACATTTTCAAATTCAACAGCAGCTTTAACAGTATGTAAAAAAGGAGCAATAAGTGCGCTACCAACTAAAGAAGAAGTTTTAGAATTAGCTAAAGGGAGATAAATTTAATGAAAAGAAACTTTCAAGAAGAAATAATAAAATATAAGAACAAATATATAGAGGTAGTAAATAAAGATAAATGGAGAGCAAATTATCATATAATGGCGCCAATAGGATGGATAAATGATCCTAATGGATTATGTTATTTTAGTGGGAAATATCATGTATATTTTCAGTATTCACCGTTAGATTCAAATGGTGGGCTAAAGTTTTGGGGACATTATACTTCAAGAGACTTAGTTAAATGGAATGAAGAAGAGATTGCACTTTACCCAGATAGTAAGTTTGATAGAGATGGGGTTTATTCTGGTTCAGCTTTAGTTAAAGATAATAAAATTCATTTTTTTTATACAGGAAATGTAAAATTTAAAGGAGAGCATGATTATATTTTATCAGGTAGAGAACAAAATGTAATATTAGTAACAAGTAAAGATGGAATAAATTTTTCTGAAAAAAAGCGTATTTTATCTAATAAGGATTTTCCAAGTAACATGTCGCTACATGTTAGAGATCCAAAGGTTTGGGAAGAAGATGGAATTTATTATATGGTACTTGGTGCAAGAGGAAAGGATAATAAGGGATATCTTTTAATTTATAAATCAAAGGATCTTTATAATTGGGAGTTAGACTGTGATCCAATAGGTGGTAATGAAGATTTAGGCTATATGTGGGAGTGTCCAGATATAATAAAAATAAATAATAATGAAATATTATTATTTTCTCCACAAGGAATAAAAGCACAGGAATATAAATTTAATAATATTTATCAAAGTGGATATATAGTAAAAAAACAAAAGTGTAATGAGAAAAAAATTTGTTTAGATAACTTTATAGAATTTGATAATGGATTTGATTTTTATGCACCTCAAAGTTTTAGAGATAAAAACGGAAGAATAATTATGTTTGGATGGATGGGAATACCAGATGAACCTGAACATAAAAATCCAACAATAAAAAATTATTGGCAACATCAATTAACTATTCCAAGAGAGCTTATATTAAAAAATAATGTATTAATTCAAGTTCCAGTGAAAGAGTTAGAGAAATTAAGAAAAAACCTTATTGAAATACAGTTATTAGATATATCTAATAAGATAAGTTTAGAAATTTTCCATTCTTATTCCTTCGAACTTAATGTAAATTTTAATAATACAAATGAATTTTTAATTGAAATAAGAGAAGATTGCAAATTATCTTTTATGAATAAAGTTTTTAAGTTAGAACTTGGGCAATCTGGTTTTGGTAGAAAAAAGCGACTAGTTGAAATAGATTTTATTAATAATATAAGAATTTTTTCGGATAATTCTTCCTTAGAAGTATTTATAAATAATGGATTAAATGTTTTTTCAACTAGAATCTATAATAATAATTTTGATAATTTATTTAAAATACAAGGAAATGGAAAGGTATATATTCAAAAATGGAATATATAAATATATTAATTTTTAAGATTAAGAATATAAAAAATAAGTAATAAAGATTTTTTAATCTTTATTACTTATTTCAATTTATATATTATGCAATAAGAAATACAATAAAAATATTATACTTATAATATACATTGGTATTGATATTTCCTTTTGTTTCTTAGTAAATAGTTTCATAAGTGTATAGGACATAAATCCAAAAGCAATACCATCTACAATACTAAAAGTTAATGGTATTAATATTATTATTAGAAAATTTGGAATAGCCTCTGAAAAATCTGAAAAATCTATCTTTGTAATTCCTTGAATCATTAAACATCCTATTACAATTAGAATAGGAGCTATAACCTCATTAGGTATTAATTTTATAAATGGAATAAAAAACAAAGATAATAAAAATAATACACCAGAAACAATAGAAGTTAAACCAGTTTTCCCACCAGCAGTAATTCCGGCGGCACCTTCTACTGTAGAAACAGTAGGGCTAGTTCCTAAAAATCCACAAGTTATTGTTGATATTGCAATGGCATTTAATGCCTTATTTTGCTTTTTAGGTGTATTTAATAAACCGATTACTTGTCCGTGTAAAAGACCTATATTTTCAAAAACTAATACAAGTGTTAATGAAAATGTAGCAATCCAAAAAGGTATAGTCATCAATCCACTAAAATCTAATGAAAAGAAAATGGATTTATATGAATTAAAATTAGGAAGTGAAAATTCCAAAGTGCTAATATCAACAAACCCTAATAATACTGATACTATAGTACCTAAAGTTATACTTATTAGAAATGATCCAGTAATATTTCTAGAAAATAGAAATAGTGTAATTAGAAGCATAGCTATAAAAAATAGAACTTTAGTATCTGAAAGTGATCCTAATTTTACTATTGTTGTAGGGTCTGAAATAATAAGTCCTCCTTTTTGAAATCCAAGAAAAGTAATAAATAAACCAATTCCTATTGTAATAGATTCTTTTAAAGAATTTGGAATTGAAGAGTTTAGTATTTTAGCAAGTGGTGTATAGGCTATTATTAAGAACAATACACCTGATATTACTACTGAAGCTAATGCTTCATAGAAGCTAAGTCCCATACTTAATACTATTGTATAGGTAAACAAAGCATTTATTCCCATTCCAGGCATTATAATTAGTGGAGTATTACTTATAAAAGCAACTAATAAACAACCTATAAAGGAAGCTAAAACTGTTGAAATTATAAGCGGTTCTTGAGAAATACCTCCATCACTTAAAATACTAGCATTTACTACAATAATATATACTGCAGCAAAAAAAGAAGTTAAACCTGCAATTAGCTCGGTTTTAAAATTTGTTTTGTGTTCTTTTAATTTAAATAATTTTTCCATCCTTTCGTAAAAACCTCTTTTCTATATCCCTCACCCTCCCACATCAAAGATGCCTTAATATTATAACATTTAAATAAGACATCTTAAATAGTTGTATCCAAAATAAGAACAATATATTAAATTTTATTTATATAAACAAATTTAATTAGTAATATAAAACATGAATTTAATTCTAAAGAGTTTAAAAATTTATATACTTATTATAGATAGTAAGAGCTATATATTAAAAAGAAAAAATATATTTTTACTTATTTAGTATTAATATAAACTTAATAAAGAAACATAGACAAAGCAAGAAGTATAATAGTATGATAAAAAAAGATTTATAAATTAAAATTTTAATTTATAAATGTATATTTTAATATAAAATAGTAAAGTTAATAAATATGTATGCTTTTATAGAAGTTATAATAAAATAATTATAAATAGAAAGGAAAAAGAATGAAAAAATTTTTAAAATGGACTGGAATAGTAATATTATTAATAATTTTTGCACTAATAGCATTTTTATTTATAGAGAGAGGAAAGATAAGCTTATATTTGAATCTTGCTGAAAAATATAAAGTTATTACAAGTGCTGAATATAATAAAGAAGATTTAGTATCTATAGAATCGTTAAATTCAATGGATTATAAGGACGTAGAATATAAAAATGATAATGGTGTTAGCTTAACATTAGATATTTATGGACCCAAAAAGAAGTTAAAAGGTGGCTCCCCTGTAATTTTATATGTCCACGGTGGAAGTTGGGTTTATGGAGATAAGAGTATTCCTACAACTATATCACCTTTGTTAGATGCTTTTAGAGAAGAAGGTTTTACTATAATAAGTACATCTTATGAATTGATGAGAGGAAATGAAATATTTGATAAACAAATAACTGATATTAAAGATACAATAAGATGGATTCATAAAAATAAAGATTTATATGGATTTAATGAAAATGAAATAGGAGTCATAGGAGCTTCTTCTGGGGCACACCTTGCATTAATGGCAAGCTATACTGATGATAATGAATTTTTAGGAAATAATGAATTAAGGGGCTATCAATCAACTGTAAAATATATAGTTGACTTTTTTGGTCCAACAGATTTAAAAACACTAGATTTATCTAATGTTGAATGGGATTTAGAGCAAATTATAAATTCAGTTGAAAGCAATAATACAAAAGATGAGATATTTAAAAAATATAGTCCTATAAATTATATTAAAGAAGATTTACCAAAGACACTTATAGTTCATAGTAAAATGGACAATGTAGTTCCATATGAAAACTCTTTAAAACTTTTTAATGAATTAAATAATAGTAAAAATAAAGTTGAAATATTAACTTTAGAATCAAGTAATCATGATTTTTCAGAAATAAATACTAAAGAAATTATACCGGTAGTTATAAAAATGTTAAGTTTTATTGTTAAGAACTCTCCATTATAAGACATATAGTAATAAAACTTATAAATTTTAAAATTAGTAAAATACAAAATTCCATCTATAATAAATAAAATTTATTATAGATGGAATTTATTTTTTTAGTAAATATTATCTACAAATTGATATTGCAAAATATTAATTTTAACTTGCTATTTTTGCATCTTCAAGTGAATTAGAATCAACAGAATAATATTTTTCTTCATTAAAAGCATTTTCACTTTTACTTATAATAATTGTGCAAATACAATCTCCCATTGTATTTAATGTACTTCTACACATATCTAAAATTCTATCGACACCTAAAATTAACCCTATTCCTTCTATAGGTAAGCCAACAGATTGAAGTACCATAGATAACATAACCATACCAACACCAGGAACCCCCGCTGTACCAATCGAAGCTAAAGTAGCAGTTGCTATAATTGTGATTATAGAACCTAACCCTAATTCAATATTATAAATTTGAGCAATAAATATAGCAGCAGCACCTTGCATTATAGCAGTTCCATCCATGTTTATTGTTGATCCCAATGGAATAGTAAAAGAAGCAATTGAGTTATCAACACCAGCTTCCTCCATTGCTTCTAATGTTACTGGTAGTGCAGCATTACTAGAAGCTGTTGAAAAAACAATTGACCCTGGCGCAATAAATCTTTTTAAAAATGGTCTAATTTTTAACCCTGTAAAAATTTTAAACATTCCAAAATAAATAATTAATCCATGCAGAGAAAGTGAAATTAATATTACAGACATGTATTTTAAAAGTGGAATCATAGCATTAAATCCAGTAGTTGCAAAGGTATTTGCTATAAGTGCAAATACTCCATATGGAGCAATACTCATAAGCATTTGTACAATTTTCATTATTACTTCATTAGAGCTTTCAAATAGTTTTTTTACAGGTTCGGCTTTTTTTCCAACTAAGCTAATAGATAAGCCTAATAAAATTGAGAAAAAAATTATTTGAAGCATATCACCTTTAACCATTGATTCTATAGGATTTAAAGGAATAATACCTAACAATAAGTCAGTAAAGTTTTTTCCTTCAGATATGATTGTTTCTTGAGTAACTAAATGAGACATATCAAGTCCAGTACCTGGGTTTATAACATATGCTATACCAATTGCAATTGTAATAGCTATACATGTTGTAATTAAATAAAAAATAAAAGTTTTTCCACCAACACGACCTAATTTTTTTATATTTCCTATAGAAGAAGCTCCGCAAGTTAACGAAACTAACACTAATGGGACAACCATCATCTTAATTGTTGCTAAAAAACCATTTCCTAATATTTTAATAAGACCATTCAATAAAAATGTATCTTTAAAATATCCATCTGGAATAGATTTGATAAATAATCCGAAAATACATCCAAATATCATAGAAATAAAAATTTTTGTAGTTAATCCAAAACTTTTTTTCATAAAATCCCCCCTAATTATATATATTTCCATTTTAAACCATATAATTATTTTTGACAATCTCATATTGAAATAAAAGTTGTCAGAAATTTTAAATATATATTTTTTGAATTTCTTGAATAAAGAAAAGTTAAATGGTATAATTCTTTTAGTGTATATACAGGTGTAAATAAAAGTGAATACAAAGGAGTGAGGGTATGAATATAGTAGATAAGATATCAAATTTAAAAAGGAAGAGAAATGCAATTATACTAGCACATTATTACCAACCAGAAGAAGTTCAAAAAATAGCTGATTATATAGGTGATTCATACTATTTAAGTGAGATAGCTAGAGATTGCACAGAAGAAACTATAATTTTCTGTGGAGTTCACTTTATGGCTGAAAGTGCAAAGATATTAGCAAATAACAAAAAAATACTTTTTCCATCAATAGATGCGGGATGCCCTATGGCTGAAATGGCTGATTATAAAGAATTAATAAAAGTAAAAGAAAAGTATGAAGATGCTGCTGTTATTTCTTATATAAACTCTACAGCTTTAGTAAAGGCTCATAGCGATGTTATAGTTACTTCCTCTAGTGCTATAGATATAATTAAAAATATATCAAATAGAAGAATTTTATTTTTACCAGATAAAAACTTAGGTGAATATGTAGCCGGATTTTTTGAGGATAAGGAATTTATATTATGGGATGGTTTTTGTAATTGTCATTCAAAAATAAAAAAGGAGGAAATTACGAAACTAAAAGAAGAGTATAAGGAATCTGAAGTATTGGCACACCCTGAATGCACTAAAGAAGTAAGGGATCTTGCAGATTACATTGGTAGTACAAGTGGGATAATTGAGTATGCAACTAAAAGCACTAAAAAGGAATTTATTATAGCTACAGAAGAAGGAATTCTATATGAACTTGAAAAAAAGAATAAAGATAAAAAGTTTATTATTCCTGGTACTGATATTAAGTGTATAGATATGAAAAAAAATAATTTATTTAAGATATATGAAACATTACTAAATATGAATAATGAAATATTAATAGATGAATCAGTTAGAATAATGGCATTAAAACCATTAGAAAATATGCATAGACTAGCGAGAAAAAATTATGAATAAAAGTATAGATGTATTAATAATTGGATCTGGAATTAGTGGATTAACATCTGCTTTAGAGATAAGAAATGATACAAATGTTATGATAGTTTCAAAGGGGAGACTAGAAGACACAAATTCTTTATTAGCACAGGGGGGAATATCAACGGTAAGGGGAGAGTCTGATTTTCAACCCTTTATTGAAGACACATTAAGAGCTGGAAGATATAAAAATAATTTAAATGCTGTAAAAATATTAGCTTTAGAATCTAATAATAGCATAGAATTTTTAAAAAGTTTAGGAGTTAAATTCGATGAAAATGAACAGGGATTAGATTATACAAAAGAAGGTGCTCATAGTATAAATAGGATTCTGCATATCAAGGATAATACAGGAGAATATATAGAAAAAGCTTTAATTAAAGAAGTAAAAAAAAGAAAAAATATAATTTTAAGTGAAAATACTTATTTAGCGGATATTATAGAAGAAAAAGGAGTTGCTAAAGGAGCAATATTATTTAAAGGTCAAAGGAGAATTATTGTAAATTCTAAATGCCTTATATTAGCAACAGGGGGAATAGGTGGACTATATAAAAACTCCACTAATCAAAAATCTTTAACTGGAGATGGTATTGCAATTGCTATAAAGCATAATATAAAAGTTAAGGATTTAAACTATATACAAATTCATCCAACCGCTTTTTTTGAAGAAGATATACAAAAAAGACGATTTCTTATATCAGAATCATTAAGAGGAGAAGGCGGAAAATTGAAAAATATAAATGGGGAAAGATTTATAAATGAGTTATTACCTAGAGATATAGTAACAAAGGCTATTTATAAAGAAATGAAAAAAACTAAGTCTAATTTTGTATATTTAGATATTTCATTTTTAGATAGGAAATATATAATAAATAGATTTTCAAAAATTTATAATGAATGTTTAATTAGAGGTGTAGATATAACTAAATCACCAATAAAAGTTTCTCCAGCTCAACATTATTTTATGGGAGGGATTGAAGTAGATTTAAATTCTAAAACAAGTATGGATAATTTATATGCTGTAGGAGAGACAAGCTGCACTGGAGTTCATGGTGCAAATAGGCTTGCAAGCAATTCATTATTGGAGGCAATTGTATTTGCTAGAAGGGCATCTAAAGCTATTAATAAATCAATAGATAATATAAAGGTTGAAGATACAGATAATAAAATATTCAACGAGGATTTAAATAGTTTTAAACTAATTAATAATAAACTTGTTTTAAATATATTTAATAATATTAGAAAAGAGGAAGAAAATGAATTGGATTATTGTAGATAAAATTATAAAGGAAGCATTACTAGAAGATTCACCATATGGAGATATTACAACATTATCAATTTTAAGTTATAATACAAAGTCATCTGCTGATTTAATTTGTAAAGAAGATGGAGTTCTTGCAGGAGAAGCTATATTTGCGAGAGTATTTGAAATAATAGGAAATGTTAGTGTTAAGTTTAACAAAAAAGATGGAGATAATATTTTATCTGGAGAAGTAATAGCAAAGTTAACAGGAGATACAAATAACATATTATTTGGCGAAAGAGTAGCTTTGAATATTATTCAAAGATTAAGCGGTATTGCTACTTTAACTAACAGATATGTTGAAAAACTATCAAACTATAATACAAAATTATTAGATACACGAAAAACAACCCCTAATTTAAGACTTCTTGAGAAGTATGCAGTTAAAATTGGAGGAGGAGAAAATCATAGATTTAATCTTTCAGATGGAATAATGATAAAGGATAATCATATTAATGCTGCTGGAGGTGTAAAGGAGGCTATAAAAAAAGTTAAAAATAACATATCTTTTGTTAGAAAAATAGAAATTGAAACAGAAAATCTACAAATGGTAGAAGATGCAATAGAAGAAGGTGTAGATATAATAATGCTAGATAATATGGATATATGTACAGCGAAAAAAGCCATTAAAATAATAGATAATAAAGCAATAGTTGAATATTCAGGAAATGTTACACTAGAAAATATAGAAGAGATAGCTAAGATAGGCGTAGATTATATATCTGTAGGAGCATTAACTCATTCTGTTAATATATTAGATATTAGTTTGAAAAATTTAAAAATAATTAAATAAACAATGTCCTGGATTCTATACCAGGACATGTAAATTTTATAAATTAACCTAATAAATTTTTAACCATAGGATTAATTTTTGATCTATCAAATTTTCCATTAACTTTTGGCATAATTTCTTTCATAATTTTCCCCATATCAGCAGCTGTATAATTTCCATTAGATATAATTTCTTTTAACATTTCTGATACTTCTTCTTCACTTAATTGTGCAGGAAGATATGGTGTAAGCAATTCAATTGCAAAGTTTCCTTCTGCAATTTTTTCAGCATCATTAAGTTGAGTTGCATATTGAAGTGCTTCTTTTAATTGCTTTATATGTTTTTCTATTATTTTAATAATTCCGTCATCAGTAATAGTTTCTCTGTTGTTAACTTCGAAGGCCTTTATATCAGCATTAACTAATCTTAATACGCTAACAGTTGCCTTATCTCTTGCTTTCATAGCAGTTATTTCATTCTTTTTTAATAAATCTTTTAACATATATTAAACCTCGCTTTTCACATTTAGTTAATAATTATATTCATATATATTTATATATATGTTATAAACTATAATACCATTATTATACATAAGTAAAGTTGTTATGTTAAGTATTTTAAATAAAAAATTGAAACTTTATAAAAATAACAAAATTTACTAGAAATAAATTTTATTATATGATACAATAAATTTATAAATGGGAGCATAGCTCAGCAGGGAGAGCATCTGCCTTACAAGCAGAGGGTCACAGGTTCGAGCCCTGTTGTTCCCACCATATGTAAAGACTAAAACTTTTAAGTTAATAAAGTTCTAGTCTTTTTTTATATTTCAGGAGAATATAATATGATTAATAAAATATTAATAAAAGATAAAGCTTTAGATATACAAATAAGTTATAAAAATAAAAAAAGTCTATCTATGAGAGTTGATGAAAACGGAAAGATATTAATATCATCTCCGATATTTTTAAAGGAAAATGATATATTGAAAATAATAAGAAAAAAGGAAAATTGGATAATAGAAAGATTAGATGAAATAAATAATCTAAATTATTTTAAATACGAAAATGGAAGTAAAATTTTATATTTAGGAAAAGAGTATGATTTTAAAGTAAGATTTGATAATACTTTAAATGAATTTAAAGTATTATTAGAAAATGATAAGGTTAATTTAATTATTAATAAATATCAAGAAAAGGATGTAAAACTAATAGTAGATAAATGGTTAAAGAAGAAGGCAGTAGAAATACTAGGAAGTAGGACTATTGATATATGTAATAAAATAGATATATTTCCAAGTAGAATAATTATTAAGAATCAAAAATCTAGATGGGGAAGCTGTAATTATAAAAAGGAAATTAGATTAAATTACAATTTAATAAAAGCGCCAATAGAAGTAATTGATTATGTAATAATTCATGAATTATGCCATATTAAACACATGAATCATTCAAAAGAGTATTGGGATTTAGTTAAAATATATATGCCTAGCTATAAGGAAAAAAATAAGTGGCTTAAAGAAAATGGAAGTAAGATACTTAGTAATAACTAATAAAATTAATCCCATAATTTTAATTTTTTAAAATTATGGGAAAATAATTTTAAACATTCAGTACTTCACCTGGAAAAATTAGATTTGGATTTGATATATTATTTATCCTAACTAAATTATTAACAGTAGTATTAAATGAAATAGCTATACCACTTAAAGTATCTCCCGGTTGTACAACATAGGTTTTATTAGTTATAGTGTCTGATGAGGATAATCTAATTTTTAATACTTCACCTGGGAAAATTAAATTAGGATTTGATATATTATTTATTTTTGCTAATTCTTCATAGGTGGTATTAAATTTTTCAGCAATACCACTTAAAGTATCTCCAGGTTGCACAACATAGTATTTTGAAGTAGTTGTAGAAAATGGAATTTTTAAAACTTCACCTACAGTAATATAATTAGGATTTAAAATATTATTAATTTTAGCAATAGTTTGATAAGTGGTATTAAATTTTTCAGCAATACCACCTAAAGTATCACCAGATTGAACAGTATAATTTATATAGTCAATATACCCTTTTATATCTGGAATAGTAATATTTTTATTTAGTAATATTTCTTTAGTAAAAACGTCTAAATCGCAATTTCCATTTACTCCAGGAACATATCCTGAGTTAGAATATTGAAAGGCTATCCAGCTATTCCATATAGGATTAGCATTAGGTGTAGAAACTTCATATTCAGCTATCCATAATGGGTATTTTGAAAGTATACTTGTTATATTATTTATAGCAAAATTAGTATAAGTGTATAAAACTACATCCAAATTAGTGAGCCGTTTAACCTCATCGAGGAATATACTAGCTAAATAAGAAACACTATAAGGATTTAGTCCTCCTGTTACCTCTAAATCTAAAGCTAATTTACAATCAGAGATTTTATTACTAATAGAATTAACAAAATTATTTGCTTGATCTAATGCATTATTCTCAGTAGATGGTATAAAGAAATGATAAAATCCAACTAATAGACCATAAGCTTTAGCATTTTCATAATTACTATCTAACTTAGGATCTACAAAGTTAACACCTTGAGTAGCTTTAATATAAACGATTTTTTTGCCACTACCTCTTACTTTGCTATAATCAATATCACCCTGCCATTCACTTACATCTATTCCTTTTATATCATTAGCGTTAATACTTTGCATTAGTTAAATACCTCCTTCGCTAATAAAATAAATTCATTATTATATATTATGTTAAAATGATATATAGTGATATAAGAATAATAAAATTATATTAAATACTATAAATAGAGGAGATTAAATGGGTAGAAAAGAAAAAATTGTAAAAATTAATATTAAAGATGATAAAAGTAAAAATATAGATAGACGTGAGATAGGATATTACTCAACTCCTTATTTAGTAGGTAGATACATCACGAAAAGAATGCTTACTATAGCTAGTGGTAAAAAAGTACTAGATCCTTGTTGTGGAAAAGAGGAGTTAATAGAGTATTTCTTAAAAGAAAGATTGTATGTTGATGGATTTGATATTATATCTCATAAAGATGATTATGTATGTAATTTTACTAAACTTGATTTTATAAATTATTACTGTAGTAAGAAAAAAGAATCTAAAAATAAAGAGTTAACATTAGATTATGATTATTATATTTTAAATCCGCCCTATAATTGTCATGAAGTTAATTATATAAGAGCTAATAAAGAAAAGCTTAAATATTTCTTTAGTGATGTAGGAGTCTATAATATGTATAGTATGTTTATATCATCTGTAATTGATTTAGCTAAAGATAGAGCAGTAATAGGTATAATAACACATGACTCATTTTTTTATGCAAAATCCTATAAAAAATTAAGAAAAAAAATTTTAGAAACATGCACTATTCATGAAATTACAATGTGCCCAACAAATTTATTTAAAAATCAAGGAGCAGATGTAAGAACAAGTATATTGATATTACAAAAAGGGGTAGATAATCAAAGGAAAATAGTAGTAAATAACAGACCATCAAATATTAAAAATTTTTATAGTATTTTAGAAAATAACTTAAATTCTAATTTTAAGGGGAATTTTAATTTAGAAGATATTATTTTAAAAAATGATAATTTAGAATTTATTATTGAATGTCCTTTAGAAATTAGAATACTATTTAATAGTTATAGATTAGGAGATATATATAAATGTGTAACTGGTATATCAACAGGAGATGATAAAAAATTTCTGAGTTTAAATAAAGTAGAACCATATACAATACCATTTTATAAAAATCCAGGAAAAGATAGATTTTACACAGATAAGTGTATATATTTACATAACGACTTTTTAAATTTAGAAAAAAAGTTAGAAACTTTTATTGTGAGAAATAAAAATTTATTATATAAAGGTGGAATTAGTTGTTCATCTATGGGAGTAGATTTTACAGCATGTATACTTCCGGAAAACAGTACTTACGGAGTGAATCCTAATATAATTTGTAAAGATAATGAACGGTGGTGGTTATTAGCTTATTTAAACTCTTCATTAGTTACATATATTGTAAGAGGTGTACTAATCAGAAGCAATATGATAACTTCAGGATATGTATCTAGAATTCCAATTATTGATATAGATGATTTAAATAAAGATAAATTGACAAATTTAGCAAAAAGAATATATACTAACAAAAAAGAAGGCCTTGATTGTAAAATTTATTTTCAACAAATAGATAACTTAATATTTAAATTAGCGAATTTATCTAATTTTACTATAGAAATAATAATGGATTTTAAAAAGAATTTAATCAAAAACACATAATTTAATAATAAAATATAAATAGGTATCATATAAGTAAATTTTAACTATCTACATTTATGATACCTTTAAAATTAAGTCTATTTAATTAACTTCAAGTGACTTTGGAGCTTTTTTTCTATAGAAAGTATATTGGGCATTTCCAGTATGTAATTGCCACATATGCCAAAATACAAATGGTATTATAAGAATTAAATTAAATTTCCCCCATATATCTAAAACATTAGGGTTAAACCATGATGATGAATCAATTAGCTTTAAAATTGTATTTCCAAAGCAAGAGCGAACTATCATATGTGTAGCTAAAGTATAGACTCTAGCCATAATATATAATTCATGACGACCTTTAAATATTGGGTAAAGCTCTGCTGCTAAAAGAATACATACTGATGAAGCGAAATAAGCTGGGCTTTCACCATAAACAAAAGCTGCATTCCATGTTGTATATAAAAAATTCCAAGCCATTGTTGTGTAAACTATCAAATCACCTTTACCAGTTTTTTGATACTCCCAATACTTTGGTGCAAATGGAATTGTAACACATAAAAGAAAACCACATAATGAATTTGAATAATTTCCTAAAGCAAGATCTTTTAATGTAGCCTCCATAATATTTAGAAATAAAATTAAATATGCAAACCATAATACCCAAGATTTTTGAATAAACTCCCATGTAGGTCCCTTTTTATTTTCATAGCTTGCTATTCTACAAAAGCCAACAAATATTGTAGGTAGTATTACACTGAGAATTTTAGCCCATCTAAACCAACCTTCTACCCCTCCCATAATCCATAATGGAAAAGTTAATAATGAACAAATCCATATAATTGAAGCTGCTTTATACTTTGTACGCATAAATTCCACAATTATTATTAATGATATAAAGTAAGTTAACATTGTTATGGCATATTGCCAAAAAGAAATTTTCATTTTATAATATCCCCCTTAAAAATTTAAAATAGTTAATTATTAATAGTATAAGAAAAATAGACTGTTTAGTCAATATATGTAAAATATATAAAAAGTTGTAGCATTTTAATTTTTATATAGTACTATGTAGTAGAGTTATTTATTGGAGGAAAATATGGACGGATATCAACTTTTAATGAGGATACAAGAAAAAATGAAAAATCCTTTATTTGCTCAAAAGTTTAATCAACTTGCAGACGAACTAAATAATATTCCAGGATTGCAAGCAAGGGTAATGGAAATAATGCAAATCGATAATGAAAAGAAAAGAGAAAAAGCATTAGATAAGTTACCAAGTAGAGCTAAAGGAATTGTAAGAGAATTACTTATAATGATAAATTCGTAACTTTAAAAAGGGGTATATTTATATATCCCTTTTTAAAATATTAATTTAATAAAAATTAATATTGTTTTATAAATATAATCATATTTAACTTTCATAAGTAAAAAATATGTGAAATGTTTTTTTTAATCAGTCTATTCATATATTAGTTAGATATAGGGATATAGTTAATTATTGAAAATGTAGTAATTCAATGATATAATTTATTAAATATTCTGGGTTCTATAAAAAAATAAAGGATTTATATTGTTGGAAATTACTAAAAGTATTACTGATAGCCATATATTATATTTTATAATATATTATAATTATATTTTTATAACTAATATAAAAATATGGATTCATAATTTTCAAATAAGAGAAATACATAAAAATTTAACAGTAGGGTTTGAAGGAATAAAGATATGGATGAAAAAACAAATGTAATGAGAATTTTAGATAAAAAAAAGATTAAATATAATCATTATTGTTATGTAAATACTAATGCAATAAGTGGAATAGAAGTTGCTACAGCTTTAGGAATTAATGCCAAAAACGTTTTCAAAACACTTGTAACAGTTGGAAAGTCAAAGAATTACTATACTTTTATAATACCAGTGGATAAAGAATTAAATTTAAAAAAAGCTGCAAAGAGTGTTGGTGAGAAATCTATAGAAATGCTAAAATCAAAGGAACTATTTTCATTGACAGGATATATTCATGGGGGATGTTCACCAATTGGAATGAAAAAGTTTTTCGTTACTACAATTGATATATCAGTTAAAGAACTTAAAACTTTTATTTTTAGTGCTGGTAAAATAGGATATCAAGTAGAATTAAGCTTAGATGAATTAAGTAAAGTTATTAGATTTCAATTAGCTGATATAGTATAAATAATTTAAATATAAAAAGTATATTTTTATAAGGAATAAAATAATATTGAAAATTAAACTTATAACAGAACTTTAATTATGTTAATTTAATAAAGTAAAAAGGAGGAAGATATTTTGAATATTATAGAAATAGCTAAGATTACAGGAGTATCTAAGTCCACTGTATCTAGATATTTGAATAATGGATATGTAGGAGAAGATGCGAGAAATAGAATTAAGAAAGTTATAGAAGAAACAGGATTTATCCCACAAAGACATGCTATTAGTATGAGAACAAAGAAAACTAATTTAATTGGGGTAATTTTACCTAAAATAAGTACAGAAACTGCACCAAGAGTTGTAGAAGGAATTACTGAAGTAATGTCAATGCATGGATATGACGTTTTAATAGCAAATACAAATCTTTTAATTGAAAAAGAAATAGAATACTTAAAACTATTTAAAAAGAATCAAGTTGACGGAATAATTTTTATGGCTACAAAAGTAACAGATAATCATATTAAATTTATGAATGATGTAGATGTTCCGATTGTCGTAGTATCTCAAAGTATAAGCGGATTTCCATGTGTTTATCATGATGACTATAATGCTTCAAAAGAGATAGTAGAGTATTTAATAAGCAAAAACCATAAAAATATAGGTTTTATAGGTGTATATGAAGAAGATAAGTCAGTAGGAGTTGAAAGAAAAAGAGGCTATATTGATAAATTAAAAGAGCATAATATAGATATAATTAAAGAAAATATAAAAATTGGTGATTTTTCTGAGAAAAGTGGATATGATTTAACAAAAGAGTTACTTAAAAATAAGAATATTCCTACAGCAATATTTGCAGTAACAGATAATTTGGCCTTTGGGGTTATAGAATGTTTAAAGGATAATATGTATAGTATTCCTAATGATATTGCAGTTGTTGGTATAGGTGATTCAAGACTATCAAAGGTTATAACTCCTAAATTAACTACTATGCACTATTCATATAAGACATCTGGTAAAGAAGCAGCAAAAATAATTTTAAATCTTTTAGACTCAGATAAGAATGATTTATTAAATAAAAAGAAAAATATAAAATTAGTATCTAGACTAGTTGAGAGAGATAGTGTATAATAATCTTAAATTAGAGATTATTATATTGATACTTAAGGGAACGTTCCCTTGAGTATCAATATTTTTACACTTTAAGGGAACGTTCCCTCAAGGTGTAAAGGTTATTATTAAAACTGATAAATTTTATATCTATAATTTGAATAATAATTAAATTTTAAGGAGGAATATAAGATGACGAATGCTAAAAGCTATAAGGATGTAGCTAAAAGTATTTTACAATATGTTGGAGGTGATGAAAACGTTATTAGTGCAGCGCATTGTGCAACTAGACTGAGATTAGTTCTTAAAGATGATAATAATATAAATAAAAAAGAAATTGAAAGTTTAGAACTTGTAAAAGGTGTTTTTAATAATGGGGGACAAACTCAAATTATTTTAGGACAAGGAATAGTAAATAAGGTTTACGAAGAATTTGTAAAATATGGAGATATTAAAGAAAGTACAACGGCGGAAGTAAAAAATATAGCAAAACAAAAACTTAATCCTCTACAAAAACTAGCTAGAACATTATCAGATATTTTTGTTCCAATTATACCTGCTATTGTTGCAGCAGGGCTTCTTATGGGATTATTAGGAGCAGCTAATAAGTTTGGATTAAATCAATATTCCGATTCGTGGTGGTGGATGATGCTTGATTGGTTTAGTTCTGCAGCATTTATTTTTTTACCTGTATTAGTTGCAATTAGTGCAGCTAAGGTATTTGGAGCTAATACTTATTTAGCTGCAACGGTAGGTGCTATAATGATACATCCTTCATTACAAAATGCTTGGACACAAGGAGAAGGATATGAAACTCTTAGAGTTTTAGGTCTTATTGATATGCCTCTTTTAGGATATCAAGGTACTGTACTTCCAATTTTAATAGTTATTTTTGTTATGGCCTATCTTGAGAAAAATATAAGAAAAATAGTTCCTGAAATGTTTGATATTTTATTAACTCCATTATTTACTGTTTTAATTACAGGATTTTTAGCATTAGCAGTTATAGGACCAGCGGCTAATTTTATAGGTCATGGACTTACTACATTTTTAACTTTTGCTTTAGGAAAGTTTGGAATTTTAGCAGGAGCTCTTTTTGGAGGATCATACTCAGCAATTGTTATTACAGGAATTCATCATAGTTTTCATGCAATTGAACTTGGATTAATTGCTGACACAGGAGTAAATACATTACTTCCTATATGGTCAATGGCAAACTTTGCACAAGGTGGAGCAGCGTTAGCAGTTTATTTTATGACTAAGAATAGCAAAATGAAGAGCATATCATTACCATCAGCTATAAGTGCATTTGTAGGTATAACAGAAGCAGCAATCTTCGGAGTAAACCTTAAATATGTTAAGCCTTTTATAGGTGCAGCAATTGGTGGAGCTACAGCAGGAGCTTATGTAGTATTTACAAAAGTTGCAATGACAGCTGTAGGGGTTACAGCAATACCAGGAATAACCATAGTTACTTCAGATTCTATGATTAACTATATAATTGGATTAGCAATTGCTTTAATTGTATCATTTTCATCTACTTATATTCTTGGAATAAAAGAAGAAGCTTAAATTATAATAAATTAAATTTTAAATAAACAGTGTACTAAAGTTATACTGTTTATTTATTTTATATTTTTTTTGAAAATGATGTATAATATATATATTAATTTATATTTATATAGGAGATTAGTATGAAAAAAACTTTTAATATAGATGATTTTACAATTAAATATCCATTAACTAAAGAAATTATAAGAAAAGAAAATATTAAAGTAGAAATTTTACAAGAAATTTATAAAGATTATAACAATTATAGAGATTCTTATGAAAATCAAGCTGATTTTATAGCTAATATACTTAGAGCTCACTCTGAAGTTCACTCTGTAAAATCTAGAGTTAAAAATTCTGAAAGATTAATTGAAAAAATAATTAGAAAAACAGAAGATAGAAAATCTAAATATGGAGCTTCTTTTGAATTTAATAATGAAAATTATAAAAATGAAATAAATGATTTAATAGGAATAAGAGTAATTCATATATTTAAAGATCAATGGGAATCAATACATGACTTTATTACAAAAACTTGGAATGTAATTGAAATAACTGCTAATGTAAGAGATGGAGATAACACAAAGATTTTTAATGATTTAGGTATAGAAGTTAGATCAAGAAAGTCAGGATATAGGTCTGTACATTATCTAGTAGAGTTTTATCCAACTAATCAAAAAGTGATTGCAGAGATTCAAGTTAGAACAATTTTTGAAGAAGGATATGGAGAAATTGATCATAGATTAAGGTATTCTAATAGTAAAATACCTGAAATATTAGAATCAAATTTACTTTTGTTTAATAGAATTGCTGGAAGTGCAGATGAGATGGCTTCTTTAATAAATAAATTAAATAAGGAGTGGGGGCAAAAAGAGTTAGATTATAAGAAAAAGTTAGAAGAAAAGGAGTTAGAAATTTCTTTGTTAAAAAATAGGTTAAAATAATTAAATCGTCTAATAAGCTATATTTAGTATGTTTATTAGACGATTTTTATTAGTTTAGACATAAAAATTTAATTTAAGCTAAAACTAAATGAGATAAAAAGAAATGAGGTGATTTGTAATGGTAGCAAAGTTAAATTTCCCAAAACAATTTCCAAAGCAACATCAAAATAAAAAGCCAGGTGAAGAAGCACAAATGAACCCTAAACCAGTATATGAATTAGAAAATTATCATAAACCATCACAAAGATTAAAAGATAAAGTTGCTCTTATAACTGGTGGTGATAGTGGAATCGGGAAGGCTATATCAATCCTGTATGCAAAAGAAGGGGCAAAGGTTGCTATATCATATTTAGATGAAGATACTGATGCTAAAAATACTAAAGCAAGAATTGAAGCACTAGGTGGTGAAGCCAGAATATATAAAGGTGATATTTCAAATGAAGATTTTTGCAAACAATTAGTAAATAGTGTTATACATGATTTTGGATGTATAAATATATTTATAGGTAATGCAGGAGAGCATTACCCTCAAAATGGAATTCTAGATATTAGTACTGAACAACTTATGAAAACTTTTAATATAAATGTTTTTAGTAATTTTTATTTAACTAAAGAAATATCTCCTAAAATGTCATATGGAGATTCAATAATATTTACAACTTCAATAACAGCATATAGTGGAAATGAAACATTATTAGATTACTCAGCCACTAAAGGTGCAATGACATCTTTTACACGAAGTTTAGCTAAGAATTTATCACAAGAAGGAATACGCGTAAATGCAGTTGCACCTGGACCTATTTGGACACCATTAATAGTTGCATCTATGACAGAAGAAGAGGTATCTAAATTTGGTAATAAAACTCCTATTGGGAGAGCAGGGCAGCCAGTAGAGCTTGCAGAAGCATATGTTTTTTTAGCTAGTGATTCCGCTTCATTTATAACAGGAGAAACTATCCATGTTAATGGTGGAGAAATGGCTAACGGATAAATATAAAAAGAGGATATAGACTTTATATCCTCTCTTTATATGTCATTTATAGATTAAAAAAAGTTAATTTTTTTTCTTCATAAGGAATAGCTGAAAGAGAATGCTTTAATGTTAAAAACTCCATTTCAACTTTATCTATTTTATCTGATAATATTCTTTTCGAAGAAGCACTAGTTTCTTTTTGATTAGCATTTAAAAGCTCACTCAATTTATCTGATAATTCAATCATTCTTAGCATAGCTTCATAGCAATTTTTATATTTCATTTAATCACTCCTTTAATTTAATACAGTATAGTATATTCAAAATAGAAAATATGGATTCTTAAGTTAATGTTTACAAAAAAAAATAGCTAAAATTTTTTATTCATATTGACTTAAAATAATAATAGGATAAAATATTAGTAAAATACATATTAAGGAGAAAAACATGAGAGCAGTATACAGAAACCCAAAAGAGTTAGCAACAAAATTAAAGGATGTAGTAGATTTATACCTTGATGATTTAATAACATATGAGAAATTAGAAACTACAGTTATTTCAATGATAAAAGCTAACGATGATAGAGTTTATAAAAATGGCTTTATGCCAACTAAATTAATTAGTGTATTAGGAGAGGAAAGAAAAGAGATTATTGATAAAATAGCAGAAGATATTAAATAGTAATTTAAATAGTGATATTTATAAAAAATGCCTATGGAGCAACCCATAGGCATTTATATATTACATTGTTTTGTGGAATGTTCTATTTATAACATCTAATTGTTGTTCTCTAGTTAATTTTATAAAATTAACTGCATATCCTGATACTCTTATTGTTAATTGTGGATATTCTTCAGGATGATCCATTGCATCTAATAAAGTTTCTCTATTAAATACATTAACATTTAAATGATGTGCATTTTGTCCAAAATATCCATCCATTAAGAAACTTAAATTTTTAATTCTTTCTTCAGGTGTTTTACCTAATGCATCTGGAACAATTGAGAAAGTATTAGATATACCATCTTGAGAATGTTCATATGGTAATTTAGCAACTGAGTTTAATGATGCTAATGAACCATTAGAGTCTCTACCATGCATTGGATTAGCACCAGGTGCAAATGGTTCTCCAGCTTTTCTTCCATCTGGAGTAGTACCAGTTTTTTTACCATAAACTACATTAGAAGTTATAGTTAACACTGATTGAGTATGATAAGAATTCCTATAAGTCTTATTTTGTCTTATTTTTTTCATCATGTTTTCTACTAAGAATATAGCAATTTCATCAACTCTATCATCATCATTTCCGTATTTAGGGAAGTCTCCTTCAATTTCAAAATCTACTGCTAAACCATTTTCATTTCTAATAGGCTTAACTTTAGCATACTTTATAGCTGATAATGAGTCAGCACATACAGATAATCCTGCAATACCACATGCCATTGTTCTAAAGACGTCTCTATCATGTAATGCCATTTGTAATGACTCATATGAATATTTATCGTGCATATAATGAATTACGTTTAATGTATTTACATATAAATTAGCCAACCAATCAGTCATAACATCAAATTTTTCCATTACTTCATCATAGTCTAAATATTCACTGCTGATTCCTTCCATTTTAGGTCCGACTTGAATACCTGATTTTTCATCCTTACCAGCATTAATTGTATAAAGTAAAGTTTTAGCTAAATTAACTCTTGCCCCAAAGAATTGCATTTGCTTACCAACTTTCATAGCTGATACACAACAAGCTATAGCATAATCATCTCCCCAATAAGGTTTCATTAAATCATCATTTTCATATTGTACAGAGCTTGTATCAATAGAAACCTTTGAGCAGAAATCCTTAAAGCCTTGAGGAAGTTGAGTAGACCAAAGTACTGTTAAATTTGGTTCTGGTGAAGGTCCTAAAGTATATAGAGTATTTAATATTCTAAATGAATTTTTAGTAACTAATGTTTTACCATTTAACCCCATACCTCCAATAGATTCAGTTACCCATGTTGGATCACCAGAGAATAAATCATTATATTCAGGAGTTCTTAAGAATTTAACTAATCTTAACTTCATAACAAAATGATCTACTAACTCTTGAGCTTCTTCTTCTGTTATTAATCCATTTTTTAAATCTCTTTCAATATATATATCTAAGAAAGTAGATGTTCTACCAAGAGACATAGCAGCTCCATTTTGTTGTTTTATAGCTCCTAAGAAGCCAAAGTATAGCCATTGAATAGCTTCTTTTGAATTTGAAGCTGGATTTGATATATCAAATCCATAAGTTGCAGCTAAAGCTTTAAGTTCTTTTAAAGCTACAATTTGATCAGATATTTCTTCTCTTAATCTAATAACTTCTTCATCAATACATTTTACTTCTAAACTTTTCTTTTGTTCTATTTTATCTTCAATTAATCTATCAACACCGTAAAGAGCAACTCTTCTATAGTCTCCGATAATTCTTCCTCTACCATAAGCATCTGGTAAACCAGTTACAATTCCATATTTTCTAGCTAATTTCATTTCATCTGTATAAGCATCAAAAACACCTTGATTATGAGTTTTTCTGTATTTAGTAAATATTTCAGAAATTCTAGAATCTACTTCATATCCATAGGATTTAGCTGCTGTTTCAGCCATTCTAATACCACCTTGTGGCATTACAGCTCTTTTAAGTGGAGCATCAGTTTGAACACCAACAATTTTTTCAAAAGCTTCATCTATATATCCAGGCTTATATTCATTTATTCCTGAAATTGTTTTAGTATCAACATCTAAAATACCACCATTTTCTCTTTCTTTCTTAAATAATTCGCTTACTTCATCCCAAAGTTTTTGGGTTGCTTCAGTAGCACCAGCTAAGAAATTATCATTGCCTAAATAAGGGGTATAGTTAGTTTGAATAAAATCCCTTACGTCTATATTTCTTGTCCAATTACCTTTTTGAAAGCTAGTCCATTCAATTTTCATAATATCTACCTCATTTATATAAATATAATTTATTTTGGAAAAATATGATAATTATTATTTATAGATAATCATTATCAAGTTATAGTCATAATATACCATTAAATCTTTTTTATTGCAATAGCAAAAGGAAATAAAGATAAATTTTTAACGATAAAAATAGCTATTTAGAATAATTTCTAAATAGCTATTGTATTATTGTTTAATGAAAACCACCTGCTATGCAGGTGAGTTCCGAAAAGCTTTAGCGGTCAGTAGGAAATAAAAACCTCCTTTGGTATAATTAAACTAGGTTCGACAGCCAAATTTAATAACCAAAGGAGGCATCCGTAATGGATAGTAATAGTTTATCACATACAAAATGGAATTGTAAATATCATATAGTATTCGCGCCTAAGTATAGGAGGAAAGAGCTATATGGAGAAAAGAAAAAAGAAATAGGTAAAATATTAAGACAGTTATGTGAGTGGAAAGGTGTAACTATAATCGAGGCGCATGTATGCGTTGATCATATACATATGTTGGTTGAGATACCACCAAAGATGAGTGTATCAGGCTTTGTAGGATTTTTAAAAGGAAAAAGTAGTCTTATGATTTTTGAAAGATTTGCAAACTTGAAGTATAAGTATGGAAATAGACATTTTTGGTGTCGTGGATTTTATGTGGATACAGTAGGAAGAAATAGAAAGGCAATTGAAGAATATATAAGAAATCAAGAAAAAGAAGATATGATTTCAGATCAAATAAGTATGAAAGAATATATGGACCCTTTTAAGGGTAGCAAGTAACATAGTATGCGGCTGGCGAACCAATTTAAGCGCCTTAAGGCGCAATGCAGGTAAGAGGCCCTTATAGGGCTTAGGAAATACCACCAGCTAAGCTGGTGGATTTTTATTTTATTTTAATTAAATTTTCTATGTCTTCGTTTAATGCATCTTCTGAAATTATTCCAGTATGATCTTTGAATAGATTTCCATTTTTATCTACAAAAATTGTTCTTGGAATACTTCTAATACTATATGCATTAGCACCATTAAGATCTTCATCAAAAAGAACAGTCATAGTATAATTATTTTCTTGAATATGTTTTAAGGCTTTTTCTTTTGTTTCTCTTCTTCCATCAGTAAGATTAACCATAAGAATCTCTACATCATCAGTAGAATATTTCTTAGAAGCACTTTGGAAAAATGGCATTTCAAATTTACAATGAGGACACCAACTTGCCCAGAAATTAATTACAACAGATTTTTTGCCTTTATAATCAGATAAATTTACCTTTTCTCCATTTATATTATAAACTGTAAAATCAGTTGCAGAAATAGAGTCGGAACTTTGGGTATTTGAATTTTTTGAAATTGAAGAATCTTTTGATGTTGATTCTTGAGAAATAGATGGTTTTGATGAAGTTATATCCTTTGGTTTATATTCACTTGTAAGATATTTATAGCCAAAACTAACTATAACAAGCAGTGCAATAATTGATATACTAGAAAAAATTAATTTCTTTTTATTATTCATAAAGTCACTTCCTTATTTAAAATGATAAAAATGATAAAAGCATATTTAAATATCCAGTCATCATCATAAGCCCTATTATAATAAGCAGTATTCCAGAAATCGTATTTATAACTTTATAATTTTGCTTAATAAAATTAAATGTACTTTTTAAGGAATCAATTAACAAGGCAGATAAAATAAATGGAATTCCAAGTCCTAAACTATAGGTAAGAAGCATAAGCACTCCTTCTAATGAATGCTGAGAGTTTGCGGCAATCATTAATGCTGAACTTAAAAAAGTACCAACACATGGAGTCCAACCAATTGCAAAAATTGTACCAAAAACTATAGAAGATATAATATTTAGATTTTTAACCTTTGCTTTATTTTTAAATCCTAGGGTTCTTTGAAGAATTGAAATTTTAATTATTCCAATATAACTAAGACCAAAAATAATCATAATAAGCCCTGCAATGATATTAAAGATGTTCATATATTCTTTGATATATTTCCCAAAAGTTCCTGCAGCAGCACCAAGCATAGTAAATACAAGTGAAAAACCAACTACAAATCCTAAAGCATTTAAAAATACTTTGTTTTTTCCTGACTCATCATTATTGCCCATGAAATAAGATATATATATTGGCAGCATAGGCAATATGCAAGGAGAAATAAAAGTTATTATACCTTCCATAAATAAAATTAAATAATTCATATAGCCTCCTAATTTATAAACCACATTGTAAATTTTTTAATATTTCATCATGAAGTTCTTTTTCATTAATATTATTTAAATCATCAACTACCCTTATAGAACCTGCTAACATAAAATCTATTAATAACCCATATTCAATATCCTTATCTAAAGGTGTATCTAAGGTAAAGGTACCATCTGAAGAACTATTTAATTCAACCATTTTACCTGTAAAAGAGTTTATAAGAGTAACATTACTATCAGGTTTTATATTATCTAGAGTTATAGTGAATGTTGGGTTCTCCTCAACTACTGTTATTAAAGGGGATAAATAATGTCCTTTTAGAGTTTTATTAATAAATTTTGTTTTACTTTTTTCTAAATTATAAATATTATCTGTATGTTTTTCATTGTGATTTTTAATTCTTTCTTTAGAGATAATAAAAAAAGAAATAGAACCTATTATTAAAATAGTAATAACAAGTATAGAAAATTTTATTTTTTTCAAAGAATCCCTCCCTTATTTTTAATTATTCACAGTATAACATAACAATTAAAGAGATTAAAATAGGCACTTTTCAGTAACTACCTTTGTTTAAGTATATTAAAAATGAATAATATATTTACAAAAGAAAATATTAGAAGTATAATTCATATAGAATATTGTAAAAAAATGGAGAGAGAGGATGTGTATATATGACAAAATTTAATGAAATCCATAAATGTGAAATTTGTGGAAATATTGTTGAAGTTTTACAAGAAGGTGCCGGATCTTTAGTCTGTTGTGGTAAATCTATGACATTAAAAAATGAAAGTACCAATGATGGTGCTTTAGAAAAGCACTTACCAGTAATAGAAAAAAAGGATGATGGAATTATCATAAAGGTTGGTGAAGTTGCACACCCTATGATAAAAGAGCACCATATACAATGGATAGAAGTATTTACAAAATCTGAAACAATTAGAATAAATTTAAATTCAGATGATAGACCAGAAGCTTACTTAAATATAAAATTAGAAGATGTAGTATTTGTAAGAGAATATTGTAATTTACATGGTCTTTGGAAAACTATTCTTTAGTTTAACTTATATATAAATTTTATAAAAAGAAATCATAAAAGCCCATGATTATAACTTTACAATCATGGGCTTTTATAAGTATATTATTTATTAAAATTTATAGTATTTCCATCAGATGTTAATATTATTTCGCCTTGTTTATCTGTTCTATAAGATTTAATATTATAATTTTTTATTTTATTTAGTGTTTCTTTATGAGGGTGACCATATTTATTATCTATGCCACAACTTATTATACCATATTTGGGAGAAACCGCTTTAATAAACTTATCTATTGAAGATGTATTTGAACCATGATGGCCAAATTTCAAAACATCTCCTTTTAAATCATTAGGATATTTAGTAATAACCTCTTCTTCTGAAAGTGCTTCTGCATCACCAGTAAAAATGAAAGTATTATTTCCATATGTTAGTTTCATAATAGGAGAATAATTGTTAAATTCCTCATAATTTTCATGAATAGGGGCAAAAATATCAAATTTAGCTTTATTACCTAAATCAAAACTCATACCTTCCTTTATAGTTTTTATTTTAAGACCTTCTTTAGAAACTGCTGATACTAAATTATCAAAGGTTTTTGTTGTATGAGTTACTTTAGGCATATAAAAACTTTCAACTTTATATTTTTCAAATATTTTTCCCATTCCTCCTATATGATCTTCATGAGGATGGGTAGCTATAACAATTTCAAAATCATCTATATTTTTTTCTTTTAATTGTGACAATAATTTATCTGTATCACTTTTTGGACCTGCGTCTATTAATATATCGTAATCATTTATTTTAATATATGTAGCATCTCCTTGTCCAACATCTAGATAAGATATTATTAAATCATTATCTAGTTTATTTCCATTGAAATTTTCTGTTAAGTCTATACCTAGATATCCAGCGATGATAACTATAATTATAGTAACAATTATTTTTATATTTTTGTTTATATTATATTTTCCTTCTTTAGTCATATGATACACCTCTTAAATTAAAAAAATTCTATTATAAAGCATCTTAATGTAATTTTTTAAGTTGCTAGTATTTATTATAATATATATATTATAAATATAAAGCTAGTAAATTTTTTATTAAGAAAGTATAATACTTTATGTAGTAGTTGTAGGAGTTGTTTAATTGTGATAGAAAAATATATAAAAAAATTTGAAAATTTTACTCCATATATAAATGGATGGGAAAAAATGAAAAGAGCATCTGTTGCTATTTTATTAACGGAATATAACGGAGTAGAGAGTATTATTTTTCAAGTTAGATCAAAAAAAATGAGAAGCCAACCTGGAGATATATCTTTTCCAGGAGGAAAAATTGATGCCAATGAATCAGCCAAAGAGGCTGTTATAAGGGAAATATATGAGGAATTAGGTTTAAAAGATAATGATTTTGAAATTATATCAGAATTAGATTTATTTATTACTCATTATGGATTATTAATACATCCTTTTGTTGGATATGTTAAGAATTTCAATTTAATTAATGTTAATGAGGATGAGGTAGATCATATTTTTTATGTTCCAATATATAAATTAAAAAATATTGATCCTATTATAATAAATAATGAGATTGTAATTATAAGAAATGAATCTTTTCCTTATAATTTAATACATCAAGGAAAAGATTATAACTTTAAAAATGGTATATATCCATCATTGTTTTATATTTTTGAAAACTATGTTATATGGGGGATTACAGCTAAAATTCTTGAAAATTTTATGAAATTACTATAAAAAATATTATAATTAGTTACACGGAGGAATACCTATGAAAAATTATTATAACTTAACTACATATATTGTATTTGGGGTATTTAGTATAATAAATGTATTTTACTTTCCTTATCTAAATCAAGAAATAGGATTAACTCTTTCACAAGTAGGGGTTGTGGTTTCCATAGGAGCTTTATTTAGTTTACTATCACAACCAATATTATCAAATAAATTCTCTAAATCAAAAAATAAGAAAAGATTTATACTTACATATCTTATTTTTGTACTTATTGCGATAATAGGATTAACTTTAATTAATAAAACACTTGCAATTGTTTTTGCACCAATATATGGTGGTATTTTAGCTCCTTTAGCAGGAGTATTCGAGATATATATAGAAGAATTATGTGCAAAAGAGAATTTAGAGTTCTCAAATATTAGAAAATGGGGATCAATAGGTTTTGGTTGTATAGTATTACTTGGTGGAGTAATAGTATCAAAATATGGATATAGAACATTACAATTATTTGCAATTTTTATGATTATAATAATATCAATAATAATACTTACTAAATTTGTGAATTTTGAAAGTGATAATAATAAGGCAGAAACCGTAAGTATAAAAAGCTTATTTAAAAATAAAACTATAATACTTTTAACTATTGTAGTGTTTTTAACTATTGGGAGCTATATGGGAGTGGATTTTGCATACTCTTCATATTTATTAGATATTACTAAGGATGTCGAATATGCAAATAAGATATATAGTATATCAATAGGTGTTAGAGTATTTATTGAATTTGTAGCTTTTATGTTAGTTGCTAAATATTTAAGTAATGCAAATAGTAAGCTATGTTTAGTAGTAGCTTTTGTAGTAGCTTCATTAAAAATGATATTATTCTCAACAGGAATATTACCTTTAATAGTTTTAGGTGATCAATTACATGGTATAATGTATGGTCTATATTTAACATTTTTATTTAAATATCTAAGAGACGTTCTAGAAGAGCATCAAGTTGCAAGTTCATTTGCAATATTAGCAGTGTTAAGTAGCGGAGGTGCTAACTTTATTTATCCATCTATCTATAGTTTAGTACAAGCTAATTTAGGATACAGATGGATGTATCTAGTTGGATTTTTACTAATAGTAATAGGAGCTTACATAGCATTTAACTATCTTCCAAATTGTAAAGTAATAAAACTGAATAAAGAAAAAAATAGTATCACAACTTAGAAATATTTAAATATATATTTATCACAAACATATTAATTAATTCCTAAAAGGATGGTAATTTTAATTGCTATCCTTTTTCTTTATATAATATAATAACAAAATAAAATGAATTATTTGGAGGTACTTTAATGAGAAGACTTAATTTAAATAAATCTAATGGACAGATAATAGAAGCAGAGCTTTTAAAATTAAATTTAGATTATTTAGACAAAATAATGGAGTTACAATATGAAATTTTTGATGAATTAGAAAATAAGGAGTTATATGCTGTATCTACTAAAGACGAATTTAAAGAGTATATGTTAGAGAAAGGCATAATTTTGGGTATAGTTGAAAAAAACACAAAAAGTTTAATTGCTATGGGGGTATATGGGCATTTAAAATATGATAAGAACAATTATGGATATGATATTGAATTGAGCTATGAAAATTTAATTAAAGTATGTCAAGTAGAGTCTACTGTAGTAAAAAAATGTTATAGGGGAAATGGGCTTCAAAAGCTTTTGTGTAAAGAAATAGAAAATATAGCAATAAAAAATAAAACTCCTATAATTATGGCTACAGCATCCCCATTAAATGAATATAGTCTTAATACATTTAAATCTTTAGGTTATGAAATTGTTAAGGAAAAATTGAAGTATGGTGGTTTAAGAAGATATGTATTATTAAAAAAATTAGAGTTATAGTATTAACTAAATGTAAACTATTAATTCTAAAAGCATATATTATATAAAAGGGGGAGTAATATATGTTTATTATTAAAAAAAGTGGACAATTAGAAATTTTCGACCCTCATAAAATTCTTACTAGTATAGAGAATTCTGCTAAAGATATAGGAATAGCTTTAAATTCATCAGATTTAAATTTAATACAGCATGATATTTACATTAAAATATCAAATCTTAGAAAGCATCATGAGCATATATCGAGTTATGAATTAACATCAATAGTAATAGAAGTGCTAACTGATTTAGGGTTTAATAGAATCTTAAAATCTTATTTACAAATATAAAGCTATATAATAAAAGCTATATTTATTATTTAAGTAGGTTAAATATAATTTAATTATTTACCTGCTTTTTTGTTTTATTAGATATAATATTTTACATACTTTACGTTGACAATTAAAATAGCAATATTATAATAAAATAAATACTAGATTAAAAGGAGGATTATTTTAATGAAAACAGTTATTATAGAAGGTATGAGTTGTGGACATTGTGTAAGGCATGTTAAAGAAGCTTTAAGTGAACTAGTGGATACCAAGGTAATAGAAGTAAGTTTAGAAAATAAAAGTGCTATAATTGAAACCATGGCTACTGATAAACAAATACAAGAAGTAATAGAAGAGGCTGGTTACGAGGTATCTTCAATAAATTAATTTTAATTTAGGCAAAAGGTGTTGAAAGAAAAAATCTTTCAGCACTTTTTTTATAAAAGAAAACTTAGTAAAAAACTTAGTAAAAAAGAGTAAAATTTAAGTAAAAAAATATTGAAACCGATTATACACTATGCTATTATTAATTTATAGAAGAAAGCGAAATCAAAAAATACTTATATATTTAGAATGGAGAGGTTAAAATGAAAGAAAAAATTAACAAACTATTTTTTAATATTTTTAATGAAAATGATAACATTAAAACATTTTTTTCACCAGGAAGAGTAAATCTAATAGGTGAACATACTGATTATAATGGTGGAAATGTATTCCCTTGTGCTCTTAGTTTCGGAACTTATGGAGCAATAAAATTAAGAGAAGACAAAAAAGTAAGAATGTTTTCTAGTAACTTTGAAGATTTAGGTATTATTGAATTTGAATTAGATAATATTAAGTATGATAAATCACATGATTGGGTTAATTATCCTAAAGGTGTAATCGATGTAATGAAAAAACATGGACATGATATTAATAAAGGATTTGATGCCGTAATTTATGGTAATATACCTAACGGAGCTGGATTATCATCATCTGCATCACTTGAGCTTTTAATAGCTGTTATGATGAACACTTTATTTAATTTCAAAATAGATAGAGTAACTCTTGTTAAATATTCACAAGAAGCAGAAAATAAATTTGTTGGTGTTAACTGTGGAATAATGGATCAGTTTGCTATTGGAATGGGAAAAGATGATAAGGCTATTCTATTAGATTGTAATACGCTAGAATACACTTATTGTCCAGTTGAATTAAAAGAGGAAGTGTTAGTAATAGCAAATACAAATAAAAGAAGAGGACTAGCTGATTCAAAATATAATGAACGTAGAAAAGAATGTGAAACTGCACTTGAAGAATTAAAAGAGAATTTAAATATAAATTCATTGGGAGAATTAACAATAGAGGAGTTTGAAGCGAACAAATATCTTATAAAGGATGAAATAAGAAGGAAGAGAGCTAAACATGCTGTTTATGAAAATCAAAGAACTCTTCAAGCAAAAAAAGCTCTAGGAGATGGAGATTTAAAAACATTTGGTGAATTAATGAATATGTCTCATATATCTCTACGAGATGATTATGAAGTTACAGGTTTAGAATTAGATACATTAGTTGAGGAAGCATGGAAACATAATGGAACAATTGGATCAAGAATGACAGGTGCAGGGTTTGGAGGATGTACAGTCTCATTAGTAAAAAAAGATAATGTAGAAGATTTCATAGCTAAAGTAGGACAAGGGTATTTAAATAAAATTGGTTATGAAGCTAGCTTTTATATTGGAAATATAGGAAATGGAACAAGAGAGCTATAGGAGGTAGTTTATAATGATATTAGTTTGTGGTGGTGCTGGTTATATAGGTAGTCATACTGTATATCAATTAATAGATAAGGGGGAGGATATAGTTATTGTTGATAATTTAGAGACTGGACATAAAGAGGCTATTCATCCTAAAGCAAAATTTTATAACGTTGATATAAGAAATGAAAAAGATTTAGATAGAGTATTTAAAGAAAATAACATAACAGAAGTTATTCATTTTGCAGCAAACTCATTAGTTGGTGAAAGTATGACTAACCCGTTAAAATATTATAATAATAATGTTCATGGAACAGAGGTTTTACTAAAGGTAATGGTAGCAAATGACGTAAAAAAAATAGTATTTTCATCAACAGCAGCAACATATGGTGAAGCAAAGAGGATGCCAATAGTAGAAAGCGATAAGACTGAGCCTACTAACGCATATGGTGAAACTAAATTAGCTATGGAAAAGATGATGAAGTGGGCTAATATTGCACATGGTGTTAATTATATATCTTTAAGATATTTTAACGTAGCAGGAGCTCATGTAAGTGGCAAGATAGGTGAAGATCATAATCCTGAAACACATTTAGTACCTTTAATACTTCAAGTACCTTTAGGAAAAAGAGAGTTTATTTCAATATTTGGAGATGATTACGACACTGAAGATGGTACTTGTATAAGGGACTATATTCATGTAATTGATTTAGCAAATGCACATATATTAGCAGTAGAAAAACTTAGAAAAGATAATCAAAGTGGAATTTATAATTTAGGAAATGGAAATGGTTTTTCAGTAAAAGAAATGATAGAGGCTGCTAGAAAAGTTACAGGCCATTCTATACCAGCTAAAGTATGTGAAAGAAGATCAGGAGATCCAGCTAAATTAATTGCATCAGCAGAAAAAGCTAAAAAAGAATTAGGTTGGGAAGCAGATTATACTAATATAGAAGATATAATAAAAGATGCATGGAATTGGCATAAAAATAATCCTAAAGGATTTAATCATTAGGAGGATGTTATGAATATTTATAAAGAAATAGAACGACTTATCCAATATGGATTAAAAAAACAACTATTTAAAGATGAAGATAAAATATTCATTAGAAATAGTATATTAGATACATTAAATTTAGATGAGTACGAAGTAATTAATATAGAAGATGAAAATTTAGATACTCCTACTGAAATACTCAATAATATTTTAGATTTTGCTTATAAAAATGGAGTTTTAGAATCTAATACTCCTATATATAGAGATTTATTAGATACTAAAATAATGGCACTATTAATGCCAAGACCATCTGAAGTTATTAGAGAATTTAATAATAAGTATAAAGAGAATATAAAAAGCGCTACAGATTATTTTTATGGAATAAGTAAATCTTGTGATTATGTTAGAACAGATAGAATTGCACAAAATATTGTTTGGAAAACACCTACTGAGTATGGAGAGCTAGATATTACAATAAATCTTTCAAAACCAGAAAAAGATCCTAAAGCAATTGCAGCAGCAAAAAATTTACCTGAAGCAAAATATCCAAAATGCTTATTATGCAAAGAAAATGAGGGGTATAGAGGAAGAGTAAATCATCCAGCAAGACAAAATTTAAGAAGTATTCCTCTAAATTTAATAAATGAAAAATGGTTTTTGCAATATTCACCGTATGCATATTATAATGAACATTGCATAGTTTTTTCAGGTGAGCATGTGCCAATGGCAATTAGTAAAAAGACTTTTGATAGAATATTAGAATTCGTAGAAAGATTTCCTCATTATTTTGTAGGATCAAATGCGGATTTACCAATAGTAGGTGGATCAATATTAACTCATGATCACTATCAAGGTGGTAACTATCAATTTGCAATGAATAAAGCAAAAAATGTTTATGAATTTAATATAGATTCATATCCTAATATATCATTAGCTATTGTAAAATGGCCACTAACTGTAGTAAGATTGAAGGGAAGTAATATAAAAGAAATTAGTGAGCTTGCAAACAAATTACTTATTCATTGGAAAGGGTATAGTGATGAAAAAGTTTCAGTATATGCATTCACAAATGAAACTCCTCATAATACTATAACTCCTATAGCTAGAAAAGAAGATAATAAATATGTTTTAGATTTAGTTTTAAGGAATAATCGAACTAGTGAAGAATTTCCAGATGGAATATTTCATCCTCATAAAGAACTTCATAATATAAAGAAAGAAAATATTGGATTAATTGAAGTTTTAGGATTAGCCGTGTTACCAGCAAGATTAAAAGAAGAATTAGAAATTATAAAAGATTCTTTAATTAGCGATAATAATGAAGTATATACAAATGAAAATATGAAAATTCATATAGAATGGTTTGAAAAAATTAAGACAAAATATAAAGCTATCAATATAGAAAATATAGATAAAATAATAAAAGATGAGGTTGGAGATGTATTCTCTAAAGTCTTAGAACATTGCGGTGTATTTAAATGGAATAACGAAGGAAAAGAGGCAATGATTAGATATATTGATGATGTAAAGAAAAATGTATGTTAAAAAGTAATAAAGCAGAGCATAAAATAGCTCTGCTTTTTTCAATAAATAATGAGGTGATATAAGTGGCTACAATAAAGGACATAGCAAAAGTAGCAGGAGTTTCAATTTCTACAGTGTCAAGAATTTTAAATTTTGATAAAAGTCTTAATGTATCAGAAGATACTAGAAAAAAAGTATTAGAGATAGCTGAAGAAATGAATTATGTAACAATGAAGGAAAGAAAGAGTAAATTAAAAAACCATACTATTGGAATTATTTGTTCTTATACTGAATTAAAAGAATTAAGTGACCCATATTTTCTATCAATTAGAATTGCAATTGAAAAAAAGTGTAATATAGAAGATATAGAATTTAAATTACTTTATTTAAATAAAATATTAAGTGATGATAATTCTTCATATAAAGGGCTTGACGGAATAATAGCAATTGGTATTTTTCAAGAAAATGAAATAGAAAAACTTAGTGAATTATCTAAGAATATTGTTTTTATTGATTCTTCACCAGATGAATGGAATTATGACTCTGTTGTTGTTGATTTAAGAAATGGTGTTAAAAGCGCTTTAGAATATTTAACTAGTTTAGGACATAAAAACATAGGGTATATAGGCGCAAAGGTTACGCCGCATAATAATTATAACCATGATGAACTATTAAATTATCGTGAGGAAACTTATAAAGATTTTATGATTAATAAAAATAACTTTAATTCTAATTGGCTCTTTAAAGGGAACTTCACACCAGAAGATGGATATAGCTTAATGAAAGAAGCTTTAAAATTAAATGAAATTCCAAGTGCCTTTTTCATTGCAAGTGATCCTATGGCAATTGGTGCATATAAAGCTATACAAGAGGCAGGATACAGTATACCGAATGATATAAGTATTATAGGTTTTGATGATATAGCTACAGCACAGTATATGACACCATCATTAACAACTATAAAGGTATATACTGATTATATGGGAGAGACAGCTTTAGAAACATTAATAGAAAGAATAAAACTAGATAGAAAAATAAGCAAAAAAATAGTTTTACCTGTTAAACTCATAATACGAGATAGTTGTACTAGGATATAAATACTAGTACATTCAAGAGTCAAAAATATTAAAGTATTAATATTTTTGACTTTTTTATTTTAATATAAATTAAGATAGTTATAATATTTATATTAATTTATTAATAATATAGTCAAGAGGGATAAAATAGTAAGTAATTGTTAGGGGTGATACAATGTACAAATTAGGTATAGATGCAGGATCTACAACTGTTAAATTAGTATTACTAGATAATAATAATAAAATTATTTATAAATCTTATAAAAGGCACTATACAAAAATAAAAGAATCCATAATAAATGAGCTTTATAATATAGTAGATATTGTAAATGAAGAGTTAGTATCTTTATCAATTACAGGATCTGCAGGCTATGGAATTTCAAAAGAATATGATATCCCTTTTGTACAGGAGGTTTTTGCCACTACACTTTCAGTTAAGAATAGATTAAAAGATGTAGATGTAGTAATTGAGTTAGGTGGAGAGGATGCTAAAATTATATATATTTCAAATGGACTTGAGGAGAGAATGAATTCAAGTTGTGCAGGTGGAACTGGTGCTTTTATAGATCAAATGGCTAGCTTAATGGGTATTACAGTTGAAGAACTTGATACTATAAGTTTAAATTCTTCTAATATTTATCCAATTGCATCTAGATGTGGTGTTTTTGCAAAATCTGATATACAACCTTTACTTAATCAAGGGGCTAGTAAAAGTGATATTGCTGCAAGTATATATGAAGCAGTTGTAAATCAAACTATTGGAGGTTTAGCTCAAGGTAGGAAGATAGAAGGAAAAGTAGCATTTTTAGGAGGTCCACTTTACTTCTATAGAGGGTTACAAAAAAAATTTAAAGAGATTTTAAATATAGAATCAGAAAATCAATTACTTCCTGAAAATGCTGAAGTATATGTTGCATTAGGTGCAGCTATTTTCTCATATAATGAAAAAATTAGTACAACAATTAAGGCTCTTATAGAGAAATTAAGTATAAATAATTCTCAAAATTTAATAACAAAAAAAGTATTACCATTATTCAATACAGCTAAAGAATATAAAGAATTTATAAAGCGCCATAATAATGATAAAGTTTTAAAAAGTAATATAGATCTTTACAATGGTAATGCTTATTTAGGTATAGATGCAGGTAGTACAACAACTAAAGTTGTTTTAATAAGTGATGATAATAAAATTTTATATGAGTATTATTCTAACAATAAAGGGAATCCTGTAGATATAATTTTAAAACAATTAAAGTTTCTTAATACTAACTATAAAGATAAAATAAATATAATATCTAGTGCTGTTACAGGATATGGAGAGGATTTAATAAAAAATGCCTTCAATATAGATTTTGGTATAGTTGAAACATTAGCTCACTATATTGCTGCTAAATATTTTAATCCTAATGTTGATTTTATTTTAGATATAGGTGGACAAGATATAAAATGTTTTGAAATAAAAAATAAAGTATTAAAAAGTATAATACTAAATGAAGCTTGTTCATCAGGTTGTGGATCATTTATAGAAACTTTTGCTACTGGAATGGGATATACTGTTGAGGAATTTTCTAAATTAGGACTATTCTCTAAGCATCCAGCAGACTTAGGATCAAGATGTACAGTTTTTATGAATTCATCTGTGAAACAGGCTCAACGAAACGGTGCATCTATTGAAGATGTCTCAGCAGGATTATCAATTAGTGTTGTTAAAAATGCGTTATATAAAGTTCTAAGAAATAAAATCATTGGTGACAATATAGTGGTTCAAGGAGGCACTATGTATAATGATGCTATATTAAGAAGTCTAGAAATCGAACTTGGAAAAAATGTTATTAGATCAAATATTTCAGGACTTATGGGTGCATATGGGGCTGCTTTATATTCAAAGGAAAATAAGAAAGGATATTCTAATATACTTAAATCTAAAGATTTAAGTAATTTTACTCATGTTTCTAAAGGAACAAGATGTGGAATGTGCTCTAATAAATGTAATTTGACTATTAATATATTTAATACTGGTGATAAGTATATTTCAGGAAATAAATGCACTAATCCATTAGGAAAAAAGGTGGAAAATTTAATACCCAATATATATGAGTATAAATATAAAAAAATTCATTCTTATAAATCAGATATAAATCGTAATGGAGAAATAGGTATTCCTTTAGTTTTAAATATGTATGAAAATTTACCGTTTTTTATTACCTTCTTTAAGGAATTAGGAATAAAAGTTGTATTATCAGCTCATTCATCTAAGGAGTTGTATTTAAAAGGACAATACACTATTCCTTCAGATACTGTTTGTTATCCAGCTAAATTATCTCACGGTCATATTATAGATCTTTTAGAAAAGGGAATTAAAAATATATTTTATCCTTGTATGACTTATAATTTTAATGAAAATATTTCTGACAATAATTTTAATTGTCCAGTAGTAGCATATTATCCAGAGGTTTTAAAATCTAATATAAATGAATTGAAAGATGTAAATTATATAAGTCCATATTTAGATTTAAATCTACAAAAGAACTCTATAAGAAACTTATATAGTGCACTTAAAATTACCTTTTCTAATATAACACAAAATCAAGTTAAGCATGCTTTTTTTATTGGGCTAGAGGAGTATAGATTATATAAAAATAATTTAATAGAAGAAGGTGAAAAGGCGCTTAAGTTTGCTAAAGAAAATAATATACTAACAATTGTTCTTGCAGGAAGACCTTATCATATAGATAAAGAGGTCAATCACGGAATTGATAAAATGATAAATTCTTTGGGACTTGTAGTAATTCCCGAAGACTCCATTAATACTAGTTACAACAAATTAGATGTAGATATTTTAAACCAATGGACTTATCAAGCTAGGTTATTAAATATAGCTAATACTATATCTAATATGGAAAATATATCTCTTATACAATTAGTATCGTTTGGATGTGGAACAGATGCAATAATTTCAGATGAGATAAAAAAGATACTTGAAGAAAAAGATAAAATATATACACAAATTAAAATAGATGAAACTAATAACTTAGGAGCGGCTAAAATAAGAGTAAGAAGTATGGTTGAAGCAATTAAAAGTAGGTGAGTAAATGACAGTAGATTATATAAAATTTACGAAAGAAATGAAAAAATCATATAAAATTTTAGCACCCAATATGTTACCAATACATTTTTCTATTCTTGAAGATATATTAAAGAATAAAGGATATAATATAGAGTTTTTGGAAGATGATATAAAAGATATTATAGATTATGGTTTAAAGTATACTAATAATGATATATGCTATCCTGCACTGATAGTTATAGGACAGTTTATACATGCTTTAGAGAGTGGAAAATATGATAAGAGTAAAGTAGCTTTTTTAATGTCTCAAACTGGTGGGGGCTGTAGGGCATCAAATTATATACATTTAATAAGAAAAGCATTAAAAAACAGTGGTAATGAAAATATTCCTTGCATAGGATTAAGTGTAGCTAATATAGAAAGTCATCCTGGTATAAAATTTAATTTCAACACTATTTTAGAAATTCTTTACTGTATGATTTATGGTGATTTAATAATGAATCTATATAATCAATGTAAGCCATATGAAGTTATTGAAAATGAAAGTGACAAAACATTAGAATATTGTATTACGATAATTAAAGAAAAATTTAAAAGTAAAAAATTCCTTAATTATAAGAAAAATTTTAAAGAAATAATATTAATTTTTAATAATATTAAAAGACATAAACTTATTAAAACTAAGGTTGGAATTGTTGGAGAAATTTATATGAAATACTCAAGAATAGGCAATAATAATTTAGAAAAATTTTTATTAGGTGAAGGTGTTGAAGTGGTACAATCTGGAGTAATGGATTTTGTGAATTATTGTATTGTTAATTCAATAATAGATTATAACTTATATGGGATTAATAAAACTAAAAGTAAGTTAGCTAAAATAATATATAAGTATATACATCATATTCAAAATATATGCAATGAACTAATAAAAAGGTACTCTAATTTTAATACCACAAATGATTTTAATAATAATATTAAACTTGTTGAAGGTTATATTGGATATGGTGTTAAAATGGGGGAAGGGTGGCTATTAATTGCTAATATCTTAGATTTAATAGAAAATGGTGTGGAAAATATTGTTTGTGCTCAACCATTTGGATGTCTACCTAATCACATAGTAGGCCGAGGAAGCATACGAAAAATATTAGAAAATCATCCAAATACCAATATAGTAGTTGTTGACTATGATCCTTCACAATCAAAAGTAAATCAGGAGAATAGAATAAAGTTAATGCTAGCTAACGGAAAGTTAAAAGAATATCTACTTTAATATTTATTAAAATGAAGATATTAACTTGAGATTTTAAAATAATTATATATTAGGGGGATATATGTTTAATAATATTTCAAATACAAGATTAAGTGATGATAAAAATGGATATCAAGAATATGAGAAAATAGTATTGGAAGTTATAGCTAAAGGTCTAAAAAATAAAGATGAATTATATTATATAGCACCGTTTCTTTCTAAAGTATTTGTTAAAAGTGAAAAAAATATTTGTAAACAAATAGAAATAATAAATTCAAAACGAGATCCTCTTTATTGGTTTTGGAGTAATTAAAAAAGATATTCTGTTTTTATTTAGCTATATTGGCATATAAAAGCAGAATATCTTTTTTATGATAATTATTATATAAAAAAAGTGCTTAAAATTTTATAATATATTATACTTAAATTAACAAAAAATTACATTTAAAAATGAAAATAATTTACTTTTTAAAATCATGTATTAGATAAAAAAACTAGTAAAATGTTTAGCTTACTAGTTTTTATTTATATAATTAAACTTTTCTTATTATACGAATATATTATAATTATAAATTACTAGGAGTGTATCAAATGGAGAGGAACTTATATAAAAGTTTAGGAATAAAAAATGAATTATTAAAACTTGAAAGACAAGTAGAAATGAGCTATAAAAAAGAAATAAGAACCTTAAAACTTTTAGGCTTAAGTGAAAATATGAATATTTTAGAAGTTGGTTCTGGCCCAGGATTCTTTACTGAAAAAATTTTAGATAATTTTAAAAATACAAAAATTACTTGTTTAGATATTGATAAAGAATATATTGATATTGCTAAATCTAGATTAAAAAATAAGTATAATGAAAGAATTACATTTATTCAATCTTCAATAAATAAAACTATTCTCCCAAGTAACAATTATGATTTTGTAATTGCTAGACTTATTTATCAACATTTAAAAGATCCTTATTCAGCTACAAAAGAAATATATAGATTATTAAAACCAAAAGGGAAAATAGTTATAATAGACATAGATAATGGTCTATGGGGAATAACTAACCCTGAAAATAAAGTTATAAAAATTATGAACTCTAGTTTTGAGAGCTTTCAAAACTCCATAGGAGGAAATAGGAATGTTGGTAGAAGTCTGTTAGAGTATTTAAAACATTCAGGTTTTAAAAATTTGGACTTTGATGCTGTTGTTAGTCATAGTGATGTCATAGGTAAAAACTACTTTAAAAATATTATAAACCCTAATATAGTAAATTCAAGTTATAAAATGATATATGATAGCTATAATAAGTTTATTAATAGTGATAGTACTGCTATTATACTTCTACTTTTCTTGGCTTCAGGTGAAAAATAAAAATAGGCTATTTATATGGCCTATTTTTATTTAATTTATTTCTAAACTATTTTTAAAATTCATATAAATAGTTTGTAGTAATAAAAAGGATGTGTAAAAATGAAAAAAAATAAATCACTATATAAGCTTTTATTTTGGATTGCTCTTTCTATAACTTTTAACATATATATATTTTTTTATATAGGAGAGAGAGAAGCTATTGAATTTTTTGGAGGATATATTCTTGAAATGTCCTTAAGCTTAGATAATCTATTTCTATTTTTAATGATTTTTTCTAGTTTTAATGTCCCATCAGAGTATCAAGAACGTGTTCTTAAATATGGAATACTAGGGGCTATGATTTTAAGGTTAATATTTATATTATTAGGCGTATCTATAATAAATAAATTTAATTTTATTATATATATATTTGGTATTATATTGTTTTTTAGTGGAATACATATGTTTTTCGAGAAAAATAAAAATAATAATGTACATGATAGCAATATAATAAGAATGACCAATAAATTTATTCCAGTAACAGATAAATTTTATGGAAATAAATTTTTCAAGTGTATAAATAAAAAGATCTATGCTACACCTCTACTTGTTATATTACTAATAATAGAAGGATCAGATGTTATATTTGCAATGGATTCTATACCAGCTATTTTTTCAATAACAAGAAATACATTTATTATTTATACCTCTAATATTTTTGCTATATTAGGTTTAAGAAGTATGTACTATATATTAGCAAGAATGAACAATATGTTTAAATTTATGAAATATGGAGTAGCATTTATATTAATGTTTACAGGTATAAAACTACTTATATTATATTTTAATATTGAAATATCAATTGTGGTTTCAATACTTATAATTATGATTATATTATTAATAAGCATACTTTTCTCTCTTTTATTTGATAATAGGTCTAATAGAAAAAGTAACATAAAATTTAGATAGTTATTAAGTTTAAAAAATACAATATTTTTTATAAAAAACCTATTGTATTTTACAAAGTTTATTATTATAATAATAAAAAAGAAAATATCTTAAAAATAGTGATGAGAAATAGTATAATAAGGGAACTTTTCAGAGAGCTAAGTAATGGTGAGAATTTAGTATGGGAACTTATTAGAAGCAGTCTTTGAATTTCTTATTGAGAACTAAGAATTTTTATTCTTAATGTAGGTAATGACGTGTCCCTTACGTTATAAAGGGTTGTATATTTTAATATACATACTGAGTGAGTAAATTAATTTACTTATTAGGGTGGTACCGCGAATATTCCTTCGTCCCTTTATGGGATGGAGGTTTTTTTATAATCAAATTTATTAGGAGGGCTAAATATGGATGAAATTTTAGAAATTTTAGAAAAAAATAGCAGATATAGTGATGAAGAAATTGCAATTATGTCTGGTAAAACTGTTGATGAAGTAAGAAATGCTATTAGAGATTATGAAGAAAAAAGTATTATTGCTGGATATACAACATTAATAAATTGGGAAAATACTGGTAAGGAAACAGTTACTGCTCTTATAGAAGTTAAGATAACCCCTCAAAGAGGTGTTGGATTTGATAAAGTTGCTGAAAGAATTTATAAATTTGATCAAGTTAAAGCATGTTATTTAATGTCTTCAGGTGGTTTTGACCTTACTGTAATAGTTGAAGGGAAAACAATGAAGGAAGTAGCTTTATTTGTATCCAATAAACTTTCTGTACAAGAATATGTTAACGGAACAGCAACACATTTTGTATTAAAAAAATACAAAGATCATGGAACTATATTTAAAGAAAAGAAGACTAATGATAGGGAGGCTATATTTATATGATTTTAGAAAATATGATTTTAGAAAATGTTAAAAATATGCCGCCTTCAGGAATAAGAAAATATTTTGATATGATAAATGAAATGGATAATGTAATATCCCTTGGAGTTGGAGAGCCAGATTTTGTTACGCCATGGAATGTAAGAGAAGCAGGAATATATTCACTAGAAAAAGGACACACTCATTATTCCTCTAATGCAGGATTTTTAGAATTAAGAGAAGAAATATCAAAATATTTAAATAGAAGATTTAACCTAAACTATAATGCTAAAGATGAAATTTTAGTAACTGTTGGAGGAAGCGAAGGAATTGATTTGGCTTTAAGAGCTTTAGTTGGACCTGGAGATGAAGTTATTATTCCTGAACCTAGCTTTGTTGCATATAAAGGCTGTACTGCTTTTACAGGAGCAACATCAAAGGTCTTAAACTTAAAAGCCGAAGATGAATTTAAATTAACTCCTAAAATGTTAGAAGAGGCTATAACTGAAAAGACCAAAGTAGTTATAATTCCATTTCCTAATAATCCAACTGGCGCAATTATGACTAAAGATGAATTAGCAGCTATAGTAGAAGTTTTAAAAGATAAAAATGTAATAATATTATCAGATGAAATATATGCTGAATTATCTTATGATCAAGATCACGTATCTATAGCAAGTTTTAAAGAAGTACGAGATAAGACTCTTGTAATTAATGGTTTCTCTAAGGCTTATGCTATGACTGGTTGGAGACTTGGTTATGTATGTGGCCATCCTATTTTAATTGATGCATTAAAGAAAATACACCAATATGCATTAATGTGTTCTCCTACAACAGCACAATATGGAGCCATTGAAGCACTTAAAAATGGAGATGATAGTGTTAAAGAAATGGCAAAAGAGTATAATAGAAGAAGACGTGTATTATTAAATGGCTTTAGGGAAATGGGATTAGATTGCTTTGAGCCACTGGGAGCATTATATTTATTTCCATGTATAAAATCAACAGGTATGACTTCAGATGAGTTTTGTGAAAGATTACTTCTAGAAGAAAGAGTACTAGCTGTTCCAGGTAATGCTTTTGGTGAATGTGGAGAAGGGTTTATTAGAGCTTGTTATGCTGCTTCAATGGATGATTTAGTAGAAGCTTTAAAACGTATAAAGCGCTTTTTGGAAAATAATAAAAAATAATTTGTTATTAATTTATATTTATCTTCTTACATTTATTGCCTAGCTTAATTTTCAAAATTATTCATATACTATATATATGAATAAAAGGAGGTGCCAAGGCTGTGATAAATAAAAAATATATTATGGTAATTTCAGCTTCTTTATTAGTTGGAGAACTATTAAACTTTAAAGTAAATGCAATAACATTAAAGCCTAATAGTGTTAGAGTCTCAAACTCTTATAATATAATAGTAAATAAAGAAAAGTTTGATGAGTTTTGGACCTCAGAAAATGAAAGTTTTTTAACCTCTGAAGATAAGGAAAAGATAAATCAATTAAGAACTAAAAGTGAAAATGGTGAAATACTATCTGGTTCTGAAAAGTCTCTTTTAAAAAGTATGAAGGTTGAAGTAATCAGAAAAAAATTAGGTGAAGAAAAATTTAATGAACTTCAAAAGCTTATTGAAAAAAGAGAAGGTTCTATTGATCTTACCTTACCTGAACGAGCTAGGTTATATCAATTAGATAAAGAGGCAACAGGTAAATAACTTTTTTTATTCATCTTAAGAAAAGGAATATAATTAGTTCCTTTTCTTTTTGTTTACATTTTAATATTGAAGAAATATTAGTAAAAGATTTAAATTAATGATAGAATAAATAAGACGGATAAAATACTTATAAATAAAAATAATATATGTGTGCATGAAAGGAATGATTTTAATGGAAAAATATAAAAAAGAATTTATTGAATTTATGGTTAAAAGTAATGTATTAAAATTTGGAGAATTTGTAACTAAAAGTGGAAGAAAAACACCATTCTTTATTAATACAGGTAATTATACTACAGGAGATCAACTAAACAAATTAGGTGAATTTTATGCAACAGCTATAAATAAACATTTTGGAAATGATATAGATGTTTTATTTGGACCAGCTTATAAGGGAATTCCGTTAACAGTTACTACTGCTATATCAATGAATAAACTTTATAATACAAATGTAGAGTATTGTTCAAATAGAAAAGAAGTTAAAGATCATGGAGAGGGTGGAATTTTACTTGGTGCAAAAATAGACGATGGTAGTAAAGTTGTAATAGTAGAAGATGTTATGACAGCTGGAACTTCAATTTATGAAACAGCACCAATATTAAAAGCCCAAGGAAATATAGATATAAAAGGATTGATTATATCTGTAGATAGAATGGAAATGGGAAAAACTAATAAATCAGCTCAAGCTGAAATAAAAGAAGCTTTTAATATATCTACATTTTCAATAGTTACAATGTCAGAAGTTGTTGAGTATCTTTATATGAGAGAAATAGATGGTAAAATACATATAGATGATAAAGTAAAGTCTGCCATAGATGCATACTATGAAAAATATGGAGCTAAAAATAATTAGAATCTCTAGAGATAGTAGTTATATAACTACTATCTCTTTTTTTATAATGGTGTATGAAATGTTAAAAATTTTAACATTTCAAAAAAAGTAGCAATTACCTCTTTTTCACTTATTTCTGTAAAATCATGTTTTGTTTCTTTTAATGATAACAATTTACATTTAACATTGTAATCAGTAAGTTTTCTATATAACATTATTGAATTTGAATAAGGTACTAATGTATCATTTTTGCTATGTACTATAAATGTTGATGGAGAGTTGCTATTTACATAATTTATTGGACTATATTTAGACTCTAATAGATTTAAATTTTTAATTGAGCTTATATTATCTTGCATATTATTATCAAGTAATGTTATATCTAATGTAGATAAGTCTGTAGGACCAAATATATCAATTACATATTTAACATTTGATGGATATTGTGCTAAATCTTTATCATCTATAAATTCATCCTTATCTGAATATGAAGCTAATAATGCTAAATGAGCTCCAGAAGATATTCCCATTAATCCAATTTCATTTGTATTAATGTTATATATATCTTTATTTTTATATACCCATCGTATAACATCTTTTATATCACAAATAGGCTTTTCTAAATCTAAATTATTTTTTAAAAGTTCGTAAGATACACTTATAATTGTGAATCCATTTTCACAAAATGATTTTATAATGGGATTAAAACTTCTAGGTATTCCTTTATCTCCATATATCCAACTTCCTCCATGAACATATATTATAACTGGAGAACCATTTTTATTTTCTTTCTTAGAGCTGTATATATCTAATGTTAACTTAGAATTGTTAGTATTTTTATATACAATATCTTTATAATCCATAATATCTGAATTTATATAATTAGTTAATTGACTCATTGATTCAACAGCTTCTTCAGATGAATTAAAATTCTGTAATCCGTTTAAAACTATATTTATAGATCCTTTAAAAAATATTAATATTGTAATTGTAGTTAGTATTGTTGTTATTAATGAAATTGCTGCTAATTTAATTATTTTTCTCAATTGTAGTCACCTCTCTAACAATAAATAAACAATACTAATATTATAGACATAAAATATTAATCTTAATTAAATCAAAAGATATTTATATACCATTTAATACTTATAAACATATACTAATATTAATTATAAGCAGGAGGGGGAAGCCATTTATTAGAATGAATAATAATTTAAAAGATATAAATAAAAATATAGATATTATGAGTTATGATGCTAAAGATAAAAATATATTAAGTACATTTTATGGGAAAATGTTAACTTCAGATATTACATTAATAATTTATAATAGTTATGAAGAGGCTAATAATATTGAAACTATATTAAAATATGATAAATATATTAATATTAAAAATAACCTTATATTTGATAACTTAATAATGGATGAAGATATCAGCTCAATTATAAGTAAAATTAATTTGCTTAATAGAGATTTAATAAAAAAGAAAGAGTTGTTGTATAAGATTTTCAATATCTTTTTTAATAAAAATGATAATGGAAAATCATTATTAGATATGTATAAGTGCACAAATAAAATTATTAATAATAGTGATATAAGATATAGATATTATTATATATATAAAGAAAATTTAGATTTAAACAAATATAGCTATTCATATTTAAAAAATATCACAGAAGAAATTTTAAATGATAATATATTACTTAAATATATTAAGTTTAGAAGATTTTCAAATAATAAGGTATTTGATAGATTTATTAATAATATTAAAAGTGATATTGTAGATAACACCTATAAAAAAATTAGCAAATTATTGAATAATCCTATTTCATTTGAACTACCTTTATATTCATCTAAGTATAAAAAGGATTTTATAGAAACATTTCTTATTAAAAATAATATTGATAATGAAAGCTTAAAAACTTTATCAGAGGTAGTAAATATAAAATATAATGGAGATTTATTAACTAGAAAACCTAAAAAAAAATTATGGAATCCTTTAAATTGGAATAAAAATAGAGAAAATAAAAAAATAGAAGAAAAAAATCTTTTATTATACAAACATTATGAGGACGAAATTTTATTTGAATATAAAGAAAATCTTGAATATTTAAGCATATATATTAAAGCATTTGACTTTTTAAAAGAAGTTGTCAATGATAAAGAATATAAAATTTTTATTAGGTGAAAATGTAATAGATTACTTAAACGCTTTAAATAATACCTTAAATATATATAATAACTTTCAAGAGATAGTATCAGATATAAATGATGTAGATAATAATAAGATAGAAATTCTTAATTATTGTTATAATAAGACAAATAATAAAGAAGAGCTAATAAGTTTACTAAGCTTACTTCCAGAGTTAAAGTTACTAAAGAGCATTGAAGAGGATGAAAATAAATATAATGACGTTTTATATTTATATAAGGATTATAGTATTATAGTAGATGAAATAAAAAAATCAGAGTCTATAAAAAATATATTTATCGGAAAATTATTAAAAAAAGTTTTTAAATTAGATGAAAGCTTTTTCAAAGATATTAAATATATAATGATTAATAGTTCAAATTACAATAAAATTCCTAAAGAATTATTAGATATAGTAGAGACAAACTATATAAATGAAAGTGATAATATATTTTATTTGACTAATAATGTAATTAAGGATATAAATAGTAATAATTTTCTTGATATAACCTATAATTTATCTGAAAAAAATATATATAATGGAGATAAATATAAATTTATAAATGGTATTATAGACTTTATAGATAAAATTGGATGTAAATATAGAGTTAATTATATGTATGGCAAGTATATATTTCCAATAGTTATATATAATAATGAAAAAATAGTTTTAGCTATTGATTTTGATGAAAGTATATATAATTTAAACTATAATTTAGAGTATGATGATATTTATAAGAGTATTTTTCTAGATAAAAGTAAAGTTAGCTATTTAAGATTATGGTCTCGTGATTGGTATCTAGACTCAAAAAAAGTCCTTAAAAATATTGAGATAATTATAAAAGATTTATTACAGTTATAATTTATCTTCATTGACAATAAAATTCTAATATACTATAATGATAAAGGTCAATTGAATATAACTAAATAAGACAGTTCGTAAGCCTCCTGTCTCTAAACAAAACTAAGGTTAAATTTACGCAATATATTAAATTTAGTATTATTTATTAATTGAAATGATATTTTTAATTTTATTGGTTATAATAAAGTTTAAATAGTTTTTTATGTGTGTTATTAGCTATTGAGGGTTACAATGTTTTTTTGTAATCCTTTTTTATATGGTTTTGTATTTTATTATTCAATTTACTATTAATAAAATACTTGGAGGGGTTTTATATGAAAAATAATTTATCCAAAAGACTTGTGAAAACAGCTTTTATTGCAGCTATTTATGCAGTTATTACTATAATTTTGGCACCAATTAGTTATGGACCAATTCAATTTAGACTTTCCGAAATACTTGTTCTTTTAGCTTTTATAAATCCATTTTATATCGGAGGTTTAACGCTAGGATGTTTAATAGCTAATATTTTTGGTGGGTTTGGATTAGCAGATATAGTATTAGGAACATTCGCAACATTTTTAAGTGTTTCTGCAATATCTTTAACTGGTAAAATATTAAAAGATTCAAAATTTAGTTTATTTATTGCTTCTATATGGCCAACTATATTTAATGCTTTAATAATTGGTTGGATGTTAAAAGTGGTAGTAGAAGTTCCTATACCTATGAGTTTAGCAATGATTCAAGTTGGCTTTGGTGAATTTGTTGTAGTTAGTGTTATAGGTGTTCCAATAGCAAAAATACTATTTAAATATTTAAAAGAGGATTAAAGTATATATTACTTTAATCCTCTTTTATTCTCATATCATAGTATTTTCAAAGAAAGATATTAATGGTAAAATAACATTTAGTAACAGATAATAAAAGGAGTTATATATGAATTTATTAACATTAGATAATATAAATAAAACTTATAGTGAAAAGATTTTACTTAATAATATATCATTAGGAATAAATGAAGGAGACAAAATAGGACTAATTGGTATAAATGGAGCAGGGAAATCAACACTTTTAAAAATAATAACTGGAAAAGAAGAATTTTTTGATGGGAAAATTACTAAAGGTAAAAATATAAGAGTAGAATATTTATCACAAAACCCTAACTTTAAAAATGATACAACTATTTTAGAGCAGATATTTAAAGGTGATACAAGAGAAATGAAATTAATCATGGAATATGAAAGTATTCTAGAGAAAATTGATAATGGTAACTATAATGAAAATGAACAAGAAGAGTTAATAAAACTACAAAGTCAAATAGATAATATGAATTTATGGGATTTAGAAAGTGATGCAAAATCTATACTAACCAAACTAGGAATAAAGGATTTTAATTCTAAAATGGGTGATTTATCTGGTGGACAAAGAAAAAGAGTCTTTCTTGCAGCATCACTTATAACCCCTTGTGAGCTTTTGGTTTTAGATGAACCTACGAATCATCTTGATGCTTTTTCAATAGAATGGTTAGAAGAATTCTTAAATTCTAGAAAAGGTGCCTTATTAATGATTACTCATGATAGATATTTTTTAGATAGAGTAGCTACTAAAATTTTAGAATTAGATAGGGGAAATTTATACAATTACGATGGTAATTATAGTGAATTTCTAATTAAAAAGATGGAACGATTAAAAATTGAAGAAGCTAATGAAGAAAAAAGACAAAAGTTAATTATTAAAGAATTAAAATGGGTTAGAAGAGGAGCTAAAGCTAGAACAACAAAACAAAAGGCACGACTTCAAAGATTTGATGAATTAGTAAATCAGGAATATGTTGAAGTTGATAACAATATAGAATTACCATTTGTAGGCAGACGTCTTGGTAAAAAAATTATAGAGATTAATAATTTATCTAAAGCTTATAATAACAAAATATTAATTAAAGATTTTAATTATATTTTCTTGCGTAATGATAGAATCGGAATAGTAGGCAATAATGGCATGGGAAAAACAACCCTTATAAATATTATAAAAGGAACTGTTCCTCAAGATAAGGGATTAATAGATATAGGGGATACTGTTAAAATAGGTGTATTTTCTCAAGATGATACTCATATGAATGTTAAAATGCGAGCTATAGATTATATTAAAGAAGGCGGAGAAAATATTCCAACTGAAGATGGAAGCAGCATTACAGCTTCACAGTTAGCTGAAAGATTTTTATTTAATGGAACAATGCAATATACTCCAATTGAAAAGCTTTCTGGTGGGGAGCGAAGAAGATTGCATCTTCTTAGAGTATTAATGGAAGCACCTAATGTACTTATTTTAGATGAACCAACAAATGATTTAGATATACAAACACTAACTATACTTGAAGATTTTTTAGATACTTTTATGGGAGTTGTATTAGTAGTTTCACATGATAGATATTTTTTAGATAGGATATGCCATAAAATATTTGCTTATAAAGGAAATGGATTTATTAAAGAGTACAATGGTAATTATAGTGATTATCTACTTATTAATCAAATTGAAGAAGATAGTTATTATGAAGAAAAAACTATTATAAAGAAGCAAATAAAAACAGAGAGTAATACTAGTAAAATTAAGAATGAAAAACCTAAGTTTACTTTTAAAGAACAAAAAGAATTTAATGAAATATATGATGTAATTGAAAAAATAGAAACTGAGCTTACTAATTTAGAAGTAAAAATGAATAAAAATTCATCTGATTATGGATTACTTAATGAACTATTGAAGGAAAAAGAAATCTTAGAAGAGACTTTATTATTAAAATATGAACGTTTAGAATATTTAGAAGATATAGATAGAAAAATAAAAGAATTTAAAGAAAATTAAATTTAATGTGATTGGAGTAAAAAATGGTTTTTAGTAGCACTATATTTATTTTTAGATTTTTACCTATAGCGTTATTTATATATTTTTTAACACCAAATAAATTTAAAAATTTAACTTTACTTATTTTAAGTTTGATATTTTATTCCTTTGGAGAACCAAGATACTTTATAATTATGATTTTTTCTATATTTATTGATTTTTTTATTGCCAAAGCAATATACAAAAATCAAAATAAGAATAAATGTATTGTTTTATTAACTATATCTATTCTCTTTAATCTTGGAATATTATTTTACTTTAAATATTTTAGTTTTTTTATGGATAATATTAATAATATATTTAACATAAAAATTCCTATAGTTAATTTAGCATTACCACTAGGAATAAGCTTTTATACTTTTCAAACCATGTCTTATACAATTGATGTATTTAATAAAAAAATTAAACCCGAAAAGAATATTATTAATTTTGGAGCTTTTGTTTCATTATTTCCTCAACTTATTTCAGGGCCTATTGTTAAATATTCTGATATAAATAATGAACTTAAAAATAGAAAAATAAATATAGATGATATAGAGAAAGGAATTGAAGAATTTATAATAGGACTTGGTAAAAAAGTATTAATTGCAAATAATGTAGGATTGCTTTGGAGTGAAGTACAATCTATTGGTTTTACAAATATTTCAACACCCTTAGCATGGATTGGTATTCTGTCATTTTCTTTACAGATATATTTTGATTTTAGTGGATATTCTTCTATGGCAATAGGACTTGGGAGAATTTTAGGTTTTAACTTTCCTATTAATTTTAATTATCCTTATATATCTAGAAGTGTAACAGAATTTTGGAGAAGGTGGCATATTACACTAGGATCATGGTTTAAAGAATATGTTTATATTCCTTTAGGTGGTAATAGAGTAGGGGTCTTTAGAGGAATATTAAATCTGCTTATTATATGGGTATTAACAGGTTTTTGGCATGGTGCTAATTATAACTTTATTTTATGGGGATTATATTTCTTTATATTTATAGTTATAGAAAAATATTTAATAAAATTCTTTTTAAAAAAGCATATAATATTATCTCATATATACTGTATATTAGTACTTCTTATAGGTTGGAGTATATTTTCTATAACAAACTTAAATGATTTGGCTATATTTTTAAAGAAATTATTTATATATTCAAATGGATTAGAGTGGATTTATTATTTAAGAAATTATATAGTAATATTATTTTTAGGTATTATATTATCTACTCCGTTATTAAGAAAAGTATATTTAAATACTAATAATTATATAAAATCAACTATTATGATTTTAATTTTTATAATTTCTATTGGATATTTAGTTGATGCCTCATATAATCCATTTTTATATTTTAGATTTTGATAATATGTGCATTGACAGGAAATAAAATTTCTGTTACTCTTGTAAAGGTCAAAATTAAATGACTTTATACAAAGGAGGAAATTATGGAAAATACTAAACATATAAAAATTGTCACAGCTGATCCATCAGCATTAGGTTTATTTGGACTAGCAGTTATAACTTTAGTTGCATCTTCTCAAAAATTAGGACTAACTAATGGTGTATCCCTTGTATTACCTTGGGCAATATTTTTAGGTGCAACAGCACAATTATTTGCTTGCATAAATGATTTCAAGCATGATAATACTTTTGGTGCTACGGCTTTTGGTGCTTATGCATTTTTCTGGTATGCAATGGGTATGACTTGGTTAATTCAAAATGGTGTATTTGGTGAAAAATTAGCTTCAGCTTGCGATACTAAACAATTAGGTTTTGCATTTTTAGCTTATTTAATTTTTACTATATTTATGACAATCGGCGCTTTAGAAACACATAAAGTTTTATTTGGTATATTTGCACTAATAGATTTACTATTTATGGGGCTGACTCTTAATGCATTTGGAATAATTCCTGAATTTGCACATCATTTAGCAGCTTTTTCCGAACTTGGAATAGCTATATTATCATTTTATGGTAGTGGAGCAGCTGTACTTAATAAACATTTTAATAAAATATTTTTACCAGTAGGTAAACCGTTTGGAATATTTAAAAATTAAAGGATCTATAAAGGTCCTTTTTTAATTTTGGGGATTTTTTTATATTATGATATAATTATAAAAAGGATGTGATTTTATTGGAAATAAAAGTATTTTTAAAAGGTAAAAAAGATCCAATTGTGTATAGTGGTGATAGAATAGATATTTTAAATTTTACTTTAAATGGCGTAGAGTATAAACAGATTAGATGTTTTAAAAATGGTTTTTCAAAATCAGAGCTTATAGATACTAAAATAATAAATAAATTAGAAGAAATATAAAGGGCATTTTGTTATGCTCTTTTGTTCTATAATAAAATAATTTACATATATTTTATTATAAGAGATACTAACAGCTAAATTTATAAAAAATAGTATCTTGTTAAAGACATATGCAGCTAGAAATAAATCTCCTTTTGGGTTATTTTATATGTGTCTTGATTTACACTTAGTGAGGTGTTAGTATGAAAAATAAAATATTTATAAAAGTAAGAGAAGAATTATGTAAAATATCAGAAATAGATGATATTTCTTGTTTAAATGAATATATATATCTAATAGAATTTATTAATAATATAGAATATTTAAGAAATGCAAATGAAGATGAAATTATTATAAGTTTTACAAAGATTTTAGACTTAAATAGTGAATTAAGCCTAAAAGCATTATTTTATATAAGAGATAAGGTAAATGGACTCGGGGAGAGAAGAGTATTTAGAATTTTGCTTCATTACTTAGCTATAAATTATACAAATTTAATAAAAAACAACTTACATCTGATACCGATTTATGGGAGATGGGATGATTTATATAGTTTTTTTGAGACTCCATTAGAAAATTATACTATTACAATTATAAAAAAACAGTTGAATTTAGATATTAAATCCAATAATCCCTCTTATTTAGCAAAATGGCTTAAATCTGAAAATACTTCCTCTATGAAAAGTAGATTATTAGGGAGAAAAACAAGAGTACTTCTCGGATATAGTCCAAAAGAATATAGAAAAACTTTAAGTTTATTGAGAAAAAGAATAGGGGTAATAGAAAGAGTTTTAAGTGAAAAAAAATACTCTGAAATTAATTATAAGAATTTAACTATAAATAATTTAATATATTATAGAAAAACTCTTATAAAAAATGATAGTTATAATTATATAAATTTTATTAATAACCTGTCTACTAAAAATATAATTAAGTTTTTTAATACTGATTATATAAATTCACCTAATAAAGTGATCAAATATATCCTTAATAATACTGATGAAAATTTTAATGAATTATTTAATGTTGCTTGGGAGGGGATTTGCAATTCTCTAAAAAGTAAATTATTAGATATTAATGAAACTATATTAATTTTTGATATTAATATAGAAGATATTATAAATAAAAATAAATCCTTTGAAATATTCATTACAGCATTAATGTTATTTAATAATTTAAATAAAAACAATCTAAAAGATTATTTTATTTATTCCAAAGGAGTTTCTAAGTTTAGTAAAATAAAAGGAAATACTATTATAGATAAAATACAAAATGTAAATATCAATAATGCTTTTGCAGATATAAATTTAAAGTCTGCTTTAGATTTATTATTATTTACTGCTATAAAAAAGAACTTTTCAAACAATGAACTTCCTGAAAATATTCTTTTAATCACAAGTAAAGATTTTAATTCTTTTAGTATTAGTGAAAAAGAAATTGAAGATATTTCTGATAAATGGACTTCTTTTGGATATAAATTTCCATATTTGAATATCTGGAGTCTTAATCATAAATATTTAAATGTAGATATTGAAAAAAAAGATAATATAACATGTATAAGTGGATTTGATGATAAAATGTGGGAATATATTTTATCTAATACAAATAGAAATATAAACAAAGATGAAATTCTAATTTATAAACTACTAAATGATTTATATAAAGATGTAAAAATTAATTAGTGCTTTAAGCACTAATAGAGATAGCTTTACATAATGTTTATTATGGTTATAAATTTCTATATTATTTAAAAGAAAATAAAATGTTTATCTTTTTTTAATTTAAAATATAAATATAAGAAATAATATATGTACAAATACGTCTAAAATATTCTATAAATAATTTCGCTAAATATACATTTATTATATTTCGTAGTATTGAAGGTATGAAAACTCTGTGATATAATAAAATCAAGGCATTACAGAGTTTTTGGAGGTAAAAAATGAGTTTTGAAAGTAATAAAATATATAAATATAAGAATTTTGAATATGACTCTGAGGTTTTAAAGTTATTAAATACCCCTTTAACTTTAACTGATAAAAAAAAATTACATAAAATCTACTCAAACTACTATAATCTTAATATTGAAAGATCTTATCAATATATTATTGAAGATATTTTTATATTAGTTGTTAAGAAAAAATTAACTACTTCTCAAATTGCATCTATTTACGGAACTGGTGTTAGGAATATTCAATTGTGGTTAAAAGAATTAGGTATTAATAGAGATATTAAAACAGCTTTGAAAATAAAAAAAACAAACTCCTTTTCTGTCGAAAAAATGGATTTAAACTCTAATTCATCTATAGATAATTACGGTATAATTCCATTCGAATCTGAAAATATACCTGAAGCTCTTACTGATTTTTTGAATTATTTAGAAGTTATAAAAGGAAAATCTCCTAATACTATTTCGGGATATAAAATCGATATATCTATGTTCTTTAGATTTCTTAAAATATATAAAGGTTTAATTAATGATCCTAGTTTAGAATTTGGAGAAATTGATATTTCTGATATTAATTCAGAATTTATAAGAAAAATTAAGTTAACAGATATATACGCTTTTCTTTCATATGCTGAAAAACAAAGAGGAAATGGTAATTATTCACGTGCTAGAAAAGTTGCTGCTTTAAAATCCTTTTTTAAATTCCTACATGGAAAAGCAAAAATAATTGATGATAATCCAACACTTGATTTAGAATCTCCTAAAATAAATAAACGTCATCCCGTTTATTTAACTTTAGATGAGAGTTTAACGCTTATCAATTCCTTAGATAAAACAAATAAAAATTATAAAAGAGATTATTGCATTCTTATATTATTTTTAAATTGTGGAATGAGATTATCTGAATTATGCAGTATAAAGATAAGTAAAATAAAAGGTGACACCTTGTCTATAATAGGTAAAGGAAATAAAGAAAGAACTGTTTATCTAAATGATTCTTGTATTAATGCAATAAATGAATATTTAAAAATTAGAGATGATTCAAAATGCACTGTAAATGAAGATAAAGAATTTTTATTTCTATCAACAAGATATAAACCTATAAATAAAAGAACCGTTGAGCTATTAGTAAAAAAACATATTAATTCCGCAGGAATAACAAATGGAAAATATACTCCTCATAAACTTAGACATACCGCCGCTACACTTATGTATAAACATGGCAATGTAGATATCAGAAGCTTACAAAATATACTTGGTCATGAAAATATATCAACAACACAGATATATACTCATGTAGATGATGAACAGTTAAGAGATGCGGTTAAATCTAACCCCCTTGGAAATTTATAATCAAGCATAAAAATTACTCCTTCTTAAAGATGGAAGGAGTAATAATATTTATCTTTTTAATTTTCTAACACCAGGAAAAATCTCTTCAGTTAAATCATCTAAAGTCCCCTCTCCTAGCACTTCTATATCTTCTATATATTCTACATTTTCAAAGGCATCTATGTATTCATTGAAACCTTCATCTTTTAAAAAGTCTTCTGCTGTAAGAATAAGATCTTCTTTATTTTCAAACTCTTTTTCATTTATTGATTTCTTAAACTCTTCTTCTAAATATTCATTTTCTTCTACTGTTTTAGCTATTTCTTCAATATTTATAGCTCTTACATCAATCCCCTGTTCTTCTAAACATTTACCACAATTATCACATATTTTATTAGAATACAAATCACAATAATCATCTTCGTTATATTTATTCATTTTTACACCACTTTCGTTTGAATGTTAAAATTCATTATAACAAAATATGAAAATTTAATCAAATATAATTATATTATCTTTATTTAGAACATAAGTTTCCAGAACGTAAGTTTGATATATTAACATAGTTATGTTATAATAAAGCAAAGATAGCGAGGTGTTAATTATGAACGAAATAAAGGATAAACAATTAGAGATTTATGAGTTCTTAAAAACATATACTGAAAACAAAGGATATCCCCCATCTGTAAGAGAGATTTGTGATGCGGTTAATTTAAAATCAACTTCTACAGTTCATGGACATCTGAAGAGATTAGAAAAAAAAGGGTTAATTAAAAGAGATCCAACTAAGCCAAGAGCCTTGGAAATTGCAGAAATGTCAAAAAAAGAAATGCTTAATATTCCTATAATAGGAAGAGTTACTGCTGGCGAACCTATTCTTGCAACTGAAAATATAGAAGATACTTTTACCTTACCAATAGACTACATAAAGCACGATAAGGATTTATTTATGCTAAAGGTAACTGGTAATAGTATGATAAATGCTGGAATAAATGATGGGGATTTTGCAATTATTGAAAAGGTTCAAACTGCTAATAATGGAGATATAGTAGTTGCACTTATAGAAAATGATGCAACAATAAAAACTTTTTATAAAGAAGAAAATCATATTAGATTACAACCTGAAAATGATACACTTTCACCTATTATAGTTGATGATTGTAGTATTTTAGGAAAATTGGTAGGATTATTTAGAGCATATTAATATTATAAGAGTCATACAGTATATTGTATGACTCTTATTTTTTGAGCATTTATAATACTTAAAGGGGTGAAAAATATGAAATTCTTATTATCCAAAAATAATAATTTAAATTCTTCATTAGAGCTTGGTAATTATTACTTTAATGAAACTATCGACAAAAAAAATTATATGTCAATAATTTTAATATCAAAAATTATATTAGCTTGTTTTTATGCTTTTGGTCTTGGGTACAGCTTATTTTATTGTGCCGATAATATGGTTACTACAGGATTTATATTTTTAGGTTTACTTATTTTATGTTGCTTTGCGTTAGAAATTCCTCATGAGTTTATTCATTTATTGTTCTTTCCTCAAGCTTTAAAAAATAAAGAAACGTACTTAGAATATAACTACAAAAAATTACAAGCTACTACATATTCTGAAAATAAATTAACAAAATTCAGATTTCTTTGTATGTTAATTACACCGTTTATTTTGCTAACAATTATTCCGACGATTATTAGTTATTATTTAGAGTTTAATATTTACCTTTATGCAATTGCCTCAGCAAATGCTATAATTTCCGGATCTGATTTAATATTTTTTATTATTATGTTATATAAAGCCAGCTTTAAAACTGATATATTAGTTAATAACTCAAAGTTTATGTTAGTTAATGAAAACTTAACTAATAAAGAATTATCTGTAGATAATACTAAAAATAATATAGAAAAAAACAATATTTTTAATTCTATCAATAAAAGCCCTAATTTAGATGAATCTTGCTATCAATTACTTGAAAATATTTCAGAAAATCAAGACGAGTTAGAGATAAAAAACAAACTTGAAAAAGAAGATTCTATAAAAGAAAGTATTTTCAATATTGATTAATAAAAAATGCCATGAAAAGTATAATAAAATACTATTCATGGCATTTTTTATAATATATTATTTAAAGATATAAGTATTCCTATTTTAGCATGATCAAAAGTCAATCCACCTTGTAAATAAGCTATATACGGCTCCCTAATAGGTGCATCAGCTGATAATTCTATTGAAGATCCTTGTATAAATGCTCCCGCTGCCATAATTACTTCATCATTATATCCTGGCATAGCCCATGGTTCACATTCAACAAAAGAATCTATCGGTGATCCCTTTTGAATTCCCTTACAGAATTTAACTAAATTTTCTTTATTACCAAACTTAATTGCTTGAATTATATCACTACGTTTTTCATTATATTTTGGAAGAACTTCAAAACCTGCTAATTCCATAATTCTAGAGCAAAAAGTTGCTCCCTTTACAGCTTCAATAGCTATATGAGGTGCTAAAAATAATCCTTGATATAACTGTCTCATAACTCCGAACGTTGAGCCGCATTCTCCCCCAATACCAGGAGTAGTTAACCTAAAACTAGCTTGTTCTACATATTCTTTTTTACCAGCTATATATCCTCCTGTAGGTGATATTCCTCCTCCAATATTTTTTATTAATGATCCTGCTATTAAATCAGCTCCAACATCTGTTGGCTCAATTATATCAATAAGCTCTCCATAACAATTATCTACAAATATAATAATATCTTTTCTTATATTTTTTATATATTCAATTACTTCGCCTATTTCTGATACTAAAAATGAATTTCTCCAACCATATCCTGTACTTCTTTGTATATGAACTAGTCTTATAGTTTTATCACTCTTTAAGATATCCTCTATTTTTTCTAAATCAAACTTTCCATCTTTAAGATCTACTTGTTTATAATTTACTCCATACTCCTTAAGAGATCCTATATTTTCTTTTCCGCTTATTCCTATTATATTATGTAATGTGTCATATGGTGCACCTGAAATACAAACCATAGTATCACCAGTTCTTAAATTTCCCATTAAAGCACAGCCTATTGCATGAGTTCCATTTACAAAATGAGGTCTTACAAGTGCTGACTCAGTATTGAAAATTCTAGCATAAACTTTATCTAAAGAGTCCCTACCAATATCATCATATCCATATCCAGATGAATTAGTAAAATGAGAATCACTAATTCTTTCATCTTGAAATGCTTTTAATACTTTTAATTGATTAAATTCTCTTATTTCATCATAAACTTTAAATTGTTTCTCTACATCTTTTAATGCTTCATTATATAATTTAAATGTCTCCTCTTTAAATTTATAAGATTTTATCATCATTTCTTCAGTTAAATTAAGCATACAATTACGTTACATAAGTCATTATGTAACTACTCCTTTCATTATATAAGAAATTTTCATCTTTCATCTTACCATATTTTTAAAGTTTTTTCAAAGTTCTATATAAAAAGAAATAGGTAAGCAAAACTTACCTATACGTCATCATTATTAAATAAAATAGTTTTTCCTGGTGTTATTGTAGTAATAGCATGTTTATATACAAGCATTTGTTTCCCATCAGAATCTAAAACAACTGTAAAACTATCAAATCCCTTAACATATCCTTTTAATTGAAATCCATTAGTTAAATAAATAGTCACAGGTATCTTATTTTTGCGGGCTCCATTTAAGAAAATATCCTGTAAGTTATTGGTTTGTTTATTCAAACTTAACACCTCCATGTAATTTTATAAATATATTTTTAGTAAGTTACATCATAAATTATCCTTTTAAGTATCTCTTCATCATTAGTATTATCTTTATTTATTATTATTGCTCTTGGATCTCTATTAAACCAAGTTATTTGCCTTTTAGCATAATTTCTAGATCCTTGCTTAATCATATCAATAGCTTTTTCTAAAGTAAATTTTCCTTCTAAATAATAAAGTATTTCCTTATATCCTATTCCTTGCATTGACTGTATAGAAGAATTATACCCCATTTCTCTTAACCTTATACATTCATCTACTAATCCACGCTCTATCATTAGATCAACTCTTTTATTAATTCTTTCATATAGAGTTTCTCTATTCATATTAAGAAAATAAAATTTAATATCATATTCACTTTTATAGAACTCATCACCAGAATTATAAGAACTGAATGGTTTTCCAGTTAATTTATAGACTTCAAGAGCTCTAATAACTCTTTTTCTATTATTCATATGTATATCATTATAACTAATAGGATCTATTTCTTTTAAAAATTCATGTATATATCTATTTCCGTTCTCTTCTGCTATGTTATTTAGATATTCTCTATATTCCTTATCAGTTTCAGCATCTGTAAAATTCATATTACAGGTTAAAGCATTAATATATAATCCAGTTCCCCCTGTAAGTATTGGAATTTTTCCTCTTCTTAATATATCTTTTAAGTACTCTTCTGCTTTAACTTTATAATCTGCTACTGTAAATTGAATATTAGGTTCAATAATATCAATCATATGATGAATAATACCATCCATTTCAATTTTGCTAATTTTAGCAGACCCTATATCCATATATTTATATATTTGCATTGAATCTGTTGAAATTATTTCACCATTTAATTCTTTTGCTAATTTAATAGATAGTTCCGTTTTTCCTATAGCAGTTGGTCCAGCAAGAACTATAACTTTTTCTTTCATTTTCGTCTCCTTAATAATATAAGTTATTATACTATTCTTCTAAATTTTTTGTCTAATTCATAATCTGTAAATTTTATTATCACTGGTCTTCCATGTGGACAATGGAAAGGATCTTCAATATATCTTAACTGTTCAATAAGTTTATACATTTCAATTTCAGATAACGTATCATTAGCCTTTACTGCTGCTTTACAAGCAAGAGATGCAACCTTTCCAAGCTTAACCTCTGATGTTTTTCCGCTCCCTAAAGACTTAAGATTTTCAATAATACTTAAGAATAAATTTTTTGAATCTAATTTACCTAAGAAATAAGGTACCTCTTTTAATGCTAGAGTATTTCCACCAAAAGATTCAACTTTAAATCCTGCCGATTTAAATATTTCTATATTTTCCTCGTAGTAACATAAATCATCTACTGTAAGCTCTATTAAAGTTGGAATAAGTACAGGTTGAATTATAATATTTGAGTTATCAATTTCATTTAAATATTTTTCAAATAATATTTTTTCATGAGCAGCATGTTGATCTATTATATAGAGAATAGATTCGTACTCTGCAAGTATATAAGTTTTATTAAACTGACCGATAACCTTTAATTCTGGAAACTTAGCTATTTTATCTAATACTACATCTGTTTTATACTCATTGTTATTATTGTTTAAACAACAATTTTCTTTTAATTTTAGGTTATTATATACTTCTTTATTTTCTTTTAAATTACTATAATCTATTTTTTTAGTCTTATATATCTCTTTAGTTCCAATACTATTAAAAGTATCTTCTTTTAATAGTATTTCTCCGTTCTCTTTCATAGATCTTAATTTATTATAAAGGTCTTCCTCTGCTTTAACTTCATCAAGTGTGATTCCATCCAGATATTTTAGAGTAGCCTCTTCCTTGTTGATTTTTGAATATGTAGAGGAATTATTTTTATTAATAAAGTCATTAAATTCAATGTTAAATGAAATTTTTTCTAACTGTTCACTTTCATTTTTATTAATAGTTTCTTCTGGTACATAAAATTCATTAAAAACTTCATTTTTAAAAGCTTTATGTACCGTATCAAATACTTTTTTAAATATAACTCTATCTTCTTTAAATTTTATTTCTGCTTTTGTTGGATGAATATTAACATCAATAAACTCAGGATATATATTTATAAATAAAACAAAGAAGGGAAATTTATTTACCGTAGCAAAAGATTTAAAAGCATTTTCTATAGCTACAACAATGGTTTTATTTTTGACATATCTATTATTTATAAATATACTTTGATTATTTCTAGAGCCTCTTGATATTTCCTCTTTGCCTATATAACCATATATAGAAATATTATCTTCATTTGAACTGAAATAAATTAAATTTTCACTAATATTTTTCCCGTAAATGGTTCTTATTACATCACCTAGATTATTATTACCATATGTGTGTAATACTTTCTTACTATTATTATATAGTTTAAAAGAAATACTTGGATTAGATAATGCTATTCTAGTTACTATGTCGTTAATCAAAGCACTTTCTCTTGAGGATGTTTTTAAAAATTTTTTTCTTGCAGGAACATTATAAAATAGGTCTTTAACTTCTATAATACTTCCTGTATTCATACCAATTTCTCTTATTTCTTTAATATTTCCACCTTCAACTAGTATTTCTGAACCAATATCACAATTATTTACTTTACTTTTTAATAGGACTTTAGAAACTGAAGCTATTGATGGAAGAGCTTCCCCCCTAAAACCTAATGTACTAATAGAATATATATCCTCTACTGAATTAATTTTTGACGTAGCATGAGGTAAAAAGGCTTTTTTAATATCTTCACTATGTATTCCGTATCCGTCATCAATAACCCTTATTAAAGCTAACCCGCCATCTTCTATTTCAATAGTTATATTTTTAGACTCTGCATCAATTGAGTTTTCAATAAGCTCCTTTACTACAGAAGAAGGACGCTCAACCACTTCTCCAGCTGCTATTTTATTTGAAGTATGTTCATCTAATATATTAATTCGTTTCAATTTATCACCTCAATTATTTAAGCTTTTTTGCCTCTGATACTAATTTATACAATGTATTCATAGCATCCATAGGAGTTAATGATAAAATATCAACAGATGATATATCATTAATTAAAGAATCCTTTGCTAGCATAGTAAAATCCATTTGGTAATTTATATCTTTAGGTTTTTCTTTTAATAATACTTTTTTATCCTCCTCAATGGTTAATGCTATTTCCTTTTTATAGGATGAATCTACTTTGTTTGTATTAGTGCTTTTATCTAAGCTATAATCAGTTTCTAAAGATTCTAGTATTTCTTTTGCTCTACTAATTACATCTTTAGGTAAGCCTGCTAACTTAGCAACTTCAATACCATAAGATTGATCTGCTCCACCCTCAACTATTTTTCTTAAAAAAATAACTTTATCATCTACTTCACTTACTGCGACAGAATAGTTTTTAACACCTTCTATTACACCTTCTAGTTTTGTTAATTCATGATAGTGTGTAGCAAATAATGTTTTGCATTTAAGCTTTTCATTAGTTGAAATATGCTCTATTACAGACCAAGCAATACTAAGTCCATCATATGTAGAAGTTCCTCTACCAACTTCATCTAATAATACTAGGCTTTTAGATGTTGCATTTTTTAATATATTAGAAACTTCCCACATTTCAACCATGAATGTAGATTTTCCACCAGCTAAGTCATCTGAAGCACCTATACGTGTAAATATCTTATCGCAAATAGAAATATTAGCATCCCTTGCAGGTACAAATGATCCTATTTGAGCCATAAGCGTAATTAATGCAACCTGTCTCATATATGTGGACTTCCCTGCCATATTAGGTCCTGTAATTAATAACATTTGATTATCATACTGATTTAATTTAGTATCATTAGATACAAAAGCACCTTTTTCAATGACTTTTTCTACAACTGGATGTCTACCATCTTTTATATCTATTAATCCATCTTCATTTATATTAGGCTTACTATAGTCATTTTCAACAGCTACTATAGCTAAAGTTGTTAATGCATCTAGATTTCCTATTATTCTGGCACTATGCTTTAATCTGCTTACTTCCATTTCTACTTTTTCTCTTATTAATATAAATAAATCATACTCAATAGAAATAAGTTTTTCTTCTGCTCCAAGAATTTTATCTTCCATTTCCTTTAATTCTTGTGTGATAAATCTTTCTGCATTAGCTAAGGTTTGTTTCCTTATATATCTGCCTTCTGGAATAGAACTATAATTAGCTTTTGATATTTCTATATAATAACCAAATACTTTATTATAACCTACCTTTAAAGATCTAATTCCTGTAAAATCTCTTTCCCTATTTTCTAATGCTGATATCCACTCTTTTCCATGAAGTTTAGCGGTTCTTAATTCATCAACTTCTAAATTATAGCCATCTCTTATGATATTTCCTTCTTTTAAAGATATTGATGGGTCATCTAGCAATGATTCTAAAAGAAGTTCTTTAATATCAGTTAATTCATCAAGCTCTTTATACCAACTATTAAGCAATGGTGACTTACAATTACTTAACTGATTTTTAATAGATGGAATTTTTTCTATTGATGATCTTAGAGATACTAAGTCCTTTGCATTAGCATTTTTATTAGATATTTTACCTACGATTCTTTCTATATCATATATATCCTTTAAAAGACTTCTTAAATCTTCATTAAAATATATATTATTATATAATTCCTCAACTCCAGATAATCTCTTTTCTATTTCACTTTTTATAATTAAAGGCTCTTCTATCCATTTCCTTAATGCCCTTCCTCCCATTGAGGTTGTAGTCTTATCTAGAACCCATATAAGACTTCCTTTTTTTGATTTTTCTTTTAAAGTTTCTGTAAGTTCTAAATTTCTTCTTGAGTTACCATCTATTGTCATATAATTAATTATATTATAATATTCTAAAAGATTTATATTACTTAAGTTCATTTTTTGAGTTTCATATATATACTTAAGTAAAGATGAAGAGGCACTCTTTGAGATTTCTGTCAATATATTAATCTCAATCTCACTAAATTGATCTATTAATTCCTTAGTACTGCACTTAAAACTCTTAAAGTCTCTTTTAGTTATAAGGGCTTGTGATATAGATTTAATTTCACTTAATACCTCATCACTTAAAAATTCATCTACTAATAGTTCTTTAGGTGAAATTTTAGTTATTTCATCTAATAAAGTTGAAATAATATTAGAAAATGATGTTGTTTTAAACTCACCTGTTGATATATCTGAAGAAGCAATACCAAATTCTCCATTACTTTCTATAATAGACATTACGTAAGTATTTCTATATTCTGAATCTCCATTTTTATCTACAAATGTTCCTGGAGTTATAACCTTTATAACATCTCTTTTTACAATACCTTTAGAAGCAGATACATCCTCCACTTGTTCACATATAGCTACTTTATATCCTTTTGCAACTAATCTAGATATATATGATGATGATGCATGAAATGGTATTCCACACATAGGGGCTCTTTCATCCATTCCACAGTCTCTTCCTGTTAATACTAGCTCAAGTTCTCTAGATGCTGTTTTAGCATCTTCAAAGAACATTTCATAAAAATCACCTAATCTAAAAAATACAATACAATCATTGTAATTTTCTTTTATTTCAAAATATTGTTTCATCATCGGTGTTAATCCCATTTTATTTCCTCCATATAATAATATTTTAATAATCTATATATATTTATTAACTAGAAATCAAATAGTTTTAATAATTCATCCTCTTTTAATTCATTAATTAATTTAAAATTTTCTTCATTATCTATTACTTTATCAATTAATTTTCTTTTTTCAGACTGCAATTCAACTATTTTCTCTTCTATAGACCCCTTTGCTATTAATTTAATTACTTCTACAACATTCTTTTGACCAAATCTATGAGCCCTATCTGTAGCTTGATCCTCAACAGCTGGATTCCACCAAGGATCAAAATGTATTACTACATCTGCACTAGTTAAATTAAGCCCTGTTCCTCCAGTTTTTAGACTTATAAGAAATACAGGAGTATTTCCATTGTTAAATTCATTTACTAATTGCATTCTTTTTTCTGAGGAAATTGAACCATCTAAATAGTTATAAGATATATCTTCATATTGTAATTTATTAGCTATATTTTTTAAGATAGATGTAAATTGAGAAAAGACTAATATTTTATGTCCTTCTTCAATACTTTGATGAAGAAGTTCAATTAAAGCTAAAACTTTTCCACTTTCTCCGTTAAAATCATTATAAACAACACTTGTATCTAAACAAATTTGTCTTAGTTTTGTTATATATGATAAGATCTCAATTTTACTTTTTATAAACTCATCATCCTTTATCTTTTTAGATATAAGATCTTTTACATATTCATTATAAATAGAATAAATTTTTTCTTGTTCTTTAGACATTGATACAATTAACTGTTTCTCAATTTTACAAGGTAATTCTTTAATAACACCTTTTTTATATCTTCTTAATATAAATGGCTTTGTTAACTGATTTAATTCACTTATTACTTCAGGACTTTCTTTTAATTTTTTATGATATCTAACACTAAATCTTTTATCATCATATAAATATCCAGGCATTATAAAATCAAAAATTGACCATAAATCCATTAGAGAATTTTCTAAAGGAGTTCCCGTTAAAGCAAATCTTACATTAGCATTAATCATTTTTGCTGATATCGCATTTTGTGAAGTATGATTTTTTATATATTGAGCTTCATCTAATATACAATAATTAAAATTTATTTCTTTATATAATTCAATATCTCTTTTTAATAAATTATACGTTGTAATTATAACATCATAATTTTCTAAGTTTTGTATTACACTTTCTCGCTCTTCTTTATTTCCACTGACTACATTAAATTTTATACTAGGTGCAAAAGTTTCTATCTCTTTAGCCCAATTGTATATTAATGATGTTGGTGCAATAATAAGACTTTTTGAAAATTTATTAGATAATAAAAAAGCTATCATTTGAATTGTTTTTCCAAGCCCCATCTCATCTCCAAGTATTCCACCAAATCCTAGATAATCTAATGTTTTAAGCCAATTATACCCTATTTTTTGATATTCTCTCAATTCTGCAGAGTGTAAATTAGGAACATCAAATTTGCTGCTATTTATCTTTTTAAACTTATCTTTTATAGTTGATAATTCTTTTTTTCCTTTTATGTATCTTATTTTATTTTCTTCTAAATAATAATCTATAAATGGAGCTTTACTTTTATGAAAATTAAAATAGCAAGATTCTAAGTTTACATCGTCTGCTGAAATATCAATGAGTTTTAAGAAATTAGTTAATTCTATTTCTTCTAAATCTAAGAATTCACCATTTTCAAGTTTAAAATATTTAAGATTATCTCTAAAAGCTTTAAGTATATTTTTTATTTCATAGTCCGATATTCCATCTATTTTAAAATCTAATTTAAAATAATCATATTTTCCAGATGTAATATTCCCTTTAATACTTCTAGATGTTATCTTTTTAATTATTTTAAAGTTTTCAGAATAATAAACCGAACCCAATTCCTGTAATTTATCTATTTCATATTTGAAAAACTTAAAAATATAATCATCACTCATAAACAAATAAAATACCCCATCTGAATGGTCGAATCCTAATGCTCTAAGTTTTGAAATAACATCATCTTCTTTTTTAGTATCTCTATATATTATTTTCTCTTCATAAGTATCAAATATATTAAATTAATATTTTCCATATAATACTTTAAGTATCAATGTAATATTATTATTTATCTTATCAAAATAAAAATTAAATACTACATCCTCAGTAACTATCTTATTTTTTATATTTTTTGAAAGAGATATATTACTGGAAAGTAAAGAGATTTCAGGTATTAATTTTGTAAGTATTCTTATTTCATCGTTTTTATTAAATGTAATGCTTTTTACCTTATCAAAAATATTTAAATAATTTTGTATCTTATAACAATAATCATAATTAGGTAAATATATATTACTCCCATAAAGAAATACATCTTTATTATCGCTTAATACTTCTGGTAATCCGCTTAATATAGAAAAAATGTATTCATCATTTATATTTTTTAAATTAAAATCTAAAGCAGGAGAATCAAATAATATTTCTGTTTCTATAGGTCTATAAAAAAAACCTTCATTTAAATAAACTCTATGTATTTTTACTATTTCAAAAAACTGTCTTACCATATATTTAGGAATAATTAAAGTTTTTCCATCAATATATTTATCTTGTCTTCTAATAAAGGAAGAATTGCTTAATTCTAATGATTTTACTTGTAATATAAAATCTATAATACGTAAATCCTTTGTATTTAAAATTTGATTATTTATATCAAAAGTAAAGTCTTTACCATATTTTATAGGTATTTTATTTTCATAGCATGTAAGAAATTGATTTATATCCTTCAATACATAAAGTTTACTAGAATTCATACCTTTTAATCCTATTTTAAACTCAACTAGTATTTTATTACTCCATACCTGCCTATTAATATATACTTCAAATTTAATTTCTTTGAAATCACTTCTATCTTTCAATAATAAATCAAGAATCCCATTAGTATCTTTTTTAAAAACTGAACTATTTTTTACATATACATCTAATTTATTTAAAATATCTTTATTATTTTCTAAATCATAAATAAATTTATAAAAAACAGCAACTAAATGTTTACAGAAATAGTTATTTTTTTTAAACTCATTTTTTTCATAATCAATACAAGTACAATAAGTAGACAAAATTTCTTTACTTCTATTATCTATTTCTATTTTACTAATATATTCACTAAAAAAATTTTCCGATATAACTTTTGAATTAATATTTATAATTTCATTTTTTATAGCAATATCTATATTAGAAACTAAGTCATTATTATAGACACGCTTACCACTAATTAATTTTTTCCCAGTTGTATTCTTATTAAAGTTCTCTAGTAAAATTTGCTTTATCATTTTAAACCTCTTATTATTAATTATCCCTTAATTATAACAAAAAGAAGTGATATTTACCACTTCTTAAATGTTGTTATGATTCCTTCCAAAGAAGAGTAATACTTTTACTATTACTTTCAAAATCATTAATATATTCATAAAATTTATTACTAGATTTTAATTCATTATTTAAAATCTTAATATACTCTAAAATAATTGGCTTTAAATCATTATAAGTCCAAGCTGTAAATAGAATTTCTCCTTCTTCTCCAACAAAAATTATTGGAATTTCATGTTGAAATAAAATCATTTCCAAACATTCTCTGTGTAAAGTATAATCAAACCATCTTCCATAAATAAGTTTATCACTATCAGCTAATTTAATAAGTACTAATAATATTACTTGTCCATTTTTCCTATATATATTAGCTTTCATACTTATAGATAAGTTTTTTTTAATATAGTCTATATTTTTATAGCTTTCCTTTATAAATATAGATTGATACTTTTCATTATTTTTAAATTTTGAAAAGTATGTTGTAAACTCTCCTATCTTAATATCTTTAAGAAAATCGTACACAACTTTTCCACCCCTTTGTTACTAATAAAAATATTATACAATTTAAATTAAATTATTTTAATAGATTTTTATTTCCATTAATCCCAATAAAATTATTTGAAATATAATAAGAGCAGGTTTTATACCTGCTCTTATACAATTAATATAATTTTTAATTTATAAAGCTTCACCAATTAATGAAAATGGTTGAGCTCTTGTAATTTTAACATTTACTAAATCACCAGCTTTAATTCCCTTTCCAGTGAAATTAACTAATCTTCCGTTTCTAGTTCTTCCTGTAAATTTAGTTTCGTCGTTCTTACTTAATCCTTCAACAAGTACTTCTACTACTTTATTTTCATATCCTTTATTTCCTTTAATTACACTTTCATTTACAGCATCTATAAGTCTATTAAATCTATGATGCTTATCTTCATCACTTATTTGATTTGGCATCATATCTGCTGGTGTATTATTTCTTCTAGAATAAATAAATGTAAATGCAGATGAATAACCAACTTCCTTAACTAAATTTAATGTATCTATAAAATCCTCCTCAGTTTCTCCAGGGAATCCTACAATTAAATCAGTTGTTAAGGTAACTTCAGGTATTTCTTCTTTTATCATTTTAACAAGTTCTAAATAATCTTCTCTTGTATAATGTCTATTCATTTTCTTTAATATTCTATTTGATCCACTTTGAACTGGAAGATGAACTTGTTCACATAATTTATCACATTCTTTAATAGCCATTACAACATCTTTATTTAAATCTTTAGGATGAGAAGTCATAAATCTAATTCTTTCTAATCCATCAATTTCATTTATCTTTCTAAGTAATTTTGCGAAATCAATATCTTCTTCTAGGCCTTTACCGTATGAATTTACATTTTGACCTAATAAAGTTATTTCCTTATATCCAGTTGCTATAAGTTCTTTAATTTCATTAACTATATCGTCAGATTTTCTACTTCTTTCTCTTCCTCTTACATAAGGTACAACACAATATGTACAGAAGTTATTACATCCATACATTATTGTAACAAAAGCTTTTACATCACTTTTTCTATCTATAGGAACGCCTTCAACTATTTCTGTTTCTTTGTTGAATATTTCTTTAACTTGTACTCCCTCTGTTCTAACTCTATTTAAGTATTCAGGAAATTTATATGAATTATGTGTTCCAAATATTATATTGACATACGGGAATTTATTTAGTATTTTATCAGCCATTCCTTCTTGTTGCATCATACATCCACAAATAGCAATAATTAAATCTGGATTTTTTCTTTTCATTCCTTTTAGTTGTCCTAAATTACCAAAAACTTTATTTTCTGCATTTTCACGTACACAACAAGTGTTATATATTATTATTCCAGCTTCTTCAATAACTTCTGTTTTTGTATATCCTATTCTTTTTAACATACCAGATAACTTTTCAGAATCCTCTTCATTCATCTGACAACCCCAAGTTTCTATGTAATATTTTAATTGATTATTATCGCTCATACTATTCTCCTTTTTCTTTAAGTTTCTATTCTTATAACATTATAATAAATATTATAAGATATTTAAATAGTTATATAAAAAAATGAGTAACTTAAATCACTCATTTTTATCTTCTTTCCCATTTTATAACCTTTGATTTATCTTTAAACCCCATGAATCTATAAAGTTTTTTAGCAGATAAATTATCTTCATCAACTCTAATATATAATTTAGATAAACCTTTCTTTTTGCAAAGTAAAATTAAATCATTTAATAATAGTTTTCCTATTCCATAGCCTCTATATTTTTCTATAATACCAAAATTAACAACAGTAAACATATCTCTATTATAAATTACTTGTCCATATCCTATATAAATATTATTTATCATTCCAAACAAGCTCATATTATCTAAATAATATTCTTGATTAATATCATTATAAACATCGTCTATTGTTAATGGTTTTCTATTCCATTCTGTAAAAATCTCGTTTTGTAATGAGCATCTTAGTGATTCATCTTTGTTATTTAAGAAATATCTACTGTGAAATGTAGGTTTACTCATTTTCATATTAAATTCTTCTGATATTCTTTTAATAGAGTTTAAATAAATATCTCTAATTTTATTATCAAAATTATACTCATTTAGATTTAATTCCATTAAAATAGTATTTCGAACTGGCTTAAATCCAAGTTTTTTTAAAATAATATTACTTTGGTTTGTTTCAAAAGCTTCATAGCTTAAAATACTATTATCAAGTGAATTTAATGTATCTTCATCTATATCATTAATAATACTATAATCAATATATAATGCCCATATACGTATATTTTTATCTATAGGTGCATCATACCAAATATATCCTACAACTATATTATTTATTTTTATAAGTCTTAGAAACTTTCTATATAAATATTTTATTATAAAATTTTGACTATCATATAATTTAAAGAAATCTTTATCATAACTTTCATTTCTTAAACTTTTATTGTATATATCTTTAAATTCATCCATAGTATTTAAAGTTAGTTTTTCTAGCATACTATCAATCATTCCCCTTCAAGACCTTGTAATATAAGTATAAATCTTCCATGCAAGTCAGGTCAACATAAGATATAAAAAAATAAAAATAAGCGTACATATAATAAAATATATGTACGCTTATAATATAAAATTACTTATTATTTATTTATTTTTATTCAGCATCCTTAATGCTTAATGATATTTTTTTATTTTCACCATCAACTGAAAGAATTATAGCTTTTATCTCTTCACCAATTTTTAAAACATCTGATGGATTTTCAATTCTATCGTGAGTTATTTTTGATATATGAACTAAGCCATCTACTCCAGGTTCTAATTCTACAAAGGCTCCAAAATCACTTATTCTTACAACTTTCCCCAACACAGCTGTTCCTTCAGGATATTTTTCATTTACATTTGCCCAAGGTTCAGGAGTTAATGCTTTAATGCTTAATGATAATTTATTTGACTCTCTATCCGCATCAATTACCTTAACATCTACTAATTGACCTTTCTTTAATACACTTTCTGCTGATTTAACATGGCTCCAAGAAATTTGTGATAAATGAATAAGACCATCAACTCCATTTACATCAGCAAATGCACCAAAGTTTGTAAATCTTTTAATTTCAGCTTTAACTATATCTCCAACGGAAATATTTGCCCAAACTGCATCCTCTTTAATCTTCTTTTCCTCTTCTAATATAGTTCTTCTAGATGCAACAATCTTTGATGGATTTTCTAAAGAAAAATCAATTAACTTTACTTCTAACTCTTTCCCTATAAGATCACTTCTATCATTTGCAAATTTAATATCAACCTGTGAAGCCGGAATAAATATTCTTACTCCTTTAAAGTAAGCTACTAATCCTTTTTCTCTAGCATCTTTTACTTTAACAGTAAATATAGCATTTTCATCAAATATTTTCTTAAGGTCTATTAAAGATTCTTTCTTTTCATATTCTAATCTAGATAAAACTACATTTTTATCCTCATTTTGAAGTTTAATTACTTTTGCTTTTATATTGTCTCCAACTTTTATTTCATTTAAAGCTAGTTCTAAATTTTCACTTGATGTTAATTCTTTAAATGGAATAACACCATCTGATTTATATCCTACTAATGATATTGAAATTTCATCTCTTCCAATTGATAATATTTCCCCGATAACTTCATCACCAATTCTAAATCTTCTATCCATTTCTTCCATTAATTTTAATTGATCTTCCATATTATTTTTCCCCTCCATTATATCCATAACTTCTTTTATAATCCAATCTGGTGTTGACGCACCAGCAGTAACACCAATTTTATTATATTCATTATTATTAATAAATTCATTTGTTAACTCTTTAGCATTTTCTATATGAATTGTATTAATACAATTTGTTTTTGCAATTTGATATAATTTTGTTGTATTTGAACTATTTTTCCCACCTACAACTATCATGGCATCAACAACTTTAGAAAGTTCATCTACACTCTTTTGTCTAACTTCAGTTGCTGAACATATGGTATTAAACGCTAAAAGTTCCTTGCATTCAGAAGAAAGGTTGTTTAAAGTCTTTTTCCATGTTTCTTCTTTTTCTGTAGTTTGAGATACTGCACATATTTTATTAGGTAACTCATTATTAAAGTTACCATCAGAAGTAATTATAGCATTATCGTTACACCATCCATTAATTCCAACAACTTCAGGGTGATTTTCATCTCCTAAAATAACAATTGAATAACCTAAATCAGAATACTTATTAACTTTTTTTTGTATGTTAGTAACATATGGACAAGTTGCATTTATTACTTCTAAATTTCTTTGTTTAAGATTCTCTACAACCTTTTGAGATACTCCATGAGATCTAATTACAATTACATCACCCTCATTAAGACTGTCAATACTATTTAAATCTAATGCAAAAATATCATTTTCTTCTAAATATTTCACCACATCGTTATTATGTATTAATGGTCCTAATGTATATATTCTTTTATTATATTTCTTTTTTATCTTAATTGACTCTTCTACTGCTCTTTGAACTCCAAAGCAAAAGCCAGCATTATCTGCTAATATTATTTCTCTCATTTTATTCTCCTTAGTACATGATTATTTAATTCTATTCTAATTATATTATATTTTAGATAATTTAGAATAACTTTTCTAAAGAAATGTAACTTAATATTATTTTATATATGAAGCTATTTTATTTGTTACTTCTTCAATATTAAGTCCAGTTGTATCTATTTCAATTGCATCATCAGCTTTTTTTAAAGGGTCAGTTTTTCTAGTACTATCTAAATAATCTCTTTTTATTATATCATTTAGTATCTCATTATAATCTACTTTTAAATTTCTATCTGTTAATTCTTTATATCTCCTTTGTGCTCTTTCTTCTGGAGTAGCTGTTAAGAAGAACTTATATGGTGCATCTTTTAAAACTACAGTTCCAATATCTCTACCATCCATAATAACATTAAACTTTTCTGACATTTCTCTTTGTAACTTCACTAATTTTAATCTTACCTCTGGTATAGCTGCATAAGCTGAAACTACGGAACTTATTTCAGGCAATGTTATCTTAGATTGAATATTCTCACCATTAAGGATTAAATCATCATCTTCAAATTTCATATCCATAGTATCAATAATGTCACATATTTCTTCAATATTTTCTTCATTAATACCTCTATTTATAGAGGTAAGAGCTACCGCTCTATACATAGCTCCTGTATTTATATACATAAGATTAAATTTTTCTGCTACTAACTTTGCTATTGTACTTTTTCCAGCCCCTGCTGGACCATCTATTGCTACTGATATTTTCACTATTTTTTCCCCTTCCTAAAACACCTTTACATACTTAAATATAATATATATAATTTTATTAACTATTTAATTATATATTACTACCAGCAACAAATCCAGTTGCTAATGCAATTTGCACATTATATCCTCCTGTAAATGCATCTACGTCTATAACTTCTCCTGCAAATGATAAATTAGAGATAATTTTAGACTTCATTGTAGATGGATCTATTTCTTTTGTATCAACTCCACCAGCCGTTACTATGGCCTCTTCAATAGGTCTTAATCCATTAACTTTCATTTTAAATTCCTTTATTATTTTTATTAATCTTCTTCTTTCTTCTCGTGTAATTTCATTAACCTTTTTATTTTCATCGATAAGTGATAGTTTTATTATTATAGGTATAATTTTTTTTGGTAATAAATCATCTAATGAATTTTTATAATCTCTATTTTTATATTTAAGAAAATCTTTTTGCAATCTTTTATCTAACTCTTCATCTGTAAGTGCAGGTTTTAAATCTAAATTTATAGTATAATTAGTTTTGCTTTTTATAAATCTAGAAGCGCTTAAAACTAATGGACCTGATATACCAAAATGAGTAAATAACATTTCTCCTTGATTTTTAAACAGTGCTTTTTTTCTTCCATTTTCTATTAAAGAAATTTCTATATTTCGTAAAGAAAGTCCCATTAAATCCTTAATCCACGTTTCATCTAATTCTATCGGAACAAGTGATGGTTTAAGTTCTATAATATTGTGACCTAGCTTCTTAGCATATTTTTGTCCTTCTCCTTTTGAGCCAGTTAAAGGATATGATGCACCGCCTGTTGCGATTATAAAATGATCTCCATATATTTTTTCTACCCCATTAATTTCAACACCTATTAGTTTATTTTCTTTGCATATTAAATTTGTTACTTTTTTATTTAGTCTTATATCAACTTTAGAATTAATTAAAGCATTATTTAATCCTTTAATTATATCTGAGGATTTATTAGACTCTGGAAAAACTCTACCACCTCTTTCAGTTTTTAACTTTATACCATTTTCATTAAAAAAATTTATTACATCTATATTTGTATATGTATATAATGCACTATAAAGAAAATATGGATTTCCTGGTATAAAATCAAAAAAATCTGATATATCTTTTGCGTTAGTTACATTACATCGTCCTTTACCAGTTATAAATAGTTTTTTACCCAATCTATCATTACCATCTAATAATATAACTTTATTTTCTTTACTAGAAGTTATTGCCGCCATCATACCTGCTGGTCCAGCACCTATAACAATTACATTTTTCATTTCTTCTAAGCTCCTTATTAACTTTGCTTTTATTTCACTCAATAATAACATTTAATATATTTTTATTCAACTTATGAAAAAAACTAGTAGATTTTAATCTACTAGTTTTAAAATTAGTCATCTCCAACATTTCTATTATTATATGAATAAACGCTATAGTCTTTCCAAATTTGTTCTAATTTATTAAAAGTAGTAGTTATGTTTCCTTTTTCTCTCATTCCTACTGCGATTATTAATGCATTTATAACTGATAAAGGTGCAACCAACGAATCAACAAATGATGCCATGTTACTTTGAGCAATAAGTGAGTAATCCGCTCTAGCTGCTAAAGGTGATAATAAGCTATCTGTTATAGCAACTACATCAGCACCCCTATTTTGTGCAAATTCAAGGGCATCTATAGTCCTAGATGCATATCTTGGAAATCCAATACCTATTACTAAATCTCCTTCTCCAACATTTATCATTTGTTCAAATATATCTGAAATTCCATATCCAACTGTTTTTACATTTTGTAAAATTATATTTAGATAAAATCCTAGAAACTCTGCTAAAGCAGTAGAGCTTCTTAAGCCTATTATATATATTCTTTTTGCTTCAAATATTTTATTTACAACATCCTCAAAGGTGTTGTAATTAATCTTTTCAAGTGTAGACCTTATATTTTCCATATCAGCTTTTAATACACCTTTTAAAGCATATCCTTCACTTATATAGTCATTAGATAGTTCTAGTCTTTGTACTGTAGTAAGTTTATTCTTAATTAACTCTTGAAGAGCTTTTTGCAACTTAGGATATCCAGAAAAACCCAATTCATTTGCAAACCTAACAACGGTAGATTCTGAAACTCCTACAGATATACCTAATTTAGCTGCAGTCATAAAAGCAGCTTTATCATAATTTTTTAATATATATTCTGCAATTAATTTTTGACCTTTGCTTAAACGTGAAAATTTTAATTGTATTAACCTCATTAAATCTTTTGAATTATCTTTTAGATTATTATCCATCCGTATCCCTTCTTTACTATATCTTCAGTAGTATTATTTTATCACTTTATGAATAATCATACAATATATATTTCATTGCATATTTAAATCAGTAAATAATTTTCTTTTTAAATAATCTATTTCTTTTCTATTACAGCTAGGATTGGTGCTACGCTGCTTCTATTTAAATAAGAATGTAACATAACTCCGTATTTACTTTTAGGAAGGTTTTGCAAAAACTCTAAAATGCAAGTTTCCTCTTTTTTACCTTCATTATGACCGTTGTAAATACATATTGTTATTATCCCACCTTTTTTTAATAGGGATAGTCCAATTTTCAAGCTTTCAATAGTTGTAGAATGAATAGTAGTAATTTCTTTATTTCCACCAGGTAAAAATCCTAAGTTATACATTATACAATCTACTTCTTCTTTTATATATATATCAAATTTATCATGGGAATCGTTTATTACCTTAACATTATCCTTTTCTTTTTCTAAATATAGAGTACATGCTATAGATTGTATATCAAAAGAATATACACTTTTAAAGTTTTCACTTAAAAAATCGGAATCATATCCATTTCCTAATGTAGCATCAATAGCAATATTCCTTTCACAAAGGAAATTTTTTATTATGCTTTGAGCTATATCTGTAATTTCTCCAACATATTTAAACATACTTATCCCCTTTTATAACGTATTTATGTATTCTAATTCTTTAGCTGTTAGTTCTCTCCATTGTCCCTTTTGCAAATCTTGTAGTTTAATTTCACCTATAGCTACTCTTTTTAATGTAATAACACTATGATTTAAAGCAGAACACATCTTACGAATTTGTCTGTTCTTTCCTTCATGTATTATAACCTCTACTGTTGAAACTTTTAAACCTCTACTATTTTTAACATTTAAAACTTTTATTTTTGCTGGTGCAGTTATATATCCACCAATATCAATTCCAATTTCAAATTTAAAAATATCTTCCTTTGAAAACTCCCCTTTGCAAGAAACTATATATTTTTTATTTATTTTTACTCTTGGATGAATGATTTTATTATAAATGTCTCCATCATTGGTTAAAAGTATTAGACCTGAACTATCATAATCTAATCTTCCAATAGGATAAATACGTTCTTCTATTTTAACTATATCAAGAATTGTCTCTCTACCCTTTTCATCTTTAACAGATGTTATGTATCCTTCTGGCTTATTTAACATAATATAAACTTTTCTTTCTTCAGGCTTAATAATATTATCATCAAGCTTTACTATATCAACACCTTCAATTACTTTTGCACCTAGGGTAATTATAACTTCATCATTAACCTTAACTCTTCCATTTATTATTAATTCTTCACACTTTCTACGAGATGCTACTCCACACTTTGCCATGTATTTTTGTAATCTTTCTTCCATTTTATCACTCCAACTAGTTATTAACAAATACTATAGTACTATTCCTGTCTTTATAATGCAACCTTTCATTGTTTTTACAGCATTGATTGTAAAAACATTATATATATTTATAATGTTCAGAATTTTAATAAATAGTGATATAATTTTAATAGACTATACTTTAGGGGGAAAATTATGCATTTAGATAAAATTAAACAAGCAAGATCAAATATTAAAGATGTAATAAATAAAACACCAATATTATATAGTGAAATATTTTCAGCTTATACTAATAATAATATTTATATGAAATGTGAAAATTTACAAGTTACTGGTGCATATAAAATTAGAGGAGCATTAAATAAAATAAGATCATTAACAGAAGAGGAAAAAAGTAAGGGAATAGTTTGCTCTTCAGCTGGTAATCATGCTCAAGGAGTTGCATATGGATCAAAATTAACTAAAGTTAACTCTACTATTGTTATGCCCAAAACAACACCTTACTTAAAGGTCCAATCCACAAAAGATTTTGGTGGAAATGTACATTTATATGGTAATTGTTATGATGATGCTTATAATGAAGCTAAAAGAATTGAAATTAATGAAGGTGCTATTTTTTTACATCCATTTAATGATATGGATGTAATTTATGGACAAGGAACGATAGCACTTGAAATTTTTGAAGATTTAAAAGATATTGATATAATTATATGTCCTATTGGTGGGGGTGGACTTATAAGTGGAATTGCATTAGCTGCTAAAGAAATTAAGCAGGATATAAAAATAATAGGAGTTCAAGCAGAAGGTGCTAATGCTATGGAGCTAAGTTTTAAAAGCGGTAATTTAGTTTGTTTAGATACAATAAATACAATTGCTGATGGAATAGCTGTAAAGTGCCCTGGAAATTTAACATTTGAAATCATAAAAAATTATGTAGATGATATTATAACAGTTTCTGATAGTGAAATAGCTGAAGCTTTTTTAATTCTTAGTGAAAAGCATAAACTATTGGCTGAAGCTTCTGGAGCTGCATCACTTGCTGCAATAAAAAAACTAGATTATAAAGACAAGAATATTGTCTCTATAATTAGTGGAGGGAATATTGATATGCTTACAATTTCATCACTAATTAATAATGGATTAGTTGAAAGAGGAAGATTATTTTGTTTTTCAGTTGAACTTCCTGATGTTCCTGGACAACTTCTTGAAATTTCAAAAATACTATCACAGGTTAATGCAAATGTTGTAAAACTAGAGCATAATCAATTTAAAGCAGTAAATAGATTACGAAATGTTCTATTAGAAGTTACTATTGAAACTAATGGATATGAGCACATAGAGTTAGTTACAAATACATTTAAAGAATATGGATTTAAAATAAATAAAATGTATTGAAATAAATAAAAATAAACCTAGCAAAGGTATGCTAGGTTTATTTTTATTTATTTCTTTATTTTCTTATATAACTTTGCATCATGAATTATATCCATAAAATCCTCTGCCATTTCCATTAAAATATTACTCTTTAATTTGTTTTTATGTAATTTCTTTTTCATTTTTTTGACCATTTTATTCATAATAAAAATCCTCCTCTATAAAGATTTATCTATAATAGTTTCCCACTTTTTTAGATTATTATCAGAGGTATAAAATGTTTATATTTCTAATTATATTCCATATTTTCTTAAGATACCCTGTAAAATTTCTTCTCTTTTCTCATTTAAATATTCACCAATAAAACTCTCCACATTAATTTCTCTAATATTCATATTATAATTAGAAATTATACTCATTAGAACTAACGAATCAATATCATATGAATATAATTTTTTTAATTCATATTTTATATCCATTAGATTAGAAAAGTTATTATCTTTTTTATATTTTTTTATTTTTGATTCCATACTAGTATTATATTCTCTTATTTTATATATAACTTTTTCACTTATTTTTGATTTGTTTTTTAAGAATTCCTTTTCATAGCTTGTCTTTATATTAAACAACTCAGTTAAGGTATATTCTTTATTTAATATTTTAACTTTATTATTATTATATAAAGAAGAATTTAATATATATATTAATGTGTTTTCTTCATTATTTAGATTATCTTCTAGTATTTCTTTTCCACCAACAATTTCTATAGCCTTTCTTAAATGTTTTATTTTTTCTAACATTTTTTTATCTTCAAGTTGTATCATCTTTTACTCCTATATAAAAAATATTTTTATTTTAATTATATAATCATAAAAAGTTATTGTCTATAATATACACCTCTTAAGTTTTTTTATTTATATTTTAATTTAAAAACAAAAAACTGTGCACTAATTATTTAGTGCACCAGCTCTTTAATAGTTTCTTAATATTGTTCAGATTTAGTTTTAGTATAATTAATACTTAAAATATTATGATATTTTTTATGTCCTAAAACCTCTTTAAATAAACTCTCAAATAATGCATTTACAAAAGCAAGTTTTCTTTCAGATAGTTTTGGTATTCTACTTGAATAAAAAGATAAAAATGTCTCTACTGGAGATATATTAAGAAAGTCATTATTGAATAATATTATCTTTATAAAATCTTCATCTTTTATAGCTTCCTTAAACACTTCATGAATTCTTCTATTAATTAAATCATGATAATTATTGTATTGTTTTTCAAAGACAGTATTTGTTTTTACTACTAAATTGTCCGGCACACACACTTTTAATCTTTCAGACTTCACTTTTATTTCCACCTCTAATCTTATAAATTTAAATTTCTATACTATTATATTAACATCAAAAGAATACGTTTTCAATATAATTTTCAGAATATTCGCCCATATTATTTTAAAATATAATATGGGCGAATTTTATAATATATTTATAGAATTTATATCAAGATTATATGTTACATCTTTTCTTTCTACTATAACTTTTATTTTTTTTCTTAATTCATCATTCTCTAATATTTTAGATATTAATTCTTTAGTAGGATTTATTGCATACGGTACACCTACTGAATTAAACATAGTAACATCACCTGATGTATCACCATAAGCATAACTTTTGCTTAAATCTATATCATATTTATCTTTTAATTCATATATAGCTTTTAACTTGCTTTCATGATCCCACATAGGTATAATATCACCGCTATATTTTTCATTTTCATCTAATTTATAAATAGTTCCTCTATAATCATCCATATTGTATTTTTCAGACATTTCTTTTACTAGCTCCCTTGGAGAACCTGATATTGCAATTACAATATGCCCTTGCTCCTTATGCCATTTAATTCTTTCTCTACTAAATGTATATACTCTATCACCTTTTTGTTCTATTACCCTCTTTGCTATGTAATCAATATGATGTTTACTTATTCCTTTTATAGCTTCTACATATATATCTACCATTTTTAATAAATATGTATCATAATCTCCCTGTCTTTTATCCCACTTAAGGTATGCAGGTCTTACATCCTTATACCATTTGTTTTCACTTACAAGTTCATATTTAATTATTTTTTTAAATACTTCTGTAATTAATCCTTCTCTATATATAGTTCCATCAATATCAAAAAATGCTGCTACCTTTTTCATTTATTCCTCCTATGTATTTTTAATTATTTTATAGTATTATATCATTAAATATAAATATTTCAATTGTTTTTAAAAATACATTTTTTATAATTATATTTCCATAATTATCGGAATAATTGTAGGCCTTCTTTTTGTTTTTTCATAAATATATTTTTCAACAGACTTTTTAATATTAGTCTTTATTAAATACCACTCTACTACTCTATTATCTAGACATTTTAGCAATTCACTTTTAGCAATTTCTTTTACATCATTAATAAGTTGTTCTGACTCTTTAACATAAACAAAACCTCTTGTTATAATATCCGGTCCCGCAATTATGCTATAGGTATCTCTTTCTATTGTAACTACTATATTAACCATTCCATCTTGTGCTAAAGATTTTCTATCTCTTAAGACTAGAGTTCCTACATCGCCTACTCCTAAACCATCAACAAATATTGTTCCAGTATTAATTTTTCCAGAAACCTTCGCCTCTTCTTCAGTTAATTCAAATACATCTCCATCTTGTAAAATAAATATATTTTCTTTACTCATTCCAAGACTTAATGCTAAATCCTTATGATGTTTAAGATGTCTATATTCTCCATGAATAGGTATAAAATATTTAGGTTTTATTAATCTATGCATTAATTTTAATTCTTCTTGATAAGCATGCCCTGAAACATGAACTTCTTCTAAAGCTTCATATATTACATTAGCACCCTTTTTAAACAATTGATTAATAACCTTTGATATAAGCCTTCCATTTCCAGGTATAGGTGATGCTGATATTATATATAAGTCTTCAGATTCAATTTTTATTTTTCTATGGTTATCATAAGCAATTCTAGCTAAAGCAGACATAGCTTCACCTTGACTTCCTGTAGTTATTATTGTTATTTTATTATTTTCATACTTATTAATATCATCAATTGATATCAAATAACCATCAGGAATATGTAAATAGCCAAGTTCCATAGCAACTTCTGATATACTCTCCATACTTCTACCACTAAATGCTATTTTTCTATCAAATATTATTGATGCATCTATTATTTGTTGCATTCTATGAATATTTGAAGCAAAGGTAGCCACTATAATACGCCCTTTTCCATTAGCAAATATTCTATTTAATGTATTACCTATACTTTTTTCTGACATAGTATGACCTTTACGTTCAGAGTTTGTGCTATCTGCCATTAACAATAATACTTTTTCTTTTCCAAGTGTTGCAAGTCTTTCTAAATCTATATATAAATCATCTATAGGAGTTAAGTCTATTTTAAAATCCCCAGTATGTAAAATAACTCCTATTGGAGTATGTATTGCTATACAACATGAATCTGCTATACTATGTGTACTTCTTATAAATTCAATTTTAAATTTATCTAATTTAATTTCTGCACCTGCTTCTACAGTATTTAAAGAACATAATGATAGTATATTATGTTCTTTTAATTTATTCTTTACTATTCCAAGTGTTAATCTTGTTCCATATACAGGCACATTTAATTCCTTTAAAATATATGGCAATGCCCCTATATGATCTTCATGTCCATGAGTTAAAAATATCCCTTTAACTTTTTCTCTATTATTCAACAAATATGATACATCTGGAATAATTAAATCTACTCCATACATTTCTTCATCTGGAAAAGCTAAGCCACAATCAATAACTATAATTTCATTTTCAATTTCAAAAGCTGTAATATTTTTACCAATTTCACCAAGTCCACCTAACGGTATAATTTTAACAATTTCTTTTTTATCCATATTGATTCCTACTTTCTTAAAATATTACTTTTAGTATATCCAAAGTATAAATAAAATAATTCAAAATAAAAAAACACATGTATATACATGTGTTTTTTTATTAATTATTATAATAAAGACTATCTGTTGGATATTGTGCATCACAAGTAATATCAATTCCAAGCTTTCTAAATGTTTGATCATCACTTCCACTTATTATAGTAGTAGAATGTGCTTGGCAACCTTTTAACATTTGTAATTTATCTAATGCTACTTGTGCTGTTGGATTCGTAGCTGCACATATACTTAAAGCTATTAAAATTTCCTCACAGCTTAAAGCAGTATTATTACTTCCAAGAGTTTTAGACTTTAAATTTATTATTGGTTCTAATATTACAGGTGATATTAAATGTATTTCATCAGATATATTTGCAAAATGTTTTACAGCATTTAAAATTACTGCTGCAGTTGCATCCATAACTTCTGATGTTTTCCCTGTTAAAATTGTTCCATCATGTAATTCTAAAGCTACTGCTGGGCAAACCTCATTTTTATTAGCTAGTTGTTTTAATTTTGCTGAATGATTTCTTGCCGGAATAACTACTTTTCTATCTGTTTCTTTTAAGTTTAGTTCTTCCATAATTAATTTTGCTCTATTAGCAGTTTCTTTGTCTATATATCCTTTTTTATATTCACAGCTCGTCTTAAAATATCTTCTTATTATTTCTTGCTTTGATGCTTCCTTAACAACTTCATCATCTATAATACCATATCCTACTCTATTTACTCCCATATCAGTTGGAGATTTAAATATAGATTCTTCTCCTGTAATTTTTTCAATAATTCTTTTAAGAAGAGGGAAACTTTCAATGTCACGATTATAATTTACTGCAACTTTGTTATAAGCATCCATATGGAATGAATCTATCATATTAACATCCTTTAAATCTACTGTTGCTGCTTCATAAGCAATATTTAGCGGATGTTTAAGAGGTACATTCCAAACAGGGAATGTTTCAAATTTAGAGTATCCTGCAACATTACCACGTTTATTTTCATGATATAATTGGCTTAAACATGTAGCTAGCTTTCCGCTTCCAGGACCAGGAGCAGTTACAACTACAATTGGCTTAGAAGTTTCAATATATGGATTTTTACCATATCCTTCATCACTTACTATTGTATCTACATCTGTAGGGTATCCCTTAGTTGACTTATGTTTATATACTTTAATTCCTCTACGTTCTAATTTATTAATAAATACTGTTGTAGCAGGTTGACTATCATAACGAGTAATTACAACACTATTAACATCAAGTTCATAACTTCTTAAGTCATCTATTAATCTTAAAACTTCTAAATCATATGTAATTCCAAAATCGCCTCTTATTTTATTTCTTTCTATATCCCCTGCATATACACATATAACAACTTCAACTTTTTCCTTTAACTTATGAAGTAATTTTATTTTAGCATTTTCATCAAATCCAGGTAAAACTCTTTTAGCATGAAGATCAAATAGAAGTTTCCCCCCAAATTCTAAATATAATTTATCATAGTTATTTACTCTTTCTAAAATAAACTTAGATTGTTCTTCTAGATATTTTTTATGGTCAAATCCAATTTTCATTTTTTCTCCTCGCTTACTATGTACTTTATTTTTACTTTAATCAAATTCTTATTATACAGTATTTTATTTTCCATTTCTATAATTAAAAAAGTTATTTTCTATTTAAATTCAATAAAAAAAAGAGCATATGCTCTTTTTTATTGAATATTAAATTGATATGCTAATTGGTAATAATAGTAGTATTTCTCCTTCTAAATATAAGTTAGGTTTATCTGGGATAGGAATATTTTCTCCATTCAATAAATTAAAGTATGGTTCTAAACTTTTTAGCATTTTTTCATAATAACTTTCAATAGTACATTTTCTTAATAAACTTATTTTTTCATTGTTCATAATTTTAATAATTTTTCCAAATACTTTACATTTACAATATGCTAAATCAAACATATATGCATTATTATTTAAAAAATTATTTTCATTTATAACCATTAAAATTTTTTTATTTTCATCTATGTCCATAATTAAATCTTGAGTTCCATTTTTTATAAGAGAATTTTTTAGACTAGTTAATATATTAGATATACTCAAAAAATCTAGATTTAATTTATCATCTTTTTTTCTAAGTCCATTTAAAAAATCTATATTATAACTACTTATTATGCTTATTAAAATATCTAAGTATGTTACTATTGATAAAGTATTTATAGTACCTTTTACCTCTATATATTCTCCAACTTGTAACGATGATACGTTTAAATTATTATCATTAATTTCTCTTATTTCATTGCTACTTTTTAAATTATTTAATAACTCTTGATGAAAAGAGAAATTAGCTTTTATTGTTCGTATCTCTTCTTCTCTTCTATTAAAATTTCTATCTTCTAATTGACTATTATTTTCATTACTATTTTGTTGTTGATTATTGCATCCAGTATGTTTACCCTTATATCCATCATTTTCATCATTAATTAATTTTCTCTCTTCATTAGAAGCTCCTCTTGCACTTAATCTTACACTTCCTGTTAAAGTCTTATCTGTAATATTCCTTAGTGTTCTTATATCTATATAACCATTTAAAACCATAGAGTCCAAATTTCTAACTAATGTTTCATCTAAATATACAAATAAATCTAACATAGTGCACTTCTCTCCTTTTAGATTTTAATTCTCCAGTTATACATATATATTAGTTTATTTATATAAATATTTAAGTTTTAAGAATCTTTTTTGTTTTTTAAAAAAATTGCCCTAATCTCATTTAATAATTCTTCCTCAGAATGATCTTTTACTACTTTTTTATTGCCTACTTTTTTTAACATTTCTATAATACTATACTCTTCTTCTAATTCTTTAATTGCTTTATTTAATTCATCTTTATTTTTTTTACTAATCACATAAGAATATATCTCACTTTTACATTCAGTACAAATAGCTTTATAACATTTATATTTAATCTTTCCAATATTAAAATCTTTACTTTTTATTTCTTCCTCAACATTAAAATATTCAAACTTTTTACAGTTTTCACAGTATTCTCTATTTTCAAACATTCTTATCACCTCATATGTATAGTTTGTACTAGTACTAATATTATCTCATATTTTTATAAAAATATAAAAATATTTTTACTGCTATACATATAGATAAAATTTATATAAAATGTTTTATAATATAATACATTTTCTTCAATAGTAATTATATTTTATACTTTTATGTTAATATTTTACAATACTCGTTTTATCAAGAACCTTTTTAACTGCAATTGACAATGGTATAGCAATAATTATTCCTATAGTTGTAGTAACTAAAGATGTACTTAAACTTGCTATTGCAACCGCCCATGTTTTACCAAAAATAATTAAATTAGATATAAAATATCCCATAAGTGATACTATTCCACCACAAATAAAACCTAAAATATTTAGTTTTAAATTTTTACCATTATTTCCATTTGAAAATGATATTTTACCAGCTATATATCCAGTAAGACCTTTTATTATTAGTGTTGGAATTGTCCAAGCTGCAAAATCACTTAATAAATCAAATAATGCACAACCTATTCCTCCTGCTAAGCCTGCATCTTTTCCAATAAGTGTAGCACTTATAAATATTAAAGTAGTTCCTAAATGAATCATTGACATTGATGATCCTATCGGAATTCTAATATTTATAAATGTTCCAACAAAACACATTGCAGCTAACACCCCTATAATTACTATCTTTTTTGTCTTAGAATTCATAAAAAAATCCCCCTTACATTTTTTGTATAATATATATTTATAATATTAGTTTATTATTTTACAGTCAAATGTATCGATATATTATTGCGAAAAAATAAAAGGGTACTATAAAAAGTACCCTTTTATTCTCTTTACCAGAAACAGCCGCCACCAAGTAGCAATAACCAGAATAATGGGAAAAATCCACAACCTCCGCAACCATTTCCCCAACCGCCATTACAGCAATTGTTAAAGTTACATCCGCATCCACATCCGTTTCCGCAACCATTTCCCCAAGAGTTGCAGAAGTTATTGCAACCACAATTTCTGTTACAACAACTGTTACAACAACATGATTTCTTTGACATGTATATCAACTCCTACTCTTTAGTATAGTATATTGTATTCTTTATTTAGCTTTTTGGTTCTGAACTTATAGCTTATTTTTTATTATAATTATTTACGAGTATTTTATTTAAGATGTATATTTATGATATAATAAAGTAAATAGCTTAATGGAGGAGATTAAATGAGTACTAGAAATCGATTAGTAGCCCCTAGAAATGTTGTAAATACTAAGATGTTATATAGCTTTTATATTTTAAAAGAACTATCTAAAGGTGAGAATATATTTGGAAACAAAGTATTAGAAATATTTAAAGAACGTTTTTCAAATTCACAATTACCATTTCCTGTATCATCTAGTTCTATATATGAAACTCTTTACGACTTAGAAAACAAAGGATATGTAGTTAGCACTTGGTCTGGGGATGAATTTCTAAATAAACGCACAAAAAAAATATACTCTATAACTGACGATGGAGTATATTTTTATAAACACCATATTGTAGAGTATATTAATAACTTAAAGAAAACAAAAGCTACTTTAGATATAATGATTGAAATGCTGATTAATTAATTAACCAGCATTTTTTTAATTTTTTTTCTATTCTTTTTAACACTAAATAAGTAATTAAACTTGAAATACTAATAATTATAAATCTATAGACAAATAATTGTACACCATCTAAAGTATAATATAAAAATTCAGACTCTATTAGTGAAATTATTAATGGAGATAATACTAACCCAATGAAGGTACAAATCATAATTTTAAATATTTTCTTTGAAAAATTAAAAATAATTCCATCTCCCATATTCTCTACCTTCATATATTTTGTCATCTTTACAGAGGAAACTAAAAGAATAATTCCTATAAATATAAATCCTAGTGAAATAATAATATTATAGCCTATATTTAAATTTAAAATAATATTACCACCAATAAAATCTAAGATGTAATTTATAAATAAATATATATTATCCATAAACTTTGAATAAAATATATTATTAAATAAATTATAAAATAAAGCAAAAAAATACATAAATCCAAATATAATTCCACCAGTAAGAAATAGTACATTTGAAAAAATATTATCTATAAAAAATAAACTCCCTATTACTATTAATGATATAGAAACTATCTTTAGAATATCTATTACTATGATAGTATTAAAAACAGTTGTATATTTAAGGATGTCCTTATAAATAATAGCTTCTCTAGCGATTATTACCAAGTAAATCCCTATAAATACCAATATAGAAATTAACATAATAATAATTTCTCTTATACGAATATCTTTTCTTCTAAAAGGTCCTGATAAAAGTGTTGACCATTTTTTTCTTTTATGTAGTCCTGCAACTATTAAAAAATTTATGAATAAAAATAGTATAAGTATAAATATTGTTCCATAAGCAAATATTGATTGAAAATATATATTTTTATAAGTATATAAAATTTGTTTTGAAAAATTTCTAAACCACTTTGCTATAATTAGATTTAATATTATAAATGTATTAATATATAAAACCATTAAAAATATAAAAATGTTTTTATCTCCTTGAAAATATAAGCTTTTATTTAAATATTTCTTCATTACCTTCTCCCCCGTCAAGCCTATTAATAAATACTTCTTCTAAACTTAAACCTATTTCATCTATAAACAATGGATTAAGGCTTTCAAGTGAACTTTTAAAATTATCATTATATTTTTCTGTAATAATCGTAAATACTCTGCCAATTTGAGAAATATTTAAAACTCCCTCTAAATTTAAGTCTTCTTCATAAACAGGCTCCTTAAAAGCTACTTGTATTTTTCTCATATTTCTTTTTATATTATCTAAAGAATTATAGTACTCAACTTTACCATTATTAAGTATAACAATATCATTGCATATTCTTTCAAGCTCATATAGATTATGTGATGATATTATTATAGCTTTATTCTTTTTGGATTCATTTACTATTAACTTTAAAACCTTTTCTTTTAATATAGGATCTAATCCAGATGTCGGCTCATCTAAAACAATTATATCTGAGCAAATTGAAAAGGCCATCATCAAATTTACTCTTACCTTCATTCCTTTTGAAAGTTGCAAAAATCTTTTATTTATAGGAATTTTAAATATTCTATTAATCATATAAAATTTATTTTCATCAAAATTTTCATATATACTTTTATAATATTCTATAATTTCTTTTAATGTAATTAAATAAAAACTATTATGTTCATCAGGCACATACGCTATTCTTTTCTTAATTTCTATATTATCATATATATCTTCATTATCTAGTAATACATTTCCTTTAGTCCCTTTATAAATACCAACCATACTTTTAATTAATGATGTTTTACCTACACCACTCGGTCCAACTATGCCTAATATTTTACCTCTTTTAACTTCAAAATTTATATCTTCTAAAATATATTTATCATTTAACTTTAGTGATAAATTATTCACTTTAAACATATATTATATCACCCCTTATTTTCTATATTATAAGGACCATATTCTTCATAATAATCAACTACATAGCCCTCCCCCTCATCAACTATTACTATATATAGGCTAGAATCTACATATTCATTACTATCTATATTTAGTTTATTATTCTTTATATCTCTTTTAATAAACTGTCTATTATATACTCCTTTACCATATACCTTATAATACCTTACATCATTTATGTTTTTATAAGTCTTAATTGCCTCATAAGTTTCTAAATGCTTTTTAGATATATATTCCAGTTCTCTTCCTTTAACTTCTTCTATATCGTACTCTATAAAACTAGGAAGATTACTATTTAGATATCCATAATAGGTGTCATTATCTATATATAATCTATATCTTTTAGAAATGCTTTCATAAAATTCATTTGGTATAACTAACTTAGTATAATTTAGATTTTTCACTATTTCTTCTTTTACATTAAAATAAAGCAAAAAGTTCTCTAACACTTTTTCTGGATCTTCATATTTTATTTGTTTTTCGTAAATCTTATTACAATTTATAAAAGCCGTTATAATAAAAAAAACAATTGCAAGTATTCCAATTGCTAAGCTCGTTGACTTCTTCATTTTTATCCCCCTTATACGTAAAAAGCAAACTATACTATATAATATAGTACAACCTAATTATATTAATATCTTCCTTTAAATTCAATTAACTTTTTCTTAAATTAATATTTTAACTTAGTATAATGTTCAACATATGCTATTTTCTGAAAAATATTATTTTTCTAATTATTCAGAAAAGTAATGTTCTAAATCATTTTTTTATGGTAAAATATTCAATAATAACTGTAACTAAATAAATATATTTCTATATATTATTAATAAATGTAAATTAACTTTTGAGGAGGAATATTATGAACCACAAAAATATAAAAGAAGAAGTTGTTAAAAACTATTTATTTAATTCATCTTTAAAGCATAAACATATATCTTCTTTTGATCTTATAAACTGTAAATTAAATTTGAAATTATCTGAAACTGATTTTTCTTTATATGAAGATTTCGTAGTTGTACTTAAAAACATTAAGACTAGAGAAATATACTATTGTGAGTCAGAAATTCTAAATGACTCATTAATTGTAGATTTAAATTCTTTAAACTTTTTATGTACAGATCATGAATATATGCTTTTAATAGTTACTAAAAATAAAAATGATTATGAAATTTTATATCCTATTCTAAAAAATAAATTTTGTGATAGTATTAGTTCATCAAACGACTCTACTACTATTCCTGTTAAATGGTATACTCGATTTATTGAAAATGGAGAATTTAGATTATCTACTATAGTAAAAAAATATAGCATTTCTTAATTATGTACATGCTTTATATAAAACATAAGTACGGATTACAATGTTATACCCCGTACTTATTTTCATTTAATGTAGATATTTATATTAAATTAAACTAATATTCTAATATATTATAATTGAATATTCATTTCTTTACTTATTTTTCTATAATTTTCAATATGTTTTTCTTCTAAATAAAACACTGGAAAATTTAAATTATAATTTCCCCAAATAGTTAACGGTATATCTAAAAAATAATACGTTATAAAAAATAATTCTCTAGTTGATAATCGTGTTAAAAATGGTATTATCTTTATATCCTTAACAATAAAATAAATTGAGTTTAGTTCTTTATTATTATAAATTTCTTGTAAAATTGGCTTATCTTCATTCTTACTTAACGAAAGTAAATTCCCAAATTCATCTTCATTTAAATTTTTTATATAAAAATCAATTGCAAGTGATATAGATTTTTTATTATTTAATACATATGCTCTTTCTAAAAAAGTAATAAATTCTTTTTCATTATAATTAAAATCTTTATTTTCTTTTATAGTAAGTGTTGAACTTTTAAACATTTCAAACCCATCTAATATATTATTAAATTTAATTTTAACTATGCTATTAAACATATCTTCAGTTATTATTTCTAACTCTTTTCCTAGTATATCTCCCATATTTTATCTCCCAAAATTTAAAATATTTTTATATTAATTTCACTTTTTATATTGCTTATATATAGAAATTAATTTAATATTACTAACCATTTTAAATTTTAAACTTAGCTTTTAATATTCCTAAAACATCTACATAAGAAGATGCTTTTTTTTCTTTTACTATGGTATTTTCAGAAAATAAATAAGCATACCAATAGCTTTTCTTTTCTAAAATATTTTGAATTTTGTATACTAATAAAACATCCTTATTTAAAGTAAATCTAGAACTTTGTATTAACTTATTTATATAACTTATTCTCTCTTTTGAAGACACCTCTAAAAATTGCATAAAAGATTGTGTATTTTTTTCATTACTAATAGTTATCATTAAATTTTCTATAGCTTTTATATCATTAATTAAATCTTCTTCTATAGAAAAATATAAAACTAGTTCCTTTGGTAATGCTTTTTTATCATCATATTTTCTCCAAAGAACTTCAATATTTTTTTTATTATATTCACTAACTTTTTCTCTATTATTTACTAAAGCTGAATATCCTAATACTTCTCCAACAGATATTATATATTTAACTTCTTGATTTATTATATCACTTTTAGAGCTATCATTATTCAACCCAAACTTCACATAATTTCTTACTAATCCCTCAAATATATTCATTAAATCAAACTCAAACATTTACTATACTCTTTCTCCTTTTTAATAACTATAATATTTCTTTAATTTTAACACTATAATTCCCTATATTAAATACTTAAATTTCTTTTTATATTTTTTATGTAGAATTAAAGGGAAATTCATTGATTTAAGAGATATTATAAATGTAACAAATTTAAAATTTTAAAATAAGTTATTATTATGAAATCAATAAATATGGAGAGAGTTAATGATTAAAGAAGCAGTAGATTGTATTGATGCAGGTACAGAGTTTTGTCCTTGTCATTTAGCTGAATCTGGTGAATGTATATTATGTTCTCAGTTACAAGGAAGTTGTTTTTGTGATTGTTTAAATTGGAAAGGTGTATGTATATATCATGAATTTATAGACAATGGATCAAAGGCGAAAGAAGGTAGAAAAACATATAATTGTATCGTTGAAGAAAAAATTCTATATAAGCCTGATGTTTTATTAATTAAATTTAAATCACCTCATAAGCTAGCTATAGATTTAGTTAAACCTGGAAGTTTTATTTTCATTAGATCTGATGAAAATATTTATTTTGATGTTCCAATATCAATTTTAGATTCTAATATAGAAAATAATATAATTACTATTATGATAGAAATACGAGGAATAAAAACTAAAAAGCTATTAGATATAACTAAAGGTGATGAAATAACAATACGAGGACCTTATTGGAATGGAGTATTTGGTATAAAAAACATACAAAGACAAAAAGAAAATGATGTGTTAGTTATAGCAAGAGGAATAGGAATGGCTCCAATGATGCCTGTTATAAGAAAGCTTACATTAAATAATAATAAAGTAAATTTAATTTTAGATAAGACACCCTATAATAGAATATATGTAGAGGATTTATTAAAAGAATATCATTTAAACCCAATAGAAATGAATGTAATAGATAAAGGAAACTTATCTTTAGAAGTTAAACTTGCTATTAAAAATATGATTAATGAAAAAAATATTAAATATATACATGTAGCAGGAGCAGATATATTAACTGTAAAGATAATAGAATATTTAGATGAATTAGGTGCAAGCAATATTCAATTATCATGCTGCAACAATGTAAAAATGTGTTGTGGTGAGGGCGTATGTGGAAGTTGTACAGCTAGATTTTCTGGACATAGAGTTAAGCGTTTTTGTAAAGTTCAAGATGATCCTAGAAATGTTTTTGAAGGGAGAAGATTTATATGATAAAAGTTATAATTGTTGGAGCTGGTTGGGCTGGTTGCGCTGCAGCTGTAACTGCTAAAAAAGCAGGAGCAGAGGTACATCTTTTTGAAAAAACAGACCTTTTATTAGGATTAGGTAACGTTGGTGGAATAATGAGAAATAACGGTAGATGGACGGCTTCAGAAGAATTAATAGATTTAGGTGCGGGTGACTTAATTAATGTTGTTGATGACTCAGCTCGACATAAAGATATAGAATTTCCTGGACATAAACATGCAACATTATATGATGTAAATATAATAGAAGGAAATGTTTCTGAATACCTAAAAAAAATGGGTATAAATATTTATACAGAAAGTCGAGTAAAAGATATAAAAATTGATGGTAATAAAATTAAAGGAATATTTCTAAGTGATGATACTTATATTGAAGGAGATGTATTTATAGAAACAACAGGTACAACAGGTCCTATGGGAAATTGTTTACGATATGGAAATGGTTGTTCAATGTGTGTCTTAAGATGTCCTGCCTTTGGTCCAAGATTAAGTATTAGTGAACGATGTGGTGTATCTGATATACAAGGTGAACGTGATGAGGATATATTAGGTGCATTTTCTGGATCATGTAAACTTGCAAAAGAAAGTTTATCTGAAGAAATTTTAAAAGAATTAAATGAAACAGGAAAAGTAATTTTAAAAGTTCCTAATGAAGATATAAATTACGATAAATTAAATGCGAAGGTATGTCAACAATATGCTTTAAAGGAATTTGCAGAAAATATTATTTTACTAGATACTGGACACGCAAAGTTAATGACTACTTATTATCCTCTAGTAAAGCTAAGAAAAATAAAAGGCTTAGAAAAAGCAAAATATGTTGATCCATATGCTGGAAGTAAAGGAAATTCTATAAGATATCTTTCAGTAGCTCCAAGAACTAATGATTTAAAAGTTAAAGGTGTAGATAATTTATTCTGTGCTGGAGAAAAAAGTGGGCTTTTTGTTGGTCATACAGAAGCTATTTGTACTGGTAGTCTAGCAGGACATAATGCTGTAAGGTTAGCAATAGGTATTCCCCTTTTAATATTACCTGCTTCAATAGCAATAGGAGATATAATTTCTTACGCAAATGAAAAAGCAAGTACTAGAGAGGGAAGAAGAAATAGATATACCTTTGCTGGCGCAGAATATTTTAAAAGAATGTGTGCGTTAGGATTATATTCACTTGATAAAAAAGAAATTTCAAATAGAATTAAAAAGTTAAATTTAGATGGTGTATTTGAACAAAAACTTATATAGATATTAATTTTTATAATGAAAATTTAAAATAAGAAAATCGCTTTTGATAATTTTTATATTATTAAAAGCGATTTTCTTATTTATATAGTAAAATAGTACTAATATTTTTATTAGTACTATTTTAATAAATTCATAATAATTTAGGATACATTCGTAATCATTAATTATTATCCCTAATAGTTAACTTTTTATACTAAAAATCTAAAAATATTAATTAATAAAGGTTTTTAATTAATTATTAAAAATTATCTTCTGAAATTCTTCTTTTGAAATGTTTTTTGTACTTATTAGTGGAGTTTTACATTTTTCAAACTTTTCATCCTTAATACTTACTTTTCCTACTATATCTCCTTCTAAAATATCTTTAGATGGATTAAAAACTTCTACCTCTAAGTTATCTGTCTCCTTATATCCATAAGTAAAATCACTATCTTCTATAATTGAACCTAAATTCATAAATCCTTGTTTTTCTAAAATATCTCTTTTTAATGTACTTTTAAAGGTATTAGTATTAATAACATAATTAAATATTTTTTCTGTTTGGTTCCATCTATCAACACAATTAAGAACTACCATTATTATATTTCTTCCTTCATAATTAACAGATGATACAAGACATTTTCCTGCCTGACCAGTATATCCTGTTTTTACACCATTTGCTCCAGGTATTCTATATAGTATTTTATTTATATTTTGATAATCTCTAGTAAAATTATATTTATCTTTAGTAATTACTTTTTCACCAACAATTTCTCTAAAAACTTCACTTTCCATTCCCTTTGAGGTTAAAATTGCTAAGTCATAAGCTGAAGAATAATGTTTTGAACTATCTAATCCATGTGGAGATTCAAAATGAGAGTCTATTATTCCAATACTTTTTGCAAAGTCATTCATAATATTAGCAAATCCTTCTACTGAACCACCTATATCTTCAGCTATAGCAATTGCTGCATCATTACCTGATCTAAACATAAGTCCAAATAGAAGCTCTCTCATTGTAATTTCTTCACCAGCTGAATATCCTACTGTAGACCCCCTTATTGATGAAGCATTTTTGCTAATAGTTACTTTTCTATCTAAATTACCATAATTAATTGCTATAAGAGAAGTTAAAATTTTAGTTGTACTAGCCATTGGAACTACTTCATATCCATTTTGATTCCATAAAACTTCTTTTGATGATCCATCAATAGCAATTGCACACCTTGCACTAACTCTTAAAGGAGTTTTTAAATCTACCTTATTATTTACATCTGATATATTTATATTGTCTAAATCTATAACCTCATCATCTATGTCCATATAGTCATCTTCTAATAAAAATGCTTTTGGATAATTAATTTGAAATTGTAGACTAACTAAAATAGTTAATATCATTACACTTAATTTTTTAAAATATTTTTTATTCATAAAATCACCCTCTATACTAATCATCTAAAGATAGTTTGTTCATTTTTTTATGTTTTAAACATAAATTTAAGTAATTTTTTAGATTATTTTATTCATTTATGGGAATACTATTAACTAGCCAAAATAGGAGGATAATTATGGTTTTATTATTAATCTTTTCAATTTTACTGTTGCTTTTTTTAATTCCAATTCCATTAAAAATAACGATTATAGTAGATAAAAACTATTATGCTTTAAAATTATTTAAATTAACTATATTTTCGCCTGATAAAGGTATTGGAAATAAATATCTAAGCAGAATAATTTCAAATGTTAATAATAATCGTAAAAACAAATCCTCATCAAAAGATATTAAATCGGAGTCTAATACCTCTACCCCCAATAGCAAAAAATTAAAAGCAAAAAAACTATCACTTAAGTTATTTTACCTAAAAATAACTCAAAATAAGTTTAAACCTGGCTTTTTATTAAAAGGGGATCTTTATTTTGACCTTGAGGATTCTGCATATACTGCAATATCATATGGACTTTTGTGTAATTTAAATCCTTTAATTATATTCTTTATTGATAAAATATTTTCAATAAAAGAATTTGATTTAAAAATACATCCATTATTCAAAGGGAGTAATTTATTAAAATTTAATATTACTAGTATATTTTATACTAATATTGCTCAAATTATATATATATTATATTTAACTTATAAATCTTATATAAAAATAGAGGAGGTGACTCCCTTATAGGGAAATATTATGTCAAATGAACATCCAGTAGAGAACTTAATGAGAAGTACAATGGAAAATTTAAGAGATATGATTGATGTTAATACTGTTATTGGAGAAGCTGTAGAAACAAAAGATGGAAGCTATATAATTCCAATTTCAAAAGTTACTTTCGGATTTGCATCTGGAGGTAGCGAGTTTGGATCACAATCTAAGCCAGCTCCAGATAAAGATGCAAAGCATCCATTTGGTGGTGGATCTGGTGCAGGTGTTACTGTAAAACCAGTAGCCTTTTTAGTAGTTAGAGATGATAATGTTAGACTACTACCTGTAGACCAAAATAATACTTATGATAGAATAGTTGATTCTGTTCCTCAAGTATTAGATATGTTTAAAGGTTTTTATAATGACATGAGTGCAAATAAATCTAAAAAATCATCTAATTGTAAAGATAATTATACTAATAGCGAATGTGATGATAGTGATTCATCATCAAATAATCTATACTAACCTTATAATAAAAAACGGTATATAATACCGTTTTTTATTATAATTTTTCTATTTCCTTATTAATTAAATTTATAGATTCGTCATCATCTTTATCTGAATATAAATCAAGAGATGGTAATTCATTTAATCCACTTAGTCCAAATTGTCTTAAAAATTCTTCTGTTGTTCCAAAAAGCATTGGTCTTCCTGGAACCTCTAGTCTACCTACTTCTTTAACTAGCTCTCTTTCTATTAATTTTTGTATAGCACTATCTGACTTAACTCCTCTTATTTCATCTATATCAACTCTAGTAATTGGTTGTTTATATGCTATAATTGCAAGACTTTCTAAGGAAGCCTGTGATAATGACTGTCTTTTATTCTTTTTAAGTAACTTTTGTACATAATCACTATTTTCTGATTTTGTAGCTAATTGATAATTTCCATCTATAGAAATTATCTTTATTCCTCTATTTTCTTTTTCATATTCAGCTATCATTTCACTTATTGCTGTTTCTATTACTCTAATGGGTTCATCTATACTATTACTTAAATCTTTTATAGTTAAAGGCTCTCCACTTACAAATAGCAATGCCTCTATTGCAGATTTTATTTTAGGATTTGTTATATTTTCAAATTCAAATTGTTTAATATTAACTTTATTCATATTTTCTCCTCTTTAATAGAATATTTCCAAAACTATCATCTTGATAAGCCTTAACTTCCCTTAATTTAATTAATTCTAATAATGCTAAAAATATTACAACTGTTTCTAGCTTACATTCACTATCTATTAATAATTCATTAAATTCTATTATATTTTTATTATGTATCTTTTCCAAAACTTCTTTCATTTTATCTTCTACTTTATATTTATCTATATATATTTTTCTTTGAACAATATTATCATTTAACTTTTGTCTATAATTTTCTAATAAACTATTATAAATATTATATAAATCTAATAAAGTTATATTTTTAAATATGTCTTCTGAAGTTTTCTCTAGTTTAACCTCTTCTATAATTTCAGGCTTTTTAGTATATACTTCTCCTGAAGTTATATATCTATCTCTAAAGAATAAAGTAGCATTTTTTATTTTTCTGTATTCTATTAGTTTTTCTAAAAGTTTTTTTTCTACATCTTCTTCATTATCTTCATCTACCTTTATTTTAGGAAGTAGTTTTTTAGATTTAATTTCTATCAATGTTGCTGCTATAACAATAAACTCTGATGTAATCTCTAGATCCATCTCTTTCATTTCTTCTAAGAAATTTAAGTATTGATTAGTAATTTTATATATTTCAACATTATAAATATCCATTTCATTTTTTTTTATTAAATGTAATAGTACATCAAATGGTCCTTCAAAGTTAGCAATTTTAACATTTGGCTTTTCCATATATATCATACCGCCTTTTGCATGGTTTTCTACAATATATGATATCAATTTTCACTTTAAAGAACAATATATAATACTTTATTTTTACTATTAAAAAGGGACTTGATATAAATCAAATCCCATTTTTATTATACGCCTTTTTTAAACATATGTTTCATATTAAATTTGAAGTTTTCTAATAGTCCACCTAATTTAATATCTCTATCTGAATATAATTCCACTTCTCCAACCTTTTCTTCTCCTAGATAAACCTCACATTTACCTACAATATCTCCAGCTTTATATTCTTTCTTTACTTCATCTAAAACTATTTTCTTCTCTAGTCCTTGATTATTTCCTTTTTCAACTACAACCACCAAATCATCTTTTGCTTTTGCAACTAAATATTTATCTGTTTGCTTGCTTAAATAAATATTTTCTACATCTTCATCTTTAGATACAAATTTTTTACCTTCATATTTAGAAAATCCTAAATTTAAAAGCATTCCTGCATCTCTATTTCTTACTTTATAAGTAGGTGCTCCCATTATTACTGAAAGCATTCTAACTCCACCTTTAGTTGCAGTTGCACTTATACAATATTTTGCTTCTTCTGTATATCCTGTCTTTAATCCATCACAACCTTCAAAGAATCTTACTAACTTATTATGATTTACTAATTCTATTGGAGATTTTCTACCTTCTGATATAGTTTCCATATAAGTACCTGAATACTTTAAAATTGTAGGATGTTTTAATAGTTCTAATGACATAGTAGCTATATCCCTTGCAGTTGATTCATGACCTTGTATTGGCAACCCATTACAATTTTTAAATGTAGTATTAGTCATTCCAAGCTCTTGAGCTCTTTTGTTCATCATTCCAACAAAGGCTTCCTCAGTACCTCCTAAATACTCCGCTAAGGCTACTGCAGCATCATTACCTGATGCAATAGCTACACCTTTTAAAAGTTCTTCTACAGTTCTTACTTCTCCAGTATCTAGTAGCATAGTACTTCCACCCATTTTTTTAGCATTTTCACTACAAGTTACTTTATCATCTAATGATATTTTGCCTGAATCTACAGCCTCCATTGTTAATAGCATAGTCATTACTTTTGTAACTGATGCAGGTGCAAATTTTTCATCTATATTTTTTTCATAGATTATTTTCCCTGTAATAGGCTCCATTAATAATGCAGATCTTGCCTCTACATTAATACCTTCATCATTAAATACCTCAGTGGTCCATTCTTCATAAGTTTCCTCTGCTTCATCATATGGCTCTAAATATGCCTTTACTGGAAAAGAAGTTATACAAAATAAACTTAAACATATTACAGCAATCTTTTTAATGTATTTATTATTCATACTATTGCCTCCCTTCAAGCTTATTATTACCATAAAAAATAAAAATATGATAAAAAGAACGAAAATTCTTCTTATCATATTTATAATATTTATTCTATCACATCATATATAAGTGGAATGTTATTTGTATTGTCTTTAGTAATAATAATGTTCTTTAATATATCATTATTAGCTTTTTCTGCTTTTCTCATATCATTACTATGAATATATGCAAGTACATCCCCCTCCTTTATATAATCTCCTCTTTTTTTGTTTAAAACTATTCCTACTGCTAAATCTATTACGCTTTCTTTTGTCTCTCTTCCAGCTCCAAGTTCCATAGCAATTATTCCAAAAGCTTCAGCATTTATTTTAGATATATAGCCTTCATCTTTTGCTTTTACTGCAATAACATATTCTGCTTTTGGTAATTTAGATGTATCATCTACAAATGAAGAGTCACCATATTGTGCTTCTACAAATTCCTTTAACTTTTCTAAACCTTTACCATTTTCTATGTTTTTAATTAGCAATTCCTTACCTTCTTCAAAGTTACTTGCAATCTTACCACAAACTAACATATAACTACCTAGTGTTAAAACTAACTCAAGCAAATCTTTTGGCCCATTACCTTTTAGTAACTCTATTGCCTCTATTACCTCTAATGAGTTTCCTATAGCATAACCTAATGGTTGATCCATATCAGAAATTACACCTATAGTTTTTCTATTTACTGATGTCCCTATATCAACCATAGCTCTTGCTAATTCCTTTGCTGCCTCTGGAGTCTTCATAAATGCTCCATCACCAACCTTAACATCTAAAACAATTGCATCTGCACCTGATGCTATTTTTTTACTCATTATACTTGAAGCAATTAATGAAAGATTATCAACTGTTGCAGTTACATCTCTTAAAGCATATATTTTTTTATCTGCTGGTGCAATATTTCCAGTTTGACCTGTTAATGCAATTCCTATATTATTTGCATTTTTTATAAAATCTTCTTCACTTAACTCAACTGAGAAACCATCAAAGGCCTCTAATTTATCTATAGTTCCTCCAGTATGTCCTAGACCTCTTCCTGACATTTTTGCAACTGGAGCTCCAAGTGATGCAACAAGAGGAGTTAAACATATACTAGTCTTATCTCCAACTCCACCAGTTGAATGTTTATCTACTTTTACTCCCTTAATAGAACTTAAATCTATTTTATCTCCTGAATTAACCATTGCCATAGTTAAATCAGCTGTTTCCTTTTTACTCATTTTATTAAAGAAAATTGCCATTAATAATGCTGAAGCTTGATAATCTGGAATAGAACCATTTGTAAATCCTTTTACAAAAAACTCAATTTCTTCTTTACTTAGCTCCTCACCTTTTCTCTTTTTTAATATAACGTCGTACATTCTCATGATAACTTCCTCCTACTTAAGTATTTCTTTTAAGAAACTTTTTCCAACAATATTATTTTCTATATTAAAATAATCTAATATAGTCTTTCCTATATCTGTAAAGCTATTCTTGATTCCAATATTCCCACCCTTAACATTATTTCCATATACTAAAATAGGAATATATTCTCTTGAGTGATCTGTACTTTCTGTAGTTGGATCACATCCGTGATCTGCTGTTAATATTAAAATATCGTCATTTTTCATATTTTTAAATATTTCATTTAATCTAATATCAAACTCTTCAATTGCTTTTCCATATCCCTTAGGATCATTTCTATGTCCATATAGCATATCAAAATCTACTAAATTAGTGAATATTAATCCCTCTTTGACTTCATTCATATAATCTAAAGTTTTATCTACACCATCCATATTATTTTTAGTATGAACTGCTTTAGTAACACCTTTTCCATTATATATATCTTCAATTTTTCCAACTGCTGCTACTTCTTTTCCATCTTCTTTTATATATTCTAGAATTGTTTTTGAGAATGGATCTAATGCAAAATCTCTTCTATTAGATGTTCTTTTATAATTTCCTGATTCACCTATAAATGGTCTTGCTATTACACGACCTACTACATTATCTCCAACGAGCATTTCCCTAGCTATTTCACACATTTTATATAATTCTTCAAGTGGAATTACATCTTCATGTGCTGCAACTTGAAATACACTATCTGCTGAAGTATATATTATTGGATATCCTGTTTTTACATGTTCATCCCCAAGCTCTTCTATAATAGCTGTTCCTGATGCTACACAATTTCCTAAAATACCTTTTTTATTAGTTTTAGTTAAAAATTCATTAATAATATTTTCTGAGAATCCATCTGGATAAGTGTTAAGTGGAGTATCTAAAATAACTCCTCCAATTTCCCAGTGTCCAGTTACTGTATCTTTTCCTTTAGATCTTTCCATTGCCTTTCCATAAGCACCAATAGAATTTTCTACTTTTTTTATAGTAGTTACTCCTTCTATATTACCAATACCTAAATTTTCTAAATTGTTTATTTTTAATTCTCCACAAGCTTTATAAATATTATCAAGAGTGTGACTACCTACATCTCCATACTCCTTAGCGTCTGGTAATTCACCTACTCCTAAGCTGTCCATTACTACTAAAATTACTCTTTTCATTATATCTACTCCTTTCAAAATATAAAGCCCCTAAAATACTTCTTATTTATTATGCTCTAGGATGGGAGTTTTTATATACCAAGTTTATTTTATCATTATTTATTATCTCATAATACGTATCCATATATGTTAGAACTTGATTCCCTAGTAACTTTTGTACTGCTCTAACATTTGCACCATTTTGTAGTAAGTGTACTGCGAATGAATGTCTAAATGTATTTAAATTTACTTCCTTTTTAATTCCTGCTCTATGTGAATATTCTTTCACTATTCTCCAGACACCCTGTCTTGTAAGTTGATTTCCATTTAAATTTACAAATAAATTTTCGACACCTGCTGATGCAATTTGGTTTCTAATTTTAAAATATTCTTTTAGTGCTTCCGCTGCACTTCGTCCTATTGGAATTAATCTTTCATAATTTTTATTATCATGGCACTTTACATATGATAATTCAAGGTTTACATCCCATACTTTTAAACCTATTATCTCAGAAACCTTCATACCAGTAGCATACATAAGCTCTAGTAATGCATTATCTCTTATTCCCTTATTACAATCCCTATCAACAATTTTAATTATTTTATCAACTTCTTCAACTGTTAATATCTCAGGTAATTTCTTTGTTGTAGCTGTATTTTTATAGTATATTTTAGGAATCTCATTAACTACCTTCTGATCTTTCAAATAGTTATAAAAGCTTCTTAAACTTATAACTATTCTATTTATTGATCTTTCTGATTTTCCTTGGCTTAATAAATATTGAATATAACCTAATACAGAAACATTATCAGTTTCATTAATATCTAAATTCTTACTATTTAAGTACTTAACATATAAATTTACATCTGTAACATAAGCATAAACCGTATTTTCACTCTTATGACTTCTTAATAAAGACTCCTTATAATCATTTACAATTTCTTTCATAATTCTCCCCTATCCTAATATATTATTAATTCGACAAAAAAACTTTTTTCCCTTTTTATTCTCTTTGGATTATGCTATTTTATAGACTTTTGTAATAATTAATTTAATAAGGCCTGGACATAAATATGCTTCAATCATTACTCCCATGGAAAATACTACAATGAAAAACCCAATTTTAACTAATAAATCTCTTAATACTATTCTATTATTGCTATTTCCATTAAAGAAGCGTTCTTTTAATTTTATTGAAGATATCTCTAATGCAATTATACTTATACCTATAAAAACTGGTATGTAAAATAAATTTTGAGGTATCGTTGAAGAAAGAGCTAACCATAAACCTTTCCCACTAAAAGTTGTTAATAGAAAAGCAAAGGTATATCCAAGTGTAAAACCTTTAATTAAATCCATTATTAATATAAATGGAGCACCAAACACTGTAAAACCTAGCGTTAATATTAAACCAATCATTAAAATATTTTTCTTTAGAATATCTAATATTAATGCAGTACTATTTATTTCTTTACTACCTAATGTTTTTGCAAATGATGTAAAATAATTTGATAAATCTGTAGCATCTGCTGTTCCCATATAATTAATGGTATAAGTTCCTAATAATATCCCTACGAAAAAAAAGGATAATACTAAAAAGTAAAAGATTTTATTTTCTTTAAAATTTGAACTTAGTTTGTTAATAATATTCATTTTATACCTCCTCCATTAGTTGCTATAAAACATAATATGATTAATATTTTGTATATATTCATAATTGAATATATGTAAAATAAATTTTTATTATAAATAATAAAAAAAGAAACCTTAATTGGTTTCTCTTCTATCTATTTATAAATACGCTAAAATACTTATAGTTTTAGTATCTATTATTTCCCCTTTTCTTATCTTATTTTTTACTTCTTCAATACTCATAACAATATTTTCAGTAAACTCATCTTCGTCAGTTGACTTTTCTCCTAAATACAAACCTGTAGCTTTATATAAGTATATAATTTCATCACAAAATCCAGGCGCTGTTGCAATCTTTCCTAGATACTTTATTTCCTTAGCTTTATATCCAGTTTCTTCCTCCAACTCTCTAACTGCAGCTTTTATAGGTTCTTCATTTTTTCCTAATTTTCCTGCTGGTATTTCTAACAGTTCTTTATCTAATGCTTTTCTATATTGGTTTATTAAAACTACCTTATTCTTATCTATAAATGGAATAATTGCTGCTGCTCCTGGATGTCTTATAATATCTCTATTTGCAATATTCCCATCTGGTAATTCAACATCTACATTATAGTATGTCATAAAATTACCTTCATAAACTAACTTTTCTTTTAAAGTTTTCTCTGCTAAACTCATAATTTCTCCCTTACATAATTAAAAAATTTTTATAAAATGATGTTTAATTAAAATAACTACTCCAATTATTAATTAATTTTATATTTACTATATTATTATATTTAATTTATAAAGATAATAATATACAACTTAATAATAATGTACAATATTTAATTTTTGTTTGTATACTTGCAATTTGTTTTATTTTTTATTTATACTCATTTACGAGTATATTATTTACGATGTATATAGTGTTATTTATTAATATTTCCATCCTTTATGTTCAAATTCTAAAACTTTATATAAAAAATAGAGTACTTTATGCACTCTATTTTTTCTCAATTTGCTCCAAACTAACTTGATTCTATATGTTAACTAAATCTTAATACAATAGATTTTTTATCTTTACAACTTTATCCAATATATATCAATCTAACTCTTTTAGGTGATTACACCTTCCAATCATTAATATATAATGGCTTTTAATTCATCATAAGTCAATTTTAAAAATAATGTAACATCAACATCTACTCTTTTTATAGCTCCAGCCATAAGTCCAGTGAATATTCTTCTATTTTCCTTAGTAAAATTCATAGGAGTTGATATTAGAAAATTTTTATTGTTATTCATATTAAATATATCAAAAGTAAGCATATTATTCTCTTCTTCTTCTACTAGCATTATAGTAACCTTTTGCCCTTTCATTGTCACTAATTCATTGATAGCTTCTATAACTTCCTACTCTAACAAATCTTTCACATTCATTTTTAGCTCTTCTGATAATAAAAATTTTAACTCTGAAGTATAAGTTGTAAAACTATATTCAGGATATAAATATAAATCATCTTTAGCCTTTATAACACCATATTGTTCAAAAGCTTTCATCTCTAGGTTTTTTCTGTTTACTTTTCTAATATCGTTAATATTTATTACATTACTCATTTGTACCTACCCCCCTCATTAATCCCTTAAAACAACATAACTATAGATATAAGTGCTAAAACAAAGATAGCAAATGCTATAAATGAGTTAAGTTATAGTTTTCTATAATCTTATCTTTCATTTTTTCATAGGATATATCTCTATTATCCGTTTATGTTTATATTATATCCGTTATTATCAGTATAATCCATATAATAACACCTATAACAAATAAATATACTTTAATAAAAATTCAATTTTATTCAATAGAAAAAAAGCTAAAAATACACTTTGGTACTTCTAGCCTTTTTATTATACCTACTTCCACACTATTTCAAAACAAAGCCTAATTATTTAATACTCCAATCAATATTATTCATTAATTTAGAAATAAAATACTCACAATCACCTTCTAAAAAAACTTTAATATCTTCAAAGTATATTGATTTATTCACTTTGTCTATAAATAGTATTAATTCATTACTAGAATCTTGTATAAGTATATAACCTAAATTATAATGATTTTGCTCAGATAAGAAATAGTCAATTTTATCAAATACTTTTAAAAGTAAATTACCATCTTTTAAAAGTATTTTAAGTAATACTTGTAAGATAGCTATATGTAATTGAGCGCTATCTTGACTTTCTAATACAAACCGATCAGAGATTATCCTTTCCAATCTATCTTCCGAATTAGAATTATTAGAAAATATTATGAAAGTTAAAGTTATAAAAGATAATATTGCTATAAAAAACCCTTAAAAAAAATTGAGGCTGTAAACCCTTTAAATTATTAATTTCCTAAACTGGCTTCTAATTCAGCCTTTTTAGCTTGTAATGATTCTAACTCTAATTTTTTATTTTCTATTGTTTTATTATTAGTTTCAATTTCACTTTTCACTTCATCAACTGTAGATGATATAACTTTTCCAATACCACCTATAGAACTTCCTATTGTTATTCCAATAAGAACTACTATAATTTCTTTATAAAATCTCTTAAAGAAATTTGGTTTTTTTACTCTTGTATTTTCTTCATACTTATATATTTCATTATTAGAACTGCTTTGATGATTACTTTTACTGTTACTATTGCTATATATTTGCTTTTGGTATCTTAATGCACCTTTACCACCATATACTTTAGCCCCTTGCTTGTTTATACTAACTCTAGCACCTTTTACACCAGTAGAAATTCCTACTCCACCTTTAGAAGATAAATTTATTCTTGTGTTTTTACCTATTTTAATTGATTTTCTAAAACTAAATCCCATAATAAATACCTCCTAATAACATCTTTTACAAGCTCTTAATCCTGAAGCTTCTGCATCATCATAAGAAATCTGATACGGTGAACTCATCTTACTACAACTAGATTTAGAATGATATATTTTTGCTCTTGCATCTTTGACCCAAACCATTCTAACATTCTTAATAGTTGGCTGACTACTTTCTTGTTGTGTTTGTTCTTGTGCTAATCTACCTGCTTCTGCTTTTGCAATTCTATCAGCCTCTTCTTTTGCCTTTGCCTCTGCTTTTACCTTTACCTTAGCTTCTTCTTCGGCTTTAGCAATTCTATCTGCCTCATCCTTTTTAGCTAGTAACTCATTAACCTGAGCCTTGCTCTCTTCTAATTGTTCGTCTAATGTTGCTATTTCACTATCTAATTGCTCTTTTTGTTTAACTAAATTATCATACTCAGCTTGTGGTGTATTGCTAAGTCCACCACTGAATCCCATTGCTAAAGCAACTACTAAACAAATAGCAATTCTCTTATTTTTTAAAATAAAATTCTTAATATACATTTTTATTCCTCCATACCCATAATATAATTTATACCCTTGATAATTTTAACATAATTCCCTTTTATTTTACATATATTTTTTTTATTATTATACTGCTATAAAAAAAGACTTAAACTATAATTATTACTGATTTAAGCCTTATTATTGTCTTGTTGTGGCAACACTTTTATACTTACTTATTTTTCATTGTTCTATTTTCCTATTAGTTCGCTGAGTTGGAAATAATAAATTACTTTCTTGTATAACATCTTTAAACTTAATCCATCTTTGCAATAACTTCGTCATCTCATAACTAAAGAATGTAACTCTATCTTTTCTTCCTTTGGTTATATCTCCATCAAGGAATATGGTATATATAAATAAATCTATGTTTTCAAGCTTCAATTCTAAAGTTTCCCCTAACCTCATTTCAGTATCAAAAATTAAATTAATAATTGTAAAATCTCTAAATTCATGAAACTTAGATAAATCTAAAACTTTAATTAACTCAAGGATTTTATTGAATGAATATTAGACTTTTTAACTAAATTATTTTCTTCTACATAGGTAAAAAAAGCTTTAATATTTCTTAAATATTCATTGATAGTAACATCAGAAATTTCTTTACCTACATCATGCCTTTTATATAAATCCGCTTTTTCTATTCCAGCTTCACTTGAAGCAAAACTATATTTACCCATATATTTTGTAAAAGCTAAATAGTTTTCTACAATCTTTTTATTAACTTTCTTTATATCTGTTATTTCTAGTTCTTCTTCAATATATTTTGAAAAAAACATTAAAGTTTGATGATATGATCTTATAGTTTTTAACGAAGCTTGTCAGCTGTGATTGCAATAAATTCTGAATTTGTTGGCTTGCTTATTCTAGTAGCAAAACTACAAACCCTAGTGTTTAAGCCATTTCAGCCTTATGTTTTTATCATTTTATACATACTTTTCATAGCCTATTGGTAGGCTTAACCATTATGTAAAATTAGCTAACTAGCCCTTTTCCTAACTGCTCTATAAAGTCTTTCTCCCCTATCTCCCCTTATATATCTCATTTCTAGTGTTTCTCTCTTTATACCAGTAATTTTACTTAGCTCAGTTAACGTAACACTTATTCCTTCATAATCTATATGGATAGTACACACCTTATTGTTAGCTTGTATATCTTTATCTACCCATCTGCAATTGTTAGGTTCATAATTTCCATCTACATTAATTCTATCAATGCTTAAATTATCATCATATCCACTAGCATAAGCCCAGTTGTGAAAATTTAAATAGTTATGATTCCATTCCTAACATACCTTTATTCCTCTTGCCCCATAATTATAGTAGTCTTTATTATTATAACAACGTTGCTTTATCATAACCCATCTTCCATATAGTTTAGTCTTTTTAGCTAATCCATATTTATTTTTAATATTCATAAAACTATTTCCTCCTTATATGTAATTTTTTCACGACAAAAAAAGATAGCCAAAAGACTATCTTTATATTTCTCATATTCAATTTATAAAATAAAATCCAAGTTTTAATTAGGTAAACACTAGTTATTTGCTTAGTTTGTAGGCTCTCTGTTTTTTCATAGATTTATAGGATTATTTGTACCTTAATTATTTTTTGATGCTAAAAAGGCACTGTAATCAAAAAAGATAGTCAATGACTATCCTTTGTTCCTTTCTGAAGTTACATTTATAACTTTTATAATATCTTCTTTTGGAATGTTTTCATCAAACCTTAAATATGAAAAAATTTTTGGCTTTGAATGTCGCAGTATTTTATTAGCAATAACAAGTATAGCTTGTATTATTAACCATTTTTTTATATGATACTGCTTGTCCTCGTTAAAACTTTCCTCGCTCATTCCATCAGATGAATAATTAAACCATTCATAAGTATAAGGAGTTGCCTTATACTCTACAATGTAACATTGCTCGAACTTACTTGCCCATTCATATTGTAAGTTAGTATTATTAATAAACTTTCCTAGACTGCCTATAAATTCAGGTCTATGTGCTACATTACCACCATATTTTATAGGATCTTCATCACAATGAAAACCATTAATCAAATAATCTTTATACAACTTGTGATACACAAAATCATTTTCACTCCAACTGTTTTTTGAATTATCTACAATTTCTAGCTCTTTTCCTTTGTATTTAATTATCCTATTCTCAAAATCTATTTCTATTCCTTTATCAATTAAGAATCTTCTCATTGGAGTATCTCTTTTTATAGTTTCTCTCAAATTTAAAAGTCCATTATTTAAAATTGATTTTCCATCATCACAACCAGTAGTAACATGAATAGACTTTATTTCAATTATGTCTAAGTCTATTTTTTCAAGGTCTATATTAAACTCTTTAATCATATCTCGGTACAACTGTTCACAATCTAAGTAGCTAGTTGCATTAAACATTAAAAACTTAAAAATATTACATTCTTTAATATTTAGTAGCTTACTTAATGATTCTAAAGCTTTTTCAAAATCAGTAATATCATATAACCACTCTTCTCTCATTTATTCCTCTCTCCTTACATAAAATTTCTTAAAATATTATACTATATTATAAAAATAAGGATATACAGCTAAATCTATTATCATCTTTATTGAAACATTAAAAATAACTACCAGCTTTGCTTTCATCAACATTATCTATATCATCTACTAATAATCCACTTGTACCTTGTGCTATTGGTGGTGCTCCATAAATTTTAATATGTGCATTTATTAAATCTCTTTCTATTGCTTTTCTTTCATCCTTTGTAATATTACCTACCTCATATATATCTAATGAAAGCTTAACCCCGTTCCAATAATACTTGTGCAATGTATAGTTTATGTTTCCTCCTCTTGCCCCAAACTCAGTTGATGCTATATGTTGGCTAAATCTTAATCCAGTAGGCTTATTATTCTTACAACTCTCTCCAATATATACTACTTTACCTTTTTTGTTTGGGTATGGTATATCTGAAGCAACTAGACTATAAATATAAACTACATTTGTAGATTCCTTAATGTAACTAAGATGATTTTTATTCTTAAGATTTTCCAATACACTTCTATCATCGGTTGTTCCTAACTTAAATTCATAATGGTACTTTTTATTCATATGTTTTCCTCCTATTTTCCATAATTTAATTTTTTCATAATATCAAAATTAGAAATCAAAAGGCATCAAACCACCATAATAAACTTACCTTTTATGAAAATTAATAATATCATCTCTATCAATAATATATTTTAATTCATCATCCTTAAATCCAATTTCTTTTAATATCTTGTTTACTACTTCTTAAATCTTCTATATTTTTACTTATCAAATCATAATTTTCTCTGAATAATTCTTGTAACCTTTCTCCAAGTGATTGTCCTAGTTCTAATTCTTTCTTTATTTTATTAGCAACTTTCCAAGCTTCAAATTTTAAATCAAATTTTTTAAATAACTCTTCAAATTCTTTAGTAATTTCCTCTTTTTTTGATACCTTTTTAATTTCTTTTCCAAATTTATTTGTATTAATGTCTGTTTCATTTTTATGAATCAAATATCCATCAAATATATTACACCATCCTAAAAACATATCCTCATAAGACAAAGGAATACCTAAATTTAATTTAAAAAAGTGCTCCATAACAATATAATATTCATCATATAAACGACACCATTAATTATAATAGTTAGTTAATTTCTGTGGTAAATCTTTACACTTAGTTCTATGGAAGCTTTTGTAACATTCATATTCTTTCATATGAGAATTTTTTGTTGAAGTAAAATAACGACTATAATAATTATTACCCTCTAATGTTATCCATATTTCTTTAACACTATCAATTCTTCCTATTAAAATGGCAAAAAATTTAGTTACTATACTTATATCTTTATCCTCAAAAGCAATAGTTTCAATAAATATCTTTTCTCCATCTACTTCTATATTTTCTCTCAACTTATATTCCCCATTATCACTTAATGATAAGCCACTTCCTCCAAGCCACCAATACAAATTAGAAATATTAAATTTAACCTCTGTAATGACTTCTCTATCTACTTCCGATACTATTTTAATGTCTTCATCATTTAATGAAACCAATCCAAATCTAGCATTACCAACTCCATTTAATAAAAAATTATTGCAATAAACTGCTATATAATCTTCATTAATTTTTGAGGAAAGTATAGTTCCATCAGTAATCATTTTACCTTCAAAGTTAACTAATATCTCTTCATCCTTTAATTCGATATTACCTTCTATCGTATTTTTCTCAGAAATATTAATTCCGCTACTCCACTGCCCATTATATGAAAACACACCTCTCACCATCCTTAACATATTGATTATTAATTATACCATATTATTACAATAAAAAATAAGGATGTATAACTAAATCAATAGTCATATATCCTTAAATCCTAGTAAGCTAATCCAGCTATCCTATTTGAACGCTTATTGATAGTGTTTATCTCGTTGTTCATATACTTAGCACTTTGCTTAACTATTTCTTTTCCTGATATTTGTATAGAGTTTTCAAGATTAATAGTTTGTCCTGAAGCTAAGATAGTTACCATTTGCATCAGTAAACCATTTTGATTCTTAAGTTCATTAATCATATCAACGTTAGTTTTATCAGCTTTTACGCTAGAAGTTGATAAAACTGGTGTAGGTTAATACATTCTTCCAGCATAAGCTATATCTCTAGTCATTAATTGCATATTAACCATATATTCTTCCTTTAAGTATTTAAAAAATAATTGTAAGGTAGATTCATAACTATTTAAAGTTTTCTTACTTAACTCTTTTAAAGTACAATGTTCCATAAAATCTTCCAAATAAAACTCTAATGTTTTTGATTGTTTTAATAATCTTGCCATAAAAAAATACCTCCATTTGCTAATACATTTCTGTATTTGCCAATAGAAGTATTTTCACATGTATAAATAACCTACTTAGTAGGCTTAAAAACATATTAGTCGGCTTTTTAATATAAATTTGACAAAATATCAAATCTATTCTCTCACGCTATTTCACTAACTTTACAGCCAATTAAGATACTTTATTTTTTAAACGAAGCTTGTCAGCTATAATTGCAATGAATTCACTATTTGTTGGCTTACCTTTATCATTGTGAACTGTATATCCAAATAGTTTATTTATAGCTTCTATTTGGCCTCTACCCCAAGCTACTTCTATAGCATGTCTTATAGCTCTTTCTACTCTTGAAGCAGTTGTATTATATTTCTTAGCAATAGACGGATATAGTTCTTTAGTAACTGCTGATAAAAGCTCCATATCGTTTACTACCATTGTTATTGCTTCTCTTAAATACATATATCCTTTTATGTGTGCAGGAACTCCAATTTCATGTATTATATTTGTGATTTCTGTTTCTAAATCAACTGGACCTTTACTTTGAGGTTTAACTTCTTCAACAGAAATTGATTGTTTTCTTACTACATCATTTGAAGATCCATTAAACATTTCTCTTATTCTCTTTGTAAATACATCCATATCAAATGGCTTTACAACATAATAATCTGCTCCTAAAGTTATAGCCCTTTGTGTTATTTTATCTTGCCCCACTGCTGATAAAACAATTATTCTTGGTACTTTTTCTAATTCCATTGAATTTAATTTTTCAAGTACACCTAGACCATCTAAATGTGGCATAATTATATCTAAAACCACTAAATCTGGTTTCTTTTCCTCAATTAATGTTAATGCTTCTCTACCGTCTTTAGCCACAGCTGTCACGATTATATCCCTTTGATTAAGCAAATAATCATTTAAAATACTACAGAATTCTTTGTTGTCATCAGCAATTAATACTGATATTTTTGATCCATTCATGTTTTTCTCCCCTTCTTCCCATTATACTCCACGTTACATAAATAATTAATTCTACATATGTTCTCAAAATCCTTTTTAATTTTAGGTTTATTACATAATTATCCAATAAACTTTACTTAATGAGATTTTATTTAAAATACTTTGTTTAGCAGAATAATTTATCATTATTATATCACAATAAAATTCAAATTAATAGTTATTTTACATTTTTTTCTAAATTTTATTATAATATTTAGTATTCTTGAAAAGTATTTTCTGTTTTTGCATTATTATAAGCTTATGTGTATTTTATATTAACTAATCACTTCTGCATCTTGTAACATCCATTCTATATAAATTCCATACCCAACATCTGGTTTATTAATCAAGACATGTGTTACAGCACCTATAATTTTATTATTCTGTATTATAGGACTTCCACTCATTCCTTGAACTATACCTCCAGTTTTTTCAAGTAACTCTTTATCAACTACTTTAATTACCATACTTTTAGGTCCAGGCTCATCTTGAGGTAACATTTTTATGATTTCTATATCATATTCTTTGGGTCCATTTTCATCAATTGTTGTTATTATTTTAGCTGGACCTTCTTTTATTTCATTTCTAAAAGCAACCTTCATTGGTTTACTATGAAGTTCATTTACTAATGGTATATTACTTTTCCCAAAAATTCCTGATTCAGTATTTTTTTCAATAGATCCTATAGTTTCTTTATCATTATTAAATAATCCTTTTAATTCTCCTGGAGTACCTTTTTCTCCTTTTCTTACACTAATTACAGAGGATGCTAACAAATCTCCTTTCTTTATTGTAAATGATTTATTTGTATCACCATCTGTAATTGGATGACCTAATGCTCCAAAAGTTTCTGTTCCCTTATGATAAAAAGTTAATGTTCCAATTCCGGCTGTAGAATCTCTAACCCATAATCCTAATTTATATTCTTCCGCTTCTTTTATTAAATTTATTTCTTTTGTTTCATTCTTATCATCTCTAATATATTCTAAATTAATTTTACCACTTTCTAATTGTTTTATTTTTTTAGCTAAATCTTTTGAACTTTCTATCTCTTCACCATTAACTTTTATTAATATATCTCCAAGTTCTATACCAGAAGCCTTAGCTGGACTATCTATTTTTCCTTCTTCTGTTTCAATCATAGAGTGACCTACTACTAAAACTCCTTTAGTTGATAGTCTTACTCCTACACTAGTTCCTCCTGGATAAACTTCTAAATCATTAATTTTAGTTACTGGAATTGTCTTTATGGGAATTACTCCTAAAAAATTCACTTTTAACTTATCTTTTTTATAATTTAATTTACTTAATACATTATTATTAGGCAATGAAATATCTGTAGTTTCAATTGCTTCATTTAGATAAATCTTTTCTGGCATTTTCTTTAAACTAAAGTACGTAACTAAACCTAAAATCAAGATTGGAGCCGCTATAATGCTAAAATATTTTATTTTTTTTCCTGTCATATTATCTCCTCCTTTGCTTCTATTTTTAAGTTACCCCGATAGAGATTTTTATATGCTGTATTAACTTTGCTAAAACCGTCAAATATTTTAAAGATATAGTTATTAAAGATAAAAAAATAAAATCATGGTAATAAACCATGATTTTAGTCTGTTCATTTTTTTATTTAGTTATGTGTGTTTAGCTATATTTTTTTCTTATTTCATCTTTTTTTAATTGAGCAAAAGTTACCATTTCAGAAGCATTTTCTAGTGTCACTTCACTAACTTCATCACCTGATGTCATTTTTGCAATTTCTTTTATTTTATCATATTTATTTAGTGTATCTATTTTAGTAAAAGTTTTATCATTTTTAACAAATTTTGATACAAAATAGTGACAATCTGATAAAGCTGAAATTTGTGGTAAATGTGTAATACATAACACTTGATGTTTTAAGGATACTTGATACATCTTTTCTCCTACTCTTTTGGCAATGCTCCCACTAATTCCTGTATCAATTTCATCAAATATTAAAGTTGGAATTTTATCCTTATCTACAAATACACACTTAAGTGCAAGCATTATTCTTGAAAGTTCTCCACCTGATAAAACCTTTTCTAAAGGCTTTAAAGGCTCTCCTGGATTAGTAGATATTAAGAAAGTAACATCATCATATCCTCTACTATTAAAATTATTTAACTTTTGAACATCTATTTTTATTACTGCCTTTTCAAGACCAACATAAGCTAATTCATCTTTTATTAACTTTTCAAGTAGAAGTGCATTTTTAACTCTAGTTTCACTTAATACTTCTCCTATTACTTTCATTTTTTCTAAAATATCCTTTTGCTTTGATTTTAAGCTTAATATTATTTCTTCTGAATTTACTAATTCATCATGTTGATTTTTTAACTTTTTTAAATAATTAATTATTACTTCAATTGACTCTCCATACTTTTTCTTATACATACTAATTTCATAAATTCTAGAATTTATTTTTTCAAGACATGCTTCATCATAATATACTTCATTCATCATATCTCTAATTTCTCTTGAAACCTCTTCTAAAGTATATAATGTTCCTTCTATTTGTTCTCTTTTATCTTTAATTTTATCAAAATGATTTTCTACTAATGAGAGATCATTTACTATTTTAGAAAGTCCCTCTAAAACAGATGTACCTTGTTTTGGTGCATCTAAAACTTCATAACTTCTCCCAAGAGCTAAGGAAATTTTCTCAGCATTTGAAAGCAAATTAAATTCTTCTCTTAATTCTTCTTCCTCACCTAGTTTTAAATTTCCTTTTTCTATATCCTCAATTTGAAATTTAATATAGTCTAAAAGTTTTTCTCTATCATTAGTACCATTTAAAGATTTTATTTTTTCTTCTATAGATGAATATTCATCATTTAATTTAATAAATTTAATTAATTGCTTTTCTAAAGTTTCACCTGAAAAGCTATCTAGATAATAAATATGTGAGGATTTATTAAGTAAATTTTGATTTTGATGTTGACCATGAATATCTAGTAACTTCTCTCTTATTTTTCTTAAATATGTTAAAGGAACAGATCTTCCATTTACTTTTACAATACCTTTTCCTGATAATGTAGTTTCTCTAGATATTATTAATATTTCCTCAATTTCAATTTCTAATTCAGTTAAAATACCTATAAGTTCATTGTTTTCTATAGTAAAAATTGCTTCTACAAAAGTTTTTTCTTCTCCATATCGTATAAGATCTTTTGAAAATTTTCCACCTAATACATAATCTATAGTATCTATTAAAATTGATTTACCGGCACCTGTTTCTCCTGATAATATGTTAAAACCCTCGCCAAATTCAACTGATAATTCTTGAATTAAAGCAAAGTTTTTAATATTCAATTGTAATAGCATTTTATCCCACCTTTATATTTATTACAAAATCATTTTTCTAACTTTATTAACTAAATCTTCTGCTTTATCTAAACTTCTTACTAGTATGAAAATAGTATTATCACCTGCTATTGTTCCTGCAACTTCAGTATCGAATAATGTGTCTATCGCTTCAGCAACAGCCATTGCTGAACCTGTTAATGTTTTTACTACTACAAATTTATCTACATTCTCTACTGAAACTGCTGCATTTGCTAAAATACTAGCTAATTTATCATTTATGTCTTTATGTTCTTTTGAAGAAGCAACATATCTATATTTTCCAGTTAAGTTTTGCATCTTGATTAATTTTAATATTTTTATATCTCTAGAAACTGTTGCTTGAGTAACATCAAAACCTGCACTTTTTAATTCTTCTGCTAATTCTTCTTGCGTTTCTATATCCTTTTCACTTATTATTTCTAGAATTTTATTATGTCTTTTTGATTTCAAATTAATCACCTTCACATTCTTTTGAGTTATTAATAATTTTACTTCTAAGTACTTTAAAATAATCATAGTCATCAAATAACACAATTTTGGCATAATACTTAGATTTTTTAATTTTAATATAAGTTTCGTGGTTTGTTTTTATAGCTTTTTGACCATCAAATGTAATATATATTTCTTCTTCTCCTATTTCTGCCTTTACTTCTATTTCGCTATAACCATTAAGTACTATAGGCTGCATACCTTTGGTATGTGGACAAATAGGAGTTAAAGTAATTACATCTAAATTAGGATAAATAAAAGGTCCACCTGCTGAAAATGAATATGCTGTAGAACCTGTTGGAGTAGCTATAATTAACCCATCTCCTTTAAATGTATAATACCTTTTTCCATCTATAAAAACATGAAATTTTACCATTCTAGATAATGTTCCCCTAGCAATTACAATATCATTTAATGCTTTATGTTCATCTTGAAAGTTTTCTAAAGGTAGTTCACATTCAAGTAACATTCTTTTTTGTAATATATAATTTTTATTTTTTATCTTTTTAAAAGCATCATTCATATCTGAAATTTCTACACTAGATAAAAATCCTAAATTCCCAATGTTAATTCCTAATATAGGTATATCTACTTTTCCATTAATGCCTCTTGCAACGCCTAAAATAGTTCCATCTCCACCTAATACAACCATTAGATCTATAGTTTTACTAAAATCATATGTAGCCACGTCATAACTATTTAACATAATGATTTCTGAAGTATTAAAATGTTTAGTTATTTCCTTTTTAACTTTATGAAATATTTCATTATTTTTATCCTTAGATGGGTTAATTGCTATTGCTATTCTATTCATATTCTGTCCACCCCCTTATGAATTAAAACATTTAAAATTTATTTAATTATCTTTATGTTTAAAACTCCAAAATAAAATTTTGGAGTTTACTTTTATTATTTTAATTTTTAAAGTGTAGAGTGAGATGCTTCCACAGTAATATCTATATCTTCTAATGAAAAGCTAGTTTCTCTATTTTTATCTTTAGTAAAGTAAACAAGATATTCTATATTTCCTTCTGGTCCCTTAATCGGTGAATAACTAACTCCAATTATATTTAAATTTTGTTCAATTAAAAAATTTATTATTGAAGTTACAACTTCTTTGTGAACATTAATATCTCTTACAACACCTTTTTTTCCAACTTTTTCTCTACCTGCTTCAAATTGAGGCTTAATTAAAGCAACTACCTCACCTGTTTCATTTAATAAATTAATTGTTGCGGGCATTATTTTTTTTAATGATATAAATGAAACATCTATAGATGCAAAATCTAGTTTTTCACCAATATCCTCTGGTGTAACATATCTGATATTAGTTCTTTCCATACATACTACACGTTCATCAGTTCTTAATTTCCATGCAAATTGTCCGTATCCAACATCTACTGAAAAGACTTTTCTTGCGTGGTTTTGAAGCATACAATCTGTAAATCCACCTGTAGATGCTCCAATATCCATACATACCTTTTCTTTTAAGTTTATATCAAATTCTTTGATTGCTTTTTCAAGTTTAAGCCCACCTCTACTAACATATGGAATTTCTTCCCCTTTAAATAAAATATCTGCATCTACATTAACTTTTTCTCCAGCCTTATCTACTCTTTGCCCGTCTACAAATATTTTACCTGCCATTATATTAGTCTTAGCTCTTTCTCTTGAAGTAAAAATTCCTTTATCAACTAATAATATATCCAGTCTTTCTTTTTTTGATGACATTTTATTCTCCTTTATTTTGTAGTTGTATAATTGTTTCTGCAATTCCTTCTGGATCTAATTTAGCATTTTTATATAATATATTAACTTCTCCATGAGGCACAAACTTATCCTTGAATCCTAATGCCTTAAATCTTTTGTTAAATCCTAATTGCATTAACTCCATTAATACATAACTTCCAAAACCACCACTTATCATATTATCTTCTATTGTAACTATATCATAGTTATTATCTACCAATTCTTTTAATAGTTCTATATCAAGTGGTTTTATAAATGTAGCATTTATAATTAATGGTTTAATTTTAGTTTCTTTTAATATTCTATTTGCAATTACAGCATGTTGAAGCATTTTTCCAACTGCAATAATTGCAATTTTATCACCTTGTATAACCTTTTCCCATTTACCTAATTTAACTTCTGTTATAGGCTTAATTTCATTACAACAATCTGATCCTCTTGGATATCTTAAAGCCACAGGTCCATTGTAATTTATTGCCCATTTTAATATAATAGGTAATTCATCTAAATGTTTAGGTGCTAAAATACTTAAATTTGGTATTTGTGATAAGAAAGATAAATCAAATATACCTTGATGCGTCTCTCCATCCTCACCTACAATACCAGCTCTATCAATAGCAAATACTACAGGTAGATTTTGTATACAAACATCGTGAATTACTTGGTCAAAAGCTCTTTGTAAAAATGTAGAGTATACAGCAAATACTGGTTTTAGCCCTGCTGCTGCCATTCCTGCTGATAATGTAGTTGCATGTTGTTCTGCTATCCCTACATCGAAAAATCTTTTTGGAAATTTATTTGCAAAATTTTTCAATCCAGTTCCATCTGGCATTGCTGCTGTAATAGCAACTACTCGTTTATCTTCCTTTGCTAAGGCAATTAAAGCATCTCCAAATACTTTAGAATAATTTTTTTCACTTGGAATATATGCCTCTCCACTTTCTAAATCAAAAGGACTTACCCCATGAAATTTATTAGGATTTTTTTCAGCAAGATCATATCCTTTCCCTTTATTAGTTACTACATGTATAATAACTGGCTCATCAATTTCCTTAGCATTTTCAAGAACCTCACTCATAGTATCTAAATCATGTCCATTAATTGGTCCAATATATTTTAATCCCATATCTTCAAATAACATAGATGGAACAACAAATTGCTTAATACTATCTTTAAATCTTGAAATGCAATGTGCAACTTTTTTTCCTACATTGTAATTGCTTAAAGTAGAGTTTATATCTGATTTTAGCTTATTATACTTTGGTTTCATTCTTAGTTTATTAAGATGAGTTGATAATCCTCCAACATTATTCGAAATTGACATTTGATTATCATTTAATATAATTATAAGCTTTGTTTTATTAAATCCTACATCATTTAAAGCTTCTAAAGCCATGCCTCCTGTTAATGCTCCATCTCCTATAACAGCTATAACATGATTTTTTTCTCCTTTTATATCCCTTGCTCTTGCAAAACCAAGAGCAGCAGATATAGATGTACTACTATGTCCTGTATCAAAGGCATCATACTTACTTTCACATCTTTTAGGGAATCCACTTAAACCATTATATTTTCTTAAGCTTTTAAATAGATCTTTTCTACCAGTTAAAATTTTATGTACATAACTTTGATGACCTACATCCCATACAATTTTATCTTCTTCTAAATTAAAATTCTTAAATAAACTAATTGTTAACTCAACTACACCTAGATTTGATGCTAAATGTCCTCCAGTTTTTGAAACACTATCAATTAAAAATTCTCTAATTTCTCCTGATAATACTTCTAATTCTACATTTGATAACTTCTTCACTTCTTCTGGTGAGTTAATTTTGTCTAATATCCTACCCATAATAAAACCTTTCCTTCTGTTAAAATTCTCTATTTAATAACTCAAGAGTAAGCTTTTTTAATTCTCCAGCATCTATAGAAAGACTTTCTAACAGTTTTATACATTCCTCAGATAATTGTTTGCATTTTGCTTCACAGTAATCAATACCAAAAATTGAAATGAAATTAGACTTGTTATTATTTTCATCACTTTTAGTATTCTTTCCAAGTTTGTTTATATCTCCAACTATATCTAATATATCATCTTTTATTTGAAATGCTAATCCTAACTTTTTGCCAAACTCGTTAAGAATATTAATATCATCTTTAGGCGCTTCTCCTAAAATTGCTCCTGCTATAATAGAAGCTCTAATAAGTTCACCTGTTTTCTTCGAGTGCATATATATTAATTCCTCTTGTGATACTAATTTACCCTCATTAATAATATCAACAACTTGACCCCCAATCATTCCTTCCATACCAGCACATTCAGCAATCTCACTTGATGCCATTAATGCTAGTTCACCATGTTTTAATGAGTATTTCATCATTAATGACATGGCTTCATTTAATAATGCATCACCTGCTAAAACAGCTATATTTTCTCCGAATTTTTTATGGTTAGTTGGCATACCTCTTCTTAAATCATCATTATCCATACATGGTAAATCATCATGAATCAATGAATATGTATGAATCATTTCAATTGCTGCTGCAACTTCTATAACTTTGTTATAACTTTCTTTATATAAATTATGTGTTAATAAAAGAAGAATTGGTCTAATTCTTTTGCCCCCTATATTTAAACTATAGCTTGCTGCATCATAAATAATTTTATTATAACTTCCTTTGTTTTGAAAATAGTTATTTAAATAATTATTTATTAAATCTCTACAAAAATTAATCTTCATTCCCTCTATTTATCTCCATTTCAACATTATCTTTAATGGTTACAAACTTTCCCTCTAAAGAGTTTAAAGTACTATAAAGCTTATTTATAAGTTTAACTCCATTTTCATATTCTTTCATAGATTCTTCTAAATTAAGTTCATTTTCCTCTAAATTTTGGAGTATATTTTGTAACTTTTCTACCATATCATTATAAGTATCTTTTTTTGCCATAAAAAACTCCTTATTCTATTTCACTAAATATTCCCTTTACTGATCCATCTTTTAATATAATATTAATTTCATTTTTACCCTTTAAAGAGTCTTTAGATGTTATTATATTGTTTTTTCCATCTTCAATTATTGAATAACCTTTTTTTAATACATTAATTGGATTATGTGCTTCTAAAACATCGTTAAATCTTTTTAAATTGCTTTTTTCTTTCTCTATTATATTACACATAATACTTGCTATTTTATTCTCTAAAGAGTCAACCTCTAAATATGCATTAGCAATTTTATTCATAGGACTATTTAATGATAATATTTTCTTATAATTATTTAACCTTTCTCTCTCTTTACTATACTTATTAATTAAAATTTGTTCAAGTTGTCTTTTGCTCTTATTTATATTCTCAAGTAACTGTATTTCTAACGGAATAGCTATTTCAGCTGCTTGTGATGGTGTAGAGGCTCTAAAATCACTTACAAAATCTGATATTGTATAATCTACTTCATGTCCAACAGCAGATATAATAGGTATTGTAGAATTAAATATTTCTTTTGCAAGTTCTTCCTCATTAAAGTTCCAAAGTTCTTCTATAGAACCTCCACCTCTTCCTATTATTATAACATCAACGCTTTTTTTATTGTTAAAAAATTTTAAACCTTTTATTATTGTTTTATATGCATCTTTACCTTGAACTTGAGCTGGATATAAAACAATATCTACAAGTGAATTTCTCCGTTTTGCAACATTAATTATATCTTGTATAACTGCTCCAGTTTCAGATGTTACAACACCAACTCTTTCTACATATGTTGGAATAGACCTCTTATATTCTTCATCAAAATATCCTTCTTTTAATAGTTTATCTTTTAATTTTTCAAATTTTATATGTAATTCTCCAAGACCCTCTTTTTCTAAGGTATCAATGTAAAACTGAAGTGAGCCACTACCTGGATAGATTGAACATCTTCCTTTTGCAATAACCTCCATTCCTTCCTCTAATATAAAATCTAACTCAAAAGATTTACTTTTAAACATTACGCAATTTATTTTCCCCGCAGAATCCTTTAATGAAAAATATATATGTCCACTACTATGATACTTTAAGTTAGAAATCTCTCCTTTTACAGAGAGATTATTTAAAATAAAGTCATTATCTAAAGTTTTTTTAATATAATTATTTACTTCTGAAACAGTTAAAGTTTTAATTCTCATTTTTCTCTAAAGCCTCACATGCATTTTTTATTAATAAAGTAGTAGTTAAAGCTCCTACTCCACCTGGTACTGGAGTAACAAAGGAAGCCTTATCTATTACATCATTAAAATCAACATCACCTGTTATTTTCCCCTCATAAGATGATGTACCTACATCGATTATAATAGCATCTGTTTTTATATATTCATTTTTTAAATAAAGAGGTTTTCCTATTGCTACAACAATAATGTCAGCTCTTTTAGTAACTTCTTTAATATTTTTTGTTTTAGAATGACAAATAGTAACTGTACAATTTTTATTTAATAATAATTGTGCAACAGGTTTGCCAACAATATTGCTTCTACCTATAACCACTACTTCTTTGCCTTCTAAATTTATATTTAAGCTTTCTATTAAAGTAACTATTGAGTTTGGAGTGCAAGGTATGAAACTTTTTTCTCCCATATATAGCTTTCCTTGGTTGATATATGTTAAGCAATCTATATCTTTACAAGGGTTTATACTTTGGATTATTTTATTTTCATCTAATCCCTTTGGAAGTGGTAATTGAAGAATAATTCCACTTATAAACTCATCTTTATTAAGCTTTTCTATGGCTTTAATAACAATGTCATCGCTAACATCATTATTTAAAATTACTTTTTCAAATCCACATCCTAAAGAATTAGCTACTTTTTCTTGGTTATTCATATAATATATTGAACCACCATCGTCACCTACTAATATAGAAGCTATCTTAGGAGTTTTTAATCCATTCTCAATTCTATCACTTATAAACTTTTTTATATCTTCTTTTATTTTTGCTGCAACTTCTCTTCCATTTATAGTTTGCCCCATTTTAATTCCCCCTTATTTGCAGATATTTATTACATATTTTTAAATGCTTTGTCTAATACTCCATTTATAAAAGATACACTTTTTTCATCAGAATATTTTTTTGTAATCTCTATTGCTTCATTAATTGCTACTTTTTCTGGAACATCATCTAAAAACAACATTTCCCCAATAGCTATTCTTAAAATTGTTAAGTTAACTTTAGAAATTCTATCTAACTTCCAGTTAGTTAATGTACTTTCTATTTTACTATCTATTATGTCCATATTTTCTTGAATTTTTTGAAGAATTTCTTTTATGTACTCTAAATCAATAGTTTTTAAATTCATCTCATAATCTTCTAAAAAATTTTCAATTGTTTCCTCTAATGTATTTTTACTTAATGTCATTCCAAAAAGTAACTCCATAGCAATTTCCCTTGATCTCTTTCTATTCATCTTATCCTCCTGCGTATGCTTTTAATATTATTATTGACTTTCAGAAAGGTCCTTAATCATAAATATACTACACTAAAATTCTTTAAAGCACAAGGAAACACCCTCTGAAAGTCAGAGGGTGAAATTAATCTTCCTTACATTCGTCTTTTTGATTTTTTGGTAAGTATATATTTTGAACATTTATATTAACTGAATCTACTTTTAATCCAGTCATAGCTTCTACAGTTTTCTTTACATTTTCTTGAACTGCACTTACCACTTCTGGTATCTTTATTCCGTATTCAACAGCTACACTTAAATTAATTACTGCACTATCTTCACTTAATGTAACCTTTACGTTCTTTCCTGAAGTTTTCTTACCTTTTAATAACTGTGATATGTTATTTCCAACTAATTGTTGGATATCAACTATGCCATTTATCTCCTCAGCTGCAATTCCAGCTATAACACTAACAACTTCATCTGAAATTTTTACAATTCCAAGGTCTGCATCGTTGTTTATATTTTCCATAAACTTACCCTCCTTATAGTTTTGCAAAGCAAAACTTTTTTTCTTATGTTTATTATATCAAACCCATTGTTATATTACAACGGAATTATTTCTTAACTTCTATTATTACATCGCTTATTGATGATACATTTTCTGCAATTTCTTGAATTGATGCATTATCAGCTTCACTAAGTTCTTCAGCCTTAACCACTATTCTAACTTTATTGCCATCTATAGAACATATTGCGTCTTCAAAGCCCTTATTTTTTACGTTTAGTACTATTCTATTTTCCTTATCTCTTATCATAGTTTTTTCTGTAAGTTGATTTGTAGCAACATCTTTTTGAGCTTGTGAAGTATTTGCATCTGCAATAATTGTATTTAATTGTTGCATTGTCGCAGCATCCTTTTGTTCTTTTTCACCTCTAAGACTATAGAAGTAATCTTGTGCTCCAAGTGTTTCTTTATCCTTTTCCTTTTCAGTGTCCTTTTCTGGTGTCTTCTTCTCATCAGTAGATCCTTGTGATAGAACCTCACTTAAATCTGTAGGATCTGTGTAACCTGTCTTGTTTAGTTTTGCTGCTAATACTCCAACACATACTATTAGAGCCATTAGCGTAAAGATAATTCCAAATTGTTTTCTGTTCATGATATTTTCCCCCCATCATTTTCTCTTTAAATTATATGCTAATTTTTCATAGGATATACATTAACTTTATCTAATGAAATTCCATATAAACTTGAAGTTGCTGTTTGTATATCATATTTAACTTTACTTTTTTCAGCACCTTCTGCAACTATAACAATTCCAGTTATCTCTGGTTTATATGTTTTTAATATAACTGGCTCGTTATCACTTCCATTTCCACTCATGACAACTTTAGTGCCTTCTGATTGTTGATTATTTACTCTTTTTCCTCCATCTCTATCTGATTCCTCAGTTACAGTTACTTGTGTATTATTATCTAATGCTGGTACTTTAATTTCTCCACTTTTAAAGTACATCATAACCTCTACTTCTCCAACTCCATCCATTTTTGAAATTAAGTTTTTTAAGTCTCTCTTTTGTAAACTTTCATAACTTGAAATTTCTTCAGAAGTTAAGGCCACCTCCGTCTTACTTTGTTGATTAGTTTCTGTGCTTGCAGTTTTTACAGTCTTTTTTCTCCCTGTTGCTAGAAAGCTTATAGCAAGTAATACAAATGCTAAAACTAAAGCAATACTAACAGCATTTAAGAAATTCCTATTGTTTAAGATATCCGTTAATTCCTTTTTAACATTTCCTTTCCCCATTTTTTCACTCCTATCACTCTAACTTATGCACCTCTATTTTATCTTTAGATACTTTAAGTATATTTTCTATATAATTTTTTATTTCTTCCTCACCTTCTATTTCATCATTAGAAGATAGTACTTCACTTGTTTCATCATTAGTATTTATAATAATCTTTGGTATCTTTTTAACCTTGCCATCCTTTACTCCTACTGAAATTTTATCTATTGAGTAAGTCATGTTTTTTAAATCAACATTGCAAGTTATGTTGCTTTTGAAATCTTTTCCTTTGAACTCTTCTTTTAATAAATTATTACAATTTTTATCTAAGTTATTTTTAAAAGCTTTCTCACTTGTATTTTCTAACTGGATATTTTCTTTTGACTTCCCTATATCTATATAATTATTTTGGTATTTTTCTATTTCATTTATTATGCTTTTTTCACCACCTGTTAATATTGAAACTATCGGTGTTAGCATAACTGATATTAGAATTAATCCTAATATAAATCTTAAGTATTTTTTCATACTATTATCAGGAGCTATTAGTTCAATAGCTGTCATTAGTATTAACATAGTTACTAATGTAATTATAAAAGTATTTATTTTCTCCATTTTATCCTCCTATAACAAATTTTCCAGCTGATGCCATTACTGAAAGAAGAATAAAAAACATTAAACTAACTGAAATTACACAGGACATAATAAGTATAAGCGAATCACCTGCTGCTGCTATAGATCCAGTTATTCTTTTATCACTTATAGGTTCTATTAATGCAGCTGTTAATTTATAAACTAACGACATTAATGCAAGTTTTATAATTGGATATAACATTAATAATATTATTGTTATTAGACCTATTGAACTAATAGCATTCTTTATTATTAATGAGTACCCTGCAAATGAAGCAATGGCATCTGAAAAAGCTTTTCCAACTATAGGTATAAAATTATCAATTGCAAATTTTGCTGTTTTTAAAGTAACAGCATCTATAGTTGATGCACTTATTCCTCTTATAGTCAATAAGCCAATAAATACTGTTAATACTATTCCTTGCATTAATAAAGTGATTTGTTTCATTAATTTACATAGATTACTTATTTTATGCTCTGTTGAAATATTATTTGCAAATTCAAGAACAAAAGTTGCTAGTATTAGTGGGATTATTACTGTTAAATATATTCTTGGAACTAAAATAGTTGCTCCTATAACAATTGGGTCCATAGTTGCGGCTTGAGTAAAACCACCTGCGCTTCCTAGCATTATAACTAAAATGGGCAATATAGCTGCCATAAAATTTCCTATATCTATTATTATGTCTTTTGCTAATGTTATAGAAACTAAAAAACTTTTAGACAATATAACAATTAATAATGCATAACAAGCAAAAAATGCTATATTAGAAATACTTTCACTTGAAAATGCTGATTGTAAATTTTTAAGTAATGAACAAATTATAGCTATTATAATAATTGTAATTGCCAATGTTAATACTGTTTTTACTTCCTTAAACATAAAATTTACTACTGCTTTTGAAATATCCTTAAATGAAATATTCCCTTCTCCACTTTTCATATAACTTTTAAAGTATTCTAATGGATTTAATTCATTCATAAGCTCAACATCTGTTTTCATGTTATTTATATAATCATATAAGTTTTCTAACTTTTTATTTACTTTATCATCGTTTGTATATCCATCTTCATTAATTTTAAATTCCATATTTCTTTCTTCTATGTTAATGCTTGTACTCTTATCATTAGCATAGACATTAACAGTTGGAAATATTACACTTGCTATAATAAAAATAGAAATTACTATTACTAAGTCCTTTGTTATTTTTTTTATTCTCTCCATAATAACACCTACAATATTTGTAATATAGAATCAAGTACAGCCATTAATATAGGTACTGCTAAAGCTAAAATTAATACTTTTCCTGAAAATTCAACTTTAGATGCTATACTTCCTGCTCCTGCATCTTTGCATATTTCACTGCAAAATGACGCTAAATAAGCTATTGCTAGTATTTTGAGTACTATACCTATATAAACCATATCAATATTGGCTCTGTCTGCAATATTTCTTATAAAACTTATAACATCTGTTAATTGTGTAATAATAAATAGGAAAATTATCGCTCCTGCAGCTAATGAAATTAAAACTGCTAAATCATTCCTTTTATCCTTAAATAGTATAAAAATAAATAATGCTACAAATGCAAAGGATACAATTTTTAATATCTCCATAATTATCACCTATAGCATAAACATGGTTTTAACAGTATCAAATAAATTTCCTATTAATCCTATTACAGTTAATAAAATAATTACAACACCTGCTATATTTGTAATGGTTGCTATATCATCTTTCCCACTACTTTTTAACACTTTATCTAAAACAATTAACAATATTCCCATTGCTCCAATCTTAAACAATATATTTACATCTATCATTCTTACCCCTCCAATTTATAATAAAAATATTGCAATCATAGCTCCTACACAAACACCTATTCCTCTATACATTTTTGTATTTTTGCTTGAAACTTCCTCTGCTACTTTACAATTTATCTTTAAATTCTCTATAGTTAAATTAAATAATTTATCTTGTCCATATACTCCAGACTCCCCTAATGATTTTATAAAATCCTTTAATACTTTCTTATCATCTTCATGTAAGTAAAAATCACCTTTATACTTTTTATATTCATTGCTAAAAGCTTCATAAACAGTTAAACTTTCTCCTGATTTTAATTCTTTTGAAACTCCTATAAAAAGTTTTTTTAATGGCTCTTCAACTTTATGTGATATATATTCTAATGCTTCTGGTAATGGAGTTGTTGCATATATTACTTCATTATTTAAAAAAAATACTGATTTTAATATTGAATTTAATTGTTTACTTCGCCTTTTAAAATTCTCACCATAATAAAATCCCATATAGCTACATCCTAAAAAAATAATAAATATTGAAATCATTTTAAGCATTTTAACTCACCACCTATACTAATTTCATATACATTTTCTAAGGTTGAAATTCCTCTTCTATTACTTAAAACCACTATTCTATCTAAAATAGAATTTTCTAATAAATTTTTAAATACTTTTCTTTTATATATATCTTCAACACTATATCCATGAACTGTTACTATAATGTTTACACCTGAATTAAAGGCCATATGAAGTGCATCTATATCTTTTGATGTTCCTATTTCATCACATATTAAAACATCTGGTGAAAGACTTCTTATAGCCATAATCATCCCTTCTGTTTTTAAACAATTATCTAATACATCTGTTCTAATCCCTACATTCATTTGAGGAACCCCATTATAACAAGCTGCTATTTCACTTCTCTCATCAATAATACATATCTTTTTTCCTCTTAACGAAATAATGCCCATTCCATCTGAAATATTTCTAGATATATCTCTAAGCATAGTTGTTTTACCACATTTAGGTGGTGAAACTATTAATGTATTAAATATTCTATTATCTTTTGAAATATATTTCATAATCTCATTTGAACATCCAATTACTTCTCTACAAATTCTTATATTTAATGATGCAATGTTTTTAATAGTTCTAATACTTCCATTAACATTTACACATTCTCCTGCAATACCTATTCTATGACCGCCTTTTATTGTTAAGTATCCTTGCTTAATTTCCTCTTCATAAGCATATAATGAATAATTTGATATTTTAACTAATGTTTGTTTAATTTCTTCTAAGGTAGGTTTATAATTTAATACCTTTTCACCCTCTAAAGAATTTATTATTATTGGCTTTCCTGATTTTATTCTTATTTCTTGTACTTTATTCTCTTTATAGTAAGGAGTTATTTCACTACAAACCTTTAATGGTAGTATCTTTAATATCTCATCTTCACTTATCAAATTTTATCACTTCCTTTTCTAAGGTTCTCTATAAACTTTATTGCCTACTATCAAATAATATTCATACTTATAATTAAATATGTAAAATATTTTTATAAAATATAAACAAAAAAAGATAATATGTTTTGTATTACTAATTTTTATCTAAGTAATACAAAACATATTATCTTTTTATTAAAATAATTTATTTAATATTTTTTGAACAAAATGGACATGGAATCAATTTATTATTATCTAATGCATCTTTTTCTACAAAAAATGGTTTTTTACAGTTAGTACAAGTTATTTCTATATACTCATCTTCTATTTCATTTAAATCATCAAAAGAAACTTCTTCAAATAATTCTTCTTGAAGATCTGTAATATCTTCATCCATATATTGAACATTTTCCTCTAAAAATTCCTGTTTAACTATAGTTTCCTCTAATTTATCAGATAAACTTACTAAAATGCTACTAATTTGACTGAAAATTTCTTTATTTTTTCCATCTGATAAATTTGTAATGGTCTCTTTTAACAAATTTATATTATCTTTTATTTCTTTCATATTTTCACTTCCCTTTGAAATAATTATATTAAGATTATTTATAATATATCTATTTATAAATATACATATTTTAAAAAATGCTAAGTTTTTAAACTTAGCATTTTAAAAATATTATACTCTTTCCATATAGTCGCCAGTTCTTGTATCTACTCTTATAGTATCTCCTTCATTAACAAACATAGGAACATTTACAATTGCACCTGTTTCTAATGTTGCTGGCTTTAATGAGTTTGTAGCTGTATTACCTTTAACTCCTGGATCTGCTTGAGTTATTAAAAGCTCAACAAAGTTTGGAGCTTCTACTGAGAAAGCTTCACCCTTATAAAATTTAATAATTGCAAACATATTTTCTTTTAAATACTTTATTGCATCCTCAACCTTTTCGAAGTTTAATGGGATTTGCTCAAAAGTTTCTTGATCCATGAAGTAGTAAAGTTCTCCATCTGAATAAAGATATTGCATTTCTTTTCTTTCTATTACTGCTTCTTGTAATTTTGCAGTTGGGTTAAAAGTAGTATCTGTTACACCACCTGAAATAACATTTCTAAGCTTTGTTCTAACGAAAGCAGCTCCCTTACCTGGTTTTACATGTAAGAAGTCTATAACTGTAAAAACTTGTCCTTCATGCTCAAAAGTTGTACCTTTTCTTAAATCACCTGCTGATATCATATAATATCCCTCCAAAAAATAACTTAATTCATAGATTATTATAACCCAATTATTATCTAAATAGTCATAATTTAATGTGTTACTATGACATAACAAAAATATTTTATCAAAATTCACAGATAAATGCAATTATTAAAAGAAAGTTTTATATATATTGTCACTTTTTACTTATTATTTCAAGATCTAAATTAAGTGTACTTTCTACATAGCTTATAGCATAACTATTTATATAAAAACTTGAAATTTTATTTAAATTACTTTCTATATCTTTTGCTGAACCTTTAATATTTAAATTAATCTTCCAATTATCATTTTCGTTATTAATACTTACTATACTAGCATTATGTAAACTACCTAGTTCTTCATATATATTGGATATATTTAATTTACAGCTTGTATTTTCCACATTTACTTCACTTATTACCTCAGATGTGGCTTCATTAAAATTATAGTTGTTTATAAAAATTTGTACTATTGTAATTGATATTATAAAAATTAATCCTATTAAACTTCTAAGCTTCATTATTCCTCCCTTAATTAATTCCCAATATAAAATTACCTTCATTATTTTGAGTTATACTTTTTATTGATAACTTATAATTTTCTTCTAAGGTATATATCTTTTCTTTACTATTAACCTTAATTTCCCCTATTCCATCTAATATATTTAACTCAATAACATCTTTATCTATTAACCCAAACCAAAATACTATATCTTGTATATATATTCCCCTTTGTATTTCTATTATTTCCTCTGTAACCTCTTCTTCTTTTTTGTATATATAAGTAAATTTATCTAAGGTTAAAGGAAGTATAGCTATATTTAATAGAATCAAATATATTATTGCTTTTCTATTACTATTTTTAATTTTTAAGTTATTTTTTTCTATAAATCCATTAGGTATAAAATTATTGTTTTTAAGATATTTTTTCACTTATACACTTCCTTATTTCTAAGAATTTAAAATTCCCCTTTGAAATTTCTTCATATTTAAAATCATCTTTTAAATATTTATCTATAATAAAATCTCTTTCTCCCTTATTGTTATTTAAATAGATTTCTATATCTTCCTTTAAATTAGAAACTATATTATTTACTATTAATCCATTTCTTATTTCAAGTAAATAATACTTATCTCTATATTTACTAATTATTGTATATACTTTTGTAAGATCAAACTTTAATTTTATTTTATTTTTAATTAAGAACTGTATTGGAATAACATTTAATTTTTTTGCTTTACTTCCTAAAATTTCAGCCTCTTTTCCTCTTTTAATTGAATATAGATATAATATATCTAAATCTTTAATGTATTCATAATGAAATAACATATCACTATAAATTCTAAATTCTCTTTTAATAATATCATCTACATATTTTTCTAGATTGTCTATATTACTCTCTAAATTATATTTTTTAATTAATAACTGCTCTCCTAAAATTAAAATATTAATGTTTCCTTTTAATACTCTATTTATTTCTTTTTGATTGCTAAACTCGTATTTTTTCCCATTATAAATATAATACTCCTCTTCTATATAGATATTTTTATACATTCCTATACTCCTTTTACCCAAATATAAAATCTGTTTTATTTAAAGATGGTATTAAAACTATTTTATCTTCATGTGAATTGCTTTTTAGCTTCATCTCTAAATAAGTATATTTTTTACTATTTCCCTTTTCTTCTACAATATAATCTTCATTTCTTGTTATAACTATCTTTCTTCCCTTAAACCCTGTATTTTTATATTCATATATTATTTTATTCTCATTTTCATCTTCTAATAATTTCTCTTCCTTGATTTTATTGACTAAATCTTTATTGTTATTTATAGATTCACAAGCTTTATATAAAAATTCTTCTTCCTTTAAAGAAATTGTTCTTATATCAAATTTCGTATCAAACAAACTTGATTTTATATAATTGTTAGAAATCAATTTATTTAAGTATATGCTAATTGAAAATATAAACATTAAAATTACAAGTGATTCTAATAATATATAGCCTTTTTTCTTTTTTATAAACATTGAATTCGCCTTTCGCCATTTAATAATCCTATATTTATATAGCTAATGTTTTCTTTTTTTATAATATTAAATTCCGATACATTTCTTAGTACTATATTAGTACTTAAGTTTATATTATTTTTGCTAGTTATAAGTACTATTTTTCTTTCTATGTTATCTAACATAATGGTTTTCTTTATTGTTTTTTCAGTATTAAACTTTTCTAAAGAAACAACCTCAATTTTCCCATTTTCTAAGTTTCCTTCTTGTATATTTATTTCTTTAATCATATTTTCTTTTAAGATTCTATCAATTGTTATCATAGCATCATCTAGATTATCATTTCTAATATTTACATTTATACTGTCTTTAAAAATATTTAAATTTTTTATTATTATACTCATACCAACTGAAAGAACTATACTACTTATACATATACAAATAACTACTTCAACTAATGTATACCCTTTATTTCTTTTATTTTTATATTTCCTCCATCCAATAAGATTTAATAAATTTTCTTTCACTTATTACCTCCTTGCCACCTAACATTTTCTTTACTACAATTTTCAGTTCCAAAGTATGGCCATTATTTATTTCATTAATCTTAGAAATGATAATATCATCTCCTTTTTTCATACTTTCTATAGAAGTTACTGATAAGTCTTTAATAAAAATCCACCAGCTTAGCTGGTGGTATTTCCTAAGCCCTATAAGGGCCTCTTACCTGCATTGCGCCTTAAGGCGCTTAAATTGGTTCGCCAGCCGCATACTATGTTACTTGCTACCCTTAAAAGGGTCCATATATTCTTTCATACTTATTTGATCTGAAATCATATCTTCTTTTTCTTGATTTCTTATATATTCTTCAATTGCCTTTCTATTTCTTCCTACTGTATCCACATAAAATCCACGACACCAAAAATGTCTATTTCCATACTTATACTTCAAGTTTGCAAATCTTTCAAAAATCATAAGACTACTTTTTCCTTTTAAAAATCCTACAAAGCCTGATACACTCATCTTTGGTGGTATCTCAACCAACATATGTATATGATCAACGCATACATGCGCCTCGATTATAGTTACACCTTTCCACTCACATAACTGTCTTAATATTTTACCTATTTCTTTTTTCTTTTCTCCATATAGCTCTTTCCTCCTATACTTAGGCGCGAATACTATATGATATTTACAATTCCATTTTGTATGTGATAAACTATTACTATCCATTACGGATGCCTCCTTTGGTTATTAAATTTGGCTGTCGAACCTAGTTTAATTATACCAAAGGAGGTTTTTATTTCCTACTGACCGCTAAAGCTTTTCGGAACTCACCTGCATAGCAGGTGGTTTTCATTAAACAAGAAAGTTATCATAGTATTCAAAAGATAAATTATTTTCAAGTAAAAATTTCTTTGTTTCTTTAAGAGTAATATTATATTTAACCTCATTAATAACCGAATATAATACTCTATTTACTTCCTCTTCTGAGAATCTAATAATCTTACTTCTCTCATTTCCCACCATAACTTTCATTGATATGTTAATTGCAATTACTAAAATTAACATTCCAACTATAACTTCAACAAGAATACTTCCCTTTGTCCTTAACTTTCTTATCACTCTTTCACCCCGATTATATCATTTCCTACCCCTATTGAAATTTCTATTAATTTGTTTTTATCTCTCTTATTTACCATATTAATAGTTCCTGGTGTTGTAATAAATCCCGACTCATCTATTTTAATTATGTTTCCTTTAAAGTTATTTCCAACATTAATATAACTTGGGAACTTTATTTCTTTAGTTATATTTATTTTTGATCCACCTGCACTTAAAACAAAAGTCTTTTTATCAAGGGACATTGCAATATCTCCTGTTACACCATATTTCCTACAAAAACTTTTTCCTAAGCTTAAAAGTTGCCTAACCTCATAAATATAGCTTGTGAATTCCACATCACTTTTAGCTTTAGAAATAGAGGTTATAAATTTTATCCCCACTGTTAATAGCGTTCCTATAATAAAAAGTACTACCACTAACTCTATTAAAGTAAATCCTCTTTTTCTTTTCACTATATTCCTCCAATTAAGGAATTAAATAAAGGTAATACAAAAATACCAATAAATATTACTACAATTACTGCCATTACAATTATCATTACTGGTTCTACTAATTTCAAAAATTCATTTATTTTTGATATAGTTTTTCTTTCTAAATAACAAGATAATGACTCAAGCCTTTTATCTACCGATCCACCTTCTTCTCCAAGTCTTATTATTGCAATTGAATAACTTGAAAATTGATTTAATTCTTCCAATGAATCCGCTAATCCAATTCCATTTATTATATTTTTATTTAATAGGTTGAAATTTTTTCTTAAAGTTACCTCTCTAAAACTTTCTTCACAATAATTTAATCCCTTTGATAAGTTAATTCCGCTTTTTACTATTATAGATAATAATGATATTAATATATATTCATTTAAGTCTCTAAAAAAGGTAATTTTATTTACAAAAGTTACTTTTTTGTATTTTAATAAATTTAATATTCCTAAAGATAATAGTCCCCCCCAACAAAATATAAAAGCCATACCATTAATAAAATTAGATTTTATATAGTTAACAAAAATATACATAGCTTCACATATTAATGGAGGTTCAATTCCAGATGATATATAAAAATCATAAAAACTTGGTATAATACCAAAAATCATAAAGAATATCATAACTATTATAGAAATTAATAATAAAGTAGGGTAAGATAAAGCACTTTTAATACTTTTCTTTATATTTGACATTTTTAAATAATATTCTTCTATCCCCCTTAAAACCTCAGTTAACCTTCCACTTTTTTCACCAACTGCAATCATACTTATAAAAAATTCTGGATATAGATAACTACTCTGCCTAAGTCCATCCTCTAATGACATTCCATTATTTACATAAGTTTTTAATAAAGTTATACTATTTTTATAAGCATTAGTAAGTGGTAACTCTAATAGTAAATCCATAATTATTAAAAATGGAATTCCTTCATCATAAAGCATTGCCATATTTGATGCTATAATATGAAGATTATTATCATCATATTTAGGATATTCCCTTCTTATTTTCAACCTCTTCAACCCCTTCCATCTGTAAAAACTCATTATAATCTTCTGTTGTTATAGATCCAGATTTAAGTAATAGATCTAAATTGTCTATCATCTCTGAATTATTTAATAAATTTATTTCCTGGAAAATATTTGAAATAAATTCTTTATCATTATCTAAGTAATATATTGCACATACTATCGATCTTCCTTTATACCCAGTATAATTACAATATGAACATCCACACTTTTTATATTTCTTTAAAGTTTCACCCTTAAATATAAAATTGCCAATTTCTTTTTTGCATTTCTCACATAAAACCTTAATTAGTCTTTGTGAAATAATCCCTATTAAAGAATCTTTTAAAAGATAATCTTTAACCCCCATATCTTCTAGCCTTAAATAAACATCTCTAGGTGTTTTAGTATGAATAGTTGAATATACTTTATGCCCTGTTAATGAAGCTCTTACTGCCATTTGAGCTGTTTCTTCATCTCTTATTTCCCCAATCATCATTGCATCTGGATCTTGCCTTAAAATACTTCGTAAACCATTTGCAAAATCTATATCTACTTTTCTATTTAGAGAAACTTGATTTATACCTTCTATCAAGATTTCTACAGGATCCTCAATTGTTGTAATATTAATATCCATATTATTTATTTCCTGTAATATGGTATATAGAGTAGTAGATTTACCACTCCCAGTTGGTCCATTTATTATAGTTAGTCCGTGTTTTCTAGATATTATTTTTTTAATTTTTTCATATTGATATTGTGTTAAATTTAAACTTTTCAACGAATAATTAAAGACTGTTCCATATAAAATTCTAACCACTAATTTTTCGCCATAAAAAGTTGGTAATGTAGAAATTCTTAAGTCATAATTTTTTTTATCTAATCTTATTGTATATTTTCCATCTTGTGGTCTTCTTTTTTCTGTTATATCCATATTACTTTCAATTTTAATTTTAGATAAGAGTATATTATACTCATTATGAGTAACTTTATATTGTAATATAAGTACACCATCAATTCTAAAGCGTATAATTACGTCTTTTTTACCTGGTTCAAAATGAATATCAGATGAATTATACTTAATTGCATTTTCTAATATATCATTTACTAAGTTTTCACTTTCTCCTAAGAAAACCTTATCTATCATAGAATAAATATAATCTTCTGTACAAATATCAACAATTATATTTTTATTATAGATAAATTTTATCTCTTCAAAATTTGCTCTATTTTCTTCTTTAGCAATTATAACTATATTTTCATCTATTACTTTAATTGGCAAAAACTTTTTAGTCTTAGCTTGATTTATATTAACTTTTCTTGCAACATTTAAGTCTACCTCATTAATATAATTTTTATTATTCAAAACACCACCACCTAGCATAATTATTAACCATATTTTTACATATTATACAGTTAAAAAATAATAAAAAAAATATATTCATAACATTTACGTTATGAATATATTTTTAACTAAACCTTATGAAATAGTATTTAGAATTATCATTAGTTAAGTATTTTACTTCACCATTTTCATATAAATATACATTTTCCTTTTCAAAAGATTCATTACTGCCTACAAATAATAAATTACCTTTTTCATCTTGTGATAAACCTTTTTCTAAATGAAGCATAGTAGGAAAATCAAAAACTAATCTTTTAAATTTCCCTCCTTCAATTTTATATATTGAATAATTATTATCTACCATTTTACCTAACATATAAACTGCATCATTTATTATTATAATATCATTTACTTCTAAAACATCTTTAGTAAGCTCAGCTACATTTTTATTTTTATCTACTGATTTAAGAACTTTTTTCTTATTTGTAGTTTCTTGTAAAAATATTACGCCATTACCTGATACCTTAAAAAACTCTATATATCCAACTTCTAATTTATATAGTAGTTCTTCTTTTTTTTCGGAAATATTATACATAAATATTCCATTTCTTTTATTATTATCAATTCCATAATAAACTATTGTTTCCTCATCTAACCAATCTAAAAAATCTCCTGAAATAGCTACATTACTATTAAATTCTATATTTTTATTCTTTTCAACATCTAATAATTTCACTTCTAAAATTGGATCACCAGTAAAATAAGAAACATATTTTCCACCTGAAGATATTTTGCTACTTATTACTTTATCATCTTCTATAGGTATTTCTTTTCCATTAGAATATATGTAATTTTTCCCTTCTGAATTATATAAGTATTTTAAGCTCTTTTTATCAAAAGCTGTAATAGTTTTATTTAAGTCAACTTTAGAATATGCGTTGTTTATATAGTCGTATATTTTATATTCTCCATTAGCTTCCTTTGCCACTGCCCCTTGTGATAATTTTAGTTCAACCTTTTTTTCATTATTTTCTTTATTACATCCAATGAAAAAAAAGCTTGTAACTATTAAAGTAGCAAATAAACAAATATGTCTCTTTCTTTTTTTCATATTTTCTACCTCATCTATGAATATGCTAATTACACTTAAAAACTTTTAACTTTTATTTATATTAATATGGTTTTTTCCATTTTAATACTTTCTTTTACATTATACCCTTAATTATCATTTGCTACAATACAAGAAATAATAACTATTACTGTAATCTATGTTTAAATTTACCACATTTATGATTAAAGTAAATATAAAATTTATTTTAACACCATACTACTCTGTATATTCCATTGATAAAGTAACTCTATAAATGTTATACTATCCTTAACTTACTACCAAAGAAAGGATGATACTTATGGCTTTAGATGGTATCTACTTATATAGTTTAATTGATGATTTAAAAAAATCAATATTAAATTCTAAAATAGATAAAATAAATCAACCGGAAAAAGATGAAGTGATTTTTACATTAAGAAAAGAAAGACAAAATTTAAAACTCTTGATATCTGCATCATCAAAATTTCCAAGAATTCATCTTACAAATATAAATAAAGTAAATCCACTTCAAGCACCAATGTTTACAATGGTTTTGAGAAAATATTTAATAGGTGGAAAAATTATTGATATTTCTCAAATAGATGGAGATCGTATTGTTAAAATTGATATAGAATCTACTGATGAAATGGGTTTTAACAGTAAATATTTTTTAATAACTGAAATAATGGGAAGACATAGTAATATTACTCTTATTAGAGAAAGAGATAATAAAGTTATGGAGTGTATAAAACATATAACACCAAATATAAATAGCTTTAGAGTTCTTTATCCTGGAGTTAATTATGTTTATCCTCCAGCCTCTAAAAAACTTAATCCTTTTAATTTTACAATTAGTAGTTTAGATTTCTTTATTAATGAAAATAATATATCTTATGATGAAAATTTATTTTCAAAGGTTTTTACTGGAATCGGTAAAGAATTATCAGTAAATCTTTTTAATAGTTTTATAAATAGTAATAATAATTTAAGTTCTAAAGAAATATTATCTTTTATAAATAATTTTATATTAAATTTAAAAGATAATATATGTCATAGAATTTATAAGGATTCAGAAATCTTCAAAGATTTCTATTGTATAAAATTAGGAACTTTAGAAAATAAGTATTCAACTATTGTTTTTGAAGATCCAAGTAAACTATTAGAAGAATTTTTTGCAACTAAAGATAAGCAAGAAAGACTTACTAATAGATCAATAGACTTGCAAAGACTTATTAATACTAACATAGACAGATGTATTAATAAAGATAAAAAACTTAATAATATATTAAGAGATTGTAATGAAAAGGAAAAGTTTAGAATAAAAGGCGATTTGCTTACTTCTTTTATATATGAAGTAAAAAAAGGTGATAAAGAAATTACTGTTTGTAATTTTTATAGTGAAAAAGAAGAATATATAAATATTGAACTTGATGAAAATAAAACTCCATCTGAAAATATACAATTTTTATATAAGCGCTATAATAAATTAAAAAAATCTGAAGAAGCTGCACTAGAACAATTACTTAAAAATGCTGAGGAACTTGAATATTTAAACTCAGTTTTAACTAATATTTTAAATTGTGAAACATATATTGAAATTGATGATATAAAAAAAGAATTAATAGAAACTGGTTATTTAAAATTTAGAAATTCAAATAAATCTAATAAAAAAGAAAAAACTTCTAAACCTCTTCACTTTAAATCATCTGATGATATTGATATATATGTAGGAAAAAATAATTTGCAAAATGATTATTTAAGTTTAAAATTTGCAAATAAAAATTATATGTGGCTGCATACGAAAAACATTCCTGGTTCTCATGTTATTATTTGTTCTGATAATATTCCTGATAATACTTTGGAGGAAGCAGCTATACTTGCAGCTCATTATAGTAAAGCAAAGGAATCTACAAAAGTTCCTATAGATTATACACTAGTGAAAAATTTAAAAAAACCAACTGGTTCTAAACCTGGTATGGTTATTTATCACACTAACTATACATTATACACTGAGCCATCATACTATAATAATTTTGATATTATTAATAATAAAATAACTTTTAAAAAATAATATATTCTAAAAATACACCCTAGAAATTTTCTAAGGTGTATTTTTACTTTAAAACTTTAAATATGATTAATTACCATATCACCATCATTTTTAATTTGATTATTATCAAAATATTGATAATAATAACATTTTAGCTTACCACTATATAACTTTCTGTTTTTAGATGCTTTTCTTCCAAATGGCTCTTCAAATCTTTCAAATGATGTAAGTATATTATAATCCCAAGTTCCAAATCTTCTTTTGAATAATCCAAAAGTTTTATATAAGTTTTTAACCTCTTCCTTTTCTCCTAAACGTTCACCATATGGTGGATTTGATATAATAAATCCATATTTGTTACTATTAGAAAAATCATTAAAATCTCTCTTTTGGAATTCTATATATTTTGAAACTCCAGCTTTTTGCGCATTACTTCTTGCAACCTTTAACATTCTTCCATCAATATCATAACCTACTAATTTTATATCCTTATCTTTTATAGCTCTTTCAGCACCTTCTCTGACTTGTTCAAAAATATCACTATCCATTGTTGGCCAAGTTTCACATGTAAAACTTCTACACATTCCTGGTGCAATATTTAACATTATCATTGCGGCCTCAATTAGTATTGTTCCTGAACCACAAAAAGGATCTACAAGAACAAAATCTTCTTTCCATCTAGAAATCAATACCATTGCTGCAGCTAATGTTTCTTTAAGAGGAGCTATACCAGCTTCTTCTCTATAACCTCTTTTATGAAGCCCTGGACCTGATGTATCAATTGTTAATGTAACTTTATCTTTTAATATTGAAACTTCAATTTTATATAAAGGTCCACTCTCTTCAAAATGGCTAATTCCATAATGTTCACTCATACTATTAACTATTGCTTTTTTTACTATAGATTGACAGTCAGGAACACTATGTAAAGTTGACTTTACTGATTTTCCATTTACATGCATAATTCCATCCTTAGGAATTATTTCTGCCCAATTTACATTTTTTGTTCCTTGAAATAATTCTTCGAAACTTCTAGCTTCAAACTCTGCCATATTTATTAATATTCTATCTGCAGTTCTTAAATGAATATTAGCAATAGCTATATCCATTTCATCTCCAGTAAAATATACTTTCCCATTTTCAGTTTTTAAGTCTTCATATCCTAAAGCTTTTAATTCCTTTGCTGTAATTCCTTCTAAACCAAAAGTAGTAGTAGCAATTAAATTATATTCCATTATCTTTCTCCTTTGATTTTAATCTTCATAAATTTTTACTGAGTCATTCCCATCAATTTCTTCAATTTCTACGGCTATTATCTCTGACTTGGATGTTGGTATGTTTTTACCAACATAATCTGCTCTAATAGGCAATTCTTTATGACCTCTATCAATTAAAACTCCTAATTGAATTTGCTCTGGTCTTCCACAATCTATTATAGCATCAATTGCAGCTCTAACTGTTCTACATGTATATAATACATCATCAACTAATATAACTTTTTTACCTTTAACAGCTACACCTAAATCAATATTATTAACCTTTGGCATATCTTTAATTTCTGTAATATCATCTCTATATAAAGTTATATCTACGTATCCAACTGGAATTTCTACACCTTCTATATTTTTAATATTATTAGCTATTCTTTTTGCTAGAGGATATCCTCTTCTTTTTATCCCAACTAAAACTATATCCTCTACCCCTTTATTTTTTTCAATAATTTCATGAGATATTCTAATTAAACTTCTTTTTATAGCTTTATCATCTAATAAATTTGCTTTTAATTTCATAATACACCTCTTTATTTCCTAAGATTTTGTAGTAACTCATTATAATATTTAGGTAACTCTGAATCAAATTCCATATACTCTTTAGTTCTAGGATGTATAAATCCTAAAGTCTTTGCATGTAAAACTTGACCATTTAATTTAAACTTTTGCTTTTTTAATCCATACAAGGGGTCTCCTACCAAAGGATGACCTATAGATGCCATATGAACTCTTATTTGATGTGTTCTTCCTGTTTCTAATTTACATTTAACTAATGATGTTCCATTATTATACTGCTCTAAAACTTCATAATGTGTTACTGCCCTTTTCCCATCATCAATAATAGCCATTTTTAGTCTTTCCTTTTTATGCCTACCTAATGGTTTATCTATAGTACCCTCTAATTTATTAAATTTACCTTCTACTAAAGCATAATACTCTCTTTTTATACTGTGGTCTTTAAATTGAATAGCTAAATTATTATGAGCTTCATCATTTTTTGCTATTACTAATATTCCTGAAGTATCTTTATCTATTCTATGAACTATTCCAGGTCTTATAACTCCATTTATACCTGATAAGTCCTTACAATGATATAAAATAGCATTAACTAATGTTCCAGTATAATTCCCTGGTGCAGGATGAACTACCATGCCTTGAGGCTTATTTATAACTGCGACATCTTCATCTTCATAAATAATATTTAAAGGTATTTCCTCTGCTTTAATATCTAAAACTTCAGGCTCTGGCATAATTATCGATATAATATCATCTTTTCTTATCTTATAATTACTTTTTACTTCACATTTATTTACAAGAATATTTCCACTACCCATTAATCCCTGAATAAAAGATCTTGATTTTCCCTCTATTACAATAGTAAGGTATTTATCTAATCTTTCACCTATATTTTCTTCTACAGTATTTATAATAATTTCATCCATTATTTTAAATCTCCACTTCTATAATAATCCTTACCACATTATAATATATTGAAAAAATATTCTCAATAAAAAACTCTATATCCTTAATAAAAACAAAAAAATCCGTTTTTCACGGATTTTTAGATATTATTTTTTTGCAAAGAAACTTTTTATTTCATCCATATCATCTGTATATACTTCTTCTACTTCTTCGATATTATCTTCTGATAATTCAATATTCTTTTCACAAATCATTTGTAACTCTTCAACTGGTTCTGCTACACTATAATTTTTTGTTAAGTCTTTTTCTAATTCATCAAAGGTTTGAGTTTGAGTATTCATAAAGTTTCTAAACTTAGCTCTAAATTTAATAAACTCTTGTCTAACTTTTTCATACTCATCATTGATTTGTATAACATCACCATGAGCCTTATCTAATATTTTTTGTGCTGTTTCATTAGCATTTTTTATTACCATATCAGCTTCTTTTTGAGAACTTTCTCTTGCTTGTTCAGCTGCATTTTGTGCTAGTAATAATGTATTTTGTATAGTATTTTCAATTTTTGAATAATGCTCAACTTGGTCATTAACTCTAGCTAAACTTTCCTTTAACCTTGAATTTTCCTTATAAAGTTCTTCATAATTTTCAACAACTTCATCTAAAAACTCGTCTACTTCCTCTACATTATACCCTCTTAATCCCTTTTTAAACTCTTTATTATTGATGTCCATTGGAGTAAGCTTCATAAAACCACCTCTATATTATGTATATTTTTTTATCATCACTCTTTGCTTACCACTTTTAGTACTGCCAACTATATCTCCTACTATAAACTTTCCAATACCTCTAACAGTAATTCTAGTGTCTTTTGAAATTTCTTCACTTTTACTCTTTACTCTAACATAATTAATTAAAACTTTTCCATTATCAATTAATTCTAGAGCCTTTGTTCTAGATATATTAGATACCTTAGAAACAAAACTATCTATTCTTAAAGAAGCTATTATAATAACTTCTTCCTTAAAATCAAAGTTTGGTAATATATCAATATTGGTTATTTCATTAATTTCTACTGGTACTTTACCAATAGATTGTAAATTAAAAATTATATAATTGCTAATTCCATCTGATACGGGAACATATGCCCTATTATCCTTTACTAAAACATCTCCAATCTTTTCTCTTTCTATGCCTAAAGACATTAAAGCACCAAGATAATCTTTGTGCTGAAGAGTAGAAAAATTTGATTTATTATTTATTTCTAACATAATCATAGGATAATTTTCATTATATAAATTATTAAAGGATATCATTCTTCTTTCTGAATCTTTAAAAGCACCTAAAGTATCAATTTTCAAATTACTAGTTATTAAATTTCTCTGAAAAAAGCTCCATATATTTGGAGGATAGAAAGAATTTGTGAAAACTACAATATCTTTTTTATATGCTAACATCATTTTTTCATATACATTAAGTGCTTCATTAACTTCATATTTATCAAAACTTTTAATTATTAATTCTTTATCTATCATAATAGTATTATCCTAATAAAATTTAAAAATAAAATTGCAAATATAGGAGAAAAATCAACTGCTGATACAGAAAAAAGCTTATTTTGTAATATCCTAAATGGTTCAAGTATAGGATAATTAAAATTTAATACTAATTTATACATTGCATTTTCTCTTAAATTTGGTATATACGACATTATTACTTCTGCCAAAATAGTAAATTCTAATAATTTAATTAGTAAAACTAAAGTTGTTCTTATTATGCCTATTTAAATCCCCTCCTATTTGTTCCAATTAAATAAGGCTTTTGAACTTAATTCATTTTTTAATTCGTTAGTTACTTCTACATTAGATGGTGATAGTAAATAAACTCTTTGTTCTATTTCTTGTAATGTAGCACCTAATACATAACAAGATCCACTAATAAAATCTACTAATCTTTGTGCAATTTTAGTTTCTAATGTAGTTGCATTAACTAATACTATCTTTCTTGCTTTTATAGCATCTGCAATTTCTCTTGCATCATCGTAGTTTGTTGGCTTTGTTACCATAACCTTTGCTGTTGATGCTGTATGGATATTAACAACTTTACTGCCCTTTTGCTTAGATATTATCGGCTCAATATCATCTTGAATTTCTTCTTCTACTTCCATTTCTTCTAGGTCATCAAACTCATCGTCATATTCGCCTAAACCTATAATTTCCTTAAATTTTCCAAACATGTTTCCCACTTTTTATTCCTCCACTCTATTTTCTACTTCCAAATATACCTTCCCCAATTCTAACAAGGTTTGCCCCTTCACTTATAGCAACTTCAAAATCTTTCGACATTCCCATTGATAGAATTTCCATAGATATATTGGAATAATCTTGCCCTTTTATTTTATTAAATATATTTTTCATTTCCTTAAAGTAATATCTATTACTTTCTTCTTCACCCTTTGGTATTATAGCCATTAGACCTTTTACCTTAACAAATTTACACTTTTCTATTTCTTTAATTATTTCATCTAATTCCTCTACTAATAGTCCACCCTTGCTATCTTCTCTTCCAATATTAATTTGTATTAATACATTAGCAATTGCTTTCCCTTTTCCAAATTCACTTTCAATTTTATGAAGAAGCTTTATACTAGATAAAGAATGAATTAAAAAAACTTTATTTACAATATATTTAACTTTATTTGTTTGTAAATTTCCTATTAAATGCCATTTTACATCTTTATGGAATATCTCTTCTTTGTAAATTAACTCCTGAACCTTATTTTCACCAAAATCTCTTATTCCAAATTCATAGGCCTTTTCTAAGTCCTCTAATGGTTTTGTTTTAGATACAGCAACTAATTTAACATCTTCAGGTATCTTTTGTATGATTGCTTTTATATTTTCTTCTATATTCAAATCTATAATCCCCCTAAAGATAAATTACTCTTTTATATTATTCTTCAAAAAAACTAAAATTCCTTCATTTTTTTAGATTTTTTTAATAAAATTTTATTTTACATCATATCTTTCCATATATTTTACATCCATATTTTGTATTGTAGCTGGAACTAATATTTCCGCTTTTTCTTCTATTTCTACCTTAAGCTTTCTTCTCGCAAGTTTTTGAATATGACTATCCTCTGCTAATAATGCTGCCTTTAATGTTCCTGGATCACCTATTGCATAAATATAAAAAGGTGCTCCTTCCATTGAGTCATCCTCAAATCCTATAAAAGCCCAATTGCAATTCACTCCTGTTAAACCAATTACTCTATGATTATTTATAGAAATTGCTTCTGCTCCAGCCTTTCTAATATCATTAAGAACTAAAGCCATATCATTATCATGTAATGTTTTTCTCCATACATCAAATTGAGTTTCAAGCTTTCTGTTATAATCGCCATCATTAATTTTTATAATTAAACCCGGTCCTTTTAAATCTATACTTCCATTTAACATACCATAATCTAGTAACTGCCTTTTCATATCATCTATTAGCTTTTCTTTTTTATTATCATTTCCACTATACTTATTTATTTTATATTTAGCTTGAGAATTATCATTTCTTAAAACTTCAATATCTTTATACAATTTATTCCTTTCATCAACTGCTTTTTTATATTCTACTGTATTTAATTGAGCAACTGACGGTGTTCTAGTTAAGTTTAAATTTATATTTGTAACTATTAGAACACCTACAGCTATAGAGGCTATAAAAATAAATATCTTCCCATTTAATCTTTTCATTTAATCACCTCTTTATCGTGACTTCACCTTCTCTATTATTAACCTTCTTATAACAGCAAAGTTATCGAATATTCTTCCACCAAATACAATTACAGCAGCAATATAAATAGGAATTCCTAATTTATCACCCAGGTACGCAAGACCTGCTGCTAAAGCAGCATTACCAAAAAAACCTGAAATAAATATATCCGCTTTAAAGTTTTTTGATAAAGAAGCTCTTACTGCTCCAAATACTGAGTCAAGACATGCAAGTATTGCTACTGACATATATGGTGAAAAGCTATCTGGTATATTTACATCTAATAATAATCCTAAAAGTACTCCGATTAAAAGTCCTATAAATGCAATCATTCTAATTCCCCCTTACTGTTTAACAGGTATAATATACTCAGTTTTTAAAGATTGTGTAGTTTTATTAATTACTATTTCATCACTTAATTTAATTTCACTATTATAATTTTGTAATGCATTATAATCTAAAACTCCTGCAAAACCTACAGCTGTTTCTAATTGCTTTTTATCTCCAATTACTTTTATTATTATTTTTTCCTTTGGATCAATTTTTCCAGCTGTACCTATCCATATATTATTCCCTGAATTTTTAATCCCAGTTTGTGGAGTTAATCTAAAGTCATTAACAGAAATCGCTTCTGCTCTTACATACTTTAATGAATTAACTACATGAACTATTTCATCTTCGCTTATTGTTCTTGAAGAATCATTTGCATTTGATCCAAAAATATTTGTCTTTGGAGTAATAGTTAATATAAGCCCCGGTCCCTTTACATCTACAAGCCCTAAATTCATTCTAGCATTATCAAGTTCCTTTTTTACTTTAGCTTCTACTTCCCCTTCTTTTGATGCTGCATCTTCTAAGCCTTTTAACTGTTCAGAAAGTAATGCATTTGTTTTTGTAAGTTCCTCTTTTTCCTTCTTTAATGAATCTATTTCTTCTATTATATTTAAATTTTGCTTATTAATATTTCCTGGATCTTTTTTATTCAATAATTTAAATTGATGTGAAAGTAAAAATCCTAGTAATGCACAAACAATTGCCACAACTATTTGAGAAGCTACTTTTTTCATCTATTTTCCCCCTCTTCTACTCTTCTTGTTTTATTACTGCTGGTCCATCATAACTTACATTTATGTAACCCTTTTTTATAACGCCTTGATCTATTGAATTTAAAACTAAATTCATTTTCTTTACAAGATTTTCACTATCACCTAAATAAATTTTAACTTCTCCTATAGAAGCTTTTATACTAGTCAAATCTGAAAGATCTATGTAAGAGAAAAAATATTCTTCCGGCATTTCTTGTATTATAGGGTAAAAATCATTTAATATTTTAGAAGTATTTTTATAATCATCTACTATTACTTCCCCTATTCCCTTGTTATTATTACTTAAACCAATAATTTCAACTAATTTTCTACCTTCTAAAGTATTAACTCTCTCAACTAAAACAAGATTATTATTTATAATCTTAATAGCCTCCCCGTCTTTAATATAGAAAGCTATTTTATTTTCTGTAATATTTATGTTAAGTTTATTTATTCCTCTTTTTTCTATAGAAATCTTGTTGATATATGGATTTTTCAAAAGACTTTTTTCAATTTCATTGTAATCCAATGTAAAGATATTAAGGCCTTTAAATCCTTCTACATTTTTTTGTATTTCCTCTTTATTTAATGTTATTACTCCATTTATTGTTATATCTTTAACATTAAATATTGATGCTTTATATATAAATATCACTAATGCTATAATTAAAACAAAAACCCATAATACTAATCTTCTAAGTGCTTTTTTTCTTTTCTTTTTATTTATAAACTCTTTTGCTTTTTTATCCATAACTCTCCTACTTTTACATAATATAATCTTTCATTTTAATAATAACACTTCATGGAATTTTTTTCATTACATTTTTATTAAATTTAATTTCTTTTTAAATTTTTTCAATAAAAAAAGAAGACATTTTTAGTGTCTTCCTTTTTAAATATTATATTTAATCATTGTTTACTATTTCTTTTCCAGAAACATTCCGAGATATGTTTAAAAGTATTCCCATTGCCATCATAGTAATTACTAGCGATGTTCCTCCATAACTTATAAATGGCATAGGAACTCCAGTAACCGGCATTGATCCTGTTACAACAGCTATATTAATTATAGCTTGAACCGCTATTACAGATGTTATACCAACAGCTAATAACGTTCCATAAGTATCTTTAGCTTTAATAGCTACTTTTATTCCCCTCCATATAAAGAAAATAAATAAAGATATTATTAATAAACATCCTATTAAACCTAATTCTTCACCTATAATAGAAAATATAAAATCATTATGTGGTTCTGGCATATAGAGTGTTTTTTGTCTTGATTGACCAAGACCAAGGCCTGTTATCCCACCTGCACCTAATGCATAAAAAGATTGTATTAATTGATAACCATCTCCTGCTGGATCTTGCCATGGATTTAGAAAATTAAGCATTCTTGCTCTTCTATATGGTTCAAAAAATATAAATCCCATTGCAGCTGCAATAAGAACCGGCGCAACTTTTCCAAACAAATCTACAAGTCGTCCTCCTGCTACAAAAAGCATTATGAAAGTAACAATCATAATTATTGCAGCTATACTTAGATTTTTTTCCAATAGTATCATTCCAGCAAAAAAACCTGCAACTCCTAAGTAAGGTACTATACCAGTCCAAAATTTCTTTACTCCATCACCTTTAATATCCAAACTCATTGCAACAAATAATACAACTACATATTTAGTAAGCTCAGATGGTTGAAAGGATAATGGTCCAAGCTGAATCCATCTTTTTGCACCATTTACTGCTGGAAAGAAAAATACAGCAACAAGTAAAGGAATTGTAACTATCAATAAGTATGGTGTTATCTTTTTAAGTTTATGATAATCTATAGACATCATAAAAATCATTGAAATCAATCCTATAATTGCACATAATAATTGTTTTCTTAAGAATACCATGCTATCACCCTCTTTAAACATAGCATAGTATGAACTTGCTGAATAAACCATAACCACTCCCACTGCTAAAAGAAGTACGACAGCATAAAATATGCCATAATCAATTTCTCCAACTTTTTTCTTGGGCTTAGTTCCTCTCATAAAAACTCCTCCAAATTAATTGATTAAAGGGCTATAAAACCTATAAAACATAGCAATACAGTTATAACAGAAAATACAGTAACAATTTTTGTTTCACTCCATCCAACTTGTTCAAAATGATGATGTATTGGAGCCATCTTAAATAATCTTTTTCCTCTTAATTTATAAGATGATACTTGTAAAATAACAGAAAGTGTTTCTATTACGTAAATTCCTCCAACTATTACAAGAAGTAATGGAAGCTCTAATACTAAAGCTATAGTTGCTATTGCTCCACCAATTGCTAATGAACCTGTATCTCCCATAAATACTCTAGCTGGATATGCATTATATTTTAAAAATCCTAATAATGTTCCAGCTAATGCAATTGAAAATACCGCAATTGACTCATGCTTCATAATAAAAGCAACTACTCCAAAGAATGTAAGTACTAATACTGTAACTGTAGAAGCTAATCCATCCAATCCATCAGTAAGGTTTACAGCATTGGTAACAGCTGCATAATATACTACTACAAATGGTATATAAAGTATTCCTAGTGGTATACTAGTACCAATGAACGGAATCTTTAAATTTGTTCCTAAATTAACATATCCATATATTGCGATAACACAAGAGAAAACAACAAGTAAAGCCATCTTTTGCCATGCCTTTAATCCTTCATTTTCTTTTTTGATTATCTTTAACATATCATCTAGGAATCCAATAAATCCAAAGGCTATTAAAGAATATAGTGCTATCATCGCTTCATCAGATACTTTGTATCTCATAGCTATCATTACGATAGCAGTAGCTAATATGAACATTACTCCTCCCATAGTAGGAGTTCCTGCCTTTTTTAAATGACTTTGTGGCCCTTCTTTTCTTATATTCTGACCAAACTTTAATCTTCTAAGTACTGGTATTGTTATTGGCCCTAGTATTAATGCTATTATAAAACCAAATACTAATGCTATAACTAAATTTGATGTTATTATATCTATTACCTTATCCCCCATATTATTCCTGCCTAATTAGGCAGTTCACCTCCTTCGTTATATTGAGATATTCTCTAAAGAAGTAATAATATCTTCAAACTTCATACCTCTTGAAGCTTTTACTAAAACTATATCATTTTCTTTGATATGTTTATTTAAGTTTCTTATTAATTCTTCTTTTGTGTTATAAACTTTAAGCAAGGATCCTTTAAATCCTTCTTTAAAGCTATCTACATAATCTCCGACCGCTATTAACAAATCTACTTTACTACTTGCATATTCACCAACATCTTTATGTGCACTAACAGATTCATCTCCAAGTTCAAACATAGTCCCTAAAATAGCTACTTTTCTATATTTTTTATAACTATTTAGTACATCTAAAGAAGATTTCATAGAATCTGGACTTGCATTATAGCAATCATTTATTATTGTAATTTTTTCTTTCTTTATCACTTGTAATCTCATTGATGTTGCTTCTAAATTATTTATACCTTTCTCCATTTCTTCAAAAGTTACCCCTAAGGAATCTGCTACTTTTATAGCAAGCATTGCATTTAATACATTATGCTTACCTGCCATTGGCAACTTAAAAGTATATCTTTCTTTATTTAACACAACATCAAATATAGTTTTATCCTCTTCTAGTATAATATTAGTTGCAATAACATCATATTCATGATTATATCCAATTTTATAAATTTCAAAACATTTTTTTCCAAGGTTTTTAAGTTTCTCATCTTCTCCATTAATAATAAGTATATTATCTTTTTCAAAAAATGATGTTATTTCCATCTTAGCTTTAAGTATATTATCTTGGGTTTTTAAATTCTCTATATGAGATAAACCTATATTAGTTATAACAGCAATATCTGGTCTTGCTGTTTTTGCAAGTAACTCTATTTCCCCTAAATCACTCATACCCATTTCTAATACTGCAACATCTATTGTACTATCTAATTCTAAAATCATTAATGGTAATCCAATTTGATTGTTAAAATTACCTTTTGTTTTAAAAACTTTATACTTATCACTTAAAACTGCTGCAATAATATCCTTTGTAGATGTTTTTCCACAAGAACCTGTTACCCCAACAATCTTTACTTTTAATTTATTTCTATAATAGTTAGCAAGCTTTAAAAGAGCCTCTAAAGTACTATCAACTTTTATTACTATACCTTTTTCTTTTAAAGCTTCTTTATCAAATAAAACTTCGTCTACAATAGCAATAGAAGCACCTTTATCAAAAGCTTCTTTTACAAAGCCATTACCATTAAAGTTCTCTCCTTTAATTGCTAAATATATATTATTTTTTTGAATCTTTCTTGTATCTATACATAAATTATTAAACTCTTTATTTTTACCGTCTATTAAAATTTCTCCATCAATTGCTTCTATAAGTTCAATAAAAGTTAATTCCAACTTAATCACCTCAGATTACTTTCTTAAAATTTCATCTACTATTTCTCTTTCATCAAAATGAATTACACCTTCATTAGTTATTTGATAATTTTCATGGCCTTTCCCTGCTAATACAACAACATCGCCTTCTTCTGCCATATTAAGTGCTAATTTTATAGCTTCAATTCTATTTTCTATAGCTAAGTAATTTGTCTTTGTAATACCATAAACTATTTCTTTTATTATAGCCATTGGATCTTCATTTCTAGGATTATCTGATGTAATTATTGCTAAATCAGCAAGTTCAGTCCCTATTCTTCCAAGTTCAGCTCTCTTAACTTTGTCTCTATCTCCACCACATCCATAAACTGCAATAAGTCTATTTTTTGTAAAGCCTCTTAACGTTTCTAGTATATTTTTAAGTCCATCTGGTGTATGTGCAAAGTCTATAATAACATCATAAGGAATATCATACTTATATCCTACTCTTTCGCAACGTCCTGGAACTACAACATCCATTAAACCTGCTTTTATAAAATCTTCATTAATTCCTAATGCTCTCATAGCTGAAATTGCTCCTAGTGCATTATATACATTATATTCGCCTGGTAATATAGAGTTAAATTCTTCTCCATTTACCTTAAAGTGAATATCTTTATCTTTTAATTTTAAATCTGATGCTTTTATGTTACTTTCATTATTAATTGAATATGTTATTACTTTTTTACTATTTAAATTTTCTACATCTTTTAAAACTTTATATCCATAGTTATCATCAACATTAATAATTGCTATATCACTTCTTTCAAACAATTTAAACTTTGCATTATAGTAATTATCAAAGCTCTTATGGAAATCTAAATGATCTCTTGTAAGATTTGTAAATATCCCTGTTTCAAAATGACATCCATATACTCTATCTAATTCCAATGAATGTGAAGATACCTCCATAACACAATATTCACATCCATGATTAACCATATCACTAAATAATTTTTGTAATTCTAATGACTCAGGAGTAGTTCTTTCTGATTTTATCTTTTCATTTCCTATATAATTAGCTATAGTTCCTACTAAACCTACTTTTTTTCCTGCCTTCTCTAAAATTGATTTTAATATATATACGGTTGTAGTCTTACCATTAGTCCCTGTAACACCTAGAAGTTTTAGTTTTTTAGTTGGATGTCCATAATAATTAGCTGACATAGTAGCTAATGCTTTTCTTCCTTCATTAACCTTAATAATAGTAAGTGTACCATCATTTTCAATATTTATATCTCTTTCACAAAGAATTACAGTTGCACCTAATTCAATTGCTTTTTTTGCATAATCATGTCCATCTACCTCAAATCCTTTTAAACAAACAAACATATCACCCTTAAGTATTTTTCTGCTATCATATTGAAGATGATTTATCTCCTTGTCTAATGACCCACCTAATACTTCATATTCAACACCATTTAATAATTCTAATAGTTTCATTTCACCATCTCCTTAATATTATGAAAGAATATCTCCTTATTTTTTTACAAAAATTTAGCATGTGAAACTTCCACATGCTAAATTAAAGGGAAATTCTTTTTTAATCACCATAATCTTCATTAAGCACTAATTTCACTTCTGTACCTTTAATAATAATTTCACCTTTGGGAATGCTTTGTTTAGTAACAACACCTTTTCCTTCAATGGTATATTTTATTCCTAATCCATTTAGAATTTTAGTTGCTGACTCAACTGAGTACCCCCTTAAGTCAGGCATAATAACGTTTTTATTATAATCTCCAGTTGTTCCTGTGTAAAGATTTATCTTCGTACCTTCTTTAACGGAATATCCTGGATAAGGTTTTATATCTGTTATTATAGACCCATTTCCATCAATATTATACTCTAAGTTGCTTTCTTTTAATACTTTTTTTGCTTCACTTACTTCAAGCCCTCTTATCTCTGGTATTATTACCTCTTTAACTATACTATTTATATTATCTTTTGAAAAGTCTGATTCCATATAATTAAATATATCTGTAAATAAATTATTTATTAAAGGAGCAACTATTTGTCCTGCATAATATGCTCCCGAACTTGGTTCATCTATAGATATAAATACTGCTATCTTAGGATCATCAACTGGAGCAAATGCTGCAGATGATGATATATATTTACCTGATTCATATCCACCACCATTAGGGTTTACTTTCTGAGCTGTACCTGTTTTACCAGCTATATGATATCCTTCTATATAAGATTTACTGGATCCTCCTTGGGCTACTGTTCTTTCAAGATAATCTCTTAGTATAGCTGTATTGCCTGCACTTAAAACTTCCTTTATTTCTGGTTCAAAACTTTTATCAACCACTCTACTTCCATTTTCATCATTGTAACTCACTTCTTTCATTACATGTGGTTGTATAAGTTTTCCTCCATTTGCAATTGAATTAAAAGCAGCCATATATTGAACTGCATTTAAGGTATTAGTTTGACCAAATGATATAGTTGCTAGATCAGCTTCTGCTATATCTTCTGTTTTTTTTACAATACCTTTAGCTTCTCCTGGTAAATCTATACCACTAACTTTTCCAAAGCCTAACTTTTTAATATATTCATTTAATTTTTCTTTTCCTATCCTTTTACCAATCTCCATAAACCCTACGTTACAAGAGTTTTGTAAGATTTCAGGAAGTGTTTGTGTTCCATGTCCTGATGTCTTCCAACATTTTATAGTATGAGGTCCTACTTTTAAATTACCATTACAAGTAAAAGTATCTGATTCCTTTACTAATCCCTCTTCCATATTAGCAATCATAGTAACTATCTTAAATATGGATCCTGGTTCAAAAGTATCATTTACTAAATGATTTCTCCACATTTTTTGTAGCTTATCACCTGCTGTCTCTCCTTGGAAATTTTCAGAACCTTCATATGGTTTATTAGGATTAAAATCTGGTTTATTTGCCATAGCTAATATTTCACCGGTATTAGGATCCATAATAAGCACAGATACTTGATTTGCTTTATTATCTATTAAACCTTTTTCTGCAGTTTTTTCTGCAAAGGCTTGAAGATTTCCATCTATAGTTAATGTAACATCTTTCCCATCCACCGGTGGGGAAAATTTAGAAATAGTATAAGGTAACTCATCATTATATTTATCTAATTCTGAAATTCTCAAACCTGGTGTTCCTGATAAATATTTATTATATTGTAATTCTACACCTGTTAATCCTTGTCCATCTATATTGGTACTCCCTAAAACATGAGCTAGAAAATTACCATTTGGATAATACCTCTTAGTATCTGGAGAAACAATTACACCTTGTATTTTTAAATCTTTTACTTTATCTGCTTGTTCTTTTTCTATTCTTCTAACTAATGTTGCTGAACCTGCATCTGCACCACTTGGAAGTTTTGTGTTAAGTTTTTTCAAAACTTTTTCATTTTCCATATCTAATGCAGTAGCTATTTTAGGTGAAATATCGTCATTTGTTAGATTTTCTTTTTTAAGATGAGATCTTATGGAATTCAAATCAAAATCTACTCTATAAACATTAGCAGAAACTGCAAGTTCAACACCATTTCGATCTAATATCCTCCCACGCCTAGCATCAATTTTAACTTCGCTTGTCCATTGCTCTTCTGCACGACTAGCATAGTCAGATCTTTTAACTATCATTATGTAGGATAGCCTAATAATCAATGCCCCAAATAAACAAGTTAATACTGTAAGGGCTAATGATATTCTCTTTTTCATTACCGCCTTATCTCTGTAATTCTTTTTATACAACTTCATTCCCCCATGTAATTGATAAAAAACATGTAGGATGCACTCTAATTAAATGCATCCTTAATCTTAGTAATTATATTCTTTTTAACTTCTGTTTTTTCCACTTCATTAGATAGGTTTGAAAAATAGTTTTTTGAATTATCTACAGTAACTGATATATTTTTATCTGGTGACTTCATTCCTAAATTTGCAGCTGTTGTTTTAACATTTTCTAAAGATGAATACTTTAGCAAATCAAATCTTAGTGCTTCTCCTTCTGCCTTTACTACTCTTATTTCATCTTTTATCATAGTAAGATTTTGTTGCATCTTATAAATTTTACCATACCTTCCAATTATCAAAACACCTAAACAGCTTATTAACGCTGCAACTTGAATTATATTTTTAGTTGCAATAATTTTAGCTTTTCTTATACGTTTATTTTTTTCTAATCTTTGCTTCTTTTCTTCTTCTAAACGCTTTTTCTTATTAGTATCATCATTTTTTCTCTTAGGTTGTATTACTGTGTTACCTCTTATATAATCATATTCTCTTTCCACCATTTTATTACATCCCCCAAACATTTTACTTAACTATTTTATAGTTTTTCTATAACTCTAAGCTTTGCACTTCTACTTCTTGGATTTTCTTCTACTTCTTCCGCAGTTGGTTCTATAGCTTTTCTATTAACTAATTTCACTTTTGCTATTCCTTTACAAACACAGATAGGAAATTCCTTTGGACATGTACACGCAGTAGCTAACTCTTTAAATTTTATTTTAACTATTCTATCTTCAAGAGAATGGAATGTTATTATAGCCATTCTTCCACCCTTGTTTAATCTATTTACACCATCTTCAATTGCTCTATTTAAAATAGAAAGTTCACTATTAACTTCAATTCTTATAGCTTGAAATGTTCTTTTAGCTGGATGTGGCCCTTCTCTTCTAGCCTTTGCTGGAATAGCATCCTTGATTATATCTACTAGTTCTAAAGTTGTTTCTATAGGTTTTTCTTCTCTTCTCTCAACAATAAACTTTGCTATCCTCTTAGCGAATTTTTCTTCACCATAATCTCTAATAATTCTATATATTTCTTGTTCATCATATTCATTTATTACATTATAAGCAGAAAGTGGATTTTCTCTATTCATTCTCATGTCTAACGGAGCATCCTGCATATAACTAAATCCTCTTTCGCCAGTATCTAATTGATACGATGAAACTCCTAAATCCATAAGCATTCCATCTATTTTTTCTATACCTAACTCATTTAATATATTATCTATATTATAAAAGTTATTATGAACCAGAGTTACATTATTATAATTTTGTAATCTTTCTCCTGCTGCCTTTAAAGCATCTTTATCTTGATCTACTCCTATTAACCTTCCTTTTTTAGACAGTTTTTCTGCAATATGAGAAGAATGCCCAGCTCCGCCCAATGTTCCATCTACGTAAATCCCATCTTCTTTTATATTTAATCCTTCTATACATTCGTTTAAAAGTACTGAAACATGTTTAAATTCCATAATTACTTCTCCTTATATTCCTAACTCGCTCATTTTTTCTGCTATAGAATCAAAATCTACATCTGATTCATTATATTCTTGCCATTTTTCCTTGCTCCAAATTTCTACTCGGCTTAATACTCCTATACTTACTATTTCCTTTTCAATCCCTGCATATTCTTTTAAATTTTGAGGAATCAATCCTCTTCCTTGCTTATCCATCTCAATTTCACAAGCACCTGAAAAAAAGAATCTAACAAAAGCTCTAGCGTCTCTGTTTGTAAGTGGTAAAGATTTAAGTTTTTCTTCTAACAATTTCCACTCCGATTCTGGATATGCGTATAAACATCCATCTAATCCTTTAGTTATAACAAACTTATTCCCTAATCCTTCTCTAAGCTTAGAAGGTACAATCATTCTGTTTTTGGTATCTAAAGCATGCTGATATTCACCTATAAACATATCTCTAACCTCTAATCTTATTTTTTACTCCACTTTACACCACTTATAACCACTTTATACTATATATTGTATAAAACTTAGGATAATTCTTCAAGTTTTATTTATTATTTCTATAAATTTATTTTAAATAAAAAAATAAAAACCGGTGAAATATTCACCAGTTTTTTACTTTTAATGAAGTTTACACGTTAAATCTAAAGTTAACAACATCTCCATCTTTCATTATATATTCTTTTCCTTCTAATCTATAAAGCCCTTTTTCTTTTGCTGCTGCTTCTGAACCACATTCAATCAAATCATTATATCCAACAACTTCTGCTCTTATAAATCCTCTTTCAATATCTGAGTGAATTTTTCCTGCTGCTGCCGGAGCTTTAGTTCCTTCCTTAATAGTCCAAGCTCTAACTTCTTGTACTCCAGCTGTTAAATAGCTGATTAATCCTAAAAGTTTATAACTTGCTCTTATTAATTTATCTAAACCTGATTCATTTAATCCATATTCTTCTAACATTTCTTTTTTTTCTTCGTCTTCTAAGCCAGAAAGTTCCTCTTCTAACTTTGCACATACAACTACAACTTCTGATTTTTCTGATTCTGCATAAGCTTTAACTTTTTTTACATATTCATTTTCAATATTTCCAGCCATCATATCATCTTCTGAAATATTACATGAATATAAAACAGGTTTAGATGTTATTAAAAATAACCCCTTTATATATTCTTCCTCTTCCTCAGTTACTTCCATGGTTCTTATTGGAAGATTTTTTTCTAAATGAGCCTTAACTCTTTCCATAACTGCATATTCTTCTTTTGCCTTTTTGTCTCCAGACCTAACTAGCTTTAAAGATCTTTCCATTCTTCTATCTAAAACTTCTAAGTCTGCAAATATTAATTCTAAATTTATAGTTTCTATATCTCTTATTGGGTCAACAGATCCTTCTACATGTATTACATTTCCATCATCAAAACATCTTACTGCATGAACAATTGCAGAAACTTCTCTTATATGAGATAAAAATTTATTTCCTAATCCTTCTCCCTTAGAAGCTCCTTTAACTAAACCTGCTATATCATAAAACTCAACTGCTGTATAAACTTTTCTTTTTGTATTATACATTTTTTCTAAAACATCTAATCTTTTATCTGGTACACTTACTACTCCAACATTTGGTTCAATTGTACAAAATGGATAATTTGCTGATTCTGCTCCAGCTTTAGTTATTGCATTAAATAAAGTACTTTTACCAACATTTGGTAAACCAACGATTCCTAAATTCATCTATGTACATTCCTTTCTAATCTTTAATCATATCTTTAAAATTATACTCTACAATAATAATTATTTCAAGAAATAAAGAAATTGTATTAATCCAGATTATACTATATGATCTTTTATTTTACATGCTTAAAATCGGTAACTTTTGCAAACACTATTTGTAAATACTTAAATTTAAAGGTGGTGAAATAAATGAAAAAAGCAAGATTTATTGTATTTTCTGTTTTATTATCTCTATTATTAACAATTCCAGTATTTATATCCGCTCAAGTATTTGCTTCTGATGATACAGAATTAAATTGGTATTTTGTTAATAGGGAAAAAGGAAAAACTCCTGAGTGTCCTAAAGAATCTTCAGATTTTTTTAATGAATTAGGTGCATATTATGTTGGAGATACAAATTCAAAAGTACTTTATTTAACTTTTGATGAAGGATATGAAAATGGAAATACTCCAAAAATACTTGATGTTTTAAAGGAAGAAAATGTACCTGCAGCATTTTTCGTGGTAAAACCTTATATAAAAGATTATCCTGATATAGTTAAAAGAATGGTTGAAGAAGGTCATTTAGTTTGCAATCACACTTCTCATCATCCCTCAATGGCATCTATTACTAATACTGAGAAATTCAATAAAGAATTTACAGATGTAGAAGATGAATTTAAAACTTTAACAGGAACTGATATGCCAAAGTTTTTTAGGCCTCCAATGGGTAAATATTCAAAAAATTCTCTTAAAAAAACTCAAGCATTAGGTTATAAAACAATTTTTTGGAGTTTTGCTTACAAAGATTGGTTAGTTGATAAACAACCATCACAAGAAGCTGCAACTAAAAAAATAGTTGAAGGAGCTCATCCTGGTTCAATTATGTTATTACATGCTGTTTCTGATACAAATACTAAAATATTAAAAACAGTAATACAAGAATTAAAATCTCAAGGTTATGAATTTAAATCTTTAAATGAATTGCCTAATAATTAAAAAAAGGCTCTTAGAGCCTTTTTTTAATTATTAGGATAAATAACATTATTTACTTCAATTACTATTTTTTCTTTTTCTTCTAATGATTCTTTAATAATTTCCTTACATCTTTTATCTATATCTAAGAAAAACTCTTCATTTCTTAGTGAATTTAAGTTCACTTTTACATTTAGTATTGCACTCTCAATTGCTCCATGTAGCAATATTGCAGCAACTCCAGCATCAGAAACTAAGTTTTTATTTCCAAACTTAACTGCAAATTTTATATTTTCATAAAATTCCAATGCATTTTCAGCTAAATTTAAAGGTGTTCTCATAGCTTTTACAGTGTTTTCTTGTATAGCTTTGCTTCTATTATTTTTTTCTTCTTCAGTATTTTTAGCTAGCTTATATGATGCCATTAATCCTACAAAATCTTCTCTATCTTTTTCCATAAATTCTTGAGATACAGTTGTAAATTTTTTAGCTTTTTCTCTAAACTCTATCATTTTTTCTTTTTCTTCATCTTTTAAAATATCAAAACTTTTTTTTCCAACAGTTAAAGAATAAACCATAGAATTTAAGCTTGCTGCTAATGCAGATACTAATGCTGCTGTACTACCACCTCCAGGTGATGGTGCATCTGAAGATAATTCTAAAACAAACTGGTTAATATTATAATCTTTAAATAACATACTTATCTCTCCTTCTACATTTCATTCAAAACTTCTTTATAAATACTAGCTATCTTTTTAACTATTACATTTTTTCCAAATCTACTTTCACAATCTAATTTTATATCTTGTGAATTATATTTTTCTATATTATTAATAACATATATCATAGCATCTTTTAATTTATCAATTTCATCTATTCCTACAATTACTCCATTATTATTATTAATAATATCCTCCGCTCCTCCATTTTTAGTTCCTATAACTGGTTTTCCAGATGCTAACGCCTCAATATAAACTACTCCAAAGGTTTCATATCTTGATGGCAATACAAAAACATCACATTCCGCCATTTGATTTGCCACTTCTTCTCTTGAAAGAGCCCCTAAAAATTTCACTTGATTAACTACCCCCATGTCTTTTGATAGCTTTTCAAGTATTTCTCTTTGGCTTCCATCTCCCCCAATTTTAAGTATATAATTAGTATTTTTAAACCCCTTTGAAAATGCCTTAATTAAGGTATCAAATCCCTTTTCTCCTTCTAAAAATGCAAGTGAAAAAAATACTCCTTTATTAATTTTCTTTTTATCTGTAATTTTATATTTATCTATTGATACTAAATTATGAATTATTTCAATATCATTTCTTCCACTAAACTCTTCTATTTCTTTTTTTAAGCCACTTCCTACTACTATAACTTTATTAGCATTATTATATGATTCTTTAATTATAGGTTTATAACTTTCTCTTACATAAGGCCCTCTTTCTATTGAGGAATGTTCTGTAATAATCAATGGTATATTATACTTTCTTGCAACATATGCAGCGCTAATCCCCCCCCATAAGGATGACTGAGCATGTATAATGTCTACTTTTCCCTCTTTTTTCACTATTTCTTTATATAAAATTTCCATACGTTTATTAAACATATTAAACATTAATGGATTTTTAGGAAGAAAATTATAGTTTTTATATCTATATGTTTTCAGTTCCCCTTCTTGTTCTACATTTAATCCCTTTTTCTCTTTAACTTTTCCTAATAGTGTTAAAGGCCATATTTCATTATAAGCTACTGAAATTTTAAAACCATATTCTTGCAATGCTAATGCCTGTTCTTTAAAAAAACTTCCGTGAACTTTATTTCTATCATTATGATACCATGATGGTACAAACATTATATGCATAAATATTACTCCCTTAATATTTTATCTAACTTTTTCGAAATATACTGCCATTCATATTCTTCTATAGGATATAATTTTTCTCCCTTAATAACTTTGTTTGATAAACTTTCTATAGATTCTAATATGTCTAGTTCATTATTTTTAGATATACTGCATTTTTCCTTATTTTTAACAACATTTATTATTGGATCATTTTCATCTCCTAAAACAACTAGTATATATCCATTACAACCAAAATAATCATATATTTTAGCTGGAATTTGTTTTGAATTCTTATTCCCAAAAAGCAACAATATATCTCCATTTAACATATATCCTAAAGCTTCTTTATATGATATTCTCCCTGATACAGTTGCATTTTCTACTTTCTCTAAATCCTTTTTTATATTTAAATCATCAATATTACCGAAAAACAATATATTTAACTTACTATATAATTCCCTATTTTGATCCTTTAGCAAATTTAATGAGTTTATAAACGGCTTAATATCTCTAAGCTTTGAAAATATTTCACCAGTATAAACTAAATTAATTTTATCATTCTTTATTAACACTGGAGTTTTTTCTTTATATACTTCTTCATAAACCTCTTTATCATAACCTCTTGTAATAATAAAGGTCTTTTCTCTAGGAATATTATAACTTACGGAATAATCATCTCTATTTGCATCTGTAACAAAAATAAACTTATCTGCTAATTCTATTATTTTCTTTTCAAAATTACCTTCTATTTTTCTTCTTATATTTCCTATATCATCTCTTGTTGAATCTTTAAGCCATGGATCACTCCAATAAGTTACCCACTTTAAATTTTTAAATTTACTTTTTATTTTATATGCACATATATGACTAGATGGTGGTTCATGCATTGAAAACATAACATCAAACTTTTCTTTTCCAACTAATTTTTCGCCATAATCAGCTGCCTTATATGCCCAGTATAAATACATATCTGGTATTGCAAAAATACGTTTTGCCCTCTTTAAATTTTGCTTAATAAAGGATGCTTTATTTGAATCACTAACGTTATTATTACTTTTCCTTGGCATTATTTTTTCAAAAACAATACCACCTGAAATAATATGAAGTTTAACATTTTTATCTAGCATACTAAAAATATACTCATCATAGTACACAGAATCTTTAGGAAAATTAACTGTTAATAAATGAACTTCATTTCCATCTATTTTGGCTAAGTTATTTAAATATTGTAACGTTTCAATTGAAGCGGAATTATTAATAAGTGGTGAATAACAAGCAATAAATAATATTTTCATTTAATCCTCCTATTTACTTCTGTTTATAAATTTATTAGTAATCATTTTAATAGCTTCAATAAATTCATCTACTTTTAAAAGTAATGTACATATTATAAATATAGTGCTACCTAAAATAAAATCAATAATTATAGTTATAAATGAGTTTCTTAATAATATTAAGTTATTAAACAAATATAATCCTAAAATCATAACAGAAGAACTTATCATAATTTTGGTTATTTTAATTAACATAGGCTTTATATCAAACTCTCCAATTATTCTTTTAGTAGAATATAATAATAGTAACGCTGTTACTCCCGCAGCTATTGATGTTGCTAAAGATACTCCTAATACACCTAAGTATTTAGAAAGAGTTATGCTTAATAGTATATTTACAACTACTCCTATAATTCCATTAATTTTTGTAACTTTAGTTTTTTGCATCGAAAAAAGTGAAGAGTTTAATATATCTCTAGCTCCAAAAAACGGTAATTGAATTGCATAACCTAAAAATGCAATAGAAGTTACGTATGCGGCATCACTTCCAAATGCACCTCTTGAATAAAAAATATTTATTATATCATTTCTTAAAAATATAAATGCCATAGTTAAAGGCACTAAAAATAAAGCTATAATAACTATAGATTTAGACATATACTCTAAAAACCCAACTTTATCTCCTGAATTTAACCTATTTGCCATTACTGGATAAATTACAGATACAATTGATGTTGTTATAGCCGTATTTGCAAATACAACTATTTTTTGAGAATATTCTAATGCAGAAATACTTCCTGGTGCAAGTGATGACGCAATATTTTTATCAACTATCATATTTAATGAATTTGCCCCTGCTCCAACTATAACAGGTAGAATAAGTATAAGAATTCTTTTAATTCTACTATCTTTTAAATCAATAAAAGGCCTAATTCTATAACCTTTTTTATAAAGAGATGGTATTTGTACAAGGACTCTAAGGGAGTTCCCTATTACATTTGCTACTGTAAGACCTAAAATACTAACATCTTTAAAAATTAAAAGATAAATAATTATTGGAAGATTAAAAAATAATCCTAGTATTGCTGGAATAATAAAATCTTCACAAACTTGAAGTATTGATAAAAAACAAACATTTATGCATAAAAAGAATATATTAATTAAACTTATTTTAGTTAAAAATACAGTTACTTTCATTTGCTCTTCTGTAAAACCTGAAACAAATATTTTAACTATTTCTTCTGTAAATATCATTCCTAATATAAAAACTATAATAGATAAAACAGATAGTATAGTTATTACATTATTAGAGAATTTAAACATCTCTTTTTTCCCATATTTATGATTTACTTCACTTAGCATTGGAATAAAAGTAGTTGAAATAGCTAATCCTACTATCATAAATACAGATTCTGGTATAGCTACAGCTGCACTATATATATCATATATTGAACCTGCTCCAAAATGATAAGCCGCTAATATATCTCTACCTAGCCCTAAAAATCTACTAATTATAGTTATAATCATAACCATTGCAGTAGCTTTAAATACTTTATTGTTACTCATTATTTCACCTTTCTGTTTCTATAAACAAGCAATAAAAATTTAGGTATACTTCCAAGTCTCTTAATTCTAAAAGGTTCTTTAACCACTCTGTATAACCATTCTAATCCTAATTTAATCATAAAATTAGGAGCTCTTTTCACTTTTTCTCCTATTACGTCAAAACTTCCTCCAACTCCCATAAATATTTTAACATTAAGTTTATCCATATATCTAACAATAAATTCTTCTTGTCTTGGACATCCCATAGCTACAAATAATATTTTAGGATTTTTTTCTTCTATATCTTTTAAAATTTTCTTTGGATTATCTATATCAAAATAACCATTTCTATATCCTTTTATTTTTAACTTTGGAAATTGAATAACTAAATTAGCAACACAAGCTTTTATATTTTCCTCTGATGTTCCTAGTAAATATATTCCTTCTCCATTTTCCTCACACTGCTTAATTAATGCTTTCATAAGTTCAATTCCTGCTATTTTCTCTTCTACAGAGGTTTTTAAAATTTTTGCAGCAATTTGTGTTCCTACTCCATCTGGAATAATTAATGCATTATCAGAGGTAAAGTTTTCTAATAATTTAATGTTATGTAACCCAGTATATAGTACTTCAGGGTTTCCTGATATTATATGTACTTTTTTCATAGAATTAATATATTTTAAACAATCATACATTTTTTTTCTATATATTTTAAAACCTAATATGTCAATAAAATTATTTTCTCCCATTTTTTGCTCCCTTAATTCTATATTTATTATTACTATAATACCATATTTATAATAAAAACTGGAGTTATTAATTCTCTTATATTAGAAAAAAACTGTACATTATTTTTTAATGCACAGTTTTTCCTTAAACTTTATTTGCAAACTAAATTTTTCTCTCCCCATAAAATCATTGATTCTATTGTTGGAAGAAGTTTTTTTCCATTTTCACTTAAAAAATAGGAAGATTCTATAGTATTATTTATATTAATTTTTTCATTTATAACAATACCGTTATTTATTAGTAAATCTAATTGTTGAGTCAGCATCTTCTTACTACAGCCCTCTAAATTTCGCTGTAATTCTCCAAACCTCTTCTTATCATTTTTTATAGTCCAAATAAGACTAGCTACCCACTTTTTTCCTAAAATACTTGATAAAGCTTCCACTGGGCAATGATATTCAATATCCTCTACAATAAACATAATTCCTCCTTTTTTTGGATTCTACTTTACACTTCTTTCATAAAAGCAGGTGTAAATAATTCATTTAAGGCTTCTGTCATTGTAGGATGAGTATAAATATTATCTCTTAAATATCTATAATCAGCTCCCATATCCATTGCTACTTTTATTAAGTTAATTAATTCGCTTGATCCTTCACTTAAAATACTAGCGCCAATTATCTTATCTGTTTCTTTATCAATAATAACCTTAATGAATCCATCTGTAGCTCCAATTTGTTTTGCTCTTGGTATTGCTGCTACTGGCATTTTAGCAACAATTATATTATACCCCTCTTTTTTAGCTTTGGCTACATTTAATCCAATTCTTGAGAAAGTAGGATCTATAAATATTGATGTTGGTATATTTTTTCTATCGCTTACTTTTCTTTTCTTTTCATTATAAAGGTTATCTATAATTATTCTATAATCATCTAAGGAAATATAAGTAAATTGCATTCCTCCATTAACATCACCTAATGCCCATATATTATCTACTGATGTTTTTAATGTATCTGAAACTTCTATAAATCCTCTATTATTCACTTTTACATTTGCTGCTTCTAAATTTAAATTACTTGTATTTGGCATTCTTCCAGTAGAAAGAAGTACTGCATCAGCCTCAAATTTTAAGTTTTCAGAAGTTTCTATTACTACTTTATCTCCTTTATTATAAAATTTATTTATATTAACATTATTAACTATTTCTATTTCTTTAGTATTATATAATTTAACTATTTCTTCTACATCATCATCGTCTTCTCCAACTAATATATCTTTATTATTATTTAATAAAGTTACCTTACTTCCAAAACCACTATATATAGAAGCAAATTCTTGACCAATAAAACCAGCACCTACTATAACTAATTTTTTAGGGAGAACAGTTAAATCCATAAGAGTTTCACTTGTATATATATTTTTTGTTTCTTTAATTCCATCTATACTAGGTATAAATGGAACTGTTCCTGTATTTATAAATATCTTATCTCCATTTATAACTTTTACTTCTTTACTATCTTCCATTATGATTTTAACTGTATTTTTATCCTCAAAAGATGCTTCACCAGTAAATATTGTTATATTCTCATTGGAATTTAATTTGTCAAAGTTTGCTTTTCTTAGAGCTGTAGTTAATTTATCTTTTTTAGCTATTGCATTTTTATATTCTAAATCTAACTCAGAATAGCTATTTAAATTTCTTTTTTTAATTTGTGATGATGAATTTTCTAAACTCTTTGTAGGAATACATGCTACATTTATGCAAGTTCCACCATATCTTAAAGAACTTTTTTCAATTAAAGCTACTTTTAAACCTTTATTAGCCATAAATCCAGCAAGAGTTTTTCCGCCTTTTCCAAATCCTATTATAATACTATCAAATTTTTGTTCCATAAATAAATTCCCCTTTATATAAATATTTTCATTACTGTTCTTTTTTAACTTTATTATACTTTCATACATATAAAAAACAATTAGGAACTTATTAGTAACCTATTTTATAGCTATCTCTATAGCTATTTATTTTTTATTAATTACTTTTACTTGTAATGATTCCATTACTTCTAAAGCTTTTTCATGTAATGATTCATCAAAACTTGCACATAAATCTCCATCTACAAATATTTCTGCATTAGGAAATTGTGATTGAAAAATTATTGAATTACTAATAACGCAAATGTTAGTTACCACCCCTGCTAATTCAATTTTATCTGGTATATAATCTAGTTCATTACTTATTTCTAGCATATCCTTAGGTGATAATCCAAAAGCTTCTTTTTTATAGTGTATAGTATTTTTATTATTTTTAAATTCATTTAATTTACCATATAAATTATGACCATCTGTATTTATTATACAATGTTTTATTGGTAAATTTTCCCCTTCTCTAGTGTCTAGGTAATTTTCAAAATGAGTGTCATAAGTAAATATAACCTTTTCCCCATCATTTAAGTATGACTTAACCTTTGAATATATTCTCCCTTCAAGCTCTTCGGCCTTTTTAAATCCAAGTGCTCCATTTACAAAATCATTTTGATAATCAATTACTACTAATAGTCTTCTCATTTTTCCTCCTTTTAACCTTTTAAATTTAATTTATAGTTTTATATTTTACTAAAGCCTCTAGATACCTAGAGGCTTTAGATAATATTATTTATTATTTTATTTATCCTTTAACATAAGGCTAATTTCTTTTACTATTTCATCCTCTGAATTTAATTTTTTTGCAATTTCAAGATGTAGTTTTGCTTCTTCATAATTATTTAAATTTATATAACACATAATTATATTTGTACATACTTCAATATCTTTCGTTGCTTCAAAAGCTTTCTTAAAATATTTTATAGCTGTTTCATAATCATTTATACAAGCATAATTTAATCCTAATTCTACTATAACTTCTAATATACCACTTTCTTTTGATATACTTTCATTTAAATAATAAATAGCCTTTTCATAATTTTCTAATTTTCTATATGCAACACCTAAATAGTAATAAATAAGAGGGTTTTTTTCAAATTTATCAGTTAAATTTAATAATATTCCAATTGACTTTGCTGGATCATTTTTTAAATATTCTATTGCCACTTCATAGTCTGATATATTACTTATATCCTCCAGTATTATTTTTACATCATTTGTTATAGCTCCACCTTTATTTACATACTCATTTATTGCAACCTTAGCTCCATTAAAGTTACCTTCATCTTTAAGTATTAGTGTTTTATAAAGATACGCATCTGGTATTTTTAATAATTTTTCTTCGCAGTAAGATATATCTTCCATTAATATATCTTTAAATCCACTATCTTTTTCTCTTATACTTTCCCCAACTAATAAAAGCTTCTTCATTATATCTAAGTCCTTTGAATAGCGATAAAAACCCTTTAATAACAAATAAGCATCTATAAGTTTATCATCTTTTATTTTTTTAGATATTAAGCTTTTAATACAATTTTCTGTATCTTTTATATATGTTAATATAGTTTCATAATCATCATTAAACCTTAAATTCTTATCTGCCCCCATAGCAAAAAACATTCCCTCAATAAAATAATATATAGGCAAATTTTTTATTTTTATTTCATCATTTATATTTGAAGTAATATGTTCCGGTGAAATAGGCATATACAAATCTTTATTTTTAAACTCAACATATGATGGAATTCCAATACTACTTTTAAAACCTTCCTTTTTCATTTCTAAAAATAGCATTTTGCCAAGCTTTTCTTTAAATACTGAATTATAATCCAATATAATCCCTCCTTACATAGGTTTCATTATTGATTTTATATTACTTAAAGTTAATTTTCAATATAATTTTCATACTTCTATTTTTAATTTATCCGTATAGTGTATCTTATATTTTAAAAATAAGTATCCTATCTATATAGTATACTAAAAAAATTACCTTTAAGATTGACTTTCAATTAATCTTAAAGGTAATTGGTAAAAATTTTGTAATATTTTAAGCTTTTTAATCGGATTCTATCTCTTCTTTTATATAGTCTTCATTAGATAAATTTTTATTATCGTCGTTTTTCATATTCTTTACTAAATCTATAATATCAATACCCGTTAATGAATTTATAACTTCTGGTATTTCAGATATTATATTTGTAATATTTTTAGTTACCTTTGAAGCACCACCATGCCCTCCATTATCTATAATAACCATTTTTTCAGTCTTTCCAATTGGTTCTGAAACATATTTAGCAACCTCCGGTAATTTATCAGCTAGCATTTGAACTACAGCTGCTTCTCCATACATTTTATATGCTTCTGCCTTTTCCTTCATAGCTTTGGCTTCTGCTTTCATTGCATCTGCTGTAGCCTCACCCTTAAGTCTAATAGCATCTGCTTCTGCCATACCTTTTATTCTAATTGATTCTGCTTCTGCCTCTGCTTGTTTTATAAGCTTATACCTTTCTGCATCAGCTTCTTGTTCTTCTTTATATTTATCTGCTTCTGCAACCTTCTTAATTGTTGCTTCAAGTTCTCTTTCTTTTTTTATAGCTTGTTGCTTTGCTATTTCTGTTTGTCTTTGTTCTTCAAATAATTCAGCATTTTTAAGTGCTTCAATTACTTGCTTCTGAACAATATTCTTTTCAACCTCATATGCAAAATCAGCCTTTGCTTGAGCTTTCTTCTCCTCTTCCTTATATGACTGTACCTTTAATTCTTTTTCCTTAGTAGCTCTAGCTATTTCAGTTTCTGCCTTTATTTGAGCTTCTGTTCCCAATCTCTTTGCTTCAGCAGTTTTTTGCATTTCTTCCCTTTTCGCCTCTGCTTCTGCTATTGCTGCATTCTTTTTAACTTCAGCTATTTGCCTAGCTCCAAGTGCCGTTAAATATCCTTTAGTATCATCTATATCTCTAATTGTAAATGTCTTTATTTCAAGTCCCATTTTTTCAAGGTCTGACTTTGCTACATCTTCAACTTGATTTGCAAACATCTCTCTATCTTGATAAATCTCTTCAATAGACATTTTTGATACTATTTCCCTAAGTTTACCTTCAAGTACATCTTGAACAGTTCCTCTGATTACTTCAATTGTACCCCTTTCTTTACCTGTATTAAATTGTTCCATTGCTAATAGTACACCATCATGAGATGATTTTACTTTTATAATTGCAACGCCATCTGTATCTATTGGGACTCCATTTTTATCTAAAGATTCATGAGTTTTTACTTCAACCTTCATATTTTCTAGTGATATTCTATCGCACTGTTCAAAAAACGGAATTACTATACTACCTCGTCCACTTATCACTCTTCTTTTTAGCCCTGTTACTACTATTGCTTTATCTTGTGGAGCCTTTTTCCACATTGTTAAAATTAAAACTAAAACAATAATAATAGGAACTCCAATTGTAATTGCTTTTGACAAAATTTCATCCATTATTATCTCCCCCTTTAAATTTATATATTTATTATACAATATTTAACTTTTATATAATATAATGTATTTATATTTCTATAAATTTATTTTAAATTAATTTAGAAATATTCTATTATTATAAAAAGAGGTTGTTTAATGAATAATTTAATTGATTTACACACTCACTCATTTATATCAGATGGATCATGTAGTCCATCTAATTTAATAAAGGCAGCATACAAAAATAATATAAAAGCTATAGCCTTAACTGACCATGATAGTATAAAAGGCATAAAAGAAGCTTCTATCATGGCAAAAAATCACAATATTGAATTAATTTCTGGAATTGAAATCAGTGCAGTATATAGAGATAATAGAATATTACATATTTTAGGTTTAGGCATTGATTTAACTAATGAAATATTTTTAGAATCTTACTATAAAATGAAAAAAGCTAGAGAATCTAGCATTCCTAATATACTTAAATATATAAAGGAAAATCAAAATTTAGATATTGATGTTGATATTTTAAGAGAAAGAAAATTAGATGAATATTTATCTAGATATGATATTTATAGATATATTATAGATAATAAAATTTGTACTGATGGGCAAAAAATTTGGAATATATACTTAGATCCGATTCCCTATGGTCCAAATGAATTAATTTCAATAAATGAAACTCTTAAAATTATTAATAAAGCTAACGGACTCTCTTTCTTAGCTCACTATAATAAAAAAATTGGATTAAAGGGATTTAATAAGTTTGAAATTGAAGAACATATTAAATATTTAATTTCTCTAGGACTAAATGGAGTTGAAAGATATTATCCATCATTTTCAAATGATGATCATAATTTTTTAGATTATTTAATAGATAAATATAATTTGATTTCTTGTGGTGGAAGCGATTATCATGGTTCTAATAGACGTAATCTAGATATTGGAATTGCTGACGGTAACTTTTCTGTTCCTTATGAGTTGTATTTTAATATTATTAAAACCTTAAATTCTATGAATAAGTATTAATATCTCTTTAATTTATTTCTATAAAATATATTATTAATAATAATTATATAAAAATATAAAAGTAGGACTTATAAAAATCTTTAAAAGTCCTACTTTTATTATTAAGCTAGTTTTTCATTAATTATTTCTATAACTTTATTTTTAAAGCTTTCTAGTGATATATCGGCATCTTCTAAGCTAGACCCTTTTATAGCAACATAAGCTTTCATTTTAGGTTCTGTTCCTGATGGTCTTACAACAAACCAAGAGCCATTTTCTAATATAAACTTAATAACATTTGATTTAGGAAGTTTTATTTCATTCTTTTCACCAGTTATTAAATTTTCCTCTGTACTTAATTTATAATCAAGTATTGTATTTACTTTAATACCGTTAACTTCTTCAAGTTTTGAGTTTCTAAATGAGTCAATACAGTTAGATATTTTTTCTTGACCTTCTTTACCTTTTAATTCAAATGAAACTAATGTTTCTTTAAAGAATCCATACTTTTCATATAAGTTAACTATTGCATCAAATAAACTCTTACCTTGTTCTTTATAGTAAAGAGTCATTTCTGCTATAAGCATTGCAGCTATAACAGCATCCTTATCTCTTACAAAATCTCCTGCTAAATATCCATAGCTTTCTTCAAATCCAAATAAGTAAGTCTTGTTTTTAGCTTCTTTAAACTCTCTAATTTTTTCTCCAATGTACTTAAATCCTGTAAGTACATCCATTACTTCAACATTATATGCTTCTGCTATTTTCTTAGCCCCTTCTGATGTTACTATAGTTTTAATAACAACACCATTTTCTGGCAACTTATTTTCTGATTTTAAAGCATCTAATAAATACTCTGTTAATAGTAACCCTGTTTGGTTTCCTGTTAATACTTTATATTCTCCTTGACTATCCTTAACAACTACCCCAATTCTATCTGCATCTGGATCTGTTGCAAATATCACATCTGGTTCTTCTGTTTTAGCCATTTCTAAAGCTAATTTAAATACAGCTGGTTCTTCTGGATTTGGATATGATGCTGTTGGGAAGTTTCCATCTGGAGCCTCTTGTTCCTTTACAACATCTACACCAGTATATCCAAGTTCTTTTAAAACTCTTCTAACTGGAATATTTCCAGAGCCATGAATCGGAGTATATATAACCTTTAAATCAGAAGCTTTCTCTTTTACTAAATCAGCTCTTATAGTTAATCCCTTTACAGAATCAATATAAGCTTTATCAACTTCTTCACCAATATAAACTAAAAGCTCTTTAGCTAAGGCTTCTTCTTCTGATATATTCTTCATTTCATCAAAATCTTTAATACTGTTTACTTCATTTATTATTATGTTAGCCTTTTCATCAGTAACTTGACCACCAAATTCATCATAAACTTTATATCCATTATATTGCTTAGGATTATGTGAAGCTGTTATAACTATACCACCTGTACAATTTAAATGTCTAACAGCAAAAGAAAGCATTGGTGTAGGTCTTAAGTCCTCAAAAAGATATACCTTTACATTATTAGCACAAAGATTTAATGCTGCTGCTTTAGCAAATTCCTTTGACATATTTCTTGAATCATATGCAATTGCTACCGCTGGAGATTCAAATCTTCCATTTAAATAGTTAGCAAAACCTTGTGTTGCTTTTGCTACTGTATAAATATTCATTCTATTACTACCAGCACCTATAACGCCTCTTAGCCCACCTGTTCCAAAATCAAGATCTTTATAGAATCTATCTTCAATTTCTTTTTCATCTTTAATGCTCTTAAGTTCTTCTTTAATATTCTCATCAATAATTCCGGATTCTAACCAGTGATTATATTTTTCTCTGTATAACATTATACCCCTCCTACTAATAATTGTCAGATTATATTATACACTAAAAAAAATATTATTGGAATATAAAAATATAAGGAGAAAGTATGTATTTTTTATACTTCTCCTTATAAGCTACTTATTATATTATTTTTCTGGTTCAACTGCAGCTTCCATATCATCTGAAACTGTCTTTCGTTCAAAGCTTATTGATGCTATTACAGTAGATAAGTCATCTATTATTGATATTTCTGAAGCCACTTCTAAATCACCATATCTATATACTGATCCTACCTGTGAACTCTTAATATCAATGTTTATATATTTGGGTAATGAATCTGCTGAGCACTCTACTCTTACACTATCTTTTTCTTTTTGAATAACTATTCCTCTTTTAGTTAAAATTTCTTCTCCTACATAATGTATAGGAACTGATGATATTATTTTTTGGTTTCCTTGTAATTCCTCTAAATCTAAATGAATTATCTTATGAGAAACTGGATCTCTTTGAACATCTTTAACTAAGGCTTTATGTTCTTCTCCTTCAATATTAAAATTTAGTATTCCATGCTCACCTTGAGCTGATATTTCTCTTCCTAATTCTAATTCTCCTACTTCAAACATTAAAGTGTTTATAGCCTTTCCATACAATATACCTGGTACCTTTCCAGCTCTCCTTGCTTTTTTAGCACTATTTGGTATGCTTTCATTTCTTTTATTTACTTGTAAATTTGACACAGGTAAATCCCTCCTTTTAATCTAAATTAACATTCTCTTCAAATATTCTTATCATATAATTAGAAAATTATTCAATATTTCAAAAGACTCTTTAATTAAATATTATTTAAATAATAGAAATTTTTTTATTGCATACCCCTATCTAATAAAATATAATATTAATGTTTGTATAAAATATAGTTAAATATATACACTAGTAATGAAAGAAGGTGTCCTTATTGTATAAATTAAATCAACAAGAAACTCCCCTTTTTAATGCTCTTAAGGAGTATGTAAATAGAGATACTTTACCATTTCACGTACCAGGTCACAAAAAAGGAGTTGGTATTGATAGTGAATTTAAAAATTTCATCGGAGAAAACCCGTTTAAAATAGATGTTACTGTATTTAAATTGGTTGATAGTTTACACCATCCTACTGGACCAATAAAAAAAGCTCAAGAACTTGTAGCTGATGCATATGGAGCTGATGCATCATTTTTCTCTATTCATGGAACATCTGGCGCCATTCAAGCAATGATAATGTCAGTAGTTAATGATGGAGATAAAATAATAGTCCCTAGAAATGTACATAAATCTATAACTGCAGGAATTATATTAAGTGGTGCAATTCCAGTGTTCATGCAGCCTGAATTAGATAAAAAACTTGGAATTGCTCAAGGGGTTTCCCCTGAAACTGTTGAAAGAACATTAAAAGAAAACCCTGATGCAAAAGCTGTTTTAATTATCAATCCAACATATTATGGTGTTGCAACTGATATAAAGAAAATAGTTGATATTGTTCATAGTTTTGATATTCCTATAATCGTTGATGAAGCTCACGGCCCTCACTTAGCATTTTCTGATAAGTTACCTTTATCTGCTCTAGAAGCTGGTGCTGATATGTGTGCACAAAGCACTCATAAAATTATAGGTTCTTTAACTCAAGGATCATTATTACATTTAAAGAGTAAATATATTAGTGCAAAAAGAGTTCAACAAATTCTTAATTTATTACAAACAACTTCACCATCATATATATTAATGGCTTCTCTTGATTGTGCTAGAAGACAAATAGCCCTTGAGGGAAAAGAATTACTTTCAAAAACAATAGAATTATGTAAATATACTAGAGATGAAATAAATAAAATTCCAGGATTTTATTGTTTTGGTGAAGAGGTTCTCTCTAAACCTGGATCATATTCTTTTGATTCTACAAAACTTACAATTTCATGTAGAGACCTTGGAATTACAGGTTTTGAACTAGATATGATATTATCAAATAAATATCATATACAAATGGAACTATCTGATTTTTATAACGTTCTTGCAGTAGGTTCTTTTGGAGATACAAAAAATGGTATGGATAGATTATTATCTGCACTTAAAGAAATTTCTAAAGATTATTATGGAAAAGGACATAAAATACCAGACTTTTTAGATATTCCATCTATTCCAAAGAAAATTTTAGATCCTAGAAAGGCATTTTATAGTGCTAAATCTTCTACACCTTTAAAAGATAGTATAGGTAAAATTTCAGGTGAATTTCTTCTAGCTTATCCTCCTGGTATCCCACTACTTTGTCCAGGTGAAGAAATAACTGAAGAAATTGTTAATTATGTAAATGACTTAAAAAGGGCAAATCTTTATGTTCAAGGAACTGAAGATCCTACAGTGGAAAATATAAACATAGTAATTAATAAGTAATAAAGAAGGCATTGAAATTTAAATTTCAATGCCTTCTTTTATAATCCTAAATACTCTTCTAATGTTAAATCATTATTAGCAAAGTTTTTGCTATGCTCTTTTCCTATATATCTAAAATGCCATGATTCAAATATAAACCCTGTCTTCCATTCTTTTCCTTCAGGATATCTTAAAATAAATCCATATTTATAAGCATTATCTTTTAACCATTTAGCTTCTATTGTATTTTTAAAAGCATTTTCTGCCCATAAAGATCTATCAGCTCCTCCAATATCAAATGCTAACCCGGTTTGATGTTCACTAAATCCAGCTCTTGCTGAAAAAGTATCTGTAGGTTCCTGTCCATAATTTGATGCATAATTCCAATATAATCTATTTTGACTCCAATAGCTTCTGTAAGTAGAAAATGCATTTAAGTATACTCCTTCACTTGCAGCTTTAGCTTTCATTTCTTCAAAAGCAGCTCTTGCTTCAGCACTTTCTCCTGGTGCAAAGGAGTCTGGTAAACCATATTCTTTATTAACAAGTAAAATTCCATTTATATATTTTGCTTCCCTTTTACTTGCATCTTCACTAGACTTTAAATCATATGTTTTTTTAATTCTTCTTTGATTCGCATCTTTTTTAATATCGTTTATATAACCTTGTAGTTTACTTAAAGTATCTTTTGCACTTTTATAATTTCTCTCTTTATAAAAACCATCATAATCATCTATAAAAGAATTAACTTTTTTAATTTCCTCTTCAGTAAATCCCTCTAGTTTGTCCTCATTTATTTTATTAAAAATTGCTTCTAACTCTACTTCATTTGATGCACTAACTTCACTGACTAATGCTTTTAAATCACTTACAAATTTGTTTAAATTATCTGTAATTCCATTTGAAATCTCATTTGAAATTTCATCTTCTAATTTTTGTATTTCTGCTATTTTTTCATCACTAGTATATATATTTTTTTTATTCTCTTTTAAATTTTTATAATCTTCTACCACACTCATTTGTCCACTAAATCTCTCTGTTGCTTTAGCCTCTAATTGTAAAAGATTTTTATGTTTAATTTTTATTGGAGTATAAATAACTAGTCCAACTACTAATCCTGCTACCGTCATTGCTGTTATTCTTCTTCTTATCATCATTTTTCTTCTTAATTTTTTTCTTTTATCATTCAAATTTATCCCTCCAATACTACATTGAATTATAACAAAAATATCACTAAATTTAAACCTAGTATTTATTAAAATATTATTATTTTTTAATATTTTAAAGTTAATTCCTTTTATATTCTTAAATTTTCTTATTAAATTAAAATGAGAGCTATTTAGCTCCCATTTAACTTTACTTCTTTATTACAGCTCTTACTTTTTCCCTTAAAGCCTTATCTAAGCAATATTCACTTAAATAATAAAGCTTACTATTGATGTCATCATCAGTATTATCTAATGTATAAAATGTTATTGTTGCATTTACTTTTAATTCATCACTAATTTTTCCAATATCAATTATTTTTTTATCATTTTTTTCTATTCCCATTATTTCTTCTAAATTTATTATACTTTTTCCCATAGATAAAGTCTTTAAGAATTTTAAATGTCCTTCTGTAAATCTTTCTGCTGCATTTATTAATTTTATAAGAGTTTGATAACCTTTTACAACATCTCCTTCCTTTACGAAAGTTTTGTAAAAATGTTGAATTACTCCTATAACTTTATTATTTCCCTTTATTTGAGACATAAATCCAAATATTATGATTTTATCCTCATCAGAAAAATTTACCAAATGATTCATAAGCCCCTCTAATACTTTATCTGTTTTAACATCTTCAGAAGCTAATTTACATAATAAATTTATTGCCTTTAATTTTATTTGATTATTTCCATATGCAATTTTCTCCAAATATTCTATAGAATCTTCTTTATAGTTAAAGATAATCATTAAAACTACATTCTCAACAACTATATTCCATTCTCCAAGCTCATCATATTTTCCTCTAAATTTGCTTGGTTTAGATACTTTTCCATGAATAAAATTAGGTAATAGACTTAAATACTCTTTTCCTATATTTTTAGAAGCCTCTTTTGCATAGATTTCCATATCTTTAAAGTTATCATAGTTATCTATAACATTAAGAATTTCTCCTATTATTAACTCTTCTATTTCTTTTTCACTTAGGACTTTTAAATTAACTTTTTCTTCTACAGGCTCATTTTTAATTTCTTCTACCTCTAAATTTATATTAAATTTAATCTCTTCTTGTTTTTTTTCTTCTTTAACTTCTTCTATTTGTTCATCTTCATATTCATTATTATCTATTTCATCATACTTATCTATGTAAGCTTTATTTCTTTTAAAAAGATCTAAAAATCCCATTCCTATAGTCCTCCATATCTATATCACTTATAACTTCTATATTAGCACTTTCTAAAATACTTGTAGTTATTCCTCTACCTTCTATCTTGATTCCATTAAATTTCCCATTATATATAAAGTTTACTCCACAAGATGGACTTCCCTCTTTTAAAATTGCAACTTTAACTTTACTTTCCTTTGCAATATGTAAAGTTTCCTTAGCACCTTTTAAAAATTCATTTGTTACATCTCTTCCATCCTTATTTAAAACTTTATCTTTTCCACTTATTACCCCCTCAGCTGTCCCTAGAATCTCAGCTGGAATTCTTGGAGTACTAAGCCCACCTAATTGCTCAGGACATACTAATATAGCTTTTCCAGCTTTAAGTAACTTAACACAATATTTATTTAGATTATTTCCTCCATTATATTTACAATTAACACCGCATAAACAACTGCTAATTAAATACATTCCATCACCTCATTCTAATACTATTATAACACAAAAGAGACTCTAAAACATGAGTCTCTTTTAATATTACTTTAAAGTTACAACAGTAACTCCATCTCCACCTTCTCCATATACTCCTAATCTATAGGTTTTAACATGTGGATGTCTCTTTAACATATCATTAATTGCTTTTCTTAAAACTCCAGTTCCTTTACCATGAACAATTACTACTTCTCCTAAGTTACTCATATACGCTTCATCTAAATATTTGTCAGTTCTAAAGCAAGCTTCTTCCGAATCCATTCCCCTTAAATCAATTCTACTTTCAACAGAGGCTAAATTTAATTTAAGTTCTCTTTTCTTCTTTTCTTTTTTCACAGGAGTTCCACTTACTTTTCTTAAATCTTTAAGTTTTACGTTAATTTTCATAATACCAGCTTCAACTTGTACTTCTCCCTTTGAATCAGGCATTGAAATAATTATAACTTTTTGATTTAACGATGGAAGAAAAGCATCCATTCCTAAAACAACTTTATCTATAACTTCTCCTTGATTTTCTTTCATCTTGTATATAGCTGCTTCTCTTTCTTCTAGGCTATCTTTTAATTTTTTTCTCTCTTCTTCTAATCTTTTTCTTCCTCCAGATTCTATTCCCATCTTCTCTAATTCTCTCATGGCTTTTAGAATATCATCTGCTTCATCTTTTGCTTTAGATACTATATTCTTTGCTTCTCTTCGTGCATCTTCATATGCTTTATCTCTTACTTCTTCTAAACGGCTAATTTTTTCTTCATATTTTTTTCTTAGTAGTTCAGCTTCTTTTTTTGCTTTACTTGCTTCTCGTGCATCTCTATTAGCTATAATACTTTTTTCTTGAAGATCTCTTATTAAATCTTCAAACTGCAAGTTTTCTTCTGATATATAATTTTTAGCTTTACTAATTACATCATCATTTAGTCCAAGTCTTTTTGATATTTCAAAGGCATTTGATTTACCTGGTATTCCTATTAAAAGTCTATATGTTGGTTTTAATGTTTCAACATCGAACTCAACAGAAGCATTTTCTATTCCTTCAGTCTTTAATGCATATCCTTTTAATTCACTATAATGAGTGGTTGCAATTTGTCTTGCTCCTCTATTTCTTAAAGTGTCTAAAATTGCAACTGCTAATCCAGCACCCTCTACTGGATCTGTCCCCGAACCTAATTCATCAAAAAGAATCAATGAGTTTTCATCTGCTAATTCCATAATTTTAACTATATTAGTCATATGTGAGGAAAATGTAGATAACGATTGTTCAATACTTTGCTCATCACCAATATCTGCAAAAATATTAGTATAAAAACTAATTGTAGATGCATCTTTGGCTGGAATAAGCATACCACTTAATGCCATAAGATGTAATAGCCCTACTGTTTTTAATGTTACTGTTTTACCTCCAGTATTTGGTCCAGTAATCATTAATGTATTAAACTCTCTACCTAAATATATATCACATGGTACAACAATCTTAGGATCTATTAAAGGATGTCTTCCTTGAATAATATCAAAGCTTTTATCTTCATTAACATAAGGACATATGGCATTTAATGATGATGCATATTTACCTTTTGCAAATATAAAATCTAATTCCGATAATATTTTTGAATTATTTTTTACTTCTTCTATATTTTCATACACTTTTAAAGATAGCTCCATTAAAATTCTTTCAATTTCCGCCTTTTCCTTTAATTTAAGCTCTTTTATTTCGTTATTTAAGTTAACTAAGCTCATAGGTTCTATAAAAAGTGTTGCTCCCGTAGAACTTTGATCATGAACTAACCCTGGTACTGCACCTTTATATTCCGCTTTAACAGGAAGTACATATCTATCTCCCCTCATTGTATATAGATTGTCTTGAAGATACTTTGAGTTAGCTCTAACAATTCCATTTATTTTTTCTCTTACTGATGAGTTTTTTTCTTTTAGGCTTCTTCTTATTCCATGTAATGTACTACTAGCTCTATCGCTTATCTCATCTTCTGATACTATTGCTAGTTCAATATCATCTTCTAATTTTTTTATTGGAATCAATAAATATGCTAAATCTTCTAATTTAGGGTATTTTATTTCTTCATCACCTCTAGAAATATATTCCTTAAATCTTCGTGTACATCTTAACATTCCGCCAATTCTAAGAAGTTGCCCTGGAGATAAGACTCCACCTTTTTTAGCTCTTTCAACAGATTCTCTAACATCAAATAATCCTTCAAATGGAGGTGCACCTTTTCTTATTAATAAATCTAAGGCTTCATTACTTTCTTGTAACTTATTTTTAACTTCAAATAATGTCTTATATGGCTCTAAATTTTCTACTAATTCTTTCCCACTTGAAGTTACAGCAAAAAATTTTAATTTTTCTTTAACTTTATCGAATTCTAATACTCTTAGAGCTTTTTCGTCCATAATTACTCCTTTTATCTCAATTAATTATTAAATTTAGTAAAAAGTTTAGAAAAACTAACTTTAAACTTATTATAATTTTTTACAGTCATTAATGCTGCTATTACCACAAATATCTCTGATATTATTGTAATACTTGTTTTAACAAATTCCTTTAAATTATCTTCTACAATAAATAAAATAACTAATAAAGTTATAGAAATAGCTGCCATTATTATTTGGTTTTTCCATAAATTTTTAATCAAAGTTATTCCTTTTATTTTATCTTCTTTTGATGCATTTAATAAACTAGGACTATTTTTTATTTTTATAGTACCTATTATAACCATTATTGTTAATATAAAAGTCCCTATCAATAATAGTTTAATTATGTTAATGCTCATAATCGCTCTCCTATCTACTCTATTCCTCTTCTATAGTGTCCTTTTGTATATTTTGCTGTATTTACAGTTTCTTCTCCATTTATCATTTTTATTACTTTTTTTACTTCCTCATAGCTTTCATCTCTAAATTCTACTCTAAAAGAATTTACTCCAATATCAATTAAATCCTTCTTCTCTTCTATTAAATTTAACGGAACTGGATTTAATATATAACTTCTACAATAAATATCAGTCATTACTCTAAAGCTTTCTTTCATTCTATCAACTAGTTTAAATTCATCTCTTGAACATGCTACATTACATTCTCTGCAAGATGATTTTTCTCCAAATGTACTTCCTATAGGACAATACTCACTAATCATAAGTTCTGTTTTACCATATATAATACTTTGTATATTTCCTTTGTTTTTCTTTAAAATTTCTTTTATTTCTCTACGATTTAACTCTAAGCTTAATGTTGGAATATTTATTTCATTTTGATAGAACTTTAATGATTCTGAATTAACTATATTTAATTTATAGTCACCAATAATATATAATTCATCTTGATACTTTTTTATTATACCTGCATTAACTGTAATTAATCCTTTTATATACGGTTTTAATTCATCTACTACCTTTATAACATTATTAAATTCATTTTTAATTATATTAGGAATTTTAATAAATATATTTATTTTATTGTTATTATTATAAAGTTCCTTAACATCTGCTATTCTTAAAGCATCTTTATCTCTACTAAAAATATCTAAAGCAATATTTTCAAAATTACTTTCAACTAATGCTTTTAATTGCATCTTAGTAATACATTGATATACTATATCTAAAGATTTATTACAGTAATTAATAGGCTTCTCGTTTAATTTTTCCGGACGTTTTCTTCTATATGATTTTGTTATACTTTTTTGTATTCCTTCTAAAGCCTCTCTTCTTAAAGCATTTAAATCTGAAATTCTTAAAAATCCATTTTCATATTCTGTAAATTCTATTTTATCAAATTTAAAAGTACAATCTCCTGATTTTTTTAAAGCTTCTTCTATTCTTTCTTTTTCTAACGGCTTCTTTAAAGCTTTTTCAACTTCTGCCCCACTAAACTTATAATCTTTATTTTTATATCTTACCTCAATAGTCATAGGAAAACCTTGCTTAAATATTACTTTAGCATTTAAATTTATTTTTTTATTATAAGGCTTTATATATTCTTCTAAACTATCAAATAACTTCTTATCTAATGATTTAAAAAGTTCATCTCCTTTTTTATATGCTATTGGAAATAGTTTAACCATTTCACCTTCTTTAGCTTCTTTTACTTCAACTCCATTTAATGTTATTTTATTTACTGCAAAACCCTTGTCTTTAAATCTAAATCCATCTCCTAATGATATATTTTCCTTTAATACTATCTCTCCATTACTTTCTACTCTACCTAATGGTACACCAGTATTTCGTGGATGCTTATAACTCATCATATCTTTTCCAACATTTTTATGTAAGTATGCTTTAGAAAATCCACCTCTATTAAATAATTGTAATAATTCTCTTTTTCCATTATAAACATTATATTTTTTATTAAATAATACCTTATCACAAGCTTTTCTGTAATTATCTACAACTCCTGCTACATACTCTGCTCTTTTCATTCTTCCTTCTATTTTTAGTGATGATGTACCTGAAGCTATTATTTCATCCATATCTTCTATAGTACATGTATCTTTTGGACTAAGTAAGTACGCACTTCTCTCTCCTGAAGTTTTTCCTTTAAGTGTATATTCCATTCTACATGGTTGTGCACACCTTCCTCTATTTCCGCTTCTTCCCCCTATCATTGAGCTCATTAAACATTGCCCTGAATAAGAAATACAAAGGGCCCCATGTACAAATATCTCTGTTTCTATTCCTAAGTCTTTTGATATATATTTTACTTCATCTACTGAAAGCTCTCTTGATAAGACTATTCTATGAAATCCCTTTTCTTTAAAAAATAGAGCTCCTTCACCATTATGTATTGTCATTTGTGTAGATGCATGTATTTCAAAATCATTATAGTCTTCTTTTACTCTTTTAAACAATCCTAAATCTTGTAATATTAGCGCGTCTACGCCTATTTCATATAAAAACCCAACATATCTTACTGCCTCTTCAATTTCATTTTCTTTTAAAATTGTATTTAATGTTACATATACTTTAACCCCATAGCTATGTGCATAATCTATAGCCTTTATCATATTATCATTATCAAAATTTGATGCATATGCTCTAGCTGAAAATTTATTTCCACCTAAGTAAACTGCATCTGCTCCTTTATTAATTGCGGCAAAAAGACTTTCCATACTTCCTGCGGGAGCTAAAATTTCTATTTTATTCATACTGTTTTCTCCTACTGCTTATATATTAATTTTATAATATATATTAAAATAATTTCTTACTAAATATATATATCATAAATTCTAATATTTTTCTATTGTTCTATATAATAGCTATAATATAATTAACTTCACTTTATTTTTCTAAAATTATGTATATTTAACATAATTAATGTATATATTTATGATAAATATATTTTTAAAATAGACTTATTGAGGGAGGTTATTATGAAAAAATTATATTTTATATTTTCAACAAGCCTATTATTTATAATAATACTATCACTAAGCCTTATTAAGGCTAAACCAATTTCTGCTATATCAGAAATTTCATCTAAAATTCAAAAAGAAATTTTAATTGAAGACTTTACTGAGGAAAATATACAAATTAAAGAAATAAATTTAAATGAATTAGTTGATCCTGCATTAATATCTATGATAAATAATAAATCATCCGAAAGAGGTATTTATGGATTTACTATTCAAAATGAAGGTAAAGATTATTTATACTTTAATGGTATTAATAATCCATTTATAAACCATAAATTTGATATTAATGATAATAAATTAATTATTAACTGTGATGCTTCTAAAGATTCTAACGAAAATTTTTCAAAAAAATTATTTCTTATAGAAAAGAAAGATAATTCTTTAATTTCCAATATTCAAATAACTGTAAATGAACTTGAAGATAATACATCTACTATATATGAATTTTAACTTTTAATAAGTAAAGCTAAAGATAGTAACCTTTAGCTTTACTTTTTTATTATTTTAATAATGGATTTTTGCTTTTTCTTTCTTTAGCTAATTCTATTTGTATATCTACTAATTTTTTTTCTAAATCTAATACTTTATATTTACAATTTTGCAATTTAAATCTATCATCCTTATTTTTAGTCTTTAGTAGTTCCTTTTCTTTAGAAATCTTTTTATACTCATCTTCAATTATTGTAATTTGACTTCCAAGCTTAAGTATTTCACTTTTATATTTATCTATTTCTTCTTTATTGCAACTTTCTAATACTTTTTTATTCAACTCTTCAATTTCATTTTTATATTTTCTTTCATTATTTAAAAGTTCCCTATTATCTTCTTCTAATGATGCAATTTTTATATATGAATCTTCTACTGCAACTCTTAAGTCATCACTGCTACTTTTCATTATACTACTTTCTCGTTGTAGTTTTTTTATCTCTTTTTCCATTGTTTCTTTAACATTTATAAATTCTTGTTTTAGTTTATCTAATCTTTCTTTTGAACCTGAATTTTCATTTTCCTTTAATAATATTTCATTTTTTAAAGATTTTATTTCATTATTTAAGTCCTCTACTACCTTTGCTTCTTCTGTTAAAGATTTAACCTTTAGCTCTAGTTCATCTACAGATAAATTTCTATCTTCAAAATATTCTAATTTTCTTTTAAGGTTTTCTATTTCCTTATCTTTTTCACTAACAACATTCTCAAACTCTTCTTTTAATTCATTTAATCTTTCTTTTAATGTTATATTTCTTTCTTCTAATGAAGCTTTCTTTTTCATTAAAGTTTCTATTTCTTCATCAGCCTTAAAAAGTTCATCTGCAATATTAAGTGCTGCTAGTGTAGCTACTGCAGTAGAACTAAGTTTTCTATTGTTTCCCATAATATCTTTTATTTTTCCATCCACATATCCTGATATTCTAACTAAGTATTCTTGATTTTCTCTTCCTTTAAGATTATATTCTATTCCATTTATTTTAATTGTTACCGTATTCATCCCCACACCTCGTTAACATAATAATTATCTTTTATTTCATTTTATCATAAATATTTCAAATAATGTATAGTGATAATCAAATGTAATAATAATTTAAATAAAATAAGCTAAAGTATTAAAAATACTTTAGCTTATTTTATTTAAATTATTTACTTTCATTTTTTCCAATTATATATGCAATTACAAATCCTATTAGTAATGAAATTATTGATATTACTCCACTTACCCCAAATGTAAATCCTGGAAAAATAACAAAGACCGATCCTACTACTAATCCAAAAATTGTGCAATATGCAGTTTGAGGATATTTATTAAATAGACCTTCTATAAGTTTAGTCATTAATAAAAATCCACCTATTACACCAACTCCTATTACAGCCATATTTATAATATCAAAATTTTTAACTACTTCAATTATTGGCTCATATAAACCTATTAAAAGCAATACAAATGATCCACTTATTCCTGGCAAAATCATTGTTGCTGCTGCTATAAAACCAGCTATAAAAAATCCTATCATATTTGGTTTAAATAATGTACTTAAAAAAGCTGTATTTGGATTTGTTTTTTCTAATACACCAAGTCCTGCTACTATTATAAATCCAATTACTAATGCTATATAGTTTCCTTTACTTACTTTTTTCTCAGTAGCTTTCTTATAAAGTAATGGAGCCGTACCTAATATTAATCCAATAAAGAAAAAATTAGTTTGCTCATTATAATTTTTTAAAAGATAATCTATAATATTAGTAAATAATAAAATTCCTGTTATAGCACCAATTCCAAGAGATCCTATAAAAATTATACTCTTTTTTATATCCTTGAAAAAATTATTAACAGTATAAATTATTTTATCATAAATCCCCATTACAACAGCCATAGTTCCTCCACTTACCCCTGGGATAACGTTTGAAACACCTATAATCATACCTTTTAATGCATTCATTAAAAATTCCATATATCTTCTCCTTTTATAAAAAATAAATACGTTTATTATTTTATCATAAGTTAACTTTACTTAATATATGTTTTAGATAATATTTAGAAATTCTTTATTTTTAATAAAAAAATCAAACTCAAGAGAGTTTGATTTTTTTATTATCTTAAAGTAGCTCCTAATTTATATTCTAAGCTTCTTAATATTTTATCGTGTACCTTATTTACATCTTTATCTGTTAATGTTTTTGTTTCATCTCTATATGCAATTGCATAAGCTATACTCTTCTTACCCTCTGGTATTTGTGCTCCCTTATATATATCAAATAGTTTTACAGTTTCAACTAAAGCTCCACCAGTTTTTCTTATAGTATCTTCAATTTCTTGAACTAAAGTTTCGTCATTAACTAATAATGCTATATCTCTAGTTACTGCCGGGAACTTAGGAAGAGCTTTATATTTTTTAGTAACTTCTGCATTATTAAATAATATATCTAAATCTAATTCTGCAATATAACATTCAGCATCTATTCCATATTCCTCTGTAACATCTGGATGAACTTCTCCTAAAACTCCAGCTTTTGATTTTCCAATCATTAATGCTGCTATTTTTCCTGGATGATAACTTGAATTTTCACTTTCTCTTATATATGATTCTTTAGTTATTCCAAGTCCATCTATTACATTTTCAACTATTCCTTTAAGATCTAAATAATCACACTCACCATATATACCTATTGTTAATATATTTTTTTCAGTAGGAAGTTTTGTTTCATCATTATTTGGAATATATATCTTTCCAACTTCAAATAATCTAACATAGTCATTATTTCTTGAATAGTTTCTACCTAAACACTCCATCATTGAATGTATAGTTGTTGTTCTCATTACTGAATAGTCTTCACCTAATGGATTTTTAATCTTAACTACATTTCTAAGAGGACTATCTATAGGTAACTTAATTTTATCAAATACTTTAGGAGATATAAATGAATAACTTATTGATTGATTCACTCCACTACCTATCATTGATTTAATAACATTTTCAGTTAATAATTCATTTTTATATTTAGGCTCTCTTTCTGTAGAAACCTTAAATATAGTTGTTGGTATAATATCATATCCATATATTCTCGCTACTTCTTCAGCAATATCTTCTTTAATTGCAATATCAATTCTAAATGTAGGTATTTTAATATTAAGGATATCTCCATTTATAATAGTATTTAAATCTAAAGAATCTAAGCATTTTTTCATTTCTTCTTTAGATATATCTGTTCCAAGGAAAGTGTTAATCCACTTTGAATCTACTTCTATACTTGACTCTTCTTTCTTTTTATTATAAACATCTATAGTTCCTTCCATTACCTCTCCACAGCCTAATTCACAAATTAAAGAGCAAGCTCTATCTAATGCTAATGCTGCTAAGTTAGGATCTATATCCTTTTCAAATCTTGATGAACTTTCTGTTCTTAAGTTTAACTTCTTAGAATTAACTCTTATATTTGTTCCATCAAAGTTTGCACACTCAAAAATAACTTCTTTTGTATCTTCTTTTATTTCTGAGTTTAATCCCCCCATAATACCAGCTAAAGCTATTGTTTTATCACCATCTTTAATACATAAGAAGTTTGAATCTAATTCTCTTTCTATTTCATCTAATGTAGTAAATTTTTCTCCATCTTTAGCTCTTTCAACAACTATTTTCTTACTTTCTATTTCTCTTGCATCAAAGGCATGCATAGGCTCACCAAGTTCAAGCATTACAAAATTAGTTATATCAACTATATTATTTATAGGTCTAACTCCAGCTTCTAAAAGTCTTTCTTGCATCCAAGCTGGTGATGGAGCTACTTTAACATTTTTAACTCCTCTTGCCATATATCTTCTACATAAATCATCCTTAACTTCAACCTTTAATTCATCATTTATATTAGTACTATTTTTAACTATATAATCTAAACTTGGCATTTTGTAAGTTGATCTTATAGTTGCTGCTGTTTCTCTAGCCATTCCAACTATACTTAAACAATCTGGTCTATTTGAAGTTATTTCGAAATCAAGAATAGCTTTGTTTAACCCTAAATATTCTTTTATATCTATTCCAACTTCAGCATCTTGTGGTAATATCATTAGCCCATGTATTGGCTCATCTTCAGCAATACCTAACTCTTCTTCTGAACAAAACATTCCATTAGATACAATTCCTCTTAATTTACCTTTTTTAATTTCTGTTCCATCTGCAAGAATTGATTTATGTAAGGCTACTGGAACCTTATCCATTTCCTTCATATTGGTAGCAGCTGTAACTATTTGTATAGGCTCCTCTTTTCCAATATTAACTTGACATACCTTTAATTTATCAGCATCTGGATGAGGTGTTATTTCAGTAATTTGACAAGTTACAACATTTTTTATTGTATCCCCTTGTATTATTACCTCTTCAACAGCAGAACCTGATAAGGTTAATCTATCTCCTAATTCTTTTGCGTCTATATTAACTTCTACATAATCTTTCAGCCAATTAAATGGTACTTTCATCCTTTTTACCTCCTACTAAAATTGATTTAAGAATCTCATATCACTTTCGTATAATAATCTGATATCATCTATGCCGTATTTAAGCATTACCATTCTATCTACTCCAAATCCAAATGCAAATCCACTATAAACCTCTGGATCAATTCCACAATTTCTTAAAACTTGAGGGTGAACCATTCCACAACCCAAAAGTTCTATCCATCCGCTACCTTTACATACTCTACAACCTTCTCCTCCACAAACAAAACATGTTGCATCCATTTCTGCTGATGGTTCTGTAAATGGGAAATGATGTGGTCTAAACTTAGTTTTTACTTTATCACCAAACATTTTCTTTGCAAATAATTCTAATGTTCCTTTAAGATCAGCAAATGTAACTCCCTTGTCAATTACAAGACCTTCCATTTGATAGAATATAGGTGAATGAGTAGCATCAACTGCATCTGATCTATAAACTTTTCCTGGAGCAATCATCTTTATAGGTGGTGTTTGATTTTCCATAACTCTTATTTGAACTGGTGAAGTTTGTGTTCTTAGTACTAGATTATCATTTATATAAAATGTATCTTGTTCACTTCTAGCTGGATGATCCTTTGGTATATTTAAAGCTTCAAAGTTATATCTATCAAGTTCAACTTCTGGACCTTCTTCAACAGTAAATCCCATTGAAATAAATATTTCTTTCATACTTTCAAGTGTTAAATCTAAAGGATGTCTTTTACCTATAATTTTCTTCTTACCTGGCATAGAAATATCTATTACTTCAGATGCTAATTTTTCATTTTTCTCTTTTTCTTTTATTCTAGTAGAAATTTCTTCTATCTTATCTTCAACTTCCTTTTTAACTACATTAACTAGTTTTCCTACAACTGGTCTCTCTTCAGCTGATAAAGTTCCCATTCCTCTTAAAATTGTAGTTAATTCACCTTTTTTTCCTAAATACTTTACTCTAATCTCTTCAAGTGCTGCGCTAGTATTTACTGATTCTATTTCAGAAAATGCAGCTTCTTTAATTGCAATTAGCTTTTCTTGCATTTTTACTTCCTCCTTTTAATTAATTAAAAATGGTTTTTGGATATAAAAAAACCCCATCCCTACTAAAAGGGACGGAGTATCCGCGTTACCACCCTAATTGGTTCTAAAATTTTAGAAACCCAACTTAATTTAAATAACGGTTAACCCGCTAGCAACTACTATAATTTCATAGCTAGGACTCCTGAGGGAACTTCAATATAGATTCCTTTAAAATGGCTTTCAGTCTAAGACCATTTCTCCCTGAAAATTTCTCTACATCTACTTTCTCATTCATTGTCTTTACATATTTATTTACAACTTATTATACAAATAAAACCTTTATATTTCAATAGTATTTTAAAGTTATTTGTTATAATTAACCTAAAACAATATTTTTTTCTATTATACTTATTGTTTTTGTCTTACTTTTTCAAATAAAATTATTGAGGTTGCTATGGCTACATTTAAAGATTCAGCTCCACCTGGCATAGGTATTTTAACTTTTTTATCTGCCATACTAAAAACTTCCTTACTAATTCCATTTCCCTCATTTCCAACAGATAATATTACCTTACCACCTAAATCTTCATCAAAAAAATTTTTTGACTCTTTAAGAGATGTTGCAACAAGACTAAATCCATCATTTTTGAGCTTATTTATAAATGTATAATTTTCATCTTCATAGATAATAGGTATATGAAATAATGACCCCATAGTTGACCTTATAGTTTTATCATTATATATATCTACAGTTCCCTTAGTAAGTATTATTCCATTAACTCCTGCTGCATGAGCTGTTCTTATAATGGTGCCTAAATTACCTGGATCTTGAACCTTATCACATAAAAGATAAAAGTCTCCTGTTATTTCTTTAGGAACTTCTATATTTTCCACAACTGCAATTACGCCTTGTGGTGTTTCGGTAGATGTTAACTGTATCAATAAACTTTCGCTTATAGTATATATATTAGTATCTTCATTTAGATAATTCCCTATATATTCATAAACTTTTTCTACTAACTTATCTGAAACCATAATATATTCTATTTTAACTTTTGCTTTAAATGCTTCCTCTATTAACCTAAAACCTTCAATTATATATTTACCTTCTTTTAATCTATTTTTTCTCTCTTTAAGTTTTTTTGTTACCTTAAACAAATTATTCTCTTTACTTTCAATATGAATCAAGTCAACACCTCTTTAGTTTAATTTAACTATCATTCCTTCTAACTTACTTAAGTCATCTGCTGATCCAATAGCGACTATTATATCATTTAATGCAATTTTATCCTCTGCTAATGGTGATAAATTTACATCTTCCCCATTTTTTATAGCCATAACATTTATTCCATACTTACTTCTTAATCTTAATTCACTTAAAGATTTTCCTGCCCATTCATCTAAAGCTTGAATTTCCATTATACTATAATCTGATGATAATTCTATATAATCTAAAATATTAGCAGATACTAAATTATGAGCTACTCTAACTCCCATATCCTTTTCTGGTAAAACAACTCTATCTGCACCTATTTTATATAGTACTTTTGCATGTAAATCACTTTGACCTTTTGCAATTATAAACTTAACACCTAATTCTTTTACTAACAATGTAGCCATTACACTTGATTGTATATTATCACCTATTGTAACCACTGCCACATCAAAATTTCTAATTCCTAAAGATCTTAAGGCATTTTCATCTGTGGCATCTAATTGAACTGCATGAGTTACACTATCTGAAATTTCTTGCACAATATCCTCATTCATATCTATTGCTAAAACATCATTTCCTAATTCATATAAAGTCTTTGCTACTGAATATCCAAATCTTCCTAAACCAATTACAACAAACTGTTTGTTTGCCATTTATTTCATCCCCTAACCTATTAATATTTTTCCTTCTGGATATTTATATCCAGTTTTCTTTCTTTTTCTTGTTAATGCTAAGGCTATTGTTAGTGGTCCAACTCTCCCTAAATACATCATTGTCATTATAAGTATTTTACCTATAGAGCTTAAATTAGGTGTTAATCCAGTAGTTAATCCTACTGTTCCTAAAGCTGAAGTAGTTTCATATAATAAATCTAAAAAACTAGTTCCAGTTTCTGTATAAGATAACATCATTGTTACTATAATCACAAGAGCTCCTCCTATAAAGAACAAAGAAAAAGCTTTATATACCACTTCTTTTGTAAATCTTCTACCAAATACTTCAGTATCCTCTCTTCCTCTTATTACTGATATAACAGTTAAAATAAGTATACCGAAAGTAACTGTTTTAAGTCCTCCAGCTGTTGATCCTGGTGAACCACCTATAAACATTAATATTATAGTTAAAAATTTACCTGCCATAGTCATATCACTAGTAGATATACTATTAAATCCAGCTGTTCTTGGCGAAACAGAAGCAAAAAGTGAATTTAACGCCTTATCTTTAAAAGTCATACTTGCTATTGTACCTGGATTTCTATGTTCAAATAAGAACATTAAAATTGCACCACCTATTATTAATACTGTAGTCACTAATATTACTAATTTTGCATGTATAGATAGCTTTTTTAATCCCTTTAATTGATAGATTTCTATTAAAACAGTAAATCCTAAGCCTCCTATTATAATTAATGCACTTATTACTAATATTACAACAGCATTACTGGAGTATCCTACTAAACTATCTCCAAATAAATCAAATCCAGCATTACAAAAAGCGGAAATTGAATGAAATACACTATAAAATAATCCTTTTTTTAGTCCAAACGCTGGAACAAATTGTGTTGATAATAAAAGTGCTCCAAAAAATTGGATTGAAACTGTGAATATTAAAACATACTTAACCATTTTAACTAAGCCTTGTATAGCAAAAGTATTCATAGCTTCTTGCATTACTAATCTTTCTCTTAATGTTATTTTCTTACCTAATATAATAGCTATCAGTGTTGTAAATGACATAAAGCCAAGTCCACCTATTTCTATTAATAATATAATCACTACTTGCCCAAATGTATTCCAATGAGCACTTGTATTTAAGGTAATTAATCCTGTTACACAAACTGCAGATGTAGCTGTAAATACAGAATCTAAAAAATTAGTTCCTTCTCCACTGGCTGAAGAAATAGGCAATGATAAAATTATGCCCCCTAATAAAATTAGAGATAAAAATCCTAATGCTAAAATTTGTACACCTTTCAATTTTATATTTTTCTTTAAACTAAACTGCATATACTCACCTCAAAGGTATTTCTATTTTATTTTGTTAATATTACTTTAACTATTATACACTAATTTTTCCAAATTATAAGTAATTGCATAAAAAATTTATATAAATATACAAAAAAATGCGACCTAGAGGTCGCATTTAAAATTACTTGCTTAACTGACTTTTAGCTACTTCTACTAAATCTGCAAATGCTTTTGGATCATTTATAGCTATTTCTGATAACATTTTTCTGTTCATATCTATTCCAGCTAATTTGATTCCATTTATAAATTTAGAATATGAAAGACCATTCATTCTTGTTGCAGCATTTATTCTTGCTATCCAAAGTCTTCTGAAATCTCTCTTCTTTAATCTTCTTCCAACATAAGCATTTCTTAAAGCTCTTATTACTGATTCATTAGCAGTTTTAAATAATCTGCTTTTTCCACCGTAATATCCCTTTGCAAGCTTTAAAACTTTTTTATGATTCTTACGGCTATTAACCGCTCTCTTAACTCTTGCCATGTTTCTATCCTCCTAATTATATCTTATAGATATGGTAATAATTTCTTCATTGCTTTTTCTTGAGTTGTTGAAACATAAGCAGCTTTTCTTAAGTTTCTCTTTCTCTTAGCACTTTTCTTTGTTAAGATATGGCTTTTGAAAGCTTTAGCTCTTTTTAGCTTTCCTGTACCTGTCTTTCTAAATCTCTTTGCTGCACCTCTGTGCGTCTTCATTTTTGGCATGATAAAAATCCTCCTCTCAGGTTATGCTTTTTTAGGACCTAAAATCATTGTCATATTTCTTCCTTCTTGTTTTGCATGTTTTTCAACTATACAAATATCCTCTAGTTTTGAAGCAAAGTTATCTAGAATTCTTTTTCCTAAATGACCTAATTCTGCTTCTCTTCCTCTAAATCTAACAGTGATTTTAACTTTATCCCCATCTAATAGGAACTTTCTAGCATTTTTAGCTTTAATAGCTATATCGTGTTCTTCGATATTAAGACTACATCTTACTTCTTTAACACTTGTTACTTTTTGTTTCTTTTTGGCTTCTTTTTCTTTTTTTGATTGCTCATAAATAAACTTTCCTAAGTCCATTACTTTGCATACCGGTGGCTTTGCACCTGGAGAAATCATTACTAAATCTAATTCTTTCTCTTCTGCAATCTTAAGAGCTTCACTAGTAGCTATAACTCCAAGCTGACTTCCATCAGCATCTATAACTCTAATTTCTTTCTCTCTTATATCTTCATTAATAGAATAATTTTTACTAATATTATTCACCTCCGATAAGTTATACCAATGAGAAAACATTATATAATAAAAAGGACGGTATATTACCGTCCTTATTATCCTATCTTAAGCTGAACAACTTTCAGCGATAACTCTAGATAATTACCCTACTAAGCATTGCCGTAAGGTGAGAAACGGTTATGTTCCTTCTTAACAATTGATATTTTATCATCGCATATATTAGTTGTCAACATAATTTTAAAACTTAATTTGTTTAATATTACAAAGTGAACATCCTTTACAAAAATGTACTCTTTCTCCAAACACATTAGTTATAGTTTCTAAAAACTCTTTATTCAAACAATTGTTTTCTCCATGAATTATTACACTTTTAGGTGCATTTGTTATTAATCCACTTATTATAATATCTTCCATTTTAGCATCTGTATCTATTCTACATTCTACAAGTTCCTTCATAAATTCATTGAAAATATCATTACCTAATTTATCTTTTAGTAAATAACTTCCTCCCTCAGAAATTATAATATCAACCTCATCTATTTTACTTTCTTGAATTTCAACAAAATATTTAAGTAGCTTTACGAATTCCTTATATTCTTTTTCTACCATATAATTCTCTACAACTTTATCTATTATATTTTCTATATCTTCTCTAAGTTCTCTCATTCTAAATCTTATAAATCCATTTATGTTTATTTCTGAATTTTCTTCTAGGCAATCCTTTATTTTTTCTACTACTGAATTCATCTTATTCATACAATAAATAAGACTATCACATTTTAAAGCTTCTTCACATAGCAAAACCTTCATTATTTCTTCTTCTACTTCAATTATTTCATCTTGTTTTAAGAAGAAATAATTGTCTATTAAAAAGTCAAACATTTCTTTTTCCTTATATTTATCAATAACAATTTTATATAAAATATTACTTATATATAAATCAATTATATCTTTAACCTTTTCAGTATAACTATCATCATCACATAAAATTTTAACTATATGAGAATCTAACTCAACACTCTCTACCACACCAATTGTTATATTTTTTTTCTTAAGAATAGTTCTTAAATCCTGAATCTCTCTAATAAAATCTAAGTCATCGTTGTATACAAGCTTTAGTACGAGCATGGATTCCACTCCCTTCTTAATAATAGTATGTATTAAAATTTTTACTATATTCAAAAATTATTTTCTACAAATCGACAAAAATAGTTTATTTTAATTTATAATAGAAATTGTTTAAATTTTATAATCATAAGTTAAGGAGTATTTTATGTTTTGTTTTATTGACTATAGAACCACCTTTGAAGAAAAATATAACCTTAGAAAATTAGGGTTTTCATGTATAGAAATACCTAAATCTAAATTCGTATATCCTGCAATTGATGGACACGTAGACATACAGCTAAATATTTTAAATAAAAACTCGAAAAAAGTTATAATACATAGAGATATGCCTAAAAATTTTAAAGAAATATTAGTTAAAAATAAAATATCTTTTATAGAGACCTCCAATTCTCTTTCTTCAAAATATCCAAATGACATAATTATTAATGCTTTAATTTTAGATAATTATTTTATACATAATTTAAAATTTACTGATAATTCCTTACTTAAAACTCAAAACTTAAAAAAAATAATTAATGTTAATCAAGGATATACTAAGTGCTCCTGTCTTCCAGTAAATGAAAATGCTATTATTACAAATGATAAAGGTATTTTTAGTAAACTTATTTTAGAAGGATTTGACGTCTTATATCTTCCTCCTGGAGATATACTTCTTCCTACACTATCTTATGGTTTTATAGGTGGAGTTGGTGGTCTTATTAATTCAAACACTATGGCTTTCTTTGGAAACTTAGATGATTATATATATGGCGAAGAGGTTAAGAAATTTTTAAAAAAATATGATGTAAAACCTGTATATCTTAAGAAAGGAAAGCTTTATGATAGAGGTAGCCTCTTAGTGTTATAATACGTTATTAATTAATAAATGTTGATAATATTTATTTAATAAATATCCCTAAAAATATATCACCTCTATAAATTTAGGGATATTTTTAAAATCTTACTTTTTAAATCTTCATAACTCCTATTTTCTCTTTCTTCTATAAATTCTACTATTTTTATTACTTCTTTTATTGTTTCTTCTTTACTCTCTATATTTTGTTTTCCCCGTCCTAATTTATCACATATAAATAGTAGTATTATATCATTAACATTATTTGTTTCTAGCATTTTATCTACATTTCCAAAAGGTAAATTTTTACTTATATATATATGATGCATATGATATAAAACAAGGTCTACAACCTTATTATTAAACTCTTCATTTGAAGAAACCTTATTTAATAGCTCTTTAACTGCCTTTGAACCTGCTACATCATGATTATAAGCTCTCCATTTTCCTTTTATAAATTTTGTATTTGTAATTTTACCAATATCATGTAATAGTGCTGCCCACATAAATTCTTTTTTGTTATTAGAAAACACTTTAACTCTTGCTGCCATATCAACCACCATCAAAGTATGATTCCATACATTTCCTTCTGGGTGATGTTCCTTTTCTTGTTGTATATTCTCTAATTTATTTAAAATATTAAATGGACTTTCTTTTACTTCCTTGGTTTTTACTATTTTTATTAACTCAATTGATGGTATATCACTTTTAATTAATATACTTTCTATAAGTTCAAAAACATTACTGCTCATAATTTCACTCCTAAAATTCTTTCTAAAAATATTATTTGTATTATTTTGATTTTTTATTAGTTTCTTGTATCAAAAAATTTAATTTTGTATATCATATAAGTATAACATTTGAATTTTAAGGCGCTATAGCCAAGTGGTAAGGCAGAGGTCTGCAAAACCTTTATCCCCAGTTCAAATCTGGGTGGCGCCTCCATATTAATATTTCTCAACACTTACCCCCTAACATTCTCTAGTTATATATAAAAAGAGGTGAAATTTTTAAATTTCACCTCTTTTTATATTAAATATATTTTTCTAACTATTCATTTATATATAACTTAGCTTGCTTAATTTCTTTTACCGTATTATTACATAGCCATTGATAATCTACATCTGGTACAAATATATCAACTTTACATGTATTTTCATCTAGCCATACTATAGCTCCACCAGTATCTACAACTTTAAATTTTCCCATATCTTCAATATCTATATATGATCCATATGGAACATCTTGTGGCATTGCTATAATTTTTTCTCCGTGAGATTTTAATGGAACACCTCTTCTATCATTTTGTCCTCCCTGTAATAAATCATCAAAGTTCGTATAATACGTTATATATACAGTTAAATCCTTATAATTCTTTTTTTGTTCTTTTTTAATTATTTTAACATTACTAGACATTTCAGTTATAACTCTAGGATTTTTGCTTTTAATGTCTTCATAAGAAACATTTTGTTTATTAGGTGTAAAGTTAAATAGAAATAAACCTATGGAAGCTATAGTTAAATATTCTAACATAATAATTCTCTCCTTTTACAATATAAATTTCAAAACTACTTATTGGTTATTATTTCCAATTATTTTATTTCTATACTTTTCTATAACAAAAAAGTAGTGAAACCAATATTTCTATTGATTTCACTACTAAAGCACAATTTTATTTATTTATTTATTTATTCTATTTAACAATTCTCCAATTTCTTTATTAGTAAACTTATATGATGTATTACAAAAATGGCATTTAAGTTCTTCTTCTTTTCCTTCTTTATATATTTCTTCTAACTCTTTTTCTCCAATTGAAATTAAAGCCCCTTCTACTCTTTCTCTTGAACAATTACAAGTGTATTCTGGTGTTACTTCTTCCAATATCTTTAAGTCCATTCCTTCAAAAATAAATTCTAATACTTTTTCTATGGTTTTATGTTCTTGAAGCATAGTTGTAATGGATGGAATTTCCTCTAATCTATATGTAATTAAATCTGCTAGTAATTCATCTGCATCTGGCATCATTTGAATAATAAAACCTCCTGATACCTTTATTGATAAATCTTTATCAACTAAAACACCTAAAGCTACAGCTGATGGTGTTTGCTCTGATACAGTAAAATAATAAGCTAAATCTTCCCCGACTTCTCCTGTATATATTGGAACTTGACCAACATATGGATCTTTCATTCCTAGATCTTTTATTACAATAAAATCACCATTTTTACCTATATATCCGCCTACATCAAGCTTACCTTTTGAGTTTAAAGGTAAATTTCCACTAGGATTTCCTATAAGTCCTTTTACCTTTGCACCTTCATAAGCTGTTACTGTTATTCCTTTAGCTTCTCCACCACCATTTATTTTTAAAGACATTACTTCTTTTTCAGACTTTAAAGTAATTCCCATTAAGGCTCCTGCTGTTAACATTCTACCAAGTGCCGCGCTAGCTACTGGAGTACATTCATGTATTTTACTTGCTGTATCTACTAAAGAAGTAGTATCTCCTGCAATTATTCTTACCATTCCATCTTTTGCTGTTGCTCTAATAATCTTATCCATTTTGTTACCTCCACTATACTTCTGTATGTTTATTAACAACATACATTATTCTTTCACTATATTCATTAATTTCTTTATTAGTATATCCATCATATTTTCCTAATACATTAAGGCCAACTTCTTTCAATATAGATTCTAAATACTCTTGCTTATAAGCTTTTTCTAAATGTTCTTCTTCAAATCTTTCATACAGATCTCCTTTTTTTACGAAAAAAGTTAAGAACATACTTAATAACTCTTCCTCAAAAACATTTTCCCAAGTATAAAAAACTTCATCTTCACTATATGTATATATATTATTTCCTAGTATATTAGAAAGCTTATAATAAGAATTTATATCAAAAATAAATATTCCATTATCTTTTAAATGATTTTTTACTCCTTTAAAGTAATTAATTAAAGCATTCTCTTCTATTATGTAATTAGTTGAATCTAATACTGAAGTTATTAAGTCAAATTTTCTATTTAAACTTAACTCACTCATATCTTGACATATAAGTTTACCTTTAATTTTTTCTTTTTTTAATTTGTCAAAAGCCTCTCTTAGCATATCTTCAGATAAATCAACTGCAAATATCTCTTTAAACCTTTTTGCCAGTTTAATAGTTACATTTCCCGTTCCACAAGCTATATCTAAATAATCATTATATTCTATATTTTTCTCTTCACAAATTTCTAAAATTCTAGAAATCATTTCATCATAATTAATATCTTCATTAATTAACTCATCATATATTTTAGCAAATTCACCGTATGCCATCTGTCTCCCCCATTACTCTTATTTCCATTACTAAAACTATATTATAGGTAAATTTTACTTTAGTCAATGACTTATTTTCTTCCTAAAATTTCATCATTTGTAGGTAACTTTAATTCTTTTTTTCTTTTTGTCATAATTCCACCTATTCTCCCTGTTTCTTCTGCTGTTAATCCACCCCATCCATACTCGTCTACCTTATCTTGTAATCCTAATTCACTAGCTATTTCATATTTTATTTTTTCTCTTAAAATCTCAGCTTCTGAAAGTTCCTTATTTGATTTTATTTTTGATTTTATTATTTTTTTTAATGGTGTTTTACTCATGTTAATACCCCCTATGTTTTAATATTTATATTTTTTCCAAAAGCTTTTTTAATATACTATTTAAATTTTATATGAAACTTATATGTATAAACTTTATATATTATATATAAAGTATTGAATTTTTTGAAATATTTAACTATAGTTATAAGTATATAATTTAAAATATTTAGATTATTGCAAATACAGTAATATTAAGGGGGATTCACAATGTATAATGTTGCAATCGTTGGGGCCACAGGCAACGTAGGAAGAAAATTTTTAGAAATATTAGAGGAAAGAGATTTCAAAATCAATAAGTTATATCTTTTTGCTTCAAAAAGATCTGCAGGAACTACTCTTATTTTTAAAGGAAAAGAAGTATTAGTAGAAGAAACTTGTTTAGATAATATAAAAAACAAAAAGATTGATTTTGCATTATTTTCAGCTGGTGGTGATGTTAGCCTAAAATTTGCGCCAATTTTCTCATCATATGGCGCTGTTGTAATTGATAACTCTAGTGCATGGAGAATGGATAAAAATGTACCACTTGTTGTTCCAGAGGTAAATCCAGAGGATATAAAATGGCATAATGGAATTATTGCAAATCCAAACTGCTCTACAATTCAAGCTATGCTTCCTTTAAAGGTACTTTTAGATAATTATGGAATAAAGAGAATAGTTTACTCAACTTACCAAGCTGTTTCAGGAGCTGGTGTCCAAGGTATTTTAGACTTAAAAGATGGTATTAATGGAATTTTACCAAAGAAATTTCCATATCCTATAGCTGGAAATTGTCTTCCTCATATAGATGTATTCTTAGAAAATGGGTATACAAAGGAAGAGATTAAAATGATAGACGAGACAAAAAAAATTCTTCATAATAAAGATTTAAAAATTACTGCTACTGCAGTTAGAGTACCTGTTTTAAATAGTCATAGTGAAAGTATAAATGTAGAGCTTTCTAATGAATATAAACTAGAAGATGTAATAAAACTTTTTAAAAATACTAATGGACTAACTGTATATGATAATTTAGATGAATTAAAATATCCAACACCTCTTTTAGTTTCAGGTGAAGATAATATATTTGTTGGAAGAATAAGAAGAGATTTTAGTATTGAAAATGGCTTAAATCTTTGGGTTGTTGGAGATAACATAAGAAAAGGTGCTGCTTTAAATGCAGTTCAAATCGCTGAATTATTAACAAAGTAAAGGAGGATAATTATGTCTATTTTTAAAGGCTCTGCAGTGGCTATAGTTACTCCATTTAAGGATAATAAAATTAACTACGATAAACTTAAGGAATTAATTGAATGGCATATTTCTGAAGGAACTGATGCAATTTTAATCTGTGGAACAACTGGTGAAGCCACTACATTATCATTAGACGAAAGAAAATCTGTTATAAAATTTACTGTTGATATAATTAATAAAAGAGTACCTGTTATTGCAGGAACAGGTTCAAATAATACAAAGGCCTCTATAGAAATGAGTCAATATGCTGAAAGTGTTGGTGTTGATGCACTTCTTGTGATTACACCTTACTATAATAAAACAACTAATAGAGGGTTAATTAAACATTTTGAAGCAATTAATAATTCCGTTAATACTCCTATCATATTATATAACGTACCTGGTAGAACTGGCGTAAACATTACACCTAACCAATTATTAGAACTTTCAAAATATAATAATATAGTTGCTATAAAAGAAGCTAGTGGTAATATAAGTCAAGTAGCTAAAATGAAAGCATTATGTAGAGACTCCATAGATATATATTCAGGTAATGATGATCAAAATCTTCCTATATTAGCTTTAGGTGGTATAGGCGTAATATCAGTACTCGCTAATATTATTCCTAAAGATGTGCACAACCTAGTTATGGCCTATTTAAATAATAATAATGACAAGTCTCTTTCATTACAATTAGATACTTTAGATTTAACAAATAAGTTATTTATTGAGACTAACCCTGTCCCTGTAAAAACTGCTTTAAATATTATGGGTATGGATGTTGGTAATTTTAGATTACCTCTTTGTGAAATGGAAGAAGATAATAAAAAAGCTTTAGAAAAAGCTTTAAAAGAATATAATTTAATTTAAGGAGTTAATAAATGATTAAGATAATTTTAAATGGTTGCTCTGGCAAAATGGGAAAAGTTATAACAGAGTGCTCCTCTCAATTTGATAATTTAGAAATAGTAGGAGGAATAGATTTATTTAAATCACCTGCCCCTGCATCTTATCCTATATTTGAAAAGGCTTCAGATTTGACATTAGAATATGATGTTCTTTTAGATTTTTCTAGAGCTGAGGCTCTTAACGATTTATTATTGCTTACAGAAAAAACTAAAAAACCTTTAATACTTTGCTCTACTGGTTATTCAGAAGAAGATTTAACTATAATCAATGAAAAAAGTAAGTTTATTCCTATTTTCCGTTCAGCAAATATGTCTCTTGGTATAAACCTTTTAAGTTCATTACTACAAAAGGTAGCTCCTATATTATATGATAATTATGATATAGAAATTATAGAAAAACATCATAATCAAAAAGTGGATTCCCCAAGTGGAACAGCTTTATTACTTGCTGATAGTATAAAAAATTCACTTCCTACAGATATCCACTATATAAATGGTCGAGATGGTCAACGTAAACGTGAAAAATCTGAAATTGGAATCCATGCAGTAAGAGGTGGTACTATAGTTGGAGATCATGATGTAATTTTTGCTGGAACAGGAGAAGTAATAGAATTTTCTCACAAAGCAACATCTAGGGAAGTTTTTGCAATTGGTGCATTAAAAGCTTGTGAGTATATGGGTACTATATCTAAACCAGGTCTTTATAATATGAATGATGTTTTAGGATTATAATATAATTTACTTCTTTTATTTTTCATTTTTATTTGTGATTATTTCCAGTAATATTCCTCTTATTTTAGAGAAAACTAAAATAGAATCATCAATAGAAAGGGGAATATTTATGCCAAAAGATAGTCAACCAGATAATAAAAAAGCAAGAATGGAAAAATGTAATTATCAAACTCCTATAACAGAAGAAGGTCATAATCATAATCCTAATGCTAAACATCATTCTATAAAAAGAGAAGGTTTCTCAAGCAAAAACTACAATCCGTCAGGCAATTAAAATTAAAAGCAAAAAAGAGAGCTAATTAGCTCTCTTTTTATTTAAAATTATTTAGCACCTTCTAAATAAGCTTCATCGAAGTATACTTGACCTAGAGTTGAAACTCTAACACCCTTAACTTCTGGTTTTGCACCCTTAACTTTAGTATAGTAGTAAAGTGGTACTATTGGCATTTCATCCATTAATATATCTTCAGCTTTCTTTAACATTTCAAATCTCTTAGCTTCGTCTGCTTCTGCTCTAGCATCTTTTATTAATTTATCATATTCAGCATTTGAGAATCCAACGTCATTGTTTCCGCCGTTAGTTACCCACATATCTAAGAATGTCATTGGATCAACATAATCTGCTGACCAACCATGTCTAGCAACTTGATATTCACCATTTTGTCTAGTTTTTAAGAATACTTTCCATTCTTGGTTAGTTAATTCAGTTTTAACACCTATTTTAGCCCAATCTTGTTGAATAACTTGAGCAATATCCTTATGTGATCCTTCTGAATTATACATAAATTCAAGTGTTGGAAGACCTTCCCCATTTGGATATCCAGCTTCTGCTAATAATTTCTTAGCTTCTTCTATATTAGCTTTATTTGCATCATAGTATTCTTTATTAGCAAAGTCATTACCCTTTGAATCTAAAATTCCCTTTGGCACAAAGCTATACGCAGGAATTTGAGCCGCTTTAGTAACATTTTCAACGATTGCTTTTCTATCAATAGCAATTGCTAAAGCTCTTCTAACTTTTTTGTTTTCTAAAGCTTTTTGAACTTCTGGAGATAAACCTTTATTCTTACCAACATTGAAAGCTATAAAGTAGTTTGCAAGGTTAGGATAAATTGTAACTAATCCTTCCTTTTGACCATTAGCAATTTCTGCTGGTGGAACTGTATCAACCATATCAAAGTCACCTGATTTTAATGAAGCATATGCAGTATTTTGATCAGTAACTAATTTATAAACTAAACTTGATAATTTCACTGCATCTTTATTCCAATAGTTTTCATTCTTTTCAAATACTAATTGGTCTTTCATATCCCATTGAATTAACTTGAAAGGTCCATTAGAAATATAAGTATCTGCCTTAGTTGCCCATCCTTCTGGATTAGCTGAAACTATATCTTCTCTTAATGGCATATATGTTGCAAAAGTAGTTAATTCTGGGAAGTAAGCAGTTGGTGATTCTAAAGTTATTTCTAAAGTATTATCATCAACAACTTTAATTCCTAAATCTTCTTTTTTAGCTTCTCCATTATGGAATTTTTCTGCATTCTTAATGTAGAATAATTGATATGCATATACTGCTGCTGTTTCTTTAGCTAAAGCTCTTACCCATGAATATTCAAAGTTTTTAGCTGTAACTGGTTCTCCATCAGACCACTTTGCATCCTTTCTTAAGTTGAAAGTATAAACTAACTTATCATCTGATACAGTCATTTTTTCTGCAATTCCTGGAATTGCCTTTTCATTTTTGTCAAGCTTCATTAAACCTTCAAAAGCATTTGATATAATAGTACCTGCTCCTGATGAATTATTTAATGTTGGATCAATTGTTTCAGGATCTTCCCCTAAATTATAAACTAGCTTTTGTCCTTCAGCTGCAGATTTATTTCCACAACCTGCTAATACAGACATTCCTAACGCTAGTGTTAGTGCCACTGCACAAATCTTTTTAAGCTTACTGCTTTTCATTGTTATTTCCCCCTTAATAAATTATTTATCTTATTTGCTATTGCAATAGATATAGCTATTCAAATAAATGACACGCTACAAAGTGACCTGGTTCAACTTCTTTCAGTTCTGGATCTACTTCTCCGCAAATTGGTTTTGCGAATTGGCATCTTCCTTTAAATCTACATCCTGGTGGTGGATCTATAGGTGATGGAATATCACCTTCTAAAACAATTCTTTTATTTGCCTTAGCAACATTTGGATCTGGAATTGGTACTGCTGAAAGTAATGCCTTAGTATATGGATGTTTAGGCTTTAAATAAACATCATCAGCAGGTCCTTTTTCAACCATTCTTCCTAAATACATAACCCCAATATGTGTAGATATATGCTTAACCATTGATAAATCATGAGCTATAAATAAATATGTTAAACCAAATTCTTCTTGAAGTTCTTCTAACATATTAATAACTTGAGCTTGAATTGAAACATCAAGTGCTGAAATAGGTTCATCACATACAATAAAATCTGGTTGAACAGCAAGAGCTCTTGCTATACCTATTCTTTGTCTTTGACCACCTGAAAACTCATGAGCATATCTATTTATATGGCTACCATTTAAGCCAACTTTGTCTAAAAGAAATCTTATTCTTTCTATTCTTTCATCGCCTTTATATAAACCATGAATATCAATAGCTTCGCCAATAATATCCCCTACAGTCATTCTTGGGTTTAAAGAGGCATATGGATCTTGGAATATCATTTGCATATTCTTTCTTAAAGATACCATCTTCTTTTCACTAAAGTTTGTTATATTCTCTCCATTAAATATAATTTCCCCTGAAGTTGGTTCATATAACTTTAATATAGTTCTTCCAGTCGTAGTTTTACCACAACCTGATTCACCTACTAATCCTAATGTTTCTCCTCTTTTTATAGAAAAAGATACATTGTCAACCGCTTTTACAAAGCTTTTTTTTGCGAATAATCCTTTGTTTACAGGGAAGTACTTACAAAGGTTTTTAACCTCTAAAATAACATCATTTTTATTTTCCATTATTCTTCCCTCCTTATTGGTGACTCTACCTTTGGTGCATTTTCGTGACATAACCAACATGCTGCTTTATGACCATTAGATACTTTAAATAGTGGCGGTTGTTTTTCTATACAAACCTTCATTGCATATTTACATCTTGCTGCAAATGGGCAACCAACTGGTGGTTTTAACAAATCTGGTGGTTGACCTTCAATTGGTACAAGTTTTTCTTTTAATTCACTTTTAGGGTTTGGAACACTATTTAAAAGTCCCCATGTATAAGGATGTTTTCCATTGTAGAAGATATCTTCCGCAGATCCTTCTTCTACTATTATACCCCCATACATAACATTTATTCTTGAACAAAGATCTGCTACAACTCCAAGATCATGAGTTATTAATATTATTGAAGTATTTAACTTATCTTTTAAACTTTTCATTAAATCAAGTATTTGAGCTTGTATAGTAACATCTAGAGCTGTAGTTGGCTCATCTGCAATAATTAATTTTGGTTCACAAATTAAGCTCATTGCTATCATAACTCTTTGTCTCATACCACCTGAAAATTCATGAGGATATTGTTTCATTCTCTTTTCTGGACTTGGTATTCCAACCATATCTAACATTTTTATTGCAGTTTCTTTTGCTTCTTTTTTTGAAATTTTCTTATGTTTTATTAAATGTTCAGTTAATTGATCTCCTACAGTAAATAGAGGGTTTAAAGATGTCATTGGATCTTGGAAGATCATTGCCATTTCATTACCTCTTATATTTTGCATATCCTTTTCTTTAGGATTTGTAATATCTTTTTCATTAAACATTATGCTTTCAGCATTAATTATCCCATTTTCACCTAATAATCTCATTATAGACATCATTGTAACTGATTTACCACAACCTGATTCTCCAACAATACCTAATGCTTCACCTTTATCAAGATGAAATGATACACCTCTTACAGCTTGAACATCACCTATATGTGTTCTAAAGGAGGTTTTCAAATTCTTAATTTCTAATAATTTACTCATCCGTCATTTCCTCCTATCTCTTATGCTTAGGATCTAAAGCTTCTGTTAAACCATCACCTAGCAGATTAAATGATAATATAATCAAACAAATCATAGTTGCTGGGAATAGTAATTGATATGGTGCTGTAGTAAGTAATCCACTAGCATCATTTGCTAACGTTCCAAGTGAAGCAAGTGGAGCATTTATACCTAAACCAATGTAGCTTAAAAATGCTTCTGTAAATATTGCTTGTGGAACAAATAAAGTCATAGTAACTAAAATTGATCCCATACAATTAGGAATTAAATGTCTTAATAAAATTCTAGTTTTTGATGCTCCAAGTGTTTTTGCAGCTAGAACAAACTCTTGTTGTTTTAATTGAAGTATATCTCCTCTTACTATTCTAGCCATACCAACCCAATATGAAATAGCCATTGCTAGAATTATAGTAGTTAATCCTGTAGATCCTTCAGTTTTAAATGTAGCCATTAAAATAATTACATATATAGTAGTTGGAATAGAATATAAAACATCAACTATTCTCATCATAATGTTATCTATTCTTCCACCTAAAAATCCTGCTATTCCACCATATAAAACTCCAATAAATAAATTTATAACTGATGCAGCGGCTGCTATAATTAATGAATATCTAGCACCGTACATAACTCTTACAAATAAGTCTCTTCCTAAGTTATCTGTACCAAACCAATGCTTTCCATTTGGTCTTATATCTGTACCTGAAAGATTTGTATCATAATAAGTAAGTCCAAAAGTCTTCTCCATTACAATAGGTCCAAATATTGCAAATAATATAATTACAATTATCATTAATAAAGAAAATAAAGCTACTTTATTAGACTTTAGTCTTCTCCATGCATCTTGCCAATATCCTATACTTGGTCTTACTACTTGTTCAAATTTTTTTTCCTCTTCACTTAAAGGAGTAAATAAACTTTTATCTAACTCTATATCTTTTAAATTAATTTCGCTCATTTTAGTTACCCCCTTTTAGCCTTCTAGTTTAATTCTTGGATCTATTAATACATATACAATATCAACTAATAAATTACATACAACTATTAATGTACAATAGAATGCAGTTACTCCTAATAATGAAGTATAGTCTCTATTTGTTATTGATAATGTAAATTCATTACCTAATCCAGGAATCGCAAATATTTTTTCTATAACAAAAGAACCTGTTAGAACACCAGCAACTAGTGGTCCTAAATAAGTTACAACTGGTATAAGTGAATTTCTTAATGCATGTTTGAATATTATTGTTTTTCCACTTAATCCTTTTGCTTTTGCTGTTCTTATATAATCTGATTTTAATACGTCAATTAACTTACTTCTTGTTAATCTTGTTATAAAGGCCATAGAGCTTCCTGATAATGCTATAACTGGCATTATATAATGCTTTGGTGTACTAAGCCCAGTGGCAGGTAAAATTTTTAGATTTATAGTGAAGATAAATATTAATAATGACCCAATTACAAAGCTTGGAATTGTTATTCCCAAAGTAGCCAGTATCATACAAATTCTATCTGGCCATTTATCAGCATTTAATGCTGCTATTACTCCTAATATAATTCCAAGTATTACAGAAGCTAATATAGCAACCATTCCTACTTTTGCTGATTTAGGAAAACCACTTTTAATAGTATCAAGCACTTCTCTTCCTTTATATTTCATTGACTTACCAAAGTCTCCTTTAAGTAAGTTTTTCATATATAATGTATATTGTTCTCCAACTGGCTTATCCAAACCATATTTTTCGTTTAATTGAGCTTTCATTTCAGGTGTAATTTTCTCCCCATCAAATGGACCACCTGGCATTAATCTCACTAAAAAGAATACTATAGTTACAACAGCCCAAACTGTAATTATACTAGTTAACATTCTTTTTCCTATATACTTTACCATTTGTTTTCAACCCCCATTCATCGTTCTACACTATCTTACAATTTGTAGATATTATTAATTATATTTATTTTATGAAATTTGTCAACGAACTTTAATAAATATATATTCTCTATTTTAATAAAATATCAATAATATTTTATTATTTTTCTCAAATCATTAAAAATACACTTGTCCTCAAGAAAACGCTTACACTCCCATTTTGTCCCATTCTATGCAAGTCAAATTGCAATACCTTCATTTTTCTAATTATTATTAATTAATTTTTTTATTATTATCTTATAATTATATATATTTTTTATTTACGGACAGAATTTCGAATTTGTCCGTATTAGAAAAACATCTATATTTAACATTTTTACAATAACAAAAAGGCTTAGATACATAATATATCTAAGCTTCATCATTTTTTCTACTTCTTAAACTTTCAATATATAACTCTATTTTATCTAAAGCTTCCTTTAATTCTTCAATAGAGTAACAATATGATATTCTAAAATAACCTTCTCCCCCTACTCCAAATGCATTACCTGGAACACAAGCCACCTTACTTTCTTTTAATAAACCATAACAAAATTCTTCTGAACTTATATTTAACTTTTTAATAGATGGAAAGACATAAAATGCACCTTCTGGGTTATTAACTTCTAATCCTATCTTTCTAATTCTATTAACTACATACTCTCTTCTTTTCTTTAGTATTCTCTTCATATTTTCAACATCTTCACTACAATATTTTAATCCTTCCAATACTCCATACTGTGCTAATGATGTTGCACAGGAAACATTATATTGATGAACTTTCATAATTTCTTTCATATATATATTAGCACACGCTACAAAACCAACTCTAAGTCCAGTTACCGAAAACATTTTTGAGAATCCACTTATATATATTATATTATTCTTAATTTCAATATTTTGAGCAACACTTACATAATCTTTATAACATATAGATGAGTATATTTCATCTGTAATTACTATTACTCCTGTTTCCTTAATTATGCTAACAAGCTCGTCTTTTTCTCTACTATTCAATATTGCTCCAGTTGGATTAGATGGAAAAGATAAAACTAATATCTTTATTTTTTCTCTTAATATAGCCTCCTTTATTTTTTCTGTATTTAATATAAACCCATTTTCTAATTCATAAAATATTAATTCTCCACCTAATATTTTGCATATACTTTCATAAGCTGGATATCCAGGTGTTGGAACTAATATTTTATCACCACTATTTATAATTGCAGAAAAAGTAGAGTATAATCCTTCACTTCCACCAACTGTAATACATATCTCACTACTATCATAATTAATGTTATTTTTTTGTAGATTCTTAGAAATTTCTTCTCTAAGTTCTAAAATCCCCTCATTTTCAGTATAAGTTGTTTTATCATTTTCAATTGCTTTTATCATTGCTTCTTTAATTCTTTTAGGACATTTAAAATCTGGCTGACCAAGTGTTAATGAAATTGCCCCCTCTACTTTCCTTACTTTATTAAAAAATTTCCTTATTCCTGATATCTCAATTTCTTCTACCCTTTTATTCATATAAATAGCCCCCATAATATTTAAAAAGTTTATAACTTACTTTTATTCTCTTTAATTAAATAATTAACATCATATTCTTTTAATAATTTTACATTATATGTATATTAAAATCAAATGTAAAGTTTATTTTGTTATTTTTTTACTTGTTTTCTATTGATATACATGTAACTTATTGTTATAATTTCTACATTCAATAACTATAAACTATAGAAAGGGTGATAATATGAATTATGAAAATTTAACTGATCCTTATGAAATAGCCAAATTTATTAAGGATTCTAAAAAAACTACACCAGTTAAAGTATATGTAAATGGTGATTTAAGTGAAGCTGAAATGGGAACTTTAGAATGGTATGGAAATAATGGATTTTATATTATTTATGGCGAATCTGATCCTATAAGCAAAGTTATCCTAGATAATAAACATTTAATTAAACATTTTAGAGTTGAAAATGATAGAAGAAATTCAGCACTTCCAACTTTAAATCTTTTAGAGGTAGATGCTAGAATTGAGCCTGGTGCTATAATTAGAGATAGAGTTTCTATAGGTAAAAATGCAGTTATAATGATGGGTGCTGTAATTAATATTGGAGCTGAAATAGGTGAAGGAACTATGGTTGATATGAATGCTGTTATAGGAGCAAGAGGCAAACTTGGTAAAAGGGTTCATCTTGGTGCTGGAGCTGTTGTTGCTGGTGTCTTAGAGCCACCTAGTAAATCACCTTGTGAAATTGGTGATGATGTCATGATTGGTGCAAATGCAGTTATTCTAGAAGGCGTGAAAATCGGATCCGGTTCTGTTGTTGCTGCTGGTTCTGTTGTTGTATCTGATATCCCTTCTGGTGTAGTAGTTGCTGGAAGTCCTGCCAAAATAGTAAAGTATGTAGATGAAAAAACTAAGGATAAAACCAAACTTTTAGACGATCTTAGGAGATAATTACATAAAGATATAAAGAGGATGTCTCAATCTAATTTAAGACATCCTCTTTTTATTTCCAGCAAGTACAAACTTTTAATATAATCCTTTTAAATATTATAAGTAACTTATTACATTACTCCTTCTTCGCTTACATTACTTTCTATATCTGTATCAATACGTTCTTCTTCTTGAACTCTTTCCATTTTTGATACTGAAACTTCATAAGCGATCTTCTTTATAACATCAGTTTCACTAACCTTCTTTTGATATTCTCTACTTTGAAGTCTACCCCAAACCCTAATATTATCTCCAACTTCTAGGCTTTGACAGAATCTTGAATTCCTACCCCAAGCTATAGTCGGAATATAATCTGATTTGTTATAAGCTCTATTTACAGCTAATAAAACATCCGCAATTTCTCTTCCAAATGGAGTTGTTCTATAAACAGGCTCCTTGCATATATATCCATCTAAGAAAATTTCATTTGGATTTTTACTTCTTTCAATACAAGGTTCTATATTTCTTGCAAAAACAGTTAATATTAACTTATTAGAACCATCTACAAATTTATTATAGGATCTTAATTGTCCCTCTACAATTATTTCCTTTCCTATTGATAAATCCATGTTAGCAATTAATCTTTCTGAAACAGTTATGTTTAAAACATCTACTGAATCACTTAATCTCATTACTTCAATTGAAAATGTATAAAACCCTTCCCCATACATTTCATGACTGAATTCTAATTCAGATATTACTTTTCCCTCTAAATAAATCTTGTTATTTAACATCAAGTTGTCCATCACTAACCCCTCTCTCCCTTAGTAATTAATTTTAATCGATTGCATATTTTTTCTAACCCCACTGGATACATTTCCATTATAATACATAATATCATCATTTTTCAATATTTTTTGAAGATTTATTTTTTTCTCTGTTCTCCTTGATCATCAATAATATAATTATCAGGATATAATATTTCTCCTACTTTAAGAAATACATAGCCATTATCTTGAAGTTCTTTAATTATCCTATCTAAATTTCCAGGAGTATATTTTGCATTATTATGAAAAAGTAATATAGACCCTGGCTTTACCTTTTTCATTACTCTTTCATATTCTATTTCTGCCCCTTTCTGTTTCCAATCTACAGAATCTACATCCCATTGTATACACTTATATCCATAATTTGAAACTATTTTATATGAATTATTATTATAGTCTCCACTTGGAAATCTAAATACATTTGGCTTTACTCCTATTGTTTCCTCTATTATCTTATCTGTCTTATCTAGTTCACTTTTTATTCTTTCTTCACTTATTTTGGTAAACATAGGATGTATATAGCTATGATTACCTATCTCATGACCTCCTTCATTTATTTTTTTTAGTTTTTCTCTGTTATCATCACTATAGTTAACCCATCCTCCCATTATAAAGAAAGTTGCCTTTACATTATATTTATCAAGTACTTCTAATATGCTGTAAAGTTCATCATTTTCTGCCCAATTTATATCAAAAGTTAGTGAAATAGCTTTATCCTCTCTTTGAACTCTATAAATTGGTCCTTCTTCAGTAATATCAGCAGACACTTTTTGATATTTATCTCTTAGCAAAATAGAAGATGTTACTAAAGAAATTAATAATATAACTGATGTGATTACACGATATCTTCTTTTCAAAACTAAACCTCTCACAATTGATAATACTAATTTATATTCTTTTAAAATAATATTAATGACTACAATATTCCACTTTGATAAATTTATGATATAATTAAATAGATACTTTCTAAGATGGAGGTTTAAAATGTACGAAAACTCAGCCGAATTAGCAGAAAACAAATTGCTAGTTTTATATGTAATAAAATCTTTAAAACATCCAATAACTAATACACAGTTAACAGAAATAATATTAGAGAATAATTTTATAAATTATTTTACTCTTCAACAATATATAAGTGAACTTATATCATCTGATTTTTTAAAATACGATGTTATAAATGATAAAAATCTTATTCATATAACTGATAAGGGTTCTAATGTTCTTTCATTTTTCACTGATAGAATTACACCAATAAAAAAGAAGATAATCGATGATTACCTTCTATCAATGATGGATTCTATAAAAAAAGAGCTTACTATTCATAGTGATTATACTCTTGGTAGAGACGATACTTTCATTGTAGATTTACAAGCATTAGAAGATGAAAACTTATTAATAGATCTTAAGGTTTCAGTTCCATCTAAAAAGCAAGCTGTATCATTATGCAGTAGATGGAAGGAAAACCCATCAGATATTTATACTAAAATAATGAACTCACTTTTTAATGATTAAAGCTAATATAAAGTCATAGCATTAGGTTCTTTTCCTATTGTTATGACTTTTTTTTCTTCTTTTAGCAAATCAAATATAACTAATTTCCCCCTTAAATAATCTGATATAAATATTCTATCCTTATATTTAACTATTCCCTTTGGCATACCACCTACATATATTTTATTTACTTCTTCAAAAAGCTTTTTTGAAATTTTACTTATTGTACCATCACTAAAATTAGATATAAATAAACTATTACCATCATCACATATATCAACTGGAGAATTTCCTACTTTTATTCTCTTTATTGATTCTAATGTTTTTAATGAAAAAATTTCAATATATCCGCCTGTATCTTCCCCCATGTAACTCTCACATACATAAAGCATACTTTTATCTTTTGATATTTTTATTTTAGTTGGATATTCAAAGGTCTTTAATCTTTTAATAACCTTATTATTAACTCCATCTATAACACATACACTATCACTTTCTAAGTTTGAAACAAATATTAGTCCATTTTTATTACAAACTTCAATATTATGTGGCCATCTATCAATAGCTATTTCAAATCCAATTCTTTGTTCTTTTATATCATATACTATAACAGTATTAGCCTCTGCACATGCTATATATAAATTATCTTTATATGATACTAAATCATTTGGATATGGTCCTATATAAATACTACTTTTTTCTTTAAACTTTTCTCCATCAATAACAGAAATTGTATTATTATAGTTATTAGCCGTATATATAATATTTTTTTTCACATGAATTTCATGTGGTCCAATTGGTTTTTCACCTAAGCTCAAGGTCAAATTTTCAGCTGAAAAGTCTGATATATTTACTTTTGAAAGAGAATCACTGCCAGTGTTACAAACAATAATTGAATTCATTTTTGCACCCCCTTTATGAAAAACCTTATTATAAATACATACAAATATTATTCTAAAATAATTTATACGTACTTATAATATATGATCTATTTTATAAAATGGGACACATTTTTATCTTTTAAAGCAAATTTCCACATTTACTCTTTTATTATTATTTATATAAATATATAATAGTAATTGATATTTTATTGGAGGTAGTGTATATGTTTATTTATAAAACAAAAGGGGTTTGTTCTACAGAAATACATGTGGATGTAGAAAATGATACAATTAAAAGTGTTGAATTTATTAAAGGATGTCCTGGTAATTTATTTGGAATTGCTAGTCTTGTAAAAGGTATGAAAGTTGAAGAAGCTATAGACAAGCTTAAAGGAATAAAGTGTGGAGCTAAAGATACTTCTTGTCCAGATCAATTATCTAAAGCACTAGAAGAACTTAAATTGAGAGCATAATTAAATAAAAAAAGATATATTATTATGTTGAATTTTTAACTTCACAAAATAATATATCTTTTTTATTATTTTACATCTATTAACTTTCCTTTTAAAATCTTCATAGGATGTATTTTTATATTAAATTCTCTTTCATAAACTCTTATTCCTGCTAAATCTTTACCTGTAGCTATTGATATAGCAACTCCAGCACCTTCTCCTCTAGCTGTTCTACCTGCTCTATGCAAGTAATCATTAGCGTTTACTGGAAAATCTAAATTAAATATATGCGTAATATCTGGTATATCTAATCCTCTAGCAGAAAGATCAGATGAAACTAAGATTTTAATCTTTCCACTCCTGAAGCTATCTAGAGCTTTTTGTCTCTCTTCCTTTGATATATGTGATGAAATATTAAAAGCTGGTTTATCATGATAATTTAGCTTTTTAGTTATAATATCTATTTCTGTACTATTATTTACAAAGACCATAGACTTTTCTGGATTAATAGCTGCTATTAATTTTCTTAATATTTCAAACTTATCTCTTCTATCACCTTCAACATACATATGAGTTATGTTAGGATTTAAAGCTGGTTTCCCTTTTGCTTTAAATATTACAGGATCTTTCATAATATCTTTTGTAATTTTTAGAGTATTCTCGCTTATTGTTGCTGAAAAAGTCATTAACTGTCTATCTCTCATAGTTGTTTTTATTATATCTAAAATTACTTTTGAATTGTTTTTATCTAATAAGTTATCTCCTTCATCTAATACTATCGTTTTTATAGTATGAGCAGTTATCTTCTTTTTTCTTATTAAATCTAAAACTCTTCCAGCTGAACCCACTATAATATGAGGCTTTGCTTCTTTTATTCTCTTAATTTGTTTTTCTATATTTACATCACCAATAACAGCTAAAGATGATACATTCATTTCAGAATTTTTTGCTAGTAATTTAGCTTGATTATCTATTTGCATTACTAATTCATGTGTAGGTGCTAAAATTAAAACTTGCATTTCTTTTTTTTCCGCATTTATCTTTTGAAATAACGGTGCAAGATAAGCTAAAGTTTTACCACTTCCTGTATGAGACTCACCTATAACATCTTTATTTTCCAGTATAATAGGTATTACTCCTTTTTGAATTTCTGTTGGATTAACAATCCCTTGTTTTTCTAACCCTACTACTATATCTGAATTTAAATTAAGTTCCTTAAAATTACTCATTTTTTTCTCCTTTTTTGTTCAAGTTTACATTTCATTATATACTTTATAAAAAATTAATTCTATAAAAATTTATTTTTTATTCTAATATTCGTATCTTATATAATAATGATGTCCTATTCCTATCCATCCTTTTTCTTTATGGTATTTTTCTCTTATACCGACCAAATACTTCTATCTAAGATATGATGTATTATTTTATGATTCCTTAATGCTCACTGGCTCATTAATTAAAACCTTTAAATTTCCCTTCATAACTTCTACTTCACTTTCATCATGAGTTATAATAATTGCTGTTTTTTTATTTTCTTTAATAAAGTTATAAGTAAGTTTTATTACATAGTCTTTACTCTCTTTATCTAATGCTTTAAAAGGTTCATCCATTAAAAATATATTTCCCGCATATAATAATCCTCTAGCTATATTAGCTCTTTGCCTCATTCCTCCACTTAATTGATACGGATAAAGGTTTTTATAATCTAAAAGCTCTAAGTCTTTTAAAATCTTATTTATTTTTGTATTGCATTCTTCCTTACTATATTCTTTTATTAATACTATTTCTAAATTTTTATATAAACTTTTCCATGGAATTAATCTACTTTCTTGAAATATAACACTTACCTTCTCACCATTTTCTAACAATCTATTCTTTATTTCTTTTAATAATGTAGTTTTTCCTACCCCAGTTTTCCCCATTATAAAAGTTATTTCTTTTTCTTTAAAAGAAATTGAGAAGTTATTGTAAATACTTCTATTTCCATATTTTATATTAATATTATCAAATTTAATCAATAAATTCTCTCCTCCCTTTTATTAATTGTTCTCCAATATAAAGTATTACCTTATCTATTAAAAAACATAAAAGAGCAACTATAATAATCCATGCAAATATTCCAGCTGTATTAAAATTCATCTTCTCACCTTGTATGGAAGTTCCTATTCCAAATTTTGGTTGTCCGTATACCTCTCCCGCAATAACTATCTTTAAAATTAAAGAAAAAGTGGATGAAATTATATTTTGTATATTAAAAAATATATTAGGAATATGTATATTTAATAACGTATCTTTAAAACCAATTTTAAAAGCTTCTATCATTTCTAATAAATTCTCCTCAATATTTAAAATAGAGTTTTGTACTACCTCATAAAATATAGGAAATGATACAACTATACCAATAAGTAAAGGTGCATAATCTTTATTAACCCAAATTAATGCAATTAGTATAAAAGCAATATTAGGAATTGATTTCAATATAACAATAAGAGGAAAAATAAAATTATATATATATTTATTAAAAGAAGAAGCTACTCCTAACAGTAAGGCTAATAATAATGAAATTATTAAACTTTCTAAACCTCTAAAAATAGAACTGACTACATCCTTTACAAGGCTAGAGTTAAATACAATTGTATTTAACTCATTTATAACCTCATTAATTTTTGGTAAATATATATTGTTATCTATAAGATTTGATAATAACATCCATATTCCTACTAAAATTAATAGGGATATAAATATTAATCTTCTACTTTTAATAGAAGAAGTTTTCATCTGGTATCTCTCCTCCTATTGATTTTGGATTTTGATCCTTTAACACTTTAAAATATTTATTATACTCATCTTTGCTATCTTTTGAAGTAGAAAATTGTATATTACTACTTTTAATTGACTTTTCTAATATTACCTTTTCTACTTTCGATCCATTATCTACTGAATATTCCGCTGCCTTTTCGGGGTTAGAATTTACCCAATTTATACTTTCTAAAACATTACTTAAAAATTTATTTAAAAAGTCTTTATGATTTTTTATAATATATTCTTTTGCAATTATAGATGCTTGTGGAAACCCCTGTTTTGTTTCAAAAGCTTCCTTCCACATTTTATTTAAATCTGCTATTACAGTTACATTTTCATTTTTACTTTTTATAGTTGTCAGCACCGGTTCTGGTACTACTGCATATTTAGCTTTTCCACCTAATATTGCTGGTGCAAGTTCTGATGGACTACCTACATAATTTAAAGAAATTTCATCTTCCTTTATTCCATTTTTATTTAATAATGCCCTAAAAACTATATCTGGTGTAAGCCCTTTTGCGATATTATAAATTTCCTTTCCTTTTAAATCCTCAATAGATATATTTCCTTCAGTTGATATTAAGTATAAAGCCCCAAATCCTGTAGTTCCTACAAGTTTATATCCTAAGTCCTTATTATATCCTTGAGCGGCTAAATTTGATGGAACTATAGCTATATCTGGCTCTCCCTTCATAACTGTAGTCGCTAAAACTTCTGAAGTATTTTCTATAGTATAATTAATACTATAGTTTTCTTCATTTTTCTTTTCTTTAATTAACTTTGAAATAGATGTTGCTGGTACTCCATTAGGTACTACTATATTAATCTGTGTTGTTTCTTTAATTTCTTTTTTATTTGATTCTTTAGCTCTACACCCTATGAATAATAAAGTTGAAAATACTAGTGTAAGTGCCGTTACTAATACTTTTTTTGTTCTTTTCACTTAAATCCCTCCATATATTAAAACTATTTATATTATACACCAATTGTAATAATTTAACTAATTTATTAAATTAAAAACATTATTAATTTAGATAATTATATTACTTTTCTATTTTTAAAAGAAATAATCCATTCATAGAAAAAACTCCATATAAAACTATGTATGGAGAGTTTTTAATATACTAATTATCTAAAAATTTTAAAGTTTTTATTAATCTATCTGTCCCTAGTATAGTATTGTTAAAATTAGCTTTTGAATTTTCTATATACTTTTCTGGCTCTAACATAGCAGGACTAAAATGAGTTAATAACAATTCTTTAACATTTCCTTTTTTTGCAATATCTCCTGCTTCACTAAAAGTCATATGCTTATTTTTTACAGCTTTATCTATATCATTGTCATCTCCATATGTTCCTTCACAAATAAATAAATCACTCTTTTCTATAAATAAGGGGATTTTCTCTAATGGTCTACTGTCTGTAATTAATGAAATCTTTATTCCTTTTCTTTCTTCTCCTAATACCATTTCATCTTTATATTCTATGTTATCTAAAATTACACTTTTTTCTCTTTGCAATTTACTCCATAATATTTTAGGAACATTTAACCTAATTGCTTTTTCTACATCAAATTTTCTAGATCTCTTAAAATAAAAATTAAATCCAATGCATGGAGATGAATGTTCTAATTCAATAGTTTTAATTATTAAATCGCCATTATCTTTATTTAATAAAAAACCTTCTTTATTTTCATTAAAATACATTGTTCTCTTATTTTCAATTATTTTTATTTCATATGGTAGATATGGTATTATAACTCTTAACCCATCTATAACATCATTAATTCCACTTGGGCCTATAATTGTTAATGGCTTTATTCTCCCACTATTACCAATAGTTGATAAAAGACCTGGTAATCCAACAATATGATCTCCATGACAATGTGTAATACATATAATATCAACTGATTTAAATCCCCAACCTATCATTCTCATAGATACTTGAGTTCCTTCTCCACAATCTATGAGTATTTTCCTTCCTTTATAATTTAAAAGCGTAGCTGAAAGATTTCTATATGGCATTGGCATTCCTCCACCTGTACCTAATAAACAAATATCTAACATTCTTTTCTCCTTTTAAACTTTATATAAAATATTATAATAAAAAAAGATATATAATATATTATTAATATATCATATATCTAAAATTTAATACTATTTTGCTAATTCTAAAGCTATTTCCATCATATCTGTAAAACTTTCTTGTCTCTCTTCTGGAGTTGTTTCTATTCCCTTAAAAATATGATCTGATATTGTTAATATAGCTAAAGCCTCTACACCATATTTTGCCGCTACTGTATAAAGTTCTGCAGCTTCCATTTCTACTGCTAAACACCCATAATCGGCCCATAGTTTTATAGAAACATCTGTGTCATCATAAAAAAGGTCTGAAGATAGTACATTTCCAACCTTAATATTTACACCTTTTTCCTTACCTAAATTATAAGCTTGTAGTAAAAGATCAAAATTAGCCGTTGGAGCATAATCCATCCCCTTAAATCTTCTTTTATTTATTCCAGAATTTGTAGAAGCACTTTGTGCTAAAACTATATCTCTAACATTAACATCATCATGCATAGATCCCGCTGAACCTATTCTTATTAATCTTTTTGCTCCATAAAACCTTATTAATTCGTTTACATATATAGAGTGTGATGGCAATCCCATACCTGTTCCTTGGATAGATATTCTTTTTCCTTTATAAGTACCAGTATAACCATACATTCCTCTAACAGTGTTATAACATACTGGATTTTCAAGATAAGTTTCTGCTATAAATTTAGCTCTTAAAGGATCTCCAGGAAGAAGCACTGTTTCTGCTATATCTCCTTCATTAGCCATTATGTGTAAATGTGTTGCCATAAATATGCCTCCTTTTTTTTGCTTTCTTAATTGAATAGTATCATATTAATTAAAATAAATAAATACTTATATATGACTAAATATCATTAACTTTTTATTATTTATGAATTGTATTATTTATATTTATAAAAACAAAAGAGCTATAAATATTTTTATAACCCTTTATGTTACTTATTTTATATCTCTAACTAACTTCCTTATATCTCCAATCATATAAAGAGAACCTGATGCAATTATTAAATCTTCTTTATTAGCATCCTTTAACGCTGAATTTAAAGCCTCTTTATAATTATTATATGCTATACAATTTTTATTAAATTTTACAATAACATCTCTTAAGTCTTCAGCTAGCTCTGCTCTAATAGAATTAGGTGTTACAGCATATACTTTTTCACAAATAGGCACTATTGTTTCAACCATTTCTTCTACATCTTTATCTGCTAGTATTCCTAATATTAAATATAGCTTTTTATATGTAAAATATTTTTCTATATTTTCTCTTAATTTTTTAATTCCTTGTATATTATGAGCTCCATCAATTACTATTAAAGGATTATTTTTCATAACTTCAAGTCTACCATTCCATGATACCTTTGGAAGAGATTCTTCAATTATTTCCTTGGAAATTTTTACCATATGTTTTTCTTTTAGCACTTCTATAGCTTTAATTGATACTGCTAAATTTATAATTTGATGTTCTCCAAGTAATGGTAAATCTATAATATATTCATTTATCATTCCAAATACTTTTACTTTTTGAAATGGTTTTTCGCATTTAATTATATCAATTAACTCAGTATCACTATTTAAAACTTCATATATCTTAGAATTTTCTTTAACACATTTTTCTTTAATTACCTCATATACCTCTTTTTCTTGAGGATATATAACAACTGGAGTATCTTTTTTTATTATACCAGCTTTTTCTATTGCAATTTCCTTTAAAGAATTTCCTAAAAGATTAACATGATCATAACTTATAGATGTAATTATTGATAAAATTGGTTTTATTACATTGGTAGAATCTAGTCTTCCCCCTAATCCAACTTCAATAACTGCAAAATCTACATTTTCTCTATAAAAATATAAAAACATTAATGCTGTTATTATTTCAAATTCTGTTGGATGATTATATCCTTCTTTTATGACTATATCTACAGCTTCTTTTACTTCATCTATTAAAGAAGCTAACTTATCTTTCGGTATATTACACCCGTTAATTTGTATCCTCTCTTCAAATTCTTCTAAAAATGGAGAAGTGTACATACCTACCTTGTATCCAGATTCTAATAAAATTTTAGTAATCATTGCAGTAGTTGAACCTTTTCCATTAGTTCCTGCAATATGTATTGTTTTTATTTTATCCTGTGGTTTTCCTAAAATATCTAAAAGCCTAAATGTTCTTTCTAAACCATAATTTGATCCAAAATTACCTATAGCTTTTATATACTTCATTGCTTCTTCATATTTCATCTAAATTACTACCTCGTATTTTAACTTTTATTTATATAGATATACTATTATATATTTTACTTATTTTCAATATTTACTAAATATTAAACACTAAGGGCTCTAGTTTTAACTAGAGCCCTTAATGCCTTTTATCTTTTCTTTTATCTTAAATATTTACTTTATACATATTAACATAGAAATATAATAATGTCTTTGCTATTTCAAAAATAAATATTTTTTATTTAAGCCTAAATAACTTTTTGTTGTATAGCAATTATAGCTTAATAATTAAATATTATTTTAAAGAATCTATTCTTACTAGAACTGCTTCAAGCATCTCCTGATATTTTACTTTCTTTTCTTTTTCAGCATTAATTACTGCCTCTGGAGCTTTAGAAACAAACCCTTGATTTGAAAGTTTTTTATCTATTCTCTCTACTTCACCTTGAAGCTTTTTCATTTCTTTATTTAATCTTTCTAATTCCTTTTCTTTATCTACTAAATCTAATAAAGGCATAAATAATTCTCCACCTTTAACAACTAGTGATACAGCATTTTCTGGAACTAAAGTTTTATCTTCTATAAATTCAACTTCTGAAGCTGAGGCTAATTTTTCTATATAAGCAGTTCCTGATGTAAATGCATTTTTAGCTTCCTCAGAAATATAGCAAATAACCTTTGCCTTTCTTGATGGCGGTACATTCATTTCAGCTCTAACATTTCTTAGTGCTTTAATAGCTTCAATTATAAATTCCATATCCTTTTCTGCAATTGTATTAGTTAATTCATCTTTAACTTCTGGCCAATTTGATATAGCTATTGATTCTCCATCTGTTAAAGTAGTATATATTTCTTCTGTTATAAATGGCATTACTGGATGTAATAACTTAAGACCTGTTGTTAATACAGTGTATAATACATTATATACTATTCCTTTTTGCTTTTCATCATCACTAAAGAAAACAGGTTTAACAAGTTCTATATACCAGTCACAGAATTCAGTCCACATAAAGTCATAAACTTTTTGAAGAGCAATTCCAAGTTCAAATTTATCCATATTTTCTGTAACTTCCTTAACTAATGTGTTAAGATGTGATAATATCCATTTATCTGCTAAGCTATACTCTGTTTCATCTTTATATTTATTCATGATTTCCTTATCTAAATTCATCATAACAAATCTTGATGCATTCCATATTTTATTAGCAAAGTTTCTTGCTGACTCAACTCTTTCTGGGAAGTATCTTATATCATTTCCTGGAGCATTACCTGTAACTAACATAAATCTTAAAGCATCCGCTCCATAAGTATCTATAACTTCAAGAGGATCAACTCCATTTCCAAGAGATTTGCTCATTTTCCTTCCCTCAGAATCCCTAATTATTCCATGAATTAGCACCGTATCAAATGGCTTTTCTCCCATATTGTGTAACCCTGAAAATACCATTCTAGCAACCCAGAAGAATATAATATCATATCCAGTAACTAAAACATTTGTTGGATAAAAGTACTCTAAATCTTCTGTTTTATTTGGCCATCCAAGTGTTGAGAAAGGCCATAAAGCAGATGAGAACCATGTATCTAAAACATCTGTTTCTTGTCTTAATTTTTCTGATGAACATTTTGGACAACATTTTGGAGTTTCTTCTGAAACTATTATTTCTCCACATTCACAGTAATAAACTGGAATTCTATGTCCCCACCATAATTGTCTTGAAATACACCAATCCTGAATATTTTCCATCCAGTTAAAGTAAGTCTTTTCAAATCTTTCTGGTACAAATTTAGTTTCTTTATTTTTTACAATGTCAATAGCAGGTTTAGCTAAAGATTCCATCTTTACATACCATTGCTTTGATATTATTGGTTCTATTACAGTACCACATCTATCATGTGTACCTACATTATGAACATGAGGTTTAACCTTAACTAATAGTCCTTGTTCTTTAAGATCAGAAACCATTTGCTTTCTTGCTTCATATCTATCTAATCCTTGATATTTTCCACCTAGTTCATTAATAACTCCATGATCATCCATAACTCTAATTTCTTTTAATCCATGTCTCTTACCTACTTCATAGTCATTAGGATCATGAGCTGGTGTTATTTTAACTGCCCCAGTTCCAAATTCAATATCAACATATTCATCTGCAACTATTGGAATTTCTCTATCTGTCAATGGTAACTTTAATGTTTTACCAATAAGATGCTTAAATCTATCATCATTTGGATTAACAGCAACAGCAGTATCTCCAAGTAATGTTTCAGGTCTTGTTGTAGCTATTTCTAAAAATCCTGATCCATCTGATAAAGGATAGTTTATATGCCAAAAGCTACCTTCTTTTTCTTCATACTCTATTTCCGCATCTGATAAAGCAGTTGTACATTTTGGACACCAGTTTGTTATTCTGTTTCCTTGATATATTAGACCTTCATTGTATAACTTAACAAAGACGTGTCTTACTGCTTTATTTAAGTTTTCATCCATTGTAAATGCTTCTCTTGTAAAATCACAAGAAACACCCATTTTCTTTAACTGTTTTCTTATTGTTTCTCTATACTCATCTGTCCATTCCCAAACTTTTTCTAAGAATGCTTCTCTTCCCATTTCTTTTTTAACTAAACCTTGCTTTAGCAACTCATTTTCAACTTTAACTTCTGTAGCAATACTTGCATGATCTTGTCCTGGAAGCCATAAAGTAGAATATCCTTGCATTCTTTTAAATCTTATTAACATATCTTGAAGTGTATTATCAAGCGCATGCCCTAGATGTAGCTTACCAGTTATATTTGGAGGTGGCATAACTATTGAAAATGGTTTTTTAGTTTTATCCACCTTAGGAGTAAAGTATTTATTTTCTTCCCAAGTTTTATATATTCTTTCTTCAAACTCTTTTGGGTCATAAGTTGTTGATAAATTCTTTTTTTCTGACATTTGTATTTCCTCCTTATTTTAAGTTTTAAACTCACTTTAATCTCTTTTTTTAGAAATAAAAAAAGAGCCTTCATCACAAAAGGACGAAGACTCGCGGTACCACCTTTTTTCCCACTATCTTAAAATTGATTATGGGCTCTTTAATAAATAACGACTAAGAAAGCCGTCTTTGCTTACTTAAGTTCTGCAAAGAAACTCAAAAGCTACCTTCAAGAAACTCCGTATAAAGGGCTCTCAGCCACAGACCCTCTTCTCTGAATACTTTGTATTCTCTACTCCTCTTTTTCACTGCTTTTAAATATATTTTTGTAAAATCATCTTATAATATATTATTTAATTTGTCAATATTATCATATTACTTTATCTTAAATTAAAATACTATACTTCTTCTTTCCAAGTCATGGTCTTCATAAATTCATTTACGTATTCTTCACTCATATTTGGATTTATAGTTTCTTCATGAGATATTGTAACTATTGACATTGCAATTGCATATTTTACAGTATCTCTTAAAGAAAAGTTGTTCATATATCCATATCCTAAACCAGAAACAAAAGAATCTCCTGCTCCAGTTACATTTTTAACCTCTACACTTGTAGCTGCTATTTTCCCCTCTTCATTTGAGTTTTTATAATAAATACCTTCTTCATCTAAGCTAATAAATACATTTTCTACACCTAATGATCTAAAATAATCAGAAGCTTTTTTTAAATCTTCATTTGTTTCAACTTTAAATCCACATAGCATTTCTGCTTCTATTCTATTTGGTTTTATTGTGTGAAAGTGTTTTACTAAATGCTTAATTTTTCCAGCCTTTGTTGCTGATACTGGATCTAAAATAAATTTTGTTTTTCCTTTAAACTTAGTTAAAAGATATTCCATTAATTCTGGATTATCAGAATCTAAAATCGTATATTCCGCATTTTCAATTATATCTGCTTTAGAATCAATAAATGATGTTTCCATTTTATCTAAACTATCCATATCTACTATTGCAGACTCCATTTCACCATGTTCATTTAAAATTGCCATATATGTAGGTGTATACTCGCCTTTAAGAATTAAAGAATTATTCATATTATAACCAATAACTTTTGAATTAGCTAATATATTTCTACCTTGCTCATCATCTCCTAATATGGAAATAAATTCTGTTTTTACATTTACTCTTGCTAAATTTTCTGCAATATTTCTACAAACACCACCAAGGGAAATTTTTATATTTCCTGGTATTGAATCCTTTGGGCTATACTTTTTTCTACTAAAATCTATTATATCAACAATAGATGCTCCTAATACTAATATATAAGGATTATTATTTATCATAATATCTCTCCTAATCACTTTCTTTTCAAAAATACAACTATTATTATATTAGAGAAGTTAAAAAAAATAAAGGAGTTTTTAAAAACTTTGTCGAAATTCTATCATTTAATTTTAATTGTTATTTTTATCCAATTATAATAATATTTTATATAAACATACATATACTGTATATAATTTCCTGAATATGATAATAATTTAAGTGACTATAATTTTTGGGGAGGAAAGCATGGATTATTTTGTTGAAGGTAATAAATACTATAATTTAAAAGAATATAAAAAGGCAATTACTTATTACGAAAAAGCAATTGAAAATAAAGAAAGTATCACTTGTTCATATTATAACTCTGGAGTTTGCTATATTAAATTAAAAAAATTTGATTTAGCAATAGATATGATAAAAAAAGCAATCTCTATGCAACAAGAAAGTAAGTACTTTTTTAATTTAGCTTACTGCTATGCTATGAAAGAAGAAACAAGTAAGGCTCTTATTTACTTTAATATAGCTTGGTCATTAGATTCTAGCGATGAAGACTGTGAAAAAGCGATTAACTTAATAATGTCAAGAAATAAAAAAGCCCTATAATATTAATTATAGGGCTTTTTTACTACCATTCACCGGCTATACTTTCATTAATATGATCATTATTAAAATCTTCATTATCAAAGTAATCTCCAGCTAAATAAAATGTAGGATCTATTTTTATCCAGCGTTTTTCATCACTTAAATAAACTTCATTCCATGCATGAGGTCCAAAGTTTTTACCGTCAAATGCTTCACCTGTAACTAATCTTACTTTAAGATCTGCACTTCTAGCCATAGTGACATAAAGACAAGCATAATCGAAACATATACCACTTCTTGTATTCCATGCTTCTATTGCTCCACTATTTTTAATCCCCTTACTACTTAAGGCTTTTTCGGCTTTCTTATTGTCATATTCTATATTAGAACCAACCCAAGAATAAATTCTACTGGCCCTTTCTCTATCACTGCTTAAATTAGCTACTAACTCTTTAGCTTTTTGATCTATTTCCTTATTACTTTTAACTCCCTGCTCTAATGTTACGCCATTGTAATATGTGATAACATTTGAATTTACTGGAATATAATTTTTAATTTCACTATAATTTAAAACTGGTTTATTTATAGACAGTACATTTTCTAATTTGCTATACGCAGAAATACCATTAAATATATTAACTTTAAAATTTCTTCCTATAGTATTATTAAATGTTATAATGCTCATAAATAAAATTAAAACTATAACAAATCCTTTTAAAGTTCCAAATATAGAAGAAAAAAACACTATTCTTCCAGTGCCTCTTCCTAAAACTAAACTATAGCTTTTAGTTAATGGACTACATAAAGCTTTTAATATTTGATAAATTATAAATTGGCTTATTAAAAAACAAATTGCTAATGAAAAAGCCTTAAAAAATACTAAGGTTAAATTATTGAAATTATATAAGTTGTTACTAAGCTTCAGTATTGTTAAATATACTTTATCTAAATTAATTAGCATTACTAAAAAAGTTATGAAAACAGAAAAATAATATATTAATCTATTTAATGCATACTTTGCATTTCTTTCTTCTAAAGAGTCTTTTATACTTCCTTTAAGAGCTAAAATAATAAGAAGAATACAAATGCCATAAGGTAAATAAGCACTCATTTTCTACCTCTCCTTTAATATGAATCCTCTACTTTTATAATGTTTTTTACAACATTTGAAACAATATCATATTCATATCCCTTTGAAATTAGATATCTATATAATTTTTGTGATAATTTATATTTATCACTTTCCTTTTTACATAATATATCATATTTTTTTTTACCTAATGAATAAGCAACTTCCCTTTGGGTATCACTATTAATATTAGCTATTTCATCTTTAATTAATTCTTCATTAATTCCTTTTTTTATAAGAGTATACTTTATCTTATTTTGTCCTTGGCTTTTCATTTTATCTTTAATATACATTTTTGTATAATTCTCATCATTTAAAAAATTATATTGTTTTAAAAATTCTATTGTTTTATCTATAGAATCTTTTTCATATCCTTTTAAAATCAATTTATCTATGAGCTCTTTTTGACTTTTATAAGTTTTTTCAACTATTCTTAATGCAGAATTTTTACATTTTATATACTCATCTTCTTTTGCTATCTTTTTTATTTTCTCTATATCTATATTATCCTTAACTTTAATACCTTCTTTATAAACTATTTCAGCACTTAAAGAAAATGCATATTCCTCATCAATATATAGGTTTACTCTTTCTTTATTTCTCTTTTGAACTTCTAACTTTGTTATAACATTCATAAAAATTACCACCTTTTATGATTTCAAGATGTGGATTGTAGGATTTTTTAACACTTTTTTTGCTACTTCATGAATTTTGTTAGTATCTAAGGTATTTAGCTTCTCCATATCTTTAACAAATTCATATAAATCCTCTCCATCTAAAGCTTGATGTAACATATAATTGCAAAGTTCTGCTGGGTCTTCTAATGTTGAAATAACAGCTGTTTTATGAACCTTTTTCATTAAAGTTAAATCTCTATCACCAATTACTACATTTCCATTTTTAACACCATTAATTGTTTCATCTATTGCCTTTAATGTTTTTTTTATATCCTCTTCTCCAATTGCCGTATAGACATATAAAGTTTTAACATTTTTAGTCATATCTAATGTTGTATATATATCATAGGCTAAACCCCTTTTTTCTCTAACTTCTCTAAAAAGTAGTGAATTTGAGCTTTCTCCTAATCTATGATTTAATATTCTAAGTGGTAGTTCAAACTCTCTTTCTAAATCATAAAAAGTATATAAATACACTATAGTACTCTGTTCTATATTATCTTTTTTTGTAGTTATTATTTTTTCTTCATTTTTTTCCTCTACTACAATTATATTATTAGTATTGCCACTTTTCCAACTTGAAAACACTTTTTCTACTTCTTTTAATGCTTCTTCGTGCTCAAATGATGAAACAATAGTTACTACACTATTATTTGCCACATAATATTTATTATAAAATTCTACTAAATCTTCTCTTTTATAATTTTTAACATTTTCCTCTAGTCCAGCAACATCATATCTTAAAGGACTTTTCTTAAAAGCAACTTCATTTATTCTTTTAAAACTTAAATCTTCTATATCATCTTTACTTGTCCTTATTTCAGCTAATATTACTCCTCTTTCTTTTTCTATTTCACTTTTATTAAAACTTGAGTTAATTAGCATATCCCCTAAAATATCTATTCCATTTTTAATTTCTTCTTCTAAACAACTAATTGAATATACAGTTACAGCATAATCTGTGTAGGCATTATACTCTCCACCTAAAAACTCTAATTCATCGTTGATTTCTTCATAATTTCTTTTTTTAGTTCCTTTAAATATCATATGTTCTATAAAATGAGATATCCCTTTTTCTTTAATATCTTCATATAAAGACCCAACTTTAACTCCTACATTTATAGAGGCTATTTTAGTATCTTTTTTTATAGTAACTATTTCTAATCCATTATCTAAATTATGCCTCTTTACATCAAAATTAAGTTTAACCATCAATTACTCCTTTTCATTTTTAACAATAATAATAACTATAATATGATTATATACTAATTACAATATATAATTATATATTAAATATTCTTTACCTTAATAGAGTTCACATTTATAATTAAAATAAATATTTCTTTTTAGGAGGTTTTTATGACAAAGAATATACTTATTATAGAGGATGAGTTAAGAATTAGATTTTTACTTAGAGATTATTTTATTAAAGATGGTTTTAATATTATAGAAGCTTCTGATGGAGATGAAGGGATTAAGTTATTTATAGATAACAAAATAGATTTAGTAGTTTTAGATATAATGATGCCTAAAGTTGATGGTATTACTGTTTTAGAAACAATAAGAGAAGTATCTACTGTACCTGTAATACTTCTAACGGCTAAGGGCCAAGAAGAAGATAAGCTATTTGGATATGAAATGGGTGCAGATGATTATATTACTAAACCATTTTCCCCAAAAATCTTAATAGCTAAGGTAAAAGCTTTACTTAAAAGAACTTCTGATGATAAATCTACATGTTCTACTGATTTTAATGGATTGATAATTAATAAGTTATCTCATGAAGTAAAGGTTAATGGAAATATGATAAACCTTTCTCCAAAAGAATTTGAACTTTTAACATATCTTTCTGATAATGAAGGAATTGCCCTTTCAAGAGATAATATATTAGATAATGTATGGGGAATAGACTATTATGGTGATATAAGAACTGTAGATACTAATGTAAAAAGATTAAGAGAAAAGCTTGGAGATAAATCATCGTATATTGTAACTGTAAGAGGAAGTGGTTATAGGTTTGAAACAGTTAGTGAATAAAAGTATATCTAAAAAATTATTTGGTATTACATTTGGTCTAATATTATTTGTTATATTATCTAGCCTTACATTTCAATTATTATTTTTTGAAAAATTTTATTTATCTCAAAAGACAAAAGATATGATTAAAGAAGTTAATAAATTTAAAGCTATTTATTCATTTAAAATAGATGATGAATCTGCATTAACTTCTGCTCTTTATAGATTTGAGCAAGAAAATGAATCAAGAATTGCAATCTTCTCTGTAGATGGTAAGTTTAAATATCTTCCAGATTATTACAAGGGTGTAGATGATCTTAGAACATTAACAGCTTTTGCTACAGAACTTTTAAATAATAAAGAACTTATTTATGACGTTTTATCTACTGGTGAAACTAAATCAACTATTTTTGAAAATCAAAGTAGTAATTCTAAAAAAATAGGTATAATGGCACCAATGTCTATGTCTTCTAATAACGACTCTTTAATTATTTCTGTATCCTCTACTCAACCAATAAAAGAATCGTCAAATATTATAAAAGAATTTTATAAATATTTACTTACAGGATTTATTATTATAGGAGTTTTCCTATCTTTTATTTATACTAATTTAGTAACAAAACCATTAGTTAAAATAAATAAAGTTGCAAAGCGAATGTCATCTATGGATTTTACTGCTAAATGCGAAATAACCTCAGATGATGAAATTGGAAATTTAGGTGAGACTCTTAATTTTTTATCTTCTAATTTAGAAGATGCCCTTGAAAATTTAAAACAGAAAAATAAAGCTTTAGAAGAGGATATAGAAAAAGAACGTAAACTAGAAGAAATGAGAAAAGACTTTGTTGCAGGTGTTTCTCACGATTTAAAGACTCCTATAGGAATTATAGAAGGGTATGCTGAAGGTATTAAAGATGGTATTGCAACTGGAAATGATGCCACTATGTATTTAGAAACTATTATTGATGAAGCTCATAAAATGAATAAACTTGTATCTAATATGCTAGAGCTTTCAAAACTTGAATCTGGTAATTTAAATATTAATATTGAAAGCTTTAATATTATACGCTTAATACAAAAAACACTTAAGGGTTTATCCTTAGAATTCCAAAATAAATATATTAATCTTTACTTCAATCCTACTATTCCGTATGCTTATGTAAATGGAGATACTTTTCAGCTAGAGCAAGTTATTACAAACTTACTTACAAACGCACTAAAGTACACACCTAATGGTAATGACGTTATAGTAGATATAATAGAAAAAAATAATCTATATACTATATCTATAGAAAATAAAGGTGTTCATATTCCCGAGTCTGAACTTGAAAACATATATACTAAATTTTATAGGTTAGATAAATCTAGAAATAGAAATGGAAATAGTAGTGGATTAGGACTTGCAATAGTTAAAAGAATATTAACTATTCATAATAGCCTATATAAAATTGAAAACACTAAAGATGGTGTAAAATTTAGCTTTTCCCTAGAAAAAAATGATCATATTATTTAAAGTATAGATAATATCAAAATAAGCTGTATCAATTTAAGATTGATACAGCTTATTTCTTAATATCCTAATATCTCTGGTATTCTACATTCTACTTCTTCTATAGTTGATCCATTTCTTAAAGCATAGTCTTTAATTTGATCTTTATTAACCTTATGAACATCAAAATACTTAGCTTCTTCTGATGCAAAAAACAATCCACAAACTGAAGCTACTGGATTCATCATATAGCTTTCTGTAATTGTTACTTTTGTCAGCTTTTCTCCATTTAACAAATTAAATAACTTTTCTATTTCTTTTTGATCCTTAAGTGATGGATACCCTATTGCTGGTCTTATTCCTCTATATTTTCCCATTAAAATCTCTTTAATTTCTAAATCTTCATCTTCTGCATATCCCCAGTAATTTTTCCTTACATCTAAGTGAAGTTTTTCTAAAAAGGCTTCTGCTAATCTATCACATACTAATTTTAATAGCATTGCGTTATAATCATCTCCACTAGTTATTAACTTTTCTGTATATTCTTTAATCCCAATTCCAGCTGTTACAATAAAGGCTCCTATATAGTCATCTCCATGAATATTACTAGGTTTTATATAATCACTTAAACAAATATATATGTCATTTTTATTTATATTTTGTTGTCTAAATAAATTAAATGTTTCTAAAAGCTCTCCCTCTTCATTAAATACCTTTATATCATCTCCATAGGATTTTGCCTTAAATAACCCTAATGCTCCATTCATCTCATTTAGATTATTTTCTTCTAAATAATCTAAAAGTTTATTTGCATCATTAAAAAGTCTTTTAGCTTCTTCTCCATAAAATTTATCTTCTAGTATTTCTGGATAAGTTTTTTTCATATCCCATGCAGTAAAGAAAAATGTCCAATCAATATATTTTCTTACTTCCTTTACAGTATAATTAGTAATTTGTTTTATTCCTAAAAAATTAGGTTTTTTAATATACTTTTCTTCCCATTTTATTTGTAACTTTTTACTTCTTGCTTCTTTAAGACTTATAAACTTTGACTTTATATTCCCATAATTTTTTCTTTGATTTTCATAATCTATTTTAATTTCTTTTAAAAACTCTTCTTTTTTATTTGAAAGTAAGTTTTTGCATATATCAACAGTTCTTGAAGCATCATATCCATAAATAACTGGACCTGAATACTTTGGGGCTATTTTTAAAGCAGTATGAAGCTTAGATGTTGTTGCTCCTCCTATTATTAAAGGAATATTAAATCCATTTTTCTCAAGCTCTACTGCAACATTTATCATTTCATCTAATGATGGTGTAATTAACCCACTTAATCCAATAATGTCTACATTATGCTCTTTTGCTGCTTTTAAAATGTCTTCAGCTGGTATCATAACTCCTAAGTCTATTATTTCAAAATTATTACAAGCTAAAACAACACCTACTATATTTTTCCCTATATCATGAACATCCCCTTTAACTGTTGCTAAAAGAATCTTTCCACTATTTTTATATTCAGAAGTTTTATCCATTTCTATATGTGGTAATAGATAATTTACTGCCTTTTTCATAACTCTAGCAGATTTAACTACTTGCGGAAGAAACATCTTTCCATCTCCAAACAACTCTCCTACCTTCGTCATACCGCTCATTAAAGGGTTCTCGATAATTTTTAAAGCCTTATCATAATTAAGAAGAGCTTCATTAATATCTACTTCTATATAATCAGTAATTCCTTTTACTATTGAATAGCTTAATCTATCATTACAGGATTTTTCTCTCCAATTATTTTTTTCTTGTACTACTATTTCTTTATTACCTTTAAAATTTTCTGCCTTTTCTAATAACTCTTCTGCTGCATTAGAACTTTTATTAAATATAACATTTTCAACTAATGCCAATAAATCCTTTGGAATATCATCATATATTTGAAGCATACCTGGATTTACAATCCCCATATCCATTCCAGCTTCAATAGCATAATATAAAAATACTGAATGCATAGCTTCTCTTATAATATTGTTACCTCTAAAAGAAAAAGATAAATTACTTACTCCCCCAGAAACCTTTGCATATGGTAAATTTTCTTTTATCCATTTAGTTGCCTTTATAAAATCAATAGCATAACTATTATGTTCTTCAATTCCAGTTGCGATAGATAATATATTAGGATCAAATATTATATCTTCTGCTGGAAATCTTACTTTATTAACTAATATATTATATGCTCTACTACAAACTTCTATCTTTCTACTATAATTATCAGCTTGACCCTTTTCATCAAAAGCCATTACAACAACTGCTGCTCCAAAGTCTTTTATTATACTAGCTTTTTTAATAAAATCTTCTTCTCCATTTTTTAATGATATTGAATTTACAATTGTCTTACCTTGTATAGCCTTAAGTCCAGCTTCTATTACTTCAAACCTTGATGAATCTATCATAATAGGTTTTGAAGCTATATCTGGCTCTGATGAAATAAGCTTTAGGAAATTATCCATTTCATAAACACTATCTAATAGTCCGTCATCAATATTTACATCAATAATTTGAGCTCCATTTTCTACTTGCTCCTTAGCTACTAATAAAGCCTCATCATACTTTTTTTCTCTAATAAGCCTTGCAAATTTTGCAGAACCTGCAACATTTGTTCTTTCTCCAATATTTATAAAATTATTTTCTTTATTACTAACAACTAAATCTAAGCCACAATATTTACTTTGTTTTTTAATTTTAGGTATTTTTCTTGGCTTATATTTTTGAATAACTTTATATATTTCGTTAATATGTTTAAAGGTTGTTCCACAACATCCACCAACAATATTTAAATATCCTTTACTTGCCATTTCCTCTACAAAGGTTGCAGTCATTTTAGGTGTTTCATCATATAGACCTAATACATTTGGAAGACCAGCATTAGGATAAACAAAAACAAATAAATCCTGTGTTTTTGAAAGTTCTTTAATAAAAGGTATTAATTCCTTTCCACCAAAAGAACAATTTAAACCAATTCCAATGACATTTTCATTTTTCATAGATTCTGCAAATGCCTCTAATCTTTGACCTGATAATATTCTACCTGACTTATCTGTTATTGTTCCTGAAATTAATATAGGTAATATAATATTCTTTTCTTTAAAAACTTCATTTGAAGCTATAATTGCAGCTCTAGCATTTAAAGCATCAAAAATAGTTTCTACTAAAACTATATCTATTCCACCATCTATTAATGCTGAAATCTGTTCTTTATATGCTTCCTTTAATTCATCAAAGGTTACATTTCTATAACCTGGATTTTCAACATCTGGTGAAATTGATGCCGTTCTATTTGTAGGACCAATTGATCCTGCTACATATCTAGGTTTAGTTGGATTTTTAATAGTATACTCATCTGCTAATTCTTTTGCAAGTTTTGCACTTTTATAATTTAAATCATAAACTAAATTCTCAAGATTAAAATCACTTTGTGATATTACATTTGAGTTTAAAGTATTTGTTTCAATTATGTCTGCACCTGCTTCTAAAAACCCTCTATGTATTTCCTTAATTATTTCTGGTTTAGTTAAAGTTAATAGATCATTATTACCTTTTTGATCCTTATGAAAATCCTTTAGTAATTCCCCTCTATAATCTTCTTCCTTTAACATGTGTAATTGAATATTAGTTCCCATTGCCCCATCAAGAATTAATATTCGCTTCTTTAAATCTTCAACTAATTTGCAATTCATTTATTTTGCCCCCTTAATATTGCTTTTTTCTTTGAAAATTCTTTGGTATTTTTATGTAATTTTCATGTTACTATTATAACATCTTTTTTTTAAAAGTCTTTTTAATTTTATATAAAAAGAGTTAATACTTCTTTTTTGAAATATTAACTCTTTATTTTAACCTTTATGCTATTTTTTATCTAAATTTAATCCTCCTAAAAGTGCTGCAAAAGGATTATTTATATCTTCCTCTGATTCCTTCTTCATTTTCTTTAAAATATTATTAACTTCCCTCTTATTTGTTTTTTCAGATTTAGAGTTAAATCTTTTATTAAATATTGATGCTTTTTCTCTAAAACTACAATTTGTATTTGGACAAACATATATTTGACCTTCTCCTTGTCCTCTAAGTTCTAGCTTCTTTTTACATTCTGGACATCTTGCATTAGTATTTCTGCTTACGTTTTCTCTATATCCACATTCTCTATCTTGGCATACATTCATTATACCATTTTTACCTTTAACCTCTAATAAATATTTTCCACAATTAGGGCATTTCTTTCCTGTTTTATTATCATGAACAAATTTACTATTTGTTCCTTTAACAGCTTCTACTAATGCAACTGAATAATTTTTCATATCTTTTATAAATGAATTCCACTCTCTTTTTCCCTTTGATATTTCATTTAGTTGACTTTCCCATTTAGCAGTTAAAAGTGGTGACTTTAAATCTGTTGGTACAAGTTCTATAAGCTGTCTTCCTTTTGATGTTGGAATAATATCTTTTCCCTTCTTTTCAATTACAAAAGAATTAAATAATTTTTCAATTATATCAGCTCTTGTTGCAACTGTTCCAAGTCCTCCAGTTTCTCCTAGAGTTTTTGCTGCATCTTTTGAAACTGTAATATATTTATGAGGATTTTCCATAGCTGATAAAAGTGTACCTTCATTAAATCTTGCTGGTGGCTTTGTTGTACCCTTATTTAATAAAACATTCTCTACTTTAAATTTATCGCCCTTATTAATTCTTGGAAGAACTTGTTCTTTTATATCATCTTCTGAATTTTCATCATTATTATTATCATAAAGTTTTTTCCAACCCTTAGATATTATAACTTTTCCTTTTGCTATAAATCTTTCACCTTCTATCTTACCTTCAATTGTTGTTTGAGTATATTCAAAAGGTGGAAGCATTACACTTAAAAATCTCTTAACTACTAAGTCATAAATTTTTCTTTCTTCTGAAGATAATAATGATAAATTTGGTCTTTGCTCTGTTGGAATTATAGCATGGTGATCGCTTACTTTTGAATTATCTACGAATCCTTTATGTCCATTAATCTTTGTCTTTAATAAACTATCTGCTACACTTCTATATTCACCTATTGATATTGCTTTTAATCTATCTGGAATAGTGGAAACTATATCGGTTGTTAAATATCTTGAATCAGTTCTTGGATAAGTTAATACCTTATGATTTTCATAAAGTCTTTGCATTAAACTTAAAGTCTGCTTAGCTGAATAGCCCCATATCTTATTTGCATCTCTTTGAAGCTCTGTTAAATCATAAAGTGCTGGTGCAAATTTTTTCTTATTAACTTCTGTTATATTTATTATTTCACCTTCTGAACCCTTAACCTTAGATGAAATCTTATTAGCAAAATCCTCATCAAATATTTTCGAATTATTATCTTTATTTACCCAAGAAAGATTATAGTCTCTAGTTTTTATTCCTATTGTATAATAAGTTTTAGGTTTAAAATTCCTTATTTCATCTTCTCTATTAACTATCATAGCTAATGTTGGTGATTGTACTCTTCCTGCTGATAATTGAGCATTGTATTTACATGTTAATGCTCTTGTAACATTTAATCCAACTAGCCAGTCTGCTTCTGCTCTACATACAGCAGCTCTATAAAGATTCTCATAATCAGAACCTGGTTTAAGATTTCTAAATCCATCTAAAATTGCTTTATCTGTTTGTGATGAGATCCATAATCTTTTAAGCGGCTTATTTATTCCTGCTTTTTCTATTGTCCACCTTGCAACTAATTCACCTTCTCTTCCTGCATCAGTTGCTATAACTATTTCACTTATATCATCTCTATTCATTAACTTTTTAACTTCATTAAATTGTTTTCCAGTTTTCTTTAAAACTACAAGTTTCATATACTTTGGTAGCATTGGCAGTGTTTCCATACTCCAGGTTTTATATTTATTATCATATCCTTCTGGATCCATAAGACCTACTAAGTGGCCCATAGCCCATGTAACTATATATTTATTTCCTTCTATATATGCTCCTTTATTTTGATTGCATTTTAATACCTTAGCAATATCTCTTCCAACTGATGGCTTTTCAGCGAAAACTAAAATTTTTCCCATATTTAAATTCCTTTCATTTATTCATAATAAAGCTTTTATTATGAACATCTTATACTATATTTTTATGCTAATTAACTACATTTACTATATTAAATCATTCCACCATCTATTTTTATTATCTGACCTGTTAAGTATTTACACTCATCATTACATAAAAAAGTAACTAATTTGCCAATTTCCTTTGTATTTCCAAATCTACCCATAGGTATTTCTTCTTCTAAAGTCTTTCTTTCTTCATTATCTAAGAATGAATTCATCTCTGTATCTATAACTCCTGGTGCAATTGCATTAACTCTAACTCCCATAGAAGCAACCTCCTTTGCTAGAGATTTAGTAAATAAGTTAATTCCTCCCTTAGTAGTTGAATATAAAACCTCACAAGATGCTCCAACATCTCCCCAAATAGATGATATATTAATAATATTTCCACTTCCCCTACTTATCATTTGAGGTAATGTTAATTTACTTAAGTACATAGCTCCTAAAAGATTTACTCCTATTAAATCATCTATTTCTTCCTTAGATGAATCCATAAATAATCCGATTTTTGATATTCCTGCATTATTTACTAATATATCTATTTTACCAAATTCATTAATAATATTATTTATTATTTCTTTGCAACAATTAAAGGAAGATATATCTCCTTTAACAAGCTTTCCATATCCACCTAATGATATAACTTCATCTAAAGTTTTTTTTGCTCCTTTATCATCTTTTGAAAAGTTAATTAAAACAGTTGCTCCCTCTTTTGCTAGTTCAAGTGTAATTCCTCTTCCAATTCCTCTTGATGCTCCTGTTATTAATGCTATTTTCCCTATTAAGTTTCCCATTTTCTTCTCCAAATTTATTTCATTATTTTAAACATTCTTTTATAACTCTTTTTACATTTCCAAAAAATATTTTATCTATTTCATTTTGGCTAAAGCCTTCCTTTAATAATTTATGTGATAATTTTCCCATATCACCTATATTTTCAACTTCAACTTCATTTTCTATTCCATCAAAATCTGTTCCTAATGCTAAAACTTCTATTCCACCTATATTTTTTATGTGCTTTACATGAGCTATCATCTCATCTAAACCTGGAATATCTTTATCTCCAAGAAAAGGTGCACAGAAATTCAATCCCATTACTCCACCTTTATTAGCTAATTTAACTATCATATCATCTGTAAGATTTCTTGAATGCTCTGTAACGGCTCTTGCATTTGAATGTGTAGCTATAAATGGCTTTTTACATATATCTATAAGATCATAAAAGCCACCATCTGAAAGATGTGAACAATCTGGGATTATTCCGTACTTTTCCATCTCAATTACAATTTCTTTGCCTCTACTTGTTAAACCTTTATCCTTATATTCATATTTATAATTTGGATATCCAATGCTATTTTTAAAATTCCAAGTTAATGTTATAAACCTAATTCCTAGGTCGTACATTTCCTTTACTCTTTCAACTTTCCCCTGAAGCACTTCCCCTTCTTCTATTGAAAGAAAAGCTCCAACTTTACCATTTAAATTAGCTTTTTCTAATTCATCTATATTTGTTACAATACTTATATCATCTTTGTTTTTATTTATTTCATTTATAAAATTATTATACATTTTCTTAAATTCAATATATGGATCTTCTACTATATTTAATTCTATAAAATGTGCAAAAGTTTGTGCTAACGCTCCTCCTTTTTTCAATTTTCTAATATCCACCTTACATATACTATCTTTTAAACTTAAATTTTCATAAAGTAACCTACTTGCTGTATCACAGTGTAAATCTATTGTTTTCATTTATTGTTCTCCCCTCTATTTCACTTCTTATCTAGCCTTCTTTTTGCTCTCTACTAATTCTACTTCTTTTTTCTCTTGCAAGTAACAAGTACTCACTTAAATTTTCTGGACCTGCAATAACTTTTCTTCTTACCCAAAGTCTTCCTTCTTCTTCCACCTCGACACTCCATTTAATTAATGATATTTTTCCCTTTTCAATTTCAATTGAAGTCATTGCATATGGTAGTACACAACATCCATCATTAAAATATGGTGGTTCATACTTTCCTGGTAACCTACTATTATGTGTATGTCCACATAGTATCATCTTATAGTTATCTCTAGCCCATTTTTCAAGCTTTATATCAACTTTATTTCCCTTTTTATTGTTTTTAGCTGGACTTGTTGGATCTTTAAACCCCGCTACTCCATTTAAAAATTTCCATATATATCTTACTAAAAATCTCGAAAATATCCAATAATTTGAGTTCATTGGATCTAGTTGATGTCCATGAGTAACTAAAATTTTTTCATTTATTGAAGTATAGTTTAAATTTAATGCCTCATAAAACTCTATATCTTTTATAAACATTAAAAAGTTTTTACCATAATCCTTTCCAATTTTTCTTAAAACCTTATATTGGCTATCATAAAAACTTCCTCTATTTTTTATTATATCATGATTTCCATAAATCATATAAATTCTATTTTTTTCTTTGAATTTATTTAATATTTTAAAAATATCATCATAGCAATATGAAATATCATTGCAATTTCTATTTTTCCATAATTCATCTCCATCTCCAACTTCTATATAAGTAAATCCTTGTTTTAAATAATATTCTAAAGCAGTTTTATATACATTTTTATTTGGTAATAATGAGTCTGAGTATGTTCCATCTCCTCTATGAACATCAGATATAAAAACAATTTTTGAGTCTTCATTAATTTTTATTTCTCTAGCTGAATTATATAAATCAATTAAATTTGTCATAAAGCTCTCCTATATATTTATAACATTTCATTATATGTGCTTTATAGTAAACTTGTTAGTTTATTTTTTATTTACCTTTAATATCTGTATATAAATACTATGTTTTTGTACAAACTAATTACAATAATTCTTAAAAAAGGAGAGAATCATAGTGATTAAGAAATATAAAAAAATAGCTTTTATTATTATATCAATACTAGTATTTAATCCATTTTCTTCAGTTTTAGCAAATGATAAAAGTATTTATATTGATGATGAAATGTCTTCTATAAATAACTTGCCAGCAACTTCTGAGGAAACAAAAAATGAATTTAAACTTTTGTTAGAAAATTTATTTAAAGATAAAAACTCTGCAATTGTATCTGGTGATTGTGAACTTCTAAAAAACTTTTATGACCTTAAAATAAAAGTTAGTCAATGGGCTTATGAAAGTGAAGCAAAAAAAACACAATATCTTATTAATTGGTCAGAAAAACAAGCTGTAAAATTTACAGACTTACATTCTACAGTAAAAATTAGAAAAGTTGTTGAGAAAGAACCTGGATTGTTTGGAGTTATATGTGATGTAGCAACTGATTTTAATTATTACTATATTGACTCTCCCGATGTTATTAATCATTTTAGATTAGGAACAAATCATTACTTAAATTTAAAAAAAGAAGGGGATAGATATATTATTACAAAAGAGTGGTATACTGATCCATTTGCAGATTCATTAGATGTAACAAATATTAAATCTAATGAAATAAAAGAATATATTCTATCCAAATCTAAACCAGATTTTTTTCCAAATGAAAGGCTTTTAAAAGCTATAAATTATGCTCATACTTACTGTGGAGTTTCTGAAGATGAAGAGTTTACCTTTAAATATAACTCAAAGTATAAAAACCACAATCCCGATGGTGGTGACTGTGCAAACTTTGCATCTCAAATTCTTTTTGAAGGTGGAGGATTTAAAAAGAATGGCTTATGGAGTTATGAAGGAAAAGAAGGAACTAAGGCTTGGTTAAACGCTCAAGGATTTAAAAACTATATGGTAGGTAGTGGTAGAGCTTCTTACATTGCAAAAGGTAGCTATAGTCAAACCTATAAAGCTGCATTTAATATGAGGCCTGGTGACTTTGTAGCTTATGAAAAAAAAGGAAGAATTACTCATATTTCTACAGTTACTGGATTTGATTCTAAAGGCTATCCTTTAGTAACTTGTCATAATACTGATAGATTATTAGTTCCTTATGATTTAGGTTGGAGTAATCCAAATATTAAATTCCATTTAATTCATGTACATTATTAATGACATATAAAAGGACTATCACATGAAGAATTTTAAACACAATATTTCATTAGTTTATTTAAACAATATTGTATCTATATTTTTAATGTGATAGCCCTTTAAAACTATTTATAACTAAATATTATTTTATTTTTTTCTTAGCTTTGTTATAAAAAAACCTTCCATTATATCATTTGGTATTATTCTTATAGCTTTTTTCAATTCATCTTTATATTTTTTATTTTTATACTTCGATAGTCCACTAGTAACATTTGGCAAGGTTAAACTTATATCTTCAATTTGTAAATTTTTGTATTTATCTAATATATATTCTACTACTTCCTCATTTTCAAAGGGATTTAATGTACAAGTTGAATAAACCATAATTCCATTTGGTTTCAAAGCATTATATGCACTATCAATTAATTTTTTTTGAATTCTAACATAACTTTTTATCCTTTTTTCATTCCATTTATTATAGCTTTTAACGCCTTTTATTCTTATTGTTCCTTCACCCGAACATGGTGCATCTAATAATATTCTATCAAAATATTCATTTAATCGTTTACCAATAGTACATCCATCGGTTCCAACAACTATAATAGATTCTGCTCCTTGTTTTTTAATATTATAACTTAACCTTTGTCTCCTAATTTCATTTACATCATTTGCAAAAATCGTAGCATTGTTTTTTGTTAAGTCTGCCATAAATAAACTTTTACCTCCAGGAGCTGCACACATATCTAATATTGTTTGATTTTCATTAATATCTAAAAATAAAGGAGGTAGCATTGAAGAAAGATTCTGAAGATATATTTTTCCTTCATAATACACCTCTAGCTTTCTTAAGCTACTCTCCTTAACTCCTTTAACTATAAAAGCATTTTTATAAATAGAATGGTTAATTGCTTTTATTCTATTTCTACTAAGTTCATCCAAAATTTCTTTTCTATCAGATTTTAATTCATTAATTCTAAAGCTTGGGTTTCTACCTTGCTGAAAGCTTTTATAAATCATACCTAACTGATTATCAGTAAAGATTTCTTCTAATATTTCTATAAACTCTTTTGGCAAACAATGCTTAACATTCTTTATAGACACTACCTCACCCCTATAGTTTGTTTATACTATAGTTTACTAGTTCACTTTTAAGATTATGCTGCTTTATAATGCATTTTTAGCAATAAATAAAAATACATAAAGAATATTTAAGATAAAATTCTATTTATTAATGTACAATACTCATTGGTATAAAATAAAGGTTATAACTATCTATTTCAGTTACTATTCCTTTAACATTATATACATTTTCTATTAATTCTTTGTTTATTATATCTTTTGCTTTACCTTCTTTTATTATTTTTCCATTTTTCATTATAACTAAATTATGACTATATTTTATCGCTTGATTTATATCATGCAATACCATAACAACTGTTATATTATATTCCTTGTTTAACTTCTTTACTAACTCTAATATTTCTATTTGATAAAAAATATCTAAATACGTATTTGGTTCATCTAAAAATAATATTTTAGGCTTTTGTGCTAAAGCAAGTGCTATAAAAACACGTTGTCTTTCTCCTCCAGATAAGTTTGAGACAAGCTTTTTTCTTAAATTTTCTATATTAGTACTTTTAATAGCCCATTCTATTATCTCATAATCTTCTTTATTATTATTTTCAAAATATCCCTTATGTGGTATTCTTCCATAACTAACTAAATCTTCTACAGTTATATCATTTGGAATATTATTTTGTTGATATACGGTAGCTATTTTTCTAGCAATTTCCTTACATTTATAATTATTAATTTTTTCATTTTCTATATAAATATAGCCACTATTAGGTTTATTAAAGTTACAAAGAATATTTAATAATGTAGATTTTCCACTTCCATTAGGTCCTATTATTGTAGTTATTTTCCCCTTAGATATATTTATATTTAACTCCTTTATAAACTCTGCTTTATCATAAGAAAAGTTTAAATTTTCCCCATATAACATAATAATCACTCCTTATTAAAACCTTTAGCTATAAATAAAATTTATATATCACTTTTCCTTAATAGATATAAGAAGAATGGTCCTCCTAAAACTGCCATAATTATACCAACTGGTATCTCGTATGGCTTAGCTATAGTTCTTCCTAATGTATCTGCAATTAAAAGTAATATTGAGCCTAATACACAACTAAATGGTATTAAATACTTATGATTAGATCCTATAATAATTCTACATATATGAGGCACTATTAATCCTACAAAGGATATTATTCCTGCTATAGATGTTGATACTCCTGCTAAAAACACAGCTATAAAAGATATTATAATTCTATTTGTATCAGCATTAAATCCTAAACTCTTAGAATTTTTATCTCCTAAAACTATAACATTACAACTTTTATATACTAACAAGGCTCCAATTAATCCTATTGTAGTGTATATTATAAGTGGATTTACATCATTCCATGACGTAGCAGCTAAGCTTCCTGTAAGCCACATTTGAACACTAGCTGAATTATTTCCATTAAATATAATAATTATAGAAACTAATCCACCAAGCACTGCATTTACTGCTATACCTGAAAGTATAATTCTAATAGGAGATAATGTTTTCTTAAATGCTAAAAAATATACTATTATACAAGATATTATTCCACCTAAAAATCCAAATAAATATCTATAAGTACTTAAATAAGGAAATATAACCATTATTAATATAACAGCCAAACTTGCTCCAGAAGAAATTCCTGTTACTGATGGGTCTGCTAATGGATTTTTTATAATTGCCTGTAATAGTACTCCTGATACAGCTAGACTTGCTCCTACTAAAATTGCTATAATTACCCTTGGTATTCTTAAATCCCTTATAATTTCCCATGCTTGTCCACCATTATTAGTTAAAATACCTAAAATCAATTCCCTCAAGCTTATATCTATACTTCCAATTTTAATAGCTACTATAGTTGTTATTGCTAGAATAACTATTGAAATACAAATATATATTTTTTTTATTTTATTATTTTTCATTAATTACCTCATTAATTTTTACTAAAATTGTCTATTTATATAATATTTCCTCTAGGTTATCTAATGCTTCCATAGCTTTAAGATTTGCACTCATTCCAAATTTATTATGGTCTAAATAATAAACTTTATCTTCTTTTATCGCATTAACTTTTTTCCACATATAATTATTATTAAACTCATTTTCTACCATTGCTTTACTTTTCTCAGGATCTGCATGAGTCATAACTAAAATTTTATCTGGATTATATTTAAAAATTTCTTCCATATTTACTTGTACAAATGGAGTAGATTTATTTTCAATAAAATTTTCACCTCCAATAGATTCAACTAAACTACCTACATAGCATCTGCTTGTTCCAATCATTATGCTTCCAGGTGCTGCAAAAACTATTAAAATCTTTGGTTTTATATTTTTATTATTTAATTTTAATATTTCATTTTCCTTTGAACTTAAACTTTCAAGCAATTTTTTTGCTTCTTCTTGTTTGTTAAATTTATCTCCTAGCGTTTTTATAGACTCCTTTAACCCTTGTAAGCTAGTTAGTGTTACAAATTCACTTGGTATATTATTTTCTATAAATATATTTTTAAAATCATCTCCTAAAGTATCTACTGATACAACTACATTTGGATTTAATGATTTAATTATTTCTAAATCTGGATTCATTGGATTTCCAACTTTAACAGCATCTTTAGTACTTTCAGGTAACTCATATGCTGTTGTTGGTACTCCTTTTAGCTTTACACCTAATTTATCAAGTATTTGTGTAACAGCAACAGAAGTTGATATTACAATTGAGTCTTCACTATAATTTTTATTATCATTATTAGTATTATCATTACTATTATTTCTGTTATAACATCCCGTAATAAATGTCATAACAGAAATAACTATGATTATAAATGATAGTTTTTTCATAAATATACTCTCCTATAAAAATGTCTTTATATAACTAATCATAGCTATTTCTATTGTTTTTTGTTATAATTATTTAGGTTATAATTTAGGTATTATGCAAATAGATAATATTTATCTCTGCTATATAAATTTATTTATTTGCATATATACTTATTTTTTATTAAATTTATTTTTAACAATTATAATAGTAACTAGAATAACAACTATTCCTCCTGCTATTATTAAAGGTATAGAATTATTATAATTATCTTCTAACTTATCTACTTCACCTTTATCTTCTTTCTTTATAATATCACTTTTAGGCTCTTCTATTTTTTCTATTAGCTTTAATGTATCCTTTTTAGGTATTATATCAAAACTAACATCTCTTCCCATTGGAATTACATACATATTAGCATTTATCTTTGAATCTATTGAATTAATTTTAAACTTTACTTTTACAGTATTTTTTTCATTATTTCTATCAACTATTTCACTTTCAACATTATTACCATCTATTATCATTTTATAATTTTGCATGTATTCACTTCCTGAAAACTCTACTGTGCAAAACATCTCATTATTTCTTGACTCTATACTCATAATATTGTTTAAGTAAGTTCTAGACATAGACATACCAATTTCGGAACTATGATAAACATCATTTTCTACTTCGTATATACCACTTTCAATCGGAGAATTTTCAATAGCCTTTACATTAATTCCAAATAAAGTACTAAATATACATGCTAAAAATAATAGAACTGTAATTCTAAAATTTTTCATTTAATAACCTACCTTCTTTTTCTTCTATTCATAAAAGCACCAAGAGTTAACATCAATGATCCAGCAGTTGCCATCATTCCGCCTGAAACCATTCCTCCTGTATATGGTAATGTTCCATTTTTCTTTACTTCATATTCCTTAACAAAGTTCAAAGTCCCCTGTAAGAATTTAACACCAAACTGTACATTTGAGTTCATTGGAATTACAAACATTTCCACCTTAACATCAGCATCTATATTAGGAATTTCAAATCTTAAACTTAATAAATCTCCATTTCTTTCAACTATTTCATAGTTAGCATTTTCTCCATTAACACCTATTTTAAACTCCTTCATAAATTGTGAGTTATTAAATGTAATTGTTGCATATGTTTTTCCATCTACTTCTTCTATCTTCGAAATTTTTTCTAAATATTTTCTTGCCATTTCTCTACCAATTTGTCTATCATGAAAAACTTCATTTTGTACAGTGTACAATTTTCCTTTTATAACTACCTCTTGTGCTTTTTCATTTGCTTTATCATCAGCTTTTAAAACACTTGTTTCACTATTAGAAGATTTATCTTCACTTGCCTTTGTCGCGCTCTCATTTGTAATATTTGGTTCAATAGTATTACTATTATCTGTAGATGGTTTATTATCCTCATTTAGTTTACTATCTCTAATTAATTTTACATTTTCTTTATCATGAGCTACTGTAAATTGTACATCCCTTGACATCGGAATTACATATAGCTTCATAGATACCTTTGAATCTAAGCTTGGTACTTCAAACTTTAATTTTAATAATCCATTATCTAAAGTTTCTTTTTCATAATTAACTTCTGAATTATCTACAAGAATTCTATAGTTATCTAACATTCCTTGAGGGTTTAATTCAAGAGTTAAATAGTTTTTACCATCTTTAACTTCCATATTAGTCTTATCTTTCAATACACGTCTTACCATTGATTTACCAGTTTCACTTGTATCTTCTATAGTATTATTCAACTCATAAATTTCATTTTTATATGCATTAGTCTCTTTATTATCCTTTTGTTCATTATTTGTTTCACTATTAGAAGATTTCTCTTCGCTTGGCTTTGCTGTGCTCTCATTTGTAATATTGGGTTCAATAGTATTACTATTATCTGTAGATGGTTTATTACCCTCATTTAGTTTACTATCTCTAACTAATTTTACATTTTCTTTATCATGAGCTACTGTAAATTGTACATCCCTTGACATTGGAATTACATATAGCTTCATAGACACCTTTGAATCTAAACTTGGTACTTCAAACTTTAATTTTAATAATCCATTATCTAAAGTTTCTTTTTCATAATTAACTTCTGAATTATCTACAAGAATTCTATAGTTATCTAACATCCCTTGAGGGTTTAATTCAAGAGTTAAATAGTTTTTACCATCTTTAACTTCCATATTAGTCTTATCTTTCAATACACGTCTTACCATTGATTTACCAGTTTCACTTGTATCTTCTATAGTATTATTTAACTCATAAATTCCATTTTTATATGCATTAGTTGCTTTATTATCCTCTTGTTCATTATTTGTTTCACCTGAGGTTGCTGTTTGAACTCCTCTAACCGTTTCTGGCAATAAATTTTTTTCTTTATTTTCACTTATCACTATACTTTCAGATTTATTATTAGTTGCTGCCAATACAGATGTACTAGTAATTCCTCCTAAATTCGTTATAACAACTAACATAACTAATGTTTTCGATAAATTTCTTTTCACAATTATATTTACCAAGTTATTCAAAATTACCTTATTCACTCTTTGAATAACCTGATACCCCCCTTTCATTAATATATTTTTTATTTCTAAAATACTCTCCCTCCTACTAAAATTTCTAAAGTAAAATTAATAGTATCATTATTTTCCCAATAATATCCTACTTATTCTTACGATTTGTATTATACTATTATTAATATTGATTTTCAATATCAATTAATCTTTTTTGTAAATTTCTATTTTTTTATTTATAAATTTTAACAATACATCTTTATTAATCGTTTACAAATATGAATATTGTTTAAACTTTTTCTTAGCTAGTTTTACAATTTTAAAAATACTTATTAACATTAATTAATTTTTATTTAATAAATTAACAGAAGGAGACTGTTACAATACTTATTCAATGTGTTTAATCAGAAACAAAATAAGTATTAGTTGATATACACTTTATGAAGAGATTTCCTGATTTCCCTTATTTATATTAACTAGCAAATGAACTAAATAAAAATCTCCTTTATTTTAACAATATATTACTTTTTTTATATTTTTTTAATAAAAAAGTGATTACTCAAAATTTTTATTAAAATATAAAAGTTAAAGACATACTTTATTCACTAGTATATTTAACTTATATATTTATAAAATATTATTTTGAAAGTAATCACTTTTAAAAATTAATTTAAATTGAAATATTTAATTCTACTGGACAATGATCTGATCCTAATATCTCTGAATGTATATCTGCTGACTCTAAATTCTTCATAAGTCTTTTAGAAGTTAAAAAATAATCTATTCTCCATCCAGCGTTATTTTTTCTTGCGTTAAATCTATAAGACCACCAAGAATAAGCACCTATTTTCTCTGGATTAAAATATCTATATGTATCTATAAATCCTGAGTTTAATAAATTAGTAAATTTACCTCTTTCTTCTTCTGTAAATCCAGCATTTTTAGTATTAGTTTTTGGATTTTTAAGATCTATATTTTTATGTGCAACATTTAAATCCCCACAGACTATAACCGGCTTTTTCTCATCTAATTTTAAAATATATTCCTTAAATGCTTCTTCCCATTCCATTCTATAATCTAATCTTGCAAGTTCATTTTGGGAATTAGGAGTATAAACTGTTATCATAAAAAATTTTTCAAATTCTAATGTAATAACGCGTCCTTCTTTATCATGCTTTTCTATTCCAATTCCATATTCTACACTTATTGGATCATTCTTAGTAAAGATAGCCGTTCCTGAATATCCTTTTTTCTCTGCATAATTCCAATATTGTTTGTATCCTTCTAACTCTAAACTTATTTGACCTTCTTGTAATTTGCTTTCTTGAATACAAAATATATCAGCATCTACTTCTTTAAAATAATCTAAGAATCCTTTTGTTACACAAGCTCTTATTCCATTTACATTCCATGATATAAGCTTCATACTATTTCTCCTTTATAATATATTATTTATAAATATATTATAACAATCTTTCGTAAAAGTCTATTTTAACTATAAATAGCTTGACATTTTTTCTGATAATAATATTAGTTCCTCTAAAGCTTCCTTTGCATCTAAGACCTCTTGTTGTAATAATTTTACTGTTTCGTTTGTATTTTGAGTATTAGCAAGTGTTTCTTCTGAAATAGTTGCAACATTAGTAATTCCTTCATTTATTTTTAGATTATCATTACTAATTTCCTCTATTTTAGTTTTTACATTTAATACTCCACTTTCTAATGTTACTAATCCACCATTTAATTCTTTTAAATTAGTTGTTGTATTTTTAACTAATTCTTCCTCTTCATCTATAATTTCAGTAACTTCTTTTATTAAATCTGAAACATTTATAACCTCTTCTTCCAAAGCTTTAATAATACTATTAATTTCATTAGATGAATCTTTACTTTGTTCTGCTAATTTTCTTATTTCTTCTGCCACTACTGAAAATCCTTTTCCATATTCACCAGCCCTTGCTGATTCTATAGCTGCATTTAAAGCTAGTAAATTTGTTTTTTCTGCAATATCACTTATAATGTCTATAATAGATAATACTTTTTTAGTCTTATTTCTTAGTTCCTGTGATGTAATAAATACATTATTATTTTTATTTCTTATATCATTTGATTTAAATTCTAACTCTCCTATCATATTGAAAGTTTTATTAAAGGTATTTTTATTATCATTAAAATTCTTTTCCATGATTCTAGAACTATCTACAGCTAACTCAATATCATTTTTTATATTTTCTGACGCATTATTTTGTTCCTCAATGCTAGATGTTGTATTTTCACATCCATGCTCTATCTCTTTAACTGCATTATTAATACCCTTTGAAGAATTTTCTATAGTTTCAAATGTTTGTGAAATAGATTTTGTATTTTTATTTAAAAGTTCTACTGCATTTCTTATTTCAATTAATATTTTTTCTTGACTTTTGGCAATATCGGTTGCATTTTTTCGTTCTTTATCTGCACTCATTCTAATTTTATTAGAGATAAAAGTGATTATAAAAGCCATAATATAAAACATAAATATACTAAACATTTCTAATGTCATGCTTTTTCTTATAATATCATTATTTAAGTTAACAAATATCCATATTATATTTAATATGAAGGCCCCTGATATTGGTATAATCATATATTTATGATCTAGATAAACCATGCATATAACTATTAATGGTATTATTGTTATTGGTGCAATTACAGAATTTGTTCCAAATAATGTTATTGCATATACGATAGCATACGGTGTTCCAATTATATGTCTTACCTTTACGTTTCCTTTGTCTTTAAAATACATCATTATAAGGATTATTGTAGATATAATTATTAATCCAATTGCTAAGTAAGCAAAGTTTTCTTTTATATCACCTAAACTAATCATCCTTAAAAATCCAATTATTGTAGCTATAGATAATCCACTAGTAGCTATTACAAAACACTTATTGGGTAGCTTTATTTACGTTAATGTCCATATATTAATCCCCCTAAATTTATTATGCTCTTTATATTTTCGATATTTTTTAAATTTCCTTAATATTAATTTATAGAAATTCACACTAAATAAATTTTTATAAATTATTTTGAGTATCATTAATTGAGATGATATAATTTAACCCGAGGTGTTTAAATTGAATAGTTTAAAAATGTTAGATTCTTGCAGTTTATGTATTAGAAACTGTAATGTAAATAGAAATAAAAATAATCTTGGCTTTTGTAATTCATCTTCAACTATAAAGGTTGCTAGAGCTGACCTTCACCACTGGGAAGAACCTTGCATTTCTGGAACTAAAGGTTCTGGAACTGTATTTTTTTCTAACTGTAATCTTAAATGTGTTTTTTGTCAAAACTATGTTATATCAACTGATGGGAATGGAAAAGAAATTTCTATAGATAGGCTTAAGGAAATATTTCTAGAACTTCAAAATAAGGGTGCACATAATATAAATCTTGTTACTCCAACTCACTATGTTCCTCAAATAATTGAATCATTAAAACTTGCAAAAAAAGAAGGTTTAGTAATTCCTATTGTATATAATACAAATGGTTATGACTCATTAGAAACAATTAAAGCTCTTAATGGATTTATTGATGTATATCTACCAGATTTTAAATATATGTCTGATAAATATTCTACTAAATATTCAAAAGCTCCTAATTACTCAAAAAATGTACTGGAAATTATAAATGAAATGATTTCACAGGTAGGAATTTCAAAATTCAATAATGATGGTCTTATAGAAAAGGGAGTTATTATTCGTCATCTTATGCTCCCTAGTCTATTATTTGATTCTAAAAAGGTTATTGATAGCATATATACTTCATTTAAAGATACCGTTTATATTTCTTTAATGAATCAATATACACCGATGAATCAAGTTTCCATTTATCCTGAAATAAATAAACCCCTTAATCCAAAACATTACGACTCCTTAATATCATATGCCTTAGATTTAGGTATTAAAAATGGATTTATTCAAGAAGATGGTACAAATAGCAAAACATATGTGCCTAGTTTTAAAAATGAGGGAGTATAGCTCCCAATTTCCTCGCCAAAAGAAAAAGAGAGCAAATTTTAGCTCTCTTTAAATTAAACTATTTATATAATGGATATTTACCACATAATTTATGAACTCTTTGTTTTAAAGTTTCTAACTCTCCATCTCTATTAGAAATTGCATCATTAATTATAGAAGCAACTTCTTTAATAGCTTCTATATCAAACCCTCTAGTTGTTACTGCAGCAGTTCCTATTCTTACTCCTGATGTTACAAATGGGCTTCTAGTTTCATTAGGAACAGTATTTTTATTAACAGTAATTCCAATACTATCAAGTAAAATTTCTGCATCTTTACCTGTAATATCTTTATTGGTTAAATCTAAAAGAATTAAATGATTATCTGTTCCACCTGAAACAATTTTAAAACCATAATTAATTAATTCTTCACCTAAAACTTTGCAATTAGCAACTACATTTTCAATATAAGTCTTATAGCTAGGTTCTAAAGCTTCTTTAAAACAAACTGCCTTTGCAGCAATTATATGCATTAATGGTCCACCTTGAATTCCTGGGAAAATATTTTTGTCTAATTGCTTAGCATATTTTTCCTTACAAAGAATTAATCCACCTCTTGGCCCTCTTAAAGTTTTATGTGTTGTTGAAGTTACGAAGTCAGCATACGGTACTGGTGATGGATGCACTCCCGCAGCAACCAAACCTGCAATATGTGCCATGTCAACCATAAAAAATGCCCCTACTTCATCACATATTTCTCTAAACTTTTTAAAATCTATAACTCTAGCATAAGCACTAGCACCTGCAACAATAAGTTTTGGCTTATTTGCTAATGCTAATTCTCTTACATTATCATAATCAATAACTTCAGTTTCATTATCAACCCCATATGAAATAAAGTTAAATAATTTTCCTGAGAAATTAACTGGTGATCCATGAGTTAAATGTCCACCATGACTTAAGTCCATTCCTAATACTGTATCACCTGGTTCTAATATAGAAAAATATACTGCCATATTTGCTTGTGATCCTGAATGAGGTTGAACATTAGCGTGTTCAGCACCAAATAGTTCTTTTGCTCTATCTCTTGCTATATCCTCTATTTCATCAACTATATGACAACCACCGTAGTATCTTTTATTAGGATAACCTTCTGCATACTTATTTGTAAGATAGGATCCCATAGCTTTCATTACTGCTTCTGAAGCAAAGTTTTCTGAAGCTATAAGTTCAATCCCATCTTGTTGTCTTTTTAATTCCTTTTGTATTAATTCATAAATTGATTCGTCTTCTTTTGATATTTTATCAAAGTTCATAATTTCACCCCAAATTCCTTTTTTTTAAATTATAAATATAATTTAAAAAATAATCAACAACTTTAATATATAAATTTAACATTTAAGCCTAAAATTACATTTTTCTTATATTATAAGTTTTATTTTTAAAAATATTATTAGTATATTATATAGTTAATAACTAAAACTACTAAGTATAATATACTATATTTTAACTGTTTGTGATATAATACTTTAAAGAATTTTGCTTTAGAGGTGAATACTATGGATATGGATGAATTACTTCATGTTGCTACTTTTGCTGGAAAGATAATGCTTGAAAGTGGTGGTGAAACATATAGAGCTGAAGAAATAATTTGGAGAATTTGTAAGATATACGGTGTAGATGAAGCTGAAAGCTTTGTTACTCCAACGGGAATCATGGTATCGGTATGCCATGAAGGTAAAACATGTTCTCTTATAAGAAGAGTTTCTACGAGAACTATAGACTTAGATAGAGTTGATAAAGTAAATGACTTATCTAGAAATATCGTATCTAGAAATTTATCTGTTAAAGATTTAAAAGCTCAACTAAACATAATTAACAATGGTGAACGTTATAACAAATATACTACAATTTTAATTTCTGCCTTAGGGGCTTTTTGTTTTGTATTTCTTCTTGAAGGTACTCTAATAGATGCTATAGGTGCATTTTTTATAGGTATAATTATAAAGTTAACTTCAATTAAATTTGAGTCTCTTCAAATTAATCCATTTTTCATTAATAGTATTTGTGCTGGGATTGCTGCTATAATGGCAATATTTTTTCTTAAAATAGGCTTTATAAATAGTATTGACAAAACTATTATTGGATCTATAATGCTTTTAGTTCCTGGGCTTGCAATAACAAATGCTATTAGAGATACTATTTCTGGAGATTTAGTAGCTGGCTTAACTCGTTCAGCAGAGGCATTTTTAATTGCAATATCAATAGCAGTTGGAACTGGTGCAGTTCTTAGCTTTTGGATTTCTGTTTTTGGAGGTTTATAAATATGATAAGTCAGTCACTATTTGCTTTTTTTTCTTCTTTAGGCTTTGGAATACTATTTAATATAAAAGGTAAAAAATTATTTTTTGCTGCTCTTGGTGGGGGAATCGGCTGGTTTATAAGTCTTTATTGTTCAAAATTAGGTTTAAGTACATCTGCTTCATTTTTTATTGCTTCTGTAGTTTTTAGCATTTACTCTGAAATTTTTGCCAGAGTACTTAAAACACCTGTGACAACCCTTGTAATATGCGCCCTTATTCCTTTAGTTCCTGGTGGTGGTATGTACTATACTATGTATGAAGCAGTAACTGGTAATATAATGAAATCACTAGAAACAGGAATAACAACCCTTGCAAATGCTGGTTCACTTGCTGTTGGAATTATATTTGTTTCAACTATAACTAGGTTATTTGTATCTGCAAAGCGAAAAAGAGAATTTAAAGAACTATTACAAAAGAAAAGAAAAGCAAACTAAATCTGCTTTTCTTTTTTTAATTATTTAAATATATTAAATACACCTAATCCATATAAAAATATTATTAATATTGCTAATGGAGAAATATATTTAACAGAAGCTGAATAAAGTCCTTTTAACTTAAATTTATATAATCCTTCGCTTGATATTTCTTTGGTAGCATTTTTTACTCCCCATACCCAAGCAACAAATACGCATATTAGTATTCCACCAATTGGAAGAAATACTTGACCTGTTATAAAATCTAATGAATCAAATATATTCATTCCTTTTAAAATTTTTATATCTGATAATGGTCCAAAAGAAAGAATACTTGGTATTGCTAATATAAACAAAGCTAAAGTTACCATAGATATTGTTTTCTTTCTTCCTAAAGAAAACTGTTCAGAGATAAATGTAACTACAGTTTCCATTAAAGAAACTGTTGAAGTTAAAGCTGCTATTGAAATTAGCACAAAAAACATAAATTCAAAAAATTGACCAAATGGCATTGCTTTAAATACTGCTGGTAATGTTATAAATATAAGTCCTGGTCCTGCTGTTGGTTCCAATCCATATGCAAATACAGCTGGAAAAATAACAATTCCTGCCATTAATGCTATTATCGTATCTGCAATAGCAACTTGATATGATAATGTTACTAAATTTTCTTTTTTATTTATATAGCTACCAAATGTTATTATTATTCCCATTCCTAAACTTAAAGTATAAAATGAATGTCCTAATGCTTCTAATACACCATGTATTGATAATTGTGAGAAATCTGGTTTAAATAAAAATTCTAAACCTGCCTTAGCTCCTGGTAAAGTAACTGATCTAAAAATTAATAAAATAATAATTAAAACTAAAAGTGGCATAACTATTTTGCTAAACTTTTCTATACCTGTCTTTATTCCAAAAAATAATATAATTGCAGTTATAACTAGAACTAATAAAGTCATTAATGCAGGTTCTAATGGATTTATTGTTAAATTAGTAAAATATTCTCCAAATCCATCAGCTGGTATATTCTTTAATGAACCTGTTGCCGATCTTAAAATATATGAAAATACCCAACCAGCTATAATAGAGTAAAATGATAATATTATAAATGCTGTAGAAACTGCTAAATAACCTGACCAATGCCATTTTCCTTTTGGAGATATTTTTTTAAAGCTTTCTACTGCATTTACTTGATTTTTTCTTCCAACAGCAAACTCTGATAACATAACAGGGATACCTATAAGTAATATACAAGCTAAATAAACTAATATAAATGCCGCCCCTCCATTTTTACCAGTGATATAAGGGAATTTCCATATATTCCCCAAGCCTATAGCTGAGCCTGCTGCTGCCGCTAATATCCCTACTCTTGTACCAAAATTTTCTCTTTTCATTATTATCCCCCTTATTTGTTAAATTTTAATTTATAAACCAATTAATAGTATTATATATATAATAGAAATTTACTTATATTTTGTCAATAAATTTTCTTATTTTTTATCAATATATTAAAAATAATCATTTTTAATTAACATTTATTTATTTGTATATTATATTTTATCATTATAATTAAGAAAAACTAATTATCTATGAACTTATTAAATTGTAATAAAAAGAAAAAGCTATACAAAATAAAGAAATTAAATTCTTATATGCATAGCTTTTTCTAATAAACTTCTAAATAGTCTAAATTTAAAGTATTAATTTAGTTAATTAATACTACTATTTTACAAAAGTATTTATTGTTTTAATTAATCTTTTCAGACTTTCTTGTTGTTCTGTATCTTCTTCAATTCCTAAGCAATTATTAGCATAATGTTCTATAGTTAATCCTCCAACTTTATTTATTGCTGACCTTATTGCCGAAATTTGGACTAATATCTCTCCACAACAAACATTTTTTTCCATCATTCCCTGAATTCCTTTTACTTGACCTTCAATTCTTTTTAATCTATTTATTATATCTTTTCTTAATTTTTCATTTTCTTCATACATATTTTTTCCCTCCAAATATAAATACCTCCACATGGTATTTATATTTTAACATTTATAAATATATTTATTCAACTAAATATATTTTCTTCATTATTGATAATATTATTTATATAAGATATTATATAAATAATATTAGAAATTTTTTCAAGGAGGTTTATTATGCAAAATTTTAATTTCCAAAATAGTACTAAAATTATTTTTGGTAAAAATACAGAAAATAAAATAGGTAATGAAGTAAAAAAACATTCAAATAAAATATTACTTCATTACGGTGGTGGAAGCATAAAAGCTAACGGACTTTATGATAAGGTTATCAATAGTTTGAAAGTAAATAACATAGAAGTAATAGAACTATCAGGGGTAAAGCCAAATCCTAGAGTTTCTTTAGTTAGGGAAGGTATATCTTTATGCAAAAAATATAACATAGACTTTATATTAGCTGTTGGTGGTGGTAGTGTAATTGATTCTGCTAAAGCCATAGCTGCTGGAGTAAATTATCAAGGTGATGTATGGGATTTATTTACTGGAACCCCTATTAATCATGCATGTTTAAAAGTTGCAACTATTCTTACAATACCTGCTGCTGGAAGCGAAACAAGTTCTGGCACAGTTATTACAAATGAAGATGGTTTTTATAAATTAAGCACAGGGCACCCTTCTTTAAGACCTGTTTTTTCTATAATGAATCCTGAACTTACATTTACATTATCAAAATATCAAACCGCTTGTGGTATAGCTGATATGTTAGCTCATGTAATGGAAAGATATTTTACTAATGAAAAAAATGTTAGTGTTACTGATAGATTATGTGAAGGAACTATGAAATCAATAATAGAAAATGGTATTAATCTAATTAATAATCTAGATAACTATGATTATAGAGCAGAAATAATGCTTGCTGGTATGGTTGCACATAATGATTCCCTTAGTATTGGAAGAATTGGTGATTGGGCTAGTCATGATATAGAACATGAAATTAGTGCAATTTACGATATCCCCCACGGAGCTGGCCTTGCTATAGTTTTTCCAGCATGGATGAAATTTGTATATAAACATGATATAAATAGATTTGTTCAATTTGCTAATAGAGTGTTTAATGTCGAAATAAATATTAACAATTTAGAAGAAACAGCCTTAGAAGGTATTTCTAGATTAGAATCTTTCTTTAAAGCTTTAAATTTACCTACTTTATTGAAAGAAGCCAATATAACAGATGAGTATATTGATGAAATGGCTAGAAAATTAACGGCATATAGAGATCATGCAGGTAGTTTTGTTGAAATTCGCTATAAAGAAGCTCTTTCAATTCTTAAACTTGCCCTTTAATTAATAGCATTAGAAATGGTTAAAAATAAGTACACTTATTTCTAACCATTTTTTATTTGTTAAGATATCTTAAAATATTCTTTTAAAATAACAGCTCTTATAGATTCATATTTTATATGATCTGGAAGTTGTTTTTTTATAATGCTAATTTTATCATATCCATTTTTATTGCAGGCATCTATTATAATAGAAATATCATCTTTATTATAGTATTTTTTTAAATTTAAGTTTAATTCTAAATCTCCAGTTTCTTTTATATAATCAGTTACATATCCTAAAATTGTAGAAATCGATGTTTCTATTTCTGTTGAAATATACTCAATATTTATATTTTTCTTTAACATATCTAAAGCTATCTCTGAATTACTTCTTGTCTCTCCATCTATAATTAATTTTTTTCTATTCTTTTCTTTCCAAGAAACATCTACATTATTTTCTATTACGTATTTTTGTACTTCAGATATAATTTTCTTTCCATAAGATTCAATTTTTTTTGGTCCTATTCCTCCGATATCCTTTAAATTATCAATATTTAGTGGATATCTACCACTTATTTCTTTTAATGTATTCTTAGATAAAATCATTTGTGGTAATACCTTTTCTTTTTTTGAAATTTCTTCCCTTATAATTAATAATCTTTTAAGTAATAAAGTATCACTAGTTACTTCGAAAAAATTCGTTTCCTTTAAATTCTCATCATATTCTAATTCATTATTATCCCTTTTTATAATTATATTATTTTCATTTACATAATTCCTTATTATTTCTATAAATCTTTCTCCATACTTTTCAAATTTTATCTCTCCTATTCCTGAAACTTCTAAAAGTTCTTTTCTTTCTAATGGATACTTAATACTCATTTCTTTTAAAGTTCCATCACCAAAAATCATATAAGGAGGCACTTTTTCTTCAGCTGATATATTAAATCTTAATTCCCTTAAAATTTCAAATAATTCGTTACTTTCACTTTCTCTTCTTTCAACTTTAAACTCTTTAAACTGTACGCTTTCTTCTCCTTTAAGAACTTTAATCGAATTATTATTTAATCGTAAAACAGGATAAGTACCCTCTATAGAATCTAAATATCCATGAGATATTAATGTATTAATAAAGTTTTTAAGATTTTCATTTGAATAATCTTTCATTATTCCATAAGTTGATAAATTATTAAAATCAAATTGCATTACTTTTTTATTTTTAGAACCTCTTAATACATCAATAACCATTGTAGCTCCAAAACTTCTTTTCATTCTATAAATACAAGATAGAACTTTCTGAGCATCTATAGTTTTATCTATTACTTCACCTTCATTAATACAATTACTACAGTTATTGCAATCTTCATAAACCTTATCCCCAAAATAATTTAATATATATTTTCTATAACATCCATTGCTATAAATTAAGTCCACCATTTGTTGCAGCTTTTTATATTGATTATTTTGTCTTTCTATATTTTCTGTTCCAATTTCAATAAGATATTTTTGAGTATGAATATCTCCTGGAGAAAATAATAAAATACACTGACTTTCTTCCCCATCTCTCCCTGCTCTACCAATTTCCTGATAATATCCTTCTATATTTTTAGGCATATTATAATGAATTACATATCTAATATTAGGTTTATCTATTCCCATTCCAAATGCATTGGTAGCAACCATAATATTTATTCTATCATGAATAAAATCCTCTTGATTGCTTTTTCTTAACTCATCTGATAAACCAGCATGATATTTACTAACTGAAAAATCAAATTCCTTTAATAAGTCATATATATTATCCACTTCTTTTCTAGTTGCTGCATATATAACTCCAGATTGATTCTTATTATTTTTAATATAATCAATAAGATATTTTTTCTTATTTACCGCTTTTATTATATTTATTTTTAAATTTTCTCTATCGAATCCTGTTACAAATATTTTAGGATTGTTTAACTTTAATAGTTTAACAATATCTTCTTTAACCTCATCAGTAGCTGTTGCTGTAAATGCTGTAACTATAGGTCTTTTTTCTAATTTTTCTATAAAATTATATATACGTCTATAGCTTGATCTAAAGTCATGTCCCCACTGTGATACACAATGAGCTTCATCTACTGCAACTTGACTTATATTGCATTGTGTTATTGCATATAAAAATTCATTACTATCTAAACGCTCTGGCGCTATATAAATTATTTTATATTCATTGTTTCTAATTCCATTAATTATTTCATTGAAAGCTACTGTACTTAAAGAGCTATTTATATATGTTCCTTCTATACCCATTTCTCTTATTGCATCTACTTGATCTTTCATTAATGATATTAATGGAGATATTACTATTGTAATTCCTTCTAACATTAATGCTGGTACTTGGTAACATATAGATTTACCTCCTCCAGTAGGCATTATGGCTAGAAGATCATTTCCCTCTAGTATGTTGCTAATTATTTCTCCTTGACCTTTTCTAAACTTCTTATATCCATAATACTTTTCTAGAACTTCCAAAGCATTATTAATCACTATAAACCACTCCTATCCCTAACTTAATTATAATACTTACCATTAAGTTTTGTTTATATACAACCCTTACAATTCCTTAAGTAAATATATTTACAACAAAAAAGACTTTTAAAAGCTTATTTCAATTAAAAGTCATCTTTTCTGCAAAACAATTATTAAAATTATACGTTTCTATAAAAATTCTTCTTATATTGATGAATTATTTTCTATATTTATTCTATTTACTTTATTTTTATTGTTTCTATAAAATAAAACTTTATATACCACAATTAATATAATAATTAATACAAAAATAATTAATGCATACATCTGAAAAACTTCTTCTGGTAATACATTTATAATTGGATCTGTTACTGGATCAAAAAGCCAATAATTATTATTAAAAAATATCTTATGAAACATTATAAACGTTTTTGAGAAATCAATATATACACATATTAATAATGATATTATTGAAATAGAAAGTAAATTTGCTGAATAATTAAATATTTTATATACTTCTTTTTTATACTCTTTTTTTCTTTTTATAATTAAAGTAGCTATAAATATTAATGCTATTATAAATAAAGCTATATATATTATTAAGAATATCTTTTTCACCTCATAAAAATGTATTGCCCCATCTGTACTAGTTGGAAAGTTATTCATTTTTAAATCCTTTATAAATGGATTTTGAAGATATTTTATTAATATTTTATAATCACTCATAAGCTCAATATTAGATATTTCTCCTATGCTAGTTAAATTATACTTATTAATAGCATATTGATATATAGAGGTTATATTTAATACTGATATAACTGCTATTCCTATAGTAAAGAAGCTCGTACATATTACTAATAAAACTCTAATAAGAAAATTTATACTTTTTTTCATAATACACCTCTATTCTTATATTTTATATATTAACTTATTCAATAATATCATAGTTATTTAACTTTAACCATAGCTATATTTATATATAAAAAGATGCTAGATATGTATCTAACATCTTTTTAATTAATATTATTTTTTAAACTATATTTTTATTTTTATATTTCCAAAATAACATTGCAACAATTAGTAAAATTAAACAAATAGTTGCATATATAAAAAATAATGGATTTCCAATACTACCAAATAAAATAATTAAGGATCCTATTATAGCAAGGATTGGATTTAAACGCCCTCTCCATATACCTTTTATTTCTCCTTTTCTACCCATTTTAAATACTTTAATATATAAAAGTATATATAATAAATAATTAATTGTTATTGATATCTCTGAAATATCACTGTTTGGTAAATATCCAAACTTTTGTGTTATGTAATGAATAATAAGCCAAAATAAACTTATAATAAAGGCAATTACTGATGATACTACAGGCATTCCTAAGTTAGAATTAACCTTCTCCACCGCTTTTGAATTTGGAAACATTCCTCTGATTGCTAATGAATAAGGCATTCTAGTATATCCCATTGTAAGCCCATTTACAGTTCCTAATATAGAAATTACTACAAATGTAAGAACTAACTTTGCTCCCCAAGGTCCGAATATTTTATTTGCAGCTAAATCAACATGTGCATCACCCATACTCATAACCGTTTCTGGTCCAACATAAATACTAATTCCAACAAAATATAGTATATATATAACTAATATGAACAGTGGTGCAATAATAAGTGCTTTTGGTAAATTTCTTTTACAATTTTTTATTTCATGTCCTATGGATGTTGAAATAATCCATCCATCAAATGAAAAGGCAATTGGTGCAATTGCTGCAATCCAGCCTACTGATTTCATTGCTGTTACATCTCCAGGTGAAATTGTTCCTGGATTTCCAAAAAATAATCCAGCAAAAGCTATTAATACAAGCGGGATTATTTTAATTACTGTAGATGCATTTTGAAAATAACCTCCTAATTTTGCTGATAGAACATTAACTATAAATAAAACTATAATTACTACAAGTCCTATTAATGTTTGAATTAATAATGTTCCCTCTATTCCAAAAAGCATACATATATAAATTCCTGATACCCAAGATACTACTGCAATTAAAGTAGGATAATATAAAAATGTATGAAACCATCCAAATGCACATGCTATTGATTTATTATATGAATACTCTGCATAAGTAATAATTCCTCCAGCCTTTGAGTTTCTTGAAGCTAATTCTGAAATAGTAAGACTTCCAAATATTATACCTGTAGCTGCAATAGCAAAAACAAGTACACCTAATGAAATACTTCCACCTGTTGCAACTAAAATATTATCACTCTTAAAAAATATACCTGATCCAATTACTATTCCTACAATCATTCCTATGGCTGTAAATAATCCATATTCATTTTTCTTCATAAGTCACCTCTTTTAAATTAAGTTTAAGTTTTCTATAGAAATATATAAAAACAATATATCATAAATTGACAAAAATAAGAATAGAAATTTAATTAATTTGTTATTAACAATTTACATATTATTTTTTGTCATAATATGTAAATTTACTTTCTCTAAATACATGCTAATATAACTATTAATAAATTAAAGTAAAAAAGTTTAAAGAATAATTCTTTAAACTTTCTTACTTTAATTTATATTTCCTTTATAATTTCTTCTACCCATTTACAAAGATTTACAGATGCTTTTTTAGCAGTTTCAACAACTCTTTCATGTGAATGCTTTACTTTTTGTATTCCTGTAGCCATATTAGTTATACAAGCTATTCCTAATACTTCTAAGCCTAAATAATTAGCTGCTATTGTTTCTGGAACCGTTGACATCCCCACTGCATCTGCTCCTTGCCCTCCTATTGATCTAATCTCTGCTGCCGTTTCATAATATGGTCCTTGGAATCCTGCATATACACCTTCTTTATACTCTATATTCAATCTATCTGCAATTTCCTTAGATTTTTGTATAAGATTAAGTTTATATGGTTCAGACATATCTGGGAATCTTACTCCTAGTCTTTCATCATTAACTCCTATAAGTGGGTTTGTCCCAAATAAATTAATAAAATCATTTATAAGCATTAATGTTCCTGGAGCAAATGACTTATTAATTCCTCCACAAGCATTTGTAACAATAATCTTTTCTATACCTAGCATTTTCATTACATATACAGGATATGTAACTTCTTTCATAGTATATCCTTCGTAATAATGAAATCTTCCTTGCATTAAAAGAACTTCTACACCTTCAATATCTCCAAATACTAACTTTCCTTCATGTCCAGAAACTGTTGAAATTGGAAAGTTTGGAATCTCCTTATAATCTATATATTTTTTATTCTTCACTACGTTTACTAAATCTCCTAGACCTGACCCAAGTATAACACCAATTCTTGGATTATTGGAAATCTTTTCTTTTATAAATTTAACTGATTCTGCTATTTTATCATACATAACTCTCTTCTCCTTTAGTAAAATTTAATTTTATTATATATTATTTTGACTTATAATAGAAGTATATTTAAATGGAGGTTGTAAATTTGTATAAACTTTTTATAATTTATCTTATATTTATAAATTTATTTTCATTATTACTTATGTATGTAGATAAACAAAAAGCAATAAAACATAAATGGAGAATAAAAGAATCTACATTAATGTTTATTTCAATTTTAGGTGGCTCTTTAGGTTCTTTATTAGGTATGAATTTATTTAGACATAAAACAAAGCATATAAAATTCTCCTTAGGCATTCCTATAATAATTTTAATTCAAGTTTCTTTATTTATTTATTTTATACTAAAGAAATAAATATTAAAAAGGAAGATTATATTAATATTAATTATTAATTACGAAAAAATCACCAATGAAATATTTTATATCTCATTGGTGATTTTTTATAGTCTAAAAAATTATTCTTCTGTTTTATTTATTGTTAATCCTAATTCTATAATTTGTTTTTCATCAGCAACATTTGGAGCTTCACTTAAATAGCAATATACATTTTGGTTTTTAGGGAATGCTATTACATCTTTAATATTTTCTGTTCCTGCTAAGAACATTATCATTCTATCTAAACCAAATGCTAATCCTCCATGTGGTGGTGGACCAAACTTAAATGCATCTATTAAGAATCCAAATCTTTCTTGTGCTGATTCTTCTGTAAATCCTAATGCTTTAAACATTCTAGTTTGAAGCTTAGAATCATGAATCCTTATAGATCCTCCACCTAATTCTTCACCATTTAATACTAAATCATATGCCTTAGATCTTACAGCTCCTGGATTAGTTTCAAGCATATCTAAATCTTCATCCATTGGTGATGTAAATGGATGGTGAGCTGCATGATATCTTTCCTCTTCTTCATCATATTCAAATAATGGGAATTCTGTAATCCAACAAAAATTAAATTCTGATTTGTCTTTTATTAAATTAAATTGTTTAGCAAGCTCTAATCTAAGTGCTCCTAAGCTTTGGAATACTACTGAATTCTTATCTGCTACTATTAATATAGCATCGCCTGTTTCAGCTCCCATAGTTTTAATTATATTTTCAGTAACATCATCACTTAGGAACTTAGCTATTGAAGACTTAACCCCATCTTCTTTTAATTGAATCCACGCAAGACCTTTAGCTTTATAAGTTTTAACAAAGTCTACTAATTTATCTAATGGTTTTCTTCCAAGTTCTGACCCACCTTTTAGACATAAAGCTCTAACTGATCCCCCATTTTCTATTGCAGATTTAAATACTACAAAATCCATATCCTTAACATTTTCAGTAATATCAGTTATTTCCATACCAAATCTTAAATCAGGTTTATCTGATCCATACTTTTCCATAGCTTCTTTAAAAGGCATTCTTCTTATTGGAAGTTTAATTTCATGACCTACCACTTCCTTAAATACATGAGAAACTAACCCTTCATTCATAGCTATAACATCGTCTTCCTCAACAAAACTCATTTCTAAGTCTACTTGAGTAAATTCTGGTTGTCTATTTGCTCTTAAATCTTCATCTCTAAAGCATTTAACAATTTGATAGTATTTATCAAAACCTGACACCATTAATAATTGTTTAAAAATTTGTGGTGATTGTGGTAATGCATAAAACATACCTGGATAGTTTCTTGATGGAACTAAATAATCTCTAGCGCCTTCTGGAGTACTTTTAGTTAGCATTGGAGTTTCTACCTCTAAAAATCCATTATTATCTAGATAGTCTCTAACTGCCTTTGATGCTCTATTTCTAATCATAAATATTCTTTGCATATCTGGTCTTCTTAAATCTAAATATCTATATTTAAGTCTTATACTTTCAGCTGCATCTAAGTTTTCTTTTATATATATTGGTGGTGTTTCTGACTCAGATAATATCTTTAAGCTTTCACACTTAAGTTCTACTAAGCCAGTTTCCATATTTGTATTTGGAGCTTCTCTTAAAACAACCTCTCCTGTAACTGCAATACAATATTCTGGTCTAACATCCTTAGCCTTTTCAAAAGCTTCAGCATTAATTTCTTCGCCAAACACTATTTGCATTATTCCAGTTCTATCTCTAAGGTCTATAAATTGAAGACCTCCTAACTTTCTATTTCTTTGAACCCATCCCATAAGTGTTATTCTTTCACCTACGTTAGCTTCTCTTACATCTCCACACATTAGGCTTCTTTTTAAGCCACCTAAAGCTTCACCCATTATTAACTTCCTCCTAACTACTTAATAACTTTTGTTATTTCTTCTATATTTTCTAAATTCACTTCAAATTGTTCGCCATCAGACATTCTTTTAAGTCTAATAGTTTTGTTTTGAAGTTCATCCTCTCCTAAAATTGTAGTAAATTTAGCACCAATTTTATTAGCATACTTCATTTCTGCTTTTACGCTTCTTCCCATATGATTAACTTCAGTTTTAACTTCTGAATTTCTTAATTTATTTGCTAAAGTAAAAGCTGCAAGCTTTGCCTCATCTCCCCTAGCTCCTATATATAAATCAAATAAATCTTCTTTTGGAATATCAATATTTTCTTTTTCTAAAGTCATTATAAGTCTTTCAACACCCATAGCAAATCCAACTGAAGGCATTTCTGGTCCACCAAGTTGTTCAATTAACTTATCGTATCTTCCACCACCACAAACTGTAAAATCATCGTTTAATATTTCAAATATTGTTTTAGTATAGTAATCAAGCCCTCTAACTATTCCTGAATCCACAATATATGGAATATCTAAGCTATCTAAATATTTTTTTACTTCTGTAAAGTGGCTATCACACTCTTCACATACATAATCTAATATTATAGGTGCACTCTTTGTAATCTCATTACATTTCTTTTCTTTACAATCTAATATTCTCATAGGATTCTTTTCAAATCTAGTTTTGCAAAGTCCACATAAATTGTCGTAGTTTTCTTGTAAATATTTTTTTAACGCTTCATTGTATTTAGGTCTACATTTAGGACATCCTAAATTATTTATATTTAAACTTAAGCTTTTTAAGCCTAAATTCTTAAGCACATTCATTGCAAAAGCAATTACTTCTGCATCCATACTTGGTTCCTTAGATCCAAATATTTCTGTTCCTACTTGATGGAATTGTCTAAGTCTTCCTTTTTGTACATTTTCATATCTAAAACATGGTATTGAATAATAAAGTTTTGTTGGTTGAGCTTCATTGAATAATCTATTTTCTATAAATGCTCTTACTGTTGGAGCTGTTCCCTCTGGCTTTAATGTAATACTTCTATTTCCCTTATCATTAAATGTGTACATTTCCTTTTGAACTATATCAGTTGTATCACCTACACCTCTTAAAAATAACTCTGTATGTTCAAATATAGGAGTTCTGATTTCTCTCATCCCATAAAATTTTGCAGTATTTTTGAATGTTTCCTCAACAAAGTGCCACTTATAAGCATCTTCTGGAAGCATATCTTTAGTACCCTTCGGTGCCTGAATATCCATATTTTTCCCTCCTATTTTAAGTAAAGAGTATCTAAAAGCTTTTGCTTCCCCTCTACCATTTCTTTAATTCTAGTTGTATATTCCCTAATATCTTTTATATTAGCAAATCTCTCAATTCTATTTTCATCTAAAAATACCACTTTAGAAACTGCATCTGCTCCAAGTGCTATTATGGTTTGCTTATCCTCAATCATTTGTATATTATAAATACATTCTTTTCCCTTTTTAGAATATCCTAAATTCTCCATATTTCCAACCATATTTTTTTGTCTATACATATAATATGGATCTAAATTCAACTCTTTTGCAAGATTTCTACTTTCTTCATACATAGCAGTAAGTTCATCCTGCCTTTTTATTTGAATTCCTTTTTTTAAAATAAAATTCTCATAAAGTATTGATGCTCTCTTTAATGATAGTCCATGAACAGTTAAGCTATCTGGAGAAAGTTTTAAAATTTCATTAGCCGTATGTTTAACCTCTTTAAGCCCTTCTCCTGGCAAACCTATTATCATATCCATATTTATATCATTAAATCCTAGCTCTCTTGCTAATTTAAATTTTTCTATAACATCTAAAGAATTATGTCCTCGTCCTATCATATTTAATGTTTTATCATTCATAGTTTGAGGATTTATACTTATTCTAGTTGTATTATATTTTTTCATAGTTTCTAACTTTTCTTTAGTTATACTATCTGGTCTACCACACTCTACTGTAAATTCTACAACATTTTTTCCCTTAATGAAAGCACTATAAATTTCTTTCATTAAACTTTCAAACTCCTCATTATTTACTGCAGTTGGTGTTCCACCACCAAAATAAACTGATTCTATATTTAAGTTTCTATCTTCAACATACTTTTTCATTTCTCTTATTTCATATGTTAAGGCTTCTAAATAAGGATTAACTAACTTTTTATTTCCTCCAATAGGATTTGCTGCAAATGAACAATAAAAACATCTAGTTGGACAAAATGCCATACCTATATAAATAGCTATATTTTTAGAATTACTATTAACAAATCTTTTTTCTGCATTAGCAACATCAATACAAAGTTTCGCCTTTTCTTTAGATGCTAAATGCTTTTTATTAAATATGCTAATAACCTCTTCATCTTCTCTTCCTTCCTCAAGAAGCTTTAATGCTATTTTAGATGGTCTTATTCCAACAAGAGTTCCCCATGGATATTCATCTTTCGTTATATCTTTTAAAAAAGAAAAAATTAACTTTTTTATCTCTTCTTTAAGATTATCACTTACTAAAGTTTCTTTATATAGTTCCTTATATGATATATCTACTTTATTTTCTGTTATATTTATATAGTAATCTCCATCATCTTGAAATTTTAATTCATGAAGTGGAAAGTAGATATTAAACATTTGATATACATCATATCTATATTTTAAATCATTTAATGTGATTTTTACTTCCATTTTTTCTCCTTATGCTAAAAAAGGATTTCTCATTCTTTCAAATATAATTGTAGACTTTGGCCCATGTCCTGGATATACTTCTACGTTACTTTCAAGAACCATAAGTTTTTCCTCTATGCTTTTAATTATTTCATCAAAGTTTCCTCCTGGAAAATCTATTCTTCCAATAGACCCTTGGAATAATGTATCTCCAGTAAAAACCTTATCCTCTATTAAAAAACACATTCCACCCTTTGTATGTCCTGGTGTATGTATACATTTTATTATTAGATTTCCAAGTTTTAATATATCTCCATCGTTAATAAACCCGTATATTTTAGGCAATTTACCAAATACAAATTTATCCTTTTCCATATATTCTTCTTCCTCTTTATTCATTAAGACTTCTACGTCATATTTATTCTTAATATCAACAACCCCACCATTATGATCTGCATGGGCATGAGTTAATAGAATATACTTTATTTTTACTCCTAAAGATTCTACTACACTTATTATATGGCTTGAATCACCACCTGGATCTAATATAGCTCCCTCATTTGTTTCTTCATCAATAATTATATAACAGTTTGCCTGTAATGCTCCTGCTGGTATTGTTTTTACTATCATTATTACTCCTCCAATCTAGAAGTTTCTTTTACTATCTAAAAGTAAAGTCACGGGTCCATCATTTTGAATATCTACTTTCATATGTGCCCCAAACTTTCCTGTTTCAACCTTTAGAGAAGATTCTTTAAGTAACTCTATAAATTTATCATAAAGCTTTTTAGCCTCTTCTCCTCCTTGTGCTTCCATAAAATTGGGTCTTCTTCCTTTTCTACAATCACCATAAAGGGTAAATTGAGAAATAACTAATAGTTCTCCTTTTACATCTAAAATAGAAAGATTCATTTTATCATATTCATCTTCAAATATTCTTAAATTAATAACTTTATCTCTTATATATGTTAAATCATCTACAGTATCATCTTTTGATATTCCTACTAGTATATTTAATCCCTTACCAATTTCTCCAACTATCTCTTCATTAACAACAACTTTTGAAGAAGATACTCTTTGAACTATAGCTCTCATAGTATAACACATCCTTTAGTTATTCATTCTATATACATCCATAACACCTTTAAGTCTTCTTATTTTTCTCATAAGCTCTTTAAGTTGCTCTACAGAATCAATCTTAACTTTAATATTAACCATAGCTACATTACCTTTAGATGATTTTGCATTTAAAGCATTTAAAGGTAAATTAGCCTCTGTTATTATTATCATAATATCTGATAGTATCCCCATTCTATCTTCTGCTTTAACCTGTATTTCAGCAACATAAGCAGCTCCTTTAGCTGTCCCCCATGTTACTTCTACTACCTTATCACTATCATAATCTATTAGTGCCTTTAAGTTACTACAATCTGATCTATGAACTGATACTCCTCTACCTTTTGTTATATATCCTTGAATATCATCTCCTGGAACAGGATTGCAACATCTTGCAAATCTAACCATTAAGTTATTAAGTCCTTTAACTGTAATTCCATAATTATTATTTAAAGGTTTCTTTTCGCTTTTAGCAATATGGTCATCAATATTTTTATTAATATATTCTTGATTGCTTTTATCCTTTTCTGATAAGTTTTCTTCTTTTAATCTAGAAATAAAAGAAGATGCTGCTATTTGCCCAATTCCTATTGCTGCATATATATCTTCAATACTATGTATATTATATTTCTTTAATAGCTTTTCATAAGTTTCACCCTTAGCTATTTCGTTATATACTACGCCTTGCTTCTTTATCTCTTTTTCAAATAGATCTTTACCTTTATCTATATTCTCCTCTTTCTTTGCTCTTTTAAACCATTGTCTAATTTTACTTTTAGCCTGATTGCTTTTTGCCATGTTAAGCCAATCCATATTAGGCCCATTAGCATTTTTAGATGTTAATACTTCTACAATTTCTCCTGTTTTTAACTTATAATCAAGAGGAACTATTTTCCCATTAACCTTTGCTCCAATACATCTATTCCCAATATCTGTATGTATTCTATACGCAAAATCAATTGGAGTTGCACCATTTGGTAAATTAATAACAACACCTTTAGGAGTAAAGACAAATATTTCATCAGCAAACAAATCTATTTTAAATCCTTCAATAAACTCCTCTGCATCTGCTGTTTCCTTTTGCCACTCTAACATATCTCTAAGCCATGCTAGCTTGTTTTCAAAAGATTTTTCCTTATCTTCTTGAGCATCACCCTCTTTATACTTCCAATGAGCTGCTATACCATATTCAGCAGTTTTATGCATTTCGAAGGTTCTTATTTGTATTTCAAAAGTTTTACCTTGTGGTCCAATTACAGTTGTATGTAATGATTGATACATATTAGGCTTTGGCATTGCAATATAATCCTTAAATCTACCTGGTATCGGCTTATATATGGTATGTACAATTCCTAAAACTCCATAACAATCCTTTACCGAATTTACAAGAATTCTTATTGCTGTTAAATCAAATATTTGCTCTATACTTTTATTTTTATTAACCATCTTCTTATAAATGCTATAAAAATGTTTAGGTCTTCCATCTATATCACAGTCAATTTCCGCATCTTCAAGTTTTTTATATAAATCATTTGTAATCTCTAAAATATAGCTTTCTCTTTCAACGCGTTTTTCTGCTATTTGTTTAACTAAATCATAATATTCCTCTTCATGCATATATCTAAATGAAAGGTCTTCTAACTCCCATTTAATTTTAGAAATACCTAGTCTATGGGCAAGAGGTGCATAAATATCTAAAGTTTCTTTAGCTTTTTGCTTTTGCTTCTCTTTACTCATAAACTTAAGTGTTCTCAAGTTATGTAATCTATCTGCAAGTTTAATAATTATTACTCTAATATCTTTAGCCATAGCTAATAACATTTTTCTTACATTATCTGCTTGTTGTTCTTCTTTTGTTTTATATTCTATCTTTCCTAATTTAGTTACACCTTGAACTAAGTTTGCAACTTCTTCATTAAACATATCTCTTATATCTTCATATGTATAGTGAGTATCCTCTATAACATCATGGAGCAACCCTGCTACTATAGTACTTGTGTCCATCCCCATTTCAGCTAATATTATTGATACATCAATTGGATGGATTACATAAGGCTCTCCTGATTCTCTTCTTTGTTCCTTATGTGCCTCTGTGGCTAAATCGTATGCTTTTTTTACAATATCTATATCTATGTTAGTACAATTTTCTTTTATTTTTTGTAACAGGCTCTCTATCATTTGGACCACTCTCTCCTTTAATCGGATTAAATTCTAAAATCAATGGCTGGTTTAAAAAACCAGCCATTTTCTTTTATTATATAATATTTAAATATATATTTCAATAAAATTAGATATCATATTGAACTAATGATACAACTTCGTATCCCTTTAATTTATCTCTTCCATTAAGTTCTGTAAGCTCTATTGCAAAATCTAAAATCACAACTTCTCCACCTGCTAATTCAACAAGTTTTGCAACAGCTTCTATAGTTCCACCAGTCGCTAGTAAATCATCAACAATTGCAACTCTTTGACCTTTTTTAATAGAATCTTTGTGAATTTGTAATGTATCAGTACCATATTCTAAATCATAAGTTACACTTACTGTTTCACCTGGCAACTTTCCTGGTTTTCTTACTGGCACAAATCCAATTCCCATAGCATATGCAACTGGAACTCCATATATAAATCCTCTTGCTTCTGGCCCTACTATTAAATCTATATTCTTATCTTTTAAATGTTCAACCATTTTATCAATTGAATACTTTAAAGCATCTCCATCACCTATTACAGTTGTAATATCCTTAAAACTTATACCTTCTTTTGGGAAATTTTCAATTACTCTTATTTTTTCCTTTAGATCCATTATAAATCCTCCATATTTAAAAATTAGAACTATATAATAATTATAAACTATTTTCTTTAATATAAAAGCTATATTTATAATACTACTTTCTATAAATACAATTATTATATAGTTATTTTTGACTTGTTTAGATATTTCGTTATTTGTTCTGCTCTTTCTTTTTTAGTTGTTGTTAATAATTCTATAATAATTCGTGCATTATCCATCATTCTTACAGCATTCATAGTTGGTGTAATAACATCAATAATCTTTAATATGCACTCATCATCCATTTCTACTATATTATAATAATTCATTATTGCCCTTAATCCATGATTATTTGTGTTAATTAGAAATTTACGCCCTTCTTTTAATATGACTCCATTTTCTCCTTTTAAGGGAACTTCAGCCCATTGCTCTCCAATTAAAATTAAATCCAAATATTTATTAATGCTTTTTATGTTATAGTAAATCGCAACTGCTTGCATTAACTTAAAGGCTAATCCACTAATAGATAAATTTTTATATCTATACTGACAACCTTTTTGATTTGGATTTATATATATGTAATTTTTTTCGTCGCTTATTTCTTTATTTTCCAAAACCATCAAATCTATACCAAGATCCTTACAAAGCGCTTCTTCATCTTCTGAGTTTAACCCGATTCCTAGGGTAATCAGAAGCTGTCCCCCTAAAAAATTAACATTATTAATAATATCCTGCGAGGTAATTCCAGAAGTATTTGAATCTTCATCATGAATTATATATTCTATATCTGCATTTAAATACTTAAGCACTAAGCTTAAAGAAGCAATAGCACATAATCCATCTACATTTGGCACACCATAAATAACAATCTTTTCTCGATTGTTAATAGCTGCTACCATACGTTCAATCGCTTTATTCATATCTTTAAGTATAAAGGGATTATATCCAGTTATGTAATTTGGACTATAAATACTCTCCCAAAACTTACGCATGATAAACTCCTCCATAAAACTTAAGAAAACACATATATTATAATTGAAAATACTCTATATTACAAATGTTTTCTATGAAAAAAGCAATAAACCTCCATTTTTTTCGGAGGTTTACTTTTACTGTAAGTTTTTACCTAACAACTTATGCTGTTACAACTTCTTTTTTATTGTTTTTTCTATTCTTTAATATAACCCATACTGGTGATGCAATAAATATTGAAGAATATGCTCCTGCTGCTATACCTATAATTAGAGGGAATGAAAACTCCCTTACTGTAGGAACAAATATATTAACAGCAACAATTGTAGCAAGTGTTGTTAATGTTGTATTTATCGATCTTGACATCGTTTGAGTTAAGCTTTTATTAGCTATCTCTTCAACTGAAACTCTTCTCATATTTTTAACATTTTCTCTTATTCTATCAAATATAACTATTGTATCATTCATAGAGTATCCAACAATAGTTAATATTGCTGCTATAAATGGTGTATTTACAGGTATGTTAAATATTGCAAAAACGCTTAAGGTAATTAATAAATCATGAACTAAAGCTATAACCGCTGCAATTCCATAATTCATTTCAAATCTTATAGCTATATATATAAGCATAGCTATACAAGCAACTAAAAGAGCTAATATAGAATTTCTTGTTAACTCATTACCTATTGATTCTCCTATTTCATCTTGAGAAAGTAATGCTTTATCATCTAAATTATACTTTTCTTTTAAAGCTTTAAAAACTTCTGATACTTTTTCACTATTAAGATTTTTAGATTTTATTTCATATTGGGTTTTTTCAACTAAATTTGTTGTAGCATCTGGAACTATTTTTTTAACTACATCGTCAACTTCTGGTTTATTGAATCCTTCTCCTAATTCAATAATTACTTTTGTTCCACCTTTAAAATCAATACCAAAATTTAATCCTCTAGTGAATATAAAGCCTAATCCAACAATTATTATTATAGAAGATATGGCAAACCAAAGCTTAGTTTTTTCTATAATTTTAAGCATTTTTAGCCCCCCTCTTTACTCTAAATTGTCCAAGACTTTTTAAAAGTCCCATTTCTACAGTTAAATTTATTAATATCTTTGTTACTGTTAATGCTGTAAATAAACTTAAAGCTATACCAATCATTAGGGTAACTGCAAATCCTTTAACAGCACCTGATCCAATAAAGTATAAAATTAATGCTGCTATAAATGTTGTTGCATTAGAGTCTACTATAGAAGACATTGCATTTTCAAATCCACTTTTAACTGCACTTTTTATAGAAATGCCTTTTGCTAATTCTTCTCTAATTCTCTCAAATATAAGAATATTAGCATCTACCGCCATACCTATAGTTAATAATAACGCTGCAATACCTGGAAGTGTCAATGCAGCTCCTACCTCTACAAAAACTAAAAGTACTAATGAAATATATAAAGTTAAAGCTATACAAGCAATAACCCCTGGAACTCTATAATAGATTATCATAAATAAAAATACTAATGTTAACCCAAGAACTCCAGCTTTCATAGCATTAGGTAACGCTTCTGCACCTAGTTGAGCTCCTACATTTTTAACTGATACTGCTTTAATTGTAACTGGAAGCGCTCCTGAATTTATAACCCCAGCAAGCTTAGTTGCTTCATCCATTGATGAACTTCCTGTAATAACAGCATTTCCATCATTTATTACACTTTGAACAGTTGGTGAAGATACTTCTTCTCCATCCATTGTAATACTTATTTTCTTTCCTAAATTATTCGCTGTAGCTTCAGCAAACTTTTTTTGTCCATCGTTATTTAATTCTAATGATACAACTGGTCTTGTTGTTTGATGGTCAATAACTGCTGTTGCCTCTTTAACATCTTTTCCTGTTAAAACAATATTTCCTTCTGAATCTTTAAATTCTAAGTTTCCTGTTTTACTTAAACTATCAACTATTTCATTTGAGTCAAATGCACCTGGAATATCTATTCTTATTCTTCTTTCTCCTTCTGTAGTAACTACAGTTTCTGATACACCAATTTTATTAACTCTAACCTCTAGTAACTGTTTAGTCTTTTGAAGATTATCTGTTGTCACATTTTCATCTTGTATCTCCATAAGTACTGAAACTCCGCCTTGAAGGTCTAATCCTTTTGTTAACGCCTTATCAAAAGACTTAAACTCCCATCCCGCTACTTCAAAACCCTTAAAGCCTGCAAATGCTAAAGAAAAAATAGCGACTATGCATATAACAAATATAATTGAGCTTTTAATTTTACTCTTGCCTTTTGCTTTCATGTTCTTCCCCCTCTGTTACGTTTTCATTTTAAATTATATTACTTATGTAATGTAATATCAAGCACATTGGATAATTTGTTCACTAAATTTCCAGTTATCAATTACTTTAAATTATATTAATACTTACTAATTTTATATAAGAAAAAATCCTAGATGAAATTATTCACTCTAGGATTTTACCCAAACTATACTATTTTATACACAACAAATTTTATAAATTTATACCAAGCATTCCAGAAAGAGTTCCAATTAAAATACATAATCCAAACTTTATAAGGTCATACATTCCTAAGGTAGTTTCAGCTCCACATATTACTCCTATAAGGTATAATGATATGTAAAAAACAACACCTACTGCTAATCCAACAATCCACCCCTTACTCCCATGAGATTTTGCTGCAATAATACTTCCAATGACAAGAGAAACACATGAAATAACAACATAAATTACATTAAACAATCCATCTCCGATAGTCATGCTATTCATAATTATCGAAAACAATGCTGTAACTAAAAAAGTTACAATTAATGACCATAACACACCTTTAAGAACACATTTAAAATAATTTTTCCATTCCATCAAAACACCCCCTAATACTTAATATTATGAAGTATTAGGGGGTATTTATTCCTATTATATATCTTTATTTATTTTTGTTGCGATTCCATTTTTAGAAAGTTTTATTTTTGTTCTTTCCGCACTTGTTTCTATAATAACATGCTCATCTTCAATTATTATTATTTTACCTATTATTCCGCCTCTAGTCATAATCTCATCATTTTTTTGTAACTCTGAAATCATTGTATTGTATTTTTTTGTTCTTTTCTTTTCAGGCAATATTAGTAATAAATACATAAGACCAAACATTATTACAAATGGTACTATAATTGATAATAAATTCATTTTAACCCTTCCCTTCTCAATATAACATAATAATCATAATCATAATAAACAATATATATCATTTATATAGTATTGTCAACTATTTTAAATAATACTTTTTACTTCTAAGCTTTACCATTCCAATCCTTAAGTTTTTGTTCTTTAAATTCTTTGAAATATCCACCATCTATAGCATTTCTTATATCTTCCATAAGTTTATTATAGAAATATAAATTATGTAGTACGCAAAGTCTCATAGCTAACATTTCTTTTGCTTTAAACAAATGTCTTATATAAGCTCTGGTATAACTTTTACAAGCAGGACATTGACATCCTTCATCTATTGGATTGGTATCTAGCTCAAACTTTGCATTCATTAAGTTAATTTTTCCTTCTTTAGTGAATACATGCCCATGCCTTCCATTTCTTGCAGGAAGCACACAATCAAAAAAGTCTACCCCTCTATCAACAGCTTCTAAAATATTACTTGGAAGTCCTACTCCCATTAAATAAATAGGTTTATCTTCTGGAAGATATGGTACAACTGCATCTATAATTCTATACATCTCTTCATGAGTTTCACCAACTGCTAACCCACCTATGGCATATCCATCTAAATCTAATTTGGTTATAGTTTTGGCATGTTCAATTCTTATATCTTCATAGCAACCACCTTGATTTATTCCAAATAACATTTGATCTTTATTTATAGTTTCTGGTAAAGAGTTTAGTCTATCCATTTCAACTTTACATCTTTCAAGCCATCTTGTTGTTCTTGCAACAGATTTTTCTACATACTCCCTTGTTGAAGGATTTGGAATACATTCATCAAAAGCCATTGCTATTGTAGATGCTAAATTACTTTGAATTTGCATTGATTCTTCTGGCCCCATAAATATTTTTCTTCCATCAATATGAGATGAAAAATATACTCCTTCCTCCTTTATCTTTCTCATTCCTGATAAAGAAAATACTTGAAATCCACCTGAATCTGTTAAAATTGGTCTATCCCAATTCATAAATTCATGTAATCCCCCTAGCTTTGCAACAACTTTATCAGATGGCCTTAAATGAAGGTGATATGTATTGGATAGTTCTACTTGGCAACCTATATCTTTTAAATCCATTGATGATACAGCACCCTTAATTACTGCACAAGTACCAACATTCATAAATACCGGTGTTTCTATAACCCCATGAGGAGTTTCAAACCTTCCTCTTCTAGCATTTCCTTCTTTTTTTAATAATGTGTATCTTTTTTTAGTCAAAATCTTCACTTCCCTACAATAAATATTATTCCTTAACAATCATAGAATCTCCAAATGAAAAGAATCTATATTTTTCATTAACAGCTTCATTATAAGCCCTCATTACATTTTCTTTTCCTGCTAAAGCTGAAACAAGCATTATTAACGTTGATTCAGGTAAGTGGAAATTAGTTATAAGTTCATCTATTACTTTATATTTATATCCTGGAAATATAAATATATTAGTCCATCCACTTTGTTCTTTTACCATACCATTTTCATCACCTATAGTTTCAAGAGTTCTAGTTGATGTAGTTCCAACAGCAATAACTTTATTTCCTCTTTTTTTAGTTTCATTTATAATATCCGCATCCTTTTTATCTAAAGAATAATATTCAGAATGCATAATATGTTCATCTATATCTTCAACTTTTACAGGTCTAAAGGTTCCAAGTCCTACATGTAATGTTAAGTATGCTATATTAACACCTTTTTTCTTTATTTCATTTAATAAACCTTCTGTAAAATGTAATCCTGCTGTAGGTGCTGCTGCAGATCCCTTTTCTTTTGAATATACAGTTTGATATCTTTCCTTATCTTCAAGTCTTTCAGTAATATATGGAGGCAATGGCATTTCTCCTAATTCATCAAGAACTTGTTCAAATATTCCATCGTAAGAAAATTCTATTATTCTATTTCCTTCCTCTACGATATCTATTACTTCACAGTTTAATTTACCATTTCCAAAAGTAAACTTTTGACCAATTTTCGCTCTCTTCCCTGGTTTTGCTAAGCATTCCCACTTATCTCCTTCTATTCTTTTTAATAGAAGAAATTCTATTTTCCCACCTGTTTCTTGCTTTTCTCCAATTAACCTTGCTGGAAGCACTCTAGTATTATTTAAAACTAAAGTATCACCACAATTTAAATACTCAATTACATCATGAAAGCTTCTATGCTCTATCTCTCCAGTTTTTTTATCTAAAACCATTAGCCTAGATGCATCTCTCTTTTCTAAAGGATGTTGAGCTATTAACTCTTCTGGCAAATCAAAATTAAAATCACTTACTTTCATTTTTTGTTCTCCTAACTTTTTTACTCTAATCTGTTCCCTAAAAAAAAGTTTCTTGTGATCCCACACTTTTTTTATTTTTCCTTTTTCTACCTAAATGTTCATAAGCTTTATCAGTAGCAACTCTACCTCTTGCTGTCCTTATTATAAATCCTGTCTGAAGTAAATAAGGCTCATATACATCTTCAATAGTTCCAAGTTCTTCACCTATATAATATGATAAAGTTTCTATACCAACTGGCCCACCATTAAAATTATCAATTATTGCTTCTAATATCTTATTATCAACTCTATCAAATCCCTTTGAGTCTACCTCTAAAAGTTCAAGTGCAGCTTTTGCTTCTTTATAACTTATTAAAGAATCTGAATAAACTTGAGCATAATCTCTTACTCTTTTAAGAAGTCTATTGGCAATTCTAGGAGTACCTCTTGATCTTCTTGCAAGTTCATATGCACCTTCTTCAGTAATATCACATTCAAGCACAAATGAAGATCTTACAATTATCTCCTTTAATTGTTCCTCAGTGTAATATTGCATATCACATAATACTCCAAATCTATCTCTTAAAGGAGATGTTAACATCCCAACTCTTGTAGTAGCTCCTATTAAAGTAAACTTAGGCAAATCTAATCTAATAGACTTAGCTGCCGCTCCCTTTCCTATAACAATATCTAATACATAATCCTCCATAGCCGGATATAAAATTTCTTCAACATTTCTATTTAATCTATGAATTTCATCTATAAATAAAACATCATTATCTTTTAAAGTTGTTAAAATAGCTGCTAAATCTCCAGCTCTTTCTATAGCAGGTCCTGATGTTATTTTAAGTTCTCCATCCATTTCTTTAGCAATAATATTAGCTAAAGTCGTTTTACCAAGACCTGGTGGACCATATAATAAGACATGATCTAGAGCTTCATTTCTATTTTGAGCTGCTTTAATAAATATAGATAATCTTTCCTTAACCTTGTCTTGCCCTATATACTCAGTTAAACTCTGCGGTCTTAAACTAAGAGTACTACCATCTTCAATTATTTCTTCTGGAGTAATTATTCGCTCCACAATCTCACCCCTATCCCATTAAAGCTTTTAAACAACTTTTTATCATATTCTCCACCGAATCACTTTTATCTACTTTTCTAATAGCCATTTCAGCTTCCTTTTCTGAATATCCAAGAGCTAATAAAGCACCAAGAACCTCAGCAATTATACTAGCATAATTTCCATCACTATTTTCGACTGTTAATATATCTTCAACACCTTCAATAAGCTCATCTTGTTTTATTTTATCTTTTAATTCTAAAATAATTCTACCAGCTGTTTTTTTCCCTATACCAGGAGCCCTACAAAGATGCTTTTCATCTCCCATCATAATTGCATATTTTAAATTATTTATTCGACTTATAGATAATAAAGATAATGCAGCCTTTGCCCCAACTCCATTTATACCTAGTAATAATTTAAACATTTCTAATTCTTCTCTTGAGTCAAAACCATAAAGGCCTATAAAGTCTTCCCTTACTATTTGTTCAATAAAAAGTTTTACCTCTTCACCACTCTTTGGCATAGATGCCATTGTAGCTCCTGAAGTAAATATCTTATAACCTAATCCACTATTATCTATAATTATATAATCTTTATTTATACCTATATATTTACCTATTATGTACTCGTACATTAAACCCCTCCAAAAATATAATCTTAGCTTCATTTTTTAATTTTATTTATGATATTTAGAACATTATTAACATAATAAGTCTACATTATACTTTAACACTTAAAAATAAATAATTCAATAGAGTACTCCTCTATAAGCTATTTGTATCCCTTTAGCCTTTATTAAAATTAAAAATAAAAAAGACCTAAAATTTCTAATAAAATTTCAAGTCATAATATACTTATATCTTATACTTCTCCAAAAGGTTCAATCATAGTAATTTTTTCTATATCATTTAGTAATCTATCTAATGAGTACTCATATATATTTAATTGTATATTTTCTTTTAATAATTTGGAAATTATCTCTTCTTTTTCTTCATCAAAAATTAACTCTTCTCTAACTCTTTCTATAAAATCCTCTATATTATATACACTACATTCACCTTCATCTACTCCTAATTGTTGACAAATATTATTTCTAACTTGACCTACTAATTCTGTTACATCTTGATAATCGTCTTTATTTGAATAAACAAGTATTTTCTCTTCATAATATCTATTAATATATGCTTTTGCTAATTCTAAATCATTAAAACCCTTAGTATCCCCATTGGGTAAAACTAGTAAATAACTATTGTATGGTACAATATTCATTTTATTTCCTCCTACATACTATAAATATTTATATAATATTTATTCCCTTGTATTATTGTAGTTATTCTAAAATTTCTTATTTTTAAAAAACTAACCTTTTTAATTTAATATATTTTTTATACCTATAGCCTAATTCTTAGAAATTAAAAAGTAGTAAGAATTAAACTTAAAATAAATTTAACTCCTACTACTATATACTTTTAAGATATCATTTCACTTAATTTCATTAAAGCTTCTTCTCTTGTGTTATATGAGAATTTATTCTCTCTTATATTTTTTTGATCTTCTTCTGGTAATCCACTTAATGGCTTAGATTGAGAGTAAACCTTTTTTTCATTTTCTAATATTTCTCCATTTTCATCAGTTTTAAATAAAGTTATAAATCCTGACTCTTCCCCTAAATAATATTTATTAGATTCTAATTTTACACCTTCTGCTACTGATCTACTAAATACCATTTTACCCTCTTCATCTTTTAGAATCTCATATCCTTCTTTTTTAAGTTTATCTGCTAAATCATCCTTAGTTATATTTCCTGATAATCCAATCTTACCTTTTAAACTTAACAGTTCTTCTGAAACATCGATATTATCTCCAGTTTTTAAAGTAATATAAGTGCTATCTTTTAAATATTTGTTTGTTTCACTATAAACTGTTTTATTTTCTTCCTCAACTTTCCCTCTATTATTACTAGTTAAATAATCTGTTATAAAATAGCTTGCACAAAAACATATTGCAAGTAAAGCTATTGATGATACTAAGAAAGCTAATTTTTGACTTTTACCTTTTTTTCTATTTTGAAACTCTTCGTTAAAATTGTTTTTATTATCCATATTATCCATATTTATCACTCCTCCTTTGTATTATTGACTCATTTTTATTTTTTAATACAATAAAGTGATATAAATATAGATATTTTTTAAATGTTTCTATTTTCCCCTATAAAAAATAATGCAATGGTTCCTGGCCCTGAATGACTTCCTACTGCGGGCCCAATATTATTAATTATTATGTCTTTAACTTTTATCTCATTCATTATTATGTCTTTCAAATGATTTGCTTCCTCTATACAATCTCCATGACTGATAAAAACAACTTGATTTTCTGGATCTATAATTTTTTCTTTTATTTTTTCAGCTAATACTTTAATTGACTTCTTTCGGCCCTTTACTTTTAATAATGGAATTAATCTTCCCTCATTATCTACATGTAATATTGGCTTTATATTTAATACCGTCCCAAAAGCTGCTGCTGCTGCTGAAACTCTTCCTCCTCTTTTTAAATGATTTAAATCATCTACTGTAAACCAATGATTAACCTTTAATTTATTATTTACAACCCAATTTACAGCTTCTTCTTTTGATATACCGCTTTCTATTAACTCACATAAGTAATATACAATAAGTCCTAACCCTAAGGATGCTGATTTACTATCTATTATAGTAATATCTGCATTTTTATTTTCTTCACAAATAATTTCTTTTGCTATTTTAGCACTATTTATGCAACCACTTAAAGCTGATGAAAAGCCAACATATATTACAGATTTTCCACTTTCAACATGCTTTCTAAATGCACTTTCAAAAGTAAATGCATTTACTTGAGCAGTTGAAGGCATTTCACCTTTTCTAATTTCATCATAAAACTTTTTATGTTTTAAAGTTTTCCCTAGGTCATCTGGTATATCTTGTCCACAAAAATTAACCCTTATAGACATAACGTCAATATTATGTTTTTCTATAAATTCAATAGGTAAATCACAACAAGAATCTGTTATTATAACTGTCTCCATTTCCATCTCCACCTCATTTAAATATTTTTTATATTTCATAATCAACTACAACTCGTTCCTCTTTCACCTTATTTACAAACTCTACAATTTCAAGATGCTTTGGATGTTTTTGATATATTTCTAAATCAAATTTATTATTAAATTCAGAAATTAAAACAATATCATATGCTCCATTTGATTCTTCTATATTTATTCCTACTTCTATCATTTTTAGTTCTGATATTATACTTGGCAATTTTTCTAATCTTTGCTTTATTTCTAAAGCATTTTGAATTTTTGTATTTCCCTCTGAAGTATCAAGTAACTTCCACATAACTATATGCTTAATCATATTTTACACCTTTCTAACAATTTATTTTTATATTATTTTAATTTTACTACTCTATTTTTTTAATTTCAATGTTCAAATCATGTAGCTTAATATCTATAGACTCAAAATCTATTCCCTCATGAGTTTTTATATGACTATTTGTTATTCCAAAATACCCTTTGTTAATATTAATAGGAATATTAATATTAGTTTCAACAGGAATCCAACCTAGATTCTCAACAAAAACTTCAGCCCAAAAATGATATAAATTATCTGAGTTTTTTCCTACTATGAATTTTGATGGGAT
>NZ_BAAHYS010000002.1:0-19748 GCF_054657435.1 Clostridium carnis
AAGTTAAAATGTGTATATGGATGTAAGTATAGTAGTATAATTAAAGAAATTAAGTAATAATATTTAAAAGTTATTTAGGAGGTATAAAATGGTACATGATATTGACTATAAGATATTTGGAAATGAAATGCAGTATGTAGAAATTGAACTTGATCCAAGAGAAACTGTAGTTGCAGAAGCTGGTGGTATGATGATGATGGATAATAGTATTAGCATGGAAACTATTTTTGGAGACGGAAGTGAAAAAAGCCAAAGTGGAATTTTTGGTAAATTAGGTGGAGCAGCAAAAAGAGTTATTACTGGAGAAAGCTTGTTTATGACATCTTTTACTAATACAGGTGTTACTAAAGAGAAAATTTCATTTGCAGCTCCATATCCTGGTAAAATAATACCAGTTGATTTAAGAATCTATGGAAATAAATTGATTTGTCAAAAAGACGCATTTTTATGTTGTGCTAAAGGTATTAGCGTTGGAATTGCATTTCATAAAAAGCTAGGAACTGGCTTTTTTGGAGGTGAAGGATTTATACTTCAAAAATTAGAAGGAGATGGCTTAGCTTTTATACATGCAGGGGGAACAATAGCTAAGAAAATATTAGGACCTGGGCAGAAAATAAAAATCGATACTGGATGCTTAGTTGCAATGACTCAAAATGTTAATTATGATATAGAATTTGTTGGAGGATTTAAAAATGCTGTATTTGGAGGAGAAGGTCTATTTTTTGCAACATTAACTGGACCAGGTGAAGTCTGGGTGCAAAGCTTACCGTTTAGTAAATTAGCATCTAGAGTTTATACAGCAGCACCACAAGGTGGTGGAAAGTCAGTTGATCAGGGGAGTGTACTTGGTGGACTTGGGAACTTGTTTGAATAAAATATTATTTTTTAGGAGGGTTTATGAAAAAGAATATTAGTCCAATTATATGGGGGATTGCAATTATTTTATTTGGTATTGCAACAATAGGAAATGCATTAGGATTATGGAGAGTTGAGCTATTTGATGGATGGTGGACCTTATTTTTTATAATACCTGCAATAGTAAGTATGATATCAGAGGGAATATCAATTGGAAATATTATTTTTCTTTTAATTGGAGTTGGGTTATTTATTGAAATAAGAGACTTATTCCCAAATATTAATGTTTGGGGAGTTTTAGTAGGGATAGTTGTAGTTTCTATAGGATTAAATATTATTTTTGGAAAGTGCAATACTAAAAGTAAAAATAGAACTTTAAGTAAAGAAGAACGAGAAGATATAAATGAAAGAATTAGAGAAAATTGTAGCATAAATGGTGATGTAAATGATAGTCCAGCTTATTTTACAGCATTTGGTGGAATAGAAACAAGGAATATATCACAAAATCTTTATCAAGGGAGTGCAACAGCAATATTTGGTGGTGTAGAACTAGATTTATCTCAAGCAAAGGTTGTTGATAATTGTAATTTTAACTGTACAGCGATATTTGGTGGTGTAGATATAATAGTTCCTAGAAATACAAGAGTTATAGTTAAATATACTCCTATATTTGGTGGAATAGATAATAATGCACCTATAAATGAAGATTTGAATGCAGCGACAATGACAATAAACTGTGTTTGTATATTTGGTGGAATAGATATAAATTAAAACTAGTTGAATCTTCATTTGGACATCCTTTTAAGTATAAAAAATACAATTATTATAAAAATTTAGTTGAAAAATAATAGATTTGTTCTTATAAGAAGTTTTTTTTAATATTAATAAAATATAAAGATATAAAAAACTTTTGGAGGTAAGGTATATGTATACAGTTGGAATTGTTACAAGTAGTGATAAATGCTCAAGAGGAGAGGTAGAAGATACTTGCGGTAAAAAAGTAAAAGAAATATTAGAATTGCAAGGGTTTTCTGTTGAAAGATATGTAGTTCTTCCAGATGAGATAGATATTTTAAGTAAAGAACTTATGTTTATGAGTGATGTTAAAAAAAGTAATTTAGTTATCACTATAGGAGGAGTAGGAATTTCATCAAAAGATATCACTCCAATAGCAACTAATAATGTAATAGATATAGAACTAGAAGGCGTAAGCGAGGCTATACGAAACTATTGTTTATCAATAACAAAAAGTGCCATGTTTTTAAGAGGTAAATCTGGTGTAAGAAGAAAAACAATTATAGTAAATTTACCAAATGATTATAAATTGTGCAAGGAAATATTAACATTTATTTTAGAGGAATTAAAACATGGAATAGATATAATAAAAAGAGAAGTAAGAAATTAATAAAAGAAAAAATTAAATTGAAATTATATGCGTAAAATTATCATATAAGTAATTTGAATAAATATCTATTTAATAGTTAAAGAGGAATTATTATTATATAAATAAGTATAATAATAATTCCTCTTTTATTGTTTAATGAAAACCACCTGCTATGCAGGTGAGTTCCGAAAAGCTTTAGCGGTCAGTAGGAAATAAAAACCTCCTTTGGTATAATTAAACTAGGTTCGACAGCCAAATTTAATAACCAAAGGAGGCATCCGTAATGGATAGTAATAGTTTATCACATACAAAATGGAATTGTAAATATCATATAGTATTCGCGCCTAAGTATAGGAGGAAAGAGCTATATGGAGAAAAGAAAAAAGAAATAGGTAAAATATTAAGACAGTTATGTGAGTGGAAAGGTGTAACTATAATCGAGGCGCATGTATGCGTTGATCATATACATATGTTGGTTGAGATACCACCAAAGATGAGTGTATCAGGCTTTGTAGGATTTTTAAAAGGAAAAAGTAGTCTTATGATTTTTGAAAGATTTGCAAACTTGAAGTATAAGTATGGAAATAGACATTTTTGGTGTCGTGGATTTTATGTGGATACAGTAGGAAGAAATAGAAAGGCAATTGAAGAATATATAAGAAATCAAGAAAAAGAAGATATGATTTCAGATCAAATAAGTATGAAAGAATATATGGACCCTTTTAAGGGTAGCAAGTAACATAGTATGCGGCTGGCGAACCAATTTAAGCGCCTTAAGGCGCAATGCAGGTAAGAGGCCCTTATAGGGCTTAGGAAATACCACCAGCTAAGCTGGTGGATTTTTATTGATTACAAATTTTCATAAGATAATAGATAAAATATTAAAATTAGTATATTATTATCAGTAGGATATTGCTAATAAAATATAGATTAACATAAAGAAATATTTTAGGAGATTTAAATATGAGTGGAAAAGGGTTAAAAAAAGAAGATAATATAAAAAAGATTGCATTTATATGTGTACATAATTCTTGTAGATCTCAGATGGCAGAAGCTTTTGGTAAAATAATCGGAAATAATATATTTGAATGCTATTCAGCAGGAACAGAAAATAGAGACAAAATTAATAAAGATGCTGTAAGAATTATGAAAGAGATTGGAATAGATATGGAAATTAATCAAAAACCTAAATTATTAAATGATATACCAGATGTAGATATAGTAATAACTATGGGATGTAATGTTAATTGCCCAATGTTACCATGTTCTTATAGAGAAGATTGGGGCTTAGAAGATCCTACAGGAAAATCAGATAATGAATTTAGAGTTACTAGAGATTTAATTAAGGATAAGGTATTAAATCTTGTTAAAAGATTAGAGCTAAATGAGATATAATAGTAAAGGTATATTGAAAAGAATAATGATTTTTATATGTATATATTAAAAACTTTAATTGGGAGATATAAAGATGGATGGAATAATTAAAAAAGTTGCAGCGGTACATGATATTTCAGGAATAGGTAGATGTTCATTAACAGCAGCTATTCCAATACTTTCAGTTTTAGGGGTTCAATGTTGCCCTTATCCTACTGCAGTGTTATCCTCTCAAACAGGGTTTGAAGGGTTTAGTTTTTTAGACTTATCAAATGAGATGGAGAAGTATAAAAAATCTTGGAAAGACTTAAATATTAAATTTGATTGTATATATAGTGGCTTTTTAGGGTCAGAAAAGCAAATAGAAATATTAAAAGAATTTATAAAAAGTCAAAAGGAATCTTTAATTATTATAGATCCTGTAATGGGAGACAACGGTATTTTATATGATACATATACCTATTCTATGTGTAGTAAGATTAAAGAGTTAGTTTCACTTGCTTATTTAGTTACACCTAATTTAACAGAAGCTTGTATTTTAACTAATAGAGAGTATAGTGATAAAATAATTAATATAAGAGATCTTAAAGATATAGCAAAGGATATATGCAAATTAGGAGCTAAAAAGGTAATTATTACTGGGATTATTAAAGACAATGAAATATGGAATGTAGCATATGATAGTAAGGAAAATGAATATAATATTGTTAAATGTAAATATAATAATAAATCCTATAGTGGAACAGGTGATGTTTTTACATCTATTATTTGTGGACTAACTCTTAAAGGATATAGCTTAAATTATTCTGTAAAAAAAGCTACGGATTTTATTTATAAGGCTATTGAATTTAGTATAAAATATGATGGTAATCCTAAAGAAGGTATTATGTTTGAAGGAGTTTTAAGAGAATTATTATAAAAATATGCTTTTATAAAATAGGTGGTATAAATTATGAGAGTAATGACATTTAATTTAAGAAGTGACTTTATTTTGGATATAAATAATAGGTGGAAAAATAGAGCAGAGATAGTATATGAAATTATAAAAAAGTATAATTGTGATATTATTGGAGTTCAAGAATTAACCGATAAAATGCTAGAAGACTTAAGAAAAAACCTAGTAGATTATAATATAGTTGGAAGTCCAAGAAGTAAAAAAATATTTATTGAAAGAAATGATATATTAGTATCTAAAAAGCATAAGATTATTGAAAATTCAACCTTTTGGCTATCTTCAGAACCAAATACCGTTGGAAGCTCTATATGGTACTCACTATATCCGAGAATATGCACAACTGCATTAATAGAACTAGAAGATAAAACTAAGATTAGAGTATATAATACTCATTTAGATTGTCTTTTACCAAAGGCTAGAGAGTATGGTTTGAAAAAAATAGGAGAAATGATAGAAAAACAAGAAGATATAGATGGCTTACCAAGTATATTAATGGGAGATTTTAATGCAACTCCAACTAGTAAATTAATAAAGGGCTTTTCAGAAGGAAATTTTAGTAAAAAGAAATTTATTTCTGTAAATGGATTTAAAGGTGAAGCATATAAAATGTCAACTATGAGTAAATTTAAAGGTAATAAAACAGGATATCATATAGATTATATTTTTGTTTCAGAAGATTTTTCAATAATTAATAGCAAGATAGTTGATGATAACATAAAAGGTAAGTATCCATCAGATCACTATCCAATAGTAGCAGAAATTAAAATTTAGGATATAACTTTGCTAGATTTATTAGCTTTAAATATGTTAAAATATTTGTACTTATAAACTAAAAGATGAAAGAGGGTGACTTAAAGTTTGGAATTTTCAAAGGTACAAAATAAATTTATTTATCAAAAGTCTCAAGGGATACAGTTATTAAAAGGAAAAAAGGGAACAGGTAAAAGTACTTCATCTATATATAGAGCAATTAATCTTGAAAATAATTATTGCATTTATGAAAATGATGAAGTTTTAATATTAACAGGTGATTATAATAAAACAAATGAGGCTATTAAATTATATAAAAGTAAAAGTAACAAGGATTATTTTTATTCATTATTTTCATTAGATAAAGAAAGAGTGAAAATATCAACTTTAGAAGATATTATTAATACATATTCTAATGCTTATAGAAGAGAAGGTGGCATAGTATTAAAATATGTAAATAAAGAAAAAATATTTGAGATATTAACAAACCTAGACGAGGTTTTAAGTAATTTTTCTAAAAAATCTAAGTTTTTAAAAAGTGCATCAAGAGATCTTATAATTGATGAAATAATGTGGATTAAGGCAAGTAATTTTACTAAACAGGAATATTTAGATGTAGATAGAAAAGGTCGTAATTCTAGAATTAGAAAAAATTCCTATACAAGAGAAGCGTTATATTCTCTTAAAGAACTTTATAATAAAGAACTTTTAACGAATAATCTTATGGATGAATATGATCATGTACTATTTTCAATTAAATATATAACAAAACATAATATTTATTATAGTCATATTATTGTAGATGATTGTGAAAATTTAACAAAGGGTGAAATAGACTTTGTTAAAAACCTTTATAGTATGAGAAGTTACTCATCTTTAGTTTTTATAGTAAATAGTGAGCTTGATAATAAAAAATATTCATGGCTTGTAAAGGGAAGAAAGTTTAAAACTTTAGGAACTGAATTTAAAGGAAAAACTTTTAATTTTAAAACTAAGTTTGAAAAAGAATTAGTTAAGCCACAAACAATTGAGAACTATACATATGTAAACTTAAAGAATAAAAAAATATATAATTTTAATATAGATATCTCATCACCTGAATATGAAATTTTATTAGAAGATAAAGTATCATTTAAAGAGGATGAATTAAAGGAAGTTCCAGTATTTACAAATATAGCAGCTGGAAATCCAATAGAAATTAATGATAGTATAGAAGGAAATTTTAAAATTCCAATGCAGTGGCTAGAAAGAGGAAAGGAAACCTTTATCCTAACTGTAAGGGGAGATAGTATGGTTGATAAGAATATATGTGATGGAGATTTAGTTGTTATTAAAAAGCAACAAACAGCAAATCATAATGATATAGTTGCAGCTAATCTAGACGGACAAGCAACTTTAAAGACATTAAATATGAATAGTAATATACCAATGTTAATGCCTGCAAATACAATGTATAATCCTATAAGTTTAGAAGATAAAGAGGTAAGCATATTAGGTATAGCCATAGGTGTTATAAAACAAAATTAATATATTTACTTCACAATAAACTCTCTTAAAGAATATATGTGTATTAAGGAGGAGAGATTATGGGTAGAAGTAATAATTTAAAGTTTATAAAAGAAGTTATTGGAAGTGTAAGAAAAATAATAGCTCTTGCTGTTACTTTAGTATTCTGTTATTTAAGTATAAGTGGAAAAGTAACTTCAGATGAATTTATACCAGTTTTTAGTATGATAATTGGATATTATTTTGGAAAATCAACAGCCTTAGATGTTCCTAAACATAAAGTTAGTACATTGAACTTAGAAGATGAAGAAGAATAAATATGAAAATAGATATAGAATATTAAAAAGTTAAAATTTAATGCTAATTATTTTAACTTTTTAGTATAAGCTATATCTATTTTTTTATACAAAGATTTTTTGAAAATTAAATTTGGAAAAATATATTAGGTTTTAAGATCAAATTTAGTAGAACAATTTTTACATGTAACTATAATCTTTCCCTTTCCTCTTGGAAGACGCAACTTTTGTCCACATTTTGGGCATTTAGTTATTTTAAATTGATTTTTCTGAGAAAAATAATATTTTACTTTATCAAATAAGAAAAAAATATTATTTAGGTTTAAAATAGGAAGCTGATGTGGTAATGATTTACCGAATCTCCCTAATAGCCTGTTTATTAAAGTCGTAAATTTAATAAGCTCGCGTTTTCTACTAAAAATGTCCTTTGATAAGGCTCTAAAAATACTAAGAAAAATTAATATATATCCAAATATACTTGTATAGTACCAATTACCTAGTAAAGAACCTATAATTAGTAGTACTATTGATAATAAATCAACTCCATAAGTTCCTTGTAGAAATTTCATTTAATCACCTCACAATATCTATATAAAGATAATTAATATTATAATATATGTAAAAATAATGAGCAAATAAATTAACTATGAATTTGTTTGCTTGTATTTTTATTTAAAATATAGTTAAATTAAGTAAAAAAGAATTTACTAAAGAGGTGAATAAAATGGAAAATAATATTCCAAAAGAACATATAGAAAGAATTACAAAAGCTTCAACATACTTTATATTTAGAAATGGTCCAGTAAAGGAGTTATATGATGATGGTAAAATATCTGATGATGAAATAAAGAGAATGCAGAGATATATGCAAAATCATCTTGCATATTTATATAATATATTATTAGAAGAAGGAGATTTGAAAAAATTTGATCTTATTATTAATACAATGAGTAAATTTTATGTAAATGATGAAGAAAAAATAGTTTTAGAAGATGATGGATTTAATACATTTTATAATCAATTGTTTCCTAAAGTAAGTGGTTCTATAAATATAAAAAAATAAATTATATATTAGTAAAGTTATTATTTTCTCATAATAAGATAATAATAGAATAATTTTAAGTGGGAGATAATAATGATTAAGTTACTATTAACAATATTATATTTTAGCCTGTACAGTTTTTTAGGATGGGTGTGTGAAGTGTTTTATTGTTCTATTCCTAAAAAAGAATTTGTAAATAGAGGCTTTTTAAAGGGGCCAGTATGTCCAGTTTATGGTTTTGGAGCTTTATCTGTAATATGGATTTTAGGAAGTTTGAAAATTAATTCATGGATTTTATTGCTTATAGCAGGTGGTATTATTGCTTCTATTATAGAATTTTGTGCTGATTTATTGTTAGAGTATGTTTTTCATACGAGGTTATGGAATTATTCTAATAGGAAATACAATATAAAGGGAAGAGTATGTTTGTTAAACTCTACACTTTTTGGAATATTATCAGTAGTTTTAATGAAAATATTACATCCTTTATTTAATAAAATTTTTATTGATTTAAATTTTTATTTTATAGTTATAGTTTCTATAATAGTAACTATAATATTTATTTTAGATATTATATTTACTGTAAAAGAAGTATTAAAATTAAACTATAATCTTAAGAATATTGATATTATACAAGATATAAAAGCTAAAAAACTTAAAAGAATTTTAAAGGCATTTCCACAGTTAGAGCATAAAACTTATCATGATGAACTAAAAAAACTTAAAGAAGTTTTAAAATATGAAATAAGAAAAAAATAATAAAATTAGGAGTGTTTTTATGTATATTGCATTTGGAAGAAAAGTAGTAGATAGTGAAGATATAAAAAAAGTAATAGAGGAAAATTCAGAGTTTAAAGTTATTAAAGATATGAGTAAAGGATCTAAGAGAGAAGATATAGTAGCTTTTAATTTAAGTATAGATATTAGTACTTTAAATGAAATAATGGAGGAAGATTATAGTTTAGAGGAGCTTACAGAAGATGAGTTATTTGATGAATATCTAACTTTATCAGAAGAGTTAGCCACTGATTTAGAAGAATATATTGAAGATGAATCAATTTTAGATATAAGAGCTTATAAATGGGATCCGTCAGACAATGATATAAAGCTTGTAGTTGTTATTGCTCATGAAGATTTAGGTGAAGGTAAGCTTAAAGATGTTATGAGAAGATTATTAACACAATTAGAATAAAATTCTTTATTTACTATTTAAAGTCGGTATATATAAAATATATCGGCTTTTTTCTATTTTATGTAAATATATTTATATATAATTCTAAAATTTGTTGTATAATATAATTAAAAGTAAATATTTTGAATAAATGAAAGTAATAGTATTATTAAGGAGGGGAAATGACAAAATTAAGTATAGAACAAATTAAGATATATGAAAGCTTTCAGTTAAATAAAGGATGTAGTTTATGCAAAGTTTTAGAGGATTATGAAGACAAAGTACTAAATGCTATTTCTCAAGATTTAGTAATGGACTTAGAATTTTTCCCGAAGTTTGGCAAAGAATATACATTTTGTGATAGACACATGGGAAAGTTTGATGAAATAAGAGATAAACTGGGTATGGCAATAATGATAAAGAAGTTAATAACTATGGAAATAATGAAAATTGAAAGTGCTTCATTAGAAAAAAAGAAAAGGTTATCATTTAATAAGAGTAAAAAAGAGATGAAATGTTTTGTTTGCGAAAAAATAAATGAAAAAACAATGAATTATGATGTGAAAAGAACTATAGATTTATGGTCAGAAAATGAAGAATTTAAAAAAATTTATAGTCTACAAAACAATTTTTGTATAAAGCATTTTAATTTATTATTAAGTAAAGGTAAAGAAATATTAAGTCCTAGTGAGTTTAAATTATTTAAAAAAGTAACTTGTAACATACAACTTAAATATTGTAAAGAATTGGAATTGGATATTGAGTGGTTTATAAAGAAATATGATTATAGATTTAAAAATGAACCATGGAATAATGCTAAGGATTCAATAAATAGAGCTAAGGATATTTTAAAGAGAAGTAAAAGCTAATTAAATGGTATGAAAATAAATATATAAGAGGATTTAGGAGAGGATTATGAAGAGGATGAGCACAAAAAGACAAAGTTTAACTAAAAAAATGCTATCATATTTTATTCCGGCAATAACTATTGGGATTTTAGGAATATCATTAATAACATATTATTTTTCTAGTAAAACATTAATTAAAAATAGTATGATCTTAATGGAAAGTGTTAGTGAACAATCAGCTATGAGAATTAATGATAAGATAAAATTTAATTTAGAGTCAGTTAATGAAGTATCTTTTGATAAGAGATTAATTAATGAAAATATATCAATAAAAGATAAAAGAGAAATATTAAAAGATAACTTCTTAGGTAAAGGATTTAAAGCTTTTGGAATAGTAGATTTATCAGGAAAGGTATATTATGATACTGGAACTTTAGGAGATATTTCTGATAGAGAGTTTTTTAAGAAAAGTATTAGGGGGGAGGCTTGTGTATCAGAACCTTATGTAGATGGTGTGAACACAGATTATTTAATTTCTTATACTGTTCCTTTAAAAAGTGGAGAAAAGGTAGTTGGTTTAATAATTGGTATAAGATTAGCATCAGAGCTTAGTGATATTGTTACAGAGATTAAGTTCTTAGAAACTGGAAATGCTTTTATGCTTAGCAATGACGGAACTATAATTGCACATAAAGATTTTAACTTAGTTAAAGAAAAAACTAATTATATAAAAAATAATTCAGATAGCAGTGAGTATATAGATTTAATAGATGTTCATAAAAATATGATAGAAGGAAGTAAAGGAGCAAGGGAATATAATTTAAATACTGATAAGAAATATATTTCATATGCACCAGTAAAGGATACTGGATGGTCAGTAGGAATTACTATTGATAAAAGCGATTTATTAAAAGAATTAAAATCTTTAAATATAATATTATGGAGTACATCAGTTTTAATTGGATTATTAATTGTTTGTATATTAATTTTATTAACTAGAAGATTTGCTAAAGTATTTGATTCAATAAAAATTAATATGAACAATTTTGCAGTAGGAAATTTAAAAACTAGATTTAATGATAAACAATTAGATATAAATGATGAATTAGGTGAAATTTGTAATGCAATAGAATCTTCAAGAAAATCGGTAGGTAAAATGATTGGAACTATTCAATTGTCAGCAGAAGAATTATCAAATGATTCAATAGAACTATCAAATATATCTGAAGAATTAAGTATGGTTGCTAATAATATTGTAATTGCTATAGGAGAAATTGCATCAAGTACAAATAACCAATCTAGTGATTTGCAAAAAATGGTTAATACAGTTAATAATTTAGGAATTAAATTAAAAAAAGTATCTAATAATATATCAAATATTAATTCTATGACTTTAGAAATAGATAATAACTCAATAAAGAGTAATGATGATATGAAAAATTTAATAAATTCAATAAATACATTTGATAATAAATTTAATGGATTTGTTAAAAGTATTGAAAATATGAATTCTGATATAGGAACAGTTAAAAGTATATTTGTGCTTATAAATAATATTGCAGAACAAACAAATTTATTAGCTCTAAATGCAGCCATAGAAGCAGCTAGAGTTGGAGAGGCGGGAAAAGGTTTTGCTGTTGTTGCAGAGGAAGTTAGAACTTTAGCAGAAAATTCTAAAGAAGCTTCAGATAAAATACATTTAATTTTAAATAGTATATTTAATAGTGCTAATATTATATCAGAAGAAACTAAAACTATGAGTAAGGATTTAGAGAAGCAAAAAAACATAGTTGAAGAAACAATAAATTCTTTTGGGGAAATTTCTAACTCAGTTAAAAATATTTCACCAAGAATATTAGAAATTAATAATGAATTTAATGATATAGAAGTGGATAGAGACAATTTACTAGAATTTGTTCAAGAGGTATCAGCTTTATCAGAGGAAATTGCAGCTTCATCGGAAGAAGTAACAGCCTCAGCTCAGGAGTTAAATAAAAATAGTGAGTGTGCTTTAGAAAGTTCAAAAAGGCTAGCAAAAAAAACAGAAAGTATGACAAAACAAGTTGATAAATTTCAGGTGCAATAAAATAAAAACTTAATAAATAAATTATAAAAAATAAGGTTTTCTGTAAAATTACAGGAAACCTTATTTTTTATTTAATAATAATAGTATTAGCACATACCATTACTATTTCCGCCACCACCACAAGCATTCATATTATTTGAGTTAGGTTTTACGTTATGTTGTTTATAATAGTTTTCAAATTCACTAGCTCTAGATTTTAAGGTATTTATACTTTGAGAATATTCTTCATTTTCAGGATCTAATTCTGAGGCTGTAATTATATGCTGAACTCCAGTATCAAACCATCCTTTTTTTAAATTAACAAATCCTTTTAAATAATTCCATTCAGCAGAATTTTTATGATCTATCAAATTTAATTTACTTTCAGCAACTACAATATTATTATTATCTATAAGTGTACGTATTTCTTTATAAATACTACCGTTTATAAGTATATCGTATGCAATATTTGCATCAGATATTTTATCTTCAGCTAAAGGTGCTGATTCACTATTATTATAAATATCTAAGCTATATTCATTTAGGATACTCTTGTAGGCCATTTCAATTTCATCTTTAGGTGCATTTGGACTAACTCCTAAAACTTTATAAGGGTCCAAATTAAATTCACTCCCTTTATATATTTTTACTTATTATAAATATATAGAAGTAAGGTTAATATTGTTACAACTAAAGAGAAAAGGCAAAAAAAGTAGAGCTTGGCATCCGGCGAAGGACAAACCAAGCTCTACAGGTAATTAGCACTATACGTACCAACTGCTTTTTAATAATAGCATCTATTAAAAAAAATAGCAAGAAAATATTAAAATTATTTTTAATAAAACATTGGAAAAGAGTTTTATAATATGGTAATTTAATATTTAGAATAAATAAAAGAGATAATAGGAGAACATTTATGACAAGATTTAAAAAAGTATATATAGAAATTACAAATATTTGTAACTTAAGTTGTAATTTTTGCCCTAAAACAAGTAGGAAGTTGAAATTTATGGATATAGAATCTTTTAAATATATAATAAAAGAAGTAAAACCTTATACAAAGCATATTTATTTTCATCTAATGGGTGAGCCTCTTTTAAATAAAAATATTAAAGAGTTTTTAGAAATTGCTAATATTAATGGCTTAAAGGTTAATATAACAACAAATGGCACTCTAATTAATGATTTAAAAGATAAATTAATATATTCTAAGGGACTTAGGCAAGTAAATATATCTCTTCATAGTTTTGAAGCAAATAATAGTGAAGTTGACTTTGATAAATATATAGAAGATATAGCTTCTTTTATAAAGGAAGCAAGAGAAAAAAGTGATATTATATGTGCATTAAGACTATGGAATATGGATACTGAAGAGTTAAAGGCTAGCAATTCTTTAAATAATAGTATTTTAAGTATGTTAGAAGAAAAATTAGCTTTAGATTTTAATCTAGGAGAAAAATTAATAGAAAAAAATCGTGTTAAATTAATGGATAATGTATATTTAAATATGGCAGAAAAGTTTAATTGGCCCAATATAAATATAGAACCAATTAGTGACAGTGCATTTTGTTATGGTTTAAGAGATCAAATTGGAATACTAGTAGATGGAACAGTTGTACCATGTTGTTTAGATAGCGAGGGAAATATTACTTTAGGGAATATATTTGAAAATTCTATTGAAAGTATATTAGAAGGCGACAAGGCTAAAGGAATATATGATGGATTTTCAAGAAGGGTTGCAGTAGAAGAGCTATGTAAGAGATGTGGATACGTTAAAAGATACCAAATAAAATAAATAAGGTGGGAATAATAATTGAGATATATTTATAATTTAACATTTAAAATGACCTTATCTGCTATAGCTTCCTTAATTATAGCTAATAAATTAAATGTAGAATTTGCAACAGTTGCAGCTGTTATTGCTATTTTAAGCATTCAAGATGATAGAAAAAAAGCATTAGTGATAGGGAAAAATAGAATTTTTGCTTGTATAATATCAATTATACTATCAGCAATATTATATAGATTTATAGGACAAGGAGCATTTATTTTTTCATTGTTTTTAATAATATTTATTCCTCTTGCGTCTAAATTAAATATTTCAGAGGGAATGGTACCTGCTATTGTATTATCAACACATTTATTAATAGCAGGTGAAATTAATATCTATTGGATAACAAACGAACTTTTAATTATGGGTATAGGTATAGGAACTGCTTCAATAGCTAATATATTTATGCCATCATTAGAAAAAATATTTAATGAAGATAAGGAATTTATAGAAAATCAATATAGAGTAATACTTTCTAAAATGTCAAATTCTCTTATAACTCAAACTGTTGATATTGATGAAGAAAAAGTTTTAAAAGAACTTGAAATTAGGTTAAAGGAAAGTTCAGAAAGAGCTTATAAAATAGCAAATAACAAACTATTTAAAAATAATTCCTATTATACTGATTATATAAATATGAGGAAAAATCAATTTGATATTATAATGAAAATGAGAACACATTTTGAAAGATTTTATATGTCATTTGAACAAACACATTTGATGTCTAAATTTACAAAAAAAGTTGCAGAGAATGTTAAAGATATAAATGATTGCAATGAACTTCTTATAGAATTATCTAAGTTAAAAGAAGAATTTAAAAAAATGGCTCTTCCCAAAACAAGGGAAGAGTTTGAAAATAGAGCACAACTTCTTCAATTTTTAAATGATATGGAAGATTTATTAAATATTAAAAGAAATTTTGCTTCAAATTATTTATAAAAAAATTTCCATACCATCAAATGCAAAAAAAATATTATGTTTTTGTAAGTCTTTTTCTAATTCTAAATAATCATCAAAACTTTTACCCCAGTTTTCTTCTAAATGAGTAAGTATAATTTTTTTGAAATTATACTTATTTTTTATTTCTATTATTTCATCAATTGTAAACATAGCATCATATATTTTATTTCCAAGAGGAATATAGGTATTGTTGTTAAAGTTTTCTTTTGGAATAAATCCTCCTAATATCGCAATATCAGCATTTAAAAATCTATCATCATTTGGAAAAGGTTTGTTATCACAAGGGGCATATATTAGCTTGGAATTATAGTTTTCAAATATAAAAGCAGTAGATATACCACTAGATTTAATTGGTACAAGGGTTATATTTAAAGAGTTAACTTCTATATGTTCTAATGAATTGATAGTACAAAGATTATGACTATAATAATAATCTAAAAAAGAACCGAATTTATTTTTTATATTATTTATATCTGAAATAACCTCAGGAAGTCCAATTATTTTAATTGGGTCTTTACAATGTATATTTCTAAAATAATCTAGCCAACTTAGTTTAAGTTGTTCAATTACTCTCAAGCCTAATGTATGATCTGGATCCCAATGAGAATAAAGTAATATATTTATATCGAAAATATTATATTTATTTAATTGATAGTTTATATCTTCTGGCGTATCTATAAGTATTTTGAAGTTTTCAATATAAAGAGAAGAACCAGTTCGTTTATATGGCTCACCCTTTATTCTTGCCTCAGAGCAAATATTACATCTACATCCTGCTTTAGGAATAGAAGTACATCCTCCAGAACCTAATATTTTAAATAATAAATTATTTTTAACATTTTTTTTATTAATCATAGTTTACCTCTAAACAATATAATTTATAAATTATTATAATATTTAGAAACAAAAATGTAAATAAATAACAAAAATAATTTTAATTAGTATATTTAACATAATGTATTAATAAATATATTATATATTAAAGTAAAATTAATAAAGAAGGAGATGGTATATATGGCAGAGTCAGAAAAACTTCGATGTCATAAGGAAAAAATAAAAGAAAATATAGATTATGCTAAATCAGCTGGTATAAATAAGGTTTCTGCTTTACTTACATTACAGGGGAAAGAAGGAGACGAGGTAGAAAAAGAGTTAGTTACTTGGTTAATATTAGATGGATATAAAGTATCTTTAAGAAAGGAAGAGATAAGTATCTTAACTATTGAGTGGGATGTATAGTTAAAATAACAAGGGATATTGACAAAATTTTCAAAGGTGATATAATTAACTGTATAAAAGATAAAGAATAACTTTTAAAAGGTTATATTCTAACTAAAAGCTTAAAATATTAAAATTACAATTAAGTGTTTTAATATTTATATAAAATAAAGAAAATAATAATACTAAAACCTTTAAAAATTTTTAAAATAGCTAGAAAATAGAGTTATATATTTATAACTCTATTTTTATTTATAATCTAAATTCTAATATAATATTTTAAATTAAAGATTAGACTATAGGAATTATTGATATAATAAAAATAAAAGGGAGGTAGTAATGATAATAAAAAAAGAGTTTTATAATAAAAGCGCGGTAGAAGTTGCTAAAAATTTACTTGGACAGATACTGGTAAGGGAAATAGATGGAATAAAAGTAAGGTGCAAAATAGTAGAAACTGAAGCGTATATAGGTGCTATAGACAAAGCTTCACATGCTTATAATGGTAGAAGAACAAAAAGAACTGAGACCTTGTATGAGGATTGTGGTGTAACGTATATTTATTTTATTTATGGGTTATATTATTGTTTAAATATAATAACAAATAGTAAGGATATTGCTGAAGGTGTATTAATTAGAGGAATAGAGCCATTAGATAATTTTGATTATATATCTAATAATAGGTTTAAAACAAACTACGAAAGTTTAACTAATGCTCAGAAAAAGAATTTAACTAATGGGCCTTCAAAGTTATGCATGGCTTTAGATATAACAAAAGAAGATAACTGTAAAAAAGTTTATATAGAAAATGATATATACATAGAAGACGGTTACGTGGGAAATTTTGAAATTGTAGAAACTACTAGAGTTGGTATAGAGTATGCGGAAGAAGCTGTAGATTTTCCTTGGAGATTCTATATAAAGGGCAATAAGTATGTATCAGTAAAATAAAAATATTATGTATATTTATAAATTAATTATTTAAAATAATATTACGACTTAATTGTAAGGAGGTATATTATGAAACTAAAAAGATGTTTATATACGACTGTATTACTTTTAACTATTTTTTCAATTCCAGTATATTCAAAGCCAATTAAAAGTCCAGTTTTTATTGGGGAAATATTAGAAGTAAATAAAGGGGAAAATGGTAAGGTTAATAGTATTTTAGTAGATGGATATATTAAAGGAAATGAGGTTTATAAAGAAAAAATTATTGGAATTATTTCAGATGAAACAAAAATTTTAAATTCTTCTAATGATAAAAAAGAGGATATAATTATAGAAAAGGGCGATCTTGTTTATATGAGAATTAGTGAAGCTATGACAAAATCAATTCCACCACAAAGTACTATAAAAAGAGTGTTTATTTCAAAGGTAGTTAAAAATAATTAAATGTGAAAGGAGAAACTTAGTTTCTCCTTTCACATTTAATTTTAAAAAATTCAAGTGTTTAAAATAAATTTGAAATATAGTAAAATATTAACAGGGGGGCAATGGGGAGGGAGAATTTTTTGATAATAATAATAAATGAAGTAATAAGTAAAGAAAAAAGCTTAATATCAAAAATGTTATCTAACTCTATTCAAAATAGTATGCTTTATGATACGAAAGAAGTAGATATCATGTTAAAGAAAATAATTACAAGTGATAATTTAGTCTTAAGTAAAGAAAATAATATATGTGATTATGTAGATATATGGGTAAAAACAGTTATAAATATTGGGAAAGAGTTAGTGGAAAAATATAAAAAAAATTTAATAATATCTATAAATCTAGAAAATATAAAGTATTTTAAAGGAATTTGTCAGGAGTTTTCATCTATCTATAATGAAGTTTATAGTTTTTATTTAATAGAATCAGATCCAATTAATAAGAAAACCTTAAGTGAAGATACAGAAATAGATTTTAATAATATAAATAAGACTAAGGAAGAGTTTTATAACGAATATTTATATACTGATAATTTAGAGGTTAAGGAAGTTGAAAAAATAATTTTAGAGGAGATTAGAAAAAAATCAGAGAATTTTTTTATTAATAAGTTTTTAGTAAATAAGGATTATTATATAAAAGCTCCAAAGTTAGATTTAAATTTATTAAATTCTTCTCATCAAAGTGTTAAACAAATTATTAAAAAGAAACAATATATGGAGGTAGGTTTAGAAATACATCCTCTACTTATACAACAACAATTAGATATAGAAGATTTAAATAAATATTTGATACCTACGAAAAGTATTCAAAGTAATTCAAAAGAAATAATTAATTTTATAAATAAAAATATTGAAGAAGTCAATGATTCCTTTAAAATTATAGAAAGTGTTTTAAAGTATACTAGAAATATTAAGTTTGATAGTGATTTAGAAATTAAAATATTTAATGAGGGTGTAACTCAGGACGCAATAGAAACTATAAGAAGAGGTAAAGGAACTTGTTGTGAGTGTGTAAATGTATTTATTGCAATAATGAGAACTTTTAAAATCCCATCAAAATTCATAGTAGGAAAAAACTCAGATAATTTATATCATTTTTGGGCTGAAGTTTTTGTTGAGAATCTAGGTTGGATTCCTGTTGAAACTAATATTAATATTCCTATTAATATTAACAAAGGGTATTTTGGAATAACAAATAGTCATATAAAAACTCATGAGGGAATAGATTTTGAGTCTATAGATATTAAGCTACATGATTTGAACATTGAAATTAAAAAAATAGAGTAGTAAAATTAAAATAATATAAAAATAAATTGTTAGAAAGGTGTAAAATATGATTAAGCATATAGTTATGTGGAAGTTACTTGATACTTCAGAGGGAAATACAAAAATTCAAAATGCTTTAGAAATAAAGCAAAGATTAGAAAAATTGCCAAGTATAATATCAGAACTAAAAATGATAGAAGTAGGAATAAATATAGAAGAATCAAATGGAGCATATGATATTGTTTTAATTTCTGAATTTAATAATAAATTTGATTTAGAAATATATCAAAAACATCCAAAGCATCTTGAAATTGTAGAGTTTGTAAATAAGGTGAAAGAGGAACGAGTTGTAGTTGATTATGAAATATAAAAAATATTTAAATGAGGTGGAGATGGAAATGGAGACAGTTATAATAACAGATTCTTGTTGTGATTTACCTATTGAATTTATAGAAAAACATAATATTGACGTTATGTCTATAAGGGTTAATTTTTGTGGACAAGATATACCAGATGACCTAGGGAAAACTTTAAAACATAAAAAGTTTTATGATGAAATTAGAAAAGGTGAAATGCCTTCAACTGCTCAAGTAAATGCATTTACTTTTGAAAGTGCATTTAGAAAGCATGTTGAAAGTGGAAAATCTGTAATATATGTTGGCTTTTCATCAGCTTTAAGTGGTTGCATAAATAGTGCTAAAATAGCAAAAGAAATTATTTGTGAAGAAAATAAAAATGCAGATATTACTATAATAGATAGTAAATCAGCATCCTTAGGGTTAGGACTTATTGTA
>NZ_BAAHYS010000003.1:0-13149 GCF_054657435.1 Clostridium carnis
GATTAACTTGTTTTCGGTCTATTACATTCTAGGGAATGCAATGGCCATGAAAATTTTTGCTAAAAGCAAAAACAAGCCAATCAAAGATTGGTTTTAATGGCTACGACTCGAAAACAAGTTAATCCCAATTTGAAAGTTTAAATCAAAATGTAAGGGGGAAGGTGGTATGTCCTTTCTTATAAATAATCACCTAAAGGAAGGTTATAGTGATTACAATTTATTATTCTTAAAAAAATATCACCAGGAGCTTAATTTAAATAATAGAATCCTGGATGTTGGATGTGGCCATTATAGAAATTTATATCTTTTTTATAAACTAGGTTTTAAAAATTTATATGGAATTGATGAATTAATACCTGATCCTAGCCCGAAACCCAAAAGATTTAAAGTTAATTTTACTAAACAAGATATAAATATAGGCCTTCCATATGAAGATAGAGAGTTTGATATAGTACTATGCAACTTTGTATTAATGTTTATTGTTCCAGATAATCTTAAAATGGTCCTAGGAGAGCTATTACGTGTAACAAGGTCTTTTTGTATTATAGAGACACAAAAACCTTTTTATGAAGCTAAAAACAGCCAAATAAAGGCATATGACTTTAAAGATATAATTGAATACATAGAAAATAATAATGAATTTGAAATTCTTGATAAGAAATTATATAAAGAAAAACTAATTGTAAGGAGAATTAATAATGGCTAGGGGTAGAAAAGCCTCAACTATAAAAGTTGTTACGGGGCGAGATAGAGATCTTATTAAGCAGCTTAGTAAAACTGGATTATGTAATTCAAGCCAAGCTAAAGAATACTGTGGAGTTAGTATGGATAGGTTAAAAAAGCTTGAAAAGAGTGGATATATAAAAACCTCCGAACATATAGTTCGTGGCGAAAATAACCTGATAATCCAGCTTGATAAAGGGGGAAAGGAGTACTGTAGGCAAGAATTTGGAATTACAAACTTTTGTGCTGCACAAACAAACCACCTTGCACATGATATAAAGCTTACTGAAGTTTATTATAAGCTAGATAGTGATATTCAAGATACCTGGAAACATGAAAGAGAATTAATAGATAGTTACTATGAAATGTATCCTGAGAGAGAAGGAGAACTTAAGACTTGCATTGATGCTGCAATTGAAGTTAATGGAGAAGTAATTGCCATTGAAAGTATCGGAACCAGTTACACTGGTGCTGAAATAGAGCTTAAACAAGAAATAGCAACAAGTCTTGGTTGCTCAAGAATGGAGTGTTTTTAATGAAGGCTATAATAAGAGATGATATTATTGCATTAAGTAGCTTTGTTGCTGCTGAATTTAAATATAAGGAATATCTTGAAATGATAATGAAGGCAGGAAATTATTGCTTTCTTGATCAATTTAAAAGATTTATAAAAAGTGGCCAATCTGTAGTTAATGGAATGATAGAAAATAACCTTATTGCAATGGAAAATATAAATAAAAACTATAAATATATATATCTTACAGATACTGCAATGAAGTATTTATACCTAAGAGATAGTGAAGATGATTTCTCAAATGTTCAAAAAAATAGAATAAGTGTAAAAAAGGTAGATAAAAACCCAACTGAAAAGCAGTTATTATCTTCTGCATACAAATTTCACTTACTAGCTATAGGAGAAGATTTAATTGATAAAGAGTCTATTATGAAATCACTGGAGGATCTTATCTTTTTTAAAAGGCATAATGTAAATAGTGAAGTATATAGTAACTGGTATAAAAAAAATCAAGAAAAAATTAAAAATCTTAAAAATGAAATTGAAGCTTTAAAAAATGAAAAGGTCCAGTTTGAAAATAATATAATTAAATTTAATAAAGGCTTAGAACTTTTTGATTCATCTAAAGAATACAACGAATATCTTAATTTAGATTCAAAATGTGATAGTTTTAAAAGTGAGATAAAAGAAAAATCTCAAAAACTTTTAAAAACTGGAGTCAAAGAATTAAATTTAGAACTTGAATATTTAGAGAAACTTAGAAGTGAAGTTTATAAAAGTTTTTTAATTAAAAATAATGCAATCGGCAACTTAAATGATATTATAAAAGGCTTTAAAGAGAAAATATCAAATAAAGAAAATAAATTTATTGAAGCTGAAAAAACATTTAATAAAATAACTACGTCAGTAGAAGAAATAACAATTCCTAAAGTTAAAGAAGTTCAAAAAGTATTTGAAAACTTATATAACATATCAAAAGTTATAGCTAGAATTAAGAATGATACATTAGAGTTTATCATTTTTGATAATGGAAACTTTAGAACAGCATATGCATACTTAAAACAAATAAATTCAATAAAAGCATTAAATTTAGGATTTGAAAAAATAAGAATAATTATTTATAGCTATGCAGAGCATAGATCGTATAACTTATACAATGAATTTATTAAAGCTAAATCTGAAAGAGAAAAAGCCTTAAATACTATAAAAACTTATAATTTAAAAACTGAAAATAGCGAAACAAAGTCTGATTTTTATATTGCAGCTGAAAAAGTTTATAATAATACTCCTGAATTTGAAGTTGAAACTAGAGATGATTTCTTTTATATGAAAAGCTACAAGGAATTAATTTCTAGTAGTACTAAATCAATAAAAAGAAAAGATAAAGAAGCTATTGATAATTTGATAAAAAACTTAAAAACAACATAAAGATATTCTGAGTAAATCGAAGAAATAAAATAATACCTAGATTTTTTTTATCTAGGTATTATTTTGTAGCTTTTAATTTATCAATATCATTATAATTATTTACTATAACAATTTCTACAGTTGATAGATTTTCTCTAACTCAATTAATTGTACTTATTATTACATATTATTATATATTGTTAACTATTGTTACATATTGTTATATATTATTATTTAATGATCCTAATCTTCCCAACCTAGTAATTTCTTTTCAAGAATATCATAATCATAATCTCTACCCTTGAAATTATTAAATTTAAGTTGTTTTACACTTTGTAATGGCTTTTCATAATCCTTTAACATTGTCTTAAACCAAGCATTTAAATTTTTTATATTCTGAGTAGTTGAATATTCAGCTATTTCTTTTATAAGTTTTAATGGTTGATCCTTATGTACTTCATTTCTTTTAGCTAGATTATAAAAATCATTAGCTGTTTTAATATTTATCTTTTTACCACAGAATTTTTCTATTATATTCTTTACTTCACTAATATCATCACTATAATATTTTTCAATAATTGTTGCAGATACTTCATCCATTGGATTAATAATATTATCAGCATTTAAATTTTTAACTTTATTTGAGCGAATATAAAATTTTAATGATGTAACCTTTCTACCAGTTTTAATTTCTTCAAATTCAAATTGTATATCTGTTTTTTCTTTTAATTCTTTTTGAGCTTTAATAATAACCTTATTCTTAAAATTTTGATAAACATTATAAGATTTTTCTTTTGCTCCTACCATATCTTTTAAATCTTCAATATTAAATTCAATAACTTTTCTATATAAATTGCTTTTTAAAAGCTCATATATTCTTATAGAATATTTGCTTTTTAAAGTTAGAATATTTGATAATTTATAACTTGTATACAATTCTTTTAATTCAAGCATGTAAGGCTTTAAGCTTGAATCAAATTTTAATATTACTATTCCTTCCCCCGTTTTATACCTTGCACTACTTAGCCAAGAAAATTGTACTAAGTCATTACCTTCCTTTATTTCTAAAACCTTTTTCATTAGTTCTTTAGTTATTTTAGGAACTTCAACATATTTACTTTTATCTTTTATATTTAATAACTCCATAAATTCTTTTATCTTAAATGCATACTCTTTAAATTCAATATCATTTGGTTGAACCATAGAAGCTAAGGTTAATATTATTTTTTGTTCTTGTAAACTTAAATCATAATTACAAGCAATTAATTTATTACTTTTAGTTACTAAATAATCATCTTTCATTTCTACACCCCTTATATGGAATATATTAGCATAAAACTAATACCTAATCAACACTTAGGTATTAGTAAGTTTTTTATTAGGTATGAAAAAGTATTATTTAGGTATGAAAAAGTATTATTTAGGTATGAAAAAGTATTATTAAAATTTTATTTAGGTATGAAAAAGTATTATTTAGGTATGAAAAAGTATTATTAAAATTTTTAGACCCTTGCTATTACTTACTTTGAAGCCTATCTAAAACATATAAAACAGTTATATATAAAACATATAAAACAACAACAGAGTTGTTGTCTCAAGTTTGGATATAAATTAAAAAATAATATATTAGATTTATATAAAATTTAATATATTTTATTATGGCATATGTAGTACTATATACTTAGAGGTGTTTTTATGATTGATATAGGATTATTAGATACAAATGAAAATCAATTTATTAATTATATAAATTCAGAGCTACTAAATAGAAGACAAATGAAGGATATTGAAATAAATGATTTTAAAGTCAATGATAGAGTAATTGTAAAAAGATTAGTTAGGCGTGGTTACAAACGAATTGAAAATGATTTAAATTTATGTGATGAAAAAGGAAAATTAATAAAGATCTTTATCAAAGATGATACATTTAAAGAAACTATTGTACAGAATAAAGATAATAAAGATGTTGGCAAGAGTAGTTCAGTTGTCATACATGATAAAAGTGTTAATATTCGAGAAAATAATATTGATGTTACAGATATCGTGGAACTAATTAATAGAAAAGAAGAAATATTTAGGATGTTAGAAATGTTTAATAATATGTCAGACAAGATGGGGGACAGCCTGTCTGACAGTATTGAAGACAAGTTTAATAATATAATTATTAAACTACCAAATACTAAAAACAATCAATTTAAAGCAACAATTAGATTAAATGATGTAGTTTGGGAACAGTTTAAAATATTTGCAAATAAGTATCCATTCTTCACAACTAAAGATCTAGTATCGCAAGCCTTAGTTGATTTTATGAATAAACATAGCAAATAAAGAGAAACTTTTAATAATGAGTACTTTATTAAACAAGGTGGTGTAGTTATGAAGAAAAAAACATATTGCGAGGATTGTAATGAATTAGTTTATTTTAATATTAAGGAAAATCAGCAGTTATATGATGAACTTTTTAAAATAAATTACCTAGGAACTACTTGTTTTTGTAGCATATGTGGTAATGAGGTACATGATAATGAAATAGATTCTATTAATATGAAAAATTCACAAAATGAATATGAAAAATCAATAATAAAGAAAAAAATATAGAAGGGCCTATAAGAAATGTTTATGTTAATAAAAGACGTGGTATAATATAGGAGATACTTCAGGACACCACCTGAATATCGCTTTAGTAAAAAAAAGTTAAGAAAAAAGCATTAATTTTGCGGATGGGTGCTTTTTTTCTTTGATTGAAACTTGAAAAAGAGAGATTTCGCTATCACTATAGCGAAATCTTTCTTTTTTTTCATAAGTTTATTTATAGTAAACAAAAAGCTATGGATTTTTAGAAAATCCATAGCTTAAAAATGGCTTAAAATCATTAATTTTTCTTTTATCGCTAAAAGTGCATTTAGCGAAATAAGTCTTTTAGCAAAATAGAGCCTACTTTTATAAAGTTTAAAAGAATATAATTAGTTTAATAATTCAAGTTCAAAGTCAGTGTTCAATTTGAAAAAATAATCATTAGATATTACATAAGCTACATTATCTATTATTCTTACATCTTGAGCTTGGATTTTTTTGTCCATTAGCTTCTTTATAGAGTTATCATCAATATTAAGTTTATATAGACATATTAAATTACCACCGTCTTCATTTACTAGTAATAATAAATCATTATTACTAGTAGAATACATGCTTAGAATATTATTATTTAGATTCAGTTCTGTATTTAAAGTGGAAGGTTTTAATGGTATATTTTCAGTGAAATTAATACTATCAAATAAATATAATTTAAAAGGTTGCGTATTATTAATATTAGATGCAAGAAATAAAAAATTATCATTAATACATGCAATATAACCACGTAGAACTTCATCTGATAATTTAATGGAATTAATCTTAGAGTCTATAACTTCGAGTAAGTAAGTACCTGTATTATTAGTATAAGCAGTTAAAAATTTATCTTTAGTTTTATTAAAAGCTCCAATCAATACCCTACTTTTATCATCTAAGGGACTTGAAAAATTTAAATCAGATAGTTCGGAGTTAGAAGTATTAAACATTTTTAATTGAAAATTATTTTTTTGATATTGAACTAATAATAGATTAGCATTATTAGAACCTATTAATGAATATCCTTTACCATTAAGAGATACAAACTTTTTATCATTATAAGGAAAAAATAACTGATCATCTTGATTATCATTTGGAGAATTTATTAACCAAGATGTGTCATATTGATTTATAACAGAATTTTCATCTATAAATTCATTTTTTAAATCAATCTTATTTGATTTACCAGTTGAGATTTCTTTCGTATAGAGTGTTAATTTTTTATCAGATAATTTATATTTTATTAAAGCATCTGACGCAATTGAAAAATTATTGGTATTTTCACAACTAGTAATTATTAAAGATCCAAATAGGACCATAATAAATGATAGTATTATTTTAATATATTTATTAAGTCTCATTATTTTAAAATCTCCTTATAAAAAGTTCCAGCACTAAGTTTTTTTATAAGTTTTTTTAATTGAATAGTTCCTAAGAGAATTAACAATCCTATTACAAGTAAAAAATCTAATGTAAAATATAGAAATACATATTTTGATATTAAGTCAAAGTTAAAGAAGTAATTTAATATCAGAGAAGCTATTATTGTTCCCAAGAATGATAAAGATAAAGTAACGATTCCGTTAAAGAAAAATTCACTTATAAATAATTTATAAATATTTTTTTCTTCAACACCTAAAATATATAGTAATCCGATATCTCTTTTTCTTAATATTAAAAATTGCTTAATACTTGATGATACGCTAAATATAGTTATAATTAAGAAAAAAATCAATATAGAAGAACTTATAGTAGTAATTATAACAGCGAATTGAGGAAGTGTATTGGTTGTTTTTAATGCATATTTTACTACAAAGGTACTATCAATGGCTTCTATTTCTTTACATATAGACTTCATACTATCAACTTTTGGGCATATAACAATAAGTTTGGAAGAAGTGATATTATTAGTATTTGTATTAAAAAGTTCTTCAAACGTTATTGGATCTATAATTGAAGTATCGGGTGGAAAATAAAGTAGTTCAGGCATTGTAAATTTTGAAGTTAGAGAGGTTGGCATAAGTGTAGAATCACCATAGATATTTCCATTTTTTATTGTTGGAATATGCGCACGTAAAGTTATATTTTCATTGTTATTAAAAGTTTCTGAATCAACAGCTACGTCATTTAATAGAAAATATCTATCATTGTCAATAGAATCTTTTACACCAAAGTATGAAAGATAGTCTTTTGAGACAGGGATTATGGCACAAGAAGATTTAGATTCTTTGTTATCCTTCAACACTTCAACATTCATACCATAGTCTAAGAAAGCATATTCCACACCAGATATATTTGAAATTTTATTTAAAACATCATTATTAAATTTGTAATCTAAATCCTTATTTTCAACTTGCATAAAATATAAGTTTGAATTGTCAACAACATCAGATTTATAATTATTTGTTACATTTAAAATGAATCCAATTATAAAGTTAAATATAAGTATAAAAAAGGCAAGTGAAAAAATTATATTAGAAAAGCTTTTTATATTTCGTTTAAAAAATAATACTGAAATTGACATATTATTTGACCTCCTAGTTTATTATTTGTGATAGTTCTCCATTTCTTAAGTTGTAAACAATATCCGCTAGTGATATATAGCTATCATCATGTGTAACAATTACTATTGTTTTACCAGCTTGTCGTAATGATAAAAATGAAGAAATTAGTATGGTTTTATTAGCTGAATCAATATTAGCACTAGGTTCATCGGCTAGTATAAGTTCAGTATCATTTAAGTAACATCGTGCAATAGTTACTCTTTGACGTTCTCCACCAGAAAGAAATTTAACTTTTTTATATAATATGGAGGAAATATCGAGATTCTTTGATTGAATTGTAATTTTGGTTTTTCTTTGTTTTTCATCAAGAGATGTAGTTAGCTGTAAATACACATCTAGGTTCTCAAATGCAGTTAATTCTTCGAATAAGTTAAAATCTTGAAATATTAAACCAATGTTATCTCTTCTTATTAAATTTTTCTTTTTAGAGGGAAGGTCTTTTACACTTAGGCCTTTCCAAAAATAGTCTCCTGATGTTGGATTTTCAATTAGAGATATTATATTCAATAGAGTAGATTTACCAGAACCAGATGGTCCCATGATTACATATATCTTACCGGGTTCTATAGTTAGATTTATATTATTTAATATTAATTGATTACCATAATTTTTATTTATATTTTTTAGATTTAATAGTATGTTTTCCATAAGACACCTCATATTTTAGAATTTGTTTATTGTTTCAATTAAAGATTCTGTTTCATATCCTTCAAATGTAGCTTCTAAATTTATTGATTTGTATTGAGTGCTAGCTGAATATCCATATATTGTTTTATAAGAAAGTAATTTATTAGACAAATCATTAATTAAATTATCATCTATTTTAATTTTATGTGAATTTGCAATATTAAAATACATATTTGCACAACGAACATAAAAGTCGTTATCATAATTTAAGAGCTTCTGACCAATAAGGTTTAAATCAATATTATCTGTATTTTGATAAATATCAGATAAGACTTCATAATACATTAGTTCAGCTATTAAAAATTCATCATCCTCCTCGTAGCTAGCCTTATTAAGTTCATAAATTTTTGAAAAATTTGGCTCTAACTTAATTGCAGTATCAGTATTATTTAAAAGTAGTAATATTTTAAGCTTCCAATATAAAGTTGTAAAATTATTTTCTTGATTTGCTGATTCTAAAGATAATTGTTTTATTGAGTCATTAACTTTATTTTCTATATAGTCAAAGTTTGGATTTTTCTTGATATAGTTTTTTATCTTCAAAAAATAATAGATTTCAGAAAAATCAATATCATTTTTTCTATATTTAGTTAGTAAGATGTTAGTATATTCATTAATTGGACTTTTACTAACATCAAATTTATTATTTTCCATAGAAGCGAGGTTAATAAAAAAGTAAAAACTCTTAAATGTGGGAATTAATTCTGCTGGTGCTGTAAAAGTGTAATTAGTATCTCTAGGATATGTAGCAACTATATCTTTTAGCATTTCAGTATCATGATTACTAGACTTTATAATATTAAAACAATAAAATTTAATTACAGCAGGAATATCAATGTTACTTTCAATTAGAATTAAAACTTTATTTGAAATTCTAGATAATTTATTATTACTAGATAATTTATCATTAACTATGATATTATCAAACAACATAGATAATAAAGGTATATTTTGTATATTATCCACGAAATTATCATTTAAATTTTCAAGTAAATTATTAACAGCATCATTGACTAATGGTTGTATTTTATTGATTTCATCTTTCAAATGCATATTTTTAAATATTTTAATTTTATAAAATAAGATAGTTTCATTTTCAAAATCAATATTATTATCGTTAATTTGGATAGAATCTAAGGAATGTAGTATGAAATTATTAAATTCCATATTAATGTCTAAAGAATCTCCTATGAAAGATATTTTTTCTAATATGTTAAGTAAAATAAGTTTATCTTTTGATCTTAAGTTGTCCCATTGGTCTATATACTGTGTATTAATAAAATTAGAAATTTTATTTTTTATTTCCATTGTAGGTGCAACATTAATTTTATTTGAAAAAATAATATAGAAATAAATATTGCTTAATAATAATTCTGGACTATTATTTTCAGATGAAACGTTATTTAATTCATTATTTAATTTAGAAGAAAGAATATCTAATAAATTATTGAAATCGGAAGTCTGAATATTCATATTATAATCAAGCATTATAATATTATTTATAAGGGTATCTTCTAATGAAAATTTGTCTGTATATTCAATAAGACTAAGACAATCTTTATGTATAGATTTATCTACATAAGACGTATTTAGTTGAGAAATTGGATTTTTATTATTTTCTTTAGCTGTGCAACCATAAAAATTATAGAAAATATATATAAATGAAAATAAAATACAAAATATTTTAATATTTTTTTTCCCCCTCATACTTGACTCCTTTTAAAAAAGAAGTTACGTATTTTCATACTTAACTTCTTTTTATATTTAGTTATTAAACTTTAGCAAGTGTACTAAATGTTACACCTCTAGCAAACATAGTTGCTGTATTGTTACATCCAACATATAAACATAGTCCATTACCAGCAACTCTACCTCTAAAGGAAGCATCACTTGCATTATCATTTGTCCATGAACTTCCAGTAGAAGAACCAGAACCAGAAATGCCAGCTCCATTCCAAGATACGCTTCCACCAACAGTATAGAAATTCCAAGCAGTTCTTATCCATTCTGCATCGTAAGGATCGGTGCCAGAATAGTGTGCTGATACTTGAAAATCTCCAGTACCATTAAAGTCTGATATAGATTGAATCCAAACATTAGATGTTAGTTTTCCGTTAAATGCACCTACAGATTGACTATTGCTTGTTGCAAAAGCTGGTACAGAGCAAACACCTGTTATAAGTGCGAGTGATAATAAAATAGTAGCTATTTTTTTCATTTCATTTCCTCCTTTTTTTAGTAATCGATCTGTTAAGTTAAATGAACATTGCTCTTCTCAACCTAAGGAAATACAATAGGTTTGCAAAAATAAATAATATCCCCCTAGAAAAGGAGAGAAGAACAATGAGCAAAACTAATATAAAATGTCCTCGCTGCCATTCTTATAAACTATATAAGTTCGGTTTAGATAAGCAGGCTAATCAAAAATATCAATGTAAAAAGTGTAAACGTCAATTTGCTCCTGACTCTGTCAGTAATCCGATAATATCTAAATACCCTAGATGTCCTAAATGTAATAAGGCTACGTTCCTTCATCATGAATATAAGCACTATAATCGCTATAAATGTGGTGATAAGAAATGTAAACATGTAATAGTTAAACATCATTCTCTTAATATAGATAATGCTTCTAGCGAAGCTATTACCGGCTCCCTTTCTATGAAAGGAATGCGTTTTCCACTTCATGTTATATTAACTGCACTCACACTCTATTTTTTAAATAATTCATCAACTAGAGCAATTTCTCAATTCTTGATGATAAACTCTGGAATTAAGGTATCTCATGTTACTATTGCCACCTGGACTAATAAATTTGCACCATTTTTCAAACAGAAGGCTGATAAATTTAAAGATACTCTTGATTTACAATCTGACGATTGGCACGCTGATGAAACAGTAGTATTTATTAATGGTGAAAGATACTATCTCTGGTTAGCTATTGATTCAGAAACTAGATTTATTTTAGCATTTCATTTAACTAAATCCAGAAGCTCTGATTCAGCATACACATTGATAAATGAAGCTAAAAAATTCAGTGAACCAGCTAATTTTATAACTGATAGATTACCTTCATATAATGAAGCTGTCGCTACGCTATTACCAAATACAACGCATATTCCTGTAGCTCCAATGTCTAGTGATACAAATAATAATTTAATAGAATCATTCAATAAAACTTTTAAAGCTTGGTATAAAGCTTGGTATAAAGCTAAAAAAGGCTTTAATTCTTTTGAAAAAGCTAATAACCTAATATATCTATTCATTTTTCACTATAACTTCCTTAGACCACATGGATCATTAAATAACTGTACTCCAGCAGAAGTTGCTGGCTTCGCTAGCGATAGCCTTGCCAAAAACTCTTGGTTTGTTGCTGCTTAACTAAAATTAATACCTTTGATTAACCTGCAAAAAAATCAATGCTTTTGCAGGCTTGTTTGCCATACAATAAAACATTCAAACTTATATAATTTTCAAAGAGCGAGTAATTCTATGAAAAATCAAGCTATTTTTTCATAACTACTTAACAGATTCTTAGTAATTGTATAAATTTACACATATATAATTCTAGAAATAAAATAAAAATCCTTCAAAAATTTTAAAAAAATACCAAATAATCAATAAAAATACAATATTTATCATAGGAAGATAAGTCTTTATTGCGCTAGAATACAAGATATAACAAAGTTATGTAAATTAAGAGAATATGATTTAAAAGGACAGAGAGAGCTTATATTGTTCTTATATAGATACTCTTTAGGTTCATTTCTAGAATAGCCACTAGGAGTGCAGAAAGGTATATCTAAGTAAAAAACAGGAATATAAGTATAAAATAAAATGCTTATAGAGCTTCTGGCTATAACAGAAATTGAAGAAACTTATATGACTACAATAATTTCAGATAAAGAATATAAGAGAAGGTAAGGGAGTTTTTAATTTAATAGTTAATACTTGGGATGAGTGTTCTAAGTTAGTTCTTGGATATAATTCAGTATATAAAAGTTTTAATACAAGAGAAGAAGCAGAAAAGTATCTTGATATAGTAAATACAGAAGAAATAAAAGAAATGATCATAAAAATTAAGGAAGTTAAAAAATATAAGAGAGAAAGTAAAGAAGTAATTAGAGTTGATTTAAATAAGAATATTTATGATAAGTTTGTAATGAAATGTAATGATATTGGAATGAGTAAAGAATGGTTAGATTAAAAGGAGAATTAATATGGCTGACAATTCTTTATCAATAATTATTAATAAAATAAAGTTTAAGAAAAAAATTGTGAAAGATTCACTACTAATTATAGTAGCTGTAATAGTATTAGTAGTAATGTTTGTATCTATATTTAATCTTAGGTATGGATTTATTGAAGTAATATTGTTTTCTATAATAAGCATTAAAATTAAATTTAATTTTGAGATTGAAGATTACATAAAAAGTTATATAAAAAACATAAAAATATGTGTAAAAGCATAGAAAGTAATAATAAATATTCAGTTTAAATGCTTTTATATTAAATAGGAGTAGTATATAATATGTGTAAGTAATATGTATTATTAGAAATTATAATAATATATTAAAATTTACATATGATATTTCATAAAAATATATTAAAAATAAACATCTAGAAATAAATCATAATAATTTATTTCTA